>NZ_CM143650.1:352500-4230839 GCF_055081095.1 Clostridium sp. CM037
TGGTGGACGGTACAGAAGTGAGAATGTTGGCATGAGTAGCGAGAGTTAAGTGAGAATCTTAACGGTCGAAAACCTAAGGTTTCCTGAGGAAGGCTCGTCCTCTCAGGGTTAGTCGGGACCTAAGCCGAGGCCGAAAGGCGTAGGTGATGGACAATCGGTTGATATTCCGATACCACCAATGGACGTTATTAGAAATGGGATGACGCAGGAGGATAAGATGTGCACACTATTGGATGTGTGTCTAAGCATTTAGGCGGAGCAAGCAGGCAAATCCGTTTGCTCTTAACGCTGAGATGTGATGGGGAAGGGAATTTATTCCTGAAGTATCTGATTCCACGCTGCCAAGAAAAGTCTCTATCGAGGATATTGGTGCCCGTACCGCAAACCGACACAGGTAGGTGAGGAGAGAATCCTAAGACCATCGGAAGAATTGTTGTTAAGGAACTCGGCAAATTGACCCCGTAACTTCGGGAGAAGGGGTGCCTACGTAAGTAGGTCGCAGAGAATAGGCCCAAGCAACTGTTTAGCAAAAACACAGGTCTCTGCTAAAGCGAAAGCTGATGTATAGGGGCTGACGCCTGCCCGGTGCTGGAAGGTTAAGGGGATTACTTAGCGCAAGCGAAGGTATGAACTTAAGCCCCAGTAAACGGCGGCCGTAACTATAACGGTCCTAAGGTAGCGAAATTCCTTGTCGGGTAAGTTCCGACCCGCACGAATGGCGTAATGATTTGGGCACTGTCTCAACAACACATCCGGCGAAATTGTAGTGCAAGTGAAGATGCTTGCTACCCGCGATTGGACGGAAAGACCCCGTAGAGCTTTACTGTAGCTTAGCATTGAATTTCGGTATTGTCTGTACAGGATAGGTGGGAGACTGAGAAACATGGGCGTCAGCCTGTGTGGAGTCATCCTTGGGATACCACCCTGACAGTACTGAGGTTCTAACTGGAGGCCATGAATCTGGTCACAGGACATTGTTAGGTGGGCAGTTTGACTGGGGCGGTCGCCTCCAAAAAAGTAACGGAGGCGCCCAAAGGTTCCCTCAGCGCGGTTGGAAATCGCGCGAAGAGTGCAAAGGCAGAAGGGAGCCTGACTGCGACACTTACAAGTGGAGCAGGGACGAAAGTCGGGCTTAGTGATCCGGTGGTACCTCGTGGGAGGGCCATCGCTCAACGGATAAAAGCTACCTCGGGGATAACAGGCTGATCTCCCCCAAGAGTCCACATCGACGGGGAGGTTTGGCACCTCGATGTCGGCTCGTCGCATCCTGGGGCTGAAGTAGGTCCCAAGGGTTGGGCTGTTCGCCCATTAAAGCGGCACGCGAGCTGGGTTCAGAACGTCGTGAGACAGTTCGGTCCCTATCCGTCGCGGGCGTAGGAAATTTGAAGGGAGCTGTCCTTAGTACGAGAGGACCGGGATGGACAAACCTCTGGTGCACCAGTTGTCACGCCAGTGGCATCGCTGGGTAGCTATGTTTGGAAGGGATAAACGCTGAAAGCATCTAAGCGTGAAGCCCACCCTGAGATGAGATTTCCCATAACTCGCACGTAAGTGCGGTGTTAGTAAGACTCCTGGAAGACCACCAGGTTGATAGGTTAGAGGTGTAAGCATGGTAACATGTTCAGCTGACTAATACTAATAAGTCGAGGGCTTGACCTAAATATATAATTAAAAGTAATGCGATATACTTCTTTCGTAAGAAAGAAGCAAGGCTTTGATCGTGAGCGAAAAGACTAATTCACTGTGCAATTTTGAGAGAATATTTATTTTCTCAATCTAGTGATTATGGCATGAAGGTAACACCCGTTCCCATACCGAACACGAAGGTTAAGCTTCAATGCGCCGATGGTACTGCAGGGGTGACCTTGTGGAAGAGTAGGTCGTCGCTAGGTAATGTTCCGCGATAGCTCAACGGTGGAGCACTCGGCTGTTAACCGATAGGTTGAAGGTTCAAATCCTTTTCGCGGAGCCATTTTTTTAAAATATAATAACATATGACGGATATTAATAAATCTGGTGATTATGGCATGAAGGTAACACCCGTTACCATACCGAACACGAAGGTTAAGCTTCAATGCGCCGATGGTACTGCAGGGGTGACCTTGTGGAAGAGTAGGTTGTCGCCAGGTAAATATGGATCTTTAGCTCAGCTGGTTAGAGCTACCGGCTCATAACCGGTCGGTCCGGGGTTCGAGTCCCTGAAGGTCCACCATATGTGGGGATATAGCTCAGCTGGGAGAGCACCTGCCTTGCACGCAGGGGGTCAAGGGTTCGATTCCCTTTATCTCCACCAAAAAACAGTCCAATACGGGCTGTTTTTTTTGTGGAGATAAATAAGTTGTTAGTAAAAAAACTGGGTTAAATCATCTCCTGTGCAGCTGTTGATTTTACTCCAAGATGTGATATTAACGATCTCAAAAGGAAATTTAGAACCCTATTGAAGCAAATAAAATATTTGATGAATTTCCTCTTAAATAAGGGGTAGGGCTCGCAAAGCGTAAATTTACAACGTTAAGCCAGTTATTTACAATTAGATGCTATTATTTTAATATTCTGAGTTAGAACTAATATGTAATAGTTCTAACTCAGATATATATATAACATCAGTGTAAAGCATTGATATATCTAGGGTTTAATCACTAAATGATAAAATTCTTATTTTTTTGCTCAAAATAAGTTAGTTAAAATACAATTATAGTATTGATAATACTAACTAAAATAGTAATAAAAAATATTTATTAACTAATATAAAATCTTTGAGAAAAACATTAAATTAACACTGGTATATTTAATATTTGCCTTAAATATATCACCATTTTGGTAACAAATGTCTTAACGTATAAAATCCGCGTTTCGCGGTTACTACCCCATAGCCATCAAGCTAAGCCATATTGAATATTAGTAAGTCATTATTAAATACTATATTTTACCATCGAAATTTATTTTGATAAATTTTAATGGTAAATTTTAAGTGTACAATAGTATTCAAACAATTTTAGGGTACACCAAAAAAAGCCACGTATATAGTGGGGCTTTTACAATTTTATCAAGTTGTTTTATGCTGCAACTTTAGCCTGCGATGATGTTAATTTATAACAAACTCCAAGAATATCAAAAACAGTTTTCTTATCCTTTTTATGAGATTTCAGACCATTCCTAACTACATTTTCAAATATTAATTTTAAGGTATCGAGAACTTTATTAGGGAATTTGATAAGCTCAAAATATAGACTATCAATATATTCATGAACTATTTCACAAGTTTTAATTTCACTGGCTTCAAGGCCTTTATTTTCTAAAGCTAAAGTCCTCATTTTAAACATTACAGCAGAGCTTATTAGTAGCAAAATAAGTTTTCCATAAAGCTGACATTGAAACCGTTCTATTTTAACTAACTTTACAACCTGTATACTAAATATGGATTTCCACGTTTTAAATATTATTTCGATCTGCCATCTTAAACTGTAAAACTCATGAACCTGCTTTGAACTTAAAACTTCTTCCTTAATATTCGTTATATAAATAGATATACCTAATAATTCAATCGTATTATTACTTTTTTCTATACCCTTTTTTTTAGCATTCTTCACAGATTTTTCTGTTCTTTTTTTCAATTGATCATTTGTTAGTTTATATAAAATAATCCTTGTTTTTAGCGTCTTTTCCTTGCCTACATAGACATCCTTAATTTCATAACGGTCCCCCTCGCCCATCTGTTTCATTATGTCAGAAATATAGATTCTTTTAAAAAGGCTTGATTTTTTAGGAGCACCATTCTTATAGTACTCTATATCCTTATTTTCTATATATACTGCTATATTAGGTTTGAGTCTTGATATGTAAAACGCTTCTCTATCTTCTATGTCCAAAAAATCTTCAAAGTTGAAATACCCAAGATCTCTTAAAATAAGATCCCCAGATTTGATAGTATCTCTTATTTTGCTCCCAAAAGTATTGTCGCTTCCTGAGCCAGCTCCTACTTGTATATTAAGAAGATTTCCAGATTTCAATTCATATTCTAGTTGTATTTTTACACCTGAAGCTTGAGAGCAGCCACCAGATCCAGGATAAATATCTTTATAGCTTTCTGGTACTTGAAAAGCAGTAGAATCAAGTATTCTTATTCGTTTGAAATGTTCATCCCATACACTTGGTATGCAAGTATTATTTGTTATTGTTTGGCGCAACAGGTTTTCAAAAATTTTCTTTAAAAATTCCACACATCTTTCATTTAAACGTTGATCTAATGCTTGATTAGAAATAACTATTCCTATTTTTGCACTAAGTTTTGTACATAAGGTAACAAGTGTATTATTCGCAACCTCTGCATCCATAAAGCAGCATAAGCAAACGAATTCCCATGCTTTAATTTTACCTTTTCTTTTCACAAAGCCTGTTACTCTAGCTATTTCTTCAATCTCCTCTTTTGAAAAGCATCTTTTAATTTCAGCTGCAAAATGTTTCATATCTTTATCCAATTTTAAGTTTTCTTCTATCATTTGTAAATTACCCCCATTGATGTGTTTTGTTATCTTTTAAATGATAACATTTTTACAAATGGGGGGCTTTATTTTTATAGACTTCCCTTAGCTTGATGGCTATGGGTTACTACCCCTATATATAATAATATTGTTTTGGGAAAAAGTAATGTATCAAAGCAAAAGGTTGAACTAGCATTAAAGCGAGCAGATATATACCAATTTGTTGATAATTTACCACAAGGTTGGAATACTGTTATTGGAGAAAATGGAATCCGTTTGTCTGGTGGCGAGAAACAACGGTTGGCAATTGCTAGGGCTGTTTTTAGAAATGCACCAATATTAATTTTTGATGAAGCAACATCTATGCTTGATAATGAAACTGAAAATACTATTATGCAACAGATTTTATCATTATTTAAGGATAAAACCATTATTTTAATTGCGCATAGATTGTCTACTGTAAAAAATGCGGATATTACTTCTGTTTTAAAAGGTGGTCATATAATTGAAGAAGGAACCCATCAACAATTAATACAGTTAAAGGGATTATATTATAAATTATATACAACTTAATATAAATATGAATACAATAATAGATTTTAATATTGATAACTCTTAATTTATTTAAAGTTTATGATGGTACTGAAGTATAGTAGGTACTTGCGCTATTCTAAAACTACTACTAAAATAAATTTATATATAATTGTATTTGAAAAATTTTGTAACGTTTCTGTTTTATAATAGAAGAAAACCTTCTAAGGAGTGAAATAATGAAACAGATATTAGTTGTCGAGGATGATACTTTATTAAACAAAACATTATCTTATAATTTAAATGAGGAAGGGTATGAAGTGGATTCTGCTCTAAACATGTTTGCAGCTATAAATTATGTTAATCAAAAGGAATATCATCTTATAATTTTAGATGTAAATTTGCCAGATGGGAATGGTTTTGACCTATGTCAAAAAGTTAAACTATTACATGAGAAGACTTCTGTGATTTTCTTAACATCTAATGATATGGAAAAGGATATGATAAAAGGTTTTGATTTAGGAGCAGATGACTATGTGACTAAACCTTTTCCACTAAGTGTATTTCAAAAAAAAGTTAAAGTGCTTTTAAATCGTCTTGAAAGGCCGCTTGAAACTGATTGTTATGATAATGGAGATTTATGTATTAACTTTTCTCAATTGTCAGCCAATCTAAATGGAAAAATGATTGCATTTACGCCAATTGAATATAGGACTTTAAAATTATTCACAGAAAACCCCAAAATAGTATTGACAAGACAAATTCTTTTAGAAAAGTTATGGGATTCTGAAGGAAACTTTGTAGATGAACATACTTTAACTACGGTTGTTAGCCGTATACGAAATAAAATTGAATTAGCTGATCATAAATATATTAAAACTGTATACAGTATGGGATACATGTGGATAAGTGGTGATAGGAAATGACTTCAAAAAAATTATCTGTTCGAAATATTTGCCTTTTTGTAAGTATAGGGATACTTATAACATCAATAGTTTTTCTTATCATGGCATATCTAATCACAGGCAATATTATATTGATTTTTGGAGGAATTATTTTTCTTTCATGTATATACATATGGATTGGGCTGCTTATATTTTTAGTAAGGAAAAAATTAATACTTTTTACTTCATGTATTGCCCAAAATTTAAAGAATATCACAAACGGTGATAATAACTTTGAATTTAATTCAGAAGAAGATACCTTGTTGTCACGAATTAATTATAGAATATCAAGATTGTTTGAAATTATGCAAGAAAGTAACTGTAGTGTTGCCAATGAAAAAGCTGATTTAGAAGAATTAATTTCAGATATTTCCCATCAAGTAAAAACGCCTATTGCAAATTTGAAAATGATTAATTCAACTTTTTTAGAACGTAAGTTACCAGAAAAAACACAAATTGAATTTTTGCAAGCAATGAATGGTCAACTTGATAAATTGGACTTCCTTATGCAGGCAATGATCAAGACTTCAAGACTGGAAACTGGAATTATAACCTTAGAAAAAAAGAACTGTTATCTTTATGAAACACTTGCATCAGTAATGGGTAACACTTTGTTTATGGCTGAAAATAAGAACATCGAGATTGTAGTTGATTGCACTACGAATTTGATGGTTTCACATGATAGAAAATGGACAACGGAAGCCTTGTTTAACATCCTTGATAATGCCATAAAATATTCACCTAAAGGTGGCAAAATTCATGTAACTGTTACAGTATGGGAAATGTATACGAAAATTGATATATCAGATAACGGCAAAGGTATTTCAGAAAAACATCAAGCTGAAATTTTCAAACGTTTTTACCGTGAGGATGAAGTACATGATATTCCAGGCATTGGTATTGGGTTGTATCTTGCCCGTGAAATTATCACCATGCAGGGTGGATATATTAAAGTAGTATCTAATTATGGACAAGGTTCAACCTTTTCAGTATTTCTTCCCAATAGATAAATTTAAAATTTTATAGCTTGCTTAATAACTTAAAAAGGTTACAAATTTATAACTAATAATTATTTATTGGTATATTTCTGTAACCTTTTAGTGATATTCTGTGATTAATTCATTAATTGGAAGGAAGGTTTTTATATGAGCATTTTAAAAACAACTAATTTGAAAAAATATTATGGTATAAAGCCAAACATTACAAAGGCATTAGATGGAATAAACTTTAATGTAGAAAATGGTGAATTTGTAGCTGTTGTAGGCACATCTGGTAGTGGTAAATCTACATTACTACATATGATAGGAGGACTAGATAATCCAACATCTGGTAGTGTTATGGTTAAAGATAAGGAGTTAGCAGACATGAGTGATGATCAACTTGCAATTTTTCGGCGTCGCAATATTGGATTTATTTTTCAGAACTACAACCTTATGCCAATGTTAAATGTATATGAAAATATTGTTCTACCAGTAGAATTAGATGGGGAAACTGTAGACAAGTCTTTTATGAATGAAATTATAAAAATGTTAGCACTGGAAGATAAAATTCAAAATATGCCCAATAATCTTTCAGGCGGTCAACAACAGCGAGTAGCCATTGCAAGGGCATTAGTTACAAAACCTGCTATTTTATTAGCTGATGAACCAACCGGCAATTTAGATAGCAAGACCAGTGCTGATGTTATGGGACTTCTTAGTATGAGCAGTAAGAAATTCCATCAGACAATTGTAATGATTACTCATAATAATGAAATTGCTCAGCTTGCTGACAGAATCATACGTATTGAAGATGGTAAAATAATGGTATAAAGGGGGTATAAATATGTTTCAAAATAATAATGGAAATTCTATTAAAAAGCTAACATGGAGTACTCTTAAATCCAGTAAAAACTCTATTGCAATTATAGCCATTGCTTTATCAACACTTCTATTTACAAGTATGTTTACTATCACAGGGAGTTTGCGAGCATCTATGCAAGATAGTGATATGCGTAAAGTAGGTACATCAGCTCATGCTGGATTAAAGCATTTAACACCAGAGGAATTTAAAAAGATCTCAAAGGACAGTATGGTTAGAGATATTTCATATTCTACCATTATTGGGAATGCAGAAGGTTCGCCATTTCAAAAGTTGCCCACGGAAGTAAGATGGGGTGAAAATAAATATGCAAAGTGGACTTTTAATTTTCCTACAATAGGAAAAATGCCCAATTCAAAAAAAGAAATGGCTACAAGCACTCTTGTTCTTGATAAACTGGGTGTTTCTCACAAATTAGGACAACAAATCAGATTAAGTGTAAAAACGGATTTTGGAACATCCACCGACCTTTTTACATTATCTGGTATATGGAGCGGTGATGATGTATCTTATAGGCAGACAATATGGCTTTCACAGCCATATGCTAATGAAATTGCACCATTTTTAAATATTCCTTCTGATGGCACTGTAAATCGTTCTAATGGATATATAGATAGCGCAATTATGTTTCCCACAGTTTGGAATATTGAAGGAAACATCAATAATCTTGCTAAGAAATATAATTTAAATGTACCAATAGGTATTAATTGGGCATATGATACTGCTCAAATTGATATTCAAAATATAGCAATTATTATTCTTGCAATAATGGTTATATTCGTGGCAGCATATTTGTTGATTTATAACATTTTTTATATTTCAGTTGCTCAAGACATTCGTTCTTATGGATTATTGAAAACAATAGGAACAACTTCAAAACAAATACGGAAAATTGTTCGCTTGAAAGCTCTGATTTTATCTTGCATGGGCATTCCACTAGGGCTATTGATAGGATGGCCTATCGGCCGTATTTTAGTTCCATATATTGTTAATATTTTAGGTGAAAATATGCATGTTATTACAACCGCTAACCCTCTAATATTTATCACTGCAAGTGTTTTTAGTTTGCTAACTGTATATTTAAGCTGTTGTAAACCAGCTATACTAGCATCAAAAGTGTCTCCAATTGAATCAGTGCGTTATACAGAAATAAGTTCAAAAGCTTCATTAAAAAAGAAAAGAAAACACACCCATAGAGTAGAAACTTACACAATAGCAATATCAAATCTGAGAAGAAATAGAAAAAAAGTTATCGTAGTTGTTTTATCTTTTTCACTCAGTTTGGTACTTCTTAATAGTACTTATACTTTTGTCCACTCTTTTGATTTTGACAAGTTTGTAGCTAGTACTAGTATATCTGATTTTTCAATTGCAGATACATCTATCATTAATAGCGTAACTCCTTTTAATACAAATGGCGTAAGTAACAATTTTATTGATAAGGTTAAATCATTAGCAGGACTTGAAAAAAGTGGAAATGTTTATCTTTTTAAGAATCACCAATCTTTCAGTAGTGATGCCTATACTCGTCTTAAAGGACAGATTGATTCAATGGACAATAAAAAAAAGATGGATATTATGAGGTCTCAAGCCATGGTAAAAAAAGTTTCAGTAGTAAACACTTTGGGTTTTGATACTTGGCCGGCAGAGTCTATTAAAGTACTAAGTGGAAAATTGGATAATGCACGTTGGACAAATGGAGATGGTATTTATGTAACTCCATGTAAAATGATTGGGAATGGAAGTAGTAGCATATATAAACCTGGAGATACCATTGATGTTGATTTAGGAAATGATAAGAAAAAAAAATATAAGGTTTTAGCAATTGTGGATTATCCAGAAGCACTTAATTCACCTGAGCATTATGATTTAGGATTAGAATATCTACTTCCTTCAAGTGAATTTTTATCTAACTTTGGACCAAGTAAACCAATGCGTACCATTTTTAATGTAGATGACAAACATCTTGATATAACTGAAAGATGGGTTGAACATTATTGTACTAATATAGAACCATCATTAGACTTTTGGTCAAGATTAACTTTGCAGAATACATTTCATAAGCTTGTGGTGATGTATAATGTTGTGGGAGGTTCATTGTGTGTTATTCTAGCCGTAATTGGTATATTAAATTTTATCAATTCTATAATGATGTCAATTATTAATAGACAAAGAGAACTTGCAATGCTGCAAGCTGTTGGTATGACTGGAAAACAAATGCGCTGTATGTTGATTTTTGAAGGAGCTGGATATGCTATTCTTGGATTGATTTTATCTATAATACTTGCAAGCATTACTAATATTACATTAATTCCTGCCATGGGTTCTGATATTTATTACTTTACGAGGAGATTTACCTTGACTCCAATACTCCTTTGTATTATTCCATTAATTTTTATAACAGCTTTAGTTCCTATTTGCTGTTATTATAAATCATCAAAAATAAGCGTTATTCAAAGACTCAATAGTACAGAATGACGATTAAGTAAATATAAATAGAAAAACAGAAACAAAAGTAGGGTTTGCAGTTATTTATAAATATTTTTGAAATAATGGGTGTTTTCCATATGATAAATCTGAAATTTCAAATGAACTTATTTGTTATATTTCTGTACAATTCGAAGCATGGGACCAAAAGTTAAGAATGGAGTAGCATAACAGATATCATGGTCGAGAAATTATGATTTATGGGCATGTTGGGGTATGCTCGCAAATCATAAACTCACAAAAATATAAAATATCATTGTAAAGTATTGAAATATTTACGTTTTAATCGCTAAATGATAATTTTTTTGTTGACCATCTCAAAATAAGTTAGTTAAATTACTAAAATAGTAATAAAAAACATTTATTAGCTAATATAAACTCTTTGATAAAACATTAAATCAACACTGGTATATCTAATATTCCCCATAAATTTATAGCGGTTTAGTAATCTATGTCTTGCAGTTGTAAATTTACGCTTCGCGGTTACTACCCCTTGATAAAAAATTCACCTTATTTTTAAAACACACAATTTTTACTTAATAATCCTAAATTTATTATAATTTACTTAGTAGCTTCACGGCCATTCAAAAAAAGAACGTAATATACTAACACTTCATATTTTGTGATTTCAAAATACCATTTTTAAATAAATTTATATTATTATATTCGGATTTAAATCACATTATATGTATTAATATGAAAGAAGGTAATAAAATGAAGGCTAATAAAAAACATTTACTAATTTTAGTAGCAACATGTATCTTTACTTTTACACTGATTGGTACAAGCACTTTCGATGTAAAAGCTAGTGAAACTAAAAAAACAGCTATTAATCAATCAAAAATCTCTGAACTAAACGTAAAGTTAGATTTACTTAGATCTATTGCTAGTGGATCAGATAAAATAGTAGGTCAAGGTGCACCCTATGATGGAGAATCAAACTCTAAAACTGCTAACTTTATAAGTGGAGGAATAAACCATACCCATCAATTTCTTGTTAGTAATGCAATAAATTGTATAATAAATGATAAAAATCAAAGTATAGCATCCACATTGATAGCAAATGAAAGTCAAATCTTAAATTTTTCTGATATGCCTGATAATGATGAGATTACATTTATACCTTATGCACCACATTTTTATGACCCTAACACTGGTAAAAATTACGCAAATGGTAGAGATACCGCATTATCAAGATTTTTAAGTCATGCTAGTAATGCTGTAAATTCTTATAGTATTGATAAAACACATTCCTATGAAGAACTTGGACGTGCTTGTCATTTCTTAGCAGATTTAAATGAACCACACCATACTGCTAACGTTATAGCTTCTCCATTCTCAACTCATACTTCCTATGAAAAATGGGCAGATAAAAATAGGGCTAAATTCATAATAAGTAATGGCCATGATTATACTGCATGGACGGATAGTGATTTCCAAACAGATTGTACTCATAATGCAATACGGGATGCAAAAGAATCTCGTCAATATATATCAATAGTGAATGATGCTAAAGGTTCTTGGAATGAGCCTACTTCGGAAATTTTTCAAAATGCTCAATCGGATATAGCAGGATTCTTATATAGATTCTTGAAGGAAGTTGGAGAAATATAGATATATGGGGAATTAAAATGATTAACAAAAAGAAATTATTTTCTTTTTGTTAATCATTTTAATTTAGGTTGGAATTCTACTTCATGGCCATCAACCCTGTAATTCAATAATTTTCCAATAAAGCATTGACTATTTATTTATGATAATTAGAATTATTTATTGATAATAATTCTAATTTACAGATGATATTTATAATTGGGGTATGTGTAGCAATGGAACCAAAACGGCAATAGGAAATACATATATTGCATATTGATTTAAAAGTATTAATATTAATTCCTAATATACGAATTTAATGTTGCTTGACTTATACCTGTCATTGATACTATTTTGGGGTTGTGTAGTAATGGGACAGAAAATTCTATTACATAAACTATAATTTACCAATTCAAATTTAATTCATCGCAACTAGGGTATTTTTGCCCATCCCCCCGAAAAGGAGGAATAAGCAAATTATTAGTCATGTAATACCTGAAACTGAGCCAATTCCTGAATTATTCCATCCATGTTGGGGTAAGGCAACGAATTCATTAATCGTTGCCTTACCTCTTTTTGATATTCTTGGAGTATGTTATAAACGGGGTAGTAACCGCGAAACGCGGATTTTATACGTTAAGACATTTGTTACCAAAATGGTGATATATTTAAGGCAAATATTAAATATACCAGTGTTAATTTAATGTTTTTCTCAAAGATTTTATATTAGTTAATAAATATTTTTTATTACTATTTTAGTTAGTATTATCAATACTATAATTGTATTTTAACTAACTTATTTTGAGCAAAAAAATAAGAATTTTATCATTTAGTGATTAAACCCTAGATATATCAATGCTTTACACTGATGTTATATATATATCTGAGTTAGAACTATTACATATTAGTTCTAACTCAGAATATTAAAATAATAGCATCTAATTGTAAATAACTGGCTTAACGTTGTAAATTTACGCTTTGCGAGCCCTACCCCAATAAGATAGGGTACCCGGACATCCAAATGGAAATGTTACTGTTTGCATAATTAGCATAGAGTAGCATTTTTATTTTTATGTGATTAATTATATTTAAGGACATTTCAGAAGGAAAGTCTCCCACTTCTATAAGTGAGAGTTACATACTATAACAAAGAGAAAACTTCAGTGGGAGTATAAATCTCCTTCTGAAGTCGTTAATATTGCAGCTCCGCAGGAGATGATTTAATGTTGTTAGAAATTCTATAATAAAAAAATTCTTAATAACGTTTATAAATAAATGAATTAAATGCTCAAATATAAACAATTTCTTATATACTTGACCATGTGTGTCAACACATATAAAACAAAGGATTATAACGAAAAGAGGGGGAAATAGAGAATAATGTGGATATATAACAAAAAAAACTAATATACAACTTTATTATTATGATACAATACTCCTTGTCGTCACAAACAAGTGGCACGATAAGCTAACTGTTGATAACTATTTAATATGTTTTCAAATGAAAATAATTTTTAAAAAGTTGTTGACAAAACAAGAAATACCTAGTAGAATAGTAGAAGTCGTCACATGATGACAAAGCAAGTTGGTCTTTGAAAATTAAACAGAGAAATAGGTAAAGATAGCGAAATAATATTTCGTTAAACCAGTTAATTACTTTAGTATAAAGTAAAATTTAGTCGTAAGACTAAAAGTATGTAATGAGCTTGCTAACCAGCTTAACAGTTGGCGCAGATTAATCATTTCAACTAAAAAAGTGTAAACTTTTAAATTGAGAGTTTGATCCTGGCTCAGGACGAACGCTGGCGGCGTGCCTAACACATGCAAGTCGAGCGATGAAACCTTTCGGGGTGGATTAGCGGCGGACGGGTGAGTAACACGTGGGTAACCTGCCTCAAAGAGGGGAATAGCCTCCCGAAAGGGAGATTAATACCGCATAATATGTTTTGGTCGCATGATCGAAACATCAAAGGATTTTTCTTCGGAAAATTCCACTTTGAGATGGACCCGCGGCGCATTAGCTAGTTGGTGAGGTAACGGCTCACCAAGGCGACGATGCGTAGCCGACCTGAGAGGGTGATCGGCCACATTGGAACTGAGACACGGTCCAGACTCCTACGGGAGGCAGCAGTGGGGAATATTGCGCAATGGGGGAAACCCTGACGCAGCAACGCCGCGTGAATGATGAAGGCCTTCGGGTTGTAAAGTTCTGTCTTCTGGGACGATAATGACGGTACCAGAGGAGGAAGCCACGGCTAACTACGTGCCAGCAGCCGCGGTAATACGTAGGTGGCAAGCGTTGTCCGGATTTACTGGGCGTAAAGGATGCGTAGGCGGACATTTAAGTCAGATGTGAAATACCCGAGCTTAACTTGGGTGCTGCATTTGAAACTGGGTGTCTAGAGTGCAGGAGAGGTAAGTGGAATTCCTAGTGTAGCGGTGAAATGCGTAGAGATTAGGAAGAACACCAGTGGCGAAGGCGACTTACTGGACTGTAACTGACGCTGAGGCATGAAAGCGTGGGGAGCAAACAGGATTAGATACCCTGGTAGTCCACGCCGTAAACGATGAATACTAGGTGTCGGGGGTCGAACCTCGGTGCCGCCGTTAACACATTAAGTATTCCGCCTGGGGAGTACGATCGCAAGATTAAAACTCAAAGGAATTGACGGGGGCCCGCACAAGCAGCGGAGCATGTGGTTTAATTCGAAGCAACGCGAAGAACCTTACCTAGACTTGACATCCCCTGCATAACCCAGAGATGGGCGAAGTCCTTCGGGACAGGGTGACAGGTGGTGCATGGTTGTCGTCAGCTCGTGTCGTGAGATGTTGGGTTAAGTCCCGCAACGAGCGCAACCCTTATCATTAGTTGCTACCATTAAGTTGAGCACTCTAGTGAGACTGCCCGGGTTAACCGGGAGGAAGGTGGGGATGACGTCAAATCATCATGCCCCTTATGTCTAGGGCTACACACGTGCTACAATGGTGAGTACAAAGAGATGCAAGACCGCAAGGTGGAGCCAAACTCAAAAACTCATCCCAGTTCGGATTGTAGGCTGCAACTCGCCTACATGAAGCCGGAGTTGCTAGTAATCGCGAATCAGCATGTCGCGGTGAATACGTTCCCGGGCCTTGTACACACCGCCCGTCACACCATGAGAGTTGGTAACACCCGAAGTCCGTGAGGTAACCGTAAGGAGCCAGCGGCCGAAGGTGGGATTGATGATTGGGGTGAAGTCGTAACAAGGTAGCCGTAGGAGAACCTGCGGCTGGATCACCTCCTTTCTAGGGAGTAGATGTATTGACTTCGGTCGATGCAATAGAAGAATATTAATTTGTTCTTCAAAAATATCTATTGTAATTAATCGTACCTAGTTCTCTGTTTAATTTTGAGAGACTAATTTTAGCTAACGCTTAGGGGTTAGCTAATGAATAGTTTTTCTTAAAATGTTCTTTGAAAATTGCACAGTGAAAAAAGTTGTTTTAAAAAATTAAAGCTACGCAAGTAGTTTATAAATTGATTTAATACAATTTCGCAAAATTAATATAACCGTCTATGTAAATAGACAGAATCAAGGTCAAGCTACAAAGGGCGCATGGCGAATGCCTTGGCACTAGGAGCCGAAGAAGGACGCGTTAAGCTGCGATAAGCTTTGGGTAGGCGCAAATAGCCTGTGATCCAAAGATTTCCGAATGGGGGAACCCACATAGTAACAACTATGTACTGCATACTGAATAAATAGGTATGCAGAGGTAGACCCGGGGAACTGAAACATCTAAGTACCCGGAGGAAGAGAAAGAAACATCGATTTCCTAAGTAGCGGCGAGCGAAAGGGAAAGAGCCCAAACCCAGGTCTTTGATCTGGGGGTTGAGGATAGATCATAAATACTGCAATTCCTTAATTGAAGATAGCTGGAAAGCTGCTCCGCAGAAGGTAATAGGCCTGTAAATGAAAAGGAAAAACAGTCAGATCTAATCCAGAGTACCACGAGACACGTGAAACCTTGTGGGAAGCTGGGAGGACCACCTCCCAAGGCTAAATACTACCTAGTGACCGATAGTGAAGAAGTACCGTGAGGGAAAGGTGAAAAGAACCCCGGAAGGGGAGTGAAATAGAACCTGAAACCGTGTGCCTACAACCGGTCGAAGCACTTTATATGTGTGACGGCGTGCTTTTTGTAGAACGAGCCAACGAGTTACGATATGTAGCAAGGTTAAGTACTTAAGGTACGGAGCCGAAGGGAAACCAAGTCTGAATAGGGCGCATAGTTGCATGTCGTAGACCCGAAACCGGGTGACCTATCCATGGCCAGGATGAAGCGGAAGTAAAATTCCGTGGAGGTCCGAACCACGTTGGTGTTGAAAAACCATGGGATGAGCTGTGGATAGCGGAGAAATTCCAATCGAACTCGGAGATAGCTGGTTCTCCTCGAAATAGCTTTAGGGCTAGCGTCGATTAATTGAGTAATGGAGGTAGAGCACTGAATGGGCTAGGGGCTGACAACAGTTACTGAACCCTATCAAACTCCGAATGCCATATACTTTTATTTCGGCAGTCAGACTGCGAATGATAAGATCCGTAGTCAAAAGGGAAACAGCCCAGACCATCAGCTAAGGTCCCAAAGTGTAAGTTAAGTGGAAAAGGATGTGGGATTTCTAAGACAACTAGGATGTTGGCTCAGAAGCAGCCACTCATTTAAAGAGTGCGTAATAGCTCACTAGTCAAGAGATCCTGCGCCGAAGATGTCCGGGGCTAAAACTTACCACCGAAGCTATGGGTGTACACAATTGTGTACGCGGTAGAGGAGCTTTCTGTACTGGCTGAAGTCATACCGTAAGGAGTGGTGGACGGTACAGAAGTGAGAATGTTGGCATGAGTAGCGAGAGTTAAGTGAGAATCTTAACGGTCGAAAACCTAAGGTTTCCTGAGGAAGGCTCGTCCTCTCAGGGTTAGTCGGGACCTAAGCCGAGGCCGAAAGGCGTAGGTGATGGACAATCGGTTGATATTCCGATACCACCAATGGACGTTATTAGAAATGGGATGACGCAGGAGGATAAGATGTGCACACTATTGGATGTGTGTCTAAGCATTTAGGCGGAGCAAGCAGGCAAATCCGTTTGCTCTTAACGCTGAGATGTGATGGGGAAGGGAATTTATTCCTGAAGTATCTGATTCCACGCTGCCAAGAAAAGTCTCTATCGAGGATATTGGTGCCCGTACCGCAAACCGACACAGGTAGGTGAGGAGAGAATCCTAAGACCATCGGAAGAATTGTTGTTAAGGAACTCGGCAAATTGACCCCGTAACTTCGGGAGAAGGGGTGCCTACGTAAGTAGGTCGCAGAGAATAGGCCCAAGCAACTGTTTAGCAAAAACACAGGTCTCTGCTAAAGCGAAAGCTGATGTATAGGGGCTGACGCCTGCCCGGTGCTGGAAGGTTAAGGGGATTACTTAGCGCAAGCGAAGGTATGAACTTAAGCCCCAGTAAACGGCGGCCGTAACTATAACGGTCCTAAGGTAGCGAAATTCCTTGTCGGGTAAGTTCCGACCCGCACGAATGGCGTAATGATTTGGGCACTGTCTCAACAACACATCCGGCGAAATTGTAGTGCAAGTGAAGATGCTTGCTACCCGCGATTGGACGGAAAGACCCCGTAGAGCTTTACTGTAGCTTAGCATTGAATTTCGGTATTGTCTGTACAGGATAGGTGGGAGACTGAGAAACATGGGCGTCAGCCTGTGTGGAGTCATCCTTGGGATACCACCCTGACAGTACTGAGGTTCTAACTGGAGGCCATGAATCTGGTCACAGGACATTGTTAGGTGGGCAGTTTGACTGGGGCGGTCGCCTCCAAAAAAGTAACGGAGGCGCCCAAAGGTTCCCTCAGCGCGGTTGGAAATCGCGCGAAGAGTGCAAAGGCAGAAGGGAGCCTGACTGCGACACTTACAAGTGGAGCAGGGACGAAAGTCGGGCTTAGTGATCCGGTGGTACCTCGTGGGAGGGCCATCGCTCAACGGATAAAAGCTACCTCGGGGATAACAGGCTGATCTCCCCCAAGAGTCCACATCGACGGGGAGGTTTGGCACCTCGATGTCGGCTCGTCGCATCCTGGGGCTGAAGTAGGTCCCAAGGGTTGGGCTGTTCGCCCATTAAAGCGGCACGCGAGCTGGGTTCAGAACGTCGTGAGACAGTTCGGTCCCTATCCGTCGCGGGCGTAGGAAATTTGAAGGGAGCTGTCCTTAGTACGAGAGGACCGGGATGGACAAACCTCTGGTGCACCAGTTGTCACGCCAGTGGCATCGCTGGGTAGCTATGTTTGGAAGGGATAAACGCTGAAAGCATCTAAGCGTGAAGCCCACCCTGAGATGAGATTTCCCATAACTCGCACGTAAGTGCGGTGTTAGTAAGACTCCTGGAAGACCACCAGGTTGATAGGTTAGAGGTGTAAGCATGGTAACATGTTCAGCTGACTAATACTAATAAGTCGAGGGCTTGACCTAAATATATAATTAGAAATAACGCGATACTTCAAGCGTAAGCGAGAAGACTAGTTCACTGTGCAATTTTGAGAGAATATTTATTTTCTCAATCTAGTGATTATGGCATGAAGGTAACACCCGTTCCCATACCGAACACGAAGGTTAAGCTTCAATGCGCCGATGGTACTGCAGGGGTGACCTTGTGGAAGAGTAGGTCGTCGCTAGGTAATGTTCCGCGATAGCTCAACGGTGGAGCACTCGGCTGTTAACCGATAGGTTGAAGGTTCAAATCCTTTTCGCGGAGCCATTTTTATTTAAAGTATACAAAGCTAATTATTAGCTTTTTTTATTTTTTGGAAAATTATAATAAATAATATACAAATTTTTAAAAATAGATATCAGCTTTAGTAATAACTTATATTTAGTTTAAATATATAATTAAGTATCAATAAATTTATTTTATTGATACTTTTATCTTTTTTAGAAAGTAATAATTATAAAAAAATCAAAATAAACTATTCGAAATATTTATAAAATTCAGCTATATACAAAGGCTTTTTATTTAAAGGTAGAATATATGAATATATATCTAACGAAAAGCTAGGAGGTATCGTATATGAAAGAATATATAAGCAAAAATCTAAGAAATATAGGAATTGTTGGACATATTGGTTCAGGAAAAACCACATTAATGGAATCAATATTATATTACACTAAAGCTATAGATAGATTCGGAAAAGTTAATGATGGTACTACAATTAGTGATTACGATATTGAAGAAAAGAAAAGAAAAACGTCTATTTCTACATCAGTGGCTTTAAGTGAATGGGGAAATATAAAATTAAATTTAGTAGATATGCCTGGGTATTTTGATTATGAAGGAGAAATGATTGAGGGGCTAAGAGCTGTAGATATGGCAATGATAACTGTTTGCGGGGTAGCAGGTATAGAAGTTGGAACTGAAAAGGCTTGGGAATATATCAATGACCATAAGCTACCTAGAGCATTTTTTATTAATAAGCTAGATAGGGAAAATAGTAATTTTCAAGTTGCTTTGCAACAGATAAAAGAAAAATTTGGAATATCTGCAGTGCCAATTCAATATCCTATAGGTAGTGAAGAAAATTTTAGCGGCGTAATAAATGTGATATCTAGAAGGGCTCAAATATTTAATTATAAAACACATGGAATGGAAGATAGTGATATTCCAGAAGAATTAATAGATAAAGTGGATGAGTGTAAACAGATGGTTATGGAAGCAGTTGCTGAAACAGATGAAGTCCTATTAGAAAAATATTTCAATGAGGGGTCTATAAGTGAAAAAGAAATATATCAAGGCCTTATAAAAGGAGCTTCTATGGGAGAAATTACACCTATAATGTGTGGATCTGCTTTACTTGGTATAGGAATGAATACATTGCTAGAAGATATGGTTGAATGCTTCCCTTCTCCAATTGAAACAACTATGTACATTGCAAAAGATATGAAAAACAATAAATATATGCAAGTCAAAATTGATGATATGGGTCCATTCTCAGCATTAGTATTTAAAACTATTGCAGATCCTTTTGTAGGTAAATTATCTATGTTCCGTGTTATTACTGGAAAAGCTAAAAGTGACACAATAGTATATAATACCAATAAAAATAAAGAAGAAAAAATAGGTGCTATGTATTTTTTAAAAGGAAAACAACAATTTCAAACTCGAGAAATTGAGGCAGGGGATATAGGTGCAGTTGCAAAACTTCAATGCACGACTACTGGAGATACTCTCTGTGATAGAGCGAAACTAATAATGTTTGATACTATGGAGTTCCCACAACCAGTTTTTTCAAGAGCTATTGTAACTAAAGCTAAAGGTGATGAAGATAAAATATCTAATGGATTAACAAAACTGTTAGAAGAAGATCCTACATTCTCAATATCTCGGAGCACAGAAAATGCACAAACTATAATTTCAGGATTAGGATCTACCCACTTGCAGGTTATAGTTAGTAAATTGAAAAATAAATTTGGAGTTGAAGTATCATTAGAAATTCCAAAGATTGCTTATAGAGAAACAATTAAAAAAATTTCTGATGTCCAAGGAAAACATAAAAAGCAATCTGGAGGACATGGCCAGTATGGTGATGTAAAGATTAAATTTGAGCCTAGAATAGACGGTGCAGACGATTTAGAATTTGTTGATGCAGTGGTTGGTGGAACAGTTCCAAGGCAGTATATACCTGCTGTTGAAAAAGGGTTAAGGGAATGCATTAGGCATGGTGTACTTGGAGGATTCCCAGTTATAAGGCTTAAAACAACGTTACATGATGGTTCGTATCATGCTGTAGATTCTTCTGAGATGGCATTTAAAATGGCAGCGTCGTTAGCTTACAAGAAGGGCCTTAAGGAATCTGATCCTGTTTTATTAGAACCAATTATGCATGTGGAGGTCACATGTCCAGAGGACTATATGGGCGACATTATTACGGATATAGGCAAGAAAAGAGGTAGAATCTTGGGGATGGAGTCTGTTGAAAGAGGTCAGAAAGTCATAGGAGAAGTACCTCAATCAGAATTATTTGATTATGCAACAGATTTACGATCAATTACTGGTGCTAGGGCAAATTTTAGAGTCAAGTTTGAAAGATATGAAGAAGTGCCTCAGGATGGAATTGATAAAATAATCGAAGCTAGCAAGAACCTGGAATAGAAATAAAATAAAGAAATAAAACCATAGGTAGCTACGGTTTTATTTCTTTGTTTTAACGATATTTCAAAAGGAAAGTCTTCCACCTCATGTAAGTGGGAGTATAAATCTCCTTCTGAAGTCGTTAATACAGCTCACCAGTAGATGATTTAATGACATTTCAGAATGATTTAATTATGAATTTTTAGGTATAGAAAAAGAATAAAAGTAAATTATAATAAATGCGCATATTTTGCTCAAAATTACAAAACCTAATGTGAAATATAGTAAAGAGGGGAGAATTAAATGTCTGAATATAAATTAGACATTCCTGGAGAAATTAACTTAAGTGATTACAGTAGCATTCATGATTATATGGGGATAATAGAGCGAAATGATAAGTTCACTATTATTTCAAAAATGAAAAATGCTGATGAAATGAAAATATTATGTGAAATGTTGGAAAATAATTCCTTTACCATTGTAACACAAGGAGATAAAGAAAATGGCAAGTATTATATCACATCGCAAAAGGGAAGGTAAAGAGGAAATTAAGAGCAATGAGTAATTATGTAAGTGAGCTATTTGCATAATATATTTAAGAGGGCCATCACTATTAATGTTTGAATATTTTTAAAAAACAAATTAGGAAATAAAACTTTCCGAAATTTGTTTTTTGATTTTATAGGAGTTATTAAATAGAGTACGGTGTTATTTATGCTTATTTTTTATTCTTATAGATAGTAAAGTATGAAACTCACTTCAATATTGGTATTTTTAGGATAAAATTGGTGCAATTGGTCATAATTAAAGGAAGAAGTAAATCCATTGCAAGTGAGGTGTTTTAACATGATGTTCAATAAATTTACAGAAAGATCACAAAAAATTTTAGTATATGCTGAGGAGGAGGCAAAGCAATTAAAGCATGGTTATGTAGGGACAGAGCATATATTGCTAGGGATTCTAAAGGATGAAGATGGAGTATGTAAAAAATCATTGGATGATATGAAAATTTCGTCTGAGGGGGTAAAGAAATTAGTAATGGAGTATGAGGGAGAAGGAGACATAGAAATGCGGAGTAGCGAGATACCTCTAACTCCAAGAACAAAAAGGCTACTAGAACTAAGTCTTTTGGAAGCGAGAAATTTGAATCATAATTATATTAGTCCAGAGCATATTTTGTTAGCATTGATTAGAGAAGAAGAAGGTGTTGCATATACAATTTTGGCTAATTTAGGAGCGGACTTTAATAAACTTAGAAATGGTATACTAAATAATTGGTGTTCTGAGGATACTCCAAAAGGTAGTTTATCAAAAGAAAAGCAAAAACAGGGTACTCCAAACTTAGAACGTTTTGGTAAAGACTTAACTGAGATGGCAAGACAAGGTAAACTTGATCCTGTTATAGGTAGAGGTAATGAAACTCAAAGACTTTTAGAAATTTTATGCAGAAGAATGAAGAATAATCCATGCCTTATAGGAGAACCAGGCGTAGGTAAAACAGCTATAGCAGAGGGACTAGCACAAAGAATAGCTTCCGGTAGCATTCCTGAAATTTTAAAAGACAAAAGGGTTATAACTTTGGATATATCCTCAATGGTGGCAGGTTCTAAATACAGGGGAGAGTTTGAGGAAAGGCTTAAAAAGGTTATGCAAGAGATAGTCGTCGCAGGAAATGTTATTATATTTATAGATGAAATTCATACCATCATTGGAGCAGGAGGAGCTGAAGGGGCCATTGATGCATCTAATATATTAAAACCAGCCCTCGCTCGAGGAGAACTTCAATGCATAGGTGCAACAACTATAGATGAATATAGAAGGCATTTTGAAAAAGATGCAGCACTCGAGAGAAGATTTCAACCTATAATTGTAGGAGAACCAAGCGAAAATGAAGCTGTTGAAATATTAAAAGGATTAAGAGATAAGTATGAAGCGCATCATAGAGTAAAGATTACGGATAGTGCAATAGAAGCAGCTGTTAGCTTATCACATAGATATATATCTGATAGATACTTACCTGATAAAGCAATAGATCTTATAGACGAAGCTGGTGCAAAAGTAAGAATTCAAAATTTAACTACTCCAGCAAATCTGAAAAATTTAGAAGAAAAAATAGATGGAATTTGTAAAGAGAAAGCTGATGCTATATCAGTGCAGGACTTTGAAAAAGCAGCTAAGATTAGGGATATCGAAAAACAATTAAAGGATAAATTATATAATTCAAAAAATAATTGGAAAACTCAAAATCAAGCGGATGAGCTAATAGTTACAGAGCTTGAAATTGCTAATGTGGTATCAAGATCGATTAATATACCTATAGAAAAATTGACTGAAAAAGAATCGGAAAGACTACTAAAGTTAGAAGAGGTACTCCACACGAGGGTAATAGGACAGGGTGAGGCAGTGAAATCTATTTCAAGAGCTGTAAGACGTGCAAGGGTAGGGTTAAAGGATCCAAAGAGACCTATAGGATCTTTTATATTTTTAGGTCCCACTGGGGTAGGGAAAACAGAATTGTCTAAAGCTTTAGCAGATGCAATGTTTGGTGATGAAAATAACATGATAAGAATAGATATGTCAGAATATATGGATAAGCACACTGTTTCAAGGCTTATGGGTTCACCCCCCGGATATGTAGGTTTTGATGAGGGGGGGCAATTAACGGAAAAGGTGAGGAGAAACCCTTATTCAGTTATACTTTTTGATGAAATTGAAAAAGCTCATCCAGACGTAGTTAATATTTTGTTACAGATATTAGAGGATGGAAGGTTAACAGATGGAAAAGGAAAAACAGTAGATTTTAAAAATACAGTAATTATAATGACATCAAATGTAGGCGCGTCTAGTATAAAAAAACAGAGGTCTCTAGGTTTCAATATAAAGGATAATGAAGCGAGCTCTAAATATGAAAAGATGAAAGAAAATATAATGGAAGAGCTAAAACATTCATTTAGACCTGAATTTTTAAATAGAATAGATGATATTATCGTATTTCATTCGCTAGAACATGAAGATTTATATAAAATAGTAGGATTAATGCTTAAGGTAGTAAAAGAGCGTCTTAAAGATTTGGAGATTAACATTACTTTTGATGAGGAAACTAAAAAGCATTTAGCTAAGGCGGGACTTAATAGTAATTATGGAGCTAGACCACTAAGGCGAGAAATAACTAATACTGTGGAAGATGAGCTTTCTGAAGAAATACTTAAGGGTAATATTAATAAAGGTGATAATGTAAGTGTTCTTATGAAAAATAGTAAATTAATTTTTAAGACTTTACATATTTAATGTTGTTTATGAGTAGAGTAGGACATGTTTAAAAAACATAATTTTTTTCTTGAGCTTTCAGTTTATAACTAAACTTACAAATAAATAAAACTAAGGAAAACTGCGCACAAGAGGTATACGGTTTTTCTTAGTTTTATTCAGGATATGCAATTATATTGTGTTATACACAACATGTGAATCAGTTGTATCGCTAACTATTGGATTATGGTAATGTAATTCTACAATTTAAATAATAAAAGATTTTTCATAAACAACATAGGCACATTAATATTTTATATTAAAATGCTTATTTATTATCTATATATCTAACATTTTTAATTTCTGGCATAGATATATTCAATGATTTTAATGTATCTTTATTTATATACACTTCTGTTTCTTCAGAGATTTTAATTGGCATATTAGATATATCATTACCCTTTAGTACATCAACTGCCATGTTACCTGCTTCATATCCTAACTTATAATAATCTATTCCTACAGTAGCTAATGCTCCAGATTCTACTGAGCCTTTTTCCGATGCTATAACAGGTATTTTTGCCTCCAATGTATTTTTTACTATTATTGGCATGGATGACACTATTAACTGATCAGTTGGTACATATAAAACGTCTATTTTCGTAAGTAAGCTACTTATGGCACTATTAACTTCATTAGTGCTTGTTACTCCGGAAGTAACAATTTCATAACCTTTAGCTGCTTTTTTTAGCTCATTTACCTGTACTTGTGAATTTACTTCACTTGTATTATATAAAATTCCTATTCTTTTAGCATTGGGCATCAATTCCTTTATTAACTCCAATTGTTTTTTCACTGGTAAATAATCTGAAGTCCCAGAAACATTAGTTTCTGGCTTATCTAAAGACTTTATTATTCCAGCTTGCACAGGATCAGTAACGGCCGTAATTATTATTGGAATTTTTTTTGTAGCATTATATGACCCCTGTGCTGAAGGGGTAGCTATTGCATAAATTAAATCCTTCTTTCCAGATGCAAACTTTTTGCCGATAGTTTGGGTCGTAGTTATATCTCCTTGGGCATTTTGATAATCAATATCTATATTGTCTCCCTCCTTATAACCATTATTCTCTAGTGCTTTTATAAATCCTTCTCTACTTTGATCTAGTGCAACATACTCTACTATTTGACTTATACCTATTTTTATAACTTTCTTCTTTTCATTCGTTTTTGTACATCCGGTTAATATGCATGTAATTATTAGTGTAGTAGCTAACATTTTTTTCACAATAATACCTCCTTTATACCGCGTATTCAAATTTTTTCAATATACTTTCTATTGTTAATTTTTTCTTTTCGGATTCATTTAAATCTAAAATAACTTCACCTTTATGTAGCATTATTAGTCTATTACCATACTGAAGTGCATCCTTTAAATTATGAGTTATCATTAATGTAGTAATATTTTTTTCTTTTACAATCTTTTGAGTTAACTCCATTATCTCATTAGATGTCTTTGGGTCTAATGCTGCAGTATGTTCATCTAACAACAGTAACTTAGGAGCAGATAGGCTTGCCATTATCAATGATAGAGCTTGTCTTTGTCCCCCTGATAAATAATTTACATTCACATCTAAAAGCTTCTTTAGATCTAATGATATTCCATTTAAAAGAGCTTCCAGTTCTTTAGTTTTATACCTAAGGCAATATTTAAAATTAATTAATTTACCCTTGTTTAAAGCCAGAGATAAATTTTCTCTAACAGTCATGGATGGACATGTTCCTAAGGATGGGTTTTGAAAAACCCTGCTTACAATTCTTGTTACTTTATGTTCAGGCATTTTAGTTAAATCATTTCCTTCAAGAAAAATATTACCTGAGGTTTCTTTAACTAATCCAGAAATTATATTTAATAATGTGGACTTACCTGTTCCATTACTACCAATTATGCTTATAAAATCCCCTTCGTTAATGTCTAAATTGATGTCCTTAAATAACACATTTTCACCTAAATAAGAATTATAAAAAATTTTTGATAAATCTTGTATTTTTAACATTTAATAAACACCTCCGTATAGATTTGTTACTGTCACTATTACTTCTACCACCAACTGTTATAAATAAAATTATTACAAAAGATGTGACCATTTTTAAATCCACAGGAGTAAGTCCAAAATTCATAGCTAAATATATGGTAATTTGGTAGATTAGAGTGCCTATAATTACACTACTTGTCTGTTTTATAAACTTTCCGTTTTTAATAATAGATGTTCCAATGATTATAGAAGCTATACCTAAAATTAATGTGCCTATGCCCATAGATATATCCGAAAATCCTTGATATTGAGCCATCATACTTCCGGAAAAAGCTATAAGTCCATTAGATATCATAAGTCCTAATATTTTTATTTTACCTATTTCTACGCCTAAAGATTTAATCATTTGTGGGTTATCGCCCACACCTTTCAATGCATATCCTAATCCTGTTTTTAAAAACATATCGATAGCAACTTTAAATATTACAACTAAGATTAAAGCTACAATTAAAGGGTTGAAATCATAAAAAATATTTTCATCATTAAAGAGGGCAATGTTTGCCTTTCCCATAATCCGTAGGTTTAGAGAATATAAAATTCCCATTACTAGAATGCCTGAAAGTAAGTTTGATATTTTAAATTTAACATGGAGTATTCCCGTTAATAACCCCGATATACACCCAGAAGCTAGCGCAAGCACTGAGCCTAAAATAGGAGAAATTCCACTTTTTAAGGTTACAGCTATTATTGCTGCCCCTAAGGAAAAACTTCCATCAGCAGATAAGTCCGGAAAGTCCAAAATTTTATAGCTTATATACACCCCCAATACCATGATTGATAAAATTAAGCTTTGTACTAATATTCCTGTTGCGACTTCCATCAAAATCCTCCTTTGTAAAATTAAGAAAAGATATTTAAAATACAAAAAAAAGCCACATAGAATATCTATGTGACTTTTTTCATATAACTTATGAAAAACTTATAATCATAGTCAACATAGGTACAAATCATTTGATGCAAGCATCAATGGACCTGTACCTATGTTTAATTTTTAGGTACAAATCCTATGTAAATTGGCGACTAAAGACAAATTGTATTTTTTGATTTAATAAGTTTTTCATAATTAATCTCTCCTTAAAAAAATATTATATTTATAATACCATTCTTATCTTTAATAATCAAGAATATCTTTTCGTTAAAACTATTTTATTATTTCGGTTTTATAGGGTGTACAACCTTATGCAAATATAAATAATATAATTTAATTTATTTGTAAGAATTTATTTAATCTTGTATAATATTATAATGAGACAAGAAGGCCTACTCAAATATTAAATGCTTCTAGTTTTTTTATTTAAGAGACTAGTTTAGAAAAAAATAAAGGGTTACTTTTTATAATTGTGATATTTATGTTAATGTAGTAGGGCGACTAAATTTAGATGGGACTTCTGGAGATTTAGGGCTTGGTATTGTCTGGCGTGAAAAGTAAAGAAATAAAGCTCGACAAAACAATTATTGTATAAGTGCGAAAAGAAAATTAATGCTAAGGATATTAATATTATAGGGACGGCTTCATTAAAAGATATTATAAGATTTTTTAATGGCACTATTTATTAAGTAGGGAGAAAAAGATGAGAGAAGAAAAAAGCAAGGAACTTATGAATATATTAAAAAGAATGGCCCCTGGAACGACGCTTAGGGAAGGACTTGAAAATATCTTAAGAGCTAAAACGGGAGGGCTTATTGTTTTAGGAGACAGTAAGGAAATATTAGACATCGTAGATGGCGGATTTCGAATAAATGCGGACTATAGCCCTGCTTATGTATATGAACTAGCAAAGATGGATGGAGCCATAGTAATAAGCAGTGATTTGAAAAAAATATTATATGCTAATACTCAGCTCATGCCAAGCCCTACAATACCCACTTTTGAAACAGGGACAAGGCATAGGACAGCTCAAAGAATAGCTAAGCAGACTGGGTATGCTGTTGTTGCAATATCACAAAGAAGAACCATCATAACTGTATACAAAGATGATATAAAATATGTTTTAAGAGATAGTAGTATTATTTTAGCAAAGGCAAATCAAGCTATTCAGACATTAGAAAAGTATGTTTCAGTTCTTGAGCGAGTAGTAAGCAATCTAAATCTTTTAGAATTTCAAGATTTAGCAACCTTGTTTGATGTAATATCAGCAATACAAAGAACAGAAATGGTTATGAGGATAGTTGGTGAAATTGAAAGGCATATATGTGAACTAGGGAATGAGGGTAGACTAATTTCAATGCAACTAAATGAGTTAATTAGAAGTGTTGAGGAGGATGGGATACTCTTAATAAGGGATTATTGTCAAAGTGGTATGAATTACACGCAAATATATAGCCAAATAGAAAATATGAGTTCTGAAGAACTCATGGATTTAGATTTTATTTCTAGGATTATTGGATATATAGGTGTTCCGTTAGTAGATACTCTAATTTCTCCAAGAGGATATAGAATGCTTGGTAAGATACCTAGAATACCTGTAAATGTTATAGAAAATTTAGTTAAGCACTTTAGAGAATTAAAAACTACAATGGAAGCTTCTTATCAACAACTTGATAGCGTAGAAGGTATTGGGGAAGCAAGGGCTAAAGCTATTAAAAATGGGTTAAGAAGGTTAAAAGAGCAATTTATGTTAGATAAGCAAATATAGCATAAAATAAGTTTTAACTTATTTTATGCTATATTTACTAACGCATAGTATATTTACCTAAGGTACTAATTTTGTTATACTCTTTTAAAAGAATATCATATAAGTTTAAGTCTACAAGATTACATAAAGAAGCAATATAAAAAAGGTTGTTTCCTAATTCTTTTTCTAAGACTTCTCTACAGTTTTCACAAAGATTACCTAGCATGTGGGTATCAAGTGAAGCACTAAGAGTATCCAAATCTAAATCATCTATATTAGCAGGAGTGTATTGCTTCTTTGCTTCCACGCCAATACAGCCACAATTGGTAACAGACTTTGCAACAGCTCTGTTAACTCTAGCCTGAGACTCTTGAAGTTTGGTAATTATATCCAAAATACTTTTATGTCTTAATAGAGACTCATCCACAGAGTTTTGAAAATTATCAAAAATACAATCTTTCATTAAGTTCAACTCCTTTTAATCATTTAAGTAGCTATACTATCTTTATTATAGGATTTACATTGCGTTTTTGTCAATAAATTAAGTACGCATTTAACCTTATGAATATATAATAAAGCAACAGGAGTTTTATTAATAGGGGGCGTGTTATGTTAAATATTGGCCAAAAAATATTTGTAGCATATTATGGTGCTGGGTATGTACAGAATATAAACAGTGAAGAATTGTATAATATAAAATGTAAATATATAAATATATATCTTTTATTAGATAATATGAATTTTATGATTCCAATAGATAAAATAGAGAAACATAAAATAAGAAACATTTCAAATAAAGTAGAATTAGAAACAATTTTAAATACAATATCAAATGGGTCCAATTGTATAGAGAGTAATTGGAATAATAGATATAGATGTAACAAGAAAAAAATCCAAAGTGGTAATGCTCTAAAAATGTGTGAGGTACTTAGGGATTTATATTATTTAAAGAAGAAAGATATGCTTCCACCGGGTGAGTTAAAGATTCTAGAAAGGGTTGAAGGGATGGTAGCCAGTGAAATAATGTTAGTGTTTGAACTTAATATGGAACAAGCGTTAAACAAAATAAGGGATTTGGTTTAACAAATTGTTAATTCTAGGGTGCATTTTATTGAAATGCACAACTTTATAGTATATATTAGATAATAACAGGATATAAATCCAAATAAGTGTTAATAATCTAGAAGGAGGTGAAATTTTTTGTTAAAAAAAATTTTGAGAGGACTTTTTACAATCATAGGACTAATTTTAGGGTACTTAATAGGAGATATGCTTCTAAGCACAAGCTATTTAGGTGGGCTTAATTATTTTAAAAATGGTGCAATTCAAGGAATAATATTCATTATTTTTTCTACTTTAATTTTTGGAGTTATTTTATTTCTAATATCTCCTATAATCGTATCTTTTATAATGAAGTTTATGGATCATGTGGAGAAAAGCACACAAAAAATGCCGACTTCTCAAATTATTTTTGGTACAGGAGGGGCAATAATAGGGCTTGTAATAGCATCTTTGTTTGCGGGATTATTTAAATACCAATCTCTTATATGGAATATTATTGCTGTTATTTTTACTGTTATAATGGCAGCTTTAGGAGCAGATATTTGCGCTAGAAAAAGAGATGAAATATTATCCTTCTTTACAAGCATTAAAAGGAAAGATGGATTCAAAGATAAGAAAATCAAAGGATTTACTAATGAAAATCCTAAGGTGCTAGATACATCAGTAATAATTGATGGTAGAATATTTGATATTTGTCAAACGGGTTTTGTTGAAGGGCCACTAGTAATACCAACTTTTGTATTGGAGGAGCTTAGGCATATAGCTGATTCATCAGATGGGCTTAAAAGGAATAGAGGCAGAAGAGGATTAGATATACTAAACAAAATTCAAAAGGAATTAAATATAGAAGTTGAAATTTGGGAGAAAGACTTTCCCAATATTGCAGAAGTAGATAGCAAACTTCTTAAGTTAGCTCAAGTTTTGAATGGTAAAGTAATTACTAACGATTTTAATCTTAACAAGGTAGCTGAATTCCAAGGAGTTCCAGTTTTAAATATTAATGAACTTGCAAATGCAGTAAAGCCAGTAGTTCTACCAGGGGAAGAAATGAAAATTCAAGTGATGAAAGATGGAAAAGAATCGGGCCAAGGGATAGCTTATTTAGATGATGGCACAATGATTGTTGTTGAAGGTGGAAGACGATATATTGGTGAAAATATAGTTGTTATTGTAACATCAGTACTTCAGACGGCAGCGGGTAGAATGATTTTTGCTAAAAATAAGGATTCTTTGGTAAAAAGTTAGTCATATTGTGTGAGTAATTTTTTTATGAGTAGAAACGGTGCTATTGTACTTATTCATGATGGGTCTAGAACATTTATAAACTAATATGTTATAAGCCATTAATGACAACTTAGATGATGGTTTTACTATTGACAGTAGCATATTTAATGTGTATATTGATTAATAACTATAAAAAATATTAAATCTAGATTAAATAGTAGGTTGAGAGACTTTCAAAGTTTTTAACCCGTTTCGGAGCTGTAGCAAAACTACCGGTAGCATAACCGTTAAAAAATGAGTACAAATTTAGGTGGTACCGTGATAAAGCTCGCCCTAAAACAGGGTGAGCTTTATTATTTTTTTGATGTTTTTTATTTTAAATGTGTATCATGTAAATAATAAATTCAAGGATAAAAGATATAAGCGGTAAAGATGGGCAGGACCTTAGTAAGTACATTGATATAGAAATACCTATAACGATAAAAAGTAGTAGCCGTGTTATAAGTCACCATACAATGGCTACTACCTTTTATCATAGAAATGTCTAATAATTAAAAAGGAGAATAAGCATGGAATTTAATATGCTAAAGGGTAAATTTACAGTAGAACAAGTTAAACAGATAAATCCACTAGTGCTTGCATTAGTTGGAGATGCAGTTTATGAGGTATTTATTAGAACCTATCTTGTGGAAGAAAATAGAAATATGAATGTTCATAAAATTCATATTAAAACAGTTGAACATGTAAAAGCGCATGCGCAAAGTGAGTATATGAAATTCTTTATAGAAAATTTAAATGAAGAAGAGCTCAGTATATTTAAGAGAGCTAGAAACTCTAAAAGTGGCACAACACCTAAAAATGGAGATTTAAATGAATATAAATGGGCTACGGGGTTTGAAGCTTTAGTGGGTTTTCTATATTTAAGTGAAAAGAATGAAAGACTAAACTATATTTTCGAGAAGATTATAAACCACGATTTGGGGGCTGAGTAATTGTGCTTAAGGTTAAATTAATAGAACATACGCCTAATCCAGAAAAAATTATAGCGGCGGCAGCTAAACTTTGTTATAGTCAAGTTGGGGTTGATGAAATACTAGAAGATTTGAATGAACAAAAAACACAAAAGTTGTTAGATATGTTAATGACTTATGGCCATCATTCGCCAATAGAACATGTGAGCTTTACTTTTGCAATTGAGGGCATATCTAGAAGTTTGACACATCAATTAGTGAGACATAGGGTGGCATCATATTCTCAACAGAGTCAGAGATATGTAAAGCTTGAACAATTTGAATATATAATTCCTCCCAATATTGAAAGAGATGAAGAAGCAAAAATAATATTCATAGAATCTATGAAGCGCATTCAAGAGGAGTATAATCAGTTAGTAGAGATATTGTGTAGAAATGAATTGGCTAATCTTTTAAAAGAATATTTAAAGAATGAAAAATTAATAAATACTGAAGAAATTGAGAAAAAACAATATACGATTCTTAAGGGCAAAGCTGAGAAAAAGGCTATCGAAGATGCGAGATATGTATTTCCAAATGCTTGTGAAACTAAAATGATAGTTACTATGAATGCTAGAGAATTAATTCATTTCTTTAATCAGAGATGTTGCACTAGAGCTCAATGGGAAATACGTCAAATGGCAAAAACAATGCTGATGCAAGCGAGGATTGTAGCACCTGTACTTTTTAAATATGCAGGGCCAAGTTGTGTTAGTGGACCATGCCCTGAAGGCGGTATGAGTTGTGGAAAAATGCTGGAAATAAGAAAAGAATATGAAGTTAAATAGATAAAGAGAGAGGTATTTGAAATGAGCGATAATAAAAAATATCAAGGAAATAGTGGGTTTGGAAGTAGTAGGGAAGAGAAAACTGGAACAGGGTATAAAAGGGTTAGGACGAGCGAAAAAGGTGCGAAAGAAAGTAGAGGGTTTTCAAGTAGTAAATATGACAAAGGTGGAACGTCTTCCAGAAGATTTAGAGGTGACGAACAGGGTACAAAAGAAAGTAGAGAAGATAAAGGCAGAGTAGGTAATAAAAGAAACAAACAAAGTGAAGAGAATGCACCAGAAAACAAAAAATTTGCTAGGGAAAGAACTGAAATAAGCCCTAAGAATAGTAATGTTAATAAAGAAGTTGAGACTAAAATCATTAGAGAGGATTTAGTTGAAGGAAGAAATGCAGTTATAGAAGCGCTAAAATCAGATAGAACCATAGAGTACATTCTTATTGCCAAAGGTGATATGGTAGGATCTATAAGCGTGGTACTAGCATTAGCCAAAGAAAAAGGAATTGTTACGAAAGAAGTAGATAGAAGAAAACTAGATGAAATATCACAAACTTCATCACATCAAGGAGTTATTGCTATAGTAACACCTTACAAATATTTTCAATTAAATGACATATTTGAATATGCGCGAGAAAGAGGAGAAAAGCCTTTTATAATTATACTAGATGAAATTGAAGATCCACATAACTTTGGGTCTATCATAAGAACTGCAGAGGTATGCGGAGCTCACGGAATAATTATACCTAAGAGAAAAAATGTGGGAGTTACACCAACAGTGTATAAAACATCAGCTGGTGCAATTGAACATATGAAAATAGCAAAAGTAACTAATATAAATGCAACTATTGAAGAAATAAAAGGACTCGGAGTATGGGTTTATGGTGCGGATATGGATGCCGAAAATTATGTTTTTAATACTGATTTAACTGGTGCGGTAGCCCTTGTTATTGGAAGTGAGGGTAGAGGCATTTCTAAACTTACAAAAGAAAAATGTGATGTTCTAGTAAAAATACCCATGTCAGGGAAAATAACATCTTTAAATGCATCGGTTGCAGGTGGTATAATAATGTATGAAATTATGAAGCAAAAGATTAAATGAGGTAAAAAGTGAAAACAGTTTTTGTTGATGGGTATAATGTTATAAATAGCTGGCCAAATCTTAAAAAGATTAAAGATTTTAGTTACGAATCTTCACGCCTGCAGCTTATTGACACTCTTCAAAATTACTCGGGATTTAAAGGATATAAAATATTTATAGTTTTTGATGCACAAATGGTTAAAGGTAGCCTTCAAAAAAAAGAAAGACAAGGAAATTTAGTTGTGATTTTTACAAAAGAGGGCGAAACTGCGGATGATTATATTGAGAGAATGGTCAATAATATAGGACGAAAATCCGAAGTCTGCGTTGTCACGTCAGACTCGCTAGAGCAGCAAGTTACCTTTCAAAGAGGGGCAACTCGAATGTCTTCCATTGAATTTTATCACGAAGTAATTAGTACACAAAAAGAGATTCAAATAAATATCGAAAAAAAACATTTAGGGAAAAGAAATTGGTTAGAAGAGAGAATAGATGAAAAAACATTAAAAAAACTTGAAAAAATACGCAGGAGCCATTGAATTTTCTTGACTATAGAAATTGCACTAAGGTATAATCATCTATATGACACATGTTTGGTGTGGAGGGGATATTTGTTGGAAAAAATCATTAGAGCTAGTATGGATACTTCATGCTTTGAAGAAAGATTGGATGAAGAAGTAGTCATTGAAGCACAAAATGGAAATGTTAGGGCACAAGAATATTTAATTAATAAATACAGGAATTTTATTAAAGCCAAGGCTAAGTCGTATTTTTTGATTGGGGCTGATAAAGAAGATATTTACCAAGAAGGAATGATAGGTCTCTATAAGGCCATTAGAGATTTTAAGGCAGATAGATTATCTTCTTTTAGGGCTTTCGCAGAAATTTGTGTTACAAGACAGATAATTACAGCAATAAAAACAGCTACTCGCCAAAAACACATTCCCCTTAATACATATATATCTTTAAATAAGCCAATATATGACGAGGAATCAGACAGAACATTATTGGATGTGTTATCAGGTGCTAAAATTACTGATCCCGAAGAGCTAGTTATAAGCCGTGAAGAAGTAATAAGCATTCAAAATGAAATTGGGGAAGTTCTTTCAGAACTAGAGATGGAAGTGTTGATGTCATACTTAGATGGTAAATCTTATCAAGAGATTGCTTGTGATTTAGATAGGCATGCAAAGTCTATTGATAATGCGCTACAAAGAGTAAAAAGAAAATTAGAAAAATGTCTAAGCAAAAGATGAAAATACATTGACAAAAAAATAAACAGTAGTATAATCAATAATTGGTGTATAGCTTTAAGTTGTACGTCGGCGGGAGTAGCTCAGTGGTAGAGCACCAGCTTCCCAAGCTGGGTGTCGCGGGTTCGATACCCGTTTCCCGCTCCAAAATTTAATGCCCATATAGCTCAGTCGGCAGAGCGTCACCTTGGTAAGGTGGAGGTCACCGGTTCAATTCCGGTTATGGGCTCCATAACTATTAAATCCGTACAATACGCTAGGATGAGTTTACTTGCACAAAAGTGTAATTATTTATATTGAGGAGGAATACAAAATGGCAAAGGCAAAGTTTGAAAGAAGCAAACCACACGTAAACATTGGAACAATAGGGCACGTAGATCACGGCAAGACAACATTAACAGCTGCAATAACAGCAGTACTCGCAACTAAAGGTCTAGCAGAAGTATCTAGGTTTGACCAAATTGACAAAGCACCTGAGGAAAGAGAAAGAGGAATTACAATAAATACATCACATGTTGAGTATGAAACAGATAATAGACATTATGCACATGTTGATTGCCCAGGACATGCAGATTATGTAAAGAACATGATCACAGGCGCAGCACAAATGGATGGAGCAATTCTAGTTGTTAGTGCAGCAGATGGCCCAATGCCTCAAACAAGAGAGCATATACTATTAGCAAGCAGAGTTGGAGTAGGATATATAGTAGTATTCTTAAACAAAGCAGATATGGTAGATGATCCAGAATTATTAGAACTTGTTGAAATGGAAGTAAGAGAATTATTAAGTGAGTATGACTTCCCTGGTGACGACATCCCAGTAGTAACAGGATCAGCGTTAAAAGCATTAGAAAACCCAACTGATGAAGAAGCATCAAAATGCATAACTGAATTAATGGAAGCAGTAGATAGCTACATTCCAACACCAACAAGAGCAACAGATAAAGCATTCTTAATGCCAGTAGAAGATGTATTCACAATCACAGGTAGAGGAACAGTTGCTACAGGAAGAGTTGAAGCTGGAATACTTAAGGTTGGAGAAGAAGTAGAAATCGTAGGACTTAGCGAAGATAAAAGAAAAGTTGTATGTACAGGAGTTGAAATGTTTAGAAAACTTTTAGATCAAGCAATGGCCGGAGACAACATCGGAGCATTACTAAGAGGAGTACAAAGAACAGATATTCAAAGAGGTCAAGTACTTTCTAAACCAGGTTCAATACATCCACATGATAAATTTGTAGGTCAAGTATATGTACTTAAAAAAGAAGAAGGCGGAAGACATACTCCATTCTTCGACGGATATAGACCACAGTTTTATTTCAGAACAACTGATGTAACTGGATCAATAAAATTACCAGACGGAATGGAAATGGTAATGCCAGGAGATCACATAGACATGAATGTTGAACTAATCACTCAAGTAGCAATGGATGAGGGATTAAGATTCGCAATCAGAGAAGGTGGAAGAACAGTAGGTTCAGGAGTTGTTACTTCAATAGTTAAATAATACAAACAAAAAAATGCATTATGAATTAGAAGAAAGAAAATTGTTTAATAAAAAAACACCTTGAACTAATTCATTGACATATGTATTAAATTGTGATAACTTATTTAAGTATAACAAAAATGCTAAAGATAGCTTAGCGCTTAATAAGTATGAGCTTTCTTAAATAGATGGAAAACCGGGAGGTGTAGATTGTGAGAGTAAAAGTAACTTTAGCTTGTACTGATTGCAAACAGAGAAATTACAATACAATGAAAAACAAAAAAAATAACCCAGACAGAATAGAAATGAAGAAATACTGTAAGTTCTGCCACAAACATACACTTCATAAAGAAACAAAATAATACAGCATTAAACACAAAACAGTAGGGATGTGAATAAAATGGCTGTTACTGGGAATGTTAAAGTAAAGGAAAAATCAAACCAAAAAGGTATAGTGAAGTTTTTCAATGAACTTAAGGCAGAGGCGAAAAGAATAACTTGGCCTTCAAAACAAGATGTTAAAAAGGCAACTTTTGCAGTGACAAGTTTTTGTTTTATTTTTGTGATTTTAATAGGTTTGTTGGATTATGGTTTTAAGAACCTCTATAAACTAATCTTTAAATAAGGTAAAGGAAGGAGGTAGGGGGACGGAATACTCCACCCCTTGAGCTATGGCAGATAAAGCTAAATGGTATGTTGTACATACATATTCTGGTTATGAAAATAAAGTTAAAGTCAACCTAGAAAAAGCGATCGAAAATAGAAATCTTGAAGAATATGTACACGATATTCAAGTGCCTATGGAAGAAGTAGTTGAAGTAAAGGATGGAAAAAAGAAAATAACTTTAAAAAAGGTGTTTCCAGGTTATGTTATGGTTAAAATGCTTATGACAGATGAATCTTGGTATATAGTTAGAAATACCAGAGGTGTAACTGGGTTCGTAGGACCGGGTTCTAAACCGGTAGCTCTTACTGAAGATGAAGTTAGAACTATGGGTATAGCAGAAAAAACTATAGTTGTTGACTACGAAATAGGTGAGAATATTCAGGTGATGTTTGGACCATTAGAAGGATTTGTTGCTTTAATACAAGAAATTCATTTGGAAAAGCAAAAAATTAAAGCACTTATAAATATGTTTGGCAGGGAAACTCCTGTTGAACTGGAATTCAATCAAATACAAAAACTAGACTAGATACTTAATAAAACGAAAGTTTTAGTAAGTGGGAGGATTTTTAATCCGCTTTACCACAATATAGGAGGTATAAATTCATGGCTAAGAAAATAACAGGAATGATAAAACTTCAACTTCCTGCAGGAAAAGCTACCCCAGCACCACCAGTTGGACCAGCACTTGGACAACACGGAGTTAATATCATGGGATTCTGTAAAGAATTCAACGCGAAAACTTCGGATCAAGCAGGTATGATAATACCAGTAGTAATAACAGTATATCAAGATAGATCTTTTAGTTTCATACTGAAAACTCCACCAGCGGCAATATTGTTAAAGAAAGCAGTTGGATTAGAAAGCGGTTCTGGTGTTCCAAACAAAACCAAAATTGCTACAGTTTCTAAAGCTAAAGTAAGAGAAATAGCAGAACTTAAGATGCCAGATTTAAATGCAGCATCAATTGAATCTGCGATGAGTATGATAGCTGGAACAGCAAGAAGTATGGGAATAGTTGTAGAAGAATAATTTTAAATTAATTACGTGGGAGGTAAAAACCGTTATTACCACGAAGGAGGATGCTATTATGGGAAAAAATTACATAGAAAGCGCTAAGCTTATAGATAAAAATGCTCTATATACACCAACAGAAGCTATGGAACTTGTGGTGAAAACATCTAAAGCTAAGTTCGATGAAACTATAGAACTCGCTATAAGCCTTGGTGTTGATCCAAGACATGCAGACCAACAAGTTAGAGGTGCAGTAGTACTTCCTCATGGAACAGGTAAAACAGTTAAAGTTTTAGTTTTTGCTAAAGGTGAGAAAGCTAAAGAAGCGGAACTTGCAGGAGCAGACTTCGTTGGAACTGATGAATTAGTTGAAAAAATACAAAAAGAAAATTGGTTTGAATTTGATATAGTTGTTGCTACTCCAGATATGATGGGTGTTGTTGGTAAATTAGGTAGAGTACTTGGACCTAAGGGATTAATGCCAAATCCAAAGTCAGGAACAGTTACATTTGATGTTGCTAGAGCAATAAATGAAATAAAAGCTGGTAAAGTTGAGTATAGAGTTGATAAAACTTCTATAATTCATGTACCGCTTGGAAAAAAATCTTTTGGTGCTGAGAAATTAGTTGCAAACTTTCATGCTTTAATGGAAGCAGTAGTTAAAGCTAAACCATCAGCAGCTAAAGGACAATACTTAAAATCAGTATCAGTTTCAAGCACTATGGGACCTGGAATAAAAGTCAATCAAGCTAAAGTATTAGACTAGTATTGACAAATAGGGTTAAACATGATACAATTTCCAGAGTGAAATAAATGATATTCCGTAGATAGTAGGTGCGAAAGCGTAAAAGACAACATGCCTACCGAGGATTCCTATAAGTATACTTGTATACATATATTAGGTCTCTTCGTGTCTACGGAGAGATTTTAATTTTTTATAAAGCAGTTAAAAACTGTTAGGAGGTGGATATATAGTGTTAAGCAATAATAGACAAGTAAAAGAAGCAAAAGTAGCAGAAATAAAAGAAAAATTAGCAAAAGCTCAAGGTGTAGTATTTAGTCAATATCAAGGTCTAAATGTAGAAGAAGATACGCAACTAAGAAAAAACCTTAGAGAAGTTGGGGTAGAATATAAAGTTTATAAAAACACTTTAGTTATTCTAGCGGCTAGGGAATTAGGAATTGAAGGTATAGAAACTCACCTACAAGGATCTATTTCAATGGCATTTGGATATGAAGATGCAACTGTTGCAGCTAGAGTTTTAAATGAATTTGCAAAAACTCATAAAAAATTAGAGCTTAAAGCAGGCATAATTCAAGGTAAAATATTCGATGGTGCCGAGGTTAATGCTCTTGCATCAATACCACCAAGAAATGTTCTTATTGCAAAATTACTTGGAAGCTTCAAAGCTCCATTATCAAATCTTGCATACCTATTGAATTCAGTTAAAGAGCAAAAGGAATCAGCTCAATAATATTTTAAATATTAAGCTGAAGTACATAGCGATTTTTAATTGATTCAAATTATGCCTTTTTTAAAAAGGCAAGTACAAAACAATATTTATATGAAAAAAATTCGGAGGTGCATTTATAATGACAAGAGAAGAAATTATTCAAGCTATAAAAGATATGAGTGTTTTAGAATTAAATGAATTAGTAAAAGAGTGTGAAACAGAATTTGGAGTGAGTGCTTCTGCACCAGTTGCAGTTGCAGGAGTTGCTACAGCAGCTGTTGAAGAAAAAACTGAATTTGACGTAATTTTAACTAGTGCAGGCGCTAGCAAAATTAAAGTTATTAAAGTTGTTAGAGAAATAACTGGATTAGGATTAAAAGAAGCTAAAGATATAGTTGATGGAGCACCTAAGGCAATTAAAGAAGCTATAAGCAAAGAAGATGCAGAAGCATTAAAAGCTAAAATAGAAGAAGTTGGCGGCGCAGCAGAAATAAAATAATTTTATCATAAACAGGGTACTTTTAGATAAGAGTGCCCTTTTTTAAAATGTTATGTTGACATAGAATTATACTTATGATAATATAGCGTAATGCATTAAAATTAGTAGCTTAACGTTGAAAAAGCAATTACTGGTTAATGTGAATTAAATTAACAAAAATGGTTATAATAACATAATAAATATGTGAATCCAAAAGCATAAGGTCCTAGGGGAAAGTGTGTTTTTGGTTATTTTAGTTTATACAAGGGGTGAAAGCTGATGGTACATCCTGTCCAATTAGGTAAAAGAACAAGAATGAGTTTTTCAAAAATAGGTGAAGTAACTGATATGCCAAATTTAATTGAGATACAGTTAGACTCTTATAATTGGTTTTTAAAAGAAGGACTTCAAGAGGTTTTTGATGATATAAATCCTATTCAAGACTATACTGGGAATCTTGTTCTAGAGTTTGTAGGATACAAACTTGATACAGATAACATTAAGTATACTGAAGAACAATGTAAGGAAAGAGATACAACTTACGCAGCACCGTTAAAAGTTAAGGTTAGATTGCGTAATAATGAAACAGGTGAAATTAAGGAACAAGAAGTCTTTATGGGAGACTTCCCACTGATGACACCACAAGGAACATTTGTTATAAATGGAGCAGAAAGAGTTATAGTAAGTCAATTGGTTAGATCGCCAGGGGTTTATTACAATTATTCTGTTGATAAAACTGGAAAAAAACTTTACTCTGCAACGGTAATCCCAAACAGAGGAGCATGGCTCGAGTATGAAACAGATTCTAATGAAATTGTATATATTAGAATTGACAAGACAAGAAAACTGCCTATAAGTATTTTGGCCAGAGCTATGATGGATAATGGTAGTGATTTAGACTTACATCAATTATTAGGTGAAGAAGAAAGACTAAAAGCTACAATAGAAAAAGATAATACTAAAACAAGAGAAGAAGCTTTGATAGAAATATATAAGAGATTAAGGCCAGGCGAACCACCTACAGTGGATAGTGCGGTATCTCTTATTGATTCACTATTCTTTGATGCTAAGAGATATGATTTATCAAGAGTTGGTAGATATAAATTTAATAAGAAGTTATCAATTAATCACAGAATTGCAAACAAAATTGCTGCTGAAAATATTGTTAACCCTACAACTGGCGAAGTTATAGTTGAAAAAGGTCAAAAGATAGATAGAGAAGTTGCTCTAGAAATTCAAAACTTAGGAATTAATGTAGTAGATCTTCAAGTAGAGGATAAGGTGTTAAGGGTTATAGGAAATCACTTTGTTAACATTAATAAAGTAGTTAACTTTGATATTTCTGATCTTAATATTAGGGAAATGGTCCATTATCCAACATTAAAAGAGATATTGGATAATTTTAGTGATGAAGAATCAATTAAAGAACAAATAAAAGCTAATAAAACTAGATTAATACCTAAACATATAATTAAAGATGATATGTATGCTACAGTGAGCTACGAGTTAGGACTAACTTACGATATCGGTTATATTGATGATATTGATCATTTAGGAAACAGAAGAATTAGATCTGTAGGTGAACTTTTACAAAATCAATTTAGAATTGGTTTATCTAGAATGGAAAGAGTTGTCAAAGAAAGAATGACAATCCAAGACCAAGAAGGAATAACGCCTCAGGCGCTTATAAACATAAGGCCTGTAGCCGCAGCTATAAAAGAATTCTTTGGAAGTTCACAACTTTCTCAGTTTATGGACCAAACAAATCCATTATCAGAACTTACAAATAAAAGAAGATTATCTGCACTAGGACCAGGCGGTCTCTCTAGGGAGAGAGCTGGGTTTGAGGTTAGAGATGTTCATTACTCGCATTATGGCAGAATGTGCCCTATAGAAACTCCAGAAGGACCCAATATAGGACTTATTAATTCACTTGCGAGTTACGCTAAAGTTAATGAATATGGGTTTATTGAAACACCATATAGGATTGTAGATAAGAAAACATCAGTAGTTACAAACGAAATTGTGTATATGACTGCGGATGAAGAAGATGCATATCTAGTAGCGCAGGCAAGTGAACCAATTAGCGAAGATGGTACTTTTGTAGATGAAAAAGTAACTGTAAGAGCTAAAGAAGAAGTAATGGTTGTTCCAAAAGAAGAAGTAGATCTTATGGATATATCACCAAGACAGATAGTTTCTGTTGCTACAGCAATGATACCATTCCTTGAAAATGATGATGCTAGTCGTGCGCTAATGGGTTCCAACATGCAACGTCAAGCAGTACCACTACTTAAATCACAATCGCCAATTGTAGCTACTGGAATAGAATATAGAGCTGCAGTAGATTCTGGTGTACTTCCGAAAGCTAAAAACGCCGGCACAGTTGAGTATGTAAGTGCTAACGAAATTAAGGTAAGAAGAGATTCAGATAGTGGATTAGATGTTTATAAAATTCTAAAGTTTAAAAGATCTAATCAGGGTACGTGTATAAATCAAAAACCTATAGTTAATAAAGGCGAAAAAGTTGAAGTAAATACTGTTTTAGCAGATGGACCTTCAACTGACCTTGGAGAAATAGCATTAGGTAAGAACATCCGTATTGGGTTTGTAACTTGGGAAGGTTATAACTATGAGGATGCGATGTTAATATCTGAAGAACTTGTTCGTGATGATATATTTACATCGGTGCACATTGAAGAATATGAATCAGATGCAAGAGATACAAAGCTTGGACCAGAAGAAATAACTAGGGATATTCCTAATGTTGGCGAAGATGCACTTAAAGATATAGATGAGGGCGGAATAATAAGAATAGGTGCTGAGATAAGATCTGGAGATATTCTAGTTGGAAAAGTAACTCCAAAGGGAGAAACAGAACTTACCGCAGAGGAAAGATTATTAAGGGCAATATTTGGAGAAAAGGCAAGAGAAGTAAGAGATACATCACTTAGAGTGCCACATGGCGAAGCTGGAATAATAGTTGATGTTAAAGTGTTCACTAGAGAAAATGGTGATGAACTTCCACCAGGTGTAAATGAACTAGTTAGATGTTATATAGCTCAAAAGAGAAAGATATCTGTAGGCGATAAGATGGCAGGAAGACATGGTAATAAAGGGGTTATATCTAGAGTATTACCAGTAGAAGATATGCCGTTTTTACCTGATGGAAGGCCACTTCAAATATGCTTAAATCCACTAGGTGTTCCTTCTCGTATGAATATAGGCCAGGTATTAGAGGTCCACTTAGGATGGGCAGCTAGTGAATTAGGTTGGCATATTGCAACACCAGTATTTGATGGTGCGCTTGAAGAAGAAATTGAAGCGTGCTTGGAAAAAGCAGGATATAATACAGATGGAAAAACTGATTTATATGATGGAAGAACAGGAGAAGCATTTGACAACAGAGTTACTGTTGGATATATGTATATCTTAAAGTTACATCATTTAGTAGATGACAAAATACATGCTAGATCTACAGGTCCATATTCTCTCGTAACTCAGCAACCATTAGGTGGTAAAGCACAGTTTGGTGGCCAAAGGTTTGGAGAAATGGAAGTTTGGGCATTAGAAGCTTATGGTTCAGCTCATACATTACAAGAGATTTTAACAGTTAAATCCGATGACGTTGTAGGAAGAGTTAAAACATATGAAGCAATAGTAAAAGGCGAGAATATTCCAGAACCTGGTGTGCCTGAATCCTTTAAAGTTCTTATAAAGGAATTACAAGCGTTGTGTTTAAATGTTAAAGTTCTTACTGATGAATTAGAAGAAATTAAACTGAAGGAATCAGTTGATGATGAAATGGAAGAATTAAATTTAAATGTTAACATAGAAGGATCAGAAGATATAATTCCTGAAGCACCAACGGAAGAGTACATTGAGCTTATCGATGAAGATGAAGAACTGGACATTGATATAAATTATGATGAAATACCGGCAGAAGAATTTGGTGAAGACTTAGAATTAAATGATTTTAATGATGAACATTAATATGAAGGGAGGATGAACCCTTGTTTGAATTTAATAATTTTGATGCTATTCAAATAGGATTAGCATCACCGGAACAGATCAGAGAATGGTCAAAAGGTGAAGTAAAAAAACCAGAGACTATAAACTATAGAACTTTAAAACCTGAAAGAGATGGGTTGTTTTGTGAAAGAATATTTGGACCAATTAAAGATTGGGAATGTCACTGTGGAAAATACAAGAGAGTAAGATATAAGGGAATAGTTTGTGATAGATGTGGTGTTGAAGTTACAAAATCTAAAGTAAGACGTGAAAGAATGGGGCATATCGAACTTGCTGCCCCAGTATCTCACATTTGGTATTTTAAAGGAATACCATCTCGTATGGGACTTATTTTAGATATGTCACCTAGATCTCTAGAAAAAATTCTTTATTTTGCTTCTTATGTAGTATTAGATCCAAAAGAAACATCACTACTTAAAAAACAAATCCTTAGTGAAAAAGAGTATAGAGAAGCTATTGATAAATTTGGAAATGATAGTTTTGTAGCTGGTATGGGTGCAGAATCTGTGAAAGTACTTTTACAAGATATAAACTTAGAAGAATTATCTAAGGAATTAAAAGAAGACCTAAAAACGAGTACAGGACAAAAAAGAATCAGAAGTATAAGAAGACTAGATGTGTCAGAATCATTTAGAAAATCTAAAAACAAACCTGAATGGATCATAATCGATGTAATACCAGTTATACCTCCTGATTTAAGACCGATGGTACAATTAGACGGAGGAAGATTTGCTACATCTGATTTAAATGATTTGTATAGAAGGGTAATAAACCGTAACAATAGGCTAAAAAAACTTCTAGATTTAGGTGCTCCAGATATAATTGTTAGAAATGAAAAAAGAATGCTCCAAGAAGCTGTAGATGCGTTAATTGATAATGGAAGAAGAGGAAGGCCAGTTACGGGACCAGGGAACAGACCTTTAAAATCTCTATCTGACATGTTAAAAGGAAAGCAAGGAAGATTCAGGCAAAATTTACTTGGAAAACGTGTTGATTACTCAGGCCGTTCAGTTATAGTTGTTGGACCAGAGTTACAAATGTATCAATGTGGTCTTCCAAAAGAGATGGCTTTAGAATTATTTAAGCCTTTTGTTATGAAAAAGCTAGTTGGAAGTGGAGTAGCACATAATATTAAGAGTGCTAAGAGAATGGTAGAGAGAGTTATGCCTCAAGTATGGGATGTACTTGAAGAAGTAATAGCTGATCACCCAGTACTATTAAATCGTGCACCTACACTTCATAGACTAGGAATTCAAGCTTTCCAACCTATACTTGTAGAAGGTAGGGCTATTAAACTACATCCGCTTGTATGTACGGCTTATAATGCTGACTTTGATGGAGATCAAATGGCGGTACATGTACCTCTATCTGTTGAAGCTCAAGCTGAAGCAAGGTTCTTAATGCTTGCTGCACATAACATTATGAAACCATCAGATGGTAAACCGGTTTGTGTGCCTACTCAAGATATGGTTTTAGGCGCTTACTATTTAACTATTGATAAAGATGGTGCTAAAGGTGAGGGAAGATCATTCTCATCACCAGATGAAGTAATAATGGCTTATCAAGTAAAGGATATTGATATTCATGCTAAAATTAAAGTTAAGTTATTTGGCACCGTTGATGGTGTAAGTATAACTTCAATTATAGAAACTACACCTGGAAAACTAATTTTCAATGAAACTATACCTCAAGATTTAGGGTTTATTGATAGAAGCATTCCTGGAAATGAATTGAAATTTGAGATAGACTTCTTGGTAAGTAAAAAGAATCTTGGTAGTATTATTGATAAATGCTACTTAAAATATGGGCCTTCAGAAACTTCTAAGATGCTAGACAAAATAAAGGCTAAGGGATATCATTACTCAACAATTGGAGCAATTACGGTTGCTACATCTGACATGGTGGTTCCAGAGGCTAAAAAAGCATTGTTAAAAGATGCGGATGAAACTGTTGAAAAAATTGAGAAGATGTATCGAAGAGGATTTATATCCGAGGAAGAAAGATACCAAAGAGTAATAGAAAAATGGACTAAAACTACAGAAGATGTGGCAAATGCACTAATGGATAGTTTGGATAAATTCAATCCGATATTCATGATGGCAGATTCAGGGGCAAGAGGGTCTAAGAGTCAGATCAAGCAACTAGCAGGTATGAGAGGCCTTATGGCTAATCCATCTGGTAAGATAATTGAGTTGCCTATTAGAGCATCCTTTAGAGATGGACTAAGTGTATTAGAGTACTTTATTTCAACACATGGAGCTAGAAAAGGTAACGCAGATACAGCACTTAAAACAGCTGACTCAGGTTATTTAACAAGAAGGCTTGTTGATGTATGCCAGGATGTTATCGTAAGACACGAAGATTGTGGAACGGATGAAGGTTTTGAAGTTTCAGAAATTCGTGATGGAAGTGAAGTAATTGAACAGTTAGTTGAAAGATTGACTGGAAGATATTCCGCTGAAGATATTATTCATCCAAAAACAGGCAAAGTATTAGTTCCTAAGAATGAGTATATGGATATTAAGTTAGCAGAAGAAGTTCAAAAGTCTGGTGTAAAAAAAGTTATGATTAGATCGGTATTTACATGTAAGGCTAAAATTGGAGTTTGTTCTAAATGTTATGGAATGAATATGGCAACGTCTCAAAAAATTAACATTGGCGAAGCCGTAGGTATAATTGCAGCTCAATCTATAGGAGAACCGGGAACACAACTTACAATGAGAACATTCCATACAGGTGGAGTAGCAGGATCAGATATAACCCAAGGTCTTCCAAGAGTTGAGGAATTATTTGAAGCTAGAAAACCAAAGGGACTCGCAATAGTAAGTGATGTATGCGGTAGCGTTAAAATGGAAGATACTAAGAAAAAGAGAGTTGTCATTGTAATTGGTGATGCAGGAGAAGAACTAAGTTATGATATACCTTTTGGATCAAGATTAAAAGTTGCAAATGGTGATAGAATTGAGGCCGGAGATGAGATAATTGAAGGTTCAGTTAATCCGCACGATATTTTAAGAATAAAAGGCGTTAACGGAGTTAAAAATTATTTATCGTCAGAGGTACAGAAAGTTTATAGACTTCAAGGTGTTGATATAAATGATAAACATTTAGAGGTTGTTGTGAGACAGATGACAAGAAAAGTAAAGGTTGAGGAATCTGGAGATACTGAACTACTTCCAGGGAATTTAGTAGATATATTTGCTTTTGAAGATGCTAATGCAAAAATTGAAGCTGAAGGTGGCGTACCTGCTCAGGGGAAAATTTCTCTATTAGGTATAACTAAAGCTGCACTTGCAACGGAATCATTCTTGTCAGCAGCATCATTCCAGGAGACAACAAGAGTACTTACTGATGCGGCTATTAAGGGTAAAATTGATCCATTGCTTGGATTAAAAGAAAATGTAATAATTGGTAAACTGATACCTGCGGGTACTGGAATGACAAGATATAGAACAATAAAAATCAATACTGAAGATGATGAAAAGGTAGAAATTGAAAATGATTTGGAAGTATAGGTTGTAACTAGTTGACAGGGTGATAGTAAAATGATAAAATACACCTTGTGTGTGATTTAAATCGAGTAGATGCATCTTAATTAGGTAAATCTTTTGATTATAATTGTGAAGGGGGTTAGAAATGGTAGGTAAAATTGTAGGTCAGAAAGTCGTTGGAGTTAAACAAACCCTAAAAGCGTTAAAGAATAGTCGGGGTAAAGTTTTGTATATAGCCAAAGATGCTGATAGTAGTATTACTGATCCTATTCTAAAACTAGCCAAGGTTAATTCCCTACAAATAATATTTGTAGACACAATGAAAGAATTAGGAAATCTTTGTGATATAGATGTTGCATCAGCAACAGCATTGCGTTTCGAAGATTAAATTAATGCTAGCAACTAAATAATATAGATATATCCATGCGGTAACATTGCCATTTAGTTATGTTACGCTGCATTGATATAAATGAAGAACAGCTTACAAAAATGAGGGGGTGAAATCATGCCAACTATCAATCAATTAGTAAGAAAAGGCAGAAAGACATTAGCAACAAAATCAGCTGCACCAGCATTGAAGAACTGTCCGCAAAAAAGAGGAGTTTGTACAGTAGTTAAAACAACAACTCCTAAAAAGCCAAACTCAGCATTAAGAAAAGTAGCAAGAGTTAGACTTACAAACGGATACGAAGTTACTGCTTATATACCAGGTGTAGGCCACAATTTACAAGAACATAGTGTTGTACTTATAAGAGGTGGAAAAGTTAAGGATTTACCAGGAGTTAGATACCACGTCATCAGAGGGACATTAGACTCTGCTGGAGTTGCGGGCAGACTACAAAGTAGATCTAAATACGGTACTAAGAGACCAAAGCAAAAAAAATAATGCTTTGAATTAAGGTGCAATGTCTTCAGCATTTATATATATGAAAATTTATATTTACATACATTTGCAGGAGTACAGAGTACTTTGCGGTAGAGATATCGAGTACCTATGAGTTAATTAAAATTGTTAAGGAGGGAAGTAAAGTGCCGAGAAAAGGATATATTGCAAAAAGAGATGTATTACCAGATCCTATGTACAACAGCAAAGTCGTTACAAAGTTAATAAACAATGTAATGGAGGATGGTAAAAGAGGAGTAGCACAAAAAATATGCTATGAGGCTTTTGACATAATCAAAGAAAAAACAGGTAAAGAACCTTTAGAGGTTTTTGAAGAAGCATTAAATAATGTTATGCCATTACTTGAAGTAAAAGCTAGAAGAATAGGTGGAGCTAATTATCAAGTGCCTATCGAAGTTAGACCTGAGAGAAGACAGACATTAGGTCTAAGATGGTTGCTTATTGCTGCAGATAATAGAGGAGAGAAGTATGCAAGAGAAAAACTTGCTAACGAATTACTCGAAGCTGCAAACAATACTGGAGCAGCAGTAAAGAAGAGAGAAGATATTCATAAAATGGCTGAAGCTAACAAGGCTTTTGCTCATTACAGGTATTAATATTAAAACTGTTTTGGCTTTGCCAAGACAGTTTTGTCAAATTTAAAATCACTCGTTGACAGGAGGCGCAAATAGTGGGTAGAGAATATTCTTTAGAAAAATTCCGTAATATAGGTATTATGGCTCATATTGATGCTGGTAAAACAACAACAACTGAGCGTATATTATTCTATACAGGAAAAACACACAAGATTGGTGAGGTTCATGATGGTGGAGCTACTATGGACTGGATGGTACAAGAACAGGAAAGAGGTATAACAATAACTTCTGCGGCTACAACTTGTTTCTGGAAGGGTTATAACATAAATATCATTGATACACCAGGGCACGTAGATTTCACAGTTGAAGTTGAAAGATCTTTAAGAGTACTTGATGGTGCAGTTTCAGTATTCTGTGCAAAAGGCGGAGTAGAACCACAATCTGAAACAGTATGGAGACAAGCGACTAAATATAAGGTACCAAGAATGGCATATGTTAACAAAATGGATATAATGGGTGCAGACTTCTATCACGTTGTAGACATGATGAGAGAAAGACTTCATGCTAATGCAGTTCCAATACAGCTTCCAATAGGTAAAGAAGAAGGATTCCTAGGTATTATAGATTTAGTTAGAAATGTTGCAGAAGTCTATAGAGATGATCTAGGAACACAAATAGAAGAAATAGAAATTCCAGAAGATATGAAAGCGTTAGCAGAAGAATACAGATCGGCTATGGTTGAAGCAATAGCTGAACTAGATGAAGAGCTTATGATGAAATATCTTGATGGTGAAGAAATAAGTGAAGAAGAATTAAAAGCAGCATTACGAAAAGGTGTAATTAAGAATGAAATAGTACCTGTAATTTGTGGTTCTTCATATAAGAATAAAGGCGTTCAAATGATGATAGATGCTGTTATAGAATACATGCCGTCACCACTTGATATACCAGCTACCAAAGGACAAGATGTTGATACTGGTGAAGAAATGGAAAGACACCCAAGTGATGATGAGCCAATGGCAGCATTAGCGTTTAAAATAGCTACAGATCCCTTTGTTGGCAGACTTGCGTTTACAAGAGTTTACTCAGGCGTAATGAAAACTGGTACATATGTATTAAATGCTAACAAAGGTAAAAAAGAAAGAGTTGGTAGACTAGTTAAAATGCATGCTAATCACAGAGAAGAAGTTGAAGAATTACGTTCAGGTGAATTAGGTGCAGTAATTGGACTTAAAAATACAACTACTGGAGAAACTTTATGTGATGAAGATCATCCAATATTGTTTGAAACCATGGACTTCCCAGATCCAGTTATTCATGTAGCTATTGAGCCAAAAACAAAAGCTGGTCAGGAAAGAATGGGTATGTCACTTGCAAAGCTTTCTGAAGAAGATCCTACTTTCCAAACTTATACTGATCAAGAAACAGGTCAAACAATAATTGGTGGTATGGGCGAGCTTCATCTAGAAATTATTGTTGATAGACTTCAAAGAGAATTTAAAGTTGAATGTAATGTAGGAAAACCACAAGTGGCTTATAAAGAAACAATACGAAAAGCAGTTAAAGCAGAAGGTAAATACATTAAACAATCAGGTGGACGTGGACAATACGGTCACTGTTGGATAGAGTTAATACCAACTACTGAACCTTACTCATTTGAAAATTGTACGGTTGGTGGATCTATTCCAAGAGAATTTATATCTCCAATTGAGAACGGAATTAAAGAAGCATCAAAAACCGGTATTCTTGGTGGATACCCAGTTCTTAACTTTAAAGTTAAAGTAGTTGATGGATCATACCATGATGTTGACTCAAACGAAATGGCATTTAAGGTTGCTGGTTCAATGGCATTCAAGAACGGTATGGCAAAAGCAGATCCAGTTTTGCTTGAACCAATAATGAAGGTCGAAGTAACAGTGCCAGAAGAGTACATGGGAGATGTTATGGGAGACATTAATTCAAGAAGAGGTAGAATAGAAGGAATGGAAGCTCAATCAGGCGCTCAAGTAATTAGAGCAATGGTTGCATTATCAGAAATGTTTGGATATGCTACGACGCTTAGATCAAGAACTCAGGGTAGAGGAGTATACAGTATGGAATTTGCTGCATATGAACCAGTTCCAAAGGGTATTCAAGAACAAGTTATAGGAAGTAAATAACAAGCAAAATATAAGATAATATGCAAATATAAGGAGGAATACAAAATGGCAAAGGCAAAGTTTGAAAGAAGCAAACCACACGTAAACATTGGAACAATAGGGCACGTAGATCACGGCAAGACAACATTAACAGCTGCAATAACAGCAGTACTCGCAACTAAAGGTCTAGCAGAAGTATCTAGGTTTGACCAAATTGACAAAGCACCTGAGGAAAGAGAAAGAGGAATTACAATAAATACATCACATGTTGAGTATGAAACAGATAATAGACATTATGCACATGTTGATTGCCCAGGACATGCAGATTATGTAAAGAACATGATCACAGGCGCAGCACAAATGGATGGAGCAATTCTAGTTGTTAGTGCAGCAGATGGCCCAATGCCTCAAACAAGAGAGCATATACTATTAGCAAGCAGAGTTGGAGTAGGATATATAGTAGTATTCTTAAACAAAGCAGATATGGTAGATGATCCAGAATTATTAGAACTTGTTGAAATGGAAGTAAGAGAATTATTAAGTGAGTATGACTTCCCTGGTGACGACATCCCAGTAGTAACAGGATCAGCGTTAAAAGCATTAGAAAACCCAACTGATGAAGAAGCATCAAAATGCATAACTGAATTAATGGAAGCAGTAGATAGCTACATTCCAACACCAACAAGAGCAACAGATAAAGCATTCTTAATGCCAGTAGAAGATGTATTCACAATCACAGGTAGAGGAACAGTTGCTACAGGAAGAGTTGAAGCTGGAATACTTAAGGTTGGAGAAGAAGTAGAAATCGTAGGACTTAGCGAAGATAAAAGAAAAGTTGTATGTACAGGAGTTGAAATGTTTAGAAAACTTTTAGATCAAGCAATGGCCGGAGACAACATCGGAGCATTACTAAGAGGAGTACAAAGAACAGATATTCAAAGAGGTCAAGTACTTTCTAAACCAGGTTCAATACATCCACATGATAAATTTGTAGGTCAAGTATATGTACTTAAAAAAGAAGAAGGCGGAAGACATACTCCATTCTTCGACGGATATAGACCACAGTTTTATTTCAGAACAACTGATGTAACTGGATCAATAAAATTACCAGACGGAATGGAAATGGTAATGCCAGGAGATCACATAGACATGAATGTTGAACTAATCACTCAAGTAGCAATGGATGAGGGATTAAGATTCGCAATCAGAGAAGGTGGAAGAACAGTAGGTTCAGGAGTTGTTACTTCAATAGTTAAATAATAATTTACAATGTATTTATAACCATCAATTGATGAATTTCAATAATAATAAAAGCTTTTATTATTAAGGAGAAGAGGACGCTCTTCTCCTTTTAAATACAATAAAACTTTTGTATAAATATAAGCAGAAACCACAAATATAAAAATTATGAAATAATAGTGAAAAAATACTTGTCAAAGCAAAAGAAGTGTTGTATACTTTAGAAGTTGTATTGTGGTAACAGTGATGAGGTAAGAGGTTGCCGGACTTCCGGGTAATTCTTCACCGAGCATGTCCTGATCTTGAATCGGACGACGGGGTTCCTACGATTGTTTCATGCATTTATTACATGAAACACCCGGAGCAGTTTACAGAACATCCGCTGTTGCACGTAAGAAGTAGAGCGTGCGATGAAAAGGAGGAAATAATAATGATAAAACAAAAAATCAGAATTAGATTAAAGGCTTTTGATCACAACATATTAGATCAATCAGCTGAGAAAATTGTTCAAACAGCTAAAAGTACAGGAGCTAAAGTAGCTGGTCCAGTACCGCTACCTACAGAAAAAGATGTAATTACAGTGTTGAGAGCTCCACACAAGTATAAAGATTCAAGAGAACAATTTGAAATAAGAACTCATAAGAGACTAATAGATATAATTAGTCCATCACCTAAAACTGTTGATGCCTTAATGAGATTAGACTTACCAGCTGGTGTTGATATCGAAATAAAACTATAAGCGTACATATAAGTGCGATGAAGCGTATAAGTATAATTTACTGTACGTAAGCATTAAATTAATATTACTAACTGTTATGATCACTAATGTGGTCCGCTAATAAGTAGGAGGTGTATTTTCATGAAAAAAGCAATAATGGGTAAAAAACTTGGTATGACTCAAATATTTGATGAAAATAAAAGAGTTGTTCCAGTAACAGTTGTTGAAGCAGGTCCATGTGTTGTTATTCAAAAGAAAACTATCGAAAATGATGGTTACAATGCAATTAAAGTTGGCTTTGGTGACATAAGAGAAAAGTTAGTTAACAAGCCAATGCAAGGACAATTCGCTAAAGCAGGAACATCTTTAAAAAGATTCGTAAAAGAATTTAGAATGGAAGATATAAGTGCCTATGAAGTAGGTCAAGAATTTAAGGCAGATATATTCGCTGCTGGAGATAAAATTGACGTATCAGGAATATCTAAGGGAAAAGGATTCCAAGGTTGTATTAAAAGATGGAATCAGCATACAGGACCAATGAGTCATGGATCTAAATTCCATAGAGCAGTTGGATCAATGGGAGCATCTTCCGATCCATCAAAAACGTTTAAAAACAAACGTATGCCAGGTCATATGGGTAATGTTAGTAGAACAGTAATAAACCTTGAAATAGTTAAAGTAATGCCTGAAAAGAACATTATATTAGTTAAAGGTGGTATACCGGGACCTAACAAAGGCACAGTTGTAATAAGAAATGCTGTTAAAGCGTAACTTTAAAGAAAGGAGGATGCAGAATGCTTACATTAGATTTATTTAGTAAAGAAGGACAAAAGGTTGGAGATATTCAACTAAATGAAAATATATTTGGAGTTGAGGTCAACACAGATGCTATGCATCAAGTTGTAGTAGCACAACTTGCAAATAAAAGACAAGGAACTCAATCAGCTAAAACTAGAGCTGAAGTTCGAGGCGGTGGTATAAAGCCTTGGAGACAAAAAGGAACTGGTAGAGCAAGACAAGGTTCTATAAGAGCGCCACAATGGATACATGGTGGTATAGTATTTGCTCCAAAGCCAAGAGATTACCGTATGTCTGTACCGAAGACAATGAGAAGAGTTGCTTTCAAGTCAGCTTTATCAGCTAAGGTAGCTTCAAATGAAATGGTAGTTATAGATAGTTTAGAATTTGACTCACCAAAAACTAAAGCAATGTTAGAGGTTTTAAAAGCTTTTGATGCTAAAAAAACTTTAATAGTTGTTGAAAAGTCAGAAGAAAATATCTATAAATCAGCAAGAAACATACCTGGAGTACAAGTATCACCAGTAAATAATTTGAATGTTTATGACATACTAAAGTATGAAAAATTCATAGTTACAAAGGATGCTGTATCTAAAATTGAGGAGGTGTATATATAATGAAGCTAACTAGCCATGATATTATAAGAAAGCCGATAATTACTGAAAAAAGTATGGCTGTAATGGCGGAAAAAAAATACACCTTTATAGTTGATATTCATGCAAATAAAACTCAAGTTAAAAAAGCAGTAGAAGAAGTATTTGGAGTTAAAGTTGAAAATGTAAGAACACTAAGAAATATAGGTAAAACTAAAAGAGTTGGGGTTCACATTGGAAAAAGAGCTGACTTCAAAAAAGCTATTGTTACTTTAACAACAGAAAGCAAGACAATTGAGTTTTTTGATGGAATGTAATTATTAAGCAGGTATTGGCAGAGGCCAGATAAGCGAGAAAGAAGGAGGAAAGTCACATGGGAATTAAGAAATTTAGACCGACCACACCTTCAAGAAGAAATATGACTATGGCTGATTTCGCAGAAATAACAACAGATAAGCCATTAAAATCACTTCTTGTAAGCACAAAAAGATCAGGTGGTAGAAATAATCAAGGTAAAATAACTGTTCGTCACCGAGGTGGTGGAGCAAAACAAAGTTACAGACTAATAGATTTCAAAAGAACTAAAGATAATATTCCAGCAAAAGTTTCTACAATTGAGTACGATCCAAATAGATCTGCTTACATAGCTCTTGTTGCATATTCTGATGGTGAAAAAAGATACATAATTGCTCCAGTTGGATTAAAAGTTGGAGATGTAATTGTATCCGGTGCTGATTCTGATATAAAAGTTGGGAATACTCTTCCAATAATTAATATACCAACAGGTTCTACGATTCATAATATAGAACTACAGGTTGGAAAAGGTGCTCAACTTGTAAGATCAGCAGGTTCTTCAGCGCAACTTATGGCTAAAGAAGGAGAATATGCTCAAGTAAGACTTCCAAGTGGTGAAGTAAGATATGTTAGAGTAAATTGTAGAGCTACTATAGGAACGGTTTCTAATGTAACTCATGGTATTGTTAACATAGGTAAAGCAGGAAGAAAAAGACACTTAGGGTTTAGACCTACAGTCAGAGGTTCAGTAATGAATCCTTGCGATCATCCACATGGTGGTGGAGAAGGTAAATCTCCTATAGGTCACGCTAGTCCGATGACTCCATGGGGTAAACCGGCACTAGGATATAAAACTAGGAAAACCAAAAAATACTCTGACAAATTTATTGTCAAGGGAAAAAATAGAAAATAGTTTGAAGAGAATTAAAATTCTTTTTAAAACAATGGTTACGGTGTATGAAGGGAGGCCACAAAAATGAGTAGATCAGTTAAAAAAGGACCTTATGTACAAGAAGTTTTGTTAAACAGAATTAACGAAATGAATAAAAATGGCGAGAAAAAAGTAATAAAGACTTGGTCAAGAAGTTCTACTATTTTCCCGCAAATGATAGGGCATACTATCGCAGTACATGATGGAAGAAAACATGTACCAGTTTATGTTTTAGAAGATATGGTAGGACATAAATTAGGCGAATTTGCTTTAACTAGAACATTTAAAGGACACATTGTTAGAGAAAAAACAAGCAGAGTAAAATAGTGTGGAAGGAGGAGACAATCATGGAGGCTAAAGCTATAGCTAAATATGTGAGAACGTCCTCAATGAAAATCGGGATTGTTCTTGATTTAATAAGAGATAAAAATGTAAATGAAGCTTTTGCTATATTACAATACACTCCAAAAAATGCAGCTGAAGTAGTAACTAAAGTACTAAAATCAGCTGTAGCAAATGCAGAGAACAATTTAAATTTAGATATCAATAGACTATACGTTGCTAAGGCTTATGCATGTCAGGGTCCAACACTTAAGAGATTTAGACCGCGTGCACAAGGAAGAGCTTATAGAATAAGAAAAAGATCTAGCCATATAACTATTATAGTTACGGAAAGATCATAAGAAGGAGGGTTTTAGCGTGGGACAAAAAGTACATCCACACGGCTTTAGGGTTGGTGTAATAAAAGACTGGAGTTCTAAATGGTATGCAGATAAAAAGAATTTTGCAGATAATCTTGTTGAAGATTTTAAGATTAGAGAATTCTTAAAAAGTAAACTTTACACAGCTGGAATTTCTAAAATTGAAATTGAAAGAGCTGCTAAAAGAGTTAAAATCAACATACACACTGCTAAACCAGGAATGGTTATTGGTAGAGGTGGCTCTGGAATTGAAGCTATAAAGTTAGATATGAAAAAAATTATAACAGATAAGAATGTTTTAATTAACATAGTAGAAGTAAAACAAGCTGAAAACAACGCTCAATTAATGGCTGAAAATGTTTCTTCGCAATTAGAAAAGAGAATTTCTTTTAGAAGAGCAATGAAACAAACAATTCAAAGAGCTATGAGATCTGGCGTAAAAGGTGTTAAAATTTCATGTGGAGGAAGACTTGGCGGAGCAGAAATAGCTAGGACTGAACACTATCATGAAGGTACAATACCATTACAAACTTTGAGAGCTGATATAGACTATGGATTTGCAGAAGCAGATACAATATATGGTAAAATTGGCGTAAAAGTTTGGGTATATAGAGGCGAAGTTCTTCCTACAAAGAAAATCGTTAAGGAAGAAATAAAAGCGTAGAAGTGTAAGGAAGGAGGAATAAGACATGTTAATGCCTAAGAGATCTAAACATCGTAAGGTTCAACGTGGTAGAATGAGAGGAAAAGCTACAAGAGGAAACTTTATTGCATATGGTGAGTATGCATTACAAGCTATGGAATGTGGCTGGGTTAAAAGTAATCAAATAGAAGCTGCCAGAGTTGCTATCAATAGAGAAGTAAAAAGAGGCGGAAAGGTTTGGATAAAAATCTTCCCTGATAAGCCAGTAACTGAAAAACCGGCTGAAACTCGTATGGGTTCTGGTAAAGGATCAGTAGAATATTGGGTAGCAGTTGTTAAACCAGGTAGAGTCTTATTTGAAATTGCAGGAGTAACAGAAGAAGCTGCTAGAGAAGCAATGAGACTTGCTTCACACAAACTTCCAATTAAAACTAAGTTTGTATCTAGAAAAGATTTTGAGGAAATGGGTGGTGAAGTCATTGAAGGCTAATGAATTAAAAGAATTAAGACAAAGTAATCCTCAAGATTTGCTAGTGAAAATGTCTGATCTAAAGGCAGAATTATTTAACCTTAGATTTCAGTTAGCTACAGGGCAACTAGAAAACCCTATGAGAATTAAACAAGTGAAAAAATCTATAGCCCAAATTAAGACCATTCTTAGGCAAGAAGAAATAAAAGCTTTTGAACAGTAAAACTGAAAGGAGGTTGCTCTTGTGGAAAGAAATAATAGAAAAACAAGAACAGGTAAAGTAGTTTCTGATAAAATGGATAAGACAATAGTTGTTGCAATTGAAACAAAAGTTCGTCACCCACTATACGGAAAAATACTTAATACAACAACAAAATTTAAAGCTCATGATGAAAAAAATGAAGCTAAAATCAATGATAAAGTTACAATTATGGAAACTAGACCATTGTCTAAAGATAAAAGATGGAGAATTACTGGAATAGTTGAAAAAGCTAAATAGTATTTCGGTCTAACAACTGAAAGGAGGGTATTTGATATGATACAACAGCAATCGAGATTAAAAGTTGCGGATAATTCTGGTGCAAAGGAAATTATGTGTATTAGAGTATTAGGTGGTTCTAAGAGAAAATGGGGAAACATCAGCGATACAATAGTTGCTAGCGTAAAAAGTGCAACACCAGGTGGAGTTGTTAAAAAAGGTGAAGTAGTTAAGGCAGTTATAGTTAGATCAGTAAAAGGATTAAGAAGAGCGGATGGATCATACGTCAAATTTGATGATAATGCAGCTGTTATCATAAAAGACGACAAAACCCCAAAGGGAACTCGTATATTCGGACCTGTTGCAAGGGAGTTAAGAGATAAAGACTTCAGTAAGATCTTATCATTAGCGCCTGAAGTTCTATAAGATAGGAGGTGTCTAACATGGCAGTTAAAAAAATGCACGTAAGAAAAAAAGATACAGTAATGGTTATATCAGGTAAAGACAAAGGCAAAATAAGCGAAGTCTTAGCTGTATACCCTAAAACTGGTAAAGTTTTAGTGAAAGATGTTAGTGTAGTTACAAAACATCAAAAACCAAGCAAACAAAATATGCAAGGTGGAATAACTCACAGAGAAGCAGCTATAAATAGTTCAAAAGTTATGTTATATTGTACAAAATGCAAAAATGTAACAAGAATAAGTAGCAAAATTCTAGAAGATGGAACTAAAGTAAGAGTTTGTAAGAAATGTGTAGAAACATTTTAATTCCTGAAAGGAGGTTTAACATATGAGTTCAAGACTACAAGAAAAATATGATAATGAAGTAGTTCAAGCGCTAATGGAAAAATTCGGTTATAAAAATATAATGGAAGTACCAAAGCTTGAAAAAATTGTTTTAAATATGGGAGTTGGAGAAGCTAAAGACAATTCTAAAGTTTTAGATGCAGCTCTTAGCGATATGCAGATTATAGCGGGTCAAAAACCAATTATAACAAGAGCAAAGAAGTCAATAGCTAACTTTAAGTTAAGAGAAAATACTCCAATAGGTTGTAAAGTTACATTAAGAAAAACTCAAATGTTCGAATTTGCAGATAAATTAATGAACGTTGCATTACCTAGAGTTAGAGATTTTAGAGGAGCTTCTTCTAAAGCATTTGACGGAAGAGGGAATTACGCTATAGGGATTAAAGAACAACTTATATTTCCTGAAATAGACTATGATAAAATTGATAAAATAAGAGGCATGGATATAATATTTGTTACTACAGCAAAGACAGACGAGGAAGCAAGAGAGTTATTAAGATTCCTTGGAATGCCATTTGCTCAATAATAGGGAGGGAAACATATGGCACGTAAGGCTTTAATAGAAAAATGGAAAAAAGAACCTAAATTTACAACTAGAGCTTATACAAGATGTAGACTTTGTGGAAGACCACATTCTGTTTTACAAAAATTTGGTATATGCCGTATCTGTTTTAGAGAGCTTGCACACAAGGGAGAAATTCCTGGTTGCAGAAAAGCAAGTTGGTAATTAGAACATTCTAATGAAAGGAGGCACGAAAAATGGTTATGACTGACCCAATCGCAGATTTGCTAACACGTATAAGAAATGCAAATGTTGTTAGACATGAAATAGTAGAAATACCTTCTTCAACTATAAAGAAGGAAATTGCAAATATATTGCTTCAAGAAGGATACCTTAAAAACATTGAAGAGTATAATGATGGCGTTGTTCCAATGATGAGACTTGCAATGAAGTATGGTCAAAACAAGGAAAGAGTTATCACTGGACTTAAGAGAATATCTAAGCCAGGTTTAAGAGTATATTCTAAAAATGAGGATATTCCAAAGGTACTAAACGGATTAGGAGTTGCTATAATATCAACTTCAAAAGGTCTAGTAGCAGATAGAGATGCTAGGAAATTAGGTTTAGGCGGAGAAGTTATTTGTTACATTTGGTAATATAATAATTTTAATGCATAACAGTATTGAGTTATTATGTACATAGTAATAATAGATAATTCATGGAAAAACAAAGTTGTTATGTGCCTAAAGTAATATAGAGACTAAACAATTAAGAATTGGTTAGTATTTAAAAGGAACATACGAGACGTAGCAATTAATAATTGTTATGTGTCTAAAAAGAATACAGGAGGTGTAAGTATGTCGAGAATCGGAAGACTTCCAGTAGCTATACCTAATGGAGTGACTGTTGCAGTTTCACCAATGAATGTTGTAAATGTAAAAGGACCAAAAGGTGAGTTAACTCAAAGCATGAGTACTAAAATGAATATAGCTATGGAAGATAATACTGTAGTAGTTACAAGACCAAGCGATGTAAAAGAACATAGAGCTCTTCATGGATTGACAAGATCATTGATAAACAATATGGTTATTGGAGTAACAGAGGGATACCAAAAAACGCTTGAGTTAGTTGGTGTCGGTTATAGAGCTCAGTTAAAAGGCACTAAAATAACATTAAGTCTTGGATATTCACATCCAGTTGAAATAGATGCAGTTGCAGGAATCCAATTTGAATTACCTGATGCTAACAAAATTATAGTAAAAGGTACTGATAAACAATTAGTTGGAGCTGTTGCAGCAACAATAAGAGCTTGGAGAAAACCAGAACCTTACAAAGGAAAAGGAATTAGATATTCTGGCGAAGTTGTCAGACGTAAGGAAGGTAAAACAGGTAAATAAAGTAGGAAGGAGTGAATGATGTGTTCAAGAAGGAAGATAGACAAAAGTCAAGAGTTAAGCGTCATCTTAGAGTTCGTAAAAAGATCTCTGGTACAGCACAAAGACCTAGATTAGCTGTATATAGAAGTGAAAAGAACATATATGCTCAAGTAATAGATGATGTTGCAAGAATCACACTAGTTTCTGCTTCAAGCGTAGATAAAGCTTTTGAACAAAAGATAGGAAGCAATAAAGATGCTGCTAAATTAGTAGGAAAAATGATTGCTGAAAGAGCGCTTGAAAAAGGAATAGAAGAAGTAGTATTTGATAGAGGCGGATATGTATACCACGGTAGAGTGCAAATTCTCGCTGAGGGAGCAAGAGAAGCTGGACTTAAATTCTAAGAGAAGGAGGGAAACACATGAAAATAGATCCTAGCACATTAGATCTTAAAGAAAAAGTAGTTAATATAAACAGAGTTGCTAAGGTTGTTAAAGGTGGAAGAAACTTCAGATTCAGCGCACTAGTTGTTGTTGGAGACGAAAACGGACACGTTGGCGTTGGAATGGGTAAATCTGTAGAAATTCCTGAAGCAATTAGAAAAGGAATAGAAGATGCTAAAAAGAACTTAATAAATGTAGCTATGGTTGGAACAACTATTCCACATACTATTGATGGAAAGTTTGGTACTTCAGTTATACACATAATGCCAGGCGCTGAAGGTACAGGAATTTTAGCTGGTGGTCCAGTTAGAGCAGTTCTAGAATTATCAGGATTAAAGGATGTTAGAGCTAAATCTTTAGGCTCTAGTAATGCAAGAAATGTGGTTAATGCTACTATCGAAGGTTTAGCAGGTTTAAGAACAGTAGAAGACGTTGCTAAATTAAGAGGCAAGACCGTAGAAGAAATTCTAAGATAGGAGGGGAAAACCTTGGCTAAAGTTAAAATAACATTGGTTAAAAGCTTAATAGGTAGAAAAAAAGAACATATAGCTACAGTTAATGCTTTAGGATTAAAAAAAATAAGAAATAGTGTTGAGCACGAGGAAACTCCTCAGATCACAGGTATGATTAACAAAATTATATATCTAGTAAAAGTAGAGCAAGTATAAAAAAGAGGAGGTGTTGACATGAAACTTCAAGATTTAAGACCTGCGGAAGGTTCCAAAAAATCTCCTAAGAGAATCGGTAGAGGTACTGGTTCAGGATGGGGAAAAACTGCAGGAAGAGGTCAAGATGGACAAAACTCTAGATCAGGTGGAGGAACAAGACCAGGATTTGAAGGAGGTCAGATGCCTTTATACAGAAGATTACCTAAAAGAGGGTTCACAAATATTTTTGCGAAAAAATATTCTTGTATAAATGTAGATAGACTGAATATGTTCGAAGATGGTACAGAAGTTACAACAGAATTGCTATTAGAGAGAAGAGTCATAAGAAAAGCATATGATGGAGTTAAGATACTTGGAAATGGTGATTTAGAAAAGAAATTAACTGTAAAAGTATCAAGATTTTCTAAAGGAGCAGCTGAGAAAATTGAAACAGCTGGAGGAAAAGTTGAGGTGATATAAATGTTATCAACCCTACGTAATGCCTGGAAAGTTCCTGATTTAAAAAAGCGTATGATATTCACGCTACTTATGGTTGCAATTATGCGGATGGGTATTTATATTCCTGTTCCAGGTGTAGATGCTAGCAAACTTGTAGACTTAACTAGTAATGGTGGAACATTAATTAGTTTTTATGATTTGATGTCGGGTGGCGCATTAAGTAAATTTAGTATTTTTGCTATGGGTGTTGGTCCATACATAACCGCATCAATCATAATGCAGTTACTTGTAATAGCAGTCCCGTATTTAGAGCAGCTTTCTAAAGAAGGGGTTGAAGGACGTAAGAGAATACAAGACCTTACTAGATATGTTTCAATAGTGCTGGGTGCTTTACAGGCCCTCGGTATGTATGCAGTTATTGCAGGTACTGGAGCATTCACAGATACATCTAGTTTAGCCATATTTTTAGTGATACTAACGATGACTACTGCATCAACATTTTTGGTGTGGATAGGTGAACAAATCACAGGTAAAGGTATAGGTAATGGTATTTCATTAATAATTTTTATTAATATGGTATCTGGATTACCTTCAACAGTGTATAAAATTTCTGAACTTCAGAAGGCAGGCACTGTAAATTTTGTAGAGGTTATAATGTTTATTGTAGTTGCTATAGCATTATTAGTTGCAGTAGTAATAGCAAGTTTAGGTGAAAGAAGAATTCCAGTTCAATATGCCGGAAAAGCTGTTGGAAACAAGGTTTTTAAAGGACAATCAACTCATATTCCAATTGGTGTAACTGCATCTGCAGTTATCGGTATAATTTTTGCAATGTCAGTAATGACATTCCCAGAAACACTAGCACAGCTTAAACCGACATCTTCAATTGCAAAGTTCATTGTAGGAAGTCCTTGGAGCATATTTGAAAAAAACAGTTGGAAGTATTCATTGGTGTATTTTGTATTAATAGTATTCTTTACATGGTTTTATACTCAGGTAACATTTAAACCAGATGAAATGGCTGAAAATATGCATAAATCATCAGGTTTCATACCAGGAATTAGACCAGGTGAGAATACAGCAACTTATATCGATAAGGTATTGACTAAGGTTTCGATACTGGGAGGAACTTTTGCCGCTGTTATAGCAATATTCCCTATTTTTATAGAGGGATATACTCACTTTAAGGGAATATATTTTGGAGGTACAATGTTATTAATTATGGTGAATGTTGCTCTTGAAACTTTAAGACAACTTGAATCACAATTAGTAATGCGACATTACCAAGGATTCCTTAAATAAATTATTACCAGGAGATGATACTATGAGAATAATCTTGTTAGGTCCTCCGGGAGCCGGAAAAGGAACGCAAGCAAAATCCATAAGTAATAAATTTTCCATACCACATATATCAACAGGGGACATATTCAGGAAGAATATTTCAGAAAAAACCCCTCTTGGAATTGAAGCTAAGAAACATATTGATAAGGGGCACTTAGTCCCAGATGAATTGACTATAGATATAATCAAAGATAGGTTAAATAATGAAGATTGTAGTAATGGATTTTTACTAGATGGCTATCCTAGAACGGTTAATCAAGGTGAAGCCTTAAAAACTTTATTAGACGGAAAGGGTAACTCCATTGATACAGCGTTATTAATAAAGGTGCCTAGAGAATTTATTCTAGGTAGAATGACTGGTAGAAGGGTTTGTCTTACATGCGGTGCTAGCTATCATATTACATTCAATCCGCCGAAAGTGGACGGAAAATGTAATTTATGTGGAAGTGATATTGTACAAAGAGCTGATGACACTGAAGAAACCGTTAATGAACGGATAGACATATATGAGGCTCAAACACAACCATTGATAAAGTACTATGATGATAAAAACTTACTATCAGTAGTTGATGGGACACTAGAAATTAACAGCGTGTTTGAAAGTATCTGTGGTATCTTAGAAGAAATAAAAAAATGATAAACATAAAAAGTGATATGGAAATTCAATACATGAGAAGTGCGGGTAAAGTGGTTTCAGAAGCTCTTGTAATAATTGAACAGGTAATAAAACCTGGAATAACCACTGCAGAACTGGATAAATTAGCTGAAGAGTTCATAGTAAAACAAGGTGCTAAACCATCTTTTAAGGGTTATTGTGGATTTCCAGCTTCCATATGTACATCTGTTAATGATGAAGTGGTTCATGGAATTCCATCTAACCGTATTTTACTTGAAGGAGACATAATTAGCATAGATTGTGGTGCCATATTAAATGGCTATCATGGAGATGCTGCTAGAACTTTTCCAGTAGGAAAAGTATCCAATGAAGCTACAATGCTCATTGAGGTCACTAAAAACAGTTTCTTTAAGGGTGTTGAAAAAGCTATAATCGGTAATAGAGTATCAGATATATCTGCTGAAATTCAGTGTTATGCTGAAGGCCATAGATATTCTGTGGTTAGGGATTTTGTAGGTCATGGAATTGGTAAGTCAATGCATGAGGAACCAGAAATTCCTAATTATGGTGTTCCAAATAGAGGACCTAAGTTAGTTCATGGTATGGTACTTGCAATTGAACCTATGATAAATATAGGAAAGCATTATGTCAAAGTAAAGTCTAATAAGTGGACGGTAGTAACGCGAGATGGCAGTTTATCTGCACATTATGAAAATACTGTTGCTATTTTAAAAAATGGTCCTGAAATATTAACTTTGAACTAATAGAGGTGAATGATTTGGAGAAAAATAGCCTTATAGGTAAGGTAGTACATTCTAAAGCGGGAAGGGATATGCATAGAAATTTTATTGTGGTAGGAATACTAAATAACGAATATGTGTATATTTCTGATGGAGAGTTAAGAAAGATTGAGAAGCCTAAGAAAAAGAAGGTTAAACATCTAAAATTTACTCACACAGTAGCTGAGGAAATTAGAGATATAATTTTATCTAAAAAAGAGGTTACTAATTCTAAAATTAAAATATTTTTGCAGTCTGCAGATATTGGTAAGGAGGTTTAATTACCTTATGTCAAAAGATGATATAATTGAAATGCAAGGTGTGGTATTAGAAACTTTGCCCAATGCAATATTTCAAGTTGAGCTTGAGAGTGGGCATAAAATATTAGCTCATATTTCAGGAAAGTTAAGAATGAATTTCATAAGAATATTACCAGGAGACAAGGTTACAGTAGAACTTTCCCCATATGATTTGACTCGTGGGAGAATAACTTGGAGAGACAAGTAATAAGGAGGGTTAGCTATGAAAGTAAGGCCATCAGTTAAACCTATGTGTGAAAAATGTAAGGTTATAAAGAGAAAAGGAAGAGTAATGGTTATCTGTGAAAATCCTAAACATAAACAAAAGCAAGGTTAATCGGTTTTATTTACAAATGATATTGAATTAAATATCAAAGCTAATATATTAATAAATGTTTATCATATCGTTTTTAATTATAGATGTGATAAATTATAACAACAATTACGTGGGAGGTGTAAACAGTAAATGGCAAGAATAGCAGGTATTGACCTACCAAGGGAAAAAAGAGTTGAAATAGGTTTAACATATATATTTGGTATTGGTTTAACTAAATCACAGGGAATCCTTAAAACAACAGGAGTAAATCCTGACACAAGAGTTAAGGACTTAACTGAAGAAGAAGTTAATGAATTAAGAACATACATCACTAAGAACTTTATTATTGAAGGTGACTTAAGAAGAAGAGTTGCACTAGATATAAAAAGGTTAATGGAAGTTGGATGTTATAGAGGAATAAGACATAGAAAAGGTCTTCCAGTAAGAGGGCAAAAAACTAAAACTAATGCAAGAACAAGAAAAGGCCCTAAGAAAACAATGGCGGGTAAGAAGAAATAGTAAGGAGGGAATGTAATGGCTCAAAAAGTTAAAAGAAGTAGAAGAAAAAAAGAAAGAAAAAATGTTGAGCACGGTTGTGCACACATAAAGTCTACTTTCAACAATTCCATCGTTACACTTACAGATGCAGCTGGTAATGCTTTATCTTGGGCAAGTGCAGGTGGATTAGGTTTTAGAGGATCAAGAAAGAGTACTCCATTTGCAGCTCAAATGGCAGCAGAAGCTGCTACGAAAGCAGCTATGGAGCACGGCTTAAAGAGTGTTGACGTATTTGTTAAAGGACCAGGAGCAGGTAGAGAAGCGGCAATTAGATCACTTCAAGCGGCTGGATTAGAAATCACATTAATCAAAGACGTTACTCCAATTCCACATAATGGATGTAGACCACCAAAAAGAAGAAGAGTATAGTACTTAATATAGTAATTAGTAGAGTAAATAGGAGGTGTAATTTGAATGGCAAGATATACTGGAGCTACTTGTAGACTTTGTAGAAGAGAAGGCATGAAGCTAAACCTTAAGGGTGATAGATGCTTTACAGATAAATGTGCATTTGCCAGAAGAGGCTATGCACCAGGACAACATGGACAGAGTAAGAAAAAAATGTCTAATTATGGATTACAATTGAGAGAAAAACAAAAGGCTAAGAGAATATACGGAGTGCTTGAAAGTCAATTTAGAAGATACTATGAAAAAGCTGACAAGTTAAGAGGAATAACAGGTGAAAACTTATTAAGACTTTTAGAAGTTAGACTTGATAATGTAGTTTATAGATTGGGTTACGGAAATTCAAGACAAGAAGCTAGGCAACTAGTAACTCACGGACATTTCTTAGTTAATGGTAAAAAGGTAGATATTCCTTCTTACAGTTTAACAGCAAATGAAGTAGTATCTGCATGTGAAAAGAGCAGAGCTACTGAGAAGTTTAAGGTTTTCATTGAAAATCCTAAAGCTTTACCAAATTGGTTAGAAGCTAACTTAGAGAAATTTGAAGGAAAAGTTTTAGCACAACCAACTAGGGAAGATATAGATGTTCCTGTTAATGAAACGTTAATCGTCGAGTTATACAGCAAATAGTCATTAATATAGAATCAGTTGCCCTCATAATAGGTTGCCAATTAAAAAAGAGGAGGGTTTATTATGTTAGAGATAGAAAAGCCAAAAATAGAATGTGTAGAAACAGCTGAAGATGGTTCTTATGGTAGATTCGTAATTGAACCATTGGAAAGAGGCTATGGTATAACTTTAGGGAATGCATTAAGAAGAATTCTTCTTTCTTCATTACCTGGAGTTGCTACAAGTGCAGTTAAGATTGATACAGTACTTCACGAATTCTCCACTGTTAAAGGTGTTAAAGAAGATGTTACAGAATTAATTCTAAACATCAAAAGCTTAGCACTTAAAATGGAGGGAGAAGGTCCTAAAACAATTTATATTGATGCTAAAGGACCTGGAGTAGTTACTGGAGCAGATATTAATACTGATGGAGATATAGAAGTCGTTAATACCGATTTACATATAGCAACATTAGATGATGATGCTATATTATATATGGAACTAACTGTTAACAAAGGTAGAGGATATGTGTCTATGAGTAAAAACAAGACAGATGAATTGCCAATAGCTACAATACCAGTAGATTCAATTTACACTCCAGTTAAGAGAGTAAATTTTGCTGTTGAAAACACTAGAGTAGGCCAGATTACTGATTATGATAAATTAACTATTGAAATTTGGACTAATGGAACAATTAGACCAGATGAAGCTATTGGTTTATCAGCTAAAATCCTTATCGAACACTTTAAGTTATTTATGACATTAACAGATCATGCTGATAATGTTGAAATAATGGTTGAAAAAGAAGAAGATAAGAAAGAAAAAGTTCTTGAGATGACTATTGAAGAACTTGACCTTTCCGTTAGAAGCTATAATTGCTTAAAAAGAGCTGGAATTAATACAGTTCAAGAACTAACAGAAAGATCAATGGATGATATGATGAAAGTTAGAAATTTAGGTAAGAAATCACTTGAAGAAGTTGAACAGAAACTTCAAGCTTTGAGTTTGAACTTAAAACTAACTGAAGAGTAAGGAGGAGAACACATGGCACAATATCGTAAATTAGGACGCGCCACTGATCAAAGAATTGCAATGTTTAGAAGTCTTGCAACTAATTTGTTGAAATATGGAAAAATTGAAACTACAGTAACTAGAGCAAAAGAAACTAGAAAATTTGCTGAAAGAATGATAACTCTTGGAAAAAGAGGAGATCTTCATGCTAGAAGGCAAGCACTTGCATTTATTACTGAAGAAAGCGTTGTTAAAGATTTATTTGAGAATATTGCACCCAAGTATGCTGAGAGAAACGGCGGATATACTAGGATAATGAAAATGGGTCCAAGAAGAGGCGACGCAGCAGAAATGAGCATAATAGAATTAGTATAGTTTGAGAAAAGGGGATTAAGTGGGAACAAACTTAATCCCCATTTTCATATTCATATTTATAAACGTAGGGAGTGACACTTATGGGTGAAAAAATGGTTATATGTAATAAACTTGTTTATAAGTACCCTCGAAGTGAAGATGAACAACCTAAAGTAGCCATAGATGGATTAGATTTAGAGGTTAACAAGGGTGAATTTTTAGTAGTATTAGGTCATAATGGCTCAGGAAAATCAACCTTTGCTAAACATATAAATGCACTTTTAATACCAACTGAAGGGGAAATCTATGTAGATGGATTGCAAACCTCTGTAGAATCTAATCTATGGAAAATTAGGAATGTAGCTGGCATGGTATTTCAAAATCCAGATAATCAAATTGTTGCAACAATTGTAGAAGAAGATGTAGCATTTGGTCCAGAGAACTTAGGCCTAGATCCTAAAGAAATTAGACAAAGAGTGGATGAATCATTAAAAAGTGTAAAAATGTACGAATATATAAAACATGCTCCACATTTACTTTCAGGTGGTCAAAAACAAAGGGTAGCTATCGCTGGTATTCTTGCTATGAGGCCAAAGTGTATTGTTTTTGATGAACCAACAGCTATGCTTGATCCATTTGGGAGAAAAGAAGTTATTAGAACTATTAAAGAAATAAACAAAAAACATGGCATAACAATAATTTTAATAACTCATAATATGGAAGAATCAGTAGAAGCCGATAGAATTGTAGTTATGGATAGTGGCAAGATCGTAATGAATGGAAAACCTAAAGAAATATTTAGAAATGTACCTGTTATGAAAAAAATAGGTTTAGATGTTCCAATGGTGACAGAACTCGCGTATGAACTTAAGCAAAGTGGTATTAATATAGAAACAGATATATTAACTATAAATGAGATGGTGAATGCATTATGTCAATTAAAATAGAAAACTTAACGTATATATATATGCCAAAAACTCCTTTTGAAAAAAAAGCTATAGACAATGTATCTATAGAAATAAAGCAAGGGGAATTTGTAGCACTAATTGGGCATACAGGTTCAGGGAAATCTACCCTAATACAACATATAAACGGACTGTTAAAACCAACATCAGGTAGAATATTAGTAGACGACATAGATATAACAAACAAAAATGTGAAATTGACAAACATAAGAAAAAAGGTTGGACTAGTATTTCAGTATCCTGAATATCAACTTTTTGAAGAAACTATTGAAAAAGACATTGCTTTTGGGCCACAAAATTTAGGCTTAGATAATGATGAAATAAACAAAAGAGTTCAGCGAGCTATGAAAATTGTTGGACTGGATTATGAAGAGTATAAGGATAAATCACCTTTTGAAATAAGTGGTGGCCAAAAGAGAAGAGTAGCTATTGCAGGAGTAGTGGCTATGCAGCCAAAGGTCTTAATTTTAGATGAACCAACTGCAGGACTCGATCCAAAAGGAAGAGACGATATCTTAAGTAAGCTTGTTGAATTGTACAACCAAAATGACATGACTATAATTTTAGTATCGCATAGTATGGAAGATGTGGCCAAGGTTGCAAATAGGATTGTAGTAATGGATAAAGGGAAGTGTATTCTAGACGGGTCGCCACAGAAGGTATTTAGTGAAATAGAATTATTAGAAAGTGTAGGTCTAGCAGTGCCACAGGCAACATACTTAATTAGGGAACTACGTAATAAAGGATTTGATTTATCACAAGATATATTTACCTTAGAAAAAGCTAAACAAGAATTGCTAAGAATATTAAAAAAGAATTAGTATAAATTTTTTGTATTAAGAAGACATCATATATAAAGCAGTAATATGTGCTTCTTTCAGCACAGTGGAGGAATTTGTATGATCAAAGATATTACAATAGGTCAATATATACCAGGGGAGTCTTTTGTACATAAATTAGATCCAAGATTTAAGATACTAATATCCCTTTTGTTTATTGTAGACCTATTTTTGGTAAATAATTTTATAGGCTATTTATTTATAATTATATTTCTTTTAGCCACAATAATAATAGCTAATTTGTCATTTAAGTACATTTATAATGGGTTAAAGCCTATTTTAGTTTTATTACTTATTACAGCAGTATTAAACATTTTTATGACTAGCGGGAAAGAGTTAAATTTAATTTTTCACTATGGGTTTATAAATGTTTATAAAGAAGGTCTAAAAGTTGCAGCGTTTATGATTCTTAGACTTGTGTTTTTAATTATGGGGACATCAATATTGACATTGACTACATCCCCAATAGAGTTAACAGATGGCATAGAAAATCTTTTAAATCCATTTAAAAGAATAGGCGTGCCAGCCCATGAGTTAGCAATGATGATGACTATTGCATTAAGGTTTATTCCTACTCTTATGGATGAGACTGATAAAATTATGAAAGCACAAATGGCAAGAGGTGCTGATTTTGAGTCTGGGAACTTGATAAGTAGAGCAAAAAGTTTAATCCCTATATTAGTACCCTTGTTTATTAGTTCTTTTAGACGGGCTGATGAATTAGCAATGGCTATGGAATCAAGATGTTACAAAGGTGGAGAAGGAAGAACTAGAATGAAACAACTAAAGATAACAAAAAAAGATTATGTTGCAAGTTTTGCGTTTACACTGTTGTTTATTATTACTATTGTTAGTAGAACATAATATTCTACTAAAGTGCAAAGGATTATTAAATCCTAGGTATAAATAGAAAAGGACGTGGAATAGTGAAAAATATAAAGCTCATAATAGAATACGATGGAACAAACTATTCAGGATGGCAAAGGCAAAAGCAAAATAATGTTAGAACTATTCAAGAAAAAATAGAGCTTGCTATTGAAGAGATTACAGGTGAAAAAACTCAAATTACGGGGTCTAGTAGAACAGATGCCGGAGTTCATGCAAAAGGGTATACAGGAAACTTTTATACTGATAGTAAAATATCTGCGGAAAAATTCACAGGAGCTATAAATAGTAAGCTTCCCTTAGATATTGTGATTTTACATTCTATTGAGGTTCCATATGAGTTTCATTCAAGGTATAATAGTAAAGGGAAGCGGTACAGTTACACTATACTTAATAGGCGAGAGTCTGTTGCTGTAGGACGTAATTACATATATAACCATAAAGAGATATTAGATGTAGACGCTATGAAACTAGGGGCGTTATATTTTATAGGTACTCATGATTTTTCTGCATTCAAAAATCTGGGCAGTTCGGTTAAAACTTCTGTACGAACTATTTCGCAACTAGATATAATAAAGGATGAAGAACTTATAAAAATATATATTGCTGCTGACGGATTCCTTTATAATATGGTTAGAATAATAGTTGGAGCGCTAATTAGGGTTGGAGAAGGAAAAATTAAACCTAATGAAATTAAAGATATAATTGAGTCAAAAGAGAGAGCAAAGGCTGGAAAATCTGCTCCACCCGGGGGATTATGTTTGGAGGAAGTTTTTTATTAAAATAAAAATCAATAAAATTCAAACAGCACGTGTAAAAACATTGACACACCCGGTAGAATGTATTATACTTATTAATGTTTGTATAAAATATCGTGTATAAGATCCACTAGCCCCGGATCTTTAGCATAGGAAGTTAATTGTTAAAAGTTCAGGGAGGGAAAATAATGAAATCATACTTAGCAAAACCACTAGAAGTAGAAAGAAAATGGTTCGTTGTAGATGTAGAAGGAAAAGTTTTAGGAAGAGCAGCTAGTCAAATAGCAGCTATATTAAGAGGAAAGCACAAACCAACATTTACACCACATGTTGATACAGGTGACTTTGTAATTGTAATAAATGCTGATAAGATAGTTTTAACTGGTAAGAAATTAGACCAAAAAATGTTAAGACATCACTCTTTTTATCCAGGTGGATTAAAAGAAGTTCCATATAGAATAGCAATAGTTAAAAAACCTGAGTTTATTTTTGAAGAAGCAGTAAGAAGAATGCTTCCAAAGGGACCATTAGGTCGTCAAACACTTAAAAAATTAACTGTATACAGAGGATCAGAACATAAAAATGAAGCACAAAATCCAGAACCACTAGTGCTTAAATACTAATTAGATTCGGAGGGAGGATACATAATGGCAAAGGTTCAATATATAGGAACAGGAAGAAGAAAGAAATCAGTTGCTAGAGTAAGACTTGTACCTGGCGAAGGTAAAATTGTTATAAACAAAAGAAACATAGAAAATTATTTTGGATTAGAAACTTTAATTCTTATAGTTAACCAACCTTTAGTATTAACTGGAACTAAAGATAAATTTGATATTCTAGTTAATGTAAATGGTGGTGGATATACAGGTCAAGCTGGAGCAATAAGACACGGTATTTCTAGATCTTTATTAAAAGCTGACGAAACTTTAAGACCAGAGCTTAAAAAAGCAGGATTTTTAACAAGAGATCCAAGAATGAAAGAAAGAAAGAAATATGGCCTTAAAAAAGCAAGAAAAGCATCTCAGTTCTCAAAGAGATAGTCTTTATAAAGTCAAAAATCCCTCAAACAATCATGTTTGGGGGATTTTTATTGTGCGCCCGGCATGGGCGCAATCTAATGGGTGAAAGTCCCTAGCACGGGTTAATAGTGCCAAGTGCATAGCTTAAGACAAGGGTGTCCACCGCGAGGTGGAATCTGAAGGAAGTCGGCGGCGAAACTCTGGTCTGACGAACAGAAACTACATATAAGGCATATGCTTGTGGGTAAGTTTGCAATACAAAATGAAGCCCAAAACTATTCGAAACAGGCGATGTAAATGTAGCAGATAGATGGAGTGAAAGATTGCGTTCTTACCCGGGGAGATCTGATAGGTAAGTTGTGGATATGAATTTAGAAATAACAAACTATACAGTGATGTATGGCTGAACTATCAGAAGTCAGCAGACGTCATAGTACCATGCTAAACGCGTTAGCGTGGGAAGGACTGAACAATAGGAGGTTTTGAAATTTTGAAAGATACGAAGAAATATGATGAAAGCAGACAACTTCATAAAGAAGGCTCTCTACGAGAGAATAAAGTGGAACTTAAAGGTAACGTAGAAGTGCATAGTATTTCTCCTATGTCAGAAGAAGGAAGAAACGATGTGAATAGATACGGTAATGATTTACTCGAACAAGTATCGTCGAGAGATAATATGAATAAAGCATATAAAAGAGTAAAAGCAAATAAAGGAAGTCATGGTATTGATGGGTTGACGGTAGATGAACTTCTACAACACCTAAAAGAGCATGGACAAGAATTAAGGCAATCATTACTGGAAAACAGATATAGACCTCAAGCAGTAAGAAGGGTGGAAATACCCAAACCTGATGGGGGAATAAGACTACTTGGAATACCTACTGTAGTAGATAGAGTTGTTCAACAAGCAATCTCACAAGTTCTAATACCAATATATGAAAACAAATTTTCAGATAATAGCTATGGTTTTAGACCTTTAAGAAGTGCAAAGCAAGCTGTTGAAAAATGTAGGGGATATATTAATGCTGGACATACATGGACAGTAAATATAGACCTTTCTAAATACTTTGATACGATAAATCACGATAAATTAATAAGGATACTATCGGAAGATATTAAAGATAGTAGAGTAATCTCTCTGATACGAAAGTATCTACAAAGTGGAGTGATGATAAATGGGGTATTTATGAATACTGAAGAAGGAGCACCTCAAGGTGGACCCTTGTCCCCATTATTGAGTAACGTAATGTTACATGAACTTGATGTAGAACTAACAAAGCGAGGACTAAACTTTTGTAGGTATGCTGATGATGCTAATATATATGTTAAAAGTGAGAAATCAGCAAATAGAGTAATGAAGAGTATTACAAGATTTATTGAGGAAAAATTAAAGCTTAAAGTGAATAAAGAAAAGAGTACAGTAGATAGATCTTGGAAACTTAAATTTTTAGGATTTTCGTTTTACCGAGCAAAAGGTGAATACAGAATGAGAGTTCCTCAAAAACCTATAAGTAAATTCAAAGCAAAGCTAAAGGAATTAACTTCAAGAAGTAATGCGATGAGCATGGAATATAGATTTATGAAACTTAAGCAAGTGATAGTTGGATGGGTAAATTATTTTGCTATCGCAGATATTAAAAGCATTCTCAAAACACTTGATGAATGGTTAAGGCGAAGGATTAGAATGTGTTTTTGGAAACAATGGAAAAAGATTAAAACCAAATATAAAAACCTTGTTAAATTAGGCTTGAACAAGAATAAAGCCTGGCAATATACAAACACAAGGAAGAGCTATTGGAGAACATCCAATAGCCCTATATTAAACAAAACATTGACCAATAAATACCTTAAAAATATAGGATTAGTTTCTATATCTGAGACATATTTATTAAAACATTAATTCTTATTGAACCGCCGTGTACCGAACGGTATGCACGGTGGTGTGAGAGGTCGCTAAATAAACTAATTATTTAGCTCCTACTCGATTCTTTTAAACTTATAAAATGATTTAAAATCACCTATAACTGACGAATGTTTAGAAAGATATCCATTAAAAAAGACTATATGGATAATATCTATGTTGGTTCATATTCGTGGACCTCATTGAAAAAACGTATTTTTCGAATCTGTCATTTAAAATACTCCAATTTATATTTTCAATAAACGTAGAAATGTATTTTTTCTTATCTGTTCCAAAATCCATGAAATATGCATGCTCATAAACATCCATTACTAATATGGGGAAAGATTGCCATACGGCTCCAGTATCGTGTGAATCGCTTCCTATTATGTGTAATTTGCTATCAAGCGAATCAATAGAGAGAACTACCCAACCTCTCATGGATAATCCTACATTTGTAAGATAGGAGATAAAATTATCATAGGTCGAAAACTGATTTATTATAGCATTAAATATGGGACCATAAGGGGTGTTACTTCCCCCAGTCATGTTTTCAAAATAAAGGTTGTGAAGCTTTACCCCATTCAGTGCATATGTTTCACCTAGTTTTAAGCTGCGCATTTTGGAATAAGTGGCATTGCTATCAGTATAATTACCAGGTATATAGGGAATGTTCCAAATTTCATTTAACTTGCTTACGTAACCCGAATATAGTTTGTAATGCTCATCTAGCTGCTTCTTGGAAAAGCCATTCACTGATTTAAAATCAAAAATGTAAGGCTTTAAATTGTACATTAGATCACCTCTATAAAATATTTTATTCCATTATATTTTAATTATATGATATGTAATGGAAATTTATTATAATATTATTTTATAAGGATAGTTAAATCATCTCCTGCGGAGCTGCAACAGCTTTGAAGAAGCTGCATTGACGACTTCAGAAGGAGCTTTATACTCCCACTGAAGTTTTTATTTGTTAGGGAAGTCTCCCACTTATAGAAGTGGGAGACTTCCCTTCTGAAATGTCGTTGAAAGTAAATACCTCATATGTTATGTTTGTGTTAAGTTTTTTAAAGTCTATGTTAAATATGTCGTAAATTACTTAACATAAAGTATAAACCTATAGTATTATTTGTGTGAATGATTAAAATACTTATAATACATTAGACATGGAGGAATTTTATGCAGGCTATAAATATGGTTATAGGCCTTTTTGGAGGCGTCGGGTTATTCTTATATGGAATGAAAATGATGGGTGATGGGTTAATAAATGCATCAGGTGAAAAACTCAAAAATATATTTGATAAAATAACATCTAATCCTATTAAAGGTGTAGCTACAGGAGCTGCAATAACAGCAGTTATTCAAAGCAGTAGTGCAACTACGGTAATGGTAGTTGGTTTTGTTAATGCAGGACTTATGGACCTATATCAGGCAGCGGCGGTAATTATGGGAGCGAATGTTGGAACCACTATAACAGCGCAGCTAATTGCATTTAAACTTGATAATATAATGCCAGTATTTTTAGGAATAGGTTCTTTAACAATATTATTTTCAAAAGATAAAAAGGGTAGGGAAACAGGCAATATTATATTAGGCTTTGGTATTCTTTTCTTAGGAATGGAATTAATGAAGAATGCTATGTCTCCACTAGCCAATTCGCCAGCTTTTGCAACTTTAATAATGAAATTGGAAGGAAATACTATCTTGGCAATTTTAACAGGTGTACTTATGACTTCAGTACTCCAAAGTTCTTCTGCGTCCACGGGTATTTTAGTAGCATTAGCTTCTACATCAGCACTGCCACTCGGAGTGGCGGTACCAATTTTATTTGGTAATAATATAGGCACATGTATAACGGCTTTATTATCGAGTATAGGAACGTCTAAAACAGCAAAGAAAGCAGCTCTAATACATCTGTTTTTTAATATGTTTGGTACATTAATTTTTATTCCACTAATAAACCCAGTAATTCAACTTGTACAAGTTATAACACCGGGTGGGAGTATAGGTATGAAAAGACAAATTGCGAATGCCCATACAATATTTAATATAACAAATACCATAATTATGGTGCCATTTATTAGATATCTTGTTTTACTTGTTAACAAGATTATACCTGGAGAAGATGAAGTTGTAATAATGGGGGTTAAGTATATAGATGATAGATTACTAGAGACACCAGTTATTGCGGTCGGGCAAACATCGCAAGAGGTAGTTAGAATGGCTAACTTAGCAAAAGAAAATGTACAGCTTGCTATGGAGTGTTTTACTAACGATAACGAAAGTAATATAAGAACTGTTTATGAAAATGAAAAATTAATAAACTTACTTGAAGATGAAATTACATCATATTTAGTAAAGCTTTCATCAACACAATTATCGGAGGAACAAACTAAAATAGTAACTTCTATGTTCAATGTAGTAAATGATATAGAGCGTATAGGAGATCATGCTGAAAATTTAGTGGATTTAACTAGTGAAAAGATTCAAAAGAATTTGAAATTCTCAAAAGAAGCTATAGAAGAGTTAGATGGAATGTATAAATACATAGTAAATGCCCTAGAAATTAGTATTGAGAGTTTTGAAAACAATGATATTATGAAAGCAGAATCCGTTATGGCAATAGAAAGTAGAATTGATAGTTTAGAAAACGAGTTAAGATCATCACATATAAGAAGATTAAATAGTAGCGGATGCGGGGCTACAGTTGGGACAATGTACCTAGATATTATTAGCAATTTTGAAAGAATAGGAGATCATGCAACCAATATCGCAGAAGTGGTAATAAACAAATAATCATAATTTATATAAGTGAAATATATTTACATATAACTTGAGGAAAGCAGAAAGCAGAAAGCAGTCGCTATAATTTTTAGCGGGTGCTTTTTGTTTGCCGTTAAATTGTAAATATAAATACTGTTTATAGATTTTTATAAAAAAGGATCTAAAGCAAATATGAAAATACTAATAAATCATCTGCAAGTTGAATAAAGTTAACATATATTAATAAATAAAAGGGTGGATGAATTGAGGTATAAAAATAACAAATTAGTAGCTATTATCATAGTAATCATTGTAGGGATGGTAGGCTTTATAGGCGTAAATCTAAGCTTTTCAAAAGAAACTATGAATGCGAGTAAAGGGGATAAAAAAATACTCATCGATGCCGGACATGGAGGAATGGATGGTGGCACAAGCTCTCAAAATGGTACTGTAGAAAAAGATATAAATTTAAGTATAGCAAAAAAGCTTAAAGAGAGCTTGAAAAAATCAGGATATGAAGTAGTTATGACAAGAGAAGAAGATACAGGAGCTTATTCAAAAAGTGGAACTATAAGGTCAAATTACAATGAAGATTTAAAAAATAGATGTGATTTAAAGAAATCAAGTAATTGTGATATGTTAATTAGCATTCATTTAAATTATTTTTCACAGAGTAAATATTATGGAGCACAAGTATGGTACTCAGATTATAAAGATAGCGTTACATTAGCTAGTACAATTCAAAAAAACCTTAGGGTAGATTTGGATCCCAATAATAAGAGAATACAGAAGCCTGCTAAAAATGCTTACAAGTTATTAAGGGTGAATGACAATATGCCAAGCGTTATAGTGGAATGTGGATTTTTATCAAACAATGAAGAAGAACAAAAATTAAAGTCAGATGAATATCAAAGAAAAATTGCAGACTCCATAAGCAAATCTGTAGACGAGTTTTTTTAAAGTAATTCAAAAGAGTAAGTATAATGGAGCAAGTTTGGACTAGTTTGAATAATAATACTTATTTAAATGTGGGTAATCTAAAAAGGCATATTATTTCAGAAATATGCTTTTTGGTTTGCAATTAAACTTTCAAAATAATACAGCTTTGAAGACGACAATGAACAGATTTAAAAAGGATGATTTAATTGCTAATCGTAGGCTATAGAAGAGGTTTCATCAATAAAAGTCCACCATGTAGGGCCTGGCATTAGTGAAATAGGATCTCCTTTTCGGTCTGTAATATTTATTTTAGAATTATTCTTCCTATCCCATTTAATATCTTGAGCTTTTCCGCTACAAAACAATAACCCAGTGCCATAAGATTCAGATGAAGCTAAGGTTTCATCATTTACAATGTTACCGTGTACAAATTGCACAATAACATTAGTTAGCTTTACAGGAGTATTATTATCATTATCAATGTTTAAGCTTCTATAATGATAATACTCTCCGTTTTGATATAAAAAATTTGAAGATGAATCTTCATTAAAACTTATAAAAATGGAAGTTGCATTGATACCTTTAAGGGCTTTTGTTTCAACGTTATTGGAAAATTTTAATATTGGTAAATATGAATTACAATAATCTTTTAAATTAATTATTGAACTAACATTTTTAGCGCTTTCTTGGCTAAACATAGCTTTATAAGTAAGGCCATTAGACTTACTTAAAAACTCAAGGATCAAATCTGCATTACTAAGTCCCTTAATAGATGATTCGTTAGTAGTATTAATAAAAGTTGCAATTTTTTTGAGTTTGGCAGAATAAGTTTTAGAAACTCTTTCACCTGTATATTTTGGTGTAGTTATTTGATCATGTAAATTAAGGTAACAAATATGCATAGTAAACCTATAAACAAATAGTGAAAGAACTAATACTAAAATAGAACTTAAAAAATATATGATAAAAGTAAAATTTTTCTTTGTCATAAGGTCCTCCCATAGTATCTATATATATTATTTTAATAGTCTTATTCAACCAGGAACGGGTCGTAAGTAATAAAATTATTAGAAGATTAACGAGATTTTCTTTATTCAGAGAACCTCCTTATAATTAGTGGCATTAATATCATAATATGAAATAATTAAAATAATAATACAAAATAATAATATATTTTGTATTATTATTAATCTAATTATATTAAAAAAAATAAATCATATGATATAATTAGATTAATCATAAGTACAATCAAAGTATAAGTAAGAATAAAAAAACACAATATAATAACGCTATAGTGAAAAAGATATTAGAACATAAAAATAAATAATACAAAGGTATTTCGGACATTTTTAAGATATGGTTTGGGTATACTAATTCTGAAATGTGTATATAAATTTAGAAATTTTATAACATTGACAGTTATACAAAGAAAAATAAATCCAACGGATTTAAGTTTTAAATATTATTGACTAGTAAAATAATAAGGTATACAATTAAGCTATAAATATACCCTAGTGGGGTATAATAATTGGAGGTAATAATATGATTAAAGAAGTTAATGATAAAAATTTTAATGAGGAAATTGGAAATTCAGATAATATAGTTGTAGTTGATTTTTGGGCACCTTGGTGTGGACCTTGTAAAATGTTGACTCCAGTAATTGAAGAATTAGCAAAGGAAATGGGAACAAAAGTTAAATTTGCAAAAGTAAATGTAGATGAGAGTCCTATGATATCGTCAAAGTATAAAATTTCAAGTATTCCAACAGTTATGGTATTTAGAAAAGAAGCAGTTAAAGAAACTATGGTAGGATTCAGACCTAAAGCAGACTTAAAGAGAATAATAGAAAATCATATATAAAATCTTACAGCACTAAAAATGATGATTGATATGGTAATAAGGTTAAATAAAGTAATGTAAGTATTAAATAGAAATGTTTGGAGATAGATATTTTAAATTTTTATAATTTAAATAAATATCTCCATTTTCTAAGTGCAGGATTCTTATTTATTATAGGGTCAAACAAGTAGAATGGCAGTTACTAGGATAAAAACATAAGGAGGAGAAATTATGGGCGAGAGATATGATATAGCTATAATTGGAACAGGCCCAGCGGGCCTTGAAGCAGCTATTAGTGCTAAAATTAGAAATAAAAACATAATAATTTTTGGAAGCAAAGAATTAAGTCCAAAACTAGTAAAAGCAGCAAAGGTAAACAATTTTTTAGGGTTCTATAACGTTTCAGGAAAGGACCTTAAGAATGAATTTGCAGCACATGTTGCTGCAATGGGGATAGGTATTGTAAATGAGAGAATAAATAATGTTTATGCCATGGGGGATTATTTTGCTTTGATGGTAAATGAAAAAATATATGAGGCTAAAGCAATAATTTTAGCTACGGGGATAGAATACACGAAAGCATTAAAAGGAGAAGAAGAGTTTTTAGGAAAAGGAGTAGGGTACTGTGCTACTTGCGATGCTCCATTATATAAGGGGAAAACAGTTGTTATAGTCGGATATAATAAAGAAAGCGAAGAAGAAACTAATTATGTAAGTGAATTGAGTGGAAAAACATATTATATTCCTATGTACAAAGGGGAATACGATTTAAATTCTAGCGTGGAGATAATAAAAAATAAGCCTTTAGAAATAGTTGGTGAAGATGTGGTAACTAAGGTTATTTTAGAGAAGGGCGAAATAACAACAGATGGAATTTTCATGCTAAGAGATAGTGTGTCTCCTAGTCAATTGGTGCCAGGTCTTGAAATCGAAGAGGGACATATAAAAGTTGATAGAAGTATGAAAACCAATATAGAAGGATGTTTTGCAGCAGGCGACTGCATAGGGAAGCCATATCAGTATATTAAGGCTGCAGGTGAAGGATTAGTAGCAGCATTAAGTGCAGTTTCCTATTTAGATAAAGGACATAAAAATAAATAAGATAGATGATGACATTTATTTTTATGTTATTAATAATAAAATTAGGTAGCTAACTGTAGTTAGAACTAGCTGTAGCTAGAATTAACTAAAGTGAGCTACCTGGCTGTAGCTTATAACTACAGTTTTTTTATTTAACTACAAAGAAAACATGATTTCCTATAGTTTTTACATTTGTTTTTTTTATACCTATCATCCACTGAGAAGTAGATATTTCAGGGTTATAAAAGAAAACAGCATTATATGTAGGATCTTTACCTTTTAATGCATCTAATACAGCAGTGTAACAAGCAGAATCGGGAATAACATTCGCTTTGCCATTGTGAATTATTTTCCCACCTTTAACACAAGAAAAAGCGTTTTTTTGATTTATAACCCCAGAAATAGATTTTGGGAAATGACCATCACGAGCACGATTTAGTATAACGGATGCTACTGCGAGTTTGCCAATATCAGGCTCACCACAACTCTCGGCGTATACAACTTGCGACATTAAATAAATGTCGTTATCAGTGATGTAAATTGAGCTATTTGACTGTTTAAATACTGCCACTGCTTCTAGTTTATCATTATATAAATCTTTAATTTCTGAATCAAATGAGTATAAATTTTCACCATTTACTCTTAAACTAGGCAATATTAATAAAAATGTTAGCATACAAGATAAAAAAGCAAATTTTTTCATAGTATCTCTCCTTTTGCCTACGGAGTTAGCTGACGGGTTCGGGAAAGGTTTAACCTACACAATAAGTGATTCACCCCAAATGCTTGGTTCCTCCGTATTTTTTACTTCGGCTAATAATAGTGTGACCAAGAGTACGAAAATAATACGCTGAATTTTTATATTATAACGAAAAACAATGAAGTTATAAAATATATACGTATTTATTTATTATTCTTTAGCTGAGTATAGACTTTAATAAAATTATTATAAGAACGTTCCACTTGTGTAAATAGCACATTAGAAGAATTGTATAGAGCATCTAATGCGGAAGTGTCTACAGCTGTACTTAAAGTTTGAACTTTCTCACTTGTTAGCGCAAGTTTAAAATCCCTTAAATAGCTTTCCTGGTTATCTAATAAAAGTTTGAAGGATTCATAAGTAGTAATAGCCGAGGGAGGCACAGATAAACCTTTAAATGTAGTTTGCATTTCGCTTAATTTTGTAAAATCACTATCTACTAGTGACGAAAGGTCATCATAGGATATCTCTTTTTTTCTCGCTTTTATTACATTTGAGTAAAAATCAGTTTTAGCATCTGAAAAATCCACGGATAAGCTATCAGTTTTATTGATGAATTCTTGAGTTTGTTCCGATTTAATATCTGTTTCTTTCCTTATCATTACGGCGCTATAACTGTAATTAAGTACATTATCAATGAAGACTAAAGATGTTCTTGGCAGTGTTATTTCAATATTACGAATATCTACTAAGGAGTAAAAATTCATGCAATCATTTCTAAAGGTCTTAAGATCCTCCACGGATTTTTCTACATCTCGACCAGAAGGATTATTTAAAATTGCTAGTGTTTGTCTGTATATTAGGAGGTTTTTGTCTAAGCCTGATTTCAAATTTTCATGGTCTTTTTTATATTTCGCAGTAGGTTCTGAATTTGACAAATTATCACGGAGCTTAGCTAAGTCTTTAATAATATTAGGTAATTGTTCTTTGGCATAACCAACATCTATTGTTTGACCACTATTAAACTGTCCTGTATTGTTATTAACCGTATTAATAATATTAATATTAGTTATTAAGGCAGTTTTATAGGAATCATATACCTTATTTATAGATTTGTAATAGATAGTTAAGGAAATCCCTATGGAGATCATGATAATAGATAGAAAAAGTATGATTTTAAATGTTTTTCTTTTGTTATTAGTATCTATAATATCTATATTTTCTCTTTGCTCGTTCAAAAAAACTCACTCCCTTATTATTTGTCTTGTATTCATATATTAATTTAATACATATATTATTCTAGTTTAGTTACAGAATTATACTCTTAGAATGTAAAAGTGGTATATGTTGAATAAAATTACTTTGAAATGTGTGTTTAATTGTTATAATAAAATTAAATTATAATATATACTAATAAAGCAAATCATGGTGTATAATTGTAAATAGGAGTTTTAGTAGAGGGGTGTGGGCTTTATGGAAGTATTTAAATTAATGATAAGCACAATCAAAAATATAAGCATATTTTCAATTTTGGATATATTAGTGGTGGCGTTTATATTCTATAAAAGTTACATGCTAATGAAAGAAACAAGAGCTATACAGTTATTAAAAGGAATGATTTTTATTTTTGTGCTTATTCCGATAAGCCAATTGCTTAATTTAACAGTATTAAATTGGGTTTTAAATAAGACAATAACAATTGGTGTTTTGACTATTGTTATCATCTTTCAACCAGAAATAAGAAGGGCGTTAGAGCACATCGGAAGGACCGCTTTTGCTGATAAACACGTATTTGAAGATGAACAAATAATGGAGAAGGTCATAACTGAAATTGTCAATGCTGTTGAAATTTTATCAAAAAGTAAAACAGGGGCACTAATAGTAATAGAACAAAGGACAGGTATTGCAGAAATTATTAAAACAGGAACCGCATTGGATGCTGTAATATCTACAGCTTTACTAGAAAATATATTTGTAGTTAATACCCCGCTTCATGATGGGGCTACAATAATTAGAAATGATAGAATAATCGCGGCAGGATGTTTTCTGCCTTTAACAAATAATGATGTAATAAGTAAGAAACTAGGGACGCGGCATAGAGCGGCAATAGGTATAACGGAAACTTCAGATGCTCTAACAATAATAGTATCAGAAGAAACAGGAACTATATCTATAGCAATGAATGGAAGATTGCTAAGGAACTATGACAAGGATAAGCTTAAAAAAATACTTCTTCAAATAATAAAAAGAAGACAAACTAAAAAAATAACCTTAAAGGAGAGAGTAAAGGCATGGATAAAAACGGAAAACAAGAATTTATAATTAAAATTTGCTGCGTAATAGCTGCCTTTGCTTTATGGCTTTTTATATCAAGCACAGAAAATCCACTTACTGCTTATAAGCTTCAAAACATACCTGTACAGCTTTTAAATACAAATGTATTAACCCAGTCAAATCTCGTTTTAGTACCAGGGCAAGATTTAACAACATCCATAAATATTAAAGGGGCTAGTACTAGTATAATTTTGGGTAAGAAAGCAGAAGATTTCACATTAGTTGCAGATTTAAGTGCATATGCTCTTAAAACTGGAGAACAAATGATTCCTGTTGAAATAAGAAAAAGCCCTAATAATATAACCGTGGTAAATAGTAATGGTCTTTTTATAAAGGTAAACTTAGATAAACGGATTGAATCTAATCTACCTATAAATGTAATTACAAGTGGAAAACCCAAAGAAGGCTTCTATGCATCTGAACCAGAAATATCCCAAAGTAATGCTAAAGTAGTAGGTGGGTCAAAGTTTGTAAATGTAGTGAAAAAAATATTAGTAGAAGTTAATATACAAGACGTGGAATCAAATATTGCAAAAACATACACGCTTAAACCAGTAGATGAAGAAGGTAAGGAAGTAAAAGGAGTGGTTGTAAACCCAGTTCAGATAGATGTTAAGATTCCTATAAGGAAGACTAAGTCTGTAGGAGTAACGGTGAAAACCATAGGAGTTTTAAATCCTAATTTTACGCTAAAGAGCATAAAAGTGCAACCAGAACGATTTGATGTAACAGGAAGTGTAGATGCACTTAACCAAGTGGAAAATTTAAACACGGAAGCTATTGACCTAAGTAAAATAAACAAAAGTACTACGATGAATGTTAAAGTATTAATTCCAGGTGGATTAAGTTTAGTTAGTGGTACTGCTTTAGTTAAGGCTGAGATTAATTTAGATGAGGTAGTGAAAAAGAATATAGATGAGGTAGTGCAAAAAAAACTAAGTCAAGACATCAAATATATTAATTTAGATGAAAAATATCAAGTGAAACTCGAAAAAAATAATGACTCACTACTGGTTTCAGGTACGCAGGCAGTTATGAATTCTTTGGATTTGACAAAAATTAGCGCCGTAGTAGATTTAGCTAATTTAGTAGAAGGAGAACACTCTGTGAAAGTAGTGACAAGTATGCCAGAAGGAGTAAATTTAATATCACAAGACCAAGATAAAATATTAGTAACTATTACGAAGAAACAAACGGAGGTAATGACAGGAAATGACAATAAGGGTGAATAACATAGTCCTAGATATAGACGATACTATAGATACTATAAAAACAAAGGCAGCAAAAATAATGAGAGTTGATGAGAACGAAATAAAAGATTTTAGAATAGCTAAAGAATCCATAGATGCTAGGAAAAAGAATAACATTAAATTTAATTATGCTGCTTGTATTAAAATGGATGATGAATTAAAAATTGTAGCGAGGGCAAATCATAAAGATGTTAAACTTGAAGAAGTTAAGTATAATGCTGAGTTTGAATTTGGAACGAGTGAGATGCAGCATAGACCTATAATCGTAGGAATGGGTCCAGCAGGTATGTTTGCTGGGCTTCTTATGGCGCAAAAGGGATACAAGCCTCTAATCATTGAAAGAGGAGAACAGGTAGAGCTTAGAACAAAAAGCATAAACAAATTTTGGACTAGGGCGGTGCTCAATACAGAATCAAATGTGCAATTTGGTGAAGGTGGAGCGGGAACCTTTTCAGATGGAAAGCTAACTACAAGAATAAAGGACACTAGATGTGACTACATATTAGAGGAATTTGTGAAAGCTGGTGCACCTGAGGAAATATTGTATATTGGCAAGCCTCACATAGGTACAGATGTGTTAAAAGAAGTTGTGAAAAATATAAGAGAAAGTATTATTAAGCTAGGTGGAGAAGTAAGATTTAATAGTAAGCTTTCCGATATAAAAATTAAAGATAAAAAGGTGAAAAGCATAATAGTAAATGGGGAAGAGTTGCCTTGTGATAGCTTAATTTTAGCTCCAGGACATAGTTCCAGGGATACCTATGAAATGTTATATAAAAAAGGCGTATTTATGTCTAGTAAGCCATTTGCAATGGGGGTTCGAATAGAGCATCCTCAGGATATGATCAATGAAAATCAATATGGAAAATATGCTAACCACCCAAGGTTAAAAGGTGCTGATTACAAGCTTACTTATACAAGTGGAAAATCTGGAAGAGCAGTATATAGTTTTTGTATGTGCCCAGGCGGACAAGTAGTCTCGGCAGCTTCAGAGCAGGGATGCCTTGCAATAAATGGTATGAGTGAATATAAGAGAGATAAGGCTAATGCAAACTCAGCTGTAGTGGTATCTGTAGGTCCTAAAGACTTTGGAACAGACGACCCACTTGCTGGTATTGAGTTTCAGAGGCATTATGAAGCACTAGCTTATAAAATTGGAGGATCAAACTATAATGCACCCGTGCAATTAGTTGGAGATTTCCTTAAAGGAATAGACAGTAACAAAATAGGGAGTATAAAACCAAGCTATACCCCGGGGTATAAATTTGCTGATCTTACTGGGTGTTTGCCTAGTTATGTAACAGATGCTATAAAAGAGGCTTTACCTAAATTTGATTATAAAATAAAGGGTTTTGCAAGAGAAGACGCAGTTATGACTGGTATTGAAACAAGAACATCGGCGCCAGTAAGAATTGATAGAAATGAGGAATTACAAAGTATATCTCTAGAAGGATTATACCCAGCAGGAGAAGGAGCGGGATATGCGGGTGGAATAATTTCTGCGGCAGTTGATGGATTAAAAACAGCAGAAAGTATAATGAAAAAGTGGAAACCTGAATAAGCAATTTTATTTTAGCTTCTTGTCTTTCTAATAGCTCATCCTTAGTAAGTGGCTTAGAGCGTGGTTTGTTTTCTAGCTTTCTAAAATAATCTATATAAGCAGCTCCAAAAAAATAGACTAGCATACCAGCTAGTTATTTTTTTGTAACACCTGCCTTAAATCATCTCCTGGGTCGCTGAACAGCTTTGAAGAAGATGAATTAACGACTTCAGAAGGAGATTTATACTCCCACTGAAGTTTTATATTTGTTAGGGCATATAACTCTAACTTATAGAAGTAGGAGACTTTCCTTCTGAAATGTCGTTAAAAATATTAGAATAATTAATTTCTATGTTGAATATTTCAATTAATGATAATATAATGAATACAATGGAAGAAGGTGGTAAAACATGGCATGCAAAATATTAAGTAAATGTCCAATTTGTAGCTCTAGATTAAAAGCAACTAGATTGGAATGTGATGGATGTAATACTGTGGTAGAAAACCAATTTGAATTATCTAGATTTGATTATTTAAATAGTGAACAGTTGAATTTTGTTGAAGTATTCTTAAAAGCTAGAGGAAACATTAAGGATATGGAAAAAGAACTTGGAATAGCATATCAGGCAGTTACAGCAAAGCTAGATGAGGTTATTGAAGCACTTGGGTATACTTTTTTAAAGCAAAAACCAGCCACTGATAAAAAGGATGTATTAGATATGTTAGACAAAGGTGAAATTACCGCTGATGAAGCATTAATTATGCTAACAACATTTCAGAAAAAGGAGGGGAAATAATGAATGAAGAAATCTCAAGAATATTAAGAATGGTTGAAGAAGGTAAAATTAATTCAGAAGAAGCTATGCAGCTTATAGACGCTTTAAATGGAGAAAGTAAAGAATTTATTATTTTGGATAAAGTAGCAGCAAATAATAGCCACACTAAAGGCAGAACACATGCTAAAATGCTTAAAATAAGGATAAAATCTAAGGGAAATGACAATGCAAATATTAACATTCCACTGAAATTTGTAAGCGGTATGATAAAAACATTTGGAAGAATTCCAAACGTAAATGTAGATGGCATGGAAAATGTAGATATGGATGCAATGACTCAAAGTATATTAGATGCCATAGATAATGGAATGGATGGGAAAATTGTAGACATAAAAAGTGGAGACGGAGACGCAGTTGAGATTGTTATAGAATAAGTCAGCTTCTTAGAAGCTGTGAAGCTACCCAGGAGATGATTTAGCCCAACCCAAATAAGTGAGTTGGGCTATTTTTTTGATAAGTATATTGTAAAATACTGAGACTTTTTTTACAAATACTTATACCTGTAGTATAATATGATTAAGTTTTATTCATTTATGCAAAAAAAGATTTGATATATATGTACATAAATAGTAAAATAAAACAATGAATTTTCCGCATAAATATAATTTAAGTTAGAAAGTAGTTTTCAGTGAATTAATATAAATAAAAAAAGGCCATTGAGGGTTTAAAAATAAAACACTAGCAAATTGATTAGTTGTTTTGTTTAGGATGACCTGTAATAAATCCATATAATATTGAGAAAGAGGTAGAAAAATATGAGTAGAATATTCGGGACAGATGGAGTACGTGGTATAGCAAATACAGAATTAACAGTGGAGCTTGCATATAAGTTAGGAAGATCAGGAGCGTTTGTATTAACAAGCGGAGCTCATAAACCTAAAATTTTAGTAGGAATGGATACAAGAGTTTCGGGAGATATGTTAGAATCGGCCTTAGTTGCAGGAATTTTATCTGTAGGGGCAGAGGCAATATGTCTTGGAGTAGTTCCAACACCCGCTATAGCATATTTAACTAGAAAATATGGAGCAGATGCAGGGGTTGTTATTTCAGCTTCTCACAACCCGGTAGAATATAATGGAATAAAATTTTTTAACAACAATGGGTTCAAGCTGTCTGATGAATTAGAGGATACAATACAAGCAGTCATAGAAAGTGATTTCAAAGGAGTACCATCACCAATAGCAGGTGATTTAGGTAAAAAAACAGTTAATCACAGTGCTGTAGAGGATTATATAGAATTTGCTAAATCTACTATTTCAGGAGACTTAAAAGGGCTTAAAATAGCATTAGATTGTGCTAATGGGGCTTCGCATATTACTTCAGTAAGAGCTACAAGAGATCTAGGAGCTGAGGTTTTAGTTATTAACAATGATCCAGATGGCATAAATATAAATAGAGACTGTGGATCTACTCATCCTGAGCATTTAATGGCTTTTGTTAAAGAAAATAATTGCGATTTAGGACTAGCGTTTGATGGTGATGCAGATAGATGTTTAGCTGTAGACGAGAAAGGAAATCTCATAAATGGAGATTTTATAATTGCTATTTGTGCTAAACACTTAAAGGATATTGGTAAATTAACTAAAAATACAGTAGTAGTAACAGTTATGAGTAATTTGGGCCTTGATATTGCGATGAAGGAAGAAAATATAACTACAGTTAAAACTAAAGTAGGAGATAGGTACGTACTTGAGAAAATGCAAGGAGAGGGTTATAGCCTAGGTGGAGAGCAATCAGGACATGTAATTTTCCTAGATTTTAATACTACAGGGGATGGACTTGTATCAGGACTTCAATTAGCCACTGTTATTAAAGAATCAGGAAAACCATTATCGGAGCTTGCAGCAATGATGACAGAACTTCCGCAAGTATTAGTTAACGCAACAGTACCTAATGATAAAAAGGACATACATGAAACTGATAGTGAAATAGTTGAAGAAATTAGAAAAATAGAAGAAAAATTAGATGGTTGTGGAAGAGTGCTTATAAGGCCTTCAGGTACAGAGCCTTTAGTGAGAGTAATGCTCGAGGGTAAAGTACAAAGCGAATTAGACGTAATGGCGCATGCTCTTGCGAAATTAATCCAGGAAAAAGCAAATAAGTAAGATAGTATAAAATCTCATGATTGCTAAATAATATGGCAAATGACCTAAATCATAGTAGAAAAAAGTAACTATTAAGTTAACTTATCATTAAAAGCATTGACGTTTAGGTTATAAAATGAATATAATAGACTGAAAGCTTATGTGAAAGGTTCATAAGCTTTCAGTTTACGTATTTGTGAATGTAAATATTATGGTAAAGGAGGATAGAGAGAATTAGATGATTTTAAAGCGCCAGGACTCATAATGAGCATTAGTAGTTATTATGCATTATGAGTTGACGAGGATGGGGAGTATCGAATCTTCGGCGGATGCCCCGCGGTAGCGCACTACCGTTAATGGTTGATAAAAGCGAAAAGTGATTTTCGTTACAAGATCAATCTGGTGTTAAAACCTTTATAAATATTACGAATAGCACCAAAGGTAATAAAGCACTTTAGTGTTGATTTGTGTAAAATTTTAAATTTGAGAGGAAGATGAATATGTGCGGAATAGTTGGATATTTTGGAAAAAAACAGGCTTCACCAATCTTGGTAGAAGGTCTTAGTAAATTAGAATATAGAGGATACGATTCAGCAGGAATCGCAATTATAAATGATGGAGTTTTAAGCGTTACAAAGTGCAAAGGAAGACTTGCAAATTTAGAGGCTCAATTATTAGAAGAGCCGCTTATTGGACAAGTGGGTATAGGACACACTAGATGGGCCACTCATGGTAAACCATCAGATGAAAATTCTCACCCACATACTAATGAAAAAGGAACTATTAGTGTAGTTCACAATGGGATTATAGAAAATTATATACGGTTAAGAGAATGGTTAATGTCAAAAGGATATAAATTTACATCTGAAACTGACACAGAAGTAATACCACATCTTATAGATTTCTACTTTGATGGAAATATTGTTGAAGCGGTAATGAAGGCTACTACTAAAATGGAAGGTAGCTATGCGATAGCAGTAATATCAAGTGATGAACCAGATAAATTAGTGGCAGTAAGAAAAGATAGTCCGTTAATAGTAGGTATTGGCAAAGATGAATTTTTTGTAGCTTCAGATATACCAGCAGTATTAAATCACACAAGAGAAGTATATCTATTGGAAGATAACGAATTTGTTGTAATTTCAAGTGATGGAATAAAGCTTATTAATGCTGAAAACGAAGTTATAGAGAAAGAAGTATTCCATGTAACTTGGGATGCAGAAGCCGCTGAAAAAGGTGGATATGAGCACTTTATGCTAAAAGAAATCCATGAACAGCCAAAGGCAATCAGAGATACAATGACTTCAAGAGTAGTTCTAGGAGAGCCAATATCTCTAGATAAAATAACTATAACTAAAGAGCAGATTCAAAATTTAAATAAAATATATATAGTAGCATGTGGAACTGCATACCATGCAGGAGTTGTAGGTAAATATGTTATAGAAAAACTTGCAAGAATACCAGTAGAATTAGATATAGCTTCTGAGTTTAAATATAGAGATCCAATAATGGACGAAAATACATTGATGATAGTTATTAGTCAATCAGGAGAAACTGCAGACACTATGTCCGCTTTAAGGCTTGCAAAGTCAAAAGGTGCTAGAGTTATAGCAGTAACTAATGTAGTCGGTAGCGCAGCTTCAAGAGAAGCAGACGATGTACTATACACTTGGGCTGGACCAGAAATAGCAGTTGCATCTACTAAAGCTTATGTAACTCAGCTTATAGCGATGTATATAATAGCATTATTCTTTGCTCAGAATAACGAAACATTAAGCGTAGATGAATTAGAAGAAATTAAAGCAGCTATGCTAGAGCTTCCAGAAAAGGCAGAGCAGGTGCTTAAAAATAAGGAAACTGTTCAAAAATTCACAGCGAAAACTTATATGCATAGAGATATGTTCTTTATAGGCCGTGGACTTGACTATGCAGTTGCAATGGAAGGTTCATTAAAGCTTAAAGAAATATCATATATTCATTCAGATGCCTATGCGGCAGGAGAGTTAAAGCATGGTCCTATAGCGCTTATGGAAGAAGGAACTATAGTTATAGCACTAGCTACTCAAGAAGAATTATTTGATAAGATGGTAAGTAATATAAAAGAAGTAGCTACTAGAGGAGCAAAAGTATTTGCTTTCGCGCCAGAAGGACACACTGAAATTGAAAAATCAGTATACTCCGTAACTTATATACCAAAAGTAATGGATATATTAGCACCAGTAATTTCAGTAATTCCACTGCAATTATTATCTTACTACATGGCAATTCAAAAGGGATGCGATGTTGATAAGCCAAGAAATCTTGCAAAATCAGTAACTGTTGAATAAGATAGGACAGATGATACACAAACAATGTGTGAGTTATAATTACTGCAGTCGCAAATTATAATTAATAATGTCATAATGAGAATAATATAATTTGTCATACAACTGTAGTTATCTAAAAAGTCTTAAAGCCATAGTCATTTAAAGTATAATGATTTTTAAAATAAAGCATGAAAAAATATATGAAAAATATATTTTTATTCATGCTTTATTTTTATGTTCAGCTAAAGACACAGCAATACATTGTGTCGCCATAAATTATAAACGCTCTAATCAGCATTGGATAGATTATTAAGACAATCCGTTCATTCTTTCACATACGCTATTTTCTCCACTGCTTACCTAGTTCTATAATAATTTTTAGAAAGTATAAAATACATCTTGACACATAATACATCGTATTGTATAGTATAATATATAAGGAGATGTAATAATAAGTATAAACATTAATAATTTTACAACTTAGGAAATGAGACTGAAAGAGTTAACAATAGAAGTTCGGAAAAAAGGACTCAGGAAATAGAAAAAGTGAGTATAAGCGATTCTTTTTATGATTTAGGAGGACATTCATTTAAGTTAATGATGTTTATAAATTATATAGAAAAAAATTTGGAGTAAGACTCAAAATTCAAGAAGCAATGCAAGCAAATACAATAGAAAATTTCAGTTTGATTATAAATAATGATGACAATGCCAAAAAAATTAAAGACAGTCCACCTGCACTACCTCTAGCATAATCCTTATAAAGATAATGTAGAATTTAATAATGGGTTAGGAGAGATAATAATGAACATACAATTAAAAAAGGGGTTACTAGAAATCTGTATTCTTGCTGTATTAAAAAAGGGTGACTCATATGGCTACCAAATTATAAAAGATATTTCTGAATGTATAGAAATATCTGAATCTACATTATACCCAATTCTAAAAAGGTTAGAAGTAAATGGGTATAATGAGACATATTCTATAGAGCATAACAGCAGATTAAGAAAATATTATCATATAACTCCTAGTGGTGAGAAGCATATAGAAGATTTCTTTTTATGTGATTGGAAGAAAATTATGGATATATATTTTTTTATAGGAGGTAAGAGTATTGAATAAGGAAGAATTTCTAAGCGATTTGATGAAACAGCTATCCTCTTTGGGAGAGACTGAATGCAATAAATTTACGACGTATTATGGTGAGATGATTGATGATTATATAGAAGATGGATATACCGAAAATCAAGCCATAGACAAGATCGGTGACCATAAGAGTATTGCTAAAAATATTATAGAAGATCAAGGAAATATTATATTAAGAGAATCATCTGTAGGAAGAAGGTTCCTTCAGATAGCACTGTTGATTCTTGGATTTCCATTAGGGGGATCTATACTTTCGGTAATAATCTTATTAGTATTATGTGGATGTGTAATATTTTAGTGTATACCTTTGGTTACAGGAATAATAGGACTTGCAGGTTTTGGGGGAGGATTATGGAGTATAGCAGGCTCTTCCTTTTGCTTAAAGCAGGGAGTTCATATTGTTGTTACGCAAATAGGGTTTGGATTTTTATTATTAGGGATAGGTGTTTTATGTGCATTGATAACACAAGTTACATTTATAAAATTTTTTAATGTTACAAAATTCTTTATACAGAAAATCTCTTATACATTTAGAAAGAAGATGGTGGGAATATGAAAATTATAAATATAAAAAAAATTTGTTTAAAGTTAAGTTTTATTCTAACACTTACGGGACTGATTATATCCTTTATAGGATTTGGAATGTCAGGTTTTGATAAAAATGCATATAAAACAACTGGAGAAAGCCACTGGTATAGAACCATCAATTTGTAGGATAAATATGTATACTAATTTCAAATATAGAAGAAATTCTACAATACAGAATTTCTCGTAATAGAGAATAAGAAAGCGCACTTTAATAAGCTTCAAGAAATATTAAACATGCAAGTATTACGCTTAAATATAGTGGTAAAAAAAGAAGGGAAGTATTTTTAGTATTTCCCCTCTTTTAAAATAAAATATAATTACTGATTAATGACACTTCAGAAGGAAAGTCATTAATAGTGCAGCAGCGTAGGTGATGATTTAACGTTCGCGCTGGTTTATTGTGTAGGGGCTGGTGGTTGTTCATTTGCGGCTGCGTCTGCAGCATCATCACTTGGGTTTTCTATGACTTTCTTTTCTGCTTTTATTTTACCATTTTCATTTAATTTGATATATAGAGTATTCATTAATACTCCATTTCTATCAACTACTGTATTAGGACGAATAAAGTCTTTTTGTTCTAGACCTTGGTGTAGGTACTCCATATATTCTTTCCATATCTGATCTGGTTCTTGGGCTCCATACATGTTTTGTGGCGCTGGAATATCATCTCCTACCCATACAGAGGTTGTATAATAAGGTGTATATCCTACAAACCAAGCGTCTTTTGATTGATCTGTGGTTCCTGTTTTACCTGCAGTAAAGGGATAGTTACTAAGGGCTAAATTTGAATGACTTCGACTTTCTGTTAGCACACCCTTTAAAGTATCTGTCATAAGATAAGAGGCACCACTATCATACACTTTAGTTTGCTTATGGTTATTTTCAAATAATACTTCATTAACTACTGTATTGGTTATTTTACATACATTAGTCGGACTTACGAATTCACCGTTTCTTGAAAGGGTTGAATAACCTGAAGCCATTTCAACTGGTGTAACACCCTTTGTAAAACCACCTATAGCAATTATAGGGTAAATATCTTGAGGAGTTGTATATTTAAACTCCATGTTTTGTAAATATTTCAACGAATTTTTTACGCCCATTTCTCCCGCTAATCTAACCGGGATAGTGTTTATAGATTGCCCAACTGCATATCTTAAAGATACAGACCCTCTGTATTGATTATCAACATTAGCGGGAATGTAGCCTTTTTCAAATGCAGGGGTATATGCAATTAATGGCTTTATAGCGGAACCTGGCTGTCTTACACCTAAGAAGGCTCTGTTAAAGGTATTACCATCTTGGCTGCTACCTCCAACTATAGCTACCACTTCTCCAGTACTATTATCTATAGTAACGCTTGCACCTTGCTTTTCATATAAATCTGTTTTGTTATTGGTGCTTGTATATTGAGCCAAATGACTATCTACTACACTTTGTAATTTTTCTTGTTTTGCAGTATCAATAGATGTATCTATTCTATATCCTCCACTAAGAAGTTGTTTTTCTTTAGACTCATATTCATCATTATACTTAGTGAAATAAGTTTTTCTATCATTATCATTACTAAAAGAATATTTAGAAACAAAACCATTTTGCTCCATTAACTTTAAGGTTGCATTGTGAACAGCATATTGAATATCGTAACTCATAGGTTCAGGTGCTGTATGAGGTTTAATATTTAATTTAATAACTTCTGCTTTTGCTGTATCAAAATCGCTTTGTGAAATTTGTTCTAAGCTTAGCATTTTATCTAAAACTAAGTCTCTCCTCTTTATAACATTGTCCAGCTGAGTCACGGGATTATAAACAGATGGATTATTAGGTATTGAAACAAGCATAGCTATTTGAGATAAATCTAAATCTTTATTATTCTTTTGAAAGTAAAATTGTGAAGCACTTTCAATACTATAACATCCATTGCCGAAGTTTATATTGTTTACATAAAATTCTAATATTTGTTCTTTTGAGTATCTTTCTTCTAATTTCTGCGCTACAACAGACTCTTCTAATTTTCTCGACAAGGTTACGTCAAATGTAAGGAATACATTTCTTGCAAGTTGTTGCGTTATTGTTGGACCACCTTGTACGATAGATCCCTTGGATTTTATATATACCCAGGCAGCTCTCCTTATACCTTTATAATCTATACCACCATGTTTATAAAATCTTTGGTCTTCTATTGAAGTGACAGCTTTACCTACATAGGGATCCAACTTTGAAAACAAGATTAATACATACTCAAGAAGTGACTCCAAATAAGAAGAGCAGAAATTCCACGTTTCAATCTCTTATTTGGAGTCACGCGGGAGAAAGTTATACGGGCGGGGAAAATAGAAAAAATAGTAAGTTAATTATGGTATGTAATGGTATAATTTATTAGGGTCGTCTCACTAGCGTAGAATATTATGCGATATCGCTTTATTTGAGGAGGATTATATGAAAATCAAATTAATTCAACCTGCAATGGTACAAAGACCTATGGATACAAAATTAAAAACAAGAATGTCTCCTTCGTTAGCTTTATTAACAATAGCAAATCTTACGCCAAAAGAGCATGAAGTTAATATTGAGAATGAAAATGTCGAAAAGATAGATTTCAATGAACCGGTAGATTTGGTGGTTATAACTGTTGCTGTAGATGTTATGAATAGAGCAGTAGAAATATCAAAGGAGTTCCAAAAGCGTGGTGTAACAGTAATTGCGGGGGGGATACACATAACATCAGATCCAGAGGGAACTGTTGATAGTTTTGACGCAATAAGTGTGGGAATGGCTGAGAGAGTTTGGGTAAAGATACTTAAGGATAAAGAAAACAATTCGCTTAAAAAGATATATTATGATATGGAAAATATTTCGGGAGAAGAAATAGTATCACCTAATTATGATATTATTGATAATGAAAAATATTTATATACTAATATAATTAGCACAAGCAGGGGATGCCCATTTCAATGTGATTTCTGCTATAATAGTTGCAAAAATGTCCTTAAAACCTATATTAATAGACCTATAGATGATGTAATTAAAGATATAAATAAATTAAAAACAAGACATATAATGTTTATTGATGATAATTTTGTTGGAAATCCAAAATGGACAAAAAAATTATTAAAGGAAATGAAACCTCTTAAATTAAAGTGGAATGCAGCAGTTACTTCTAATATAGTTGACATGCCTGAACTATTAGATGAAATGAAGGCGGCAGGCTGTCAAAGCCTTTTTATAGGTTTTGAAAGTATAAACAGTAAGTCATTAAAAAGTGTTCATAAAGTACAAAATAGTGTGAATAGATATGAGAAGCTTGTGGATGAAATTCATAAAAGAGGAATAATGATAAATGCTAGTTTTGTTTTCGGATTAGATGAAGATGATGCCTCAATATTTAAGAGTATATTAGAATGGGTAGTTAAAAATAAAATAGAAACGGTAACATCCCATATTCTTACCCCCTATCCTGGCACAAAGTTATACTTATCATTATTCGAGGAAAATAGAATAGTAGATTTTAATTTGTCTAATTATAATACTGCCCATGTTGTATATAAACCCAAGAGTATGACAGCAGAAGAATTATATAATGGCTATCTATGGATATATAAAGAGGTGTACACGTTCAAAAACATAATGAAAAGACTGCCGAAATCCAAAAAACAATGGATTCCATTTTTAACATTTAATTTTTGTTATAGAAAATTTGGAAAACTAACTGAGATCTTGTGCAATATAGTTTCTTTTAAAAATATAGGAAGATTTTCTAGCTGGTTGGCTTATAGAACAAAGTAGGTGGCGGCATTTTTATTTACTGAATCTCCATCAATTAAATGGAAATTTGGCGTTTTTACAGATAAGCTAATTAAAAAAAGAAACAAAGATACTGTAATTATCATTATAGAATATAATAATGAATTTTATAAGTTATTGAAAGAGAAATTCAAAGGCGAGAAAAATTTCCTGATAGTAAATGATTCAGCAGAGAATATAGATAAGTATTTACGGATGCATGACATTCCATATGTAGATTATGTTATTTCAGGATTGCCATTTTCATCTTTGCCCCAAAAAATATCTTGCGATATTTTAAATAAAACTAATGAAATTTTGAGAAAAGAAGGCAAATTCATAACCTTCCAATACGATTGTTTAAGAAAGGGTTTATAAGTAATTATTTTAGGTGTATAGATTTAAAAAGAGAATTTATGAATATACTTCCTGCGTATATATTAAGTTGTGTTAATTAAAGGGTGCTTGTATATAGGATATCAACGGTATGCTTAAATATAGTGTTAAAAAAAGAGGGTAAGTATTTTTAAATACTTACCCTCTTTTAAAATAAAATATAATTACTGATTAATGACACTTCGGAAGGAAAGTCATTAATAGTGCAGCAGCGTAGGTGATGATTTAACGTTCGCGCTGGGTTATTGTGTAGGGGCTGTGGCTGGTGGTTGTTCGTTTGCTTCTTTGTCTGCGGCTTCTTTGTCTGCGGCTTCTTTGTCTGCAGCTTCTTTGTCTGCGGCTGCTTCGTCTGCGGCTGCTTTGTCTGCAGCTGCTTTGTCTGCGGCTGCTTTTGCTGCGGCTTCATTTGCAGCTGCTGCGTCAGCAGCTACTTTGTCTGCTGCCGCTTTTGCAGCTGCTTCGTTTGCTGCATCATCGCTTGCTTTCTTTGCAGCATCATCGCTTGTCTTTTTTGCAGCATCATCGCTTGCTTTTTTTGCAGCATCATCACTTGCTTTTTTTGCAGCATCATCACTTGGGTTTTCTATGACTTTCTTTTCTGCTTTTATTTTACCATTTTCATTTAATTTGATATATAGAGTATTCATTAATACTCCATTTCTATCAACTACTGTATTAGGACGAATAAAGTCTTTTTGTTCTAGACCTTGGTGTAGGTACTCCATATATTCTTTCCATATCTGATCTGGTTCTTGGGCTCCATACATGTTTTGTGGCGCTGGAATATCATCTCCTACCCATACAGAGGTTGTATAATAAGGTGTATATCCTACAAACCAAGCGTCTTTTGATTGATCTGTGGTTCCTGTTTTACCTGCAGTAAAGGGATAGTTACTAAGGGCTAAATTTGAATGACTTCGACTTTCTGTTAGCACACCCTTTAAAGTATCTGTCATAAGATAAGAGGCACCACTATCATACACTTTAGTTTGCTTATGGTTATTTTCAAATAATACTTCATTAACTACTGTATTGGTTATTTTACATACATTAGTCGGACTTACGAATTCACCGTTTCTTGAAAGGGTTGAATAACCTGAAGCCATTTCAACTGGTGTAACACCCTTTGTAAAACCACCTATAGCAATTATAGGGTAAATATCTTGAGGAGTTGTATATTTAAACTCCATGTTTTGTAAATATTTCAACGAATTTTTTACGCCCATTTCCCCCACTAATCTAACCGGGATAGTGTTTATAGATTGCTCAACTGCATATCTTAAAGATACAGACCCTCTGTATTGATTATCAACATTAGCGGGACCATTATCAAATGCTTTGTCTTCATATTCACTAGCGGGAATGTAGCCTTTTTCAAATGCAGGGGTATATGCAATTAATGGCTTTATAGCGGAACCTGGCTGTCTTACACCTAAGAAGGCTCTGTTGAAGGTATTGCCATCTTGGCTTCTACCTCCAACTATAGCTACCACTTCTCCAGTATTATTATCTATAGTAACGCTTGCACCTTGCTTTTCATATAAATCTGTTTTGTTATTGGTGCTTGTATATTGAGCCAAATGACTATCTACTACACTTTGTAATTTTTCTTGTTTTGCAGTATCAATAGATGTATCTATTCTATATCCTCCACTAAGAAGTTGTTTTTCTTTAGACTCATATTCATCATTATACTTAGTGAAATAAGTTTTTCTATCATTATCATTACTAAAAGAATATTTAGAAACAAAACCATTTTGCTCCATTAACTTTAAGGTTGCATTGTGAACAGCATATTGAATATCGTAACTCATAGGTTCAGGTGCTGTATGAGGTTTAATATTTAATTTAATAACTTCTGCTTTTGCTGTATCAAAATCGCTTTGTGAAATTTGTTCTAAGCTTAGCATTTTATCTAAAACTAAGTCTCTCCTCTTTATAACATTGTCCAGCTGAGTCACGGGATTATAAACAGATGGATTATTAGGTATTGAAACAAGCATAGCTATTTGAGATAAATCTAAATCTTTATTATTCTTTTGAAAGTAAAATTGTGAAGCACTTTCAATACTATAACATCCATTGCCGAAGTTTATATTGTTTACATAAAATTCCAATATTTGATCTTTTGAGTATCTTTCTTCTAATTTCTGCGCTACAACAGACTCTTCTAATTTTCTCGATAAGGTTACGTCAAATGTAAGGAATACATTTCTTGCAAGTTGTTGCGTTATTGTTGAACCACCTTGTACGATAGCTCCCCTGGATTTTATATATACCCAGACAGCTCTCCTTATACCTTTATAATCTATACCATTATGTTTATAAAACCTTTGGTCTTCTATTGAAGTAACAGCTTTACCTATATAGGGATTTAAGTCTGCTTCTTTTGTATAATAATATGTATTGGTTTTAAATTCTTTTAATAATTTACCATTAGTATCAAAAAATTGTGTTGGTTTTCGGGTATTAAAGGAGGTTTCATTTATGGTTTGTGCTATGTTGTTAGCATCCTTTATAGTTGCCTCTATTTTAGCCCCATATTTAATATAACCATATCCTAAAGTTATCGTAGCCGATACGAAAATTATTGCAGAAAATATCAATAAACCTTTAACGATTTTTTTCCAAAGTTTCTTTTTAACTGGTGCTGTTTTTATGGGTTCTACATTTTTATTATCATCCATTAATATCTCCTCCTTTTTTTATTATACAAAAAATGTCCAGGGTTAGTCCTGAATGACCATGCTTCATACATACGTAAAGGGGGGCTTACTTGGTCGCCATAAGTATTATCCTGTTTTTAGTCTTATATTCAATTGTTATTACTGAATTTCTAATACTAGGTCACATAAAAGAGATCTTATGGGTCTCTCTTATACTATTAAAAAAGTGCTTAGTTTATGTGTGTATAATACAATTATTTTACAATCTTGTCAATAACGCCGCGGTATGGGAAATAATTTCAATTGATGTTAATTATTTCTTATTGGCGTTTCAAGCATTAGCCATACAATGTATCCTCCTAGAACAATATAATTATTACAATATATTATAACATAAATAATGTAACATGAATATTTATGTTATATATAAAGTATGAACAAAATATATATTATGATGAAACATCATTAGACAGTTGTATGATGTTTGGAGAAGGTGTATATAAAAACTTCTTTACATAGCATTCATATAGTGATATTATAAATCTAATTTAATAAATAAGTTAATTCTCATCAAGAGAGATAGAGGGACTGGCCCGATGACATCTCGGCAACCATCAGACGTTATTGTCTGAATAGGTGCTAAATCCTGCGTTAATTTCATTGTAAATTAGCGGAAGATGAGAGAGGTGTCTTTGTAATTTTATACCTCTTTCATCATTATATAATGATGAAAGAGGTTTTTGTTTTTTGAATAGATGTAAATAAAATTTAATAGTGTCTTATCAAGAGAGGTGGAGGGACTGGCCCTATGAACCCCGACAACCAGTATCATATTATGATACATGGTGTTAATTCCTGCAGCATTGCTGCAAGATAAGAATAAGTTTGGAAGTAGAGCCCAAGTTTATTCTTGGCCTCTATTTTTTTAGAGTGATGTTTAAAGAAAGGATCAAAAGGTAAAGATGAATTATAAAAAATGAAAAGGAGAAGGGATATCATGATTAAAGTTCGAGGTGTAAGTAAAAGTTTTTCAGCGGTTAAAGTGTTAAATGATGTTTCATTTACAGTGGAGGAAGGTGATATCTATGGTGTTATTGGTCACAGTGGAGCTGGTAAATCCACTTTACTTAGATGCTTTAATGGGCTTGAAACCTATGATACAGGTACCATTAATATAATGGGAAAAGGGGTGAAACAGCTAAGTTTGAAAGAACTTCGCGAGTTTAGGAAAAATGTAGGCATAATATTTCAAAGTTTTAATCTTATTAACAGTAAAAATGTTTTTCAAAACATAGCATTTCCACTAGAAATATGGGGAAACGATAAAAATTTTATTAAAAAAAGAGTAGATAGCTTAATAGAGTTAGTAGGACTTAAGGATAAAGCAAACACCAATGTAAAACAACTTAGCGGAGGGCAGAAGCAAAGAGTTGGAATTGCAAGAGCGCTTTCACTTAATCCGAAAATATTACTTTGTGATGAAGCTACCTCTGCACTAGATCCTAAAACTACAAAATCTATATTAGAGCTTTTAAGAGCTATCAATAACAAATTTAATATAACAATTATTGTAGTTACCCATCAGATGGAAGTGGTAAAAGAAATTTGTAATAAATTTATTCTTTTAGAAGGAGGGGAAATTAAAAGCCATGGCATTACCGATGAACTATTTATTAGGCCAACAAAGGAAATGCAAACACTTATGGGAGAGGAAGAATTACTGCCTAGCACGGGATATAACATTAAAATATTTTTTACAAAGGAAATTACCCTGAGTTGCCTTATAACATCAATTGCCAGGGAGTTAAATATTGATTTTTCAATAGTATGGGGCAGGCTTGAAAAATTTAGGGATAACGTAATGGGAAGTCTCATAATAAATGCAAGTAAAGAGAATAAGAAGAAGATATTAAACTATTTAGATGAAAAATCTATAGAGTGGGAGCTCATTAATTATTCTGTGCAGCTTGAGAAGCACAAGGGAGAGAGTATAAATGCTATTTAAAGACATTTTATTACCTGCACTAAAAGAAACTATATATATGGTAACATTATCCACAATTTTTACAGTTATTTTAGGGTTTATTTCAGCAGTAGGATTAATTATAACTGGTCCTAAAGGCCTAAGGCCAAACACTTTAATCTATAAAATCTTAAATTTAGTAATAAATATACTTAGGTCTTTTCCGTTTATTATACTAATGATATCTATATTCCCTTTAACTAAGCTTATAGTTGGAACAACAATAGGTACTAATGCAGCTATAGTTCCTCTAACGCTTGGTGCAGCACCTTTTGCTGCAAGAATAATAGAATCTGCACTTTTAGAAGTGGATTATGGAATTGTTGAAGCAGCTAAGTCATTTGGTGCAAAAACCTATCAAATTATATTTAAGGTTATGTTAAAAGAGGCAATGCCGTCTATAGTTCTTGGAGTTACGTTAACAATAATAAACATTATAGGTTACTCAGCTATGGCTGGGACAATTGGTGGAGGGGGACTTGGAGATGTAGCCGTAAAATATGGTTACTATAGATTTAAGTCAGATATCATGATATACACTGTAATTATATTAATTGCAGTTGTGCAAGTAATTCAAGCCTTAGGAAATATATTGTACAGAAAAATGATTAAATAAGTTTTGAACGACATTTCAGAAGGAAAGTCTCCCACTTCTATAAGTAGGAGTTACTTGACCTAACAAATAGAAAACTTCAGTGGGAGTATAAATCTCCTTCTGAAGTCGTTAATATACAGCTCAGCAGGAGATGATTGAATTATAAAAATATTAAAAGAAAAATAAGAGGAGGAAATTAAAAATGAAAAAAATATTAAGCATATTATTGACAATAGTTGTGATTTTTACACTGAGTGGATGTGGAGCAAAAAAAGAGGCGGATGTAACTGAGAAAAAAATCATTAAAGTAGGTGCGTCACCAGTGCCTCATAAAGAAATATTAGAGGCTATAAAGCCGATTCTCGCAAAAGAGGGATATACTCTCGAAATAGTAGAATTTACTGACTATGTAACACCAAACACTGCACTAGCCGAGGGACAATTAGAGGCTAATTTCTTTCAACATATACCTTATTTGCAATCCTTTAGTAAAGAAAAGGGAGTGGACCTAGACTATACTGTAAAGGTTCATCTTGAACCTATGGGTGTGTACTCTAACAAATATAAAAAACTTAGTGATTTAAAAGATGGAGCTAAAATAGCTATTCCAAGTGATCCTACAAATGGAGCAAGAGCACTTAGAGTGCTTGAGAAGGAAGGGCTATTAAAACTAAAAAAGGGAGATCTTATTTCTAAACTTGATATTACTGAAAATAAAAAGAATTTTAAAATAACTGAATTAGACGCTCCTCAACTTCCAAGGATTTTAAAAGATGTGGATGCAGCAGTTATAAATTCAAATTTTGCAATAGAAGCCAATTTAAATCCGACAAAAGACGCACTAGCAATTGAGTCAAAAGATTCTCCTTATGCAAATGTGCTTGCAGTTAGAAAAGAAGATAAAACTAAACCTCATATAGAAGCACTTTCAAAGGCATTAAATTCTCCAGAAGTTAAAAAAATTATTGAAGATAAATATAAAGGAGATATAATTCCTGCTTTCTAAAAAAAATATAAAACCATAAAATCATTTTGCTTTGGGCGTAATAGTCGAAAGTAAGATGATTTTTTTATAGTAAAGCATAAAGTTTAACGACATTTTTATACTTTTATTTTTTAAAAAATTCATTTTATACCTTATTAGTGTATAATTACCGTATGCAAATAATTTTTGGAGTAATTAATTCTAAAATGCAAATAAGGATAACATTATAATATGGAGGTTTAAAAATGAGTGTATTATTTCAAGCAATAAATAATTTTTTTAATTTTATAGTTCCTATTGCGGATTTTCTATGGGAATTTCCAACTAATTTTAAGTGGTATCAAAACATCCCGGTTTTAGGTAATTTTGCCTTTGCAGTTATTTTACTTTTAGGAACAGGAATTTATCTTACATTTAAAACTGGATTTATTCAAGTTATGGCATTTAAAAAAGGAATTAAGATCCTTGCTACAAAAAAGGAAACAGATACTGGGGTTAGTTCATTAGCATCATTTTTACTAAGTTCTGCTATGCGTGTAGGTCCAGGTAATATTATGGGGGTTACAGGAGCAATATCTGTTGGCGGACCAGGGGCACTATTTTGGATGTGGGTTTCAGCTTTCTTTGGTATGTCCACGGCTTTTGTAGAATCTGTACTTGCACAGCTTTTTAAAGAGAAAAATGGCAAGGAGTTCGTAGGTGGACTTCCATTTTATGGTCAAAAGATTTTGGGAAATAAACGGTGGGTAGGTATTATACTGTCTTCACTTTTTATAATATATGCACTGTTTGTTATCCCATCTCAAGCTTTTCATTTATTTACAAGTTTCGGTTCAATAGCTGATACTATAGCTGGAAAAACCTTTGGACGTCAATCTACAGTTTATTATGGTATAGCAATAGTCTTAATAATTACTGTTCTTTTGACTGTAATTGGAGGAATAAAAAGAGTTACTGCAGTTACAGATGTACTGGTACCTATTATGGCAGTTATTTATACACTTATAGTTATTTTAATAATATTAGTTAACTTAGATAAAGTTCCGTATTTCTTTAAAGAAGTGATTGGTGGAGCATTTAAGCCCAATGCATTATTTGGTGGGGCATTTGGTGTGGCTTTAGCTCAAGGAATTAAGCGTGGGTTAATGTCCAATGAAGCTGGACAAGGAACAATTACAATGGCGGCTGCTACAGCGGAGAATAAACATCCTGCAGAACAAGGTTTTGTACAATGTCTAGGAGTTTTTCTTGACACAATGGTAATATGTAGTATGACTGGATTTGTTATTGTTATGGCACATGTTTGGACAGGCACTGCTGGAGTTTCATGGGAAAGTATAGAAGCGTCGAAACTTACAGTTTACCTATCCTCAATCAAATACTTAGTTCCTGGTACTGCATTAGATGGGACGGTTACAATTATTGTTTCGCTATGCTATGGAATGTTTGCATTTACAACATTGCTCGGTTTAATATTGTTTGCAGAAGTCTCCGCAAATTTAATATCTAGAAATAAGAAATTTATCATGGGAATACGTTTGGTTGGTGCATTATTCTTTGTTCCATTTGGCGCATTAACAGTTCTTGCTGGTTTAGAACTTACAAATTTATGGTACATAGGTGATTTTGTAAATATTGTTTTAGTTTATGTAAATGTTCCAATTATATTAATTGGGTCTAACTATGCATTAAAAATATTGAAAAATTATAAAAAAACCGATGGAACTAAATTCAAATCAAAATCTATTGGTGTTGATACTGATGTTTGGAAATAAGGTACAAACTTAGAATAAACTTAATTAACAGGTAATTTAGTAAACTTTCTTAAAATAGTATGGATTAAAAGAAGCAAACTATACTATTTAGGGTATACTCTAATAGAAATAATTATTTTCTTTAATTATAAAAACAAGGAGGCATTTTATGAAAACATTAAAGGGTACAAAAACAGCTGAAAATCTTATGAAATCATTCGCAGGTGAATCACAAGCTAGGAATAGATATACTTATTATTCATCTATAGCGAAAAAAGAGGGATATGTACAAATAGCTAATATATTCATAGAAACAGCAGATAATGAGAAAGAACACGCTAAAAGATTTTTTAAGTTTTTAAATGAAAGTTTAAATGGAGAAGTGGTAGAAATTAATGCCACATATCCTGTAGGTCTTGGAGACACTAAAGCAAATTTATTGTCGGCAGCAAATGGAGAAAATGAAGAGTGGTCAGATCTTTACCCAGCATTTGCGAAAGTTGCGCAGGAGGAAGGCTTTGATGATATCGCGTTTGTTTTTAGAAAAATTTCTGATGTTGAAAAGCATCATGAAGAAAGATATAGAGAACTATTAAGTAATATAGAAAATAATACAGTATTTAATAAAGAAGAATCAGTTATTTGGAAATGTAGAAACTGTGGTTATATTTTTGAGGGAAAAAGTGCTCCGAAAATATGCCCAGCTTGTGTACATCCTCAAGCATATTTTGAAATATTCTCTGAAAAATATTAATAGCATTTCATATGATGCAGTATTAAAAATGCCGTAGCAACCTTCGTGGATTCTTAATATAAAAAATAAAAACAACCCCCATTTTGATTTAATTAATTTGGGGGTTGTTCTATATCACGCTTTGACTTGGTAGTTGTAATGTATAAATATTCAGTGTAAATTATTTAACGACATATATTAATGTAGCAAGAGAAGGGAAAATGTACAGTGCATTTACGGTTTTGGGGAAAGATAAAGATAAAATATATATTTGGTTATTAAAGGAAGGTTATTTTAAAGAGGGAGATAAGCTAATCCTAGAAAGTGGAATAGCAATTCCCGTAGTTCTATATATCAAGAATGGTAAGAATGGAATTGAAATTACCAATCATAAATATCCAGAGGATGGAATTGGCTATGAGAAAAGCATGAAAAAACGGTTTGCTTATTATGTTAAAAACACAATTGGTAGTAATTACAATGAACGTGTAGACAAACTTGAAAAAATTATAAAAAATAGATCTGATGAAGATTTTAAAAATTAAAATATAACTCAAAATATGAATTCAATAGATTTAAAGTAAACACTGAACTAAACTTGTATCAGCAATTTTATTAACAATGCGAGTATCGCTTTCAAGAAATTTTGGGTTTTTACTCAGTTATTTTGTTTTTGTAAACTTTCAATATATTCAAGCATTATAAATTGATTCTTAACTAACATTTTTTGATCTTCAATTAATAAATCTATTTTCTTATGCAAATCTTGAACGATCAACTCTGATTTAAGATTTATTTTATAATCATTTTTTGATTTTATTCTATCTTTATCTTCCTGTCTATTCTGACTCATCATTATTACAGGTGCTTGTATAGCGGCAGTACACGATAGTACTAGATTAAGAAGTATAAATGGAAAGGGATCAAATGAATTCTTTAAGATGATATTTAATACTATCCATATTCCTATAATTGCTAATGCTGCAATTATAAAACCCCAGCTGCCTACTGATGCGGCTATTTTATCAGCCATCTTATTTCCAAAAGTAAGAGTTTGTTTATGAGTAATCGTAGTATCTTTGGATATCTTATTTCCTATTAAGTCATGCAATAGATCTTCTTCAATATCGTTAAAAATCTCTCCTTGCTCTAATATTTCGTTTACAATTATTTCTGTATCTAAAGTATCATTTCCATTTGACATAGTAATACCCCCTTAGTTGTGTAAGTACCCCTATTTTAATAGGGAAATTGATATAAATTAAAGATATGTTCCTTTAGATTTTTCGCGTTGATTTATTAATTATTTGCGAATTATGAATTTTTTTATTTTCGTTGCTTCTTAGAATATAAATTCTATTTGGGTGATTATATCCCATAGATAGATATGAAGTTCCGTGATCTGTTGCCATTGTTAAGCCTTCACTTTCTCCTGCTTTATTTATAGGATAAGAGGTAATTATTTTACCCTCATAGTTAAATACTGTAACTTTATTATCTGTATATAAATAAATATACATCCCATCAACATCTAAACCTTGTGGAACGCCTTGATTAGGAATGCGAAAGGTAGTCACTGTACTCATATCAGCTAAATTTATAATAGTAAACATAGGGGTTCCATTATCACCACCATTTAAAATGGTATGCAATATTAAATAATCATGGACATTATCTATTGCAAGTAATGCCGATGTTCCTAAACTTGAATAATTTAAATCAGCTTGTATTGTACTTGAATCATAATCAACTACATAAACATGAGTTGGATTAATGCCGCCTCCATTTGCAACATAAATTTTTCCTGTACTAGCTCTATATGCAATTTCAGCAGAATGACCCATAGCCATAGGGTCTGTTTCAGAGATTTTATTTCCTGTTAGATTATATTTAACTATTTTCCCACTTCCATTTTTTAAATCAAAACTACAATAAAAATATCCATTATGGAATGTAAGCCCTTGCATAACACCTGTATCTGGTAAATCAAATAGTAGTTCATATTCGTTTTTTTTAGTTGTAATAGGAATATGGTTAGATAATGGCTTATCGTAAATAGCATTTGATGAGTCTAATTTTTTTACCTTATCATTAATGGGAGCCGTTGTATGCACAGCTACTTGTGCCGTCATTTTTAGTGCTTCTTTTGGCTTAATAGAACATTCTATTATAATAAAAAATAAAGCCAAGATAAATATACATATTTTACAAAATTTCATTTAAAAACCCCTTCCTTTTGCTTTGGGTTTGCTTAGCGATGCTGACAATATTAGATTATACTACATTGTTAAATAATTGACAACTGTGGAAATGTTAGGAAAGTAAATAGTTTAACTATAAATGAGCGAAAATGATTCCACCAATTTCCATATATCAAAAAAAGAAAAACATTTATACATTCTCCTGTTATAATTAAGTCACTACACAAAATACAACTAAGGAGAAAACATAAATGTTTAATAACTCAATTGTAACAAAATCATCGACAATATACAAATTTTTAATTGAATTAAAGATAACTCTTTATCTCACAACTCCTCAAATTCATCATCTAATATTATTTATAAATTCTATGGTGACAAAAGGCTACTGTGGAAAAGTAACCGACGTTTCAGATTTTATGCCGGTTAGGCATAGGACTAATATTGGAAAGTTTCTATCGGAGAGTCCATGGGACGAAAACTTTGTTGAAAAAGCCCTAAAAAAACGTGTAATTATGAGAATATGGGAGACGTCTAAAACAACTGGTAAACCTATTTATGTTGTAATAGATGACACTATTTCGGAGAAGACTGTGCCCTCGTCAAAGGCTAAGAAACCTACTGAAAAATGTGGATTCCACCATTCTCATTTAAAAGGTAAAACAGTTTATGGTCATCAATTAGTTACCGTTATGTTACTGTGCGATACACTTGTGATGCCATATACTATGGCGATATACGACAAAGAAAATATGAGTAAAATCCAAATGGCAATTGAGTTTATAAAATCATTACCCAAACCAGTAAATGAAGGTTATGTTTTATGTGATAGTTGGTATAGTAATAAAAAATTGTTCGCAGTTTCTAAAGGATCAGGCTACGCCTATATTGGTGGTCTAAGAACAAATAGAGTGATATATCCAAAAGGTCGTGAAAAACTTGGAATTAAGCTTAATCATATGTGCGAGATATTAACTAAGGATGATGTCGACCTAGTCAAAGTTGGCAACAATGAATATTTTGTCTACACATATAGAGGCAAGCTTAATGATGCAAATGATTCTTTGATAGCTCTTTGTTGGCCTAAAGAGGCTCTATTTAAACCTGGTTGCTTAAGAGCATTCATAAGTCTAGATACTACTATTACTACTGAAGAACTCCTAAATCACTATAAATTTAGATGGCCAATTGAAACCTTTTTTAGAGAAACTAAAAAACATCTTGGTTTAAATCATTACCAAGTAAGAAGTAACCGAAGTATAAACAGATACTTCTTGCTGCTAATGATTACCTACGTATATTGCGAATTGGAAGTAAGCAATGGCACGTTAAATTTTAACGTTGGTATTAAGAATGCAAGAAACCAATCTAAAAAAGAAAGGGTATCTTGGATCTTTAATCAAGCTGACCTAGGAAATTCTCTTGAAGCTATTTTTAAAACACTAAAAATAGCTTAGGACAATTGACATTAATTTATAATGGAATAATTTGTTATAAAATTCGCTCGTTTATAGGTTTAATATGTATTAAATGATCACATAGAAGCTATTGACAATAAATTCTATGTGGTATAGTATATGAGTAGATGTTCATGTACAAATTAATAACAAAATAATATTCGGGTAGTACCCATTGTAACAAATGGGGTTTTAGAGAGATGATATATGATTATAGGAACATATAAAGATACAAGAAAAAGTAGGAGGGAAAAGAGTGGTTAATATATTTAAAGCATTAGCGGAAGAAAACAGACTTCGTATAATAGCACTTATTATTGAAGGTGAAATGTGTGTATGTGAAATTGAAGAGTGTCTAAATATGACGCAGTCAAATGTTTCACGGCATTTAACATCACTTAAAAAGTGTGGGATATTAGAAAGTTACAAAAAGGCGCAATGGATATACTACAAAATAGATAATAAATTTATAGAGAAAAACCCAGACTTATTTGCTTATTTAATAAAGGAACTCAAACAATTATCTTGTTATAATTGCGATTGTGAAAAACGGGATGAATGTAAACTACAAAATTTATGTGATTGTAAAACACAAAGTTAACGACATTTCAGTACCACAGGTGATGATCTTAGGAGGAGTGATTAATTATGAGTGAAGTTAAAACACCGGAGATTGGATTTTTTCAAAAATACTTGACTGTTTGGGTAGCTATTTGTATGAGTGTAGGTGTACTTATTGGCAAGTTTATTCCAGGGATTCCAGAGTTCTTAAATAAGTTTGAGTACTCTAGGGTTTCCATCCCCACTGCTATACTTATTTGGGTAATGATTTATCCTATGATGATGAAGGTAGACTTTCAAAGCGTTAAAAATGTAGGAAAGAACCCTAAAGGGTTATATGTAACATGGATAACGAATTGGCTCATAAAACCATTTAGTATGTATGCAATAGCTTCATTTTTCTTTTTTGTAGTATTCAAAGCATTTATAACACCGGAACTAGCTACACAATATCTTGCAGGAACCATATTACTTGGGGCCGCTCCCTGTACTGCCATGGTATTTGTGTGGAGTCACCTTACTAGAGGTAATCCTGCATATACTGTTGTGCAAGTAGCCACAAATGATTTAATCATTCTGGTTGCATTTATACCTATCGTGAAATTTCTTTTAGGTGTTAGTAACATTACTGTTCCTTGGAATACACTCATTTTATCAGTTGTTTTGTTTGTTGTTATTCCTTTGGCTTTTGGTATTTTGACTAGAATTACGGTAACAAAGAAAAAAGGCACAGAGTACTTTGAAAATACATTCCTCCACAAGTTTGATAATGCAACTACCGTTGGATTGCTACTTATGTTGGTATTGTTATTCTCATTCCAAGGTGAAACTATAATAAACAATCCAATGCACATTTTACTAATTGCTGTACCATTAACTATTCAAACATTTCTGATTTTCTTTATTGCTTATTTAACAAGTAAAAAGTTAAGGCTAACGCATGATATTGCCGCACCTGCTGGAATGATTGGGGCATCAAACTTTTTTGAACTTTCAGTTGCTGTTGCCATTTCTCTGTTTGGCATGGATTCTCCTGCAGCACTCGCTACAGTGGTAGGAGTGTTAGTTGAAGTGCCAGTAATGCTGATTCTTGTAAGAGTAGCAAACAAAACCAAGCATTGGTTTCCACAACCAGTAGTTCATAATAATTAAGAATATTAAAATTGATAAAATAATAAAAATGATTGGAGAGATTATTAATGAAAAAAATGCAAATATTTGAACCAGCTATGTGTTGCTCAACAGGGCTTTGTGGCGTAGGCGTAGATCCAGAGCTGCTTAGAATTTCGACTGTCCTTAGTGCATTAAAGAAAAATGGAGTTGAGGTAGAGAGGTTTAACCTCACAAGTTCACCACAGGAATTTGTGAATAACAAAGTAGTTAATGACTTTATAAATGAAAAAGGCATTGATGGGTTGCCGGTTACTGTTTTGGACGGTGAAATCGTGTTAATAGGTAAGTACCCAAGCAATGAAGAACTAGTTAAATTTCTAAATATAGAAGTTAGCTTTTTAGGTCAAGAGCGAAAGACTTTCAAAATAAAAGTAACTCCTAAATCAGGGGATTGTGGCTGTTCTGGTGGGAAATGTTGTTAATTATGTAATCGAAGCGTATCAAATACAAGCCAAATTACAAAAGTGACTTAATAATGAAGCTGGAGGTAAATAAACATGGAAATTTTTAATCCGCAAAATATTAAATTTACAAAATATTTATTTTACACAGGCAAAGGTGGTGTAGGTAAAACTTCAACCGCTTGCGCTACAGCAGTCATCCTTGCAGACAGTGGGAAAAAGGTGCTTCTTATAAGCACTGATCCTGCGTCAAATTTGCAGGATGTCTTTAACACTGAGCTTACAAATAAAGGTATCCCAATTAAGGAAGTTCCAAATCTCGTTGTTGCTAATCTTGACCCAATTCAAGCGGCAGCCCAGCACAGAGAGAGCGTAATCGCACCTTACCGTGGTAAGTTGCCAGATGCAGTGCTTAAAAACATGGAAGAACAACTTTCTGGATCCTGCACTGTTGAAATCGCAGCGTTCAATGAATTTTCAAAATTCATAACCGATGAAAGATTGCAGGAGGAATATGACCATATTATATTTGATACTGCGCCTACTGGTCACACACTTAGAATGCTTCAATTACCATCGGCTTGGAGTAATTTTATTAGCGAAAACACACATGGTGCATCCTGTTTAGGCCAGCTTTCTGGTCTAGAGAGTAAAAGAGAAATCTATAAAAAAGCAGTAGAAACATTATCCGATGGAGAATTAACAACACTTATGATTATCTCTAGGCCTGAAATGACACCGCTTAAAGAAGCGGAAAGAGCATCAAAAGAACTTTCCCAGATTGGTGTAAACAATCAAACAATGATAATTAATGGTGTGATGAGTTCTTATGATGACAGTGTGTCCGAAAGGCTGTATCAAAAACAGCAAAAGTCACTTAAGGAAATGCCACAGGGACTTAAGGGAATTACTGCCTACATGGTACCCCTCAGGGCTTACAATATAACAGGGATGGAAAATGTCAGGGCACTTCTTACCAAAGATAATTATAGTGTCAGCAATGAAAAGATAAACGCTGAAACCATTCCTCAGTTAAAAGATGTTATTGAAGAACTGTATAAAAGCAACGAAAAGGTAATCTTTGCTATGGGCAAGGGTGGCGTAGGTAAAACTACAATTGCGGCGGCGATTGCTTTGGGATTATCGGCAAAGGGCAAAAAAGTACATCTTACCACAACTGACCCTGCAGCCCATCTCAAATTTGTTATTAATGAGAGTAGTAATATTACGATGAGCCACATTGATGAGCAGGCTGAACTTGAAAAATATAAGGATGAAGTGCTGTCTAAGGCAAGAGAAACTATGGCAGATGATGATATTGCTTATGTTGAGGAGGACCTCCGATCTCCATGTACACAGGAGATTGCAGTATTTAGAGCCTTTGCAGAAATAGTAGAAAAGGCGGTCGATCAGATCGTTGTCATCGATACCGCTCCAACAGGGCATACTTTACTGCTACTTGAGTCAACTCAAAGCTATAACCAAGAAATCAAACGCTCACAAGGCGATATTCCACAATTTGTGAAAAAACTGTTGCCAAGGCTCCGAAATGCTGATGAAACTGAAGTCATCATTGTAACTCTTGCTGAAGCTACACCTGTATATGAAGCAATTCGTCTTGAAGAAGATTTAAAACGTGCAAAAATTGCGACAAAATGGTGGGTTATAAACTCATCACTACATGCGACAGGTACAACCAATAAATTGTTAGCCGCAAAGGCAAGCAATGAAATTGAATGGATTAACAAGGTTGATGCACATGCAAACGGTAAATTTGCGCTCATCGCGTGGAGTCCTGATGAAATTAAAGGTGACAAGTTAAATGAGTTATTACTATAAATTCTAGATATCAGGAACTTTGATGGAATTGGTATTCGTTTTCATGTGCCTAACTATTGATTTAATTTATTTGTGGAGTATAATATATTTATAAGATAGGTGATGGAGTTCACCTTAACCATTGCAATTTTGCAATTAAAGACTCCTACTTAGTGGTTTATGCTAAGTAGGAGTCTTTTGTTTCGTAAAAAACATCAAAGAAAAGGGAGGGATTGTAATATGGCAATGAGTTTAGCGATTATAATTATTCTAGGACTAATGGCCAATAAATTATTTGAAAAATTAAAACTTCCAGGACTGCTTGGAATGCTAATTTTGGGGGTGTTACTAGGACCTTATGGTACAAATATAATAAGTTCGGATATACTTAGAATTTCACCAGATTTAAGAAAAATTGCACTTATTATTATCCTGCTAAGAGCGGGCCTTGGGATTAAAAAGGATACTTTAAACAAAGTCGGGGTTCCTGCCTTAAAAATGAGTTGCATACCTGGTATTTTTGAAGGGCTTAGTATTATGTTTATAGCAAGCTATGTACTTGGAATAACAAAAGTTGAGGCTGGAATGCTTGGATTTATAATAGCTGCAGTTTCACCAGCAGTAGTTGTTCCACCTATGCTTAATTTTATATCCAGAGGGAAAGGAGAAAAAAAAGGCATACCAACCATAATACTCGCAGGAGCTTCTATTGATGATGTTTTTGCAATAACTATATTTTCAACTTTCTTAGGTTTATATGGCGGTAAAAATGTAAATATCCCAATGAAAATATTGGATATTCCCATATCTATTTTTATTGGGATAGCAATTGGTGTCATTGTAGGAGTCTTATTAGTAGTGACATTTAAAAAATATCACATGAGAGATACTAAGAAAACTTTAATAATAATTGCTGCAGCAATTATGCTTACAGGAATTGAAGATGCTTTTAAAAATATAGTACCCATTGCAAGTCTTCTAGGAGTAATGACTATTGGTTTTATCCTTTTAGAAAAATACGCTAAAATTGCTAATAGAATGTCATTAAAACTTAATAAGGTCTGGGTAATTGCAGAAATTTTACTTTTCGTATTAGTTGGAGCGAAGGTCAATATATATGTTGCCTCATCATCAGGTGTATTAGGGTTAATTATTATTGCAGGTGGACTAGTAGCAAGAAGTATAGGGGTATTAGTATCATTAATGGGTACTGATTTAAATGCAAAAGAGAGACTGTTTTGTGTGATCTCATATATTCCTAAAGCGACTGTGCAGGCAGCCATGGGCGCAGTGCCATTAGCTGCTGGAGTTAAATCCGGAGAACTTATATTGGCAATTGCTGTATTGTCCATATTTGTAACCGCACCACTTGGAGCTATAGGTATTAAAGTAGCAGGGGAAAAGTTATTGCCGGACGACTAGATTTCATATTTATATTACTGCTGTATTAAATCATCTCCTGCGGAGCTGAAACATTAACGACTCCAGAAGGAGATTTATAATCTCACTGAAGTTTTCTATTTGTTAGAGTAGGTAACCCACACTTATAGACGTGGGTTACCTTCCTTCTGAAATGTCCTTAAAAGACATCCTATTTATAGATTTAAGAATAAAAATTAAATAATAATTATTTTATTTTTTAAAATATGGTTAATAATTATAAATGGGTACCTAATTATTAACTTTATAAAAAAATATTATAATAAATACAATATAATATATCAATGAAAGTTGATTATATATGAACAATTATATATAATAGAGTGTAGGATAAAAATCATAATATATATAATAATATTATTAGTATTATACGAGGAGGAATGTAAATGAATATAGACGTAAACACGCCAACAGATGACCTGTTAAAAACATGGGCTATGTATTCACAAAAGCTTATCTACACTATGCTTGAAAAAGAAGAACTTGATGAATTTAAAAAAATAAAATTAGTCCTAGTAACAAAAGGAATTATTAATTTAGAAATACATAATGTTTATGACAAAGAATATATTTTGCACTACACTAAGCAAGGCGGTATATTTAAAAAGCAAATAATGTTAGATAAATAACTAACTTAGAATAAAATTTTTTAAGAAAATGACTAGTGATTATACTAGTTATTTTCTTATATTTATATATAGAAATTTTAGAAGGAGAATGATGTTATGAAACTAAAAGTAGCATTTATATGTGTTCATAATTCTTGTAGATCACAAATGGCAGAAGCGCTCGGAAAGATATTTGGGTCATCTGTGTTTGAAGCTTATTCAGCAGGTACTGAAACTAAGCCCCAAATTAACCAAGATGCGGTAAGAATAATAAAGAATTTATACAATGTAGACATGAATGAAACTCATGCATCAAAATTAATAGATGATATACCAGAAGCTGATATTGTAATAAAAATGGGATGTAATGTATCATGTCCAATTATGGCACACAAGTATGAAGAAGATTGGGGTCTAGAAGATCCTACTGGGAAAGCTGATGAAGAATTTATAATAGTGGCGAAGATAATCGAAGAAAAGGTTAAAAGATTAAAGAAAAGAATAGAAAATAACGAAATTGATCTAACGGCATTAAAGATGATAATTTAATAGCACCGTAGGTGATGATTTAAGGTTGAGAAATTACTTCTCAACCTTTTTTATATAATAATTGGATATAATCAATTGTTATATGGTATAATTATATTTAACTAGAGTAAAGGTAACCATGGTTAATGTATTTATTAGGAAATTACAAACATTTTATTATTTTAACGACATTTCAAAAGGGAGGCTCCCACTTCTATAAGTGGAAGTTACGTACCCTAACAAATAGAAAACTTCAGTAGGAGTATAAATATCCTTCTGAAGTCGTCGATTCATCTTCTTCAAAGATGTTTAGCTTCGCAGGAGATGATTTAACGTTTAGTATGATAAGAAAAGTGTTATAAAATATATAGTTAAATAAAGAGAGTGGTGTTTATATAATAAGCGGCGCTTTGAAATATAATTTATTAAAAATATAAAAGAAAAGGTAGGTGAAAAACCTGATTTATGGCTAGGTAATAGGAAGAGAATACTTGGAATAGTAAGTTAATATTAGTATAGTGGTACTGACCTAAGTAGTTGAGTCCTGTGATACTGTCATTATGTTTAGTCGACAAAACGAAAATATTGGATGGATAGATTGCCAAATATTTAGGAATCAGGGAAGTATTGAATAATAATTATAAAAGTAAAGGTAAAAATAAAATTAGAGTTATTCCAATAGGTGGACTTGGAGAAATTGGAAAAAATATTACTGCGATAGAATACAAAGAAGAAACTATCATAATAGATTGTGGAATAGCATTCCCAGACGTGGATATGTATGGAGTGGATTTAGTAATTCCTGATATAACATATCTTTTAGAGAATAAAGATAAGATAAAAGGGATTTTTCTAACCCATGGTCATGAAGATCATATAGGCGCATTACCATATGTTTTAAAACAAATGAATGTTCCAGTGTATGGAACACGTCTAACGCTCGGACTTGTAGAAAATAAGTTGCAAGAACATGGAATATTGGCAGATTGCACCCTAAATGTAGTAAAATCGGGAGATATTATAAAGCTAGATAAAATCAGTGTAGAATTTATAAGAGTTAGTCATAGCATAGCAGATGCCTGCTCCATTTGTATACACACGCCTATTGGTAGAATTATACACACAGGTGACTTTAAGATAGACTATACTCCAATTGATGGAGAAGTTATCGATTTAGAGCGATTTGCAAAATTAGGTGGGCAAGGAGTACTACTACTAATGGCTGATAGTACTAATGTAGAACGCCCTGGATTTACTATATCTGAAAAAGTAATTGGAGAAACTCTAAATAAAATATTTTATAAGGCAGAAGGCAGAGTAATAGTAGCTTCATTTGCATCAAATATTCATAGAATACAACAAATTGCTAATGCTGCAGTTTCGAATGGAAGAAAAATAGCATTTAGTGGAAGAAGTATGGAGAGAATTTCTGAAGTAGCTATGAATCTCGGATATTTACATATACCGCCGGAAGCTATAATTACTGTATCAGATCTTCATAATTACCCTGATGATAAGGTAACAATAGTAACTACTGGTAGTCAAGGTGAACCGCTAGCTGCATTAACAAGAATGGCATCATCAACTCATAGAAGTATCCAAATACAAAAAGGTGATTTGATTATTTTATCTGCATCTCCTATTCCAGGGAATGAAAAGTTCATATACAATGTTATAAATGAACTATTCAAAAAGGGAGCTAATGTAATATATAATACTACAGAGGAAATTCATGTTTCTGGGCATGCGTGTCAAGAGGAATTAAAATTAATCCATACGCTAGTTCGTCCTAAATATTTTATGCCAGTTCATGGTGAATATAGACATCTTAAACAACATGCGTTGCTTGCAGAGAAATTAGGAATGGATTCTGAAAAGATTTTTATTGCAGAAACAGGACAAATATTAGAAGTATCCCCAAGCGAATGTAGAATAGCAGGAAGAGTTCAAACGGGAGCCGTAATGGTAGATGGACTTGGAGTAGGGGACGTTGGGAATATTGTTCTTCGAGATAGAAAGCATTTAGCAGAAGAAGGTATACTTACCGTGGTAGTTACTATAGAAAGAGAAACTTATAGTATAGTAGCAGGACCAGATATAATAACTAGAGGGTTTGTATATATGAAAGAATCCAATGAACTTATTAATGAGGCCAGAGACATTGTGAGAAAAGAATTAGAACAGTGCTTAAATAATAAGATAAAAGAGTGGGTAGTAATAAAAGCTAGTATCAGAAACGCTTTAGGCCAGTTCTTATATATAAAAACTAAGAGAAGACCTATAATTATACCAATAATAATGGAAATTTAAGAAAACTAAATTTTTATGTTCTTTATTTTTAACGATATTTCAGAAGGAAGTCGCCCACTTTTATAAGTGGGCGTATAAATCTCCTTTTGAAGTCGTTAATTCAGCTCCGTTGCAGCTGTTCAGCTTCGCAGGAGATGATTTAAATAAGTAAAAAAGTATGTATTATAATAATACATACTTTTTTTTATATACTTTTTGTTAAAGTCGAATAAAATATTGACAAATTGCAAATACTTGGATATAGTATAAAGGTAAATGCAAATCATTTGCAACAAGCAACAATAATATAACAGCACTACAGGTGAAGGGTTAAGGAGTGAAAAAATATTGAGAAAAATTATTAATGCCATACTTTTAACATGTATGATAGGTACATTAGTTGGGTGTTCAAATGCTACAAGCAGTAAGCAAAGTGACCAGTCAAAACTACAAGTGGTAGTGTCTTTTAATCCATTAAAGGGATTTGTGCAGGCTATTGGGAAAGATAAAGTAGAAGTGAGAACAATTGTACCGGAAGGTTCTGAACCACATGAATTTGAACCGAAAATAAAGGATATGGAAAACATAAGTAAAGCTAGTTTGTTCGTTTATACGGGATTTGGAATGGAATCCTGGGTAGATAAAACTTTAACGGCTATAGATAATAAAAATTTAGTTGTAGTTGATTCATCTATCGGGGTAAATCCAATAAAAAACGAGGGGGAAAAAATTAAGGAGTATGGTCAATATGATCCACATATATGGCTGAGTCTAAGAGAAGCAAAAATCCAAACTAAAAACATAAAAGAAGCATTAGTTAAGGCTGATCCCAAAAATAAAGATTTTTATGAGAAAAACTTTCAAGAATACTCAGGTGAACTTGATAAGCTTTATGACGAATATAAAGTAAAATTTGATGCGGTAACAAATAAGAATTTTGTTACAAGTCATGCTGCTTTTGGGTATTTGTGCAGAGATTTTGGCTTAAAGCAAAATAGTGTAGAAGGTGTATTTGCAGGAGGTGAGCCTACCCCTCAAAAATTAAAGGAGATAATAGATTTTTCCAAGAAAAATAAAATAAAAGTTATTTTTATGGAAGAACTTGCAAGTGCAAGAGTATCTGAAACCCTTGCAAAAGATTCAGGGGCTAAGGTGCAAAAAATATACACAATAGAAAGTAATGAAGGAAATAAAACATATATAGAGAGCATGAAAGAAAATCTATCCAATATATATAATAGCTTAAAATAATAATTAACCCCATCTTAGATTAATTAAGGTGGGGTTAATTAATTTTAATTTTTTTAATGTTATTAGCAGATAATCTTATATACTATCCGCTGTCTATAGTCTATTGTTTGTTCCTATTGTATAATTAAACTAACAAGAATTTAATATATAATTACAAAATTCACTGTTTTAAAAGTAACACCTTTTATTGTAGAAGTTATGAAGAAAAGCTCTAGTAAAAGGTCAGGCATAGAAAAGCTTGCAGAGAAATTAGAAATAAAGCCACATGAAATTATATGCATAGGGGCTTTAGGGAATGATAAACAAATGATTGAGTATGCAGGACTTGGAGTGGCAATGGGGAATGCCTTTGCGGAAATTAAAGAAATCGCTGATTATGTGACTTTGACAAATGAGGAGAATGGTGTTGCTCATGTAATAAACAAGTTTATACTAAATAACTGATCAGTTCTATCTTGGGATAGACAAGTTCTATCAAAAATAATATGAGCTACATTATGTATACATTATATATAGTAAGGTGGAGATACTATGTTTGCAGAGGAAATTGTACAAAATATAAACGTAGAGCAGATATAAAATGAAAGCGGGGTATAAATCTATGAAAAAAATAAACTTTGCGATAATAGGATATGGTTGTATAGCAAAAACTCACTTATTAGCAGTTTACGACGCTAACGTAAGGTTTTCACTCCCTTATGAGTTAAATTTAACACATATTGTAACTAGAAAGCCTACAAATATACCCATAAGTTGTGTGAGAAATGTTACGGACATTGAAGAGGTCCTTAAGGATGAACAAGTTCATTTTATAGATATATGTACCCCGAATGATTCACATTTTGATATTGTAAAAAAAGCAGCTGCGTATGGAAAAGCTATTTACTGTGAAAAGCCTCTAGCAACGAATATTTCTGATGCTATGGAAATGGAGAGACTTGTTAAGAAAAATAATATAATAAATTCTGTAGCCTTAGTTTATAGATTGCCCGCTCTCTCACTATTAAAAAGAGAACTTGAAAAAGAGACCATAGGGAAGATTATAGATTTTAAAGTTAGAACTTATCATGACAGTTATTTAAATGAAAAGAAAAAGGGCACTTGGAGAACTGGGAAAAATTCTGGCGGAGGAGCACTACTGGATTTAGGTGTTCATTTAATTGACATGATACAATTTACTATGGGAGATATAGAAGAAGTAGAAGCGAAGACTAGGATTTATTTTAAGGAAAGAGCAGAGGTTGATGAAATTGCAAATTGTGATTTTACATTAAAAGATGGAACTTTCGGAAGTCTAGAGGTTTCAAGAGTATTTACTGAAAGAGAACAAACAGATGATTTCATAGTTTATGGTAGCAAAGGTAGTATAAAAATTAATTTTAATAATCCTTATGAAATTGAAATATATAGATATGAAAGTAGCTCAACAGAAATTAAAAATGTAGCATCAGGAGATAGTCTATTAAAATATTATGCTGACAAAAGGAACTCCCTAGGATTTTTCCAAAATTGTCATACAGCTTCACTTATAAATTTTGCTAATAAAATTTATAATAATTGCGAAGGTGGCATTGATGGCGATTTCTCAGATGCATTAAAATGCCAGAGAATAATTGATAAGGTGTATGGGAGATAGGCATTAAATCACTATAAACAAAACGGGATACTTAAAAAGCATAACATTTAATACCGCGCTACGTAGAAAAAAAACTGTTTTTGTGATATATTTATTAGCATATAGGTAAAACTTACAAGGTATGCGAGGCATACGAGGTATGCGAAGCATACAAGATATGATTAGCATAAAGTATGCTAGATTAAAAGGAAGGTGTCAAATATGGAAAATAAAACGACTTCATCAAATTTTATAAGAAATATTGTTAAGGAAGATATAGAAAGCGGAAAACACAAAAAAATAATTACTCGTTTTCCACCAGAGCCAAACGGATATTTGCATATTGGGCATGCAAAGTCAATTATTTTAAATTTTGAATTAGTAGATGAATTTAAAGGTAAGACAAACTTACGTTTTGATGATACTAACCCAGCAAAAGAAGATAAAGAGTACGTTAAATCTATAGAAGAAGATGTAAAATGGCTTGGATTCAAGTGGGATGATTTATTTTTTGCATCAAACTATTTTGATGAAATGTATAAACGTGCTGTATTATTAATAAAAAAGAATATGGCTTATGTGTGCGATCTTACAGCTGAGGAAATGAAAGAGTACAGAGGTACTTTAAGAGAGCCAGGTAAAGAAAGTCCATACAAAAATAGAGCTGTGGAAGAGAACCTAGATCTATTTGACCGTATGAGAAAAGGTGAATTCGTTGATGGATCCAAGGTTCTAAGAGCTAAAATTAATATGAGTTCTCCTAATATAAACATGAGAGATCCAATAATTTATCGTATATCTCATGCGGTGCATCATAATACAGGAGATAAATGGTGTATTTATCCTATGTATGATTATGCGCATCCAATAGAAGATGCAATTGAGGGTATTACACATTCAATTTGTACTTTAGAATTTGAAGATCATCGTCCATTATATGATTGGGTAGTAAATCAATGCGAAATGGAAAGTAAGCCAAGACAAATAGAGTTCGCAAGATTAAATATAACAAATACAGTAATGAGTAAAAGAAATCTTAAGCAATTAGTAGACGAAGGAATTGTAGATGCTTGGGATGACCCACGTATGCCAACTATAGCAGGACTAAGGCGTCGTGGCTACACACCAGAAGCTATACGCAATTTTTGCAGAGAAATTGGCGTTGCAAAAGGTAACAGCACTGTAGATGGACAAATGCTAGAGCACTTTATAAGAGAAGATTTAAGTCCAAAGGCGCTTAGAACTATGGCAGTTTTAAGACCATTAAAAGTAGTTATTACAAATTACCCAGAAGCTCAAGTGGAAATGCTTGAAATTGAGAATAATCAAGAAAATCCAGAAATGGGAACTCGCCAAGTCTCATTCTCAAGAGAAATATATATAGAACGAGAAGATTTCATGGAAAATCCACCTAAGAAATACTTTAGATTGTTCATAGGTAACGAAGTAAGGCTTAAGGGAGCATACTTTATAAAATGTAATGAAATGATTAAAGATGCTGACGGAAATATATGTGAAATTCATTGTACTTATGACCCAGAAACTAAGAGTGGTAGTGGATTTACAGGGAGAAAAGTTAAAGGAACAATTCACTTTGTAGATGTAGTAAATGCAGTGCCTGCAGAATTTAGGTTATATGAGCCTTTAATTTTAGATGAGAAGCAAGAAGAAGGAAAAACTTTCATAGATCAAATAAATCCGGATTCTATAGAAATATTACAAGGGTTTATAGAACCAAATATGAAGAATTCAAAACCACAAGATAAATTTCAATTCTTCAGACATGGATATTTTAATGTAGATTCTAGATACACAACCGATGATAAAATAGTGTTTAACAGAATAGCATCTTTAAAAAGTTCATTTAAAATTAATAAATAAAAGTTAATAAAAAAAGCAAGTACAAGATTTTATCCTGTACTTGCTTTTTTTAATTATAATAGCTTAGTTTCTATTTCTTCTTTAATTCTTGAAATAAATGAGTCTAAAGAAGTTGCACCTTCATCACCATTTTTGCGGCTTCTAACAGAGACTTCATTTAGTTCTGCCTCTTTTTCACCAACTATTAATAGGAAAGGGGCTCTTTCATTACGAGCTTCACGAATCTTGTAGCCAATTTTTTCTGCTCTAAAGTCTGCAGAGGATCTGATTCTTGATTCCTTAAGCTTTGCAACTACCTTTTCTGCATAATCATGATATTTTTCAGAAATAGGTAATACCTTAACTTGTAGTGGTGCAAGCCAAGTTGGGAAGGCACCAGCATATTTTTCTATAAGCATTGCAAGTGTTCGCTCATAGCAACCAATAGAAGTTCTATGGATAACATATGGACGCTTTTTAACTCCATCTTTATCAATATAAGTCATGTCAAATCTATCTGGCAGTGCGAAGTCAATTTGCACTGTAATTATAGTATCTTCTTTACCATGAACATTTTTGAATTGAAGGTCAAGCTTAGGACCGTAGAAAGCAGCTTCACCAATAGCTGTTTTATAATTTATTCCTAAGTGATCTAGTATATCTTTCATCTTCGATTCAGTTTCCGCCCAAGCCTCAGGGTTGTTAATATACTTATCTTTATTTTTTGGATCCCATTTAGAGAATCTGTAAGTAATATCATTTTCGATTCCAAGTGTTTTCATTACATAGTTAATTAAATTTATAACATCTTTAAATTCTTCTTCTAATTGTTCAGGGGTAACAACTAAATGACCCTCTGAAATAGTGAACTGACGTACTCTCATAAGACCATGCATTTCACCGGAAGATTCATTTCTAAATAAAGTTGAAGTCTCCCCATATCTAATTGGAAGGTCACGATAACTCTTTTGATCTGCATTATAAATTGTAAATTGGAATGGGCATGTCATTGGGCGAAGTGCCATGACTTCCTCATTTTTAGATTCATCACCAAGGACAAACATTCCATCTTTATAATGATCCCAGTGACCAGACATTTTATATAAATCGCTCTTAGCCATAAGAGGAGTCTTAGTTAAAACATAACCTCTTTTTTCTTCCTCATCTTCAACAAAACGTTGTAATAATTGGATTACCCTTGCGCCATTAGGCATAAGTAGAGGCAAACCTTGACCTATAACATCTGATGTTGTAAAGAATTTTAGTTCACGGCCAAGCTTGTTATGGTCTCTTTTTTTAGCATCTTCCATCTTCTCTATATGAGCATCTAAATCGGATTTTTTAGTGAAGGCAGTTCCGTATATACGGCTAAGCATTTTGTTTTTCTCGTTACCTCTCCAGTAAGCTCCTGCAACTTGAGTAAGTTTAAATGCCTTTACATACTTTGTAGACATTAAATGTGGTCCCGCACAAAGATCTGTAAATTCGCCATGTTTGTAGAATGATAATTTTGCGTCAACTGGTAGGTCTTCAATTAATTGAACTTTGAAATTTTCATCTCTTTCTTCCATAAAAGCAATAGCTTCATCTCTTTCAAGCTCGAATCTTTCTATTGGAAGATCTTCTTTAACAATCTTTTTCATTTCTACTTCGATTTGTTTAATTTCATCTGCTGAGAAAGAATCTTGTTTATCAAAATCATAGTAGAAACCCCCATCTATAGCAGGTCCGATGGCAAGTTTTGTACTAGGGAACAATCTCTTTACTGCTTGAGCTAAAATATGAGTAGCACTATGCCTAAAGGCTTTTTTACCTTCTTCGCTATCAAAAGTTAATATACTAACATCGCAGTCCTTAGTGATTTTATAACGTAAATCTACGATTTCATCATTAACCATTCCAGCACAAGCAACTCGTGCAAGGCCCTCACTAATATCTTTCGCAATTTCAATTACAGTCATTTCAGATTCATAAGTTTTAATTGAACCATCTTTTAATTTAATGTTTATCATATGTATTGCTCCTTTCTTTTATCTTATAGGGTTAAGTCATATTTGAGAAATAACACTAGCATAAATATTATGCACAATTCTTTAAACCTATATTTTTATAAAACAAAAAAAACCCGTCCCAATTCTAATTATAGAATTGGGACGAGATTATAATTTCCCGCGGTTCCACCCAAATTGTTTATAAAATAAACCACTTAATAATTATAACGGAATTACCGGACTTTATTGAAGTCACTCAGAGGCAGTCTTCAGCCAATTTCATTTAAGAATACTTCCAGCTAAGGTATCCTTTCTCTGTAAATGTGCCATGGCTTACTTTTCTCTTCGTAGAATTAAATTATTATATTTATATTAATTATAGCACTTGCACTAAAGATGTCAAGGTAGCAAATAAAGTTATTTAGGCGTTTTCAACGAAATAAATAGTAGGTAAGATTTTCTATTTTACTACTTTAAATTGTGGTGGATAAGTATTTTCAGAGAGTACATCAAAGATGAAACCTTGATTTTTAAGACCCTCGATAATTTCAGGTAAGGCTTCAACTGTTGTGGTTTTTGGATTTAAATCATGCATTAATATAATGGCGTGTTTAGTCCGACTAGATTGAGTTAAAACTGATTCTATAATCTTATGTTTGTGCTGACAAAAAGCGGAAGCATCACTAGAATCAACATTCCAATCAAAGTATTTATAACCATCCTTATTCATTTCACTAATTACAGAGTTCATTATTTCCATGCCACCGTAACTGTGACTAATAGTATTATTAGAACCACCAGGATATCTTAAAATATGACTAGGCTTTTTACCTGTAATTTCAGTAAGGAACGAATCTAATTTTTTTACGTCTTTTTTAAAATTATCTGGCGATGCATAAATACTATTATAATCATGACTGTAAGTGTGATTAGCTAAAGTGTGCCCATCGTCAGAAATTTGTTTATACAAAAATCTTGATTCAGGGTGACCATTTACAAAAAAAGTAGCCTTAATACTATATTTTTTTAGGACTTTTAAAATTTGTAAAGTGTTGCTAGATACCCCATCATCGAAGGTTAAATAAGCTATTTTAGTATTATCTAATTTAGATTTATATAAGACTTCATCCTTTTTGATAGTACTTTCGAGAATCTTATTTTGTGATTTTAACTTCTTATTGTCCTCATGAATCTGAGCTATTTGATGCGACAATAAACTATGTTGATGTTCACTTGAAACAACGGTTACTTGGCTAACTGCTACTCCTAAAAATGAAGTAATACATAAAGTAAAAATAGAAATTTTTACTATTAGGAATTTTAATGAGTGCTTTTTTTCTATGATTGAAATTCTCATAGTAATACCTTCCTTTTTTATATTCATGTACATATATTATCTATATCAATTTGTAATAGGTTTAACGACATTTCAGAAGGAAGTCTCCAACTTCTATAAGTGGGAGTTACACCCCCCGAACAAACAGAGAACTTCAGTGGAAGTATAAAGCTCCTTCTGAAGTCGTTAATACTTCAGCTCCGAAGGAGATGATTTAAACCTATTAACTTTTTCTGAAACGCTAGAAGCTGTTTCAATCAATTGATAATTTGTCTTTGTTAAAGTCTGATTTTCACCTTTTAGAGAATCAAATTCGATTCTTAAAGATTCAATTTTGAGTTTATTAGCATTTATTTTACTGTTATTAAAGAAATAAAAAAATATTGAATTTAAAAATAGGGCACTAACAAGCATTATGGAAATAATATTTTTCTTTTTCATTCTTACTCTCCTTCCTTGTAAAACTTACCAATCGACAATATTATACACTGCAATGTGTTATAACTCAACTTCTGCATTAATAAATAATGGATTTTTTTAATAAATAAGGTAATGTTTTTGAAGACAAAGTTGGGGACGGTTAACAATTATTAATATAATTGTTAACCGTTTTGTCAGGTTTCACGAGAAGTTTATTTTATGTAATGTTTCCCAATTGCATAAAAATGGACAATTTTCATAACAAATACATAAAACTGTGGTATATTTCTTAGGAAGTTATAAATTCTAAACAAATGAAGGGGATGTACTAATGAAGATTGCATTAAGAAATCTTGCAGTTATGATGATATTAATTTTTAATTCAAACGTAACTGTATTAGCTGTTGGACCAAATGCAGAGGTGCAGAAGAATGACTCATTATCTAAAATTGAAGGACAAAGAGAAAAAATCGAAATGAAAATAGAAGAATTTGATAATGAAATTCAACAAAACATGGCTAAAACAGAAGAGAATAAAGATAAAATATCTAAAACTGAAAAGGCAATTGAAAGTGCCGCAGTGGAGATTAATCAGTTTGAAAAAGAGGCTGAAAAAGAACAGAAGGTATTTAATAGTAGGATGAGGACCATGTACATAAACGGGTTTAATGGGTATGCGAGCATAATACTTGATTCAGAGAGTTTCGGTGATTTTGTATCAAGAGTAGAAAATATAAAAACCGTTATAGAATATGATAAAAAAGTAATGGATGAGTTTGAAGATACCAGAAAAGAATTAAATGAAAAACAGCAAAATTTAAACAAAACAAAGAAGGTATTATTGAGTTTACAAGTAGAAAATAAGCAGAAGTTAAATAAGATGATTGCAACTAAAGAATCACAAAACAAATTACTGGCTGAGCGAAATATCAAGGAAAAACTTCTTCCAGTAGGGACAAGCAATCCACAAATATTAGCAACTAAAAACATAACAAAAGCAAATGAAGCATCACCTAAATTTACACCTTCAAGAGGCGCAGTTACTCCATCAAGTAATGCTGTAATAGCCTATGCTTCTAACTTTCTTGGCACACCATATTTATGGGGCGGTTCATCGCCAGCGGGATTTGATTGCTCAGGATTTACGCAATATGTATATGCACATTTTGGAGTATCTATAGGAAGGACAACCTTTGATCAGATAAAGAATGGCGTACAAGTGTCTAGAAATAGCCTTCAATCTGGAGATTTGGTGCTGTTTGGAAGCGTTGGTAATCCCCATCATGTAGGTATATATGTAGGGAATAATACATATATACATGCTCCTAGTACAGGAGATGTGGTTAAAGTTTCAGCTATGACAAGATCAGATTTTATATCAGCTAGACGAGTGAAATAGAAAGTACATAATTAAAAATAGTAAAGCATAAAATTTCTCCTTTGTGACGTGCAAACGAAAGAGAATTTTATGTTTACCATACAACATAGTGGGGACGGTTAACAATTATTAGTTATAATTGTTAACCGTTTTTGAAGTTTTACGAGGAGTTTATTTTCACAAGATAATTCCAAATTGATAATCTTCATAACAACTACATAAGTTTTTGATAAATTTCTTCTATGATGATAATTTACTGATTATCATATTACAAATCTTAGTATCCATGATTACTAATAGCTCTTTATTAACCTTTGAATAGGATGGATATTGAATTTATGGTATTTTTAAAGATATTTTATTTGGATATCTTTATATTAGGATGAGTTTCGGTTATCATAGTAATAACAGCATTAGACAATTGATTTTTCTTGCAGAATTTCACTTTCATATTATAATTCCTTTATATATCGATTATGCTAAACCTTAGGGGAATATAATAATGATCGGAATTTAATTGAAACAAGTAGGGACGGTTAACAACCTTTTAGCTTTTATAATATAAAAATGTGTAACTATCAACTATTAGGATTAAAGAAGGGGTAATTAAACATGGATAATATATTGATTATTGAAGATGAAGAAAAGGTTTCAGAAATATTAAAAGCATATCTTGAAAAAGAAGGCTATAGAGTACATTGCACCACAAAGGGACTGGAAGGCATAAAACTTTTCGAAAAAATTGAATTCAGATTAGTTATTTTGGATCTAATGCTACCGGACATATCTGGCGAAGAGGTGTGCGGTGTGCTAAGAAAAATTTCTGAAGTGCATATATTTATGCTTACGGCAAAGGGTACATTAGAAGATAGAATACAAGGATTAAACCTTGGAGCAGATGAGTATCTTGTTAAGCCTTTCAGCCCGCGAGAACTAACAGCAAGAGTAAATGCTTTATTTAGAAGGATTAATGTAAATAAGTTTGAAACAAAAGTTTATAATAATGGAGATTTAGAAATTAATTATGACAAAAGAATAATTAAGGTACGCGGGACAGAAATAGCTCTTACACCAAATGAATTTGACATAGTGCATATTCTTTCATCTAACAGGGGAAAAGTATTCACAAGAGAGCAGCTTATTGAGAGAATAATGGGAATAGATTTTCAAGGTTTTGATAGAACAATAGATGTACACATTAAAAATATACGTAAAAAAATAGAAGAAGACAGTAGAAATCCTAAATATGTAATAACCGTAACTAGAATTGGTTATAAATTTGGTGGTGATTAATTTATGAGAATCATAAACTTTATGCGAAGTATAAAATTTACGCAAAGCATAAGAAAAAGGTTAAGTATTATTTTGGTATGCACCTCTATATTAGCACTTTTTTTATCTACACTTTTAGTGAATATAACAATATCAAGAACCTTCAACAGGTACTTAGTCGAAATACAAAATAAGAGGGATATTAGAATAGTAAAATATTTAGAAGAAGTATATAAAAGAAATGGTAAGTGGTCAGAAACTTCAGGAATAGAAATTATGCATGAAGCCTATATGAGTAGATACTGCCTTACTCTTAAGGATGAAAATAAAAAAGCCGTTTGGGGAATGAACGCTAATGACATAGTTAACAATACTAATATCACTATGCACGTCAAAAATGAAGGGGTTTATACTACAAGTACCTTTGAAATAAAATCTAAGGACAAGATTGTAGGATACATAGAAATAGGGCAATACGCACCAGTTCTATTATCCAAAGAAGATGTGGATTTTAAACTCTCAATAAATAAGAGTATTATTTTAAGTGTCGTACTTTCAATTTTAATAACAATATTAATTAGTCTTTTTATTTCGAAGCAATTCTCTACTCCGCTTAGGCAAGTTTCAAAGATTTCAGTCAATCTTTCAAATGGAAACTATAATGCAAGGGCAAATGATAAGAGTAGCATTTTAGAACTTGAAGATTTAAGAAATAGCATAAATACACTTGGAGAAAAGCTTCAGCATCAGGATGTCCTTAGAAAGAGGTTAATATCAGATATATCTCATGAAGTCAGAACGCCTCTTAATATTTTACAAAATAATTTTGAAGCTATGATTGATGGTATTTTCCCCGTAGATAATGAAAGATTGACTTATCTTAATGAAGAAGTTATTAGATTTGGAAAGCTTATAGACAACTTAAATGCATTAAAAGAGGTTGAAGGAGAAGAAATAGCATTAAACACGGAGAAAATTTCTTTGAAAGATATCCTTTCTTCAGTTGTAAAAGAATTTGAATTAATAACAGAAAATAAGAATATTAACATGACCTTAGAGTTAAACACAAGTAAACAATGTAACATTTTAGGAGACAGAGATAAAATAAAACAGGTAATTATTAACTTGCTTTCAAATGCAGTTAAATTTACTCCCAAGCAGGGGAAAATTGATATTGCTTTAAAAGAAGCTGATGAAAAAGTAATATTAAAAATAGAAGATACCGGCATTGGTATTAAGGAAGAAGACTTACCTTATATATTCGAAAGGCTCTATAGGGGAGATAAAAGTAGACATGAAATGGAAGGCTCAGGGATAGGTCTCACTATTGTACGAAATATATTAACCATTCATAAAGCAAATATAGAAGTGAAAAGTAAAGAAGGCGCGGGTTGCGTTGTAACTGTAAAATTTAATGGGGCTTTGTGATTAACCTCAAGAAAATAAAAAGTGGGGACGGATAACAAACAATTAAACAAATGGTGAAATAGATAGGGACGGTTAACGAGTAATGAAAAGATGCATGTTTAAAAAAACATGTATTTTTTCATTGCTCAGCATATTTAAGAGAACTTGTTTCAATAATTTTATCTTATACATTAATAGAAGATCATATTTATGTATGCTTGTCCAAGTATATTTGATTAAAATAACCATATTTTATTCTCTAAAAAATTTTCGTTTATTACAAATGGCTAAGCATAGGATTTAATAAAATCACCTATAATATTTTCGTATTTTTCGTCTGTTCCAATTAATTCTATACCGATAGTGCTTAATTTTGATACTCTAGCCTGCGTAATGTTCCCAAGTGTGTTAGATATATCACAGGATTTAAAGTTGCAGAGGCTTCTCATTAGAACAACTGTTAACGCTTTTGCTTTTACAAGTTTTCTGCTGTACTTCATATAAAGATGAACCTTTGATACGTTTAGTTTTGACGCTATAAATTCGGCTATATCCTCTGGTTTAAAGTTTCTTATAAGTATTTTCCTATCACTTTTATACTCTGTTTTTTCATCTTCAAATTCAAAATTAATTTCTTCTTTCAGCTTTTCTTCGTTGTCTCTAAAAACAAGGTTATAGTAATTTTTCCTTGCACTTTTAAGGCTATTTCCAAAAAGACTCATAATAAATCCATAATCAATTAATTTAAAAGAATCACGTCTTTTCCCTAAGAATATTGCTAGACTAGAAAATGCATATTTTTCAGGACAATCCTTATATTCCACTATGGCTGTAGGATTATTGTGTGTATATAGCGATAAGGTCTTTAAATACCTTTCATTAGCAACTATTATACTCTTAAACCTATCTCTAAAAAGATGACCTTCCCTTTTATGTTTTTTATTAAAATACATTGCATAAGAAAAATTTATTCCATGCATTACTTTTGATATGTCTGATCCGTTAGCATCAATTATTAAATGTAAATGGTTATTCATTAGGCAGTACCCATAAAGTTTAAAATCATATAGGATCTTATATTTTTTTATAAGGGATAAATACTTTTTCTTATCATCAGAATCCTTGAATAAATCTACCTCAGTGATACTTTTGCACATAATATGATATATAGATTGTTCACTTTTTAATCTAAAAGTTGTTGACATAAAAAATCGTCCTTTCTCATAAGCTTTTCTTAAAATTATTGCCTATGGGTCAGGATGATATTCATATTCTAAAGTCAATAGTTTAAATAGTTGTTAACCGTCCCCGGTGTTGGGAACTTTTCTTTTTTTATTTTAAGTGACGATTTTAGCTTTAAACACATAATATAAAGCAAAGGCACATTAAAATAAATAACAAATCACTATACGAGTATTCTTACCTAGTCTATTTTTCGTTATCTTTGACTTGTTTTTTATTCTTGTGGGTCATAAGACAATATCAAGGTAGGTGAAAAAATGGAAACCTTAATAGTAAAACTAACAGAAATTGCAGTAGGGAAAAAAGTGCAAGTGGTAGAATTGCTCTCGGAAGGTTTATCAAGACAACGAATGCTGGATTTAGGGATAGTGCCAAACACCACTATCCACGTACTTAGGCAGAGTCCTTTTGGAGATCCAACGGCATATCTTATAAGAGATACTTGTATTGCACTGAGAGAAGAGGAAGCTCAAAATATTATAGTAAGAGACATAGAATTGTAGCTATTAGAATGCAATGACTGTTAAATGTCATCTCAGGGCTAAATAGTTATAAATATAAATATTAATGGAGAAAGGAGAAAAAATGGGGCTAACTTACAGTTCTAGTAATAAGCAGGGATTAAAGGATCTTTTTAATGTAGAGAAATTAAAAGAAGAAGATTATGTAATTGCACTTGCAGGAAACCCAAACACAGGAAAGAGTACGGTATTCAATGCACTGACTGGACTTCATCAGCATACAGGAAATTGGCCGGGCAAAACCGTTGTAAACTCCCAAGGGAAATTTACTCATAAAGGCACAGACTTTACTATTGTGGATTTGCCAGGCACTTATTCTCTTCTTGCAAGTTCTGTCGAAGAAATAGTAGCTAGAGACTTCATTTGCTTTGGGAAGCCAGACGTAACAGTGGTTGTTTTAGATGCCACGTGTATTGAGAGAAATTTAAACTTGCTTTTGCAGGTGATTGAGATTACTGATAAAGTAATAGCTTGTGTAAATATGATGGATGAGGCTAAAAGTAAAAACATAAGTGTAAATATAGAAGCTTTATCAAAGGAATTAGGTATACCGGTGGTGCCAACTACTGCAAGAAGTAATATAGGCATGAATATTTTAAAAGATACCATATATGATTTATGCACTAATAAAATTCATACCTGTCCCGTACAAATTCAATATCCTAAAAGTATTACGCAGCAGCAGCAACAGCTCACCCCAATGATTATCTCGATTTTTAAGGACAAAATTAATGCTAAATGGCTTGCATTAAGACTTTTAGATGGAGATGAATCGCTTTTAAATTCTATAAGCAAATTTTTAGGTTATGACTTAAGAAGTAATTAATAGGGAGGTGTAATTGTTGAATCTAAAGGAAGACGCAAATATTAAGGCGATTCTAAAAAAATCAAAACTTTTTAGAACACAAAACAATGAAAACATAAGAGACACCATTGTAGAAACTATTTATAAAACGGCGGAGGATATAACAAGAAAAACTGTTATAAAAGACACTGAAAGGTTATTGTCTCAGCAAAAAATTGATGACATAGTTACCTCTAAAAAAACGGGTATCCCAATAATGATACTACTGCTAGCAGTGATATTTTGGCTTACAATTCAGGGAGCAAATTATCCTTCACAGTTTTTGTCAAAATTCTTGTTTTGGATAGAAGCAAAGATCGGTTTATTCTTTATCTATATACAAGTTCCCCTTTGGCTAAATAACCTTTTAGTACTAGGAGTATACCGAACTTTCGCCTGGGTAGTAGCCGTAATGCTTCCACCTATGGCAATATTCTTTCCTATATTTACATTACTTGAAGATGCTGGATATCTGACTAGAATATGCTTTAATTTAGACCATTCTTTTAAAAAAGCTTGCTGTCATGGAAAACAAGCACTAACTATGTGTATGGGGTTTGGTTGCAATGCTGCCGGGGTAATAGCCTGCAGAATAATTGAGTCACCAAGGGAGAGGCTTATAGCCATTGTCACCAACAATTTTGTACCCTGTAATGGTAGATTCCCAACTCTTATAGCTCTATCAATGGTGTTTGTAGGAGTGAGTATAACGCCTGCTAGTAGGTCTGTTATAGCTGCACTGATGGTAGTACTTTTAGTGCTTATAGGTATAGGAATTACATTACTAACATCCTATACATTATCAAAAACAATACTAAAAGGTATGCCCTCAAGCTTTACATTAGAGATGCCACCCTATAGAAAGCCTCAACTCGGAAGGGTATTATATACATCTATAATTGATAGGACCATGTTTGTGTTAGGAAGAGCTATAATGGTAGCTGTGCCCGCTGGTGCTATAACCTATATTCTTGGCAATGTCATGATTGGAGATATAAGTATACTAGCCCATGCAGCAAATTTTCTAAATCCCTTTGCGAATGCCATAGGTTTAGATGGCTTTATTTTGATAGCTTTTATTTTAGGATTTCCAGCAAATGAAATCGTGCTACCTATTCTTTTAATGGCATACTTATCTAAAGGATCCATGCTTCAATTTGAAAGTATAGATCAGCTTAGGGAGATTTTGTTAAACAATGGGTGGACATACTTAACACTAATAAACACAATGTTATTTTCACTTTTGCACTTTCCGTGCGCCACAACAGTGTGGACTATAAAAAAAGAAACCGGAAGTATAAAATGGACAATATTATCTGTATTAATGCCCACAGCCATTGCTATAATCATATGCTTTTGTACCACCAAAATTTATAGAATTTTCATGTAGTCAAAACAAAACCTTAAAACAAAACCTTAGGGACAGTTAACAACTTTGAACTTTAGTCTGGTCAAAACCTTAGGGACAGTTAATAACTAATTGAACTATAGCCTGGTCAAAACCAGAGGGACAGTTAACAACTAATTGAACATTAAACTGTCCCTCACAAGTATATATGAAAAAAATAAAGACTTTTGTTTTAACAAATCTTGCGAATTTGCTAAAACAAAAGTCTTGTTCCAAGTAAATCTTGCACCAAACCGGGCGTAAGCCAGTATGTCGATTTGATGTATAAGGCAAAGCCTTACGAACTACTCCCTTTTATTTTAAAGTAAAGATTATATTGATAAATCACTAAAAGGATACCGTTAATGACTTCAGAAGGATAAATAATTAATTAATGGTTATTAACTATTGTTGAAATAATAATAAGCACAATTGGATCCAAGGAGGAATTCATTCTGAAGTGCCATTAAGGTATCCTAATATATTATATGTGCAAAAGGATAAGTTGTTACAGATATTTATACTATATGTAAAGTTTATCCTAAAAATTGTTATTAGCTGTTTAAAATGAATAGGAAGTAATGTATAATGTTATCAAATGGTAATTATTTGGAAGGTGGGAGTTAAAATGACTTATATAAAAAAATATGAAGAATGGTTAAATAATAAATATTTTGATGAAAAGACTCGAGAAGAATTAAGGGCAATATCAAAAGACAATAATGAAATTCAAGATAGGTTTTACATGGATTTAGAGTTTGGAACTGCAGGTCTAAGAGGAAAATTAGGTGCGGGACTTAATAGAATGAATTTATACATAATTTCAAGAGCAACGCAAGGGCTTGCGGATTATATTAAAGGTTATGGACAAGCATATATGGATAGAGGTGTAGCAATAGCTTATGATTGCAGACATTTTTCTCTTGAATTTGCAGCTACAGCATCACAAGTTTTAGCAGCAAATGGAATAAAGGCTTATCTATTTGAGGAGTTAAGACCTACTCCAGAACTATCTTATGCAGTAAGAACGTTAGGTACTGCCGCAGGAATTGTTGTGACTGCTAGCCATAATCCTAAAGAATATAACGGATACAAGGTATATTGGGAAGATGGTGCCCAGATCTTATCATCTACTGCAAATGGTATAACAGAAAAAATTCAGAGCATTACAGATTTTAGTACCATAGAAATCATGGATCTTGAGGAAGCTAAGGAAAAAGGATTAATAGTAATGCTCGGGAAAGCAATGGATGATGAGTATATGGAGAAAGTAAAGGGACTAGCTTTAAGGGATAACATAGATAAAGATATAAAAATTGTTTATACACCTCTAAATGGTACTGGAAATATGCCTGTACGAAGAGTACTAAAGGAAAGAGGTTTTACTAATATAATAGTAGTACCAGAGCAAGAAAACCCAGATCCAGACTTTACAACCGTTGGATACCCAAACCCAGAGGATGTAAAAGCCTTCAAATATGCCCAGGAACTTGGTAAAAAAGAAGGGGCAGAGTTATTAATAGCTACAGATCCGGATTGCGATAGACTTGCTATAATGGTCAGAGATAAAAATGGAGAATATGTTGCCTTCGATGGTAATCAAACAGGGGCTATATTAATAAAATATGTTATAGAAGGGATGAAAGAAAAAGGCACGCTTCCTAGCAATGCGGCCATAGTAAAATCGCTAGTAACAGGGGATTTAGGCAGGCAAATAGCTAAGAAATATGGCGTGGAAACCTTCGAAGTACTTACAGGATTCAAAAATATTTGTGGTAAAATCAATGATTTTAAGAAAGATGATAGCCATGAATTTATATTTGGATACGAAGAAAGCATTGGGTATGTTGCTGGGACTTTCGTTCGTGACAAAGATGCAGTGATATCTTCCATGCTTTTATGTGAAGCTGCAGCCTACTATAAATCACAAGGGAAAACTCTAATAGATATATTAAATGAGATATACGAGGAATTTGGATATTATAGAGAAAACCTAATATCTCTAGTTCTAGAAGGCATAGAAGGACAAGAAAGAATTTCTAGAATGATGGAAGAATACAGAAAAGATAATCCAAAGACAATAGGCACTGCGAAGCTTACTAAATATATAGATTACGATATAGAAAAAGCTTATGACGTAATTAATGGTACAGAAGAATCTAGTGGAATTCCAGTATCTAATGTACTTAAATTCTACTTTGATGATGAGAGCTGGTATGCTGTAAGACCTTCAGGTACAGAACCAAAAATTAAAATATACATGTACTCAAAGGGAGAAACTTTAAAAGCTGCAGAAGAAAAATTGGTAGAAATGAAAGATATAATTATGGAAAAACTTCAAAGTACAAAATAAACATAAGAAACATATAATATATTAAAGGGATCCATGCATTGCGCTGAATGCATTCGGCTGCACTGCATGGATTCCTAAATACAACTAGATTTATCCCTAATGAATTTACAGTTATACTTGTCCCATAAAGGCTCATGATAAATTTAAAATGGAATATCAATAGTTGTATAGATGCAACAATTAATAAATTGAGAAGGGGAATTTCAGTATGAGGATATTTAATTTAGTAGTGATTATAATATCATTAATTGTTGTTGGGCTAGGTTTTAGCTTAAACTATAATGTTTTTAAAAAAATTAATGAATATAGTTTGAAATTCAAGGTGTTTTTTAGTCCTCAATTTCAGGAGAAATTAAATGAAAATTATACAAGTGCAGTTAAAATAATTGGAACAAGTGACATAGCATTAGGAGTAATGCTTATAATTTGGGTGTTTTTATTTGCAGCATTCCCTAACACTTTTAAAAATAATAATATTAGTTGTATTGTAATTGGTATTTTATCAATTATGAATCAGATTATATTAAATCTGAAACTTAAGAAGATAAAATAAACAATATTTTATATTGTTTCATAATTATTGTGGGAAAATTTATTGGCTTGTCGGAAATAGACACACCAATTTTAGTGGTTTTTAAATTTAAAGATATCTAATTTTCAAATATTACTAGGTTACGCTTGCTTAAAATTTGCATTATGATTAGTAGGTAAATAAACTATAGTTTATTATACATAATTATAATATTATGACAAAGTTGAAAGACCAGCTAGTTAAAGTCAACTATTAATTTGAAATTTATTTAGTTTAATTTTAGGCTCAACAAAAAGACCATTTCGAAACACGAATGATGGTAAAAAAAGGGAGGTGGTATAGTTAATTAGGCAGCTAGAACAGTTTTATTTTCTAAAAACATCTTTTGGTGTAATTTAGGGTCTCTAATTTGGTACTCTTGTTGATTTCTTAAAACCGCAAATAGATATTTGATAAGCTTGTGCATAACTGCTACTAAAGCTACTTTTGCCTTCTTGCCCTTTAAGTTTTCTTTGTAATATTTAAGTAAAATATGATTAGTAGCTTCTCCATTACGCTTCATCCTAATAGAAGCTAAGGCAACAGCATATAGAGCTCGTCTACCAAACCTTGTACCACGTTTGGATATTTTAACTCTATCGCCCTTAAACTTACCTGATTCATTAACAGCAGGATCAACTCCGAAGAAAGCAACAAGCTGCTTAGGCGTGATAAATCTATCAATGGCACCAATTTCGGCTAATATTGTTATTGCTGTATTATATCCAATACCTGGTATCGACATTAGTAATAATATATTTTTACGAAAAGCAGGAGACATTTGATCACTGTTTATGAACCCTTCAATCTTTGCTAAAAGCGTAGCTATTTCACCATCAATGGCCTCGTAGATAGATATAGAAGTGGTAATAGAAACTGATAACCATGGTGATGTTAAACTAACAAATTGAGCATTCTCAGCCGATTCTATGAGCTTAGTGTATTTTTTTTCAGCCCACTTAATACCCTTTCTGGAATTAATCAAAATATCTATAATATCTTGCTTTGGAGCTGAAATAACTGCCTGTGGATTAGGATACTTTTTCAATATGTTAATTGAAACTAATCCACAGGTATTAGAAAATACATTTTGATATCCATTAAAAGTTATGCACAAAGAACTACTAAGTTTCTTTTTAAATACTGACCTAGTATCAATAAGCTTATAGTAATCGCGTACTAATAGCTTTAAAGTGAGAATGTTGATGTCAGAGTCGGATGATACCTTGATATCTTCAAATTTTCCTAAACTTGCGATAGATAATGCATCATTTCTATCATTTTTCACTTTCCTAATGTCTTTATTTTTGTTACAATTAGTAACAAGAGGATTGATAACAAAGGTTTCGAAATTGTTATCCTTTAGAAAGTGGAAAAGAGTTAGATGATACACGCCTGTGGACTCCATAAAGAACACAGGCTTTGTGGAAAACTCTTCTTCTGCTTTTTTTATTTGCTCAATAAAGTATTTAAAACCCTCAGCAGTATGGAAGATTTTAAAAGGCTTCCGATATTTACTGCCGTCAGGCGCAAGGAATGCTGCAAAAGAGAATTCAGAAGCAACATCAATGCCTACTACAAGACTATTTAAGTATTTTGACATATATAACATCTCCTTTTGTAAAAGTGAGATAGAATAAAGATTCCACTTCTATCAATGAGGCTGTAACCTCGTTTGTGACACGGGTAGTTCCAAAATTGGAAACCCAACCAGCTAAAACACAGAAAACTCACTGATGGAATGATACGCTTTTTTACGAGTATTGGTAATTACTTACCGCTCAGGAGTGAAACATCTATCTTCTCTATTCAGGAGATATTATATCATTGTGGACTAACTGGTTCCTAGTATCCAATATTGGTAATTGACAGTAATCAGTAATCAGAATTGAGACAAGATTAAACAAAGTAAAATTATGAGTTGCGAATATTAGATAAGAGATTAGTGATAACATTCGTAGTTATTATGACTGATTTATTATCAATGCTTACAACTACATTATACGAGGAGTGAAATTATGAGTGATACATTTGTTTTGGGACTTATAGGAGCGGGAGTAGTATTAACTGTATCAAGTATAGTGAATACTATTAGTATGATGCGAATAGACATTGCGCAAATGAATAGAACCTTAAGTATGATTGCGGATAAAGTTGGAGTTCCGAGTAAAATAGGACTGCCGGGTGAAATGCGAGTGTCAGATGAAACAATGGCTGAATTAAAAAGCCTTATTTTAGAAGGCAAAAATATCAAAGCAATTAAAAAATATAGAATGGCTACTGGAATAGGGCTCATAGAAGGAAAAGATTATATTGATGCTCTAAGTGAAAAGGAATTAAAATAGGCGTGTAATTTGCACGTCTATTATGTTTCATAATTATTAGGAGGAAATTATTGGATTGTAATAAATAGACAAGCCAATTTTAGTATATGTTAATTCTAAGTGTGCCAAGTGACCCTAAACTTTAAATTTTAAATTTTTGAACCAACTCATTAAGTTTTTGTGCAAGCTGTGCTTGATTTTGTGATGCTTGTGCAATTTCATCTGACATGGAGCTTACAAATTCTCCATCCGCGCCATATTGAATGCTATTTACAGTTTCACGGATTGTTCTGCAAGTATTCTTACTTCCTAAGCAACTACTTAAAACCCCTCTCCGTCTATTACATAAGCATAACTATTTTTAGCACTATATTTTTTAACTATATTTTTCAATTCTTCAAGTTTTAAATCAGCCCGTCCTTTTTCAATTGATTCGACATGTAATAATCAGAAATTAAATTTGATATTAAAAATGGTATTCCTACAATAAATATAGCAATGATAATTAGTTGATGTTTTATAGATTTCATCTTTAGACCCTTTTTTCTTGTATTTAAACATATTTAAACATATTTAAACATATATGTAATAAAAATATGCTGAAATTGCGTTAAAGGGTTGCATTTATATAAGAATGTAAAAGTATGACGAAATAAATGCAATTGTATTAATAATATGTATAATAAATATATATTTCAATCTTTATCGTCAGTTAATTTTATTTTGCCTAATATACAAATATTTTAAGTTGTTATGTGGTTAAATCATCTCCTGGATCGCTACAACAGATTCGTAGAAGATGCATAGAATAGCTTCGCAGAAGATGAATAGCTTCGCAGAAGATAAATTGACGACTTCAGAAGTAGATTTATACTACCACTGAAGTTTTCTATTTGTTAGGGCAAGTAACTCCTACTTATAGTAGGTACTCAAACTTATAGAAATGGGAGACTTTGCTTTTGAAATATCTTTAAACATTCAAGTCTAATATGTCCCGCATGGTATAATATAATAAATACAAAATGAACTATGTGGGGAAATTATATATAATAAATTAAAAGAAAGGACGTGTTTTTGTGAGTTTAAGATTTATATACGGAGGAGCTGGAAAAGGGAAGAGTACGTTCTGCTTAGAGGACATAGAAAAACGAAGTACCGCCGAGAGCGAAAAACCCTTAGTACTTTTGGTACCAGAACAATTTTCCTTTCAAGCTGAAAAAAATCTTATAAAAGTAGTTGGATCTACAGGAATAAAGAACGTCCAAGTACTTAGTTTTAATAGATTAGCGTACAAAGTGTTTAGCGAGGTTGGAGGCATAACCCGTAAACCTATGGATACTTCAGGAAAGGCAATGCTTATTCATAGCATACTTCAAAAAAAGAAAGATGAACTCAAGGTATTTAAAGGAGCGGCTAGACAAAAAGGCTTTGTAGATAATGTAGCTTCTGCAATTACAGAGTTTAAAAAATATAATGTTTCTGTTGAAGATTTAAATAAGACATTAGGCAATTTAGGGGAAAACACCTTGCTAGTAGATAAAATAATGGATTTATCTCTTATATACGGAGAATTTGATAATATTTTAAATAAAAACTATGTGGATCCAGATGACGATTTAACACGCTTAAATAGTGCCCTTGATGAATGCAATATTTTTGATGGTTCTGAGTTTTGGATCGATGAGTTTACAGGCTTTACACCACAACAGTATGGAATACTCGAAAAGCTATATAAAAAAGCTAGGAGGATAAATATAACGCTTCCATTAAAAAGCTCAGAGCATTCAAAATGTATGGAGGAATCTGATGCATTTTATTCCATTAAGTTTACAGAAAATAAGCTTTTAAGTTTAGCAGAGGATAGTGGGACAAGTATCGAAGCACCTATAGAGCTGGAAGGTAATAAAGAATATAAATTTAAAAACAATAATGAACTATCTTTTCTTGAAAAAAATTATTTTGCATTCCCATATACACCAAGTACTGAGAAATGTGAAAACATAAAGGTATTTAAAGCTCTTAATGGATACTGCGAAGTGGAACATGTGGCAAAGGATATCTTAAGACTATGCCGTGATGAGAATATAAGATTTAATAAAATAGCAGTAGTAACAAGAGACTTACCTTCCTATGAAAAGTTAATTAAAGCCATATTTACAGAATATAATATTCCATTATTTATAGATAAGAAAAAGGATATAACAAGTAACCCCTTAATTGTGCTAATAACCGGAGTCGTTGAGATTTTCACTAAGAACTTTAGCTATGAGACAATGTTTAGGTATCTTAAAACAGGGCTTTTAGATATAGAAAAGCAGCATATAGACATGCTAGAAAACTTCGTAATAGCAGCGGGAATAAAGGGCAAAAGAAAATGGACAGAACCTGATCTATGGCAGGAGAAAATAGAATACTATTTTAGAGATTACTACAATGATAAAGCTGGCATAGACGAAGCAGCATCACAAAGTGCAGAGAAACCTGTAGAAAAAGTTGCAGGTTCTCATGAGGACAAAGCTGAAAGAATAGAAGCCACTATTAAAATTTTAAATGATACTAGAGAGAAAGTCATAGATCCACTACTACAATTCAAAGAAAAATTAAGAGGCGGATGTACCACCAAAAAAATATGCACAACTTTATTTGAATTTCTAGAAACTATAAATGTATATAAAACAATAGAAGAGTGGATAGAAAATTTCAAAAGGGAAGGTGTGCGAGAGCTCGTAACCGAGTACAGTAAAATATGGAACTTAGTTATGGAACTATTAGATCAGATGGTGGAAGTCCTTGGCAATGAAACCCTATCCCTTGAGGACTTTGTAAAAGTACTATCCATGGGATTTAGTAAACATCAAATGGGAATTATTCCACCTGCACTAGATGGAGTAACTATTAGCAGCGTGGAGCGCATAAAAAGTCATGATATAAGTGCACTGTACATTATAGGGGTAAATGATGGAGTATTCCCAATGGCAAACAAGGAAGATGGAATATTAACGGACAATGATAGAATGATTTTAAAAGAAAATGCATTAGAACTTGCAAATGACACAAAAACTGAGGTGTTTAATGAGCAGTATTTAATCTATGCTACGATAACCATCCCAAGTAAATATTTAAATATAAGTTATCCTATTGCAGATTATGAGGGCAAAACGTTAAGACCTTCTATTATAATATCTAGGTTTAACGCCTTATTCAAAGGTCTAATAGAGGAGAGCAATATAACTCAGTTTAGTGAAAGGCTACAAGAAACGAATGATATGCAGCAGCTGTGTGCTAAAGTTCCAACATTTAACGAGTTGATATTTTATCTAAGGAAATATTTAGAGGAGGGAGTTATATCGCCACTTTGGATTGATATTTATAAGTGGTACCAAAAGGACCCTAAGTTTCGAGAAAAAAGCAACACCATGTTTCAGGGATTTGACTACAAAAATGAAATGAAAATGCTTGAGAAAGAAAAAGTAAAACTACTTTATGGAGACAAAAATTATTTTAGCGTATCTAGAATAGAAAAATATGAAGAATGTCCCTTTGCATATTTTGTGCAATATGGCCTAAAAGCTAAGGAGCGAAAAACTTTTACATTTTCATCTCCAGACTTAGGTAGCTTTATGCACAGTGTACTTGATGATTTTTCAAAGCTTGTGGATAAAAATGAAATAAAATGGGCGGACCTTCAGCGTGAATGGTGTGAAAAAAATATAGCAAGTATTGTAGAAAAAGAAGCAGAGGAAGGCATAAGTGGCTATATATTGAACAGTACCCCAAGGTACAAGTACTTTACAGAGCGGTTAAAAAGAGTTTTAAAACGAACTATTATGGTGATAGTTGAGCAAATGAAAAACAGTGGATTTGAACCCTTTGGCTATGAAGTATCCTTTGGATTTGAAGATGGAGATTATCCACCAATAAAAGTAGAACTATCCACAGGGGAAGTAGTAAATCTAGTTGGTAGAATAGATAGAGTAGATAAGTTAATTAATGAAGGAGAAGAATTTTACAGGATAATAGATTATAAATCTGGAAATAAGGATTTTAAACTATCCGATGTATATTACGGACTTCAAATACAGCTATTGACGTATTTAGACGCCATGCTTAAAAGTGAAAGAGCAATTTCTAAAGAAAACGAAATTTCAGAGGAGCCAATTTTCCCAGCAGGTATTTTGTACTTTAAAATAGATGACCCAGTAATAAAAGCTAAAAATAATTTAGATGAAGAAGAACTGGAAAAAGCAATAATGAAGGCTTTAAAAATGAAGGGGTTACTACTAGCAGATACTAAGATAATTAGGGAAATGGATAGAAATATTGAAGGCGCATCTCTAGTTGTTCCAGCATCTATAAAAAAGGATGGGAAGTTAGGCTCAAGATCATCAGTTGCAACTAAGGAGCAGTTTGAAATGTTACTCCGCCATGTAAAGGAAAACCTAATAAGCACCTGTGAACAAATGTTAAGTGGAGAAATAGACATAAAGCCATATAAGAAAAAAGATGCTACACCTTGTGCTTACTGTGAATACACGGCTATTTGCCAATTTGATCCTACATTAAAGGAAAATACCTATAAGATAATAAAAGATAAGAGAGACAAGGAAATATGGGAACTCTTATCTAAAGAAGAAATTAAGTATAGCGGTGTAAATACTCAAGAGATCGGAGTGGATGAGGAGTAATGTTAAAGAGTGAGAATGAAATTAAACATGTAAAAACAGAGGTTTCATGGACCGAGGATCAGAAAAAGGCTATCTATACTCGCGACTGCAACGTTCTAGTAGCTGCAGCGGCAGGCTCAGGTAAAACAGCGGTACTAGTTGAGAGAATAATAAAGATAGTAACAGATGAAGATCGGCCTACAGATATAGATAAGTTATTAGTGGTTACATTTACGAACGCGGCGGCATCCGAAATGAGGGAGAGAATAGCTGCGGCTATTTCAAAGGAACTTTATAAAAATCCACAAAGTAAACTACTGCAAAGACAGTTAACCTTATTAAATAAATCCAGCATTACAACTATTCACTCCTTCTGCCTTGAGGTTATTAGAAGCAATTTTCATATAGTAGATTTAGACCCTAATTTTAGAATAGCAGATGCAACAGAAGCAGTTCTTTTAAAACAAGAAGCTCTAGAGGAATTATTTGAGGATAGATATGTAGAAATGAATGATGAAAATGAAACCGAAGATGAAGATAGCGATTTAAATATAGAAAAGGATACTAGCTCTATAAATCTAATTGAGGATTCTAGTTTCTTAAAACTTGTTGAAGCCTATAGTAATAATAAAGAAGATTTAGGCCTTAAGTCTATAGTGTTAAGCCTTTATAATTTTGCCATGAGTTCTACAAATCCAACAAAATGGCTACTTGATTCGGCAGAGGATTTTAACATAAAAGATGGGTATAGTTTTAGTGATACCCCTTGGGCAAAGGTTTTAATGGAAGATGTTAAAATAGAGATACTAGGCATTGAAAAAGTAATGATTAAAGCATTGAAAATCATAGAAAACAATGAAGCTATAGCATTATATTACGAAGTGTTCAAATCAGATTTAGAGTTAATTGCAGATTTAATAAGCGCTGAAAGCAATTGTTTTGAAAGCTTAGCAGAAGCGTTTGAAAATTTAAGCTTCCCAAAACTAACAACGATAAAAGCCTGCAAAGATAAGGAAAAACAAAAGGTAGTACAAGAGATAAGAAATAAGGTAAAAAAACAATTAGGGGAGCTGGGGCAGCAAATAATGAATGCAAATTCAGAAACTGCTTTAAGAGATATAAAAACATTGTATCCACAAATGCTTGAGTTATCTAACCTTGTTATAGATTTGCAGGAAAAATATAGAGAAAAGAAAAAGGAACGTTCAATTATAGATTTCAATGATTTTGAGCACTACTGCCTTGACATTTTGATGGAAAAAAATGAAGAGGGGGAAATAGTAATAGACGCTCAGGGAAAACCAGAACCTTCCGCAGTGGCAGTTGGGCTAAGAAATAAATACGAAGAAATTTTAATAGATGAATATCAAGATAGTAACATGGTGCAAGAAACTCTATTAAATATAATCTCAAGAGAAAAAATAGGTTTCCCAAATGTATTCATGGTAGGAGACGTAAAACAGAGTATATATAAATTTAGGCAGGCAAGGCCAGAGCTCTTCTTAGCAAAGTATAATAGTTATTCAAAAATTGATGGCGAAAAAACCAGAAAAATAACTCTATACAAAAATTTTAGAAGTCGTGAGCCAGTTATAAATGCAGTAAACTATATTTTCAAACAAATAATGTGCAAAAACATTGGAGATCTTGACTATACAGATGAGGAAGCGTTAAATTTGGGAGCTCACTTTGATGAACTTGAAGGTCCGGGAGTAATAGGCGGAGCAGTGGAGCTACATCTTATTGAAAAGGAAGTTAAAGATGCAGGAGAAGAAAACGAGGGTGAAGAGGTCGAGGATGAGGGACGGTTAACAACTAATGGAACTGAAGCCGAGGGACATGGCAAAACAAATGAGGATGAAACCCCTACAAATATTGAATTAGAAGCTAGAATTGTGGCAAAAAGAATAAAAGAATTAATGCTACATAAAGATGAAAAAGCTTTTAAAATTTATGACAAAAAAATAAAAAGTTATAGATACGTTGAATATAAGGATATTGTAATATTACTTCGGGCCACCTCAAATTGGGCACCCTCATTTTTAGAACAATTGAAGCTAGAAGACATACCGGTGTATGCAGATACAGGCACAGGATATTTTAGTACCATAGAAATTCAAATAATCATGAGTTTACTTCAAATTATAGATAACCCAAGACAGGATATTCCTATGCTAGCAGTTCTCCGTTCTCCAATAGGAGGGTTTACCTCAGAGGAACTGGTAGATATAAGAGTAGGTCAAAGGGAAGTAAGTTTTTATGAAGCAATGGTAAACTTAGAAGGCACTAAAAAATCAGAAAAACTCGGTAAATTCCTTGAAAAATTAAACCACTTTAGAGAAATTTGCACGTATATGCCCATTGATGAATTCATATGGCATTTATATACTAGCACTGGTTATTACGGTTATATAGGAGCCATGCCAAGAGGAACCCAAAGACAAGCGAATTTAAGAGTGCTTTTCCAAAGAGCAAGGCAATATGAAGAAACTAGTTACAAGGGACTGTTTAATTTTATAAATTTCATAAACAAGTTGAAAATAAGTAGTGGAGACATGGGCAGTGCTAAAACCTTAGGGGAAAATGAAAACGTAGTTAGGATAATGAGTATACATAAAAGTAAAGGGCTAGAATTTCCTGTAGTATTTCTAAGTGGCATGGGAAAAAACTTTAACTTAATGGATATAAATAAGAGTATATTATTTCATCATGAATTAGGCTATGGCCCAGATTTTGTTGATCCAATCAGAAGAATTTCTTATCCTACAGTTCTAAAACAAGCGCTTAAAAAGACAATAAAGATAGAAAGTCTTGCAGAGGAAATGAGGGTACTATATGTAGCTTTAACAAGAGCGAAGGAAAAGCTAATAATAACTGGGTCAATGAGAAATATAGAGAGAAATCTAACTAGAATGAGTTCTAGTTTAGAAGAGAATAGTGAAAAGCTAGGAGAATATGAAATTTTAAAAGGTAAAAGCTATTTAGATTGGATAGTACCGGCGGTAATAAGGCATGTAGACGGGAAACCATTGCGTGAACTAATAGAAATAGAGGATAGTACAACGAATTTATTAAGTCATCCCGCAAGCTTTACGGTAAGGTTCTGGAATAGAGAAAACATAAAGAAAAACGACAATTATGAAGAAGAAATTACTGTTAGCTCACAGGAAAAGCTAACAGCACTTCAGGAAGAACCTACAGATGAGAAGTTCATCTTTGAAATAGAAAAAAGGCTAGGATTTATTTATAAATACGAAATGTCCACAAAAATGCCTACAGTACTTACAGTAACAGAGATTAAAAGAAAATTTAATGCAGAAATTACTGAAGGCGATTCAAACAATATGTACCACCCAAAACTTATAAATAAGCCCAAATTCCTAGAAGAGGCGAAGGGATTAACCCCCGCAGAAAAAGGAACCGCTATGCATGCAGTGGTGCAAAGATTAGATTTAACTAAAGTGGCGACCACAAGTGAAATAGGATTACAAATTGAGGCTTACGTTGAAAAATTGCTAATCTCAAAAGAAGAGGGCAAATCCGTCCGGGTCAATAAATTATTAAAGTTATTTAAAACGGATCTTGGACAAAGAATGATAAAAGCTTATAATCAAAAAGCTTTAAAAAGAGAAATACCGTTCCATATGGAAATTAAGTCAACAGATATAGATAAAAACCTCCCAATCGAAATATATGGAGAGGAAAAAATAATGCTTCAAGGAATAATAGACTGCTATTTTGAGGAAAATGGAGAGATAGTTTTAGTGGATTATAAAACAGACTCCTTAAAAAATGGAGATGTAAATCTCTTAATAGAGAAATATAAATCTCAGCTAGATTATTATGCAAAGGCAATTGAAGCAACACTTGGGAAAAAAGTTAAAGAAAGCTACCTATATTTATTCAGTAACGATGAAGCCGTAGAAGTTAAATAATCTTCTGCGAAACTGAAAAACCTAAAAAAGGGGAGATACAAATGAGGATACTTCATACCTCCGATTGGCATCTGGGGAAGACTTTAGAGCAATACAGTAGACTAGAGGAACAGGAAGAATTTCTAGAAGAATTTATACAAATAGTTGAAAAAAACAATATAGATTTAGTACTTATAGCTGGAGATATCTATGACAATGGAAATCCACCAGCAAGAGCTGAAAAAATGTTTTATAGCACACTTAAGGATATAACAAGTAGTGGGAAAACAGCAGTGCTAGTTGTGGCAGGTAACCATGATAATCCAGAAAGATTAGTTGCGCCGAGTCCTCTTGCATACGGTCATGGAGTGGTACTTTTAGGGGAACCAAAGAGCATAGCAAGGCAAGGCGTATTTGGAGAATTTAATATTGACGGAAAGTGTGATTTTGAAATAATAGAAAGCGGAGAGGGGTACTTAGAGCTTAGTATAAGAGGGGAAAAAGCAGTTATTATAACACTGCCCTATCCAAGTGAAAAAAGGTTGAATGAAGTACTTTCAATAGAGATTAATGATGAAGAAAGGCAAAAAAGCTATTCTGATAGAATAGGGGAACTATTTGAAAATCTATCTGATAAATATAGAGAGGATACTGTAAACCTAGCAGTATCACACCTCTATGCTATGGGTGGAGAGGAAAGTGGATCAGAGAGAAGTATACAACTAGGGGGAAGTCTTTCAGTTTCACCATCTAAATTTCCAAAGAATGCTCAGTACTCAGCATTAGGTCATCTTCATAGACCGCAAAAAGTGCCAGGAACTAAGGGGAAGATAAGATACTGCGGATCTCCAATTCAATATAGCAAAAGTGAAATAAATTATAGTAAGGGAGCGTACCTCGTAGATGTTAAAGCTGGGGGCGAAGCTGAAGTTTCACAAATAATGTTTAGAAACTATAAGCCTATAGAAGTATGGAAATGTAACAGCACCGAGGAAGCAATAGAAAAATGCAAAAATGAGGGTGAAAGAAACATTTGGGTATACCTTGAAATAAAGACAAAAGAAATAATAAGCACCGAAAACATAAAGGAAATGAAAAGACTTAGGCCCGATATAGTTTCTATAGAACCAATACTTGAGGGCATAGAACGCGAAGAGGATTTAGAGGAAAGCCTAAGGGAAAAATCCATGGAAGAAATGTTTAGAGAATATTTTACAAAGGCAAAAGGTGGGCTAGAGCCATCGGATGAAATTATGGAATTATTTTTAAACATAGCATTAGATGAAGAGGAGGAACCGAAAGATGAAACCAGTAAATCTTAAAATAAAAGGGCTAAATTCGTTTGTAGATCAGCAAACTATTGAATTTTCAAAGCTTACAGAAAAAGGACTTTTCGGTATCTTCGGTCCAACAGCTAGTGGTAAATCCACAATTTTAGATGGGATAACCATAGCTCTTTATGGAAAAGTATCTAGAGACACCAAAGAGTTTGTAAACACAGAAACCAATGTAGTAGAAATAAGCTTCGACTTTGAAATAGGACTAGGGGAAACTCGAAAACTATATAGAGCAGAAAGAAGCATAAAGAGATTAAAAACTGGAAATTTCAAAACTGCTTATGCAAGGCTCATAGAAATAAATAAGGGAAATGCTGATGAAAACAAGGTTTTAGCAGAAGGACCAAAGGAGATTGACACAAAAATTACAGAAATAATAGGACTGAAAGTTGAGGATTTTACAAGGTCAGTCGTGTTACCTCAAGGTAAATTCAATGAATTTCTAAAGCTTACAGGAAAAGAAAGAAGAAATATGCTAGAGCGAATATTTGCCTTAGAAAAATACGGCACCAAGCTTTATGAAAAAATAAGATCAGTTAGAAATGAAAACCTAAAAACTCAGACTATGATTCAGGGAGAAATGAAGGGATATGAGGATGTAGGTGAAGAAGGTCATAATGAAATAAAATCTGTACTAGATGGGTTAAAGCAGGAAGAAAAACAAATTAAAGCTGAGAAAAAAACTGTGGATAAAGACTTCGAGGAATATAAAACTATCTGGGAGTTACAACAAGAAAAGAGTCAGTATGAAAAAAAAGAAGCTGACTTAAACAAGCAAGCAGAAGAAATAAAAAATAAAAAAGAAAAATTCACTAAGGGAAGTTCAGCATTAAATGTAAAACCCTATATTGATAATGTGCACGAAACTAAAAAAAGATTAGCGATAAACAAGGATACACTTCAAAAACTAAGTAGTGCTTTTTTAGTCATATGTCAAAAACTGAACATTACAAAAACTTCTTATGATAAAGCATGGACTGATAAAAACAATAAACTTCCTATTTTAATTGAAAAGGAAGTAAGCCTCAAACAAGCTGCAAATATTGAAGAGAAAATAACCTATCTAGCTAAAGAAAAAGATATCCTTTTAAAACAGCATAAAGAACTTACGCGAAATATTAGTGAGAAAAATCTAAAGAATGCAATTATTGTTACTAATAAGTCGAAAATAGAAAATAGACTGGGAGTTACTGAAGAAAAACTAAGTGAAATAGAGATACTACCAGAGTATAGGGAGAAACTGTATAACGCCTATAACAGTGAACTAGAAGTTTCAGCTACGGCGAAAAATGTACAAGAGCTTAAGAAAAAAGCGGAAGATTTAAAGAAGGGGGCAAATACCACAAAGTTAATGCATAGAGAAGCCATTATACTTAAGGAAAGCAAACAAAATAAACTAGTTCTTTTAGAAGAAAAAAGTAAGAAAATAGCAAATAATTTCCCGGGAGATAATAATTTGTTGCTAGAAAAGCAGGAGGCCTATAGTTCGCTACGGGATACCCTAGAGAAAGCTGTAGAAAACCATAAAATAAAGGGTGAACTTCAAGGGAAATATAGAACTATTAACATTGAAACCGAAAAAGGTAGGTTAAATCTAGAAAATGCAGAAGAATCTATAGAAAGTGTGAAAGCTCAGCTTAAAATTATAGAAGGTGAGATAAAGGAAATAGAACGAGCTAACATGGCAGCAGTTTTAGCCTCTAGTTTAAAAGAGGGAGATGAACTTGGTAAGCTAAGACTATGCCCAGTATGTGGGTCGGAGCATCATCCCCGTATAGCAGAGCTAAAAGTAGATACTAATTTAGAAGTTAAGAAAAGTTTAAAGCAAAGTGGAGAGTTAAACCTAGAAAATTTATCTAAAGATTATCAAAAAGAGCAAATAAAACTTGTGAGGTTAATAAGCGATGAGGAGTATATAAATAGCCAATTAGAAATAGTTAATGTTAAGCTTCACGATATAAATATTGAGAAACTTCGCGCCGAGAAGAATGCAAGTGAATTGTTGTTAACTCAATTTAAGGAAAACTTAGAAGTCTACAACAAACAAAAAACTGAGATAGACTTAGCACTAAATAATCTGCGTGATGAAAAAAGTAAGGTATATATGGAAGAAGCAACACTCAGGGAAGGTTTAAGAAAAGAAAACGAAGCGCTAATAGTAATAGAGGAAGAGTTGTCTATTGCAGAAGGAAGGTTAAAACGGCTGCGCGAAAAGCATGAGCTTTTAAAAGTAGACTTAATTAAGCAGGAGAGTTCATTTAAGCAAAATCAAAGTGGAAGTATAACATCAGTATCCATAAAGGAAAAAATACAGCAACTTAAAGATTTAGATAATGAGGTAATAAAACTAACTGCCATGGCAAGGAAGCTTCGAGTAGAGCTAGTAACATTAGAAAAGGAAGCATCTGACGTAGACAAGTGCTTAAGGGATCTTACCACTTCAAAAACGGAAATAGAAACCAGCGGTAAGGAAAAGAAGGCAGAAATAGACCGTTTGACTATCCAAATAGTTGAACTCTGTGGATTTACCCCAGAGATGGATCGTACACCTAAAATTGAAATAGAAAAGGTGAAAAATGAAATAAAGGATATAACATCAATTGAGGCTAGTTTAAAAGATATTTTAGAAAAAGAAAATATAGAAAAGCAAAGATTAGACACTCAAAAAACCAGTGAAGAAAACAAAAGTGAAATGCTTTTAAAGATGCTGGAAGATGGAGAAAAAAAATTAAGCATAGTTCTTAAAGAAAATTCCTTTGAAAATGCTGAAATAGTTTGTCTCTATTTAATTTCAAGAGGAGACTTATTACTAATTGAAAAAGAAATAAAACAGTATGAAGAATCTAAACGTAGCATAATAGATAATTTACAAAGAGTAGAAAATTTACTTAATGGGAAAGAAATAGACGCTACACTCTTTGAAGAGGTAAAAGAAAAAAGAGAAGTACTTGGGAAGATTTTAGAAGAAAAAACCAAAGCAATAGGAGCTCAACATAGGGCCCTTGAGGAAATGGAAAGAAAGCTACTAGAAGTTAAAAACCTTATAATAAAGAGAAGCGCTATAGAACACAAGCTTAGTCTTTTAAGAGAAATTGATACATTAATTCAAGGGAATAAATTTGTGGAATATGTAGCTACGAAGCAGCTAAAATACATATCTATGGAAGCCTCAAAACGATTAAAAGACATAACAAGAGGACGTTATGCATTGGAGCTTGATTCTGATGGAGCCTTTGTAATGAGAGATGATTTTAATGGAGGAACAAGACGTGAAACAAACACTTTATCCGGTGGAGAAACCTTCTTAACTTCACTATGTCTTGCGCTTGCGCTGTCTTCACAAATTCAGTTAAAAGGGAGTGCTCCACTAGAGTTCTTCTTCTTAGATGAAGGATTTGGTACACTAGACACGAATCTTCTAGAAGTAGTAATGAACTCACTTGAAAAACTTCATTCAAGTACATTATCTGTGGGAATAATAAGTCATGTGGAGGAGCTACGTAGTAGAGTGCCTGTAAAACTAATAGTTACTCCGGCAGAGCAGGGACAGGGAGGAAGCAAGGTAAAACTAGAGTATACGTAGAAGTATCACATTTCTCCTGCGTGCCTTGCGAACGGGCTTAAAACTAGAAATTTGATTAAAAAATTCTAATCTTTTGCGAATATAAAATTCTCTGGCACTCACATTCAACCTCCTGGCTCAGATTCGCTAGCCTGGGCCTCTGGGTAGTTCTCTGGGGGACATAACAATTATTAATTGTTATGCAACCTGTCAGGCTCACGAGAATTTTATATTGGCAAAAGAAGAATTTCTAAATCAAATTTCAATGTTTCCGCGTCTTTTATTGCAAGTCACTTCGGAGAAATTCCATACTGTTAATGCAGAGTGATGCTAAGTTACTTGGAAAAGAGGGGAACAACTTAGTAATTAAAATTTAACTAAATTTAACTGGAATTTAATTCAAATCTAATTAGATTTCTTCATATAAAATTATGTAAACAATATATATATGTAATCTTAATAAGAGCTAAAAAATAAAATTAGGGTATTACATGAATTAAAATATTATGCTATACTATCAAAGTCAAAGCAAATTCAATGCGTTGTACCGACGGTCATATCATCGTCGGTACAACGCATTTTTTTGATTTAAATAAAACTGAGGAGGAAATTATGGAAAAATGTATGCCTACAAATGGAAAAGAAGGGTTGATTTATGGGGGTGTTATATGTGCATTGACTTGCATTTTCATGGCAACTATGAATATTTGTATTAACATGGGTGGAGTGTCAGGAGAAGCTATAGTTACATCATTAAAATCATTTCCAGTAGTTTTTATAATTGCAATGATACTTGAAACGTTTATTGTGGGGAAGATAGCTAATAAACTAGTGAATGTTTTTATTTTACCAACAGATAGTTTAAATGCTCATATTCTGTTTAGGACATTTTTTACCGTTATTGGTATGTCCATTATTATGACAAATGTTGGAGAAAGTTTAGCAAGTGGGTTCAGCCTGGAGGTCATTAAAGAGTTCCCAACTTGTTGGCCACGCAACTTTTGTGTAGTTATATTTTTGGAACTACTTATTGTACAGCCTATTGCAAGAAATGTGATGACAAGAATGCATGAAGGCCAAGAAAAACATCAAACCAAGAATGAAAATGATTTGGATGATAGGTTAAGTTCATAGAAACAAAAATGTTTTGAGCAATGAACAATCTTCTTCTGAAGTTGTTAATTTATCTTCTGCGAAGCTACTTCAGCTCCCCAGGAGATGATTTAACTAAAATTTAAAATGTTAAGTAGCCCTAAATTACACGGATGATTGCCGTACCCCAGAATCACTTATATATTACTTTTTATTATTTAGAATGCTGGTTGAATTAATAACATAACAACTGCAATTGCTCCAATATAACCCATTAATGGTATTATAAATTTTAACCATTTATCATAAGTTACATCTACCATTGATAAAGTAGCTAAAATAAGTCCTGTTGGAGTTATAAATGCTATTAACCCTTGTCCATATTGATATGCACTTACTATTATATCTCTTGGCAATCCTACAGTGTCCGCAAGTGGTGCTATAATTGGTATTGACAATACTGCGAGTCCGGAAGATGAAGGGATAAAAAAACCAAGGAGTATAAATAATAAAAGAATTACAATTATAAATACTTTTGAATTCATTCCTTGAACTGTTCCTGATGCCATATAAAGAATTGAATCAGAAATTACTCCATTTTCCATAATCAAATTAATTGATCTTGCAACTCCAATAACTAATGCAACACCGACTAAATCAGAGGCCCCCATAATAAATTTGTTAACAAATTCTTTTTCTCCAAGTCCTGAAATTACACCAAGTCCTATGCCTACAACTAAAAATAGTGTAGTCATTTCAGTGAACCACCATCCCTGAGTGGAAACTCCCCAAATCATTACAGCAAAAGTTAATGCAAATATAATTAACATTAATTTACGCCTAAAAGTAAATTCTGGTACTTCTTTATCGTTATAACCCTTTAAAAATCTTTCTTCAATTTCTTCTTTTTGGCTATATATTAAAGATTTAGTTGGATCATTTTTTATTTTTTCACCATACTTCATAATATAAATAATAGTTATTATTGTTGCAATTACTAAACCTACAGCCCTCATTCCTAACCCTTGTGTAAAGGTTATTCCTGCTGCATTTGAACCAATAACTGATGAAAATGGATTTACAGTGGAAAACATCGTGCCAATGGATGATCCCATATAAAGTGCAGCAATACATACTAGTGCATCATAGCCTGCAGCCATAAATACTGGAACAAGTATTGGATATAGGGCAATGGTTTCTTCTGCTAACCCAAAAGTGGTTCCTCCTATAGAAATCAATATTGTGACTACAATAATTAAAATAAATTCTTTTCCTTTCGTAATACGTGAAAGACTTGCAATACCTGCATCAAAAGCTCCACTGCTATTTAATACACCAATACATCCACCAATTATGAATACAAACATAATAATATCAATGGTGTCATATACTCCTTTTATCGGAGCTTGAATTATATTAGCTAAACCTTGAGGATTTTGCTTTACCTTCTCATAAGTGTCTGGAATTGCCATAGGTTTGCTAATACTTCCATCCTTAAATTTTTGTATGTCTATCTTGATTTTTAGTTTATTTAGTGTATCTTGTGTTCCAGGCAATTCCTTTACAGAGACATCTGGTTTTATTACAGTGAAAACGTCTTTTCCAGTATCATACTTTAATTTTGCATATGAACCTGCTGGTACCACATATGTAAGTACAGCTACAAAAATCAGAACTATAAATAGCACAGTAAATGCTGTAGGAAAATTTTTTTTCTTTTTACTCATTTTATCTCCCCCTAAATTAATTTTAATTTTGTCATTACAATTATATTATACAAGTCTTACGACGTTTTTCAATAAAATCTTACAAAATTACTAAATATACATAAAAGTGTATATTATTTATAATTTAACTCACGATCGGGTACAGCCGACATACGTGGTGCGCCCCGACAGGGCGTATATTCTAGCAGGTGGGAATCCTGTAAAGGTAAGATTTAGCAAATCACTTTGTATCGAGTCTTAGAGATGTTGCGGTAACGTAACATTTTAAGCGTAGACAGAAAGTTAGCGAGGTAGAATTGACTGGGTGTGCGACCTTTTTAGTTAGCGAAAACGTTGTGTAGTAGTGACGATAAGCTTTCTAGGCTGATAGAATAGTTACTTAAGAAATGGTTTCTGTTAGTTAACTGATATTTTCGAGTCCGGCATAGGAGCCAATAATCTTATGGATACTGAGGCTTACTAATACTCCTGCCAGCGTTGCAGTAATGTAATGTTGCGAAGCATAGGTGAAGACGGAGACACTGGCTGTAAAGTCACACTTCGGGTACTGTTGCATATGAATATAATTTCCTTGTTGTTAAATTTCGTAATCAATGATGCCTATCCCTAGTTCAGATGGGAGGTTGAATTAATTTTTCTACTTCAATGTATATACCTGGGTACAGATGGAGGATAGCCTTATGGTGGTTATAGATTAGGTGTAAAACCTAACCAGGTAAGAACTGAGAAAAACGGAGTAAAGAGGAGTTCTAAGTGCAATATTTAAGGAAAATATATCGGTAAAGGTGATTGACCTAACGGATAAGGATTAATAAGTCGATTCTGTAATGTTTGAGGACTAGTTGCACCGAAAGGGTAAGCTAAGAAAGAATATTAATAGGTTAACAGAGGGGCCGTAGTACCGCTTGGATATCATATCAAGAAATGTGGTAAAGGAAAGGGCCTTAGACGTTTTAGTGTATAAAATTATTTTTGTAAATTCTAATTCGCCAAATTAGATGAAAGAGACTATTCGTACAGAAAGGAGGTGGAGACTCCTATGAGTACAAACAATATTTATTATGTAGATATGAAAAAAAGATTTGAAAATTTCCAGAATAATAGAATAGATATGCGTAAACTGCACGAATTAGTTTGCTCGGAAGAGAATGTTATGTTAGCAGTAAGACAATTAGGGAAAAGTAAAGGTCGTATGACAAAAGGCCCTGATGGCTCAAACTATGATACTTTAACGGAACGATGTTTTTGTGAACTAGCAGTAATAGTTAGAGAGAGACTATATAACAAGAAAATGGATTATGTAAAACGAGTGTATATTCCTAAGGGGAATGGAAAGAGAAGACCAATAGGTATTTGCAGTGTGTGGGACAAACTAGTTGAGAAATGTATACAATTAGTTCTAGAACCGTACTGCGAAACTAAATTTGTTCCTAGTTCATTTGGATTTAGGGAGCAAGTATCTACACATAATGCAATAGCTAAAGTTAAAAATCAATGCACAACTATGCCTTATGTATTACTATTTTGGAACATTAGATGCTGATGTAATGTATAGAGAGTTATGGAGTATCGGTATTAAAGATAAAGTGATTTTGAATTATATATATCGTTTCATTAAAAAAGGATACTTTGAAAAAGGGTGTAAGATATATGACCCTAAAGGAAGTGCACAAGGAAGTATATTAGGACCTTTACTATCTAATATTTATTTGCATAGATTTGACGTTTGGTTAAGAGACCAAGGTGATGATTGGCATGATAAGAGTACGAAAAAGTTTGTTAATAGTAATGGTAACTGTAGAAGAAATATGAGATATACTAATTTGAAAATTGGTATTCATGTAAGATATGCTGACGATAGTGCGCCACGAAAGCGTGGTAATCAACTCGCAAGAGTTGATTAATATAGCTGTGCTATACAGATGATGGAGGAAGGTCCTCCGAAATCGCCATGCAGGTGGAGATTTCAAACTACCTTAAGGTGCTGTAATCAAAAGTTATGGTGCTTAGCGTTAAGGAAAAGGCAGATGTAAATCTGTCAAGTATGTACTAAAGAGATGAACGAGCATGTGAATCACTTACGAAAATGTCGAAAGCGTAGAGACTCCATCAAAACCAGGGGGTAGTCGTTAACTTGGGATAAGCCTAGAGGAAACCTGTTTACTGGCTAGGCGGTGGGCGGCATAAAGGTGGCATGACTTTAGTATGGGCATTTGTATGGAACGTGGGAACCTACGGCTTGATGTTAAGAGAGTATTTCAAGCAGAAGAACTGTGAGAAAAGAGTATCGATGCAAGCATAGGGGCAGATTGGGTCGTAGTAGTGAAGAAACTTCTGTAATGGAAGTGGAGCGAAGGACTTCAAGTTATTCAGTTTCAGAAATAAGTCAACTTTGAAAAGGAGGAGGAGCTTATGATGGAAACAAAGCCGTTTAATATTTCTAAAAGAGCTGTAGTTACAGCTTACGAAAAGGTGAAAGCAAACAAGGGAACATATGGAGTTGATGGACAGTCAATTGAAGATTTTGAAAAGAACTTGAAAAATAATCTATCTATAAATGAGCGAAAATGATCCCATTAATTTCCATATGTTAAAAAAGAAAAACATCTATGCATTCTCCTGTTATAATTAAGTCACGACACAAAACATAACTAAGGAGAAAACATAAATGTTTAACAACTCAATTGTAACAAAATCATCGGCAATATACAAATTTTTAATTGAATTAAAAATAACTCTTTATCTCACAACGCCTCAAATTCATCATCTAATATTATTTATAAATTCTATGGTGACAAAAGGCTACTGTGGAAAAGTAACTGACGTCTCAGACTTTATGCCGGTTAGGCATCGGACTAATATTGGAAAGTTTTTATCGGAGAGTCCATGGGACGAAAACTTCGTTGAAAAAGCCCTAAAAAAACGTGTTATTATGAGAATATGGGAGATGTCTAAAACAACTGGCAGTCCTATTTATATTGTAATAGATGACACAATTTCAGAGAAGACTGTGCCCTCGTCAAAGGCTAAGAAACCTACTGAAAAATGTGGATTCCACCATTCTCATTTAAAAGGTAAAACAGTTTATGGTCATCAATTAGTTACAGTTATGTTATTGTGCGATACTCTTGTGCTGCCATATACTATGGCGATATACAACAAAGAAAATATGAGTAAAATCCAAATGGCAATTGAGTTTATAAACTCCTTACCACAACCAGTAAATAAAGGCTATGTTTTATGTGATAGTTGGTATAGTAATAAAAAATTGTTCGCTGTTTCTAAAGAGGCAGGCTACGCCTATATTGGTGGTCTAAGAACAAATAGAGTAGTATATCCAAAAGGTCGTGAAAAACTTGGAATTAAGCTTAATCATATGTGCGAGATATTAACTAAGGATGATGTCGACCTAGTCAAAGTTGGCAATAATGAATATTATGTCTACACATATAGAGGCAAGCTTAATGACGCAAAGGATTCTTTGATAGCCCTTTGTTGGCCTAAAGAAGCTCTTTTCAAGCCTGGTTGTTTAAGAGCATTCATAAGTCTAGATACCACTATTACAACTGAAGAACTTCTAAATCACTATAAACATAGATGGCCAATTGAAACTTTTTTCAGAGAAACTAAAAAACATCTTGGTTTAAATCATTATCAAGTAAGAAGTGATCGTAGTATTAACAGATACTTCTTGTTACTAATGATTACCTACGTATACTGTGAATTAGAGATAAGCAATGGTACGTTGAATTTCAACGCTGGAATTAAAAGTGCAAGGAACCAATCTAAAAAGGAACGAGTATCTTGGATTTTTAATCAAGCTGACTTAGGAATTCCTCTTGAAGCTATTTTTAAAACATTAAAGATAGCTTAGAATAGTTGGTATTAATTTTAAATGGAATAAATTTCTAACTAATTCGCTCATTTATAGATCTATATAAAATGTGGAATAGGATGTCATCAGGAAGTTACTTTCCCCAACCTGTAAAAGCAGTTGCAATTCCAAAGAAAAGTGGAGGAACTAGATTACTAGGGATACCGACTGTTGAGGATAGAATTGCACAAATGCTAGTTAAACTATACTTTGAACCAGAAGTAGAGACTATGTTTTATGAGGATTCCTACGGATATAGACCTAATAAATCTGCAATACAGGCACTTGATGTTACAAGAAAAAGGTGTTGGAGGAAAGATTGGGTCCTTGAATTTGATATAAAGGGACTATTTGATAATATCAAACATGACATTTTAATTAAAATGGTAAAGAAACATACAAATGAAGAATGGATTATTCTATATATTCAAAGGTGGTTAACTGCACCATTTCAAATGGAAACGGGAAAACTAGTGCCAAGAATTTCTGGAACCCCGCAAGGGGGTGTCATAAGTCCAGTACTTGCGAATCTGTTTTTACATTATGTGTTTGATGATTTTATAACAAAAGAATTCAAAACAATTCCGTGGGCAAGATACGCAGATGATGGAATAGCACACTGTGTATCCCTAAAACAGGCTAAATATCTACAAAGACGGTTGCAAGAAAGGTTCGAAGAATACGGATTGCAACTGAACCTTGATAAAACAAAGATTGTATACTGTAAAGATGATGATAGAAAGGGAGATTATCCAAATATATCTTTTCTATCTTTCATGTTGATACATCTAGCAGATTTAAGGTCCTTGTTTTTTATAAACCGCTGAACTGTTGAAATTGATACATCCTTTTCTTTAATAAAGCCATCTTCGATGAGTTTATAATATATAAGCGTAGCATTAATTCTAGGGAAGTTGTTTTTTTAAGTGTATATCTGCTCTATGGCTACATCACTTAGCTTTCTGGTTTGACCTATATCGCTACGCGTCTTCGGAAGAAGGGCATCAAAACCAAATCTATTATATTCTGATTCCCAATTAGAAAGTGTCCCTGGGCTATACAAGACTGAATTACCGTTAGGTAATTTTACAGGGTTAATAGAAACACGTCTATAATAAGCGATTTTAGATCGCTCAGTAAAAGTATTATTTATAGCAGGGGCTATTAGTGCTAATCTAATAGATGCTATTTCGATTATTTCTTTGTTATTCATTTATTATCACCTCTAGAAAAATGGTATCACATGGGTATTTCAATGACCATTATCGTATTAAGTGGTATGTATAAATTAAAATGAAGGAAATATGGTTATAGTTAAATTATGACGTTCCTTGAAAAAACGATGAACCATTTTGCTTGAAAAATTGTATTATGAAGTCCTCAAGTTCATCAAAGGAACTACTTATGATATGCTGTACAAAACTTAAGTTTGAAATGAGCTTGTCCTCTAAAAGTCCAAGCCATATCTGTTTATGTTCTTTAAACTTCTTTAAAATTAGATAGAATGTAGATATAGCAATGCCATAATGTTCACACATAGCTTCGACAGAGTGATATTTATGTACAAGATAGTCATGGATGAGGTACACAGTGAATTTAAAACTAAATGACATATACGGCACAATTACCGAAGGTAGGAGGGCGTGGGTACGTTTACATGATGAACAAATATATCTAGAAATGATGATTATATTATCTTGAGCGGTATTATTATTATTATTATTATTATTATTATTATTATAAGTCACAAGATGGCGTTTGTAAGACGCAAATGGAGATAATGCATGTTTAGCGCCACAAAATGGACATACTAAAGTCTCTATATTAACAGAGCTTACATATTTATCAAAGGCAGTTATCTCATTTTTAAAAGAAATTTGCTTAAAACACTTGCATAATTGTGAAAATAATCTTATCATAATAATAGTTTTATAAGAGTTTTTAACTCTTATTTTAAAGGGAGAACGTTGCTTTGGACGGCTGGGGTTCTCCCTTTTCATTTCTCTAGTTTTAATAATAAGCATAAAATAAGCTCCTCATGATGTCAAGTCATTTGGAGCTTTTGTTATAGAAATAATGTGCTTATTAAAAAAGCAATTAATCACTAGATAATTATTAGTATTATAGTTATAATTTGACTTAGGAATGCAGTTCCATAAAGCTATATTTTGACGCACTACATCTAAGGTTGGTCTTTCGGTAAACTTACCATATTTAACTTCTTGTTCAGATGTTAAAAATTCAACTGGCATTACAACAACTCCTATCATAAACGACGGTATTTAATAATCAATAAATTCGTTAAATATAGTTTAGAAAAACCTGATAAAATGTTTATTAAAACTATTATCAAAAACATATTAACATTAACCACCCATTATGATAATATTATCATATGATTGGGAGGTGCTGCAATGGGTAAAAATTATAGCTATGGGTACGCAAGGGTGAGCACAGTTCAACAAGACTTAACCCGACAATTAGATATACTTAGTCAATATAATTGTATTGAGGTACTGACAGAAAAAATGTCGGGGACAAAAACAAACAGGCCTGAACTAATGCGCTTAAAAGATAAGGTAAGGGCAGGTGATACCATTATTGTAGAAAGCTTTTCTCGATTGGGAAGAAGTACACGGGATTTGATGGAGCTCGTAGACTATTTCAAGAGCAAGGGAATAATATTGGTAAGTATTAAAGAAAATTTTGATACAAATACGCCACAAGGAAATTTAATGCTTACAGTTTTTGAAGCATTTAGCCAATTTGAGAGGGATCTCATAGTGCAAAGGACAAAAGAAGGTTTAGAAAGTGCGAGAGCCAGAGGACGAAAAGGTGGTAGACCTAAAGTTAAAGAGAGAAATATTGAAAAAGCTTTAAAACTATACAATTCGAAAGAATATAGCATTAGTGAAATAGTAAAAATGTCTGGAATTAGTCAGGCAACGTTATATCGTTATATACAAAAACAAGGGAATCGTTCGGAAAACACTATTAATCCTACTAATGAAAAAATAGCACAAATCCTCATGAGTCTTAGAGTTGCGAATAATAATAAATTAGTTCGTGGAAAGAAAAAAGCCAAAGAAAATATTGAGAGATACTTGAAGTATTATTATAATATGAAAAAAGCATCCGCCTCGGATGATGACTACATAATTTTTGTGAAATATAAGGAAATTGATGATTTGAAAAATACAGTATATGAGATATTCCGTGATTTAGAAAAGGAAGCTGATGCAAAGAACTGTTTTACCGAAGGTGATGCTAGTTGTGATGAATTAAATTTGAATTGGTAAATTATAGTTTATGTAACGGGAATTTCTGTCCCATTACTACAAAACCCCCAAATAGTATCAATGACAGGGATAAGTCAAATAACATTAGATCGTAATATTAGGAATTAATATTAATAATTTTTAGGCAATATGAAATATATGTATTTTCTATTGCCGTTTTGGTTCCATTGCTACACATACCCCAATAATACCCGTATACCAAGTAAATGGGATGAATATTTCAAACGAATAAGAATACTTGATTCTACTGCTTTTCAAGTACCAGAAAGCTATAAAAATATTTATCCTGGATCCGGTGGATGCTCTCAAGCTTCAGGTGTAAAAATACAACTAGAATATGAATTAAAATCCGGAAATCTTCTTAATGTGCAAGTAGGAGCTGGCTCTGGAAGTGACAATACTTTTGGGAGCAAAATAAGAGAGACTATCAAAGCCGGAGATCTTATTTTAAGAGACCTTGGATATTTCAGCTTTGAAGATTTTTTGGACATAGAAAAAAGAAAAGCTTTTTATATATCAAGACTCAAACCTAATATAGCAGTGTATATAGAAAGTAATGATATAGAGTATTACAAGAATGGTACTCCAAAAAAATCAAGCCTTTTTAAAAGAATCTATATTTCTGACATAATGAAACAAATGAGTGATGGAGAACATTATGAACTTAAAGATGTCTATATAGGTCAAGGTAAAAAGCTAAAAACCAGGCTTATTTTATATAAACTAACAAATGAGCAATTGAAAAAGAGGTCAGAAAAAAGTAAAAAGAATGCTAAAAAGAAAGGTATAGAAAAAAGCGATAATACGATTGAATTATTAGGAATATCTATGTATATAACAAATATTGAGCAAAAAGTTTTAAGTGCGAAGCAAGTCTATGAGCTCTATGCTTTGCGTTGGCAAATAGAAATAATTTTTAAAACGTGGAAATCCATATTTCATATACATGCTGTAAAGAAAGTTAAGATAGAACGGTTTCAATGTCAGCTTTACGGGAAACTTATTTTGCTACTTTTAAGCTCTGCTGTAATGTTTAAAATGAGAACTTTGGCAATAAAAAATAAAGAACTTGAAGCCAGTGAAATGAAGGTTTCTGAGATAGTTCATGAATATATTGATAGACTATACTTTGATCTTATAAAGTTTCCTAGTAAAACTTTCAATAACGTAAAGTCAGTATTTAAAAATGTAGTTAAAAATGGCCTAAAATCTCATAAAAAGGACAAAAAAACTGTTTTTGATATTCTCGGAGTATGTTATAAATAGATGTCATCAAATGTTAAATTTGCAGCATAAATCAAATTAATAAAATTATAAATTTCTCACTGTTATACGTGGTTTTTTTGGTGCGCCATAAAATTGTTCAAATAACAATATACACTTACAATATATCATTCAAATTCATAAAAGGAAAATTAATGGTAAAAAAATGTAGAGGATAACAATCCAATATTATTTAATATGGCTTAGCTTTATGGCTATGTGGCTCTACCCCTAGCACCTTCTGAAATAGGGTGTTTTTACCTTACCCGCCAAAAAGGTATATTAGCATGTTGGGGGGATGAGTTAAGATCAAAGTAGAAATTAGGTTACACAACAATATAATTATCAGTATTAAGTAACATTCAATTTATGCTTTTTATACAAAACATTCAAAATCGTTGCTAAATAAGGAAAGTGAAAGTTACACAAATACATTGTGTAACTTTCAAAACACTCAAAATCCACATTAATAATATATTTTGACCCTAATATACCTTTTTAGAGGGGTAGTTTTGTGATTAATTTACATCTAATTTGCAGTACACGGTAGCTACCCTGTCACTACGCAATTTACCATCATATTAACACTCCACAATGTTAATTATTCTATCCGTTTGATTTGCTAAATGTTTACTATGCGTAACCATCATTACAGTTTTTCTATACTGTTTGCTTAAATCCTTAATTAGATTAAATGCTATTTCAGCAGCCGCAGAATCTAAAGATCCAGTTGGCTCATCTGCAAGAATGATATCACCTGGCTTGAGTATTGTTCTTGCCAGGGCTACTCTTTGCTGTTCACCACCTGAGAGTGTATTAACTTTTTCATCTTTAACTTTTTCTAAATGAACCTTTTTTAATATTTCCTCTATTCTTGTATCCTTTTCCTTTGTAGTGATATTAGAGAATTTCATTGCCAGAAAAAGGTTATGATAGATTGTCATATCATTGATTAACGCAAATGATTGAAATAAGTAATTAATTGTATTGCGCCTTAGGATTGTAGATTGGTTACTTTTTATTTTAGGAATTTCTTTTCCTTTTAGCTTAATCTGACCTGCATCGATTGATTCTAAAAGGCCTATCATATTTAGGAGAGTTGATTTTCCACAACCACTTGGTCCAACAATTGAAATAAACTCTCCTTCTTCAACGGACAAATTTAGATTTTTAAATATATATCTTTTCCCAAATTTCTTTGTAACATTTAATACTTCTATTGCTTTTTCCATAATTCTAATCTCCTTTAAAAGCCATACGTATTTTTTCAATTTCACATTTAGTCATATACCTTGAAAAAATAAGTATCTGAATAACTGCCAAGATAAGCATTAGTAGAAAACCAAACTTAGAATGCATAATAAGCATAATAATCAACTCAATACATATAACAGAAATAAGCATAATAATTGGCAGGCGATATAAATTAATAAATCCATAACCTAAAAATTTCTTAACATTAATTTTTTCCTGATTTGCAATTCTAAAAACTGTTGCAAGAGCAATTAATATCCCTAGAAGGATAAGCATTAATATTAAAAATACCACTCCAAACCATGCAATTGTAGTCCTTAAATCTTTCTGTAATCCATCGATATATTTTTCTGTATTTACAAATTCAAGATTGTTGTCATTTAATTTATATTTTTCAAGTATATTTGTATCCAAATGTTTTTCTGCTACCGCTTTATTAACAAATTTTATATAACCATTAAAGCCGTTTGCGTTAAGACTCTCTGATTCAAAATATGTCATATTTTCCGGTGTACATATATAAATAACCGGATTAGTACATGCATTTTCATATGTTGAATTTGGATTCCATGTAAACATGTTATCTTTAGGCGTATATTCTACAAATTTCACATTCTTTTCTTTATTAAATACAGTACTGATATCTCCTTCATGTGGTTTTTTTGTTGATGATTCTGTGAGCCAGTTTTTCAACTTAACTTTCTCATTTTCTGAATAAGATTTTGGGATAAGGTAAACTCTTGTTCCAGATTTCGCCTCATTTATAATTCTACTATCAACATTAAAATTTAGAGATTTTATATAATTTGCGGAATATGAAAAATACCAAAATGGTTTTTCAGGACTATTTTCATATACATTATTTTGTTTCCATCCATCTAACTGTTCATTATCATAATAGGTTGTATTTATTAGATATACTCCATTATCATCATACATCCCTTTGTACCAGTCATATAAACTTTGATTAAGATATTTTGAATTTCCAGTAATAGAACTTTGATCATACCCAACAGAAATGCTTTTTAAAATTTGATACTCTGATACATTACTCCACATTTGTGAAAGTTTTGCATTTTCTGATACGTCCTTCATAGGAGCGTCTACATAAATACAACAAAACACAATCCCCACACTTACTCCAATATACGCCAGTACCCCAGAAATATATAATATATTTTTGGGTATTCTGCCCTTAATTGCATTCAGTGGATTAACTGATATCTGAATTATAGCAGAAATTGCGATTTCCAATGTTAATGCTTTGGCTAGAGCTTTATTTTTTGGAAAACACGGAATGCTTTATGAGAAAGATATTCAAGGACAAGTACAAAGAGCTACTGCTCTCAGCATGATTATAAATTCAATAACTCTTTGGAATACATTATATTTACCTAAAGCTATTGAGAAACTAAAAGAAACAGAAGAAGTTAATGAATTATATATGAAGCATATTTCTCCTTTAGGATGGGAGCATATAAATTTTATTGGACAGTATAGTTTTGATGATAATTATGATTTAGTAAATAATATGAGACCATTAAAAGCAATCTAATAAAAAAACAGTTACCTATTTCAATTAAATTGAATTTATGGTAACTGTTTTTTATTAATGGGACTTTTGCACAAATTGCGAGCACTACCCCATTATAGTATCATATGGATACTATAATGAAAAAGAAAATTTATAGTTAAGAATATTGCACATCAGGTAAAAGTAACTTACTATGAGAGAACATTATTTACTTAAAAATTATTTTATTTTTAATGTATAGTAAAATATTTATTGTAACATTATCTATATAACCAATAGTCTCAATGACAAGAGAAAGTAATTTCCAAGATGATCAGCTTTTATTATACTCTTTCATTCGGCAGTAAAATGGTAAATATGCTACCTTTTCCAAGTTCGCTCTGCACTTCTATGGTACCGCCGAACAGCTCTACAATTCGTTTTACAATGGCAAGACCCAGGCCATTTCCCGCTTTGGAGTGAGAAGTATCGCCCTGATAAAATTTATCGAAAATGTGAGCTTTAGTCTGTTCATCCATACCGGCTCCATTGTCCTGAATGGAAAACCGGATGCCACCGGTTGAATTTAAAAGACTTACACTGATAAGTCCTCCCTGATAAGAGAATTTGACTGCATTATCCAACAGATTAATCCAGATTTGCTGTGTTAAGTCGTCGTTTCCGTTAAAAATCACTTTATCCAGTTCTACATTTACAAAAATCTCTTTTACAGACCACTTCGGTTCTGTCATAATAATTGACCTTCTGATCTGCTCATCCAGTCTAAATAGGGATTTATCTGAAATGATTTCAACGTATTCATATTTAGACAGATTAAGAACATTGGTGGAAAGTTCCGCCAGACGTTCAGATTCAGCAATAATAATATCAAGGTATTCTTGTTTTTCTTCCTCACTGAGATTACTGTTTTTAAGCAACTTGGCAAAACCTCGGATGGATACAATGGGTGTTTTGAATTCGTGGGAAAAGTTATTGACAAAATCCCTGCGGAGCATTTCGAGGGATGACAGATCATGTATCATTTTATTGAAGCTCTGTGATAATTCTTCCAACTCGCCGACGCCTTTGATATCCAGGTGAGGGCTAAAATCACCCTCGGCGATCTTGTGTGTGGCGTCAATCACTTTGCGGATGGGACCCAGCGCTTTTTTACTAAAAAAAATGGTGATTGTTATTCCAAGAAAAATACAGAACCCGATTAGTGCAAATAAAAATCCGTAAAGTTTGTCTCCGCGTATGTTCGTACTGTCGGTGTTTGATAATGAAAGCAAACCTATATGGTGAAATACCATCATAATGAATATAGTCAACATGAGTGCTGATATCATGACTGCAAAAACAAACAATACTAGTGAGGTGGTAAGGTTCAACTTTTTTTTGATTACATTTTGGTGTTTCATACCTTTTTAACCGCTTTATATCCGATCCCGCGCACCGTTATAATTTCAAACTCCGTCCAATCCCTGAACCTGTCCCTTAAGCGGTTAATATGCACATTAAGTGTGTGGTCATCGGTTTCGGATTCCATTCCCCATATCTCATCCATGAGCTGTAAACGGGTAAATATCATGTTTGGGTATGAGAGCAGCTTGAATAAAAGGTAAAATTCCTTTTGCGGCAGTGTAAACACTTCATGCTCACGGGATACGGTAAGCGTATCATAATCAAGCACTGCTTCGCCGATAGTGAGCTTATGATCACTTGATATTTGTGACCTGCGGAGTAGCGCTTTGATGCGCAGCACCATTTCCCGCTCATCAACGGGTTTGATCATATAATCATCTGTGCCAGCAATAAAACCCTGTCGTTTGTCCTTCGGAGCCTGTCTTGCTGTCACCATTAAAATCGGCAGGTTTTTCCACGATAGTCGAAGCTGTCTTGTCAGCTCGTATCCGCCCATGTTTGGCATCATTAAATCCAGAATAACAAGATCAACGTGCTGTTTATCCATAATTTCAAGTGCGGCTACACCATCATTCGCTTGCAATGTTTCAAATCCATTTTGTTTTAAAACTGCGCACATCAGTTTTCTTGTGTTTGTATCATCTTCAACAACTAATATTCTGACCATTATGAACACCTCCATTTATATAAGTATAGCATAAAATAATGACTCTAAAATATCAACTGAATATCAACAGAAATTGTGATTTTTGTTGATATTCAGTTGATATTTATCTAGTAAACTAATGCATATAACGCAAAAGGAAGTGAATTCTATGTTGAACTCAAACTAAATAATGTACAAAGAAACTATAGGAACGGAGAAAATGTTGCCATTTTGAAAGAATTGTCATGAGGATTTGTTTTCCAAATCCATATCATGAATTGGGCATCAAACCTCATTGTGGAATGTTGAGATTGCTTTATTATGATGTGATCTATAAAGAATGTAAAAAAAAGCAAGCTGTTGGAATAATAAAAATTAGCGGGCATGAACGGCATGACCCTTCAGGAAAGGAGAAAATAAATTTGGAATATATAGAAGTAAGTCATTTGACTAAGGATTATGGTCATGGAAGAGGAATATATGATGTTAGTTTTAAGGTCTCAAAGGGTGAGACTTTAGGTTTTCTTGGGCCAAATGGTGCAGGAAAATCTACAACGATGAGACAGCTTATGGGATTTTCAAAACCGCAAAGTGGAACCGCAGAAATATTAGGAATGAACTGCAGTGAAAAGTATAGTGAAATATTGAAGCATGTAGGTTATCTTCCAGGTGAAGTTGCACTTCCTGATGGACAAACAGGATGGCAGTTCATAAAAATGATGCAGGGATTACGTAAAAACGGAAATAATGATGAAAGAATTAAGTATCTTATAGACAGATTTCATATGGATCCTTCACCAAATGTGAAACTTATGAGTATAGGGGAAAAAAGGAAACTGGCTGTTATTGCAGCCTTTATGGGTGATCCTGATGTATTACTTTTGGATGAACCCACAAGTGGTCTGGATCCAGTTATGCAAGAAGAGTTTATTAATTTTATTCATGATGAAAAGGAAAGAGGAAAAACAATCCTTCTCTCTAGTCATATATTTAGTGAGATTGAAGAATTATGCGACAGGATAGCCATTATAAAGGAAGGAAAGATATTAACAATTCTTAATGCAATAGATGTAAAACATGGATTAAGGAAAGAATTTAATGTCATTCTCAAAACAAGGGATGAATATAATCATTTTTTAAATGAAGGATTTGAAATAACTTATAAAAATGATAAATCTAATAAAGTTGTAATAGTTATGGAAGATGCAATGACAAATAAATTCCTAGAAACGATTGCAAAATACAATGTTACTGGGTTTTCAGAGGCTTCTATAAGTCTTGAAGATTTTTTTATGCATTTCTATAAGAATGATAAAACGTTTGGAGGTGTTAAAAGTGGAAGAAATCATAAAAGTTGAACACATTACCAAGGATTACAGTAATGGAAGAGGAATCTTCGATTTTAATTTTAGCGTTAAGAGAGGCCAGATATATGGGCTTGTAGGAACAAACGGTAGTGGAAAAACAACTACACTTCGTAGTATGATGGGATTCGTAAAGTCTGATAAGGGCAATGTTTCCATACTTGGCATGGATGCATGGAAAGACGCTTTTGAGATTAAGAAGTTTATAGGTTATGTTCCTGGTGAAATTGATTTTCCTGACGTTGGTACTGGGACTACATTTTTAAAACTCCAGGCAGAATTTCTTGGTATAAAAGATATGACATATACTAATGAACTTATAGATATGTTTAAACTTGATACAGATGCAGAACTTAGAAGAATGAGTAAGGGGATGAAGCAAAAAACTGCATTAGTTGCAGCATTTATGTCAAAACCAGATATTCTTTTGTTGGATGAACCATCTACTGGGCTTGATCCTCTTATGAGGGATATGCTCATTGAGCTTATTCTTGAACATAAGCGTTTAGGTAAGACAGTATTCATGAGCAGTCATATTTTTAAGGAACTGGAAGCCACATGTGATGCTGTTGCATTCATACATAATGGCCATTTTATAAATTTTGTAGAAAGGTCAATGCGTGATCCAGACATGGCTAAGATCTACAAGGTTGGATTTGAGGATACAAATGAATATGAGAAATTTGCAAACAGCAAAAAATTTAAGATACATCGTAAGAATGATAACTATAAACATCTAATGCTGTTTGTAGATGATGGCAACATAAATGAACTGTTTGCCGAACTTGCAAAATACAACATACGATATATCAAATATATCCCATATACATTGGAATTCTATTATACACAAATTATTGAAAAGGAAATAAAGATACAGGAGGGAAATAAAAATGTTTAGTTTACCATTATTTAAGCAGTCAATAAAATCAAATTGGGGAATTTGGCTTGTTATGACAGTTATTATGGATTTAATTCTTTTACAGCTTACGTCCATGGAAGGAATTGCTAGTTCAGGATTGGTTGATACAATGTTTTACGGCATGCTTGGTATAGTACTTCCTACTATTTATGTAATGGTTACAGCGAATAAACTTCTTGCAGCACAGGTTGACAAGGGTTCAATGGCATATATACTTTCAACACCGACAAAACGTTCAACTGTAGCATCTACACAAATAATATTTATGCTTCTTTCGCTGTCGGTAATGTTTTTATCTACAACACTTGTTCATACCATTACTAGTGTAGTTATTCAAGACAGTATTGCATTAAAAACAGTTATTGAACTAAATCTTGGTGCATTTGTATGTGTAGCTGCATTGGGCGGAATCTGTTTTATGTTTTCAGGAATATTTAATCTTTCCAAAAATGCTACAAGTTCAGGCGGATTAATTTGTATAATATTTATGATGTTTAATATGCTGAAAATGTTCTCAGACTCTGGTGTTAAAGGATTTGATAGCTTTAAATATTTTACAATAGTATCTTTATTTGATGTAGAGGGTATCACTTCGGGGGGGAATGCATGGATATGGAAAATATGTCTTCTTCTTTGTATAGCAGTAATTACTTATGCAGTCGGTTCGATTTCATTTCAAAAAAAAGATTTGCCCTTATAGAAACAATTAATATTAAAAAATGTATTAATATACGGCAACTCGGGGAGATCCTACCTGGTCTTTTCAAAATGAAAAGTATGCAGTACAAACTGAAGAAGTAAGGAACGCAAATGCCAGTAGGAAGTCGGATACTTTCATAGTACTGAAGTAACGGGTAATTCCGGAGGAAGGAAGGAAAGTAACATATGGAACTGCTTAAAAGAGAAACACTGCCCGGACTTAGAACTGGAATAACAGTGAGAACAAAACTTGTAAGTATAGCACAAGTAGCTCGCAGAGACAAAGATGCAAAATTTTGTTCATTGGCTTATTTAATGAATAAGAATACTTTAAAAGAATCATTCAATAGATTGAATAGCTCAGCTTCTGCGGGTATAGATAAAGAAACTAAAGAAACTTATAAGAAAAACCTAGATGAAAATTTGAATAACTTAGTAATCAAATTAAAGAAAGGTTCTTTTAAACCTCAACCAGTAAAACGTTTATACATAACCAAAGTAGGTAGTAATAAAATGAGACCACTTGGTATACCTATACTAGAAGATAAAATAGTACAAGGTGCTTTAGTTATTATTTTGCAGAGCATTTACGAAGAGGATTTTCTACCAATATCATTTGGTTTCAGACCAGAGAAAAGTTGTCATGATGCACTAAAGAACTTAAGTGATAATATAATGACAAAGAAAGTTAACTACGTAGTAGATGCTAATATAAGTGGATTTTTTGATCATGTTAACCATGAATGGATGATGAAATTTCTAAAGTGATAGTAAGATACTTGCCTTGATTAAAAGATTTTTAAAAGCAGGTACAATGGAAAAAGGTAACTTTAAAGAAACTATAGAAGGTGTTCCGCAGGGCGGCAGCTTGTCCCCACTTTTGGCAAACATATATCTGCATTATACTCTTGACCTGTGGTTTACAAAAGTTGTAGCTAAGTATTGTAAAGGCGAATGTTACATAACAAGATATGCAGATGATAGTGCGCCACGAAAGGTCTATCATGATAATTATATGTATATCTCTATTTTTGTACTAAAGAAAGAAGCGAAATTCAAATATAAACAAATTCAGTTAGATAATCTGGAGCAGTACACTAATAACTTAGAAAATCTATATATGGATATGCGTAAATTTAGACATGACTATATAAATATAATATCATCTATGGCAGCGTTTATTGAAGAAAAGGATATTAAAGGTTTAGAAGAACATTTTAATAAAAATATTTATCCTTTAAATAACAAAATGAATAAAAATAATTATAAACTTGGTCTGTTAAAAAACATAAAACTACCTCAAATTAAAGGTTTAATATCAGGAAAAGTAATTCGGGCTCAAGAATTAGGGATAGATATAATAATTGATATAGTAGAACCTATAACAATTATTAAGATGGATATAATAGATTTGAGTAGATGCTTAGGAATAATTTTGGCTAATGCTATTGAATCAGCCTTAGAAAGTGAAAAGAAAGTAATTGATGTTGCATTAATAAACAAAATCAATTCTGTAATCCTAGTTGTAGCAAATACCTTTAAAGGCGATATCCCTGCTTTATCTAAACTATTTAAAGAGGGATTCTCTACCAAAGGCGAAAATAGGGGACTCGGACTAAGTAATTGTAAAGATATGATAGGTAAATATAAAAATATTTCATTAGATACATCTATATCTGATGTACAATTCATTCAAGAAATTACTGTAAGTAATAAAAAGGTTGGTTCCTATTCATTAGGAATGAAACAACGTTTAGGTACAGCTCAATCAGTATTACCATATCCACCATTATTAATATTAGATGAGCCTACTAATGGACTTGACCCCAACATTGATTTTAATGGATTCTATGCTATTCATTACTACATTATTACTTATTAAGCAAAGAAAATTAATCATACCATCAAAGAATAGTAAATCCTTTAGGATTGTAATGATTCTTATGGGTGCAATAGTAGGAAGTTTAATGATTTATAAAAGGCAAAAGTCCATTGATATGTTACTTGGATTAGGCTTATTTATTGAATCGTACCTTATTTCAAAATTAAAACAAGGTATTTATGAGAATGGATTTTGGGCATATGGCAATGCTTGTATGGCATGGAGTCAATTGAAAAAAGTAGAGATTTACAATAAAACGCATGAAGTGCAAATTCTATATTACAATAATGTTGGCTCCAATGAGTTAGTTTTTAAAAAGAAAAGTCTTAGTACAATTTTGCATATTCTAAGAGAACATTTAGATGTTGAAATAATTAAGGTTATTAATAAGATATAAAGCTAAGGAGCATTATATTAGGTAAATTAATTATAAGTTAAGACATATCATTGGATATGGGTTTTAATATATTAAATGTATATTGATATTCTGAATGTAACATAAGTGTAATTGAGTTATTAAGATGTTTCAAAAATAACTGTATACATATTTATATTTGAAACGTCATAATAACAGGACCACTAACGGTGCATATATTCTAAGACATGGAAATGATAATATGTTTACAATTTCACCTACCCCTAAAATATGTTTTATAATGGTATGGTATAAATAAATTATTGGGTAGAAATAACTAGTTAATTTAGGAGTGATATTTAATTTACTAGACCTGATGATTTTAGGAGTAAGAAAAGTAGTAAGAAAGAAAAAATGAACATTATGATATATCAGGTTTATTAAAAATGACCACGTGACAAAAAAGAAAAGGCATGTTAAAATAATATTAGTCCGAAAACAGACTAATACTATTTGAGGTGAACACATGGAGCAAAAAGCAATTGAAAAACAGTTTTTTAAATTTGTAATCCCGTGCATGCTGACTATGTTGCTGAACGGTCTTTATACCATCGTAGACGGATTATTTGTCGGTCACGCAGTTGGTGATATAGGTCTTGCGGGGATTGGTCTTGTTTGGCCAATTACTGCTTTAGTGCTTGCATTGGGTATGGGAATTGGAGTAGGCGGCTCTGTCCTTATGTCCACTTACAGGGGGGCGAATGACAACCAAAGGGCTAATGAGGCAAGAGCGAATACTTTTTTTGCGTTACTTGCTGTAAGTGTAGTCGTTACTGCTTTTCTCGTAATTTTTAGTCCCACCCTTGTCAGAGCTATTGGAGCAACCGGAAAGATTTATGACGCCGCGATTTCATATATCCGTATCATTGCCATCGGTGGCAGTATGCAAATCATAGCTTCCGGTTTAATACCACTTATACGAAACAGCCACAAAACCGTGCAGGCAATGATTATTATGGGAGGTGGCTTAATTGTAAATATCGTATTGGACGCCTGCTTTACCATGGTGATCCCTATGGGACTTGCGGGAGCTGCCCTTGCAACGGTTTTGGCTCAAGCAATTACAGTTGTTTGCAGTATCATTTGCTTATGGAAGCAAAAAGAAAACAAAATCGAGCGTTCTCAATTTAAATTGAACAAAAATATGATTGGACGAATGATGCAAATAGGCATTTCCCCCTTTGGATTATCACTCATGCCATCGCTCATTACCATATTTAATAACTGGCAGTGCCTCGCCTATGGCGGAGATTTAGCAGTTTCAGCGTATGCGGTTATCAACTACTTAATTGCTTCAGTCCTTTTGTTATTAGAGGGGATCGGCGAAGGCATGCAACCACTAATCAGCTATTGCAATGGATCGAAAAACTACAAAGCTATGAAAAAGATACGCAACAAAGGGTTTTTAGCGGTTGTCACATTCAGTGGTTTGTTTCTCTTGTTTTCAATCCCAGCACGAACACTGCTACCGCAATTTTTTGCCACATCGGAAGAAACTGCAAGAATCATTGATTCGGCACTGCCAATCATCTGCGTTGCTTTTCCGATGATGGGCATTGGAAAGCTGTTTAGTTCCTATTTTTATGCCTGCGAAGAAACACTCTTCTCCACCTTGCTTGTTTACTTAGACCCTATTCTTTTCACACCATTGTGCGTTTTTACATTACCACATATTTGGGGGATTAAAGGGGTATGGATGGCACTTCCGGGGGCGCAGCTATTAACCATGATCCTATTGACTATTTTACTTATTGCCCATACAATGAAATTTAGAAGCAGGGAGGCGATTTTGTATGAGCAACGAAATTAAAGATCAGGTAAAAAGTTATTATGATTATTGGTTCGGGATCAGTGCATTCTATGAAAAATGGGCGAAGTCACACGGGCTTACATCAAATGCGCTTTTTGCGCTTTATACCATCCGTGAGTATCCAAATCAATGCACACAGCGGTTTATTTGCGAAAAGCTCCTGTTTCCCAAGCAAACAGTGAGTACCATTTTGGAAACCTTTGAGAAAAAAGGATATATCCGAAAAAAAGTCGCAGATGAGGATAAGCGAAACAAGTATATCCTGCTCACGGATGAAGGACGACAATATGCTGATGAGATTCTTTCGCACTTGTTTCATTTTGAGGAACGTGCATTACTAAAGATGGATTCTAATGAAAGAACAGCCATGATTAAAAACAGCCATGCTTTCTTAAAACAATTATTACAAGCGTTAGAAGACCGGCGATACAAATAATAAATTAGAAATTTATCAATGTAGATCGTATTAAAGAAGGTTTAAAAAAGGCTGAAGGAGTGATAATAGTGAGAGTAGAAGGATTAGAGAGAATATGTCCACTTTGTGGACAAGACAATAATTGTAAACATGGTCAAGGTGGATGTTGGTGTGATACAGTTAAAGTACCTAAGCATATTTTAGATTTGATTCCTAATGATAAAAAGGGTAAAGCTTGTATATGTAAATCTTGTTTAGAAAAACACCAGAAATAAATGAAATTAGTGATTATATTAAATATAGTTAATTTTAAATTTAGTTCACATTCTTCTTATACATCGGCGAAAGTAACCCATTATCAATTGTGTTACTTTCAATTTGGTGCTTAAATGATTTGATCGAAATGTTAAAATAGCAATACTAAAACAAATGCGAGTAATTCTAATATTGATCCCGAATTGTTGAAGGGCGTTATTAACTTTCCGGGATCCATAACACTTTAGATTTCATTATTTTTTTTTACCCCTTTATAAACCCAATAAACTGCTATTATACCTATAATATAGCGAATATTTATGGAGAAGACTATTATAGGGCTTAATTTCGATGATAATAATAAAAGTATTATCAAACCCATAGCACTACATCCAAATATAAAATTAGCAAGATTAGAATAATGTTTTTTTGAAAGTTCAAAAGCATTTTTACCTATATAATTTATCGATATAGAAAATATTGCAACTGCAATTAAACCGTTTAATAACATAGATAATGTGTAGTCATAAGTAACATTAAAATCAGGACTTCCTTTTGCCAACTTAGGCAAGTATAAGAAAATAAAATCTACAGTGAAAATCATACAAAATCCTTCAATTGTAAGTCCTAAATACTTTTTAATTGTTTTTAGAACATGGGTTTTAGGATTTACAGCAGATATTATATTATCAGCGAATTTTTTATAATCCTCACCCAACATGCTTTTTACAGTATTACCTTCCTCTTGCCAATCTAAAAACATTCTCAATATATCACTAATAATTTCTTCTTGTTCTTCGTCACTTAAACGACTTACCCTCAAATAACAAACTATATCTGTAAATATTCTATCGTTTTCTTCTGATAGACTCTTGTTCAACTTGAGGTTTTCTTTGATATCACTCTCTACATTACTCATATTTTTCCTCCTCATAATTTTTAAATATATTATATTTCACTTTGATGCTATTACACATCTACAAATGGTAAAATATACATGATTTATGGTGATTGTGGTATAATTAAATAAATTATTTGTGCCAAATTTGTAGGAACGAATGAAGTTTGAGAAACTGGGTTTCTTATTTGAAGGACGATTATTGATGTAAATTTATAAATTGTGTATAATTTGTTCTTAAAAATAAATGATTATGTCAACATAGCAAAATATGATAAATTAATATGTTTTATATAGTTCATAGCAGTATAAGAACTTCTTGAATCATAACATATAAATAAGAGGGGATGAGTTTATGGGGTTAATTACTTTAGATAAGGTTGAAAGGCTTGAAAAAAAATTAGATGATATTGAAAAACATTTAGTTAGATTAGAGGCAAAAATTTGCAATGCAAGTAAAGAAAATAATTCAATTAAAAGCATTGGGACGAACATAGTTGAAATGAAAAATCAAATATGGGAATTAAAAAAATAATACAGTATAATTCAAATTAGATTGTAATTGAATCAAGGTGAAAATTTAAGCTAATGTACAAGTGAAAGCTATGGATTTTAAAAAATTCATGGCTTTCGGGTTAGATCTACTAAAATTTTCTTAGTAATTGATATTTAAGTTTATAGGTGGTACATACAGAAGGTGGTAAAATTATGTAGAAACATAAGGGAGATAACAGCTGACTTGAAAATTGGAGCGTAATTGTATTTTATTACAGATTATTATTATGTTTTAATAAGATAGTATAAGCACGGGAGGGGTGTTAAATGAATAATTATTTCGAAAGTTATCAACTAATTTTATTATCTGAGGAATATTTAAGGGAATTATATAACTGGAATATTGCAGAAAAACATTTTGAACAATATACATGTAGACCATTAAAATTGCAAAAATCATATGGTGAATACGTTAATAAAATGATGGATTCAATTGATAATATAAAAGACAAAACCTATATATTAGTGAAAGAAGATAATAGTGTCCCTTTGGGGAAAATTGAATTATTTGATTATAATCCAAGAAACCATAGTGCCGAATTTGGATATTATTTACCTGAACATAATAGAAATAAAGGAATAGGGAGTATAATATTAGAACAGTTTATAAATATAGCATTTACAGATAATGATTATAATTTAAACAAATTATATGCTACTACATCCTCAAATAATATATCTTCTATAAAACTTTTGGAGAAGTATGGATTTAAAATAGATGGAAGGTTAAGAGAACATTATTGGATTAATGAAAGTAAGTATGATCAATGTGTTTATTCTATTTTAAAATCTGAATTGTAATATATTATGGTGAATTTATAACCTAAACAATAATATATTTAGCAATTGCATTAGATAGCTCTTCATATGTATTATATTTGTACAAGTAGTAGTGTAGACAGATATTTATTAAAGTATAGTATCATGTAAAATAATGTTATTATATTCATAATAGCATTTTTAAAATGTAAAAAAAGATGAAGGAGTGATAATAGTGAGAGTAGAAGGATTAGAGAGAATATGTCCACTTTGTGGACAAGACAATAATTGTCAACATGGTCAAGGTGGATGTTGGTGTGATACAGTTAAAGTCCCTAAGTACATTCTAGATTTGATTCCTAATGATAAAAAGGGTAAAGCTTGTGTATGTAAGTCTTGTTTAGAAAAACACCAGAAATAAATGAAATTAGTGAATATATTAAGCAGCGTTAATTTTAAATTTAGTTCACATTCTTCTAATAGATCTTCGAAAGTACCCCCATGTCGTTAGATGTTGGAGTTAATATATTAAGTGTATATTAATAAACTGAAAGTAACACATTATCAATTGTGTTACTTTCAGTTTGGTCAAAATGTTTGTATAGTAATACTAAAACAAATATCAGCAATTCTAATGATTAAGAGCATCATTTCCAATTACAAATTTTCCTAATCTCTTAAATGGATATATAATAAACTGTGCTTTTCCTTTTATATCATTACTATCTATATACGGATTTTCCCATCTTCGGGCATCAAATGAATTAGCTCTATTATCTCCAAAAAACAAATATTTATTTTCTGGAATTTTAAATTTTTTATCTAAATCTTCCATATATACTACATATGGTTCTTCAATTTTGCTTCCATTAATAAAAACTTGCCCCTTATTTTTTATAATAACTTCATCTCCTGGAAGGCCTATAAGTCTCTTTATTAATGGTATTTTTAATTCGTCAGATTCAAAAACTATTAAATCACCTCTTTTTAGGTTGTCTTTATTATAAACTCTTGTAACGGTAATTTTATCGCCTATCTTTATAGTCGGGTACATTGATTCCGAGGGAACTTTAATATTAAAAAATAGAAATTTATATATTAAAGTTGCCAAAATTATTGCTACAAGTATGGGGAATAGCCACTCTTTGATAAAATATTTTAAAAGTTTCAATTATTTAACTTCCTCGTGAAAATTAAAATGCGATAGTTGGACTGAAAATAGTCATAAAAATACATATTAAAATCCATACTTGAATCAACAATTTAAAAAACTTTTCTGAAACCCAAGAAAGACAAGATAAACACCAACAAGTGCGTTGATTTGAATCATAAAAAAGTTTTTGATATATTCTTTGTTTCGTTCCATCTGGAGGTTCAACTTCTACATCTATGAATTTAAACATTTCTTTTAAGCGTTTATCTTCTTTTATCATATAATTCATCTCCTGATATCTTGAAAAATTCTTTTTTAAAACTGTTTTTTGATCTTTGTAATATGCCATCAATAGACTTTGGAGTTTTGCATAAACAGGTTGCAATTTCATTTACACTATAATCATCCATATATTTGAGAATAAGAACATACTTATAAATAGACTTCAAATTATTTAAGGTTTCTAAAATTATTTTTCTCGTTTCCAAATTTATAATCATAAATTCAATATCTTGGTTGTCCTTTACATAATCGAGTTCTTCTGCGTAAGCAAAATCATCTTTTCTAATATTATTTCTATAATAATTTAATATTTTATTTTTTGCTATTCCACATAACCAAGTTTTATGGGAACTTGTACCTTTATAGTTAATGAGTCCTTTCATTGCACTGATAAAGGTCTCCTGAACTATGTCTTCGGTGGCTTCTTTGTTTGCTGCTAATCTTAAAAATACAAAAGAATAAACAGAATTAAAATTTGTTTCATATATTTTCTTGAAATTTTCTTTATTCATATTTAAAATATTTTTTATCATCTATTTCCACCTAACCATCTGTAGTACTAAAATATAATTGCTCTTAATTTACCATATTTTTAAAGGCTTTCATATCTTTAGTAACACAACAAGAAGAAATCCCCTGAAAAACATTAAAATATAATAAAAAATATTAAACTTGCTACAGAATAATTTATACATTAAATAAACTCACTTTTTTCTCCTGTATAATAAATAGCAAGCTGATGGAGCGCTCTTGTACAGGCCACATATAAAAGATTCCTATCAAACTCACTGTTATAATTGTCCTTTGAAACATTGAACACAAGCACTACATCAAATTCTAGACCTTTTGATATATAAGAAGGAATAGCAAGGGTACCCTTTATACTGTCAGTATTTTCTGTATTTAACAATTTAATGTTAGTTAAATTGGATAGCTTTTTTTGAACCAATAGGGTTTCTTTCTCCGTTTTGCAAATAACTGCAATAGACTCATAACCACGACTTTCATAGTTATGAATATCTTGGATTATAGCGTCATAAAGCAACTCTTCATTCTCCTTAAATATAATTTGCGGCTCCGATTCATGTCTCTCAAAGGAAACAAACTCCTGTTTGCTATTTAATATTTTCTGAGTAAATGAATTAATCTCCATGGAAGACCTAAAACTTTTATTCATAGAAAGCTTTATGCTCTTTTTCTTGTGTAGAATTTTCTCTATATCATCATATATAGATTTATCACCACGTTTTTCGAGAGTTTGGTTAAAGTCACCGAGTACTGTAAACTTAGCTCTAGGTAGCAGAAGATTAAAAACTTCATATTGAAGTGGATAATAATCTTGGGCTTCATCAATAACAACCTGCCGTATATCTGAAAACTCGCGACTGCCGTTAAGCCTTAGTTTGATATATAAAAGGGGAGCACAGTCTTCGTAATTAATATAGCCTTTATGGAGACTTTCTATGGTTTCTGATACCATTTGGTTAATGTTTTTTGGTAATTCTAACCCTTGCGAAAGTTTTAAAAGAAGTCCTGTTTTATTAAATAGTAATTTATACAAATCCACATAATCAACCTCAGTAAATTTATGAATATGCTTCATTAATACCTTAGCTTCTTTAATTGCCATTAATCTGCTAAAAGATTTTAGCTCTAATTCATGCCCTATGCCATTTAGAACAATTTTCTGGATTTTTTCAAGCCTTGATTTCCTTAAAGGATGGATCTTATTAAGCATTATACTTTCTATTCTTTTAAGTTTTTTTGATATTGGCATATCCATTTTACCGTTTAGGAAAAGATTATTTAGTTGCTGTTTTGTTTCAATAATTTTTCCATCATAATATAAGTCTTCAAAATGTGTTAATTTATGCTCATAATAATGTATTAATCTATCCAAAATAGTTACAAATGATTTCGAACCTTTAAATTTAGTGTTCTCCATTTTTATATTTAAATTTTGTTGATTATCATTAATAATCAAAGTTTCAAGTTGCTGCTTTCTACTTTCAAATATAAATCTATTATCTAAAAAATCAACTACAATATCGTCAAAAGTAGTTTCCTCTACGTTTTCCTCGCCTAGTTCTGGTAAAACTCCAGAAATATATTTACTGAAAACAGAACTAGGAGAAATTATAATAATATTATTGGAATATAGCTTTGATCCCATACCAACATAAAGCAAATATGCAATTCTATGTAGTGCTATAGATGTTTTACCGCTTCCAGCTACGCCTTGTACAATCAAAAGCTCATTTTCAGTATCTCTAATAATTACATCTTGTTCCTTTTGAATGGTTTCAACAATATTTTTCATATTTGAAGAAGAATTGTGACTTAACACTTCTTGTAGGATATCATCATTAATTGTTATGCTACTATCAAAAAAATACTTAAGCTCAGAATTCTCAATTTTATACTGCCTCTTCATAAAAATATCACCCGAAATTATTCCAAAGGGCGCATTATATGATCCTTTACCAAGTTCACACTGATAAAACATACTTGAAATAGGGGAGCGCCAATCGTATATTAAAATTGAACTTGTATCATTATCTATTAAATTATAAAGACCGATATAAATCTGATCTGTATCATTATAAGCATCTTCCTTAAAATCAAACCTTCCAAAATAAGGTGAGTTTAAAATCCGTGTATATTTTTTTATTCGTTCCACCGATTTTTCATAATTATAATTTTGACTATCAACTTCAGAGAGTTGTTGGAGCATTTCTGGAATCCTATCAAGATCATTTGAAGAGTGAACAGATTCTTGCCACATATCTCTTCTTGAAGCAATAAGGTCTCTTTTTCTAAAATTTATCTCATATTCGTCTTTACCTAATTCTTTTTTGAGGAAGTTAACTATACTTTCAAGATATACAAGTTCCTCTTGTTTATTTAGCTCATAATCATTCATTTTCTCACGCTCCCATATTTTTATAAAAATCATTGACATTTACATTCATTATGTGATATAATAAGATGAAACATATAGTGGGTTATTATGTTGTATAATCATATCCACATTTAATTATAGCTAAAAATCCTGTTTAAGTAAAGCTTATACGTGGTTTTTTTTTATTTTAGTACAGTTTTTAATATTAAACCTGTAAAAGAAATTAATAGTAACAATTTAATAACAGAGATATAGAGGGCAATTAGATGCCTTCTTTTTTTATTACAACTAATCAAAGTGAAAGTAAAACAATAGTAATTGAGTTCCTTTCACTTTGAGGGTATTTCACAATCCTCTAAGCATTGTAAATATATTCTATTCATACAGAAAAGGAGAAAAGTCATCTGAAGTTTCTCATAACCCAAAATGGATGATCGCTTCTCCAGTTTTTATCAGTCCAATTCCTCCACTTAATTTTCAGTAATTTAAAAATTGTATCATCATCATATCATCATATCCTATCCATGCATCATTCCTAAATAACATCTTTAAAGGCATTTATTTCAGATTATTCATAAATATGTTTGAAATCATCATAAAATCCTTAGAATTGTTTAGTACAATAAAACTATAGTAAATGAAAGGATGATGAATATATGGATTCTTATATTTTACAAACAGAAAAATTGTGCAAAAAATTTGGAAACCAACATGTAGTTAATAATATTTCACTAATGGTGCAAAGGAATTCTATCTATGGACTACTTGGCCCAAATGGTGCAGGGAAATCAACAACATTAAAAATGATAACAGGGCTTTTACGCCCAACCTCAGGTAATATAATATTTGATGGACATCCATGGAATAGAAAAGATTTAAAAGATATCGGAGCATTGATTGAATCTCCGGCACTCTATGGCAATCTTACTGCTGAGGAAAATCTCAAAGTACACACTAAATTATTAAATCTGCCTAATTCACAAGTACATAAGGTGCTTGAAACTGTGGATTTAAGGAATACGGGTAAGAAGAGAGCATCACAGTTTTCGATGGGTATGAAACAGCGTTTGGGAATTGCCATTGCACTTTTAACTCATCCGAAACTTCTAATTTTGGATGAACCCACCAATGGACTTGATCCTATTGGAATACAAGAACTTCGCGAATTGATCCGTTCTTTTCCGTCTCAGGGTATTACGGTAATTTTATCAAGCCATATGCTTTCAGAAGTAGAGCAAGTTGCTCAATACATTGGTATTATTAGTAATGGAATATTAGGTTATCAGGATGAAATTCATAAAGATGATGATTTAGAAAAACTATTTATGAAAATTGTGAAGGAAAGTAGAAAAGAGGAGGAAGAATGTAATGCTTAATTATTTGCAATCTGAAAACCTAAAATACAAGCGAACATTTTCTCGAAAGATCATTGTCATGGCTCCATCATTTTTTATATTGTATGCAATGGTTACTATGGCAAGTATGGAAGTTAAAAAAGAATATTTTATTATTACAGTTTTTAACTGGTGGCCACTTATATTTATACCACTAGGTTCTGCATTACTTTGTTCACTGTCAAATGCTAAAGAAAAAAAATCAGGAAATTATAGAGGACTGCGATCGCATAATGTAAAAGGTATAGGGTTGTGGCTTAGTAAAATAGCAATCATCGCTTTGTATACATTTATATCTTCAATAATGCTCATAGCCTTTGTATTTTTTGCTGGAGTTTTAAGCAAAGGTAATGCGGTTCCTTTTTTAAAAGTTTGTGAGGCAGGTATGGTAATTTGGATTACATCAGTTGGCTTGATACCAGTTTACTTGTTCCTTTCAACATGGCTGGGTACACCTGCTTCAATTGGAGGTGCCTTAATTGGACTTGCAGCAGGCGTTATGATGGCCCCTGAGCCATCATGGATATTGATGCCCTGGAGCTGGCCACTACGTTTAATGTGCCCTATTGCTCATGTACACCCAAATGGTACTATACTTACAGATGGCAATTTGTTAATGAATCAATCTGTAATTCCAATCGGTATTATTGTATCACTTGGATTTCTGATTATAACTTCGTGCCTTACATCACTTTGGTTTGCCAAAAGGGAAGTGTGCTAACTTTGAATATATTTAGATGTCTATCTGCTGAGTGGATGAAAACAAAACGGACTCAAATTAGACTTATTTTTATTGTCATAACCATAACTTATCCTATTTTTATGCTGTGGTATTGTTCCAATAATAAATTACAATATAAAATTTATGATGCTTTTTTTATGGTAATATCAATTTTTCTTCCCGTTCTAGTAAGTTTGAGTTCAGGACTTATTGGGGATGCGGAAGAAAGTGCAGGAAACTTTAGCATAATCCTAAGTTCAACTGTTTGTAGAACAACGAGCTATCTTAGCAAATTGCTTTTACTTGAGATTATGACAACTATTTCTATGCTTTTTTCTACTTTTATTCTTTTAATTGGGATGAAGTTTATTCTGCACATAGAGAACATTCAATATGGTCTATTTTTTCAAGGCTCATTGCTAACCATTATTGGCTGTATATTTTTGTATGTATTTTACCTATTCTTAAGTTTTGCTTTTGGAATGGGGGTTTCAATTTCCTTGGGTGGAGTAGGCTTTCTAATCGCTGCACTTATGGGCACAACTTCAATTGGTGATAAAGTATGGCTGTTCATTCCATGGACATGGTCTGCACGCCTTTCAAAAATTCCGGAATGCTTTATTCCTGAAATACCACTTTCCACAGGAGTAGTTACATCAGAATTTTCTACGTTGCTGTATGGAAGATACCTTCCATTTGTAATCCTAGTCACAATTATGCTACTAATTGCTAGCCTTGCTTGGTTTAGTAAGTGGGAAGGCCGAAAGTCCTATGAATAATAAATTTCAAGTATTGTTTTTGACCGCAATGTCAATGGATAAATACGTAATGTATGGAATAGGGCTTTCAGCTGTATGTATATCTAATAATAGAAGCAGATATGGAACATTTATATCTAATATTAATTCTTTTGTATAAAAAACTGTGGTAGAATTCTTAGAAGAATTAAAACACTCCATGTATTATATATTTTCATTAAAATAGATTTTATAAGTGAGAATTTAATTAAATAGAAATCAGGTGAATTACAGTGAAGCAAAAAAAAATAGTAGTAGTGGATGATAATGAGGATATTTGTAGAATGATAAAAGAGTATCTTGAAGCGCATAATTATTATTATGTTGAAACATATGAAGATGGAACTAAAGCTTTAGAAAATATTCTTAGGAATAAATTTGATTTAATCATACTTGATATAATGATGGATGGTATAGATGGCATAGAAATTTGTAGTATTATTAGGGAAAAAGTTAGTTGTCCTATATTGTTTTTAAGTGCAAAGAATTTAGAGGAAGATAAGGTAACCGCACTTTCAGCTGGTGGGGATGATTATATTACAAAACCATTTGGATTAAAAGAATTAATGGCAAGAATTGAATCTCATTTAAGACGTGAAGAAAGAATTACAAAAACCGATAATTATATTCTAAGTTCTAAGAATATAATTATCGATATCCTAGCAAAAGATATTTTTTGTATGGGTGTAAAATTGAACCTAACAAAGAAAGAATATGAGATAATTAAGCTTTTTATGTTATATAAAAATATCACGTTATCTAAAGAACAAATATTCAATAAAGTATGGGGCAGTGATTCAGAAAGTTATTTAGAAACTGTTACGGAAAGTATAAAAAATATAAGGAGAAAAATCAAGCAAAAGGATTCATGCAACTCATATATAAATACAGTTTATGGGTTTGGATACAAATGGGAGATAACCAATGAAAACTAATAGAACAATTAAAAGGGATTTTTATTTACTTGTTATTAAAATATTCTCATATACTTTAATATCAACAATTATTGCATATATGGTTCTTTTAATGTTTATATTAATACTTACTAACTTTACTAAAACAACAGACTACTATTCTAAATATTTAGATAGCATAGAACAAAAAATTGTAATTAATAAAGATTTAATATTACAAGGCCAATTAATAAATTTAAATTCATATGCGGGCAAGATTCAAGGTGAAGTTGTAGACCTTAATGGAAAGCATCTATTTGGAGATGTAAATATTATAAACAAAGATATTAATGTAGTAAAATGCATAGGTGCTGATACTGTTAAAAACAACTATATATATAGATGTGTACCATTAATACAAGATAACTATATAAAATATATCTACATTATAAAAGCTCCATTTGGATACCTGATTAATAATGTAAATGAAAATCCAGCAGCTGTAGTTGTATATATTACCCTTATTGGTTCTCCTTTAGTCTTTTTTGTTGTTTATTTATTTTTATTTACTAAAAAATTATACAAATCCATATCAAAAAATATTGAGATATTACTTGATTCAGCAACTAAAATATCAGAAGGAAATTTTTCGTTTGAAATTGATGGACTTAAAGGAAAAGAATTTAGAGCCATACAAGATTCATTCAATATAATGATAAATACGTTAAAACAGACTGTAGAGGGATTGTCAAAGTTAGAGAATGATAGAAAAATGATAACATCGTCAATTGTCCATGATATAAGAACTCCAATTACAGTGATAAAGGGCGAACTTGAATTAATAAATGAATTAAAAGGTAAAAAAGGATTTTATATCAATAACTACATAGAAATAATCAATAAAAATTGTAACAAAATGATATCTCTTACTGAGAATTTATCTTTAGTATATAAAGTGGAAAATTTGAATTTTCTACTTAGAATACAAAAAGTTGATTTAAATAATCTTCTGATGGAGAAAAAAGAGGAAATATCTCTTTTAGCAAGTAAGAAAAATTTAAATGTTCAATTTGAAGTGAATTTGAGTAAGAAATATTATTTATTGGATGAAGCGATGCTAAATCGTGTACTGGATAATATATTACATAATAGCCTTAGGTTTACGGATAACGGGAATATAAAACTTATTGTATTTGATGAAAATAACAATAAGAAAATTTATTTTAAGTGCGTTGATACAGGCAGGGGATTTAAAGAAAAAGATACAAAAAAATTGTTTAATGCATTTTATCAAAATGATTCGTATAAAAATCATTTTGGTCTAGGTCTTTATATTTCCAAAAAAATTATTTTGAATTATCAGGGAGAAATTTTAGCGTATAACAATGAAGATAATGGAGCAACAGTTGAATTTTTTATAATAGAAGATGTTTCAAAAAAACAAGTGGTGCACTTATAGAGTAATATATAAGTGCACCACTTGTTTCGTAATTAGTGTACTGAAAGGTGAATGTTATATATGAAAGGAAGTATTTAATGTTATCGAAAGCATCGCTACTTATTTTAGGATTAATTAATCGGAAAGAGATTAATGCATACGAATTAATAAAAGATGGTTTTTTAGTATTGACATATACAGTCAAACTGTATATCATATAACTATATAGTTAAACTTTATAAGAAAGGAGTTAGAGAATTAAATGAAAAAAAATAAAAATTTACCACTTACAGAAACAGTTTATTACATTCTTTTATCTCTACTTGAACCAGCACATGGATATTTAATTATGCAAAAAGCTGAAGAATTAAGCGGCGGGAAGGTAAGAATAGCGGCAGGGACTTTATACGGAGCCATTGAAAATTTGCTGAAATTAAAGTTTATTCAACCTGTTGAAAGTGATGACAACAGGCGTAAAGTTTATCTTATCACAGACGAAGGAAAGAAAGTATTACTTCTTGATTTTGAAAGAATGAAACATATGATTGAGATTACTCAGAAAAATTTGAAATAGAGAGGGGTGTCAATATGAAAAAAATTAGATGTTATGTCAGCCTTGATAAAGAAGAAAAATGGTTAAATGAAATGGCAAACAGAGGTTGGGAATTGGATGAAAAACATACAAAATATGAATTTCGTAAAACTTCACCTAACGATACTATTATAAAAATAGATTATCGCAATTTTAAGTCAAAGGACGATTTTCAAAATTATATTATCCTTTTTAAGGACTACGGGTGGGGACATATTGCTGGTACAAAAACATCTGGAAAACAATACTTCAAAAAAATAGATGAAAGAGCTGGTGATGATATTTTTTCTGATGTCTCTTCTAAAGCAGAGAGATACAAGAAATTGTCAAATATGTGGCTATCATTGGTAGTATGTTATATTCCAATATCAATAGCGTTTGCTTTGCTGATGTAACTGTTATCTCTAACACCCTAGTTAAAAAAGAGAACTTTTCTTTCATCATATCAAAATCTGAACCTGACTCAAGGTATTTTGCAGTACCTTCAATCGCGAAGCCTGTTCCTTGGTAATCTTTATAACCCAAAACGTCTTTACTACCTAAAGCCATCTTTACTTTATTATTTTGATTTACATTTTTTTCTGTTCGACGCATTGAAGCTGCGGGAATTAAAATTCTTTCATCAGATGTTACAATTAAATATGAGTTCCAAGTGTTAACTACATGTGGTTCATCTATTCCCCATGATACTATTGAAACTACACCTTCATTTTTTAGTACATCAAAAAACTTTTCTGTAAGCATTGTATATTTCCTCCTTAAAATTTTATTAAACAATACATGTGGCAATTGTAGACAACATTAATCGTCGATAGGTATTATCTATATATAATATACAATGAATTTTTTTGAAAGTCAATCTACATTAGGGATAAATATTATCTATAATTCAATCGTGTATATTGACTAATAAAAAATAATGAAGTATCATATGTGAAGATTATCTTGTTATTTAGGAGGTAGAGCGTATTGCAATTTTCAATAGGAGTAGAGTATGCATTGCATTGTTTATTATATATGGTAGATATTCCATCAGGAAAGACTGTTGGAATTAAAGATTTAGCGGCATTTCAAGGAGTTTCAGAAAGTTATTTATCAAAAGTATATACAAAATTAAGGAAAGCAGGGATTGTGAAGTCAATTCCAGGTGTTAATGGGGGATATGAGTTAGCACGTATTCCAGAAAGCATAACTTTTTGGAATATAGTTGAAGCAGTAGAAGGGACGGCCCCATTATTTCAGTGTGCAGAGATTAGGCAAAATGAGATATTGTTAGATAAAAATAATTTACCTGATACACATACAAAATGTCCTTGCATAATAAAAGTTGTAATGTTAGAAGCGGAAGACCAGATGAGACAATTTTTGAACAATAAGACTCTAGGGTGGCTACATGAACAAGTTAGTAATAAGATCCCTGAAGAGCATGGAAAAGCAACGATTGAATGGTTCAATAATAGTAAATCACGATAAATTTAAGATGCTTGAGAAATCGGAACAATGTATTACTATAAATAATCAATCAGCACAGCAGGCAAATTCAAATAATATAGCTCAATTTAGCAAGGCTAGGAATACAATTAATGCATTGAAGAAAAGTAATAGTATTTATAAAGAAAAGGAAAAAAAATTAAAAGCTATAGAGGATGGGAAAGTTGTAGATGAAATAAAAGTTATGGCGGATGCAATTGCAGAAATTGCAATGAATTGGTACAAAAGTTTAAGATTTAAGGGGAACATATCAGATAAAACAATGCATTCAAAGATACGATAAGCATAGTGAGTCTACAATGTTGCAGGCTCACTATGCTTATTGTATTTCATTTTGCTAAAGTAAGCACTGAGCTATTTTCTGAATCGCTTACCAATAATATGCCTTTTTTTAAACTATTAAGAATTTTTTTATAACCGAAATACTTCCTATAGTAGTTAGAATTATTCCAATAAGTATAAAGCTCCATGATATAGTTGTGAATATAAAAGACGGAGCTATAAAATTAATTAACAGTGTTGCGAAATAAGAATTTACCTGTATATATACAAAACTATATAAGAAATAAATTGCTATTACTGCGGATACTGCTCCTAAAAATCCAATTATCATTCCCTCAGAAATAAATTGCCATCTAATAAACCAATCTGTTGCACCAAGATATTGCATTAAATTAATTTCATTAAGTCTTGGATATATAGCAAGTTTTATTGTGAATTTAATTAAAAAAAATGTTGCTACCATAAGGATAAGGAAAAGTATCACTCCTATCCATTGAATTACTTTAATTTCCACCGAAATTTTCTTCGGAACGTTTTGACCACCGCTAATTTTATTTATACCTTGTAACCCATTAAGTTGAGAAATTATTTTAGGTATATCATCTGGTCCATTCACTTTAAGTATATATGATGCTAATAGGGGAGTATTATTTTCAAAAGTAATATGAGTTACAACATTTGCCTCTTTTATTTTTTTATGTATATTTTGCTGATCAGTAATCTTTATATCATCTTTTAAAGTCACCCGTACTTCGTATTGGGAATAAATACCAATCATCCCCATTTTAAGATTCAATATGAATAGCACAAATAGTCCTAAAATAAATAACGTTGACATTATTGTAGCAATGGAAGAAATGCTAGTAGTAGCATTTTTTCTAAGATTTTTTGAAGCATCTTTTAAAAATAAATGTAAGGTACTAATCTTCATAATTATAACTACTCCTTTCTTTATCACTTGTTAACATTCCATTTTAGGTGATTTTTACTTGCCTGTCAAAAAATACATAAGTTGTTTTTTATTCTTGTTGGTGTGAATAAGAGAAATGTTGGATCTACCCTTATTGGTTTCTTATTTAATTTCAATTATTAGTACTTAGATTTGCAAACTAAATAACTAACGAATTCAATTATTAATGCACTACCCATAATTACCATGATTGCTGAATGAGAATCCATTTTAATTTTTTGTGTCTTAATTAAAATTTCAAATATAACCATAAAAACAAACAGCTTATCAAAACTCATGCTTTTAGATTTATCACTAACAAATTTTTTTCTTTCATCTTCATATCGTTCATTTGTGTTGCCTTTTGTCTTCCATAATAGATAAATAAGATAAATAAAAGATAGGCCGCCTAATAAAAATCCTGACCAATAGCCATTCTTTTTTGTTACAAGGTCAAAAATACCCATTCCTATAAAAAGAACTGACCATACTCCAGCACCTATAATTAGTGAATCACCTTGCTTCTGATTTTTCATTATTTTATTCCTCCTCAAAAATAAATACTTCCTCAATTTTTTTATTAAACACTTTTGATATTTTATAAGCAAGCATAATGGACGGGTTATACTTACCCTTTTCTAAAGATATTATTGTCTGCCTTGAAGTTTCTAATAACTTTGCTAAATCCTCTTGTGTTAAATTGCTTCCTTCTCTTAAACTCTTTATAAGATTTTTCATTCAAACACCTCTTTCACGTAAAGGTAACTTTACAATTTATTATACATCAACGAATTTCAAATATAAAGTTACCTTTACAAATTTTTTAAATTTAACAAATTTTTGTATTTATAAATATAGTCAAAAAAAATGAAAGTAACGTAATGGCTATTATTTGTGAATGAAAAAACATTTTGACGTGAGTAAAAATGTACAGTACTATATAGATATATTTAACGACATTTCAGAAGGGAAGTCTCCCACTTCTATAAGTGGGAGTCCCTATACAGATATCCAGTAAAAAGGTGCTATAATAACGTTTTTTTACTAATAAACAATTAAAATGGAGGAAAAAACATGAAATTATTTTTATATTATATTTTGGCGATTAACTTATACGGTATTTTTGCCATGTATTCAGACAAGAGAAAGTCACAAAAGAGGAAATGGAGAACTCCAGAGAACACTCTTTTCACTATAGCTTCTGCTTTTGGGGCTTTGGGTATTTTTATAGGTATGCGTTTATTTAGGCATAAAACTAAGCATAACAAGTTTGTAATAGGGATACCATTGATACTTGTAGTTCAATTGTTTGTATTTTTCAAATACATTTATAAAATGATATAATTCTTATAATTTTGCCTTGAAATTTTAGTGCTTTGAGGGTATAATAAAGGGAAATTATAGGAATGAACAAGGACCTTAAGAAGGCAATATGATTATTCCAAGATTGTGGATAACTATTCTGTAAAATTACATAAATTAGTATAAAAACTGTATTTGTTAGTATAATACGGTTTAAAAAGCATATACTATAAAAAGTTATCCTCTTTTAGTGGATAACTTTGTTTAAATTGTGGATAGATTGTCAATTGTCTGGAAATAGTAAGCTTGAAATTTCTTCTGTTACGGATATTAAGTCTCTATTATAATGATAGAAAACATTCAAAGGCACTACTTAATTTACAGTCTGATATTCACATTTTTACAAAAAATTACATGGTTCTATAAGTTTCATAATTTTGTCTTGAAATTTTGCTATTTTGAGGTTATAATAGGTGACGTGCTACTTATATAATATAAAAAGTAGGCAATATCTTATAAAGAAACTTTGAATTTAAAAAGAAATTAAATAATGAATCAAATAAAACATTATGTTATAAGAGTTTGACAAGTAAAGTTCAAATTTGTGGATAACTAGTGTATAAAATTGAATAAATTTTCACGAGACTGTATTTATTATCAAAATATAGTTTATTTAGCGTGCTAATAGACAAAGTTATCCCCCTTTGGGGGATAACTTTGTCTGAATTGTGGATAAGATTTTTAATTGCTTGAAAACAATTCACAATACAAACTTTCTTTTCTATCTGATTTAAGTCTAAATTTTTCTCTAATCTGAGTTACGTTCTCCTCAGAGATATCCGCTATAACTAAACCTTCATCCATATATAAGTTGCTTATTACGTTGCCTAGTGGATCTACAATCATGGAGTCACCACTGTAGGTTAATCCATTTCCTTCACCTATTCGGTTTATACCTGCTATATAACACTGATTTTCTATGGCCCTTGCTTTGAGTAAGGTAATCCAGTGATCACGTCGATCTATAGGCCAATTAGCTGCAATGGTTATTAAGGTAGCAGTCTTAGATGCTATCTGAAATATTTCTGGAAAACGTAAATCGTAGCAGATGAAAGGGACGATAGTAAAGTTAAAAGCATTGAAGTAGTTGATTTTATTTCCACTTTGGTAAAATTCAGTTTCGCATCCAAAGGAAAAAGGATGAATTTTAGTGTAAGTCACAAGAGTCTTGTCTTGGGGCACGTCTCGATGCATTACTCGTGGCACGCCTCCATGTACTACCGGAGGCGCCACTACAGAGTATTTGTTTTTACTGTTTGTTCTTCCTTCTACATACCCAAAGCCTATAAAAATATTAAATTTAGAACTCATTTCCTTGAAAAATTCTACGGTTTCATTATTATCTTCTCCTATTAAAGAAGTGTTCACAGAAAAGCCTGTTAAAGTCATTTCAGGGAAAAAAATAATATCCACATTTTCAGTAGTTGCATGCTTTATAAATTGTATTGCGGTTTCTTTATTCTTAGTTTTATCTTCCCAAACAATATCCAATTGAGCTAGTGCTAATTTCATAGTATCGACTCCTTATTAATAATATCTTCATATAATACATATTATATCAGAGTAAGAATAAAATGCGGAAGCATTGAATTTCTCCTGCGTGTTTTGCAGTTGAACTGAAAACAGTATATAAATTGTAACGAAAAGGTGGTTACTTTATGTTAAATAATTTAAAACAACTTGTATGTAGAGTTATAGATGATGATATTACTGCATTGGCAGCTCAGCTGGCTTATGATTTATTGTTGTCTTTTTTTCCTTTTTTATTGCTACTAATTAGCATGTTAAGTTATAGTAATCTAGAAAGTAAAGATGTGCTGATATATCTACATCAAATAATGCCCAAGAGTGCTTTTGATTTAATTTACACTACAGTTATAGAGGTGCTGGATTCAAGAAATGTGAATTTACTATCCATAAGTATAATAGGTATAATGTGGTCAGGATCCAGTGGTTTTAGAGCTATAATAAAGGGATTAAATAAAGCCTATGATGAGGAAGAGACAAGACCTTTTTGGAAAACCTTAGCTATATCTATATTATTTATGCTAGGACTTGTAGTAGCTATTATTGTGGGAGTAGCCCTAGTAGTTTTTGGACAAATGATAGGTGGGGTTATTGCGACGCGTTTAAATTTATCTAGTAAGTTTATATTAGATTGGGATATTATAAGATACCTAGTATCTTTAGGTGGGATGTCAGTTACATTTGCAGCATTATATCATTATACTCCTTGTAGAAGATTAACATGGATAGAGGTAATACCTGGAGCTATTGTTAGTACTTTAGGATGGTTAATATCTTCATTAGGTTTTGCGTATTATGTTAATAATTTTAACAACTATTCTGGTCTGTATGGTGGAATAGGAGCAGTAATAGTGCTTATGCTTTGGCTTTATATAATTTCCATAATAATACTACTAGGGGGAGAGGTTAATGCTTTGTTAGCCTTCGAGCGAGAAGGCAAACAAAAACCTAGGTGTAAAAAGTATTAGCGACATTTCAGGTCCATAGGAGATAACTAGCTCCATGGGAGATAATTTGACTAGAGTTATTATGTGAAATTGGCTAGCATTTAATGATATAATGATATAATGGATAGCATATAAGATCTAAAAAATAGCTTTGCATTGTGAAATTTCAAGTTTCATAAAATATTAACACTTATTTAAAGGTATTATGGTATACTTAATACTGCAGTGAAACTGAAAAAAAGTGTATTAAATTGTAATTAATACATTTTTGATAACATTAGAAAAAACAATAATATTTTATTATATATAAAATAAAGAGGTGCATTATATGAAAACTCTAGGAAAATGGAAAAAACCAATATTGATACTAAGCGATGCAGTACTAATAAACTTAGCATATATATTAGCTATCTTTTTTAGATATAATTATAAAAATTTCAAGTTCTATTCAAGTGACTTTAAAGAAATAGCGTTAATTGTGACAGTTATCTACATAGCTTGCTTTTTTGTCTTTAAGCTTTATGAAAGCCTTTGGACTTATGCAAGTATAGATGAATTCATGATGGTTATAGGTGCGTGTCTTACTGGGAACATTGCTACTACAATTTTCATTAGAATTATTGGACATAATTATGCCTATGGGGTAAGCATAGTATCTTGCGCTTTTAGCATTATTTTTATAGTTGGACTTAGGATGTCCTTTAGAATCTTTGATAGATTCGGAAACATTGTAAATTGTAATGTTAGTAAAGGTGCTCGAAAGAGAGTAATGATAGTTGGTGCTGGAGCAGCTGCAGCTATGGTTATAAAAGAAATGAAGAGCAGTAACCAAAGTAAATATGTACCGGTAGCTGTAATTGATGATGAAGATTACAAAAAAGGAAACACTATTATGGGAGTGAAGGTTCTTGGAAGTAGAGAAGGCATACCTACTATAGCAAAAGATAAGGATATAGAAACCATACTTATAGCTATTCCTACCATAAAAGATGAAGATAAAAAACAAATACTCGAAATATGCAAAAAAACAAGCTGCAAGATAGAAATTATTCCAGGAATGTATGACATAATAGACGGGAAAGTTTCCTTAAGTCAAATTAGAAAAGTAGAGATTGAGGACTTACTGGGTCGTAAAGCAGTAGATCTTGATATGGAAGGCATTGCAAGTTTTATTCGCGATAAAACCATACTAGTAACAGGCGGCGGTGGATCTATTGGTTCTGAATTATGTCGTCAAATTATAAAATTTGAACCTAAGAAATTAATTATTTTTGATATATATGAAAATAATGCTTATGATCTTCAAATGGAACTTCAGTATAAATATCCGAAATTAGATTTAATAGTATTAATAGGATCTGTTAGGGATAAACAAAGACTTGAGAATGTATTTGAAAAGTATTTACCCAATATAGTTTTCCATGCAGCTGCACATAAGCATGTTCCACTAATGGAAGAAAGTCCTATGGAAGCTATAAAAAACAATGTGTTTGGAACATTTAATATGGCAGAGTGCGCGAATAAATTTAATGTAGAAAAATTCGTGATGATATCCACAGATAAAGCGGTAAACCCAACCAATGTCATGGGTGCTACTAAGAGAATGTGTGAAATGATTATACAATCTATGGACAAAATAAGTAAAACACACTTTGTGGCAGTTAGATTTGGGAATGTATTAGGAAGTAACGGGTCCGTTATACCCCTATTTAAAAACCAAATAGCTCATGGTGGTCCAGTTACACTTACTAATAAATATATAACTAGGTTCTTTATGACAATACCCGAAGCAGCACAATTGGTACTTCAATCGGGAGCATACGCAAAAGGCGGAGAAGTTTTTGTGCTTGATATGGGGCAACCTGTTAAGATATATGATTTAGCGTGGGATTTAATAAGGCTTTCAGGATTTGAGCCAAACAAAGACATTAAGATAGAAATTACGGGGCTTAGGCCGGGAGAAAAGCTTTATGAAGAACTATTAATGAGTGAAGAGGGACTTATTAATACTAAACATGAAAAGATTTTTATTGGTAAACCAACGTTTAGTGATTTGGATGTTATGAAAGATAGAATGGGAGAACTTAAGGCTATTATCGAGAAAGATGATGTAACATTATTAATCTCAAAAATAGAAGAAATAGTTCCGACATATAATAGAGGTACTGCAGAAAGTGAAGACACCACTGTAGAAGAGTAATCAAAAAATAGGGTAATTTTAAAAAAACAGGGGGCATAATATGGAGAGATTTCTGGATGTTATAATTAGTATACTTATAATAGTGTTGTTATCACCGCTATTTTTAATTATAGGAATAATTATAAAGCTTAATTCAAAAGGGCCAATATTTTTTACCCAGATGAGAATAGGCAAAAATAATGAATTATTCAAATTGTACAAGTTTAGGACAATGAAAATTGGAACTCCTAATGTAGCAACTGATAAACTTGATAATTCAAAAAGTTATATAACGTGCATTGGTAAAATCCTAAGAAAAACTAGTATTGATGAACTTCCACAATTAATTAATACACTTATTGGGGATATGACTTTTGTGGGACCAAGACCTGCTTTATATAATCAGCTTGAGCTTAAGGAAATGAGAACAAAGGCAGGAGTTCATAAACTACTTCCAGGAGTTACTGGATGGGCTCAAATTAATGGACGAGATGAGAATGATGATTCTGAAAAAACAGCACATGACGTATATTATTTAAACAATAAATCATTATCACTTAATGTGAAAATATTATTTAAAACGGTATCCAAAGTTTTAAAAGCAGAGGGTGTCCGCGATGATGGGCAAAAAAAAAGTAGAGCTTAAGACTTAACGACATTCCAGAAGGAAAGTCTACCACTTCTATAAGGGGTAGAACCTACTATAAGTAGGAGTTGCTTGCCCTAACAAATAGAAAACTTCAGTGGAAGTATAACTCTCCTTCTGAAGTCGTTAATGCAGCTCCGCAGGAGATGATTTAACAGTTTAAATTAGGGCTATTTTAAATTAGCGATAATGGTAAGCTGAGACATATGAAGCTTTCTGCTAAGAAGGAGATGATGTTGAGATGAAAAAAATACTTATAACAGGATCTAATAGCTATATTGGTACATCCATTGAGAAATACCTAGAGAAATACTCTGATGAATATTCTACAGACACATTGGATATGAAGGACGATTCATGGAAAGAAAAAGATTTTACGCAGTATGATGTAATCTTTCACGTTGCAGGTATAGCGCACGTCTCATCAGACCCTAAAATGGAAGAGTTATATTATAAAGTCAATCGTGATCTTACCGTAGAGACTGCTAAGAAAGCAAAGAAAGCTGGCGTTAAGCAGTTTATTTTTATGAGTAGCATTATTGTTTATGGTGATAGTAGCAATGTTAACGGGGAAAGAATCATAGATAAAAACACTGATCTAATTTCCAGTAATTTTTATGGAGACAGTAAAATCCAAGCAGAAAAAGGAATAAAACCTTTAGAGAGTGATGATTTTAAAATTGTTATTCTTAGACCACCTATGATTTATGGGAAAGGGTCTAAAGGGAATTACCCGAAATTAGCAAAACTTGCTCAGAAACTGCCTGTTTTCCCTGATATTGACAATAAGCGAAGTATGCTTCATATAGATAATTTATGTGAGTTTATTAGGTTGATGATTGTAAATGAAGAGAGCGGAATATTCTTTCCACAAAATAGTGAGTACGTTAAGACTTCAGAGATGGTGAAGCTTATTGCAGAATCTCATGGCACGCGAATTAGGTTAACTAAAGTATTCAACCCCTTATTACGTCTTATGGGTTTAAAAATCCAAACATTTAGTAAGGTATTTGGCAGTTTGGTTTATGAGAAGAGCATGTCTGATTATAAAGAGAATTATAGAATTAGAGATTTGAAATCATCGATTATTGTAACAGAAACAGTTACCACAACAGAGGCAGTTGGGGTAACAGAAACGGTTACCACAACAGAATCGGTTGATACAAAAAAATAAGTTGTGGAAAAATAGAAATACTAAAGAAGGGGGATAATGAGATGAAAAAACACATTTTAGTTATAGCGCAATATTTTTACCCTGAACAATTTCGTATAAATGATATTTGCACAGAATGGGTTAAAAGGGGATATAAAGTAACAGTTATAACTGGAATACCTAATTATCCCAAAGGTGAATATTATGAGGGGTATGGACTGTTTAAGAAGCGAAAAGAAATGTATAATGGTATTGAGATAATTAGGATACCACTAATACCCAGAGGAAAGAGCTCAGTAATGCTTGCGTTAAACTATTTGTCCTTTGTTGTATCCGGATTCTTTTGGAAGATGTTCACAAAAATAAAAGCTGATTATGTATTTATATTTGAAGTATCACCCATGACACAAGCTTTACCTGGTGTATGGTATGCTAAAAAAAGAAAGATACCATGTTACTTGTATGTTCAAGATCTTTGGCCTGAAAATGTTGAAATAATTACAGGTATAACTAACAAATATATTATTGGGGCTATAGGTAAGATGGTTGACCATATATATTCCGGCTGTACTCATATTTTCACCACATCAAATAGTTTTGTGAAGTCAATACACAATCGTGGCGTTGCACTAGATAAGATAGAGTACTGGCCACAATATGCAGAAGATTTTTATGTGCCACTTGAGAAAGCAAGCATTGAAGAAATTCCAAATGATGATGCATTTAATATAACTTTTGCTGGTAATATTGGCAATGCACAAGGGCTAGATATATTGCCAAAAGCTGCAACACTTATAAAAGAGAAAAATATAAATAAAAAAATCCGGTTTAACATTATTGGAGATGGCAGATATAAAGAAGAATTAATGCAGCTTGTACGTAAAGGTGAGTTGGACGACATGTTTAATTTCATTCCAAAACAACCTGGACCCCGGATTCCACGATTTATGGCAGCAAGTGACGCCGCTTTCCTGTGCTTAACAGGTGGTCCACTGTTTTCAATGACTATTCCGGCTAAACTACAGTCATATATGGCTTGTGGTATACCGATTATCGCGTCAGCCAATGGTGAGACTGATAAAATAATAAAAGAATCAAATTCAGGTGTTTGTGGCCTTGCTTCCGATGCGCAGATACTCTCAGATATGATAATAGAGTTATCTAATGAATCACAAGAGCAATTAACAAAGCTCGGGATAAATGCAAGAAATTACTATGATAATAATTTTAACAAGCAAGAATTGTTAAATAGGATAGATAAATATTTTATAAAAAATTTATTATTGGAGGAGATATATCATGTTTAAAGGTAAAACATTATTAATTACAGGGGGAACAGGTTCTTTTGGGAACGCTGTAATGAAAAGATTTCTTGATACAGATATAGCAGAAATTCGTATATTCTCAAGGGACGAAAAGAAACAAGATGATATGAGAAAATTATATAAAAATGATAAAATTAAATTCTACATAGGTGATGTACGGGACATAGCCTCTGTAAAAAATGCTATGCATGGAGTAGATTATATATTCCACGCAGCTGCTTTAAAGCAAGTTCCATCTTGTGAGTTTTTCCCTCTTGAAGCGGTAAAAACTAATGTAATAGGAACAGATAATGTGCTTACAGCAGCAATTGAGTATGGAGTAAAAAAAGTAATATGTCTTTCCACTGACAAAGCAGCATATCCAATAAATGCTATGGGTATTTCAAAAGCTATGATGGAAAAAGTATTTGTGGCTAAAGCTAGAACAGTATCTCCGGATAGGACACTTATTTGTGGTACTAGATATGGAAATGTTATGGCATCAAGAGGATCAGTAATTCCGCTATTTATTGAACAGATAAAGAATGGAGAATGTTTAACTGTAACAGATCCTAATATGACTAGGTTCCTTATGAGCCTCGATGAGGCTGTGGAACTTGTAATATTTGCATTCGAAAATGCCAAGGCAGGCGACATAATGGTTCAAAAGTCTGATTCATCAACAATACGAGATTTAGCACAAGCAGTGAGTGAATTATTCAATTCGAAAAATGAAGTTAAAATTATAGGTACTCGTCATGGAGAAAAGCTATACGAAACACTTCTTACAAAAGAAGAGTTTGTAGTTGCTCAGGACATGGGGGGATTTTTCAGAGTTCCAGCAGATAAAAGAGATCTTAACTACGATAAATATTTTGTTGAAGGCGATATAAAACTATCCACAGAACAAGAATATAACTCTCAAAACACTGGAATTCTTAATGTAAAGCAGATAAAAGAAAAGTTACTTAAACTTGATTATATACAAGAAGAATTAAAAACCAATTCTTAAATTAGTGAAGTCCACAATATTAGGTATTAATACTTAGTATTGTGGAATTGTTTAAATAAAACAGACGAAATGTGAGGTAAATATGAAAATACTTGTTACTGGCGCAAAAGGATTTGTAGGAAAAAACATTATAGCAGAACTTAAAAACAAAGGTTATACAGATATATTTGAATATGATTTAGGAACTGAAGAATCACTTCTTGAAAAATACACTAAAGAATGTGAATTTGTTTTTCATCTTGCTGGAGTTAATCGTCCAAAAGATGAAAGTGAATTTATGGAAGGTAATTTTGGTTTTACATCATTGCTTCTTGATCTTCTTAAAAAAAATAATAATAAAGCACCGGTGCTTATAACATCTTCTGTGCAAGCAGAAAAAGAAAATCCTTATGGCATCAGCAAAAAGGCAGGCGAAGATTTATTATTTGCTTACAATAAAGAAACTGGGGCAAAGGTACTGGTTTATAGATTGCCAAATTTATTTGGTAAATGGAGTAGACCTAATTATAATACTGTAGTAGCTACCTTCTGTTATAATATTGCAAGAGGCATAGAAATACAGATATCAAATTCAGATGCTGATTTAGATTTATGTTATATAGATGATGTATTAGATGAATTTATTAGAGCATTAGAAAACATGGAAATCAAAAAAGACGAATATTGTTATGTACCTATTGTGCATAATATTAAACTAGGGGACCTTGCACAAAAGATAAGAAGTTTTAAGGAAAGCAGATCTGACTTAAGTGTGCCAAATATGGGTGATGAACTTACTAAAAAGCTTTATAGTACTTACTTAAGCTTTTTACCAGAAGATAAATTTTCTTATGACTTAAAAATGAATAAAGATAACAGAGGATCTTTTACGGAATTTATTAGAACAGCTGAAAATGGACAAGTTTCTGTAAATGTATCCAAACCTGGAATAACAAAGGGTGATCATTGGCATCATACTAAAAACGAAAAGTTTATGGTGGTTAGTGGTGAAGGAGTTATTAGATTTAGAAAAATAGGAACAGATAAAATAATTGAATATAAAGTTAATGCAGATAAACTAGAAGTAGTAGATATTCCTACAGGATACACTCACTCTATTGTAAATATTGGTGAGAACGATTTAGTGACAATAATGTGGGTTAATGAATGCTTTGATCCAAAAAAACCAGACACATTTCACTTGGAGGTATAGAACTTATGAAAAAACTTAAGGTAATGACAATACTAGGAACAAGACCTGAAATAATAAGACTATCAGAAGTTATAAAAGCTTGTGACAGATATTTTGATCATATTCTTGTACATACAGGTCAAAATTGGGATTATACACTTAATGATGTTTTCTTTAAAGAGCTAGAGCTTAGAGAACCAAATTACTTTTTAGGAGTTGTAGGAAGTGATCTTGGAGAAACTATGGGTAACATAATAGCTGAGAGTTATAAAATATTAGTTAAGGAAAAACCAGATGCATTAGTAATACTTGGGGATACAAACAGTTGCCTTAGTGTTATTGCTGCTAAAAGATTAAAAATCCCTGTATTCCATATGGAAGCAGGAAACAGATGTTTTGATCAAAATGTACCTGAAGAAATAAATAGAAAAATAGTTGATGTTACAAGTGATGTTAATATGGCATATACAGAGCATGCGAGAAGATATTTGTTATCAGAAGGAATGAGAAAGGAATATACTTTTGTTACTGGATCACCACTTCCAGAAGTTTTCCATAGATATATGGACAAAATTGATGAAAGTCCCGTGCTCGGAACATTAGGCCTCAAAAAAGGTAAATATATTTTGGTAAGTGCTCATCGAGAAGAAAACATAGATAATGAAGAAAACTTTAAGAGTATAACAGATGCGTTAAATGCAATAGCAGAAACTTATGATATGCCAGTTATATATTCAACACACCCAAGAAGCTGGAAAAGAATTGAAGAAAAAGGAATAGTATTTCATAAAAATATAAAACAATTAAAGCCATTCGGTTTTTATGATTACAATAAACTTCAAAAAGATTCATTCTGCGTTTTATCTGATAGTGGATCACTTGCGGAGGAAACGAACATTATGGAATTTCCAGGAGTATCAATAAGAACAAGTACTGAAAGACCAGAAGCAATTGACAAAGGTTCAGTAATACTTGGTGGAATAACTTCTGATAGCATAACTCAAGCTATAGAAATGATAACTATGCAAAAATCATTAGGAGAAAGAACTGTGAAAGCTCATGATTATACAGATATAAATGTTGGTATAAAGGTTGTTAATATTATTCAAGGGTATACAAGCGCCATAAACAAGTTTATATGGAGGAAGTAATAATGAGTCCAGAAAAAAAGAAGAAAATTTTAATGATAGGACCATTTCCAGACCCTATAACAGGTATGTCTGTGTCTAATCAAATGCTTTTAGCTGGCTTATTAGAAAATGGCCATGAAGTTGAATTTATAGATAGTAATGCAGAAAGAACTTTTACAAGTTTAAAGGCACAAGGTAAATTTAGTATTAAAAAAATATTAAATAGTGTTAGGCCAATAGCTATTGGATGCTACAAGATATTATTTCAGAAATTTGATGTAGTGTATATTACGCCTGCACAAAGTTATTTGGGATTTTTGAAGTATACTCCATTTATAAACGTGGCTAATTTCAAAAAAACCAAATGTTATATTGAGTTTCATGGTGGATTTGTCCGCGTTATGTATGACTCAGTAGATGCAAAAAAGCAAAAAGCATTAACATCTTATTTTAATAAAACAGATGGTGTTATAGTTCTAGGTGAGTCATTAAGATCAATGTTCGATGGAATACTTGAAAAAAATAAAGTTTTTGTTTGTGAGAATGGCGTTCAGGACGAATATATGCTGACAGAGAAAGAATTTGCGCAAAAATTACAAAAAAATCAACAACTGAATAATAATTGTAAAATGGAAGAATTAAAAATATTATATTTAAGTAACCTAATGCAGAGCAAAGGTATTTTAGATTTACTGAAGGCTTGCATAAAACTTAAAAAAGAAAATTTCAAATTTCATTTAAATTTAGCAGGTAACATAGAAGCAGAAATAGTTAATACTGTTAATGAAATGAGTAAAGAACTTGGGGGGCACGTTACATATCATGGGGTTGTTAAAGGTGATAAAAAATCAGCTCTACTTAAAGATAATCATGTATTCTGTCTTCCTACATATTATCCAAATGAAGGTCAACCAATTTCCATTTTAGAAGCAATGGGGAATGGGCTCGCTATTATCACCACAACTCAAGGTGGGATAATAGATATATTTAAGGATGGAGAAAATGGAGCAGAATGCAATAAAAAAGATCCAGATTCAATATGTGAAGCTATGAAGAAATGTAATGAAAACTATATTAAATATTCTAAGAAAAATTATTATGAATGTTTAGCTGAGTATAATAGAAAAGCATTTGTAGGTAGAATAGAAAATATTATCTTAAAGTAATAAAGGAGAAGAAAGTATGAGCTTTTTTTTATCATTTAACAAACGTTTTTGGGTTATCGAACTTGTCTGCCTATTAATAGTAGGAACTATAGTATTATTTCCCATGGGGCCTGTGAGCATTGCCTTATCAGAAATAATCGCAATAGGATTTTTTCTTTACTTGTTTATTTATCGTGGGTTATATAAGCGTAATTATATTTTCCCTGTATTATCAAAAAAAGTATTTAGGATATTGTTTGGATTTGGTATATATTTCATTATACTATTTGGTGCGCGAACTATACTACATTTACCATTCAAGGATACAATATGGCCAATAAGATCATTAATACTTGGCTCATCTATATTTTTTCTAATTGATGAATACAAACCAAAAGTAAACCAGCTTTTAAGTGGAATAATAGTTCTTTATTCTGCATTAAATATAAGAGAGTTAATCGATTGTTTTAGATTTTCAGATATTCGAAAATTGAAGTTTTTAGATAATATCAATATATATATGTATATATGTATCATGTTTATTTCTTTTACAGTATGGGCAATAAAAGAAAGCAAGGAAAAAAGATTACCATCATGGATTGCACCAATTGCATATACAAATATGGGAATAAGTATGGTTTTTGCATTCCTTTCCGGGGGTCGCTCAGGATGGGTAATGATGGGGGGCGTACTTACAGTATCCTTTTTATTAGTATTTGGATTTAAATGGTGTTCACTTAAAAAAGTTATATTATTTACTATGGCATGTATTGTTGTTACAATAATTGCTACATCACTAAATTTTATGAAATCGAAAAGTAATGTATATAGATCATTTTCTGTTATTGTTACTAGAATTCCAGGCCTTGCACAACCAAAACCTGAAGATGCAGAAGAGGATAGTGTAGCAACTACTGAAGCTAGTGATAAAATACGTGGGATATTCTGGGCAAAAGCATGGACTTCAATAAAAAAGAATCCTGTTTTGGGAGCTGGTACATTTGCAGTAGCATATAAGGAAATACCCACTAAAACTCAAGTACAAACACCAACTGCGGAGCAACCACCTATAAAAGAGAAAACATCTACGGAAAAGATAGAACCGAAAAAAGAATTAACACCTATGCAGGAGCAAATAGCCAATGCAAACAAAGCACCACGACCTGCCCATAATTTCATACTTGAAACTTGGATGGGATGGGGACTAGTAGGGTTAATATTATACCTTGCAGGTTTATTTTCTGCTTGTTTTTATGTAGTAATTAAATTAAAAAATATTCCAATGCAATTCAGAATTTGTTGCGTTCTTCCTATTGTGTCAGCAGCATTTATAAGTTTGATACAATCATTTATACTTTTAAATTTCCAAGCGACATATATTATGTGGTTTTGCCTTGGAATTGCATCAGTGGCAGATCACCACTACAAAGAAAGCAAAACTGGTAACATTTAAATACAGAACCTATGGGGAATAGCTTCGCAGAAGATAAATAGCTTCGTAGGTGATAATTAAGGTGGGAGAAAAACTTTGAAAAAGAGAATATTATTAACATCTCAAACTGAAGATAATATAAAAGCTTTACTCAATTATTATGAAAAAAACATAAAACAAAATAGATCTGACATTGTAGTGGAATATAGCAGTTTTTATAAGTATAAAAATATTAAAATCTTACACTATATTATAAGAGCAAGTCAGATGCTTAAAAATTATTCTGCTGTTGTTTCTGATTATACAACTAGCGTTTTTTCAAAAACTAAAAATGGTGTTTTTATGAGTCACGGGTATGGCACTAAAAATACTCCAGGAAATAGTGAGCTTGATATTAAAAAAACAATGGATATCTATAAGGGTATTAGAACTAAAATAAAAAATGTTGTAACACTATCTGAAAGAGATAGCACGTATTTTTTAAGATCTACAGAACTTGATAAGTGTCCTCTTCCAAACTATATGCCACTTGGATTACCAAGAAATGATATGTTGTTTGATAAAGAATACATCTCTGGATGTAGGGAAAAGTTCGATTCAAAACATAATACTTTCGGAAAGAAAATTCTATTATTTTGTCCAACTTGGAGAGGTTACGAAATAGAAAAAGCTTTCCCATTTACTGAAGAGGACTGGATAAAGTTTGATGAGTTTATGGGACAGCAGAATTGGAAAATGATTTATCGTCCTCACTATTTAGAGAGGCTAATAGATGATAAAGTATTTGATAATATGAGTAACATTTTAACAATGGATTTTGATGAAGAAATGTCCACTCAAAGTATCCTGGCAGTGTCTGACATGCTACTTACTGATTATAGCTCAATTTATGTGGATTACTTAGTACTTGATAGACCAATTTGTTTTATGCCATACGATATAGATCAGTATGAAGAAAAACGAGGACTTGCTATAGATTTTACTAGCTATATAGATACTCCTGGTCCTAAATTAAAATGCATTGATAATTTAATGAGTTACATAAAAGATACGAGCAAAAAGGATGAATATATAGCTATTAGAGAAGCTGCTCAAAAGAACTTCTATCATTACTTGGATGGAAATAGCTGCAAAAGAGTGTGGAGTTTAATATTAGATCTTGTAGATAAAAAATAGGAGGTAGATATTATGAATATTGCTATTATACTTGCCGGTGGAAAAGGTACTAGAATGGGTATAGTTGATCAACCTAAGCAGTTTATTGATATATATGGTAAACCAATAGTTGTGCATACAATCGAAGCATTTGATATACATGAACAAATAGATGCAATAGCTGTTGTTTGCCTTAAGGAATGGCATGAGGATATAAAGATATGGACTAGAAAGTTCGAACTTAATAAAGTGAAATGGATAGTGGATGGTGGAGAAACAAGGCAGGAATCCGTTTTAGCAGGGCTTAAGGCAATTGAAGAAGATGTAACATCTGATGATATTGTAGTTATTCATGATGCTGCAAGGCCACTAATTTCTCATAGAATAATAGGTGATAATATTGAAGGGGCTAAAGAATACGGCGCCGTAGACACTGTTATCCCTGCCACTGATACTATAATTCAAAGTAGTGACGACAGTACTATATCGTCTATTCCAGTGAGAAAAGAGTTATATCTAGGTCAAACTCCTCAAAGTTTTAAATACTCAACTATAATGGATGCTCATAAAAGTGCGGCGAAATCGAAACTTCAAGACTCTACTGATGACTGTAGGGTAGTATTAAATTATGGGGAAAAAGTTCATCTAGTAAATGGAGATAAACTCAATTTTAAGATTACTACAATGGAAGATTTACTTTTATTAAAGTCCATAATTAAAATGAGTAAACTGGAGAGAATATAATGTTAACGCGAGGATTTAAAATAGTTCAATCTAAGAGATTTGAAATTTATATAGAGGATTTAGAAGTGTGTACAGGACATGTAGTGGTAAAGATTGAAACAGCAGCTATATGTAAAGCTGATTTAAGGTATTACCTTGGCAGCCGTGATGAGCGAACACTTAACTTAAAATATCCAATAAATTTGATTCATGAAGCTGTAGGTACTGTAGTGAAAGATCCTACAAACTCCTTTAATAAGGGAGATAAAGTTGCACTAGTTCCAAATATAATGATTCCAAAAGATAAACAAGATGATTTTGATATTGCTTTATCTAGTGATAAAAGATTAGGAGAAAACTACTGCCCTAAAGCATTATTTGCCTCAAGTAGTTACAATGGATTTTCTAAGGATTATATTGCATATCCCGCAGGAAATCTTGTAAAGATAGAGGATAATATTGATTCGAATATTGCTGTGTTCTCAGAACTAATTTCTGTGGCAAATACAGCAATTCGTAGAATAGTATTAAAACCGGATGACGTTATAGCTGTTTGGGGTGATGGCATCCTTGGGTATATAATATGTAGCGTATTAAAGCAGATACACAATGGTCCCATTATAGTGATAGGCCATAACAAAGAAAAATTAGATAAATTTGTTGGTGTACAAACTTACCTTTCAAATGATTCAAATATTAAGAAAAGCAAAATTAATGTTGCATTTGAATGTATAGGTGGCGCTGCGTCTGAGAGTGGAGTTGATGAGATTATTAACTCAATACTTCCAGGATCCAAAATGGTATTAACAGGTGTATCAGAAAATCCCATAAAAATTAATACCCGAAAGATATTAGAAAAAGGATTGGCGTTTTATGGAATTACAAGAAGCAATGTAGAAGATTTTAAATTTGCAGCAGAGTTACTTAAAAAACCTGACTTTAGATCGGATATTTCAAAATTGATTTTAGAGGTAGCACCTATCTATGGAATTAAAGATTATTATAGAGTATTCGAAGCAGAATCAGAAAATAGGGCACTTGGAAAACACATTATGAATTTTAAATTTTAAAGCAATATAAATCAAATGAAATTAGAGGAAATTAAATGAATATAAAAAAATCATTAAGAGTAATATTTGTAGAGTGCTTTGGGATATTGATTGGTATATTGAATGGATTACTGATACCAAAGGTTCTTGATATACAATCCTATGGTTATCTAAAAACATTTACGTTATATATCACATATGCAGGAATGCTCCATTTTGGATTCTCAGATGGAATGTATTTAATATTGGGTGGTAAAGATATAACAGACATAAAAAAAGAAAAAATAAAAGGCTATTTCTATGTTATGCTAAAGATTGTAATAGCCGCAGTAGCTATTTTATTTATAGTTTCAATATTTTTTATAAAAGATATGGCGTTTAGGTACTTTGTATTTTATATATTACCGTTTCAGATTGTGTTATTTGTTTCTCTATTATATAGAGCGACAGGTGAGTTCAACAAATATGTAGTAATAAGAATAGTGCAAAATATAGTGAATTTAGCATCTATTCTTGCAGTTATATTAATTATAAAATCGCCAATTTTATATATGCAGATTCAAGTTGTTGGAAATATGGTTTTAGCAATAGTTACTGGAACGTTAATTATTATATCAACAAAAAAATCAGAAAAAATAAAGCGCTCAGAAATAAAATCCATAACAAGTATGGGTTTTACTATAATGATAGCAAACGTTATAAGTCTTCTATTTGTTACTTTGGATAGATGGTTTGTTAAAATAAAATTTACAGACAATGATTTCGCATTTTATTCTTTTGCGGTATCAATGCTAAGTTTATTTATAGTATTAATAAATGCAATAACAGTTCTATTTTATCCTTATTTAGCAAGAAATAAGGATGACGCAAAAGTCGTCTCAAATGTTAAAAAATACATTATATTAATATGTAGTTTTGCACCTGCTGGTTATTTTGTGCTGGAGTTTATAGTAAAGAACTTCCTAAAAGAATATATACCATCCTTAGAAGTGCTAGGAATATTAATAATAGGGATACCATTTATTACTTTAACAAATGTTTTATATGCAAATCTTTATAAAGTAGGAAAAAGGGGCAAGGAGTATTTAATTGTAGCCTCTAAAATGGTAGCATTAGCATTTATATTAAATGCATTTGCGACATATGTATTAAAGGATCCCGTAATGATTGCATATGCTACACTTGTTACTTTAGTTGTATGGTATGTATATTCTTCATTTGACTTTAAGGGACTTGGAATACACAAAAATGAGATAATACATTTTATAGTATATTTGTGTTGTTATCAAATTGTTAGGATAATTCCTATTCCATCATTAATCAAAGCGTTTATGTTTATTATCAGTATGATGATTACAGAATACATTTTATTTAATGCTGATATTAAAGACATATTTTTAATGATAAAGCATAAATGAATAGAATAAAACAACCGAAATGTATAACAATACATTTCGGTAGTTTTTGTTTGTTTAAAAATTACTTGGATATAATTTAAATATAAGTATTAATAAGGAGAGTGCGACAATGAATGGTAAAAAAATAGATATATCAAAAAATATCTCGATTTTGATACCGGCTTTTAATCCGGATACTAAACTAATAACTTTAGTAGACAATCTTACAAAGGCAGGTTTTACAAATATTAGCATAGTGGATGATGGAAGTAGTGAGGAGTATAAACCAATTTTTAATGAATTAGGGCTTAAAAAACAATGTAACATATTGGTTCATGCAAAAAATATGGGAAAAGGTAGAGCGCTTAAAACAGGTTTTAATTATTTTCTTAACAATTGTGAAGATTGCGTTGGCATTGTTACCGCGGACGCTGATGGTCAGCACGGCATTGAAGATATTATAAAAGTTTCACAGAGGTTAATAGATAATCCAGAAAAATTAATATTAGGGTCTAGAAACTTTTCAAAATCAAATATTCCTTTCAGAAGCAGGTTTGGAAACATAATGACTAGAAGGATGTTTGGTCTAATAGCTGGAATAAAAGTAAGTGATACGCAAACAGGGTTAAGAGCTATTTCATCGGATTTTGCGTTGGATTTAATGAGTGTTAATGGAGAAAGATTTGAGTATGAAACCAACATGCTACTTGAATGCAAGAGCAAAAATATTGCTATTGATGAAGTATGTATTGATACTATTTACATAGAAGAAAATAAATCGTCCCATTTTAATCCAATAAAAGATTCAATAAAAATTTACGGAGTTTTCTTTAAATTTATGTCATCATCATTTTTATCTTTTGTTTTGGACATTGGCTTATTTACGATGTTTACAAAACTATTTTATAATATAACACCAGAATATTTCATTTTATTATCGACTATTGTTTCCAGAATTATGTCTTCGTTATTTAATTATAATGTAAATAAAAATGCAGTATTTAAACATAAAACTTATGATAAATTGGTGTTAGTTAGATATTATGTGTTATGTTTAACACTTATGTTAGTGTCAGGACTAAGTGTATCGGCTACTTGGTTTGTTTTCAAACGTTCTGAGGTTGCTATAAAAGTTATAATAGACGGTATCTTGTCACTTATAAGTTATAAAATTCAAAAAGAATGGGTTTTTAAGAAAATGAACATTTCAGAGGAGTTGTAATATGTATTTAATACTCATCTTTGCGTTATTATGCTCTGGAGCTGCTATGATTTCCTTAAAATTTAATAAAAAAATTGAAGAAACTCTCTCAATGTGGATTTTTATAATAATAATTATTTTATATTTATTTGCAATGCTAGGATTATTAAAAATCGGTGTATACACCGTAGTTGCAATTGGATTAATTAGTATCATTTTTTGTTGTTATAATATTTATAGAAATAGGCAAATTTTCATAGAAAATGTTTTAACACCGGGGTTTGTAATATTCACGATATTCTTCGTAATTGCATGGTGGGCACAAAGAGGAAGAATGCTAACATCTTGGGATGAATTTTCACATTGGGGAACTGTAGTTAAAAACATGTATATATTTGATGCTCTTGGTAATCATCCAGAGGCGACCACCACATTTAGGGGGTATCCTCCTGCAACCGCATTATTTGAATACTTCTGGGTAAAACTATCTGGAGAGTTTACAGAGGGTAACTTATATAGGGCTATGAACATATTATATTTTTCATTAATGATGCCTATATTTATTAATGTAAAACACAAAAACTTTAGCAAGATAGTTATTCGGTTTGTTTTCATGTTAATACTCCCTTTAGCATTCTTCCAGGATTTTTATACTAATATAATGGTGGATGCAATCCTCGGAGTTATGTTTGCAAATGTACTCATAACCCATTATGGGAATAAACTAAGTACTTTTAAAATTCTTAATATAAGTTTGACCTTATTTATATTAACCCTCACAAAAGCTCCGGGATTTGGACTTGCGATTATAGCTATTTTAGTAATTGCTGTAGATCTCTTGTTTGCAAAAAGAGAGGAGTTAAAGTTATACATTAATCAGGGTACGAAGATTAATACTTTAAAAAGAATAGTTCTAATTTTATGTCCTGTATTTGCTGCCAAAATATCAAAAAAATCATGGGCTATGTATCTTAAAATCACAAAAACGAATGTAGCCTGGAATACAAGCGAAGTTGGTCTACAAAATCTTAAAGATTTATTTACTGGAAATGCATTGCATTACCAATTTGTAACAATAAATAATTTTTTCAAAGCAATTACAGAGGTTTTTTTAACAAACTATATACTTAAATTATCATTAATGGGTTGGGTAGTAATACTTATAGCAATTTCTACTATACTAATAACCTTTGTTTGTAATGAAGAGGAAAAAGGTCGGTATTCATTAGGAGTTATAACAGTATTCATGGGAGGTATTATATACACTGCCTCATTACTAATTTTATATGTGTTTACATATTCAGAGTATGAAGCTACTAATTTAGCATCCTATGCAAGGTATACAAGTACCTATCTTTTAGCTGTCTTGATTTTTCTAGTTGTAATCATATGTTTAAAAGAAAAAGATTACGATTCTAAATTTAAGCAATCATGTACTATTTTCATGTTATTGTTTTTATTGTTAATTACAAATGTAACTCCAGTTATAAGTAATACTATATTGGCCCCTTACAATATAAAAAATACAATAGAAGAACGTAGACCTTATGCGCCTATAACAAAGATAAAAGGGGTATTAAACCCTAAAACTGATAAATTGTATTTTATTTCTGTTGCAACTAATGGTTTTGATTATTGGGTTAGCAGATATAATATAACACCTATAAAAACTAATTTGGGCGTAGGCAGTTGGAGTCTTGGCATGCCATATTATAAAGGTGATATTTGGACTAAAGACATAAGTGCAAAAGAGTGGGCAGAAAAACTGAAAAATGAGTATAGCTACGTGTATATATTTAAAACTAATGATGGGTTTAACAAAACCTATGGAGAAATTTTTGAAGGTGGGAGTAAATCCATTAAAAAGGATACTTTATATTATGTAAAAAAGAATAATGACAGTGTTGTTCTTAAAAAAGTAGAGTAGAATTAGAGCAACTAGGGTATATGTTAATATAAATATATACCCTAGTTGCCCTTTTTTAGTTGTGAACGTACTTACAACTAAAAAAATATAATCACTATGTTAAAAAGGAAATAAAACAAATTAGTATATTTTTTCGTTTTAAATGGTATACTTTATAGTAATAGAAACGATAATATTAGTAAAATAGTTTTAAATAAGGAGAGTTAACAATGGAAAAACCATATGTACCATTCACACTACCTAATGAAGAATTAATTGATAAGGAAAGATTATTTAATAAAGTAATAAAAGCAAATAAAGAAATTGCTATTTATAATGAAAAATTGAAAAATTCAAAAATAAGACCTGCTCTTTTAATGGATTTATTCTCATTAAAAGAAGCTTTAGAATCTTCTAAAATTGAAGGTACTCAAGCGACTATGGATGATATGTTAGAGTATAGATCAGATGAAAAAAATGTTACGGATGATATTAAAGAAGTAATAAATTATCATGTTGCACTACAAGAAGGAGTATATGGTCTAGAAAGATTACCTATAAGTAGTAGATTAATAAAAAATTTGCACAGGACATTACTTGGTGGTGGTGTGAGAGGCGGAGGTAAAACTCCAGGAGAATTTAGAACTGTTCAAAATTATATAGGGACACAAGGGTGCACGCTAGAAAATGCTTCATATATTCCACCAGAACCACAGCTTGTAGACAGTTACATGAGTAACTTAGAAAAATTTATAAATGAAGATGATGAAACTAACGATTTAATTAAAATAGCATTAATTCATTCACAGTTTGAGACAATTCACCCTTTTTTAGACGGTAATGGTAGAATAGGAAGGATACTAATTCCTTTATATTTATACAATAAGGGATTCATAAGTAGTGCTAATTTATTTGTTAGTGAAAGTTTAGAAAAAGACAAGTTTAAATATTATGATCTTTTAAATGCAACTAGGGTTATTGTGATAGGTAAAGAAGACGATGAAGAGCAATATAAAAAAGATATTGCAGTAGCAAGAAAAATTTATTCTGACTGGATAGACTTCTTTTTATCTGCATGTATAAATGAATCAAACAAATTAATGGCTAAAATAGAAAAAATAAATGAATTATATAGTATAGCTATAAATAAAAGCATAGAAATAATTGATAGTAGCAAAATGAGAGAGGTTATAGATGTTATATTTGAATTCCCTATTTTCACAAAAAGTAAAATAAGTAGTAATGTAAAGATTCCTACAACAACTTTGGATGGTTATTTAAGAAAACTAGTGGAGGCAAAAATAATTTATTCAGATAAAAGACCAAGAAATAGAAAATATTATTTTTACGATTTAATTAATATTTTAAGATAATTAATGTACTACAACAGTGTTTTAATACGAATTTATATCAACTGTTGTAAATATAGTAGTTGGTGTAACGTCGAAAATTAGAAAGGTAGATAAATAATATTCTTAAAATGTGAATTAAGGGAAGCCATTTTTGGCTTCCCTTAAAAATTGTCATATTATCAACACTATTATTAAACGTAGGCCAATAATAAAGGTGAGATTAAATTCAAAGCATATATTCCACAAGTTGCTAGAAAATATAAGTGAACTCCATATTAATAATCTACTATTCTTTAGATTTTCTTCTATTAATTATTTAAATGGTTATAATTAATAGAATAGGAATTATAAAAATGATATAATAAAAAAGAAGCTAGTAAATAATCATATGTAGTATGTAATTAAAATTAAAATAAAGAAATTAACATGGAGTGTACTCGAAAAACAATAATTAACAATTCCCATATTTGAGGAATAAAAGTATTTATTTGGATGAAATGCTATACTTGAATTAATAGTAGGCATGATAAAAAGGCTTTTTTATACACTATTTTAAAAAAGCCGTAGGCTGGTTATTGAGTTAAAACTGATTATAAATTAGGCAGCTATTTTCTTGAAAACCGGGAAGATATCAGCAATTGTTACCTCTTTTTCATTAGCCCAAGCATCTATAAAACAGCAAAATGCACCAAGAAATACTCTTGTTATTCTGCGACCAACGGAATAGATAATCGCTTTTTCAGCATGGAAGTCGTTGTTTATTCTATCCCAACACCTTTCAGTAGTTGAACGTCGTTTATAAAGAGATTTCCATTGCTTTGAACCTCTTAGTATAGGAGTAAAATATCTTGGATTATCTAATGTTTTAGTGTAATAAATTTTCTTGCTTTTAATAGGACATTTTTCACAGTGGTCACATTGAACTGGGAATAACCATTTATGCCTAAATTCCTTACGGACGATTCCCCAATTACGAAGCTGATGTCCACAAATTTTCCCATGAGGAATGCCCTTATCGTCAAGTTCAACAAAATCACTGCCTGATGAAGGTTTTAAAGAACGTGAATTTAAATCAATAATAGGATTTATTCCATAATGCATGCATAAAAGATAAAATGCATTAGCATCATAGGCAGAATCTAAGGCTACGGAATAGAATTTAATTTCAGGGTATAAATCTACAATCTCTTTAAGTGCATAAACACCGGTAACAGAATCATGCCGTGCTGCACTAACAAATTTAATATGGATAGGTAGGCTGTAAAAACTATCACAGGCAGTGAACCCGTGATAAGTTTGACCATAGTAATAGTGTTCATTAAAGCTATCCCAACCCCAGCTAGCACTGGGATCGGTAAACTTTCGATAACAAGCACAATGCTCTCCTGGTTTAAGTTTGCAATCACAAACTTTTTTACCATAAGGCGAAGCCTGTGTAGGCATACAAGTTCCATCACCAGCAATATTTAGTTTAGAAGGGTCACCCAAAATGCCCATTGATAAGGAAGGAATAACAAATAATTCCTTAAGTATGTTGTTCATTTTGGATTCTATTCTGTCAGAAAGCTTAGAATTATCATATTTTAAGATTCTTTTAACTAAACGTTCGACTACACCAGATTTGGAGTTATTCATCTTTTGGTTTTTCTTTTGTTTTTTACTTGGTTTACGTTTCAATTTACGCAGTTTGGATTTATATAGGATTTTATCCTTATGAATCAGCCTATCCATAAAATCATAAAAAGTACCTATGCCAGGTATTTGATCAGCAACTATGCCTTCGGCTTTAAAAGGCGAGTAGCAAGCAGGGATAAAGCCTGACAGAATTGCATAAAACGGTTCTGAACGTAATGTCTTTATCCAAGATGATATGCTGGTTTCTTTACAATAAGCCATAATAATAAGTGATCTGAGTAAAGCTACCGCATCTTTGGGCGGAGCCCCTTGATTGGATTTAGAATAAGCACTTTGTATTAGAGGGACAATTCCGGTTAGGTCGGCAGACCAGATTTTTGTTATTATTGAACTACGCTCAAACAAAGTAATTTCTTGATTATTTTGAATAAAGAATTTTTCTAGAAATGTTTCAACAAAATTTTGATATTGAGTATGTGAGGCCTTAACAGTTAACATAAAAATCACTCCTTATAAATGAAAAATGGTAATAATATACAAAATTCATTTTGCGAAATTTTTACTGCTGTCAAGTCTTATTTAAAACTATTTAATTAAAAAAAATCGATAATACTAGGGATAGCTTAGACTATCTATGCTACCCGAAAGATATAAAACCCGAAGAAATTCTGGGGTGAAGTTGATATATGAATAAAAATGAACCTAGAATTAGCAATGGCTTGAGAGTTTCCGAGAGTACTATAACATGTAAAGAGGGGTGAGTATTTTATGTTGTATCATGCATCAGGAGAAGTTGTTGAATTCCCGGAGATAAGAAAAAGTAGATATACAAAAGATTTTTCGTGGGGGTTTTATTGCACTAATAATTTTGAACAAGCTAAAAAGTGGACTAAAAGAAATAGAGAAGATGCTACAGTTAATTATTATACTTACACAGAAAATAAAGAGTTGAAAATATTAAAATTTGAAAATATGACTGATGAATGGTTAGATTTTATTGCAACTTGTAGAAATGGATTAGTACATGAGTATGATATAGTAGAAGGGCCAATGGCAGATGATACTGTTTGGAATTATGTAAATGATTTTTTAACTGGAGAAATTAATAGAAATATTTTTTGGGAGTTAGCAAAATTTAAACATCCCACTCATCAAATAAGTTTTCATACATTAAAAGCATTAGACTGTCTTAAATTTGAGAGGAGTGAAATTATAAATGAATGATACTCAAAAAAATAATTTATTTTATCTTTGTTCACTCATAGAATTTATAGGAAGAAAGACGAAAAACAGAAGATCAATTATTGTAGAAATACTTGGAAAAAAGGAGTTAAATAGACAGCTAGGACTTGCTGATGTTAATCATTGTTTATCATTTGAGCAAGTATCAGATGAGATAATAGAGTATTTTAATATCCAAGAAGGTGATTTTGATTCAGTAGGGTTATGTAAATATAATGTACCAAGTTTTCAAGCAATAGGCAAAGAATATCAAAGATTAATAATAGATGTATGTTTAGAACAAGAGAATACAGTAGATGTTCTATACGCAGTATTTCAATCATTTATTAGTGATGAGATTTCAGATTTTAATTCATCAGTATATTATAGTGCTCCAGAATATTTAAAGTATTCTTATTTAGAAGGAAAACTATTAGCATAAAGTTAGGCTGCAGCAATATATACTTATAAAGGTGATAGTGGAAAAGATAAAAGCTATGTATATAAATTACCAGAGTTAGAAAATGATATATTAATAGATAACTTTAAAACTATTGATGTAGAAAAAATAGAACTTGAAAAAATTAGTGATGATAACCCACTGAAATTAGTTTTTAAAATGGGCGCAATAAAAGGGATAATTTAAAAAATTATCCCTTTTATTTTTGTTTTGCGAATTAACCGATGAATTTAAAAGGTCAGCAAAAAGACCAGAATATTCAGTGCTTAGAAATTATATGATGGAGCTAACTACTGGGGATATAACTAGGACTTGGCAAGAAGCAATTGGTGAATATTTAAAATAAAGTAATCAGTGATAACAAATAATTCACCACACTAGCTATTAAATATTAAAATTAGAAATATGATATAATATATTTTATTGGAAGATTGGATGGTGATATATTGAAAAAACTAAGTATTGTATTATGCTTATTATGGATGGGATTAATATTTTATAATTCTTCTAAACCTAGTTCATTATCAAATTTGCGAAGTTATGAGATTGTTCAATCTATAAGAAACAATAAGAATGCTTTAGAGGGTAAAAATAATTTAACTAAGGCGAAACCCAGTGTGTTACCCAAAAGTTCAAGAGATAAAAAAATAAATATACTTATTAGAAAAAATGCACATGCAATTGAGTATGGTATATTAGCAGTGTTTGTTGCAAATTTTTTATTTTTATTTGGACTTAAAGAATGGGATGCCTTATTTTGTATAATGTTTACGTGTTTATTTTATGCAGTAACGGATGAATACCATCAAATGTTTGTTTTAGGTAGGGGCTCATCAGTAAGCGATGTTCTAATAGACTTCGGAGGTGCTTTAATAGGCTTGGGATTTTTTTATCTAGCATATTATAAGATATATGCTAGATATTCGATTAATAAAAACTCTCACTGAAGTTTTTTTTATAGTATGGAACTCTAACCTATGGACAATAGCTTCATATTAAAACATGCAAAAAAGCACCTATAGATCAAGCACTTTTTTCAAAGTGTCTGTTCTATAGATACCAGTTTAGTGCGAGAAACTATCTTTCTAAGCTACTTCAATTTCATTAGTATCAGTAGTAACTACTTTAGCATCTTTCTTGCCCGTTAAGCTACCACTCGCTGATGCAAAAATGTTCTTTGCAATAACTAGATCCATAAGAGCATTTACCTCAGCTTCTTTTATAGTTGGCACTCCCTCTTCGTCAGCTTTAATGTCATCTACGGTTAAAGTGAAATATTTACCTTCTATAGATGTTAAAAATCTCATAACTAATTTATGCATATGTCTTTTCCCCCTTTTAATTTTATTTTATTTAATTTAACTCTAAATTTTGAGTTGAAAAACTATTCCATAACTAAGCTAAATTGGTCTTGTCTGTCTAGTGTAAATAATGGATAAGTTTTAATATTAGATATAGCTTTTCCTATTGCAAAAATGTCCTCATCCACTGCAGTAACTTTTAAATTACCTAGTGTTTTTGTTGCGAATTTGTCGTTGCCATCAATATCAACCCCCACTTTCATAGTGAGTTTTAGTGCGCTTGCTACCTTTGTAGATACAACTGCCATGTTGATCACTCCTTCCTTTTATTTTGCTTTCACTAAATATATATGCTGCTCTGAAATTTTGTGCGGAGTTTTGAAAAATTTATATTACAATATAGCAATCTATTATATGACACCACAATATCTTAAAGTTTGTTATGAACAGGGAGAAATTTTAGAGTAGGAGAAATAAAAAAATAAGAATACCAATCTGGTACCCTTATTTTTCGTATTTTCCTATAACGGTGGATATAACTATAGTTAAATCAGATATAGATTTATTGAGATCCTCAATTTTCTTCTCAAACCTAACCAATAAATATATGCTCACACCTATAGGGAAGCCAACTGTATTAACCAGTTTAACTAATGTATCATACATGGTACATTACCTCCCTCACCGCTATAGATAATATATATGCTTTTTCTAATTGTTTTCTATAGGTTTCTTAAATATATTTTTAAGCTTTTATAACGCTTTATTTTTAATCCTCACACGATGATAAAAATTCTGATGACTATGGCAGGCTAATATCTATATAACTATGATTTACATGAAAAAAGATTCCACCAAGTTAATCCTTAGTGGAATCTTTTTCACCTCAGGTGATGATTTATAGCACCTCAAGTAATAATTTTACTATGCTACTTCAATTTCATTAGTATCAGTAGTAACTAATTTAGCATCTTTCTTGCCTGTTAAGCTGCCACTCGCTGATGCAAAAATGTTCTTTGCAATAACTAGATCCATAAGAGCATTTACCTCAGCTTCTTTTATAGTTGGCACTCCCTCTTCGTCAGTTTTAATATCATCTACGGTTAAAGTAAAATATTTACCTTCTATTGATGTTAAAAATCTCATAACTAATTTATGCATATGTCTTTTCCTCCTTTTAATTATTTAATTTAATTTAACTCTAAATTTTAAGTTGAAAAACTATTCCATAACTAAGCTAAATTGGTCTTGTCTGTCTAGTGTAAATAATGGATAAGTTTTAATGTTAGATATAGCTTTTCCTATTGCAAAAATGTCCTCGTCCTCTGCAGTAACTTTTAAATTACCTAGTGTTTTTGTTGCGAATTTGTCATTACCATCGATGTCGACCCCTACTTTCATAGTGAGTTTTAGTGCGCTTGATACCTTTGTAGATACGACTGCCATGTTGATCACTCCTTCCTTTTATTTTGCTTTCACTAAATATATATGCTGCTCCGAAATTTTGTGCGGAGTTTTGAAAAATTTATATATATACATAAGGGCTTCGGGTTTTTTGCATCTTATATGAGCACACAGACTAACTTTTAATTTTTATGATATAATTAGTACATAGAATATATTTAAATTGTAGAACAAATTTAAGGAGAATATTTATGAATAAAATTATAAATAACACATTAACAATTTATCATGGTAGTGATGAAGTTATTACAAATCCTGAAATTAGGATTGGAAGGTATACAAAGGATTTTTATTGGGGATTTTATTGCACAATATTGCCAGAACAAGCAGAGCGATGGGCTCTACGTGATATACGTAAAAGTGTAGTTAGTATATATAATTGTACTATTAGTGAACAGTTGAATGTTAAGCAGTTTGAAGAAATGAATGATGAGTGGTTAGATTTTATAGTTATGTGTAGAAATGGTGGAAGTCATGGGTATGATTTAGTAGAGGGACCTATGGCAGATGATACTATTTATAATTATCTACAGGATTTTGTTGAAGGTAAAATATCTAGAAATGCATTTTGGGAATTAGCAAAGTTTAGATATCCGACACATCAAATAAGTTTTCATACAGCAAGAGCATTAGCGTGTTTAACCTATGAAAGGAGCTATAATTTAAGATGAAATCAAAAATAAGTAATAATCTTTACTATACATGTAGCTTGATAGAATTCATTGGGCGTGAAACTAAAAATAAACGTTATGATATAGTAAATCTTCTAGGTGAAGAAGCTATTAGACATATATTGGAATATGCGGATGTATTTCATTCTGAACAAATAGCGGCTGTAGCTGATAGGTTTATAGAAGAATACAAAATAGAAAAAGGTCATTTTGATAATGTTAATGATTGCAAGTATAATATACCAGATTATTGGAGTATTGGTGCGGTATATCAAAGACTTATAGAAAATGTATATAGCACAGATTTAGTTATAACATTAATAGAGGTGTATAACTCTTGGATAAATAGTTATATAGATGATTACAATATGGCAATCTATTATATGACACCACAATATCTTAAAGTTTGTTATGAACAGGGAGAAATTTTAGAGTAGAAGAAATAAAAAAATAAGAATACCAATCTAAACTGTTACCTATGTCAAGGACACTCTAAAAAAAAGGTGCTATCAAGCTAAGAGATGGTTTCTGTATTGTACAGGAGCCATCTTTTTCAAGTCCCACTGGTATCTATAATTATTATAATATGTGATATACCTATCTATCATTTTCTTAACATTTTCAAGCGTAGTACAGGACTCTTTCTTAACGCTTTATTTTTAATCCTCACATAATGATAATAAATCTGCTGACTATCGCAGGCTAATATCTATATAACTATGATTTACATGAAAAAAGATTCCACCAAGTTAATCCTTAGTGGAATCTTTTTCACCTCAGGTGATAATTTTACTATGCTACTTCAATTTCATTAGTATCAGTAGTAACTACTTTAGCATCTTTCTTGCCTGTTAAGCTACCACTCGCTGATGCAAAAATGTTCTTTGCAATAACTATATCCATAAGAGCATTTACCTCAGCTTCTGTTATAGTTGGCACTCCCTTTTCATCAGCTTTAATATCATCTACGGTTAAAGTAAAATATTTACCTTCTATTGATGTTAAAAATCTCATAACTAATTTATGCATATGTCTTTTCCTCCTTTTAATTATTTAATTTAACTCTAAATTTTAAGTTGAAAAACTATTCCATAACTAAGCTAAATTGGTCTTGTCTGTCTAGTGTAAATAATGGATAAGTTTTAATGTTAGATATAGCTTTTCCTATTGCAAAAATGTCCTCGTCTTCTGCGGTAACTTTTAAATTACCTAGTGTTTTTGTTGCGAATTTGTCATTACCATCGATGTCGACCCCTACTTTCATAGTGAGTTTTAGTGCGCTTGATACCTTTGTAGATACAACTGCCATGTTGATCACTCCTTCCTTTTATTTTGCTTTCACTAAATATATATGCTGCTCCGAAATTTTGTGCGAAGTTTTGAAAAATAATATATAAGAGCTAAGAAAGAACAAGGCAACAACGTTTTAGGATGAATATATATGAAAGCTAATAAGAATGCTAGGATTTTATCAAAAGTCTTAGAATTCTTGTTTTATTGTGAAAATAATGGGGAAAACAGTGTGAATTTTATGGTACAATCAATTATGTGGTTAAATTAGATTTAAATGTATAAAATTGTATATTAATAGCGGATTTAATCATATAAAAGAAATGCTAATAAATTAACCGTTTTTTTACAAGATATAAAGTGAAAGGATTATAAAATAACATATTCAGTCGATAGATGTAATATGGGAAACCATTGATATATAACACTTTAAAGGTGATTGTATTTTTCAAAAACTGTAAAATAAGTAATGATTTGATGTATTTCGGAGTATGCGAACAGTAAATCAATGAAGTGGCGAGTTTAAAATTTGACACAAAACTTACAAAGTTATACAATAAGACACGGACATTTTGTAGAAATTGGAAGAATTCTAATTGGCAATTTGCGTGTTATTTGGGGAGATAGAAATTTTGGGAAAATAAAATGGGGGTGGGAACATAAATGCAAGAATTAGAAAGAAATTCAAAAGTTACACAGGCGGAGATTGTCCGCGAGTATGACAAAAACATAGGATATTTTATAATTAAAAGAATAATTGATATTATAGGTGCTTTATGTGGGGTAATACTTCTAAGCCTGGTGATGATTATTGTTGGCATTTGGATAAAACTCGATTCAAAGGGACCTATTTTTTTTGCTCAGGATAGAGTTGGACAAGATGGTACGCAATTTAAAATGTATAAGTTTAGATCTATGTGCATGGATGCAGAATGTCTTTTGGAGAAGCTCAAATCAAAAAATGAAATGTCAGGACCTATGTTTAAGATGAAAGAAGATCCAAGAGTAACTAAAATAGGAAGCTTTATAAGAAAGACAAGTATAGATGAGTTACCTCAGCTATTTAATATATTAAAGGGAGACATGTCACTTGTTGGACCAAGACCAAGCCTGCCAAAAGAAGTAACACAGTTTACATCTTTCCAAAAACTAAGGTTAATTGCAAAGCCAGGGTTAACCTGCTATTGGCAGGTTAGGGGTAGAAGTGATATTAGCTTTAAAGAGTGGATGGAAATGGATGTTGAGTATATAGAAGAGAGAAATACATGGATAGATATAAGTCTTATCTTCAAAACGGTGGGAGTGCTGTTTGGGGATGAGGGGGCAAGGTAATTAAAAAATTAGTAATTAAAAATAAAGATTAAGTAAGGGGGATGAACAATATGAAAGGTATTATTTTAGCTGGCGGATCAGGAACAAGACTGTATCCTGTAACTAAATCAGTATCAAAACAGATATTGCCTGTATATGATAAACCGATGATATACTATCCATTATCAGTTTTAATGCTTGCGGGGATTAAGGATATATTAATAATATCAACTCCAAGAGATACTGCAGGTTTTGAAGAGCTATTAGGTGATGGAAGTCAAATAGGGATTAATATACAATATGCAATTCAAAAAGAGCCAAGAGGACTTGCAGAAGCGTTTATAATAGGAGAAGAGTTTATAGGAACTGATAAAGTAGCTTTAGTACTTGGGGATAATATATTCTATGGATATGGTTTTTCAGAAAGACTTAAAAAAGCTGTTGAAAGAGAAGAAGCTACTATATTTGGATACCACGTAAGTAACCCAAAGGAATTTGGAGTAGTTGAATTCGATGAAAACAATAATGTTATATCTATAGAAGAAAAACCACAGAAGCCAAAGTCGAATTATGCTGTGCCAGGGCTGTATTTCTACGACAATGATGTAGTGGAAATAGCTAAGGGCGTTAAGCCATCAGGCAGAGGAGAAATTGAAATAACAGCAGTGAACAATGAATATTTAAAAAGAGGAAAATTAAAGGTGGAATTATTCGGAAGAGGAATGGCTTGGCTGGACACAGGAACACATAGGGCGTTACTTGATGCGGCAAATTTTGTTGAAGCTATTCAAACAAGACAAGGTCTATATGTAGCATGTATTGAAGAAATCGCTTATAGAAAAGGATATATTAATGCAGAACAATTGAAGGAATTAGCTGAGCCACTTATGAAAACTGAATATGGACAATATTTATATAATATAATTGATTCAGAAAAAGATAGTATGTCATCGAAACAAGTTGCAGCAACATTGGAAGGGGAATAAAGAGATGAAGACTTATTTAGTTACTGGTGGAGCTGGATTTATCGGTTCAAATTTTGTAATATATATGTTAAATAAATACTCAAATATAAAAATAATAAATTTAGATAAACTTACATACGCGGGAAACCTAGAAAGTTTAAAAAGTATTGAAACCAACCCAAATTATATATTTATTCAAGGAGATATATGTGATAAGGACATAGTGAATGGTTTATTTGAAAAATATGATATAGATTATGTAGTGCATTTTGCAGCAGAGTCTCATGTTGATAGAAGTATAAAAGAACCAGAACTATTTGCTATGACTAATATAATAGGTACAGTAAATCTTTTAAATGCAGCTAAGAACGCATGGGAGACAAAAGAAGGCTGGATACAAGGAAAAAAATATCTTCAAGTATCTACAGATGAAGTATATGGATCACTAGGAGATACAGGATATTTTATGGAAACAACACCATTAGATCCTCATAGCCCATATTCATCAAGTAAAACAGGTGCTGATTTAATGGTCAAAGCATACTCAGATACATTTAAAATGCCAATTAATATAACTAGATGTTCAAATAACTATGGTTCACACCAATTTCCAGAGAAACTAATACCACTTTTAATTAACAATTGTTTAAATCATAAAGATTTACCAGTGTACGGTGAAGGATTAAACGTGAGAGATTGGTTATACGTTGAAGATCATTGCAAAGCAATAGATATGGTTATTAATAATGGAAGACTTGGAGAAGTTTATAACGTTGGTGGACATAATGAGAGAACAAATATGCAGATAGTTAAAACAGTTATAAAATATATAAATGAAAATGTAGATAGTGAAGTAACTGAGAACTTAATAAAACATGTAGAGGATAGAAAAGGTCATGACATGCGGTATGGAATAGATCCAACTAAAATAAAAGAAGAATTAGGATGGTATCCTGAAACTACATTTGAAGTTGGAATAGAGAAAACTATAAAATGGTATTTGAATAATACTTCATGGATGAATAATATTACATCTGGAGATTATCAGAAGTATTATAATGATATGTATTTAAAAAAATAGTAGGTAATGTACCCAGATTTATCACCCGGAATTTGAAGGAGCTATTGCTTGGAATGATTTAGACATTAATATAAAATGGCCACTAGATGGCATAGATGAGGTATTACTTTCTGATAAAGATAAATTAGCGAAAACACTAAAGGAATGTAAAATAAAGATTTAAAGTAAGTGTGAAAGAGGAGATAAACATGAAAATTGTAGTAGCAGGAACAGGATATGTTGGATTAGTTACAGGTGTGTGTTTATCACATTTAGGCTTAAATGTAACATGCGTTGATACAAATAAAGAGAAGATAGAATTAATGAAGCAAGGCACATCTCCAATATATGAACCCGGATTAGAGGAACTACTTAAAAAAAATTATGAAGAAGGCCGATTGAATTTTACAACTGATTATAAATCAGCATATAAAGATGCAGATGTAATCTTTATAGGAGTAGGTACTCCGGAAAGAGAAGATGGTTCCGCTAACTTGGATTATGTATATATTGTTGCAGAGCAAATAGCTCAAAATGTAGGGCAGGATTGTTTGGTTGTTGTTAAGTCTACAGTTCCAATAGGAACTAATGATAAAATAGAAGAATTTTTAAAGGAACATTTGAAAAATGATATTCACATAGAAGTGGCGTCTAATCCAGAATTCTTAGCTCAAGGGACAGCAGTTAAGGATACCATGTATGCTAATAGAATAGTAATAGGTGTTGAATCAGATGAGGCTAGGGATACTTTGAAAGAAGTGTATAAGAGATTTAATCAACCTATAGTTGTAACTAATAGAAGAAGTGCAGAGATGATAAAGTATGCATCAAATGACTTCCTAGCATTAAAGATATCATTTATAAATGAAATAGCAAATTTCTGCGAAATTGTTGGTGCAGATATAGAGGATGTAACAAAAGGGATGTCTTATGATCCAAGAATAGGGGATAAATTCTTAAATGCAGGACTTGGGTATGGAGGATCTTGTTTTCCAAAGGACACAAAGGCACTTCATTGGTTAGCTAATGATAATGAATATGAGTTAAAAACTATAAAGGCAACAATAGAGGTAAATGAAAATCAAAAATATAAGTTATTTAGAAAAGCTAAACAAAGATTTGGAAGCTTAAAAGGAATGAAAGTGGCAGTTTTAGGGCTAACATTTAAACCTGGAACAGATGATTTGAGGGAAGCACCATCTATACCTAATATAAGAAGACTATTGGAAGAAGGCGCAGAAATTGTGGCATATGATCCAGCAGGAGAAGAAAACTTTAAAAAACTATTTCCAACTGAAATCACATATGTAAAAACTCCACAAGATACCTTGAAAGAGGCAGATGTAGCATTTATATTTACAGAATGGAATGAAATTAAATCTTTAGACTTAAACAAATATGAAGAATTAATGAATACTCCAGTTATATTTGATGGAAGAAATTGTTACAAAATATCAGATGTAGAAAAAGGACAAATAGAGTATCATTCAATAGGGAGAAAAGAAATATTAAATTTGAATAATACTGCATTAGAAGAGGTTGCAGCTGGTTATAGAAGTTAGGGAGTTGAATCTAAATATGAAAAAAATATGTTTTGCTGCATCTTCAGGTGGTCATTTTGAACAATTGATGATGCTTAAGCCACTTATGGAAAAATGCGAAAGCTTTATACTAACGGAAGAAACCCAATATGCCACTTCAAAAGATGAAATAGAACAATACTATTTAAAACAAATTAATCGTAAAGAATTTAATATGATATTTAAGTTTATTGTAAACACAATATTATCTCTAATAATATTCATTAAAAAGAGACCAGATGTAGTGGTATCAACTGGTGTATTAGCCACTATACCAATGTGTATGATAGCAAAAATGTTTGGGAAAAAGCTTATATATATAGAGTCATTTGCAAAGATAAACTCACCTACATTAACAGGAAAACTACTTTATAAATATGCAGATCAGTTTTATATACAGTGGGAAGAGTTAAGAGCGTTTTATCCAAATGCTATATATAAGGGGGGTATATATTGATATTTATAACATTGGGTTCGCAGAAGTTTCAATTCAATAGATTATTAATAGAAGTAGATATATTAGTAGAGCAAGGCGATATAACTGAAGAAGTATTTGCACAAATAGGATATAGTGATTACAAACCCAAAAATTATAAATTTAAGGAGTTTCTAGATAGGGATGAATTTCCGGACTATATGGAAAAGAGTGATATAGTGATAACGCATGGAGGTACAGGCGCAATTATAGGTGCGGTAAAGAAAAATAAGAAAGTGATAGCTGTACCAAGGTTAAAAGAATATGACGAACATGTTGATAATCATCAAGAAGAAATTATAAGTGAATTTGTTGAAATGAATTATATAATTGGGATATCTGATATAAAAGAATTAGAGTGCACACTTAATAAAATAAATAAATGTAAGTTTAACAGTTATAAATCTAATACTAAGAACATATTAGAATCAATTGAAGGTTTTATTAAAAGCGAATGTTAATATTGATAAGGGTAAAAATTACAGTTTTATAAATTCATTAAAAATACTATATAGAAAAATGACATATTATCTTCCTAATAACCTAGTAACTCATTAGATTAGTTTAGAGCAGAAAAGAAAATTTTAAATTTAAAACATCCGAAAACTTATTGAGGAAAAGAAATTGATTTTAACGAATGGTCTAATAGATTTAAGCTTATATGAATAGTACTTTAATATAAAAATGTATTAATAAGCTGGTATGGTTTATTATTGTATTTGAGGAGCGGTAGATAAAAATGAATCAAATAAGAGTGTTAGTTGTTACCACGACATACTTAGGGTATGATGGAATTACGAGCGTAATTATGAATTATTATCGTAATATTGATAGGTCAAAAGTTCAATTTGATTTTGCGTTAGGGCATGGAGCCGAAGAGTGGGTGAAGGAAGAAATTGAAAAACTAGGAGGCGAAATCTATGAGCTTCCTTCAAGAAAAAAGAAAACTTTTAGATATATTAAAGAATTAAAAAGACTAATTGATAAAAATAATTACAAAATTGTCCACGCACATGGAAATAGTGGAACCTTATACTTTGATATACACGCTGCTAAGTGTGCTAAAGTACCAGTAAGAATAGCGCATTGCCATAACAGTACTTGTAACAATAAAGTAATTCATTATTTATTAAAATTATTTTTAAATAATGAAACCACAATTGCTTTGGCATGTTCTAAGTTAGCTGGAGATTGGCTTTACAATAAGCCATACACAATACTTAATAACGGTATACAAATTGAAAAATTCATATTTAATAATTCTATTAGAGAGGAGTATAGGAAAAAACTTGGGATTACAGACAATTTTGTATTAGGACATATAGGACATTTTTCATATCAAAAAAACCATGAGTTTTTATTGGATATTTTTTTTGAAGTACATAAAATGAATCCAAAGGCTAAATTAATGCTTGTTGGAGATGGAAACTTGCGTGCGGATATTAATAAGAAAATTAATGACTTGGGAATAGATAAGGATGTATTGATATTAGGGAAAAGGAAGGATGTTTCACAACTTATACATGCAATGGATGTATTCGTATTTCCATCTAGATTTGAGGGGTTGCCAGTTGTGTTAGTTGAAGTGCAAGCTTCAGGGCTGCATTGTATTGTAGCAGATACTGTGACACAGGAAGCTCAAATTACAGGGAAGGTGGAATATATTTCACTAGATAAAACTCCATTATATTGGGCGGAACAAATAATAAAATATAAAGACACTTATAAAAGAGATAATGCGTGTGAAGTATTTTTAGAATCAGAGTACAACATAGAAAATGAGGCTAAAAGATTGCAGGAGATTTATTTGTTAAATTCGGGTAGGTAATTGTTTTAAAATGGGGGGCGACTAATGTCTAAAATTATAGAAGATATACAAGCATGTTCAAAGGGATCTAAAGTTAAATTTATTAAAACAATCTTTCTTAATAGTAATTTCCATTGTGTTTTACTATATCGAATTTCCCATTTTTTATATAAAATCCATATCCCGATTATTCCTCCAATAATCAAATTTATTAATAAGGTTATTTATAGTGTAGATATTGATTATCGGGCAGATTTAGCAGGTGGGTTTGTATTAATACATGGAATAGGAGTAGTTATAGGTGCAGCTGTTAAAACATTAGGTCCTGTTAAGGTATACCAAGGTGTTACTCTGGGAGGAAATAATTTCAAGGAAAGAATTATAAATGGTGAACTAATAGTACAGCCATTAATTTATGGGAATGTCATACTATATGCCAATGCATGTGTTTTCGGACCAGTAATTGTGGGAAAAAACACTATAATCGGGGCTGGAACAATAATTAAAAAAGATGTTCCACCTAATATGAAAGTATTTAGTAAACAAGAGATTTTGACTATTTCTTTAGATAAAGAAATGCGTGGTATGAAAAATACAGATTGATTTATCAGAAGAAAAATAATCACAATATAAAAATTAAGGTGAGTGAGTTTGATGAATAGTATTACGATTTTATTATCGACGTATAATGGTGAGGAATTTCTTGAAGAGCAATTAAATAGCATCGCTAATCAGACTTTTGCAGGTAAAATTAAATTATTGGTACGAGATGATGGCTCATCAGATTCAACATTGAGTATTTTAAAAAAATGGAAGTGCAAATTATCCTTAACAATAATTAAAGGTGCAAATAAGGGGGTTGTAAAAAGTTTTTCAGAATTAATTTCAATTGCTCCTGAATCTGATTATTATGCATTTTGTGATCAAGATGATATATGGAATAAAGATAAAATTGAAAGTGCAGTTAATTCTTTAGAAAAGCAAAAATCACAATTATGCCCTTTGCTTTATTTCTCAAATGCTCTAGTAGTAGATGAAAATTTAAAATCTTTAAATTATAATGTACATACTAAAGTTCCCGGTGTTTGCTTATCAAAAGTAATGGTATGCAATCCATCATTAGGGTGTACTATGGTGTTTAATAGACCAGCATTGGATGCGATTAGAGAAGCTAATATAACTAAGTCACCTATGCACGATAAAACAATGTTAATTATTTGTATTTTAACAGGGAATGTTGTTTATGATCATACATCTAGAATGTTGTACCGACAGCATAGAAATAATGTTATGGGGCGCCAAAATGGTTTTACAAAACGAATGAAACAAGCATTTAGATTATGGGTTAAAGCTGATGGTTGCTCGATGGCTGGATATGCTGAAGAAATTTTGAAGAATATGTATGGATTAATTGAGCAAGATGATAGAAAAATATTAGAGGATTTTGCAAATTATAAAAAAGATTGGAGATGTAGATTTAAGCTCATTTTTAGCTCTTCAACTGTTACCGAAAAGCGTAATATAAATCGTTCGTTTAAAATTCGTGTTTTGCTAGGTTTGGCATAACATATAGACAAGCTAAATAGAGTCAACCATAAATTTTTAAAAGTAGTTATTTTTTATAGTACAACAAAAAGACTATTTCAAAATACGTACAATGGCGAATTTAGAAAATCTTGACTGGTAAGCTTCTTGGTAGTATTTGAGCAAAACAGGGGTTATAGGCTCTCCATTTCTTTTGCTTCTTATAGATACTAAAGCAACTGAATAGGGTGCTTTTCTACCAAAACGAGTTACACGGTTAGACATTTTAACTCTGTCGCCTTTGGATTTTCCAGATTCATTGACCGCTGGATTAACACCAAAGAAGGCGACAAGTTGATTAGGCTATAATAATTTATTAATATCACCGATCTCAGTAGATATGGCTAAAGCTGTGATATATTCAATAGCTCCATATAGTGATATACAAGTTGTTATAGATATTGAAAGGCTTTCTAAACTGGATTCCGATGGGACAAAGGATTGAAGTGAAAGAAAATACTGAATCAACATAAATCTAATAACTGTACTATTTAAATATTTATAATAAATATCTCCTTTTATTAAAATTGAGGTAGAGTAGAGAGTCCACTTCTATCAAGTGACACGGGTAATTTCAAGACAGGAAACGCAACCAGCTAAAACACAAAATACTTACTGATGGGATGATACGATATTTTATGAGTAGGTAAAAAAATACCTCTCAGGAGGAAAACATCTATCTTCTCTATTCATGAGATATTATAGCATTGTAAAATAGCAATGTTAGGTTTCCAAATGGAATCTAAGGAATAAAAAATCAAAAGCAAAGGTAAGCATGAAAATAAGGAATGAATAAAAATAAAATTAACGTTAACAAAGATAAGTAAAGAATTTATTCGTTATATTTATGAGTGTTTTCTTATTAAACTTATAACTAGATTATACAAGGGGAGATAAAGGTGGATAAAGGTGAATACATAATTGCAATTTCACACTCGAATTATTTAATTAAACCAACTGGCACAGAAAAGGCTATGCGAGAAATAGCTGATGTGCTGATAGAGAAAGATATTCACATGCTACAAATATTTTCTTTTTTTAATAAACTAACAAGGAGGGTAAAAAGAAAACAATATATTGGTGTTAATTTTGATGAAAAATTTATGGGGATTTATTGTCTTGATGACCTACCTAATATTTTGTATAAACTAAATTTAGAACAAGGTATGAGGCCGATTGGAGTGCATATACACCATTTATTAAATTATATTTTAGAGGATTTAGGGGTTATGCTTAATAAACTTAATTTACCAAGTACGATTTTTATACATGATTATTATACAATATGTAAGAGTGTAAATTTAATAGATAGCACCGGTGAATTTTGTGGCTTTAACTTTCCTAGTTATGAAAAATGTGAGTATTGTAAAAAATATTGTGTTTCAAAAGAGCATATTTCCTCACTGAAGAAGTTTTTGAACAAAATTTGGAATCATACTGCTTCAATTGTTATTCCATCCCAATATGTATATGCCAACTGGATAGCGTTATATCCAGAATATATAGATAAAGCACTAGTAAGGAGTCATATGCTATATCAAGGCGAATACGAGCACAAAAGACAATGCAATGATTCCCAAAAGATTAGGGTTGCATTTATTGGAGGGCAGCTTATTAATAAGGGATATACACAGTGGAAGCATTTTGTTAAAGAATTAGGAACCCTTACTGAGGATTATAGCTTTTATTATTTAGGTACAGGTGACGAAAAGTTAGAAAATGTAACTAATGTAAGAATTTCAACCGTTGAAAATGGTAGTAATGCAATGGTAGATGCACTTAGGTACTATGAGATTGATTATGTAGTGCTATGGTCAATTTGTGCTGAGACATATAGCTATGTGTATTTTGAAGCATCGATGGCAGGGACATGTATAATTACTAATCCTAACAGTGGTAATATTGCGACGATGATAACGGAAAAAGGTAACGGGGTTATTTTTAATTCAATTGATAATGTAATAGCGTCTTTTGTAGAAATTAATAAGATAAAGCAGCACTTGATTAATTTCAAGTTAGGAAATAAATTTAAACCCTTATATTCTTCAAAGAATCCTAGTTTAAAGGGTTTAGTATTTGAACACGAAAATTCGTTTAAAGTAGCTTTTGGAAATAAGAACCCTGCGAAAAAGCATTTTGCTACGTACATTTATATAAAAAAGAATCCGAAAGTGCAGACGTAACAAAGGAATGTGAATAAAGGTTAGGATGTTTTTATAATATTTAATATGGCGGAAGAGATAACTTGAAGATAGGTATAACAGATAAAATTGACACATGTTTTTTTATCTTGTTGATAATAAAACTAAAAAAATATCCTATACATTTTATATTATTAGTCAGTGCTATGTGAAAAAAGTAAAAAAAATTAGACAAGAGTAGAGATTGGTAAACAGAAGTATTTTAAATGAATATTAAAGAAATTTTTAGAAGGCGGTAATAGAAGTATGGGTTCTGTAGAAAATAGTTTAATTAAAAACAGTAGGTATTATAATCACAAAAACAGTATAATAATGTTTTTAGTTGTAACTCCTTTTGTAGCTTTATCCTGGATAGCTATATATACTTCACAAAACTATATGGGATTGCTTGTGTTCCTTACATTGTTAGCTATCGTGGTAGTATGTACTAGGGACATTTACAGTTTGATATTCTGTATTTTATTTATAGCCATCAACAATCAGTTGTGGCTTATTGAGTTTAAAATAGCATCAATTTCTCTTTCGATAAAAATAATTAGTTATTTATGTATATTTTTGTGTATTCTTGGGTTGCTATTTGAAAAAAAAATCAGTAAAAATACTAAGGAAATGATTGTCCCATTAAAAGTGTACATAATATGGTTTTTATATATTTGTATAGTAAACTTTATAAAGACAGAAATTAACATGCAACTCATTATATATATATTTTGTTTTTTCTTAATGAGTATCATATTTCAAATTTTAGTGCAATCGGATTTAAAATATGCTAAAACACTTATTTTTGTTTACTTTATATCAATAGGAACATTGGTAGCGATTGGATATATTGAACTTATTGTGGGAAAAACATTTTTTATGTCACAATGGGCACAAGGTGAAAGATATAGGTACGAAATTATGCGGATAGGAAGTACTGTTGCAGATAGTAATTTTATGTGTGCTCTTTTGTTACCAGCTTTTGTATTATTTAAGACTAGGGCTTTCACAAAGGTAATAAATAAGCACATTCTTAAGTTTTCTGAGATATTGATTTTTATTCAAATTATTTTAACCTTGTCACGAACTGGCTTGGTAATACTTGCTATTGTTACAGTTTTAATTATTTTATATAAATACAAATATGTACTATTAATAAGTATACCTATACTGATTGGTTCTGCCGCTTATATTAATAGCTCATTTTCAATTTTATATAATGCTGATACCGGAAGTAATTATGCCAGAGAAGCTATTAATGTGTTGGCGCATAATGTATGGATGAAAAATTTTCTTTTTGGGATAGGCTTTGGGCAGTTTAAAGTTATTTCTGAGAGCTATACAACGAGTAGTGTAGTTAGTTCTTTAAGTACGATGAATACATACAATTTGTTATTGACATCTAGTGGATTGATAGGTTTATTATTTTATGCAGTCTATATTATTTATTCTATAAGGGATAGTGTCTTTAATTTCTTTAAAGATAAGGAATCAGCATATATTGTTATTGCAGTATTAGCATGGTCAATGATGATTTATACTTTAGATTGCTTTTATATAGTGTTTTTATGGATTATACCTGCTATTATTTTATCAATTAATAGAATAAACAATTATAACGCTAAATAAGAGTATATTTAAAACTTAATAATGATTTTAAGAACGTATAATAATTCTATAATTAAATTTCTTTTTAAACGATATATATTAAAAAGAAAGTGAGTGCTAGAAATCCAACTGTTGGCATAGAGACATAATAAGTATATCGGAAACATTGCAGCAATGGTTCTTGAATGCAATAAGGGGGTAGTATTAGATAGCGAACAGGCGCTTATAGAATTAATTTGTGACGAAAAAGATTAAGAAAAATGGTAAACGAATTTAAAAGCAGTAAGAATTATGGCCCATTAAATCTTATATAAAATACAGAACTGTTGCAGTTAATTACAAAGGAAAAAGTCAATAATGATTTCAAAATTCAGATTAGAAAAGTAATTTATTTTCATCGTTAAAAGGACATAAGAAAACTTGTTTTCAAATTCACACCAAATTATTAGGAGGTTAAAAAGATGGTTAAGATCGGTATAATAACATATCATTGTGCTTACAATTATGGTGCTGTTCTGCAAGCGTATGCATTGCAGACAAAACTGAATATATTGGGGTATGAGTCAGAAATTATAAATTTTAGATCGAGTTCAATCGTTGATAATTACAAAGAAAGTAAAATCTCAGGAGGAAAGAGGGCTAAGGTATATAAAATTATAAAGCGAAAACAATTGGTGCACGCACAAAGTGTTCGTCGCAAAAGATATGAAGCTTTTGATAGTTTCATTAATAAAGTTTTAAATCTTTCGCCTAGCACGTATTTGACCACTGTTGAATTAGAGAATGACACATTGGATTATAACGTATATATTTGTGGTAGTGATCAGATATGGAATTATAGCTTTAATGGAAATGAAAATGCATATTTTCTATCTTTCGTTAAAGGGAATTCAAAAAAGATTGCTTATGCTCCAAGCTTTGGAATTGAAAAATTACTGGAAGAGGACTGTCATAAAATCAAACCGCTTTTATCTAGTTTTACTGCTATATCATCAAGGGAAGAAAAAGGCATAAAGATATTAAATGAACAGCTTCAATTGGATGCTACGCACGTTCTGGATCCAACGCTATTACTTGAACCAGAGAAATGGGAAAGCTTTGCATCAAAATACAAAAATGACTTAAAACAAAAGTATATATTTGTGTATATAATAGGAAGTCCAGAAATAGCACTTAAGAGAATATCTGAATTTGCGAAAAAAGAAGATTTACATATTAAATATGTTGGAATCGGATCATTATTGCAACCTAACGGGTCATCAATTATTGATAAAAGCGATATCGGACCAGAGGAATTCATAGAGTTATTGATGGGCGCTGAATATGTATGCACAAATTCTTTTCACGGAATGGCGTTATCAATTTCATTAAATAAGAAGTTTGCAATCATGTTTAATGATACATTGAATACTAGGATGGAAAGTCTATTAAAAATGTGTAGGCTTGAAGAGCAGAAGTATGACACGCAAAACACGCTACAAAAAGAGCATTTTGAAAAGATTGATTTTGAATTTGCTAATAATGTGATTGAACAAGAAAGAAAAAAGTCTATTAAATTTTTAATAGAAGCTATTAAAGAATAGAATTAGGATCATTTATAGTCTTATCTGAATTAGTTTTGTTATTGCTTAATCGGCGAGAAATCAAAGGTGCAATGTTTAATATTCTAGTAAGATGTGGTATACATTATAAACGATATACATAAACAGGGAATTATCGCTCGCCATCATAGGGAATCGACCCTGATGTGGAGTAAAATAAAAATGATTGTAGGGATAAATGATGAATCGTACAAAAAAGTTTTTCTATAATTCAATATCAACCGCTTTTTATCAAGTAGTGCTAATGATAGCAGGTTTTATCACCCCCTTTATAATGCTTAGGTTCTATGGATCAGAGATTAATGGATTAGTGTCATCAATAAATCAGTTTATTGTTTATTTTAACTTGGTGGAAGCTGGGCTTTCAGGAGCAGCTATATATGCGTTATATAAACCTTTAGCAGATGGTGACAATAAAGCTATAAACGGAGTAGTATCAGCAGCAAAGAAGTTCTATACACAATCGGGTTATATATTCATATCATTGACGATTGGTTTAGCTGTAATATATCCAATGTTTGTGAATTCGAATGCTGTAACGCCGCTCAATGTTGGGCTTTTGGTTTTAATTTTGGGGGTAAATGGTTCTTTAGAGTTCTTTACTCTTGCAAAATATAGGGTGTTATTATCGGCAGATCAAAGAACTTATGTTGTATCCTTGGCTTCGATAGTTCATATTATCTTTAATACACTTATTATTGTTGTGTTAGCAAATCAAAGAGTTGACATAGTAGTTTTGCGCTTTGCGGCATTGTTTTCAATATTTTTAAGATCTTTTATTTTGATGTTTTATGTAAAAGCAAAATATAAATTTATAAACTATAAGGAAGAACCAAACTTTGCTGCTTTAAATAAGAGATGGGATGCCTTGTATTTACAGATTTTAGGAGCAATGCAAATTGGAGCTCCGGTTATAATACTAACAATAGTCACCAAGAATTTGAAATTAGTAAGTGTTTACACGATTTTCAATATGGTTATAGCTGGGTTAAATGGAATATTAAACATTTTTATAAGCGGGTTATCCGCATCATTTGGTGATGTTATCGCTAGAGGCGAAGAAAGAACTTTGCAGAAGGTTTATGGAGAATTTGAATTTTGTTACTATAGCCTGATAACTGTAATTTATTCAACTGCATTCATAACCATTATGCCTTTTATTAGAATTTATACTAGTGGAGTAACTGATAGTAATTATGATTTGCCATTGATTGGATTTTTGTTCGTTTTAAATGGGCTTTTATATAATATCAAAACACCACAGGGTATGCTTGTCATTTCAGCAGGGATGTTCAAAGAGACGAAGTTACAGACGACAATACAGGGTGCAATTGCTGTAATCATAGGCATTATTTTAGTTCCGTTCTTAGGTATAGCAGGAGTGCTAATAGGATCAATTCTATCAAATATCTATAGAGATGTTGATTTGCTATTCTTTATTCCAAGAAATGTTACAAAACTACCAATAAGAGAAACTGCGTATAGAATTATTAGAATTTTTGTGTGTACAGTAGTTATATGGTTACCATTTTTATTTATCAAACTTAATCCGTTTAGTTATATCTCGTGGTTTGCGACTGCTACTGTGATAGCCATATATGCTTGTTTAGTGGTTGCGTTAACCGGGTTTATATTTGAACGCGACGGTCTTATGAGTATATCCAAGAGAATAAAGGGGATGATTGGGTAATGATAGCAGTATTTGATAAAAAGCAAGATTGTTTTGGATGTACAGCGTGTAAAAGCATCTGTCCAACACAAGCTATAAAAATGAAGTGAAGCTAGTAGTGTTGGACTAATAGAGAATATTTTAAAAATAAAGACTGTATTAGTATGTGACCCAGTGTTTTTACTTTCTAAAAAGCGAATGGCATCATTTTGCTAAAGATGTAAAACCTTTCAGAGAAAAATATATCCTGTATTATTCATTGCAATTTAATCAGAATCTATATGACTAAACAATAAAACTAGCCAGTGAATTTGATTTAATGAGATATGGTATCCAGCCAATGAATCAATCGATGGGAAAAGGCATATCTAATTTAAGGGATATTGGACCTTATGAATTTGTTTCTTTAGTTGAAAATGCAGAATATGTATGCACAAATTCTTTTCATGCATTGGCATTTTCAATTATATTAGAAAAGCCTGTTCTTCATTATCACCATAAAGATTTGGGTGTTAGGACTGTCGATTTACTCACCTTAATGGGTGTGAATGAACTAGATGTTGATGGTGCTATTGTAACTAAATTTTTAAATTATAAAAGACTAGAAACACTGATTGATAATTCAAAGAAATTTTTATCTTCAAATATAAGTAGCAAGGGTGGCAGTGAGTTCGAGTATTATTAAAGCTCCACCTTTACTTTATACAATTTGCTATTTTTGGATCTAATTGTTATTGTTTTAATTTAAAAAAAATTATTACATTTGTATATATCTTAGTATACTTTTATTTAACAACCTTTTCTTATCGTCAAATAGCTTTTATTACATACCGATATCAGTTAGTAGTTTTACATTTTTAATTCTTTGCTGTTGCTGTGTTGTAACATTTGGTAGTGTTAGGCACAAAAAAACTTTAAGTATAGAAAATATCATATAGCAACTACATCTATATTCTTATGGAGGCTATATACAGGAGTACTACTTTTATTTAAAAGTAGTAATGTTTCACCGATTTATTTTATACTTGTCCTGTCCTATTTTCAGTTGTTCCACCACATCAGTATATGTATGAAAAATAGGAGGTCTTTATGGAATTAGTTACAGTCAAAAAATTGCGGATGTATAAAGACCGTGAGGGATTTGAATAGCCTTCTATTATTAAAAAAATTTGTGTGGGTTATGGACTTTGTGAAAGAATGTGTCCATTAAAGCAAACTAAATTTGAAGAAAGAAATTAGTAGAAGTTATAAAAGAATTGAATTAGGAAATTGTCGGCTGTAATGAAGTGCATATGATTCTGGAGCAGTATTCTCAATAAATTAATTCAGTGTTTATTTTATGTTAATAGAAGTTGATCTTTCGTGTTTATCTTTAATATATAGAAATGAATTTTTCTGGATAATATATTTAACTAGGGTTTAAATATAATTAGTATTAAAAAAGATTTAAGTAAAGTATTAAGCGAATTACTTAAACAATCTAAAGAGTTTTTAACAAAAACCTTAGATTATATAAATTTAAATGATAGGAGATATTATATGATGGAAAGATCTATTAAGATATTAACAGATAAAAATTTATGCTATCAGTGTGGAACATGTTATAGTATATGTCCTACATCTGCTATAACGATGGAAAGGATGGAATCTAAGGGGTACATATATCCTGTAGTAAATAAAGAAAAATGTATAAATTGTGGTCAATGTTTAAAAGTATGTCCTATTAATAATATAGATTATAAAGAAGAGCATTTACCTAAGAATGATGAATTTATAGGTATATATAATTCTACTGATAGGGAAAGATTTGATTACACCGCATCAGGTGGGGTAGTTACTGAAATAATAAGCTATTTATTTAAAGAGAAAAGGATAAATAAGGCAATTGTAACTGGAATGAGTAAGACTAACCCTACAAATAGTCAGGTGTATATTATTAAAGATGACAAAAGTTTAAAGGACGTAAGTGGATCTGTTTATCAGCCTGTATCAGTAAATGAAGTGCTAAAAGAAATAAATAAAGATGATAGAGTTGCATTTGTGGGTTTACCGTGTCATATAAGAGGGTTAGAACTATTTCTAAAGTATAGAAAAAATCTTGTGAATAGTTTTGTAATAAAGATAGGATTAATTTGCACTATAGGAAGAGGAAAACACGGCACAAGTTTAACTATTAAAAAATCATTGAAAATTAAAAAAACTGAAAATATTAGAAAGATTATATATAGGGTTGGCACTCCACCAGGCGATTTTCAAGTATATTTTAATAACAATACTAAAAAAGAAATCCCATGTATAGAACTGCTTAAAAACACAGACTTTATTTTTATGCCAAAAGGATGTTTGTTCTGCACAGATTTATTTAATGATAAAGCAGATATAACTGTAGGAGATCCTTGGGGAATGAATAAAGGAAAGAAAGCAATGGCTATAGTTAGAAATAACAAAGTGACAAATATATTAGATGATATGATTACATCTGGAGGATTAGTGTATGAAGAAAGTATAACCGCAGAACAATGTGCAAATACTCAGAGCCATTCTGTAAGTTATAAAATACATAATTATGCAGGGAGAATTTCAGCATATAAGGCTATTGGGGTAACAATACCTAATATAAAAAATTACAAGGTTGAAAAAAGTTCCTTAAAAGAGAGCATAGGATATAAATTATTATTAGCAAATAGCTTGGTTTTTAATACAAAGATTGGATTAAGATTAGCAACAGTGATACCAAGTAAAGTGCTTTATAAATATAGAAATAAGGTATTGGGTATGAATACAGCAAAGAGAAGGGGATAGTGTGACTAAAAAAATTATAAAAGATGGGTTACTTCTTTTGATTGCTAAATTAGTTAGTATAGGAAGTGGTACAGTATAATGTATTAGAATTATTCAGTGGCATTAATCTTATTTATCAAGGAATAATTGCTGATATATTATATTTTATACTAGTAATTATATTTTTTAAGAAACAATACATGTATATAGTTAAATCGTTAAAAATAGGGCGAAAATATACGGATAATATTAAATAGTAAATTAGTAATTTGGTTGCAGTAACCAGGATGATCTCTTCGTTCCACATTAACGCTTGGGAGATCAGAAAATTAGCAACATAGGTTGTCCGATTCACTTGCAATCTCTGTAAGGGATCGGACTCTTGGGTTAATATAAAATTTATGGCAAAGCTAGGTGAAGATGAGACATCTGATGTGTATTTAGAGGAGAAGAAGTTGGGATGATAACTACCGAAATTTATAGAAGCAGCAAGCTCGTCGGCAGGCCTCCTCAGTAGGGCGGCGGGGACTTGGTTAAAAATGTAAAAAGGGGATGTTTTATATGAGAGTTAAAAAGGCTATTATACCGGCAGCGGGGCTAGGAACAAGATTTTTACCTGCAACAAAGGCACTGCCTAAAGAAATGTTACCTATAGTTGATAAGCCTACAATGCAATATATTATAGAGGAAGCTGTTGCTGCAGGTATAGAAGAAATATTAATTATTACAGGAAGAAATAAAAAATCTATTGAAGATCATTTTGATAAATCAGTAGAACTAGAGCTAGAACTAGAAAATAAACATAAAGATAACCTTCTTAAACAGGTTAGAGATATATCAAACATGGTAAATATACACTTTATAAGACAAAAGGAACCTAAAGGACTTGGACATGCTATAAATTGTGCAAGAGCATTTGTAGGTAATGAACCTTTCGCTGTTATGTTAGGTGATGATATAGTTGATGCTAAGACTCCATGTTTAAAGCAACTTATAGATTGTTTTGAAGATAAGCAAACAACAATCTTAGGTGTTCAAGAAGTCGCTAGAGGAAATGTTGATAAATATGGAATAGTTGATGGAATTCAAGTTAGTGATAGAGTATACAAGGTAAATAACCTTGTTGAAAAACCACAAGTAGATGTAGCACCTTCAAATGTAGCCATACTTGGTAGATACATAATAACTCCTGAGATATTTGATATATTAGATAACACGAAACCTGGTAAAGGTGGGGAAATTCAGTTAACGGATGCTCTAAAGATGTTAATATCGCAGCAAGATATGTATGCATACATATTTGAAGGACGTAGATATGACGTAGGTGATAAATTAGGGTTTCTTGAGGCAACGGTAGAGTTTGCTTTAAAAAGAGATGGGTTAAAAGTTCCATTCATGAAGTATCTTCAAACTTTAAAAAATAATGATAACTTTAGTGATTTATACGAAGAAATAGCTTGTAGTAATGAAAAGTAGTTAGTGAGAGAAATTGGGTCACTTCATGACCTGCTACGGCAACTGATATGTGCAGGAATGATTAGTGGGTTGATAAGGAGTAACAAAATGCATTGAATTTTATCTTTGATAGATGTTATTCTTTGGGTGGCGCTTATTTTTAAGTTGTCATGCCAGCCAGGACAGTAGTCAGGTAAGCTGAGCTCTGGAATAACAAAGATTGATATAAAAGCAATAAAGAAGGCTAATCCTAATACTAAATTAATAATAAAATTTGATTACTTAGTAGGGGAAATGCCCACTTCTTTGTTTATTTAGTTCTTGGCACACTAATGATAAATGCATTAAGAAGAAATAGTGTAGAAGGAATACAGAGTGTAGTATTTGCATTACTTATTTGTATCCTTTATGCCATAGGTGATGAAGTGCACCAAGTTTTTGTGCCTGGCAGGGGAGATCATTAAGGATGTCATTATTGATAGTGCTGGGGCTGCTATGGGACTAGGAATGTATCTAATAAAAAATAAAATGAATACTCGCTAAGCTATAATTTTTATAATATGCCCTATTGAGTAGGCATTGATGTGCTACCATTAAAGTAGACAGATTAAAAAATAAAAATCTGTCTACTTTAATGGTAGTATTTTTGTGTCTAGAAGGACTATATGTGTAGTGGAAAAAAAGTCATGAAGACAAAGGGATAAAGAACTTTCAATAGAACAAAAGTATAACGGCAGAAAAAACACAAGTAAAGGTAGCACCATCAAATGTAGCTATACTTGGTAGAGATATAATAACTCCAGAGATATTTGATATATTAGATAATACGAGGCATGGTAAAGGTATTTAAGTGGTTAAGATTTTTACTAAGACAAAAGGCCTAAGTTAATTATTTTTACCTTTATACTCGTTATGGTTAATATCTGGCATTACAGGAGTATCCTTACCTGCTACATGCATTAAGCTACCTAATAAAATATACATAATAGTTAATATAATTGAAATAATTATAAATTTAAGCATAAAGACTATATCCCTCCCTATTAATAATAATTAATATGTTTTTTTCATTTAGAATTAGAATTATATAGATTATATGTTTTAATGTTAGCAAATATTCTACTATATATATTCTTCTTTCAAAATTATATCCAAATAAGGTGTTAATAAACAAAAGATACTCAAAGGTAAAGAAGTTTGGTTGAAAAGTTGACAAATTTTTTTAAAAAAAACAAAAAAACTTGGGGTAGCCATGGGAGGGAACCACAAAATATATAGAGGTGTATATTTTGTGGTTTTTTCGGTGTGGAGCGTGGGTTTCACGACATTAACAGAATTCACATTGAAGATAGGTAAAGGGTATTTACTTTTAACATAGACATGTTATAAGAGATTTATGAATTGGTGAGAGGATATCACCAAATAAACATTTAGATTTTACACCTGAGGATATAAAAACGTTTCTTGAGAAACTTAGGAAATTAGTCATTTATGGTAAATATATAATTTCAAAAAATGAAAAAATAAAAGAGAACATGGATTTCGTAGAAGATTATAAAATTAATACAAAAAAAGAAAAAGAAATTCTATTAAGTCTCCAATATAATGTCGTTAAATCCATAGGAGATAACTTGAAGTGATCTCCTATGGATAGTAAATACCTAAAAACTAATAATAGCTATAAATGAGCGAATTAGTTAGAAATTTATTCCATTTAAAATTAATACCAACTATTCTAAGCTATCTTTAATGTTTTAAAAATAGCTTCAAGAGGAATTCCTAAGTCAGCTTGATTAAAAATCCAAGATACTCGTTCCTTTTTAGATTGGTTCCTTGCACTTTTAATTCCAGCGTTGAAATTCAACGTACCATTGCTTATCTCTAATTCACAGTATACGTAGGTAATCATTAGTAACAAGAAGTATCTGTTAATACTACGATCACTTCTTACTTGATAATGATTTAAACCAAGATGTTTTTTAGTTTCTCTGAAAAAAGTTTCAATTGGCCATCTATGTTTATAGTGATTTAGAAGTTCTTCAGTTGTAATAGTGGTATCTAGACTTATGAATGCTCTTAAACAACCAGGCTTGAAAAGAGCTTCTTTAGGCCAACAAAGGGCTATCAAAGAATCCTTTGCGTCATTAAGCTTGCCTCTATATGTGTAGACATAATATTCATTATTGCCAACTTTGACTAGGTCGACATCATCCTTAGTTAATATCTCGCACATATGATTAAGCTTAATTCCAAGTTTTTCACGACCTTTTGGATATACTACTCTATTTGTTCTTAGACCACCAATATAGGCGTAGCCTGCCTCTTTAGAAACAGCGAACAATTTTTTATTACTATACCAACTATCACATAAAACATAGCCTTTATTTACTGGTTGTGGTAAGGAGTTTATAAACTCAATTGCCATTTGGATTTTACTCATATTTTCTTTGTTGTATATCGCCATAGTATATGGCAGCACAAGAGTATCGCACAATAACATAACTGTAACTAATTGATGACCATAAACTGTTTTACCTTTTAAATGAGAATGGTGGAATCCACATTTTTCAGTAGGTTTCTTAGCCTTTGACGAGGGCACAGTCTTCTCTGAAATTGTGTCATCTATTACAATATAAATAGGACTGCCAGTTGTTTTAGACATCTCCCATATTCTCATAATAACACGTTTTTTTAGGGCTTTTTCAACGAAGTTTTCGTCCCATGGACTCTCCGATAAAAACTTTCCAATATTAGTCCGATGCCTAACCGGCATAAAGTCTGAGACGTCAGTTACTTTTCCACAGTAGCCTTTTGTCACCATAGAATTTATAAATAATATTAGATGATGAATTTGAGGCGTTGTGAGATAAAGAGTTATTTTTAATTCAATTAAAAATTTGTATATTGCCGATGATTTTGTTACAATTGAGTTGTTAAACATTTATGTTTTCTCCTTAGTTATGTTTTGTGTCGTGACTTAATTATAACAGGAGAATGCATAGATGTTTTTCTTTTTTAACATATGGAAATTAATGGGATCATTTTCGCTCATTTATAGATAATAGCTTAAATGTATAACATCCTCAAAGTCCTTTCCATATAGAAAAACAAAAGTTTTAGGGACATATATGAACACTAATTTTCTATCATCTTTTATTTCGGGTGTAACAACTACGGACCACTTTGAAGCATCACCATGTTCTGAAACATTTGTATTAACTCCGCTATCAGCATAAGGTGTAAAATGGGTAGCACTTTTAGGAACCCAAAAGAATACACGGTAATGGGGCCAGTGATCCTTTCCTATAATATAATCATAATGTGGTGTTCCTCGTTTCTCATTTGACGTTTTATTATCTAGTGTTATATTTGTAGCAATAACATTTTGGATATTAGTTAGAGGTAGAAAACTATAAAATAATAATGTTATCAACGACAACATCACAATTAGTAATGAATTTTTTTTAGAGGCCAATAATAACATCTCCATAATTTCTCATATTTATCCTTAGTATTCTACAAAAGTCATTCTTATATACAGAGGTTCAACATAAATAACAGCACAGTTCATTTTGTCTTCACTGAATATATATGCAGCTACTATATTTTGTGTGGAGTTTTGGGTTATGTATTCAGAATATAAAAAAAGCTCTCCAGATAGGAGAGCTTTTCTATATGATAAATTTATTTATAAAATCATCAACTACAAGAATAGTATCAAATTTATTAATATTTTTAATATTTATTTTAACTTTTTCATTGTTGAAAATTAAAGTTTTGTTTGTTTCAGAGTTTGTTTCTTCTTTAATTAAATAGCTTGTTATATAGTCGCTGTTTTTAAAATAGCTATGTAGGTATATGCTTTCTTCATATAAATCTATAATAATAATTCCATGATTAATCACATCAATGTGTTTTTTTACTTCTCCATCAATAATAGTATATTTTTGTAAAGGAGTTAAACTACCATCGGGGGTATAGCCCTTATATAAGAAATAACTATTTTTTACCTCGCTGCTAAATCCATCAGAGATTAGTAAGTTTAATCTACTGTCAAGTTTTTTCAAATAATTATTGCTAAGTAAATATGATTCAATGTTTTCGCAATTTTTAAGTTGTTTGTTAACTTTAGAAGTAAAAAGAAGTTTTTTAAAAAAATCAAATTTTGCATATTTATATACAGATCGTTCACTCACATTAATTCGCCCCTATCATTCATATTATGCAAAAGTATAAATAAAGTTTTGCTTTAAAATTGCATAAAATCCTATATTTCTTTATATATCAACTTATTTCTCATATAAAGATATATTTTTTAAGTATTATTTTATAATAATTATTATATAATTTACATAATTTTATGTCAATCAAATTTCAGACCTTGCGGGAGATAATTCAAATTCAAGCTCTTTCCTCTGGAATAAATACAAAATTAAGTAAAATGTTGCAAAAAATGCTTGACGAATACATGTTCGCAGTATAACATTGATATTAGGGTAACAGAGTGTACTCGAAAAACAATAATTAACAATTCCCATATTTGAGGAATAAAAGTATTTATTTGGATGAAATGCTATACTTGAATTAATAGTAGGCATGATAAAAAGGCTTTTTTATACACTATTTTAAAAAAGCCGTAGGCTGGTTATTGAGTTAAAACTGATTATAAATTAGGCAGCTATTTTCTTGAAAACCGGGAAGATATCAGCAATTGTTACCTCTTTTTCATTAGCCCAAGCATCTATAAAACAGCAAAATGCACCAAGAAATACTCTTGTTATTCTGCGACCAACGGAATAGATAATCGCTTTTTCAGCATGGAAGTCGTTGTTTATTCTATCCCAACACCTTTCAGTAGTTGAACGTCGTTTATAAAGAGATTTCCATTGCTTTGAACCTCTTAGTATAGGAGTAAAATATCTTGGATTATCTAATGTTTTAGTGTAATAAATTTTCTTGCTTTTAATAGGACATTTTTCACAGTGGTCACATTGAACTGGGAATAACCATTTATGCCTAAATTCCTTACGGACGATTCCCCAATTACGAAGCTGATGTCCACAAATTTTCCCATGAGGAATGCCCTTATCGTCAAGTTCAACAAAATCACTGCCTGATGAAGGTTTTAAAGAACGTGAATTTAAATCAATAATAGGATTTATTCCATAATGCATGCATAAAAGATAAAATGCATTAGCATCATAGGCAGAATCTAAGGCTACGGAATAGAATTTAATTTCAGGGTATAAATCTACAATCTCTTTAAGTGCATAAACACCGGTAACAGAATCATGCCGTGCTGCACTAACAAATTTAATATGGATAGGTAGGCTGTAAAAACTATCACAGGCAGTGAACCCGTGATAAGTTTGACCATAGTAATAGTGTTCATTAAAGCTATCCCAACCCCAGCTAGCACTGGGATCGGTAAACTTTCGATAACAAGCACAATGCTCTCCTGGTTTAAGTTTGCAATCACAAACTTTTTTACCATAAGGCGAAGCCTGTGTAGGCATACAAGTTCCATCACCAGCAATATTTAGTTTAGAAGGGTCACCCAAAATGCCCATTGATAAGGAAGGAATAACAAATAATTCCTTAAGTATGTTGTTCATTTTGGATTCTATTCTGTCAGAAAGCTTAGAATTATCATATTTTAAGATTCTTTTAACTAAACGTTCGACTACACCAGATTTGGAGTTATTCATCTTTTGGTTTTTCTTTTGTTTTTTACTTGGTTTACGTTTCAATTTACGCAGTTTGGATTTATATAGGATTTTATCCTTATGAATCAGCCTATCCATAAAATCATAAAAAGTACCTATGCCAGGTATTTGATCAGCAACTATGCCTTCGGCTTTAAAAGGCGAGTAGCAAGCAGGGATAAAGCCTGACAGAATTGCATAAAACGGTTCTGAACGTAATGTCTTTATCCAAGATGATATGCTGGTTTCTTTACAATAAGCCATAATAATAAGTGATCTGAGTAAAGCTACCGCATCTTTGGGCGGAGCCCCTTGATTGGATTTAGAATAAGCACTTTGTATTAGAGGGACAATTCCGGTTAGGTCGGCAGACCAGATTTTTGTTATTATTGAACTACGCTCAAACAAAGTAATTTCTTGATTATTTTGAATAAAGAATTTTTCTAGAAATGTTTCAACAAAATTTTGATATTGAGTATGTGAGGCCTTAACAGTTAACATAAAAATCACTCCTTATAAATGAAAAATGGTAATAATATACAAAATTCATTTTGCGAAATTTTTACTGCTGTCAAGTCTTATTTAAAACTATTTAATTAAAAAAAATCGATAATACTAGGGATAGCTTAGACTATCTATGCTACCCGAAAGATATAAAACTCGAAGAAATTCTGGGGTGAAGTTGATATATGAATAAAAATGAACCTAGAATTAGCAATGGCTTGAGAGTTTCCGAGAGTACTAGGTAACAACATGGGGGGGGATTAAAATGCAAGTGTTTAAGAAAGTAACGAATTTAATGATATGAAAAAAATGAGTATTAAAACTATCAATAATCACGAGGGGGATATATTATGACCGAGCAAGTTAGATGTCCGATTTGTAGGAGAAGATTATTTGATATAGAGGGAAATGCAACAGGAGTAATAGATATAAAGTGCATTCAGTGTAAACAAGTTGCACAGGTGAGATTAGACAAGCCAAATTACAATAACCTAAAAAAACTAGATTCATGTGTTTCGAGCTAAAAGGAGTCTAAAAGAACTACCTAAGAGCCGAACAATTGCTTTTAACAAAGCTTTTGTACGGCTCTTATTTTTTTTATCCAAAGTGCCGGATGATTGCTAATAAAAGCAGTTATCCGGTTGTTTTTTTTGCTCTTTTACGAGATTGTATCTGAATTTTAAAAAGATTAAAGGAGAGATGTAATAATGGTCATTAAGTATGAATTTGTAACAGGAGAAATAGCAGAGATTGAGTTATCAAAGGATATTGCTGAGATTGCAATAGAAATTGGAAGAGAAACTTATAACAATGAACGAAGAGAAACCCGTAGGCACAATTCATTAGAGAAGAAGAAGGAACAAGGGTTTCAATTTGAAGATAAGAGTGTAGCTGTTGATATCATTGTTGAAAAAAAAGAAACAGGTAAAGCATTACATAATGCTTTGGAAAAACTGTTACCACAGCAGAAGGTATTGATACAAAAGGTATTTTTTCAAGGTATATCAATTATTCAAATCGCGCGTGCTGAAGGAGTGGATGAAGCATCTATAAGAACCCGTCTTAAAAAGATTTATAAAAAACTTAAAAATATTTAATATTAGGGGACTCGGATTTGCAATTCTCGTGGCTATTATATATAGGGCTTAATTAAAAGCCGTTAATAGTGCAGCTTCGCAGGTGATGATTTAATTAATATTAAGGAGGATTAACTAATGGCTAAATACAGACAGATTTATACAGAATTTTGGAGTGATAGCTTTGTGTTTGAACTTACACCAGAGGAAAAATACTTTTATTTATATCTTATCTCAAATACCAAAACAACGCAGTGCGGTATTTATGAAATATCAAAAAAATTTATAGCTACAGAAACTGGGTACAACAGAGATACTGTAGACAAGCTAATTAAAAGATTCTGTGAGTATAACAAAATCTTATACTGTGATGATACGAAAGAGATTATGGTGTTAAATTGGATGAAATACAACGTACCTAACAATATAAACGCTATTAAATGTGTTCATCACGAGTTATCCAGGGTTAAAAATAAAGAATTTCTTAAAATTTTATTTAAAAAATGTGATGTAGCTCAATTAGATGTAGCGAAAATTTTCGAGAACCTCATTATAGAGGAATCTTTTGATATTAATTTTACTGATGATAGAACCTGCGTAGATTGTTACTTAGAAAAAGTGGACAAGCATCCTATAAACTTTACTTTAGAAAGCAGTTCTGATGTAATTCCCATGGAAAATATAGATGACCAAGATAATAATGATTTTCTGAAAAAGGAAGAAATTCAGGAGCCAAGTGAATTCATAATTAATAAGGTCATTAGTAGGGGCTTACAAGGCCATTATAAGGGGCTACCAAGTAATAGAATAAGAAGTAATAAAGAAGAATTAATAAATAAAGAACAAGAATTAAGGAATAAAGAAGAAGAAGCATTAACTAAGAAAGAAGCATTAACTAAGAAAGAAGCAATAGTCATAAAATATAGAAATAATTCTGCTGCTGATGGTGAGGGCTTAAAAAGTGTACTTAAGGTATTTGAAGAAAATGTACATGCTATCACGCCTTTAGTGTATGAAAAAATATTAGATTTTGCAAAGCAGGTAAGTAGTAAAGTTATCATTATGGCTATTGATGAGGCTGTAGAATATAATGCTAAAACTATAAAGTACATCACTAAAGTACTCAATAGCTGGATAAGTAAAGGCATAAAAACTGCGGAGCAGGTAAAATCCTATCAAAAACAGTGGGCGAGTAAAAAGAGTGGCAGCTCAAGTCCTAATGTGAAAAATGGTGGATTCTGCGACTATGATCAAAGAACATATGATTTCGATCTTCTAGAAAAACAGCTATTAGGACAAGCATACTGATCAGTTATCTTTTAATATTCTCTATATAAAAAATTTAAAAGGCGGTGTTTTTATTATGGAAAAACTAGTTGAAAAGGCTAAAACTAAAGAGAGTGGAGCTACAGAAGCGATAATAGAAAAATTCAAATACCTCATATTCAAGGAAGCTTCAAGGTATCACATTCCAGGTTATGAACTAGAAGATTTAGTGCAGCATGGTTACCTTTCTGTTATAAAAGCCATAGACATGTATAAGCTAGGTAGCAACAGCTTTAACGGCTACTGCATAAATTCTATAAGAATGAACTTCAAAGCCCTTCTAAAAGGGCAGATAAAGCATTTTAGAGAAATTCCAAACAATGAAATGCTAGATTTTGATACTGCAGGACATTATGAATTTACATTAGAGGATGAAGTAATCGCCTATGGTGCGACCTTTTTAGTTAGCGAAAGCGCTGCGTAGTTGTGGTGATAAGCTTTCTAGGCTAGTAGAATAGTTGTCTAGGCAATGGTTACTATTAGTTAACTGATATTTCTGAGTCCAGCATAGGAGCCAATATATCCTATGGATACTGAGACTTACTAATACTCCTGCCAGCATTGCAGTAATGTAATGTTGCGAAGCATAGGTGAAGACGGAGACGCTGACTGTAAAGTTACACTTCGGGTACTGTTGCATATGAATATAATTTCCTTATAATTAAACTTCGTAACGATTAATGCCAATCCCTAGTTCAGATGGGAGGTTGAATTAATTCTTCTACTTCAATGTATTTCGTATGGTGCATATGGAGGATAGCCTTATGGTGGTTATAGATTAGGTGCGAAACCTAACCAGGTAAGAACTGAGAAGAACGGAGTATAGAGGAGTTCTAAGTGCAATATTTAAGGAGGAAGTATCGGTAAAGGTGATTGACCTAACGGATAAGGCTGAATAAGTCGAGGCTGTAATGTTCGAGGACTAGTTGCACCGAAAGGGTAAGCTAAGAAAGAATATGAATAGGTTAACAGAGGGGCCGTAGTACCGTTTGGATATCATATCAAGAAATATGGTAAAGGAAAGGGCCTTAGACGTTTTAGTATATAAAATTATTTTTGTAAATTCTAATTCGCCAAATTAGATGAAAGAGACTATTCGTACAGAAAGGAGGTGAAGCCTCCTATGAGTACAAACAATATTTATTATGTAGATATGAAAAAAAGGTTTGAAAATTTCCAAAACAATAAGATAGATATGCGTAAATTACATGAATTAGTTTGCTCGGAAGAGAATGTAATGTTAGCAGTGAAACAATTGGGAAAAAGCAGAGGCCGTATGACTAAGGGACCTGATGGTTCAAACTATGGAACTTTAACGGAGCGATGTTTTAGCGAATTATCGGCAATAGTTAAAGATAGATTATATACCAAGGAAATGGATTATGTAAAACGTGTATATATTCCCAAGGGTAATGGAAAGAAAAGACCAATCGGAATTTGTAGTGTGTGGGATAAACTAGTTGAGAAGTGTATACAGTTAGTTTTAGAGCCTTATTGCGAAACTAAATTTGTTCCTAGTTCATTTGGATTTAGAGAACAAGTATCTACTCATAATGCGATAGCTAAAGTTAAAAACCAGTGTACAACAATGCCTTATATATTATCAGTTGATATGGAAGACTATTTTGGAACATTGGATGCTGATGTAATGTATAGGGAGTTATGGAGTATTGGTATTAAAGATAAAGTAATATTGAATTATATATATCGCTTCATTAAAAAAGGATACTTTGAAAAAGGGTGTAAGATTTATGACCCAAAAGGATGTCCGCAAGGCAGTATTTTAGGTCCTTTACTATCTAATATATATTTGCATAGATTTGATGTTTGGTTGAGAGACCAAGGAGATGATTGGCATAAAAAGGATGATAGTAGTCTTGTTAATACAAGCAATAAGCGTAGAAATATAAGAAGGACTAATTTAAAAATTGGTATTCATGTTCGATATGCTGATGATATTCTTATTTTATGCGAAAGTAAGGACCATGCTGAAAAGTTTAAGTATAGTGTGAGTAAACACTTAACTAAAAACTTAAAACTGAAGATTAATGAAGCCAAAACAAAAATATATGATTTGAATAAGGAAAAAATGAAATATCTAGGATATAACTTTAGTTTAAGGAAAGTAAAAAATAAATATAATAAAGCTAGAAATAGGGAATGTATAAATGATATTCCAGAAAATAAAGCTGATATAATTGTTGATGAGTGTAGAAAGAAATTGAATGCAATTAAGAAATCACCCAAATATGAAAATATAATGAATTGGAATATTTACGTAATAGGTTTGCATAATTATTTTAGAGGAATGAACAGATTTAATTTAGATTTTGGAAAATTAGGTTGGCGAATTTACAAGAGATTTTATAATACAATGGAGGGTAAAACTACGTATACAACTAATCAAGAAATTAAAAATAACTTTATGAATGGAAAATATAGTAGTTGGGGTAAAACTGGATACTATATGCATGAAAAGAGTAAAACACCAATAGTAAAATTAGATTGGGCTAGTTGGGATAGTACAGTAACTCATGCAGGTAGAGGTAAAGTGAATAGACCTAATCCTTATGATTATGGAGAGAAGATAAATCATAAACCTGGTGTTTCGCTAGTAGACATAAAATATCTAGTGGAAAGTGCGAAATGTTCTAAAGAAAGCAGTAAATACTGTGAGTTTAGAATAAGCAAATATAGTAGTTGCAGTGGTAAAAGTTATTTGTCGGGTAATTTTGTGCCTGTTGAAGAATATCATTGTCATCATAAAACACCGCGTAGTAAAAACGGGAAGGATACGTTTGATAACTTGTGCGTGTTAAGTGTAGAAGAACATAGAGTGCTACATGGTAAAACACCAGAAAAACTATTAACGATGACTAATAAAAAATTCCATAGAAGAGTTAAAGATTTGATTGATTTAGTAGCTTAGAAATAAGCAATGTAAATATGTTTAAATTTCATAGAAACGTTGGAAAGCTGTATGCGATGAAAGTCGCCCGTACAGTTTGGGAGAGGGGAAAAAGCCGAGGTATAAATATCGGAGCTTTACCTATTCTCATATGAAGTGAGAAAATTATATGCAGCTCTCGAAACGCTTGAGCCACTAGAGCGAAAAATGCTAGAGAGATATTATATTTTGGGAGATTCAATAGGAGAAATAGCCTGTGATAGTGATAAGAGCTACCATCAATTTGCAAGAACTAAGAAAAAAGCATTACAAAAACTCAAAGCACTTATGTAGCTCTAGAGGAGATGATTTAACTGGCACGAAAGATGCTAAGATAGTTACTACTGATACCAGGATAGTTTAAGTAGCCTAGAAAAATAGACTTAGTGGGTAAATACTTATCTGCTGGATCTATTTTTCTAAGCAAACAAAGAGAATGTATGAAATGTTGATGAAGAAATTAAAAATATTACTTGTAAAATTGAAAAATCTAGGTTAAGCTGGGGACCTTAAAATTTCTCTAACTTCTCTAGCTACTAAATCAATCCATATACTATATTTTGCATCCCCTCTAGTAGGGTGATACGATACCCAATTTTTTGATATCATTCTATCCTTTTGCCTGTGATATGCAAACAAACTTTTAGCATGGGAAGGCTTCTTCCATTGCGATGTAATATCATCAAACCCATTTATTACACAATATTCGCTAAGTAATTTTCCGCCCTGTTTTATAGAAATTTTTTTTAAAATAGCCCATTAAATAACATTTTATAATCCCCCCATTTGTACTCCATTTGAAATATGATAAAACAAACCTATTTAGAGTGGGTGGGTTACACGTTCTAGGAGCCCAAATACAGAATGTACTCCCTCGTTTACCCTAAATAATTATAATGTACCTATTCTATAGAGATGGTATCAATACCTCCTAATATAAAAAAATAGCGGGCTTTATTTTCCGATAGATTTCGACAGAAATTAAAAAACCTACCTAAACCAAATAGGTAAGGTAGGTTGTCCAACATGATGAGGAACAAATGAAAAACAGATTAGGTAATAGAAGTGATAACACTGGAGTGTTTGTCGATATTTGCAATGCGAAAATTAAAGGATTACGACAAGTACTAGGGAAATAGATTAAATTGATATATTAATAAGGGGTAATTTTATATAACAAATTTAGGGGGACATGATTAGTGAAGCGGAGAACTAGAACTGAAATGAGAAAAAAAAGGAAAATGAGAACGAGAATAGTAGTAATAACGGCATTAACAGCGGTGGTAGGGTTAAGTACTAGTGCGTGGGCAATTGCAAGTAAAGCGAAAGAGCCAGTTAAAAGCGAGGTTCCTCTTTCAAGCCAAAAGAAAGTAAGGGAAGTAACGCTTACAGCATCAGTTGCTAATCCAACGAGTACAAAGGCAACAATTAGTAAGAAACAGTTGATATCTAAAGAGAAAATCGATGAACTAGTAATTGAAAAGGCTAAAAAGGAAAAATTAGCAAAGCAAGCGGAGGTGCTAGCAAAGCAAGCAGAGGAGCAAGAAGAGGTTGCTAGACTGGAAAAAATATCAGTAGATAAAGCGGAAAAAGGAGAAGCAGATAAAGCAAAAGCTAGAAAATTGGCGCAAGTATCTGCAAATAAAGCTAAACAAGAAGAAATTGATAGGATAGCCGCTGAGAGAGCAGATGCGCCTAAACAGGCTAGAATAGCAGAAAATTACAAAATAGCGAAAGCATCATTTGACAAAGCAGAAGAAGTAAAGGCTGCTAATTTAGCTAAAACAGAGTTAGACAAGCTTGCTAAGGTAGAGGCAGATAGAATAGCTAAAGTTAAAACTGATAGCATAGCCAAAGTAGAAACCGATAGGATAGCCAAAGTAAAGACAGATGAAATAGCTAAAAAAGCAGAAGGTAATATAACTAAAGGAGATAGTACAACTAAAGAAAAAGCGGATAAGATTGCTAAAATAGAGGCGGATAGAATAGCTAAAATAGAAGTAGACAGATTAAATAAAATAGAAGCAGACAGGTTGGCTAAAAAAGAAGCAGCAAGACTTGCTAAAATAGAAGCGGATAGAATTGCGGCAGAGAAAGGAACAAATCAAACAGCGCTTGAAGCTAGGATTGCAAACTATTTAAACTCTTCAACTAATGTCACTAATGTACTAAACAGGGCAGTGGCATTACATGGTGGAAATACTTCAAATAATTGCGTTTATTTCTCAAGCGAGGTAATGAGAAGAATGGGAGTACATGTTCCATTAGGAACATGTAACACAAGACAGTATTTAAGTTACCTAAATGCAAATGGATGGGAGTCTAATTGGAATATTAAAAAGCTTACACCAGGAAGTATTTGTTTTACAACTAATGATGGCGGAGGATATCCAACACATACATTTGTATTTATGGGATGGGCTAATAGTAATTATACTTTGGCATATGTTGCAGACAACCAGGGTAGCGAGGTTCATGTACGAGATATGCGTGCAACTTATTCCACAGATAAGTTTGCCTACTTTATGCATAATTAATGAAATAATTTGAATAAATAAAAGAGGAAAGAATAATTATTCTTTCCTCTTTTATTTGATTTTTAACTGAAAATTATAAATCTATATAAGAGTTCTAAGTAACAATCCACAGAAGTCCTGGCATGATTTTTCTTTATAATAAGTGTTCTCAAAATTTTTCTACATCTAATACAGTTGCCACGCATAGGATGATTTAATGGCTCTTATACAAGAGCCATTATAGTATTTAGTGCAAAAGGTAAGAAAAAAGGATATAATAAGGGGGTGATATAGGTCGGTTATAATGTAAAAGGGGTTAGTGCAACTTAGTAATAAAAAATGATGTAAATACCATTTAATTTGGTATATAATAAAAAAAGGGAACATTTTGTAAATATTATGATATACTAAATTATGCATTCGAATAAATTAAAATGTATTAAATTGTATTAAAATGTATATTGAGAAAATTAGTTAATCACACAAAAGAAGTTAGAAAAAATAAGCATATTCCACTACATATAAGCAAAAAAATCAAAAGAAATGTCATATTGAGTCGATAAATTCAAAATGATAGAACTTTGTAGAAATTAGTAAATAGAAATTTTGGATATTGTTATAAATTGATGATGCGGTATAGTATAGAATTTTGTATACTATAATAGGGGGGGAAATACAAATGGAAGAATTGGAAACAAATTTGAGAGAGACGCAGGTAAAGATTGCTAATGAATATGAGAAAAATGCAGGATATTTTATAATAAAAAGAATAACTGATGTTATAGGTGCTTTATGTGGAATTTTATTACTGAGTCCAGTGATGATTGTTGTTGCTATTTGGATTAAGTTAGATTCAAAGGGGCCTGTTTTTTTTGGACATAAAAGATTAGGTATGAATGGCGAATTTATAAAAGTTTATAAATTTAGAACTATGCTACCCAATGCTGAAGAATTACTTAAGAAATTAACACCAGAACAAGAAATAGAATTTGAGAAAAGTTTTAAACTTGAAAATGACCCAAGAATAACTAAACTTGGGCAATTCCTAAGGAAATCAAGCTTAGATGAGTTACCTCAATTATTAAATATTTTAAAAGGTAATATGTCTATCGTTGGACCTAGACCTATAGTAGAAAGAGAAATTGATAACTATGGAATATATGGGGACAAACTATTAAGTGTAAAGCCCGGTCTTACAGGTAATTGGCAAGCAAGTGGTAGAAGTGATACAACATATGACGAAAGAGTACAACTCGATATGAATTATATAGATTATAGGAGTGTCTGGATGGATTTGAAGATCATTTTTAAGACATTTGGAGTTGTGGTTAGTAAACAAGGGGCCAGATAAAGATAAAAAATATTAGACTAAGAAGGGGATAAAGAAATGTTATGTGCACTTATAATGGCTGGGGGTAAAGGAACAAGATTTTGGCCGTTATCCACAGAGGAAAAGCCGAAACAATTCTTAAAACTCTTAGGTGAAGATACAATGCTTCAAATGACCGTTAATAGGTTAGAAAAACTTGTTCCAATAGAAAGAGTATTTATAGTAACGGGTAAATGCTATGTAGACCTTGTAAAGGAACAATTACCAAAATTACCTTTGAGTAATATAATCATAGAGCCTGTAGGAAAAAATACAGCTCCATGTATAGCGTTATCAGCCTTTCATATAAATAAAATATATGAAGATGCAACTATAGCAGTTCTTCCATCTGATCATTTGATAAAGGATGAAGATAAATTCTTAGAGATGTTAAGTGCAGGGGATGAATTTGTTTCAAAAAATGAGCAATCAATAGTAACTATAGGTTTGAGACCAGATAGACCAGAAACAGGTTATGGATACATAAATTTTGGTGATATAAATTGCACAATAAATAGCTATGAAGTTAGAAGTGTTAATAGATTTGTAGAAAAACCTAATTTAGAAAAAGCTAAAGAGTATTTAGAAGATGGGCATTTTCTTTGGAATGGTGGAATGTTCATATGGAAAGCTGCTAATATACTTAGGCTTATAAGTCTTCATTTAGAAAATACTTTTGATGTGCTTAGTGAAATTGCGGCTACTAGTGAAGAAAATTATGAAAGAGTTTTAGAAGAAAAGTACAATGAAGTAGATAGTGTATCTGTAGATTATGCAATCATGGAGAAAGCCGATGAGATATATGTTATTCCAGGGGAATTTGGATGGGATGATGTAGGGAGTTGGAGCGCTATTGAAAGGTATCAACGTAAAGACGAGTTTAATAATGTGTGTTTAGGCAATGTGAAGAATATTGAGGCTAATAATAATATAGTGGTTAGTAGTAATAAACCCATCGTATTAGTTGGAATTGATAATATATTTGTAGTTGAAAGTGATGATATGATATTTATAGGAAAAAGAGAAGAAATGGAAACTATTAGAGAATTAAAAATGAAGATTTAGTAAGGAGAATAAATAATATGAAAACTTATTTAGTAACAGGCGGAGCAGGATTTATAGGAGCAAATTTTGTACATTACATGTTAAATAAATATTCAGATATAAAAATTATAAATTTAGACAAATTAACTTATGCAGGAAATCTAGAGAATTTAAAAGACATAGAAAAAAATAAAAACTATACTTTTGTTCAAGGAGATATATGTGACAAAGGGTTAGTAGAAAAATTATTTGCAGAAAATGATATTGATTATGTTGTAAATTTTGCAGCAGAATCACATGTAGATAGAAGTATAAGAGAGCCAGAGATATTTGTTAAGACTAATGTTTTAGGTACAGTTAATCTTTTAAATGTAGCTAAAAATGCTTGGGAAGTACAAGGTGGCTTTAAAGAAGGCAAAAAGTTCCTGCAAGTATCTACAGATGAAGTATATGGATCACTAGGTGAAACAGGATTTTTCCTTGAAACTACACCATTAGACCCACATAGCCCTTATTCTTCAAGTAAAACAGGTTCAGATTTAATGGTCAAAGCGTACTTTGATACATATAAAATGCCCGTAAATACAACTAGATGTTCAAACAATTATGGACCATACCAATTCCCAGAAAAATTAATACCATTGTTAATAAACAATTGTTTAAGTCATAAAAATCTACCAGTGTACGGTGATGGAATGAATATAAGAGATTGGTTATACGTTGAAGATCATTGCAAAGCTATAGATATGGTTATAAACGGTGGCAGGATAGGCGAAGTTTATAATGTAGGTGGACATAACGAAAGAACTAATATGCAAATAGTTAAAACTGTTATAAGTTATTTAAATGAAAATGTAGATAGTGAAATAACAGAAAAACTAATAAGTTATGTTGAAGATAGAAAAGGTCATGACATGCGATATGGAATAGATCCAACTAAGATAAAAGATGAACTTGGTTGGTATCCAGAAACTACATTTGAAGTAGGAATAAAGAAGACAATAAAATGGAATTTAGACAATAAACAGTGGATGGATAATATTACTACAGGTGAGTATCAAAATTATTACAACAATATGTATGAGAAATAATTAATAAATATAATACTCTTAGGGATTGTACTCTGAGAGTTTTATTTATAAAAAATAACGAGATATAAAGAGGAGAATGAATTATGAAGATATTAATTACAGGAGCTAATGGTCAGCTAGGTCGCGAACTCGCTAATCAATACAAAGAGAAAAAAGGCATTGATTTAATACTTACTGATGTATCAGATTTGGATATAGCAAATATAAACGAAGTATATAGTTTTGTAAATGAAAATAAACCAGATGTAATTATTAACTGTGCTGCACTTACGGCTGTTGATAAGTGTGAGACTGAAATAGATATGGCATATAAGATAAATACAATAGGACCTAAAAACTTAGCAACAGCTGCAAATAAAATTGGAGCAGAAATTGTTCAAGTATCAACAGACTATGTTTTTGCTGGTGATATTAACAAATCACTAACAGAGTTTGATTGTGTAAATCCACAAACTATTTATGGCAAGACTAAGCTTGAGGGAGAAATATTAGTCAAGAATCTTAACCCTAAGCACTATATAGTTAGAACTGCATGGCTTTACGGAGACGGAAATAATTTTGTAAAGACTATGATTAATTTAAGTAAAACTAATAAGACACTAAAAGTAGTTAATGACCAAAAAGGAACACCTACAAGTACAGTTGATTTAGCTAGAGTTATAATAAAACTAGTAGAAGATAAGAATTATGGACTTTTCCATTGTACATGTAAAGGTGAATGCACATGGTATGAATTCACTAAAGAAATATTTAGAATTAAAGGTATTGCTACAGAAGTTTTGCCTTGCACAACTGATGAATTTCCAAGACCAGCAAAAAGACCTGAATATTCAGTGCTCAGGAATTATATGCTTGAATTAACTACTGGTGATATAACTAGGACTTGGAAGGAAGCAATTAAGGAATATTTAAAATAAATTAGTAACTAAAATAAAAGTGCATAATGCAAGTAAGGGAAGGTAAACATGATTATAATATTTTTAATATCTATCATATTTTTGATTTTCATAGCTAAAATAAAGAAAATCCCCATTGTTTCTGTATACTGGTTTTATATTTTATTTTCTTTTTTATATAATGGAGTAACGTATTTTAATATAGTACATAATAAAGAATTTTACTTTTCATTGGATAATAATATAAATTTGCTAAATAACCAATTATTAATAGCGGCATTGTGTAATGTAGTTTTCGCATTAGTCTTTTTTGAATTTTATAAACAAATTGAATATAAAGATGAAAATAAAAACGTAATTAATACGAAGAAAAAAAATATATTTATCGCCATTTACATAATTGTTTTTTTTATCGCGTTATATTTTACAAGGAAATACGGATGGAATCAGGTATCACATAATTTCATAAAAGAAAATGCCACTGCGTATAGTCTTACCGCATATTTGAAGTATGTTTTTATATCAATGTATCTATTCTATTTGTATAAATACGGAGTTAATAAAACATTAGTACTATTGCTTGTTTTGCAAGTGGTTATTATGTATTTTGATGGTGCTAGGACTACATTTTTCTCTATAGCAGTTAGTACTATTTGTATTTATAATCTGAAATTTAGTGAAAAAAGATTAAAAACTTTATTAATAGGAATAATATCTCTTTTTCTAATAGTTTCCGCAAGGTCCATAATTATGAAAGGAACATTTAAGGAGAATTTTGCTGGTTCTATTAACATAGAAGCTCAAGTAGGATCTTATATGGTAAGACAATCTTTACATATTGAGGATTCGAATCCAAGTTATACATATGGAAAAACTTATATCGTAGACCCTGTTATATATTTCATAGACCCTATTACTAGACCTTTCTTGAAAAAACCATTAAGAAGCTATCTATATTTTGATAAGTGGCAAAAAGATAATTCTATATATCTTTCCGAAGCTTATGCTCCAATGGGTGGATTTTATTATATTGCAGAAGCAGTAACAACATTTCCTTACGTAGGCGCAGAAATTATAACATTTATTTATGCAATGTTGTGCGTCTATATGGAAAACAATAAAAACAAACGAAGAGGACAATATATTTTATATTTAGCATTAGCTCCATTATTTATAAAATCTACCTTCAGTAATTTTTTTACTATAAGTTGTGTAATGATTATATTATTTTATGTTTGGAATTTTATTGATAACAAATTCATACAAAAAAACGCTTTTTAATAATATTTTTTTAAAGTATTTTATAAAAATGTATAAAAATGTTTGAAATTTGATTTTAAAAATGATAAAATATGGTTGATTGTTAATAGTTAGTACATAATTGGTATGTAATAGTTTAAAGACAGCTAAAGTTTTTAAATTAGTTAAGGGGTGGGAAGTAAATGGAAGAATTAAACATAGACAATATTGAAATATCTTCAAATAATATAATAACAGAAAGACCAATATATAAAGGCCTAAAAAGGTGCTTTGATTTTATTAGTTCATTAATTGCTATTATAGTATTTTCACCATTGTTTTTAGTCCTTGGAATTGTAGTTAAGCTAGATTCACCAGGACCAGTGTTTTTTGGACACATAAGACTGGGAGAAAATGGAAAGAAGATAAAAGTGTACAAGTTTAGGACTATGGTAATTAATGCAGAAGAAATATTAAAAAATATGTCGGCGGATATGAAACAAGAATTTGAGGAAAATTTCAAGTTTGATAATGACACTAGAATAACAAAATTGGGTAGATTCTTAAGAAAGTCAAGCTTAGACGAGCTTCCACAGCTTTTAAATATTTTAATTGGAAATATGTCTGTAGTTGGGCCTAGACCTATTGTAGAAAAAGAAATCAGAAAATATGGAATTTATGGAGAAAAGCTATTAACAATTAAGCCAGGATTAACTGGGAATTGGCAAGCAGGTGGTAGAAGTGATACTACCTACGAAGAAAGAGTCCAGTTAGATATGGGATACATAGATGAAAGAAGTTTTTTGATGGATATAAAAATTATTTTAAAAACTGTTTTTGTAGTATTTAAAAAAGAAGGGGCAATATAAAGTTTTATTGTCTCATTAAAATATCAAAAGATAAATGAGGGACAGCGTATGGATTTGTCAATAGTTATAGTAAGTTATAATACGGTAGATTTATTAAGGGATTGTTTAAGTTCCGTAATTCAGAATACTGAAAACATAGAATATGAAATATGGGTAGTAGACAACCAATCAAAAGATGGCAGCTCGGACATGGTAGAAAGTGAATTTCCACAAGTAAAGCTCATACGTAACAGCATTAATGGCGGCTTTTCACAGGCTAATAATTTAGCCATAAGACAATGCAGGTCGAGCAAGTATGTTTTAATTTTAAATCCTGATACTATTGTACCAAAAGGTACATTAGTTGAATGCGTTGATTTTATGGAAAAGGATAAAGAGATTGGATGCCTTGGATGTAAAGTAGTAAAAGTTAATGGCACTTTAGATAAAGCATGCAAAAGAGGATTCCCGTCTCCATGGAACTCTTTATGCTATCTTATGAAGATAGACAAGCTATTTCCAAATAATAAAAGATTTGGAGGATATAATGCTACATTTATACATGAGGATGAAGAAAGCGAAATTGATTCTTTAGTTGGAGCGTTTATGATGCTACGCAGGGAAGCCATTGAGCAGGTTGGGCTTCTTGATGAAACCTTTTTTATGTATGGAGAGGACATTGATTGGTGTTATAGAATAAAACAAGCAGGGTGGAAAAACTATTATCATCCTAAGGTAAGAATAGTTCATTATAAAGGTGAAAGCAGTAAGAAGCAAAGCACAAGAATGATAGGTGAATTTCACAAATCAATGTTTATATTCTATAATAAACATTATAAAAATAAATACAATGCAATCGTCAATTTACTAACATATTTGGGTATCTACTCAAAATGGGGATTAAGTTTAACAATGAATGCTACTAAAAAGGAAAAAAAGGTTTTCTAGGATTATAATTAAAATTTAGGAGGAACAAAGATGAAAGGAATAATATTAGCTGGAGGATCTGGAACTAGGCTTTATCCTATAACTAAAGCTGTGTCTAAACAGATATTACCTATATATGACAAACCAATGATATATTACCCATTATCAGTGTTAATGCTAACAGGAATTAAGGATATATTAATTATATCAACACCAAGAGATACAAGTACTTTTGAAATTTTACTTGGGGATGGAAGTCAATTAGGACTTAATATACAATATGCAGTGCAAGAAGAACCAAAAGGACTTGCTGATGCATTTATAATTGGAGAAGAATTTATAGGTGATGATAGAGTTGCATTAGTACTTGGCGATAATATTTTTCATGGATATGGATTTAGTGAAAGATTAGAAAAAGCTGCATCAAGAGAAGTAGGTGCAACTATATTCGGATACCATGTTAGTAATCCAATAGAATTTGGTGTAGTAGAATTCGATGAAGATAACAATGTAGTATCTATAGAAGAGAAACCTAAAAATCCAAAATCAAATTATGCAGTTCCAGGACTGTATTTTTATGATAATGATGTAGTGGTAATAGCGAAAAATGTTAAACCATCTGCTAGAGGCGAAATAGAAATTACTGCGGTAAATAATGAATATCTAAGACGTGGCAAACTAAAGGTTGAGCTATTTGGACGTGGAATGGCATGGCTTGATACTGGAACTCATAGAGGACTACTTGAAGCTTCTAATTTTGTTGAGGCTATTCAAACAAGGCAAGGGCTGTATGTTGCTTGTTTAGAAGAAATTGCTTATAGAAAAGGATTTATAGATAGACAGCAATTGATAAAGCTCGCAGAACCGTTATTTAAAGTGGAATATGGAAAATATCTATTAAATATAGCTGATGAATATAAGGACGTGTATAAAGAAGCAGCAGCTTCAATAGAATAAAAAATTAATAAGAAAGTATAGGTGAATATTTATGGGACAATTTACATTTGCGAAAACAGGAATAGAAGATCTATATGTTATAGAGCCAAAAGTATTTGGTGATAACAGAGGATACTTTATGGAAACTTATAATTATGAGGAGTTTAAAGCAGCAGGACTTGACATGGTATTTGTACAAGACAATCAATCTATGTCTACAAAAGGAGTGCTAAGAGGGTTACACTTCCAAACTAAACATACTCAAGGAAAACTTGTTAGAGTAATAAAAGGTGAAGTTTTTGATGTAGCTGTGGATTTAAGAAAAGGATCAGAGACTTTTGGTAAATGGTATGGAGTACTACTAACTGAAGAAAACAAAAAGCAATTTTATGTGCCAGAGGGTTTTGCACATGGATTTTTAGTTACGTCTGATGAAGCAGAATTTGTATATAAATGTACTGATTTTTATCATCCGGAATTTGATTGTGGCTTGTTATGGAACGATCCAGATATTAACATAGAATGGCCGATAGATGGAACTTTCGAAGTGCTTTTATCAGAAAAGGATAAAATTCAGAAGAAATTTAGTGAATTAGATATAGCATTTACATACTAAAGTATAAACAATTAAAATTATTACTAGGTGTTTGGGTTACACATGTACAAACCAAATACCTAGTAATAATAATTTCTTTATGAAAAAGGATTTTTACGATATATATATATTAAAGATAATCAGCGGAATGAGAGGGAAATATGAGAAAAACTTACTTTAATGCTACTATACTAGACGAAAGACCAACAGGATTGGGTGTTTATTGTAATAATATTATTGCTAATATGGATGATAATATTATTGATAACTACATATTTACTGATAAGATAAAAAAAATTGATAATAAAAAAATAAGTAGTAAAAGTATTTTTATAAAATGTAAAACGAAAAAAAATATAATTTCAGTTTTTTTAAGAAACATAAACTTAAAAAGAGTTATAAATAAAGAAAGTAAAAAGGATGAAATATTATTTTATTCACCAACACAACATGGATTGGTGAATAAAAACATAAAACAAATAATAACTATACATGATTTAATGCCCTTATTATATCCAGAAGGTAGAAAACATCAGTATTTTTACTATAAACATATTTTACCTAATGTTATAAAATGTAGTGATAAAATTATTACTGTTTCTAATAATACTAAAAAGGACATAATAAAGCATTATGATGTATGTCCTGAAAAAATAGAGGTAATTTATAACGGGTATGATAAACCAGAGTACGTTAATAAAGAAGAAAGTATTAATTACATATGTAATAAGTATAAAATTAAAAAATTCTTGCTAATGATGGGTATAAATTATTCTTATAAAAATTTGAGTAGTGTGATATTAGCTTATAAGGAAATAAAAAATGATATATCTGATAAGCTTATTATCGTTGGGAATAAGAACATTGGGTACGGCAGAGAACTAATAGAATTGGTTAAACAAAATAACCTTTCCGAAGATGTTATATTCTTAGGATATATAGATGAGGCAGATAAACATAAAATCTATCAGGCCGCTGAGTTATTTATTTATCCTTCATTATATGAAGGTTTTGGATTGCCTATATTAGAAGCAATGGCCAATAATACCATGGTAATGTGTTCTAATTCATCATCTTTGCCTGAGGTTGCAGGAGATGCAGCTTTGTATTTTAATCCTAAGAATATTGAGGAAATAAAATTGGGCATTATTAACATGATAGGATTAGATAGCAAAGAGAAAGAAATCTATATTAATAAAGGTATAGAGAATACTAAAAGGTTTGATTGGTTTAAGGCGGCAAAAAAGGTAAGCGATGTTATAGTTAATATAAAAAATAAGTGATTTGTGAGGTCGATATGAGTAAGTCTGTTTATATTATTTTAGTTAATTTTAATGGTGCTAAAGATACTATTGAATGTATTAAAAGTTTGAATAATATTAATTATGAAAATTTTAAGATAGTAGTGGTTGATAATAAATCTTATGATGAGGATAGATTGAAGTTAAAAGAAGCTGATGTAAAGTTTCATTTAATTGAGTCTAATGAAAATCTTGGTTTTGCAGGTGGGAATAATCTAGGTATAAAATATGCTATTGATAATAATGCTGATTTTGTACTGCTATTAAATAATGATACACTGGTTCATAAAGATTTTTTAAATGAACTAATAAAGTACACTGAAATAAATGTAGGTGTAATTGGACCCAAAATACTATATTATCCAGATGTATCTAAAATTTGGTTTGCTGGAGGAATGATAAACTGGTTTAAATTTATAGGACAACATTTTGGAGAAAAACAAGAAGATAATGGACAGTTTAATAATTTAAAAGAAGTCGATTTTGTTACAGGTTGCTGTATGTTAATAGATTCTAATGTTTTTAAAAAAGTAGGTTTGTTACCTGAAGGTTATTTTATGTATTTTGAGGATGTTGATTTTTGTGTAAAAGTTAAAGATGCGGGTTATAAATTAATATACAACCCTAATTCTGAGATTTATCATAAAGTGAGTATATCAAGTGGAGGAGAGGAATCCCCATTCATATTAAAATATAGCAATAGAAATAGATTGAAATTCATGAAAAAATATAAACATAAAGTATCTTTCACAATGTATATGTTATCAATAACATATTTTTATTTTACGAGAATTATTAAGATAATAAAATACATGGTTAGATATAAAAAGAATAAAGAAAAAATAATGGCGTTAATTTCAGTACTTAAGAAAAATTAATAATAGATGGAATAGTTCAATTATCCAATTAACTATAAATCCACTAATACATAGATGAATTAAAGCGAGTTTAATCAAAAGGAGCAATAAAAAATGCTGAAGGAAACAGTATGTTGTTTAATAGTTACTTATAACATAGGGAGTGATTTTTATAAGTGTTATGACGCTATTAAGGGACAAGTAGACGAAGTTGTAATTATTGATAATGGTTCGAAGCAAGATACTATTCAAGTTTTGAAGAATATCGAAAAAGATGAAGATGTACATATAATTTATAATGCTACCAACTTGGGTATTAGTGTTGCACTAAATCTAGGGGTAAAATATGCGAAAAATAAAGGTTATGAATGGGTATTAACAATGGATAATGATAGCGAAGCTACAGAAGATATGGTTAATGCAATGCTAAATGTATATGATAATTTAAATGAAAGTGAGCAAGAAAAAGTTGTGAGTCTATTTCCTTGTTATGTAGAAAAAGGGTTTAATATTGAAGACGCATTAAATAAAAAATCAGAGCTTCATAATCCTAAATTTAATTATATAAAAGAAGAAATTACATCAGGAAACCTTGTTAAAACATTTGTGTTTGATAAAATAGGATACTTTAATGAAAGGCTTTTTATTGATTATGTAGATCATGAGTTTTGTTTGAAACTACTAAAAAATGAATATAAATTAGTACAAGTAGAGGGTGCTATTTTATTACATAGCCTAGGAAGTTCAGTTAAAAGAAAGACTTTGTTTGGAGAAATATCTTATACTAACCATTCAGCTTTAAGGCGCTATTATATAACTAGAAATAGACTTTATATTTGGAATAAATATAAGGATATCGATAAAGAATTTATAAAAATGGATAAGTCTGCTTCGGTAAAGGAATTTGTGAAAATACTTATATATGAAGAAGATAAGATAGAAAAAATAAAAATGATGATTAAGGGAATAAGAGATTACAAAAGGGATGTATTTGGTAAGCTAAAATAAATAGTACATAAGTGAGTGGGGAAGATATGAATAAAAAGATTAAAGATTTTTCATATGCATTAAGTGCAAATGCTTTAAATTTTATTATGGGAATTGTAACAGGATTTTTAATACCAAAGTTCCTTGGTATTGACGATTATGGATACCTAAAGTTGTTTACTTTTTATACAACCTATGTTGGATTGATGCATTTAGGGTTTTTAGATGGAATTTATGTTAAATATGGTTCATATGATTACGAGCAATTACCCAAAGAAAAGTTTAGGGGATATTTTAGATTTTTATGTTTAGAACAAGTAGTTGAAGCAATAGTTCTTTCCTTATTATTTTTTGGAATCAACAAGGATGGCCCAAGGGGCACTGTAATGATATTTGTAATAGTAAATATGGTTATTTTAAATCTAACAACATTATTTGCTTTTGTTCACCAGTTTACTAAAAGATTTAAGTTATTCTCAATAAATATGATTTTAACAAAGTTATTGTATGTAATAGGCTGTTTAGGTCTGTTTGCTTTTAGCATTTATCAGTACGTACCTTATATTATATTGCAGACAGTTGTTAATGTAGTGATATTAATTATATACATTGTCTATAATAAGGAAATTGTATTTGGAATATCTGATAGTTTAAAGGGTAGTATTAAAGAACATATGGCGTTAATTAAAATGGGATCGTTTGTAATGATTGGTAATTTTATGACTATTATGATTTTGGGAATAGATAGACTGTTTGTAGACAGGTTATTTACAATTAAGGATTTTGCTATGTATTCATTTGCATATTCTTTGGTATCCTTGTTCTATATTTTACTAAACTCATTAACACAGGTTATATATCCGTATTTAACTAGAACAAGTACAGAGAAGTTAAAAGATGTTTATGAGAAAATTAAAATATTAATAACAATTGTTATGGGAAGTACATTGTCAGCTTATTTCGTTATTAAAATAATTGTACTGAAGTTCTTACCTGAGTATATAGACTGTTTAAACATTTTATTATTTTTAGTACCTACTATAGTTCTAAGTGCACAGATTTCTATCTTAGTAGCTAATTATTACAAAGTTTTAAAGGAAACTAAAGATTATACTAAAAACAGTATAGTAGCTTTAATATTAGGTATAGCAACAAATATAATAGGATATGCGATAAATAAAAGCGTTGAATCTATTGCAATTGCAACTTTGATATCATTTATAATATGGGTGCTATATTCAGATAATTATTTTAAAAAGAAATTAAATGTAAATGTATTAAAGGCTCAAGTTCTTGAAATTTATGTTATAGGCATATTTATAATTTCAGGGTACTATTTCAATTGGTACATGGGGTTAATAATTTATTTGCTATTGTTAGCAAGCGTTGTTTTATTGAAATATAGAAAAGAGTGTAAAAATATAATCCTTTTTGTTAAAAATGAATAATTGTGAAAAGGCATATTATAAACTATTGAATTAACATATAAGAATGAAATACCACCGTTAAATATAATTTAACGGTGGTATTTTTTATTTATTTGAAGTTAATCCCCTTACAATTGCGTTTGAGAGATCTTCTGAATTATATTTATTCATATCAATTGGTGAGTCAACGAAACTGCATTCAATCAATATTGCAGGTGCTGTTGTATGTTTTAATACATAAAATGATTCCTTATACTTAATGCCTCTATTGGTATAACCTAATGATACAATATTATTTAATACACTTTGAGCTAATGACTTACTTGCATCAGAACGGTAGAATACCTCTGTGCCATGAGCTTTTTTATCGAAAGCATTAAAATGAATGGATGCAAAAATTCCAACTTCATTGGAATTAGATATCCGAGTACGTTGATCCAATGAATCAGTAGTGTCTGAAGGATTGGTGGGAGTACAATCTACGACAATGTATCCAAGGTTTTGAAGTTTGGATATTACTTTATTACCTACTTCTACTATTAAATCATCTTCTTGTCTTATTCCAGGGGAACCACCGTCAGCTTTATTATTATGACCCTTATCTATTGTAATTTTCATATTCTTTTTCAAAGAATTTACGTTTGCTGGATCAATTTTAATTAAGCTAATTTTAATTGCTTCTATTCTAAGAGATTTGGAAACAATACCTGCAATGGCGCCATCATAAACTGGGGACTGCCATCCGCTACCTTGAACATGGGCTTGGTATTGACCATGATAATTTGACGTATTTCCTTCAAGCATAATACGAATACCTTCTATTCTCAAGTTTTCGTTTGGCCTGCCAGCTATTTGTCCATCATATGTCCAATTACTCCAGCCAACATTTTGCATGTATACTTGGTATTTAATAGTTAGGTCACTTGGGGCATTCTGTAAATCTATATTTATACCAGTCATTTTAAGTGCTTGTCCAACTGTACCAGAAACTTCGCCATCACCAATAAAAGATTGGAAACCACTATTTTCCATTTTGCTCTGGTACATTATTGAGGGATTTGGAGATACTATTTTTATTCTTAGAGCTTCGACTCTTGATGAAGTTCCAGTTGTTCCCGCTATTTGGCCATCCTGCACCCAAGCTTGCCATCCAATATTTTCAACATGAGCCTGATAAAGCACATGGTATCCAGCAGGAAGGCCTTCAAGCGATATCCTGATAGCTTCCATTTTTAAACCTTTACCTTCTGTACCAGCTAATGAATTATCATATGTCCAGTCTTGCCAACCAATTTTTTCAATATGGGTTTGATACTTAATATGAGCGCTCGCAGGTGCATTTTCTAAAGAAATCTTAATTGCTTCTATACGGGCGGATTTCCCTTCAGTTCCGGATAAGGCACCATTACTTACGTAGTCCTGCCAACCAATATCTTGAACATGAGATTGATATTTAACATTAATAACATCATTAGTAGCACCATATGCGTTATTATTAATAGACATCACAAGAAAAATTATGGACATAACAAAAAAAAGTTTGAGAAACTTGTTGGTCGATTTATTCAAATTATCATCTCCTAAGTTAGTTATTGAAATTTAGGTATAAAATATTACATAAAAGCTCAATATTTAACAATATATCTACAATTTATATTATATTTTATTTGTAAACTTAATACAATGATATATACAAATTTTATTAATGGCACATGTATCGTAATCTCGCTATTATTCTGTTGTTTTCAAAATACTATATATTGAATTACTCGCAGTAAGATAAAAATAGGGCAAAAAAAAACATATCTAAAGACTATTAAAATTATATTTAATGGTCTTTAGACATGTTAAGTTTTATTTCTTTACTAACCTAACTCTTACAGCTTCAATTCTTAATGCCTTCCCAGAAGTACCTGATATTTGACCTCCATTAACCCAGTCTTGCCACCCTTCATTTTGTACATGGGATTGGTACTCGATTCTATATTTATCTGCATCAGTTCCTTCTAACATTATTTGTAGTGCTTCTATCCTTAAAGCTTTTCCTTCTGTTCCGGCGAGGGATCCATCATATACCCAGTCTTGCCAACCTATAGTTTGAACGTGAGTTTTATATTTTATTTTTAGACCTGCTGGTGCATTTTCTAATTTTATTCTAAAGGCTTCAACTCTTAAAGATTGCAATTCAGTGCCTGCTAATTCTCCATCTTCAACCCAGGATTGCCAACCTATCGTCTCTACATGGCCTTGATAAGAGACTGAGGGTGCTTTTACAATTCTAACTCTTATAGCTTCAATTCTCTGTGATTTTCCAGAAGTACCCGATATTTGACCGCTATTAACCCATGCTTGCCATCCCTCATTTTGTACATGGGATTGATACTCAATTTTATATCTATCAGAATCAGTACCCTCGAGCTCCATTTGAATTGCTTCTATACTTAAAGATTTTCCTTCTGTTCCTGATAGTGAACCATCATACACCCAGTCCTGCCAGCCTATCTTTTCTACGTGAGTTTTATATTTTATTTTTAGTCCTGCTGGTGCATTTTCTAATTTTATTTTAAGTGCTTCTACTCTTAAAGCTTTTCCCTCTGTGCCTGCTAATTCTCCATCTTTGACCCATGACTGCCAGCCTATGGTCTGTACATGGCCTTGATAAGAAACTGAAAGAGGGTTTACTGTTGGCGCAGTTGAGTTAATATTAAAGTTTAAATCTTGATATGTATTCACAGAAATCTTTCCACCAGTACTATCTGCTAATTTAACACACATGTTCATGCCGTTTGTTCCTAACTGTGAAAAATCATTAGTAGTTTTTAAATTAACTGTTCCTGTTTTAAGAGCCTTAGCTTTTATAACAAATAATTGCCCAGTTCCATTAAATCCGGCTACATTACCTTGTAAAGACAATCCCATACTTACAACTCCAGTAGTATCTGGGATTTTTGGATTTATTACAGTATTGTATGACTTACCTGAATTTTTAAGCGTGTCGCCTTCGGTAATGTCTAATATTTGAAACATTGTTTTATCGTATTTGAAATCTACAGATGCTCCATAAAGATCATTTACATTTTCGCAATTAACGTAAATATTAAAAGCTTGTCCAACTATTATGGAACTGTTATCTAGTGAATATGAGATTTTGCTTGCAGTTGCAGCAGCGACCTTTATGCTGCCAGAGATAAGCATGCTAATTAAAATTAAAAATGAAATTAGTATAGAAGTTGTTTGTTTAAGTTTCAAAAATGTTCCCCCCTAAAAATATTATGTATTATGAAAAGCCTTTATAAATGAAGAAGATTTAACAATACATTAGAGTATCGTTAAAATTATGCATAACTTTATACAATTCCACTATGTTATAAACAATATTATTGTATTTTCTACAGATTGTATAATAATTGTTATTGTACTATAAATATGTTATAAAATCAAAAAAAGGAGATAAGGACCATGGAGATTAATACTAATCAAATTGAGTAGCATAAAACGACATATTATATGCAATTATTAATTGAAAAGAAAATTTTGTGGCGATTTAAAGGGAAATTTGTATGATACGTAGAATTATAGAACGAGGTGAAAATGTGAAAACAAAAAATGTTGATTATATGGATATAGCAAAAGCAATAGGAATTATATTTGTGATTCTTGGTCATACAGATTTTAAATATTCAAACATAATCTATTTATTTCATATGCCCCTATTTTTCTTTATATCAGGTTATTTTTTTGAAAATTATTATTTTATAAATCCAATGAAAGTGTTTGTAAAAAAGGTGCGTTCGCTTTATTTTCCATATGTTAAATATTGTGTAATATTTTTAGCGTTCCATAATATATTTTTTTATATGAATATATACAGTAATGATAGTAACCATGTGGGAATAGTTCTGGCAAATAAATATTCAATAAGTCAATTCATAAAAGAGATACTTCATATATTATGGTTTAGCTCTAGCGAACAACTATTGGGGACATTTTGGTTCTTGTATGTATTGTTTGGCGTTGAAATATTGTTTTGTTCTATAGGGTTTCTAGTAAAGAAATTGACAAATAAATATTTAGAGGAAATTATGGGTGGGATAACTTTAGTGCTTTTTATCCTTGCAGGTATTCTAACAAACCTTAAGATTAGTTTACCAAAGAATTTAAATTTGATTCTTATTTCTATGTTCGTTTTTTATATAGGATATGTCTACAGAAAGTATGAAGAAAAAATCAAAATGAATATAACGACATTTGTCATATTCAGTATATTGATTATTGTATGTTCTTCATATTCAAGTGTAGATATGGTATCGGGTTATTATTCTAATTTCGTATTATTTATACCAGTTGCCTTATTAGGAATTTATTTGGTCATTTATATATCTAAACTAATTAGTATCAAATTTATAGATACAAAAATTAAAAAGTACTTTATATATGTTGGCAAAAACACCTTAACTATAATGGCATTGCATTTTTTGAGCTTTAAAATTGTTAATTTAGCTGTTGTATGTATATATAGTCTACCATATTATGATATTGCAAACTTTCCTGTAGTTAGAGTAACTGGTGCTTGGTGGCTGTGTCTAATATATTGTCCTGTAGGCGTTAACGCACCACTATTAATTAGCTTTATTACTAATAAAATAAAGAGTCACTACAAGTTAATAAGGGCAGAAAGAGTAACGACTCAATAGGAATATAAATCAAAGTAACTAAAATTTAAATAACACCATACAAGAGGGCCTTTAAGGGTCCTTTTTTAGTATGAAAAATCAATGAGGGTTGCTTGCCATCCCTCATTTTGCACATAACCTATGGTCTGAACATGGCATTGAAAAGAAACCGAAGAATATTTAACCATAAATTAGAGTATCGTTAAAATTATGCATAACTTTATACAATCCCACTAAGTTATAAACAATATTATTATATTTCGACAGATTGTAAAATAATTGTTATTGTGCTATAAATATGTTATAAAATCAAAAAAAGGGGATGAGGACCAGGGGGATTAATAAATTTAAAGATAGGGGCTTGTGTATGTTAAATTTTTTATATTTAACTAAAGTGTTCCATAGTAAAGAACGACAATAAAAGGGTACATAATTTAAGAAATGTCTATTTAAAATAAACGCAAAAATTTATATGGATGGTGATATTAATGGAAGTAAAAAAAATCAATGAAAAACTTAAATTCGTTTTTAGAGTGGTCCCAGCAATACTTTGCATAAGTTTAATATATTGCAATTTACCCAATTTCACAAAACGTGTTTTTGCAGGTAATGGAGATACGAAAATTGATTTAAATAACGATGGTAATGAAGAGACAGTAAAGTTTAATAATGGTGCACTTAATATTTTTTCAATTGACGGAAAAGTTATCTTTCAAAAAAATGAAGATAAGAATGTTTACAGAACTATAGCTTTTATTAAGGATAAAAAAAATAAAGATACAAAGATATTAATTCAAAATAAAACAAGGGATACGTCTGGTACGCTATCATATTCCATATATAAAATGGATGGTAGTGAAATGAAAGAGATTATACATAAGGAAGAGATTTATAAAGGCGTTGTAACTGTAAAAGATAATGGAGAAGTTTTAGAGGAAACACCTATGTATGTTGAAAATGATTCTAATGCAGTTCCATCTTTTACTGTTAAAAATCATTTCAGTTTAGAGGATAATAAACTTATTCTGTTAAAAACAGAAAAGCTTAGTTATACTCTTGGTGATAGTACTTTAAATTCCTCAGAGTATATTAATAATCCATCACATGATGAAATAGAAAAAATCATTGAAAATGTAGCTTATGAAAAGGGAATACCAGCAGCAATATTTAAAGCAATTGCTCACCAGGAGTCAACTTGGAGACAGTTTTCTAATGGTAAACCATTGATAGGATATGATGGTATAGGAATCGGAATAATGCAGGTTTCAGATTATGTTAAAGTAAACCTTACTCCTACTGATATAGCCTATATTAACAGACTTAAATATGATATAGAGTTTAATATAAGGGAAGGCGCTGAAATTTTACTTACCAAATGGGCATTACAAGATTCATCCCCAACATGGAAGATACCAAAGGTTGGGAATGGATCACCAAATTATTTGGAGAATTGGTATTATGCAATATGGGCATATAATGGTTTTAGTGAAAGAAATAATCCTGCATCTAACCATGCTAAAGCTTATCAAACAGTGGTTATAGGACATGCTAATAATATATTTAAAGTGGCCATGACTGATTTATATGCATACAATCCTAGTCTATTCACTGCAGGAGTTTTACCAAGAACAGATATAGCAGAAATAAGTGGTAAACATGCTGGAGATTTTAAAATTAAGGATAAAGATTATAAATATATAGTTACCAACGATTATTTAGCTATAAGAGATGGAAATATGAAAGTAATTGGTAATTATAATAAAAATGATGTTGTAACCATAATTGGTAATCCCATAATTAAAGATAGTTATGTAAGATATCAGGTTGAAGGTAATAATAAAAGTGGCTATGTGGCAGGAAATTGGATAAAACCCGTCGGCGATACAAATGGAGACGGACAAGTCGATATTTACGATTTTGTACAACAATCTAAAAGCATTAATGGACAGGGAACAGTTATTAATGATACTAACAGAATATCCATTGAGAATTCCGATGTGAATATGGATGGGGTTGTGAATATAATGGATATTGCACTTGCGGCTAAAAATTATAATTTTTATTTATACAGAAACAATATAAAAAATTAAGGAATTAGTCTATTGTAAAAATGGTAGAGAGGAAAGGTAATAGTTATTATGAAAAAAATAATACTATGTTTTTTATGCTTTATATTATTTACATATGGAGGAACTGCCAAAGCAGCAATCTTGCCATCTCTAAGCGTGGATGTAAAAGGGAATATAGAAATAGGACAAGCCATCCAGATAATAATAAATATAGATAATATAGACAGTCTATATGCTGGAGCCGCTAGATTAAAGTATGATCCTAAGATTTTTAAAATTATTTCTTTTGAAAAAGGTGCCCTTATTATTAATAAGGGCACAAATACGTTTGATGTGGGAGACAAAATAGATAATACAAGCGGGATAGCAAGCTTTGGAGGATTTTCATGTGTAGGTCAAACCAATGGGTTTTCGGGGTCAGGAACTTTTATAAAAATAAATGCAGAGGTTTTGAAGAAAGATAGCTTTCATTTAAAAAGTCAACAATTTTTAGCTAGTCCAAATGATACTTATAATCTGAAAATACAGCTTTATGATAAAAATATTAAAGAAGTTGCTTATGAATTTAAGGGGTATGAACTTAAAGTTAGTAGTGATGGTAAAGCTGAAGAAATTAAGCCGGGGAGTACTGTGATAAAACCGGATACAAATAGTATGAAAAAGGCTAAGACTGAGGCCACAGTTAATAAGGAAAACATTGTAGTAGCCCCGGATATAGATAGTAACGTAAAAGCTAGTACTGATGCTCTGGTTGTTAAGGAAAGTGAAACTAAGCAGGAAAGTAATGTGGTAAATCCCAATGTAAATAGTAATGCTAATTCTTCCGTTAATAATGAAAGTGAAATAAAAGAAGACGTTTCATCAAACGTTTTAAAAAATAATAAGGCTATTAATAAGGAGACGGTGGAAATTAATAAAAGTGAACCTGCTTTTTCTGTTAAGGATGAAAGTGGAAATGAAACTATAAAAAACTCTGGTTGGAAAAGGGGCATGATTACTGGTAGTGCAATTGCATTGGTCTTTGCAGTTGTAGGTGGAACGTACTTTTATAGAAAAAAACATCAGAAGCAAAGTTAATAATTATAGATAAATGCCGTTAAAATGAAATGGTAAGGAGAAGACATATAATTATTAATTTGGGGGTGCTTATGAAAAAAAAGAATATAAACGGGTTAATTATGATTATATTTATGATTAATATATATGGATATAGGGTACAAGCTACTCCTAATAATTCTTTGGAAGTTAATTTCCAAAATGATAAATCAGGTAAAAAAGCAAAAATAATGGCCAATTATAAAAAGAATAAGGCAAAGAAAAACTTTAAGGAAGGCGAAATTCTAGTAAAAATCAGAAGAGATATTAGCGATTTAACTATTCAGGATGTAGAGGAAAAGAATAGTATTAAATCTGAAAATCAAATAAATAAGCAACTAGATCTAGTTAAATTTGATAACGAAAAAATTTCTATGGATGAAGTACTATTAAATTTAAATAACGATTTAAATATTGAATATGCGGAACCAAATTATATTAGCAAGTTATCTAATTCACCTGAGAATGAACCGTATTTTAGTAGCTTGTGGGGACTTGAAAATACTACAACTCAAGGATTAGATATCAATGTTGCGACTGCTTGGAAGAGCAGTACCGGTGATCCAAATTTAGTGGTTGGGGTAATTGATTCTGGGATAGATTATTATCATGAAGATTTAAAAGAGAATATATGGATTAATAATAAAGAGATACCTAATAATGGAATAGATGATGATAAAAATGGTTATGTGGATGACCATAATGGATGGAATTTTTCATATGACAATAATGATTCTTATGATGATAACAGCCATGGTACTCATGTTAGTGGAACAATTGCAGCATCATCTAATGGAATCGGCACAGTAGGAGTTGCACCAACTGTTAAAATAATGGCCTTGAAAGTGGCTGATTTTCAAGGCTTTTTATATACTAGTGACGTAATCAATGCTATTCAATATGGTTTAAGTAATGGTGTAAAATTATTTAATTGTTCATTCGGTAGTAAAGATTTTTCGCAGGCGGAGTATGAGGTGATAAAAAGCTCAAATGCTTTATTTATGTGTGCTGCGGGAAATGGTAATATTAATGAAGTAGGGTTGGATAATGACGGCTTAGTTAAAAACTATCCATCAAGTTTCGATTTGCCTAACATAATTTCAGTATCATCAATAGATAAAAATGGATATTTATCTACTTTTTCAAATTATGGTGCGGTATCTGTGGATATTGCAGCACCAGGAGGTAGTATTTATAGCACAGTGCCGGGTGGATATGGTTATAAAAGTGGAACATCTATGGCAACTCCTCATGTTACTGGAGTAGTAGCACTTGTTTTAAGCGAAGATATGAATTTATCTCCAATTGAAGTAAAAAATCGTATTTTAGAAAGTACTCATAAATTACCCGAATTAGAAAATAAAATTGTTACAGGAGCGATTGTAGATGCTTTTGGAGCCATGAAGCTAACTAGACAAACAGATGTGGATGATAATGGAATAACAGACATTATTGATTTAGCACTAGTAGGTCAAGCCTATTATTCACGTATAGGGGACCATGAGTATAAAAGCATATTAGACATCAATAATGATAGTATAATAGATGTTTATGACTTAGTTTCCATATCAAAAGTCATTCAATAAAGTAATTTGTAATTAGTATAAAAATATCATGCGGATATGGGGAAAATATAGTAAAATAGTAAATATTATAGTATAATTACGTTGTGGATATTTTATAACTACAAATTAATTGCAGGATAAAATGATTTTGCATAGCGTAGATAAATATTGCATGCGACAAGAAAAGGGGATATAATAATCAGAGTACTATATATGGAAAATTAGAGAATAGAAAAATATAAAAAATTAGTATTTTCAGAATGATATGCAACATATGATGGAAGGGGAAAATATGAGTAAAAAGAAAAAATCAACAAAGATTATTTTAAGTTTATTTATTATTGGTGTATTAATTTTTGGGGGAGCTTTTGGTTACACTTTTTATGAACTTGGTAAAATTAACACTGTAAAAATATCAAAAACCGATGAGGATCTAGGTATTAAGACTGATGCAGCGCCACAAGCAGAAAAGGATAACGGAATAACAAACATTGCTTTCTTCGGTTTAGATAGAAGAACCGAGAAAGAACCAGCTCGTTCGGATTCTATAATGGTACTTTCTGTTGATACAAAAAACAAGAAAATAAAAATGTCCTCTATTATGAGAGATACATATGTAGCAGTAAAAGGACATGATGAAACAAAGATTAACCATGCATATGCTTACGGTGGACCACAGCTTGCCATAAGAACCCTTAATGAGAATTTTGATTTAAATATTAGAAATTATGTTTCCGTTGATTTTTTTAATCTTGAAAAGATAATAGATAGTATTAACGGAGTAACTATAGATGTTGCTCAAGATGAAGTTAATTTAATGAATGATTATATGAATGAAACTGCTAGAATTGAAGGAAAATCAATTAGTAGAATTACAAGTTCAGGACCGCAGACTTTAAATGGACTTCAAGCTGTTGCATACTCACGAATACGTTATACTTCTGGAGGAGATTTTAAGAGAACTGAAAGACAAAGAACTGTATTAACAGGTATGCTCACAAAGATTCAGTCACTAGGTGCAACTGAGTTCCCATCTGTTGTTTCTAAGCTTTTACCTCTTACTGAGACAAGCATGAGTAGTATGGATGTAATGGCCCTTGGGACAAAAGTGATTGCGTCTAAGACAACTGCTTTAGAGCAGGAGAGATTTCCAGTGGATGGCTACTGTGAGGGAAAAACAATAGGCGGAGTTTGGTATTTGAAGGCTGATCTTAAGGCTACCACAGATCAAATTCATAAATTTATTTACGAAGACGCAAAACCTGTGTCTAAAACACCACTCTTTTAGAGTGAGTTAAATTTTAGTTAGCAAAAGATAAGGAAAACTACTGAAATATATTTCGGTAGTTTTCTTCGTAATATAAGATAAAACAATAAAAGCAAATGATTAGGAGGCTGGGTATGGTTGAAATGTTAAAAGTTATGGTTTCAATAGTTAATGAATTACATGATCTAATTGAAAATTTTTCTTCGGGTTTTAATACGCAACTTGATGATAAGCAGCTTCATTTTATCGTCATAGCCATAATTGGTATGCTTATTTATTTTGTAGTTAATATGGCATTTAAGGCTATGGCGAAATATAGCATTTCTATTTTATCTTTTATATATACATTTACTGTACTTTTGGTTATTGTTTTTGCTATCGAACTGGAGCAGAAGCTTACCAATCGCGGCCAAATGGAATTTGCTGATATAGTGGCAGGAGTGTGGGGATTCATAGCAGTTTTTGCTGTTTATATTATAATATATAATTTGATTTCTTTTATTAGAAAGAGTATAAAAAAAATACATACTGGGAAACATATAGAAAGATAATGTATCCCCCTAAGATAATTATCTTTTCAAAGCTATAACATAAAGATGCCACTCAAATAGTGAGTGGCATCTTTTGTCATATAAAAAAATCTTAATTTATTAAATTGTAATTTCAGATATTACTAATTCAAGGATATCTAAAGCATCATCAAGTTCTGCTTTTGTTATATTAAGTGGAGGAAGTAATCTTATTACGTTATCTCCAGCTGAAATAACAAGAAGGCCTTTGTCAAAGCACAATTTACAAAACTCCTTTGCGCCGGTTTTTAGTTTTATACCAATTAATAGACCCATACCGCGTATTTCATCTATTATCTCATATTTTGCTTTGATATTTAATAACCTATCCTTTAAATAAAAACTCTTCTCGTCAATTTCATCTATAATTCCACCATCTACGAGTTCTTTTAAAACTGCGAGAGCAACTGCACATCCAAGAGGATTTCCACCAAAAGTGCTTCCATGGTCACCGGGTACAAAAGCAGTAGAAGCTTTTACATTGGTAATAGTTGCACCTATTGGGAATCCGCCGCCAAGAGCTTTTGCGATGCAGATTACATCAGGGATAACAGAGAATTTCTTATAGGCAAATAGACTTCCGAGGCGTCCCACTCCACATTGAACTTCATCAAAAATTAGTAGAGCATTGTATTTGTCACAAAGAGTTCTTGCTTCTTCTAAAAACTCTTTGTTTGCTGAAACAACTCCGCCTTCTCCTTGAATTGGTTCTATTATTATGCCACATACTTTTCCATCGAAATTCTTTTTTAAATCGTAAGTATCATTAAAATTTATTTTACGTACACCGTCCATCAAAGGTCTAAAATCCTCTTGATATTTCTCCTGACCTGTGACAGAAAGAGCACCTATAGTTCTACCATGAAAAGAATTACCCATATATAAAAGTACATTTTTATCTTTTGTACCTGTTAATTTCCCGTATTTTCTTGATATCTTTAATGCAGTTTCCACAGCCTCAGTACCACTGTTACAAAAGAATACCTTGCTATGATCACAGTTATCTATTAACTTTGTTGCAAGCAGCGCGAGGGGAGTATTCCAATAGTAATTTGATATATGAATAAGTTTACTGCTTTGCTCAGTTATAGCGTTTATTATAGCAGGATGGCTATGCCCAAGGCAATTTACTGCAACTCCTGAGAGAAAATCTATATATTCACGTCCATTTGTATCATAGATCTTGCATCCAAGCCCTTTTTCAAAAGTAACGTCATATCTTCCGTAAGTGTCCATTATACAATTTTCTATCATTTATTTACTCCTTCGCTGTTATAATTTTAGTTCCACAATTCTTGATTACATTTAGTAATAAACTGTGTTTTTTTCTTCCATCTACCAGATGAACATTTTTAGTGCCTTTATTAATAGCAGTAACGCAGCATTCCAGTTTTGGAATCATACCGCCAAAGACAATACCCTTATCTATAAAATCTTTAGTTTCAGCTACTGTGATTGATGATAAAAGTGTTGATGGGTCTTTTATATCTGTATATACACCATCTATATCTGTCATTATTAATAACTTTTCAGCTTTTAGCACACCACTTATAAAGGCCGCAGCATAATCTGCATTTACATTGTAACTATGTCCGTCCTCTCCTATGCCTACAGGAGAAATAACTGGGATATAGTTATTTTTAATTAAAGTTTGTAATAGCTGCGAATTAATATTAACAACTTCTCCAACGTAACCTATATCAAACTTTTGGTTACCTTTATAAACAAACTTCTTTTTAGCCTCTATTAGATTACTATCTTTACCGCTTATACCTATGGCATTTAGTCCTCTTGTACTTAATATAGAAGATAGTCTTTTGTTAATATTTCCTGATAGGACCATCTCTACAACTTCCATAGTAACGCTGTTTGTAACCCTTAATCCTTTTATAAATTTATGCTCTCCACCGGTTTTTTCAATCCACTTATTAATTTCAGCACCACCACCATGCACTATAATCACTTTAATACCGACCCTTGTCATAAGCACTACATCTTCTACAAAGGCCAACTCAGCGGCTTTGTTACTCATTATGCTTCCGCCATATTTTATAACGAAGGTCTTTCCCTCATACTTATTAATTTGTAAAAACTCTTTTATATTTAAGTGATTATCGGTTATATCCATTCTGGCCTCCAACTTTAATATGTAATTTCCATTAAATTTTATGAACTTTGCAACTTTTGAATAATTATACACCAATTTGAATAAGCATTCAATAAAATATTGATTTTTTTATAAGGTTATTGTATAATCACTTTTAACATTAAATTTAATTAAGAGGTGGTTATTATGATAAAGGCTGGAATAATGGGGGCCACTGGCTATGCGGGTGAACAATTAACATGGCTTTTGTACAAGCATCCAGAGGTTAATGTAGAATTTTATTCTTATCATAATTATGCAGAAATGGGCTATAGTGACATCTATAATAACTTCTATAGTTATATAGATGACATTTGCGTTGATATGGAAACCGCTATAAGTAAATTATCAAATATAAATGTTCTTTTCATTGCGTTGCCACAGGGCAAGGCCTTTAAAATAACTGAAAAAGCATTATCGCTTGGGGTAAAAGTGATAGATTTAGGGGCTGATTTCAGACTGAAATTTAAGGAAGTATATGAGCAGTGGTATGGCGTTAAACATGAAAGTGAAGGCCTTTTAGCAAGCGCTGTTTATGGCTTAACCGAATCAAACAGAGAAGCTATAAAAGAGTGCAACTTGTTAGCTAATCCAGGGTGTTTTCCAACGGCTACTATATTAGCGCTAACTCCGCTTTTGAAAAACAATCTAATAGATCTAAAATCCATAATAGTTGATGCTAAATCTGGAGTATCTGGAGCGGGTAGATCTGCGAATATTAGCTCACTTTTTACAGAATGTAATGAGTCAATTAAAGCTTATGCAGTTGCTAGTCATAGACATACTCCAGAAATTGAACAAGAGCTAAGTAAGGCTGCATGCGATGATTTAATGATATGTTTTACTCCGCATTTAGTACCAATGAATCGTGGAATTTTATCAACCTGTTATGGGTCACTTTTGAAAGACGTAACTACAGGTGAGCTTATAGATTTATATAGAGATTTCTACAAGGAAGATTATTTTGTAAAGATTATTAATGGATTACCTGAAACAAGATGGGTAAGAGGCTCGGATTTATGTCATATTGGAATCAAAGTAGATAAGCGTACAAAAAGAGTAATCGTAATATCTGCTATAGATAATTTAATAAAAGGTGCCGCAGGTCAAGCTGTGCAAAATATGAATATAATGTTTGGAATAGATGAAACTAGGGGACTTGAAATCATTGCTATGGCACCTTAGAAAATGTATAATTATCCAATAAATGTTATTATAATAATATGTATAAACTTATAGGAATAATACGATAAATGCATAAACTTATAAAAATAATACAATTATTATTTATTTGGAATGTTTCACTTTTTATTGAATAGAATAGTATTAAGTATACTATATATTTAAAAAGTGGGTGAAATATGAGAATGACGTTTAAAGGTGCCAAAATAGTAATAAATATATTTTCTGCAATAGTCTTGTTTCTATTTGTTTTTATTATATTAACGCCTACACATAATCCGGTTAGAAGCAGTACAAGCCTAAGTAATATACCGAAAATCTCTCCATTTTCTTTAAAAGATAGTGATATAGTCTATAATGCCAAAGCCGATTCTGATATTCCTAAAGTTAAAGGTGAAAGTAAGTCTGATGATTTAAAAATTGAGAGTCTTAACAAAGCAAAGGCAATGACTGAAGTAAAATGGATACCTAAGCGTAATATGGTTGATAAGAGTTGTTCTTATACTTTTATTAAAGGGAAAGTATATCAGGGGGTACCATATAGTATGGACCCATATCAAGTTTCATCACCAAGTGATTTTCTAAATAAAATTAATAAAAATAAAGGACTATATGGTAATGATTGTTCTGGTTTAGTTAGTGCAGCTTGGGGCATAAAAAGGCAGACTACTCTTACTCTTTATGATGAGGTAAAGAGAACTAGTAAAACAGGGAAAAAATTTGTCAGCCAAATATCCTGGGATGATTTGAAACCAGCAGATGCTTTGCTTTTAGATAATGGCAGTGGAAAAGGACATATTATGTTATATATAGATTCAGATAAGAAAAACAGTGATAATTTAAATGTGTATGAACAAAACATACCTACAGTTACACCCTACGAGCCAATTCCAGTAGCAAGAAAAGATGTAAGATCTAAAAGTAAATTAATGAAAAAAGGGTACATACCTATTAGGTTAATGGGACCTGTATAATATAATTTTGAAAATAAAATAAATAGCCCTCTATTAAATTAGAGGGCTTAATTTTTTTTTGACTATTATATAGAAAAGAGATGGACTGGTTAAGATTGTGTATTTATACAATAATATTTGGTATGTATACAAATTTAAGATTAATAATATATAAAAATAGTAGACGAGCTAAATTAGATTAATGGATTAATTCTAGTAAAAAATATAATATAGTTGTTTACAAATATTCTATATTACGGTATGATGATAATGGAAATCAAATGATTACGAGTATTACATAGAAATTAAATATATTTTTTTATATAGCAGTTGATAATGAATTTCAATATCGTCAATAAAGTTTAAGAGGAGTGATTTTATGACAAATCAAATATCATTAGTAGAAATAGAATTGAAAACTAGGGTTAAAGTAGTAGATATATCGTTAGCAAGTAAAGTTCGAAGAAGAATAATGGATATGGGAATAGTTAAAGGTACAGAAATTGTTGTAATAGGAAAAGCACCTATGGGTGATCCTATAGAGCTTCAGGTTAGAGGGTATTCTTTAAGCCTTAGAAAAAGCGAAGCAAGAGATATTATGGTGAAATTGATTTAATGACATTTAAGTGTGAAAAATAATATGGAGGTGGGAATGATGAATATGCCACTAAATTTTATTGGAATAGGAAAGTTTGCAGAGATTAATAGTGTACAAGGCGGCGAGAGTATGTGCAAGAAAATCATGGAGATGGGCATGAGCAAGGGTGCTATAGTAAAAATTATGAAAAATGATAATGGTCCTTTAATTGTGAAAGTCGGAGAAACTCGATTAGTTCTGGGGCGAGCTATGGCACAAAAGGTTATGGTCCGAGAAGTTTAAAATAATGCGAAATTATGGGGGAGCAATATGAGTAAAGATTTAGTAATAGCTTTAGCTGGTAATCCTAATTGTGGGAAAACTAGTTTGTTTAATTCATTAACTGGTTCAAAGCAACATGTCGGTAACTGGCCAGGAGTTACAGTTGAAAAAAAAGAAGGTAAATTTAAGTTTGAAGGCAGAAACATAATTGTGGTGGATTTACCAGGAACTTATAGTCTTGGAGCATACTCAGATGATGAAATAATAGCCCGCGACTTTATACTGAAAAGTAAGCCAGACGTAGTGATTAATGTGATTGACTCAAGTAATATTGAAAGAAATTTATATTTAACTATGCAAATTTTAGAAACTGGTGCAAAGATGGTTTTAGCACTTAATATGATGGATGAAGCAAGAAACAAAAACATAGAAATAAACGTTAATAAGGTATCAAAAGCATTAAATATACCTGTTGTTGCGACTATTGCGACTAAGAGCGAGGGTATAAAAGAACTTATACGCGAAGCAATAAAAATAGGCGATTCATTAGAATGCGATGCATTTAAAATTGATTATGGTAGTGACATAGATAAAGAAATTAAGTTGCTTACAGAAACTTTTTTAGAAACTTCAGCTACTTTAGAATACCCAGTACAATGGACATCACTTAAGCTTTTAGAAGGCGATGAATATATAAAGAAATATACAAATGAGAATGAAAAATTTGAAAAGATAAATGCTACATTAGAAAAAAGTGTAGAAAAATTAACCGGGAAAATAGGTTATGAACCAGATGCTTTTATAATAGATAAAAGATACGAATTTATAAGTAAAATAGTACAAAATAGTGTTAAAAAAGAAGTATCGAATGTAGAAAGTACTTCTGATAAAATAGACAAATGGACTACTCACAGGTGGTTTGGAATACCAATATTTGCATTAGTAATGTTTCTTATGTATCAGCTATCAATGACCTTTGGGAATGAATTTTTAGGAGGACTAGTAGATAGTGGATTTAGTGCTCTAGGAGATTTTGTAGGTGGCATTTTGGCTAGTATGGGAACGCCTGCACTGTTACAATCATTTATAACTGATGGAATAATAGGAGGACTTGGGGCAGTATTTGTATTTACACCTATGATTTTCACTATGTATTTTCTTATAGCTATTCTTGAAGATAGTGGATACATGGCAAGGGCAGCATATATAATGGATAAGTTTATGAATTCAATAGGGCTTCATGGTAAAACAGCGGTATCTCTTATAATTTCTAGTGGTTGTAATGTGGCAGGGATAATGTCTACGAGAGCATTAGATAGTAGAAAAGATAGAATGGTGGCTATACTTATAAATCCGTTTGTATCTTGTAGTGCAAGACTTCCAGTTTATGCATTATTTGCTGGTGCTTTCTTTGCAGGTAGAAAAGTTTGGATTTTTGATGCAGGTGGAATTATTGTATTTGGTCTTTACTTGCTAGGGATCGCAGTTGCAATATTAATGGGTAAATTTTTAAGCGCGAAAGTATTTAAAGGAGAAGAATCTTATTTTGTAATGGAACTTCCACCTTATCGTATACCTACAGCTAAAAGTGTATTTATTCATATGTGGGAAAAATCCTCTCATTTTCTAAAAAAGATGAGTACAATTATATTAGGGCTAGTTATAATTGTTTGGGTACTCTCAAACTTACCAATGGGAATTGAGCCAGGAACTAGAGAGAGCTTAATTGGATCAGTAGGGGCGGTTATTGCACCAATATTTAAACTGGCAGGTTTTGGAACTTGGCAGGCTGGAGTGGCACTTATAACAGGTCTTGCTGCTAAAGAAGCAGTGGTTAGTACTTTGGGAACAGTTTATGCAGCATCAAATGATGCATCATTAACCGCGGCTATTCAACAGGCATTTACGCCTCTTACATCTCTAGCATTTATGGTAATGACTTTATTGTATTGTCCTTGTGCAGCTACAATAGGTGCAATAAGAAGAGAAACAAACTCTAGAAAATGGGCAATTATGGCAGTAATATATACTTGCGTAATTGGTTGGATAGGAGCAGTTTTAGTATACCAAATAGGAGGTCTCTTAGGATTTAAGTAGTATTTTGAATAAAAAGAGCGGAGATTAACCTTTGTATGAGAATGAATATTAATATGAGAATGTAAAAGAAAATTTGAAATAAAAGGGAGGGTGTATTATGTTAATGAAAGTACTTGCAAGATTAGTTCAAGGCGGAAGGTATTCTAATAATATAATGGCCAAGGAATTAGGAATAGATGAGGGTATGGTTGAGCAAATGCTAGTACAACTTCAGAGGCTCGGGTATATTGAAAAGGAAGATATGGGGACTTGCTCAGGCGGGTGCGATTGTGGGAGCAGTTCTAAAAAACCGAGCTGTTGTAGTAGCTCAAATGTGAATATAAATATGTGGAAGATTACAGACAAAGGTAGGAAAACTATATTAAAGGTAACATAATAGAAGCCCAAACCCTTGGCAAAGTAAGGGGAAAGAAACTGCTGAAATATATTTATTTCAGCAGTTTTTGTTTTGTTAACATATGGAAGACTACTACTTTTCTATATGTTGGTATAATTTCGTGTGCGTTATTGTTTTTCTTTTTACATATATAATTGAAGGTACGGATCTTTCACCCAAGCTGTCGCAAGGAGTGTTTATGACTTCATCATTATAATATAAGGTAGAGGAAGAACCTCCATCTAAGTTAGCAGCATTATAAGCTCCAAATTTATACAGTTCGTCTTGTACTTCTCTTAAAGTAGCTCCTAAGCTATTTAGCTGCCTACCATCAATAACTATTAATATTATTGCACCATCTTTTCTTTGTGCAATGGCTGTTCTAGGCGCAATGCCCCAGCCTCCATCACCACTATTTATAGTTTTCTTTCCGTTAACTATGATGGCGGGGCCAAAAGATACTGCTTCAGTTACCCCAATCTTTTTCATATCTTTAATAGAATGAGGACCAACTAATAACTTGCCCGATTTAGTTAATCCTACAACATTTCCTTTCTCATTTTCATTTGTTATATCATTATAAATGATTTTTCCACCAGTCATTATAATACCCTCTGGATTTGCTCCAGTTCCTGTCCAAAGTGATCCAGGAACACCATCTGAAAAACCACCACCATTAATCGCAGCAATGGCACTATTATTTTTTGCAATTTCACTGGTAACTTCGCCTTCATGTCCGAGCTTACGGCTGTAACCTACTTTTAGCCTAGTGGGGTCATTAATTACTAATATAGACCCTTTAAATCTTTTTGCGCGTATAACATATCGTTCAATACTAGTATCATTTTTAGCCTCTATTTTTATATCAGAATTTGCATCATTTAAGTTATCTTGAACTATATGTTCTACCTTTTGCTGACTCATAATTTGTTTTATTTTTTCATCGGATAAAAATGATGTTGCTAGCCATTGCAATGAAGTAGTAGTCATAGCTGCACCTACCACTGTAGTCTTTACCTTTTTAAACGGTCCATAATAAATTAAAAACGGACCTGTAATTGCTGTGAAAATAATTTCAAATAATATAAATAATAAAACAAGTAAGCCTATGCTTGTTTTGGTGTTTGCACATTTTTTTGTTTTTATCATAATTCCCATCCTTTTTATCGATCACTATAATTATATTATTAAAGATGGGATTATATTTGCAGTATTATTTTTTATTTTGGATATGGAGATTACGAATAAGCATCTGAAAGCTCAACTTGCACGGTTTCATTTCTACTTCTCATTTTGCTATTATATAGCGTATCTTCATTAAGTACCTTTTTAGACGGAAGTTTAACTGTAAACGTACTTCCACTGCCGAATTCACTTTCAACAGATATACTACCGCCATGTAATTCTACAATTGACTTAACTAAACTCAAACCAATACCTGTACCTTCTGCATTTCTTGATAGTGAGTTATCTACTTGATTAAATCTATCAAATATCATATCCAAGTACTTGTCTTCAATGCCAACCCCAGTATCCTTGACTGATATTTCAACAAATTCATTCTTATCATTAACGTTTATAAATATGTCATCGCCTTCATCTGAAAATTTTATCGCATTTGATATAAGATTTAATACTACTCTTTCTACCTTTTCTGGGTCACAAGCAATAATTTTTTCTTCTGTATCTGTATCAAAAATGATTTTTAATCCTTTGCTGTCAGTAAAGTTTGTTACAGACATAGCTATTTCCTCTACAAATTCGACTATATTATTATTTGATAGGTTTAATTTAAAGAACCCTGCTTCAATTTTCGATAAATCAACTATGTTATTAATCATTTTAGATAATTTATAGGAGTTTTGCTTAATTGAGGCTATATATTTAATAATTGAATCCTTCTTTTGGTCCAGGGATCCATTAGTGCAATACATATTTAATAACTGAGTTGTTGCAAATATAACATTTAATGGAGTTTTAAGCTCATGGGATACGTTAACAAGAAATTCTCCCTGCAATTTTAATGCTCTTTCCATTACTATATTGGACTTTATTTCAGGGGTAACATCAATTATTAAAACTAATATTTCCTCGATTTCTCCGTTTAATTTAAACACTGGTTCAAATATAAGATTCCAATATACCTCGTCCCCATTTATCAAATGTTTCTTTTTATTCAAATACTTAGTTTTCTTTTCTTTTAAGACTTCACTAATACATTTGTAATATTCAGTTGTTTTGAGTGGTCCTAGTAAAATTTCAGCATTATTATTTCGTATTAGGTTAATTGATTTAAAATCAGGATTTAGCAATTTAATGTTATCAAATGCTTTTTTATTTATATCAATAATGTTTAAATCGGGACATGATAATCTAATAACAGGTAAATCAAAAGTGTCTATCACTCTGCTTAGCATTTCAAATCGGCACCGCACGGAGGCCAATTCAGTTCGATTCTCAATTAGATTGGTTCTCCTCTTTACAATTTGATTTTTAATAACATTTTGCGTAACCTGAGTAGCAGTCTGAAATAGGTACTTCATCTTATTGTTTTCAAATATAGGTGTTAGGGTAGAATCCCAATAAGTTATACCTCTAGTAAAGCTATCAAATTTGAAATCTTTTATATAGTTTGCCTTTTGTGACCCTAGGACAGTATTATAAATAACTTCAACTTGGCTTCCCGAAAATCCAGGTATAATTTCTCTAATAGGACTACCTATACTATTTTCTCCTTTATTAAAAGAAGAATCCGTAAAATTAAGGTATTTTTGATTCGCTTTAAGTAATATTAAATCGGGTACACTGTAAATAGCTACACCCGATATGTTATCTATAAATGATTGCTCAACAAACATGAGCTTGTCATTAAGTCTGGAATTTGGGGTCTCAATAAAAGTATATATGCTTTCATTCGTCCCTTTAACATGGGAAAGTGATATATTAACTTCTATTGATTGACTGGATTTTGTGAATATATAGCATGTATAGTTACTATCTATAGTATCAAGAAGTATTTGTGAGTTGATTTTTAGCATTTCTCCTATTTCTATGAGCGATCTATTTAACAATTCATCTAACGCATACTCTGTTAAATCAAGAAAATCTTTATTAACATTTGTTATAATATTATCGCACGAATATAAAAGTGGTTCTATTATTATGCTACTAAAGGTGGTTTCCATCATAATTCCCCCAATTTTTTTAACACGCCCAATATAGATTTTATAATCATAAATTGAGTAAATTACCAAAATTAATATACTTATTATTACATATTAGCATATAATAAAATATATTGCCATATATAATCATGTAATTATGCAATTTTTACTCGGAAGTTATGAAATTTTATACAGTAATACAATATATTACTTTTTAAAATAAACATTGGAATAATATTACAAATGTGGTATAATTATAAATGTGTAACATACTAAAATATTACAGGGGATGTTATTTTATGATTGTAATAATGTGAATAGCTCCGAAGGAGATAAATAGCCCGAAGGAGATAAATAAGGTATAGAGAAAATAAGTAATATGAAATCGTATTCATAAAAACTGAAAAATGTAATAGCTTCAGGCTAGCTATAAAAAGCCTGTAATTATAAGGGGGTAAAATCGTATGAAACAGAATAAAGTAAGTGACAAATTTCATGCCATAAGTGGCAAAATCTTTCCCTTACATGGTAGATGGCTTGTGGTAAGTAGCATTGCATTGGTACTTGCAATAATAGGGGCAGGAAGTTACTATATTACACAACATAAATTAACTGAAACGGAAAGTCCCAAAACGGTACAGGCAGTCCAGTTAAATAAAGAGTTAGCTAATAAGGCGGTTGAAATAAAAGCAAATGATACCGTAGAAAAAATAAGTGATGATGAGTTATCACTTTATAGTACTATGCATAAAATGATAAACAGTAAAATTGTAGCAGAGGATGGGAAAATATGGGGAGAAATAGAAATAACCCCCGACAAGTGCAACCAACTAATTGCGAAAGTTACAAAAACTAAATATCCTGATAAGGCGACTTTGTTGCAATTTCTTGAAAGGTGGAAAGATAATAATTTTAAAAGTGGAGTGGACGAGCATAATTACCTATGGGATGGACTTGGGGGCACAATAGGAAAAGCAAAAGATATGAGGTAAAAAAGTATATATTACTATTAATGCATTCGCTTCGCTAAGAACTACTAATTTTGTTTTTAATTAATCTGCTAAAAAACATAAACTCGCTGTATCGCTCAAACATATGTTTTTCTGAGCGTTTCTTAATTAAAAATAAAAAAATGTGATATATTATTAAAATATATCACGTTTTTTTATTTTATAGGAAACAGATTGCATAATAGTATGAAGTTCCTCCTGGAGTGACTCCAAATAAGAAGGGCCGAAACATTGAAATTCCATTTAAAATTCTTCTTTTGCTAATATAAAATTTTCGTGAGCCTGACTGAAAGGCAGGCTAGCGAACCGGCAGAATGCCGAATGTGAGAGTTAGAGAATTTTATATTGGCAAAAGATTAGAATTTCTTAATGGAATTTCACGTTTCGAGCTCTTATTTGGTGCCACGCAGGAGAAACTTCATAGGTCTTGCACTCTTATTTTTTTATTCTATCAATTTTTTTGACCTTAAAAAATCTTCTGCAACTTTTCTAGGTTGTTCTTCATTATCTACTCTATAATTAAGAGCTCGCATATCTTCATCTGTAATTTTACCTTCGAGAAGGAGTAATACATCTTTTAATTCAGGATGCTTTTTAAGTGTTTCTGCTCTTATTACTGGAACTGCATAGTAAGGTGGGAAAAAACTCTTATCATCTTTTAAAAGTTTAAGATGAAATTTTTCAAGTAATCCATCTGTAGCAAATGCATCTAGAACCTGTGTTTCGCCTTTTTCAAGTGCTGTATAGCGAAGTCCACCATCTATACCTTTTAAACTTTTGAAATTTAGATTATATAATTTTTCAACTCCAAGATAGCCATCTTGTCTAGCTGAAAATTCCATAGTAAAACCAGCATTATATTTAGAACTTATCTTTGATAAATCAGAAATAGTAGTTAAATTATTTTTTTTAGCAAAATCATTTTTTACGGCGATTACATAAGTGTTATTAAATCCTAAAGGTTTCATTACATCTATATCATAATTTTTTGAGAAATCATTTTTCATCACATCATAAACTTTAAATGGATCGCTCATGGTAGGTTTTTTTAGAATATTTACAAGACCTGTTCCAGTATATTCTACATATACATCTACATCTTTTGATTTCATAGCACTAAATACTACATTAGTTCCACCTAAGTTTAATTTTCGTGTAACTTTAATGTCCGTCTTAGCCTCTATTAAAGAAGCTACCATATTTCCAAGTATTAATTGTTCACTAAAGTTTTTAGAGCCTACGACTATTGTGTCTTTATTTTTAACAAAACTTGAAGCGACTGTTGATACAATGATTATAACAACTAAGACAGAAGCCCAAAGTTGAGTTTTTTTGTTTTTAAAGAATCTAGTAGTTCGCGTTGGGGTTTTATGAGTATCTTTTATTCCTTCTGGAATTACTAGGTTTTCTACCTTGCCTATAATGAAGTCTAGAAAAAGGGCAAGAAAACAGGCAGGAATAGCTCCGGCAAGGATCATATTATTGTTAACAGTTGAAACGCCCGTAAAGACTAAGGATCCTAAACCGCCAGCGCCTATAAAAGCGGCTATGGTCATAAGTCCTACAGCTGTAACTGAAGATATTCTAATACCTGACATAATAACCGGCATAGCTAGTGGGAAACGAACTTTGAGTAGTACCTGAGTATTGGTAAGTCCCATACCATCAGCTGCTTCAATAAGTGCAGGGTTTATGTTAGTGAGTCCTGTAAATGTGTTCTTTACAATTGGTAGAAGAGAATACATAACTGCCATAATAATAGCTGGTGTGCTTCCAATACCAAGTATAGGTATTAAAAATCCAAGAAGTGCAAGACTGGGAATAGATTGAATTACGTTTGTAAACCCAATGATAGGACCTGTTAGTTTTCTATACCTAACTATAAGTATTCCAAGAGGCACTGCTATTAACACTGCCACCAAAATTGAAAATATAGTTAATTGTATATGTTGAATAAATAAATCTATTATTTCAGATTTTCTATCTATTACGAAATTCATAAAAGAATTAATACTATTCATCTACATCTACCTCCATATCTATAAATTGATTACTTAATATAGATAAAAGGCTGCTTTTGGTAAGAAGTCCTGATAGTTTATTGTTATCATCTACTACAGGAACAAAATTTATATCCTCTTTTTTTATAACTTCTAATATATCTATTATAGAATCTTCTTGATTTACCGTTATAAGTTCCTTTTGCATTATTTCTTTAATCTTTATAGTTTTATCTGGATTCGCTCTTAGAGTTGATCTAATATGTTTTAAGGTAACAAGTCCACATAAAATGTTGGCTTTATCTACAATAAGTAAACTATCTACATTAGCAGATTTCATTATTTCAATTGCTTGGAGTATTGTTCGCTCTGCAACTGATTTTATAGGTTTTTCTATCATAATATCTTTTGCCTTAATTAATTCAGGTTGATTCCATATTCTTTTTTTACCTACAAAGTCGCGTACAAAGTCATTGATAGGATTTTTTAATATTTCTTCTGGAGTATCAAATTGAACAACGCAGCCAGCATCCATAATACAAATTTTATCTCCGAGTTTTAATGCTTCATCCATATCATGAGTTACAAATATTATGGTTTTCTTGAAATTTTGTTGTATATTAAATACCTCATCTTGAAGTTGCGTTTTTGTTATAGGGTCTAGTGCACTAAAAGGTTCATCCATTAAGATTACCTCAGGATTCATTACAAATGCCCTTGCAACGCCAACTCTTTGTTGCTGACCTCCACTTAATTGATTTGGGTATTTATCCATAAATTCATCAGGATCTAGCCCTACTAAATTTAAAAGCTCAATTACCTTTTTCTTTATTTCATCCTTTGGAATCTTTTCTATGGATGGTATTAAACCAATATTGTCACCTATAGTTAAGTGAGGAAGAAGACCCGCTTGCTGTATAACGTAACCCATATTACGCCTAAGTTTTATAGTGTTTTTATCTTGGATTTTATCTCCATCTAAAAAAATTTCACCTGTTGATGGGGTTAGTAATTTATTAATCATTTTAAGTGTGGTAGTTTTTCCACAACCACTAGGTCCAATAAAAACAACTAACTCTTCGTTTTGTATAGTAATATTTACATCCTTTAAAATATGTTTTCCATTTATAGTTTTATTTACGTTTTTAAATTCAATCAAAATATAGCCTCCTATTTAATTTAATCTATTAATTTTTTAGATTTTAAAAAGTCTTCTGCAACTGTTCTAGGGTCCTCACCGTTGTCTACTCTATAATTTAGTTTTTGCATATCTTTAGCGGTAACCTTACCCTCTAAGGATAGTAGTACAGGTCTTATTTCAGGATATTTTTTTAGTATTTCTTCCCGTACTATAGGAACTGCATAATAAGGTGGGAATAATTTTTTATCGTCTTTTAAAAGTTTTAGATCGAATCTTTGAAGCAAACCATCAGTAGTAAATGCATCTGTAACTTGAGTTTCATTATTTTGAAGTGCGGTATAGCGAAGTCCGCCATCTATACCTTTTACATTTTTAAACTCTAAATTGTATAGTTTTTGTAATCCAAGATAACCATCCATTCTGCTTGCAAATTCCATAGTGCATCCTAAATCAAAATTTTTGCTAACTTTTGATAAATCTGAAATAGTATTTAAATTATATTTTTTAGCAAGATCTTGTTTAAGTGCTAACTCATATGTATTATTGAAACCTAATGGTTTTAACCATTCTACGTTGTAATCTTTTTTAAAACCAGCATTAACTATATTGTAAACCTCATCAGGATCACTTATAGATTCTTTTTTCATTATATTTACAAGGGCCACACCTGTGTATTCCACATAGATGTCTATAGCACCTGATTTTATAGCATTAAGTGTTACAATGGACCCACCTAAATTCATTTTTCTTTCAACTTTATAGTTTGTATTACTTTCTATTAAAGAGGCTACCATATTTCCAAGTATTAATTGTTCGCTATAGTTTTTAGAACCTACAACTATTGTATTTTTACTTTTAATAAAAGTTGTAGTTACTGATGAGATAATAATTATAAGAACTAATACCGCAGTTCCGATTTTAAATCTTTTGCTGTCAAAGATAGTATTAGTTTTTAGCGTTTTTGCGCCTTGAGAAACTTTTATTCCTTCCGGAATTACTATAGTTTCTACCTTGCCTATAATAAAGTCTAGAAAAATAGCAAGAAAACAAGCAGGAAGGGCCCCCGATAGGATCATATTATTGTTAACAGTTGAAACGCCTGTAAAGACTAAGGAGCCTAAACCGCCAGCTCCTACAAAAGCGGCTATTGTCATAAGTCCTACTGCTGTAACTGAAGATATTCTAATACCTGACATAATAACCGGCATAGCTAGTGGAAAACGAACCTTGAGTAGTACCTGAGTATTGGTAAGTCCCATACCGTCAGCTGCTTCGATAAGTGAAGGATTTATGTTAGTTAGTCCTGTAAATGTATTTTTTAGAATTGGTAGAAGAGAATACATAACTACCATAATAATTGCTGGTTTGCTGCCGATACCAATTATAGGTATTAAAAACCCGAGCAATGCGAGACTGGGTATTGATTGAACTAAATTTGTAAAGCCAATGACAGGACCCGAGAGTTTTCTATACCTAACTATAAGTATTCCAAGGGGCACTGCTATTAACACAGCCATCAATATTGCAAATATAGTCAGTTGAATATGTTGTATAAATAAATTGAATATTTCAGCTTGTCTACTTATTACGAAATTTATAAAAGAATTTATACTATTCATTAACAGTTACCTCCATATCTATGAATTGATTTCTTAATGTATATAAAATTACATAATATCCTCTAATCAAATTAAAACCCCCCAATTTATTGCAAAAGCAACAACTTAATCATATCATTGGGTTGTTACTTTGTAAAGAATGGGCTAATATATAAAATTTGCTAGTATGTTGAAGTTACTAGTATACTATTAAAGATTATTTTTTTAATTCAATGAAAATTCAAGCAAAAATCAATCCCTTACATCTGCGATGTAAGGGATTTTTGAGTTTTATTTTTTATAGAGAAAGAGTTTAATCCTATAATAACTAGTTTCATCACAGATTACCACAAATATGTCATTATCTTCAAATATAGTTTGCGGCCCGGGAGAAAGTATTAATTTTTCATCTCGTCTTATACCAATTATTGTAGCTCCTGTATTTTGCCAAAATTCAGCTTCAGATATAGTTTTACCTACGACACTCATTTCAGAATGTATTTCAAACTCAAAGGGTATGAAAGGGTTACTATTTTTAAATCTGCTAGAATAATCTATTAGTTCATCGATAGAAGACTCTATATTTTTATCTAATTCTTTTTTCTTTTCAAGTAAATCAACAACTTCTTTTTTTAGAGAAGTTATAGAATCTATATCTTTGAAATTATGGATGAATTCCAAACAATTATCTACCGAGTTTATGACTATTCCGCTACCTTTTGTTACTTTAACTATATCCATGTCACTAAGAAGAGTTATTGATCTTCTTATAGTTTCTGGCGATACGTTATATTGGCTTGCAAGTGAAGAGCGACCGTATAGCTTATCGCCTATAGGAAGATCTCCAGATAGAATTCTATTAGCAATATCAATAGCTATTTTTTTATAAACAGGTTTTAAAACAGAGCCATTTGGCATTTTGGTTTTATCAAAAGTAATATTCAACTTTTGATAAATTCCCCCCTTCCAAGGTATAATATTTTGTTAAATCAAGTATGTAATATTATTGCTTTTCTTAATCAAGTATAAATTAATACCTTTATAATGTAAATAGAGGATTACTTCTTCTTAGGGAGGGGTGCTTCTTCTCAGGGGAAATTGCTTCTTCTTAGGGAAGATTACTTCTTCTTAGGGAAGATTACTTCTTCTTAGGGAAAGTTAATCCTTAAATTATAAAAATAAAAAAATATAGGATAGAGAGTAAATATTTTTTACTCTCTATCCTATACATATCATGCTATATTTAATAATACACTTTGATAGTTTTTATTTATCATATTAAGTAAGGTAAAAATAACGTTGCAAGCCCAAGAAAGAAGAGGAAACCTAAAATATCAGTTACTGTAGTAACAAATACAGCAGAAGCAAGTGCTGGGTCAATATTGATTTTTTTTAGTATAATTGGTACCGCAAAACCGGCTATGGTTGCTGCCATCATGTTTAACAACATAGATAAACCAATAACTATCCCAAAAACAATGTTCTTTTCCCAAAAGCAGCCTAATAGAGCTACTGCAATACCCACTGCAACACCTGTACATAGACCTACACCGAATTCCTTTAATAATATTTTCTTGGAATTTTTAGCGTCTATTTCTCCGAGGGCTATGCTTCGAATAATAATAGTTAGCGTTTGTGTACCTACATTACCGCCCATACCTGCAACTATTGGCATGAAGACGGCCAGGGCTACAACCTTTTGAATGGTGCCTTCAAAAAAACTAACGGTTGAAGCGGCAAGGATCGCAGTTATTAGATTTACAAATAACCAGGGTAATCTACTACAAATGGAGGATTTAAGAGAACCGGTAACCTTTTCATCTCCTTTTAAACCCGCGAGGCGATATAAATCCTCAGTATGTTCATCACTAAGAATTCCCATTATATCATCGGAAGTTATTATTCCTAAAATATGCATATCTTCATCGACTACGGGCATAGTTAAAAACCCGTATTTTTCGAAAATGTGCCCAACTTCTTCTTGATCCATATCAACAGGGACGCTCATGGCATTACTATTCATGATATCTGAAATTTTCACATCAAAGTTGCTTAGTACTATGTCTTTTAAAGATATAACTCCTTTTAAAAGAGCATTTTCGCCTATTACATATATATAATAAGAAGTTTCTGCTTCTGTAGCTTCCTTTTGAAGATAATTTAAGGTCTCACCTATAGTCATATTTTCTTTTACACTGATAAACTCAGTGGCCATAATACCACCCGCACTGTCTGGAGAGTAGGTTAACAATGCGTTGACTTCGTCAACATCTTCTTTATTCATTTTTATCATGATGCTTTTAGCTTCATCTTCTGAAACAGCTTCTAATAAATCTACTAATTCATCTGATGACATTTCATGTATAATTTTTTTTTGAATGATAGTGGAATGAATGGATAAGAGGTCATATTTCTCCTCATCTTCTGCATCATCAATAATGTTTGCAATCACATTTGGAGATAGTTTTTGAAATAAATTTATTTTATCTCCATCATATTGCCTAATAACTACTAGAATATCAGCAGGATGAATAAACTGTATAAGTTTATTTATTTCATCTATAGTTTCGGTTAACAAAAATTCAGTTAGTTCTTTTTGGTTTAATCTATGAGACATAATCTCCCTCCTAACTTTTATTTAGAGGAAGAAGGTTTGCTAATAAAATAAGGTTTGCAAGAAAAGTGCATAATTAGGTCAAAGCGCTAGTATAAATGAATTCTTCCTCTATAATAATATTAAATTTTATATAGTAATTCCTCGGTATGGGGCCAGAATCCATTGATAGTACCTCCAATAAAAATAGCTTTTTAGTATAATACGGAAAAGTTTATATATTTGTTCAAATTATTATATGATGGTAGCACTGCATTGTCAACCGTATAGAAATAATTTGATTAACAATAAAGTTGCAACTAATAGAAGTGGTTGTGTTAAAATAATATATAAGATTGTATTATTTAATAATAAGTTTTTATGAGAGGAGAATTTAGTTAATGGCTATTTTAGTATGTGGTGGAGCGGGGTACATTGGAAGTCATATGGTCGCCGAGCTCTTAGAAAAAGGTGAAGAGGTAGTTGTTTTAGACAATTTCCAAAAAGGACATCATGATGCGCTACTTGGTGGAAAGCTTTACTGTGGAGATTTAAGAGACGATGAAATACTTAATAAGGTTTTTACAGAGAATACTATAGATGCAGTTATAGATTTTGCAGCAGATTCATTGGTAGGGGAAAGTGTTACAGAACCTCTAAAGTATTTTGAAAATAACATAGGATCTACTATAAATTTACTTAAGGCTATGAGAGATCATAAGGTTAAATATATAGTTTTCTCATCAACTGCAGCAACCTACGGGGAGCCAGATAATATTCCTATACTTGAAGAAGATAAGACTTTTCCTACTAATCCTTATGGAGAATCAAAGCTTTGTGTGGAGAAGATCTTAAAATGGTGTGATAATGCTTATGGTATAAAATATACTGCGTTAAGATATTTTAATGCAGCAGGTGCACATATAAGCTCAAATATAGGAGAAGACCATAGACCAGAATCTCATTTAATTCCTATTATTCTTCAGGTAGCACTCGGACAAAGAGAAAAGATTATGGTATTTGGAGATGATTACGACACTGAGGATGGTACTTGTGTTAGAGATTATGTCCATGTAACTGATCTTGCTAGTGCTCATTTACTAGCAGTGAAGAGGCTACGATGCGGGGAGGACAGCATAACTTGTAATCTTGGAAATGGACAAGGATTTTCTGTTCAACAGGTAATAGACGTAACAAGAAAAGTTACTGGAAAAGAAATAAAGGCTGAAATGGCTCTTAGACGTTCCGGAGACCCTGCAGTGCTTATAGCTTCTAGTGAAAAGGCTAAGAAAATTCTCGGATGGGAACCTAAATATGCCTCTCTTGAAACTATTATAGAAACTGCGTGGAAATGGCATGAAAGTCATCCCGAGGGATATAAAAAATAAGAGGTAATAAAAAAGTTGTACAAGCTTTATTGGATATTTTATCCTTTAGTTAGCTTATACAACTTTTTTAAATTTAATGTATTTTATTGTGTCATTCAGCGAAGACTAGATAAACACCATATTTATCTTCATAGTCTTTATTTTTGCTAGCAAGATCGGCGAAAAAAGAACCTTTTAAAAAAGTGAATATAGAAACTAGTATAATAAATTTTTTTAAATTTAAATTAATTTTCATAAGATTTCTCCTTTCACGATATTACTATAATGTTATTTTGCTCTAAAATAATATTAAAAACCTATTGAAACATAGGGAAATTGCCAAAACATATACATGGTTAAATTACTAATTATATTGACCATAAGAAAAGACTGCATTATTAAATACAGTCTTAAGTTTCTTTATTAATATTATGATTTTTTTCTTTTTTGGTTATCATTGAGTCCTTATAAATAAATATGATTGTAATAACACAACCTAATATAGAAAATCCCATTAGAATAGCTTCATTTTCTATAAATTTCTCCATAATAGGTATTCCTACTAAAAAATAAATTAAAATTAAAGGATATACTACTTTTCGCAGTTTTCCAGTTTTTATAAAGTCAAAGGAACTATTAATAATTAAAAGAGCTGCACCTAATGCTATCATTGTTGTTGGTAATTTTATTCCCATAAATATCATCGTACATCCAGTTAGACCAACAATAAATAAAAGTATTTCTAGTATTATTGTTAGTGATTTCAATTTCATAAATATCATCTCCATCCTAAAGCATTATTTAATATATATGATGGAATAATTAACTTTATGATTAACCTAATTATTAAATGATGTTACGTTTTCTTATGCGCAATAAAAGTATATATTACGTATAATGCATTGTAATATATACTTTTTTTTATTTTTTATTTTGGGAGTTCAATGTCAGGTGGGATTTCGAGGCCTGCCATTTTCATTAAGTATAATGCATTTCTAGTGGTAGATACTCCATGTCTGAGTTTATAGTCAAAGTATAATTTATCATCTTTATAATATTCTTTAAGATGATAATTTTTAACTCTTTTATTAGTGGCTTCAATGTCACCTAGCTCTAAGTCGTGGGTAGACACAAAGCCTAGTGCATTTTCAGTACTTAACTTGGCGACTAGTATTTTAGCGCCGGTATGCCTATCTATAGAGTTAGTTCCTTTAAAGATTTCATCTAATAAGAAGAAAATTGGAGTTTTGTTTTTTGTAGCATTTACAAGTTTTTTTATTCTTAAAAGTTCTGCATAGAAGGATGAAATGTTTTTTTCTAAGTTATCACTTGTTCTCATGCAGGTATAAATGTCCATTATAGAGCAGTTAAAACTTTGCGCACATACAGGAGCACCAGCATAGGCTAAAACCAAGTTAATACCTGTAGTTCTAAGAAGTGTGCTTTTACCGGACATATTGGAACCTGTTATTAAAAGAACATTTTGTGATCTTTCTATGCGGATATCATTATATACTCGGTTACTTCCAAGTAGTGGATGGCCCAGATTTTTAGCATCAAAGATAGGGGATCCGTCCTTAAATTTTGGAATTGCCCAGTCTGGGTGTTCATAGGATATAATTGATAAACTATTTAAGGATTCGATTTCACCTATAACATCTATCCAAGTTGCTAAAGAAGAACCACTCTTTTTCTTAAATTTCTGAAGATTAATTAAACATTGATAATCCCACAGGAGGAGGATATTTATAGGCAAATAATACATATTCCTTCTGTCAGATATTACTGTTACTAAATTTACTAGTTTTTTAATTTGAAAAGAAGCGTTCATTCCATCCTTATTAACAAGTTTTTCTTTTAATTTGATCAAGTAGATTGAGGTAAAAGTCTTCTTTTCTATATGCATAAGGAGTTTATTATATATAAAAATTGAATCCTTATATTTATATACAGTGTCCAAATTTCTACTTACTTCTTTATATCCAACTAAAAGAAGTATTATCTGAATGACAATTGCTAAAAGGGGTATTCTGTAAGATACTTTAGAAAAAACAAATGATAATACCATAAGAGATAGAGTTATTATTGGCAATATCCTTATTATGGTTATTACTAGAGGTTTTAGGAAAAACTCATTTTTATCCTTTACCCATTCAAGCAATTCCCCAGGGTTATGGTTTTTATTCTCGCTAAGTATTGCTTCCGCTGCAAATCTCTGTGTCCATCCAATATTCCCAGCGAGCTCTTTTATGGCTTCCTGCCTTTTATGTATTTCATCAGTATTATAAATAGGGGCGGAAAGAGAATCTTTCAATTTCTGTCTACCAAGATAAGTTATGCAGGTGTTTATCCATTGAAAAAGGGAGTTATTGCCAAATATATCTAGATCTTTCGAGTAACTGTGATTTTCATCGCTGAAATCATCGCCATTATCAGAGAAATCTTTCCAATTGTTATTTATGCGTTTTAGACAATTTTCATTTATTTTATATAAAATCGAACATCTGATTTTGTTGTGTTTTATCTTGCTGTGTTTAATTGCCAAAGTTATAAATGTGATGATGGTGGTAACTAATATTAAAAGGCTTAAGTAGTAAGTAGTTCGCATGTAAAAGAAAATTGTAAAGCCCAATCCAGATACGAAAACTATTAATCTTAATAAGCTTATAAAACCTATGGTTTGTTTTTGCTTTTTTAATAGAGTATCGTAATGGTTTTTCCGATTAACATAAGGTGTTTTTTGTGTACCCATAATATCCTCCTAATATGTTTTGTTTATTAGATATATAATATCATACAAAAGGCTTGTACCGCAATTTTTCTAGATAAGTATAATATAACCAATTTTATTTACAGTTAGAGAAAAATTTTTTGTGAACTATGTGAATTAGAGTTAAAAATTATGTTAAATGTGGTAACATATAAATATTAATGAAAAAAGGGGGAGAATATGTCGGAAAACATGCAATTAAAGAAAAAAATAATTATAGGGACATTAACTATTTTATTAGGATCAACAGTAGTTTGTGCATACCTAATATTATACAATAGTGGATTAGTATTTAAAAAAACAGCTTCCTCAGAGATTATAGATAAACTTAAAAAAATACAGGGAAAAGGCGGGAAATTTGAATTAACTCAAAATGACATAGATGAGTTAAGTAAATTATTAAGGCCTGAAACTAAGGGGGATATAACTCTTAAGGGAGTTAATATAGAGATTGTAAAGGATGAACTTGTAATTAAGGCTCCTATCAGCTATAAGAAGGTAAATTTATTATTTTTGTCCAAGGGAAAGATAGATTTTAATAAAGACAATTTTACATATACTGCTGAAAATTTTAAAATTGGCAAGCTCACAATACCTAAAAAAATAGTGTTGTCACAAATTTCAAAGTCTGATAATAAGAATATTTATGCTGAGGACAATTTAATAAAAATTAATCCAAGCGTAGTTCCTTTTAAGATAAATAGTTTAAAAGTTGAAAATAATAGAATATCAGGAACAGCTGCGAAGCAAAGCTCCAGAATTCCATTTAAAAATATTGATGCAAAGAATGTAGAAGAGATAGATAAGCAATTAGCTACAGCGAAACAAAAAAAGCCGCTAAATACCATAGATGGAGCGTATGGTAAACCTATAGAAGAAAAGAAAAAAGTAATAAACGATAATAACAAAAATGTGAATGAATTTAAAAATAAATCTTCAAGTAGTGAGAAAGAGAAAAAAGTAGAAAAAATAAGTACAGAGGTTAAGAGGGTTGAAAAGGGTACAGTGGAAAAGGAAAAAGGATCTGGGAAGCAAAAAGAAATTAAGCGTGATTCATTAACAAAAGAGAAAAAGGTAATACCTAAGATTCGATCTAAGGATAGAGTTAAGAATGCATCATTTAGGAATATAAATCGAGGCAATCCTGAACAATTAAGAAAAGCTTCTGGACTATGAGGAATAAATAAATAGAGAACTATCAAAATACATTAGAGATATTTTGGTGGTTTTATTTTTTTAGAGTATGCTTTTTCATAAAGATATTTAAGAAAAGGGTTAAGAATTAAATCGAGAATATTTGTTAATTATTTAATTTAAAGTGCCGAATTATAGAAATTGTGGTAACATATATAAGTAAAAGGGGATTAAGGAGGGGAATATGGCTAGAAATAATAAATCAAAGAGAAGCAAACTAATATGGGTGCCAATTATTTTACTCGTGGTACTGGCAATTTTTGCATGCTCGATATTATATAATGGTGAAGTAGTAGTTGAAAAAACGGCTTCTACAAATGTTATACAGGAACTTGAAAAAGACATACTGTTAAAAAGTGGGCAATTTGCAATAAATCAAGAGAATATGAATGCGTTGATTAATCTATATTTTAAAAAGCCTATAAGTAAGGGAGACATAACTATTAAGGAAATTAACACAAAAATAGGAAATGATAAAATTTTGATTGAGGCTCCATTCAGTTATAAGAATATTAATTTATTATTATCGTCCACGGGAAAGCTAGATGTTTCTAATGGTGAAATTACATACGTTGCTGATAATTTTAAAGTTGGAAAGCTAACATTACCTAAAGAACTTATAATGTCTCAAATTGCCAAGCAGAGTAATGATGTCTTTTATGTTGAGGATAATCTAATAAAAATTAAAACAGACATACTTCCTATTAAGATAAAGAGCTTTGTAATTAGAAATCATAAAATAATAGGAACGGTTGGATTTAAGGAAACAAAAACTCAATCTGAAGGTCTTGACACGACAAGCGACGAAGATATAGATAAGCAATTAGTGGCGGCAAAACAAAAAATACAAAGTGCCACTAAATATATGAATGAAACGCAAAAAGAACAAGCAAACAACATTCTGAGTACAATAGAAGAAGTAAAAGGTAAATCTATAGAACAAAAGAAAGAAGTACTAAATTATATTAATAGTATAATTGATGAAGTTACTAATTAAATAATCTTCTGGGAGGCTGCAACATATTCGCAGCTAGAGACTTAACTACCAAAATACATTAGAGGTATTTTGGTAGTTTTATTTTTTTTGTTTGTGATAGAATGATACGTAGACATAAAGAAAGGGATGTGAACAAATGAAAAAGATAGATGGAATAATATATACAGTAGTATCTTCAGCGGCTTTTGGAGTTATGCCAATTCTCGCAAAAATAGCTTATACTGGTGGCGCAAATGCAACAACAGTGTTATTTCTTAGGTTCTTTATAGCTGCTTTAATAATATTACTTTACATAGTTGTTACAAAAAAAGATTTTAAATTAAACAAGTCACAGCTAATGCACATTATTTTTTTATCGATTATAGGATATACAGGCACATCTTATGCGCTGTTTTTATCATATAATTATATATCCGTGGGACTCGCTACTATTCTACATTTCGTTTACCCTGTGATAGTAACAGCTTTTTCAGTTATTTTGTACAAAGAAAAATTGCATTTAAGTAAAATTTTAGCGCTGATTTTATCAGTGCTCGGAATATATCTTTTAGTGGACAGTGGGAGCGCTTCATTAAATTTTAAAGGAGTATGGCTTGCTCTTATTTCAGGATTTTTCTATGCGTATTATATTGTTGGAGTTGCACATAGTGAAGTTAACAAAATCGATACGTTTGTACTAACTTTCTATTTAGCGTTTATAGCTGCGCTGTCAATTTTCATAATGGGCGTGATTAATGGACAATTAGATTTTAATATAAAGCCATATAGTTTTTTAGCTTCCGGTAGCATCGCTCTAGTATCTACAGTTTTAGCTCTTACAATGTTTTTAAAGGGCATAAAAATAATAGGCCCTTCGAGTGCTGCGATATTAAGCACTTTAGAGCCTATAGTAAGCATTATACTTGGAGTTATAATTCTAAGTGAAAAGCTGTCCTTTACTATTGTAATTGGATGCATATTAATTTTATTCTCAGTAATAATCCTTACATTGGGACAAAGGGGCACGGGATAGCATGTAAATGTTATTTGTTGTTTAAGGCAAATAAGTAATTGTATTTTGCACTATGCTTTATTTCATCAGTTATAATGTTGAAAAGTATATCTCTATACATTGTAGATGGAAGTCCCCTTCTGATTTCTCGATATCTTTCCACAGCACCCAGTTCACCAAATAATGCTTTTTTAATACCATCAATATAAGAAATAGGTTTTACAAATCCCTCATCGTCTTTAAGTAGTACATCTATTCCAGTGATGGTATTATATATTTGTCTAAACATTTTATTATGTCCGCGTTCATCATCTCTTATAGATGCAATAATTTTCTTTTCATCGTCTGTAGGAGCAACGCTTATTAAGTAGTCATAGAATAATTCGTCTTCTTTTTCACCTTGAACTGCTGCTCTAATACCTTCTAAGGAGTTTGATAATAAATTTGGATCATACGTCATATATGGATTTCCGTACATTTTAAACCTCCTTGTAGTGAGTTAGTTGTAGATAACAACTATTAATTGTTAAACCACTATTATGCATAATATGAGGGACGTATGATATTTGTTACTAAAAAAACGGAGAAAAGTTTGATGTTTAAATAATTAATTGATATAGCAGTAGATAAAATGTTATGAACTTTATAAAAAATCTTGATTATTTAATGAACCTATGAATGGGTTAGATGAAGAGTCTGTTGAGCTGATATAGGAACAACTTGCGGAAAACAATGTGGATAACTTTTTTCTAATTCATTCAGCGGTGTATAAATTACTCTTAGAGTCCAAATTTATTGATACAACTTTATTTTTACCAAGAGCCTTTGCTCGATACATGGCTTTGTCAGCTGCTATGCATAAATAATCCAAATTTTGAACAGTAGGAGTAAGTGTAGCAACTCCAAGGCTTGAGGTTATAGGTATTGAATCTGATGTTCTAATAATTAAAGGATTATTTTCTATAGCACTGCGCAGATTTTCTCCGATTATTTCAGCGCCTTCAAAGGAGGTGTTAGGTAATAATATAATAAATTCTTCACCCCCAAAACGACCTAAAACATGATTTTCACTTAGATTTTCTAAGCAAATTTTCGATAGACGTTTTAAAACTAAGTCTCCAGTATGGTGGCCTAGGCTATCGTTAATTTTTTTGAAATCGTCAATGTCAATCATAATGAATGAAATAGGTTGTAACAATAATTTAGCCTTATCAAAGCTTATATTTGCAAGTTCAAAAAAACTTCGTCTGTTGTACAAATTAGTTAGAGAGTCAATGCAAGCTAGCTTTTTAGCTTTGCCATGCAAGGTAGCATTTTCTATAGCCATTCCTGCATGGTGGGAAAAGGATAAGGCTATATCACAGTGATTCTTAGTATAAATGTTTTTTTGAACTGAATCTAATGTTAAGATGCCAATAATTTTATTTTTAAAGATTATAGGTATGCCCATCCAACTTTCAATATTAGGTAGACCTATATAATGAGTAAAACGAGGATCTTGTTTAACGTTCGAAACTAATAAAGTAGTGTTAGTTTCATATATTTCTTTAAAGAGCTTATCATCTTTTTTACTTATGTGAATTTTGTGAATCTCATTTATGTTTTTGAAACCAGTTCCCGCCATAATATTGAAATGGTTGTTTTCTTCCATGAAAAATGATGCGCTGTCATAAGGCACTAATTGTTTTAAATTTTTTAATAATATATCTAGAACTTCTTCCAAATTCAAGGTTGAATTTAGAAGAAAGGTAGATTCTCTAAGCTTCTCTCTTAAAAGACACTCTTCATTTTCCTTAGATAAATTCTCGATTTTTTTATATGCTTTAGAATGATTCATTGCCAATATAAAAGCATTTAAAAGTACGATAATGAAGAATCCTAATAAAGAATAGTCATTTAAATTATTGATACCTAGATAATGTAGTATGGATATAGCACATATTACGATAATTATTAAGTAGCAAATTGTAAGAATTAAGATCCTTTGTTTTTTTCTATGATAAGCTTTTAATATAGCGAAAGTAGTATACACAATGATTAACAAAGTGAATATTTGAAATATCCTAAGGAGTTTTGAAGCAATTAGTGGGGAAATAAAAACAGTAGTAACTATAAAGAATAGGAAAAAAAAGTTATAGATTATTATAATTTTTTTTGAGTAATTTCCTTTAAAAACTACGCATGTGTAAATAAGTATAAAATAAACTGCTGCATAGAAAGTTAAGTAGTCCAGTTTAAGAGCTAGGCTATAGCTTACGTTATCATATAAGGTTAAAAAATAATTGTTACCAACAGTTAAGGCCCTTAAAGATGCAATTATGAAAAAAATACCAAAATAAAGCTTAGAAGTATCATCTATTCTAAAAGCATATAACCATAAGTGATATAAGCCCATTATAAGCAGTATACCAAAGTAAAAAAATTCAAGTGCAATTGATGCGTCTCTTTTATTCGCCATTTGGGACTGCAATCCTAGATAAATATTGCCACGGGTACCTCCATCTCTAAAGTTATGATTTGAAACTTGAAGTACTAAATGTATTTTGTCATTATTATTCATAAAATAACTGGTAATTGGAAGAGATTTAGGAAGCTCGGAATAACTACTTTTGCCAACAATACCATTAGATGAAAAGAGATGTCCATTAACCCATAATTTATATGAAGATAACATGGGAGGAACACTTATGCCTAAAAGGGTATCTTTATATTTTGAATTTAAATTTATTGTTAAACTATATGTAGCATAACCATTAGAATCATAATTTTTATTATATTTATTCCAAGGCATTGGCATTTCTATATAAGAGGGAGGGGGAGAATTATTAGTAAAATCTTTTGGCGATAGTAATTGCTGCCAGTAAAATTGCCATTGCCCGTCAAGGGAAGTATATCCATCTTTATGAAAATCCCAATTTGAAAGTTCAAGTACTCCTTTTTGTGAAGGAATATTTGAAGATGTATTGGGCGTAGCCAATTTATTTAAGGAGAAAACGACATATAATAATGCTGCTGAAATAATGATAGATAGAGTAATAATCAATGGTTTTTCTTTTTTTAGCATCATATATATAACCTCCTTATAAGTGTAAGTCTACTATTGTACATATTATAGTCATTATATTACCTAAGTATAGTAAAAATGACATTATTTTATATGAAACTTAACGGTATGATATGCTTTAATTCATAATAAATATATGAATTTAGTTATTTTGAATATAAAATTACCAGAGAATTTATAGAGAATGAAATCCATTACTTATAAAATACTATGTTATACTTAAACTGATCTAAGAAAAGTTTTTAACACGGAGGTAATTGAATGTATAAATTAATAGCACTAGATATGGATGGAACATTATTAAATGATAAAAAACAAATTTCACAAGTGAATTTTGACGCAATACAACAAGCAAAAAAAAATGGAATAAAAGTTGTACTAGCATCAGGAAGACCTTTAGTTGGGTTTAAAAGATATTTAGAAGAACTTAACTTAATTTCAGAAGATAATTATGCAGTAGCATTTAATGGAGCTTTAGTTCAAAATACTGAAGGTAACAGAACGATAGCTAAAACAACATTAACTATCGAAGATTATAAATATTTGTATGAATTAAGCAAAGAGCTAAAGGTGAATATACATGCATTAACAGAGAGTACGGTAATTTCGCCTAAGGATACTAAATACACTAGAAATGAAGCAGAAATGAATCATATTTCTAATGAGGTAATAGCTGTTGAGGATGTAGAAGAAGGTACTACTATAGTTAAGGTTATGTTTGTGGACGAGGCAGACATTATAGAGGAAGTAATGCAAAGAATTCCTGAAGAAGTAAGTGATAAGTACACAATAGTTAGAAGTGCACCTTTCTATTTAGAGTTTCTTCATAAATCAGTTAATAAAGGTACAGGGGTAGCGGCTCTAGCGGAGGAGCTAAATATTAAACAAGAAGAGGTTATATGCATAGGAGATGCAGGTAATGATATTCATATGATTGAATATGCCGGATTAGGAGTTGCTATGGGGAATGCATTCCCAGAAGTTAAAAGAGCTGCAAATTTTATAACTAAAACTAATGAGCAAGATGGGGTTGCACACATTATTAATAAGTTCATTTTAAATGGCGAAGAAGAATTCGCAGTATAAAAGATATTAAATAATAATAATTATTGACGAATAGGCAAAATTAATATACAATAGCACTATAGAAACTTCTAATACATATAGTACTAATAATCTTTATCCCCCCAAGGAAGAGACTAAGTTAATGCTAGAACCCAATCCCTTTATTTAAACAAATATAAAAAAGCTAGCAAAATTTAATTTTGCTAGCTTTCTATTTTTTTGTATAGATATTTCAGTTTTTTCTCTTGATTTACTGACCTTTTCTAATGATGCAATATTATAGTGCTAGTTAAGGCATCGCTCGGTTCTAGTAGGACTTTTTCTAAGTTTTGGAGATCTTCTATTTTATTAGCTTTTTCTATTTTATCACGGTCTTCATCGTAATATATATCGTCTTTGTGTGACATTAAAATTCCTCCTTTTTAAAATTTGATTACTAATGTTATTATCTTAGGCTTTTTAGCTCATCGTAATACTATGAAATTTTTGGAATATAATGTACAAAACATAACAGTGAATATATACTTTTTTATTTTAGCTGCTAATCTGATATAATTATGGTTATGTTAATAAATAAATGGGGAAATAAGCAATAATATTTTTTTGTTGTATGCGAAGAAAGGCCGGGGGATTTAAAATGTTAAAAAAGAAAAAAATAATATTAGCGTTCATGTGTTTAGCTATTTTGGGTGGTGCATTATACAGTAAAGACTATGCCAGGAAAAAAGATGAAAAATCTGTACAAGCTATGAAGATTAAAGAAGAGGCGTTAACTAAAGATAAAGAAGAAAAATTAGCGAAAGAAGAAGCATTAACTAAAGAAGAATCGTTAAATAAAGATAAAGAAGAAGCATTAGCTAAGGAGAAAAAAGAAGAAGAAGCAAAAGCAAAAGCTTTGATAGAGAAGAAATCACAGATTAAAACTGATGAAGATAAGAAAAGCTCAATTGGAAGTTCTCAAAAAATTATTGTTATAGATCCAGGACATGGCAGTGTTACTAGTAGCGAAAAAGAGCAACAAGATCCAGGTTCAAGTACAATGAAAGTAATTGAACCGGGTGGTGCTCAGGGTGTTAACACAAGAACTCCTGAATACGTGGTTAATATGGCGGTAGCAGTTAAACTCAAAAGTGTACTACAGGAAAAAGGATATACTGTAAAAATGACTAAAACGCAAAATAACATAGTTATGGGAAGTAAAGCAAGGGCTGAGTTCGGCAATGATAATCAGGCGGATTTAGTTATAAGAATCCATGCAGATGGAGATGATAATTCATCTGTTAAAGGAGCATCAATGCTTGTACCAGCAGATACTAAAAATACAAATGCAATATATAAGACAAGTAAAAAATATGGAGAGATAGTTTTTAATAGTTTAATTAATAAGGTTGGTATGAAGGATAGAGGCGTTGTGGAAAGAAATGATATGACAGGATTTAATTGGTCTAAGGTGCCTGTTATTTTAGTGGAAATGGGTTTTCAATCTAATGCTTCTGAGGATAAATTGCTTGCAAGTGACTCTTACCAAGATAAGATAGCGAGGGCTTTGGCAGAGGGTATTGATCAGGCTTTAAAGTAAAAGCATAATTAACGAAATAAAAAAGGCACATAAGACCGTAAAGTCCTATGTGCCTTATTTGTCTTATTAAATCAAAGATTCCTTCATTACTTCTTCAAGTGATTTTGACTCCTCAATGTCACTTATTAGTTTGGCGGAGGATTTGTTGTCTCCAATTATAATTCCACCGGTTAGGATATCTTTATTGAAGAACAATTTTTTGTATAGGTTGTTTTCACTATCTTTCGAGCTAATAGCTTTAAATTGATTCTTTGAAATCTCACCTACAGATAATAGTTCTAGGCCCATGGCGTTAAAGGATATAATACCAAGTGCGTGCACATAGGCTTTATTATCTCCTACTGCGTTTATACCTGCAATCTTACCCATGTCTACAGCGGCAGGCCAATTTCCATATACGGTGCCTTCAAATTCTGCAATGTCACCGCAGGCATATATTCCACTAATATTAGTTTCCATATTTTCATTGACTAGTATGCCTCTGTTAGTTTTTATATTAGTGTTATCAGCTATGTTTTTGTTTGGTGCAATACCTGTTGAAAATAGTACTAAGTCTGCATCTATTGTTTTTCCACTTTTGAGTATAACTGATGTAACACCGTTTTCACCGTTTATAAGATTTACTGAATCTCCCAATATAATTTCAATATTTTCGTTTTCAACTGCAGTTTTAAGTATAAGGCTACCTTCACTATCTAATTGCTTAACAAGTAGGGAATCACTAAATTCCACTACAGAAACTTTGAGACCAGCCTTTTTTATTTCATATGCAGCTTCAAGACCTAAAAGTCCACCACCTACAATAACTGCGCTTTTGGAGGTCTTCATCTTATTCTTAATAGATTCTAAATCCTTTAGACTTCGCAGCGTGAATACTCCTTGTTTATCTACTCCTTCTACAGGAATCATATGGTTTTTACTCCCATTTGCTAATATTAGTTTATCGTAACTTATAGCGGTACCACCCTCAAGTAATATTTGCTTTTCTTCAGGGTTTAAGCTTTGAACTTGCACTCCTAAGGTAAGTTTTATATTGTTATCCACATACCATTCTTTTGGAGAGAGGTAGAAAGTATCATCTTTAAGGTCTTCACTTATGCCATCGGAAATTGAAGGCCTGTAATAGGTTAATTGCGATTCATTAGATATCATTTCTATAACGCATTGTTTGTTTCTTTTTCTTATGGCATCAGCAGCATAATATCCAGCAGCGCCGTTACCAATAATTAAGAATTTTTCTTTTTTATCAGAACTAAAGGTAATTACATCTTCTGATACTTGAATAAATTGATCAGCACTTGCACCACAAGCAGGGCATATTTCAGGTGGTTTCTCTCCATCAAATTCTTCGCCACAAACGATGCATTTCCATCGTTTCTCTGTAGAAGGTTTAGCGGGACTGTTTTTTATTTTAATTTTTTCAGCTATTTTCTCCGCAAAACTTTCTCCAAATTTAAAGGCAAAGTTTAAATCTTTTTCAGAAGGTTTAAATTTAAATTTCATAGAAGGATATAAATCTAGATTAATTTGTTTTAATCTATCCTCTATATTTGAAACAGCTTCACCACTCCAACCATAAGAACCAAATGCGGAAGCTACTTTTCCACCATGAACTATAGGATTTAAATTTACTAAAATATCCCATATAGGTTTTAGAGCGTCTCCATTTATGGTAGGAGAACCAAAAATTATTCCCTCAGACTTACCTATGCTTTTTAAAATATCATTCATATCATGATAGATAACATCATACATGTTAACTTTGAAATTACTATTTGATTTTATACCTTCTTCTATTTTTTTAGCTACAGTTTCAGTATAACCATAAGCTGAAACGTAGCATAAGGTAACCTGTGTTTCGTCTTGGGCTGATTTTTCGGGAAGGCTCCACTGTTTGTATTGATTTACTATACTTAAGGGATCTTCTCTTAAAATAGGACCATGACCTGGGCATATTATATCTATTGGGAGGTCCTTTATTTTATCTATAGCTTTTAACACATAAGGTTTAAAGGGTCCCATAATAGAGTCAAAGTAATATTTTAAGGCTTCGCAATAATCTTCTTGGTTTCGGTTTAAATCATTATACATCGCATCACTTGCGTAGTGACTTCCAAAGGAATCACAAGTGATAAGTAGCTTGTCTTGTGCAACATAGGTATAAATTGAATCTGGCCAGTGAAGAAAAGGTGCTGAAATAAAAGATAAGGTTTTATTTCCAAGGCTTATACTATCTCCATCTCCTACAGTTATATATTCAAAATCTCTATTTATGATTTCTTTAAGAAATTCAATTGCTGCAGGTGATCCTACTACTTTAGCGTTTTTAGCAATTTCTAAAAGTTTTCCTACTGAGCCTGCATGGTCTGGCTCAGTATGATCTACTACTATATAATCAATGTTTTCTATATTAATGTCTAAAGATTTTAATCTTTCTAGATATTCATCAAAAAATTTCTCTTTTACCGTTTCAAATACTGCAGTTTTTTCACTACCTTTTACTACATAAGAGTTATAAGTAGTACCAAAAGGGGTATACATAATTATATCAAAAATTCTAAGATTAGGGTCTAGTGCACCTACCCAGTAAATATCCTTTGTCACTTCTAATGCATTCATTTATATCGCTCCTTTAATAACTATTCGAAAATAATAGTTATTGCTATAAAGTATAGTATAGGAATATTTAGAAAGCAATAACAATTTACCAATTTAGAGCAATTTTATTTTACAGTAAACGCTTTTTATGCTATAGTTTTTAAATGATTGTGTAACAAATTTGAAGAATTATAAAGAAAAATGGCAAAACATTTTTTTATGTAAAAAAGATGTATTTTCCTTCTTAAAGGTTGCCACAATATGATTAATATAAAACGTAGGAGGAATGCAAATGAGAGATTTTGTTATTATGACAGATTCTTGCTGTGATTTGCCAAAGGAATACATTTACGGTAATAATATCCCTTTTGCTATGTTGCCATTTAGTTACAATGGTAGAGAGTACTTAGATGATTTAGGACAAAGCCTAAGTCACAAACAATTTTTTGATGACCTTCGGGAGGGAGCATTACCTAATACCTCTCAAGCAAATTCTGAAAGCTTCTATAAAATTTTCAAATCAGCTGTAGAAAATGGTAAGGATGTAATTTATATTGGAGTGTCTTCGGGCCTTAGTGGCACCTATAACAGTGCTAATATTGGTAAAACTGCTATATTAGAAGATTTCCCTAATTCGTGTATATATATCATTGACGTGTTAACAGCATCACTGGGTCAAGGTCTTATGGTTAAAAAAGCCGTGGAAATGAAAAATGAAGGCTACACCTTGGAGAAGATTGTATGCCAAATAGAAGAAAACATACAAAATTTAAATACTTACATCACTGTGCAGGATTTAAATTTTTTAAAAAGAGGTGGAAGGATATCTAATGTAGCAGCTACTCTAGGGCTAGTACTACATATAAAGCCTATACTTACTATTAACCAGGTCGGACGTGTAATGCCAGTACTCAAGGTTCGAGGGCGTAAAAAATCTCTAACTAAGCTTGCAGAAATAGTGAAGGAGAAGATTAAAAATCCTGAAACTCAAACTATAGCTATCTGTCATGCAGATTGTTATGATGAAGCTGTAAGACTTAAAGAGGAAATACTCGCAAAGGTTGTGGTTAAAGAAGTAATTATTCATTATATCGGACCAGTAGTTGGAAGATTTAGTGGCCCAGGGGCTTTAGCAGTGTTTTTCATCGGTGAGAGCAGACAACATCACGTAATAGATATTTAAAATTTTGAAAAATAATTACGAAGATAATTTATAAATAAGGAGAGTTTATATGAATTGGTTAAATGTATTATTGTTATCCGCAGTGCCTCTTATTGAACAGAAAATGGCTATACCTATTGGAATAAATGTGTACAATATGAATCCAATAGTAGTATTCCTATTAAGTTTTGTTGGAAGTTTGCTTCCGGTTCCCTTTGTATTGATATGTTTTAATAAAATATTTGAATTGTTAGGTAAATATAAGTTAACTAGTGGAATATATAACCTAATTGATAAAAAAATAAGCAAGAACAAATCTAAATTTGAAAAGTTTGAAGAAATAGCGCTTATAACTTTTATAGCGATACCTCTTCCTACCACAGGCGTTTGGACAGGGACTGCGATAGCTGCTTTTTTAAAGTTGGATTTTAAAAGATCTGTCATGTGTGCTGTTGTAGGATCTTTTCTATGTGGACTTATTATTACAGGATTATCTGTAGCATTCCCAGCTTTTTTAAAGATGCTATAAATTATGATCCCTTACCCTTAGGTAGCTTACCTAATTGGTAAGGGGTTATTTATTTTTATTGAGGATTATAGTAAAGATGAGTGTACTGTAGTTATTACAGCATTATCGATACTGGAATATTTATGAAAATGAATTGGAGCTTATAGATATAAAATGGTTAAGAGAATAAAGGAAAAAAATACAAATAACGTAATGAAATTAAAGAATAGAGAAAATAGTAAATAGAATACCTGACTACCATGACAAATGTTTACATTATAATCATAATTTTCATAATAATGAAGGTGATTATAAAGAATAGTTCTAATTTGTTAAAAAATATTCGATTTAATATTAAAAACTTTTAGTTATATTTATTATAATTTCGACAAAATAATCTAGCTCATATATATGTGGATGGTTTACTATTCTTTATTAATCGTGGCATTATGGGTGGAAAAGGTTTAAGTTGTCATTTTAAAGAGATAATATATGTGAAATGCGTTTCATAAAGTGACAGATTATTTTGAAAAGTAATGTTAATGTATTCTCATAACATAAGTATAGGGGGAAAACATATATGGTAGTTATAGAGAATTTATTAAGAAAAGTAACAGATGGTGATGTAAACCATAATTATTTTTATAGGTTAGTAAAAAGTCAAATTTCCGTTTCAATGTATGGTGAACTTACTGAAATACAAGCTTATGGTATTGAAATAGAAAGACAAGACATAGTTGATGGATCAGTGGTAGGTATACAAAGAGATTGCGTAGAAAACATAAGCCCACAAAGACATAAAGTTAAGAATCTTTTAAAAATGTTATATGACAATACGGTATCACCTATTCACATGATTGACATATTGGGTGATTATATTGATGAATATACTAGTGACTTTGATGAGATTTTAAAAAATATAGCTACTTGCTAATATTTAATTAGTCTAACATATGAGGAAACTGAACCTCTTCCTGGGGAGAATGCTCCTCTTTTTGGTTTACAATGGAAAGTTATGAGACTGTTATAAAATTACTCCAAAAGAACAATGCAGCTGAAAACTATATATTCTTAGTATAACAATTTTTTAATGATGACAATATTATAATTATTGTAAAAATAAAATAATAGATCAATTAGTACAATAAATAATCAAAAGTGTATTATATTATTGTGGTAGTAGGAGTATTATATATAGATATCTAATGATAAAATTAACAGCTGTATTTTACGAAATACAAAAACTAAACTTATAAATATAGATCAATGAGTGGGAGTGATGGTTATGATTCTTGGTGTCGGTACTGATATTGTTGAAATACGAAGGATAAAAAAGGCTATGGAGAGCAATGAGAAGTTTTTAGAGAAAATCTTCACAGCAGTTGAATTAGAATATCTTAAAAGCAGAAATTTAAGGGCAGAATATGTGGCCGGAAGGTTTGCTGCTAAAGAAGCAGTAGCAAAAGCTTTAGGGACAGGATTTAGAGGATTTGATTTCAAAGATATTGAAATTGACAGGACAACCCTTGGGAAGCCTGTAGTGAGCTTAAAGGGGAAGGCAAAGTTAATAGCCAAAAAAGAAGGGGAATACAATATTCACCTTAGTATATCTCATGGAGAAGACAGTGCTGTGGCTTATGCTATAGTGGAAGCTACAAAAAAGATTGAAGAAGTTTGTAAGTAGAGACGGGCATTATTCATTGGAATTAGTTATTTTAGTAATAGTATGCAACTATTAGTAATAGATTAGTAGTAGAATATTTCGTTAGATATCTAACAATTGAAAATTCTTTTGCATCTTTAGAGAAACGCTAGGAGGATAACAATGAAAAGAAATTCACTATTGGTTTTAAGCTTTTTGCTGATTTTAAGCTCGCTATTATTAACTTCATGCTATAATAAACCAAAGGATACTAATGATATTACAACATTTTTAAAAAACATGGAAAGTTATACTACACAAATGAATATGGATGTAAAGAATGATAAACAGACAATTAATTATAAGGCAAGACAAACCTATTTAAGGGGAGGCGGATACAAGCTAGAGCTAAACAAAAACAGAGTATTTATTTTTAAAACTGATGATAAAATTTATATTAGTGACAAAAACAATGGAACAAAGTATGTACAGAGCAAAGATTTTGATGAAGTCCTTAAATTAAGTTTTATCGGCGAATACATAGGATTATTATATACTAATGAGAAAGTAGAATATGATATCAAAACCATTAATGGTTTTGAATACACAGTAATTAACTTATTTATTCCTGGTAATAATAAAAATATTAATAAGGCATTGCTTTATGTTAATACTAAAAGTATGCTGCCAGCTAGAATGGTTATTTATGATATTAATGATAAAGAAAAAATTGAGATAAAATATACGGATTTTCTTCCTAACGTAAAAATTGAACAATCAGAGCTTTCAGTTCGGTAGCGTTAGCTATAAATAACAAATGAGGTGAAGGCATGTTTAAACACTTAAGACCCGTGTGGGCAGAGATTGATTTAGATAAGTTAGCTCATAATATGAGAGAAATTAGGCGGGTAGCTAGAAGTGAGAATATTATAGCGGTTGTAAAAGCAGATGCCTATGGGCATGGAGCTGTAGACGTAGCACCGGTACTCATTAAAAATGGTGCCAATAGATTAGCGGTAGCTGAGCAAAGTGAAGCGGTGGAACTTAGGCGATCAGGTATAGAATGCCCAATAATGATTTTGGGGTTTACACCACCAAATTTAATTGATAATTTATTGAAATATGATATTGAACAAACAGTATTCTCTTATAAATTTGCAAGCAAGCTGTCAAGGATGGCTCAAAAGAATAATAAGGTAGCTAGAATTCACATAGCGGTAGAAACCGGTATGGGGAGGATAGGATATCTACCAAATGAGGAAAGCGCTGAAGAGGTATATAATATCAGCAAGCTACCTAACATAATCATAGAAGGGTTATTTTGTCATTTTTCTACAGCGGATGAAAAAGATAAGACCTATACTTATGATCAAGTAAAAAAATACGACGCTTTTTATGAAAAGTTAAAAGAGAAAAAAGTGTACATAAAAATGAGGCATATTGCTAATAGTGCTGCTATTATAGATTTGCCAGAAACTCATTATGAGGCAGTGCGGGCAGGGATAATAGTATATGGCTATTATCCGTCAGGCGAGGTAAATAAGGAAAACATAAGTTTAAAACCTGTAATGACATTAAAAACAAATGTAGTGCACATAAAAACACTACCTGCTGGAGAATATGTGAGTTACGGAAGAAAGTATAAAACAGAGAAGGAAAGTATTATAGCTACACTTCCAATTGGATATGCTGATGGGTATACAAGGCTCTTATTTCAAAAGGGAAAGGTTATATTAAGAGGGAAATTCGCTCCAGTAATAGGTAAAATTTGTATGGATCAGTGCATGATTGATGTTACTGAAATTGATGGAGCCAAAATTGGCGATGAGGTAATATTAATAGGTGAGGATGAAAATAATAAATTCACAGCAGACACAGTAGCAGAATTAATAGGGACGATAAACTACGAAGTAATCTGCATGATTGGAAAAAGAGTTCCAAGAGTTTATGTTAGTGAAGGTAGAGTTGTAAAGATAAAAACATATGTATAATATTCATGCATTATATGTAGAATGAACCATTTAAACATAAAATTACTTGTCGAAAAAAAACGAAAACGCGAATAATTTCTTTGACAGATTGACGTAGGTTGAATTATAATATATTCATACATATTGTTGCTTTACTTATTAGGAGGTATTAAATTTTCTATGTCAACTTCAAAGAAATTAGTAATAAACCTCTCAAAAAAACTTTACAGTGAATTTAATAAGATACTTTCGAAAGATTGTAAAAAAAGAAGTGAATTTATTCGGGAAGCTATAATACTATATATCGAGGGAAAGAAAAATCTTAAATATATAGATGAAATGAAACAAGGATATTTAGAAATGGCTGAGTTAAATTTAGAAATGGCTAATATGGGTTTTGAAATTGATATTAAAGATTTTAAAGAATACGAAGTTAAGCTTTCGGAGAGTGATTTGTCAAATGACAACAATAGTAAAAAGAGGAGATATATTTTATGCTGATTTGAGTCCGGTTGTAGGCTCGGAACAAGGCGGGATTAGACCTGTAATTATACTTCAAAATGATATTGGTAACAAGTACAGTCCCACTATTATTATTGCAGCTATTACTTCCCAGATAAATAAGGCGAAACTCCCTACTCATGTTGAAATTTCTTCAGAAGAGTATGGATTAAATAAAGATTCTGTAGTTTTGCTAGAACAAATAAGAACATTAGATAAAAAAAGATTAAAAGAAAAAATTGGTCATATGACTGATGGAGATATGAAAAAAGTAGATACTGCGCTTTTAATTAGTGTAGGGTTATAAAATAAATAATAAATAGTTTTATACGCAAAAAAAAGTATATATTACGTATAATGCATTGAAGCGAGATTTAGAACTTCTTATTTTATTTTTAATTAAGATGCGTTAAGAAAAACATATGTTTGAGCGAGATAGCGAGTTTATGTTTTTTAGCAGATTAATTTAAAATAAAATTAGTAGTTCTTAGCGAAGCGAATGCATTAATAGTAATATATACTTTTTCTTTTTTATTGTATTTTATAAAAGGTTTAAAAATTATGTTATAATAATTAAATAAGATAAATAGGAATACAGGTAGATAACAATTATTGGTTCTTATCTACACCAAAGCAATATTAGGGGGAGACATATGGAGAAAACATTAGAACAATTAAAAGCAATTACTAAAGAAGTTAGGAAAGATATCGTAACTATGGTTACAAAGTCAGCGTCTGGGCACCCAGGTGGATCGTTATCTGCTGTGGAAATCATAACTACTTTATATTTTAATGAGATGAATGCGGGTCCAGAAAATAAGAATGATCCAGACAGAGATAGATTTGTACTTTCAAAGGGGCATGCGGCACCAGCATTATATAGCGTGCTTGCTAGAAAGGGATACTTTGATAAAAGTGAATTAATGGGACTAAGGAAACTTGGATCAATGCTACAAGGACATCCTAATATGAATACTATTCCAGGAGTAGATATGTCTACAGGTTCTTTAGGCCAAGGGATTTCTGCTGCAGTAGGAATGGCATTAGCTGGGAAACTAGATAAAAAAGGATACAGAGTGTATTCACTGCTTGGAGATGGTGAACTTGCAGAAGGTCAAGTCTGGGAAGCAACTATGTCAGCTGCACACTATAAGCTTGATAATTTAACCGCTTTTGTAGATCATAATAGACTACAAATAGATGGTAAGGTTTCGGAAGTTATGGGTTCTGATCCAGTAGATGCTAAATTTGCAGCTTTTGGATGGAACGTTATTTCTATAGATGGACATGATCTTGTACAAATTAAAAGTGCTTTAGAAGAAGCTAAAAAAACAAAAGGAAAACCAACAGTTATAATTTGCGAAACTGTAAAGGGCAAAGGTGTATCCTTCATGGAAAATGAAGCTAGTTGGCACGGAAGCGCTCCAAACAAAGAACAATGCCAAGAAGCAATAGACGAAATTGGAGGTACTGTATAATGGGTAAAGTTGCAACAAGAGAAGCTTATGGTAAAGCCTTAGCCAAATTAGGATTAGAAAATGAAAATATAGTTGTTTTAGATGCGGATTTATCTAAATCCACTAAAACTGCAGACTTTAAAAAGGTGGCTCCAGAAAGATTTATTAATATGGGTATCGCCGAAGGAAATATGATGTCCGTAGCTGCAGGACTTGCTTCTTGTGGCAAAATTCCTTTTGCAAGTACTTTTGCTATATTTGCAGCAGGAAGAGCTTTTGAACAAATAAGAAACTCTATTTGTTATCCAAAATTAAATGTGAAAATTTGCGCAACGCATGCAGGGCTCACAGTAGGAGAAGATGGAGCATCTCATCAAGCAATAGAAGATATAGCTTTAATGAGAAGTATACCAAATATGGTAGTTATAAGCCCTAGTGATGATGTTGAAACGGAAGCTGCTATAAAGGCTATTATAAAGTACCACGGACCTTGCTATGTAAGGCTTGGAAGATCAGGTGTTTGCACAGTAAATGATGATCCTGAGTACAAATTCGAATTGGGGAAAGCTGTAACGCTTAGAAAAGGACATGATGCAACTATAATAGCTACAGGTATTATGGTAGATGCTGCTTTGGAAGCTTATAACATATTGGCTGAGGAAGGAATAAAGGTTAGGGTGATTAATATACACACTATTAAACCTATTGATGAAGAGGCAATCATTGTTGCAGCTCGCGAAACTGGATTAATTGTTACCGCTGAAGAACATAGCATTATAGGTGGACTTGGATCGGCAGTAGCTGAGGTTGTTACGACTAATCATCCAGTACCAGTTATGAGAGTTGGAGTTAAAGATACCTTTGGTGAGAGTGGTAAGCCAGAAGAACTTTTAAAAGCATATGGGTTAACTACAGATGAAATAGTTAAAGCTCTCAAAAAGGGTCTTTCCTTAAAATAATTTTAGAGACTTTTATGCGCGTATGTATAAAAGTCTCTAAATAATTTATACGATAATATTGTTTAACTATAATAAACTTTATTTTTTAGGAAATCATAACGAGCGATTTATTTATAATATTTATAATATTCACGGAAATTTTATATTATAAATTATTACAGGCTTAATCAGTATGTTATAATGTTATTGATGAATTTAATGAAACAAATTACATAAGTATGGTAAGGAGAGTTTAATATGATACAATTTAAAAAAGTAACTAAGATTTATGATAATAATGTAACGGCTTTGTCGAATATTGACATAACTATTAAAAAAGGGGAATTTATATTCATTGTAGGTCCTAGTGGAGCAGGAAAATCTACTTTTGTTAAGATACTTTTAAAAGAGGTAGAACCAACTACGGGAAGTGTTATTATAAATGATACGGATATAACAAAATTACCTAGAAAGAAGGTACCTTATCATAGAAGAAAAATTGGAGTGGTTTTCCAAGATTTTAGATTAATTGAGTCTTTAAATATTTATGAAAATGTGGCGTTTGCACTAAGGGCTACAGAATGTTCTGCAAAGGATATTAAGAAAAAAGTACCTTATGTTTTAGATTTAGTTGGATTATCAAAAAAATATATGGCTTTTCCTCATGAGATTTCAGGTGGAGAGAGACAAAGAGTTTCTCTTGCGAGAGCTATAGTAAATAATCCTACTTTGCTAATAGCAGATGAACCAACAGGAAACTTAGATCCTGAAACTGCATTAGGTATTATGGATATTTTAAAAGATATTAACAAGTCTGGTACCACAGTAGTTATGGCAACACATGCAAAAAATATAGTAGACTCTATGAAGAAGAGGGTAATAGCTATAGAAAAGGGTGTTATAGTTAGAGATGAGCAAAGGGGAAGATACGGTTATGAAGATTAGTACAATTAAAAATTTTGTTATGGATGCTTTAAAAAGCTTAAAAAGAAATAAAACCGTTAGTATAGCGTCAGTGGCTACGGTGGCTGCTACTCTATTTATTCTAGGGGTGTTTTTATTAATTGTTTTTAATGTTAACGCAGGAGTTCAAGAACTAGGAGCTAAGTTAGAGGTGGGAATTTATCTTAAGGATGATATAACAGTAGCAGATAAATCAGCTGTTGAAAATGCTTTAAGCAAAACGCCGGGAGTAACAGATGTTAGATTTGAAGATAAGAACGATGCACTAGCAAAAGTAAAGAAACAATTTGGAAAAGATAGCCAAGCCTTAGTAAAAGGATTTGAAGGTAAAGGGGTAAATCCTTTTCCGACTGCATACGTTGTAAGTGTTACCAAACCTGAAGTAATAAATGATGTGGTTAAGAATGCTACAGGATTAAATGGCATAGAGGAAATTAAAGATGTCAGACAATATGTTGATAAAATTGTAAAGATAACAAATACTCTTAAAATAATAGGAATTACATTATTTGCAGTTTTAATAACTGTTTCTTTATTCTTAATAGGAAACACAATTAAACTTACAGTTTACTCTAGAAAAAAAGAAATAGGTATTATGAAATTTGTTGGTGCTACGGATTGGTTTATAAGATGGCCATTTATTATCGAAGGCATGATTTTAGGTTTAGCAGGAGCACTTATTTCTACTGGATTACTATATTATGCTTATAAAATGGCTTTCTTAAAGGTTACTAATGGATTATTAGGAGCTACCCTTATAAACCCTCATATGATATTAAGTACTACTTTATGGCAATTTATGTTGGGTGGCTTAGTTATTGGAGCCATAGGAAGTTCTATATCGATAAGAAAATTCTTGGTTGTATAGTATAAAAGCATCTTCTGCGAATCTGCACAGCTTCGCAGAAGATGCTTTTACGACTTCAAAAGGAGATCTATGCTTTCGCTGAATTTCTGTATTTGTTATAGTATGTAACATATACTTATAGAAAGGGAGAACTATCCTTCTGAAATGTCGTTAAATTTATTTATTTTCTTATTAGTGTTATAAATTTATTATATTTACATAAATAATATATAGAGAATATATAGATAATATATAGAGAATAATATATAGAGAATAATAAAGAGGTGTATAAAATGGGCGATGAAAATAAGCCTGAAAAATTTAGAGTTTTAGAAAATGGTAGTGGAAAACCCAAAGCAAAGAAAATGAAGTGTATTATATGGATTATAGTTTTAGTACTTATTACTAATACCATAACTTTATTTGTCTCAACTCAAATTTCATTAGGTATTCCAAATGGAAAAGTAGCTATTGGAAGAGAAGCTTATGACCAGGTATTAAAGTTTCAAAAACTATTTTTAGTCAGAAATAAATTGTATGAGTACTATGATGGCAAAATTAGTGATGATGTTTTAGTTGAAGGAGCTATAAAGGGCATGACTGATTCCCTAAAGGATCCTTATACAACTTTTATGAACAAAAAAGAGTTTTCAGACTTTAATTCTCAAACAGAAGGAGCTTATGTTGGTCTTGGAATACAAGTGGGAGTTAAAGACGATAAGATAGTTGTAATTGCACCCTTTGACGGATCACCAGCTAAAAAAGCAGGATTAATTTCTGGAGATATTATAGAGAAGGTTAATTCAACAGAAGTGCCTGGAAAAGAACTAGAAAAAGCTGTTACAATGATGAAGGGCAAGGCAAATGAGTCAGTTACCTTAACTATTAATCGAAAAGGAAAAGGTAGTTTTGACGTTAGTATGAAACGTGCTAAGATCGATTTGATAACAGTTAAAGGCGAAATGCTAGAAGGCACGGTTGGGTATATTCAGCTTACAATGTTTGATGAAAATACTGCTAAGAATTTTGAAAAGAAATTATCAGAATTACAAGATAAGGGTATGAAGAGTCTAATAGTAGATGTAAGAGGAAACCCTGGCGGACTTTTAGATCAGGTTGTAGATTTAACATCTAACTTTGTACCTAAAGGAAAGGTTATTGTATCTACAATAGATAAGAATAAGAAAAAAACTGAAGATAAATCTAAGGGAGGCCTCGCAATAGGCATGCCATTAACAGTATTAACAGATGAAGGTTCAGCTAGTGCCTCAGAAATTTTTGCAGGTGCTATAAGGGACTACAAAGTTGGTACTTTAGTGGGAGAAAAAACCTTTGGTAAAGGCATAGTTCAAAGGATGTTTTACAGAAGCGTTGATGGTTTTGATGATGGTACAGCATTAAAAATTACTATATCAAAATATTATACGCCAAGTGGTGAGAATATACATCATATTGGAATAAAACCAGAAGTGCCGGTTGTGTATCCACAAGCACTTAAAGAGAAACCATATGATAGAACTTTGGATCCGCAGTTTAAAAAAGCTTTAGAGATAGCTAAAGATAAAATCAAATAATAAAATAAAAGTATAATTTAAGTATCTACCAATGAATTTGGTAGATACTTGGTTTTTAACGACATTTCAGAATGGAAGTCTCCTACTTCTATAATCGTAAGTTATATAATATAACAAATAGAAGTTCAGTGGGAATATAAATCACCTTCTGGAGTCGTTAATATTAAGCACCGCAGGTGATGATTTGACGACATTTTAATAGCTTATAATATTACGTGTTTCATAGTGATATGAAAGGAGAATTTTAATCAATGGAAATTGCAATACATACTTTAAGAGCAGTTGCGTTTGCAATTGTTGACCCTTCAAATTCGTTTATTTTAATAATAATTGCAATAATTTTTTATAATAAAAATAAGAAGACTGCAGCTATGCAGAAAATGATAATGGGAGAAAGTTTAGATTCACCTTTTGAACTAACTATATCTCAAATTGTAATAGGAATTTTTGCCGGTGCTGTGGCAAGTCTATTATTTACATTTTCAGGGTTAGTTTTTGATGAAAATTCAAATATTTATTTATTGTTTATGGTGTCGTTATTTTTTATGGCAGTTAAGCCTAGATATATTAGTTTTTCTTATTCTGGTGCAGTTCTGGGAATGATGAGCCTGGTGTTTAAATATGCATCCAGTACATTACATATGCCACAATTGAATATTATAAACATAGATATTCTGACCTTAATGACACTGATCGGAATATTACATATTATAGAGGGGATCTTAGTAATGATAGATGGCTCAAGAGGAGCTATTCCTGTGTTTACTAATAGAGATCAAAAAATTATAGGCGGGTTCGCCTTAAAAAGATATTGGGCACTACCAATTGCTTTACTTATACTTTTAAGTGCGTCTTCATCAGAATTAGCGGTTGGGCAGAACTTCATGATGACTGATTGGAAGGGTTTAATAAAAGGGGATATAGTCAATCGGATTGTAAAAAATTCGGTTATAGCATCTATGGCGCTGTATGGAGTTATTGGATATAGTAGCATTACATTTACAAAGCTTAAGAAAAGGAAGGCGCTTACTTCAGGAGCATTAGTATTTACTTATGGTATAGCGCTAACAGCTGTATCGCAATTACCAGTGTTAGGGTCAGTTTTTCAATTATTTATTTTGATATTTGCAGCTATATTGCATGAGGCAATGCTGCGACTAGAAAAGTACATGGAGCTCAATTTAAAACCAAAGTTTATGAGTAGCGAAGAGGGAATTATGGTACTGGAAGTAGCGCCTAAGTCTCCTGCTTTTGAAATGGGGATTAAAAGCGGAGATTTAATAGTGCAGATGAACAAGAGTAAAATAGAGAATGAAGAAGAACTTATTAACATAGTTAAAGGGAAATTTAATTCAATAAATCTTAAAATTAAAAAACCTTCCGGAGAGCTAAAAGATACTAGTTATAGCAGTATGGCTGGAGACAAAAGACTAGGAATAGTTATTGTACCAAGGGAGTTACCAAAAGATACTGCTATAGTAAAGGTGGATAATGAAACCTTTAAAGATGTGATGAACAAAATGAGAAATAAAGATAAAGAAAAGGACAATAAATAAAGATAAGCATTAAATTTTTCTCAGAAGGATGCTATAACGAAAAGTATATATTGCTGAAATGCGCTCACGTCGCTAAGTAATTCTACGCAATATATACTTTTGTTAGCATTCTCTAAGAAAAAGATCTAATTTCAAGATCAATATTATATTTTTTATTTAAAAGTTTATGTTAGCGAAGAAGAATTTCTAAATTGAATTTCAATAGTTTTGTCGTTTCTTATTGCAAGTCATTCCGGAGAAATTTCATACTTGTTATCTTATCTCTTAGTAAAGCCTGAATGATAAAAATGATCTCAAAAAAGTGATATTGAATAAATACTTTAAATATGTTAAAATTAGTTAAAATTAAATTAATTTAGGCGGCTATAATCGTTAACAGATACTAATTTTAGTGAGGTGGCTATGAAAAAAAATATTATTTTGAAAGAATCAGCACAATAGTATGTTTATCGTTAATTTTATTTGCCACCTGGCAACAATTTCAATATAACCATACTTCTTTAATTGTTGCATTCGTAATTGTGTATTCGTTACTAAAAAATAAATTTTTTAAAAATTCAGAATATGAAAATAAAAAAGATTATATTTTTAATATAATAAATATAATTTTGCTTTTACCAACTTTATTTTTGATTATTTATATGGTGATTTATAGATAAAATGAATATCCATATTTTGTTAGTGGTACTAAGTTAAGCCTTATTTTAAAGGAGAATTTTTTGAAAGGCCTTTAAAATAGGCTTTTTTTAATTTGGAAGTCATAGCAGTACTTCCGTTACAATTAAAGAGACTTAAATAAAACAAATTCTATATTATTAGAACTGTTTTCCATACCTCCAACCATTTTAAAAAAAAGAATTTCTAATATTTAAAAATTCTCAATTCCACTGCAATCAATGACACATATGCAGGATGTGAACAATGGAAACCTACCGTGTTTTTGATTATATTGATGTGAGCTAGGAAGCTTTGCATACCACTTGAAGAGAATATATTATAGCAGTGGGAGACTTTCCTTATGAAATGTCGTTAAAGGTACTAAATGTAAAGAAGTGTTGACATTTACCTAAATGCTGTTACAATGAAATGTAAAGATGTATTAACATTTAGGGGGAATATAGAAATGATTTTAAGAGAAGATGAGCGTGTACAAAAATCTAAACGTATTGCAGTCCGCTATACTTATTTTTTTGAAATACTGGTTATATCAGCTTTATGGATTTTATCAATTATGTATAAGAATTTAATATTGTTGCCGCCTTTATATTTATTTAACTCTTCTATTTATGTTTCAATTTCACTTGATCTACTTATAGTGGTTATAGGTAGTTCACAAACCTTGGTTCTATATGTTGCTCAAGGAATATTTAATAAGCGTTTTGGAGGAAAGAGAGAACCATTAATTAGTGGAACTGCTGGATTCAGATTTATGGATGAAAGAGAGCGGATAGTTTCAGATAAAGCAGCCTTTGTAACTTTTCTTTATATTAATACATTTCTTATTATATGGGCTGTTATTGACATTTTTATTAGTGGGAAATTAGGATTACCTCTTATAATAATTGCAGTGGTATTCATTATTTATAACATAACTAAATGGATAATACTTCACAACTTTGGAGAGAAATAGCATGAAAAATAGCATCAAAGAACATCGTAAAAGTTATAAATTAACGCAAGAGGAATTGGCTAATAATTTAGGGGTTACTCGCCAAACAATTATAGCTATAGAAAATGATAAGTATAATCCAACATTAGAATTAGCTATGCGTTTGGCAAAGTATTTAGATGTTAGAGTTGAAGAGCTGTTTATATTGAAAGATAAGGAATAGAAAAGTATGAAAAACTTCATAATTATTATTCTTATCTTTTATTCCAGTAGCATTTTAAGTTACAAATGATCAGTCGGCGTGTAGAAAATTTTTCTTGTGTGGTTATCCAAAACTCATTAATTATAATAATATACAATAAATACCTTAAAAAAATAAGACCGTTAAGTCTTATTCTTTATTAATGCTATAATTTCTTATTATTTATCCACGCTTTAATATCTTTTTCACTAAAAGTTCCATCTGCAATGTTTAATCCAAGTTCAATTAAATCATGGGGGGAATGTTTTATCTGAATACTATTTAATTTTAATAATAAAACCATTACTGAAACCCCTATTCGTTTGTTCCCATCCACAAAACCATGATTTTTAACAAGTCCATGAGTAATAGCTGAAATCTTCTCCTCAACATCCTTATACAAATCAATACCATCAAAGGTTGCATAACCTCTATTTAATGCACTCTCAATTAAGCCTAAATCTCTTATTTCTTCACTGCCACCAGTCTGATCCACTATCTTTTTATGAAATAATAATACATTATCAATATCTATACTTTTCATTATTTGCTTAACTCCTTAAGCGCTTCATTATTTTCTATAATAACTAAATCCATCATATTTTCTAGTTTTTTTTGATTCTTATTTTTTAAAAAATCAACAAAGTCTATTACTTCTATTTTTTTATCTTCCGGAAGTGTTTCAAAATCTTTTATTAGTTTTTCTGCTAAACTCATTAACTTCACCTCGCTTTATAACTCTTTATACTAATTATATACCATAGTGAAATAAAATACTCACATAATTTCTAAGTTTAAAGCTACTTAAAGTTATACTTTATTTCTTTTTCTATCCTCGTGGAGCATACATAATGATAATAACCCCAATTAGTGCAATACCTCCACCAATTAAATCAAATCTGTCTGGGAGTACGTTATCAACTTTCCATCCCCACAAGATTGAAAGGACAATAAATATTCCTCCATAAGTTGCATATACTCTGCCAAAGTTAGCATTTTGAGGTTGTAGTGTAGGAATAATGCCGTATAATATCAATAATATCGAGCCTACAATTCCATACCAAAGACTTTTACCATCGCGTAAAAATAACCAAACAAGATATCCTCCGCCTATTTCAAATATACCTGCTAGCACAAAATAAAAAACTGACTTTATAATTTCCAAGTGTAGATCCCCTTACCTATTTTTGATTTTAAGACACATTTAAATATTATATCATGAAGAGATACATGTTTAATTATAATAATATTGGAAATATCTATTAAAATTCGATATAATGTAGCAAGATGCAATAGCATATTAAGAAAAATTAAGGAAGACGGAGGGGAGTATATGTCTAAACAAGTAATAATTGTTTTAATTCTTACGGTTATCATTTCCATAATTTCAACACTGGCCTATTCTGTAAGAATTGTTGGTGTACGAACGGGAAGAATAGCGGTATCTTTTGCGGTATTTAATATTTTTTCGTTAATTTCTAGAACTGCAAATACAGTACAAGCACCATTACTAGCTAAAAGGATTGAAGAGACTATAAAAGCCGGGGACCCTCAAAGTTTATTATCTACATTTAGATGGATTCTATTTTCTACAACAATAGCAACAATTATTGGCGCAGCACTCATGCCAACATTTATAAAAATTTTTGGAAAACTTGTAGAATCATTTAGTTATAATCGTTCTATAGCTAAATTGTTATTACACTCGTTTTCAAAATCAGGAATAGAGCAGTTTAAAAGTAGTGTTACAAAACCTAGAAAAGAAAATTTGGGACAATTTAAAAGTTTTAAAATGATACCTAAGAAAATAGTTTTAATTAACACCATAGCCTTTTCAATATTAACTGTTGGTGTTTTAGCATCATTGTATGCAGGATGTTTAAATCCAGAACTAAGAAGTACATGCAGTACATTATCAGGTGTGATAACGGGCATGGCAGCAATACTTATGGTTATATTCGTAGATCCATATATATCGATTCTGACAGACGATGTAATAAAAGGAGAATGTAGTCAATTGCAATTTGATAGATGTATAATTTTTATTGTTGGAGGATTGATAGTAGGTACGATTTTTGCACAGTTTTTATTAGTTCCAGCAGCACATATAATATCTTTTATAGCTAAAATAATTTAAAAATAAAAATTATCAGTCTAAATACGATTTTGAAAAATAAGGGACTTAGGCCTCTATTTTTTTATGCCTTTTGCGATTCTTATTGAATCATTCTGGTATATGTTTAATTATAATAATATTGGAAACGTTTATTATATTTTGTTATAATGAAGTGAAGTCACAATGGTAGTTCACTACGTTACAAACTGAAAAGAATCTTTATTTGTTCAGATTCTAAAATATAAAATGAAATTTGTACGAAAAGGTGGAATTCTAATGAAAAAAAAACATCTATTAATAATAGCTCTAATAGTTAGTTTATTATTGGGGGCTCATAATTTTATTGGGTTAAAGCAGCGAGAAAAAACTGCAACTAAATTATTTATATTTAGTTTAAATGAAGCACAATCTTGTTTTGGGTCGGACTATAGTAAATTGGATGAAAATACTAAGATTAATTATTATATCAAGGCATCATCTAACTTGTATATAGCTTTAAATATATTAAATTCGACTTCATATGCTAATATTGAAAATCGAAATGAATTATCTAATGCAATACGTGAACTTCATTCCTGTATATCAGAAATTAATACAACTAATAGTAGGTGGAGAGCTGTTACTGAAAAGCGTGAACTTATATATAATTATTTACATTATATGGTTATAAATCCTAATGATAAAAATAATTGTGAAGCACTTTCTAAACTTGCGAGTAATTTACTTTTAAACGTTGAAAATGTTTTGATTAATTATGAAGGCAAGAGTCGCAATTGGGATGTAGGCTATAAAATTGATGGTACTGAGAACTCACATGATACTTATTATACATTTAAGTACACTGGGATAGATGGTAATTTGGTAAAAGATGTTAAGTACTCTATAGATACGTATAATGAAGGAGAAAGTGGCGAATTTAAAAATCATAATAGTAAGGTGCATACTGGCAAATTGAAACTGACGGCAGGACTTCCAAAAGCTACTGATAGAGATATGTTAGTTAAGATAGAATGGAATGGGAAAAAAGAGTCGTTAATATTAAAAAAGTCTAAATAAGGGTTGAGCTATATAATAAAAAAGAAATATAGAAAGGAAGTGAATATTTAGTGGGTTTGGATACTTAATGGATACTTTCTCACTAATGATAAATTATGTTAAATGAAATGGATGGACAATATATTAAAATGGCAGAGAAAATTATTAAAAAAGGATATTATGACCAAAATCGTACAGGGATTGCAACTTTAAAACTTCCTCACCAAATTATGCAATTTGATTTAGAAGAAGAATTTCCAATATTAACAACTAAATTTGTTGCATTTAAAACTGCAGTAAAAGAATTGCTTTGGATTTTCAAAGACCAATCTAATGATGTTAAAAAACTTCAAGAACAAAATGTACATATATGGGACGAATGGGCGTTAGAAGTTGGCACGATAGGGAAGGCGTATGGGTTTCAAATCGCTAAGTATCACCAAATTGATACACTTATTGATGCTTTAAAAAATAATCCTCAAGACCGAAGAATGATGATGAACTTATGGAATATAGAAGATCTTCCTGAAATGGCGCTTCAACCTTGCTGTTTTTTAACTATGTGGGATGTAACTGATGGAAGGCTGAATTGTATGTTAATACAAAGGTCTGGAGATACGGCCTTGGGAATTCCATTTAACACAAGTCAATATGCAGCATTAGTTCATATGATAGCACAAGTTACAGGACTCAAAGCAGGATTATTTACTCATGTTATAAATAATGCACATATATATGAAAATCATATTGAAGGTTTAAAATTACAGATTTCAAGAAAAGAAGAAGCTTTAGAAGCACCTAAGATTTGGATTAATCCAGAAATTAAAAACTTTTATGACTTTACACCTGAAGATGTTAAACTTCTAGATTATAAACACCTTGGGAAAATAAATATGGGGAGTGTGGCTGTATAATGCTTACATGTATTGTTGCTGTTGGAGAAAATTTTGCTATAGGGAAAAATAATAAATTACTTTGGCATTTTTCAAAAGATTTAAAAAGGGTCAAACAGATTACAAGTGGAAATACTATTATAATGGGAAGAAAAACATTTGAGTCTCTTCCGGGTATTCTTCCTCAAAGACACCATATAGTTATTACTCAAAATAAGAATTTTGTAGTAAATGATGAACGAGTTACTGTTTTAAATTCTAAGGAAGAATTATTCGAATTTTTAGAAGAAAGTAAAGAATATTTTGTTATAGGGGGAGGAGAAATTTATAAATTATTATTGCCCTATTGTAATAAAATACACTTAACAAAAGTGCATAAGGAATATGATGCTGAGATATTCTTCCCAGAGCTAAATTATTTGGAGTGGAATATTAGAGAAGAAGAAACTGGTTATATTGATGATGATAAAACAACACCATACAGTTTTTTAACATTGGAACGTATTACTTTAGTAAAATAATAATTTATAAAATAACAAAATGACTTAGAGAAATCTAAGGTATTTTGTTATAATGTTTTCTATTACATTATATATTAGCTACATAGCCATTAATAGGTAATCACATAAATGAGTATAAAAGGAAGGAAGTGAATATATGGAGATAAAAGAAATAAAGGGAAATACATTTTGTGTTGATACCGGAATGACATACATACCTTTTTATAAAATTAATCATGAAGAAATTATTATGTTGGATTCAGGATGGGCACAAGGAGAAAGAGAAGGAATAGATGAGCTTCTTTTAAAAAACAACTTTAAGGTAGTCGCCATAATTTGCAGCCATGCTCATATAGACCATGTAGGAAATAATGCATATTTTAAGGAAAAATATAACTGTATTATTGCTATGCCATCCTATGAAGCTCTTATTTGCAGTTCAACGATAAATCTTAAACTTTATTATAGTAGCCAAACATTAGCCGATGTTACAGAGCATTTTGGAGAGATGGTTTGTGAAACAGATATTATGATTTTGGATAACCAAGATAGCATAACGGTATGCGGTGTTGAATTTAAAATTATTCATACACCAGGTCACAGCCCTGCACATATATGCATTACTACTCCTGATGATGTTGTGTATTTAGGAGATTCCCTCATAAGCTATGAAGTCATGAGGGGGGCTAAAATGCCTTACGCTTATATACTTAGTGTGGACTTGGAAAGTAAATTAAAGCTTTATGATCTAAAATATAGCAAATACGTAGTGGCACACAAAGGTATGTATGACGATATTACAAAACTTATAGCTGACAATATAAGTTTTTATAAGGATAGAGCACTAAGAATATATAATGTTATAGATGGTAATATGACAATGGAGGATATCCTAAAGGCTGTTATTAAAAATTTTAATATTAATGTAAAAAGCAAATACAGATATACTACGATAGAAAGAATGTTAAAGTCCTATGTTGAATATTTAAATGAAACAGGAATGATAGTGTTAAATATGGATAAGGGGTTTCTTAAATATTCAAAAGCGGTGATTTTAGATGAATAAATTTTTAAAATTTTTATTAAATACATCCCTATAACATAACTGCAGTTCATTATGGGAATATTAATAAATAGGTGATGCTTATGACTAAAAAAATACTAGCAATTATGTTCTTATTTATTATGCTTTTGCATTCAACAATGGTTCGTGCTGAAGAATTAAAATATATCGAAATTTTTGATCCAAAGCAACAAAAGGTGGTGAAAGTAGTTCAGTTAAATCCAGAAATTCATAATATGGTTGAAAGCTTTATAAAGAATGTGGATAATATCTACGGTAAAAGTAATCCTCTTACAAATGATGGGTATGCAATTAGAATCCCGCTTTACCCGGCTGTTAAGGTACAAAGAGAATGTTTAAATGCACTTGTATATGAAGTCTATATAATAATACCTGAAAAGGATCCACCATTTTTTATGATTTTTGAAGATGAAAACAGACTACTTTGTTTCCCATTTAAAGGAGATATAAATTCGTTGTCAAAAATTTTAGATTTTAAACTAGGCAGATAAAGTATCTACCTTACATTTGTAATATGAAAACCCCTATAAAGTATTATATATATACTTTACAGGGGTTTTGGTATTTTATCAGTGTTAAAAAAGTTTTTCCAGAAATTAAATATTATATACAGACAGCAGATAGTATAAAATCCTTTTATTTATAAAAGCCCAATAATTAATACCGCATATGGAAATGTACCAATTAATTATGGGAAAGAATCATAAGTTGAAAGAATTTTTTTAAATACTAGTTGAAACCTTTGTAGTAAATTAGTCCATATTTTTTAATGCTTATATATCCCTAGTTAAAAAGTATATAAAATTACCATGAAATTGTATTTTTTACGTAATATATAATCTATGCTATGCTATAATTAATAGAAAGTATGTAAATATTTTAATATTTACATAAGTAAGGGAGTGCATAAATGGGAATACAGATTATTTCTACTGGTAGTTACTTGCCTGAATTATTAGTAACAAATGATGAATGGATATCAACTCGTACGGGAATTAAAGAGAGACATATATCTACAACTGAAACTACCACAAGTTTGGGTGTAAATGCAGCTGAAATAGCATTAAAAAATAGTGGATTATCAAAAGAGGATATAGATTTAGTTATATGCTCTACGGGAACACCAGATGTATGTGTACCAACAGTAGCAGCAAATATAAAAAAAGAATTAGGAATAGAAAGTGCTGTTGCATTTGATATGAATACTAGTTGTTCAGGTTTCATATATGCTATTACTGTGGCAGAAAGTTTAATGAAAAATTGTAATTATAAGAACGCAATTGTTATTGGTGCTGATACAAACAGTCAAATTGTAAATTGGCAAGACAGGTCAACCGCTGTACTTTTTGGCGATGGTGCTGGTGCTGTTATATTATCAAATGCTGAAGAAACAGGGATTATAGCTACTCATTTAGATTGTGTTATAGACCATGATAATGTTCTCACATGCTATAATAAAATAGAATCCACACCATTTTTCACAGATAAAAATGAAAAAAATCAAAAAGTAGTTATGGATGGCAAAGGAGTATTGCGATTTGCTACAAAAGCGTTTATAGAAGCAACACAAGCAGTTGTAGATAAAGCTAATATTTCAATAAGCGATATTAAATTGATCATTCCACATCAAGCTAATTTAAGAATTTTAAAGTCAGTAGCTAAAAAGATGAATATTGATGAGAGTAAATTTTTTATAAATATAGATAGAACCGCTAATACTACTGCAGCTACTATTCCAATTGCATTAGATGAAGCTTTAATTAGTGGTATGATAAATAAAGGTGATATTATCCTTTTTGTAGCATTTGGTGCTGGGCTTTCTTCTGGAGCAGTCCTACTTGAATGGTAAAATTTAATAATATTTTTATCTTTACTTATAAACTTATTTTTATTAAATTTTAAAATTACGAGAATAGTAATATATATTTAATATTTTTAGTGAAAGATTAAATGGTGGTGGGAATTATAAATTTTTTTATATATTTTATACTCTTTGCACTTGGATGGTTTAATCTTTGTTTGGAAAGATCGTGAAATGTTACTTAAAGAGTTGATTTATACGTGTTGTTAAGCAGTTAGTTAAATTTAACTATATTTAACTAGATTTAACTAAATTTAATTAAGCAACTATAAATGAGCGAAAATGATCCCATTAATTTCCATATGTTAAAAAAGAAAAACATCTATGCATTCTCCTGTTATAATTAAGTCACGACACAAAACATAACTAAGGAGAAAACATAAATGTTTAACAACTCAATTGTAACAAAATCATCGGCAATATACAAATTTTTAATTGAATTAAAAATAACTCTTTATCTCACAACGCCTCAAATTCATCATCTAATATTATTTATAAATTCTATGGTGACAAAAGGCTACTGTGGAAAAGTAACTGACGTCTCAGACTTTATGCCGGTTAGGCATCGGACTAATATTGGAAAGTTTTTATCGGAGAGTCCATGGGACGAAAACTTCGTTGAAAAAGCCCTAAAAAAACGTGTTATTATGAGAATATGGGAGATGTCTAAAACAACTGGCAGTCCTATTTATATTGTAATAGATGACACAATTTCAGAGAAGACTGTGCCCTCGTCAAAGGCTAAGAAACCTACTGAAAAATGTGGATTCCACCATTCTCATTTAAAAGGTAAAACAGTTTATGGTCATCAATTAGTTACAGTTATGTTATTGTGCGATACTCTTGTGCTGCCATATACTATGGCGATATACAACAAAGAAAATATGAGTAAAATCCAAATGGCAATTGAGTTTATAAACTCCTTACCACAACCAGTAAATAAAGGCTATGTTTTATGTGATAGTTGGTATAGTAATAAAAAATTGTTCGCTGTTTCTAAAGAGGCAGGCTACGCCTATATTGGTGGTCTAAGAACAAATAGAGTAGTATATCCAAAAGGTCGTGAAAAACTTGGAATTAAGCTTAATCATATGTGCGAGATATTAACTAAGGATGATGTCGACCTAGTCAAAGTTGGCAATAATGAATATTATGTCTACACATATAGAGGCAAGCTTAATGACGCAAAGGATTCTTTGATAGCCCTTTGTTGGCCTAAAGAAGCTCTTTTCAAGCCTGGTTGTTTAAGAGCATTCATAAGTCTAGATACCACTATTACAACTGAAGAACTTCTAAATCACTATAAACATAGATGGCCAATTGAAACTTTTTTCAGAGAAACTAAAAAACATCTTGGTTTAAATCATTATCAAGTAAGAAGTGATCGTAGTATTAACAGATACTTCTTGTTACTAATGATTACCTACGTATACTGTGAATTAGAGATAAGCAATGGTACGTTGAATTTCAACGCTGGAATTAAAAGTGCAAGGAACCAATCTAAAAAGGAACGAGTATCTTGGATTTTTAATCAAGCTGACTTAGGAATTCCTCTTGAAGCTATTTTTAAAACATTAAAGATAGCTTAGAATAGTTGGTATTAATTTTAAATGGAATAAATTTCTAACTAATTCGCTCATTTATAGTTAAGCAATTATGTTTTTGTATGTATTGTTCTATGTGGTATAGACGATGCGGATTTAGCCTAACTGGGAGGGACATATATAACTTTAAAGATAATAAAGTAAGGTAACCGCGTAAAAGTGGATACCTTACTTTTATATTCTAGCCATTTTCACGTGACTTAGTATAAATAAATTCAAAATGATACTCAATTGTAAATCTAAAAGCAACCTGTTCTATTTACAATTGAGGTATAATTCTTAAATCAAATATATATGCCAAGAGGTTGCATCTCGGTATACAAAAATATTGGCATGTGTCAGTCTTTTGTTTTACTAACATTCAAAATTACATATTCTATAAGAGTTGGCGGCAGAATGGAGGATATATGTCAACGTTTTTCACCTATGAAGAAAGGCTTGAGATACAAAAATTCTTAAAAGAAAGTCTTTCCTTTAAAGAAATCAGCCGAAGATTGGAAAAAAATCCAACCACCATCTCCAGAGAAATACGTAAGCACAGTTCAGAGGTTGCAACAGGTTATCCGGGATATCCGTACAATGCCTGTAAAAATCGTTTTAACTGCAGGTATAAGGATGTATGCGGTAAAAATTGCACAAGAAAAACAACCATCTACTGTAAGCTTTGTCAATCCTGTAATGATAACTGTCCTGATTTCATTTTGGAAATCTGTACTGCCCGCTTTAGGGTTCCCTATGTCTGTAATGGTTGTGAAACGCTTGGGAAATGCTCTTTATTAAAAAATATATACAATGCGGAGCATGCCCATATGAAAGCTCACGAAGCCATTTCACAGTCCAGAAGTGGATTGTGTGTATCGGAAGATGAAGTAGCCAGACTCAATAAAATAATTTCTCCACTAGTTCAAAACGGTCAATCTGTTCATCAGATATATGTTACGCATGAAGATGAAATTATGTGTAGTGAAAAGAATATTTACAACTACATAGATGCCTGTCTTTTCGATGTGCGAAATATTGATCTTCCGAGAAAAGTCAAGTTTCGCGAAAGGTATAAAAAACCGGAATTCAAGGTAGATAAAGGCTGCCGCATTGGGCGCAACTATAATGACTTTCAGGCATTCCTTGCTAAAAATCAGGATACCACTGTTGTACAGATGGATTCTGTGATTGGAAGTAAAGGTGGCAAATGCCTTTTAACGATTCACTTTGTAGATACCAGCTTGATGTTAGCATTTCTTAGAGATGCAAATACTTCAAAATCAGTAACGGATATTTATGAAACACTTTATGAAACCCTTGGGAAGGAGGTTTTTACAGCCCTTTTCCCTGTAATTCTTACAGACAACGGGAGCGAATTTTCGAATCCAAAGGCAATTGAATATGGTACTGAAAAATTCTCAGGACATCGTACCAATGTATTTTATTGTGATGCTGGAAGTCCCTATCAAAAGGGAGCCATTGAGGTTAACCATGAGATGATTAGGCGCATTCTTCCGAAGGGAAACAGCTTCGATCATCTGACACAGGAAAATATCAGCCTAATGATGAATCACATTAATTCCTATAAAAGAAAAAAACTGAACAACCGTAGCCCATACGAAACGTTCAGCTTTTACCATGGAGAAGAGATTTTACAAAACCTAGGGTGTACACCGGTAGCAGCCAGCGACATCATGTTAAAACCAATTCTTCTCAAAAAATAAAAATATAAAACAGTGCCGCCAGATATCCATACAATCCTAAAATAGGGGTGGATTCTCCGATTACAAAAAAATCGAGAGTGAGTTGACCTCTATTTGGCATGCATATTTTCTATTATCATACATCAAAAAACCGAAAAATCAAACTGCATTTGGATTACAAATGTGGCTTTTGGGTTTCAAAACTGGCTTTTCAGATACAAAGGTTGCATTTCATTTACAAATATTCAATTGTCAATTACAAACGTTGCATTTCAATTTACAAAGTGGCATATCGCTTTACAATTGAGTTTTACAATTGAGTATGGTATCACTCATAGCAATATATATGAATTAAAATGTAATATATAGTTTGCATTTAGAAATATATATGTTATAATAAGCAACGTAAGGAGGTTTTGTGATTGAAGAATAAACGTATGAAAATTGCTCGCGTAGAGTGCGAGTTGTCACAGGAACAACTGTCGGAAAAGGTAGGAGTTACAAGGCAGACGATTGGTATGATAGAGGCAGGAAAGTACAATCCATCACTTAATCTTTGCATTGCCATATGTAATGCATTAAATAAAACATTAAATGATTTATTTTGGGGGGAATCAAAATGAAAAATAAGAACATTAAGGACGAGAGGGTTATTGAACAACAGCATAAAATAGTTAGCGGTGCGTTTCAATTAGTTTCTATATTTTTATTGATTTCTGTGTTGTATAAGCAATTCATTTTAAATGCACCTTTTAAAGCTTATATGACGGAATTTATTGCATTTTTCGGTGGTTCATTATATGTTCTTTCGGTAAATTTCATGAAAGGTAATGACGTATACAGTAGTTATCATGTTGGTACAAAAAAGCATAGAATAAGACGCTATCTAATAAACAATTTGGGTATAAGTTCAGGAATTACATTTGGTCAAATAATGCAAAATCATTCAAGAGATTCACAAACTCCAGTAGAAATACTCATCATGTTTTTAATCACATTTGCTTTTTCGATTTTGGGGTCTTCAGGATTAATCTGGTTTTCAAAAAAACGTACAGATAAAATCGTTAAACAATATGAAGAACGCGAGGATAACTAGAGATATCATAAGTAACAGTGGTGAATAATGATACGACGAATATTTTAGAAAATATGAGCAAACTATAATCAAAAAAGGAGCATGCTAGGAATACCCTTGGCAAGCCCCTTTTCTATTATATAGGAAACAACTTGTGGTAAATAATGTGGATAACTTTTTTTTATGCCCTTCGGTTTCATCCCACCTGTGGATATAGATATATGATTTTTGTTACAGCATAATTTAAGAAAAAATTCGTAATTTAAAATTTATGAGTTACCTCATATTGAGTGAATTTTTAAAGCAAACTATGTAACGCTCTAGTCTGGTATAGGTGTAGTTGCTTCAGTATAATTTTATCGGCTTGAGCCTGAGTTATAGTGCCATTACTTACAAGGGATGTTAGAGGATTTATATGAGTTATCTTGTTGCTATCCATATATAGTTTACTTCCTTGAGTAGTAATAGCTTTAGTTTTTTCTGAACCTTCAGATCTATTTAGTACAGCTTTAATTTTATTCGCATCAGTTTGAGTTATAGTATTAGCAGTTACAAGGTTTTCAACATTTGCGCCTAAACCCTGTTTTATTTTAGTGTCTATTTTTTTACATTCAGTTGTTAAAGATGCCTTTCTACCAATGTCTAATGGGCTAGAAGTCGCTGCGAAAGTTGTACTCGCAGATGATAAAAGTATTCCAACTGTTAGTGAGCCAGATAGAATTTTGGTTTTTATAGATATAATTTTCATTTTAATATCTCCTCATTAATTTATTTTTATCGATTCTATCTTTTAATCATAGCAATTGAGAGTGTCAACTAAGTGTCAATATGTTGTCTATTTTGTTTGTTTTGTGTATTTTCTATAAATTTTGTATTAACTCATCTCCTGCGGAGCTGAAATGTCGTTAAATTCCTTAATAAGATAATCCCAACTTACCAGGCTTGCTAACAAATATTTTTATGCGCAAAAAAAGTATATAATACTTATAATGCATTAATAAGTATTATATACTTTTCTCTTTTTTATTATATAGGAATAGCTTTCGAAAAATAATGTGGATAACTTTCACGTTTCAACCTGTTATTTCAAACCACGCAGGAGAAAGTTCATAATTAACCTTTTGATAATTCATCATTTCCTTTTTCATTAAAAGTTTCCTTCCACTCTTTATCGGCATAAGGTGTAAAAGCATTTGCAACCTTGTCAATATTTTCATGGAATTCTTTGTCATTAAGCATAACATCTCCAGCAGCATCAGTTGGTTTAGCGCCAACCTTTTGACATACATCTCTTATTACATTGGTATTATCTATCATCATACATGGCCTTAACATATTTTTGTTATAGGGCTGTCTATGTCTTAATTCTTTAAAGAAAGGATCCCTAAAAGCGTCAATTAATGGTCTTCCCTTTAAATTAACTGTTGAGAAATGTGCAAATATACATGGTTCTGCATCCTCTTTCGAATTGATATGAAAGAAGTATTTACCGGCTATACATCCCCCTACTAGTGGAGCATCATTAAAGAAATCAATTGTAAAATATGGTTTTGTTGTTCTTATTTCATTAGTTCTTCTTCCAAGTCTTATTCTCTGCTCTGGTGTAAGCATCATATCAAACTGTGGATGTGAACTTACCGGCATAAACAAGAAATACCAACTTAATTTAGAACCTTTTTCAATTAGCATATCAGTAAACTTATCAGATAATACATCATCTATGTTAGTTCTTGTAACACATGTTGAAACTCCGAATAAAACTCCTCTTTCTTTAAGCATATCCATAGCATGTATAACTTTTGCGAATGTACCCTTTCCTCTTCTTGCTTCTGTATCTTCTTCAAAGCCTTCAATCGAGAGCATTGGGAATACATTTGAACATTTTTGTATCCTATTGGCAATTTCGTCAGTTATAAGAATGCCACTAGTAAACGGGGAGAACATCATGTCATCAAACTTCTCATATATATCGAGTAGATAGTCATTATAGAAAGGTTCACCCCCAAGTATTATTATCCAGTATATCCCCAAATCTCTTGCTTCTTTAATTAATCTCTCTACTTCTACAGGTGGAATATCAGTATCTTTACTATAATTAGATGCATAGCATCCAACGCAGTGCAAAGGACATCTCATAGATGGACTGATTAGCAAAACAAATGGTATTTTTGTATCTTCGTCAGTTAAAAATTTGTTGCGTTTTGCACCAGCATACCAATTTGCATTTGCAAAGAAATTAGTAACCAATTTCTTAAGACACTTTGTGTCTGTATTAGTTAATATATTTTGTATATATTCATGTGTTGGGGGGTTACTCTTGTAATAACTATAGACAAAATCTATTTGTTTTAGTTGAGACTCATCTTTTATTAGTTTTTTTATAGTATCAAAAATTTTGTCAACATTTCTTTCGGGGTTCTTTTCTAGATAATTAATTAAAGTCTCCATGATTTTAGATTTTACACCTTTTTCTACAGAATTCATAATACTCACAACAATTCCTCCATTTAAAATATTTTTTTTTATGCAGTATATTATTATTTAATGAGAGTCAACTAATATTAATCGTTAATTTTGTCTATATGCAAATAGGTGATTATATATATATAGTATCTATATTTATAATTTAGAATAAAATGCAACTAATGAAAATTTTTAACGGTAAACTAGCAAGAAATATTGTTGAAAGAACTATGAATGGTGTTAATTATAATCTTTAGATTTTTTTAATTTATAGTAGGTGAATAGTTTTTGTGAATTAGTATAGGATATATTGACATATTAAAAATTTATAGTTAAAATAGAAGTAACGAACAAATGTTCATAAGAAGGAATACAAGGCGGTGATTTTATGCATGAGTTTAAGTTACATTCAAAGTTTAAGCCTACTGGAGATCAACCACGGGCAATTGATAGTCTTGTGCGCGGAATTGAAGAAGGTAAAAAGTTTCAAACTCTTAAAGGAGTAACGGGGTCAGGTAAGACTTTTACCATGGCTAATATTGTTGAGAGAGTTCAAAAGCCTACATTGGTGCTTGCTCATAATAAGATCTTAGCAGCACAGCTTTGCTCAGAGTTTAGAGAATTTTTTCCAGATAATTGTGTTGAGTATTTTGTTTCATATTATGATTATTATCAGCCAGAGGCTTATATTGCACAGACGGATACATTTATAGAAAAAGACTCATCTGTTAACGATGATATTGATAAGTTAAGACATTCAGCTACATCGGCATTACTAGAGCGTAACGATGTTATTGTGGTGGCTTCGGTTTCGTGTATATATGGACTTGGTAACCCCGACGAGTATAAAAAACTTACAGTGTCAATAAGGGTTGGCATGGAAAAGGATAGAAATGAAGTAATAAGACATTTAGTAGATATACAGTATGAAAGAAATGATATTAATTTTATTCGCGGAACCTTTAGAGTGAGAGGTGACACTATAGATATATTCCCTGCTTCATCGTCAAGTGAAGGAATTAGGGTAGAGTTTTTTGGAGATGAGATAGAAAGGATTAGATCATTTGATTCTCTTACAGGAGAAATTATTGGAACCCTAAAACATGTATCTATTTTCCCGGCTTCCCATTTTGCTACATCCAAGGATAAATTGGAACTTGGCATAGCTCAAATAGAGCAGGAGCTTGAGGAGAGGTTAAAGGAGCTTACTTCAGAGGATAAAGCTTTAGAGGCACAAAGACTTAAGCAAAGAACAAACTATGATATTGAAATGATGAGAGAGGTTGGTTACTGTACTGGTATAGAGAACTATTCTAGAATTTTAGATGGTAGGGCCGCTGGAACAGCACCTCAAACATTGATGCATTATTTCCCTAAGGATTTCTTAATGTTTATAGATGAGAGCCATGTAACTCTTCCGCAGGTTAGAGCTATGTTTGGTGGGGATAAATCAAGAAAGACTAATTTAATTGATTATGGATTTAGACTTAAGTCAGCCTATGATAATAGACCGCTAACTTTTCAGGAGTTTGAGGGTACTATGAATGAAACGATTTTTGTAAGTGCAACTCCAAACGTTTATGAAGCAGAACATAGTGAGAATGTGGCAGAACAAGTAATAAGACCCACGGGATTATTGGATCCTGAAATAGTTATAAGGCCTGTTAAGGGGCAAATAGATGATTTATATGCGAGCATTCAGGAAACAATAAAAAGAGGCTTTAGAGTTTTAGTTACGACCCTTACAAAAAAAATGTCAGAAGATTTGACTAAATACTTTAAAGAAATGGATATGAAAATTACATATTTACATTCGGATATTGATACCATAGAAAGAATGAAAATTATCCAAGATCTTAGGCTAGGTACTTTTGATGTGCTAGTAGGTATAAATCTTTTGAGAGAAGGATTAGATATTCCAGAAGTAGCTCTTGTTGCAATACTCGATGCAGATAAAGAAGGGTTTTTACGTTCTGAAACCTCATTAATTCAAACAATAGGAAGAGCTGCAAGAAATTCAGAGAGCAAGGTAATGATGTATGCAGACAAAATTACAAAGTCTATGAAGAAGGCTATGGATGAAACTACAAGGCGTAGAGGAATTCAGATGGAATATAATGAAGAACATGATATAGTGCCAACCACTATTGTAAAAGATATTAGGGAAGTAATCGGATCTATAACAGTTGCGGAAGATAAAGAGGTATATGAAACCCTTGAAGCTGCAATGGATGCGAATTACGATGAAACTAAAAAGTTAATGGATAAGTATGAAAATGAGATGAAGCAAGCAGCTAAGGATTTACATTTTGAAAGAGCGGCGCAGCTTCGCGATATAATTTATAAACTCAAAAAGCAGATTAAAAATATATAATTGTGTTGTAACAGAGGAGGAAAACATGAGGGATAAAATTTTTATAAAGGGTGCTAAGGTTCACAATTTAAAAAATGTTGATTTGGAGATACCGAGAGATAAATTTGTAGTGTTTACTGGACTTTCAGGGTCTGGTAAATCTTCACTTGCTTTTGATACATTATATGCAGAAGGGCAAAGAAGGTATGTGGAGTCATTATCTGCATATGCAAGGCAGTTTTTAGGTAATATGGATAAGCCAGATGTTGAGTACATAGAGGGGTTATCTCCTGCTATTTCTATAGATCAGAAAACTACTAACAGAAATCCACGTTCCACAGTGGGTACTGTAACTGAAATTTATGATTATTTGAGACTTCTTTATGCTAAAGTAGGGACGCCTCATTGTCCTAAATGTGGTAAGGAGATTTCTCAGCAAACTGTAGACCAGATGGTGGATAGAATAATGGATATGCCGGAGAAAACTAAGATTTCAATTTTATCTCCTGTGATAAGGGGAAAAAAAGGTGAACATGTCAAGATAATAGAAAATATTAAAAAAAATGGTTTCGTTCGCGCTAGGATAGATGGTACTACTGTAGAGCTTCTGGAAGAGGAAATAAAACTCGCAAAGACTAAGAAACATAATATAGAGATAGTAATAGACAGAATTTCTGTAAAAGAAGAAGTTCGAGGGAGGCTTTCTGAATCTTTAGAGAGTGCATTAAAACTAGCAGAGGGGACTGCAATTGCTAGCATTTCCGGTGGTGAAGATATTCTTTTTAGTGAGCATTTTGCCTGCATTGATTGCGGCATTAGCCTTGGAGAATTGGCTCCGAGGATGTTTTCGTTTAATTCTCCATATGGTAAATGTGATACTTGCGACGGCCTTGGTACTCTTATGGAAATTGAAGAGGATTTAATAATACCAGATAAAAGTAAGAGTATTAAAGGCGGCGCCATTATGTCTTTTGGGGAAGGTAGTCTTAAGGAGGATTCCTGGACTTTTTCGGTACTTCGGGCAATAAGTGAAAAATATAAGTTTAGCTTAGATACACCTATAGAAGACTATGAACCAGAAATTCTTAAAATATTACTGTACGGAACTAATGGTGAAAAAGTTAAGGTGGAGTATGTTAAGGAGTTTAGATCAGGTACTTTTAATCATTCTTATGAAGGAATTATAAACAATTTAAAAAGACGATATGTTGAAACCTCGTCAGATTATATAAAAAGAGAAATTGAACAATATATGGGTGATAATGCATGCCCTAAGTGCAAGGGAGCAAGGTTAAGCCCAGAGGCACTAGCCGTAACTGTTGGGGATAAGAATATAAGTGAGTTTTGTCAATTGTCTATTGTAGATGAAGTTATATTTTTAAAAGATATAAAATTATCAGAGAAAAATAAGATTATATCTAATCAAATTTTTAAGGAAATAAATGATAGACTTAATTTTTTAAAGGATGTAGGACTTGATTATTTGAATTTAGCTAGAGCGGCAGGTACATTGTCTGGTGGAGAAGCGCAGAGAATAAGGCTAGCTACGCAGATAGGATCAAGCCTTATGGGAGTTTTATATATTTTAGATGAGCCTAGTATTGGTCTTCATCAAAGGGATAATGATAAACTTATAAAGACATTAAAGCATTTAAGAGATATAGGTAATACATTAATTGTGGTAGAACATGACGAAGATACCATGAAGGCAGCAGATTTTATTGTAGATGTTGGGCCAGCAGCTGGCGAACATGGTGGAGAAATTGTGGCTACCGGAACAATTGAGGATATAAAAAACTGTGAAAGGTCAATTACAGGTCAATATTTAAGTGGTAAAAAGAAGATAGATGTTCCGAAGGTGACGAGAGTATCTAATGGAAATAGTATAAAAATACTTAATGCAAAGCAAAATAATCTTAAAAATGTTAGCGCGGACTTTCCGCTAGGTGTATTCACTGCAGTCACTGGCGTTTCAGGTTCTGGAAAGAGTACTTTAGTTAATGAAATTCTATACAAAGGTCTTAATAAAAAGGTGAATAAATCTAAAAAGAATCCTGGGCTACATAAAGATATTTTAGGATATGAGAATATAGATAAAATTATAAATATTGACCAAGGGCCTATAGGGCGTACTCCAAGATCTAATCCAGCTACATATACAGGAGTATTTGATATCATTCGAGATGTTTTCTCAATGAGTCCAGAAGCTAAGATGCGGGGTTATAAGCCAGGTAGATTTAGCTTTAATGTAAAGGGCGGAAGATGTGAGGCTTGCAAGGGTGATGGAATAATTAAAATAGAAATGCAATTTTTATCTGATGTGTATGTGCCTTGTGAGGTTTGCAAAGGGAAAAGATATAATAGAGAAACTTTAGAGGTTAAGTATAAAGGGAAAAATATTGATGATATTTTAAATATGACTGTTGAGGAAGCTGTAAATTTCTTTGAAAATATTCCTAGAATTTCTTGCAAATTTAAAACACTGATGGATGTTGGACTCGGATATGTAAGGTTAGGTCAACCATCAACACAATTGTCTGGTGGTGAGGCTCAAAGAATTAAACTTGCATCTGAATTATCTAAGAGAAGCACTGGCAAGACCTTTTATATTTTAGATGAGCCTACTACAGGACTTCATATTGATGATGTTAGTAAACTTATTAAAATACTTCAAAGACTTGTAGATTCAGGAAATACAGTAGTCGTAATTGAGCATAATTTAGATGTTATAAAGTGCGCGGACTATGTTATAGACTTAGGTCCGGAGGGTGGAGATAAGGGCGGTAGCATTTTGTGCAGTGGTACGCCAAAAGAAATATCCTTAAATGTGAATTCATATACAGGACAATATCTTAAAAAAATGTTATAATTCATATTAAGCTAGCATACTAATTTAACGAAACTTGAGAAGGAACTCCCCAACTTCTATAAGTGGGGGGATAACGATTAATAATTGTTACCCGCGCAAGAGGTCTACAAAGGGGTAAATCTCCTTCTGAAGTCGTCAATTTATCTTCTGCTAAGATGTGCGGCTCCGCAGGAGATGATTTAATGCTAGTCTTTGATTATGATTTAAAGAGGAGAAAGTGAGTTATGGCTAATATAAGCTTGTTTTTGAGATATGCAATTATAGCGATTATTTACATTATAATAATATTTGCTTTGAGAATAATGTATAAGGACATAAAAGGTGGTGCAAAGAAGAAACCAATTATTAAGAAAACTATGGGGCTTGAGGTTATAGAAAGAGGAGAAAATTTTAATTTAAGAATCGGTGCGGTTATTCCTCTAAACGATGTGCTTACCATAGGCAGAAAGGGAGATAATCTTTTAATTTTGGGGGACAAATACGTGTCATCTCAGCATGCAAGAATATATCTTAAAAATACAGATTATATTTTGCAAGATCTGAGAAGTACTAATGGAACCCTTAAAAACAACAAAAAAGTAACGGACAAGGTAATCATAAAAAAGGGCGATGAAATTAAAATAGGAACTTCAATTTTTAAAGTTATAGGGTAAATTATGAGTGCTAGGGAGGTGATAGTATGGAAAAGATAAAGGAAGAGCGGAAGCTTCTAAGGTATACTTATCTTCTATGCATAGTTTTATTTATCAATATGTTTCTTATTGGTAAAAATGGGTTTGACAAAGGCGCAATAATAATGTGCGCAATAATATGCTTAATGTTTGCGTATTCTCATTTTATAATAAGAAGATTTTTTCCGGATGGTGACAAATATATTTTACTGTTTTCGAATGTTTTAGCGGTTATAGGTATGGCCATGTTATATAGGTTAGACTCATCTCTTGCACTTAAACAACTTATCTTTTATGCAGTTGGAATTGCCATATTCATTTTAGTAGTAGTGCTTTTTCCTAGCTTATCTAAGTTTGGAAAGTACAAATATTTTTACATGATATGTACTATTATACTTATGTCATTGGGAAGTATATTTGGAAAAGAAGTTTATGGAGCTAAAAACTGGATATCTGTTGGTGGATTTACTTTCCAACCATCAGAATTTGCTAAATTATCTTTGGTAGCATATTTAGCATCATCACTACAGAATTATGGAGAAAATCTTAAGGGAAAGTCAGAGATTATGAAAATTAAGGAATTAATTGAGCCTGGAATTGTAGTTATGATTTCACTTGGGTTAATGGTAAAGCAAACGGATTTAGGATCAGCACTTTTATTTTTTGCTATTTCAATAACCATGTTATATATTGCTACTTCAAATTTAAAATATGTTCTAATATGTTTAGGATTTTTTATTATAGGTGGATTTATAAGCTATAAACTTTTTGGGCATGTTCGTCTAAGGTTTATGATCTGGAATGACCCATGGAAATATGGTAATCATGAAGGATATCAGGTAGTACAATCTTTAATTTCCATAGCCTCCGGTGGTCTTTTTGGAACAGGTTTTGGACTTGGGCACCCTGGAATGGTTCCTGTAGTTACTACAGATTTCATTTTTTCGGCTATTGCTGAGGAAATGGGCCTTCTTACTGGCTTCGCTATCCTTATTTTATATTTCTTACTGTTTTATAGATGCATGAGGGTACCTGTTTACAGTAAAGATAAATTTACAAGATTACTTGCAGTGGGTTATAGTACAATGATAGCTGCCCAAGTATTGGTTATAGTAGGTGGGGTAGTTGGAGCTATTCCACTAACAGGTATAACGCTGCCATTAGTTAGTTCTGGTGGTAGTTCTATGTTAATAACTTTCTTTGCACTAGGTATACTTCAAAAAATTTCAGAGGACGGTCAAAGTTATGAATGATTTCGTGAATAATATAAAAAAGGTCATGTTGGTGTTTTTAATACTTTTCATTGCTTTAATTTCCTACATAACTTATTCATATATGTTTAGGAGCGAAAAGACTTTAGATAGTGTATTTAATAGGAGAACTTCGGTTGAGAGAAATAAGGTATTAAGGGGAACAATTTACGATAAAGATATGAACGCCTTAACAAAAAGTACGAAAACAGGTGAAACGTCTCAAAAACTAGAATATTTAAAGGGTCCAGTTTTTGCCCATGCTATAGGGTATATGGATACTGTATATAATCTTGCTGGTCTTGAAAAAAAATACGATAAAGAACTTATGGGGGCTGGAGAGACAGCAATTCCAAAGTTTGTTTTCTTTAGTAAAGATACTGAAGAGAAAGTTGGAAATGGATTAAGAACTACTCTTGATTCAAAGCTTCAAAATAAAGCTTATGAGCTTTTAAAGGATACAGGATGTAAAGGTGCGATAGTGGCGATGAATCCTAAAACTGGAGAAGTTTTAGCTATGGTATCTAATCCATCTTATGACCCAAATAATTTAGAAAGAGATATGAAAGATTTAAATGCAGATAAAGAAGGTACACCACTACTTAATAGGGCGACATCTGGGTTATATCCACCAGGGTCTGTATTTAAAACTATTCCGGCGATAAGCGCTTTAGAAAATATCACTAATGTTTATAATAAGGGATACCAGGATAATGGTAAATTAGTTGTAAATGGAACACAGCTATTGACAAATTATAATGGCGAGGTTTTAGGAAGTTTAAATTTTAAATCTGCTTATGAACATTCTAGTAATGCGTTTTTTGGGTCTTTAGGTATTGATTTAGGAAATAAAGCACTAAAGGAAACCGCAGAAAAGTTTTATTTTAACAAGAATATCCCATCTGAAGGGTTAACTATAGAGAATAGTAGATTCCCAAGCTATAAAAGCTATGAGAAAGGTAATATCGCTCAAAGTGCTATAGGCCAGGCGGAGGTTTTAGCTACTCCTATGCAAATGGCATTAGTTGTAAGCGCTGTTGCTAATGATGGTATTATGATGCAACCAATGCTTGTTAAAGAAATATTGGATAGCAAAGGTAAATCTTTAAAAAAAATAGAACCGAAGCAACTAGGAGAAGTGATATCAAAGGAAAATGCTAGTACTATGAAGGATTTAATGAGAGGCGTTGTAACTGAAGGTACAGGAACTAATGCAGCTGTGTCAGGCATTGAGGTTAGTGGAAAAACGGGTACTGCAGATCATAAAGTTGATGCTAGTGCACAAAGAGGTGCTCATTCCTGGTTTACTGGATTTGCACCCTATGATAATCCTGAAATTGCCATATCGGTAATTGTAGAAGAGGGTGGAGTTGGTGGTAAAAAAGCTGCCCAAGTAACTAGAGATCTTATTGAAAGTTATTTAAAATAAAGCATAAAAATATATGCATATAATAGTAAAGAAAGTCAGATATTGAAATAATATCTGGCTTTCTTATTAGAAATAAGATAGCTACATGATATATGGAGCAATTTGTAGTATATTGCCCAGGAAATTTAACGACATTTTTAAAGGGGTGCTAATGTGTTTGATTTTGAATATCAACTAAAGATTCTTCCAGATGCACCAGGAGTGTATCTTATGAGTAATCATCTTGGTGAAATAATATATGTGGGTAAGGCTAAAATATTAAAAAATAGAGTAAGGCAATATTTTAAGGGTTCAAAAAATCATTCTGTAAAAGTAAAGGCTATGGTGAAAAATATATCTGAGTTTGAATATATAGTAACGGATTCGGAAATGGAGGCACTTATTTTAGAGTGTAATCTTATTAAAAGATATAGCCCAAGATATAATATTTTGCTTAAGGATGATAAACACTATCCCTTTATAAAGATAACTATAAATGAGGAATTTCCACGGGTTTTTGTAACTAGAAACATTGCAAATGATGGCGGAAAATATTTTGGGCCGTATACAGATTCAGCAGCTGTATATAGCATTATTGAACTTATAAAACAAATATACCCACTTAGGACGTGTAGACGAACTATTAAAGAGGGACTGCCCCCTACTAGGACTTGCTTGAACTATCATATTGGGCTGTGCAAAGGCCCTTGTGCAGGGCTTATTAGTAAAGAAGATTATGGGGAAATCATAAAAGGTACAATGCAGTTACTTGCAGGAAAAGACAGGAATATAAAAGATGAGCTAAAGCGAAAAATGGAAAATGCATCGGAAGATTTAGAATTTGAAAAAGCGGTGGTGTTTCGCGATAAAATCATGGCCATAGATAAAATAAATGAGAAGCAAAAGATTATAATAGGAAATTGCGAGAATGAAGACTTTATTAATCTATATGTTGATGAAAAAGATGTTTGCCTTCAGGTATTTTTTCTTCGAGATGGTAAGATAGTAGGACGTGAACATTTTATTTTAAATGATGAAGCGGACCAGGTAGCACATGAGCTTATAGAAGAATTTATAAAGCGATTTTATGGAGGGGCAGCCTTTATTCCTAAAACAATATATGTGCCGTTCATAAATGAGGGAGAGATTCTAGAGCAGTGGCTCAGTTCCAAAAAAGAATCAAAAGTTGTGATTAAGGTTCCTCAAAAGGGAGAAAAGAAAAAGACATTAGAGATGGTAGAAAATAATGCTAAGATAACCCTTGAACAATTTAAATTAAAGGATATGCAGGATAAGGAAATTCACAAAATTGCACTGGAGGAGCTTACGGGCTTATTGGAACTGGATGAAATACCTGAAAGAATTGAATCCTATGATATCTCAAATATAATGGGCGTGGATTCTGTAGGTAGTATGGTGGTTTTTGAAGATGGAAAGCCTAAAAGTAGTGATTATAGAAGGTTTAAAATAAAATCAGTTATAGGAGCTAACGATTATGATAGTATGCGAGAAATACTAGAGAGAAGGTTTAATCGTGGACTAGATGAAGTGGAAAAAATAAAAGAAAGAAATTTAGAATTAAGTAAAGGAAAGTTCTGTATATTTCCTGATTTAATTCTTATGGATGGTGGAAAAGGGCAGGTCAATGTGGCCCTTGAGGTTTTAAATAGTCTTAATATTAATATACCTGTATGTGGAATGGTTAAGGATGACAAGCACAAAACTAGAGGGTTAATATATAATAATGTAGAGCGAGTTATGAGAGGCAATTCTCAAAGCATGCACTTGATTACTAGAATACAAGATGAGGTCCATAGATTCGCTATTACTTATCACCGAACTTTAAGAGATAAAAGAACTCTGTATTCTATATTAGATAATATACCTAATATAGGGGAAAAGAGAAGACGCGAGCTACTAAAGAAATTTGGTAGCATCGATAAGATAAAAAGTGCAAGTGTTAAGGAACTAATGGAGACTCCCTCTATGGACAGTAAGGCCTCGGAATGTGTTTTAGAATATTTTAAAAAGAGTAAATAGAGAATATTGAAATAATAATCAAATATGTCAGAAAAATTAATAATTAATAATGATTAGTTAAATTGTTGAAATATCTTAGTAAAAAGGGTAAAATAAAAGCACTATATAATTCCAGAGTATAAAGCATATATTATATGCTTTATGCTCTGGAATTATGTAAATATATTAATATTTTCAAGGAGTAGAATATGAAAAAATATGAGGAACTAATTAAACAAATAGATAAAGTTACCAGAGGATCAAACATAAAGATAGATGAGCCTATGAAAAATCATACTTCTTTTAAAGTAGGGGGACCAGCTGATATTTTAGTGACTCCGGAAGATGTGATGGAAGCTCAGTCAATAATAAAAATTTGTAAAGATAACAATGTGAATTATTATTTAATAGGAAATGGTTCTAATTTACTTGTACGTGATGGTGGAATTCGTGGAGTAGTTATAAAGCTATGTAAGTTTAATAAAATTGAGGTAAAAGGAAATAAAGTAATCGCTCAAAGTGGAGCAAGTTTATATGATGTTACCATGGTGGCACTGGGTGAAGGACTTAAAGGTATGGAATTTGCAAATGGAATTCCAGGTAGCATTGGTGGTGCGGCAGCTATGAATGCAGGAGCATATAATGGTGAAATGTCTATGGTTATGGAGAGTATATTAGCCCTTGATAATAATGGAGAATTATTAACTTTAACAAAAAGCGAAATGGAGCTTTCTTATAGGAGTAGCGCTATTCTAAAACACGGATATACGGTAATAAGTGTTACCCTTAGTCTAAAAGAAGGAGATAAGGAGATTATAAAAGCAAGGATGGACGACCTTGCGAAAAAAAGAAGCGATAAACAACCTTTAGAATACCCATCAGCGGGGAGTACATTTAAAAGACCAGAGGGCCATTATGCAAGTGTTCTTATACAAGATTGCGATTTAAAGGGTACTTGCGTTGGGGATGCTCAAGTATCTGAGAAACATTCTGGTTTTATTATTAATAAAAAAGATGCTAGTGCTAAGGATATTTTGGATTTGATAAAGCTTGTGCAGCATGTAGTTTATGAGAAATTTGGAGTAAAGCTTACTACTGAAGTAAAGATATGGGGAGAAGACGAACGAGCTTCCAAGGAGGAGTAAGTATAATTATATAGGGGGAAATTATGGAATACATGGTACGTAAAGAAATTTTGGGTTTAAGGAGTTATAAGGCAGGCAAGCCTATAAGTGAAGTTAAGAGAGAATTGGGGCTTGCGGAGGTTGTAAAGCTTGCGTCCAATGAGAATGCATTAGGATGTTCGCCAAAGGTGAAAAAAGCATTAAGAGAATTAGTAGAGGAAACTCATATGTACCCAGATGCATCAAATCACGAATTGAAGGATGTAATAAGCGCAAAGCTTGGGGTAAATCCCCAACAGATTGTGTGCAGTACAGGCTCCGATTCATTGATCAGAGTAATTGCAAACACTTTTTTAGAGCCAGGAGATGAATCTATAACGGCGGCGGTTACCTTCTCTAGGTATGAGGATTCAACAAAACTTATGGGAGCTACTAGTATCGTAATACCTATGGATAATAATGCAATACATATAGAAAAAATGGTAGATTCAATAACTGAGAAAACAAGAATCATATGGTTTTGTAACCCTAATAATCCTACAGGAACTATATTTACTAAAGCACAATTTGCGAGAGTAATAAACAAAATACCAAACCATGTATTAATAATTATGGATGAGGCCTACAATGAATATGTAACTTCAGAAGAATTCCCGAATTCTTTAGAATATTTAAATGATTACCCTAATATGATTATTCTAAGAACCTTTTCTAAATATTACGGATTGGCATCTCTAAGATGTGGATATGGAATAGCTAGCGAGGAATTATGCTCATATCTTAATAGAGTTATTGGGCCTTTTGATGTTAATTTATATGCACAAAAAGCAGCGGTAGCAGCACTTAGGGATGAAGAGTTTTTAAAACTAGTATCTGAAACAAATATAGCTGGAAAAAAGTATTTATATAAGCAATTTGAGTTAATGAATCTGCAGTACATAGAAACGAACACTAATTTTCTTATGGTGGATACAAAAATTGATGATAAGGAAGTTTTTGATAAGTTACTTTTAAAAGGTATTATTGTAAGACCAGGACATTTATTAGGTATGCCCCGATGGCTTAGGGTTACAATTGGTACACTAAAGCAAAATGAGTTATTTATAAAAGCTTTAAAAGAAATTTTATAAATAAACAACAAATATTTTTATGCGCAAAAAGTATATATTACGTATAATGCATTGAAGTGAATGCATTAATAGTAATATATACTTTTTTTCTTTTTTATGTTTACCTTTCTATAAACGCTCCATGTGTTATAATAAAAAGTGAAACTATGCTAGTACAATGCAGTAAATGAGCCTTTAAAGCGAATTTATTATTAATATTAAAATATTAACAGTTGTAGTAGTTATTACTTTTTTAAATAGGGGGGTTTTTAAATGAGATTTGTTATATTGACAGGGTTATCAGGCGCTGGAAAAACACAAACAATACGAAATCTTGAGGATTTAGGATTTTTTTGTGTAGATAATTTGCCACCTATATTGATTCCGAAATTTGCGGAGGCGTGTTATCAATCTAACGGGAATATAGATAGAATTGCTTTAGTTATAGATATTCGAGGTGGAAAGTTTTTTGATGATTTATTTGAAAGCTTAACCTTTTTAAAAGAACAAGATTATAAATATGAAATTTTGTTTTTAGAAGCAACAGATGAAGTACTTGTTAAAAGATATAAAGAGACAAGGAGAAAACATCCGCTAGCACCAGAGGGAAGGGTTTTAAATGGAATTGCTTCTGAGCGGAAAACACTTAAGGATATACGTGAGCGTGCTGACCATATAATCAATACTACGAAAATTTCAGCAAGAGAGCTTACAGAAGAAATAAATAATATTTATGCAGAGGAAGGTCAGATAGAAACTAAAATTATTATAACTGTGCTTTCTTTTGGATTTAAATATGGAATACCTGTGGATTCAGATTTAGTATTTGATGTTAGGTTTTTGCCAAATCCATATTATATTCCAGAACTTAAGCAGTATTCAGGTAATGACCAACCTGTTAGAGATTATGTATTACAGTGCGAGGGGACTAAAGTATTTATAGAGAAGCTTCAAGATATGCTACAATTTCTTATTCCAAATTATAAAAAAGAGGGAAAAAGACAACTCATAGTGTCTATAGGATGCACTGGGGGAAGACACAGATCGGTAGCTATAGCAAATAAAATCCATGAAATGTTAGAACAAGATGGTTATAACGCTAATATAGATCACAGGGATATAAATGAAGACGTGAGTAGAGGCGGCAACAAGCTATGATGTTGAGTGATTTTCTGAAACCTGGTATCAACTTGAAAAGATGGATTTTTCTGGGGAATATGGGCGTCTTGTTATTAGTTTTTGGTGTTGTTGAATTTATAAATGAAGGACATTCTTCTGTGGGAAGTATAAGTTTTCCGATACTTTTCATAGTGATTGGGTCGTTGATGATATATGTAGCTATAATACAAATTGTTAAATATTTTATTATACTAGTAAATACAGGAAAGCTAGATGTAGCTATAAGTTCAAAAGGCTTAGGGGATTTAATATTTGAAAAGAGGGTACTTATAAAAGGACCTAAAATTGTAGTAATCGGAGGAGGTACTGGTTTATCAACTATGCTCCGAGGATTAAAGAAATATACCAATAATATAACTGCAATAGTTACAGTAGCAGATGATGGTGGGGGATCAGGGGTTTTAAGAGAAGATTTAGGGATTCTTCCCCCGGGGGATATTAGGAATTGTATATTAGCATTAGCAGATACGGAACCACTAATGGACGAATTATTGCGCTATAGATTTAAAGATGGAAGATTAAAGGACCAAAACTTTGGTAATTTATTTTTAGCAGCGATGGATGGAATTTCAAATAATTTCGAAGAAGCTGTGCAGAAAATGAGTTCAGTCCTGGCTGTAACTGGAAGGGTTATCCCAGTTACTTTAGACAATATGATTTTAAAAGCAAAACTTAAGAACGGAATGATAATTGATGGAGAATCAAATATACCAAAAGGCGCTCTTGAAAATAATAGTGCGATTGAAGAGGTTTTTATAGAACCTAAAGACGCGAAAGCAATTAAAGAAGCATTAGTTGCTATAAATGAGTCGGATGCTGTAATACTCGGACCGGGAAGTTTATATACTAGCATTATTCCCAATCTATTAGTAGGGGAAATAAGAAATGCATTAGATAAAACGAGAGCCTTAAGAATTTATGTGGCAAATATCATGACTCAGCCAGGGGAAAGTGATAACTTTGGTGTGAAAGACCATATAAATGCTATACATCAGCATGCTAAATGCAAGGTTATTGATTGCGTTTTGGTAAATATAGGTAAAATAGGTAGTGATTTAGAACAAAAATATCTTAACGATAATTCTAATATGGTTAAGATAAATGAAGATGAAATTACAAAGCAAGGCATAGAGGTAATTAAGAGTGATTTTGTTAAAATAGGAAAAGGGTATATAAGACATGATGAAGATAAGCTTGCAACCATTTTGGTAGAAACGATTATGGAGAAAAAGCTATTTAATGATAAAAAGAAAATAGTAGAGTATGTTTATTTATCACAAAGGCTTAAAGAAAATAAACGCAGTAAGGGGTAGAATAATGTCATTTTCGTCTAAGGTTAAAAATGAAATTTGTAGATTTACAGAAATGAGTAAGAAAGAAGCGGTGTCTGAGCTGGCTGCTATAATGAAGGTTAGTGGAACTATTGGACTTGGTTCAAATAAACAAGTTAATTTCCAAATAACTACTGAGAATCCTGCAATAGCAAGACTTATATTTAAATTATTAAAGGAACATTTTAATATTCATCCTAGATTACTAGTTAAGAGAAGTAATTCACTTAAGAAAAAGAATGTTTATGTGGTTATAATTACTGAAGAAATGGGTGTTAAAGATTTATTAAAGCAAGTGGCAGTCCTCGAGGATGAGAACTTTTTTTCAATAGATTATACTATACCTGAAAGACTAATTGATGCTGAAGAGTGCAAGCGTAAATATATAAGAGGAGCTTTTCTAGGTGGTGGAAGTATTAGTAATCCAGAGAAAAACTACCATGTAGAGTTTGTTACGCATGATAATGACTATGCAGAGGAACTATGCACTCTTATTAATAGCTATGGACTATTATCAAAAATAATACAAAGAAAAAGCAGTTACGTAATTTATATTAAAGAGGGTGAGCAGATTGTAGACCTCCTCAATATAATTGGTGCACATAACTCATTATTATTTTTAGAAAATGTAAGAATAATGAAGGAAATGAGAAACAATGTAAATAGGCTTGTGAACTGCGAAACGGCAAATCTTAGTAAAACAGTAAATGCGTCAGTAAGACAAGTGGAAAGTATTAAATTAATACAAATGGAAATAGGGCTTCAAAGATTACCTAAAAATTTAAGGGAAATTGCTGAGTTAAGACTAGAATACCCAGATGAATCACTAAAGGAACTTGGCGCAATACTTGAGCCACCAGTAGGTAAATCTGGGATTAATCATAGATTAAGAAGAATAGAGAAAATTGCTGAAGAACTAAGGAAAGAAGGAAGGTAAATTATATAATGTCAAAGCATGAAGAAGTTATTAACTATATTCTTTCCCTTTCGATTGGAACTAAAATCTCAGTAAGGGGTCTCGGTTGTATATTAGGGCTTAGCGAGGGTACAGCTTATAGAGCTATAAAAGAAGCTGAAAACCTAGGCATTGTTAGTACCGTGCCAAGGGTTGGAACCGTAAGAGTTGAAAAGGTAAATAAAAAAAATATTGAAAGGTTGACTTATGCTGAAGTTATAAGCATCCTTGATGCAACGATTTTAGGCGGAAAAGAAGGCATAAATAGAAGCTTAAATAAATTTATAATAGGGGCAATGGATGTTGAATCAATAAGCAAATATATAAGACCAGGTTACTTACTTATTGTTGGAAACCGCGAAGAAGCACAACAGCTTGCCCTTGAAAATGAGGCAGCGGTACTAATTACTGGAGGGTTTGATTGTAGTGAAAAAGTAAAGGCCTTGGCAAATAAAAAAGGTATTCCTGTATTATCTTCAACATATGATACCTTTACAGTAGCAAGCATGATAAATAAAGCTATTTATGAAAGTATGATTAAGAAGGAAATTATTTTAGCTGAAGATGTAATGGAAGTTAATGTTAAGTATTTAAAGGGGACCGATACTATTGCTACTTGGAGAAAATTAATGTTTGAAACTAATCATGAGAGATATCCCGTGGTGGACGAGAATATGAAGCTTATTGGCATAGTTACTTTAAGAGATTTGCAAGGGCATGATGATGAAAATGAACTAATACATAAGGTTATGAATAAAAATACTATAAGTGTAACACCGAAAACAACTGTAGCTTATGCTGCTCATATTATGGGGTGGGATGGTATAAAGATTTGTCCTGTACTTAATAAGAAAAAACTAGTAGGAGTTCTAAGTATAGAAGATGTTATAAAGGCGATGGAGTTTGCATTAAGGCAGCCACAAGTTGCGGAAACTATAGAAGATCTTATTTTAAGAAATTTCATATGTTTACATGAGGGCGATGATTTACACTTTAATGGCCAGATTATTCCTCAAATGCTAGACCATTTTGGTACTGCTTCTTGGAGTTCACTTAATATGCTATTATCAACAATGGGTATAATGGCATTAAGACAGAATAATAATATTAATATTTCAGTAGATAGTATTATGGCATACTTTATGAAGCCTGTACAAATGGGTAGTGATATTGATATATATGCACAAATTGTGGATAAAGGAAGACACTTTTCTAAGGTTGAAATTAGTATGTACAATGCATTTAAGGAACCTGTGGCAAAGGCTATGATTTCTGCAAGGGTATTTTGTAAATAATTCTAAAGTTGAAGGGAAGTGAAAATGTGAACCAAGAACTAGATATAAAAGAAAAAGAAGACTTAGGAAGTTTCGTGCATCTTCATGTGCATACAGAGTATAGCCTGCTGGATGGTTCGGGAAAGATTAAAGATCTTATTTCTAAAACCAAGAAGCTTGGCATGAAGAGTATCGCTATAACAGACCATGGTGTAATGTATGGATGTGTGGAATTTTATAAGCAGGCAAAAGAGCAGGGGATTAAGCCTATTATTGGTTGCGAAATATATGTAGCGGCTAAATCTATGAATATAAAAGAAGCTGATAGGGATAATAGTACTCATCATTTAGTGCTTTTAGTCAAGAATTTATTGGGGTATGAGAATTTGATGCAGATAGTATCGGCTGCCTCAATTAAGGGTTTTTATTATAAACCAAGAGTTGATTTTGAATTTTTATCAAAGCATAGTGAAGGGTTAATTGCAAGTAGCGCTTGTCTTGGTGGTGAGATTCAGAGCCTTCTTCTAAAAGATAATTATGAAAAAGCAAAGGTTATAGCGTTAAAATATAGTGAAATATTCAAAGATGGCTTCTACTTAGAATTACAATATCATGGTATGCAGGAACAGTTTAAGGTAAATGAACTTTTAGTTAAGTTGTCAAAAGACACAGGAATTCCATTAATTTGTACTAATGATACTCACTATATTGAGCAAGAGGATTCTAAGGCTCATGATGTGCTACTCTGCATCCAAACAGCGAAAACTGTTGATGAAGAAAACAGAATGAGATACCCTTCAGATCAATTTTATTTAAAAGCTCCAGGGGAAATGAAAAAGAACTTTGCATATGTCCCAGAAGCGCTTAGCAATACAGTCAAAATTGCAGAGCAGTGTAACTTTGATTATGAATTTCATGTGTCAAAGCTTCCAAAATTTCCATTACCTCCTGGCGTAGAACCATACGAATACCTAAGAGAAAACTGCTACAAAGGTATGGTAACGCGGTATGATGTATTTAGTGACGTAACGATTAATGGTTTTTCTATAGAATACATAAATGAAATAGCGGATGGAAATGTATTCGCTAAGTCGTACGTAGATAGACTTGAATATGAACTTAATATAATAAAACAAATGGGGTACGTAGATTATTTTCTTATAGTATGGGATTTTATAAAGTTTGCAGTAGAACATGATATTCCGACAGGCCCCGGCAGGGGCTCTGCGGCAGGTTCAATAGTTGCTTTTACCTTGGACATAACCAAGATAGACCCTATTAAATATAGTCTTATTTTTGAAAGATTTTTAAATCCTGAAAGAGTTTCAATGCCAGATATAGATTCTGATTTCTGTTATGAGGGACGCCAAGCAGTAATTGATTATGTAGTGCAAAAATATGGATCAGATAACGTATCACAAATTATAACATTTGGAACAATGGCTCCTAGAGCATGCATAAGAGATGTAGGAAGGGCTATGAGCTATTCCTATGCAGAGGTAGATAGAATCGCTAAGATGATACCAACTGTAATTGGTATAACTATAAATAAGGCTATTGAAATGAATGCAGAGCTCAGAGTATTATATGAAGATGATAATCGAGTTGAAGCGCTTATAGATATAGCAAAAGCATTAGAGGGACTTCCAAGACATAGTTCCACTCACGCAGCAGGAGTAGTTATTGCGTCAAAACCTCTAGTAAGTTATGTTCCTCTTCAGAAAAATGATGAAATGATAGTAACACAATTTCCTATGGGAACCCTTGAGGAACTTGGTCTTTTAAAAATGGATTTTCTGGGACTTCGTACACTTACAGTTATGAGGGATTGTGTAGACTTCGTTAAAGAAAATAGGAATGTATCTATAGATATAGACAATTTAGACATTGAGGACCACAAGGTCTACAAGATGATCGGAGAAGGAAAGACTGTAGGGATATTTCAACTTGAATCTGCAGGAATGACTAGCTTTATGAAGGAACTAAAGCCAGATAATTTAGAAGATATTATTGCAGGTATAAGTTTGTACAGGCCGGGCCCAATGGCTGAGATTCCACGTTATATAAGAAATAAAAATAGCATGGATAAGGTTGAATATGAAACTCCACAACTCGAAGAAATTCTAGGCGTTACATATGGCGTAATGGTATATCAAGAACAAGTTATGGAAATTGTTAGAAAGCTTGCTGGGTATTCAATGGGAAGATCTGATCTTGTCCGTCGTGCAATGTCTAAAAAGAAGCATAAAGTTATGGAAGAGGAAAGATATAATTTCATCCATGGGATAGTGGACGAGGCTGGCAATATAGAAGTTGAAGGTTGTCTTCGAAATGGTATTACAGAGTTGGCAGCAAACCGCATATTTGATCAAATGATGGATTTTGCGTCCTACGCTTTTAATAAATCTCATGCGGCAGCCTATGCAGTTGTGGGATATGAAACAGCATATTTAATGTGTTATTATCCAACAGAATTTATAGCTGCTATGCTCAATAGTGTTAAGGGTAATAGTGAGAAAATAGCCTTCTATACTAGATATGCAGTGCAAATTAACATTGGAGTGCTGCCTCCTAGTATAAATGAAAGCTTTGCGGGTTTTACTGTAAAAGGTGATACTATAAGATTTGGTCTTACAGCTTTGAAAAATGTAGGGGTAAATGTGATAGATAGCATTGTACGAAACAGAGAAGAAAAAGGTGATTTCACCGGTTTTATGGATTTTTGCAATAAAATAGATACTTCATGTGTAAGCAAAAGATCAGTAGAAAGTCTTATAAAAGCAGGAGCATTTGATGATTTCAAAATTCACAGGTCACAACTACTAGCAATCTATGAAAAAGTATTAGATGGAGTAAATAATGATAGGAAGAGAAATATTGAGGGGCAAATAAATTTATTTTTAGATTTTGAAAATACTTATAATAATTTTGAAATAGAGTATCCTAATATTAAAGAATTTAAAAAGAAACATCTTTTAGCTATGGAAAAAGAAATGACGGGGATATATTTATCTGGTCATCCACTGGATGAATATGAAGAGACACTTAAAATACAAACTAATACAAGAATTTCTGATATTGTAGCAGAAGAAAGCCTTGAAGAAGGCGATGACATGTTAGGTGAAAGCTTTAAACTTAAAGATGGTGATAAAGTTATTATTGGTGGTATAATATCATTTGTTAATAAGAAAGTTACGAAGAATAATGATATGATGGCTTTTATTAATTTGGAGGATTTATACGCAAGTGTGGAAGTAATAGTTTTTCCGAGGACATTTGAAAAGTATAAATCATTAATGGAAGAGGATGAAATAGTAATACTAAAAGGTAGAGTTAGCATTAGGGAAGAAGAGCAACCAAAGATATTATGTGAAGATATTAAACCACTCCTAAAGATTAACAGTGAAAAAATTTATATCCTAATAGAAAATGAACTTATGATGAAGGATGCACTAAAAAAATTAAAACAGAATTTAGCTATTTACAGAGGGAATACTCCTGTATATCTTTGTACAAAAGAGCCAAGAAAAATGTACGCTGTAGATAAAGGGTTGTGGTTAAGTGAAGAAACAGATACTATGGTACTTCTAAGAAGTATATTTGGAGAAAACAACATAAAAGTTCAATAAATAACACCATATAATGGTAAAATAATGGGAGTAATGTTTCTTTTCTCCCGTTTTTATTCAATAAAAGGTTTACAAAGTGTTAATACTATACCATTTAATAAAAAAATATTTTTTTTCATATAAAATGTTGAATATTTCGAGAAATTTGTATAATATTAGACTATAAAGGTATTTTAAAATTAGTAGTAATGTTTTGTTTGGAAACATAAATATATTATAATTACAGTGGGACTATACTTGTCCCTCTGGTACAATAAGGTAACAATCAATAGTTGATATCTTAGACAGAGAACAACAAGGAGGTTATTTTTATGAAAACAATTGCGGTATTAACAAGTGGAGGCGACGCACCGGGAATGAATGCAGCCATTAGAGCAGTAGTTAGAATGGGTATATTTAAAGGCATAAGAGTTATGGGCGTAAAAAGAGGATATAGTGGCCTTATAAACGGTGAAATTTTTGATATGGATAGACATTCTGTTTCGGATATAATACATAGAGGTGGAACTATTCTTAGAACTGCCCGTTGTGAAGAATTTAAAACAGAAGCTGGAAGAGCAAAGGCAGTTAATGTATTAAGGGTATTTGGGATTGATGGACTAGTAGTAATTGGAGGAGATGGTTCTTTCAAAGGCGCACAACTTTTATCAGATTTGGGTATTGCAACGGTTGGTATACCTGGAACTATTGATAATGATCTGCCTTATAGTGAATATTCTATAGGATTTGATACAGCACTAAATACAGTACTGGATGCTATAAATAAAATAAGAGATACATCAAGTTCTCATGAAAGAGTTAGTGTAGTTGAAGTAATGGGAAGAAATTGTGGAGATATAGCCTTATACGCTGGTATTGGCGGAGGGGCTGAAGAAGTTATTATTCCTGAAAAAGGGTATGAAATAGATGGTTTATGCAAAACTATATTTGAAGGTAAACTAAGAGGCAAAATGCACAATCTGATAATTCTTGCTGAAGGTGTAGGCGGAGCAAATGAACTTGCAAAGCAAGTAGAAGAAACAACAGGAATTGAATCAAGAGCTACAATACTCGGCCATATTCAAAGAGGTGGAAGCCCAAGTGCCTTTGATAGAATGCTTGCTTCAAGAATGGGAGTAGCGGCTGTAGAAGTTCTTATGGAAGGTAAATCAGGAAGAGTAATTGGTATGAAAGATGGCAAAATAATGGATGAAGACATTAATGAAGCATTAAAAATACCAAGAAAATTTAATGAAAGACTTTATCATATTTCAAAAATTCTTTCTTACTAATCATCTCTTTTTCAGAACTGTTAATCATCTCTTCCAGAGCTGTTAATCATCTCTTCCAGAGTTGCGCATCTGCTAAGGGATTTAAATATAAGACAACGTAATAATGTATTAAATAAAAAAAACTAACAATAAGAGGAGTAATTTATGAAAAAAACTAAAATTATCTGTACAGTAGGGCCAGCAAGTGACAATAGTGAAACTATAAAAAGCTTAATTGATGCGGGAATGGATGCTTCAAGGCATAATTTTTCTCACGGAGATCATGCAGAACATAAGATAAGAATGGACTTAGTAAAAGAGCTACGATCAGAGCTTAATAAACATATTGCTATAATACTAGACACTAAGGGTCCAGAAATCAGAACAGGAAATTTTGCAGCTGGTAAAGTTGAATTAAAGGAAGGCGCAAAATTCACTGTTGTTTGTGGTGAAGAAGTTGTTGGAGATGAAACTATTTGTTCAGTAACATACAATAAATTATATGAGGATGTTAAACCGAATGATACTATACTAATAGATGATGGTTTAGTGGGACTTATTGTACAACAAGTAAAAGGTAAAAAAATACATTGCAAGGTTGCAAATACTGGTATGATAGGTAACCATAAAGGAGTTAATGTGCCTGGTGTTTCAATAAACTTACCTGCACTTACAGAGCAAGATATCAGTGATTTAAAATTTGGAGCTGAGCAAGGTGTTGATTTTGTTGCAGCATCTTTTATAAGAAAAGCATCAGATGTACTTGATATAAGATGTGTACTTAACGAAAATGGTGGCGGAGATATACAAATTTTCTCTAAGATCGAAAATAGAGAAGGGGTTAATAATATTGATGATATTATTAAATTCTCTGATGGTATTATGGTTGCAAGAGGAGATTTAGGAGTTGAAATCCCTACTGAAGAAGTTCCAATAGTTCAAAAAATGATTATCCAAAAGTGTAATGCTGCTGGAAAGGCAGTTATAACAGCTACTCAAATGTTAGATTCTATGATGAGAAATCCAAGACCAACTAGAGCCGAGTCATCAGATGTTGCAAATGCAATATTCGATGGTACAGATGCTATAATGCTCAGTGGTGAAACTGCTAATGGTAAATACCCTGTAGAGGCAGTAACTATAATGTCTAAAATAGCAAAAGCTGCTGAAAATGCTCTTAATTATGAAGAGAATTTAAAGAATAAGGGCAAATATCACATTCCTAATGTACCAAATGCCATTAGTTTAGCTACTTGCAATACAGCTATGGAACTTAAGGCTTCAGCTATTATTACTGCAACTCAAAGTGGTAGTACGGCTAAAAAAGTTTCAGCTTACAGACCAGAATGCCCTGTTATAGCTGTTACTCCTTATGAAAAGATAGCTAGAAGTCTCGCATTAAACTGGGGTGTAGTTGCAATATGTGAAGAGAAGGTAGAATCTACAGATGAACTTATAGATAAATCTGTAAATATTGCTTTAAAAGAAGGCTATGTAGAAAAGGGAGATTTAGTAGTTATTGCTGCTGGAATTCCAGCAAATTATGTAGGTAGTACAAATATGATGAAAGTTCATATTGTTGGTGATATATTACTTCAAGGTAAGGGAAATATAAGTGCTTCAGCTTGTGGTACAGCTTATTATGTAAAAAGTGCAAAAGAAGCTAAAGACACTATGAGAGATGGAGACATTTTAGTAATGAAAACATTAAATAGAGAATATATTGACATATTAGATAGAGTTTCAGGAATTATTGTAGAAGAAGATGAATTAAGTTCAAGTGTTGTTATTGAATGTACATCAAGAGAAATTCCAATAATATATAGTGCAATAGGAGCAGAAGAAGTTATTAAAACTGGTTCATTTATAACAATGGATGCGGCTAGAGGCATTGTGTATAGTGGTAGGGCTAATGTAAAAAACTAAAATAATGAGTTTATAGCTCAAGAGATTGTCAGTTAACTGGCAATCTTTTTTTAAAATTTCAATAGACATGTATATTGAAAACAAATATGGATATAGTTATAAGTGTAAACAAAACAACATGGCAACTGATTTTTTTTAGCACCTACATGGTGCTTTTTTTTATTATATAAGAAACAGCTTTCGCAAAATAATAATTATTATACTTATTTTTCATTTTTATAGTATAATAAAAGCTAAAGCTACAGATTATAATAAGAAATAAGTAGTGGGAGTGATAAATATGAGCGGAACTCTAAGTTGCAGCGCAACAAATTGCGTCAATAATATGTCAGGAATTTGCTCAGCTAGTACTATCAATGTCTCCGGGTCAAATGCTCATAGTAGTGAGGCAACGAAGTGTGAAACATTTGCTGAAAAAGGATTAAAGAATTCATTAACTAATGTACTTAATATGAATGTAGTTGGTGAACTTAAACAAGCATTTAATAGTGACTCTATAGAGATGAGTCCGAATATTAGATGCATTGCTAAAAATTGTATACACAATCGAGAAAATTTATGTGCTGCAGATAATATTATGGTTAATGGTACAGGTGCTTTAACTACTGAAAAAACACAATGTGAGACTTTTAAAGAATAATAGAATTTTTTTAAATTGTGATGTAGGCATTTTTTAGGTATTATAAAATCAAAATTAATAAGCACATGGGAGTAAATATACGAGCATAGCTTGCTTGCTATTTATTTTCATGTGCTTTAGTAAAGAGGATAAAGGTAGAATTAGGGAGGAAAAACAATGAAAAGTAAGAGAAAGTTTGATGATTATATTATTCCTGTTAAAAAAAATGAAGATTATATAATGACAATAGATAATATGGGATATGAGGGCGAAGGTGTAGGTAAAATAGATAATTTTACCGTTTTTGTAGCTGGTGCGATTATAGGTGAAGTGGTAAAAATAAAAATTGTTAAGGTTTCTAAAAACTTTGCTTTTGGTAAACTATTAGAGATAATTGAAGAATCAGCAAGTAGAATAGATCCAGTTTGCAGTATATACAAGAACTGTGGCGGTTGTAACCTACAACATATAGACTATAAAGCTCAATTGGATTTTAAAACTAATAGAGTAGTACAGGTTATAAATAGGATAGGGAAATTAGAAGAGGTCATAGTACATTCTACAATAGGCATGGAGCGTCCTTATAATTATAGAAATAAGGTTCAACTACCTGTTAGCAATATAAATTCTATAGTGAATATTGGGTTTTATGCGCAAAGAAGTCATGACATAATAAATATGGAAAATTGCCATATTCAAGATACAGTTGCAGATCTTGTGGTAAAGCTAACAAGACAATGGATAAAAGAGTTTAATATCGAGTGTTATAATGAGGAAAATCACCAAGGCAATCTTCGACATATTATGATTAGAAAAGGGATTGAAACTGGAGAAGTAATGGTGGTATTAGTTACTAATGGTAAAACTCTTCTTTACAAAGAAGAATTTATAGCCTTAATGACTAAAAAAATCAAAGGATTAGTGAGTGTAATCCAAAATATTAATAGTGAAAAAACAAATGTAATATTAGGAGCGAAATGCGTAACTCTATGGGGAAAAGATACTATAACAGATTACATAGGGGAATTTAAATTTGAAGTTTCTCCACTATCCTTTTTTCAAGTTAATTCAATACAAACAAAAGTGCTGTACAGTAAAGCGCTAGAGTATGCAAATTTAAGTGGTGGAGAAGTGGTGCTTGATGCTTATTGTGGTACAGGCACTATATCCTTATTTTTATCTCAGAAGGCTAAAAAAGTATATGGAGTAGAGATAATACCCGAGGCCATTGAAAATGCTAAAATAAATGCAAAAGAAAACAATATATCTAATACAGAATTTATAGTAGGCGAGGCAGAAAAAATTATTCCAGAGCTTCTTCATCAGGGAGTAAAAGCTGATGTTGTGGTAGTTGACCCGCCAAGAAAGGGTTGTGACAAAACTCTTTTAGAAGCAATTAGTAGCATGAAGCCTAAAACTATAGTATATGTCTCTTGTGATCCAGGCACTTTAGCTCGAGATCTTGGGATTTTAGATGAACTTGGGTATAAAACTTTAGAAATTCAACCTGTGGATATGTTTCCACAGACGGCTCATGTAGAGTGCGTTGCGAGGATAGAGAGAAAATAGGCTGGTAGCAAAGGGACTGTAGTTAGATTTGTTTTTACAAATCTAACTACAGTCCCTAAATTATTATATCTAATTTAAATATGCAATTAATTGAATTAGATTGGTAAATATAAATTGCAAGCGTATTATTTGGCCTAACGTAAAATAGCAAATGCTATTTGAGATTTTATGGGATAGTTGTGGTATAATATACAATAGAGAAAGACTTTACCATAAGGTTTTCATAAAAGGGAGTGATTAAATGCCGAACGTCAAAGAGATTAAAGTTGGAATAGGTTTTGCGACGGGAAGAAAGAGTTTTCAAAAGGTGCTGAGAACTAACATAAGCAATTGGAAGGAATCTGGCTTGGTAGCAGATAAAAGGTTAAGTTTAAACCTTTTTGTTGCCTATGATCTTCATTATAATAAAACTGAAATAACTGATTACACAAATGTACATCCCGATTTGGTAAAGCAGATTGATAGTAGTAAATTTATTGGAAGCGTTGCTATAAAAGAAGAAATTGATTATTTAATTAGAGAAAACGTCATTAGTTTTGAGGAGACTCAAATGATTTTTGGCAAAGGTTATGCAGCCAAGCGTAACGCAGTGCTATATAATGCTATAAAAAACAAAATGGATTATCTTGTTTTCTTGGATGATGACGAATACCCAATGGCAGTAACTAATACGCTTGATACTGCAATTTGGGGAGGTCAATTTGTTTTGGCAGAACATCTTAATAATATCACTGAAGCAGACATCACCCACGGGCATCACTGTGGTTATATATCTCCAATTCCATATATGGAATTCAATGACACTATGACCGAAGGTGATTTTAGGTCTTTTATTGAGGCTATTAGTAATGATATTATTAAGTGGGATAAATTGAAATCTGTTATGAAAAACGGTGGGATAACATATGCAGATACAAAGACATTGACTAGCCATGAGGCCAGAGAGGTAGAAGAAATAAATCATTCTAAATTCATATCAGGTGCTAATCTGTGTATTAACCTAACTGAGCCTAAGCGTATTTTCCCTTTTTACAATCCACCAGGAGCTAGAGGGGAGGATACTTTTTTAAGTACATGCCTAGGTGAGAGAAAAGTTTTGAGTGTGCCATGTTACACATTCCATGACGGATTTTCTACATATAATCACCTTTTAGAAGGCGTTCTCCCAATTCGATTGAAGTTTATCAAAGCTGATACGGACAAGGTTAAAACTCGCTTTTATAATGCATGTATAGGTTGGATTCGTTATAAGCCATTACTGCTCTATATAACTCAGCCAGATCACTACACGGATAAGATTAGAGAGATAAAAGAGCAGCTGAGAGTAACGTTGCCTAAAATCAGTGCTTATTTTGGAAAGCCTGAGTTTATTAATGTTTTGGCAGAACTCGAGAAATACAATAGAAATGTGGAAAAACATTATGCTGAATTCATCGAAACACAACGTATTTGGGCAAAAATCATGGAACATTTTGCGCATCGCATGGAATAGTACATACAGTAATTTTATATATTCCCGTCAAATTTGGAGAAGTGACTTTTAATAGGTCAGCTTCTCTTTTCACCTTTATATACTAAATTATGTTGCAGCTCCGCAGTAAATGATTTAACAAGAAAATAAATTTTAATTACTGATATATTGTAAATATTGTGATAAGATATTAATGTGTTAGATTTCGGAGGAGATAATTATGGACTTTATTAAAAAAATATTTCAAGATTGGATAGTACCTATAGTAGTGGCCGTTATAATAGCATTTGTAATACGCAAGGTTATTTTCTTTAATGTAACTGTTCCGACTGGATCTATGCTACCAACAATACATTTGAATGATAAGATTTTAGTAACAATAGTTCATAACAAAAATAACCTTAAACATGGAGATATAGTAGTATTTCATTCTGATGAATTGGGTGAAGATTTAATAAAGAGGCTTATTGGACTTCCAAATGATATAGTAGAAGTTAAAGAAGATGGATCTGTATATATAAATAATAAAAAAATAAATGAAAGTTATGTTGTATATCCAGGTGGTAAAACAGGGAAATATAAAGTGCCAGCAGATAGTTATTTCTTTATGGGTGACAATAGAGTAGATTCTCTAGATGCAAGGTATTGGGATAAACCTTTTATACCTAAAAAAGATATAATGGGTAAGGCAGGAATTATAATTAGTCCATTTAGTAGATTTGGAAAATTAAAATAATAAAATAGCAGGATATAAATGCAAGTTTATATATCTGCTATTTTCATTTTTTGAAAATTAATTAGTTAGGAATTTATAATATAGTCTAATAATTGAATTTAGTATCCCTCTAGCTAAAGGGTTTTGCAATAAAAAAACCATGGTAAAGCTTTACATTTCCTGACAATATATTTGATAAAAAAATACCAATATTCTTTTGTACTTTAAGAAGTAATATAAATTTACATTAACTAAATATTTGAAAATGAATAAAAAAATTTGTACAGTTTCAAAAGTAATATTAAGTATAAAATTATAGTGATATGTTAAGCTAAAACGAGCATCTTGTAGGGATTTAACTGAAAAATTGTTGAAATGTGAAAATTTGGTTAAATACGATGAATTTTCATATTAGTTATTATTACAACATATGGTATTATGAATTATATTAATAGATGATTAACATATATAATCAAGAGGGGGATATATCATGGCGGAATCAAAAAAACTGTCTCATACAGCTTACGGTGGTATTAAAGGTGAGGATTACTTACCGTTTATACCAGCGAGTCAGGCAATGCCAGAACTTACGGCAATATCCATAATAATGGGTATGGTATTTGCAATGATATTTGCGGCTGCAAACACTTATTTAGGACTTAAAGTAGGTATGACAATTTCAGCAGGTATTCCAGGAGCAATTTTGGCTACAGGAATACTTAAAGGTTTATTTAAAAGAAATAACATATTAGAGGCTAATATGGTATCTTCAATTGCGGCTATGGGAGAATCATTAGCAGGTGGAATTATATTTATACTTCCAGCAATTATACTTTGGGGTATGGAATTAAAACTCTCTACTATAATTGTTGTAACATTACTTGGAGGACTTTTAGGAGTGCTATTTGTTACACCTCTACGACGCTTCTTAATAGTAGAAGAACATGGTACTCTTATATATCCAGAAAGTATGGCAGCTGCTGAAGTTCTTGTAACTGGTAGTGAAGGTGGTTCAGGATTTAAGGCAGTATTGACAGGACTTATAGGAGGAGCAGTTTTCAAATTATTCTCTGGTGGATTTAAATTCTGGGTCGAAGAAGCTGAATGGACTATCAAACCAGTGCAATCAACATTATTTGGTGTTGATACGTTAGCATCTCTTATGGGTGTCGGTTATATAGTTGGAGTCCAAGCATCACTTTATATGTTTGGAGGTTCTTTAATAGCATGGTTTGGACTTATGCCATTAATAATGTATGTTGGGCATGGTTTGCAAGCACCATTATTCCCATCAGTAAAACTTATTAGTGAAATGGGAGCATGGGATATTTGGAAAAATTATATAAGATATATAGGCGCTGGTGCGGTTGCAGCAGGTGGATTTATAAGTCTTGGAAAATCAGCTCCAACAATCATCAAATCTTTTAAATCAGCTATGTCTGGTATTGGAGCAGGTGGGGCAAATACCCAAAAAAGGTCAGATGTTGAGGCACCAATAACTTGGGTTGTAGGCGCAGCAGTATTAGTATTCTTACTTTCATGGTTGTTACCAATAATTAATGTGGGTATAGTTGGTGGAATACTTGCAGTTGTATTCTCATTCTTCTTTGCAGTTGTATCAGCTAGAATGGTTGGTTTAATTGGATGTTCAAATAATCCAGCTTCAGGAATGACTATAGCTACATTGTTATTTGTAACATCAATATTAAAGATTACAGGTAACGTTGGTGATAAAGGAATGATTGCAGCTGTTATTGTAGGTGGTATAGTTTGTGTTGCTATCTGTGTTTCTGGTGGTACTGCACAAAGCTTAAAAACAACTTACGTTATTGGTGGAACACCAAAGAGTGTTCAGATTGGTATGTATTTAGGAATAGTTGCAGCAGCAGCAGTTGCTGGTGCAGTATTATTAATGCTTAATAGCACATACGGTATAGGTAGTAAGGACGTTGCTGCACCTCAAGCAACATTAATGTCAATGGTTATCAAAGGTGTAATGACTGGTGAACTTCCATGGGCTCTAGTATTTGTTGGAGTTACAATTGCGATATTCTGTGAAATGGCAGGCATTCCAATACTTCCAGTTGCACTTGGAATATATTTACCAATACATTTAAACTCAGCTATTCTTTGTGGTGGTATTATTAGAATATTAGTTGAAAAGAAATTCAAGAAAGACGAAGAAAAACAAAAGGTACAAGTGGAAAAAGGTATACTTCTTGCATCAGGACTTGTTGCAGGAGATGCTTTAATGGGTATAGTTGTAGCAGGAGTTGCAACAGCGAAGCTTGACATAGGATTTGGAGCGAAGTTATTCCCAGCTTTATCCGCAAGCCCCGAATTCGCTGCAATAATGTTCTTGGGATTAGGATTATGGATCTACATGTTTGCTACAAAAGTGGACAAAACCACTGTTTAATGTTAAAATTAGACATAGTAAACAAAATTTAACTTAAAGAAAAATAAAGAAAAAATATAGTTAAGAGCCACTATGGCTCTTAACTTCTTTGTAGGAGAAATGTATGTTTAATAAAAAAAACAAAGAAAAATCACAAGAAAATTTTATGATTTACAGGCCATTAAGAAAGATTGAACAATGGTCTGTAAGTGATAAAAAAGTAAAACTATTTTTTAACCATAATAAGCCAGTGGAAAAATTTGTGAGATGGCTCATAAAAAAATCAAAAGTTAATGATATAGAGCTCGATGAAATGGGTTCTATGGTTTGGCAACTTTGTGATGGCACTAAAACAGTTTATGATATAGCTTTAGCTCTGGCTCAAAAATTTGATGATACTGAGCAGAATGCTATTAATAGGTTAATTATGTTTCTAAGGTATTTATCTCAAAAAGGATGGATTACCTTTGAAAAACAATAATAAATAATATGATATCTTAACTAAGCTACGAAGGTAGACAAAGCTACGCATGTAGACTATAAGTGGGGGGGAACGAATATGGAATTAAATAAATTAATTGACGTTATGAAAGAGGATATTGTTAAGTCTACTCAAGAAATAATAAGAATTAAGAGTGTAGAAGGTGAAGCTAAACCAGGAATGCCTTTTGGCGATGGAGTAGCTAAATCACTAGAATGTGCTTTAAACACTGCAAAGAATTTAGGCTTTCATACAGTTAACTTAGATGGTTATGTTGGATATGCAGAATATGGACAAGGTGAAGATTATGTTGTAGCATTAGGTCACTTAGATGTAGTGCCTGAAGGTGAAGGATGGATTCATCCACCCTATGCTGCAGAAATTCATGATGGAAAAATGTACGGACGTGGAACTACAGATGATAAAGGACCAATAATGGCAACGCTTTATGGATTAAAAGCGATTAAAGATGCGAAATTGCCTATATCTAAAAGAATTAGAGTTCTATTTGGAACTAATGAAGAAACAGGAAGCAAGGAACTTGAATATTACTTAGAAAAAGAAAAAGCACCAGTTGCTGGATTTACTCCAGATGCAGAGTATCCAATAATCAATGGAGAAAAAGGTATAACTATTTTTAACATTGTAAAAGATTTTAAGATCAAGAATAAGGGTGAAAACTTTATAAAATATATTAAGGGTGGTCAAGTATCTAACATAGTACCTGATTATTGTGAGGCAGGAATTGTAGCTACTAACGCACAAAGTATAGTTAAAGAGTTAGGTGCTTTTATAAAAGATAATGGGTACAAGCTTTCGGCAGTAGTTGATAAAGATATGGTAATAATTAAATCTATAGGTGAAGCAGCTCATGGAAGTTTACCGGAACTTGGTAAAAATGCCATAATGCAATTGTTTGCTTTCCTTGGAACATTAGATCTTGGGTCAAATGATGCGTCAGAATTTGTAGTATTTTTAAATAAAAATATAGGTATGGAAACACACGGAGAATCTTTTGGTGTTTGTCTTGAAGATGAGAATTCAGGTAAGTTATCATTTAATGTGGGAGTTGTAGATATGAATGAAAATTCAGCTACGATGACTTTAAATTTAAGATATCCTGTAACAAAGAAATTAGAAGATATGATGACTCCATTTAATAGTAAAATCGATGGAACTGGAATAAGAGTAGAAAAGTTTGAACATCAAGAACCATTATATTTTTCACCAAATAGTCCAATTATTAAGGCACTTCAAAAGGTTTATGCTGAGCAGACTGGAAAAGAAGCTAAATTGCTATCCATAGGTGGAGGCACTTATGCTAAAGAAATGCCTAATACTGTAGCCTTTGGACCAATGTTCCCAGGAGAACCAGATACTATTCATAAAAAAAATGAATATATCACAATAGACAATTTAATTACGAATGCTAAGATATATGCTCATGCATTATATGAACTTGCAAAGTAAATAACTTTAGACATGCATCTTAGAAACAAGATGCATGTCTAAATAGAAGTAAATAAAAATAGAATAACTTTAAGGTCTATATCTTATTTTATAAGATATAGACCTTAGTTTTTTTAAGGGTTAAATTATATAAAAATAATTAGTAAAGAATTTATAAAAAAGTAATAGAATTAAAGTAGATATAGAGGTATAATGAAATATTGTACTGTTAACAATTTACTTGTTATTGTATAAATAGGTTAAGTAGGTTAAATACTATAAAAATATTAAACTATTAGTGGGGGATAATTATGAAAATACAAGATATTAGGGTAGGTAAAATTAATACTCCTTTGAGACAATCATATAAAGTAGGAAAGAGACTTCTTAATTTTTCTGATGAAATAGTTATAAAAATGGTTACAGATACAGGAGAGATAGGATATGGTAGTGCAGCCCCAACACCTTTAATAACTGGGGAAACCCAGAGTTCAATTATTGGAGCAATAAAGTATATTAAACCTGAAATTATAGGTTTAGATATTGATAATATTGAAGAAATTATGAAAGTAATTCATAGTTCTATGCATGGAAATAATAGTGCTAAGGCAGCTATTGATGTTGCTATATATGATTTACTTTGCAAAAAATATGGAGTGCCACTTTACAAACTTTTGGGTGGATATAAAAATTCATTAACTACAGATATTACGATAGCAAATGATACAGTGGAACAAATGGTAACAAAATCATTAGAGGCTGTAATGGATGGTTATACTTGTTTAAAAGTGAAAATTGGAAATGATATGACTCGTGATATAGAGAGAGTAAAAGCAGTAAGAAAAGCGGTAAGGCGTGGAATAAAAATAAGAGTAGATGCTAACCAAGGTTGGAGACCAAAGGAAGCTGTAAGTACTATTAGAAAATTTGAAGATATGGGCTTAGACATTGAGTTTGTTGAGCAACCAGTTAATGCTTGGGATATAGATGGACTAAAATATGTAACAGACAATGTGGAAACAAAAATTCTTGCAGATGAAGCAGTTTTTGGTCCATCAGATGCCTTTAAGATAATTGAAAAAAGAGCAGCAGACCTTATTAGCATAAAGCTTATGAAATGCGGTGGTATAAATAATGCAATAAAGATGTATAATATGGCAGAAAATATGGGTATAAGGTGTATGATGGGATGTATGCTAGAAAGTAGAATAGGCATTACAGCAGCAACGAGTTTTGCAACATCGAAATCCAATATGATTAAAGCTGATCTAGATACTATGTTGCTATTTGAACATGATTCAATAATTGGTGGTGCATGTATCACAGGGAATACGATAACTATTAATGATTCTCCAGGTCTTGGTATTATAGATATAATTGGATGGCATGAAATTCTTTAAATATGTGAATGTACATTGCACAAAAAAATATAATCGTTAAAATGGGGTGGTAGTTTTGAATAATAATAAATATGATATGGATGCTAGTTTAATAGAAGTTGAATTAAAGAAACAATTAGAATTTAATATAGAAGAAGAAAAATTAAATGGCATTATTAAAATCATTAGTGAAGAAATTCTAAAATATATTCAAAAGAGAAAGGAAATCACAAAATATATTTTAGAATATAGGAAAAAAGTAATTGAAGATTATAGAGATGATGAAGATATGGTAATAGAATATTTTGATCATGAGGTATATGTAAAGGAAGAAGCATTTAAAACTATTGATAGAAGAGTTAGGGAGTTAACTGAGCTTAAGAGCTCTCCTTATTTTGGAAGAATTGATTTTTCTGAAGAAGACTATGGTATTAATAAAATGTATGTGGGAAGATTTGGAGTTACTCCAGAAAATACATATGAACCTTTAGTAGTAGACTGGAGAGCCCCCGTTGCATCTTTATTTTATACCGGGGCTTTAGGGGAAGCTTTTTATGATGCTCCTAAGGAAAAGATACGAGTAAACATTTTAGCTAAGAGGCAATTTATTATTAAAAAAGAAAAGCTTAAAGGTATGTTCGACTCAGCACTAGATGTAAAAGATGAGATACTTCAAATGGTGCTTAGTAGCAATGCGTCAGAAAAGCTGAAAGATATAATAATGACAATACAAAAGGAACAGGATGATTTAATAAGGCAACCAAGAACCAAAACTATTGTAGTGGATGGCGTTGCTGGTAGTGGAAAAACTACTATTGCTCTTCATAGGGTAGCATATTTGCTTTATAATTATAGAAAAATACTCCAAGACAAGGTTCTAATATTAGGGCCAAATAATGTATTTATGGAATATATTTCTTTAGTGCTACCAAGCCTTGGAGAATCGGGAGTTAAGCAAACAACATTTAGAGACTTTGCCTTTGACATTTTAGGACCTATGGAAGTAATGAGTCTAAAAGAGTACATGGAAAAAGTGCTTAGTGGAGAAAAAGAATTTGCTAGAGATATCATGTATAAAAATTCTACAGAGTATAAAAACTTTCTTGACGCATCAGTAGAAAAATTAGATAACGAATACTTTAAAATAGAAGATTTATTATTTATGAATGAGATAGTATTATCTAAACAAGAAATAATGGAAATGTTTTATAATCACTATATAACTATGCCTCTATTTAGAAGAAGTAAGAAAATTAAAAGAATTATTTATTCTAAGATTAGAGACGCTAGAGATGAAAAAGTTAGATTTATACAAAAAGAATATGAAAAAAGCGTGGTTGAGTTACCTGAAGAAGAAAAGGATTTTAAAATAAATGATTTAGATTTTAATAGAAGACTCAAAATTAGAGAAGTAATTAAAGAGGTATTAGCAGTAAAAAGAAATCTTACTTGGATTGAAAATGGAAACTGTGTTGATTTATACAACAAGATAAATGGACATAAAAGATTAACAGAAAATGATTTAGGTGGTATCTTATATTTTAAAATTAAGCTAGAAGGGATAAAGATTTCTGAGGAAATAAAACATGTAGTAATAGATGAAGCTCAGGATTATAATGAACTTCAGTTCATGGTAATAAAAGAATTAACAAAGTGTTCTTCCTTAACGATAGTTGGAGATAGCAATCAGAGGCTGATTCCATATGACGGGTTGCTACCTATGCATGATATAAAGAATATACTGCCAGAGTGTAATACTCAGGAGTTTAGACTAAGTACCAGCTATAGATCTACAGTGGAAATTATGGAGTACGCTAATAAATATTTGCATGCAGATCCTATTGTTCCCGTAGTACGTAATGGTGAAGTGGTAAAAGAAAAATTAATTTCTGATAAGGATGAACTTAAAAGTTTTATGATCCAAAAAATTTCTGAGTTCAAAAGTAAGACTTATGAAAATATTGCGATTATCTGTAAAGATATAAGTGAAACAGAAAAAATCTTTGATTTAATTAACAAGGATGCTAATGTTAAGATTATAAATAAAGAAAACGCAGTGTATCATAGCGGAATTGTTGTAATCCCATCATATTTTGCTAAAGGACTTGAGTTTGATGCAGTTATCATGATATTAGATGAGCCTTGTGGACTTAAAACAGAAAGTTTGCAGGGGGAATATAAGCAAGAGGATAAACTTAGGTATGTAATGGCAACTAGAGCATTACACGAACTTCATGTGGTTTTAAAAAGTTCATTCTAAATTTCAAAAAGATAAAAATAATAAACTAACAAAAATAATACCTAGGTCACTAGGTATTATTTTGTTAGTTCATCCCAATTTTCAATAATTTGATTTAATTCAATCAAGGTACTAGCTTTATCTTCACTAGCTATTGAACCGCGAAGACTGGCGATGTTTAAACTTATATTATATAGTTCATCTCGTTCAACGCTAAATTGAATGCGAGGTATGATTTTTTTCCAGGCAGTATCAATACTAACGATATCTTGCTCAAGCATATCCCACTTTTCAGATTTTGCATGTTCTATAGATAGCTCTACAAAAGAAACTACATCTTCTGAAGGATTGCGAGGCTTTTTCAAATAATTACCTCCTAGCATTATTAATACGAAAATTGTTAAAGTAACTATTGGTATAGCATATGATATAAATTTTTTCATAGTTTAAGCCCCTTTATCTGCTATTTATTATTTTCTTCTATATCATCTTTATAAAGATCTATATGTAAACCAGTTGTTGCGTTATAGATAGCTAAAAATACTTCGGAGGCATCATTAATACCTTTCTTTTTTAGTTTAGTCATTAACCATTTTTCATTTCTATTAATTTTATCTAAATTATCTTGCAAAATAGATCCATCGTAAATTATTTCAAAATCAATACTAGCAGGGGTAGTTTTAACTTTTAAATCATTTGCTGTAACAGTATCACATTGAGTTTTTTTTAAGATAGACAATTGTCCATCTTTTTCGAGTATTGCATAAGCTACGTCGCTTAAGTCAAAAACACCCTTATCTCTTAACTGCGATAAAAGGTCACCTATGGTGTAACGAAATTTTTTCATGGATTTCTCAAGTACTTTTCCGTTTATAATAATAATGGTAGGTTCACCATCTAGGTATTTTTCAGCAGTCTTTGAGGTAACAGTTATTAATTGTAGTATAAAGCATAATACAGCCCAAGTAAGTAGACCTACCCAATGAGGCCATGCTCTACTAGTTAAATCTGTAGTTAGAGTGGAGGCAGTGGAGCCTATAGTTATACCTACAACATAATCAAAAAAAGTTAGTTGACTAATCTGCTGCTTTCCAAGGATACGAGTAAATATTAATAAGGTGAAAAATCCGATGATTCCTCTCGCTAGTACTATTAGACCTTCATTCATTAATACCATCTCCTTTCAATGATAGTATATCCATGTCTTATATTTATATTTATTTTATTGAAATTTATATTTAGCCTAGAGTAGATTTAACGACATTTCAGCTTAGCAGAAGATAATTTAAACTTAATATGGGATATTCTACACTTTTATGTAGAATATTGACATAATTTAGAGCATGAAAATTGATGCTAAATTTAGTGGGAAAAGTTATAATAATAATAGAAATAAAGTAAGTTTAGGCGATATATGTATTAAAATGTAAAACCCGAGGAGCTTAGAATTTAGAACTTAGAATTATACAAAAGCAAAAGGGGGATAATATCTTGTTAAGAATATCTTTAATAGAATTCATTTTAAGAACTATTCCTGAAGCATTTTTAATTGTGTTGGCAATTTACATATTGAATTACAAAAGAATTGATCCAAAAATGTATATTGTTTCTAGTATTTTTATAGCTATAAGTACATATTTAGTAAGACTGTTACCCATAAATTACGGGGTTCATGCCACTATAAATATAATAAGTTATATTTTAATAGTTGCATGGATAAATAGGATAAATATTATTAAAGCTACGTCTTCAGTGTTAAAAGTTATGATTACAATATCAACATGTGAATGGATAAATGTTGCTATGTTAGATAAAGTAATGAAGCTTGATCTTAAAATGATATTTAATGATCCACTTAAGAAAGTGTTATATTCGGAGCCTTCAATGGTGATGTTTAGCATTATTATTTTATTATTTTATAAATTTCAATTTAAAACTAGAATTAGAGGTATCCAATATTTATGATTGAAAATATTTCCAAAATGATAAGTTCTAAGATTGCTTTAAATTTAAAAATGGACAAGGACCATGAAGAAATTATTGCTTATGGAGCATTTAATTTGATTCAAATACTTTGGTGCATAATTTTAGTAATAGTGTTTAGTAGTGTTTTTGGAGTTTTAGAAGAAGCATTAATAATAACCTTTACTATTAGTTTACTAAGAAAGTATTCAGGAGGGGCCCATGCTAGTTCTCCCAATCGCTGTGCTATAATTGGAACAATAGTATCTGTGGGATTTGCATTAATTGTACAACAAGTATTTAGTAGATTTAATAGCCTGGCGGTAATTATTTTAGGAATAATAAGTTTAATGTTTTCTTATTATACTGTTTATAGGTTTGCACCTGTGGATAGTCCAGCAAAACCCATTAAAAAAATTGAGAAAAAACAACATTTAAAGAAATGTTCTATTATTGTATTAAACATATTGTTAGGACTTATTATGATTTTAGTATTCTTCCATATTAAATATAGAAGAAGTATTTTACTAAATATCATTGAGTGTATATATTTAGCTGTTTTATGGCAGTCATTTACATTGACAACATCAGGTCATACTTTATTTAATAAAGTAAATCTTGTTTTTGAATATATTATAAGGAGGACATATCATGAAAAATAAATTGGCGAAAAATCTAATATCATTAAGTGCGACTGTATTTACGACATTTGCTAAAAGAACATCAGCATCAGCGTGTACTTTTAGTGCATATCAACCAAAGGAACCAAAATGCCTAAGAGAAAAATAAAAATTTAGCAAGGATATAAGGATCAGTGATGGTCCTTATATCTCTGTTAAATATAAATGTTTTAATATGGATGTGAATAAAATGTGTACTATTGATAAAGACAGAAAAAAAGAAATAAATGATATTATATCTATTGTTAAATTGATTTCATTATTATTTTGTGGAATTGTAATTTACAATAAATTTTTTATAAAAAATATTGAGAGTTTTCAAAACCCAAGTGGGTATATTAATATAATTCCAATGACAATGTTATCAGTAAGTAGTATATGTATTTATTGGTTATGGTCATTTTTGTCGATAAGAAAATTTAGATCTAAATATTTAAAGCTAATACAAATTATTGAGAACTTAGTTTTTATTATGATTTTTTCAATTTGCATTATTTTATCAAAGAATTGTACTAGTCAATATAAATTATTGTTTCTATTTATAATTATTACTTCCACATTAGAATTAGGTATGAAAAATGGTGTTACTATGGCAGTTATTTCATCGGGGATAATACTAGTTATAGACTTGATTTATGCACCACATGCTAGTGTTAATTTTTTTTTTTGAAAATGATTTAATAATGGCGGGAGTATTTATTTTAACAGCCTGGCCATTAGGTCATTACGTAGAAATTGAAAAAGAAAATTTACATAAAAAAAATTTACAACTTCAAGCACTTAATGATGAATTAAAAGACACGGATAATCAACGTGCATATATAGAAAAAATATTATTGAAAAACGAAGATTGCTATAGCTTACTTATTGAGAATTCAAGGGAAGCTATATTTGTTCATAGGAATGATAAAGTGATTTTTGTGAATGAAAGTGCTATAAAATTAGTGGGGTTAAATACCCAAGATGAATTAATTGGGAAACTTATCTTAGACTTTATGGATATAGATGAGAGTGAAAATATTAAAGAGAAGTTTGATGAAATATACAATAAGCAAAGCACACTTGTAAATTTTGAAGGAAAAATATTTAAGCAGGACGGTAAAGTTGCTAATGTGCAAAATACCTCTACTTATTTTACATATGCAGGACAACCTGCGATATTAAGTATAATACGTGATATTACTCCTGAAAAGCAGGTTGAAAAACTGCAATTGGACATAGAAAAAAATCTTCAATTATTAAATGAAACTATTAAATTGAATAAATTGATTACAGAGGTATTTACAAATATCTCTCATGAATTAAAGACTCCCTTAAATGTTATATATTCTGCTATTCAGGTATTAAGTATATATAATAATACAGAAGAATTTTGGGAGAAAAAAGATGAATATCTAGTTGTAATGAAACAAAACTGTTTCAGGCTTATGAGGTTAATTAATAATTTTTTAGATATTACGAAAGTAGATTCAGGGTTACTTAAACCAAACATGGTAGAGGTTAACATCGTAAGCGTGATTGAAAATATTGCTTTATCTGCTGCTTCATACGTGGAAAGTAAGCAAATTCAACTTATTTTTGATACAGATGTAGAAGAAAAGATAATGACTTTTGATCCAGATAAAATAGAGAAGATTATGCTTAATGTACTATCTAACTCCATTAAATATACTGATTGTGGTGGTAAAATTTTAGTGGCATTGACTGATAAGGAAGATAGTATTCTTATCTCTGTAAAGGATACAGGTATAGGTATACCAGAGGACAAGTTAAAATTTGTATTTGAGAGATTTGCACAAATAGATAAAACATTAAAACGTCCTTGTGAAGGGGCAGGTATAGGATTGTCCCTTGTAAGATCTTTTGTAAAAATGCATGAAGGAAGCATTGAAATAAAAAGTGAGATTAACATAGGAAGTGAGGCTATAATTAAACTTCCAACAAAAACATTAACAAAGCATTATGTAGATGATGAATTTCAGTATAAAACTAGTAGAGAAAGAGTTAATATAGAATTTTCTGATATATATTCAGATGATTAACGACATTTCAGCGACCCAGGAGATGATTTAACTATGGTATAATAAATTCAGATTTATGTAAAAAAATTAAAAGGATGATAAGTATGGATTTGATAAAAATAGTTTCAAATGTTCAGAAGATTTCTGAGGCGATATCGAGCGTTATAGGAGTAGATGTGACGGTTGTAGATAATAATTATAATAGAATAGCAGGGACAGGAAGGTATAGAAATTGTATCGGAGAAAAAGTAAATGAAAAATCTGTTTTTGGATTTGCGCTGACGCAGGGAGAAAGCTTCGTTATTGAAAATCCTAGAAAACATTTTGCATGCTTAAGGTGTGAGAATACTTATAGTTGCAAGGAGTTTGCAGAGGTTTGTTGCCCAATTCATGTTGGTAATGATACTATTGGAGTTATTGGGCTTATTGCTTTTGAGGAAGAACAAAGGGATGCTATTATAAATAATCAAGTAAACCTAATGAATTTTTTAAATAGAATGGCGGATTTAATATCCTCAAAGCTATTAGAACAGGAAAATACAGAGAAAATAGAGCTTTTGGCAGGGGAACTTGAGATAGTTCTTGACGCTGTAGATAAAGGAATTATAGCAGCGGACCACGCAGGAAATATTCTTCATTATAATACTAAAGCATTAGAGCTATTTAGACTTCATGGAAACCAAATTTTAAATACAAATATAAAAAATCTTATTGGTGACTTAGATTTCAATAAACTTATCGAGAAACATAAGAATTTAAAGAATAAAGACTTTAGTTATAATGGTAGTAGTCATCATTTCAGAGGAGTACTTGATGCGAAGCCTATTAGTATTGGTGATAAAAACTTTGGTATAGTATGCTCCTTTAGTAATATTTCCGATTTATTAAAAACAGTAAATAATATTACCACAGGGACTATGGTTACGTCTTTTGACAGCATTATAGGTAGTAGTTACTGCTTAGAACAAGTTAAATTAGAAGCAGAAAAAGCAGCGAAATCTACTTCTACAGTACTTATTCAGGGAGAAAGTGGAACTGGAAAAGAGCTATTTGCACGGGCTGTTCATTTTTATAGTAATAGAGCGAAAGGGCCGTTTATTACAATAAATTGCGCGGCTATTCCAGAACAACTGCTAGAAAGTGAGTTTTTTGGGTATGAAGATGGGGCTTTTACAGGAGCGCGAAGGGGCGGCAAGGCAGGGAAATTTGAATTAGCAAATAAGGGAACAATATTTTTGGACGAAATTGGAGACATGGCTATTCATCTTCAAACTAAACTTTTAAGGGTAGTACAGGAATACGTTATCGAAAAAATTGGTGGAAAAGAATCAATTCCTATAGATGTAAGAATAATTGCGGCTACCAATAAAGATTTAGAAAAAAAAGTATTAGAAGGAGAGTTCAGGCAAGATTTATTTTATAGATTAAATGTAATTCCACTTAATATACCTCCTCTAAGAGATAGAAAAGATGATATAATAATCCTTGTGGATTATCTTTTAGACAAATGTAATTCTAAGCTAGAAAAGCATATAAATAAAATAGATGATGATTCTTTAGAAATTTTTATGAATTATAAGTGGCCTGGCAATGTACGTGAACTTGAAAATACCATAGAATATGCTGTAAATATGTGCAGTGGTAGTGTTATAAAATGTACGGATTTGCCGAAGAGGTTGAAAGACCCAGAAAACACTTTAAAGTTGAATAAGGATGTAGAGATTATACCTATTAAGGAATTAGAAAAAAAAGAAATTGAAAAAGCTCTAGAGTATTTTGGACACAGTAAACAGTCAATTACAAAGGCGGCTGAGGCTTTAGAATTAAGTAGAGCAACTTTATATAGAAAAATAAAAGAATATGGGATCAAATCATCTTTTTCAAAGCTATAAATCATTAAGCAGTATCAAAATGAGAATTAATTCTCGTTTTGATACTGCTTTTTATCATTTTGAGAAAAAACATCACCGAAAGGTTTATTTTCAGTATAATTTTGTTGGCATGAGTATTGCTATAATATGTATAAGGTATATTTAAAAAAATATTAATAAAAGCTACATAAGTTTTTAATGTATTTAATTTTATAGGTATGTCTTAGAATAATTCGTTGAGGGAGTGTTTTCATGAAATTAAGAAATCTTATAGTTCAAACACTTAAGGAAGAAGTTGTTCCTGCCATGGGATGTACTGAGCCAGTAGCTGTTGCTCTTGCATGTGCAAAGGCTAAAGAACTAATGACTTTTAATAATATAGTAAGTGCAGAAGTTTTTGTTAGTCCTAACATATATAAAAATGGCTTGTCAGTTGGTATACCAAATACGCAGGAGGTTGGGCTTTCGATTGCAGCTTCACTGGGTTTTGTTGGTGGAGAAAGTAAAAAGGATTTAAGGGTACTTGAAGGAATTAACAAAATGCAAGTGCAACTTGCAAAAGAGTTTTTATATAGTGGAAAATTAAGACTAGATATTAAAGATACTGGAGATAAAGTCTATGTAGAAGTAAATCTTGTAACAGATAAAGGTAATTGTAGTGTAATTATAAGCGGCAAACATAATAGATTTGTTTATATTGAAAGATTAGGCGAAGTTCTAATAGATCTAACAAATGAGGATGAGAGTAGCAATAAGGGAAAGAATATTTTATATAATTTGAGAATAAGAGACATTATAAAAGAAATTGAGAAAATTCCTAATGAGGATATCGCTTTTATGTTAGAGGGAATAGTTATGAATGAAAATATAGCCAAGGTAGGACTTAAAAAGAAAATGGGCATGGGGGTGGGATTTAGTCTTAAAAAAAGCATAGAGAAAGGGATTCTGTCAGAAGACCTAATGACCTCTTCAATGATGCTCACAGCAGCAGCTAGTGATGCGAGAATGTCGGGGATGAATTTATCTGTTATGAGTAGTAGTGGAAGCGGAAACAATGGGCTTACAGCAATTTTACCATTGGTGGCATATAAAAATAAATTTAATGTAAGTGATGATAGATTGGCTAAGGCAGTGGCAATAAGTCATATTACGAACAGTTATATAAAACATTATATAGGAAGGTTATCAGCATTGTGTGCTTGTGGTGTTGCAGCTGGAACTGGGGCCGGTATTGCTATAGCATGGTTAATGGGTGCTAGTTATGATCAAATAGATGGGGTTATAAAGAATACCATTGCAAACACCAGTGGGATGATATGTGATGGGGCAAAGGAAGGCTGTGCATTAAAGCTTTCAACTTCTGCATCAGTGGCTGTGCAATCAGCAATTTTGGCTATAAATAATTCTATTATACCTGCAAGAAATGGAATTGTTGCAGAAACTGCAGAAGATACAATTAAAAATTTAGGGATTTTATCTTCCGACGGTATGAGTACAGCAGATGCTGTTATATTAAAGACTATGAAAAAAATGCAAAGAGAATATGATGCTGTAGTAGTAGATAAAAATTCAAAATTGAATTTAAATAAACATGGTATTATTGCATAAAAAAATTTTAAAGAAATCATAAATTACTATTGAATTTTATTTATAATCTGATATAATAAATTTAATAAGAAATACTTAAACGTATTCATTGATTTTATAAGTTTGTATTTCTGAGGTATTCGTGAAGCTCTTATTTTCAACCTACAGTATTAATACGGGAGTTCAAGATCTAGGTGTGGATTTGACCTATAAGACCAATATTTTAAGTGGCAAGGACTACTAAACATCTCTGAGGACACCCACCTATCGAAAAGATAGGTGTAAAAATTGGGGCAACGGTATTTTGGAATATAAAATTTTAGATTATTTATGAAAGAGATAGAAATATCTCTTTTTTTTATTTCCAAGAAATTATAAATTCTTTTTTCATGTTATAATTAGTTTAAATTAATAAGTATCGAGGTGCAATTTTATGATAGAAAGTAAAGTCATTGCGATGATAGAAAGTAATCCAATTGTTATAAAAAATATTGAAAATCCTAGTGATCAAATGAAGATAATGGCTATAAAGAAAGATGGGGTAATGCTACGTTATATAAGAAACCCTACAAAAGAAATGAAGGAGCTAGCAATAAGAAGTAATCCACGGTCAATTGAGTTTGTAGAAGATCCAAGTTATGATATGAAAGAATATGTTGTGTCAAAGCTATGGAACACTTTGGAATTTATTGAAAATCCCTGCGAAGAATTGATAAAAATAGGCATTGATCAAAAAGGCTATGCAATAAAATATGCAAAAGAACCAAGCAATCTATTGCAAAAACTAGCTATAGAAAAAGATTATGACTCTATAAAATATATAGACAACCCAAATGAAGAAATACAAATTCTGGCTATAAAAATAAATTATAATGCGTTAAGATATATAAAAAATGCAACTTTAAATGCAGAAATTTTGGCTGTTTGCGAAAATGAAGCTGCAATAAAGTTCATTTCAAACATAGATGAAAATAAAAAAATATCATTTTTAAAGCACAATGCCTTGGTAATGAAATATTTCATTAATGACCTACCAATTAATGCTACGGAGCTGGCTTTCATAGATGTATTATCTAAAGAAACTATATCAGAAAAATACGTAAGAGATTTTATAAACTGCGATAGTATAAATAAAAAATATGGAAATATATCTATGGATAAAATAATTTTTATTTATAAATATGGTAGTAAAGTCTGCAAAAAAATAGCAGTTGATGAAAAACTGAATATGATGTAAGAAGGGTGAATGATGAATTTTGAAGATACAATGCAAAGTGTAGATCTTGTTATACAAACGGATGAAGTACCTTTAGTTATAGGTGAGAGTGGTATAGGGAAAACTGCCTTAGCGAAGACACTTTCAAAAAATAAAGGCTGGAGCCTAGTTATTATAGACGGGAACCTTTTGAAAGAAGGAGAAATAGGTGGCCTTCCAACAGTTGAGGATTATAGCTTTAAAGATAATAGAGGCAAGACTGTTAGTAAGAAAAATACTGTTTACGCGGTTCACACAAAGCTACAAGAAATAGATAGTTTGATATCTAGCGGTAAAGAGGTCTTTTTATTTATTGATGAAATAAATCGTTGTGAACATACGGTGCAGCAGGAGCTTATGAATCTTATACTAAATAGGGAGATAAATGGGTACAAGCTAAATGAAAAAGTTAAAATATTAGCTGCAATGAATCCTTCTAGTAAATACGGGGAAGATTTTGATTATCAAGTAGTTGATATGGATGCAGCTCAAGAAAATAGATTTGTTTTGCTGCAAATGGAATGTGATTCATTAGCTTGGATCTCATGGGCTATTGAGAATAAAATAGAGCAAAAGGTTATAGAATTTATATCTACTTTTCCAGAATATCTACTTAATAACCAAAAGGATGAGCAAATAAGAGCAACCCCTAGAAGTTTCGAGCGAGTTTCTAAAAGCTATAGGATTTACAAGGAAAATAAAGAGACAATCCATAAAAGAATATTTTTAAATATACTAAAAGGGAATTTAGGCAATAGAATAGCTCATGAGTTTATGGCATTTTCACAGGAAGATAATAAACCTCTAATTTCTTATGAAGAGGTATTTAATGGCACGCAATTACAACAAGATGTAATTGCAAAGGTGAAAGAGGAAAGTCATACTAGATTATATTTGATTGCAAATAATATTTTATGTATCTTAGATAAGAAAGAAAATTTAAATAGTGATATACAAAGACTTGTAGAATTCCTAGAGATTTACCCTGTGGACTTAGGGGTAGGAATTATGCAGGATATTAAAGAAAGTCATAATAGTGTTTATAAATTATGTTTGGAAAATGAGGATTTCGTTGAAATGTATTTTAAGGCCTACAATGAAATAAAAGGCTAGGTGAAATTATGGTGAAAAACTTTGAAAGTCTTAAAAATGAGCTTTATGATGAAATTTCTAATGTGAAAAGCATTGAACAAATGCCAAAGGATTTTGCGGAAAACTTTTTGAAGCTTGTGCAAAAGGTTAATTTTATGCTCATAGAAGATAATGAAAACTTTTATGGGTATTTTCTGCTTCAAATGTCTAGGGAGATAAAATATGATATAACCTCGCCCACGGCTGTGAACTTTAAATTATCTAGGTACGTTATTTATTTTAATCCATATATCTTTTTAAATCTTACACCGAGGCAGATGATGGGCTCTATTAAACACGAGATTTATCATATATTATCCTCCCATTTGAATCGTGCAAGGAGTCTTAAAACAAAATATAGTACCCTTTCTATTAATATGGCAATGGATATAGTAGTGAACCAGTATATAGATTATTTGCCGCCCTATGCCACGACAATAGACAGTATAAATTTTAAGTATAGTTTAAAGATGCAACATTATATGACTATGGAGTATTATGCGCATACAATTCAAGAAGCCTTAAACCTATTAGAGCAAGAAGATGAGAGCATCGAGGATGACTCTAAGGAGAAGCACATAGAAAAAGAATTTAATGCATCTAAAACTCATGATTTATGGGAAGAATCTATAGAAGTAGATGAGGAGACCCTTAAAGATTTTACGCGAAAATTTGCAGCACTTGCAGAGAAGGGCAAAGTTCCTCTTTATTTAGAGGGAATTCTCAAAGGATTAAAAGCTAATAAAGGTGAAATTCCTTGGAATTTATATCTAAAAAAAATAATGGGAACTTTAGAAAGCGATAAAAAAAAGACTGTGTCAAGAAGGAGCAGACGTCAACCTAATAGATTAGATTTAAGGGGAGAACTTAGAGGACATACAGCTAAAATTACCTTGGCTATAGATATAAGCGGTAGCATAAGTGATGAGGAGTTTCATGGAGTAATAAAGGAAGTTTTTAACATTGTAAAAAATTATAAGCATGAAATAACCTTGATTGAATGTGATTCGCAAATAAGGCAAGTATACAAGGCTAAGTCTATTAATAGTATAAGAAAGCGTTGTAGTTCGCGCGGTGGTACAAAATTTACACCGGTAGTTAAGTATGTAAATAATACGGATACCAACATACTAATATATTTTACAGATGGAAAGGGTGAAGAAAAACTTGATGTAATGCCAAAAGGCTATAAAATTTTGTGGGTTATATCAGGACGCACCGATAAACTTTCATTAAAGGAGCCTCTTGGAATTGTGAAAAAACTAAAACCTGTAGAGATAAAAGAGGATACTTCAGAGAGGTTAGATATAATGGTTGATGGATTTTCTATGAATCATCATGAACCAATATATTAGGAGCTTTTTTCTTATATTATGATATAACGAAAAGTATATATTAAAAAAGGGACACGCCTTTTATCAATGACTGCCCCGCTTTCTTATTTTCTATAATTTTAATATTTTGAATTCCATAGGGTTTAATATTAATCCATTGTTTAATTTTGTTTCCTGTGAAGTGAAAATATCTATAGCGGTGTTATCTAAAGATAGCTTAACATTATACTCTTCATCACTATTGTTAATAGCAATTAATAGAGATTCACCTTCATAACTTCTTTCAAAAACTAAAACATTGTCCTTGCAATAGAGTTTTTTGTAGCCACCATAAATTAAAGCACTATTATTTTTCCTAAGAGATATCATAGTCTTGTAGTGGTTAAATAATTCCGTATTTTGTTTTTCTACATCCCAAATCATACATTTTCTGCACTGAGGATCCTCACCACCATTAAGACCTATTTCATCTCCATAATAAATATATGGAACTCCTTGGTAGCAAAATTGGAAGGCGATTGCAAGCTTCATTCTGTCTACATTATCCTCACATTCAGTTAAAAATCTCTTAGTATCATGACTACCCATTAGATTCCAGAGTTGCCTTGTGATGCTACTCATATAAAGAGTTCTATTAGAAGATAATATATTGTCAAATTCTTCTACAGGTATGCTTCTATTAGCGAAAAAATCAACTAAAGCAGATTTAAAAGGATAGTTCATTATACTGTCCAATTGATCTCCTTTTAAGAAGGAGTTTGCTTCATGCATTATTTCACCAACAATAACCGCATCTTTATTAGCTGCTTTAACTACTTTACTAAAAGCTCTCCAAAAATCATGGTCAACTTCATCGCAAACATCCAGTCTCCAACCATCAATTCCTATTTCTTTTACCCAATATTCTCCCACCTTTAATAAATACTCTCTTACTTCACTATTATGAGTATTTAATTTCGGCATTGTGCTTACGTCATCAGCAAAAGTATAGTAGTTTACAGTATCAGTACTAACTGGGTAACTGTCGATAAAATACCAATCCTTATACTTTGAAGCTTCTTGTTTGTCTAGTAAATTCTCAAAGGCAAAGAAGTCACTTCCTGAATGATTGAATACAGCATCAAAAATAATTTTCATTCCTTTTTCATGACATTTTTTTATTAACTCCTTTGCTGTGTCTAGGGTCCCAAACTGAGGGTCTATGCCATAATAATCTGCTGTATTATATTTGTGGTTTGAAGTGGATTTAAATATTGGAGTTAAATAAACTAAATTAACGCCTAATTTCTCTAGATAGTCTAACTTATCAATAACTCCTTGAATATTTCCACCAAACATAGATTCAGTTTTTACTACGCTGCCCCATTTTGAAGTATTTTCTGGGTTGTTGCTTTTATCTCCATTATAAAAACGATCTGGAAAAATTTGATATACAACTGATTCTTGTAACCAAGGAGCTTCTTCATATAAATCGCCCTCTGCTAAATAGGCAAATTGAAAAGCTGTGAATTCTTTTAAATCTGGTGTCTTATCTCTAAAGCCTCTTTCATCAAAATATATTATATTATTATTCAAATCAATTAGCTCAAAGTAATATCTATATCTGTTTCTCTCAACGGATACTTCTGTTTCAAAATAATCAAACAAGTCAGCTTGAGCTGTAATTTTCATTTCTTTAACATCATATGGATCATCCCAGTTATATCTATCTTTATAATATAAATTGCATTTTTTAACATCATTTTTTCCTGTTCTTAAACGCAGCACTAGAGTGTTTAAATCTCTGCCATAGGCATAGGGTGTTTCAGTAATATGATATATTGCATGCTTATTCATTTTAATCTACCTCACTTTTATGTTTATCCTAGGCATATAAAGATAGTGAATAGTGGAAGTTGTCATAGATATTTCTTGTATGCCCTAGTATATTTATGGTGAAATTATATCATAAGCATTTAGTGATGATTGTATATACTTAATAAAATATGTATATACACTATGTTAATTTATTTGTATTTATTGAATTGTAATATAAAATTGTACATTTTCGTATACGTTTGCACAAAATTTCCTTAGAATATTGTTGTAATAAAGTAAAGCAGTATTGTTATTGAGAGAATCTAAACTAGAGATTATAAGGGTTCAAAGTGATTTTGAAATGGATTCCATACTAAGATTACATAGTATTTGACTATAGTTAATTAAACAAAATTCAGTAAAAAGATTATTTGACAGTTATGAATATTCGGTTTACAATAAAAATATGCAAACGCTTGCAGAGATGTTATAAATATACTATTTTAGGGGGATTAAATATGAAAAGAAAAGTATTAAGTCTATTATTAGCTTTATCATGCACTGTATCGTTAGCAGCATGTGGTACTAAAAAAGTAGCAGTAGAAGCAACAGCGGCTAAAGAAGGAGTTGCAACTGAAGTGAAACCTGAATCAGGAGCTAAACTAGTAGTTTGGACGGCTAAAGGCGTTGAAACAGATTATATGAAACTTATTGGTGCTGAGTTTGAAAAGAAATACGGAGTAAAAGTTACATACGAAGAAGTTGGATCTGTTGATGCTAAAGCCAAAATGGCTACAGATGGACCAGCTGGAATAGGTGCGGATGTATTTGATGCACCACATGATCACACTGGAGAACTTGTATCATCAGGTTTAATTTTAGAAAATAACCTATTTGCAGAAAGAGTTAAGAAGGACTATTTAAAATCAGCCTTAGATGCAGTATCATATGAGGGTAAAGTTTACGGATATCCAACGGCAGTAGAAACTTACGGATTAGTTTACAATAAAGATGTATTCAAAACAGCACCAAAAACTTATGAAGAGATAATCGCAAAATCCAAAACATTTAACGATGCAAAAACAAACAAATATGCATTTATGTGGGATATTGGGAATGCTTACTTCTCTCATAGTTTTATAGCAGGAGGCGGCGGTTATATTTTTAAAAATGGAACTGATAAAACAGACGTAGGTATTGATTCAGCTGGAGCAATTGACGGAGCAAAATCTTTAATGGATTTGAAAAAAGTTTTACCAATTAATGCAGCAGATTCAACTAATATAATTGTGGAAGGTTTATTTGATGAAGGAAAAATAGGGGCTATGATAGATGGACCATGGGCAGTATCAGGTAGAGAAAAGGCTGGCGTTAATTTTGGTGTAGCACCATTACCTAAATTAACCAATGGAAAACAACAATTAAGTTTATCAGGAATAAAAACATTATTTGTTAGTTCTTATTCAAAATATCCAATAGCAGCTCAAATGTTCGCTAGTTTAGCAACATCGGATGAAATGTTATTAAAAAGATATGAATTAACTAAACAAATACCACCAGTAACAAAACTAATGGGAAATGCTAAAATTAAAGATGATCCGATGGTTGCACCATTTTTAGAGCAAATAAAGTATTCTGTACCAATGCCATCAATTCCTCAAATGGGACTTGTTTGGACTCCATACGGAGCAGCATTTTCATCAATGTGGAACGATGGAGTTTCTCCTGAAAAAGCACTTAAAACTGCAGCTAAAACTATAAGAGACGCAATAGAAGCTCAAAAATAATTAGTTGTAAATAGAAGTTAGTCATTTGCTATATAGCAAATGACTAATTTTAAATAAAATTCTATCTGATTTAGGAGGTATGAAATGAAAAAATCAAAACAAGCAACTATTTTCTCTGTGTTCTTTATGGGTCTAGGACAAATATATAACAAAGAAATATTCAAAGGAATTATGTTTGCAATTATAGAAATAGTAGCATTATTTAATATAAGATATTTTTCAACATCGATAAAGGGCCTAATTTCACTAGGAGATTCTGGTGTGAAATTTGTGAATGGGAAAGCAACAGGAGATCATTCTATTTTCTTAATGATTGAAGGTCTTATAGCTGTTATAATTTTATTTCTTGTAATTTCAGTATACATACTTAATATCTATGATGCAAAACGAGGAGGCGAAAGTATAGAAAAAGGTAATAAACCACTAAATACAAAAGAATTCTTAAGTTATGTGTGGGAAAAATATTTTCCTCATATCATGCTAACACCTGGATTCTTGTTTACTGTATTTTTTATTATGCTTCCTATTATGTTCACCGTAATAGTTGCTTTTACTAACTATTCAAGTCCTAATCATTTGCCACCAAGGAACTTAGTTGACTGGGTTGGACTTGATAACTTTAAACAATTAGTAAATTTAAAAATGTGGAATAATACTTTTCTAAAAGTAGGAATTTGGACACTTATATTTGCTGTAGTAAGCACTACTTGTAACTTTTTTGTTGGATTATTCTTAGCACTAATAACTAATGCTAAGGGAATAAGATTCAAAAAGTTTTTTAGAACAATTTTTCTTTTGCCTTATGCTATACCAGCATTTATATCCTTACTTATAATGAGATTAGCATTTAGTGGACCAGGTCCAGTAAACAATATGCTAGCTTCCTTTGGAATGGGAAAAATACCTTTTTTTACAGATCCCACTATTGCGAAAATAATGATTTTAATAATAACGGTTTGGTTAGGAGCACCTTATTTTATGGCACTTATGTCAGGAATACTTACTAATATAGACAAGTCTTTATATGAAGCTTCAGAAATTGATGGCGCAACCAAGTGGCAACAATTTTATAAAATAACATTGCCACTAGTGCTTTTTCAAACAATGCCACTATTAACAATGAGTTTTGCTTATAATTTTAATAACTTTGGAATGATTTATTTGTTAACAGACGGTAATCCAGTTAATGGGAGTTTACAATATGCAGGAGATACTGATATCTTAATTTCATGGATTTATAAGATGACAAAGGATCAGAACCAATACCATATGGCATCTGTAATTACCATTATATTATTTATTTTTGTTGCAAGTATTTCAGCATATAGCTTTAGTAAAACCAAAGCCTTCAAAGAGGAGGACATGATGTAATGAATAAAAAAATAGTAAAAAATAAAAAGGTGAATTTATCTAATATAATTGAAAAAATAATAATATATGCTATATTGGTGCTACTATGTATAGTAATATTGACACCGGTACTTTGGATTGTTTTATCCTCATTTAATAGTGGTACAAGTTTATTTAGTTCATCTATAATTCCTAAAAATCCAACATTAATCCACTATAAAGAGTTGTTTACACAAACTGATTTTCCGAAATGGTATATGAATACATTTAAAATTGCTACAATTAATATGTTCTTGTCAGTTATACTAACAACACTTTCTGCCTATGCATTTTCTAGATTTAAATTTAAGGGTAGAAAACAAGGGCTTATGGTAATGATGATTTTACAAATGTTCCCCGGTTTCTTAGCTATGACTGCTATATTTATTCTAATAAGTAAGTTAGGATTATTAAATAGTCATTGGGGTTTAATTCTTGTGTATGCAGGTGGACAAATACCATATAATACATGGTTATGTAAAGGATTTTTCGATGGTATTCCAAGAAGCTTAGATGAAGCTGCAAAAATAGATGGGGCTTCAAATATGACTATTTTCGTAAAGGTAATATTACCTTTAGCAAGGCCGATAATTACATTAGTTGCACTTACAAACTTTATGGGACCTTGGTTTGATTTTATATTTCCTCAAATAATATTAAAAAGCAGTGAGAAGAAAACACTTGCTATGGGATTATTTGAATGGGTTCAAAAACAACAAAATACGCAATTTACCATGTTCGCTGCAGGTGCAATTTTAGTTGCTATTCCAATTACATTGCTGTTTGTATATTTACAAAAGCATATTGTAGAAGGACTATCATCTGGTGCTACTAAAGGTTAGTTTTTATAATTAGACATCATCTAGAATAACATACTAATTAGTTATTTTAGATGATGTCTAAAACTTTAACAAGCTGGCCTTGCAGAAATCAAGTTTTATAATATAACTCGTATAAATATTTTTAGAAAGTAGGAAGTGAAGTTTTCATGTCGATAACTATAAGAGAAGTAGCAAAGCTTGCAAATGTATCACCTTCAACAGTTTCAAGAGTTATTACGGATAATTCTACAATTAGTGATGCAACAAAGAAAAAAGTTTATAAAGTAATGAAGGAAATCAATTATCATCCTAATGCAATAGCTAGGAGCCTAGTTAGTAAAACAACTAAAACTATAGGACTTATTTTACCTAGCACTGATGAAGATTTATTTTCTAATCCATTTTTCATTCAAGTTATGAGGGGAATAAGCCATTATGCTCAAAAAAAGGGATATTATATTATGTATGCTTACAGTAGTAATGAGGATCAAGAGGTAAAGTATATAGCAAGTTTAATAAATAGTGGAAGGGTTGACGGAATTATTTTGCCATTTGTAAAAAAAGATGACAAATGCATCACTTATTTAAAAAAAGTAGATTATCCTTTCGTAGTAATAGGCAAACCAGAAGATACAGAAGGACTTTTATGGGTTGATAATGATAATTTTCACGCCATGTATAGTGTTGTTAATTATCTTATACAAAAGGGTGAGAGAAAAATTGCATTTATAGGAGGACCAGCTACACTTAATGTAACTATAAATAGGTTAGAAGGTTACAGAAAGTCTATGGAAAACATTGGGATGAAAATAGATGAAAATATGGTACAAGTAGCAGAGTTTACAGAAATTAGTGGTTATGATGCTATGAAAAGAATTTTAGAAAAATCCAGCCCTACAGCTGTTGTCACCACTGACGATTTAATTGCCTTTGGTGCATCAAAAGCAATAAGCGAAATGTCCAAAACCCATATTTCAATTGTTGGGTTTAATAACACGCCATTAACTGCATACAGAGAGCCTACACTATCTTCAGTTGATATTAATTCTGAAGAATTAGGTTATTTTGCAGTTAAGCTATTAATAAATAAATTGGAAGATGAGAAAGAATATATAACCAATTATATTATTGATACAAAATTAGTTGAGAGAGAGTCAACTAAATAATTTAAGGTGGTAAACCTCCTTTTAAAGTCTTTAATATTGCAGCACCGCAGGTGATTATTAAAATAAAGAGGTGAAAATATGCTGGAGACCTTTGAATCAGATATTTATATTTTTAATAATGATATATCATTTTTCATCGAATCAAAAAATATACCAAAAGTATTAAGCACCCTAAAAGAAAAACATCTACAGGAAAAAGAAAATGGACAGTCCGCTCGCAATAAAAAAAATGATTTAATTATTTGGAATGCTATATACACAAAGGAAATTATAAAAAATGGTGTATCAAAAAGTGCGCTGCATCCTCTATATAATAAATTCTACGATAAAGTCCAAGGTATTACTGATTTAATTGAGTTACAAGCTTTAGAGATTAGCATGGTCACAGAATATTTTAATATTTTAATAAATGATATTGAAGTCACTGATAATTTTATGATTAATAAAATGCTTCAATACATACATATTAATATTGAAAATCACTCTTCGCTTGATAAGTTAGCTAGAGATTTAAACATTTCAGTGGGTTATGCAAGCGATTGCTTTAAAAAGAAGATGGGTATTTCAGTAATGAAATATGTGCAAAAAATAAAAATAGACAGGGCAAAAAATCTACTGCTCAGTACAGATGAAAGCATTTTATATATTGGAATTTTATTGGGGTTTTATGACCAAAGCCATTTCAGTAGAACTTTCAAAGTTATAGTGGGGGTTTCTCCAACCGTGTATAGAAATAGCAATTACGCATAAGTCTTAAAACTAAAAAATTGAAGAGGGGGATAACCATGGATAAAAAATGGTGGAAGGAAGCAGTGGCATATCAGGCATATGTTAGAAGTTTTAAGGATTCAGATGGTGATGGAATAGGTGACTTAAAAGGGATAATAGAAAAACTAGATTATTTGAAAGACTTAGGAGTAGATATATTGTATTTAAATCCTATAAATAAATCACCTAATGACGATAATGGATATGATATCAGCGACTTTAGAGACATAATGGATGAATTCGGGACGCTTGCAGATTTTCATGAGTTAGTTAAAGGACTTCATTCTAGAAAAATGAAGTTAGTGATGGATTTGGTAATAAATCACACTTCTGCTGAGCATCCTTGGTTCCAAATGAGTAGAAAGAGCAAAGATAATGATTATAGAGATTATTACATTTGGAATAAAGGTACAAAGGGTAACCCTCCAAATAATTGGGGGTCGTTTTTTGGAGGCAGCGCTTGGGAATATGACGAGATAGCAGAAGAATATTATCTTCATATTTTCTCTAAGAAACAACCAGATCTAAATTGGAAAAATGAAAAATTAAGAGAAGAAATAAAGAACATGATAAAGTACTGGATGGAAAAAGGGGTAGATGGATTTAGAATGGATGCTATTAATCATCTCGGAAAAGATCATTCCTTTCCAGATGGAATAATAGAAGAAGGTCATGTATATGGTAATTTTGTAGAATATGTACAAAATCTACCTGAAGTTCATGATTATTTAAAAGAATTAAGAAAAGAGGTATTTAACACTGGGTATCATGTAGTAATTGGTGAAACGGGTGGAGTAAATTATAAAAATGCCCGTGTTTATACGGGAGAAGATAAAGGTGAATTAGACTTTACTTTTCATTTTGATATGCATAGTGTGGGTAGAGGGGAAACTGATTGGGAAAGGCAACCTATAAATTTAATAAAAGATATAAAGGAAAATATGAGTGGATGGCAGGGAAGGCCGGAAGAAGAAGGTTGGTGCCCCTTATTTTACTCGAACCATGACACTACAAGGACTATATCAAGACTAGGGGAAGAGAAGAACTATTTAAAAGAATCTGCAAAAATGTTAGCTTGTCTTCAATTAACTCAAAAGGGAACTCCTTTTATTTATTATGGAGATGAAATAGGAATGACCAATGCTTGGGACTTTAAATTACAAGATTATAGAGATGTGGCTGTTTTTAATAAACACAAAGATTTAGTTAAGGGTGGGTTAGTGAGTGAAGAAAACTATCTAAAGGGACTACGCTATATGTCACGGGATAACTCAAGAACACCAATGCAGTGGAATAATAGTGAAAATGCAGGGTTTACAACTGGCACACCCTGGATAAAAGTTAATTCAAATTATAGAAAAATTAATGTGGATGAACAAATAGAAGACTCAAATTCAATACTAAATTATTATAAAAAATTGATAGCTTTAAGAAAGAACAAGGCTGTATTGGTATATGGAAGCTTTGAGGAAATTAATAGAGAAGATGAGGAAATATATGCATATCTAAGACAATTGGAGGGGGAGATTCTCTTAATCATAGTTAATTTCTTTGGAAATGAGCCAATATTTGAATTTCCACAGCATATCCATTATGAAAATGCTAAACTATTGCTATCAAATTATGCGGTGGAAGGTTATGCCGCTAGTATGAATATAAAATTAAGACCTTATGAAACTAGGGTATATGAAATTAAATCATTCCATGAAGGTTCGGCAAGTACTGTTAGAGAGAATTCGGTAAAAGACTCTAAGTTTATTCCATGAATACATTACCCTATCTAAAAATAATGATAAATATATTAGCTTTATTTTAATAGAAAAGTTATAATTAAAATGTTCATTGGGTAAAATTAAAACATGAATAATCAAAAAAGTTAAAGGCGGATATATATGAGAAATTTAAAAATGATATTAGAATATGATGGAAGTAGATATAAAGGATGGCAAAAACAATCAGATAACGATTTAACGGTTCAAGGTAAACTAGAAGGTGCATTATCTAAAATGGCAGGAGAACCTATAGAGGTTACAGGCTGCGCGCGAACTGATGTAGGTGTACATGCTGAAAATTATATGGCAAACTTTCATACTAATTGTGAGTTAAGCATAGATGAGATGAGAGAATGTTTATATGAATTTTTACCAGAGGACATAGTAGTGAAATCCATGGTGGATGCAAGTGAAAAGTTCCATGCAGGGTATAATATAAAATCAATTACTTATGTGTATAAAATAAATAATAATGAACTAAGAAATGTATTTAATAGAAAGTATGTTTATCACTCTGAGATAAATCTTAATTTAGAAGAAATGAGAATTACAGCAGAGGCTTTAGTTGGATCTCATGATTTTAAGTATTTAGCGACAGTATCTACAAATACTAAATCAACTACTAAGACTATCAATTATATAAATATAACAGAAAAAGAAGGCATTATTGAAATAGAAATCAATGCAGATGAATTCTTATGGAATATGGTAAGAATTATTATAGGAAGTCTTTTAGAAGTGGGTAAAGGGAAAATTAATGCAATGGATATAGAAAAATTACTAAATGAAGAAACAGCGTCAGAATATATACCAATGGCAAAGGCAAAAGGACTATCTCTAAGAAATGTTGAATATTAAGAATGAAAAAGTATAAAATTTTTCCTGCGTGACTCCAAATAAAAACTTGAAACGTGAAATTCCATTAAGAAATTCTAATATTTTACTAATATAAAATTCCCTATCGTTCACATTCGGCATACTGCCGGTTTGCTAGCCTTCCTTCAGGGAAGTCTCACGAGAATTTTATATTAGCAAAATAAGAATTTCTAAATGGAATTTCAATGTTCCTGCGCTTTTTATTTGGAGTCACTTCCGGAAAAATCACATACTTGGCATTCGTGGCTCTCTGAGAAAGGTGCAGGTCACTTCGGAGAAATATTATACTTACTATTATTCACAGTCTATCGGCCACACTTCTACATGCTTTCACCTTGATGATTATAATTTTACATTCTAAATAATTAAACAAAGGAGTAAAGCTATAGAGCAATTAATATTATCTTGAATGCCCTTTTCAAATCACTTCAACAAGATTCTAACTCTGAGTCTATAGGCTAACTACGGATAGTAATATAAGACTAAGTTCTATAGCTATATCTCATGGAAACTATTCATATAATAATAGTAGGTTTATTTGGAATTTAGGTGAATTTTCTAAAGACGATTCTCCAATTGCAATTATTACAGTGGTACCAACCAAAGCAGGAGTTTATAAAAGCAGCGCCTTTGTTAAAGGGGACGAGTACGATCCAAATATGCTTAACAATTATGCCACAGCAAAAACTATTGTAAAAGCAAGACATCGTTGTCGAAAGATTTCATTCTATTACAACGGTAAGACTGTATATACAAAATGGACATGTGAAAAAAAAATTTAGAAAACTAAAAAATCTATTGGTCATAATTTATAAAGTACGTTATTTATGCAATTAACGAACTCCGGCTATATAACTCTCTCTCATGACCTTGCTATAAAATAAACGAACTTCTTTTCTCGCGATTCAAAAAAGAGGAATATTTGAAGAGTCCGGTGCGGTAGTTCCGCACGCCGGGATCTGTACGGGGTGCACTAGGTAACTAGTGTGTCTACCGTGACTAGTCTGTAATCAAAAAGGAGAAAATAAAGATGTTAAATAGTTATTTAATTTTGATATCTATTCTTGTTAACCTTATGTTTTCGAAGAAAGTTAAAGATATTGATAGGGTTAGTTCTCTTAAAAGTGTAGAATAAGCCTATTTGTAACGATCTTAGAGATATAGAAATTAATACAACATAAAACAAGCTAATCCCAACTTACGAGGTTTACTAACAAATATTTTTATGCGCAAAAAAAGTATATATTACGTATAATGCATTAATTAAATAGTAATATATACTTTTTTATTTTTTATTTAACTGTTACTATTTCATATTCGTCAGTGCCAATTCCGATAGCTTTTGCATGGTCGAGTCCAACTTTCCAATTTGTATCAGGATGTATAGTAGAAAATTTATCGTCTCCATCATGATAGTGGTTATCTGAAAGCTCAGTTGCATTTAATGCAGTTGCACTATTAACCATATCAACACAGGCTTGATCTAAGGCTACTGGATCAAAGGATGCAGCTATTCCTATATCTGGAACAATTGCAACGTCATTTTCGGGTGAACAGTCACAATTAGGGGAAACATTCATAATGAAACTAATATGAAAATGTGGCTTATCTTTAATAACTGCATAGGTGTATTCTGCAATTTTTTCATTAGCGCTATCAGCAGATTCATTCCACTTTACTGTTGCGCAGCCATAGCGACATACGGCAACACATTGACCACAGCCTACGCATTTATCATAATCTATAGTTGCCTTTTTATCTTCATTAAAGGTAATTGCTTCATGTAGGCAATTTTTAACGCACTGACCACAGCTTACACATTTACGATGTTTCATAAATGGCTTTGATGCAGAATGCATTTCAAGCTTGCCTCCAACAGAGCCTGAGCCCATACCTAAATTTTTTAGCGCTCCACCAAACCCAGTCATTTCATGGCCCTTAAAATGAGTCATAGAAATAACTATATCTGAATCAGCAATGGCTGAACCTATTTTAGCAGTTTTACAATGTTTTTGGTTAATTGGAATTTCTCTATAATCCCCACCCTTTAATCCATCAGCTATAATTAAGTTACATCCAACTGAAATCGGATTAAAACCATTTTCCATAGCGGCTTCAATATGGTCTACAGCATTAGATCTTCTTCCTGTGTATAGTGTATTGCAATCAGTAAGGAAAGGTTTACCGCCTAGTTCTTTCACAAGTTTAACAATACTTGCAGCATAATTTGGCCTAATGTAAGAAAGATTTCCTGGTTCTCCAAAATGAATTTTTATAGCTACAAATTTATCTTTGAAATCAATATTTTTTATACCTGTTTCTACCACAAGTTTTTGAAGTTTATCTAATAGATTGCATCCTGGTTTTGTTCTTAAGTTTGTAAAATATACTTTTGATTTATCCATTCATTTACCTCCTATGATTTTTATCATAATGTTATTGGGTTGGTTCATTTGATTATAATATTATATCATATTGCAGTATGAGTTTGTTTTTTTATGTATAGATAAAATAATAACACTGGAGATTATAGTGTATATCGAAACATACTTTATTTAAAATAATTGCAATAAATTAGATATAATTAAATATTAATTTTCATATATCAATAAAGAATACAATATTTGTGATATTATTATAGTATGAAAAGTTTTTATTTAAGAGGAGGAATTTTAATGGATTCAGACCCTGACCCTGCGCCCAATAATATAATGGCGCAATTTATAATAATTGGTATTTTAACACTGATAAATGCATTCTTTGCATCGGCGGAAATGGCAATAGCATCACTTAGCAAAAATAAAATTAAGAACCTTGCGCAAGAGGATAACAAAAAAGCACAGCTATTAGTAAAACTTATTGAAGAGCCAACAAAATTTTTATCGGCTATTCAAATTGGAATTATGATTACTGGATTTTTTTCTATTGCAACTGCGGCTACTGGAATATCTAATCATTTTTCAGGATATTTAAACAATTTGTTTGTACCTTATAGTAAGCAAATTGCTTTAGCTAGCATAACAATTGGTCTATGTTATATAACACTTGTGTTTGGTAAATTGTTTCCGAAGCGAGTAGCACTACAAAGATCAGAAGCTATTGCAATGTTTTGCGTAGTGCCTGTTTTCTATGTATCTAAGCTACTGGTTCCTTTTGCAATGTTACTTTCAGCATCCACTGATGTTTTAGTTAAGATTACTGGTCTTAATAGTGAAAAATTAGAGGAAAAGTTATCAAAAGAGGAAATGAAATCACTTATAGAAGTTGGACGACAACGCGGCGCTATAAACGAAACTGCCAAAAAGATGATAAATAACATTATCGAATTCGATGATAAATCAGCTAGAGAAGTTATGACTCCAAGAACTGAAGTGTTTTTGATTGATATAAATGATCATGTTACACAGTTCTTAGATGAGTTATTAGAGAAAAAGTATTCAAGAGTGCCAGTATATGACGGTGATGTTGATAATATCATAGGAATACTTCACATGAAAGATTTTATAATGGAGGCTCGCATTAAGGGCTTTGAAAATGTAAACATTAAGAATATATTACATTCTCCTTACCTTGTTTATCAAAGTAAAAATATAGATGAATTATTTAGAGAATTAAAAATATCTAAGAATCATATGGCAGTACTTATAGACGAATATGGAGGATTTTCAGGGGTAGTTACTATTAAAGACCTTATAGAAGAAGTTATGGGAAATATTGAAGATGAATATGATGATGACGAACCTGATATAAGAAAAGTTGATAATAATACTTATATAGTGAATGGATTACTTTCTTTAGACGAATTGAATGATCATCTTGATTTAAATTTAATGTCGAAGAATTACAATACTATAGGAGGTTTTTTAATTAGCCTTATAGGATGTATTCCAAAGAAAAATGAAACCCAAACTATTGAATATGGGAATGTAATATTTAAAATAGAGCAAGTTAAACAAAGAAGAATAGAAAAAATTAAAATATATATATAAAAGATGCTCTACTTTCAAAAAAAGTAGAGCATCTTTTTTTCATATAGGGAAGTTATATAAAGGTGATTATTTCATAAATATTCTTTTTACTTGTATTTATGAGGATTATGAATTTATCATATATGATTTAACTAAAAATCTGTAAACGAATCATTTAAATAATCTTCTTCATACTCGTTTATCTTTTTAATGATCTCTGTGAATACTGCATCCACTTTAGAAAAATCCATATTTGGTATAAAGTAAGTTTCAAGTTCGTCATGTAGACATTTAGCTTCTTTTATTGTAGCTAAACCCTTGTCTAATAGCGTGTAAAACTCAGTTGCATCATATTCTATTTCATCTTTGTTATTTTCAAGTGTACTTAGATTTAAACAATCCTCCATATTAATTACAATACCTGGAATATCTAAATTATTTATTTCATTAGAGGTCAAAATTGCAATATTTAAGTCAGGAATCAATATATGCTCAATTTTTTCAGGGATAAGTGGAGTATGAAAAAATTCTACATAGTAGCCACGCCTTAAGGCTTCGGTGGATAGAAATTCTAATACGTCTGACTTGCCAGTGCCGGGACCACCTTTTAATACATAAATATTCTTATAACCTGCACTTAAGTTTTCAATATAAGTGACAATACCGTTAGGTGTAAAAGCTGTAGCAAATAAATGTCTATCATAGCCTATAGTGGATGGTGGGGTGGTAAATAAAGATTCTTTTAGATTTTCTTTCAGTATGTTTAATTTATTAATATTCAAGGCTTCATCATTATAGTTATGCCAATCATCATAAACTAATTTAGCTGCTCCAAAGAATCGATAGGCTCTTTTAAAAGTTTTGCCAACTTTTTTATTTATGCCAATTATTTTATGTCTATATTTCTTAAAGCCTTCTTCATCCCAACAATCTCCCATGTTTAGAACTTCATCTACGGCTCCTGGATTTATAGGATCCACTATATGAGGTGCTGTTGCATCAAGTATTGCAACGTTAAGTTTTTTAATAACTACTCCATCTAGTGAATTATTATCGGAAGAACAGTGATGTTGTTCTATATCGTAGCCTTTTTCATTGAAGTATTTAGAAACTTTCTTCATTAAGGATGATTTACCTGTTCCAGGGCCTCCTTTTATGCATATTATTCTTCTTGCTTCATCTTGACCTAGTATATACCTATAGTAGGAATAGAATCCACTTGAAGTATTGCCACCGGGGAAATAATTTTTAATAGTACCTTGCATAATATCACACTCCATTTCATCATATCAATACATACTATTCATAGATGTTGAAATTGATTATAATATTTTATATTTTTGTTGAAAATGTTTTGTATATATTCTAAATAATAGTAAATTATTATTTTAAGATTGAGGTTGACAAAAATAAAATATGGCATATAATAAAAATATAACCATTCCAATATGAATACTAGGAAATGCAATGAAAAAGGAAAGTAGTATATTGCATGGGTACAGAGAGGAAGCGATGCTGAGAAGCTTTTACCTAAATATATATGAAGTGCCCTTTGGAGCATGGACCTGAAATTATAGTAGGGGACTACGGGTTCGCCCGTTAAAGCGATAAAGCATTTTGTGCTTGGATTTAAGTGAGATTCTATATCTAATTAGAGTGGACCGCGGAGTGTAAAAACACCGCCTCTATAAAATGAGACGGTGTTTTTTTGACACCAAAAATATTTGAATTTAAAAAAAAGCTTGGCCTTAACACTATTTTTTAAGTATAAAATGTAAAATCTAAACTTAAAAATAAATAAATGGAGGTAATATTATGAGTTCATTAGATTATTTTAACGAAATAGCTAAAAGTTGGAACGTAATAAGAAGTGAGTATTTTGATGAAAGGTTAAAGTACAAGGTATTATCCAAAGTAAGTATAAAAGATAAGGTAGTGGCTGATCTCGGATGCGGCGCTGGATTTTTATCCTTAGCACTGGCCTTAGATGCAAGCATTGTGTTTTCTATAGATCAATCAGTAAACATGCTTAAAGAATCCAAAAAATTAATGGAAACTAAAAAATTCGATAATGTATATCCAATAAAATCATCCATAGACAACTTGGTTTTGTTTGATGAATCTGTAGATGTGGTCTTCATTAATATGGCTCTTCATCATGTGAGCGATGCTAAAAAGGCTATTGAAGAGATGCACAGAATAATTAAAAAAGGTGGGACTTTAATAATATCGGATGTAGAAGAGCATAATGGGCAGTGGGCAAGGACTGAAATGTTTGACGAATGGCTTGGTTTTTCAAATAATCAGATGGAAGAGTGGTTAACTGGCGCAGGGTTTAATATAGTTAACATTGAGAATACAGATTTAAGATGCAAAGGTTATTCTAGCAAAGGCGAATATACTGAAACTGGCATTTTCATCGCAGTAGCAAATAAGGAGGTAAGGGTAAATGATTAAAGTTGAAAGTTTTTCATTAGATCACACAAAGGTTGTGGCACCTTTTGTACGAAAATGTGAGGTAAAGATAGGGAAAAAGGGTGATAAAGTAACAAAGTTTGACTTAAGATTTATGCAACCAAACAAGGAGTTTATGAATATATCAGCTATCCATACTTTAGAGCATTTGCTTGCTGGATATATGAGAGAAGTAATGGACGGAATTATAGACATTTCACCTATGGGATGTAGAACAGGTTTTTACATGATCGTATGGAATGATGTCAGTGTAGATAGGGTTATAGAAGCACTAAATTATGGATTAAAAAAGGTAATAGAAACAGAGGAAATCCCAGCAGCCAATGAAGTTCAATGTGGAAATTATAGAGATCATTCCTTAGATGGTGCAAAAGAATATGCAAAATTAGTTCTTAGTAGAGGTGTTAGCAGTGAGATATATAAATAGTATATTAAATATTATAGGAAATACACCACTTATTAAGCTAAATAATTTGGGTGTAAAAGAAGGTGTAAATATCTTCGCAAAACTGCAGCTATCAATTAAGGATACAATGTAAAGAGGGGCTATTTGTAGGCAGTTCTTTAGGGACTGCCATAGTATCTGCAATAAAACTTGGAGAAACCATTGAAGGTGGGAACATTGTTGCAATACTGCCTGAGAGGGGAGATAGATATTTTAGTAAGAACATCTGTAATTAATGCTTGTACTTATAAACATACTGTGATAATATAATAACTAATTTAATAAGTAAACTACCTAGGGTAGAGGTGCTGTATCTAAGAGTACTTGTTCGGAGCTGACAGGCTAAGATGAATAAGAAAAGGAGCTATGGCCGAAGAAAATGTATTTGGTGAAATTATTTTCTGAGATTACATATAATATATGTAAAATTGTCACTGATTGTTCAGTGGTGAGCTACAAGGTACACGAAGTTTGTATAAAAACATGTATTTTATGCAGCAAAGGTGTTCCTTTGCTGTATTTATTTTTTTTGGAACAATATATAAGAGTTCTAAATCTCACAAAAGGTGATAAATAGCACCAAAGGTGATAATTAATAGGAGTGATTTGATTATGGCAGTAGTTGTTCAAAAATATGGAGGTTCATCTGTAGGAACTACAGAGAAAATTAAAGGGATTGCACAAAGTATAGTAAAGAGGAAAAATGAAGATACAGATTTAGTTATAGTAGTATCTGCTATGGGGGACACTACAGATGATTTATTATCTCTATCAAAAGGTATAGGAGAAAAACCAGATAAGAGAGAATTGGATGTTCTATTATCAACAGGTGAAATAATTTCAAGTGCACTACTCGCCATGGCAATTAAGGGACTTGGATATGATGCCATAAGTTATACTGCATACCAAATTGGGATTAAGACTAGTGGACAATATGGTAAAGCGTTAATTGAAGATATACACGGTGGCAAGATCAAAAAAAGCTTAAAAGAAGGAAAAATTGTAATAGTTGCTGGCTTCCAAGGAATAAATGGAGAAGGGGATATTACAACACTCGGCAGAGGTGGATCTGATACTACTGCAGTTGCTTTGGCTGTGAAGCTTAAAGGTAGATGTGAAATATATACGGACGTTTCTGGAATATATAGTGTAGATCCTAGAGCATACAGTGTGGCTAAAAAATTAGATGAAATAGAATATGAAGAGATGCTTGAGCTAGCAAGTTTGGGAGCTCAAATAATGCATTCAAGGTCTATAGAACTTGCCCAAAAATATAGTATACCTATATATGTAGGGCTCAGTAATAGTGATATTAAAGGAACTGTAATTAAGGAGGTAAAAAATATGAATATGGAAAGTAAACCAGTAACAGGAATAGCAACTAGTGATGAGGATGTTGCAGTAACACTTCAGCGTATACCTAAAGATGTAAATATATTGTCTACTATATTTGAAGCTATAGGAAGTAAAAGAATTAATATAGATATGATAAGTCAAACATCACCTATAGATGCAAAGGTAAGTGTATCATTTACTATACCAAAAGAAAGCTTAAAGGATAGTTTAGAAATTATAGATAACTTAATAGCAGATAATAAAGTTATAGTTGATGAGGAGATAACCAAATTTTCAGTGGTGGGGCTGGGCATGAAGACAACCTCTGGAGTAGCAGCTAGAATGTTTAGGGTTTTTAACAAAAACAATATTGAAATTAAAATGATTACTACATCAGAAATAAGAATTACTTGTGCTATTAAAACTGGAGACAAATTAAAGGCTATAAGGGTTGTTGCAGAGGAATTTAATCTGTAAATATAATTTATGGGGATATGTATTTTCCTAGTATAGTTAAAGTAAAAATAATTATTAGGATATCAAGAGCAGAAATGCTCTTTTTTTAGTTCGTTTACGGTATACCGTAGACGAGCGCAAACTAATGGGCCTTTGAAAGTGTCATTATATTTATATCATTAAAGGAAGCCATATTAATTGCAGTAACAGAGGGGAAATATAAAGGACGTAAGTCTATTGAAGTACCAAAGTTATGGGATAGGTAACTTAAAATAAACCAATATATTTTACGAAATATAACATGGTAATGCTGCTAGAAGATACTTCAAGGAGATTATAAAAATAATATATGAAATATCTCAAAAAATAAACAGGATTGATATAACACCTATAAACAACGATGTAGTCACAATGTGACCGTACACGTATGGCTCCCTCACCAAAAGTTTTAAGAAAAATGTTTTTTTATACATAATGTTACAATATTCGCAGTTAATATCAAATATAATGGACAAGTACTTTATATTAAACATTAAAAGGAAATCAAATATATTTTATTTCTAATACTATAAACTTAATGGTGGAGTGAAGCAATGTTTAAATTAATTTCAAGAAAAATAAAGAGCAATCTTTTTCATTATTTTTTGATATATATAGGTTATTTTTCAGCTTTGTTAGTTATTTCATTTGGATTTACTTTTTTAAAATGTAGCAAAGATATGACTGTTGATTATACAAACGGTAATATAAAACACCAACAGTTGATTTCTGTAAATATTAATAATGATTCAAATGAAATAGATTATGATAACTTAACGAATATTTTAAAAAAATATTCAAAAATAACATCAATTAGAATAGACGGTTTGATTGGAGAGAAAACTGTAGATAATAAAATATTTGAAATCCCAATTCAACCAGTAATATTTAATGAAACACCAGAATGGATTCCCACAATTGTCCACGGTCGATATTTAAACTCAAATGAAAGTAAGTCAAAAGCTAAAATTGCCGTTATTGGTAAAGGTGTAGAAACTAATAAAATAAGTGAAAACAATTATATTAATTTAGGTGGGGGAAAATTTAAAATTATAGGTACAGTCGGTAAATTAAGTAATTATTCTAATTATCTAGGTTCTGTTTTTATTCCATTAGAATCTTTACCTGATAAAATGAAAAAAAACATAAAAACAATTCAGATATATTTATTCAAAAACAATAATAATTGTAAAAATGAAATGAATGAAATATTAAATGATGTTAATATGTTACCAAATATAAAAGCAACTCAAGTTGAAATAGGCGAAGACTTATCCCAGTTTTATACTAATGTGTCTATAACTACATTTGTAAGCTGTTTAATTGTATTAGTATCAGTAAGTAATATAATTATTTTAGTGTTTTATTTAATGTTAAAAAACAAAAAAAATATTTTAATTAGTATTGCCTTAGGTGCAAACAGAAAAATAATTTGGGAACAAATATTTATCGAACTTATGTTAGTATCATTATGTGCTATTATTTCTGCGTTTATAGCTGCAAATTTATTAATACCATTTGTTAAAAACAATTTTACACATATTTTAAATATACAAGATATACAATTTAGTTATTTAAATATAATAGTAACTTCTTTAACTACTCTTATAATGAGCTTTTTAATATCAATAATAAGTGTGAAAAAGTTTTTTAAGTTAAATCTTATAACAGAATTAAAAGGGGAATAGTATGTTTAGATTACGAATATTAATTAACTCTATAATAAAGCAAGGTATAAAGTTTAAATTAGTTTTTCTTCAATTAATTATAGTATTTATATCTTTAAATTTTGCTTTTACTTTAATAAATAAAAACATAGAAGTAAAAGATAGCATTAATAAATTAGTTAGTAAAGATACATCAGTACTACTTAGAATGTCGGTAGGTTCACAAAATGAAGATCCTCTGAATTCAATTAACAAAATATATGAAGAAATTTCAAATAATAAAATGGTTGATAAAATCGGAAGTTATTCTATAAACAAAGTTAAAGTCGATCAAAGTGAGATTAATGCTATTTTTTTCAATAGAGGTGCTATTGATTTATATAATATCGATATTTGTAAAGGTAGCGATAAAATTTTTAGCTACAAAAAAAATCAAGATGAGATTCCAATTGTTATTAGTAATAATTTATCAAACAAATGGCATGTAGGGGATGTAATTACTACTAAAATGTCGCAAAATAACCAATCAAAAGATTTCAAATTGAAAATTATAGGAATAATAAGTAAAAATGCTGTTTTTTGGAATTCTAGGATAGGTGATAAATCATCGATTATTTCTTTAAGGGATTCCATTATTATACCATTTGATAAACAATACTTTTATGATGAGATTACTGATTTTAAAATGAAATCTAGTAATACAGTTGTTTCAACGAAAAACGTACATGACTTAAATAAATTTACAACTTATTTTTCAAAACTCAAGGATGGGAATACATTGCTTGATTATATTGAAGTTAATGAATTGATAACTCGAATATACAATATAAGTAAACCTTGGATTATGATGACATTAACATTTTCGTTTTTATTATGTGTTTTATCCTTCATAGGATTTATAGGTATATTAATAAGTTATATTACTTTTAGAAAGAGAGAATACGGGATTAGATTCGCAGTAGGATCAACAAGTAAAGAATTATCAAGATTAGTATGTGGAGAAATATCTTTGTCACTAATTATAACTAATTTTATATCTATTCTTATTCTAATTATTATAAATAATATAGCAAAAATGAATTTAACCCCATTATCAATTATTAAATCTATTATCCCTTCTTTTGTTATCTCTCTTACTCTAGTGTTTATAACATTTTTAATATATAAATATTATATATTAAAGAAAAATATTGTTGATTTAATAAGGGGGAATTAATTTTGAGTTACATACAACTAATAGATATCATGAAAGACTATGGAGATAAACAAGAAACTGTACACGCTTTAAATAAGGTTAATTTTAATATAGAAAAAGGTGAGATGATTGCTATTTTAGGCACATCAGGCTCTGGGAAATCAACATTATTAAATTTAATTGGGTGTTTAGACAAATGTACTAGCGGAAACTACATATTTGACGGTAAGGATATCACAAATTATAAAGATAAAGAATTAGCTATAATAAGAAATACCCAGATGGGATTTATATTTCAAAATTTTTCTTTAATCACAGATTATAACGTTATAGAAAATGTTGAAATGCCTCTTTTATATAGAAATTTACTTTTAGGTAAGAATAAAAAATTAAATAAACATGAAATTAAAAAATTAGCATTAAAACATTTAAAAGAAGTTGGTATAGATGGATATGCAAATAAAAAAGTTACTCAGTTATCTGGTGGTCAACAACAAAGGGTTGCAATAGCAAGGGATTTAGTAAATACGCCAGATGTTATTTTAGCAGATGAACCAACAGGTTCTTTAGATAAGAATAACAGTTTAAATATTATTAATATGTTGAAAAATATTAATGAAACTAATAATACTACCATAATAGTGGTTACCCACGATGAACAAATTGCTGAATTCTGTCATAAAATCATTAGAATGGAAGATGGCATTATTATTAACGACATTTTAAAAGGAAAGTCTCTCACTTCTATAAGTGTGGATACTATACTGTAACAAAGAGAAAACTTTCAATAACTTAAATTTAGTGTTTGAAAATGTTTTTGAAGCTTTGCATTGCTCAATATTATGGTTATAGTTGTTACCCAAAATTTCAAAAGCCATTGCGCCCATTGTGAAAACATTTGTAATCTCATCAATAGTTGCACCTTTTTCAAATTCCTCTGGGGACATAAATCTTGACGAACCCCACATATGTCCCATGGTATTAATAAAAGGATTTTTAGTGTAAAAATCTATATCACAAATTATAGTTTTATTAGTTTCAAAATCGTATATAATACTACCATCGGGTACAGCCGACATACGTGGTGCGTCCCGACAGGGCGTATATTCTAGCAGATGGGAATCCTGTCAAGGTAAGATTTAGCAAATCGCTTTGTATCGAGTCTTAGAGATGTTGCGGTAACGTAACATTTTAAGCGTAGACAGAAAGTTAGTAAGGTAGAATTGACTGGGTGGTAACCCAGCAGTGAATGGTATTGAGCTTCGGAAAGTTGGTATCAAGATAATTATTTTGGATGTAGGTTTGTCAATTTATCGAAGAAACAACATTTAAATATAATTAGATTTATTTATACAGATGAAAATGGACATTATAATGTTGAAGGTCATACCGTGGTTTTTTGTATGGATCGTTGCCGTACTCCTTAATAAGATTCATGTAAAAAAAGGATATTCCAATATAATATAGAAATATGTGATAGAAAGGTGGTTAAAAATTATGACTTATCAACGAAACATAAATGATATAATATAGTAAAAGAATAAATTTTAAGGGGGATTATTATGAAGCTAAAAAGAGTATTCAAATCCAACAAAGTACTGATTGTATTATTGACATTAGTTTTAGTGATTACAAATACATTTTTTTTGTTTCCAAATGCGAAAACGTTTGCACGAGGTACAATAAGGGTATTTTCAGCTGTGAAGTTAGATGACATGAAGAACATAAACATAGAAACAAGTTTATTATTTCCATTTACCAATAAAGATAATAAAGGAATTACGGTAAAGGCAGATGGTAAAGAATTAGTGATTAAGGCTGTTACAAGCACTACGGTAAAAGATGGTTTGACTAAAACAGCTCAAATAGAACTCTTAGAAGATGCTATTTTAAGTCAGAAGCTTACAATTTCTAAAGAAGGTTTTAAAGATAAGGATGTGACCTTAGGAAAGGTAATGGGATGTGCTGGGTTTGATAAACTGTTCAATTACTCAGGAAATGATTTAGGAAACACTTATACTAAGGCTAAAACAAGCTTTAGAGTATGGGCACCCACTGCTACTGAGACAAAGCTTATAGTATACAAAAAATGGGATGATAAAACTGGCACTGAAATCAATATGAATAAAGGTGGAAAAGGAACATGGATAGCAGAATTAAAGGGAGACCAGAAAAACATATTTTATACCTACAAGGTTAATGTTGGCGGCAAATGGAATGAGGCAGTAGATCCCTATGCTCGTTCTGTTGCAGCTAATGGAGACAAAGGAGCTGTAATAGATTTAAAGGATACCGATCCGGATAAATGGGAACCTAACACAAAACCTAAGTTTACGAAATTAAATGATGCAATAATATACGAAACCCATGTTAGAGATTTTTCTATTGATACAAGTAGTGGTATCAAAAACAAGGGAAAATTCTTAGGACTTACTGAAACAGGCACAAAAACACCTGATGGTTCAAAAACTGGAATTGACTACATAAAGAATCTAGGGGTAACACATGTGCAGCTTATGCCTATATTTGATTATGCAAGTGTGGATGAGACCTCTTCAGCACCACAGTACAATTGGGGATATGATCCTAAAAATTACAATACTCCAGAAGGTAGTTATTCAACAGATCCCTATAATCCTAATGTAAGAGTTAAGGAATTAAAGGAAGCTGTTCAAGCCCTACATGATAAACGATTAAGAGTAACTATGGATGTGGTTTATAACCATATGTATAGTGCTGAAGACTCAAATTTTAATAAAATAGTACCTGGTTACTATTTTAGATATAATAATGATGGCACTCTTGCTAATGAAAGTGGATGTGGGAATGCTATAGCTTCAGAAAATTCCATGGCAAGAAAGTTTATTGTGGACTCTGTAGTTTATTGGACTAAGGAATATAATTTAGATGGTTTCAGATTTGACCTTATGGGTCTTACTGATACACGAACAATGAATGAGGTAAGAGCAGCCTTAAATTCTATTGATCCAAGTATCGTAGTTATTGGAGAAGGTTGGGACATGGGTGCAACTTTGAAACCAGAAGATAAATCGGATCAGAAAAATGCAGATAAATTAGCAAATATAAGTTTTTTCAATGATACCATAAGAGATGGAATAAAAGGTAGTGTATTTGATGCAACAGGAGCAGGCTTCGTTAATGGAAAAACTGGAGCAGAATTAGATATTAAAAAAGGTATCGTAGGTGCAACTTATTTTTCAACGGCTATAAACACTTGGGGAAAGGTTAATCCATTACAATCCGTTAATTATGTAGAAGCTCATGACAATAACACATTGTGGGATAAACTTCTTCTAACTAATCCTAATGATACAGATGCTACAAGATTAAAAATGGATAGATTAGCAAACAGTATTATTTTTACTTCCCAAGGAATTCCCTTCTTCCAGGCAGGTCAAGAATTTTTAAGAACAAAGGGTGGAAATTCAAACTCATATAATGCAGATGACAGTGTAAATTTACTTGATTGGAATAGAATGTCTGATAATAAAGATACTGTAAATTATGTAAAAGGGTTAATTGAACTTAAGAAAGCTCATCCAGCATTTAGTATGGATTCTGCTAATATGATTACGAAAAAACTAAAATTTATAGACACTGCAGCTAATGTTGTAGCATACTCTATTACAGATAATGAAAACAAAGATAAATGGAGTAGCATTATAGTGGCTTTTAATGCAAATAAAACTAAAACAACAATAAAGCTACCTAAAAATGCTAAGTGGAATATTGTTGTTGATGGAGAAAAAGCAGGAGTAAAAACTCTTAGAAAGTTTAAGGGTGATTCTGTCGTAGTTCCTGCTCAAACTTCTTTAGTGCTTTACAATAAATAAATTAAATTCAGATAAAAATAAAAAGTTCTGATTATTTATAATGTACCCTATAGGGTAGACGATTTAAAAAAGTCTACCCGGTAGGGTATTTTTATGTGTAATAAAGAAAAGCATTATGATTTAGCGATTTAAATTATATAGTAAATGAAAAGGTTAAAATCGTGAATATAGGAAATGGAACGACTTAAAGGACAGATAAAAGAGCTACACAAATTCTTGACAGATATTTTAGCCCGGTAATCCTAAATCGAAAAACTGAGAGTTTAGAATTACTGACCCAAAATAAAATTTGAGTCTTTCCTATTGCTTCTGGTTACAGCTATGTTCTTCATACCCATTATAGAGGTAGGCTACTTTCCTTCTGAAATGTCGTTAAATTAATTCATTTATATTATCTAGTTTTATTTCTTGATTTCCAATTGAAGACTGTTGTATAGATGCTGATTTTTTTCCGTATATAAAATAGTATAAAAAGATAGACAAAAACACAATAGCAGCTAGTGTCATATACATTCTACGAAAACCAACTATAGGTATTATAATTCCCATTAGTAAAGGACCAATTCCCACTCCTGCATCCATTGAAATAAGGCAGGCCATAGAATATACAAGAAAAAAGAAACTCGCTGCATGCGAAGCGGTGAAGCTCCGCAGGAGATGATTTAATCTTCATAGGTGGGGAGTATTTCACATAAAAGGATTCTCTAATAAAATTTAAGCTTTAACTAACACACCACCTTTAAGTCTAAGTATAACGTCTGACTGAGAGGCTACTTCACTAGAGTGCGTAACTACTATAACACACTTATTTTCTTTATGAGCAAGTGATTTAAATATAGTTACTATATCACTTGCGATATCAGCATCAAGATTTCCAGTTGGTTCATCTGCAATTATCAAATCTCCTTCTGAGGAAAGAGCGCGTGCTATTGCTACTCTCTGCTGCTGTCCACCACTTAGCTTTAATACGTTTCTATGGGCTTCATCTTTTGTTAAGCCCATCTTTTCTAGTAAATCATAAGCTTTTTGTTTTTTATTTTCTATTTTGTTCTTTGTTATTTCGATTGCTGTTAAAACATTCTGTAGAGCTGACATATAAGGTATTAAATTGTAGGATTGAAATACTATACCAATATATTTATTTCTATAATTAGTAAGCCCTATATTTGTTATATTCTTTTTTTCATATAATATCTCTCCAGCTTTAGATGTATCTAAACCACTAGCTAAAGCAAGAAATGTAGTTTTTCCTGAACCAGAGGAGCCAAGTATTGTGTAAAAAATTCCTTTTTCGAACTTAAAACCTATTTGCTTTAAAACCGTTGTTTTTTTTGAACCATCCTGATAATGATAACTCACATTTTTAAATTCTAATATTGTATTCATTTTTATAAAGCCTCCTTAATCATTTCTAGATAATATGGTTTTTGGATTAAATCGAAGTACTGAAACAGCTGAACCTGATGTTGCTAAAATCACTATAATGAATCCCATTAGATATAATTTTTGTAAATCCTTTGAACTCACGCTAACATCCATTTTGTCTATAGCCTCAGCATCAAACACTGGTGAATTACCTACCGTCATAACTCCTGATTGTGATTCTGTTTTTTCCTTTTCATTTGCTTTTATTTCATTTTGTAATAAAGTATTACCTACTTTCTGCGATACCTTATTGCCGGTGAATGTAGCTATACTAAAAGCTATGGTGGCAACAATTATTAGTTCTAATAATAATTGACCAATAATTCTAAATCTACTTTCTCCTAGAGACATCAATACACCAATTTCATATCTTCTGTCTTTAAGTGATAAATTTATTAAAAGTGATAAAATTACTGTACCAGCAATGGCGACTATAATAACTATGGTTTTTGAAAATGATCCAACACTTTCAATAGGTGCCATCAGCTTTTTATACAGCTCATCTTGTGCATCTATTTTGAAATCATCTAGTGCTATACCGGAATTTTTTATATCTGTTTTAAAATTTTCAATGTTTATAGGATCATCCAAGAAATAAGTAGCTTTTTGAATAGTACCTTTAGATGAAGAATCACCTAAGGATGCTACAGAAACAGGTGTATATATTTTATTAGAAGGATTCCAAAAAGTATATTTAGCCATCACACCATCCATCATAGGATCAGATTTAGTTTCTTCAGCTGTATATAATCCTACAATTTCTAAGTCTAAAGTTTCTTCTCCGTGTTCAGCTTTTATTTTTATTTTATCTCCAAGCTTTAAATTATTTGCATCTGCTAGTTTTTTATTTATCATTGTTACATTTTTTCCTTCATCGCTACTTGTTAAATTTCGTCCTTCAACCAATTTACTTTTTCTTTCAGTAAAATCAGGATGAAGATTTGAATATAAGGTACCTTCCACTGATAAATCAGGAATAGACGTACCTTCAGGCAATGCCTGATTCATTTCACTATCATTACTGTCATCTTTTTTCGTTTTAACGGGTTTAAAGTTGTCTGCCATAGCATTTGTTGACCGTAAATAATTATATGATTTAACATGCTCTAAGGATTTTAGTTTATCTATATCCTCCATATTTAGCTTAGGTAGATCATCTGCTGCTTTTCCACGATTTAGCTTTTGATAATCAGGGGCAATAGATACAGACCCTCCAAGTTTTTGTCTAGCAAGATCACCAACTTTAGAAGTAGCTGATTGTACAGCTAATCCAGCTAGCACCATATTAGCTATAACACAAAACATCAGAATTAATAGTACAGTTTTACTTTTCCTTTTAGTAACACTTAGTATTGATCTTTTAATAAAATTCATTTGTTACCCTCCTTCTTTTTCTTATCTTTCTTATGTTATTATAGTTTTTAATTATGTAGTTAAGGTGAAGTTAAGATGTTTTTAACATGAATCAAGTAGGTGAAACTCATAACTTGGTACTAATATGCAGGGCACAAAAAAACAGAAGCTTAATTGCTTCTGTTAAAAATAATTTTAAAACAAACTCCTGACTGAGTATTAGTAATTTTATATTCTAAAGCATGGGCCTCTAGTATCTTTTTTACTATATATAACCCTAACCCACTACCACCAGTACTCCTGTTTCGAGATTTTTCTATACGATAAAAAGGGTTAAAGATCTTTTCAAATTCCTCTTCGTCTATATGTACACCTTCATTTTCAACAGTTAATACTATTAGATAATTATCCTCATACAAATTTATAAGAACCTTCTCATTTCTTTCTGTATGTGTGCTGGAGTTATTAATAATATTAGCTATGGCCTTTTTAATTAGTTTTTCATCTCCCTGAATATATAGTTCTTCAGCTATTTTTGAATTTAAACTTATATCCTTTTGACTTATAAGATAGCTGAGTTTTTCAAGACAATTGTTAACTAGATAGGATAGATTTATTTCAGTGTATTGTGGTTTAAACCCATGAGTTTCTAATTTTGATATTTCAAGTATTTCTCTAACCATTGATTCCATATCATCCAAAACTACTAAGGATCTATTCATATATTTATCTCTATCCTTATAAATTCCTATATTTCCAAGCATACCTTCAAGTTGACCTTTTATTATTGTAATAGGAGTTTTTAATTCATGTGAAATTGTAGCAGTAAATTCTCTTCTTTTCCTTTCAATTTCCCTTTCTTTTTCAATATCATCCAAAAGCTTTAAATTAGTATTTTTAAGTTCACCCATTGTATGCTGCAAATTGGATGCTAATTCATTTAAGCTTAATGCAATTTCTCCTATTTCATCCTCACTATTTACCTCACAGCTTTTTTCAAAATCTAAAGCTGCCAACTGTATAGCATTCTTATTTATTTCAACTAAGGGCTTAGTAATTTTCTTTGAATATATAAAGGAACCTACCACTGATATAATAATGACTACAATTCCAATTAAGGGCACTAAATTTAATAAAACCTTTGAAGCTTCATCTATGGGCTGCAAGGGAATGATAACATTTATAGTGTAGCTTTCATTATCTTCTGAAAATTTTATCTGTTTTGAAATAATACTGATAAGATTTTCATTAGTGCTTGAATTTGAATTTATACTACCTCGCACTAATGCTTTGTTTGAAAGTGGTAAGGAGTCTTTTGGTATAGCAGTATCTTGAGACATATCAATCGATATAAAATTTAAAGATGTATATATTATATTCCCTTTCATATCTTGTATATTCAAGTTAACAGTATATTTTAAATTAAATTCTTCAAAATATTTCTTTGCTTCTTCCATTGAAAGGCTTTGTACAGTACTAGTTAATTTCGTTAGTCCAGTTTCTACATTGTTTTGTTTATAATTATAATAATAAATTGGTAACATAAAGTATATTATTAAATATATGCATATGGCTGATACTATTAGCAATATAGATGTGATTGTAAAAATTTTAAAAGTAATACTTTTTTTCATTTTATTTTTCAAGTTTATAGCCAACACCTCTAATCGTCTTAATATAATCAATCTTTAGCTTGCACCTTAGGTTTTTAATATGAGTATCAATAACTCTAGCATCGCCATAAAAGTCATATCCCCAAAGCTGATTTAATATTATCTCTCTTGTTAAAATTCTACCTTTATTTTCAATGAATATCTTTAGAATTTCAAATTCTTTAGATGTAAGTTCTATATCTTTTCCACCAACCCAAACCTTAAAGCATGTAGTATCAATTAGAATATCTTCGAAGCTAAGTTTTAACTCTTCGTCTTGAGCATTTATTCTTCTAATTACCGCTTCCACTCTTTTAATTAAAAGATTAACTGAAAAAGATAGGAATAGGTAAGACTTTGAAGTTATCTCCGCCTTTTCCCCTCCTCCACACAGTGCTTGCGACTTTCACCGCACACTGCGTTCCATCAATATTTATTACTTATTTATATCACGTAATTTCCAACAAGTTTACGAAGTATATTAATTTTAACCAAACCTATGCTATCAAGCTTTATCTTATTTTTAAGTCTTTCTATTGCCTCTTCTTTTTCTTCATGAATTAGCTCATGAACGTATCTATTTACATATGTTAAGTTATTGTAGTTGTCTTTTCCACCTTTGTTTTTAGGAATTCTACGATGAGCAACCATACTAATTTTCTTTAATGTTGCTCCCGACACTCCACATTTCCCATTCTGCCCTATATATAAGGATATTCTATTATCGTTATATTCTAGGGTTTCATTGATTACATTGTTATCCATCAAGAACTTAATGGCTTCGCCATGGTCTTTTTTCAGCTTTTCATGGATTATACTTCTACCTTCTTCAGTGTAATTGCATGTTTTGGGTGAAAAATTCTTTGCATACTTAAGCTTAACTCCATGTAAGGGAAAGATTGTTATCCCTGCAATAGTTATTGTTTTACAGTTATATCTACTATAATTTTTTTTATAGGCTTTACTTATTATATTTGGACTACCTCGTATACTTCTTGTGCCATTATATAGGTTCTTTTTAACTAAGAAAGATATTTCACTAAAATCTAAGCTAACATTTGTTGCTACATTGTAATAGTTATGCCACCCTAGTATTTTACTATTTAATTTATTTACTGCTTGGCCAGAGGGGTTTTTTCTTATGTCTTTAACCATTTTTTTAAATGTTTTTATTATTCTAGCACTTGCTTTGTCACTAACATGAGTTTTAGCAATTCTTTTGTTTCTATTAACCCTAACTTTTAATTTAAATCCTAGAAAATCAGAGTAGTTCTTTCTTAAATTCACAACCTTTGATTTTTCAGGACTAATATCTAGGTTAAGTCTTTCTTTAAGCCATTGCTTTACTGCCACAAATACCTTTTGTGCAGTTTTAGCATTTCTACAGAAAATTTTAAAGTCATCTGCGTATCTAACGATATACATTTCCTTTAAGTTGGTATTCTTCAATGCACGTATTTTATTGCTATTATCTGAGTATCTATAATAGGTCTGAAAATACTCCCATTGATTACACATCCACCAGTCTAGTTCATTTAATACCACATTAGAAAGTAACGGTGAAATTACCCCTCCTTGCGGAGTACCTTTGTTAGGAATTCCTATGCCATCTATTTCAGCTTTAAGGATTTTAGATATTAATTTAAGAAGTTCTTTATCTTTTATCCCAAGTGACCATAATTGCTTTAATAATTTATTATGGTCTACGTTATCAAAGAAACCCTTTATATCAATATCAACTGCATAATGTAACCCAGCTCTGTTAGTAAGAAACATACATCTAGCTATGGCGTGTTTCGTACTTCTATTTGGTCTAAAACCATAACTGTGAGTATAGAACTTTGCTTCGCATATAGGCTCTAATACTTGTTTTATACATTGTTGCAGATGCCTATCTTCTATAGTTGGAATACCTAGAGGTCTTATTCCTCCGCCTAGCTTTGGAATTTCTTTTCGCCTTACTTTATGTGGTGTAAACTGTTCTAATCTGTTTCTAACATACTCAATTATAGTTTCAATGTCTTTTTTAGCTATATCTATAATTGTGTTTGAATTTATTCCTGGTGTTTTACTCCCTTTATTCTTTTTAATATTTCTGTAGGCTAATAAAATGTTCTCTTTTTTCAGTATTAGTGGTACTAGATTTTTAAATTCTTTTCCCTCTTTACTAAGCTTATATAAATTATCTTGTATTGCTTGAGTATTATAATACTCATTATTTCTTAGTTTCTGATTTTTCTTATACTTCATCTGTCTTGTTGTCATTAGTCAGCATTCATTCCTTTAAATTCTTGGTTTAAGGTTTATGCTTCTCTTAGTCTTACTCGAACCTAATGGACTTACGTAATATATCTTTTCTTAAATATTAACTTGTGGCTGTCCCTCCACTAACTTTCGTTAACTTCAACGGTACTGTGCCACTACTTTCACTGATATTAAAGCAAGTTATAACTATCGTCTTTCCTTGCTACCACTTCATAGAAAATAAGTCCTCCATGTTACCAGCTTACCACGTTCCAATAACTTTATCCTTACATATACCCTTAGGTAGCTCCTCTAGTCCTGTCTGTAACATACTGCCTGTAACAGTATAAGGATTTTCATACCAAACAATCTTACTCATCCTCACAGACACTACAACTTAGGTAGTTGAAGTATTTCTACCCCCTCATCATTTAGAACCTTACATTCGGAACTTTGTCAGTCTCTTATATTTAGACATTCTTACCATAGGTATTTTATGGACTCCCGACCTATCATACACTCGACCACCTCTGGTTCGCTTTTCCATAACTTCTTACGAAGTCATTAGGGTGTACTCTCAGCCGACTTCACCGAGCTTATAACAACTTCACTCTTCTTAGTAAAGATGCTATTCGGAGTATCAGAGAAAGCCCTTCGAGGCGTTACCCTCTCATTTGACTTTTCAAGTTATTAGTTCTTAGATAGATTTGCTATCTAGGCAATATTTTTAATATTGCAACGTGTCGCACGTTTGGTTATATAATCATCTATCTCTAATTCGAAACCTTTTATTTGATCTTCTTCCTCTTCTAAAGCAGTTAGCATTATAATTGGAATTTTAGATGTTTTTCTAATAATTTCACATACAACAAAGCCATCAATCTTAGGAAGCATTATATCTAGAAGCACTAAATCAAACTTACTTGAATTAAATATATCGATACCTTTTAATCCATCTTCAGCTACTTCAACAACATATCCACTTGCGCACAAAAATTCACGTATGATTTCTTGTATATCTAAATCGTCTTCAATTACAAGTATTTTTTCATTCATATATACACCTCTTCCGTTAATTGTAAAGTATGATTGTGAGTTTTGTGTGAAGTTAAAGCTTTTAATTTAGAATTATCTGATTGTATTTTACAATTTTTATTACTTTTCTTAGTATTTTATATTAGGTAGTTAAATATGTAATATCGCTAAAATTTAAAAATAAGTAGTAATGGAGACAATATATTAAATTTTATAGGATTAATCCCATGGTCTAATGGTAATAGTGGAACACATTATACAGCATTCTATTCTTTATTATTTTTTATACCATCAGTTATTGTGGGGTGTAAGTTTAAAAATAATGGGAACAAAAGATTTATTAAAAACAGAGATTGCCTTGAAACATTCATTGTTTATTGTTTCTTTGTGAGATGATGATAAGTTAATTGGTTTTGGAAGAATTGTCGGTGATCAAAAAAAGTATATATTACGTAAAATGCATCCGTAGTAATATATACTTTTTTGAATTTATTGGACTCCTAAATAATCTCTATCTAGAGTCATTATGGCATTATAATTTGGGTAGCATTTTTTTAGTTCTTTATTGATTTCATCTTCTAGGTTAAGTCCATCAACATCTGTAAAGCTTGGGTTAAAATCAATTACAGCATCAAAAATAAGATTTTTATGTTCGCCTTCGCCTACAACTCTAAAGTCATGAATTGATTTTATTATAGAAAAAGACTTTAATACATCTAATAGTTCCAAACGAGAGGCATTAACATCTTCATCATCTGTATTTATAGGGTCCATATGAATAACTAGATATAGGTTAAATTCTTCAGAAATTTCTTTTTCAGCTGTGTCGATAATCTCGTGAATTTTAACTATAGATATATCACAGGGAACTTCAGCGTGGATAGAACCCATACATCTACCTGGACCATAGTTATGGATAACTAGATCATGGGCACCGGTAATATGATCATAGGTTAGTAACCTTTCCTTAAGGCCGTTTACTAAATCCTTATCAGGAGCCTCACCAAGAAGCGGGTTCATAGTTTCGCGAATAAGCTTGTAGCCAGCATATATTATGATAAAGGATACAAGGATTCCTATGTATCCATCTATGGGAAAGTCAATCCAAATAGACAGAAGTAGTGATAGTGCGACGCAGCTTGAACTAACAACATCACTTAATGCATCAGTTGAAGAAGCTTCAAGGGCTGAAGATTTTATAGCCTTGCCCATGGTCTTATTAAATCCACTAATCCAAAGTTTAAATCCTATAGAGGCTAATATTAATACAAAGGGTATAAGTTTGAATATTACTTTTGAGGGATGAATTACTCTATCAAAAGAGGTTTTAATAAATTCAAAACCTACTAGTATTACTAAAAAGGAAACTATAAGGCCGGAAATATATTCAAGCCTTCCGTGACCAAATGGATGCTCCTTGTCTGGTGGCTTACTAGCTAGTTTAAAACCTAGAATTGTAATGACAGAAGAAGCAACGTCTGAAAGATTATTAAAGGCATCTGCAGTAATTGCTATACTATTTGATATTATTCCTATAATTAGTTTTGTAGTAAAAAGAACTAAGTTCACTATAATTCCAACTAAGCCGCCTAGGTAACCATAAGCTTCTCTTACTTTTTTATTATTAACATCCTCCGAATTTTTTACGAATTTTGAAATTAAAAATTTTGATAACATATTTTTCACCTCTGATTATATAGTGTGCACTCTCGGAAACTCTTAAGGTACTGCTAACTCTTGATTCATTTTGCTCAAAAATCAACTTCACCTCAAAAATTCGTGGTGCCTCATATTGTACGAATAACCTAGAAAATTTAAGCTATTCGTATTACTTTTAATCTTTTTTACTTAAACATTGTGAAATAAGACTTGACAGCTAGTAAAAATTCGCAAAATTAAATATGTATATTTTTTTACATTATTTCATTTGCGAGGAGTGTTTTTATGTTAACTGTTAAGGTTTCTCATTCTCAATATCAATATTTTCTTGAAACATTTTTAGAAAAATTCTATATTCAAACCAATCAACAAATCACTTTGTTTGAGCGTAGTTCACAAATAACTAAAATCTGGTCTACCGACCTAACCGGAATTGTCCCTCTAATAGAAAGTACTTACTCTAAATCTAATCAAGGGGCTCCGCCCAAAGATGCGGTAGCATTACTCAGGTCACTTATTATCATGGCTTATTGTAAAGAAACTAGTATATCATCTTGGGTAAAAACATTACGTTCAGACCCTTTCTATTCAATTTTATCTGGCTTTATACCCGCTTGCTATTCAGACTCTAAAGCCGAAGGCATACATGTTGACCGAATTCCTGGTGTAGGTACTTTTTATGATTTTATGGATAGGCTGATTCATAAGGATAAGATCCTTAATAAATCCAAACTGCGTAAAATTAAACGTAAACCACGTAAAAAACAAAAGAAAAACCAAAAGATGAATAACTCCAAGTCTGGTGTAGTTGACCGTTTAGTTAAAAGAATCTTAAAATATGATAATTCAAAGCTCCTTGACAGAAGCGAATCCAAAATGAACAACATACTTAAAGAATTATTTGTTATTCCTTCTTTATCAATGGGTATTTTGGGCGATCCTTCTAAACTAAATATTGCTGGCGACGGAACCTGTATGCCAACACAGGCTTCGCCTTACGGTAAAAAAGTTTGTGATTGCAAACTTAAACCAGGAGAACATTGTGACTGTTATCGAAAGTTTACCGACCCCAGTGCTAGCTGGGGTTGGGATAGCTTTAATGAACATTATTACTATGGTCATACCTATCACGGATTTACTGCCTGTGATAGCTTTTACAGCCTACCTATCCATATTAAATTTGTTAGCGCGGCACGCCATGATGCTGTTACTGGCGTTTATGCACTTAAAGAACTTGTGGATTTATATCCTGAAATTAAATTTCATTCTGTAGCCTTAGATTCTGCTTATGATGCTAATGCTTTTTATCTTTTATGCATGCATTATGGAATAAATCCTATTATTGATTTAAATTCACGTTCTTCAAAACCTTCATCAAATAGTGAATTTGTTAAACTTGATAAGAATGCTATTCCACACGGAACTGTTTGTGGACATCAGCTTCGTAATTGGGGAATTATTAGTAAACAATATAGACATAAATGGTTATTCCCAGTTCAATGTGAAAACTGTGAAAAATGTCCTATGAAAAGCAATAAATCTTATTACACTAAAACATTAGACAACCCAAGGTATTTCACTCCAATATTAAGAGGTTCAAAACAATGGAAATCTCTTTATAAAAGACGTTCAACTACTGAAAGATGTTGGGATAGAATAAATAACAATTTTCATGCTGAAGATGCAATTATTTATTCTGTTGGGTGTAGAATAACAAGGGTATTTCTTGGTGCATTTTGCTGTTTCATAGATGCTTGGGCATCAGAAAGATTAATAGCCCTTGCCGATATTTTCCCAACTCTTAAAAATATAGCTGCGTAATTTAAAATAAATTTCAATTCAATAACCAGCCTACGGCTTTTTTAAAATAGTGTATAAAAAAGTCTTTTTGTCATGTCCGTAATTAATTCAAATATAACTTTTCATTCAAATAAGCACTTTTAATACTTAAATATGGAAATTGTTAATTATTGTTTTCCGACTATACTATATAGTATAATTTAAAAAGTTAATTTTAAACATATATTCGATAATTAATTATAGCATTTATTTGGATTTTATAGAAATTTTATTATAAAACTTGTTATAATAGAGAAGGGGATAAGCAAAGTAACTATGTGCTTTAACACTCATTGGAGGAATATATATGAATAAGGAATTAGAATTTGCCCAAAATCTTATTGATTTTATTTATGATAGTCCAACATCTTATCATGCTGTAGCAAAGGTTAAAGAAGATTTATGTAAAGAAGGCTTTGTAGAAATTAAAGAAGAAGAAAAGTGGAACCTTAAAAAAAGCGGGAAATATTTTGTGACTAAAAATGACTCCGCACTAATTGCGTTTGTAGTTGGAAAGGGAGAAATCGAAGAAAATGGCTTTAAAATTATTGGAGCTCATACAGATTCACCTACATTTAGAATTAAACCAGCACCAGAAATGGTAGTAGATAATACGTATGTAAGATTAAACACAGAGGTTTATGGCGGACCTATATTAAATACTTGGATGGATAGGCCTCTTGCAATAGCTGGACGGGTAACTTTGCGAGACAAAAATATTCTATATCCAGAAACTAAGTTAGTAAATATTAAAAAGCCTATAATGATAATTCCTAATTTAGCTATTCATATGAATAGAGAAATAAACACTGGAATTGAACTAAATAAGCAAAAGGATACATTGCCACTACTTTCAATGGTGAGCACCGAATTAGAAAAAGATAATTATCTTATGAGTGCCATTGCAAAGGAATTATCTGTAGATCATAAACAAATTATAGATTTTGATTTATTCCTTTATGAATACGAAAAGGGTTCAATTATCGGGTTAAACAATGAATTTATATCAAGCTCAAGATTAGATGATTTAGCTATGGTACATGCAGGAATAAGAGCACTAGCTATAGCGCCAGCCGCAGAGGCAACAAATGTAATGGTTTGTTTTGATAATGAAGAAGTAGGAAGCTCAACAAAGCAAGGTGCGGACTCAAATATGCTAGTTAATATATTAGAGCGTATTACAATATCTTTAGATAAAAATCGTGAGGATTTTTTAAGATCAATTTCTAAATCTTTTATGATATCAGCGGATAATGCACATGCTGTTCATCCTAATAGTCCAGAAAAGAATGACCCAACAAATAAGCCTTATATGAACAAAGGCCCAGTTATAAAAATTAATGCTAATCAAAACTACACAACTGATAGTAACTCTGATGCAGTTTATGAATTAGTTTGTGAAAAAGCAGGGGTGCCGGTGCAAAAATTTGTTAATCGTTCTGATGCACGTGGTGGGTCAACTATAGGACCAATATCTTCAACTCATTTAAATATACGCTCGGTAGATATAGGAAGTCCAACTCTAGCTATGCATTCTATAAGAGAACTAGGCGGAGTAATAGACCAGACTTATGTTACGAAATCATTTGAAGAATTTTATAAAATTTAATAAAAAGATAACTTAAGCACATTCAAGAAGAACTCACAATGTTTCATTGTGAGTTTTTTTGTTGTTTTTACTAATAATTAAACAATTAGTTGGAGATAATAATTTCAACTAGGTCTAAAACTTTACAAATATTATTAACAAAAAGTGTTGAAAGGGTGTTTATAATGCCATATGCTACATTAGGGGCAATAGCCGTAATAAGTATTTTAATCTACATAGTGATAAGAAAAAATCTGAATTATTATGAAGAGGAAAATTTACTAAAAGATGTTCCAACCATAAATGTGAATAGAGAAGATTTAGAGAAACATGCTTTCGAAATGGCACGTCATTATGCTGATGTGAAAAATACTAATTGTAAGAAAAAGCTTATTAGTAATTTAGATAGAAGTTATGAAAAGATTTTAAATGGCTATGATAGCATGGATAAAGAAGAAAAAAATAAAAAAGATGTATTGCCTGCTTCTGAATGGCTTTTGGATAATCTTTACTTGGTAGAGAAGGAGTATAAGAGTATAAAATATAACATGCCACAAAATTATTATAAAGACTTACCGGTGATATACAAAGGTTTCATGAAGGGCTATCCAAGAGTTTATCATATTGCTATAGAAATAGCATCTCACACCGACGGTAGGATGGATGAAACAGTTATTGAAAATTTTATTAGGGCCTATCAAAGGAGTGCTGTACTGACGTCTGGTGAACTTTGGGCTATTCCTATAATGTTAAGAATAGCATTAATTCAAAATATTAGTAGGATAACTGAAAAAATTGTTAAAGCGAAGCAAGATAAAAAAGAAGCAGAAAAAGTTGCAGAGCGGTTAATCAATGCTTTTAATGAAGATAAAATTGTCAAAGAGATATATTTATTAGAAAATGAAAAATTTACATTCAATTCTCATTTTACAGAAAGATTATTGAAATTGTTAAGAGATAATGGTATTGATTCTAAAGAGGTTTATGATTTTATAGATGAAAGGCTTGGAGCGCAGGAAACAAGCCTAGAAGAAATTATAGTATTAGAGCATCAAATGGAAGCTAATTTTGAAATATCTATGGCAAATTCAATTAATAGTATAAGGGTTATTGAAGGTTTAAATTGGGAAAATTATTTTGAAAAGCTAAGTGCTGTAGAGGGTATTTTGAGAGAAGATCCTTCACATATTTATAGAGAAATGGATTTTCAATCTAGAGATAAGTATAGACACGAAATAGAAAAAATATCTAAAAATATAAAGCTTCCAGAATCATATATAGCAAAAAAAGCTATTGAATGTTGCGAAGAAAGTGAATTTTCAGAGAATAATACCTATGAACAACATGTTGGATATTATTTGATAGATAAGGGACTAAATAAATTAAAGCAAAAAATAGGATATGAGAATACTGGTATAGAGAGGCTCAAAAACAGCATAAAGAAGAATGTAGAAAATTTTTATATAGGCACTATTATTATATTTACAACGTTAATAATATGTCTAATTATTGCGAGTAGCTTATTAAATGATAGTAATAAAGATTTATGGAGATATTGTCTTGCCATAATTGTTATATTAGTACCCTGTAGCGAAATAGTAATATCGATTTTCAATTGGAGTGTGAGTGTTCTGAGTACTCCTTCTTTTATTCCTAAAATGGATTTCAAAGAAGTAATACCAGAAAGATATAGTACGGTTGTAGTAATTCCAACACTATTAAATAATCCTAGTAGGGTAGTCGAATTAATAAATGATTTAGAAGTATACTATTTAGCCAATGCTCAGGAAAATTTGTTTTTTGCATTACTGGGGGACTTTAAAGATAGTGATACTGAGGAGGAAGTAGAAGATAAGTCAATAGTTAATGTTGGGCTTTTAGCCATAGAAAGTTTAAATAAAAAGTATTGCAAGCCTGATAAAAAGATATTTTTCTTTCTAAATAGACATAGACAGTACAATGAAAAAGAAAACAAGTGGATTGGATTTGAACGAAAACGCGGAAAGCTTATGGAGTTTAATGAGTTTTTAAGAGGTAACGAGAATACTAGTTACGATGTAATAAGCAGCAATCCTCTGAACATTAGAAAGGTTAAATATGTTATTACATTAGATGCGGACACGAAGCTTCCAAGGGACTCTGCAAAAAAACTTATAGGTGCTATGGCTCATCCACTAAACAATGCTGTCATAAATAATAGTAAAAAGAAAGTGGATAGAGGTTACGGTTTAATGCAACCGAGAGTAGGAGTGTCTATTCTTAGCGCAAACAAAACTCTATTTTCAAAGATATTTTCTGGGGAAACGGGTATAGATATTTATACTACTGCTGTATCTGATGTATACCAGGATTTATTTGGGGAAGGGATTTTTACTGGAAAAGGGATTTATAATGTAGATGTATTTAATTATATGTTAAAAGATGAAATACCTGAAAATACTGTATTAAGCCATGACTTGTTAGAGGGCTGCTATGTTAGGACTGCATTAGTTACTGATGTGGAATTCATAGATGGATACCCAGCTTATTACAATTCTAGTTGTATGAGATTACACAGATGGACTAGAGGTGATTGGCAATTATTACCTTGGCTTACAAAACATTCGCCAATAAATAAAATATCTAAATGGAAAATATTTGATAATTTAAGGAGGAGCTTACTCGCACCCTCCATTACAATTTTGCTCATACTTGCATTAGGTGGAATATTGCCTGATGGGACGGATAAATGGGTTATTGCAGCATTTGTTGCGGTTTTAGCACCTATACTTTTTGATGTATCCGAAGCTGTAGTTTCTCCTGCTGCAGGTATAAGTTTATCGGGTAAAATTCAAAATGGGTCTATGGCTATAGAACAAATATTTTTGATTATTTGTTTTATACCTTTTCAAGCGTATATGATGTTGGATGCCATAATTAGAACATTATATAGAATGATGGTAAGTAAGAAAAATTTATTAGAGTGGCAGACAGCAGCGGACGTAGAGGTGAAACTAGGGAAAAAACTTAAAAATTTCATAGCTTTTATGTGGATTGAAAGTGCAATTTCACTTTTGATTTTATTTTTAGCATTTAATTCAAGCTTGAGTATTGGGTTTCTTAGTATACCGTCCTGTGTGCTTTGGTTTTTAAGCCCTGTAATTGCATATGTTATAAGTCGCGATAGAAGTTTAGAAACTTTTAATATAATGGTTGAAGAAAAGATCTTTTTAAGGAAATTAAGTAGGAAAACTTGGGCGTATTTTGAGGATTTTGTCAATGACGAAAATAATTGGCTTGGACCAGATAATTATCAAGAAGATCCGCCTAATGGATTAGCCCAGAGAACTTCACCCACTAATATGGGTATGGAATTAACGTCAAATATAGTTGCCTATGATCTGGGGTATATAGGTATTATGGAAGTAACACAAAGAATAGAGAAAATTATGACTTCAATTGAGGACATGGTTACGTATAAAGGCCATTTTTATAATTGGTATGATACTAAAACTAAAACTCCACTCTATCCTAGATATGTGTCCACTGTGGATAGTGGGAACTTAGTTGGTTATCTTTGGCTGGTTTCTCAATCGCTAGAAGAATATTTGCGTAATCCGATATTTAACCTTGTGCAAGTGGAGGGTTTGCAAGACACAATAAGGCTTGCTAGTGAAGAAATAGAAGAATCCAAGGAAATGAAAGAATTATATCATGAAGTGATTGTCACCTTAGGCAATGACAAAACAGATTTTTATTCTTGGAGGACTGTGCTTGTAGATTTAGCATCAAGGGTTACGGAAGTACAAAAAGGCAAGGAGCCATATTGGAATAAAAAACTCAAAGGTGATGTAGATAGGTTCTTAGAGGAAATAAATGAATTTTTCCCTTGGCTTGATTTTATCCATGAAAAGAACTTTGATATAGACATTAGTAATTGTTTAAAAAGCTTAATCGAAAACACAGCAATAAATTGTATTCCAGAAAAAACCGCCAACATATTAAATATGTTAAATGGCATGTCAAAAAGTGATGAATCTTTAGAAAAATTAAAAGATTTACTACAAAATACAAAAGAAAAAGCTCAAGTGGTTATTAGTAGCATTGAGAGCTTAAAAGAAAGACTAAATTCAATGGCAGAAGCTACTGATTTTAAAATGTTGTATGATGAAGAAAGAGAACTGTTTAGAATTGGATATGACGTTGAGAATGATAGTCTAGGTAAAAGCTATTACGATTTACTTGCTTCTGAGTCAAGGCAGGCTAGCTTTGTAGCCATAGCAAAAGGAGATGTTCCTAAAAAACATTGGTTTAAGCTTGGTAGGTCTATGACTCTTATGGGTAAAAGTAAGGGATTAGTTTCTTGGAGTGGTACCATGTTTGAATATACGATGCCCCTACTTATAATGAAAAATTATCCACAAACAATGCTAGATGAAACTTATAAAGCTGTAATTGGGGCACAAAAGAAATATTGTAATGAAAGAGGGGTGCCTTTTGGAATATCTGAATCTGCATTTTATAATTTCGATATAAATTCAAATTACCAATACAAGGCATTTGGGGTAGCAGGAGTAGGACTCAAGTCAGGACTCGAAGATGAATTGGTTATTGCGCCATACGCTACTGTTATGGCACTTCAAACTGATTTTAGAGGATCTTATGATAATCTTAAGAGCCTTGCTTTGGAAGGATTAGAAGGAACTTATGGTTTTTATGAAGCGGTAGATTACACTAAAAACAGAATGTTAAAGGAGGAACCTAAGGCTATTATTAAGTGCTTCATGATTCATCATGAAGGTATGAGCTTAATGGCAATAGACAATGTATTATTAAACAATATTCTTCAAAAAAGATTTCATACTTTGCCAAAGGTCAAGGCTACAGAACTATTGCTTCAAGAGAAAATTTCTAAGAGCGTGGTATATGATAGAAAATATAAATTTAATATATCAGGAACTACTATAGGAAAACAAAAGATTATAGTTAGAAAATATATTACAGCTAAAACGGAAACTCCAGAAACACATTTAATTTCTAATGGAAGTTATTCGCTAATGATTTCTAATAGTGGATCAGGGTATGCTATGAGAGATGGAACTATGATTTATAGATGGAGGGAAGATGTCACTAAAGACAATACAGGCATGTTCGTGTATATCAAAGATATGGATGAACATGAATACTTCAGTGCAGCTTATGAACCTTGTAAAAAGGTAGGGAATAGTTATGAGGTAACATTCGCCTTAGACAAAGCTGAATTTACAAGGGACGATGGTAATATTACTACTCGCACGGAAATCACTGTGTCTACAGAGGATGACTCAGAGGTAAGAAGATTATCCATTACAAATCATGGTACCGTAAGTAAAAGTTTAGAAATAACAAGCTATTTAGAAGTAACTCTAGCTCATTATGATGCAGACATAGTCCATCCAGCTTTTGGAAATCTATTTGTAAAAACAGAGTATATAGATAATCCTAGCTGCATCCTGGCAACGAGAAGACCTAGGGCTAAGGGTAAAAATCAACATTGGATTATGCAAACTGTTGCAACGGAGGGAACTACCGTAGGAACTGTTCAATATGAGACTAGCAGAGAGAGTTTCATAGGGCGTGGTGAAAATACAATACACCCTATAGCAATGAAGCAGGACTCAATTTTATCCAATACTGTAGGGGCGGTGCTTGACCCTATAGTAAGTATGAGAAGAAGAGTAAATATAAAACCTGGTGAAACGTGCATTATAGCTTTCACTACTTCGATAGCTGATAGTAAAGTGGAAGTAATAAGTTTAGCTAAGAAATATAGTGAACTTCACAATGTAAATGCGGTGTTTGAACTAGCGTGGAGCCAAACTCAGGTAGAAATGAAATATCTAGGTATAAAATCTAGCCAAGCAAATTTATACCAAGTAATGGCTTCTAAAATATTATTTTTAAATTCCACTTTTAAACAAAGAGAAGAAAATATAAAAAATGTAAAGAAGGGACAATTTACGCTTTGGGGGTATGGTATTTCAGGAGATTTACCTATAATTCTACTTATAGTTCGTGAGAGCAAAGATAAAGACCTCGTTCGTCAACTTTTAAATGCCCATGAATACTTAAGCCTTAAAGGGTTAAGAGTTGATTTGGTAATAATAAATATTCAAAAAGCCTCATATGATCAGCCTTTACAAACTGATATTAAGGATTTTGTATGCAGTAGTCATTTAAGAGATAAAGAAAATAAACCTGGAGGGCTCTTTATACTTAATAAGGCTACTATTATGGAGGAGGATATAGAGCTTTTAATAGCTATAGCTAGAATAGTTATAGATTCCCGCAAGGGAATGTTAGTATCTCAAATTCAGAACAATTTAAAGAAAATAGAAAAACAACCATTATTACAGATTGTAGAAAATCAATTTAAATGGAAAGAGCGCAAGTTTAATATGAAACCGTTAGAGTACTTTAATGACTTAGGAGGCTTTAATGTAGAAAGTGAAAACTATACTATTCTACTTAAAGATTTTAATAATACACCAGCACCTTGGATAAATGTAATTTCAAATGGTGATTTTGGATTCCATGTATCAGAATGTGGATCAGCTTATACATGGTACCTTAATAGCCGCGAAAATAAAATTACTAATTGGTCTAATGATTGGGTAAGCGATGAATGCTCAGAAGCTATATATTTGCGAGATGATGCTTATGGCAATGTGTGGAGCATTACACCTAAACCAATAAGGGATGGTGGAGAATACTTAATTGAGCATGGCTTTGGATATTCAAATTTCAAGCATGAAGCTTTTGGAATTATGGGTGAAGTAACCATGTTTGTGTCTAGGTCGCATAACGTTAAGCTATGCAAAATAAAACTTAGAAATAATAGTGATATAGCAAGAAATATAAGTATAACCTACTACGCAGAACTTGTAATGGGGGTTGTACGAGAGCATACTGCTCAGCATATTGTTACTTATTTGAATGAAGAGAAGGAATATATATATGCTACAAATTGTTATAGTCAGCATTTTGGGAAAATAAATGCTTTCTTAAGATTATTTGGAGGCGGGCAGCAAAGTTTTACTGGCAGTAGAAGTGAATTTTTAGGCAGAGGAGGAAGTGTAGAGGAACCTGAGGTACTAAAGAGAGTAAGACTTTCAAACAATGTAGGAGCGGGACTTGATCCATGTCTTGCAGTTACTTCAAAAATTCATATAGAACCTAATATGGAGATTGAATTAGTAGCGATGCTTGGTGAAAATGAGAATTTAGAAAATATTTCTAAAACTATTGGCGAATTTGAAGATTTTAAGAGAGTGGATACTGAACTCGAAAATGTAAAGAAATATTGGAACAAATTACTTCATACGTTGCAAGTTAAGACGCCGGATAAGAGTATGGACTTAATGCTTAATGGATGGCTAATGTACCAAACTATAGTGTGCAGGCTATGGTCGAGAACTGCTTTTTACCAATCTGGTGGAGCTTATGGCTTTAGAGATCAGCTTCAGGATGTTATGTCACTAGGCATGATTGAGCCAAGTATGACTAAAAAACAAATTTTATACAGTGCTTCAAGACAATTCGTTGAAGGTGATGTGCAACATTGGTGGCATCCGGTTGTAGATAGTGGTATAAGAACAAGATTCTCCGATGACTTATTATGGCTACCTTATGTCACTATGGATTATATAAAAAACACAGGGGATTTTGATATTCTTGATGAGCAAGCTCAGTATTTAATGGATACGCCACTAACAGACGGTGAAGATGAAAGATATAATATTTCAGGAAGGGCAGATTTTACAGGCAGTATATATGAACATTGCATAAAAGCTATAGATAAAAGCCTTAAATTCGGTCCTCATAAAATCCCACTAATGGGTAGTGGAGATTGGAATGATGGAATGAGTACCGTTGGGAATAAGGGCAAAGGCGAAAGCGTATGGCTTGGTTGGTTCTTATATGATATTCTTGGAGATTTCTTTGAAGCTTGCACATATAAAAACGATGATGAAAGATTACAGAAATACAAGGAGATGCAAGAATATATAAGGATAAATCTAGAGGAAAACGCATGGGATGGTAATTGGTATAGGAGAGCATATTTTGATGACGGCACGCCACTAGGATCATCTCAAAATGAGGAGTGTAAGATAGATTCCCTATCTCAATCATGGGCAGTTATATCAGGAGCTGCAGATAAAGAAAGGGCAGAGGAGGCTATGAAGTCATTAGAACATTATTTAATAAAAGAAGATAATGGAATGATTTTGCTTTTAACTCCTCCTTTTAATAAATCTACTTTGGAGCCAGGTTATATAAAAGGCTATGTGCCGGGAGTTAGAGAGAATGGTGGACAATATACACACGCTGCAACTTGGGTAATTCTTGCCTTTGCTAAACTTTACAAAGGTGACATGGCGGCAAAGCTCTATAATATGATAAACCCTATTAATCATACAAAAACACTGCCTCAGTGTGAAAGATATAAAACTGAGCCTTACGTAATGACTGCTGATGTTTATGGAAAAGAACCTCATGTAGGACGCGGAGGGTGGAGTTGGTATACTGGAACCTCAGGGTGGATGTATAGAACGGGAATAGAGGCAATTTTAGGGTTTAAACTAAAGGCGGGAAAAGGGTTTACCATTGAACCTTGTGTGCCAGAGGAATGGCCACAGTATGAGATTATATATAAAAAAGATAAATTCGAATATGTGATTGAGGTTAAGCGCCAGGGAAACAAAGGAATTTGGCTTGATGGTAATTTATGCGAAGATGGATTGGTTCCATTTATTGATGGAGTGCATAAAGTTGAAGTTATAATCTAAAAAAACAGATGACTTCTAATAAGAAGTCATCTGTTTTTATAGCTTTAAAACAAGTTAGTCTTCTGTATCTGGGATTTCTTGGCCACCGTTATAGGTATAGTCAAATTCGACATTGGATATATTCATAGCAACTATAGGATCAGATACTGGGTTTGGTAACATAGTAGAGTCGTTTTCGGAGTAAGATCTTATCTCCTTTTCTTCTAATTCATAAAAATTTCTTTCGTGAGGTGCATACACTTTTGTTTGGTTCTTAAGGTTCTTAGCCATGTTCATACCTCCTTTTATATTATATTGTATTATATAGTATTCCACGAAAGAGAGAAAAAAATGAAGGTAATATTAGTTAAATCATCTCCTGCGGAGCTGAAATATTAACGACTTCAGAAGGCGAATTATACTCCCACTTATAGAAATGGGAGGCTTTTCTTCTGAAATGTCGTTAAATCATACTGGTGCATATAATGAATTGAATTAGCATAAAATAATATGTAAATAAAATTCAAAAAAAAAGAGGTAATTTCCAAAGAAATGTAGAATAATATATATCTAATTACTATCAATAAATAATTGTTATAGATTGAAAAACCATAATAAGTATTTTATAAATTTCCAAATTTAAAGGAGGAATAAAAATGACTGAATTAAGACAAATTTACAAATGCGATGTATGTGGTAATATAGTTGAAATTGTTCATAATGCTGGTGGAACTTTAGTATGTTGTGGAAAACCAATGACACTTAAAGTAGAAAATACTCAGGATGCAGCAGTTGAAAAACATGTTCCTGTAATTGAAAAAATAGAAGGTGGAATTAGGGTTAAGGTTGGAGCAGTTGAGCACCCAATGCTCGAAGAACATCATATCGAATTTATTGAAGTACACACAGAAAATAAGGTGTACAGAAAATACTTAAAACCAGGCGAAAAACCAGAAGCAGAATTTAAGTTAGAAGAAAAAGTGGTATTCGTAAGAGAATACTGTAATTTACATGGACTTTGGAAAGCATAAAATTTAAAATTATTATTGACAATTTAAGTGAATAGGCATAATATAATTTAAATAGCTTATAATGTTATAGTCTTTGATGAGAAGTAAGTAAATTTAAAAACAGATTCACAGAGAGTCGTTGATGGTGGAATTACGATAACTATGTTTAAATTGAATGGATCTCTAAGACTCGGGATGAAATGCAGTAGTCCTTGACGTAAGCCTTACGTTATAAAGGTAGGATATCCAAGTGTATCTGTTTAAGTAGAAGCTTTAATGTAGCTTGTAAGTGTTAGGTGGTACCGTGTATATACGCCCTATGGATTTATCCATAGGGCTTTTTTTGTATTTAGCACATTTAGAATAATGAAAAAATAAGATGTTGAGTAGAAAGCATATGAACAAGAATTAGCATTCGGATCAATATATGATTTTCATTTATTATTATTATTATTATTATTATTATTATTATTATTATTATTATTATTATTATAGGAGATGATTATTTTGGAAGAAAATAAAAAGGTGATATTTAGTGGGATCCAACCTTCGGGCGACTTAACACTAGGAAATTATTTAGGAGCTATAAAAAATTGGGTTAAATTACAAGAAGAATATGAATGCTATTTTTGTGTGGTGGATTTACACGCGATTACAGTAAAGCAAGAACCAAAGGATTTGAGAAGAAGAACCTTAGAAATGTTGGCTATTTACATAGCTTCAGGTATTGATCCTGAGAAAAATACTATGTTTATTCAATCACATGTATCTGCACATAGTGAAGCTGCTTGGCTTTTAACTTGTTCTACTTACATGGGAGAATTAAGCAGAATGACTCAATACAAAGAAAAATCTAAAAACAGTGAGAGTGTAGGGGCAGGACTATTGACATATCCGGTGCTAATGGCATCAGATATCTTATTATATCAAACTAATTTAGTGCCTGTAGGAAAAGATCAAACTCAGCATCTTGAAATTGCCAGGGATATAGCTGAAAGATTCAATAAAACCTATAGTGATACCTTTGTAATACCTGAACCATATATAGGTAAATCAGGGGCTAAGGTAATGGATCTACAAGAGCCAACTAAAAAAATGTCTAAATCAGGAGAGAATGTTAATGGATTCATTTTAATAATGGACCCGCCGGAAGTTATAAGAAAGAAAGTAAACAGATCAGTTACAGATAGCTTAGGGGTTGTTAAGTATAACGACGAACAATTAGGCGTTAAGAACTTAATGACTATATTAATGGCTATAACTGGTATTTCTATAGGAGAAATAGAAGAAAAATATGAAGGATTAGGTTATGCTCAATTTAAAAAAGATGTAGCAGAAGCAATAGTTGCGGAACTTGAACCTATACAGATAAAGATTAAGGAATACATAGGGAAAAAAGCTTATTTAGAGGAAATTTATAAAAAGGGTTCGGAAAAAGCTACCTATGTGGCTAATAAGACACTAAGGAAAATGCAAAAGAAAATAGGATTTATACCAAGATAAAGTATAAAATTCTCCAGGGGGACTTGTAATAAGAAGCTTCATACTATAATACATAGTTCCCAGCGGTAGTACAACCTTAGTTGACAGATTTCTTGATTAAAGCTAGAATTGATAGGTAGAGAAATGAAAAGTGAAATTTAGAATCACTAGTAGTTCAGAGAGTGGTTGTAAGAATATATATGTGCATGTGAAAAATAAAAGGAGCGTGATGACCTTGGCGGATTACATAAAAGAGATTGAAAAAAGAAGAACATTTGCTATAATTTCCCATCCGGATGCTGGTAAAACTACACTGACGGAAAAATTATTATTATATGGAGGCGCAATAAGGCTTGCAGGTTCAGTTAAAGCTAGAAAAGCGTCTAAACATGCAGTTTCTGACTGGATGGAAATAGAGAAACAAAGAGGTATTTCTGTTACGTCTTCAGTTATGCAATTTGGTTATAATGATTTTTGTATAAATATACTTGATACACCAGGTCACCAAGACTTTAGTGAAGATACTTACAGAACCCTCATGGCAGCGGATAGTGCTGTAATGATTATTGATGGTGCAAAAGGGGTCGAGGCACAAACAAGAAAGCTATTTCATGTTTGTAGTATTAGAGAAATACCTATTTTTACATTTATTAATAAGATGGATAGAGAAACTAGAGATATATTTGAACTTATGGAAGAAATAGAGAATGAATTTGGAATTAGATCTTACCCAATAAATTGGCCTATAGGGTGTGGTGTAGATTTTAAAGGCGTTTACGACAGACGCACAAAGGAAATAATTGTTTTTGATGATGGAAAGCATGGTCAAATAGAAGCTAAAGAGACAAAAATCAGTATTGACGATGAAAAGGCAATTGAACTTATTGGTGAAACATTATATGAAAAGCTTATGGAAGATATGGAGCTTTTAGATGTAGCAGGTGATGAATTTGATTTAGAAAAAGTTGCTAAAGGAGAACTTACTCCAGTATTCTTTGGAAGTGCTTCAACTAATTTTGGGGTTGAACCTTTTTTAGATAACTTTTTACAATTAACTTCACCACCATTACCAAGAAATTCAAGTGTAGGTAAAATTGATGTTTTTAGTAAGGATTTTTCTGCGTTTGTATTTAAAATTCAAGCTAATATGAATAAAGCTCACAGGGATAGAATGGCTTTTATGAGAATTTGTTCTGGAGAGTTTGAAAAGGGAATGGATGTTTATCATGTACAAGGCGGTAATAAAATAAAATTAGCACAACCTCAACAATTTTTAGCACAAGAGAGAGAAATAGTGGACACGGCTTATGCAGGAGATATTATTGGAGTTTTTGATCCAGGTATATTTAGCATAGGAGACACCATATGTTCTTCTTCAAATAAATTTGAGTTCGAAGGAATACCAACTTTTGCGCCAGAACATTTTGCAAGGGTGAGAACTGTTGATACAATGAAGAGAAAGCAATTTATAAAGGGCGTTACACAAATAGCTCAAGAAGGTGCAATCCAAGTATTTAAGGAACTTCATATAGGGATTGAACAAATCATAGTTGGGGTTGTAGGAGTGCTTCAGTTTGAAGTATTAGAGTTCAGACTTAAAAATGAATATAATGTAGATATTAAGATGGAAAGGTTAGCATTTAAACATATAAGATGGATTGAAAAGTGTAAAATAGATATAGATAAAGAAAAACTCAACCTGACTAGTGATGCTAGGATAGTTAAAGACCTTAAGGACAGAAACCTATTAGTATTCCAAAATGAGTGGGGTATTAGCTGGGCAACAGAGCATAATAAAGGCTTGATTTTATCAGACATTGGTAAAGATAAGGACTAAATAAAAAATAAAAGAAAAATCTCTTGAATTAATTTCAAGAGATTTTTTCACGTTTAGAAGGGTTTTACATGTTTCTTTTTCTGCTAGATAGAACATCAATTACAAATACAATCGCAGCAACTACTAGCAGGATATTAATTAAACTTCCACCTATGCTGAAAAGAACTCCCATTAACCAAAATAACACTACAAATCCACCTAACCAACGTAAAAAGGTCATATTTCCACCTCCACTTATTAAAATTACAATTTAATATAAGATTAAAAACCCATAAGAGTGGCGTTATCTACTAAAGTAGCGTTATCTACTAAAGTGGCTTATATATAGTATTTATTATTTTAGCGAAGTATATGCAATATATTTGTGGAAAAGTGTATGCATACATTTGAAAAAATGATAAATGTTGTATATAATGATGTTAGAAAGACGCTTAAGGATATATTAAGGATTTAATTTTAGGGGGGATAAAGATGGAAAATAGAATATCATCAATTAAAACTATTGACATAGTACAAATTAGTCTAATGGCGGCGATTACGTTTATAGCTGCTTCGGTTATACATATACCTACGTTTATGGGTGTACTTCATTTAGGAGATAGTATGATTTTTTTATCAGCTATATTATTTGGAAGAAAAAAAGCAGCTATATCTTCTGCTGTTGGTATGTGTTTATTTGATTTATTAAATGGATATACCATGTGGGCGCCATTTACACTCATTATTAAAGGTGCAATGGGGTATATTGCTGGAACAATTGCCTATAGAAAAAATTATAATGGAAATAAATTTTCAAATAATATCTTTGCTTTTGTTGTAGCAGGGATTTGGATGATTACGATGTATTATTTAGGGGGAGCTATTATACTAACATTTATTTCTAAGGGATTTGCACTTAAACAAGCCTTAATTATTTCTTTAAAGGATATACCTACTAATATTTTTCAAGTAGTAGGAGGTATTGCTTTAGCATTACCTTTAATAACAGCTTTAAAAAGCAAAATTAGTAGATAATATAAGATATTTTATGCGCAAAAAAAAGTATATATTACGTATAATGCATTGAAGCAAGCTTTAGAACTTCTTATTTTATTTTTAATTAAGATGCGTTAAGAAAAACATATGCTTGAGCGCTAGCGAATTTATATCTTGCGATAGCGAGTTTATGTTTTGCAGCAGATTAATTAAAAATAAAATTAGTAGTTCTTAGCGAAGTGAATGCATTAATAGTAATATATACTTTTTTTAGTTTCTAGCACTTTTTTTACTTTTAAAGTAAAATACAGTGAAAATTATTGTTGGTATTAACATAAAGCCTATTACAGAAAAATAGACGTAAAGATTTAAAAATTTATATAACAATACTACTTTAGCGGAAATGAAATAGGAGATTATGAATACAAATAAAGTAATAATGTATATCCAATATTTATTAGAGAAGGAAAGCTTTTTTAATAAAATCATGATAGCGGTTAGCTCTAATACATATTTTATAAACCAACCGCCTACCATTTGAAGCATTACATAAAACTCCCCTCCTTCTATAAACCCGAAATAATCAACTAACTGAGTTTGTATGAGTTTAGGATAGTTAATCTCCAAGGCTCTAACTACGCCAAAGGTACTTAAAACGCCTATGTTTGCGAAAATCTCCATTTGTATTACTATTAATATTGCAATAACGCAATGTTTTGTGATTTTTGACTTATTAGTTACCCTAGACAAAAATGGGATACAAACAGCTATACTACCGTAACATCCAAGGGCCTTTATTATAGATAAAATAAAAGAGGGAGTGACGCCATCCGCCATTATAGGAAGTAGGTGACTAAACTTTTTATATTTAGCTGTAAGAATTGCTAGGTTTATCCCGGCTATCATAGTAAGACAAATAACTAAAATAGTAACTATAGTTATCGCCCTAGTACCCTTCTTTGTAATATAAACGGCGGGTATTATTATAAACAAGAGAAAAAACCAAGGAGGAGTATCTGAAAGCAGATTTAGGTGCAAGGCATTTGATTCTACAGAGCAACTCTCTATTAAGCTGACAATTAAAGTTATGATAAATAAAATTAAAAAGATATCTCCCATGGTTTTACCTAAGGCTTTATGGTATATTTTGTCCATATCATAGCAATTGCCTTTTTTACAAACAAAAATCAAATAAATAAAATAAAATAATAAAATAATAGAAGCAATAGTGACGGAAATCCAGGAATCTCTACCTCCATTTATAATGAATACATTGGGGTAAGTTTTCATTGCTACAATGGAGGTTCCCCAAATTATGAACATTAAATGTTTTGTATTTAGCTTATCCATTTTTTTTTCTTGTCTCCTCCTTGTTTTGATTCTAAATTGCATTGTAATAAAATTTGCAATATAGTTGTATTATTTCCCAATTTGAGAATATTAAACTTAAATATTACAAATAATAAGTTGGGTGATTAAAATGGAAAAAATAAATATAGATTATATTAAAGAAAAATTAAAAAATAGCTACGATATCAAATATAGAGAGATAGAGACTGATATGGGAATAATATTCGGCGTATTTATTGATGATTTATGTGATTCTAAATTTATTAGTGAATATATATTTAACCCTCTAATACAACATAAAATTACAACTGTAGATTTAGAGTATATAAAAAAAGAAGTATTACCAGCTAATAGCATTGGAGATATTAATAGTAATAAGGAGGCTATAGATCACATTTTATCTGGAGACTTGGTGCTTATATTTTCTTTTGCAAATAAATCAATTTATTGTGAGGCCAAGGGATATGTGAGGCGGAGTGTGGGAGAGCCTTCTACAGAAAATGTAATTAAAGGACCAAGGGAAGGATTCACGGAGGCTTTTGTAGATAATGTATCAATGATTAGGCGGAAAATAAAAAATTCGGATTTGAAATTTGAACCGATAATTTTAGGGAGCAAATCTAATACTGTGGCAGTAATATGCTACATAGAAGGTGTGGCCCCGAAGAAACTTGTTGATTATATAAGGAAAAAGGTGACCAATATAAAATTAGAGTTTATTTTAGACACAAATTACATTGAGGAAGAATTAAAAAATAAGAACACAGCCTTTGACACAATAGGCACTACCGAAAAACCAGATGTGGCAGCATCAAAGCTTTTAGAAGGGAAAGTGGCAATAATCGTAGATGGAACACCCTTTGTAATTACTGCACCGTATTTTTTTGTGGATAATTTTCAAACACCAGATGATTATTATTCTAATAAGTATTTTACTAATCTATCAAGACTTATGAGGGTGTTTAGTTTTTTCTTAGCTACCTTATTGTCAGGGGTATATTTGGCGATTACTACTTTTCACTTTTCGCTTATTCCAGAGGTGATTGCTGTAAAACTCTCAGTCGCTAGAGCAGGAGTACCTCTGCCTACGGTTATAGAACTACTACTAATGACTTTTTTCTTTGAATTACTTAGGGAGGCAGGAATAAGATTGCCACAACTCATAGGCCAGGCAATGAGCATTGTTGGAGCTTTAATTTTGGGCGATGCTGCAGTGGGAGCAGGTTTAGCCTCACAAAGCACTGTAGTAATTGTGGCACTTTCATCTATTTCTTCTTTTTTAGTACCTAAGCTTTATGGGGCTCTATCTATATGGAATATAATTATTATTGTGTTTTCCTCAGTGCTTGGGTTACCAGGATTTTACATTGGATTTTTTATTTTTATCTCACATATGGCGGGACTAGAGAGTTGTGGATATCCATATTTATTCCCTTTAGGTACACTAGAAAGCTTTAAATTTAAGGATATATTATATAGAAAAGATCTTAGCAAGATATCAAATAGTATTTTTGATAGGGATGATTATAATGAATAAGTATAAAAAAATATTAGTAATAATATGTATAATAATGAATTGTGTTACTATGACATCATGTTTCAGTTATAAGGATATTAATAAGGTTTTATTTATTTCTGCATTAGTAATAGATGCAGATAATACAGGTAATCCTATATTATCTGCTGAAGCTTTTAAGGGAGTAAGAGGAACATCACCTCAAGGAATGGACCAAAGAATCTTATTTAAAGCAACAGGAAAAACAATGTTTGAAGCTGTCAGAAATATGAATGCTACCTCTAGTTATAAATTAAACTATACACAGAATAGTGCCATAATATTTACTCAAAAGGCTGCAGAATTCGGTGTTGATAATTTCATGGATTTTATGGATCGTGATCAAGAATTCCTTATAAGACCGCATATTGCAGTATATCAAGGAGATCCAGAGGAACTTATGAAGCTAAATATGCCTGAAGATAAATACATTGGATTATTTGTAGTGCAACTTATAGAAAATATTGGAGCATCTTCAAGAGCTGTAAAACTAAGTTTAAATGAGTTTTACAGTCAAAGAAAAATTGGAGATAAAGTAAATGTAGTACCCATAATAGATATCCCAAAAGATAGTTTAGAGGGGACTTTAGAAGTAAATGGCGGAGCTGTAATTAAAGACGATAAAATGGTTAACGTATTACAAAAAGATGAAGGGTTAGGTTTTAACTTTTTAATGAATACTATTTTAGGTGGTACTTTAGAAATAACCAATCCCTGTGATGTTAATAAATTTGTAACATTAGAAATATTAAAAAGTAAAAGTAAGACAGAAATCAGTTATGATGATAATATTGTTCATTTAAAAAAGAAAATTAAAGTTAAGGTGGATTTAGCAGAGGCTCAAAAAGAATTTACACTTACAAAAGAAAATATCAGTAAAATTGAGGAGCAGTCAGAAGAAAATATTTTGAAAGCCTGCAATAATCTATTTGCAAAATATAAGGCATTAAATATGGATATTTTTGATATAACGGAGCAATTTCATGCGAAATATCCAAAGATAAAAAATGATGATATCATTAAAAAAACTGAGCTAAAAGTTGAAGTTGAAGTGAAAATAATGAACACAGGGGTTGTTAAAAACTTCTAATAAAAAAGGCGGTGGTATCCCATCGTCTTTTGTTGTAAGGTATAATACTTTGGAAACATTGCACTACTATAAGCATAATATATCATTATAGCGCGGTTGGAGTGAAATATATGGATAGCAAAAAAATCAACATATTGTTAAAGAGGGATGAGGGTACAAAATTAGATTTCAAGCAAAGAATTGATATATTAATAGAAAGTGGTAAAAGAGAATTAGCTAAAGATATATGTGCTATAGCCAACTCCCGTGGAGGAAGAGGATACCTTGTTATTGGAGTAGAGGATAAAACGAAAAAAATCATAGGTATTAAGGTATGTGACTTTAAAGAAGAACAGTTACAACAAATTATAAGTTCAAGATGTGAACCGCCTATTCCAGTATCCCTAGATTTTGTAATATATCAAAGCGAAAAATTGGCAATTATAACTATATATGATGGTGGTCAGAAGCCCTATCAATTAAGGGAAAATGGTGCATTTTACATTAGGAGAGGTTCCACAACAGATACTATGAGAAAAGAAGAATTAATTTCTTGTTTACAAGAAAATTTAAGTCTCAATATCGAAACTATACCTATTGTAAATAGTGGTATTAGTAGTTTAGATTTTAATATAATTAATAAATACTTTTTAAATAAGGGCATTTTAGTAAATGATAACAGTAGATTAGGATTTATGGACAATGCAGGAATAACTTTTATTGAAAGAGATTATAATAAGAGGGTAGTAACACTAGGGGGATTATTGGTATTTTCTTCAATTAACAGTATCTATTTACCGCATAATATGATAAAGATAGTAAATAAGGTAAATGATAACTTTGATGAGGTTATAATTGTGCAAGGGAATTTATTAGATATGCTAGATAGGACAGAAGAATTTTTTAAAAACATATTTCCAGTAAATTATCCTATTGCTGCAGTGTATGAGGCTGTAAAAAACGGAATACTTTATAGAGATTATACTATATTTTATAAGGAAATTGAAATAGTGGTAAGCTATAACAGTGTAAGCGTATTTAGTCCAGGGAACCTATTATTTTCAACTGAAATTAATACTCATAATTATTTAAAAAGAAATATGTGGATATATGATAAGTTAATAGCATTAGATGATAGAAAAAGATTTATAAAATCAGGAAGAGGATTTGCACGAATGAAAAAAGATTTTTCAAAATATGGTAAGGTAATATTTGTAGATTCAAAAGATGATAATACTTTTAAGGTGATTTTCCCAGGGATTAAGAACTTTATTTAAAACTATAATATTGTGAACATATTACGAATAATATATAATATGTATAAAAATATTGTGTACGAGTAGACCTATTTAATAATTATCTGGTTATATTAGATAAAATAGGAGGCGTTTAACATGATTCATGTATTTTGTGGTAAAAAGGGTTCAGGTAAAACTAAAGCTCTAATTAAATTAGCCAACCAGTCCGTTGATAAAGTTAAAGGAAACATAGTATATATTGATGATGATACTAAAGCTACGTTGCAATTAAGTACAAAAATGAGACTTGTAGCAATAAATGAGTTCAATTTAAAAAGTCATGATGATTTTTATGGATTTTTGTGCGGTATGCTTTCTAGAGATTATGATATTGATACCATCTTTGTTGATGGTGTATTTAATATTATTGATGATAAACTTGAGCATACGGCACAATTGTTTTCTAAAATGGATATTTTAGCTAATAAGTATAACTTGGAATTTTATGTGAATGTAGGTTGCGAATGCTTAAATCCACCACAATTTTTAAAGAATTATATCACATAAAGAGATAGAATATTATTTACGTGAATGTAAGGCAGGGTTTTCAGCCCTGCTTTTATTGTATATGGAGAAAATAGTTGAAAATAAACGTAAATAGTATATATAGGGTTTTAATCAATTATAACGAGCAAATATATCACTTGATATATTATAAATACACATATATAATTAATAACATGAATAATTATATCTAAAAGGCTATGAAAGAAAAAAGTAACTGTAGGAATTATTAAGAGAGCTAGTGGTAGGTGTGAACTAGTTAAGGAATATAGTGAAATACATTCTGGAGCTTTAAGCTGAAATAAAGCTTTTAAAAAGTAAGCTGAGACGGGTTGACCTTACGTTATAAGGAATGAGCGGATTGTTAAATCAATTTGGGTGGTACCACGGAATTTTTTCGTCCCTTTCTTAGGGGGGCGTTTTTTTTATTTCAAAAAATAACACAGGATTAAATCATCACCTGCGGTGCTCACAGCTTCGCAGAAGATAAGTATATCGACTTCAAAAGGAGACTTAGGTTTCAACTGAACTCTTCTCTTTGTTATACTATGGGATGCCATATTATAGAAGGGAAGACTTTCATTTTGAAATGTCGTTAAAATAAGGAGGAATAAATTATGGAAAATGTATATGATACGCTTTTAGAGAGAGGGTATATAAAACAACTTACTCACGAGGATGAAATGAAGAAAATATTAGGACAGGAAAAGGTAACATTTTATATAGGATATGACCCAACAGCGGATAGCCTACATATTGGCCATTTTATTACTATGATGTTTATGGCTCATATGCAAAGAGCAGGGCATAGACCCATAGCCTTAGTTGGTGGTGGAACTACAATGATTGGTGATCCATCTGGTAAAACAGATATGAGGAAAATGCTTTCAAAAGAAGAAATTGATCATAATATATCTTGCATAAAATCACAGCTTTCAAAACTTATAGATTTTAGTGATGGTAAAGCAATCCTTGAAAACAATGCAAACTGGCTTTTAAATTTAAATTACGTAGATTTTATAAGAGATATAGGAGTACATTTTTCAGTAAATAAGATGTTAGCTGCTGAGTGTTTTAAACAGAGATTAGAAAAAGGTTTATCTTTTTTTGAATTTAACTATATGCTTATGCAAGGATATGATTTTTTAATGTTAAATAGAAAATATGGATGTACTATGGAGTTAGGTGGAGATGATCAATGGTCTAACATAATTGCTGGTATAGAACTAATAAGAAAAAAAGAAAGTAAAGCTTCTTATGGAATGACTTGCACACTACTTACAAATAGCGAAGGGATTAAAATGGGTAAAACTGTAAATGGCGCTCTGTGGCTTGATGCAGATAAAACATCTCCTTATGATTTTTACCAATATTTTAGAAACATTGGAGACTTAGATGTAGAAAAATGCTTATCATTACTTACTTTTGTACCAATGGATGAAGTCAGGCGTCTAAGTGCTTTAAAAGATGAAAAAATAAATGAAGCTAAAAAGGTTTTAGCTTTTGAGGTTACAAAACTTATTCATGGAGAAGAAGAAGCTATCAAAGCTCAGGCAGCGGCAGAAGCATTGTTTGGTGGTGGAACTAATATGAGTAACGTGCCTAAAGTATCTATACCGTGCGACATGAAGAATGCGGGATTAATGGATATATTGGTGTACATTAAAGTGGTGCCATCAAAAGCAGAAGCTAGAAGATTAATTGAGCAGGGCGGATTAACTATTAATGATAAAAGGATTGAAGATAAGAATGCAACACTTTTAGAAGAAAATTTTAAAGATGGTTGTGTACTTATTAAAAAAGGAAAGAAAAAATACTATTCTTTAACTATAGAATAGCAATTTTTTAAAAAGGGCGAAGTTGAAATTAATATTTTAACTTTGCTTTTTTCTTTTAGTGGTAAAAAGATTTTAGTAAAATATCTTTTGAAGCTGGAGAAGGGTTCAAGGCAAGTTGGGGAGAATTTTTTAGTGATAGAAGTTTTAATACAATCAATATAAAGGTATAATAGCATAGAGACATTAAAAAAATGACTAAGGTTAAACTTTGAGCACTAATGAGTGTAGCAATAGCTAAGGTTATTGCTTATGTAATGGATATAGATAATTAATGGAAAAAAACTAAACGATTAATAAGGAGGTATATTATGGCGTTGTGGGCAATATCTGACCTTCATTTATCTATAAATTCAGATAAACCCATGGATATATTTGGAGATAAATGGAGTAATCATAATGAAAAAATTAAAGAAAATTGGCTTAGCAAAGTTTCAACGGAGGATACTGTACTAATTGCAGGGGATATTTCATGGTCCATGAATATTTCTGAGGGTGTGGAAGATTTAGAATGGATTCATAAGCTTCCAGGTAAAAAAATACTTATAAAGGGAAATCACGACTATTGGTGGAGTGGTATCACGAAGCTTAATTCTCTCTACGCGGATATGGATTTTATCCAAAACAACTTTTTTAACTATAAAGATTTTGCTATATGCGGAACACGGGGATGGAATTGCCCAGGAAATACGAGATTTACAACTCATGATGAAAAAATATATAATAGAGAGTTAATAAGGCTTCGAATTTCACTCGATGAGGCAGTGAAAAAGGGTTATAATAAATTTATTGTAATGCTTCATTATCCACCTACTAATGATAAGTTTGAGGAAACTGAACTTATAAGAATAGTAAAAGAATATAATGTATGCAAGGTCATATATGGTCATTTACATGGACCATCTTTAAATAGGCTATATGAAGGAAATATAGAAGGCATAGAATATATAGTTACTTCTTGTGATTATTTAAACTTCGATCCTTTAAAAATATTAGAATAGTATCAAAAGTTAATACAATGTGGATATGAAATTTTATGTAAAGGACTGAGTATATGGCAATAAGAGAGTGGAAAAGATTTTTAATTCCTTATGAACAGGGTGTAGAAGAGTTAAAAGTAAAATTTAAAAGTATAAGAAGAGAATATAGACGAAAAAATGAGTATTCACCTATAGAGTTTGTTACCGGGAGGGTTAAAGAAATATCTAGTATTCTTGAGAAAGCTAATAAATTCGGTATCCCTCTGGATAGAATCGAATATGAAATGGAAGATATTGCAGGCATAAGGATAATGTGTCAGTTTGTAGATGATATTGATAAAGTGGTAAATCTAATTCGTGAAAGACGTGACATGCAGATGGTTTATGAAAAAGACTATGTTGCAAATGTAAAAGGTAGTGGATATAGAAGCTATCATATGATTATAAAGTATCCTGTAAACTTAGCTGATGGTCAAACCGAAATACTAGCAGAATTTCAAATTAGGACCTTGGCAATGAATTTTTGGGCTACAGTAGAGCATTCTCTAAATTATAAATATAAGCATGATATACCAGAGAATATAAGGGCAAAACTTAAAAATGCTGCAGATGCTGCTTTTCAATTAGATGAACAGATGCTAGAAATTAAAGACGAAATTAAAGATGCACAAAAATTGTTTGAGGTAAAATCTAATTTGGTGTCGGATATAATGAATAATATACTTGTGCTTTCGTCGATTGGAAAGTCAACGGATGCAGCTAGGTATAGAGAACAATTAAATAAGCTAATAGAAGAAGGAGAAGTTTATGAGATTAGCAGCTTACTTCGCGCAACTCAAAAAACATTAGATATGTATGGAGTTTAAATTGAAAAGGAGAGTAGAAATTAAAAATTTCTACTCTCCTTTTATAATAATTTGAATTTAAACTGTAAAAACTGTATGTAGCTATTACTAAGACGCTACTATATTAACTAGTCGTCCTTTAATTATAATAACCTTGCGCACAGTTTTACCTTCTAGGGTAGCGATTACTGTTTCATCTTTAAGAGAAATTTCCTTTATACTTTTTTCATCTAAATCTTGAGATACAGTTATTCTGGATTTAATTTTACCATTGATTTGAATAGCTAGCTCTACTTCATCTTTTATAAGAGCAAACTCATCAAATTTAGGCCAAATTTGATTAAATACAGAGTAACCCATACCTAAGCTTTCCCACTTCTCTTCTGCAAAGTGAGGAGCAAAGGGAGCTAAAATCTTAAGGTAATCCACAAGCACTTCTTTTAAAAATTTACTATTTATATTGTCTACATTAAAATATTTTAATATAGCATTTGTAAGCTCCATAAGTCTTGCAATAGCGGTATTAAATTGAAGTTTTTCTGTATCTTCGGTAACTCCTTTTATTGCGAAATGTCTCCAGTAGTTTAATTCTTTTTCTTCTATTCCTATAGAGTCTTTGTTATTAAGGTCTTTTGACATAATGCAGATTCCAGTGTCGATTGCTCTTTCAATTCTATCAACAAATTTTCCAATGGCTTTTATACCATCATCACTCCAAGCTCCACCATCAATATAACCGAAACCAAACATTAGGTACATCCTAAATACATCTGCGCCAAACTCTTTTATGTACATGTCTGGAGAAATAGTATTTCCTTTTGATTTACTCATTTTCACTCCGTCTGGTCCTAAAATTAAACCTTGGTGAGTAAGAGATAAGAATGGTTCATCAAAGTCTAAATATCCCATATCACGAAGAGCCTTGGTTATAAATCTTGAATATAATAGGTGACCACATGCATGTTCAGGTCCGCCTACATATTTGTCTACAGGAAGCATTTTGTTTACTAACTCTTTATCAAAAGCTTTTTCACTGTTTTTGTTATCTACATACCTAAATTGGTAGAAAGAAGAACAAACGAATGTATCCAAAGTATCAGCTTCTCTATGAGCTGCGCCGCCACAAACTGGGCAAGGGACATTCATAAAATCCTCGCATTTAGCGAGTGGTGATTCTCCGTCTGGTGCAAATTCTACGTTGTACGGCAGTTCTACAGGAAGTTGATCCTCAGGAACAGGAACAGCCCCACATTTTTCGCAGTGAATTATTGGAATAGGAGCGCCCCAATATCTTTGTCTTGAAACTAACCAATCGCGAAGTCTAAAGTTTACTTTTTCACAGCCGAGACTTATACTTTCTAATTTTTTTACAATTGCTTTTTTTCCATCGATGGTAGATAAACCATCAAATTCTTGACTGTTTACCATTTTTCCATGTTCAGTGTAAGGAAGATTTTCGCCCTCTCCATTTACACTTTTAAAACCAATAATTACTCTTTCAATAGGCAATTTGTATTTAGTAGCAAATGCAAAGTCTCTATCATCATGAGCAGGAACAGCCATTACTGCACCAGTTCCATAAGTGTTTAGAACATAGTCAGCTACCCAAATTGGAACCTTGCGGCCATTGATAGGATTAATAGCATAAGAACCAGTAAATACACCTGTTTTATCTCTTGTAATAGATTGTCTTTCTATATCAGTTTGTTTTCTAGCATCATATTTATAAGATTCAACAGCATCTTTATATTCACTTTTAGTGAGGACATCTACAAGTTCATTTTCAGGGGCTATGACTACATATGAAACACCGAATAAAGTATCTACTCTTGTAGTAAATACACTAAAGTCTACATCAGAATCAGCTACTTTAAAAGTAACATCAGCACCAGTAGATTTGCCTATCCAATGTTTTTGCATGGATTTGGTTTTTTCAGGCCAATCCAAGGTATCAAGCTTTTCTAGTAGTTCATCAGCATAGTCAGTTATTTTTAAGAACCATTGTGTTAAATTCTTTTTAGTAACCTCAGTGTTACATCTTTCGCAAAAGCCATCTATTACTTGCTCATTTGCAAGTACTGTACTACAGCTAGGGCACCAATTTACAGGTGCTTTTTTCCTGTAAGCAAGGCCTTTTTCAAATAGTTTTAAGAATAACCATTGAGTCCATTTATAATAATCAGGGCGACATGTAACAACTTCATGATCCCAATTAAACATTGCTCCCATAGCTCTTAATTGCTTTTCCATATTAATAATGTTTTGCTTCGTAGAATCCTTTGGATGCACTCCTGTTTTTATTGCGTAGTTTTCAGCAGGTAGCCCAAAAGAATCAAAGCCCATTGGCTGAAATACATTGAATCCTTGCATTTTCTTCATCCTAGCCCAAGAATCTACAGGGCCATAGTTAAACCAATGCCCCGCATGTAATTGGCTTCCGGACGGATAAGAGAACATTTCAAGTACATATAACTTCTTATCAATTTTATTTTCATCAAATTCATAAAGGTTAGTTTCTTCCCATATTTGTTGCCATTTTTCATCGATAGTTGTAGTATATTTTGCCATTAGTATTCCTCCTTATTATGATCTATAGGTTAAATCATCTCATGCTGAGCTGCAATCATTAAGCTTTTCTACTTAGTTTTAAATTAGAAAATAAAAAAAACCCTCATCTCAACAAAGAGACGAAAGTAATATTCCGCGGTACCACTCTAATTAGGCATTACGCCTCACTTAAGAATATAACGGTTTTAACCGTACTTGTTTTCACAAGTAAGCTTTTACTTACAAGTAAGATTTTACTTAAAAGTAAGCTCATAGGCAAGTTCATATTATATCATTACTGCTTCACACCTAATAGCAGCTCTCTTTAAAATGCTATAAATACTACTACTCCTAATAAAAGCAATTTATTATAGTATCATTTGTTTAAGATTGTATTATTATTCATTATAATTTAAATAGAATTTTGTGTCAAGGCTATGTGATTTACTTAAATTTCTTAACAAGATTTTTATTTGCATAGGATATAAATGCAGTAAGCGCATAGTCATATACTATGAAGGCAAACTCCATAACAATTATTATTAAATATATATTTATATTAGGAAGTTTTGATAATATAAATAATTTATAAATAAATATAAGTATAGCGGAGGCTATATTAAAATACAATAACTTAAGCACAATTTCTAGAATCATACTTCTTAATTTTTCTATAAAATATTTCACAAAACCATAGGAACCAAAAATTAGTATATATGCAATGCTTATAAGCTTTGAAGGTATAATAAATAAACTAAGCAAGGAGACAGCACCATATACTACAATGGTATTCTTTATTCCGGTAGTTAAAATTGAAAGTGGAATAATACAGGAAGCAATGCCTAACATAAAAAATTTATTTGTAGGGAAAATAGAAGAAAGATATAGTAATATTAAACTAAGTGCTGCGAATATTCCACCCTTAGCAATATTATTAGATGTCATAAAAATCATCTCCTAAATTAATAGAATTAGCAACAGGATATAAGATCTCCGCCTAAACATTCACAAATACTATCTGCACACCACAAGTTAAGACATAGATTACCCATGCAAAAATCATTGTTACGCTTGCCATAATAGTTATCTCTATAATTTGAAGTACGCGAATTTAGTTCATTAAAACTTCGTCTATATTCAATATTATTAGGATCTTGCGTGCAAGCGCGGCTTATAAAATTATAAGCACTATCATGCCAACCTTTTTTGAGGTGGAGCACTCCCGTTAAATAATTCCACTCGGCAGTTTTTGTATTCATGGAATTTAATTGCTGCTCAGCGGAAGCTATATTTCCGTTATTTAAATCCATTCTTATAGATTGATATATATTGTTATTAGTATAGTCATCATTTGAATTAGAACCATAATTATTAGACGAATTGTAACTGTTAGAAGAACCATTGCTACTTGAAGAACTAGTGTTTTTCATAAGTGAATCATAGGCTTCATTTAGTTCCTGCATTTTTTCTTCTGCTAAATCTTTTAAAGGATTATCACCATACTGATCAGGGTGATATTTTTTTGCTAGCTCTCTATAGGCTTTTTTAATATCTTCTTTAGATGAGCCTTGTCTTACACCAAGTACTTCATAGGGATTTATCATCTTTATATTCCACTCCTTTTAAATTATTAATGTTACATTCTTTATTAAATCATCACCTGCGGTGCTGCAATATTAACGACTTCAGAAGGAGATTTATACCACCACTGAAGTTTTCTACTTGTTAGGGTATGTTACTCCCACTTATAGAAGTGGGAGACTTTCCTTCTGAAATGCCGTTAAAAACCTTATCCATTTTTTCCATGAGTCCGAGTTCTAGTATATTACATAATATAGCTTCATTTTTTATTAAAGGTAATCTATTTAGATATTTTAAACATTGCTGCGCGCAGGTAGATAATAAAAAATCAATTCGGGGTGCTATCGATATACTAAAACTTTTGAAATCTAATTTATCCGTATTAAACAATGAATTTATAGCATTAAAAGAATCACTTTTTATATCCTTTTCTAAATCATCATAAGCATCTATAATATATATCCATTTACCTAAATTATACCCAAGCCAATATAAATCATCCTTAAAGGAAGCAGTCTTATAATAAAATGATATTATAAAGCCTGTAAGGTCAGCAAAAACATGAGAAAGCTCATCTATAGATAGCTGCTCATCAATGCATAGATCCTTATGGTTCGCTTCGAGGGTATTTAGTAATAAAAGCTTTTCTTTTGTATAATTCATTACATCATTATATGCTATATCTGATTTTGATAAATAGTTTTTTAAAAACACTGAAAAAACTTTACTTTTCATTGTTTTATTATCGTAAACATCATCCATTATCTTATAATAGGCTAAAGTAATATTACAAAAGGCGGCATAATCTATTGCCTGGTTATTATTAATCATAATCCTTTTTTTTAGTGGATGCATCATACATTTAAATTTAATAAAATTGTATTTATTCTCTGAAAGTGCATCCAAAAGTACTGCCAAGAAAGTCATATCATAATTTAAAGTAAGCCTTGGTAGGTTTCCAAAATTATTTTTAATAGAGTTACATAGGCCACAATAATAAGCTTTGAATTTCTCGTAGTCTTTTATCTTCATTTCCATTTTACATGGAGTTACATATCCAAACATTATAGTTCCTTTGATGATTTTTTTGATTTTAGTATTTCATAAATGCTTTTAGCCGTAGTATCCTCTAATTGGTAGCCGAGCAAAGTCACAACTTCCTCAATTTCGAACTCATCCTCGCTTTCAATTTCTATGTAAGGAAAAGGACAGAATGTCTTTTCATTTATATCTATTTCAATAAGAGTATTTTTGTATTTATAGCTTTCTCTATATTTTTTAATAGATTGTATAAGCTCTAGACCTAAGGATTCGAATATACCCTTGGCAGAAGCTGCATCTTTAATTTCTGATTCATGTTCATCCATAATTTTATACTTTTCTTGGCTTATGAGTTTTTTCGTGGTTATGTAATGGACTGTGGAATTTGTTAGTTCATCATGCACTGTTCGTATTCTTGCATAGCCTTTGCCGTTTAGTAACCTTTTATCCGAGAAATCATAAATATTATTTATTTGATTTTCTTGTTTTACTTTTATAGCATTTATGTTTAATAGTTTTTTGCGGATTTCTTGTACATCAATATCTATAATTCTAAGTTCTATTTCTCTCAAAGTAGTTCCTCCTTGTCACTCTTAGGAACATAACAGTTATTAATTGTTATTCTCCTATTTTTATATATCTAATCATTAATTCTTTATTATACCATTAATTGTGATTATATCATAACTTAAGTAAAGTAACATTAATATTGCTTTAAAATTACAAATTCCAATACAGGAAAATAGGTAGTCACAATAATATTGTGTTAAGAACTAAGGATAATAGCAATATATGACTTTGTTATAAGTGACGATACATAGTATAATAATTGGGCACGTTTAAATAAATGGACTAGCATTATTGACTTGTTATTTGTTTAAATGCGCCTTAGATAAATATTAAGGTGGTGTTTTTTTGGAGTATATAAAAGAAGTTAATATAAATGAGGCTATTATTCATGTTTTAGATAACAATGCAGATGAACCTATCTTGAATGAATATGCATTAGACTTAGATGAAGAAAAATATAACTATTTACTGAAACATATCCAGAAGTGCTTAAAGGATGAAGAATTAAAATATGGAGTCTTTAATTCTGATCGAAATATAGTAAAAGATTTATCACAAGAATACTTAAATGGTGAGAATAATTTACTGGCGGTATCTAAGGAACTAGCGAGGCAGATGTTTATTTTAATGAGATCTATTGGGAACGTCCCTTCCTGTGATTTGGTAATAGTATCTTTTACCACAGAGTTTGGACCAATGCTTGGGATATTTAAAATGGATTATATTAAAAACTATGTGCACACTATCGAATTTGTAGATAATAAGTTAGGCATTGATATAGTATCGCAGGTTACAGGGTTACCTGGTAGTTCTCAAAGAATACAAAAATGTACGTTTTTAAAACCAATTAGAGATGAAAATAATTTTGATTTAATGGTTATCGATAAAAAAAGCAAGAATAAAGAAGATGAGGAATATGGCTCAAACTACTTTATAAGTGATTTCTTAGGTTGCACAATTATTGATAATGAAAGAGATGTTACTAAAAACTTCGTGAAGGCAGCTGAAAAATTCACCCAAAACAACTTTGCAGAAAATGCAGATGAAGCAGAAGTTGTTAGAAGTACTATAAAAAGAAAGCTTAGAGAAGAAGATAATATTGATCTTAAAGAATTGTCTGAGGAAATGTTTTCTGAAAATAATGATACTAAAGAAAAATTTGTTGAGTTTATAACAGAACAAGGAGTTTCAGAAAATATTAGTCTTGATAAAGAGTGGATAGACAAAAAGCTAAAAAGAATAAGACTAAAAATTGATAAAGATATAGATTTATACGTAAATGAAGAAACGTATCATGATAATAGTCGCTTTGAAATACAAAGAAATGGTGATGGCACAATTAATATGGTTATTAAACATGTAAGCAATTATGTTGAAAAATAGATAAGAAAAAAAGTATAAAAACATTATAGTTTCCTATTAAAAGATAAAACAAAAATACCCACAGTAGAATATACTGTGGGTATTTTTGTTTTAACAATTTAGATTTAAATGAATTTAATCTAATTTATTTTAAAGAATTAGAAGAACCTAAAACGTTAGTGATTTTGCTTTCAACTAATTTAGTTATGTTAGTTCTTGCTTCGCCTAAATATTTTCTAGGATCTATTTCGCCAAGATTTTTTGTAAGTACTTTTCTTATTGAACCAGTCATAGCAAGTCTTAAATCAGTATCCATATTTATTTTACAAACAGCCATAGATGCTGCTTTTCTAAGCATATCTAGTGGAATTCCTTTTGCGCCTTTCATTTCGCCACCAAATTCATTGATCATAGTAACGTAATCTTGATCAACTGCAGATGCTCCGTGAAGAACTATTGGAAAATTGTGCTTTCCAGCTTCTTCTAATTTTTCTGTGATTTTTGCTAATCTTTCAAAATCAAGTTTAGCTTCGCCTTTGAATTTATATGCACCGTGGCTTGTTCCTATAGCTACAGCTAAAGAATCAATACCAGTTCTTGTTACATAATCTACAGCTTGTTCTGGATCAGTATAAGTTGCGTCTGCTGCGGAAACATTAACATCATCTTCAATTCCAGCAAGCTTTCCAAGTTCTGCTTCAACTACAACACCTTTAGAATGAGCATATTCAACTACTTCTTTAGTTGTTCTTACATTTTCTTCATAATCAAGATGAGAACCATCATACATTACTGAAGTAAATCCAGAAGCTATTGCAAGTTTACATTGTGCTAAATCTGAACCGTGATCTAAATGAAGAGCAATGTCAAGACCAGTGTCTTCTACAGCTGCCTCTACCATTTTTCTAAGGTAAGTAGGTCTAGCATATTTCATAGCGCCGCCTGATACTTGAAGTATAACAGCTGACTTGTGAGTAGCACAAGCATCGACAACTCCTTGAATTATTTCCATATTATTGATGTTGAAAGCTCCAATAGCGTAATTGCCTTCTAAAGCTTTTTTAAACATATTAGTAGTAGTAACTAAAGCCATGTTAATTCCACCTTTCAAATTTTGTAATAGGGACATATATTGTCCCTGCGGGACTTTTATGATATGTTATAATTATAAGCTATAATTGGACTATTTTCTACCCCTTTACTATAAATTGTACCCATAAATTTAAAAAATCAAAAAATATTGCTTATAGATACTTTTTCATGAGACATTATATGATCTATAAGATATTTCATACTATGTACAGTGGCTAAACATTCAGACTTATCTTTCATTTTTATATATTGAGTTAATTTTAAAAGCTCGTTGTCCATATGATCTGTATCTTCATGATGTATATATATAGTTAAAAATTTAGAAGCTTTTTTCCAATCAGCTACATAATCTAGTGATAAATTGTATGCATCTTCGTAGTTCTCTTTAAGTATATAGCTTTCTAAGGAAGAATTCAAATTTTGTAAATGGGCGCAATTATAATTTATAAGATTTATAGACACAAATATGCCTATAATCATTGTAAAAAATAAGCCGAAGGCTACAATAACATTTTTCATATTTTCTTATCTTTCCCTTCTTTAAGTTGATAATAGAACTTATTTTTAGAGTCAATCATTCCTATGAAAACATCTTTAGCACATAAAATATTATTTTTTCTTAATATATTGTTTAACCAAGTTATGTCTTTTTTTAAAAGATTTAAATTTTTATAATTTATATTGCCATCCATAATTAAAGGTATAGGCAAAGACTCTTGAGTTATGGATATATTTAAATCATCCTTAGTTGCATTAGAAACACTAGTTTTAGGCAATATGGATAGCTCACCACTAGTCTCCAAAATAGCATATTGGATATCGGATAAATTAAAATACCCTTTTAATCTAAGTTCTTCGAATAAATCATTAATATTAAATCTTTGACATCTGAGCTCTGCAATATCAATTTTGCCGTTTTTTATTAATATGCTCGGAGTGCCTGTTAAAATTTTTCTAGCCTTTTCGCTTTTGAGTTCAATATAGGAAGTGGCTATTTGGAGAAATAACAAAGTGAATATTGGTATAACAGCATGTATAATTGGTATTCTTATATCTTCCATGGGGAAGGTTGCAAGATTAGAAATCATCAATGCAATCACAAGTTCGAAAGGTTCAAGCTCACCTATTTGTTTTTTACCCATCATTCTCATAATAAATATTACTGTAAAGTATAAGACAAAAGTTCTGATTACTAAAATAAGCATAATAACACCTCTTTAACATATGATGTATATGTTTCCTTTAAACTCAAAAATTATAAGGGGGAAAGGATACATTTTTTTAAAACTAAAGTATAATAGTACTAACCACTAAAAATAGGGGATGATTGTATGAGTAGTTTCAATATAGGACTTAAGGATGGTAGAAACATTTTAGCTCCAGAGGGAACTATATTAAATGATATTATTAAAAAAAATAATTTAGTGAGCGATTTTCCAGTAGTTTTAGGTAAAATCAACAATAAATTTTATGAGCTAGGAAGTACTATCACGCATGGGGGTGATTTTGAACTCGTAGATATTACAAGTAGAATCGGAACGATGGCGTACGTTAGAACCCTTCAATTTGTACTAATAAAAGCAATTTCTGAATTATTCCCTGAAGCTAAAATTTCTATCGAACATTCTTTAAGTAAGGGATTATTTGGTGAGATTCATAAGACTCTTGCACTAGATATTGATGACATATATGATATAAAAAGCAGAATGAGCGAAATAATCAAAGCGGATATTCCTATAAGAAAGATAGCATTTTCAAAAGAGAGGGCAGTGGAAATTTTTACGCAGTATGATATGCAAGATAAAGTTAAGCTTTTAAAATATGTAACAGGAAAAGAGATAAAGCTTTATGAACTAGATGGGAGATATGATTATTTCTATGGCCCTATGGCTTATTCAACAGGAATATTAAAAATATTTGATTTAATGTACTATGAGCCGGGGTTTATATTAAGATATCCAACAAATGATGAACCAGATAGAATCCCTAAATTTTATAAACACGAAAAACTAGCTAAAGTATTTTATGAAGCAGCGCAATGGGGAGAAATACTAAGTGTTGGAAGTGTTGGTGCACTAAACAATGAAGTGGTAAATGGCGATATTGTTAATTTAATTAGAGTAGCAGAAGCACTTCATGAAAAGAAAATTGCATATATTGCGGATATGATTTATAAGCGGGAAAAGGTGAAATTGGTTCTTATTGCTGGACCGTCCTCATCAGGGAAAACTACTTTTTCAAAAAGATTAGGGATTCAATTGAGGGTAAATGGCTTAATACCAATATTTATTTCATTAGATGATTATTTTATTAATAGGGAAATCACTCCAAGAGATGAAAGTGGAGAATATGATTTTGAATCTATATATGCTTTAGATTTAGAGCTTATAAATAAGGATTTAAAATTATTACTGGAAGGCAAAGAGACTGAAGTACCAAGTTTTAATTTTAAAACAGGGAAAAGGGAATGGCATGGTAATAAAATTAAAATGCCCGAAAATGGAGTTATGATTGTAGAAGGAATACATGGATTAAATGAGATTTTAACTTCATCTATATCTAAGGATAGTAAATTTAAAATATATATAAGTCCTTTAACACAGCTTAATTTAGATGATCACAACAGGATTTCTACAACAGACGTAAGAATGACAAGGAGAATAGTTAGAGATTATTTATCAAGAGGATACGGCGTTGAGGATACACTGAAAATGTGGCCTTCTATAAAACGTGGAGAGGAAAAAAATATTTTTGTATTTCAAGAGCAGGCAGATGCAATGTTTAATTCTAGCGTAGTATATGAGCTTTGTGTGCTTAAGAAATTTGCATTAGCCGAGCTTAATAAAGTTGGGGAAGAAAGTCCAGTATATTATGAGGCAAGTAGATTAAGAAGCTTTCTTAATTTTTTTAAAGATGTAGATAAAGATTTAGTACCAGATAATTCAATAATAAGAGAATTTACTGGCGGAAGTTGCTTTTATAAATACTAAAGCACCTGGAAATAAAATAATTACGTTATACTGTGCAGATGCTTACAAGGAGGGAAACAAATGAAAAACTATAGTGTTTTTGACATATTGGGTCCAATTATGGTAGGGCCATCAAGTTCACATACAGCGGGGGCTGCAAGGCTTGGTAAAATTGCCGCTATAATTTCAGGGAAAAATATAATATCAGTAAAATTTGTTTTACATGGTTCTTTTGCTAAAACGTATAAAGGCCACGGAACGGATAGAGCATTAGTAGCAGGGATTTTAGGGATGGATCCTTGGGATGATAGACTTAAAGACTCATTAGCTATAGCTAAAAATCAAGGGCTCCAAATAGAGTTTGCTGAGGACGATTTGGGAGATGTTCATCCTAATACAGTAAAGTTTATTATAACAAAAAAAAATGAGAAAATAGTTGAAGTTGTTGGGTCGTCTGTTGGAGGAGGAAATATTTCGATATTTGAAGTTGATGGCCAACCAGTTAAATTTACAGGTAACTATCCAACAATTATAATTAGCCATAAAGATATTCCAGGGATGATTTCAAAAGTAAGTACCTTGTTATATGATGGAAATGTTAACATAGCATTTATGAATGTGTATAGAAATAGTAGAGGGCTAAAAGCAGCCATGGTGTTTGAGACAGATACCATAGTAACTGAAAACGTATTAAGTAAGATTAAGTCTATGGAGGATATTTACAGTATAAGAGAAATATCACCAGTGCAACGGTCGTAATACAGCGAGGAGGAAATAATATGTTTGTAAACAAAGGGATAGAACTTTTAAGTGTATGTGAAGAGAAAAATATACCGATTTCGGAATATACAATAAGGTGTGAACAAGAAGAAAGTGGATTTACGCGTAGTGAAATTGTTGAAAAGATGAGGAAAAATCTAAATATAATGAGAGAAGCTGCGGAATATGGGCTTACAAATGAAACTAGATCTATTAGTGGATTAATAGGTGGGGATGCAATTAGACTGAATAGGTATGCGCAGGGGGGAAATACACTGACAGGTGAATTTATGATAAAAGCAATGGCGAGAGCTCTTTCTTGCTCAGAAGTGAATGCAGCCATGGGAAAAATAGTCGCTGCGCCGACAGCGGGGTCTTGTGGAATACTTCCTGCAGTAATTATTACAGCAGGAGAGAAGTTAAATAAAACTGAAGATGAGCTAATTAATGCGTTATTCACAGCTTCTGGAGTAGGAATTATAATAGCTAAAAATGCTACAATGTCAGGAGCTGAAGGTGGATGTCAGGCTGAATGTGGTTCTGCCGCTGCAATGGGAGCAGCAGCTGTAGTGGAAATGATGGGTGGTACTCCCGCTATGGCACTAAATGCAGCTGCTATTGTTATAAAAAACATATTAGGACTAGTATGCGACCCTGTCGCAGGTTTGGTTGAGGTACCGTGTGCTAAACGAAATATAGCAGGTGCAGTAAGTGCTTTGACTACTGCAGATTTGGCTATGAGTGGGGTTACAAGTAGAATACCTTTTGATGATACAGTAATTGCCATGTATAAGGTGGGAAAACAATTACCTTGTGAATTAAGAGAAACAGCTATGGGCGGGCTTGCAACTACGCCTACAGGACTCGAACTTGCAAAAAAAATATTATTAAAACAAGGTGCGCTTAAATAAATATATTGTTGGAAGTTAAGAGAGGGATATCCTAAACGGGATGTCCCTATTTTTGTATATCACATCACTTAGTAAAGTAACCTTTAAAATCATAATGAATAGAATAATAAAGGAGATAACTAATTAAAGGGAGGGATAGAAATGCAGCGGTGCACAGAAGAAAATGAAGTGTATAACACATACAGAAATATTAATGAAGATATTTTTGAGGAGATTGATGAAGAATACGTAAATGAAAGTACAAAATAATGATAGTTTGGTGTTGTGAATGAAAAAAACCTACATTTTTATAATCGGTGTAATTGCATTAATGTTTATAAGCACTTCTTCAAGTTTAATAAATACAATAATATATTCTATAGCTATAGTTCCGTTAGCTATTCTACTAGGAGATCAAACCACTAGCATTTCAGATTATATAGGGCAAAAAAAAGGGGGGCTTTTAGCTGCTACAGTAGGCAATGTTCCAGAGCTGATGATGGGAATATGGTCAATAAAGTATGGAATGATACCTATGGTTCAAGCTTCTTTAATTGGGTCAATTGTAAACAATATGCTTTTGGGTCTTGGAATTGCGGTAGTGTTTGGAGGATTTAAGTTCAGGCAGCAGAATTTCAATAGGATAATAGCACGAACAAATTTCAATATGTTACTATTGGCCTTGTCCTCCATGGTAGTTATAGCAACATTAAATAGATACTCTGTAGTTAAGGACTCGGTACTTATATCCATAAGTGTGAAAGTTGCTTTTTTACTAATAGGTATTTATATATTAGGACTAATATTCTCATTGTATACTCATAACAATTTGTTTGTTGTAAGCGTGGATAAAGAAGAAAAAAAAGTTGTCGTGAATAAAAAAGTTATTGAAAGTGTAATGATTTTAATTTGTATATCTGTATTACTTTATTTTATAAGTGATAAGCTAATTTATAACATTAGAGAGTTTACTAAAAACTATAATATATCCCAAGAGTTTATAGGTATAATTTTAATTCCACTTTTGGGCAATATAGGAGAAAATGTTTCTACAATAATGTGTGCAATGCAAAATAAGGTAGATATGAGCTTAGAAACAGCTATAGGATCAAGCATCCAAATTTCACTTTTTGTTACCCCTGTGCTTGTAATATTTTCTTGTTTTATGGGGTTAAATATGACACTTCTATTTCCAACCTTTCACATAATAATGTGTAGTATAGCTGTAGGTATGTCTTTTTTAGTCTTTCAAGATGGAAAAACCTATTGGCTAGAAGGAAGTATTTTAATTACTACCTATATCATAATTACTTTAGCATATTATTATATTGTCTAGGTAAATTCAGATAAATAACAAGTCACACCTTTGACTTGTTATTTATTTTAATGCACCTAAGCATAAATAGTTATATATAATAATATAATTAAACTAAAAGGTGATTATTTGGCACATAGAAGAGTAATTCAGAATTATTACGATGATGTAAATAATTTAGCAGATATTTTAACTAAACTAGTTAGTTCTTATAGGCTATTAATAGGTGGAGCAGATGAATTAAATAAAATCGCACTATCTAAAAAAAGTGAGGTTAAGGATGCATTAAAAAGAGCTGATAATTTGGGGGACATTATAGACGAAACAATAAAGGTGCTAGACGATGCGAGTTATAGTTATATGTCTTATTGCAAAATTAAGACCGAAGTTATGAACTGCAAGATTCAAACAGAGTATATAGAAACAGAGATTGACGAGGAGCTAAGGTTAAAAGATTAATTATCTCCTGCTGAGCTATTAATTATCTCCTGTATAAAATTGTGGACTTTCCTTCTGAGATGTCGTTGGAAAAGTGTGAGAAATATTATATTTCTTACACTTTTTTTATTTGAAATTTACTTACCATAAGATAAGAGAGTATAAATATTATAATAATAGTAAGAGGGAATTTGTGTGGAGAATTTAAAGTCACGAAAGCATAGAGTGCTAAAAGCATTCCAGAAATAGTAATAGGGATACCAGTATAAACATTATTAAATTTAGAGTTATTATATCGTGCTAGTCTATATGCACCAGCTACAGGGAAAACTAAAAAACAAATATAACCCAAATAGCCTAAGGAAATGAAATTATATAAATTATATATAAGCAAAGAAGGTGCAACGCCAAAAGATACTAGATCAGCTAATGAATCCAATTCTTTTCCTAAAGCGCTAGATACTTGTAAAAAGCGTGCTACTTGGCCATCATATCTATCCATAAAACCAGCTAATAATATAAAAATTACAGATAATTTGTAATTAGCTTGAAAAGTCATTAGCAAGGATAATAAACCAAAAATTAAATTTCCAAAAGTAAGAATATTGGGTATAGAGGATTTCTTCACTAAATATCACTCCTAAAATAATAAAATTTCACTAATATATTAATATAAAATCATACTTCAAATTATACATCATATTATAGAAATATTTAAGTATGAAAATCATAAATTTTATTTTTCGGTGATCGAGGGAAAATATAATAAAAAAATATTAATATTAACATTTATTTATGGTTAAAATAAAAATATTAATAATCTTTATCTAACATAAAAAATTAAGAAGGAGGAATATAAAATGAAAGTTTCTGAAATAATGACTAAGGACGTTTTAAGTTTATCTGTAGATGATACTGCAAAGCATGCAGCCGAGCTTATGAAAGAACATAATATAGGATCAATTCCTGTAAATACAAAGGAGAAGAAAGTGATTGGTATTGTAACGGATAGGGATATAATACTTAGATGCGTGGCAGAAGGCAAGGATGTAAAAATGCAAAAAGTTCGAGATATTATGACTTCTAACCCAGTAGTAGGAGATCAGAATATGAATGTGGATGATGCTATTAGGATTATGAGTGAAAGGCAAATAAGAAGGCTACCAATAACGGCAAAAGATCAATTAGTTGGGATGGTTTCATTAGGAGATGTGGCATTAGAACCAAGGCTTCATGAAGAGGCTAGGGATGTACTCAGTGATATTTCTATCCCATGCACACAGAATATTTAATGAGAATGTTAAAAAATAAACAAAAAATGTAATTTATTAGCGTAAATATATGTTATATTACTATTGATTTTTATTTTATTAACTAAAAATCCACAGGAAAGGTAAATCTTGTGGATTCATTTTCAAAGAGGTATAATGTTTATAAATAACATACCAAATTTAAACGGGAAATAGGGGAGAATGTAATGAACAAGGTAAAATTTATTTATAATCCATATTCTGGAGAAAATACTATAGCATCAGATTTAGATAAGATAATAATGATTCATCAAAAATATAAGCACACGATAGTGCCATATAGAATATGTAATGAAAATCCTATATCAGATGCTTTTTTTGATATAGACCCAAATTACAAATACATTTTAATAGCAGGTGGAGATGGAACTTTAGATACTGTAGTAAATGAGATGAAAAAAAAGAATATTGATTTACCTATAGCAATTCTTCCCGCAGGTACTGCAAATGATTTTGCAAATTATATGGGAATGCCTCAAGATGTTGAGAAGGCATGCAATCAAATATTAACAAGCGATGCAAAAAAAATAGATATAGGAAAAATAAATGATAAATATTTTCTAAATGTAGCGAGTGCGGGTTTATTTACAGATATATCACAAAAAATGGATATGGATCTAAAAAACACTATAGGAAAACTCGCATACTATATAAAAGGAATTGAACAATTACCTAATTTTAGAAAACTAAAAATAAAAGTTAGCTCAGATGAAGTTTCTTTTGATGGAAATATGTATTTAATGTTAGTGTTCAATGGACAAACTGCAGGAAATTTAAAATTTGCATATAAAGCTAAAGTGGACGATGGACTTTTAGATGTAATTATTATAAAGGCTGGAAACATGAAGAATATCTTAAATATTTTTATTAAAATGATTCGAAATGAGCACTTAGAAAATATAGAAGGAATTGTTTATTTTAAGACTGATAGATTAGAAATAGAATGCTTTGAAGATATTGGTACAGATATAGATGGAGAAAGAGGACCCGATTTCCCACTCCTTATAGAATGTGAAAAAGGTGGAATATCTATATTAGGTACTAAAATAAAGTAAATTAAGCATAATATCAAATATAAATTAATAAATATTAATAGTAGCAATTTTAGGAGAGTATATGAATGAGTATATATTTTTTACTGCTGTTGATAGTGTTTTTTTTATTGTATGAAGGTATAATTTCTAGTTTGATTTATGCACCTAAAAAAATTAAAATAATTAGTGTTATTGCTTTAATTTTAATGACGTTTAGATACATAGCTTTAATAATCCTTTGCGTTATAAAAAATCAAAATTATTTATATTTATTAAAACCTTTAGTATTCACAAATTTACTTAGCATACCAATATGTGGCGTTATTTCAGTGTTTATATTTGCAAGAAACAATGAAATTAAACTTAAAAAGATTTTATTTATCTGCTTAATGTTGTCTGTAGTATACTGCATTATGATATATAAATCTGCTTCAGATATTAATATATCAACCCTTTGTGGATACATTATAGAATTACAACTAGAAGATTATTGTTATATTGGACTACTTATAATAAATTCGGTTTTTATTATTAAAGGTATAGAACTATTTAACAAAACATATTCTAATAAACTAGGAGCAGCAATAATAATAATATCTTCTATTGTTACAATTATTTCAGTAATTCTAACTTCAATAAATGGAAATCTCCCATGGTTATTGCTAGGCGATATTTCTTGGATTATAACCATAGATTATGGTTTAATAAAGTTTAAAAAGTAAAGGCAAAATCGTTAATGTTATAGCAACGCAGGTGAAAATTTTAAAAGCATATATGACTACAAATAAGTTTGTAGTCATATATGCTTTTTTATTTTCTAGTTCTTTTTTTGCTAGGACTAATTTTTGAGTCAGTTTTTGAAACGGTTGTTGAAGTAGTATTTGAAACGGGTTTTGACGCGGTCTTTAAAGGATTTACTTTAGAATTTTTATTCCCTTTAAATTTGGCATTAGTATTTACCTTCATTGGTCTTGGTGGTATTAGTGATTTTTTATCAAACCCAATTAAATCTTCCCTATGAGCTTTTATTAGCGCTTCTTTTACAATATTATAGTTATCTGGATTTTTAAATTGCATCAGAGCCCTTTGCATATTTTTTTCTTTTTGCTCAGTTGGAACATAAACCTTCTCATTCGTGAAAGGATTAATTCCGGTGTAAAATATTGTGGTAGATAAACTCCCGGGTGTTGGGTAAAAGTCTTGGACCTGTTCTGGAGTATATCCCATTTCTTTTATATATTCTGATAATTTAATTGATTCATTTAAGTCACAACCAGGGTGGCTTGACATAAAGTATGGAACTAAAAATTGATTTTTATCCAATTGTTTATTTGTCTGCGAATATTTTTTAACAAAACGGTCAAATACTTCTTGCTTTGATTTTCCCATTTGGTCTAGTACCTTGTCGCTTATGTGTTCAGGTGCTACTTTTAATTGCCCACTAATATGATGTTCACACAATTCTTCAAAAAACTTAGGGTTTTTATCAAAAATTAAATAGTCATATCTTATTCCAGAACGAATAAAAACTTTTTTAATGTTTGGAATTACTCTAACTTTTCTTAATAAATCCAGATATTCAGTGTGGTCGATAATAAGATTTTTACATGGAGTTGGAAACATACATTGTTTATCTCGGCATACACCTACTTTTTCTTGGATTTTGCAAGCTCTATGTCTAAAATTTGCAGTAGGTCCACCAATATCGTGAATGTATCCTTTGAAATTTTTTAAGGTAGTTAAAAGCTTTGCTTCATCTATAATAGAGTGTTGGCTTCTATTTTGAATAACTCTACCTTGATGAAAGGTTAAAGCACAAAATGAGCAGCTACCAAAACAACCTCTATGGCTGGTTATAGAAAATTCAACTTCAATTATTGCAGGAATACCGCCCTTATCTTCATATATAGGATGATATGTTCTAGTGTACGGCAAACCATAAGTTATATCCATTTCATTTTGCGTTAAAGAAATTTGAGGAGCATTTTGTACTACATATCGATCATTATGTTTTTGTGCTACTACTTTTCCTCTTATGTCATCTTGTTCCAAAGACTGTAATTTATAGCTTTCTGCATAAGCATTTTTATCAGTGGAAACAGTTTCGAAAGAAGGTACCTCTATAAAGTCTTTAAGTTCACTAATATCTTTTGAAGCGTAGACAGTTCCACGAAGGGTAGTCATTTTATCAATACTCATGCCATACTTGAAAAGATTAGCCATTTCAACTATGGTTTTTTCACCCATACCATAGATTAGTAAATCTGCTTTAGCATCAATTAATAAGCTCCGTCTTACTTTATTAGCCCAATAATCGTAATGGGCAAACCGCCTAAGGCTGGCCTCTATTCCACCAATTATAATTGGAACATTTTTAAAAGCTTCGCGAGCGCGATTACAATACACAATTACTGCTCTATCTGGTCTATGACCTGACTTGCCACCTGGTGAATAAAGATCAGTGTGTCTTTTTTTCTTTGCTGCAGTATAGTGATTAACCATAGAATCTATATTACCTGAATTTATAATAAATGCATATTTAGGTTTTCCAAGTTTTCTAAAATCATCAACGCTTTCCCAATTAGGCTGGGCGATAATACCTACGGTAAAGCCTTCTCTTTCTAAGGTTCTTCCGATTATAGCAGTTCCAAAGGAGGGATGATCAATATATGCATCCCCTGTAATTATTATAAAATCTAATTGAGATATATTTCTTTCTTTCAAATCATTCATGCTAATAGGTAAAAATTGTTTATTTGATATCATTTAATCCTCCTAATAGACTAGTTGAGAATTGATAGTGGAAAGTTGCGAGTTTAAAATATAGTTTAATATTTTTCAGGTTTTCATAAATACCAACCATAACCCTCAATTTCCAACTCTCAAATTAAAGCTAGTTGTCTTGTATTAACTGTATTTAATAATATTAACATAACTATTGAAAAATATGAACTGTAAAAGTTTATAAATGTTAGATTGTGATTATAAAATGTCGAATTTTAAGAAAAAATAAGCATTTTAAGGTAATAATAAAAGATAACTCACTAGAGTATTTTAAATATTATAATGCAGAAATTTAATTCTAAAAATATACTGTGTTACTTAATTAGATTATAGTAGCATAGTGTATTTTTTTTGGAATTTAGAACAAACTATTAATGTTAATGAAATTTATAGATTGTTTTCTAAGGAGGAATTAATTTGAAGAGTAAAAAGCAATTATTTAAAAGATGTAGTGCTGTGGTTATGATAGTTTTAATTACATATTTTGCAAATGAAATTTACCTTAATATTTCTAGTATGAAAGTTATGGCACAGGTTTACAAATATGGCGCGCGTGGTGAACAAGTTAAACAAATTCAAACTAAACTAAAACAATGGGGATACCATAAGGATAGTGTTGATGGAATATATGGGTACAATACATATCTTTCTGTTAAGGCATTTCAAGGTAGTAATGGATTAGATGCAGATGGAATTGCAGGAAAACAAACACTTGCGGCCATGGGTATTTCGGTTAGTACATCAACTCCAGGTGGATCAGCTTCCGGCCAAAACGTAACAAATAATAAGGATGTGGATTTAATAGCTATGCTCATAAATGGGGAGGCTAGAGGAGAACCTTATGAAGGTCAGGTGGCTGTTGGAGCAACAATTTTAAACAGAACAAGAGATGCAAGATTCCCGGCTACAATAGCGGGAGTAATTTATCAACCAGGGGCATTCACAGCTATAGTCGATGGACAAATAAATGCAAAACTTGAAGAAAGCTCCGTAAGGGCTGCAAGGGATGCAATAAATGGATGGGACCCCTCAGATGGAGCAGTATTCTATTTTAATCCTGCAACGGCTACTAATAAGTGGATATGGTCACGCACACTTATAAAAGTAATTGGTAAACATAGGTTTTGTAGCTAGAATAATCATAAAATAGTAGTAGAAAATTTCTACTACTATTTTATATGCATTATTCTTGCATGCAATATTTAATTATTAGATCTAGAGTAGACAATATGGAATCCATATGAGTCCTTTCATATCCATGTGAAGCGAAAATACCGGCACCAATTAAAGCTGTTTTAATATCCCATCCAGCTATTAGAGCAGCAGAAGCATCAGAACCATAGTGTGGATAAATATCTATTTTATAATCTATGTTTTCTTTTTTGCATATATTTGTTAATTTTTTCCTTAGATCTAAATCATAAGGGCCTGTTGAGTCTTTAGCGCAAATACAAACACTATACTCAGATGAATTTTGATCAAGACCAGGGCAACCCATATCTACTGATACAAACTCTTTAGTATTTTCTGGAATTGATGCAGAAGCTCCATGTCCAACTTCTTCATAATTACTAATAAATATATTAGTTGTATATGGAAGTTCAATGTTATTTTCTACTATGTGTTTTATAGCATAAAGGAGAATTGCAACTGAAGCCTTATCATCTAGGTGCCTAGATTTTATAAAACCTTTTTCGGTAAAGAGTGTTCTCGCATCAAAGCAAATGAAATCACCGACGCTTAAGCCTAATTCCTCCACTTCTTTTTTTGAAGAAATTTTTTCATCAAGAATTACTTCCATGTTTTCAGGGGTTCTTTTAAGTTCACGAGCATCATTACCACTAATATGCACTGAAGGTTTTGTGCAATGGATAGTTCCGGTGAAGGTTTTGCCATCAATAGTTTCTATGGCGCAGTTTTCACCTTCTATTGAATTCATCATGTATCCACCTATAGGATCTAATGCTAAAGAACCACTGGAATTAATATTTTTAACCATTGCACCAAGTGTATCCACATGAGCAGAAAGTGTTCTTTGGTAATCGTTATTTTTGCCTTTTAAGGTGATTACAATTGCACCTTTATTAGTAATGAAATGGGGTGCGTTTAGAATATTAAGCTCATCATTTATATAGTCCATAATTTTTTGTGTATAACCTGAAGGACTAGATATTGATAAAATGTTCTTTAAATAGTATTTAATTTTATCTTCATTATAATTCATATTATCACTCCTTAAAATGGAATTAGTATAAGTTTAATTTTACCATAAAAGGCACTTGATTGGAACTGAAATATTAAGCTAAGTTAACAAATAAGCAAGAGTGAATAGGGGGAAAGTATAGGAATATTAGCTTCCTTGTAGTATAATATGCTTGAGTAGAAAAGGAGATTACATATGAAGAAAAAAGCAATTATAGTATTAGGAATTTTAGTGTTGTTAGGTGCAATTATATTTACTAGCTACTCTTATTTTAAAGTAAAACAATGGGATTCTTTGATTTTGCCTAAAATCAAAATAGAAAATGAAGACTTAACAGGTAAAACTAAGGAACAGGCCCAAATAATAATGAAGGAAAAGTACTCAAGTAAGGTGATTAAGAAAAAAATTACAATAGTAAATGAAGATAAAAAATATACCTTGGACTATTCAATGCTAGACGCAAAATATAATATTGATGAAGCTATAAAGCAGGCAATGAGCTATGGAAGTGACATGAATATGTTACAAAGATATAAAGCTATTAAAAATCCTGATGATAAGCAAATAAAGCTGACCTTTGAATATAATGATAAGGCTGTTGATAAAGTATTAGAGGAAATGACAAAAGATATAAATAAAGATCCAGTAAATGCAACTATAACTATGGTTAGCAGTGGAAACTTTAATGTTACAAGTGACGCTTATGGAAAGCAGTTAGAATCAGTAAAATTGAAAAAAGAAATTAAAAGTAAAATAAATGGTCTTCTCTCGGGAGTTGATATAAGTATCACGGCTCCAGTAAAGAAATTAAGTCCTAAAGTTACGGAAGCTTCCTTAAATGCGATAAATACAAAAATTTCAAGCTATAGTACGAACTTTGCAAGTTCACAAGAAGGCAGAGCTACAAATATAGAGTTGTCTACTAAAAGTATAAATGGGACACTACTTATGCCAGGAGATGTCTTTAGCTTTAATGGAATTGTAGGAGAGAGAACTGCAGCAAGAGGATATAAAACCGCTGGGGTAATTGTTGGAGATAGATTAGAGCAAGGGTTAGGTGGGGGAATATGCCAGGTTTCATCTACTCTGTATAATGCAATGCTTACAACTGAAATTCTTTCTGTAGAAAGAATTCATCATACAATTTCTTCGGGTTATATCCCAAAAGGACAAGATGCTACAGTTGATTATGGCAATCTAGATTATAAGTTTAAAAACACATTTAAGTATCCAATATACATTGAAGGTGTTATATCAAACAGAAATCTCTCATTTAACATTTATTCTAATTCCACATTAACTAAAAGATCTTATGAAATTGTAAGTGAAGTATTGGAAGTTACTCAGCCAAAGACCGAAATAATACAAGATCCAACTAAGTACGAGGGTGAAAAAGAAATTGTTAAGACGGGTTATGCAGGATTTAAAGTCAAAGTGTGTAGAAAAACTTATGAAAATGGTAAGCTAATTGGTACACAGGTTATAAATAATGATACATTCAACGTTATTAATGGAACTATAAAAGTTGGTACTAAGAAGAGAGCATAACGTTTAATTAACGTTATGTTCTCTTCTTAATGACATTTCAGAAGATGATTTAATAAAAAAAACTTAAGAAGGAGAATGAAAAATATGGATTACAAATTGATATGTATAGATATGGATGGTACGCTTCTAAATGATAAAAAAACTATTAGTGAAAGGAATCTTAGCGCTATAAGGCTAGCTAATAAAAAGGGCGTAAAGATTGCAGTATGTACGGGAAGAATTTTTGCCTCTGCTGATTTTTTCTCGGATCTCTTGGGAGTTAAATCACCGGTAATAGCTGCGAATGGTGCTTATATCAGAGAAAAAGATAGAGATGAAGTAGTTTACAATGAAGCGTTAGGTGTGGAAAAATGCAAAAAGCTGCTATCTGTGTTTAAAAAGTATGAGATTTATCCGCATTTTTATACCAAAGACATGATTTTTACGGAAAATTTAACATATTCTACATCTTTTTATGCGGGAGTTAATAAAACACTACCAAAGGATAAGCAGATCAAAGTAGTGCTCGTGAAGGAGTGGAATGAGATATTTAAGAAATATGAAACTGAAATTTTTAAAGGTATAGGGGTAGATGAGGATACAGAAAAAATCCGAAAAGCAAAAATATCATTAAGAGATATGGATAATTTTGAAGTGGTAAGCTCTCATTTCGATAATTTTGAAGTAACAAATAAGGGAGTATCAAAGGGAAATGCGGTTAAGATTTTAGCTGATTATTATGGAATAAATCGTGAACAGGTTATTTGTATAGGAGATAGTGAAAATGACTTATCTATGATTAAAATTGCAGGACTTGGAGTTGCTATGGGAAATGGAGATGGGTTCGTGAAAGAAGCTGCAAAATATATTACTGATACTAATAATAACGATGGAGTAGCGAAGGTTATTGAGAAATTTGTGCTAGAAGTGTAATGGTAAGCCTTTCATTCCATCCTTGAAAGAGTGGAATGAAAGGCTAATTTTGAGTTGTAGGAAGTTATTCCAGTCAACTTCAATGATTAGGCTTTATTTTCTATCCATTTAATAAATTTTTTTGCTTGAATTCTAGCATAAATGGGATATAAAAAGGGTAATATTCTATTAAGGCCAAGGGTGACTGCATAAGCCTTTGATGGATATATAGATTTTTTGTTTTTTTCAATACCTTTTATTATGCTTTCCGCAACTTTATCTGGTGTCTGAACTGGCCAAGGTACTGGTGCTTTATCTCCAGCTCTTTTAAAAAAGTTAGTACTTGTAGCAATAGGATAAATTAGTGAAAGTCTGCCTTTATCTCTAATTTCATAATTATGGACGCGTCCAAAGCCATCTATTGCACTTTTAGTAGAACAGTATAAGGAATATCCTGGTAAAGGGACTTTGCTAACAGCCGAACAGGTAATGGCTACATGATATTCTTTTCTTTTATTGAGTTTTTTCATTTTTTCAAAAGCATAAATAGGGGAAATTACATTAGTTTTAAATATATCTTCAATGTGACCCCAATCTGGCTCAAGTATTTCTTCACAATAGGCAAAACCTGCATTAGCTATAAATATATCCACATGACCTAAAGTAGCTATTGCATATTCAAACAGCTTATCCATCTCTTCCTTATTAGATACATCACAGGAATATGGTATTACATAGGCTCCGAAGTTATTTATTTTTTCTACATTTCTACCAACTGCTATTACATTTGCATTATACACACCTAATCTTTTTAATACCTCATTGCCTATACCCGAAGAGGCACCTGTGAGTATAATATTCTTATCTTTAAAATTCATTTAGTTTACCTCCATATAGAGAATTGTCATTACAGCTGCCTGCTTACTACATAAGTCATTTCTTGTAAATTAAACATTCCATCATGAGATGTGCCTGGATAGTGCCTAGACATAAAACCTGGCTTAGTTACAATGCTTACTCCAAGTTGAGTCATGTTTTCAATAATTTCAATATCAGATCCATTATAACCCATAGTTTGAAGGTAATCTTTAATGTTTTTTTCTACATAACTATAAAGTTCTTCCTTACTTTCATAAGGGCTAACAAAAATAAATCTATTAAAGCATCTATCTATATCTTCTTTATCTGGTAATGTTTCATTTAAAACTACTGTATAGTCAGCATTCTTTGAAGAATATACTTTTGTTTCATTTTTCAGGCCATATTTCAATAAGCAATATTGCCTATCTTGTATTGTTTTTACTGAGTTCCATGGATTCAAGTATGCTTTAGGTAAAACACTTGATAAATTCTCTAGGGACTTAGCAAGCTCAGAAGCAAAAAAAATCCTGTCTATATCTTTATTTATAAAAATAATTCTTGGAGATAAACAAGCTTTTTGTTCCCAAAATACAATATCGCTTCCTATATTTTGGGCAACAACTTCCAAGTCTTTTTCTTCATCTATTACCTCGAAACTAATTTTAGGACCATGCATAATAAGATGTGTTTGATGTTTAGCACATAATCCAGCCATTATTCCACCAGAATATGCTCCGCCCCAATGTACTACACAATCACTTTCTTTTACTAAAGTTTCATATATATTTGAGGAGGAACTATCAAAATAAGTTACTGAAAGTCTATCCTTTATACTGCTATCAATTTCGCATAGACTTTGATAAAAAGCATATGCAAAATATGGTTCATCTCCTGATACTTTAACTATATTACAATTCTTTGATAATAAGCCCATAGAAATACTTACAGGTATTACGATGAATGCATTACCAGATACGTTATGGAAAATTAATCCTCTAGGTTGTCTATGGCAATACCCATAGCTTGTTTCTGCCCAATTATCAAGTACATCACTATCACCTAGTTCTTCTAAAATTTCTTTTTCAATGTTCTCTCTTAAAAGCATTGACATACTTCCTTCAAGTTCATAGGCTACAAGTTGCGGACTTTGATTGGTTATTGTAGCCAAAGCATCAATATGTTTCTGAGAATATTCTCTATTTAGCCATAGTTTAGCACATTTATCTAAAGTTTCTATAGTTCTTTCTGTAGATATATCATGAGCGGCTTTCTTATTTGAATTAAGTCTTTTTATCTCGCTAATTATCTGTTCTTCATCTGTACAATTTAATTCTAGCTTTAACCCATTTATATCTTTTTCTAAAATTGTCTTTCCTACTGTATATTCAATTCTCATTTTTTACCCCCTGATACATTAAGTGTTGCACCACAGCCTTTAGCCTCTGCTCCTTTAACTCTTCCAAGAATTTTTATGGTCATTTCATCTTTGCCACAATCTGGGCATCTATTTGTAGAAACTATTTCTCCAATATCATCTACAAGCACGGATGCACCTGCAAAAGTATCAGTACCATATGCATTTAATACTTGAATAAATCCTTTGTTTCCAACTTTATTTAATGGATTAAGAGTCTTTACATCTCTTATGATTACTCTTCCCCAGCTAGGTATATGGAAGAGATAATCCTTATGCTTCTTTGAATAATGACCTGTTATAACGAAACTATTTTCTGTAAAAGAATATGAATCAATAAAATTTTCTTCCGGTACTCCGAGAAAACGTGATACAGTTTCTACAAATCTCCATCTCTCAATTTTATTCCCAATATTTACAGATCCCTTTCTACCATCCCAACCACCTCCTCCAGTATGAATTAAAACATTCTTTCCAAGGTTAACAGGCTCCATTTTATCCATTAAATATTCAATAGTATTATAAAATATTAGGGTGGACCCTCCAACTAAAAGGTAATCTTCTTTATTATTATGATTAGTAATAAACTTCTCAAATTCATCTATATCTACTTGGAAATTACCTTCAAAAGGCTTTAATAAGAAAAGTGTACTTTTACCAAAATCAAATAAATCAAGGAGGTTTCCAATATAGGACTCTGTTGGTTTATCACACAAATTTTCACTATTATGCATTCTCATTACTTCTGGTTCTGGATAAAAAACACATTCATAATCAAATCGAGGTCGAAGTGTCTTTTTATCGCAACGCATCAATTCCTGGATTTTTAAAAGATCTGGAAGATTTCTTCCAACTACACTAGGATCTCCGCTTGTACTACTAGAAACTGTCCACTTTTCAAGATTCTTTGTATTTATTCTAAGAAGATTAGAATATAGCCCTGATGACTTTTTAAAAAGGGTGGTTGCAATAAAAGGAACATGATTAATATCCTCTTTTGTATTTAGATCTCTGCTTGGATTATATGATTCATTGTCACAAAGTAACCTATATGCACTGCATTGCTCATATTGATTTATAACATTACTTCTAAAATCTTTAAAATAATTATATTTACTCATTAAGTACCCTCCTATTTTACTATTGAAAATCATAAACTAATGGATATTTATTCCGTATGCATTGAAGTATAGTTGAAAACTAGTTGTTTGTTAAATTTATATTTTAAGAATATTTATCTTACTATAGTTCAAAATAGGAACTTCACAGAGGGTATGCTTACTTTTACATAGAATTAATCCAATTTAATGTGTAGAGTGTTAGTTGACTAATTCACAAATATAACCATAAAATACATTGAATCACTAAAAAGTTACTTGATTGGGAGGGATTTTCTATTAAAACTTTGAGAGGGAAAATTGCAGTGTTTTACATAGTTCTAACTATAATTATTACTTTAGTTAGTGCTGTATCAATTTATAATATATTTGAAGTAAGAAGATCAATAGATAATGTTGAACTGGATAGTTACAAAATTGTAGATTCATCAAATAATATGGATGAATGCATTGATAATCAACTTAAAGCAATATTTCAAAATAATTACCAAAATGGCGTTAATTTATTTTATGACAACAATCAAAAATTTTATATGTATTTTAATACGGAAAGTGCCCGAGTTACAAATCTAAATGAGAAGATATTAATGGATAAAATCAATACAAACTATCTTAAATTTGTAAAACTCTATTCTCAAATTGATACAAAAACCAATACCGTTGATTCTATTAAAACTCATAATTTATCAATAATTTTATCTGCTAATGATGTGAAAAAAGACCTAAGAGATATTGTTGAAATTAGAAAAAAAACTATAATTAAAGATAAAATTAAAGTTAAGCAGGTTAGCTTTTTTTGTATTTGCGTTAATCTATTATCTATTCCCATAATAATAATAGGCTTTATTATATCTATTTTTTATATAAATCGCGCACTGAAGCCTATAAGAGCTCTTATCCGTACTATTCAATCCGTTAAAAATGGGGATTTAAGCACTCAAGCTCCCGTATTTTATAACGATGAAATAGGAACGCTTGCTACTGAATTTAATGAAATGACTAGAAAGCTTTTTGAATATGAAAAAAGTAGTAAAGGTTCTTTAATGGCAGAGAAAAATAGATCGCTTACTATAGTTAAAAGTATTCCTGATCCAATAATAGTGCTGGATGTGAATTTTAGAATCATGCTTCTTAATAAGTCCTGTGAAAATTTTTTTAATATTAAAGAGAATGAAGTGGTTAACACACATTTTTTAGATAGTATTCGAAATCTTGATCTTTATGATCATGTTTTTTCAGTAATTAATAACTTACAAAATGAAGAGAAAACTATAAAAGTGTCTACAAAGGGAAAAACATATTTTTTTAATACTACAGTAAATCCAATTAAAGATAGTAGTTTAGGAATAGATGGTGTAGTTATTTTGATGAAAAATGTTACTGGATTAAAACAATTAGAAAAAATAAAGATAGATTTTATTGATACTGTATCTCATGAATTTAAAACTCCGCTTACCTCAATTATGATTGGTATTGAACTTATTCATGATAAACATATTGGCAAGCTTAATGAAAAACAAGTAACAGTGTTAGACACCATAAAAGAAGATGGTGAAAAACTTTCAGATTTAGTGACTAATCTTCTTCGGTTATCTCGTATTCAATCTGATAGAACTATTTTTAATATTAAACCTTGTAATATTAAAAATATTATAGAAAATTGTTGTAAATCCTATGAGGCACAAGCAAAATCTCTGGGTATTAAAATGAACTATGAACAAAAGAAACTTCCTCTTGTCCTTGGTGACAAGGAAAAATTAGAATGGCTGTTAAATAACCTAGTCTCAAACTCCTTTAAACATTCTAATTTAGGAGATGTGATATCCATAGGTTCTTATTTGAAAAACAATATGGTTCATTTATTTGTCAAAGACACTGGTGAAGGAATGCCAACAGAATATAAAGATAAAGTTTTTGAGAAATTCGTGCAAATTAAAAGTAATGATTATTGGTCTGGGAGCGTAGGTCTTGGACTTTCTATTGCCAAGGAAATAGTGGATGCCCATAAGGGAACTATATGGTGTGAAAGTGAACTTGATGTGGGGAGTATCTTTACATTTACCCTTCCTATTTCTAGAAATAAAAAGGGGCGTGCGTTATGAAAAGTAAAATTTTAGTTGCAGATGACACAAAAAATATAAGGGTGCTGTTAACAACATGTTTAGAATCACGAGGATGTGAGGTTATATCTACAGGTAATGGAAAAAATGCACTCGAAATAATAAATGAAGAAAAGAAAGATTTAGATCTTATATTTTTAGATATTAGAATGCCAGAAATGACTGGTACAGAGGTTTTAAGACAAATACGATCTATGAATATATCTTGTCCAGTAATTATTATGACAGCCTTTGCCACAGTGAAAAATGCTATAGATTGTACAAAACTTGGTGCTGTAACTTATCTTCAAAAACCCTTTTCTGTTAAAAGGATAGATTCACTGCTAAAGGATTTAGTTAAAATAAAGCCCGAACTTATAGAAGGGGTTAAGGATGAAAACTATTATATTAATAAAGCTGAAAATCAAATGGCTAAAGGTAATTGTACTCAAGCATTAGGAAGTTTAAAAACTGCACTTTATATTAATCCATACAACGGCAAGATATATGGATTAATAGGGGAGTGTAACCAGTGTGAGAAAAATTATAAAGAGGCTGAAAGATTTGCTGCTATAGCAAAATTATTTTAAGACTTCTACATATATAGGATTAAGTGTATATGAAAGTTATGAAACTCTTGATTATCAAGGGTTCAGAACTTATTTATTTATAATAAACATTGGAAATATGTATCGGATTTTGCTATAATGTAGTTTAGATGAAATAGTTTAAAAAAAACTAAAGGAGTATTTTACTATGAGTAATAGGTATTTACATTCAATAAGAAGTGATTATAAGGGAGATATGGATAAGAAAAGAGATTTTGAGAAGATTAAGAAGTTTTTTAGTATACATAAAAAAGATGAATATACCTTAGATAATCAAACATGGGACGATTTAGATATGAATAAGGTGTACGAAAAATTGGATAGAGCATATAGTAGCCCTGGAGAAGCCGCTTTATACACAATGCTTAGAAATCCTTTAATGAAGGAAGAAAAATTGAAAAAAAGGGGGAAACTAATTCAGTCATTTAAAGAAAATGACAGATTAAGAGAAAGCCTTCAGTGCATTTTCCTTGAATTAGGTAGTGATATAAAAAATAGTTTTCTAGATATGATTGAAACTGACCTTATAATAAATAAAACTAAATATTATATTTATACTTTTATTGGAAAGATATTACCATTAATAGCGATCTTGCTTGCGATATTTGTGAATATTAAATTTATGATAGTTTTGTTTGGAATCGCGTCTATTAATATGCTAATAAACTCTTCAGAAGTAAGGCAAATTAAATCTAATGGCATTTTTTATCTGCAAAAAAATATTAAGGCAGCTAAAAAAATTGTAAGCATAAATAATAAAGATATTGTTTATTATAAAGATAAGATAACAATAATGCTTAAATCTGTAAAGGATATAGATAGAAACATAAGATTAATAGGATTTATAAATATGTGGCAAGGATTGTTTGAATTTATATCTGTGATATTTCTCCTTGAAGAAACTGCTTATTATTCTATATCTCATAGGATAAAAGAAGAAAAAGAAGTTTTAATGGACCTTTACGGTGCAGTTGGTGAAGTAGAAGCCTTAATTTCTATCGCGGGTTATAAGCATAATTTAGGTGAGCAGTATGTAAAACCTAAGTTTATAAAGCAGGTTAAGTTAACTATAGAAGAGGGAATACATCCTCTTATAGACAAGGCTGTTGCAAACTCAATTAACATAGAAAATGGAGGTATTGTGCTTACGGGCACAAATATGGCAGGGAAGTCGACTTTTCTAAGAATGCTAGGGGTAAATATAATTTTGGCTCAATGCTTTGATTTTGTTTTGGCTAAAAGTTACGAAGCTCCTTTTTTTAACATAGTTACATCAATTAGCCCTAATGATGATTTAACAAAGGGAAAAAGTTTCTATATGGCAGAGGCGGAAGCAATTCTTAGAATAATCAAAGCGCTAGAAAAGGATGCAGCTGTATTTTGCCCAATAGATGAGATATTTAGGGGTACAAATCCAATAGAGAGAATTTCAATGTCGGCGGAAATACTAACATACATAAACAATGGAAAATCTGTTTCTATTGTAGCGACTCATGATAGAGAATTAGTGAACATTCTAAAAGAAAATTATGAGTTTTATTATTTTAGTGAAAAGGTTGATACGAGTAAAGGATTAAGTTTTGATTATAAGATAAAAAAAGGAGTTTCTCAAACAAGAAATGCTATAAAACTTTTAGAGTACATGGGTTATCCAAAGAAAATAATATCTAGATCGTTTAAAAGAGCTGAGACCATAGAAAAATTATTATAGTAGCACCACAGGTGATGATATAACCCAGAGAATGTAGACTAGCTGCATCTTTACTATTAGCTATACTTAGGGTAATATGGTTTTAGATATTTATATGTTTTATACTGAAAAAGAAGGGTAAGGAGGATTTATTGTGAATTTAAATATAGTTTTATTTCAACCGGAAATTCCACAAAACACTGGTAATATAGGAAGAACTTGCGTACTAACTGATTGCAAACTTCATCTTATAAAACCTTTAGGATTTAGTTTAGAGGAGAAGCAACTTAAAAGAGCGGGACTCGATTACTGGCCTTATTTGGATTTAGAGATACATGATACATATGAAGCTCTTAGAGAAAAATATAAAGAGTCAACTTTCTACTATTCTACAACAAGAGCTTCAAAATTATATTCAGATGTAAAATATAAAGACGGGGATTTTATAATTTTTGGCCGAGAGTCATCAGGGCTTCCAGATAATGTTCGTGGTAGCGATCCTGAAAGGTGTATAAAAGTGCCTATGATAAATAGTACAACTAGGTCCCTTAATCTTTCCAATACAGTAGCTATTGTGACATATGAAGCACTTAGGCAAATAGGATTTAAGAATATGAAATAAGGTGCATAGCAATTAACAACTGTTATATCCCCAAGAGACGAACAAGGAGATAGGAATGGAAAAGATTAAAATCATAACAGATAGCACGTGCGATTTAAATAAAGACATTATTGATAAGTATAATATAGAAGTTTTACCACTACTCGTGAACATAGAAAACAAAACTTACAGGGATGGCGAGGATATTAATTTACAAGAATATTTATATAAAATGAATAATTCTGAGCAGTTCCCTGTGACCACTCAGGTAAACCCACATAGATTCTATGAGTGCTATAAAAAATATTTAGATGAGGGATATAAGATAGTTTCTATTCATTTATCTTCAAAAATGAGTGGGACTTATCAATCTTCATGTATGGCTAAAAGCATGTTATCATCAGAAGATATTATCACAATTGATAGTTATAATGTTACATCAGGTCTTGGAATTTTGGTTTTAAAAGCCTGTAAATTAAAAGAAGAGGGATGTAATATATTTGAAATAGAAGAAAAAGTTAAACAAACAATACCTCATGTGAAAAGTGCGCTTGCTTTTGATTCGTTAAATAATTTAGTTAAAGGTGGTCGATTGTCTAAAACTGCTGGAGCGATAGGCGGGCTACTCGGGATAAAATTAATTTTAACTGTAAAAGATGGTGAAATGGCCGTAATAGATAAAGTTCGTGGAAGCAAAAAAGCAATAAAAACTATTTTGAAAAATTTAGAGCAAACAGGGAATAGAAGTGGAGAGACAAGTATTCTATTGCAAGCTAGTGACCGAGATATTCTAGGGAGTTTACGATCTCATATGAGTGAACGTGAAATGGACTTTATAGAATGCTCGGTTGGATGCGTTGTGGGGACACATGCAGGTGAAGGTGCCTGTGGCATTTTTTACGTTGAAGAATATTAAAATTTTTACTAAGTGAATAAAAAGTGAGGAGGTTAAGCGTATGGTACATATTTATGATACTATAATTATTGGGGGCGGACCTGCAGGATTATCTGCTGGCATTTATGCATCAAGATCAAAAATGGACACTTTAATTATTGAAAGAGGAGAGTTTGGTGGACAGGTTGCTACAACTAATGAAATAGATAATTACCCAGGCTCCATTGAAGATTGTACAGGAGCATCATTAAGCAAGCGAATGGAACAGCAAGCGAAGGAATTTGGAACACAATTTGTTAAAGAAGAGGTTATGCAAGTTGAGGTCGAAGGTGACATTAAGTTAATCAAATGTATGAAAGAAACTTACAAGGCTAAAACAATTATAATTTCCTCGGGAGCGAGCCCAAGACTTGGTGGATTTAAAAATGAAATAGAATTAAGAGGAAAAGGAGTTTCTTATTGTGCAACTTGTGATGCTGACTTCTTTGAAGATTTAGACATTGTAGTGCTAGGAGGCGGAGATTCAGCTATATCTGAAGCTATATACTTAACTAAATTTGGGAAAAGTGTTACAGTAATACATAGAAGAGCAGAGCTCAGAGCTGCTAAGTCACTTCAAGAAAAAGCTTTTAATAATCCGAAAATAAAGTTTGTTTGGAATACAGTAGTTACGGAGGCTAAAGGCGAAGAAAGCTTGGAGGGATTAGTACTTAAAAATACTAAAACTGGTGAAACTCACGATTTAAAAGCAGATGGATGTTTTGTATTTGTAGGATACCTTCCAATTTCGGAATTGTTTAAAGGGAAGATTACCATGAATGAGCGAGGCGAAATTATCACTGATGAAGAAATGAGAACTAATATACCTGGAGTATACGCTGCAGGAGATATAAGAGCAAAATTACTAAGACAAATAATTACAGCAGCAGCAGATGGGGCAATAGCATCTACCCATGCTGAATATTACATTGAAAATATGATTTAATTAGTTTGTAAATTCGGAAGGAATACCCATAATTTCAGTTATGAGTGTCCTTTCTAAAAAATTATTTTAAAATTGTAATAATTAGGTTTAAATAAAAACATAGGCAAGTAATAAAAAATCTATATACAGCATATAATATACTTTAGCATCAGATAAAGATTACAAATAAAAATATTCTAAAATAAAAAGGATTTTTTTAATCTTTATAGAATACATACTGCGAAGCAATAATATGGTTTAATTAATTAGTTAATTACTTAGGGAGGAATTTATTATGAATAAAAGAAAGATAGTGGCAGTACTTACATCAATGGCAATAGTTACAACATTGTTTGCTGGCTGTGGAACTAAGAAGGAAGCTGTAAAAAATACACAAAAAAGTACTGTCGTTGTAGGACTTTCTACTGATGAAGGTGGATTAAACGACAAGGCATTTAACCAATCAGCAGATGAAGGGGTTAAAAAGGCGCAATCTGAAGACGGTTTCACGTACCATGCTCTTGAAGCTCAAAAGAAAGAGGATTATTCAGCAAATTTAGAGTCATTAGTCGAAGAGGGTTCAAATCTAACTTTTGCTGTTGGATATCAAATTGCAGATGCAATGACAGAGGTTGCTAAAACTCATACTGATAAAAACTTTACAATTATAGACTCAGTTGTTAATCTTCCAAACGTAGCATCAATTACTTTTAAAGAGCAAGAAGGATCTTTTTTAATGGGAATTATTGCTGGGAAAATGACTAAAACTAATAAAATTGGATTTATTGGTGGAAAAGATAATGAATTAATAAACAGATTTGAAGTTGGGTTTGCAGCTGGTGTTAAAGCAGTTAATCCAGAAGCTGCAAAAGGATTATTGAGCATAGATGGTAAGAGTGCAGGAACAACTGTAAAATATGCAGATAGTTACAATGATTCAGCAAAAGGTTATGAATTATCTAAATCATTATATCAAGGCGGTTGCGACGTAATTTATCATGCAGCAGCGGGAGTTGGTCTTGGTTTATTTAAAGCGGCTAAAGAATTAAAAGATGGAGGGAAGACAGTTTGGGCTATAGGAGTTGATATGGATCAATCTTTAACAGTTCCACAGTATTCTGATATTATACTTTCAAGTATGATAAAAAGAGTTGATACAGCAACTTACAATCAAGCTAAAGCTCAAATTAAAAACGAATTTAAAGGCGGTACAGTTACTAATCTTGGGTTAAAAGAAAAAGGCGTAGGAATAGCTGATACATCTAATAAAAACGTACCAAAAGATGTTTTAGATGAAGTTAAAAAATATGAAGATAAAGTTATAGCTGGAGAAACAGTTGTCCCAGTAAATAGACAAGGAGCAATGGATTTTAAATAAAAATCAATAAATAAAAATTTTCATTTACTGATTTATGGTTTTTAGTATACAATAAGAGCTAGATGTGTTACATCTAGCTCTTTCTAAGAATAATGAAAATTTTGGGTGGAGATGATGTCAGCACCAAAGGTGATGTCAGCACCACAGGTGATGAATAATCTTTTTAAGGAGGAAATCCAATGGAAAAGGTAATTGAAATGAAGGGCATAACAAAGATTTTTCCAGGAACCATTGCCAATGACAACATAAATTTTGAACTATTAAGAGGCGAAACGCACGTTCTTCTTGGTGAAAATGGTGCAGGAAAAACAACCCTTATGAATATTCTCTATGGTCTATATAAACAAGAAGAAGGCGAGATTTATGTAAGCGGTAACCTAGTGAATATATCTACTCCAAATGATGCTATCAAGTTAGGTATAGGAATGGTTCATCAGCATTTTATGCTTGTACATAATTTTACTGTTGCGGAAAATATTGTGTTGGGTATTGAGCCTAAAAAAGGATTCAAAATTGATATGGGCAAAGCGATACATGATGTTAAAGAAATTTCAGAAAGGTACGGTTTCGCAATAGACCCAAGCGCGGTTATAGAAGATATTTCTGTAGGGCAACAACAAAAGGTAGAGATACTAAAGGCGCTATATAGAGGTGCACAAATTTTAATATTAGATGAGCCTACAGCAGTTTTAACACCAAAGGAAATTGAGGAACTCGGAATAATAATTGAAAATCTTGAAAAAGAAGGAAAATCCGTAATACTGATAACCCATAAATTAAAAGAGGTTATGAGTATGAGTGATAGAGTTACTATAATTAGGCGAGGCGCAGTAACTGGAACAGTAAAGACTAAAGAAACAAGTATAGACGAATTAGCGCAGCTTATGGTAGGCAGAAAAGTTAATCTAACTGTAGAGAAAAATCCTGCTCAAATTCGCGGCGAAATATTGAAAATTGAAAATCTTTGTGCTTGTGATCACAGAGGATTACCTGCAGTACAAGATTTAAACTTAGCAGTATATGGTGGAGAAATTCTAGGGATAGCTGGTGTTGATGGAAATGGTCAATCTCAATTGTTAGAAGTTTTAACTGGACTTCAAAGGCCTAAGAGTGGAAGCATTATAATAAACGGTAAAAATACATATGGTAAGTCACCAAGAGATATTATGTCAGTAGGTGTTGGCCATATACCAGAAGATAGGCACAAAAGAGGGCTTATATTAGATTATTCTCTATTTGAAAACTCAGTGCTTGGAATTCATAAAAATGCACCCTTCAGTAAAGGCATAGTTATGAATTACAAAGAAATTAGAAAACACTGTGATGAACTTATTAGCGAATTTGATATTAGAACTCCAAATGCAGATGTAAATGCGGAATCATTATCAGGTGGTAATCAACAAAAACTTGTAGCAGCTAGAGAAATTTCAAAAGATCCGGAATTATTAATAGCAGCACAACCTACGAGAGGTCTTGACGTTGGTGCAATTGAATATATTCACAAAAGATTAGTTGCAGAACGTGATAAGGGTAAGGCGATTTTATTAGTATCATTAGAACTTGATGAAATAATGGCATTATCAGATAGAATTGCCGTAATGTATGATGGCAGAATAGTAGATATACTCGATAGATGTGATGCAACAGAGAAAAAACTTGGTATACTTATGGCTGGTGGTAATCTAAATAAAACACCGGAAGGAGCTAAAGATAATGAATAAAGTAGAAAGTGAAAATAGTAATTTTGTAAGTATGGCAAAAAATATCATTAAAACACTTGCTTTCCCTTTCTTTTCTATAATCGTTTCTATATTTGTTGCTGTATTCTTTGTAATGTGGGCAAAAGGATATTCTATATTACAATACTTTTCAGCTTTAGGTGATTTATTTGGACTTATATATAAAGGTGGGTTTGGTAATACGAGAGTAACCTTCGTTACCCTTTCAGAAGTTACTCCATTAATATTTACAGGAGTTGCAAATGCTGTAGCATTTAAATGTGGATTATTTAATATAGGTGTTGCTGGTCAATTTATACTTGGAATGATGGCAGCGGCTGTTGTTGGAACATTGCCAGGACTAAATCCAGTAATTCATATAGTTTTAGTTATTTTAGCAGGACTTTTAGCCGGAGGAATATGGGGAGCAATCCCGGGATATTTAAAGGCTAAAGTAGGCACTCATGAAGTTATTAACACAATTATGATGAATTATATATCTATGGCTTTAGCCAATTTTATTATTTTAAGAACTAGTTTTGGAGTGGAAGGTAAAGCAAGTACTCCTAATATACAAGAGAGTGCAGAAATTCATAGGTTTGTTAGTGGTAGTGGAGCTAATATTAGTATATTCCTTGCCATAGCAGTAGCTATCTTTATATTCTGGTTATTATGGAAAACCACTGTTGGTTACGAAATAAGAGCAGTTGGTATAAATCCACATGCTGCAGAATATGGGGGGATTAATGTAGCGAAAAATACTGTTTTGGCTATGGTGATCTCTGGTGCAATAGCCGGAGTTGGTGGGGCAACGCATGTTGCAGGTGTGCTTCATAATGCAAAAGATTTTATGGCACTTCCCTCTTATGGGTTTGATGGAATTGCAGTTGCTTTACTTGCAAAGAGCAATCCTATTGGATGTATAGCATCAGCTTTATTATTTGGAACATTAAATAGTAGTTCTAGAACCCTTCAATTAAACGGAATACCAAAAGAAATAGTTTATTTAATCCAAGCTATAATTATTATATTTGTAGCAACAGATTATATTGTTAAATACTTCTCTGAGAAGAAAAAGAAGGGGGCGATTACAAATGAGTAGTGTTATTTTAATTAATTTGTTTGCGCAAACTTTAAGAATAGCTACGCCTCTAATTTTTGCAGCACTCGGTGGTATATTTTCAGAAAAATCAGGTGTGGTTAATATAGGCCTTGAAGGTATGATGGTAATAGGTGCTTTCTTTGCGGTATATGGAAGTTACACCACTGGAAGTCCAGCAATGGGAATACTTTTTGGAGTGATAGCAGGGGGTGTTTTGGGATTAATACACGCTGTGCTAAGCATACATTTGCGTGCAGATCAAGTAATCTCAGGTACTGCTATAAATCTTTTTTCTACGGCCCTTGCGAGTTTCTTAATATTTAAGTTATTTGGTGGTAAAGGTGGCCAAACAGATATAGTAACAGGACTTTCATATAACATACCGGATTGGATTAAAAATATACCAATAATAGGGGATTTAATATCGCAGCTAAACTGGTTTGTAATACTCGCGATTATTTTAGTATTTGTTTCGCATTATATACTATATAAAACACCTTTAGGACTTAGAATTAGAGCTGTAGGAGAACATCCAAAGGCGGCTGATACTTTAGGAATAAATGTTTATAAAATAAGATATTTATGTGTTATTTTATCAGGAATGCTAGCAGGGCTCGGTGGAGCAGCATTATCCCTCGGAATAACACCACTTTACAGAGAAGGAATGGTTGCAGGACGTGGATTTATTGCCTTAGCGGCTGTTATTTTCGGTAATTGGAAACCTTTCGGAGCGCTTGGGGCTAGTTTGTTATTTGCCTTTGGTAGTGCATTTAATATTTTTGCACAGGGACTTAGCTGGAATTTACCTACAGAAGTGTATGATGTTATTCCATATGTACTTACCATGATTGCACTTGCAGGATTTGTTGGAAAAACAACAGGCCCCCTTGCGAGTGGTAAACCATATGTTAAAGGATCTAGATAATATTTTAAAAATAAAAAATCTTAGCTTACGTTTTCTGCTGTTGTAGAAATTTATGCTGAGATTTTTTATTTTTATTTCTAGCTTAATGCATAATCTAGGTTTATATCATTAGCTATGTTATAATATTTATAATATGAGAGGTACATGAAAATAAATAGCAACCAAAGATGAGGTGATAATAAAATGAACATTAATTTTGGTTTAAATTTGATTCAAGAACAAAAATTAATAATGACTCAAGAAATGCAAATGTCTGTTAAACTTCTTCAAATGTCAGCATACGAGCTAGGACAATATGTAAATAAAGAGATGCAAGAGAATCCAGTGCTGGAGGAAAAAGACTTGCAAAACCACAAAAGTAATAACAATAATGAATTTGATTATAAAGAAATAATTAAATATCTTGGTAAGGATGATTATAAAGTAAAGAGCTATGCTGCAAAGAATGAAAATGAAGAAATTTCTCCATTTTATTATATTGCAGAGGAAAAATCTCTTAAAGATTATCTTAAAGAGCAAATAGGGGAACTAACGGAGCAGTATGAAATTTTAGAAATATGCAAATATATGGTGGAGAACTTAGATACCAAAGGTTATTTATCGGAAGATTTATCTGATATATGTAGGGAACTCGGAATAACAAATGAGAACGCTGAAATTGCACTTGAAATTTTCCAATCTTTAGAGCCACAAGGAATTGGAGCTAGGAACCTAAGGGAATGTTTAAGGATTCAATTACATAATCTGGGGATAGATGATGAAAATATTTATATAATCATTGATAAGTATTTAGAATTATTGGGAGAAAATAAATACAATGATATAGCTAAAGAACTAAATGTTAAAATTTCTGAGGTTCAAAAATATGGAGATATAATAAAAACTTTAGAGCCTAAGCCGTCAAGAGGATTTTATACTGGTGAGACGGTTAAGTATATTGTGCCTGATGCTTATATTAATAAAATTGATGACCAATATTTTATCTCTATGAATGAAGATGTACTTCCTAAATTGAATATAAATAGTTTGTATAAAGAAATTATTAAAAATGAAAATGATATAGAAGCTGTAGAATATGTAAAAGATAAGATTAATAGCGCAGTGTTTCTTATTAAAAGTATTGAACAAAGGAAAAACACTGTATATAGAGTTTTGGAAGATATTTTGGCAGTTCAAAAGGAATATTTCGATAAAGGCGCTGAATATTTAAAACCAATGACGCTTAAAAAGATTGCTAACAATTTAGAAATGCATGAATCTACTATAAGCCGTGCAATTAGGGAAAAATATGTTAGTATAAATAACGGGAAAGTCATTAAAATAAAAGACCTGTTTACTAATGGCATTGCGTCAATTGTAGGTGGTGAGGATGTATCCACAACTAATATTAAGAAAACTATTAAAGAAATGGTGTATAATGAGGACCAAAAGAAGCCCTTATCAGACCAAATTATTTGTAATCGATTAAATGTAGAAGGGATGAATATTTCAAGAAGAACTGTAGCAAAATATAGGGAAGAACTTGAAATTAAAAGTTCTTGTAAGCGGAAAAGATTTTAATATCTCAGCTACGCAGGAGATGATTTAATCATGCCGTTAACAAAATGTTAACATATTTTTTGCAAATACTAATTTAAAAAAGTTAGTATTTCATCTATAATGTTTGTGGGAGCAAAAAATATAAGCTGGGACTTAAAAAGTCCAGAAAGGTGTTCAAGTGGAGAGTATATTAAAATTACAACAAAAAATAGTGCCTGAATTAATAGAACTTCTTGAAAAACGACATGATATATTAAGGATGATATGTTATAATCAACCTATAGGACGAAGAATTTTAGCAGATCAGATGTGCATAAGCGAGAGAATAGTAAGAAATGAAATAAACTTTCTAAAGTCCCAAAACTTGATTGAGGTTAATGCACTGGGTATGTTTATAACAACTGATGGTGAAGAAATTTTAGATCAGTTAAAAGGATTTATTCATGAGATTAAGGGGTTGTCTAAAATCGAGAAATTTATTGAGAAACATTTGAAGCTGAAGCAAGTTATAGTTGTTCCCGGGAACGTTGAAATTGATAAAAGTGTCCTTAAAGAAGTTGGGAAGGTAGCTGCAATTTATGTTATGGATATTATTAAAGATAACAGTATAATTGCAATAACAGGTGGATCAACAGTTAAGGAAGTTATAGACAATTTCTCTAAAAATAACAAATATACCAATGTTTTAGTGCTTCCGGCCAGGGGCGGTATGGCCAGAAATGTAGAAATTCAAGCTAATACTTTAGTGGCTAGGCTAGCAGATAAAATTGGTGGAAATTACGAATTACTACATGTACCTGATAATTTGAGCAATGATGCTTTAAAAACTATAGTAAATGAAAAAAGTATAAAAAGTATAATTGATAAGATTCGAAGTGCTGATATTCTTATTTATGGAATAGGTATCGCCAGTGATATGGCTATGAAAAGAGAAGTACCTGAAAAAGAGATAAAGGAACTTGAAGAATTAGGTGCAGTAGGAGAAGCATTTGGTCAATACTATAATGAATTAGGAGAAATAGTTCATTCTACACCTACTATTGGGGTGAAAAATGAAGATGTTACAGACAGCAAAACACTAATCGCAGTAGCGGCTGGAAAAAATAAAGCTAGAGCCATCATCGCTACTGAAATCAACCGCTTAAGCACTGTTTTAATAATTGATCAAGCGGCTGCAGAAGAAATAGTAAATATTATAGAGAAAAGAGAGTAAACTATATAATGATTTGATTAATGAAAAAATTATATATTTACATATAATTAGGTTAATAAAATTTAGGAGGTTTTGCCAAGATGGTAAAAGTAGGAATTAATGGATTTGGAAGAATAGGAAGAAATGTATTTAATGCACTAGTAAAAAATTATTCAACAGAATTAGAAGTAGTAGGAATTAATGATTTAACAGATGCTGCGACACTCGCACATCTTTTAAAATATGATTCACTTTACGGAAAATTTGACGGAACTGTAGAAGCTAAAGAAAGTGCAATAGTAGTTAACGGAAAAGAAATTAAAATATTTGCAGAAAGAGAACCAAAGAATATTGACTGGAGTTCACTTGGAGTAGAAATAGTATTAGAATCAACAGGATTCTTTACAGATGCTACTAAAGCAAGCGATCATTTATGTGTAAGTGTTAAAAAAGTTCTTATATCTGCACCAGCAAAAAATGAAGATATTACAATAGTTATGGGAGTTAACGAAGAAAAATATGATTCAGCAAAACATAACGTAATATCAAATGCATCATGTACAACAAACTGTTTAGCACCATTTGCTAAAGTTTTAGACAGAGAATTTGGAATAGTTAAAGGCTTAATGACTACAATTCATTCATATACTGGAGATCAAAGATTATTAGATGCTCCACATAGTGATATGAGACGTGCAAGAGCAGCTAACCTATCAATGATTCCAACTACAACAGGAGCAGCAAAAGCAGTAGCATTAGTTTTACCACAATTAAAAGGAAAATTAAACGGATTCTCATTAAGAGTTCCAACTCCAACAGTTTCATGTACAGATTTAGTTTGCGAAGTTTCAAAGAATGTTACTGTAGAAGAAGTAAATGCAGCATTTAAGAAAGCAGCTGAAACTGAAATGAAAGGAATACTTGGTTGTTGTGAAGAACCTTTAGTTTCAATTGATTTTAAAGGAGACGAAAGATCTTCTATAGTTGATGCTATGTCAACTATGGTTATCGAAGGAAATATGGTTAAAGTTGTTTCATGGTACGATAATGAAGCAGGTTATTCAAACAGATTAGCAGATTTAACTAAATATGTTGCAGACAGACTATAAAATTTAATTTTATTATAAAACTGTAGGAAACTGTAAGTATAGTATTAAGGTCTGGTTTTATAGTTAGTCTATGGAACCGGACCTTTTTATATTTTATTAATACAAGGTACATTCAAATAAATAGTAAGATAGTAGTAAATAGTAAGAGAGTAGGGTAGTCTATTTATATGAATGTGATTAAATTATAAGAAACTTGTATTATAAACCATATGGGAGGAGAATGTGTATGCAATTCAATAAAAAAACAATCGAGGATATTGAGGTTAAAGGTAAAAAAGTTTTAGTAAGATGCGATTTTAATGTACCATTAAAAGATGGGGTAATTACAGATGTAAATAGATTAGTAGGTGCAATGCCAACAATAAACTATTTGATAGAAAAAGGTGCAAAAGTTATTTTATGTTCACATCTTGGTAAACCAAGTGGAGAACCAAAACCTGAGCTTTCTTTAGCGCCAGTTGCAAAGAGATTAAGCGAAATGTTAAAAAAAGAAGTAGTCTTTGCAGCAGATCCAAATGTAGTTAGTGATAATGTAAAATCTGCAGTGTCAAAAATGAAAGACGGAGATGTTTTATTATTAGAAAACACAAGATATAGAAAAGAAGAAACTAAAAATACAGAAAACTTTTCAAAAGAATTAGCATCCCTTGCTGATATATTTGTAAATGATGCATTTGGATCAGCTCATAGAGCTCATTGCTCTACAGTTGGAGTAACACAGTTTATTGAGACTTCAGTATGCGGATATTTAATTCAAAAGGAACTAAAATTCTTAGGGGATACAATAGATCGCCCTGTTAGACCTTTCGTAGCAATTCTAGGTGGCGCTAAGGTTTCAGATAAAATAAATGTTATTGAAAATTTGCTTGAAAAGGTGGATACTTTAATAATTGGTGGAGGGATGGCTTATACATTCTTAAAAGCCGGCGGTTATTCTATAGGAAGTTCACTAGTTGAAGAGGATAAAGTAGAATATGCTAAAGATATGATGCAAAAAGCTGAGTCAAAAAAAGTTAAATTTTTAATACCTGTAGATAATATTGTTGCAGATAGATTTTCATCTGAGGCAGAGCCAGTAGTTACTGAAAGTCAAAATATTGCTGATGGGTTTATGGGACTTGATATTGGTCCTAAGACTTGTGAGATGTATAAAGGCGCTATTAGCATGGCTAAAACTATTGTTTGGAATGGACCAATGGGAGTATTTGAATTTGCGAATTTTGCAAAGGGAACAATAGCAGTGGCTGAGGCAATGTCAAAAGTTGATGGAACTACTATAATAGGTGGTGGAGATAGTGCAGCGGCTGTTAATCAATTAGGATTTGGAGATAAAATGACTCATATATCTACAGGTGGCGGAGCATCTCTTGAATTCTTAGAAGGTAAATTATTACCAGGAATTGAAGCTCTTACAAATAAATAGTTAAAGTTAAATAAGACATTTCAAATTTTTTAATATACATTAATTGTTGTCCAGATAACAATACTAATAATTATTACTTACAATAAAAGAATACTTGGGGGTTTTTTGATGAGAAAAGGTATAATTGCAGGAAATTGGAAGATGAATAAAACTGTAGCTGAGGCTGTAACTTTAATTGAGGAAATGAAACCGTTAGTTAAAGAAGCAAAATGTGATGTTGTGGTTTGTCCTACATTTTTATGTTTAGACGCAGTAATAAAGGCAAGTAAGGGTACAAATATAAAGGTAGGAGCTCAAAACATGCATTTTGAAGAAAATGGTGCTTTTACAGGTGAAATTGCACCAGGAATGCTAAAAGATATGGGCGTTGAATATGTTATAATTGGTCATAGTGAAAGAAGACAATATTTCAATGAAACTGATGAAACTGTAAACAAAAAGATTAAAGCTGCTTATAGCCATAGTATTATTCCTATACTTTGCGTAGGGGAAACTCTTAGTGATAGAGAAGGAAATATTACAGAAAAAGTCTTAGCTAGTCAAGTAAAATTAGATTTAGAAGGACTTATAAAAGAACAAGTGGAAAAATTGGTTATTGCTTATGAACCAATTTGGGCAATAGGTACAGGTAAAACTGCAACTGCTGATCAGGCTAATGATACAATTGCATTTATAAGAGCAACTGTTGGAGCTATGTTCGGAGCAGAAGTAGCAGAAAAAGTTAGAATTCAATATGGTGGATCTGTTAAACCAACAACTATAAAAGAACAAATGGGTAAATCAGATATAGATGGTGGATTAATCGGAGGAGCTAGCCTTAAGGCACAAGACTTCGCAGGAATAGTAAATTATTAAGATGTTATAGTAAATGAATCCACTAATGTGGCTAGACTACTTTAGTAGATGCAGCCACTTTAGTGGATTTAGCTACTTTAGTAGATTAATCTACTTTAGTTAGTTAATTATAACTCTGAACTGTCGATACATATATATGTATTTTACTTTAGAAACAACGGATGGGGGAACAAAAATGTCAAAAAAACCAGTAATGCTAATGATTTTAGATGGATTCGGATTATCAAGCAACGTAGATGGAAATGCAGTAGTTGCGGCCAATAAACCAAACTATGACAGAATAATAAAGAAATATCCAAGTACGAAATTAAATGCAAGTGGCCTAGAGGTAGGACTACCAGCGGGTCAAATGGGAAATTCAGAAGTTGGCCACTTAAACATAGGTGCTGGTAGAATTATATATCAAGCACTTACGAAAATAACAAAAGAAATTGAAGAAGGAAACTTTTTTGAAAACCTTGCTTTTAATAAAGCTATAGATAAAGCTATTAAGGCAAATTCTTCGGTGCATCTTTTAGGATTATTGTCAGATGGAGGAGTTCACTCTCATATTGATCATTTAAAAGCTTTAATAAAGCTTGCTAAGGATAAAGGTGCTAAAAATGTTTATGTTCATGCATTGTTAGACGGTAGAGATGTGCAACCAGGTTCAGCACTACAATACATAGCAGAACTCGAAGAATATATGAATACAATAGGCGTGGGTAAAATTGCTACTGTATGTGGTAGATATTATGCTATGGATAGAGATAAGAGATGGGAAAGAGTTGAACTTGCATATAATGCTATGGTTTTATCTAAGGGTGAGGAAAATACCTCGGCAATAGAGGCAGTTAAAAAAGCTATCCATGATAATAAGACAGATGAATTTGTTCTTCCGACTGTTATAATGGAAAATAATAAGCCTGTTTCAGCTATAAGTAATAACGATAGTGTAATATTCTTTAACTTTAGACCGGACAGAGCTCGCGAACTTACTAGGGCATTAAATGATAAAGTATTTAATGGTTTTAAAAGAGAAACTTTAAATTTGAACTTTGTATGTACTACGCAATATGATATAACTATAGAAAACGTTGATGTAGCGTATACACCAGAAAGTTACACTAATACGCTTGGAGAATATGTTAGTAAAATGGGTAAAAAACAGCTCCGAATAGCTGAAACTGAAAAATACGCCCATGTTACATTCTTCTTTAATGGAGGTGTTGAGGCTCCGAATGTAAATGAAGATAGAGCATTAATTCCATCACCTAAAGTAGCAACATATGATTTATTGCCAGAAATGAGTGCGCAAGAGGTTACAGAAGAATTATTAAAGAGACTAGAAACAGATGAATACGACATGATTATACTTAACTATGCTAACCCAGATATGGTAGGTCATACAGGCGTTTTTGAAGCTGCTAAAAAAGCTATAGAAACAGTGGATGAATGCCTTGGAAAAATTGTTGAGTGCGTTCTAGGCAAGGACGGCAGCGTATTTATAACTGCAGATCATGGAAACTCTGAACAAATGCTTGATTATTCGTCTGGAAAGCCTATGACAGCACATACTACAAATTTAGTTCCATTCACATACGTTTCAAATCACAGTAATGGTCTAAAAGATAGTGGAATATTGGCGGATATTGCACCAACTATGCTCCAAGCTATGGGACTCAGTATACCAAGTGAAATGACAGGAAAATCTTTAATTAAATAGGTTAAAAGAAAACTAAATTGAATAATGTATTATCTAAGATTAACTTAAGTTTCCGTAAAGTATAGGATTAACTTAAGTTAACTTAGGATATAATAACATAGAGAAAAAATTTGGAGGTTAGATAACATGAAAAACTTTATTGAAATAATTGATATTTATGCAAGACAGATTCTGGACTCAAGAGCATTTCCAACTGTTGAAGTTGAAGTAACACTCGAAGATGGAACAATAGCAAGAGCATCAGTACCATCAGGCGCTTCTACTGGCATATTTGAAGCGGTAGAGTTAAGAGATGGAGACAAGGATACATATAACGGTAAAGGAGTTTTAAAAGCCGTTGATAATGTAAACAATCTAATAGCTGAAGAGATAGTTGGAATGAATGTATATGATCAAATAGCAATTGACAAAGCAATGATAGATCTTGATGGCACACCTAATAAGGCTAAACTAGGTGCTAATGCAATTCTTGGAGTATCTCTTGCATGTGCTAGAGCGGCTGCTGAGTCATTAGGACTCGGACTATATCAATATATTGGTGGAGTAAATGCTAAGGTTTTACCAGTTCCAATGATGAACATTATAAATGGTGGAAGCCATGCTGACAATAATGTAGACTTACAAGAGTTTATGGTTATGCCAGTTGGAGCAACTTCTTTTAAGGACGCTTTAAGAATGAGTGCAGAAGTTTACCATTCATTAAAAGCATTATTAAAAACTAAAGGACTAGCGACTGGTGTTGGTGATGAAGGTGGATTTGCTCCAGATTTATCATCAAACGAAGAAGCTATAAAAATCATAATAGAAGCTATAGAAAAAGCTGGATATGTTCCTGGAAAAGATATTTATATTGCTCTTGATCCAGCAGCTTCTGAATTCTTTGAAGATGGAAAATACAACTTAGCTTCAGAAGGAAGAATATTGACTCCAGAGCAAATGGCTGACTACTATGTAGAACTTGTAAACAAATATCCAATTATATCTATCGAAGATGGAATGGCTGAAGAAGATTGGGAAGGCTGGAAGTACTTAACTGATAAAATAGGAGATAGAGTTCAATTAGTTGGAGATGATTTATTTGTAACCAACACTGACAGATTAAAAATGGGAATTGAAAGAAAAACTGCAAATTCAATTCTTATAAAATTAAACCAAATAGGTACATTAACTGAAACACTAAATGCTATAGAAATGGCTGAAAGGGCAGGATATACTGCAGTAGTTTCTCATAGATCAGGAGAAACAGAAGATACTTCAATAGCTGACTTAGTTGTAGCTATGAATGCAGGACAAATTAAAACTGGTGCCCCAGCTAGAAGCGAAAGAGTTTCTAAATACAATCAATTATTAAGAATAGAAGAAGAATTAGAAGAAATGGCTGAGTACAGAGGATTAAAAGCATTCTATAACATAAATAGATAATTAATTAAGAGTATAGTCTTTATAGGCTATACTCTTAAATTTTACAATTCATTGTAAACTGTCTTAGAGTATGCTAAAATAATTATGTATTCGATGAATTGGAGGTGTACACATGCATAGTTTTCTAGTAGTTTTACAGGTTATAACTTCAATTGCTATAATTGTATCCGTTATGATGCAACCTAGTAAATCAGATGGATTAAGTGGCCTTATAGGAGGAACTTCTGAGACTTTTTTTGCAAAAAATAAAACAAAAACAGCAGAATCAGTACTAGTAAGAATTACAGTAGTTTCAGCAATTTTCTTTACTATAACTACAGTGATGTTAAATATAGTTAAATAATATACTTATCTAAGTAATAATTTAGGTACAATCAAATAAATATTTTATACTTCACAGCAGTTTATTTAAAAAATTTAATAAGCTGCATTTTTTATATGGTTTTTAAGTGTTCAGGTGATGAATAGCGACCCAGCAGATGATTTAATAGTATATATGTAATCTATGATTATTAGAGGTGAAGGAAGATGAGTGAATACAGTTCTAAATTAGAAAGTAATGATATGGATTTCCTTTTTGAGGGTATTTTAAGCCTTCAAACAAAGGAAGAATGCTATAGATTTTTTGAAGATTTATGCACTATAAATGAAATTAAAGCATTTGAGCAAAGGCTTCAAGTAGCAAGAATGCTAGCAGATAAAAGGACCTATTTGGATATAGCAGGTGTAACAGGGGCAAGTACTGCTACAATAAGTAGAATCGGCAGAGCATTGAATTATGGTAGTGATGGGTATAAACTTATATTAGAGCGTTTGGAATTAGCGAAATAAGTGTATTCATTTTTAACGACATTTTAGATGCGGATAGAGAGGGTCGGTTAATATAATATATAAGGAGTGGTTTCATGGATTTGAAAAGTTTGTTAAACAAAGAGCAGTGCGAGGCTGCAATAACAGTTGATGGCCCATTGCTAATATTAGCTGGAGCGGGATCTGGGAAAACTAGGGTTTTGACCTATAGAATTGCGCATATGATTCAGGATTTAGCTATATATCCGTCTCAAATTTTATCCATAACCTTTACTAATAAAGCGGCTGGTGAAATGAAGGATAGAGTGCGTTCCTTAGTAGGCAATATAGCGGATAACATGTGGATTTCTACCTTCCACTCTAGTTGTGTTAGGATTTTAAGGCGAGAGATAGATAGGCTGGGATATAATAAGAATTTCACTATTTATGATAGCTATGATCAAAAAAGTTTGATTAAACAGTGTATGAAGGAACTTCAAATAAATGAAAAAGATCTAACAGATTCAGAAATTTTAGGTAAAATATCGAGTGCTAAAAACGAACTTATTAGTCCACAAAAATTTAAAAAAGAAAATGAAAGCGATTATAGAAAAAACAAAATCGCTGATGTGTATGTTCTTTATCAAAAAAGACTAAAAGGTAACAATGCACTAGATTTTGATGATTTAATTTTTAAAGCTGTTGAACTCTTAAAAAATAATAAGGAAGTTTTGGATTTCTATCATTCAAAATTCAAGTACATTATGGTTGATGAGTATCAAGATACAAATAAAGCACAGTATGAGCTTATAAAGCTTTTAGTAGATGAGCGTGAAAATATATGCGTAGTTGGAGATGATGACCAATGTATTTATGCTTGGAGAGGTGCGGATGTCACCAATATCTTAGATTTTGAAAAAGATTATCCAAAGGCAAAGGTTGTTAAGCTCGAGCAAAATTATAGATCTTGCGGAAATATACTTATGGCAGCTAATGAAGTTATAAGAAATAATTCTCAAAGAAAAGATAAGGCTCTAAGGACTGAAAAAGATTGTGGAGAGAAAATTAATTTATATAGAGCATTTACAGATAGAGACGAGTCAAATTTTGTAGCAAGCCAAATTAAGAGAATTATGACTGAGGAAAATAGAAGCTATAAGGACTTTGCAATTTTATATAGGATGAATTCTCAATCACGTATTTTTGAGGAGAGTTTCAGAAAAAATTTGATTCCATATAGAATAGTAGGAGGATTAAAATTCTATGATAGAAAAGAAATAAAGGATATAATGGCGTATTTAAAGCTTATTAATAACCCACTTGACGATATCGCTTTAAAAAGAATTATAAATATGCCTAAAAGAAGTATAGGAGATGCAACTATTCAAAAGATTCAAGAATTTGCAACAGGTATAGATCAATGCTTGTATAGTGCTATTCTAGATGTAGATTTTATACCTACATTGACAACTAGAAATAAAGCATCTATAAGTAAATTTGTAAGTCTTATGAATAGCTTTATGGCCAAAAATGAAACAGGAACAGTCTCTGAGTTAATTAAATCTATAATAAGTGATACAGGGTATTTAAAGCAATTAGAACTTTCTAAGGAACCAGAGGATGAGAGCAGGGTAGAGAATATAAAGGAATTAGTATCAGATGCTGTAGAATTTGAAAGAACTTCAGAAGATAAGTCGCTTTTAACATTCTTAGAAGGAGTAAGTTTAGGTTCGAGCACTGATGACCCTGATGAAACAGTAGAGACTGCGGCAATGATGACTGTTCATAGTGCAAAGGGGTTAGAATTTCCAGTAGTATTTATGGTTGGTATGGAAAATGGGATATTCCCCGGCATGTCTTCGCTTAACAACTTTACTGAAATGGAAGAATCAAGGCGCCTGTGCTATGTTGCTATAACAAGGGCTGAGGAGAAGCTCTACATAACATCTGCAGAGAGTAGAATGGTATTTGGAAGAAATGTTGGGTATCAGCCCTCTGATTTTATCAGTGAAATTTCTCCGGATTTAAAAGAAGTTATCGGGGGAGCTAAAAATAGGACTGTGCAGGTATTAAAGAGAAAAAACACTGGAAATTCACAAAATTATAACCCGCATGGACTACTAAGTAAAACTTCGCCTCAAGATTATACATCAGCTACAGCGAAAGGAAATGATCCAGGCCAGCAAAGTGTCAATAGTGAGAATGCTATGAATAGAGAAGCTACGGTAGGTAGGAAAGTTAGACATACTAAATTTGGAATAGGTACCATAGTGTCAAAATCGAGTTCTGATAATGATACAATGATTTCAATAGCGTTTGATAACATGGGAATAAAAAAGTTGATATTAGATAAAGCGCCTTTAGAAATGTTATAAGGCACATGAAAATAGGGCTAGCATACTGATTTGCTATTTATTTGAATGCGCTAAGGCATTTTGGATAAAATAGCTAGTGAGTGTGCTAGTTATTTTATTTCATATACCTAGCAGATGAACGTTGATTTCGTGGGAAAGGGTGTAGTTTATGAAAATTAGTATAAAAGATGAAATTGAAGAATTAAAAAAGACAATTAAATATCACAGTGATAGATATTACAACCAAGATAATCCGGAAATATCAGATTATGAATATGATCAATTGATGCTTGCGCTTAAAGCAATAGAGAAAGAATATCCAGAACTTATCACCTTAGAGTCCCCAACTCAAAACATAGGTGGAAACGCTAAAAGAAAAGCTGGGGTATTAGTAAAACATAATGTACCAATGCTCAGTTTGCAAGACGTATTTACAAAAGAAGAAGTCTATGCTTATATAAATAAAATGATTGAAGAACTTAGTGATCCAACATTTGTTGTTGAACTTAAAATTGATGGGTTGTCAATGTCACTACGGTATGTAGAAGGTAAATTAACAGTAGCTGTAACTCGCGGTGATGGAATCATTCAAGGTGAGGATGTCACTGAAAATGCTAAAGTAATTGGGGATGTCGTGCGGAAACTGAAAGAGCAAGTTCCATACCTCGAGATTCGTGGTGAGGTATATATGGCAAGTGCTGCGTTTGATAAGGTTAATGAACAACAAGAACTATTAGGGAAAAAGATATTTGCAAATCCTCGAAACTGTGCTGCTGGTACATTGAGGCAGTTAGATAGTAAAATAACAAAGGAAAGACAATTATCTCTGTTTATTTTTAATATTCAAGATGCCAAAGGAATTGAATTTAAAACACATACCGAAGGTTATGAATGGTTAAAAAAACAGGGTGTAAAAGTTATTGAGAATTATGTGAAATGTAAAACAGCTGATGAAGTGTGGAATACTATCCAGGCTATAGGAGAAGATAGAGGTAATTTAGCATACGATATTGACGGAGTTGTTATAAAAATTGATAACTTGGAAGATAGAAAAAAGCTTGGTAATACTTCAAAAGTTCCCAAATGGGCTATAGCATATAAGTTCCCTCCAGAAGAAAAAGAAACAAAATTGATTGATATTGAACTATCAGTAGGAAGAACCGGAAGAATTACTCCTACAGCAATTTTTGAGCCAATTCGTTTATGCGGAACTTCTGTATCTAGAGCAATTCTTCACAACCAAGATTTTATCAATGATTTAGATATAAGGATTGGAGATATAATTGTTGTATACAAATCAGGAGAGATTATCCCGAAAATTAAGGCTGTAGTCAAAGAAAAACGTTCTGAGAAGTTAAATAGATTCCAAATTCCAGACCGATGCCCGGTATGTGGAACCCCTACTGTCCGTGAAAAAGATACGGCTGATATCAAATGTACAAACCCTAACTGTATGGCTCAATTAGAAAGACACATAATTAATTTTGTTGGTCGGAATGCTATGGATATAAAAGGGTTTGGTACGGCTTATATTAAGGAACTTATCCGTTTAGAATATATTAAAGATGTAGCAGATGTATATTCACTGTTTAATTACCGCGCGGAGCTTATAGAGAAAGGTATAATTGGAAAAGAAAAGAATACAGATAAGTTACTAGATGCTATAGACAAATCAAGGGGAAATGAAGCACAAAGATTGCTGACAGGCCTCGGAATTCCTAATATTGGTAAGATGGCAGCGAAATCCATAATGAAGCATTATAAATCTATTGAATGTTTGCAAAATACAACATTGGATGAACTAATAGAGGTTTCTGATATAGGTGAAATAAGTGCTTTGTGTGTACTAAGATTTTTTGAAGATAATAAAAACAGAGAAATAATTGATAGGTTAAAAGAGTATGGCGTAAATATGGCTGTAGAAGACTCAAATCAGGTCGATAATCTATTTAACGGGTTAACATTCGTCGTAACTGGAACCCTTACGTCAATGGGGCGTAGTGATGCCACATTGATAATAGAAAATCATGGAGGGAAAGTATCAGGTTCTGTTTCTAATAAAACCAGTTACGTTTTAGCAGGCGAGAATGCCGGAAGTAAATTTACCAAAGCTCAAGAGCTTGGAATTACAGTTATATCTGAAGAAGAACTAGTTAATATGTTAAAATAGTGTGGAAAATGTAAGAAAGACGTCAAATGACGTCTTCTTTATGTTGCGCTACTAATATTTATTTTTCACCTGGACTAGAAATATCTTCGACTTTAAAATCATCTTTAGGATATTCCTTGTGTCTCTGTTTTGAAGATGAGCTAGAGGCGTTTTGTAGAAGTTTTTCCAGTAAATAATTTTTATATCTTAACTGATTAAATATTTTAATTAATAAAATAAAGCCCCATATCGATGTAAGCATAAAAATTAACATGGAAAGTATAGAAAAAATTTGTATAGTCACGATTAACATGGAAAAGGCCTCCTAAATACTTACATATATAAAATCTGTAAGTACATATTAATATAATAAGGTACATTAAGATAAATAACAAGTCAATTTTACACAGTATAATGATTATATGTATTCATTTATATAATCATTATACTTTTTCTCTTTTTTATTGGATATTTGATTATTTCATATATGAAAAGTTAATACTCTTAATAATACACATATTGGGGGTAATTATGAAAAAGTTATTATGTATAATGTTGATTTTTATGACGATGCTAACCAGTGGATGTATTCAAAAGAAAGTAAAACCAACAACATCTAGGAAATATTTAGTTTATAACTTGGGAGAATTGCCGGCAGACTTGCTTATGACAAATAATGATAGTGTTCGCGAAAAAGACTTGTTATTAGTTTTATTTGAAGGATTAGTAAGAGAAGATAAAGATGGCAAAATTGTACCGGCCATGGCAGAAAAAATTGAGGTTAGTAAGGACAAAATAGGGTATACCTTTAAATTAAGAAAAGATCTACATTATAACGATGGAACGTCTATAAAAGCTGATGATTTTAAAAGGTTCTTTCACAACATTTTATTGGAAAAAGGAAATATTTTTGCTAAGCAATTATATTGCATATTTGGGGCTCGCGATTTTAGTGCAGGAAAAGTAGATTTTAAAAATGTTGGTATTGTTGCAAAGGACGATTCAACATTAGAGATAAGGCTAAATAATCCTAATGAGAACTTTATAAATATCCTTAGCAATCCAGTTTTCACTTTAAGGGGAAATAATATGGATACAAGGAACTGGAAAGATAGCTACAGTCAAATTCAATATAGTGGTCCATTTATTATAAAAGAGGTAAACAAAGATGGAGAAATAAAATTAGTAAAGAACGAAAAGTATTGGAGGGCCAATGAAATTGTTAGTAATGAAATGCTAGTTACTTCTATAAAGGATGAAGAGAAAGCTTTAGCAAATTTTGAAACTTCGCAGTATAGTGATACCTCAAAAATTGATGTACTTGTAAGTCCACCAATAAGTGAAGTAAGTGCCCTTAGCACGGAAAATAAAACTGAAGTTAAACTATCGCAGAGCATGTATTATATGAATTTCAATCTAAAAACTAAAAATATACTAGAAAAAAGAGATTCAGTAGATATAAATTTTAGAAATGCAATTGGTTCAATTATAGATCGGGAATTAATTATAGAAACTATATCAGAAGATGTAGCGGTTCCAACAATAAATTATACACCTTTTACTAGAGCTAATGACAATAGTGGTAAAGTGATTTTTAATGCATCCCAGAATAAAATTAAAGGCTTAGAATATTTAAAAAAAAGTAGTAATTATGAAGAAAAACAAGAATTAGTTATGGTATATGAAAATAAAAATTTTGATACTAAAATAAGCAAGGAAATAGCTAAAAATATTAAAGAATATTTAGGTATAAAGGTAGTGTGCACTGGATACACAAAAGATGAACTCGAAAAAGTACTTAAAGAGGGAAATTATGATATAATATTTTCAAAAAATGATGAGGAATATGGAGACATTTATAAATTCTTTACTAAATGGACATCATATTCAAAAGATAATATTTATGGATATAAGAGTTCGGATTATGATAAAACTATAGAAAAAGCATTAATGGAGAAAACCGATAAAAATAAAGTAACAATTTATAATCATGCACAATCTATATTAGCAAAAGACTTACCATGTATACCTATATATATAGGCAATACAGTTATATGTAAAAGAGAAAATATTAAAGATATCTATTTAACTAAAAGTGGGAATTTAGTGTTTGATTATGCTTATAAAGAGGCTAAGACTGATTCCAAATAAAATTAAGCTTTTTTTTTTTCTTATACTATGCTAATAAAAGTATATATTGCGTAGAATGCATTTTAGCCATATATACTTTTTTGTTATAGCATAATATAAGAGAAAATTATTAACTCTTAATATTAGTGAGTGTGGAAAAATATTGTTAAGAAGAATATAAACATATTTTTGCTGCTATCAAAAGATAACTTACTTTGTTTAAAACTCTCCTTTCGTTTATTGTATACCACATTTTTAATGAATATAGAAGCTAATTCATTGGTTTCTGGTGTGGGGATTTCAGGCATTCTAAAATTATCCTCTTGTATCAAATCCTCTGATTTTAGTGAAAAATCCCTGTAATGTTCAGAGTTATCTAAAGAGGGCGACTCAGGCCAGCTTAAAATTATACCAGAATCCAAAATTTGATGTTTGAAAATATCCTGAAGCATGAAAGAATTATCTTCAATATTGTTAAAATCAGAATATATGATTTGGCTGTAAATGTATAATAAGAGCTCATCACAAGTATAATTTGTCTCTTTATCAGCACTTTCCTTTAGCAGGATACCTTTGTCGGCATCGTATAAGTCTGTAAGCTTTTCATATAAATCGTCACTAGTATCTTTAAATTTAAGAAGTAATGTATTATTATACATAAGCGTACAGTTTATAAAAAGCATACAGGAATGATCTAATTTAGCATTAACAATTAAAGATGGCTTAGCATTATATTGATCTATAAGTAAATCTAAAAAATCTAGCAATAGGGTTTCGCATAGTTCTAAGCCCGAGTACTTATAAAAAATATTTAATGCTAAGCATATCTTATTGAGTTCCTCAAAAGAAACATTGTAGATTTCTTCCTTATACTGAGCAAACATATCTAGGATATCTAGAGCAAATTGTTTATATTCATGCTCTTGTTTTACGTTATTATAAGTAGAATATTTGTAGTAAGCAGACATCATAAAGGCTTGATCAGAAAATTTGAATTTATTGTTTTTATCTTCAAAATTAAATTCTTGGTTCAGAGGATTAGTTAAATCTTTTTTGTCAACAAAGAGCCCATCTTTATTTCGAAAATAAGAAGCATAAAATTCTAATTGTTCTTTGCAAAGTTTAAGGTAAATAGAGCTTAGATCATATTTTGTATCATCGACGTCCTTAAAGTTATTATAATAGTCTGCGAGTTCCAGTAGTGATAAAGTCATGAATGCATTGCTATTAATAGTTATTTCTTTCTTTACTTTGTTCTCATTCCAATTTAACATGCCTTCTTTCGATTTTAATTTAGCATCTGCTTTTTTGTAAACACATAAAAGTGGAGAATTTAAATTAATTGTGTTAATATCAATCTTAGAAAAGGATTTAGATTTTAAATCACGTGAGGGAATATATATACCACATTTAGAATCGAAAACTATATCCTTTAATGATTCTTTTGATAAGTAGAAAAATTGATTTTTTATGTTAGTTTTGTTTAATGTATTAGTTTTTAAAAAAGGTCCTAGAAAATTCAACATAACACCACCATATAATTAGTACTTATATAGATAATATGATTACAATTGTTAAAATGTGCTAGATTTATGAAATTAGAAAGGAAGAATTTAAATGAAAGTTGGAAAATTAAATTGGGATGACTTAAAACAAATAATTGACAACAATAAAAGTGTTGTCCGGGGCGATGTAAGAATTAGAAGTGGAATAGGCGAAGACTGCAGTGTAATAAATTTTGGCGAATATGAGTGCGTAGTATCTACAGATCCAATAACCGCAGCTGATAAAAATATGGGCAAATTAGCAGTTCATATAAATTGCAATGATATAGCTTCTTGTGGAGTTGAGCCTGTAGGCATTTTAGTTACAATTCTTGTACCGCCAACAGCGACGATAGAAGATATAAAAAATATTATGAGTGAAATCGATCAAGAGACAAAAAAACTGAATGTGGAGATATTAGGTGGACATACTGAGGTTACAGACTCTGTAAATAAAATAATAGTTTCATGTACTGCTATAGGAAAAGGGAAAGCACAAGGTGCTGTGGCAACTTCAGGTGCAAAAATCGGAGATGAAATTGTCGTTACCAAACTGCTTTGTATGGAAGGAACTTCAATTATAGTAAATGATCATTTAGACAAGATACAAGGTGTTTTAACTCTTAAAGAAATAGAGGTAGCTAAAGACTATATTAGTGGTATTAGTGTGGTTAATGAAGGACGTATAGCAGGAGAGTTCGGGGTTAATTCTATGCATGATATAACTGAAGGTGGTGTTCTAGGAGCATTATGGGAAGTCGCGGAGGCCAGCGATTTAGGATTTAAGGCATATAGTGATAAAATGCCAATTAGTGATATTACATATAAAATATGTGAAAGACTTAATATTGACCCTTTGAAATTTATATCTTCTGGAAGCATGCTAATAACGGTGGCATCTGGGAAAGAATTGGTGGATAAATTAAATAGCAATGGAGTACAAGCTACGGTAATAGGAAAAATGACTGCGTCTAGAGGGATATTAGTAAAAGATGAAACTTGCAAAGATGTTTTGCCCCCTACTAGAGATGAGTTATTTAGTATATAATTTTTAAAATAGATTACTTTTAGAGTAGATAATGATTACTAATTATTATCTACCCTAGAGAGTTGTGAGGAGTATACAATGAGAAGATTAATAGTTGCTAGTAATAATGACCATAAAATTAAGGAAATAAAAGAAATATTATCACGGTTTCCTTTTGAAGTACTATCTTTAAAAGAAGCCAATATTAACATTGATGTAGAGGAAACAGGAAGCACTTTCATGGAGAATGCAGATATAAAGGCAAGTGAAATTTTCAAAATAGCCCATGGGAATATGGTACTTGCCGATGATTCGGGATTAGCAGTAGAATCATTAAATGGAGCTCCAGGCATTTTTTCAGCGAGGTTTGCGGGGGAACACGGAAATACTAAAGCGAATAATGAAAAATTATTGCACCTTTTAGATGGCAAAACAGAAGAACAGCGAAAAGCTAAATTCATTTGCGCAATGGTACTTATAATTAATAAAGATGAAATAGTAAAAGTACAAGGAGAGTCAAAGGGGATAATCACAGCAGATTTTAGAGGTGAAGAAGGTTTCGGATATGACCCGCTATTTTTTGTGGAAAAATTCAATAAAACTTTTGCACAGATGGAAAGTAATGAAAAAAATGCTATTAGTCATAGGGGAAGGGCACTAGATAAACTAAAAGGTGAGCTTGAAAAATTAATATATGATGTATAATTATTAGGCATCTCAAAAAAAGTCTAAGATGCATACGTTATATTAATGAAGAGGGTGATTTTAAATGAGAATAGGTGTTATAAGCGATACACATGGCATTATTAGCAGCATAGAACGGCTAGGATGCGAAATAAAGGGATTAGATGTGTTGATTCACTTAGGCGATAATGTAGACGACATATCCATTATAAGAAAGCATTATAATGGAGAAATAATTAATGTTAAAGGCAATTGTGATTTTTCTACAAGTACACCTAATGACAGGGTAAAAGAAATTTGCTTGAAAAAAATTTTTTTAACTCATGGACATAGATATAGTGTAAAAGAGAGTTTGGCTAAATTAAGATATAAGGCTTTAGAAACGGGGGCTGACATAGTCTTGTATGGACATACACATATTGGAAAAATAGATTTTGAAGAAGGAATATGGTATATAAATCCTGGAAGTGCGTCACTACCAAGAGATGGAGCTAGGAGCTTTGCTATTATAAGTATCAACCAGGGATGCATAGAGCCAAATTTGATAAGATTCTAGTTGTTTATAGCTAGGTATTTTAAATGTGAACTTCTAAAATTTTAGTTTTTTTAATCAGACTAAAATAAGTTAAAATAAAAAATAACACGTTGATAAGATTTATTTTAATATTAAAATGAGAAAGTTTTAAAAAAAGTATTGACGTATTAAAACATATGGTGTAGAATAATCCATGTCGTCAGAAAAAATCATTGAATTTAAATGGTTATGAGGTCAGGATTAATTTAGGACATTAAATGGTTTTAAAGTTTAATGGGTAGCGGGGTGTAGCGCAGCTGGGAGCGCGCGTGGTTTGGGACCATGAGGTCGCAGGTTCAATCCCTGTCACCCCGACCACTATATGCGGGTATAACTCAATGGTAGAGTGTTAGCCTTCCAAGCTAATTACGAGGGTTCGATTCCCTCTACCCGCTCCAAATATATTAATGTTTATTTAAACACTAATATATAAGCATCTTTAGCTCAGTTGGATAGAGCAACGCCCTTCTAAGGCGTGGGCCAGGGGTTCGAATCCCTTAAGATGCACCATACGGTGGACGTAGTTCAGTTGGTAGAGCGCCAGTTTGTGGTACTGGTTGTCGTGGGTTCGAGTCCCATCGTCCACCCCATTTAATGCTGGGGTATCGCCAAGCGGTAAGGCACCACACTTTGACTGTGGCATCCGTAGGTTCAAATCCTGCTATCCCAGCCAATAAGGTTTACTAGCTCAGTTGGTAGAGCACATGACTTTTAATCATGGTGTCCGGGGTTCGATTCCCCGGTAAGCCACCAAAATAGTAATAATATGCAGGTGTGGCGGAATTGGCAGACGCACTAGACTTAGGATCTAGCGCCTTCGGGTGTATGGGTTCAACTCCCTTCACCTGCACCATTACTATTTACAAATTAATTACTATGTGTAAAAACAATAATATGCGGGGGTGGCTCAGTGGTAGAGCGTCACCTTGCCAAGGTGAACGTCGCGAGTTCGAATCTCGTCTCCCGCTCCAAATATGTTTATACATATTAGTTTAAGTATACAAGCATCTTTAGCTCAGTTGGATAGAGCAACGCCCTTCTAAGGCGTGGGCCGGGGGTTCGAATCCCTTAAGATGCACCAATATGCGTCATTAGCTCAGTTGGTAGAGCACCTGACTCTTAATCAGGGTGTCCGGGGTTCAAGCCCCCGATGTCGCACCATTTTTTAATATATGCCGGGGTGTAGCGCAGCTGGGAGCGCGCGTGGTTTGGGACCATGAGGTCGCAGGTTCAATCCCTGTCACCCCGACCATTAAAATATAATATGCGGGTATAACTCAATGGTAGAGTGTTAGCCTTCCAAGCTAATTACGAGGGTTCGATTCCCTCTACCCGCTCCAAATATGTTAACGTTCAACTGAGCATTAACATATAAGCGTTTTTAGCTCAGTTGGATAGAGCAACGCCCTTCTAAGGCGTGGGCCAGGGGTTCGAATCCCTTAAGACGCACCATACGGTGGACGTAGTTCAGTTGGTAGAGCGCCAGTTTGTGGTACTGGTTGTCGTGGGTTCGAGTCCCATCGTCCACCCCATTTAAAAATAAAGTTACAAATAAAGGGTATTGTATTAGAAAATAATATAACCTTAATAAATTTAAAATTCCCAATACGGTGGACGTAGTTCAGTTGGTAGAGCGCCAGTTTGTGGTACTGGTTGTCGTGGGTTCGAGTCCCATCGTCCACCCCATTAAAAATTGGGATGCCTTTCAAAACCGTAAGGCATCGGACTCTTTACTTAGATGTATAGGTTTGAATTTAACTAATAAGGTTTACTAGCTCAGTTGGTAGAGCACATGACTTTTAATCATGGTGTCCGGGGTTCGATTCCCCGGTAAGCCACCAAAATAGTAATAATATGCAGGTGTGGCGGAATTGGCAGACGCACTAGACTTAGGATCTAGCGCCTTCGGGTGTATGGGTTCAACTCCCTTCACCTGCACCAAATACTATTTATAAAAACAACAATATGCGGGGGTGGCTCAGTGGTAGAGCGTCACCTTGCCAAGGTGAACGTCGCGAGTTCGAATCTCGTCTCCCGCTCCAAACATGCGGGTATAACTCAATGGTAGAGTGTTAGCCTTCCAAGCTAATTACGAGGGTTCGATTCCCTCTACCCGCTCCAATAAAAGTCTTTAGTATTTATACTAAAGACTTTTTAAAAATTATTTTATTATGCGCCCATAGCTCAGTTGGATAGAGTGGCAGACTTCGAATCTGAAGGCCGTGGGTTCGACTCCCTCTGGGCGCACCACCAAAGCCTTGCAAACACTAAGTTTGTAAGGCTTTTACTTTTGCCCTCTTTTGACCCTTATAAAATTTTATGAAAAAATGAGGGTTATTTTGACCCCATATAATTATACAAGTCATTAAGTTTTGTATCAGCCTTCGCCTTCATAATCTCAAGTACATGAGTATAGGTGTTTAAGGTAATAGAAATATTACTATGACCTAGATGACTTTGTACTATTTTGGGCTCTTCTTTAGCTCAAATAGGAGAGTAGCATAGGTATGACTTAAATCGTAAGGTATTAATATAATAAAGATTAAATAGCTATAGTTGTAATTATACTTATTAAAGAAAATAATACAAATGTATTGACAATTTAATAATACGTTTGTATTATTAAATTAAAGGAGGCTTTAATGATGGATTTAAAAAAACTTCCACAAACAGAATTGGAAGTTATGAATTTAATTTGGAGTAATGAAGAAACTTTATCAACAAACCAGGTTGCTGAGATAATCACTCTTCAAAAGGGATGGAAAGCTGGAACAACAGCTACACTTCTAAAACGTTTAATAAAAAAGGATTTTCTTTCAGCAGAAAAACGAGGAAAGCAGTTTTACTATTTTCCAAAGGTAGAAGAAAAAGAATATAAGTCTTTAGAAACAAAGGAATTCCTTAAAAATATTCATGGTAATTCTTTAACTAGCCTTGTATCAATGTTACATGATACTAAGGACATATTATCAGACGAGGATTTAGAAAAACTAGATAGAATGATAAAAAATAGGTGATAATATGGTAAAAACATTGTTTGAATACATTATAGAAGCCTCATTAATAGGAACCTTTTGGATTTTATTGCTATTAATATTTAGAAAAAAGGTACTTAGTAAATATAGTGCAAATTTCAATTACTATATTTGTATAGTTATAATTTTAAAAATGGTTCTGCCCCTTAAAATTTCAATATATGTTCCTAAGAATGTGTTAATGGTAAAAGATAATGTAATTCCTAGTGGTATCTATGATAACATGGCTAAAATTAGTCATGTTATAAGTATAATTCCATATCTTTATTTCATAACATCTACAATAATATTTTTATTTATTATTTTATGTAACAAAAAATTTAATAGCAGTATTAAAAAGACTTCAAGAAATATATACAATGTAAAAATCATGAGAATATATAGCAAATCGAAAAATGAAATGGGTATCAAAAGAAATATTCCTCTTAAATTTTGCAGTAGTATTTCAACACCATTTATTATAGGTATAGTAAAACCAACAATTATATTACCAGAAAGAACATATGAAGATGAAGATTTAAAATGGATAATAAAACATGAATTGATTCATTTTAAAAGAAAAGATTGGATATATAAACTTCTAAGCATTTTAGTTATATCATTACATTTCTTTAATCCTTTAATTTATAAGTTAAAAAATATTTTAAATGAAGATTGTGAATTATCCTGTGATGAAAAGCTCTTAAAATCACTAGGAATAGATGAAAGAAAAAATTATGCCTTAACACTTATAAACTCAATGAAATTTAATAATCAGTTTAAATTATCAAATAGCTTAATATCACCCTTTAATGATGATAAAAATATAATGAATAGGAGAATTGAGAGTATGTTAAATTTGAAATCAAAGAAAAAAGGAATAATCACAGGAGCATTACTACTTGTAATATCAGGAGCATCATTATTTTCAGTAAATGTATTTGCGGATACTCCAGAAGAGCATATTAATGATGATATGAATAAAGTTAAACAGGAATTGCAGGATAATTTAGAGCAAGGAGCCAAAGAGGGGGATTTGAAGATTTTAAATAAAGATGGTACAAAAGTTTATTATAAAACTATTCAAGCATCATCAGAGATATCGCCTGAAGCATATAAATAACTACATAAAAAAAGGTCATTGAAATGAGGCAACTGAAAAAGTCTTGATATTTAAAATTTAACTTATTAAAAAAGTTAAAACTAGAAATTTATGAGCTATGATTTTGTGGTAAATTATGTTGACAGGGATTAAAATATATAGTATTATAAATAAAAGAATAAAGAACCTTTAATTTTGCCCGAGAGGCTGAGAAGGAAGTAGATTTTTTACAGCGATATTACTACGCCTTCTCATAAAAGAGATGGCGTTTTTTGTTTAAAAGAAAATGTAATATTAAAAGTACTATAGTACCTTTAAATTTAGCCCAGAGAGGCTGAGAAGGAGTGGATGTAATATGCTAAAAGGAAGACACTTAATTGAACCAATGGATTTTACAATACTAGAGCTTGAGGAGATTTTTGATTATGCAGATGAAATAATTAAAAAACCTGAAAATTTTTCTCATATCTGTGATGGGAAAGTTTTGGCAACATTATTTTATGAACCAAGCACACGAACAAGATTAAGCTTTGAAGCGGCAATGTTAAGACTTGGAGGTCAGGTTTTAGGTTTTTCTGAGGCGAAATCAAGTTCGGCAGCAAAAGGGGAAAGTGTAGCAGATACTATAAGGACAGTAGAATGTTATGCAGATATTGCAGCCATGAGACATCCCAAAGAAGGAGCTCCTAAAGTTGCATCTATGCACTCTCAAATGCCAGTAATAAATGCCGGTGATGGTGGGCATCAACATCCAACTCAAACATTAACAGATCTTTTAACCATAAGAAATATTAAAGGGTCATTATCAAACTTAACCATAGGAATTTGTGGTGATTTAAAGTTTGGTAGAACAGTTCACTCATTAATAAAAGCCATGTCAAGATATGAAAACATTAAATTTATACTAATTTCACCAAATGAATTAACAATTCCTAAATACATTAAATCGGAAGTATTGGAAAAAAATAATATGGAGTTCCTTGAAGTTGAAAAATTAGAGGATGTTATTGGAGATTTAGATATTTTATATATGACTAGAGTTCAAAAAGAAAGATTTTTTAACGAGGAAGATTATATAAGACTTAAAGATATTTATATACTGGATAAAGAAAAAATGTTAAAAGCTAAGAAAGATATGATAATTCTTCATCCACTACCAAGAGTTAATGAAATAGCTGTGGAAATCGACGCTGATCCAAGGGCATGTTACTTTAGACAAGCAAAATATGGTATGTATGCAAGAATGGCACTTATTGCTAAACTTTTGGGGGTGGATAAGTAATGGTAACAATAAATAGCATAAAAAGAGGAATAGTAATAGATCATATTAAAGCGGGTGTAGGACTCAAAATATTCAACTATTTAGGTCTTGATAATGCTCAATTTACAGTGGCACTTATTATGAATGCACATAGCGGGAAGCTCGGAAAAAAGGATATAATTAAAATAGAAAACGAGATTGATATAGATTTTACAGTGTTGGGGTTTATAGACCCTAACATAACAATAAATATAATAACTGGAGAAAAAATTGAAAATAAAGTTAAACTAAAGCTGCCAGATAAAATTGATAATGTTATAAGATGCAATAATCCAAGATGCATAACATCTGTAGAGCAAGAAATTTTGAATAGTTTCTACTTAGCAAATAGTGAAAAGGGCGAGTATAGATGTATATATTGTGATGAGATTAATAACCATACTACTGTATCGTAATAAAACACATAATTATTAATATAAAGTGTACGGTTTAAATTGTGACTTAGACCGTACAAAAAAATCGTAATGCAGTGTGAAGGGATGGTAGAACTATGGAATTGTTAATTAAGAACGCAAGGGTAGTTGATTCATCACAGGATTTTATTGGCGATGTTTATATAAATAAAGGAACAATATATGAAATAGGAAAAAAACTAGAAAAAGACTGTGAGGTAATAAATGGAGAGGGATATATTTTAGCCCCTTCTTTTATAGATCTTCACAGTCATTTTAGAGAACCGGGGTATACATATAAAGAAGATATACTGTCGGGAAGCCAGGCTGCAGTGCGGGGTGGATATACTGCGGTAAACCTTATGGCAAATACAAAACCAGTATGTAACTCAATGGATACAATAGATAAGGTGCTCAAAAAATCTAGGGAAATAAATCTCCTGGACATTCATCAATGTGCATCTATTACAGAGGATCTATTGGGGAAATCTATAGATCACCTAGGTCAGTTAACCAATGAAGTAAGATTTATATCGGATGATGGTAAAGGGGTTTATGATAGTCGTATAATGCTTGAGGCAATGGTTAAAGCTAAAGAAAAGGATTTAACAGTAATATCTCATGCTGAAAATGAAGAGTTAGTAGAAGTTGATACAAGGCTTGCTGAAAATATGATGACATGGAGAGATATAGCCCTTTCAAAATTCACAGGTTGTAAACTTCACTTAGCTCATGTTAGTACAAAAGAAGCTATGCAAGATATTATAAAAGGAAAACAGCAGGGGGGACGAATAACCTGTGAAGTTACGCCGCATCATCTAGCATTAACAGAAGAAACAAACTATAGGGTAAATCCACCTATGAGGAAAGTTGAGGATGTAAGCTTCTTAATACAAGCTATAAAAGATGGCTTTGTGGATGTTATAGCTACTGACCATGCGCCACATAGTGTTGAGGATAAAATAAAGGGCGCTCCTGGTATATCAGGACTAGAAAGTTCATTTCCTGTATGCTACACTAAATTGGTAGGAGAAGGTCATATTACTTTAAATAAACTTTCTGAATTGATGTCAAAAAACCCAGCTAAAATTATGGGATTTAACAAGGGCGAAATAAAAATAGGTTATGATGGAGACTTGGTACTGTTAGATACTAAATCTAAATATAACATTGATCCTTCGCAGTTTTTATCTAAAGGACACAATTCCCCATTTGAGGGTAAGGCTGTAGTAGGCAGGGTAATGTGCACGATTAAGGCAGGGAGAATAATTTATAAAGATAAGTAGAAACAAACAAAGAGTTGATTTGTAAATAAAACGGTAAAGGCGGAATAATCTTTGATTATAGATAAATTATTTAAAAGTGTAGAAAAAAACGGTCATGTATGCGTTGGGCTTGATACGGATTTAGAATATTTACCAGTAGAGTTTAGGAATAAGTTTATGCATGAGGAGCACGCGTTATACAGATTTAATCAAATGATAATTGATGCTACTTTTGATGTATCAGCTTGTTATAAGGTGCAAATAGCATATTATGAAGCTCTTGGATTAAAAGGTTTAAAAGTATACAAAGACACCTTGAGTTATATAAAAAGCAAAGGTGGCATAGTGATTGCAGATATTAAAAGAGGAGACATTGCAAAAACTGCACAAATGTATGCTAAAGCTCATTTTGAAGGGGATTTTGAAAGTGACTTTATAACTATAAATCCATACATGGGGATGGATAGTATTGAACCATATCTTCCTTATTTAAAAAATAAGGAAAAGGGATTATTCTCACTAGTAAGAACCTCTAATAAAGGAGCAGAAGATATAGAGTACATAGAGAATAAAGAAAATAAAAAGGTTTATGATATTGTGGGGGAAAAGTTATTAAAAATCGGAAGTGAATTTATTGGAGAATGTGGATATAGCTCCATAGGTGGAGTAGTTGGGTGCACGCATATAGATGAAGGATTAAAGATGAGAAATGATCTTCAAAAAATGTTCTTCTTAATACCAGGTTATGGAGCACAAGGTGGAGCAGCGAAAGATGTAGCCATATATTTAAAAAATGGAAATGGTGGAGTAGTAAATGCATCTAGAAGTATTTTGCTTGCATACAAGAAAGCAGAAAATGGGCAAATTCGTTTTGAACAGTGTGCTCGCGAAGAAGCTATAAAAATGAGAGACGAAATAAGAAAAGCCGCAAACCAAAAATAAGATATATTATTTATTAAAATGCTGGAGGGGTTTATTTGATATGTTCAGTAGAAAAGACATATGAAAATGTTGAAATAAGTGATGGTGTGTATAAGCTTTCTATAAAGGGAAAGTTTAACGTAAAACCAGGACAATTTTTTATGTTAAAGGTAGAAGACTCGGAGCCATTATTACCGAGACCTATAAGTGTGTATGATGTGGATGATGAGAAAATAAGTTTTTTATACCAAATAGTAGGTCAAGGTACAAAATATCTTAGTAAGCTTCGCGAAAATGATGAACTTCAGATAATGGGACCACTCGGAAATGGATTTGATGTGGAAAAAATAAAAGGGAAAATTGCTGTTGTATCTGGAGGAATTGGAATAGCACCACTTGTTTATCTGATAAAAAAACTTAGGTCGTGTGAAATAGATTTGTATGCAGGGTTTAGGTCTGTGGATTATTCTGTGGATTCTGTGGAAAAATATGTAAATAAAATTAACTTATCCACAGAAAGTGGTAAAATTGGTCATAAGGGATACGTAACAGACATAATAAATGTAAAAGAATATGAAACTGTTATTTGCTGTGGACCAGAAATTATGATGAAAAAGGTTGTAAATATGTGTCGTGATGCAAAAGTGCCAGTATATGTGTCTATGGAAAACCATATGGCTTGCGGAATAGGTGCATGTCTTGTATGTACTTGTAAAACCGTGGGTGGAAATAAGAGAACCTGCAAGGATGGTCCAGTCTTTGAAGGAAAGGATTTGATTTTTAATGACTAAAGTAGAATTATGCGGTGTGCATTTAAAAAATCCAGTCATAGCTGCATCTGGAACTTTTGGATTTGGCGAGGAGTATAGTAAGTATTACGATATTGGAAGACTTGGCGGCATATCAAGTAAAGGTCTTACGATAAATGAAAAGCAAGGTAATGATGGAATACGAATTTATGAAACCCGTGGGGGAATGCTAAATAGTGTAGGACTTCAAAATCCAGGTATTGAAAATTTTATAAATACACAACTTCCGCAAATGCAACAATATAACACAGCTATAATTGCAAATGTTGGTGGAGGTAGTATAGAAGAATACATGATGGCAATAGAAAGATTAAATAATGAGGCTATAGATATAGTCGAATTAAATATATCCTGCCCTAATGTAAAATGTGGGGGTATGGCTTTTGGAATTAAATCAAAGGTAGCATATGATGCAGTGAAAGAAATTAAGAGTATTTGCAAGAAACCTCTTATGGTTAAGCTTTCACCTAATGCAGAAGACATAGTAGATATGGCATATAAATGCTGTGAAGCTGGAGCAGATGCATTATCTTTAATAAATACTTTTAAAGGTATGGCAGTGGATATACATAAGCGTAAAGCGATTTTTAATAATATATATGCAGGGGTATCGGGACCGGCTATAAAACCTATGGCACTTAGGATGGTGCATGAAGTATGCAAGGTCGTAAATATACCAGTTGTAGGGATGGGTGGTATAACTAGCTTTGAAGATGCTATAGAATTTATAATGGTGGGAGCAGAGGCGGTTCAAGTTGGAACAGCTAATTTCATAAAACCGGATATTTGCAATGATATAATCGACGGAATTGAGAAGTATATGATAAAAGAAGGAATTAAAGATTTAAGTGAAATTAGAGGAATTATATAGGAGGAGATACTATGAATATTAATGTTTTAGATATATTAAAAGAATCAGGTGCCCTACTTGAGGGACATTTTCTGTTATCTTCAGGAAGACACAGCAATAGGTATTGCCAATGTGCAAAATTGCTTCAGTATCCAGACAAGGCTGAAAAGGTGTTAAGTGTAGTAGTTGATAAAATTAAAGATATAGATTTTGATGTTGTAGTAGGCCCTGCTATGGGTGGAATAATAGTAGCTTATGAAGTAGGTAGACAAACAGGAAAGCCTGCTATATTTACTGAAAGAGTAAACGGCACCTTCGAACTTAGGCGTGGATTTGAAATTAAAAAGGGACAAAAGGTTTTAATTACAGAGGATGTAGTGACTACTGGTAAGTCTTCTTTAGAAACAATAAAAGTCTTAAAAGAACTTGGGGCAGAAGTAGTTGGGATATGTTGCATAGTAGATAGAGGAAGTAGCACTATTGATTATCCTATCTATAGCTCAATAAAACTAGATATTGAAAGTTACGATCCATCAGAGTGCCCACTTTGTAAAGCTGGAACAGCTTACATAAAACCTGGTAGTAGAAATATAAAATAAATGTAATCTTTTTTTCTCAGAGAATGCTGTAATAAAGAGTATATATTGCTGAAATGCGCTCACTTTGCCAAGGAATTCTAAAATTAATATTATTTTAAGTTGCTAAAAAATGCAAACTCACTGTAATCTGTACCCTTTGTCAAGGACAATTAGAAAAAACTATATTGAATTATAAAGATGATTTCGGTATTGAACAGGAGTCATCTTTTTCAAATCCCATTGATATCTATATCTATTATAATAGATCATATATTTTTTAATTTCTTTCTTTAACTCTACTAATGTTTGACACTCTTTTATGTTTGCCTCATCTTTGAAATGACCGAAGAATGATTCCTGTGGAGCGTTATCCCAACAGTTTCCACGTCTTGACATAGATTGTCCTAGTCCACAACTTTTAACGAGATTTTGAAGGATTGGACTTGTATAATCGACTAAAGAAAAGGGATTGCTCCCTTCCCCTCGTCTAAGAACCGTACGTGAGAGTTTCCCGCTCATACGGCTCAAGCATTTCTTCACCTTTTCAGGCGGCATTCAGTGATTGTAGTTTCATTCTTCTTTTAACAAAATATTCCTTATGTAAAAAAGGATTTTGAGAGATTTTCAAATTTGGGTGTCGGACTATTTTGATTCGCCTTAAATTAATAAGAGAATAGTCTTCTGTCATAAAAACCCATATTTTGTATCCCTTCTGATGCCAATACTTATTAATTCGCCACCGTTTATTTTTATTTGGGTGTCGATGCTTTGCCCAATAATGTAATAAGTAATAAAGTGTGTTGTTAATGTAAGAAAAAACTTGACTGGCTACCGTGTGTTTATGATAGTTAGTCCAACCTCTTATTACAGAATTGAGTCTACGAATTATATCCGATTGAGTGCATGCTTTCCCTTCTTTAAGAATAATAGTGGAACATTTCCTTATCAAGCTTTTTATTGAACCTTTTGAAGGTTTAACAATAAGTTTTTCTTTGAATTTCCGAAATGTCCAACCTAGAAAGTCAAAACCTTCATTTATATGGGTAATTCTAGTCTTTTCTTCAGATAACACTAGTCCTCGAGTTTCAAGAAACTGACTAACAACTTCTTTAAGTTCTATTGCAACTTCTTTAGTATTTGCAGTTATTATAAAGTCATCAGCATATCGTACTAGATTTACTTTGGTTTTTGCACGATAGTGATTTTCGATATTCCCTTTTGTGTTACGATGGTATTTATCTTGAATCACCTTTTCAAGACCATCAAGTGCCATGTTTGCATAAAGACTTGATATGGCACCTCCTTGCGGAGAACATGTGTCCGTCGGAAATAACTTACCCTCGTATATAAACCCTGATTTCAGAAACTGTTTCATGATTCTTTTATCCATTGGAATGTTTTCTTGTAACCAACTATGGTTGATGTTATCAAAGCATCCCTTTATGTCTCCTTCTAATATCCATGTAGGAGAGCATTTTCTTGCTAGTACATTAAATATTTGTTCACATGCATCTTTGGCACTTCTTCCCTGACGAAACCCAAACGAGATGTTATCACCTTTGGTTTCAGCAATCGGTTCGAGTGCTAATGCATATAAAGTCTGCATTGCTCTATCATACATTGTCGGGATTCCTAAAGGTCGCTTCTTATTCTTGCCTTTTTTTGCAATATAAACTCTTTTGAGTGGTTTTGATTTGTAATGTTTACCATTAAGTTTAAGTACCGCTTTCATTTTTGAGGCAGAAGTGGACCATAGTTTTTTATCAACACCTGATGTCTTCTTTCCTTTGTTGGTGGTTACCTTTTTCACTGCATAGGCTTTTGCCGAAAAAGAATGTGTCAGTAAATATTGTAGCTGTTTTGCTTTGTTTTTATCACCTTTCACTGTTGCCTTAGCGATACGGGACTGTAGCCTATTAACATCATTTTGTACTTGTATCCAATCAATGGAATCCCATTTGTCTGCAAGTGTTTTAGTGTCTTTTAGCCTCTCGGTTTTATCCGTCGTTGAGTTATTAAAATTCATAAGTTTACCGTCCTTTCCTGACAAGAAATACCATAGGACAAGTCAGCACCCTTTCAGGTTAGAGCAAAGTTTGAACTCTTATCTGTTTTTATTACAAAAACGGCTTTCGCTTTTTATCCTTTTCTTCTGCCCTCTATATCATTTCTTCACCTTGCGGGTAGATACCTTATGTTTAAGGAATATATAGGGTTTACCAAGTTCCACGTAATATATAATTATGAATGCCTTAAGAGCCACCTTTAAACCGGGAGTGCTTCATCCAATCGCATTGGTTTAACAGTTGGCCTTTGCTTGACTCCGTACCTTTTGGTCAAAGCGTTTCAGCCTATTTCGCTTTCTCCAGCGTAACGATTCCTACAGTGATTCACTTTACGTTCTCCATAGCATTCTTACCCTAGCAGTTGTTCCAGATTAGGCTTCTCGAACTTCCACATCGTCTCATGAGCTTTCTAACCCAGACGTTACCATCCACGCTAGTCATGATAGGGTTACCCCGAATGGATAGGGTAGTCTTTCGACAATATATTACGCGACTTCTTGTCGCACATGACAACCTTGATCTGAGTGAATAAATGCATCTTTAGATATTTTAATATTTCTATTCTTTTTTAGCTTTAGTATAGTATCAGTGACTATATCCATCTTAATATTAGCTGACACATTATATGCCAGTATTTCATTTGTAGAGGAATCCTTAATCGTTGATAAATACGCCCTATGACCCTTTCCATAAAACAAATAAGTTATATCTGTAAGCAATACCTTGCCAGGTATATTTTGCTTGAAGTTTCTATTTAATAGATTTGGTAAAACAGCATGTTCGAGGGTGGCTTTCATCATCCTTTTATAAGGATTTGCTTTTCTAATAGGACATACAATTTGGTATTTCTTCATTATCCTACGGATACGTTTCAAATTGTAAACGATACCAAATTCGCCTTCTAACGTCATTTTAATTTGTCTAGCTCCTTTTTTGCGGCCTTTAAAGTTATATGCTTTTAAGATAGTATCTCGCACTATTTGATCATGATCGTCACGTTGATTCCTAACTCCTTGTGAACTAACTGAGAAATAGTTGTAGTAGCCTGAACGGGATACCCCCGACACACTGCATAAATGGCTAAGCATATTTCTGAGTTTATATTTTTTAATTTGTGAATTGATAAGAATATATTTTTCTTCTGCTACTAATATTATTTTTTCTTTACCAGCCTTCTTTCTAGGATGTCGATTTTTTTTAGTAATTCATTCTCAGCTTTAAGTAAATTAACTTGGACCTTAAGACGTTTATATCTTTCTTCTATGGGAAGATCTTTCCCACTTGATCTTCCGCACATTGATTTCCTTGTATCATTCAGTCCTATTACACCTTTTTTCTATATGCAGTCCGCCATCTGTAAGCTGCTGATCTAATTCGATCATTTCCAAGAACGTCTATATCAAAACCATATTCTTTAAATATTTCTTTTATAGATTTGCCCTTTTCATTCTCTGTTACAAAAATGCGTTTATATTCATCAGTGTAAGTTATACCTTTAATACTAACATTTGTTACATATTTATTTTTGGATAACACTTTCACTTCTTTTTCTGTAAAATTCTTAATGCTCATTTATTCACCCCTAATCCTTTATTCCATTATACATAGAAAAACCCCATAGGGTAGTTTTTTTTTAATCGTCTACTCTATAGGGTACATTTTACTGCGTTCAAACATGCATTTTTATTTACTCAACTGAAAATAATATTAATTAAGAATTACTAAGGCTTGCTCGAACGCATTCTACGCAATATATACTTTTATTAGCATTCTCTAAGAAAAAAGATATAATTGGGCTGCTAATAGTTGCTTAAGGAGATAACGCACTATGTTACTAAAATTATTCTTCTTTTGTAATTTCAAATATTCGAGTATAATCACATTTTTTCTCACTCAAGACTTTTAGAGAAAATTTTTCAATATATTCTTTTATGTCCAATTGTAAAAACTCTTTAAATCCCTTTGGTTCTAATAGTTTAATAATTAAAAATAGAAGTTTTTGAATAAGTTTTTTAGGTTGAGCCCATTCAACGACAACTATTTTGCCTTTGTTTTTTAATACTCTTTTGGCTTCTTTGATTATTTCATACCTTATATTATCATCAACTTCGTGTAAAACTAATGAAATTAAGACGACATCAAAATAATTGTCATCAAAGTTCATATTTGTTGCATCCATAACAAGGGTTTCGATATTTCTTATTCCCCTTTTTTCTATTTTCTCTTTGGCAAGTGCTAACATTCTTTAGATAAATCAATGCCAACTATTTCAGTGTTTATTCTATTATCTGCAATAATAATACTGTTGGTAACCGTTCCAATACAAACTTCCAATACTTTTGATTTTCCCTCTGATATAAAGTTAATATACCTTTTCTTGGATTGGTATTTGTACAATTAAAGTAGAAAACGTCTACTAAATCATAAAATTTTGAAATAATCCTATATTGTAAATTAATACTTTCCTCCCTTATTGAGTTAATTATATACTGGGTGTTTGTACTCAAATATATTCCTATATCGATTATAAATTCTATAGTTTCATATTTATGAGATACAGAATTAAATAAATGAAAACCTCCAATAACAAAATCTATATTTTTAATAATTCTTTAGATTTAGAATTGAGCAGAATGGAGATAAACTAGGGGATTAATGAGGGAATTGTCTTCTGATGGAGTTTAAGACATTTTTATACAAAATATGATAAGTTTATTTACAAAATTTATTAGATATTGTATAATAATATGCAATAACTCAATATAAAGGAATTAAAGTAAATGTGTTTTATAATTTCTATAATATTATTTATTTTGAGGAGGAAATTTAATGAAATCTTTAATGTCGGGAAATGAAGCAATTGCAAGAGGAGCTTATGAAGCTAGTTGTAAAATAGTATCATCATATCCAGGGACGCCAAGTACTGAGATAAGTGAAGCTATAAGTTTATATAAGGGTGTATATGCAGAGTGGGCACCTAATGAAAAAGTTGCACTAGAGGTAGTTGCAGGAGCATGTTTGGCTGGGGTTAGGAGTCTAACAGCCATGAAACATGTAGGGGTAAATGTTGCTGCTGATCCACTTTTTAATATGACTTATGAGGGGGTTAATGCAGGTTTAGTGATTATTTCCGCAGATGATCCTGGTATTCATTCATCCCAAAATGAACAAGATAATAGAATATATGCAAGCCATGCTAAAATTCCATTAATAGAACCATCAAATTCACAAGAGTGTAAGGATTTTATGATAGAGGCATTTGAAATAAGTGAGTTATTTAATACTCCAGTGTTGCTTAGAACAACTACTAGAGTATCTCATTCTAAGAGCATTGTAGAATTTCAGAAAGATAAAATAGCGGAAGAGGATTATAGAGAATATAAAAAGAATAACTTAGAGAGAATGTTGATACCAGTAATATCTAGAAGGAGACATCTTGAAATTGAAGAAAATTTAAAAGCAATTCAACATTACGCTAATTCTACAAGCTTAAATGAAATGGAATTAAATGAATCTTCAATTGGTATTATAACAAGTGGAATATCTTATCAGTACGTTAAAGAAATATTTGGACAAACGGTATCATATTTAAAGCTAGGAATGAGCTACCCATTTCCAAATATAAAAGCTAAAGAGTTTTCATCAAAAGTAGAAAAAATATATGTAGTAGAAGAAGGAGAGCCTTTTATTGAAACAGCATTAAAAACTATCGGAATAAGTTGTATAGGTAAGGAGATTATTCCTATATGTGGAGAGCTTAATCCGGATATAATAAGGAAAGCTATAAAAGGAGAAGAAAATGAGTGCTTTGATGAGATCAAAATTCCACCAAGAACGCCAAGATTATGTGCTGGCTGTTCATACAGAGGACTTTATCATGTAATAAAACAGCATAAGGATATTATTGCAGTAGGAGATATAGGGTGTTATACACTAGGTGGAATGGAGCCACTAAAAGCTCTAGATACAGTTTTATGTATGGGGGCATCTATATCAATGGCAATAGGAATGCAAAGAACACAAGATTTTAAACCCATGGGGAAAAGAATATTTGCATTTATTGGAGATTCAACATTTTTTCATTCTGGTATAACTGGATTGTTAAATGCGGTATATAATAAAACTCCGATTGTAGTGTGTATTTTAGACAATAGAACTACTTCAATGACTGGGGGTCAAGAAAATCCAGGCACCAGAAAAACTTTACAAGGAGATAGTGTGCAAAAAATTAACATAGAGGATATTGTATTAGCTTTAGGAATTAAAGAAGAAAATCTAAAAATTATAGACCCTGTAAATCTTCAATCAATTAATGAGTGTGTGATGATAGCTAAAAATAGTAAAGAACCTTTCGTCATTATTTCAAGACGTAGTTGTGAGTTGTTAAAAAGAAAAACAGAAAAGACTAAAAAGTATAGCATTGATTCGGAAAAATGCATTAAATGTAGAAAGTGTACAACCATAGGATGTCCTGCTATTAAAGAAGTTAACAATATTATAACAATATATAAATTAGAATGCAGAGGTTGTGGGGTTTGCCAGCAAATTTGTCCTCTTCAATTAATAAGGGAGGAAGAGTAACTATGAATGCTGTGAAAAGTATAATTTTAACAGGTATTGGTGGAAAAGGTGTAATTACCATATCTAATATATTATCTAATGGATTAGTGGCTATAGGATATGATGTTAAGGTTTCAGAAGTACATGGAATGTCTCAAAGAGGTGGTAGTGTACATGCTCAAGTAAGATTTGGAGATAAGATATATTCACCATTAATAGAAAAAGGAACCGCCGATATCATACTAGGATTTGATAGATTGGAAGCTCTAAGATGGGGAAGTTATTTAAAAAAAGATGGACTTATGATAGTTAATAATACTACTACAAATATAGATACCTATAAAGGGGAAATAAATAATAGTTTTGATAGGTACAATAATGTTAAGTTAGTTGAGGCAAGGTTAATAGTTGAGGATTTAGGTAATAATGCAAGTGAAAACTTTTTATTATTCGGAGTCTTATTAAAGTCATTAGATTTTAATTATAGCTTTTGGAAAGAAATATTTAAGGAAAATATAAAAAAGTCATATCAAGAATCAAGTATTATTTCTATATTAAGGGGTATGGAAGAAATTTAGATAGGTAATAACATAAAAATCTCATCTGCAAAATAGGAGGGGAGAAAGAAAATGGAATTAGAAACTAAGAGTAGTGTAAAAAAAACAAGTGAAAAAATACGAAGAAATGATATTGCTATAATTGGGGTAGGATGTAGATTCCCAGAAGCTGAGAATTACGATGAATATTGGGATGTTATGTATAATGGTTTAAATACGGTAAAAGAAATTGGATATGAAAGATGGAAAAATGGAAAGTATTGTTTGAAAAATGAAGCTGATTTAGGATGGGGAAATAGTAAATTTGTTAAATATTGTGGTCAGCTTAATGATATAGATAAGTTTGATAATAGCTTTTTTAATATATCTCCTAGGGAGGCTATTAACATGGACCCTCAACAAAGAATTTTACTTGAGGAAACATGGCATTGTATTGAAGATTCAGGAGTACCTCTTAAAGAACTGCAAAATGAAGTTACTTCAGTTTTTGTTGGTGTTACAGGAAATGATTATAATTTAGTTGCATTAACAAATGGGGAACATGTAGATAACTATGCAAGCTCAGGTAACTTTGAATGCATAATATCTAATAGACTTTCTCACTACTTGGGATTAAGTGGGGAGAGTATATCACTAGATACAGCTTGCTCATCATCTTTAGTTGCTATACATAAGGCTAAGCAAAATTTAATTTCAGGAGATTCAAAATATGCGATCGCAGCTGGTGTATGTCTTGCATATCATCCATGGAGATATATAACATTTTCTAAATCTAATATGATGAGTAAAGATGGAAAATGTAAAACATTTGATGCCAATGCCAATGGATTTGTTCAAGGAGAGGGAGTAGGAGTACTTCTTTTACAAAAATTAGATGATGCTATAAAAGATGGTAATCATATATACGGCATAATTAAAGGATCAGCAGTTAATCATTGTGGAGCATCTAAAACTATTGCAGCACCTAGTATGAAAGCACAAATGAATGTAATTGATAAGGCTTTAAATGATGCTGAGATTGATGCAAGAACAGTGAATTACATAGAGACTCATGGAACTGGTACTGCACTAGGTGATCCTATTGAGGTGGAAGCATTAACTAATGTATTTAGGAAATATACTGACGAAAAAAACTTTTGCACCATTGGTTCAGTCAAGACCAATATCGGACATTTAGCGAGTGCATCAGGAGTAGCTGGAATTATAAGAGTACTACTTATGATGAAGAATAAGAAGATACCAAAGACATTAAATCTTAAGGAACTAAATCCACTGCTTAATTGGGATACAATTCCATTTAAAGTGGCTGTAGAAAATATTGATTGGAAACCAGTAGATGATAATACTCCTTTTAGAACAGGAGTTAGTGGATTTGGGTTTGGTGGAGTTAATGCTCATGTCTTGATTGAGAGCTATGAAGAAAAAATCAATAAGGAAAATAAGAAAACGTTTAGTAAAGGTGAAATATTTGCGTTATCTGCACTGAATACCCATAGTTTGAGTGCAAATGTTAATAAATGGAAAAATTTATTAAAGACAGAAGAAATTAATGATGAAAACCTTGGCGATGTATGTAAGACAATGCTAGCTGGAAGAAGAAATTGTGAAGGCATGAGGATAGGTACTGTAGTCAAAGATAAAGAAGAAATACTAAGATTTTTAGAGTTAGTAAATATAGAGGATATTAAAGCAGGAATGGTAAGTAAAAAATTTGGTGTAAATATCAAAAATACAAATTATCAAGGGTTTGCTTATATAAAGCCATTAATGAGTATTAAAATATTTAAAGATGAATTTGAAATAGTTATAGATAAGATAGAAAAAGAACTAGGTATATTAGATATAAGTATGAGTATTAAAATTGCAAAATGGGATAAGGATAAGATACAAGGAAATTCTTTTATCATTAATTATGCATTATCTAGAACATTAATAAATTTAGGAATAAATGTATCATATATAACTGGTGAAAATCAAGGTGCTTTGATAGCTATGGTAATTTGCTATATGATTAAACCTTCAGCAGCCTATATGCTTTTAACTGGTAGGAATAATATAGCAGATATTAAAATAGGAAGACCTAGAATACCATTTTTAGATCCAATTAACAAAGTAAAAATAATGAGATATAACATTAATAAAGGGTATATTGATGAAAATATATTAGGTATAAAAATAAAAGAGTGTGATAGAGAAGTATTAAAGTGTTATGTAGAAAAAGCAAAAATTCTTAATAAGACACAAATTACATATATGAAATATCTACAAGAGTGGGACAAAGTTCTTAGGACGAAAGATATAACAATAGACTCGTTGTTATATAATGAAGAACTTTTAACTACAAATAATGAAGGGTTTGATAAGAAAAGAGTACTACTATTATTAATTACTTATAGCTCATTAATTAAATTAAATAAAAAGTGGGATTTATCAGTAGACTTAAAAGTTTCAGATGAGAGATTTAATGAACTAGTAGATTTGTTATTAGATGAAGTTGTAACTAAAGAAATGTTGGTAGAACTTTTTATTGAAGGAAGTAGTAGCATAAATGAATTCCAAGAGAAATTCAATGAAAGACAAGGGGAAATTCACAACTATGATAAATATTCTAATCTAAATAGATATAATGATAGTTTAGAAGAAACAGGCAACATTAAAGAGTGGATTGAACAATTAAAAAAGAATATTAAAAAAGCAGAAATTTCAAAATCTAGCGTAGTTAGTATTTTAGATGAAGATAAAGAAATAGTAGCTTTATCAATACTTGATGATGGACTATATAGCTTCAATGAGGCATTAGTTAAGTTATGGGTTTCAGGATTAGATATTCAGTGGAATAAATTATATGTCAAAGGAAGCTATAAGAAATATCCATTACCAGGATATCAATATGATAAAAAATCTTATTGGATGCCATTAAAGAGCGATGAGAGTTTAGATAAATCTCATCCTATGATAGATATTAACAAGTCGAAAATTGGTGAGGGGTTAATTGTTAAGACTCTAAAGGCAAGTGATTTTTATGTAGGAGACCATGTTGTTGATAATGATATCATTTTACCTGGAGTGGCTTATTTAGAAATGGTTAAAGCTGCAGGAGAATTAGTTTCTAAAAAGAAAGTAAGGTCAATTAAAGATGTTCACTGGATAGAGAGAATGGTAATAGAAGTTAAAAAAGATGCCTATATAAAGATATCACAGGAAAAAAATTATATGACATATGAAGTGTATACCATTAATAAAGGAAATAGGGACATACATTCAAAGGGAAAATTAATTTATGGTGAATTCAGCAGTGAAGAAAATAAAAAGTTTAATATAGATGAAATTAAAAAAAGATGTAATGGAAAAATAACTAAAGATTTTTGTTACAATAATGTGTTTAAGGACTACATTGGGTTTGATTATGGTCCGAGCTTTCAAGTTACAACAGAAGCATTTTGTGGAAGTAATGAATCCTTAGAAAAGTTGGATTTACCAGATAATCTTAATGATACCTTTGATGAATTTGCATTACATCCATCTATTATAGATGCCGCATTAAGAGCTATAACCTGGATTGGTGGAACAGAAGCCTATAAAAAATTAAGACTACATATTCCTTTTGCATTAGGGGAAATTAAAATTTTAGGTAAAATTACAAAGAGTTGCTACTCTTATGCAACTATAGTGCCAGAAACTATAGGAAAAGATCCAGGCTCTAAGAGGTTTAATATATATATATTAAATGAAAAAGGGGAAGTAATTATTGAGGTAAAGGACTTTACAATAAGGAAAATAAAAGAGGAGAATACCTTAAATATAGCAAAAGACATTAATTTATATACAGAAGTATGGAAAGAGACACCAATAACAACCAATAATAAAAGTGAAATTAAAAACATTTTATACTTTGGAAAAGATAAATCCATGGTGAAATCTCTTAAGGAAACTATTATTGTTGAACATTCTCAGTTAGAAAGAATAATCTTTGTGGAAAATGGTACAGACTTTAAGGAATCAAATGATTTAGAATATACAATAAATACAAATAGCTATGAAGATTATATAAAGTTAATTGAAGATATTAAGAAGAAGGAAATTAAAGTAGATTACATAATTTATCACTGTAGTAAAGATATCGATGATAATACTGAAAATTTATTGTTCGAAGGGAAAAGCAAATTATTAGGATTTTATTTTATGTTGAATATGTTTAAAGCAGTTACTTCTATAATAAAAGAAGAAAAAGTAAAATGTTTGCTTCTATCTACATGTACTGGTAGAAATTCATTGCCAGAGGTTACTATGATGAAAGGTCTTTCTAAGGCATTTTTTTCAATAAATATAAACGTTAAGACTTCAGTTATACATTTCAGTAGTATAGAAGATATGTTAAAAAATTTACCTAAAGAATTAGTTAGTAGTAGTAATATAAATAATTCGGAAATTTCATATGTGGAGAATATAAGAAGTAAAAAGATTATTGTTCCGTTAGATGAGTTGCCCGGAGAAAAAATGCAGTTTAGTGGATTTAAAAACAAGGGAACTTATTTAATAACAGGAGGCTTAGGTAAACTAGGAATCGCTGTGGCAGAGCTAGCATTAAAGGATTATGAGGCAAATGTTATATTAGTTGGAAGATCAGATCTTAGCGCATCAAAATTAAATGAAATGAAAAGATTGAAGGCTTATAAAGGAAATGTGATTTATTTTAAGGGCGATATTTCTAATTTTGATATTGTAGAGGATATAGTAAATAAATCAAAGCAAAGATTTAATAATATAGATGGAATTATTCATTGCGCAGGGGTGCTCGGGGAAAAACTTCTTTTAGAAGCTAATAGAGAGAACATTGAAGAGGTGCTACTTCCCAAAGTGAATGGAACCACAAATTTAGATGTAGCAACTAAAAATGATAACATAGATTTTTTTATATTGTTTTCTTCGATATCTTCAATAATGGGAGATTTTGACAGAGGTACTTACTCAGCAGCAAATACTTTCTTGGATAGTTTTGCAGTGGTAAGAGAAGAGCTAAGAAAAGAAGGAAAGAGATCTGGAGTATGTACATCAATTAATTGGCCAATATGGAATGGTGGGGGTATGCAATTATCTGAAAAGGAAACAGACCAATACGTTAATCAAGCCGGGATGAGTCAAATGGATATTAAAGATGGATTAGAGATCATGAAAAATGTTATAAAAACTAATTTGTCTAGAGTTATAGTAACTTGTGGAAATAAGAATACGATAAATAGAGTTTTAGGAATAACATTAGGTGAAAAGAAAAATAGGTCTTCAAATATGATAATTCAGAAGAATGTATTAAAAACAAAAGGCAACTCTATTGATATAGAAAAAAAAACTAAGGAGTACTTAAAGCAAGTAGTATCCCAAGGAACGGGAGTACCAGTTAATGAAATTGATACTAAAGCTGATATTTCAAAGTACGGTATAGATTCTATAATGATCATGGATTTTAACTCTATTTTAGAAAAAGATTTTGATGATTTACCTAAAACTCTATTTTTTGAATACAACACTATCGATGAACTATCAGAAGTCTTTATACAAAACTATGCGGACACTATCAAAAAAATTAGCAATATAGAGGCGAGCAGTTTGGTGGAGGAAGAAGAATTAGATATAGATTATGAGTATGAAGAGGTATGTACAGAAGATGAAGAAGATAGAGATGAAACAGAAGACAGGGTAGAAAATAAGAAGGATTATGACATAGCTATAATAGGTTTAAATGGTAGATATCCTATGGCAGATACTTTAGATGAATTTTGGGATAATTTATTGAGTGGAAAAGATTGTGTCACTGAAATTCCAGCAGATAGATGGGATTACAAGAAAGACTTTAATCCTAGTAAAGGAATGAAAAATAAAGTTTATTGTAAATGGGGAGCATTTATAAATGATGTTGACAAGTTTGATGCAGAATTTTTTAAGATTTCACCAAGAGAAGCGGAGTTACTAGATCCTCAAGAAAGATTAATGCTACAAACAACTTATCATACAATAGAAGATGCTGGGTACAATAGAAATAGGCTTTCTGATAAGAAGGTTGGTGTCTTTGTAGGTGTTATGAATTCACATTATCAAATGTTTGGTGTTGAAGAATACTTAAAGGGTAACTTGATTGATGTTCATTCATCATTTGCATCTATAGCAAATAGAATATCCTACTTTTTTAACTTTAAGGGGCCAAGCATAGCTATTGATACAATGTGTTCATCTGCACTAACTGCAATTCATATGGCTTGTGAAAGTATCCGCCATGGCGAAAGTGAGTTGGCGGTTGCAGGAAGTGTCAATACTATTATTCATCCAGCAAAATATATATTCCTTACAGAGCAAGGATTTGGATCCACAGAAGGAAAATGTAGATCTTTTGGAAAAGGTGGAGATGGATATGTTCCAGGAGAAGGAGTAGGAGCTATATTATTAAAACCATTGAAGAAAGCTATTAAGGATGGAGATATAATTTACGGTGTTATAAAGGGTACTGCTATAAATCATGGAGGTAAGGTAAGTGCATATACAGTGCCGAATCCCAATGCTCAATGTGATCTTATTCGGGAAGTTATAAATAAATCTGGAATAAATCCAGAACATATAAATTATATTGAAGCACATGGAACAGGAACTGAATTAGGTGATCCAATAGAAATTGCAGGATTAACAAAAGCCTTTAGAAAGTTTACTAATAAAAATCAGTTCTGTGCAATAGGATCAGTAAAATCTAATATCGGTCACTTAGAATCAGCAGCTGGTATGGCATCGTTAACTAAGGTGTTGTTGCAGATGAAATATAAGAAATTAGTACCGTCTATACTAGCAGAAAACATTAATGAAAATTTAGATTTTGATAATACACCGTTTTATCTTCAAAGATCATTACGAGATTGGAACAATGTAGTTGAAGATGCAGCACATGGAGAAAAGATATATCCAAGATGTGCAGGGATAAGTTCATTTGGAGCAGGAGGAACTAATGTACATATTATTGTAGAAGAATATGAGAAAGAAATAAAGGTTTCAGAAAGTAAAGAAGAAAACTTGATTATATTATCTGCTAAGAGTATGGACAAGTTAAAAGAACAAGCTACTAACTTAGTAAAGTTTATTGATAAAAATAATATTAGAAGAAGTGATTTATCAATAAATGAGAATTCTTGTATGGAAAGTAGTATGGAAGGGTTTGCGAATAAATTTTTAAATGCTATAAGCGATGTAATAGGCATTGAAACTAAATTACTTGATTTAGATGAAGATTTAGTAAGTTTAAGTGTTGACACTGTAAATAGGATTGAAATTATAAGAAAGATGAAGGAATTATATAATGTAGATATTTCAGAGGATGCTTTTTTACTAAGTAAGTCATTAAGAGAAATAATAAGTAAATATGAGACTGTTAGTAATAACACAAAGGACAAAATTATAGGGGATAATAAAAATAGATATAATTTTAATCTGGAAGATATGGCATATACCCTTCAAGTAGGAAGAGAAGTCTTTGAAGAAAGAGTTGCTATTATTAGTAAAGATATTGAAGAGGTAAGAGATATATTAGTTAAGTTCTCCCAAGGAGAGACGAATATATCTAAGTTATATTTATGTAATACTAGCAATAATAACTCAGTGGTATCAACGTTATTTACTAATGAATTAGGAAATGAATTTATTAATAATATAATTAATAGTAAGAATATGCAACAAATTGCTCAGTTATGGTTATTAAAAGTGGATATAGATTGGGATAAATTATATGAAGGAAATAGACCTAATAAAATATCATTAGTAAACTATATATTTGATAAAAAGGCATTTTGGATTGGAAGAAATTCAAAAGATAAAATTATAAAGATAAAGGAACCTATAATAAATCTAATTATAGAAGAGAAAAAAGATAAAGAAATTTGCACGGATTTAACTGAGATGAAGTTATACAAGAAAGCTGGAGTGAAGGAATGTCTTGTAACCACTTTGAGTGAAGTGATTTATACTGATGCAAGAGAAATAAAGGTTGATATACCATTCTCAGATTATGGAGTTACATCTGTATTAACTATAGAATTTGTAAATAAAGTTAATGAAAAGTTAAAAATAGATTTAAATTCAACAGATTTATTTAATTTTAATGATATAGAGCGTTTATCTAAACATATAATATCAAGATTTAATGATGAACTTAGTAACCAGTTCAGTAGCGTTGATAGTAAAGGGATAGATGATGAAATATTTGAGTTATTTACTCAGTTAGAAAATGGGGATATTGATTTAGAAGAAATAGAAATGTTACTGGAGGATAATTAAAAGCTATGATTAATGAAGAAAAGAAAAAGATATTAGCTATGATTTCTAATAATCAAATTACTGCAGAAGAAGGTGTCGAGTTATATAAAAAGATTAGTTCTAAGGAAAATATAACTCATACGACTTGCAATAAGGATTCTTTAAAAAAAGATAATCATCCAGAGCATAAGGAATACTGTGGATGTAGTTTCAATGATATTGCTATTATAGGTATATCAGCCAAATTTGCTAATTCTAACGATGTTGAAGAATATTGGGAAAACTTAATTCAAGGGAAAAAATGTATTGAAGAAATCTCAAAAGAGAAAATAGATTTAACTAATATACAAGAAACTGAAAAAGAGTTTATAAAATATGGAGGATTTATATCAGATATAGATAAATTTGATCCATTATTTTTTAATATATCTCCTAAGGAAGCTGAATACATGGATCCTAGACAGAGATTATTTCTTGAAGAGTCATATAAGGCTATCGAAGATGCAGGATATGCGACAAAAGATTTATCTGGGAAAAAATGTGGTGTCTTTGTAGGAATACAACAAGGTGAGTATTTAGAAAGATTTTTAGGGGGAGTAAATGAAAATGTACCTACTTGTAATAGCTTATCTGTTATACCAGCAAGAATTTCATATATATTAAACTTAAAAGGACCTAGTATAGCTTTAGATACTGCTTGCTCATCATCGCTTGTAGCTTTATCACTTGCTTGTGACAGTATAAATAGTGGCAATAGTGATATGGCAATAGCTGGCGGAATACAACTTATGTTAACTCCTTGGATATATATGTCACTAGGTAAGCTTGGAATGTTAAACAATGATGGTAAATGTAAGCCCTTTGATGATGGTGCAGATGGAATCACCTTAGGTGAAGGTGTAGGCGCCATAATACTTAAGAAGTATAAAGATGCTAAAAGAGATGGCGACCATATTTACGGCATTATAAAAGGAATTGGAGTAAATCAAGATGGAAAAACTAATGGAATAATGGCACCAAATGGTCCATCACAAACGGCTCTAGAATTAGAGGTTTATAATAAATTCAATATAAATCCTGAGGATATAACATATGTAGAGGCACATGGCACTGGAACAAAATTAGGAGATCCAATTGAGATAAATGCATTAACAGAAGCATTTAGAAAATTTACTAATAAGAAGCAGTTCTGCAATGTAAGCTCAGTTAAAGGCAATATAGGTCATACATTATCATCATCAGGAATTGCAAGTGTAATAAAGGTATTATTAAGTATGAAACATGGTAAAATTCCTGCAACTATTAATTATGATAATAATAATAATAAATTAATAAATTTTAATGATAGCCCATTTTATGTAGGCACTAAGAATGAAGAATGGAAAATCAAGGATGGAAAACCAAGAACTGCTGCTATAAGCTCTTTCGGAATGAGTGGAACCAATTGTCACTTGGTAATTAGTGAAGATGATGGTGATATTGTTCAATATGAAGAAAATAATCAAAAAATTCATTTGCTAGCTTTATCAGCTAAAAGTGAATTTGCCTTAGAAAATAAAGCTAAGGAAATGCTACAATATTTACAAAATCAGGGAAGAGAGTATAGATTACAAGATATAGCTTATTCCTCTTTAATAGGAAGAGATCATTATGATTTCAGAAGTATTTTCTTAGTTAAGAATAAGGAAGAGTTACAAAGGGAATTAACAGCATTTATTAATAAACAATCTAGTTCAAATTACATATGTAGCGATAAAACAAATAGTAATAGTACTGTGAACTCGATACTAAAAGAGACAATGGATAAACTTTTTTATCAATTTAATAATAATGATTTTTCTCCTGAAGAGTATGAGAAAGTAGCTAAACTTATTTGTAAATATTATATAAAAGGATATGAAATAGAGTTCAGTAAGATGTTTGAAAATACAAAAAATAGACGAGTTTCACTTCCAACTTATCCTTTTGAATATATGAGATGTTGGTTAGATGGTATTGAAGGTAAAAGAAATAAAGTTACCTTAGATAAAGAAGCAAAAACACACCCATTGCTACTTAAAAATATCTCTACAATGAAGGAGATAAGTTTTGAAAGTGAAGTTGGAAAGGATGATGAAGAGGTTTGGTATAAATCTTTATTCAACACTAAGATGATAAGTGAGGCAGATTTATTAGAGATGGCAATAAAGGCCGCGGAATTAGCCAGTAAAAACACCATTAGCTCGCTAAAGGATATTAAATTTGCTAATCCTATAACAGAAGATGAGATGGTAAGTAAAATTAGAATAGATTTAAGTGGAGACAATGAAAACATAAATTATATTTTATATAATAGCGACAGAAAAGAAAAGGTTTATTCAAAAGGTAATTTAAAGGCTGATTTATCCAATAAAAATAATAGCGGTTATATAGATATAGATAAGATAAAAGGAAAAACAACTGTTTATAAAACAAAGGAAGAGGTTTATTCAGTATTAGAAAATCAAGGTATTAGATATGATGTTAACTTAAAAGTTATTGATGGAATGTATAGCAATATTACAGAAAGCTTAGTATCTATAAAAATTTCCTGTGATGAATACACAGAGTATAAAATAAATTCACGGATTTTAGAAGCCGCGTTACAAATGATAAATATGGATATTGTAAGAGACGGTGGAGTAGCTTCTGTAGTTTATGATATTAAAGAAGTGAATTTCTCAGGAGATTTAAACTCGGCTAGTTACATATATTTTAAAAATATATATGTAACTAGTATTAATTCGAATAATAACTATGATATTTTTGTAATGAATAAAGAGGGAAAAGTGTTAGTAGCTCTAAAGGGAATAAATATGGTTTCTATAGGCACTAATAATTTGGTAGCTAAGGAACAATACTCTGTGCTAAAGAAAGATTGGGTTAGATCACAAAAGACATTACTACCTAAGAAACCAAGAGGTAAATTTATAATTATAATAAATAACGAAATAAATGCAGCTGGGCTAGAAACAATAAAAGCAGCTTTTGATAACACCATAGTAATTTGTGATTGTATTTCTAAAGAAAATAATTGCCAAGGTATAGTAGTAGATTTTAGAAATGAAGATGAAAGTAAAAGGGTTATAGATGAAATTCTTAACATGAACTTAGACATAGAAGGAGTTGTAGATTTTTCAGATATACATAAAAAATCCACGGGTGTTTCAAAGAAGAGTTATGGTAAGATATTATTTCTTCAAGCAATTGTAAAGAAGTTTAGGGGTAAAGGAATAAAGTTAATCCATCTAACAAGAGGAGTACAAGGATTATCTGATAAGGTGGAAAATTTAGCAGGAGCAGATATTGCAGGAGTAATAAGGATGCTTGGTTCAGAGTACAGAAATGTTAAAGCAAAAACAGTAGATATTAATTTTTCTATAAGTGATATAGAAAAGCAAATATCGCTAATATATACAGAGCTTAATATCGAAGATGAGTTTGGAGAGATATGTTATGTGGACGGTATAAGATATGAACCGTATATAGATATCATAAAACAAGAAAATAAATGGATTAGCAGAAATGTAGATAATATAATAAATTTAGACCCTAAAAAGGTTTTTGTGGTGACTGGCGGGACTAGAGGTGTTGGAGCTGAGATAGCTAAACTTTTAGTTAGAAGAGGAGCAAAGAAGTTAGTTATAATGGGAGTCACTCCATATCCTTCTAAAGAAAAGTGGGCAAATACTTTAAGCGATACATCTCATAGTAAAGCAGAAAAAGAGAAGATTAAGAGAATAATAGAGCTAGAAGAGTGTGGAGTTGAGGTTAAGATTTGTGTTGAGTCTTTAACTGATAAGGATGGCTTAAAGAAATACTTTGATAATATAAGAAGCAATATAGGAGAAATAGGAGGAGTAATACATTGTGCTGGTTCTAGCTTAAATAATGATTCTGCATTTATAAGTAAAAATATAGAGGATATAAAGACTGTTTTTGAGCCTAAGGTTGAAGGCGTAGAGATATTACATCAGGTATTAGAGAATAGTAGTTTAGATTTCTTTATTTTATTCTCTTCAATAGCTGCATTATCACCACTGCTGTCAGTAGGATTAAGTGATTATGGAACAGCAAATTATTATATGGATACCTTTGCTAAATACCAATATTCTAATGGAAATAAGTATTATAAATCCATCATATGGCCTAGCTGGTTAGAGGTAGGTATGCTTGTAGACTTAGGTTTTAACTTAAGCCCTGTATATACAAACGTAGGACTTACAGCTCATGGCTTAGCAGATGGATTATTTATGATGGAGGATATGATTAATTGTAAAGAACATCCAAGTGTTATTCCGGTTATTACAGATACAGATAAATTTAATAAAGATAAGTTACTAAAGATAAAAGATAGTAAAGAAGTAAATGTATCATCTTCAAAAGTAAATAATAGTGTTGAAATTCATGATTTAAATGAAAGAATGGAGATAATAAGAGAATTACTTTGCGAAGAGTTAAAGATACCAAAAGATAAAATAAAAGATAATGTAACCTTTGGAGAAATTGGTGTAGATTCGATTGTATTAGTAGAGGTAATAAAGAGATTAGATAATGCACTACATATAAAAATGGATCCTTCACTATTCTTAGAATATCCAGATCTTAAGTCATTTTCTGAGTATTTATTAAAGGATATAAAAATATCCAAAGAAGAAGTAGAATCAAAGGAAAATGTTTTAAGTGATAAAAATCATATTAAAATCAAAGAGAAATTTAACAGAGTATTACAAAATATAAGAGAAGAGTTTGAAGAAAGGAAAATAGAAAAGTACAAGGATGATAGAATAGCAGTTATTGGCATTGGTTGTAATTTCCCAGGAGCAAGAAACAAGGAAAGCTTTTGGAATAATCTTAAAAATGGAGTAAATAGTATAACAGAGGTTCCTAAGAGTAGATGGGATATAGATAAATTATATTCACCAGCCTATGAAGTTGGAAAGAGTACTAGTAAATGGGGAGGTTTTATTGAGGACATTGAACTATTTGATGGTGAGTATTTCGATATAAAAGAAAATGCCGATCAAGTAAGTCCTTTAATGAGACAGTATTTAGAAATCACTACTAATGTAATAAATGATGCAGGCTATGAAAGAGCAGAATTGAGCGGAAAAAAAGTAGGGATTTTTGTTGGAACTCATGCAGGATCATATCCAAGTTGGGTAAAAAAATTTAATAAAAACACAATAGTAGGAATAGGACAAAACTTTATTGCTGCATATGCATCACATTTCTTTAATTTTAAAGGTCCAAGTTTAATAGTAGACAGTGCTTGTTCATCTTCGCTTATGAGTTTACATTTGGCATGTCAAAGTATTAAATTGGGTGAATCAGAAATGGCTATTGCTGGTGGAGTAGATTTAATGTTAGATGAAAGATCATATATGGTTTTCAGTGCATCTAAAGCAATGTCTCCTAATGGAAGATGCAATACATTTGATTTAGAAGCAAATGGTATTGTACCAGGAGAAGGATGTGGAGCTGTATTATTAAAACCTTTAACCAAAGCTATAGAAGATGGAGATAGAATATATGCAGTTATTGAGGCATCAGCATCAAATAATGATGGTAGGACAATGGGGGTAACTACTCCTAATATAAAGTCTCAAGTAGAGGTTATTAACGAAGCTATAAAGAAAGGAAATATAAATCCAAGAAGTATAGGATATGTTGAGGCACATGGGACAGGAACAATGATCGGAGATCCAATAGAACTTAAGGCACTAACTTCAGTATTTAAAAATTATACCAATGAAAAGCAATTTTGCGGAGTTGGAAGTGTAAAGACCAACATCGGACACTGCTTAAGTGCAGCAGGGATAGCAAGTTTTATTAAAACAGCCCTATGTGTATATAATAAGACACTAGTTCCAACTTTAAACTGTAGCAATCCTAATCCTAGATTTGATTTTAAAAATTCACCTTTCTACCCAGTTATGAAAACAGAAAAATGGGAGAGATCTTGTGAAGTTAGAAGAGCAGGTATTAGTTCATTTGGATTTGGAGGTACTAATGTTCATATTATAATTGGAGAATGTGAAGATGCTATGTTAGACAATTACATAGAAAAAAGAAAGCCATTAGAATTAGAACTATTTAATAAAAAAAGAGCGTGGGTTAACGAAGAGGTTAAGGATATTAATAAAGAACAAGAAGAAAAAGATCAATTTATGTTCCTTGATTTTATTGAAGAATAATTAATATTAAAATTAGAGAGGTATATGCTTATGGAGAATTTGAGTGATATGAGATTAAGTACTATTATGAAAAATGACAATTATATAGTTAGAGATCATAGAGTTCATGGCGTAAGAATTATGCCAGGGGTAACTTTATTGGATATGATTTATAGATTTTTGAAAACTAAAGGTATCAACTTAAAGGAAGTGGAATTAAAAAATGTACTATTTAGTGAACCGGTGTCCACTAGCGAAGAGTATGATAAGAAAATCCGAGTTACATTCAAAGAAAAAGGTAATGGCTATAATGTAGTTGCTAAAAGCCAAAAGGTTAAGGATGGTGTAGTACTTAGTGATACCTGGGATGAGAATTTACGTTGTGATGTACACTTTACAATTATGTATAACACGAAATCCATTGATATAGAAAGTATAAAAAATAGTAGCATTCGTACAGAGGATATGGATTATGCATATAATTATGTAAGGAAAATAGATATAAATCATAGAGAATTTATGAAGGTACTAGGTAAACTATATTACGGAGAAAAGCGTATTTTAGCGGAGATCTCATTAGGAGATCTAGCTCATAAATATTTGGATTATTTTTATATGCATCCGGCATATCTCGATGCAGCTACATTAGTACAAGGGTTTGTAGTATTGCAAACAGTAGATTTTTCACAAAATGTAAAAGCATCTATACCTATGTATATTGAATCTTTTAGATCTTATGAAGCAATGAAAGAAAAGATATATGTATATATTAAAGAGGAAGGTTATGAAAATGGATCAATAAAAGATTTAATGTACTTTGATATTGAGATATATAACGAAAAGGGTGAAGAAATAGCTTCATTTAAAAAATGGGGGCTAAAAAAGATACGTTCAAAAGATACTGTAAGCAAGCTTAAAAATATTACCAATTCCAATGATCACAAAGAAAAACCAAGGGCTCATTTAATTAAAGCTAAAGAAGTGAGTTTATTAAAAATAAGTTCTAATAATATAGAAGCGATAGTAACATATTTGAAAAACATAGTAAGTGAAATGGCCGATATAGATGAAGAGGAAATAGACACGAGAGAAGGTTTTTATAACCAAGGGCTTTATTCACAAGATTTATTAAAAATAGTAACAAAATTAGAAGAAAGATTAGAAACAAGTCTATATCCAACTTTACTATTTGAATATACCAACATAGATGAATTAAGTAAGTATATTTTTGAAGAACATAAAGAAAGGTTTTTTGCTCGAAAAGAAGATACATTAGTAGATTTATATGTTAAAAATGAGATAGAAGATATAAAAATATTAGGTTATGCTCCATATTGGAAAGAAAGCACTTTGAAAAACAATATGAAAGAAGAACTAAAAAATGCATTAGTGCTTTGTAGAGATATTAATGATTTACAAAATATAAAAGGTATTGAATTAGGTAAAAACAATATATTTGTATTTCCAGCAGAAAAGTTTAAATCGGAAGGAAATGGTATCTTTAAGATAAATTTAAATAATGAGGATGATTTCAAGAAGTTAGTAGAAGAGTTAAAGGTTTCTGATAAGATACCTAACATACTCATAGACAGTTTTAATTTACATAGTGAAGATGAAAATTACAAAGGCATAAACGATCAGTTGGATAATAGTATATATCCTATGTTTTATATAACAAGAGAATTAATTAAAAGTAAGTTAAAGTCAAAGATAAAGGTTATGTATATTTATGGTTTAGATAAGTCAACTGGTAATAGTAATCCTAAGCATCAAGCTATGGAGGGGTATTTAAATTGTTTAAGATCAGAAAATAATAAGGTTATATATAAATGTATATGTATAGATACAAAAAATAAAGAAAATATTAAAGATATTATATATAAAGAAGCTTATGGAGATTGGAAAGATGAAGATCATCTTTGTTATGAGAATAAAAATAGATTAGTGAAGAGATTTAGAAAAATAGGTAATGTAGATATAAATAGCGCATCAGTTATAAAAAAAGGTGACGTTTACTTAATAACTGGAGGAGCTGGAGGTCTTGGAATTAAGATATCAGAGCATATATTAAAAAATGGAGGAAAGGTAGCATTAATTGGAAGGACTAGTGATGTATCAGATAAGATAAAACTATTACAAAAGGAAGATGATTCTATTGAGTATTTTGCATGTGATATAACAGAGTTAGAAGCTGTTAAAAAATTGTATGAAAAGATAAAAGACAAGTATGGAAAAGTTAATGGAATTATACACTGCGCTGGTATAACTAGAGATTCGTATATAATCAACAAAGAAATACAAGAAATGAAAAAGGTACTTAGCGTGAAGGTGGACGGAACTCTTATTTTAGATGAAGTCTTTAAAGCTGAGAAGTTAGATTTCTTTATCACATTCTCTTCTATAGCAGGAGTTATGGGAAATCCAGGACAAAGTGATTATGCTTATGCTAATTTATTTATGGACTATTATGCAACTGTAAGAGAGTCACTAAGAAAAGAGAAAAGTAGATATGGTAAAACTCTTTCTATAAACTGGCCACTTTGGGCAGATGGTGGGATGAAAAGCGATTCTAATACAGAGGAGTTGCTAAAACTTAAGTTTGGTATAAGTTTATTAGATACTAAAGATGGAATTAATGCTTTAGAATGGGCAATGCAAACTTATGAAAGCAATATAGTAATTTTATCAGGAGATGAGGAGAAAATAAATTCCATATTATTAAGAGATAATGAGATATTAGAGGAGAAAGAAAGTACCGGTGAAAGGAAAAACTTTAAACAAGAATATAGATATGATGAAGATGATGATTTAGCTATTATAGGGGTAAGTGGTAAGTATCCAGGGGCAGATAATATATTTGAGTACTGGAATAATTTAAAAACAGGTAAAGATTCTATTACAGTAGTTGATAATGGAAGATGGGATTATGACAAGTATAAAAAGATAGCTAATGAAGTCTGGAATAGGGATTGTTCAAAATGGGGTGGTTTTATAAGCGATGTTGATAAATTCGATTCATTATTATTTAATGTTGCACCATATCAAGCAATCTTAATGGATCCTCATGAAAGAGTATTCTTGGAAATTGCTTGGGAAACCTTTGAGGATAGTGGACTTATAAAATCAACACTAAAAGGGGAAAAGGTAGGGGTATTTGTAGGAGCGATGTGGATGCAATATCAGCTATACAACAATAGTAGAAATATATCTACAACTACAATATCATCTATTGCTAACCGGGTATCTTATTATTTTGGGTTAAATGGTCCAAGTATGGGTATAGATACTATGTGTTCTTCTACTATGACAGCTATACATATAGCATGCCAAAGTATTAAAAACAAAGATTGCACAATGGCTTTAGTAGGGGGCGTAAATCTATCTATTCATCCAGATAAGTACTTACTATTAACACAAGGAAATTTTACATCTACTGATGGAAGATGTAGGAGTTTTGGAGAAGGTGGAGATGGATACGTACCTTCAGAGGCCGTGGGAGCTATACTCATTAAACCTTTGAAAGAAGCTGAAATAGATGGAGATAGAATTTACGCAGTTATAAAAAGTAGTGCTATAAATCATGGAGGAGAAGCAAGTGGCTTTACTGTTCCAAATCAAAAGGCACAGGAAGAGGTTGTAGTTGAGGCCATTAAGAGAAGCAATGTAGATGTAGAAACTATTAATTATATTGAAGCTCATGGTACAGGAACACCACTAGGAGATCCTATAGAGGTACATGCCTTGAAAAAAGCTTTTAATAGATTTACTGATAAGAGACGTTTTTGTGCAATTGGTTCTGTAAAATCAAATATAGGTCATGCAGAAGCAGCAGCTGGAATTTCAGCTATTACTAAAGTTATATTACAAATGAAGTATAAAAAATTAGTACCATCAATAAATTCAGAAATTTTAAATAAAAATATACATTTTGAAGATTCGGCGTTTTATGTACAAAATCAATTAGAAGAATGGACGCCAGTTGTTAAAGTATTTGATGGACAAAAAGTAGTTTATCCTAGACGTGCTGGTATAAGTTCTTTTGGAGCAGGAGGGTCTAATGCACATATTATTTTAGAAGAGTATATAAATTCAGATTACAGTAAAGAATTATCAAGTAGAAATTATATCTTTGTTTTATCAGCTCAAACTAAAGAGCGATTAAACGAATATGTAAAAAGAATGAAAGTATTCTTTAATAAAGATAAATCAGTAATATCTAAAGAAACAGAAGAAATAAAAGATATGATTATAACTTCAATTTCTACACTGTTAAACATACCAGAAGATAGTATAGGTGAAGATTGTAATATATATGAGCTTGGATTAAGTAATGTAGAATTAGTTAAGTTATGTGAAGAGTTAAACTTAGTATATGATTTAGACGTGAATTTATCAGTGGTATCGAAATACAGCACTGTGGGTGATTTAAGTAAATACATAACAACTAAGGTGATAGGATATGTAGATAATACATGTGAGGTAGATGATTTAGACGGTATTAATATCTCAAGTCTTACTTATACACTTCAAGTATCTAGAGAACCTATGAAACATCGTTTAGCAATTATTACTTCATCATTAGGTGAATTAGTAGAGTTATTAAATAAATATTTAAATGATGAGGTTTCTGATAAGGTTATTATAGGAAAAACTGATGAAATTAGTAAGGGATATGAGTTTTATGAGAATGGCTTTAATAACTGTGGTGATGTTGCAAAGGCATGGGTTATTGGGACTGAAATTAAATGGAAAGAACTTTATGAAAGTAATACTCCGAGTATTGTATCTTTACCACACTATCCTTTTGCAAGGAAGAGATATTGGATAGAAGCAGAGGATCAAATTCAATTTAATACAAGGAATATGATATCTTATGAAAAAGGAAGTAATGAAAAGGAAAATTCCATAGAAATAAAAGATTTAGAATGTGATGTAGTAGAGGAATATACCGGAAATGAAGTAGGACTAGAAATTATTGATGATAACGTAGCAGTGATAAGAATTCAAGATATGGACCATAATAATACCTTTACTGGAGGTGTAATAGAGGGATTGACATATAACTTCCATAAAGTTCAAAGCAATAAAAATATAAAAGTTATTGTAGTTACTGGAAGTGATAGGATATTCTCTATGGGAGGAACTCAAAGTCAATTAATGAATATATCTGATTCAAAGCTTAGATTTACGGATGCTCCGTTCTTGTATAGGGGAATGTTAGAATGTGAAATACCAGTTATATCAGCAATGCAAGGACATGCATCTGGTGGTGGAATGTTATTTGGGCTTTATGCAGATATAGTAGTCATGGCGGAAGAAAGTGTTTATTCAGCTGTATTTGTAAAATACGGATTTACGCCAGGAATGGGAGCTACATTTATCTTAGAAGACAAGTTAGGTAAGAATCTTGCTACAGAAATGATGTTCACAGCAAAAACTTATACTGGAGAACAGCTTAAAAATAGAGCTGCATCAGTTATATTTAGGAAGAGAGATGAGGTTTTAATAGAGGCTATAGCTATAGCTCGTATTATTGCTGAAAAGCCCAGAAATACTGTATCTGTATTAAAGAAAGAATTATCAATTAGAGTTTTAGATAATTTACTAAGATGTATAAAAAGAGAAGATGAAATGCACAAGCTTACTTTTACGACACCAGAAGTTAAGGAAAAAATAAAACATTATTATAGGTATTCAAATGATGAAAGTGCTAATATTTCAGCTAAGAAAGAAAAAGATAAGGTACAGCACAGTAATGATAATGTAGAGATTAAGGATACCGTTGGTGCTAAAAGCGGAGACAAAGATATAAAGTCAAAGTTAATAGAAATTCTTAGTAAGCAAATCTTTATGGAGGCTGAGGATATAGATGTTGAAATGAATTTCAAAGATATGGGTGTTGATTCAATTAGTGGAGTTGAAATAGTAAGAGATATCAACAAAGAGTTTGGTACTAATTTAGATACTATTGATATATATGACAATTCAACAATAAATGATCTATCAGAATATGTAAAAAAGAAGTTAAATACTGTAAGCTATGCTGAAGAAGTAATAGACAATATCCCAGAAGACAGTGAGAATGACATCTTAGATTTACTATCAAAATTAAATCAGGATGACCTATCTATAGATGAAATGGCACAGTTTTTGGAGGCGTACTATGAATAACAATGAGATGTTAAAAGATATTTTAAAAATGATAAAACAAAATAAAATCTCTCCTAGAGAAGGATTAAGAAAAATAAATGAGATAAAGAAAAATCAATTATTAGTAGGGCAACATAATGAAAGTAATACTAATGATGTAGAAAGTAAAGTTAAGGATATAATATGCAAGACTCTAAAGATGGACAAGTATGATTTAAGCATAGATATTTCTTTTAAAGAAATGGGGGTTGACTCCATCAGTAGTGTTGAAATAGTAAGAGATTTAAATAATGTGTTTAATATAAATATGGATGGCATACAGTTATATGACTATCCAACTATACCAGCGCTAACTAAAAGTATATTAGAAGAAATAAACAAAAACAATGTAAATGTTATAGCGAACAAAGTTGTAGAAAAAGAAAGTAATGTAGATAATAAAAGACTTAATCACAGATATGAATACATGAATGATTTGATAGATAAATTTTCAAAGAATCAACCATCCCCAGTAGAAGAGAGTGCAAGAGTAAAGCAAGAAATTCAGTTTAATACTGTAGGAAAGGTGGAAGATTCAAAGAAAAGAAGTCATACAAGTTATACTAAGCCACTTTCATTAAAAATCTTGTCTAAGGATAAGGATAACAATGCAGAAGAGGAAACGGTTAATAAAAGAAAGGGAAAGATAGTGTTATCTGTATTTAGTAAGAATAGCTCTAGTGATAATTCAAGTAGTAAGGTTAAACTCAATATAAAGTCAAAAGAAATTAAAGAGAAAGCTTATACAAAGATAGAACCTATTATAAATACCGAAGTATCAAGGGGCATTGCCATTATAGGCATGTCAGGTAGATTTCCAGGAGCTGACAATACCAGACAGCTCTGGAAAAACATTAGGGATGGAGTATGTAGCATAAGTGATATTCCTAAAGAGAGATTTGATATAGATTCATTCTACGATGAGAATAGAAAAGCTGATCAAAAGACATACTGTAAGGTAGCTGGACTAATTGATAATATAGATGAATTTGATCCATTGTTCTTCAATATATCTCCGAAAGAGGCGGAAATAATTGATCCACAGCAAAGAATATTTTTAGAGGAAGCTTGGAAAGCTATTGAAGATGCAGGATATTCTAATAGTACAATAAAGAATACTAGTTGTGGAGTTTTTGTGGGATGTGCTCCTAGTGATTATATAAAGAATCTAGAAGCTAATATGTTAAATAACACTGCAGAAGCATTTATAGGTGCATCATCGTCTATTTTAGCAGCAAGAATTTCATATTGCTTAAACCTTAAAGGACCAAGTATCTCAATAGATACTGCATGTTCGTCTTCTTTAGTAGCAGTACATCAAGCTTGTGCTAGTTTATGGAATGGAGAATGTGATATGGCACTAGCTGGAGGAATAAGACTTATGTTTACTCCTAATATCATAGTACAAAGTAGTCAAATGGAGATATTATCCACTGAAGGTGTATGTAGACCATTTGATGAGTCGGCAGATGGAACTTTACTTAGTGAGGGTGTTGGAGTAATTGTTTTAAAGTCTTTAGAAAAAGCAATAGAAGATAGAGATTATATTTATGGAGTAATAAAAGGTGTAGGATTAAATCAGGACGGAAAAACCAATGGAATTACAGCACCTAGTGCTATATCACAAACTAATTTAGCAAAGGATGTATACAAAAAATTTAACATTAATCCAAAGGATATAAGTTATATAGAAACTCATGGTACAGGAACTAAATTAGGAGACCCTATAGAGGTAAAAGCACTTACAGAAGCATTTAGGGAATTTACAAATAATAAAAATTACTGTGCTTTAGGATCAATAAAAGCAAATATTGGACATACCACTATGGCAGCGGGTGTTATTAGTATTATAAAAGTACTATTGGCAATAAAGAATAAAAAGATTCCACCACTAATTAATTTTAATTCATTAAATGAAAAGATTAATTTGGGAGAAAGTCCTTTTTACATTAATACTGATTTAATCAATTGGCCAGAAAATAAAGATCATCCTAGGATGGCCGCAATTAGCGGATTTGGATTTAGTGGAACCAACTGTCACATTGTAATTGAAGAGTTTAACTAAACTATTTATTGCCTTATATAGAAATAAGGTGGAGAGGTGCAGGGTAAATTTATGATGAAAAATAAATATTCTTTAGAAAGTAAAAAGCACCCATATTATATATTTCTTTTTTCAGCTAAATCCAATGAGGGGCTATATCAAAAGTTATTAGATATGGAAGAATGGATAAGTGAAGAAGAAGCTAATTTGGGGAATATGTCATATACGTTAACCATAGGTAGAAGTCATTTTAGTGAAAGAGTTGCTATAGTTGCTAGTGATATAGAAGAGTTAAAATTAGAAATAAAAATTAAATATAATGACCTTAAAAATAAGGATAAAAATAAAAGTAATAAAAAGCATAATGAAAGCAAAGACAATGTTTTTATTAAATTAGCTGATAGTTTAGCGTCAAGTGATTTGAGTAATTCTCAATATAAAACAACGTTAAAAAAAGTAGCCAATTTATATATAGAAGGAAATGATTTTGAGTGGGGTGTATTATATAATGATCAACTATATTATAAAATACCTATGCCAACATATCCTTTTAAGAAAGACAAGTATTGGCTAAAGTTAGATGCTGATATAAAAAATGATACTAAAGTAGTTGCAAATAAATTATGTAAAGTGTTAGACTCTAATATTTCAACTATGAATGAGCAGATTTTTGAAAAGGAACTTAAGGGAGAGGAGTTTTTTTTAAACGACCATATAGTATCTAATGATAAAATCCTTCCCGGGGTAGTTCAGCTTGAAATGGCATTAGCTGCAGTAGAATTATCTAATACTTGTATGAAGGTAAAGCAAATAAGGGATGTTATTTGGGGTAATACTATTAAATTAGATAATAATGAAGATAGTAAGACTGTTCAAGTCAGATTATATACTGGTGAAATTGATAATGAGTTTGAATTTGAGATAACAAGTGGTTTACTTGAAGGTATTATTATACATAGTCAAGGAACCATAAGCTGTACACGTAAAGTAATAGAAACGAAGCAAGAGAAACTAGATATAGATAGTTTATGCAAAGGAAAAACCAGAATAAATGGCAGAGAAGTTTATAATAATTTTAGGAGTCATAATTTAAATTTAGGTGCTAGTTTTCAATCTATTACAGAGATTTTTGTTGGGAAAGAAGAAGCTGTTGCATTTATAGAATTACCTATACACCTTAAAAAGGAATTTAAAGAATTTAGTTTACATCCAACAATTATAGATGGAGTTTTAGAAGCGGTAATAGGATTAGTTAGCTCTAATTCAGATGTAGAAGGGTCAGTGGCACTACCTTTTACCTTTGATAATATGGAAATTTACGGGGCTATACCTGAGAACTGTATTTCTTACGTTAAAAAAGTGGAGCTAAGCGATAGAAATAAAGATGATAATTTATTCAATGTTACCTTAGCGGATGAAGCAGGAAACGTATTATTGAAATTCACTAATTTTTTACTGAAAGTATTCTATAAAGGCAGAAAGCAAAATATAGAGGATATGAGGTTCACTTATCAGTGGAAAGAAAGTTTAGTAGATATAAATTCTTATAACAAAGTAAAAAGTGATATTATTATTTTTAATGATAATATGAGTTTGTATAACGAGATAAAAAAGCAATATGATGGCAATGTTTTTATTGTTGAAAGTGGTAATAGCTTTAGAAAAGTTAAAGAAGATAAGTATATAATTGATTTAACTAATAAAGAAGATTATTTTAAATTGTTTAATGAGTTGAAAAGAAATGGGCATTCATTGGATTTAATATTATACAGTAATAACTATAGGAGTGAATCTGCTAAACCTAATTATGTAGAAAATTACTCTTGTAATTTATTCATAGCACAAGCGCTTATAGGTATTAATAATAAATACGCCAGAGTAATAAATGTATGTCCTGGAGATAAGAATAGTATCTTGCCGGAATTTGGTGCTATTAGAGGATTTAATAAAACTGTAAAACTAGAAAATTCAAAATTGAATTTCACTACACTATTTGTAGATGATGGAAGCTCAAAATATTTTTATAATATAATAGCTACTGAGATAGAAGCTACTGATGATGAAGTCTTATACTCAGAAGGAAGAAGATTTGTAAATTCTATAGAAGAGATTAAAAATGAAGTCAATGAAAAAAATAATGAAGTACTTAAGGCTAAAGGTGTATATTGTATCACTGGTGGCTTAGGAAAATTAGGTTTAATTTCTGCAAGGTACTTAGCAGAAAGATTTAATGCTAAACTAGTTATTTTTGGCAGATCTCCTTTAAGCAATGAAAAAAAACGGGAGATAGATTCATTAATACAATTGGGTGCAGAGGTTATTTATGTTATAGCGGATGTTTGTAAAGAAGAGGATGTAGTTGCGGCTATAAATAAAGCTAAGGAAACCTTTGGACATATAAATGGAATTATTCATTGTGCAGGGGTAACTAATGATTCATATATAGTAAATAAAAATGAAAAACATATAGGCGATGTAATTAATACTAAGACTAATGGATTGGTAAATTTAGACATAGCAACACAAAATGAAAAATTAGATTTCATAGTTGCATTTTCATCTATAGCATCGATCATAGGAAATTTTGGTCAAAGTGAGTATGCTTTTGCTAATGCATTTATGGACTATTATGTAAAATATAGAAATAAATTAGTTAACTCTGGAGAACGATATGGTAAATCTATATCAATAAATTGGACATTATGGAAAGATGGTGGAATGTTAGTTGATGATAAAACAATGATGTTCTTTAAGAATACCATCGGACTTAAGCCATTAGAAACAAAAGATGGTTTGGAGTATTTTCATTCAATAGTAAACTCTAATATAGATCAGCTACTAGTATTACAAGGCGATAGGAAAAAAATTACTGATATTTTAGGATTAAATAATAAGTGTAGTGATAAGAAAAGTGCTAAATCAAATGAGAATGTTAATTTAATAGAAAATGTCCAAGATTCTTTATCAAATATTATAAGTAGTATTATGAAAATAGATTTAAAAGATTTACACATGGATGAAGATATGGGCGAATATGGGTTCAATTCAATTACATTTACAGATTTTACAAATGTTATAAATGAGAAGTATAGTATTAGGGTAACACCAGCTATATTTTTTGAGTACCCTACTATAAGATCTTTCGCAGGATATCTTATAGAAGAATATAAAGAAAAACTTTTGGACTACTTTAATCAAGGTAAAGTGAAAGAAAAAGAAATGGTTATAGATTATGATTTTATGGATTCCGCAATACTTAAGATAAGAAGAAATAGAGAAAATTCTAAGAAATTCAAGGGTAATGTGAAAATTAAACAAGACAGTAATGAACCTATAGCTATAGTTGGTATAAGTGGTGTAATGCCAAAGTCAAAGAACTTACAAGAGTTTTGGAGTAATTTAGAGGAGCAAAAGGATTTAATAAGTGAAGTGCCAGAAGATAGATGGGATTTTAATGAGTTAAATAGACTTAAAAGCAATAATTCAGATAAGTTGATATCTAAGTGGGGAGGATTTATTGAAGATGTAGATAAGTTTGATAGAGTTTTCTTTAATATAAATCCAAGAGAAGCAGATTTAATGGATCCACAACAAAGGATATTTCTTCAAACAGTATGGTCAACTATAGAGGATGCTGGTTATAAAACATCAGATTTATCGGAATCAAAAACTGGATTGTTTGTAGGGGTAGCTACAAATGATTATAGCAACCTGTTACAAGATAATGATATTGAAATAGAAGCTTATTCATCAACAGGAATATCACATTGTGTACTAGCTAATAGAATTTCATATTTGTTTAACTTCCATGGTCCAAGTGAGCCAATAGATACAGCATGTTCAAGTTCTTTAGTTGCTATTCATAGAGGGGTAGAAAGTATAAGAAATGGTGATTGTGACCAAGCTATAGTTGGAGGAGTAAATGTAATTGTAAGTCCTATATTGCATATATCCTTTAGTAGAGCTGGTATGTTATCTCCAGATGGCAGATGTAAAACCTTTGATAAGAGTGCTAATGGATATGTTAGAGGCGAAGGAGCAGGAGCAATTATGCTTAAACCTTTAAGTAAAGCAGAAGCGGACGGAGATTACATCTATGCAGTTATAAAAGGAACAGCTATTAACCATGGTGGAAAAGTAAGTTCTTTAACAGCTCCAAATCCTAAAGCTGAGGCAGAGGTGTTAGTAGAAGCTTATAATAAAGCAGGAATTAAAGCAGATACTATAGGATACATAGAAGCACATGGAACAGGAACTAATTTGGGAGATCCTGTTGAAATAAATGCACTAAAGAATGCATTTAAGGAAATGTATACCAAGGATAATACTGACATGGATCAACATAATTACTGTGGAGTAGGTACTGTAAAAACTAACATAGGACATTTAGAGGCAGCTGCTGGCATAGCTGGTGTGTTAAAAGTAGTTTTATCCATGAAGCATAAGCGTATACCTGGAGTGGTTAATTTTAAAGAGCTTAATCCATACATAGAAATTGATAAGTCACCATTTTATATTGTAGAAAAGACAAAAGAATGGGAGACTATAAAAGGTGAAAAAAGAAGAGCTGGGGTGAGTTCTTTTGGTTTTGGTGGTGTGAACGCTCATGTTGTATTAGAAGAGTATGATAATAAATTTAAGAATAATAAAGAGGTACAACTAGGCAATGTAGTAGTACTCTCAGCTAAAAATAAAGAACAATTGTTAGTGAAGGCAAAAGAGTTAAGTACTTATATAAGGGCTAATTCTGAAAAAGAAGAGATGACTTTAGATAATATTGCATACACCTTACAAAATGGAAGAGAAGAAATGGAAGAAAGAATAGCCTTTGTTGTAAAAAATGTAGAAGATATTCTTAATAACCTAGAAAGCTATATAGAGAATCAAACTGGAAAGGAAAGTATTTTAACTAGTAGGGTAACATTATATAAAAAAACTGGGAAAAAGAAAAATATCATAGATAATAGCGATGAAGAAATAAGCTTTGATGGATTAACTAATACCCTAAAGGATTGGATTAATGGTGGAGAAGTTTCTTGGAGTACTTTATATACAAATAGAAAAGGTAGAAAAATACCACTGCCTTCATATCCATTTAGAAAAGAAGTATGTTGGGTTCGAAAGAACAATAGAAAGATAGCACCTAAGCTATCAGCTTCAAAAGAAAAGGTTGTTCTTCATCCAATGGTTGATAGTAATGAATCTACAATGGAGGAAGAAAAGTTTAAAAAGGTACTTAGAATAGAAGAAATGTACCTTAGGGATCATGTAGTTGGAGGAAAAGTATTACTTCCAGGAGTAGCATATCTTGAAATGGTTAGGGCAGCCGCAGTTTTAGCAGGTATAAAATCAGTAACAGGGATAAAGGATGTTAGGTGGATTAAATCCATTGAAATGGATAGTGACAAAAAAGAGATATTTATTTCATTCGAAATGGTAGGTAATGAGATTGGATATAGCGTTTATAGCTTATATGAAGATAGACATATAATACATTGCAAAGGAAAAATTCTACAAGAAATCTTACCTGCTGGTGGAAAAGTTGATATTGAAGAAGTTAAAGCTAGATGTATAACTGAGTTAGATAAAGATAAATGCTACAATACAATCTTTAAAAAAGTAGGGTTTGACTATGGTCCAGCTTTTAGAGTAACAGAGAGAGCTTATTGTTCTGAAAATGAGGGATTATCAAAACTAGTATTACCAGAGTATTTATTAGATGACTATGATAAATATGTATTACACCCATCGATTATAGATGGAGCAGTTAGATCACTTTCTTGGGTTGGGAAACGTACGGATGAAGATTTGACCCTTAGAGTACCAGTTGCTATGGATAGAATTGAAATTCTAGGGAAAGTACCTACGGAAGTTTATGCAAGAGCATGTGAGGGTTTTATAGGAACTGATAGTACTGGAACCAAGAAATATAACATTCAAATTGTAGACTGTGAGGGTAATGAGGTTGTAAGAATATATGGCTTCTCGATAAAACAATACATATCAAGTAACATTGTGAAAAAAGATAATGCTAAATTAGTATTTTATAAGCCTGCATGGATTGAGGAGAGAGTAATTACTGCTAATACTAATATTAAAGCCGTAATAATATTTGGCTTAGATAAACTTACAGCTTCTATCAAAGCGATCTTAAGAAATAAGAACATAAATGAAAATAAAATCATTCAAGTTCTAACTGGAGAAAGGTACCAAGAAATAGATCAATATAAATATGTTATTAATCCTAATAGAGAAGATGACTATAACAAACTATTTACTACATTATTAAATAAAAATATTGATGTGGAAAATATAGTTCACGGATGGAATTTAGAAAATGAAAGTATAGATTTAAGAGATAACTGTGAAGTTTTAGAGAGTTTTGATGTACAGCTAGATAAAGGATTGTATTCAATATTAAATTTATTTAAGAGTGTTACTAAATTAAAAATATCTTCTAAAGTGACATGTTTATATGCATATAAAATAGAAGAAGGAATTAGTACTCCTTTAAATGAAATGATTGCTGGTTTTTCTAAATCTCATGCATCAGAAAATCATCTATTTCAATTATCATCTATAAAATTTAATGAAGATAATTATGATAAAATAGCTGAAAGTATAGTAAATGAACTTGTAAATAAAAATTTAGCTAATGGAACAGAGATAACATATGAAGGAGAAAAGAGATTAAGAAGAAAGTTAATTTCTCATAATATCGTTAACAAAGATGGCGAAGATAAATTTATAACTGGTGGAGTATATTTAATAACTGGCGGGAATGGTGCTTTAGGCATGACTGTTGCTACCTTTTTAGCCCAAAAGTATAAAACAAAATTAGTTATTACAGGAAGAGCAGAGCCATGCGATGATATAAAGGGTAAGATCGGTAAATTAATAGACTTAGGTGCAGAAGCTATATATGTAAAAGGCGATATATCTATTAAAAATGATGTTATAAATATCATACAAAAAGGTAAAGATAGATTTAATAATATAAATGGAATAATTCATTGTGCTGGTATTGGTGATGAGACAAAAGTAATTGATGGAAATAAAGAAAGCTTTAATAAGATAATGTTATCTAAGGTACAAGGGACCGTAAATCTTGATATAGCAAGTAAGGATGAGAAGCTAGATGTATTAGTATTATTCTCATCAACGTCTGTAGAGATAGGGGATATAGGAGTATGTAGCTATGCATCAGCTAATACCTTTATGGACAGATATGTTTCTTATAGGGAGAAATTAAGGAAAGAGAATAAGAGATATGGAAAGACAGTATCCATCAACTGGCCTTTATGGAAAGATGGAAGATACAAAGTAGAAGAAGCACAACAAAAGATATTATATGATTATTATGGAATGTCACTACTAGAAAGTGAAAATGGAGTAAAAGCTCTTAATTTTATAATGAAGGAAAATGTAGGACAAGTTCTAGTGGGATATGGTAACGAAGATAAAATCAACAAAACATTAGGAATTAAAGTGGAAACACAGGTAAGTAATATAACTAAAGATAGTAATGTGGATAACAAAGTTTTATTAGATAAAACTATAGGGTATTTAGTTAAATTATTTGCAAAAACTATGGCTATCTCTAAAGACAAAATAGAGCATGCAGTACCATTTGATGTGTTTGGAATTGATTCTATTATGATAATGGAATTAAATGATTCTTTAAGTAAGGATTTTAATGAAGTATCTAAAACCCTATTTTATGAATTTAATACAATAGATTCCCTTGCTGATTATTTTATTGAGAATTATAGAGAAAGATTAATTGAATTATTAAAGATTGATGAAATCAAAGAAAATAAAGTTATAGCCATAGAAAACAATGATATAGAAACTGAATTTAATCAGTTGAGATCAGAGGATATCTTCGCTAAAAATAGATTTATGGCTAAGCAAGATAATTCAGTTTATATAAAGGAAAGATATGTAGATAGAAAGAATATGGATATAGCAGTTATAGGTCTTGACGGAAGGTTTCCTATGTCTAAAAACATATCAGAGTTATGGGAGAATCTTAAGAGTGGAAAAGACTGTATAACTGAAATACCTAAAGATAGATGGGATTATACTAAAGACTATGATGATGAGAAAGGTAAAAAAGGAAAGATATATACGAAATATGGTGGATTTATAGATGACGTTGATAAGTTTGACCCATTATTTTTCCAAATGACACCGAGAGATGCTCAACTTACAGACCCACAAGAAAGATTATTCTTAGAGTGTGCATATCATACTTTAGAAGATGCTGGTTATACATCGGAAGAAATGTCTAAAAATAAAGTGGGCGTTTATGTAGGGGTTATGTATGGTCATTATCAATTGATTGGTACTGAAGGATATGCAAAAGGTAACTTAGTAGCACCTAACTCTTCTTTTGCATCTATAGCAAATAGGGTATCTTATTTATTTAATTTTCAAGGTCCAAGTATTGCTCTTGATACGATGTGTTCATCATCTTTAACAGCTATTCACCTTGCTTGTGAAAGCATACGTAATGGAGAAAGTGATGCTGCTTTAGCTGGTGGAGTTAATGTTACTATACACCGTAACAAATATATATTTTTATGTAGTCAAAGATTTGCATCAAGTGAAGGAAAATGTAGAGCCTTTGGTGAGGGTGGAGATGGATATGTAGCCAGTGAAGGAGTAGGAGCGGTACTATTAAAGTCATTAAACAAAGCAATTGAAGATGGAGATCATATATATGGAGTAATTAAGGGAACTACTATAAACTCCGGAGGGAAAACCAGTGGATATACTGTTCCAAACCCAAACGCTCAGACATCTGTTATAGATGAGGCTATACAAAAATCAAATATAGATCCTAGAAGCATTACTTACATCGAAGCACATGGAACTGGTACATCTTTAGGAGATCCTATAGAAATAACAGGACTTTCAAAGGCCTTTGGTAAGTATACAAAGGATAAGCAATTTTGTTCAATAGGCTCAGTTAAATCCAATATAGGCCATCTTGAGTCAGCAGCTGGTATAGCTTCTGTAGCAAAGGTATTGCTACAAATTAAGAATAAAATGTTAGTACCATCTATACATTCAGATAATTTAAATCCTAATATTAATTTCAAAGATACTCCATTTCACGTACAACGTACACTGGAAAAATGGGAAAATAATATAGGTGATTTTGATAGTAGCCTAAGAATATCAGGTGTAAGCTCTTTCGGTGCAGGTGGAGCTAATGCACATGTAATAATTGAAGAGTTCACTCCGAAGGATGTTATTAGAGAAATGGACGGCAAAAAGTTAATAGTAATATCAGCTAAGAACAAAGAACGCTTAATGGAAAAGGTAGTTGACCTTAATGACTTCCTTAAGAGATCTTTATCAGAGGAGTATAACTTAACTAATATATCATATACACTTCAATTAGGTAGAGAAGAGATGGAAGAAAGAATAGCTATAGTGGCATCTACTATAGACGAGTTGTTAGAAACATTGGATTCTATAATAAATAAAGAAAGACTTATTGAAAATGTATTTAGTGGAAATACTGCGGTGGCCTTAGAAAATGGAGGCAAACTATTCGGAGAAGAAAGAGAAGATATAGAATTTATAGTTGCGTTAATAAGAAAAAATAGTATGAATAGAGTAGCAAAGCTTTGGATATTAGGTAATAAAATTGACTGGAATAAAATTTACACGAACATTAAACCTAATAGAGTATCTCTACCATTATATCCATTTGCAAGGGAAAGATATTGGCTTGAGAATATGGAAACAGAAGAGGCGGGTAGCTTTAATCTGAGTACTGGAAATAGTAACAAAAAAGTTATACACCCTTTAATAGATGTAAATATTTCTACTTTAAAAGAGCAAAGATATAGAAAGAATTTGTCAGTAGAAGAATTTTTCTTAAGAGATCATATTGTATCAAAACAAATATTATTACCAGGAGTAGCTTATATTGAAATGGCTAGAGCTGCTGGAGAAATTGCAGGAGAAGCTACTGTTAGAGTGATAAAGGATGTAACATGGTTAAAGCCAGTTATAATGACTGAAGATACTAAGGATTTAGATATCATAGTTAAACCCGTAGAAGATGCTGTGGAATATGAAATTTTTAGTAGTGAAAATGATAAGAAGGTTATTCACTCTAAAGGTAAGATACAATACTCAAATGAGGATATTTCTACATTTAAGAATAGACATTTTGACGTAGATACTATAAAAAGTAGATGTACAGATAGAAAAAATAAGGATTATTGCTATGATCATGTATTTAAAAATATTGGGTTTGATTATGGGCCATCCTTCCAAGTAACAAGAGAAGTGTTAAGTGGAGAAAAAGAAACCTTAGCGATGTTATCATTGACACAAGCGTATAGATATACATTAAAAGGTTTTGTACTACATCCATCATTGTTTGATGGAGCAATAAGATCTGTTGCAGTTGGTAATTACGATGAAAGTGATAACGTAACATACATACCATTTTCTCTTGGATACATGGAAATATATGATGTTATTCCAGCAGATTGTTATGTATACACAAAAGTAAAAGAACAGCCGAATGAAAATAATCATGGATTAAATATATTTGATATATCTATTATGGATCTTAAAGGAAAAGAAGTTGTTAGAATTGAGGATTTTGTTGTAAGACCTTTTACTAAAAAGCCTTCAGAAAACAAAGAACAAGAAATATTTTACTACTCCCCAGAATTAGAAAGAAGAGAAGCAAATCTAAATGAAGTAAACGGAGAAAAGAATATTTTAATTTTCGGAGATGAAGGGACAAGAACTATTGAGTTAACGAATTACTTGGAAAACCATTCAGATAAATATGACAACTATATAGTAGTAAAAAAAGGAACAGAGTACAAATCATTAAAGGGAAGCAAGATAGTAATAAATCCATCAGAGGAAGAGGGTTATATAAAGTTAATTAATGAATTAAGACTAATTGGATTTGAGGTTACTCATATTCTACATATGTGGAGTACCTTAAGTGAATTAGTATATTTCAATGATTATAATGAAGATAACATAAAAGACTATATGGAAAAGACTATGGATAGTGGTATATATTCTGTGGTAAATATCTTTAAAGAATATTCTAAGGTAAATGGATTAAAAACAGTTAAATTATTATTTGCTTTTAAAAGAGAGGATGGATATTTTACAGCTCCGAATGAGGTAGTTACAAGCTTTGCAAAATCAATAATAACACTAAATCATAGATTTGAAGTGGTTGTTGCAGCGTTTGATAGAGCTACTTTAAACGCGAATACCTTTAATAAAGTAGTTATAAGTGAATTATTATCTAAAGGAAATACAAATGAGACAGAAGTAAGATATGTAGACAATCAACGTTATGCAAGAAAAATAAAATATTTAAATAAGGATGAAGTAAAAGCTAAAGTTAATCCCATTAAGTTTAAAGAGAATGGTGTGTATTTTATTTCCGGGGGTACAGGGGCATTAGGAATGATTTTTGCACAACATATAGCTAAAAAATATAAGGCTAAAGTAATTCTTACTGGAAGAAAAGCTATTAATGAACATATTGTTGAAGCCATAGAAAAACTTAATTCTTTAGGTGGAGAGGGTATTTATCTTCAAGGCGATGTTTCAAATACAGATGAAGTAAGATACATAATGAATTATATAAAGCATAACTTTGGTAATCTAGATGGAATATTTCATTGTGCAGGGCAAGGGGATACAGTGCCAATTACAGAATCTAATAAAGAAAGAGTTGAAAATATATTAGAAGCTAAGGTACGAGGAGTGATAAATTTAGATTATCTAAGCGAAGATTTCAATTTGGATTTCATGATTTTATTTTCTTCGATTTCTGTAGAGATAGGTGATTTAGGTGTTGGTAGCTATTCTATAGCTAATAGCTTTATGGATAGATTTTCTAAGATGAGGAATGAAATGGTTGAAAAAGGTCACAGGAGAGGGGCAACTATATCCATAGATTGGTCATTATGGAGTGATGGAGGATTTGATATACCCGAAAGTGAAGCTGAATTTTATTTTGACTACTTAGGAATGAAAGCTATGAATGAAACACTAGGGATAAGAGCATTAGAAGAAATTTGTAGTATGGATTTATCAGGCGTAATTGTAGCTAGCGGAGATAAGGATAAGATAGACAAGGCACTAAAAGTAGATAAAAATAATGTGGACAACGCTCTGGAAATGGATAAAAAAGACATGATAATTGATTTACTTACGAAACTTCAAAACGGAGATATAAGCGGAACTGACGTGGAACAGTTTATGGGGGGAATACTATGAGTGAAAGAATAACTGAACTTAATAAGATATTAAATATGATTAAAGGTGAAGAAATCGATCCAGAACAAGGATATGAACTTATTAGTGAAATTAAAAATAAGCATATAAAGGTTGAAGATAAGATTAATAAAAACCCTCAAAAGGATAATGAATTACATGATTATGTAGTTAATTATTTGAAAAATTTGCTTTCACAAGTCATAGGTTTATCTGTGAATAAGATAAATGCAAAACAAAGTCTTGAAGAATATGGAGTAGATTCAGTTGCAATAATGGAAATCAATACTCTATTAGATAATGATTTTGAAACAATTCCTAAAACCTTATTGTTTGAATATACAAATTTATATGAGCTTGCTTATTACTTTGTTGATAATCATAAAGGTATATTGGAAAAAATGGTAGGGGTAAATAATCCTCAAAACCGAGAGTATATAAAGGATTCTGGTGAGGTAGATAAAGTCAATGAGAATAGGTTTGAGGAACTGAGGGGCTATAGAAAATTTACTGATACCAGTAAGTACACAAAGAATGATATGGTAAAGGAAGTCCAAGAAGATGAGGATATAGCTATAGTCGGAATAAGTGGAATGTTTCCAAAGTCTAATAACTTAAATGAGTTTTGGAGTAATTTAAAAAATGGAGTAGATTGTATAACAGAAATACCGTTTGAAAGATGGGATCATAGTAAATACTATGATCCTGAAAAAGGGAAAAAAGGGAAGGCCTATAGCAAATGGGGAGGCTTTATAGATTATTATAATTGCTTTGATCCATTGTTTTTCCAAATGACACCTAAAGATGCGGAATTAATTGATCCACAAGAAAGAATATTTTTAGAATGTGTTCACGGTGCCATTGAAGATGGGGGATATACAAGAAATTCTCTATGGAATACTAAAACAGGAGTATTTGTAGGAATAATGTATGGTCATTATCAATTATATGGAGCAGAAGAATCTGTTAAAGGAAATGTGACGACCTTAAGTTCCTCTTATGCATCAATAGCAAATCGAGTTTCATACTATTTTAATTTTAATGGTCCAAGTATAGCGATGGATACTATGTGCTCTTCTTCATTAACAGCTTTACACCTTGCATGTGAAAGTATCCATAGAGGAGATAGTGAAATTGCTATAGCTGGTGGAGTTAATTTAACTATTCATCCAGATAAATATTTATTTTTATGTAATCAAAGATTTGCTTCTAGTGAAGGCAAGTGTAGAGCATTTGGAAATGGTGGAGATGGGTATGTACCTGGTGAAGGCGTAGGAGCATTATTATTGAAATCAATAAGTAAAGCAAAAAAAGATAATGATAATATATATGGCGTTATAAAAAGTACCTCTATAAATCATGGTGGTAAGACCAATGGATATACAGTACCAAATCCTAATGCACAAGCTGCAGTTATTTTAGATGCATTAAAGAAATCTAAGGTAAATCCTAGGGCGATAAGCTATATAGAAGCCCATGGAACAGGGACCTCTTTAGGAGATCCTATTGAGGTTACAGGATTAACTAAGGCTTTTAGACAATATAAACCAAACAATCAATATTGTGCAATTGGTTCTGTAAAGACTAATGTAGGACATTTAGAATCAGCAGCAGGAGTAGTATCCATAATTAAGGTTTTACTTCAAATGAAATATAAGCAATTAGTACCATCAATACATTCAGAAGTGTTAAACAGTAATATAGATTTTGAAACCACACCATTTTATGTTCAACGTAGTTTAGATGAGTGGAAGGTACCGAAGATTGAAGAAAACGGCATTGTTAAAGAAGTCCCAAGATGTGCAGCAATAAGCTCATTTGGAGCAGGTGGTACTAATGTTCATATAATATTGGAAGAGTATAAAAAAGATATAATTATTTCAGAAGAAGTTAAAGATAAACAATTAATATTCACATTATCAGCTAAAAATAAAGAAAGATTAAGAGAGTATGTGAATAATATTTTAGCGTTTATAGAAGATAATACTACATGTGTAAGAACAACACAAAAGATAAAGTTATATGGGGTAAAAGAAAGTTTAAAAGAAGACATAACAAAAATTATCATAGCTATAACTAAAGCATTACCATCGGATATAAATGTAAATGATAGTATAGAAGAGTATGGTGTATCAAAGGAAGAAATGATATCTATAACTGAGACAATAAATGAATATTATAGCATCAATATTCATATGGGAATGGTTTCAGTTAATAGCACTATCGAATCAATATCAGACCATATATTTAGTAGGTACGAGAGTAGCATCTTAGAAAGATATACTGAGGATGTTAAGTGTATAGAAGATAAAGTTCAAAAATACAATTTTAATTTAAAAGATATGATATACACATTACAAATAGGAAGACAATCTATGGACGAGAGACTTGCCATTATAGTATCTAGTATTAGTGACCTCAAGGAAAAACTAAGTAACTTTATAGAAGGTAAGAAAAACATTTCTGATTTATATTTAGGAAATATAAATAATAGTAGTGATATTTATGATTTATTTTTAGATAGTGAAGAGGGAAATGAATTTTTGAATTCTCTTGTTCATTCTGGGAAATTGGATCACCTGTGTAAGTTATGGACTTCAGGAGTAAATTACAATTGGGATTTACTTTATACAAATAATAAACCTAACAAAATTTCATTGCCAACATATCCTTTTGAAAGAAAGGCATATTGGTATAATAAAAGTACTGATGTAACAGAGAGAATAGAAAACAATAAGGTTAAACCCTTAGCTGCGGTTATAGATTTTAATGAATCAGTATTTGAAGAGCAGTGCTATAAGAAAATTTTAACTAAAGATGACTTATATCTAAGAGATCATGTTGTTAAAGGAAATATGGTATTACCAGGAGTGGTATATCTTGAGATGGTATGGAAAGCAGGAACCTTATCTACAAGAGAGGGTAGAGTACGGGCTATAAGAGATGTAAATTGGAGAAGACCTATAGAGTTTAAATCAGAAAATGATAAAAAAGAAATTTATATTGGATTATATCCAGAAGAAGAGGATGTTAAGGTTAATATATATTCTATTAATGAAGATGGTAATAAAATAATACACTTTACTTGTGTTTTAGATTATGAGGATACAGTTGATGAGGATATATATGATGAGAAGATAGACATTCAACAAATAATAAACAGAAGTAAAGAGCAAATAGATAAGAGTATTTGTTATGGTAGCTTTTCAGATGTAGAAATAGAGTATGGTGAAAATTTTAGGGTTATAGAAAGTTTATATAAAGGTGAGAATGAAACATTATCAAAATTAGTTTTACCTAATAATAGTAAAATGCAACTAAAGGATTTTATTATTCATCCGAGTTTTGCTGATGGAGCAATGCAGACAGCTTTATGTTCAATAATTCTTGATAATAAACAAGGTGGGACATATGTACCATTTGCATTAAAAAAAGTAGAAGTTTGTAGACCAATAACATCTATATGTTATTGTTTTGTAACAACTTCAGATGATATAGAATCAGATGATGATAGTCTGAAACTTGATCTGTTTCTTCTAGATGAATTAGGAAATGTAGCTATAAAATTTAAATGTCTTTCAGGAAAAGATTTTAACACTAATATAATAAAAAAAGAAATTCAACTTACTGTTAATGAGTACAAAGACTCAATAGAGGATATGCTAACAAAGCTTTTAACAGGAGAAGTTGAAATTGATGAAGTTGAAAAACTTTTGGAGGAAATATAATGAATAAAGATGTTACCAAAAATAAAAGAGCAATTATTGAGATGGTTGCTAATGGACAACTTTCTAAAGCGGAAGGATTAAAGAAAATATTAGAACTTAGAGAAGCCAGTAACAACGAAGGAAATCTTGTGTATTACACCAAGGATTTTATGGAGAATAAGGTAGATAGTAAAAAAAAATTACAATTGGGCAATTTGTTAGTTTTTACAAAGGATAAAGCCATTGAGAATAAGATCAAAGAAAATTTCGCACCATTTTTAAATACTCTTACTATAGTTACTGTTGGAGATGAATTTAAAGTAGTTGGAGATACACAGTACCAAATCAGAATAGATAGACTTGAAGACTATCTCATGCTTTTTGAAAAGTTGGTTGAAAAAGGAATGTTTGCAGATAACATACTTCATCTAATATCCGAAGAGGCTATGGATAGTGCAACAATAAATACGAAAATGGAAAGTAGTATATTTTCTATGTTTTCTATATTTAAAGCATTAATGTCTACTAAAAAGGGAGCAAAGGTTAACATTATATTTCAATACAGAGAAAGCAATAACAGTGAAATAAATTCCGCTATAGATGGATTTACAAAGAGTGCTACTATTGAAAATCCTAACCTATTATACAAAACTATCTCTATAGATTGTGATAGAAAAGATTTTAATAAGAATATTTTAGAACAATTGCTACGGGAATTTTATATGGATAAAGGTGAAAATAGTGAGATTTACTACAAAGGATCCAAGCGATTTGTAGTAATACTAAAAGAACACACCATAGAAAATGATGTAAAGGAAAATAGTTTACTAAGACCTAATGGTGTATTTCTAATCACTGGTGGAACAGGGGCTTTGGGATATAGTCTTGCTAAGTATTTAGTTGATAAATTAAATGCAAGTCTTATACTAAGTGGAAGATCTAGTTTGAATGAAAATATTAAGGAAAAAATAAATTCTTTAAAATCTTCAACCAATAAAATTATATATATTAAAGCAGATATTTCTAGCTTATCAGAAACAAAAAATATAGTGAATCAAATAAAAGAACATTTTAATGAAGTAAATGGAATAATTCATTGTGCTGGAACAAAGAAAGACTCATTTATAATAAACAAAGAAAAAGAAGAAGTAAAAGAGATACTAGATACTAAGATATTAGGAACTAATAACTTATATAGTGTATTTAAAGATGAAGACATAGATTTTATGGTATTGTTCTCTTCAATATCAGCTGTTTTCGGAAATGTAGGACAAAGTGATTATGCCTATGCCAATAGTTATATGGATTATTTTGCTAATGAAAAAGGAAAAGGAAAAGAAAATAAGTTTAAGGTATTGTCCATAAACTGGCCACTATGGAAAGATGGAGGAATGAGAGCTACTGATGTAAGTCAAGCAGTTCTAAAGAAGAACTTTGGAATGGATACATTGACAACAGAAGTAGGAATGAAGGCTTTGAAATATTCTATAAGGAATATTTCAAGCAATTCTGTAGTGCTTTATGGTGAAGCTGACAAGATAAAGAATATGATTAATTTAATGAATAATTTAGATCAAGGGGATAAGAAAATAGATAAGATAGAGCAAAAATTAGATATGTCCAACATTGATATAGATTTTTTAAAAGAAAATACACAAGCATATTTGAAAGACATTTTTATAAAAGTTACAAAGATACCACCAAATGCTTTAAGATTAGATGATTCTTTCGAAAAGATAGGATTCGACTCAATTATGGCAATGAGTATAAATGATGAGTTGGAAGTAAACTTTGGTGAGATTGCCAAAACTCTTTTATTTGAATATCAAACATTGAGAGAATTAAGTGAGTATTTCATTGAAAATCACATGGATGTGATTACCAACCTGTTTGAGGTAACTTCGAAAAAGTCAAAGAATGTAAATGTAGAAGATACATTTAGTAATAAAAAGGCTAATAAGGAAAGGGAGATTCCAGATAAGTGGGGCAAGCACTTTGTTGATAAAGGCAGAAAAACTAAAGAAAATAAAAAAATTACCAAAGATGATATTGCTATAATAGGAGTAAGTGGTAAGTTCCCTATGTCTAAAGATCTTCAAGTGTTTTGGAATAATTTAAAGGAAGCGCAAGATTGTATAACAGAGGTTCCTAAGGGTAGATGGAATGTTGATGAATATTATACTACAGACAAAAATGAGTTAGGAAAAATGTATTGTAAGTGGGGTGGATTTGTAGACGATGTAGATAAATTTGATGCGTTGTTCTTTAATATATCTCCGAGAGAAGCAGAAATTATGGATCCACAAGAAAGAATGTTTTTGGAATGTGCTTATAACACTATAGAAGATGCAGGATATACTAGAAACTCATTGGAAAATAAAAAAGTAGGGGTATTTGCAGGAGTAATGTATGGGCAATATCAATTACTTGATGCTGAGATAGATGGAAAGAAAATCGCATTATCATCAGTATACGCTTCAATTGCAAATAGAGTATCCTATCATCTTAATTTAAACGGTCCGAGTATAGCACTAGATACAATGTGTTCATCATCATTAACATCAATTCATCTTGCTTGTGACAGTATTCGTAAAGGAGAAAGTAACTATGCAATAGCAGGAGGAGTAAATGTTTCCATCCATCCACATAAGTATATTTTCTTAAGTCAACAAAAATTTGCTGCCAGTGATGGGCGTTGCAGAAGCTTTGGTGAAGGTGGAGATGGATATGTACCAGGAGAAGGTGTTGGAGCAGTACTTTTAAAGTCTTTAGATAAGGCTATTGAAGATGGAGATAATATTTATGCTGTTATAAAAGGAACTGCTATTAACCATGGGGGTAAAACAACTGGTTTTACAGTACCTAATCCAACCATGCAAGGAGCTGTTATAAATGAAACATTAAAGGAATCAGGAATTAATCCTAGAACCATTAATTATATAGAAGCTCACGGTACTGGTACTTCATTAGGAGATCCAATAGAAATAAGTGGTCTTGTAAAAGCCTTTAAAGAGTACACAAATGATAAGCAATTTTGTGCAATTGGTTCAGTAAAATCTAATATAGGACATTGTGAATCTGCTGCGGGAATAGCTGCAATTATAAAAGTGATTTTGCAAATGAAATATAAAAAGCTTGTTCCATCTATTCATTCTGATGAATTAAATAGCAATATAAACTTTGAAACTACTCCATTTTATGTTCAAAGAACTTTAAGTAATTGGGATAGGTTAATTTTGAAGGAAGGAAATAAGGAAAAAGTTTATCCAAGAAGAGCGGGAGTCAGCTCTTTTGGTGCAGGTGGAGCAAATGCACATATTCTCTTAGAAGAATATATAGGTGAAAAAGAAGATAAGACATCTGGTGAATTAGAAAACGGTAGAATTGTTGTGTTATCTGCTAGAAATGAAGAAAGATTAAAAGTTTATGTAGAGGATATGAAGGATTATTTTGATACAATAGATGATGCTGAAATCTCAGTAGATGATATTGCATACACTTTGCAAATAGGTAGAGAGCCGTTTGCAGAGAGGTTAGCTTTAGTAGTTAGTTCTGTTAAAGAAATTAAAGAGCTGTTAAAGGAATTTTCCGAGGGGAATACTTCAAATAGTAAGATCATAAGGGGAAATATTAAAAATAATAAAGAGTATATTGAGATTTTAAATAGTGGAAAAGAAGGCACGGATTTTTTGGACATACTTGTAAAAGGACAAAATGTAGAAAAAATAGCACAACTTTGGGTATTAGGATTAGAAGTAGAGTGGAGCAAATTATATGAAGAAAATGAATTAAAGAAAGTGTCACTACCAACATATCCATTTGAAAGAAATAGACACTGGGTTAATGAAGTAGAAAGAAAAGAAATATCAGTAAATAATATAAATCCTAATATTAGTAAGTCAAATAGTCTTGTAGAGTTTAACTTATCAAATATTAAGGAGTATAAGTTTTCATCAAGATATTCAAATATAAGTAGTTATTATGATACCTATAAAATTCATGGCAGTGAATATATGAATAGTTTTGGAGTATTAGCGTTTGCTAGAGAAGCGATAGAACTAGTCGGATACAATAATGATATTTCATTAGAGAATATATTGTGGTCAGGAGCTTTATATAGTAATCATGATAATAGTTCTAAAATTAATGTGAATATCATACCAAAGGGCAATGATGCATTATGTGAATTAAAGATAGCTGAAGATAATATTGTACTTCAATGTAATATAACTAAGAGTAGTTCCTTAATAGATGATTTTAAATCTGATACAGAAGTTTTAAAAGATGTGATAAAAGATGATGAGGCAATTAAGAATTTATATAAAAACTTATCTCTATTTGGAATTAATACTTCTTATGAATATGTAAGTAAACTATATACAGATAAAGAGAAGGTAATAGCGCTTATAGATTTAGGGGATAAATTCTATGACTCCTTGTCTTCTAAAGTATTCAATTTAATATGTAATACTTTAATAGCTACGGCAGAAAAGGAGGCAAAGGGAAAAATATATGTTCCATGTTCTATAGAAAAGATGAGCTTTAAACATAAAGAATTAAAGCAATTTATCCTATATATAGAAGGTTCTGAGTCAGAGAAGTATACCTTAAGAATAATTGCAGATAATAACGAAGTAGTATTAGCTATTAATAATATATCTTTTAAGGATATAAATGAAGAAGAAGATAAATCGGATAAGGTTTATTACACAACCAAATGGGTTGAAAGTTCTAAAGATATAAAAGAGAAAATAAATGGAGATCTGGTTATTTTTTTAGATAATGAAGAAGATATTCAAATGTATAAAGATATAGAGAATACAAGAACTTTCTTTGTTAGTAACGCTGATAAATATGGCAGTTATGGAGAAAATAGCTATCATATTAACTTTAATAATAAGGAACACTATAAAGCACTAATAAACTTATTTATGGAAGAGAGCGTGAATATAAATAAGATAGCTTATGTAGTAAATAACATGAAATCTTCTATTAGTGAAAAGATTAATGAAAGCATATATTCCCTTCTATATCTTACACAAACGCTTTTGGAAGCTAAGGTTTCGGAAGACATTAAATTACTTTACATATTTAATGAACAACACAATGCTATTAGTGTACTAGATTCAGCAATTAGCGGATTCATAAAGACCTTAAGGTTAGAAAGTCCAAATTATAAATTTAAGACGGTGGCTATAGATACTACTATACCTAAAGAAAAGTATGTAGCTATTATGGGAAAAGAGTTCTCTATCAATAATAACGAGTTAGAAATTTCATATAGAAGAGGTACAAGATTAGTAAAGAGAATTACTGAAGTTGAGAGTAATAAGTTAACTAATCATATAGAAATAAAACAAAATGGTGTATACATAATTACAGGAGGTACTGGTGCTTTAGGAAGTATATTTGCACAATATTTAGCTGAAAAACATAATGTAAATTTAATACTTTCAGGTAGATCTACTTTAAATAAAGAAAAAATAGAAGCTATTAAAAAATATACTGAAAATGTGGAATATATTGTTTCTGATGCATCTAAAGAAGAAGATTTTGTGGAGTTGATAAGAAAAGTTAAAGAGCATTATGGAAGGATTGATGGAATATTTCATTGTGCCGGTGTAAATAATGACTCATTCATTTTAAAGAAAAGTAAAGAGGAATTTGACAACATAATATCTTCTAAGGTTATTAGTACATTAAATATAGATAAGGCGACAAAGAATGAAAACTTAGACTTTATAGTACTATTCTCATCCATAACAGGAGAAACGGGTAATTTAGGACAAGCCGATTACGCTTACGCAAATAGCTTTATGAATTATTTTGCAAAGTATCGTGAACAATTAGCTATTGCAGGTGAAAGAAAAGGAAAGACTCTATCTATTGCATGGCCACTATGGGAATCAGATGGTATGAATATGTCACAAGATCAAAAGCAAATATTAGAATATCAAACTGGGTTAACACAATTACCTAAGGAAAAGGGAATAGAAGCTTTTGAATTTTTATTGAAAAACGATATAAATCCATTGATAGTCGGATATGGGAAAAAGAATAAAATAAGAAAATTTTTAGAAAATTTTAATAGTGAGCTAGAAGAAGAACTAGTTGTAGAGTTAGAAACTAGTAATATTGATAAATTAGATTTACTAGATAAAACAACAGAGTATTTAATCGAAGTATTTAGTGAGTTATTAAAATTAGATAAATCTGAGATTGATAAAGCTGAAATATTTGAAGAATATGGTATAGAATCCGTTATGATTGGATATTTCAATGGAAAATTTGAAGATGATTTAGGGGCGGTTTCAAAAACACTATTATTTGAATACCAAACTATAGAAAGCTTGGCAGAATATATGGCGAAAAATTACGTTAAGCCATTAATTAAATTATTTAATCTAAGTTCTGATAATGAAGTTATAGAAGAGAAAAAAGATATAGCACGTAAAGTAAGCACTAGTGAAAAACTATTAACATGGAAGAAGCTTGATCCTTTTAAAGATAATAATATCGTATTACCAAATAGCAATTATGAAGAAGATGACATTGCAATTATAGGGGTAAGCGGTAAATACCCTCAAGCTGATGATATATACGAGTTTTGGGATAATATGGTTAATAAAAAAGATTGTATCAGTGAAATCCCTATAAACCGTTGGGATTATAGAAAGTATTTTGATGGTGAGTATGATAAGGTAAAAGAAGGAAAGATGTATAGTAAGTGGGGTGGATTTATTGATGATGTGGACAAGTTTGACCCTACCTTCTTCAATATTTCACCAAGAGAAGCTATTATAATGGATCCACAAGAAAGGGTATTTATAGAAACGGTATGGGCAGCTCTAGAAGATGCTGGTTATACAAGAAAGAGACTTAAGCAATATAATGCTGGTTACGGTTTTAATGTTGGAGTATTTGCAGGAACGACAACTTATAGTTATCAGCTTTGGGGACCAGAAGAATGGGAAAGAGGTAATATATCATCTATGCCAAATGTATCACCTTGGTCAATTGCTAACAGAATATCATATATATTAAATCTCAGCGGACCAAGTATGCCAGTGGATACAGCATGTTCATCATCGCTTACAGCAATTCATTTAGCTTGTGAGAGTTTGAAGAAGAAAGAATGTGAAATGGCTATTGCTGGAGGAGTTAATTTATATTTACATCCATATAAATATGTATTAATGTGTCAAACGAAAATGCTTTCGCCAACAGGGAAATGCTTTAGCTTTGGAGATGATGCTGATGGATTTGTGCCAGGAGAAGGTGTTGGAGCAATAATTTTAAAACCTTTCAAAAAGGCTATAAAGGATAAAGATTATATATATGGAATTATAAAGGCAACAGAGATTAATCATGGAGGGAAAGCTAACGGATATACAGTACCAAATCCTAATGCTCAAGTAAGTTTAATATCTAAAGCATTAAGGAAAGCAAATATTGATGCAAGAACAGTTTCATATATAGAGGCACATGGAACAGGAACTAAATTAGGAGATCCAATAGAGATAAACTCTCTAAATAGGGTGTTTGAAGAATATAAGCCAAGTAAACAATCTTGTTCTATAGGATCTGTAAAGTCAAATATCGGCCACTTAGAAGCAGCTGCAGGTATAGCATCTATAACTAAAGTATTGCTTCAACTTAAGTATAAGAAATTAGTTCCATCCATAAATTCAAGCAAGTTAAATTCAAATATTGATTTTGAAAATTCTTATTTCCATTTACAAAGAGAATTAGAGCCATGGAAGACTACAGTTATAGATGGTAATAAAGAGGTAAGAAGAGCTGGGGTTAGTTCATTTGGAGCTGGTGGAGCAAATGCTTATGTGTTAATAGAAGAATATAAAAATAACTACAAGAATGAAAAGAAAAATAAAGATCAAGTTATTGTTCTTTCAGCTAAGAGTAGCTATTCCTTGAGGAAAAATGCAATGAAGCTATATAAATACCTTAGTTATAATGAAGATTATGATCTTTCTAATATTGCGTATACGCTACAGATAGGTAGAGAAGAGATGAATAATCGCATGGCTTTTTCTTGTAGTAGCATAGAGGAAATAAAAGAAAAGTTAAATAGCTTTATAACAAATATCAATAATGGAGAAGTGTATTTTGGTACTGTAAAAAAAGCAAGAAAGAGTGGACTGGACTTAGTAAATGAAGTTTTAGAGATTGCAGCTAAATGGGTTCAGGGTGTAGACATAGATTGGGAAAAGCTACATAAAGATGAGGACGTACATATAGTTTCTTTGCCAACATATGCATTTGAAAGAGAAAGCTACTGGATATCAAGAACAGAGACAGGTATTAAAGGTGCTGGAGTAGAAAAAATACACTCATTAATAGATAGAAATATATCAAGTCTTAACAAGCAAAAGTATGAAACTAAAATTGAGGAAAGTAATTGTATTTCAATGAAACTCAATAATAAGGAAGTGAAGTATATGGCATATTCTTCATTTATAGAAATGTTCCGTATAGCTTCTGAATTGTCAATAGAAGATAGTTGCTCTGTAATAGAAAATGTAATTTGGGGAAATAGAACAGAATTTAAGGAAGATAGAAAGTTAATTACTTCATTATATGAAAATGAGGATTACATTGAATGTGAAACTGGGTATGAGAATAACGATGGAGAATATATAATTTGTTCTCAAGGACAAGTTGAAATCTCAAGTGAAAAGCTAGAGGAAGTATTAGACATTAGTGAAATTCTTGGTAGTTCTTATAAAGATAAAATTAGTAATAAGAAGAGTTTAATACAACATAGTAAGGTAATAGAAGAATTTAAGAATATTTATGTCAAAGATAATTCATCTTATATAACTGTTAAGTTAAAGGAAAATGCAACATTATTAGATTCAAAAGTTAAATTTAATTGTTCAGTTGTGGAAGAGGTTGTAGAGTGCTTTATTAAGTTATTTAAGAAAGCATATAATTATGAATTCTATAAATTATATAGATGTGTCGTAGCTAAACCTCTTTGTGATGAATTTAGTGTTTATTGCAAGTATTATCAAGATAATGATAGTGAAATTACCTTTAATTTATATTTTATAGATAAAAATGAAAATGTCCTAATTAAAATTGAAAAATTAACACTGAAAGTTATGAAGAATACTAGTGATGCTAATGAGATAGAAGAGATAAGCAATCAAATTAAAACAATGCTTGCTAAACTACAAAATGGAGAAATTGATATAGAACGTATCAAAAGTATTATGGAGGTAAGTAATGAGTAAGGATAAAAGAGATGACAAAAGTGAAGTTTTGGGTGGAGATAAGGGATTGTTATTTTTAAATGAGAAGTGGATTAAATCAGATAAACAAAATAATAATGAGGGTATATCTAATGCAAATGTTATGATGCTATTTATTGAAGAGGATAATCCAGAGTATTTAGATTTAATAAATTCATTGAGCAAGACGGTTAAGGTGATTGTAGTAAAAAAAGGAGCTTCCTTTAAAAAGGAAGCTCAAAGCCTATATGTTATAAATTCATTAGATGGTGAAGATTACATAAGGTTATTAAAGGACATAAAGGAAGATAAATTGCTAGCTAATTATATTGTTTTTATGTGGGATTATCAATTAACGAATTGTAATTTCTATGATGTAGATAAATGCGGCATATACTCAATATTTAACTTATTAAAAGCATATGATTCTCTAAAGATGAAGATGGTTACTACATTTATTTCCTTATTTAAAAGTATAGGAACATCACAGGTAATTGGAAAGGCTTTAGGTGGATATGCAAGATCTTTGGAACTTGTATATCCAAAGCTTAAATTTTCTAATATCGAAGTTGGAAGTTATGATGAAAGCCTAGTAGATATAATTCATAATGAGGTTGTATTAAAACAATATAAATTTTCATATGAAGTAAAATATGAAAATGGAGTAAGATATGGGAAACAGTTAGAAAAATTACATATAATGTCTAAGCAGAGTAGCATTAAAGACGGGGGCGTATATCTAATATCTGGGGGAGCAGGAGCTCTAGGAATGATATTTAGCGAATATCTTGCAAAAACATATAAAGCTAGGATTATATTAGTAGGAAGATCCACTATCAATGAATCTATTGAAGAAAAATTAGATTTATTAAAAGGATATGGAGCAGAGGCTATATATATAAGTTGCGATATTACAAAATCAGTTGATGTGAAAAAACTTATAACTGAAGTAAAGAAATTATTTGGAAGTATAAATGGAGTAATTCATGCAGCTGGGATTGCAAGTAAAAAACTAATATTCCAAAAGAAATTAAACGAATTTAAAGAAATTATTAATCCAAAGATTTATGGAACAATAATTCTAGACGAGGAAACAAAAGATGAGAAACTAGATTTTTTTCTTGCATTTTCATCAAATTCATCTATCATGGGGGATTTTGGTCAATGCGATTATGCTATAGCAAATAAGTTTTTAGATAGCTTTTGTAGTTATAGAAATCAATTAGCTTTAAGTAATGAAAGATGGGGTAGAAGTATAACAATTAATTGGCCACTATGGGAGAATGGAGGAATGCATATGGGGGATAAAGGAGAGCAACTTTATCTACAAACTTCAGGAATGAGTTACTTGACTGCTGATAGTGGAATAAAGGCATTTGAGAAAATCATGAGTAGTGAAGTTTCACAAGTGGCTTTAATATCTGGGGATAGAAGTAAGATAGAGAATATTTTAAAGCTCAAGAAGAATGATGCTGCGCAGCTAAAGGGAAGTGTAACTAATATGGATAATGTTATGGATAAAGAAAAATCTAATGAACAAGTAGTTTTAGAGAATGAAAACAAAAATCAGGATAGGTCCAAATACGATAAGGTTGAATATGATGTTAAAAATGTAATAGCAACTATATTGAAGATTAAAATGAGAAAGTTAGATGTAGAAGAGAACCTTGGAGACTTTGGATTTGATTCTGTATCATTAAAGGAATTTGCTGATAGATTAAGTGATTTGTACAAAATTGAAATATCACCTACAGTTTTCTTTGCTAAAAGTACCATAAAAGATTTGAGTGAGTTTTTGCTTGAGGATTTTAGTGAAGAGGTGGAAAAATTTTATTCTGTAAAAGAAAATCATAATGATGATACAAAAGTACAAGGCAATAACGTGGTTGTTTCTGTAAAAGAAGATAAACCTGTTAAAAACAATATGAAGGTAGAAGAGATTTTAGTTGTTAATTTAAAACCTATAGGAAACAAATACTCTAAGGAAAACAAGAATAAAAAATCAAAAAATAATTCTACTAAAGATGTTGCTATTATAGGTATGAACTTTAAATTACCGGGAGCTGATACTGAAGAGGAACTTTGGAATGTTTTAGAGAATCAAGAAGATGTAGTTTGCGAAATACCCAAAAAAAGATGGGATTGGGAAAAATACTATAGTACTGATAATAATACGGAAAATAAAACCAACTCCAAGTGGGGCGGTTTTATAACAGGACAGGATGCTTTTGATGCAAAGTTCTTTAGTATATCACCAAGAGAAGCAGAACTTATGGATCCACAACAAAGATTGTTTATCCAAGCTACATGGAAAGCTATCGAGGATAGTGGGTGTAAGGTTTCAGAACTTGCTGGTAAAAATATAGGAGTGTTTGCAGGAGTGCAGTTTTCTGATTATAAACAACTACTAGCAACTAATTTGGACAAGGTGTATGCTCAATCAAGTATAGGAAATGCAACAGCTTTATTAAGTAATAGAATATCATTTATGTTTAACTTTAAAGGTCCAAGTGAATCCATTGATACAGCATGCTCTAGTAGTTTAGTAGCATTACATAGGGCTGTAAAATCAATACAATATAATGAAAGTGAAATGGCAATAGCTGGTGGAGTAAGCTTAATGTTAGATCCGAACACCTATGTTGGAGCTGGTGTGATGGGAGTATTTTCACCGGATGGAAGATGTAAGACCTTTGATAGCGGTGCTAATGGATATGTGAAAGGCGAAGGCGTAGGAGTAGTAGTATTAAAGTCATTATATAAGGCTATAGAAGATGGCGATAACATATATGGTGTTATAAAAGGTACCGCTGAAAATCATGGAGGGAAAGCTAATTCGCTTACAGCTCCAAATTCAGATGCACAAGCAGAAGTACTACTTAAAGCATATAAGGAAGCAGAGGTAGATCCATCCACTATTTCTTATATTGAAGCACATGGAACAGGAACAGAATTAGGAGATCCCGTTGAGATAAATGGATTGAAGAAAATGTTTAAAGAATTATATGGTATATGGGATAAGGACTTAGAAAAAGATAAACATATAGGTTTAGGATCTATAAAGAGTAATATAGGTCATTTAGAACCAGCTTCTGGTATTGCCGGAGTAATAAAAATATTGATATCATTAAAGAAAAACAAGTTACCAGGCGTTGTACATTTTAAAAAATTAAATCCTTATATAAAGCTAGAAGATTCTCCATTCTATATAGTAGATAAAACAAAGGAATGGAATGTTTCAATTGATGATAATGGAAATAGAATTCCTAGATGTGCTGGAGTGAGCTCTTTTGGATTCGGTGGAACTAATGCACATGTTGTAATTCAAGAATACATAAATAAAAAGAGTTCCCATAAAGGGTTACAAGAAGAGACTCTCTTCATATTATCAGCAAAAAATAAAGATAGACTAAAAGAATATGCTTTAATATTAAATGAATTTTTAGATAGAGATGTAGACTTAATGAGAGTTGCATATACTCTCCGAGTTGGTAGAGAAGAGATGGATGAGAGATTATCCATAGTCGCCTCTACAAAAAAAGAATTACAAGAAAAGCTTAGCGCATTTTGTAATGGTGAATCAGAAAATAAATTATATGTGGGAAATGTAAAGGACGTTATTGATGGAGAACGCTTAACGGAGCAGATTAATAATGATATCAAAAATGAGGATTATGACAGTATAGCAAAGCTTTGGGTAATGGGTTTTAAAGTACAATGGCAGCTTTTATTTAAGGGGAATAAGCAAAATAGGATTTCAGTACCAACTTATCCGTTTGCTAGAACCAAGTATTGGATTCCAATTAAGTATAATAAGGAAAGTGAAAAAACAGTTAAGGGACTACATGAAGTTATAGATAGCAACATATCTACTATTTATGAACAAGGATTTGAAAAGACTTTTAGAGGAAATGAATTCTATATGGAGGATCATGGACATGTATTGCCTGGGGTAGTTTATTTAGAAATGGCTAGAGTAGCAGGTAACTTAGCTGATGATGAAAATACAGTAACTAAGATAAAAAATGTAATTTGGTCGAATCCTATAATCGTAGATAAAGATGAAAAACAGGTTAGAATTTCTCTCCAGCCTAACAGTAACAGTATTGATTTCAAGGTGTATTCTCAAAATATGGGAGAAAGAGAAGAACATGCACAAGGAAGGCTGGAAGTATCTCCACTTAAAAGCAACGAGAATAATGAATTTATTGATATAGATCAGGTTATGAGAAGATGTAAGGGTGGAGAAGAGGAAGCCAGATCTTATTATGAATTGTTAAGTAATTTAGGTGCAGAGCTAGGAAGTAAATTCAAAGGAATAAAAGAATTTTACTACAATGAAAAAGAAGGTATTTCAAGAATTGATGTAATTGAAAGCTTAGAAGATACTATTAAGGATTTTCTTCTACATCCAACACTTACTGATGGAGGATTACAATCATCTGTAGCCTTTGCTTATAAAACTGGCGTAGCAGATAAAAATATACTTTTTGTACCTTTTATATTAGGAGATATAGAAATTTTTAATACAGAAGTTAGGGCTTTATATGCTTATGTTAAACAGTCACAGGTACGAGGAGTAAAATTTGATATTACTTTTCTTGGACAAAAAGGACAAGTTATAGCCAAGATGAAAGAACTTGTTATAAGACCAGTTCAAATTGAATTTGCTAACAAGATATCAAATGAAAGAGAGAATATAAAAAAAGACCTTGTATATTTCACTTCAAAGTGGATTGAGAGCCCAACAGTATTAATAGATAAAAGCAATTCTATAGATGGTAAGACATTGGTATTTAGTAGAGGAACAAGTTCAGAAGCTGAAATAAAGAAATTATTTAGAGATAAAGCTATATTTATAAACTTTGGAGCGGAATATAAAAAGCATAGCGATGAGAAGTTTATAATAAATCCATTAGATTTAGAAAGCTATAATAAGTTAAGTGAAGAGTGTAAGATTAGTGAAAATGAAAAACTTAATATTGTTTACTTATTAGATGATTCCAGAAGTATAGAAGCTAAAGAGATAATAAAAGAAGAGATTTATCCAATATTCCATCTTTGTAAATGGTTATCGTCACAAAAATTTAAGAGTCAAACAAAGATGCATTGTATTTATAGAAATCTTAATAACGTAGTTGAATATGAAGCACTTGTAGGATTTTTTAAGTCCATAAAATTAGAAAATCAAAAATTATTATGTAAAGTTGTTGAAGTAAGGGACAACACTGATTTAGTAAATATATTAAAGTTGGAACTATCTGATAGTAGTAATAAATGTGAAATAAAATATGATTCTAATACTAGATATATAAAGGAATTAGTAGAAATACAACAATTAGAAGATCAAAAGCAAAAGCTCAAGGATCAAGGAGTATATATAATAACTGGAGGTATGGGTGGCTTAGGAAATTTCTTTGCTAAATATCTAGCAAAGAAATATAAAGCAAAACTTATATTATGTGGAAGAAATCAAAATTGTGATTTAAAAAAAATTAATGAGTTAAAGGATTTAGGAGCAGAAGTTATATATGTACCTGTAGATATATCTAAAAAAGAAGATGTAATTACTCTTATAAATAAAGCAAAGAATACATTTAACAATTTAAATGGAGTAATTAACTGTACTGGAATTATGAAAGATTCCCTACTGATAAAGAAGAACTTAGGTGAGATAGAGGAGGTGTTTAGTCCTAAAATATATGGAACTATAAACTTATATAATGCTTTAAAGAATGAGGATATAGACGTATTTGTTAATTTTTCATCCTCAACATCTTTAATAGGAAATATAGGGCAAGGTGATTATGCATATGCCAACAGTTATATTGACAATTATGTGGCATTGATGAATGAAAAGCTAAATAGAATAGATACAGCTATAAACTGGTCACTATGGAAAAATGGTGGTATGAATGTAGATGTACAAACAGAAAAATTATTATTTTCAAAGTTTGGGATGAGTCCATTATCTGACGAAAATGGTATAAAGGCCTTTGAAGATAGCTTATCATTAAATGAAAGTCAAGTAATGGTAATAGAAGGAGTAAGGGAAAAGATTATAAGCTCCTTAATAAATAATCAAATTAATGCTAACGGTGAAGAAAAGCTAAAGGTTATAGAAGTTGGGGATAATGAAGATACCATAAATAAGTTCACTAATGAGTTAATAGATATAATGTGTGAAATATTAAAAAATGAAAGAGATGAAATAAACATTAATTCTGACTTAAGTGAGTTTGGTTTTGACTCTATAACGTTTACAGAGTTAACTAACAAAATAAATAGTAAGTTTGACTTAGGGATAACTCCTACAGTATTTTTTGAAAATTCTACTCCAATTGCAATAGCAGAGAGTATTTACTTAGAAAATGATTTTACTTTAAATAACTATTTTTCAGTGAAGAGAGTTTCTAAAGGAGTTAGCAAGGTAGAAGAAGTAGCACCAAGCAGAGCTTTAAGAAAAATTATAGATAAAGAGGAATCTACAATTAAATTCGATAAAATAAATAGTGCTAGTAGAGAACCTATAGCGATAATAGGTATGAGTGGAGCAATGCCAGGATCAGAGAATTTAGATGAGTTTTGGAAGTCTATTGAAGAGAAGAGCGATATGATATCTACAATTCCAGAAGAGAGATGGAATTGGGAAAGATTCTATGGAGATCCCATAGCAGAGCCAGGAAAAACAGATATTAAGTATGGTGGATTTATGAAAGAAATTGATGAATTTGATCCGTTATTCTTTAATATATCCCCGGTAGAGGCAGAAAAAATGGATCCCCAGGAAAGAATTATGCTTCAGACAGTATGGAATACTATGGATAATTCAGGGCATAAAATTACCGATCTTTCAGGCACTAGAACTTCAGTATTTATAGGAGTTTCTAATGGAGATTATCAAGAATTATTATTAAAAGATGATATCGCAACAGCAATGACTAGAACGATGTTAACTAATCGTATTTCTTATTTCTTTAACTGGAGTGGACCAAGTGAGCCGGTAGATACCGCTTGTTCTAGTTCATTAGTTGCTATTCATAGAGCTGTAGAATCTATTTGGCATGATGATTGTGAGTTTGCAGTAGCTGGTGGAATAAACTTGATATCTAGTCCGAACTTGTTTATTGCAGGTAGTAGTTTAGGAATGTTAAGCAAGGATGGTAAGTGCAAAACCTTTGATAAGGATGCTAATGGATATGTAAGAGGCGAAGGGGTAGGAGCGATTTTACTTAAACCTTTATCTAAAGCCATAAGAGATAAGGATTATATACATGGTTTAATTAAAGGTACTGCGGTAAATCACGGAGGAAAATCTAATTCTATAACATCACCTAATTCTAAGGCCCAAGCAGATGTTATTGTAAGAGCACATGAAAGAGCTTCAATTGATCCATCTACAGTAACTTATATTGAAACACATGGTACTGGTACAAGTCTTGGAGATCCTGTGGAAATAGAGGGATTAAAGAGAGCGTTTAAAGAACTATTTAAAAAGTGGAATAAAAAAGAAACAGATATTCCTAATTGTATACTTGGATCAGTTAAAAGTAATATTGGACACTTAGAGTCGGCATCAGGTATGGCAAGTATCTTTAAAGTATTATTATCAATGAAAAACAAAAAGATTACAGGTAATATAAACTTTAAAGAATTAAACCCTTATATAAAGTTAGAAGGTAGTGGATTAAAAATAGCAAAGGATACTATCCCATGGGAAGCTTTAGTTGATGAGAATAATAATCTAATACCAAGAAGAGCGGGTATAAGTTCATTTGGTGTTGGAGGAAGTAATGCTCATATAATACTTGAGGAATATGACAATAGAAGCTATATTAATACTAATAATATAGAAAAAGTAAATATTATAACAGTTTCTGCTAAAAGTAAAATTAGTTTAAAGGAAAGCTGCAAAAACCTTAAAAAGTTTATCGGTGATAATGTGATAAATAATAAGGGTGAGGAGAGAACTGATAATAACCTAGAGCTGGCTTTGACTAAAGACATAGTAAAAATTTTTAAGGATGTTATGATATTTGGAAATCAGGATGTTATTTTAGAAGATTCTTTAGAGGAGTACGGAGTAGATTTAGTTAAGTTAATACAAATTATTGAAGTAATTAAGTGTGAGTATAATATTTATATTAATAATCCAGTAGTTAGATTTGTTTCATTAAAGGATATTATTAGATTTATGCTAGAGAACTATAGGTTTAATATAGAACAATATTATTGTTTAAAAGATGTAGACAAGAAAGCATGTTCCAATGGTAATAAAGTTAATATAGATATAAATCAATTAGCATATAATCTTCAAACTAGACGAGTAGAGATGAATGAAAGAGTAGCATTTGTAGTAGACGACCTAAAAAATCTTAGTGAGAAGCTAGAAGCGTTTGTTTTAGACTTAAAGGATCAAGATGGTATTTATGAAGGAACTGCTAATACTAAACGCTCAAAATTTGGGATGCTTATAGAAGGTGAAGAAGGAAGGTTATTTATTGACAAATTATTGGTATCTAGAAAGTTCGATAAAATTGCACAGCTTTGGATTGAAGGCATAGATATAGATTGGTCTAAATTATATGACGATGAGATGTTTAAGATGCCTATGCCAGGGTATGCGTTTGATAAAGAAAGATATTGGCTCCCTAAACCGAGAAATGCTTCCTATGAAATTTATCATAATAATAAGTTAGAAGATAATGAAGTAGGTAAGGAGTTATATAGTAGTAAAGAAGCTATTGATGAATTAGATAGTGAACTAATATACGGTGATGAAGAGGAATTACTTGAATTATTAACAAAGGTTCAAAATGGAGAAATTAGTGCCGAGGCTGTAAATATGTTGGTGGAGGATTTATTATAATGAAAAATTATTCAAAGATGCAATTGTTAAAGATGGTGGAAGATGGAGAGTTATCTCCTAAGGAAGCATTAAAGAAGATAAAACAACTTAAGAAATTAAATGAGAATAAGCCCCAAATTGGTAATAACAATTCTATAAGGCTAGATAAAGAAACAAACTTATTACATATAGTAGAAAAGGAACTTATAGAGGGGGTAGCACAAGTACTGAAGGTACCTATAAATAGGATAAATGTAGATGTAAATATGAGAGAGTTTGGGTTTGACTCGATTAGCTTTACAGCATACAACAACTATATTACAGAGAAGTTTAAAATAAACTTCTCTCCTAATATATTCTTTGAGTATGAGACGATTTATGAATTAAGTGAATATATATCAACTGATTTTCATGATGAAATACTTAAATTGGCTTCTGAAGTCAATTATAGTTCTGAGGAAATAAATCAATATAAACAAGAAGTGCCAAAGAAGAAGAATAGACCTAATAAAGATGTAGAAATAAAACATATAGATAAGAATAGTAAAGATAATTTATGGATAATTGACAGTTCAGATGAATTCCCACTAGAGTTTTGGAAAAAGCTCAAAGATATTGATGTGGATTTAAATAAATATAAAGTTATAACGAATACAGAACTAAATAAGATAAGTAAAAAGTATGTACACCTTTTAGTTAACACATCTATTGGTAAAAAGATGGAGGTTGTATCTGCAGGAAGAGGAAGAACTAAGGTTATTGTTGGAGGAGTTGGAATGGCAACTCCTATGATAATAAATCAGTTGAAGTATTTCTCTAAATACTCTAGAGTTATTTCAATTCATAATCCAGGTTGCGGGCTTAGTGAGGATATAAATGATTACTCCTTAGAAGAAAGGGTAAAGATTATTGCCGATGTTCTAAAAAATTTAGAAATAAATGAGCCTATAGATTTTATAGGTGTATCTTGGGGTAGTATGATTGGTCAATATTTTAGCATTATGTATCCAGAAAAGATATCCAGTCTGATATTAGTTAGTTCAATTTATGAGATTGTAAATGAAAATCCAAATTCGAATGCTGATGACGCGATGAAAAAGGACTTAGAAATTATAAAAAGTGGAGAAGACTATATAAACTTATTAGAGTATGGAACAAGTATAGATACTAAGATTTTTGCTAAGTATATGGAATATTATTTACCTGGGAATTCTAAGAGCTACACAACTTTAGATATACTTGACAAGATAAAAACACCGGTATTTGTAGTATATGGTAAGAGAGATACCATTATAAATACAAGACAATCTAAAGTTATCATAGATCATATTCCGGGTGCTAAGTTTTTAGAGATAGAGGATGGTGCTCACTTTAATTTTATGACTCACCATGAATTGTTAAATGAAGAGATAGAGAAGTTTATATTAGATATTGATAACAATAACATATTAAGCTTAAAAGATAGTGATGACCTAGTTCTAAAGTATGAAGAAAAATGGGAAAAAGAATTAAATATAAAGGGGATGGAATGTTACGATAAATTAGAAGAAAGATTAAAACTGTTATGTACAAGCTATGCTTATACTTACTTGAAAAAGTGTGGTATAGATACAAGCTTTGGAAAGATACATGATAGAAATGAATTAGTAGCAACCCTAAATATATTACCTAATTATAGAAAGATTTTTGATTGTATGATTGAAATGTTAGTAGAAGATAAAGTGGTTAGGGCTTTAGATAGTAAGATACAGTTTATAAAGGCCGAAAGTTTAATAATGGATTCTAAAGTTTTGTATAAGGAATGTATTGAAAACTATAGTGAATTTGCTGGTATGATAAATTTCTTGGATTATTGTGTAAACAGTTATGAGGAATCTCTATGTGGGAAAATAGTACCTATTGGTGTTTTGTTTCCTAAAGGAAGTTCTGATGCTTTGGAAAAAAGCAATAAGGATACTATTGAGTATGGAAAAGAAAGAATATATGCTAGTGTGATAAGTGATATTCTGAAATTGGTAGTAGATAAAAAGGGAGAAAAGGTTAGGATTCTTGAGGTTGGAGGGGGAACTGGTTTATTGACCAAACAAGTTGTTTCAGTAGCTAACTTACCAAATGTTGAGTACTACTTTACTGATATAGGAGAATATTTCATAAATCAGGCAAAAGAGAATGATGACTTTAAGAGTATAAACTTTAAGGCTTTTGATATTACTAAAAATCCAATTGAGCAAGGGTTTGATTACAATAGTTTTGATATAATCTTAGGGTTAAATGTAGTTCATGCAACAAAAGACATAATAGGAACTGTTGTGAATTTAAAACCACTATTAATTCCTAATGGCATAATGATGCTAATTGAAGCTTCTAAGAGCTTAAGATGGGTAGATATGGTTTGGGGACTTGCCGAAGGCTGGTGGTACTTTGAGGATAAAGAATTAAGGGATAAGTCCCCTGTTATAGACATTTATACATGGGAAAAGGTATTTTTAATTGCAAAATTTGGATATGTAAAGGCGTATCCATCAGATGATGCAAAGAGATTTGAAACAAATTGTGCGTTAGTAGTTGCTCAAAAGTAATTCTATTATAATATAAAGTTTAATTCCTGTTTATACATTAAGATGCTAAGCTATTTTAAATACAGATAAAGATACTTCAAGAAAATTTACAAAAAATGATAATGAACTTAATCTTTTTGCTTTGTATTATTAAATAATGTTAACATAGTTATTTCATAATGATATTACAATTTGCATTTTTAATCTTAATAATAAAGAAAAACTAAAAGATTAATGTGAAGGGGATGATAAAGATGACTAATAGATTTGTTTAATGAAGAACTTGTTATAAATGAAATTTTCAAAAGAAAGACCAGAGCATAAGACTTTAAACTACATGATTTAAACTAAAATACTAAAACAGTTGAAATCAACCAAAGTAAAACTTGGTAATATTTTTTTTGGATGGGGGCGAGTCTTACCAATTTTAGGAACCTATCTGTTTTTAAAATAACATAAATTTTATTGAATGCAAAAAATATGGTTTAATATTGGGATTTGTGTTGAACTTATGTATATTTTGTAAAACCATTGTATTATTAACTTCGTTGATATATATTGTTAATATAAATACTAAAATGGTTAGTAATATTTTTAGCTATTTACACAATTTAGATACTTAAAAAGATTTATTTTTCAATGGGTTAATTTATACTTATGTATTATCTTTGAGTAATAGTATAAACAGGAAGAATGTTTTAATAATATGAATAGGAGGAGGAGGAGGAGTAATGGAAGCAACGTATTACTTGTATATAATAAAGACAAGGTGTATGCAGTTTTATAATTATGCGTATTTAGGCGTAGATAAGGCTTCTAAAAATGCATTTGTTGTTGACCCTTCGTGGGATATATCACAAATACTAGAAATACTGGATAAACACGAGGCTAAATTAGAAAAAGTGTTACTTACGCATTCTCACTTTGACCATACTAATATGGTGACAAGGCTAGTTCGTAAATTTAATTTGGATGTATACATGTCGGAAGAAGAAATTGAATATTATGAATATAATTGTATTAATTTGAATTGTATACATGATTTAGAAGTGATAAATGTAGGGGAAACAAAGATAAAATGCTTAGTTACCCCAGGTCATACAAAAGGAAGTACTTGTTATTGGAGTGGAGATAACTTATTTACAGGGGATACTATATTTATGGAAGGTTGTGGGATTTGCGATATACCGGGTGGATCCGCGGAAGAAATGTATCATAGTATCAATAGATTAAAAAAGATTATTCCTTTAGACATATGTGTATATACAGGACATTCTTTTGGTGAAGAGCCTGGTAAAGATATGAGATATTTAAATAAAAAAAATATATATTTTCAGATTGATAATATAAATCACTTTGTAAAATATAGAAATAGAAAAGATAATAAGGGAATATTTAATTTCAAGTAGCTTTAATTATAAATCAAAAAGTTCGTACATAGGAGATTAATAATGGGGAGAGAAATAGTTTTTATGTTCTCAGGTCAGGGGTCACAATACAATAAAATGGGTATTGAATTGTATGAGAATAATAAAGGTTTTAAAAAGTGGATGGATAAACTGGACAAAATTTTTTACAACTTAACAGGAGAATCTGCCATAGATAATTTATACCATAATAATAGGAACAAGGGGTATAAATTTGATGATATATTTTACACACATCCTACGATTTTTATGGTTCAATACTCATTAGCTCAAACAATGATAGAAGATGGAATATATCCTAAGTATTTATTAGGAGTAAGCTTAGGAGAGTATGTAGCAATGGCAGTTGCAAACGTAATAAATGTTGAAAAGATGCTAGAGATTGTAGTTAAACAAGTAGAGTTATTAAAGCAAACCTGTAAAGAGGGGGCGATGATATCTATATTAGAAAATGTGAAATTATATCATGAAAATAGTGATCTAAATACTAGGTCAGAGGTTATTGCAATAAATTATGATGGTCATTTTGTAATAGCTTGCAAAGCGGATGTGGTAAAAGATATTCAAAAATCCTTGAAAGAAAATCATATATCTAGTGTTAAGCTACCGGTACACTATGCGTTTCACTCTAGTGAGATTGAAGGATTATATTCTCCTTATTATAAATATTTAGAAGACATCAAGTATAATAAACCTAATATTAATATGATCTCATCGATGACAGGAAATTTTGTGCAAAATATTAATTCTGAATTCTTATGGAATGTTTTAAGAAAACCAATAAATTTTAGAGACGCGATTAAAGCATTTCATTTCACAGGAGAATATATATATATAGATCTGGGAGTGTCTGGAACACTTCAAAACTTTACTAAAAGTATAATAGGAGGAAATAGTATTAAAAACATTTTATCAGTTATAACTCCATTTGGGAGTGAAGTTAAGAAGTTTAACAAGGTTAATGAATATTGTATAGACAATAATATTATAAGTGAAAAGAGGGGGAAAGTAATGAAGGCATATTTATTTCCTGGACAAGGATCACAGTTTGTAGGTATGGGAGGTGAGTTGTTTAAGGAGTTTCAAGAGTTTACAAAAATTGCAGATGAAGTATTAGGATACTCTATAGAAGAGCTTTGTTTAGAGGATAAAAATAAGCGATTAGGTGTTACAAGGTACACTCAACCAGCATTATATGTTGTCAATGTATTATCTTATTTAAAGGTTATTAAGGAGACAGGCGAAAAGCCAGATTTCCTTGCAGGGCATAGTTTAGGGGAATATAGTGCATTATTTGCAGCAGAGGTTTTTGATTTTGAAATAGGATTAAAAATTGTTAAGAGAAGAGCAGAACTTATGAATACTGCAACTGGCGGGGGAATGGCTGCTGTATTAGGTTTAACAGAAGATGAAGTTAGAGCTATTATATGTAATAATAACTTAGACAGTATAGATATAGCAAATTTAAATACACCAAAACAAATTGCGATTTCAGGACCTAAAGAGGATATTGAAAATGCTAAAGCAATCTTTGAAAAAAATGGTACTCGATCTTATATGATATTAAGGGTAAGTGGTGCATTTCATTCTAGATATATGAATGATGCAGCAAAAGAATTTAAAGAATATATTTCTCAATTTAAGTTCTCAATACCAATTATACCAATAATTTCAAATTTAACAGCAAGACCATATAAGTACTCTGAAATCATCAAAAATATGGTAGACCAAATGGTTAGCAGTGTAAAGTGGACAGAAACTGTATGCTACTTAATGGGGAAAAAAGATGATATTGAAATATCACAGGTTGGTCCTGGAAATGTTATAGCAGGTTTAATAAAACGCATAAAAAAAGAAACTGAGCCTTTGATTATTGACGAATCTGTTGAAGAAGAGGATTCTTTAGCTGAGAAGGATTTAGAGCTTGAACAAGAGGTAGCTATTGAAGAATTAGTAGAAGAAGTAACGGTATCTGTAGAAAAAACCGTTGTCGATGAAACAAAAACTAAAAAAATCTCAGCAGAAAAATTAGGAAATATTGATTTTAAGAATAGGTACGGGTTAAAATATGCATATCTATTGGGTGGCATGAGTGACGGAATTTCATCAAAAGAATTAGTAGTCAAAGCAGGCAAAAGCGGTTGTATGTCATTTCTTGGTGCAAATGGTATGAGTATTGAAGAAATAGAAAGATCAATCACATATATTAGGAACGAATTGAGAAATAAAGGAACATTTGGCGTTAACTTATCATATAATCCTATAAACTCAAACGAAGAGGAAAAATTAGTGGATGCTTTATTGAGATGCGATATTAAGGTTGTTGAAGCATCATCATATATTACTATATCTCCAGCATTAGTTAAATATAGAATAAAGGGATTAAGAAAAGATAAGGGTGGAAATATAGAGTGTACAAATAAAATCATTACTAAGGTATCTAGACCAGATATAGCTAAGATGTTTATGTTACCACCACCTAGTAGAATAGTAGAAAAGCTTCTAAAGGATAATGATATAACAGATGAAGAAGCAAAGATGGCTCAGTATATTTCTGTTGCAGATGATATATGTGTAGAAGGTGATTCAGCAGGACCAACAGATCAAGGAAATGTTTTGAGTTTACTTCCAACAATAATAAGATTAAGAACTGAAGTATCTTTAGAGTTTGATAAGGTTAAAGATATAAAAATTGGGGTCGCTGGAGGTATAGGAACTCCAGAAGCAGCAGCTGGAGTATTTCTAATGGGTGCAGAGTTTATCTTAACTGGGTCTATAAATCAATGTACAGTAGAAAGTGGTACTAGTACTGAAGTAAAGGATTTACTTCAACAAGTAAATGTATATGATATGGCATATGTGCCATCACTTGATATGTTTGAACTAGGTGGAAAAGCTCAAGTAATAAAGAGAGGATTATTCTTTTCTGCAAGGGCTAACAAATTATATGAATTATATAGAAACACGAACTCTGTAGAGCAGTTAGATAGTAAAACTAAGTGTCAATTAGAAGAGAAATATTTTTATAGATCTATTAATGATATTTTAGAAGTGTGTAAGAAAAACATTACGAAAGAAGAATTTAATATTGTAAACGATCCTAAACAAAAAATGGCTTTAGTTTTTAAATGGTACCTCGAGAATTCAAAGAAGTCAGCAATTAGAGGAGAGAAAAGTAATAAAGTAAATTACAACATCATGTGCGGTCCAGCACTAGGAGCTTTTAACCAATGGGTTAAGGGAACCGAAATGGAATTATGGGGAAATAGGAATGTAGATAAAATAGCATTAATGATTATGAATGGTGCAGCTCAAATAATAGAACGCGTTAAAAATGATTTGAAATAAGGAGAGATAATAAATGAAAAAAGAAAGAATATTTGAAATTATGAAGGAAATAATAGTTGATATTTTACCGGAAATTTCAGCAGATAGTATAAAGATAGAGGATAGTATGAAGGATTTAGGTGCAAATTCAATAGATAGATTCGATATTCTTGCAGATACAATGGAAGAGTTAAATATCAAAATGCCATTAGTAAAGTTTGGAGAGCTTAAAAACTTAAAGGAAGTAGTGGAATTGTTCTATGAAAACATCAAATGAAGGAATAGGATATAAATTTAATTCATTTAGAGAAGTAGTTGTAGCTGGTATGGGGATAATAAGTACAGTAGGAAATAGTATTGAGGAGTTTGAGGTATCACTGAGGGATGGGAAAAGTGGGATAAGCTACATTAAGGATCCTATAACTAATAGCATGAATAACTTTATTGGTGCAGAAATAAAAGAAGAAGAATTATTTAGTGTATTTAGTAGATATCAAGGTAAACTAATGAAGAAGTCAAAGCATCTTTTTAAGACCTCAAATAAATCAACTAAAGGAGCTATTTTAGCTGGTGCTCAGGCTTGGATTAATGCCAAATTAGATACCATTAAAATAAACGAAGATAGAATAGGGATAGTTGTTGGAGGTAGTAATATATCGCCATTAACTAGTTTTAATATGATTAATAAATGTAAAGACTCCTTAGAGTCAGTACATCATAGATATGCACTAAATTTTATGGATACGAATCAAGTTAGTGTATTAAGTGAGATCTTTAATTTAAAAGGAGAGGGTTTTACCGTAGGAGGAGCATCTGCTAGTGGAAATATAGCTATACTTAAGGCTGTGCAAATGATTCAGTTAGGAATAGTTAATGCCTGTATGGTTATTGGTTCCATGGCAGAGTTATCTCCAATAGAGCTAAAAGGTTTTGAAAATATTGGAGCCTATGGTGGGAAAAGTTTTATAAAAACTCCGGAAAAGGCATGTAGACCATTTGACAAAGATCATGAAGGGTTTATATATGGACAAGCTACTGCTTGCTTAATATTAGAAGGAATAGAAAGTGCTAAAGAAAGACAGGTAGAGGTGTTAGCAACAGTTGTTGGTGGAGCTGAAACTTTAGATAGCAATAGTTTATCTAATCCTAATGAGGATGGGGAAGTTAAAACTATGGAAATGGCTATTAAATCAGCTAATTTAGATACTTCTATGATTAATTATATAAATACTCATGGGACGTCTACACCATTAGGAGATGTAACCGAATTGAGAGCAATTAAAAGAGTTTTTAAAGGAAATATAAATGATGTGTGGATAAACTCTACGAAGCCATTTACAGGACATTGTTTATACGCTGCTGGGGTAGTTGAAGCTATAGCCACAATTATTCAATTAAGAGCAGGTTTTGTACATCCTCAAATAAATCTAGATAATCCAATAGATAATGAATATAATTTCCCTGGGAATAAGGCTGAGAAGGGGAATTTCATATATGGTCTTAACAATTCTTATGGATTTGGTGGAATAAATACAAGTGTTATTTTAAAAAAAGGAGGAGTATAAATGAGAGTAGGTATTGAAAGTATAAATTTTTATGGAGGACCAGCCTTCATTAAAGCAAAAAGTATTTTTGAGGGAAGAGGGCTAGACATAGGTAGATTTGATAATTTGATGATGGAAAGAAAATCTGTAGGTGTTCCCTGTGAGGATGCTATCACAAATGGAGTTAATGCAGCAAAGTCTATAATAGATTCGTTATCAGAAGAAGAAAAAAAAAGCATAGAGTTGGTAATAACTTCAACTGAATCAGGAGTTGACTTTGGTAAGTCAATAAGTACATATATTCATGACTATTTAGGGTTAAGCAGAAATTGTAGATTATTTGAGGTTAAACAAGCATGCTATGGAGGAACCGCAGCATTACATATGGCTACCTGTTTTGTAGCATCGCAGGTATCACCAGGAGCAAAGGCTTTAGTAATTGCAACAGATGTTGCAAGAGCTGCGGCTAAAAGTACATATGGTGAACCAACTCAAGCTGTTGGCGCAATAGCTATGTTAGTTGGAGAAAATGGAGACATATTAGAGTTAGATTTTGGTGCAACAGGTCAATATAGTTATGAAGTAATGGATACTTGTAGACCCTTACCAGAAATTGAAACGGGTAATCCAGATTTATCATTATTATCTTATTTAGATTGTTTGGAAAATTCTTATAAGAACTATAAAGAAAAGGTAGATGGGGCTGATTTTCAAGAAACTTTTGATTACTTAGTTTTTCATGCACCTTTTGGAGGAATGGTAAAAGGTGCTCATAGAAATATGATGCATAAAGAATTACATATAAAAGGACCAAAAATTAAAGAGGATTTTGATAAAAGGGTAGCACCATCACTTGAATATTGTGTTCAAGTGGGAAATGTTTATTCTGCTACTGTATATTTAGGGTTATGCAGTCTTATTGATAATGCAGAAATAGATGAGACTAAAAGAGTTGGGATATTCTCTTATGGTTCAGGTTGTTCATCAGAGTTTTATAGTGGAATTATTACACCAAAATCTGTTGAAAAATTAAATGAGATGAAAATAAAAGAAAAATTGGATAGTAGATATGAATTAAGCTTCGATGAGTATGAAGATATGTTAGATCAAAATGTTGAATGGTTATTCGGACTAAGAGATAAAAAGGTTGATTTTTCAAAATTTGCAAAGGTATATGATCACTTCTTTAAAGGAAAGGGATATTTAGTATTAACAGACATTGACGATTTTCATAGAAAATATGCATGGAGTTAATCAGATTTGGAGTGTAATATGGATTATAAAACTTTGATAGTAGGCAGGGTAACTGATGAAATATATTCTATAAAACTTAATAGGTGCAAAGAAAGAAATAGCATTAATTCTATTTTAGTACAAGAATTACAAAATGCATTAGATATTTTAGAAGATTTGGATTCTTGCAAAGTAATAGTTATAGAAGGTCAAGATGGATATTTCTGCACAGGTATGGATTTCCAAGCCTTTACTAATAGTAATGTAGCTGGAGCGGAGAGTACAGCCCCAGATCCTAATGAGTTTATAAATACAATGAAGAGAATAAGCGAAATTTCCAAATTTGTAATAGCAAAGGTGGATGGACAGGTTATTGCTGGTGGAGTTGGATTAGTAGCTGCATGTGATTATGTTGTAGCAACACCAAAGTCAATCTTTAGCCTGCCAGAAGCAATATGGGGGTTATTACCTGCACTTGTAACTCCATATCTAATTAGACGAATTGGTTATTGGAAGGCATATAGAATGACTATAACTACATTGCCGATGTTATCAGAGGAAGCTCTTAGTTGCAATCTTATAGATGAAGTTACTACTAATTTAGATAGTAGTATACTAAAACTTTGTAAAAGAGTTAGTCGCATAAATCCTAAAACAGTAAAAGAGATAAAGAGATACTTTAAAAAAATGTGGATTATCAATGACTCGATGGAAAATTGTGCTGTAGAGGAGATAGAAAAGCTAACCTCATCTACAGAAGTTAAAGAAGTCATTGAGAATTATGTATTAAATAAAAAGTTCCCATGGGAAAAATAAATTGTAAAAGAATATATACTAATAAGTCAATTGGAGAAAAGAAAATGTTGTATAAAGAATTTAGAAGTAAAAACAATGCCTTTTTATCTAATGCAGTAAGAAAGATAACCCTTAACTTTCAGCATGAGGAAAACATATATATAATTATAATATGTGTAGCAAATATACATAAGGAAGAGAAGATACCTATAGATTATCTTAATGATAATGAGAAAGAAAAGTATTTGAATATAAAACACCAAAGAAGAAGAGAAAGTTTCTTATTAGGAAAGTTGGTATCAAAGCTTGCTATAGCGGAAGAGCAAGATGATTTAAGTGATATATTTGTAAATCACGGAATTTTTAATCAACCAATAGTAAGTGGAAGAGATGAGAAGGTTACGATTACACATTGTGGGTCCATAGGTGTTGCAGTGGCTTTTGATCAACGATTAATGTTAGGGATTGATATTGAAGCTATTGATGAAAGAAGAATTGAGGCCTTAAGGAGAATTACTACGAGAGGGGAAGAAGCGCTTTTCAATGAGGAAGATATAACGTTCACTGCATTTTTAACGATGCTATGGACCATAAAAGAAGCAATGTCGAAGGTTCTAAATACTGGGTTTACTATTGACTTAGATATACTCGAGGTAAAAGATATCGTTAAAAAAGATTTGGGATTTATCAGTAGTTTAAAAAACTTTTCTCAATTCAAAGCCATTTCAGTTTTGAACAATGAATATGTTTTTACAATAGTAATTCCTAAAAAATTAATAGATGATTCACCGGAAGTGAATATTATTGAAATCATAAGCGAGATTATTTAGAGTTGGAATTTAATATATTAAGGGAGATAAGGGTATGAAATTTAAGAACTATTATATAGCTACAGTAGTATTAATACTTGCATCGGGACTGATTACTTTATTAGCTTTTAATGGAAAGATAGGTTATGTAAAAGCTTATACTGTTATTTTTATAATTACGGTGATTATATCAATGTTTAAACCGTTTAAGATAGAAAGTAAGGAATTTAAGACGATTTGTGGTTCAGCAGCCTTTATAGTTGGGAGTATTATGACATTTCTAACTTTTGGTGTGTTAGCCAATAGATATTTAGGATTTATGCCAGATATGAAGATAATATCTAATTACCAATATTCATTTACATTATTTATGGTCTTTGCTGTAATACAATGGATATTATATATATTTGTTGGTAAATCAAAACTAATTTAGGGGGTAGTTAAATGAGGAGTTTAGTTCTTTATACTAGTGCTTATGGAAGTACAAAACAATATGTTGAGTGGATAGCAGAAGAGGCTAATGCTGATATAGAAACCATAGACGAATTTAATATAGATAAATTTGATGAATATGACACCATAATAATTGGTACATATGTTAGAGTATCGAAGTTGGTTATTAGTGATTACTTAAGTAAGGTTTGGAGTAAGTTGAAAAACAAAAAAGTAATATTATTCTCTGTGTCTAAGACACCGATTAACAGTAAGGCATCTGTTAAGAATTATGAAAAAAGTATACCCGTAAATATAAGATCTCAAATAAAATATTTTCCATTAGAAGGAAGATTTATATTTGAGAAGTTAAGTGAAAAGGATAAAAACATTATGAATCTAGGGCGAAAAATGACCAGGATTTTTATGGGTAAGAAGATGGCCGAAGAGATGGTTAGAGATTGTGACAATGTGAAAAAGGAAAATATTAAAGAGATTTTAAATGAGCTCAAAAATTAATTATTACTTTATTGTACTCTTATGAAGATTGTATTGATTAAAAGCTTAATAACAAAAATAATAGGGGAGATAATGAGTGAATATAGTAGTTTGTATTAAACAAGTGCAAGAATATAACAATGTTAATGTATATATGGATGATAAAGAAAAACAAGTTATAAATCCAGTGGATATATTTGCTCTTGAAGAGGCTCTAAGAATAAAAGATACAATGGAGAGCAAGGTAACGGTGGTAAGCATGGGGATAGAATCAGTTGAAAACACCTTAAGAGAATGTATAGCACTAGGAGCTGATGAAGGAGTACTTTTTACTGATAATACATTTGCAGGTTCAGATACATTAGCCACATCATATCTTCTCTCAAGAGGAATTGCTGAAATAGGAAAACAAGACCTAATAATTTGTGGTACACATTCTATAGATGGCGACACGGCACAAGTAGGACCAGCTTTAGCAGAAAAGCTAGGAGTTTCCCACACTACACATGTAATTCAAATATTAAATATAGGAGAAAATAATATAATATGCAAAAGAATGGTTGAAGATGGTTATGAAATCATAGAGTTAAAACTTCCAGCATTAATTACTGTTGTAAAGGGTATTAATAGTCCTAGAATACGCACCATTAAGGGTGTATTAAAGTCTACTAGAAGTGAAATAAAAAAATATTCATCTAGGGATTTGAACATTGATATAAATTTATGTGGGTTAAAGGGGTCTCCTACCAAGGTAAAAGGAGTTTATACTGTTATCCATGAGAATAAAGGTAAAATCATAGAAGGTAATAGTATAAATGAAAAATTAGATTATCTTGTACAATGCTTATTTTAAGGTTAATGAGAAGTTATGAAAAGGGGAACAGATGGGAGATATTAAAATATCTAAAGAAAAATATGAAGGTATAATGATTTTAGCAGAGTGCAGATTAGGTAAGTTAGAGCCTATTGTTTATGAGTTATTAGGTGGTGCTAATGAAATAAATGAAAAATTAAGAACAGAAATTTCAGTGGTGTTATTAGGTAGCAATATAGGTGGATATTGTGAATCTTGCATACATCATGGAGCAGATAAAATTTATAAAGTGGACTTGCCTATTTTAGCGGAAATAAATGAAGAAATCTATACTGAACTATATTATCAAATAATATCAAAATACAAGCCTGAAATAGTATTAATACCATCTACAATACATAGTAAGTCTATTGCAGCACGCTTGGCATCAAGGCTTAACACAGGATTAACGGCTGATTGCACTAGTTTAGATATAGATATGACAAGAAGAATGCTTTTACAGGTAAGGCCAGCTAGAGAAGGTGCTATAATGGCTACTATTCTTTGCCCAGAGCATAGACCTCAAATGGCAACAATAAGACCCAAAGTAATGAATTGCAAAGCTGTAGATTATAGTCGCCAGGGGCAGATAATAAGTCCAAATATCAAACTACCAAGTAATGTAAAAACTAAGATTATAGATTGTGTTAAGGATATAATAAATCAGAATTATAACCCTGAATCCGAAATTATAGTATCTGTGGGAAGAGGAATTAAAAATAAAGAAAACTTAAGTATTATAGAAGAATTGGCTAATTGTCTCGGAGCAGAAATTGGAGCTACAAGACCTGTGATAGATCAAGGGTGGTTAGAATATAGAAGTCAGATAGGTTTAACTGGTAAAAATGTTAGTAGTAAGATATATTTTTCCATTGGAATATCAGGAGCAATTCAGCATACTGTAGGGATAAATTCAGTAGATAAAATTATTGCAATAAATAATGATAAGGAAGCACCAATATTTAAAATAGCAACTTACGGAATTGTAGGAGATTTGTTTGAAGTGGTGCCATTGTTAATAAAAAAAATAAAAGAATTATAATAAAGTAAGGAGGTAAAAATATGGATAATAGTATAACATTTGAGGATTTTAAGAAGATTTTTTCGGAATATTTAGGTATTGATATAAAAAAATTGACTAGAGATGTAAATATATTATTTGAATTAGGAGTAGATTCCTTAAGTTTAGTGAATTCAATGATAAGATTAGAAAAAGAATATAATGTTAGATTTGAAGGTGAAGATAAGATTATGACTAGAACCTTAGGAGAAGCATATGACCTATTTAATAAATATAGAAATGAATAAACTTTTCGAGAACTAGTAATGAATGTAAAAAGATGGGGGGGTAAGAAGGGGATGTTAAATCTATCTATTAAAGCACTATCCTATTATATACCCAAAGGGCGTATGACTAATGAGGAAGTCGTTGATAAGTTTGCTAAAGAACATTATCAAAATTTACAGAAGGATGACTTAGAATTACTGACTTATGGATGTAAAAGAAAATTGGACTTTTTAGAGATTAAGACTAGATCATATTGCGAAGATTACAATGAAGAAAATTCTATACAGATGGCTACAAAAGTGGCTAGAGATGTTATTAAAAAAGCAAGTATTACAGCTGAAGATATAGACTTATTATTATTTGTTGGAGTATGTAACCCCTTTAGAGAGCCTTCTTATTCTATTATTCTTGCAAATGAAGTAGGAATGAAGAGTGGAAACTACTATGATATAAATGATACATGTAATGGATTTTTAAAAGCAATGGAATTAGCTAGCTTATACATTAATACTGGTAAGTATAGAAATATTCTGCTGGTAACTAGTGAAAGTGCATTAGAAATGATAGATTCTTCTAAATATCGAGGGGATGTTAAAAGTTTAGAGGAAGCTGATTATAAAATGAACTTATTATTTGCAGGGTCTGGAGCAGCCGCAATGATATTAACTAAGGACGTTGGCAACAAAACAATAAAATATTATGGTGAACAAAGGGATAGTAGTGACTGGGATATTTCACTTTATGTATCACCTAAGGTAACCTTGCCTTCTGATAAATTAAATGTTATGGACTTTATTAGCTGGGCAGATGGAAGAGGAATTGCATCTAAGATAATAAAAGAAATGCCTCGATTTGTATATAAATTTTTAGTAGAGAAAGACATTGATAAGGACTCAATAGATTATATTTTCGCTCATCAATTAGGTCGAAACATCACTAACTCAATTTTAAATAAAATAGAGGTAAAGATAGATAAGGTATTCCCTGTTAACACCTTCTATGAATATGGAAATATGGGCAGTGCTAATATTCCTGTTGGACTAGCAATTGCAGAAGAAAATGGTTTATTAAATAAGGGAGATTCTATTTTATTATTAGGAAGTGCGTGTGGATTGACATATGCAGCGGCTTACATTATATGGTAGACGCATGCGCAGAGTTATTAAATAAGCGAGGTGGATTAGATGGAGAGGATAGAAGTTCCAAGGGCTCAATTAATAGTAAAAGAATATAAAGATAGGGATAAGTTAAGAAAGAAAATAGTATATGGAAATTATTCTTGTATAGATAAGATTGTACCCATGGTTAGGGCAAGAGGGACAGTAGTACAAAGTTATAAAGAGGATGGGAAAGTTAGGATAACTGGGTGGCAGAGAGATATTACGAGAATGAAAAAGCAAGATGTTTCTTTGTCATTCATTGTTTATGTTACAGTAAATAGCGAAGGTATTATAGAAGAAGCATCTATAGATAATCTTTTTAATGGTGGAAAAGGAATAATGTGTTCTAAAAGTTATTTGGAGGGTAAGCTAAAGAGTGAATTAGAAGGAGTTAAATTCGATAAAAATATTAGACCTAAGCTAAGATTAGATAAATTTAAGTGCTTTCATATTCATGAAGTAATATCGAGTATATATTCTTCTTATTTAATGTTCAAAAAAGAAAACGAAGAGATAGATGATAGGATATTTTATGAAGAGGAGGTAGTAGATGTTTATGCTTTTAGTGGAAATTTATATCTGACAGGGGTACATGCTTTCAAAGGAAAAGATGAGGTAAAATATACAGTAGTTTTATATGATGTTTTTAATAATGTTACTTTTGATGAAGACGGATATATGAAATTAAAAAATACAATAAAAGCAGAGTTCTATATAAATAACAAGGTTGTTCATGAAGATGAACTCTATCAGAAAGAAAATGATTATATTTATATTAGAATTCAAAAGTTTTTATTAGTTTGCGTAGAGAAAGTAAGAGAGGAATTATTTCCTGGCAATAATGATAAAATGTTGAATAGTAATTTGACTCCTGGAGCATTTGTAGGAGTAATTATGCAGGCGATTGGGATTAGAGCGTTTTCAAATAACTTTAATTATATACAATATGTCATGACTGCAATGCAACGTCCAAGAAAAATACCATGTTGTATAGGGGCTATTTTGAAAGAGGAAGAAGCAGAAAAATATTTCGAGGGCTTTGACTTAAATAATTTATTGTGAAAAGGAGATAAAGTATTATGATGGACTATAAGTGTTTAACAATAGATTGTGTATTAGATACATTAAGAGAAAATTATCCGGATAAACCAGCTGTTGTGTTTGAGGAAGAAAGTGTTACTTTCCAAGAATTATATAACAAATCTATAACCATTGCAGAGAATTTAATAAAATTAGGAGTTAAGAAGAATGATAAAGTGGCAGTACTCTTACCTAATTGTTTAGAATATCTATATGTGTATTTTGCAGTGTTCAAAATCGGTGCATGGATAGTACCAATAAGCACAAGATACGAGCCAGATGAAATTAAAAGGGTATTAGTAGATTCAGATGTAGAAACCATAATATATCAAGATAAGGTAGGTATATTTAATTACAATAACATATTGTTAAATAATATAAACAGTTATTTAACGAAGATAAAGAATTATATAGTTTTAGGAGACGATATAAAAGATGGAGTTATACCTTTTAGCTGTTTATTAGAGAAAAGTGATGTGTGCATAGAAAATATGGATTTAGAAGAAATATATCCAGATGATATTGCAATATTAGGATATACATCAGGTACTACTGGACATCCAAAAGGTGTAATGATTACTCATAAGAACCTTATTCAAACTTCATATTATGGTGGAAAGGTTCTAAAAATAGATGACGAAATAGGTTTTTCAGTTGCACCATTATACGCAGCTCAAGGGTTTAATGCAGTATTACTTTATTTTGTTTCGTGTATAACTATGAAATGGATATCTAACTTCAATCCAAACGATATATTATCACATATAACAAAAAAACATATAAACTTATTTCATACGCAACCTACTATGTGGAGCTTGATTTTAGCAATGCATTATTACAAGTATGGATTCTTTAAGGAGTTAAATAAAGTAGTAGTTTCTGGATCTTTATGTACTCCATATTTAGCACGTAAGATAGAAGATACAACAAAATGCACTTTAATAAATGCATATGGAATTATAGAAGCTACTGGTGTTGTTACCATGACAAGATTAGATGACCCAAAGGATGTAAGACTTAATACAGTAGGTAAACCATTAGAAGGTTTTCAGTTAAAAATAGTAGACAAGGATAGAAAGGAAGTTCCCAAAGGTGAGATTGGAGAACTAGCTATAAAAGGATATCTAATGAAAGGATATTATAAAAACGAAGAAAAGACTAAAGAAGTAATAGATGAGGAAGGTTGGTTATATACTGGGGATCTTGCCTGCTATTATAAAGATGGTGTAAATGTATGTATCGTTGGAAGATGCAAGGATATGGTTATTAGAGGCGGATTTAATGTATATCCTGTAGATATAGAAGAATGTTTGTTAAATTTTGAAAAGGTAGAAGACGTGTCAGTGGTAGGGGAAGATGATGAAATATTAGGGGAATCTCTAGTTGCATTTGTTATACAAAAGCCAGGACAACACATTACTGAAGGAGAAATAAAGGCATTCTGTAGAGGCAAAATTGCTAATTATAAGGTACCAGATAGAGTAATCTTTGTATCTCAATTTCCTACTCTAGAATCAGGGAAGATACAAAAGAATATACTGAAAAAATGGAGTGTAGAAGGAATTCCAGCTGAATGTAAATTTTTATTAAATGACAGCATAGTTAAGGGAATTGCTAAAGATGAATAAATTAGAAACCTAAGGAGTATTTATTATGGATTTTAGTTTTAGTAAGGAGCAAATACAAATCTGTAAGGTTATTGAGGCGTTATGTGATAGATATCTAAATACAGATGTATTTCTAGATGATAAATTATGTAGATTTAGGAAAGATAAATGGGACAAGATAGCTGAAGCGGGGGTATTAGGTCTACCATTTCCAGAAGAATATGGAGGAGCTGGGCAAGGGATGCTAACTACGGCGTTAGCAATAAGAACTTTTGCACAGAAATGCAAAGATGAAGGGCTAACCTTTTCAGTATGTGCTCAAATGACTGCAACTCAAGTACCTATATGGGTATTTGGTACCGAAGATCAAAAGCATAAATATTTAGCTGGGTTAGTAGAAGGAAAATATATAGGCAGTAGTGTGATATCAGAACCAGGTGTTGGATCTGATTCTTCTGCTATGATTACATTCATAGATAAAGAAGAGAATTTTTACATATTAAATGGTGTAAAGAACTTTGCAACCCTTGCTCCAGAATCCAACATTTTAGTGGTTTATGGAAAGCATAAGAATGGAATTAGAATGTTAGATGTATCCTCATTTATTTTAGAAAAAAGTAAAGGTGAATATGAAATAGGACAAATATTTGAAAAGACTGGGTTAAGAAGTAGTCCTATGAGTGAAGTGATATTAAAAGATTGCAAGATATCAAAAGAAAGACTTTTGGGTCGTGAAAGACAAGGAATGAAAATTTTTTTTAAAGCTATGCTATGGGAAAGAATAATGGTAAGTGCATATCATGTTGGTGCTATGGAACAACAATATGAAGAAGTGTTTAAATATGCAAATCAAAGGAAACAATTTAATAAGAAGATCATAGCATTTGAAGGTGTTTATGATAAGTTAGTAAATATGAGAATAAAGATTGAAACTAGTAGGCTTATGCTCTTTAAGGTTTGTGAGGATTATGATAATGGAAACTGTGAGATGTACAAAGCTGCTATGTTGAAATTACATACCTCAGAGTGTAAAGTGCAAAACAGCTTTGATGCAGTAAATATATTGGGTGCATATGGATATGTGAAAGAAAGTATGATTGAAAAGCAAATGAGAGATTCATTAGCTTCAAAGATATATTCTGGAACCAGTGAAATGCAGAAAAAAATAATTTCAGAGAATTTGGAGAAAATTTATGACTGATTTTTTGTTGCAAGATTATCTAAATAATACAACAGAAAAATTTGAAAATAAAATAGCAATCAAGTATGAAAATAAAAAAGTAACTTATAAGGAATTAAAAGAGGCAAGTATAAGAATATCAGATACACTTATAGAAATGGGGCTGGCCTTTAGAGAAGCGGTAGCAATATATCTGGACAAGTCACATAACACAATTGCGGCAATGTTTGGAGTGGTATATGCAACAGGAGTATATATTCCATTAGATTCATGCTACTCACCAGTTATTAGAACCTTATCCATAATGGAACAAAGTAAGGTAAGGTATCTAATTACTAGTGGGGAGAATTTAGAAAGGTTAGTTAAAGAAATTCATGGTAATAAGGAATTGTTAAAGTTAATAAATGTATTGCTCATAGATGATAAATATTCCTTAGATAAAGATATTTTTAATAAATATGTTGAATTTAATTTTAATAAACAAATTAAAGAACTATATAAAGAAAGAGGAAAAAATATAAGTGATGATTTAGCGTACATATTATATACGTCTGGATCTACTGGTATACCAAAGGGAGTAATGATTACCCATATAAATGCAAGGACGTTTATAGAATGGTGTTGTAGTTATTTTAAGCCAAGTCATGAAGACAAGTTTTTAAGTATAGCACCATTTCATTTTGATTTATCTATCTTTGATATATTTGTATCTATTGCAAAGGGTGGAACATTAGTTATATTACCTACAGAAAAGAGTAAAAACCCATTAAATTTAATAGAGGTTATAAAAAAGGAAGAAATAACCTACATATATTCAGTTCCATCACTTTGGGTAGCTATTATAAAATACTCAAAACTTAAAAAAGGTGAACTAACTTCTCTTAAGAAAATATTATTTGCAGGAGAAGTATTCCAACCAGAATACTTGAAGAAAACTATGGAAATATTGCCTGATGCATTATTTTATAACTTATATGGATTAATAGAAACCAATGTATGTACATACTACTTTGTTAAGGATAAGGAATGTGTAAAAGATTGTCCAGTCCCTATAGGATTTCCATGCGATAATACGGAGGTTGTGGTGTTAAACAGCGAAGGTAAGCTTGCTTCTAAAGGCGAACAAGGCGAGCTATGTGTTAGGGGAACTATTGTTATGAAGGGATATTATCGTAATGAAGGGTTAACAGAAAAATCCTTTAAAGTAAGTCCTATTCCGGAGCATAATGGAGAGCGGATATATTGTACTGGGGATATTGTAGTTATAAATGATGAAGGAGCTCTAGAGTTTATTGGAAGAGAAGATTCTCTAGTTAAGAGAGCTGGCTTTAGAATTGAATTATTAGAGATAGAGAGAATATTATATAAGGATGAACATATAGAAGATGTTGCAGTTGTAGATATTAAAGATGAAGAAGGAAATACATTGATTTGTGCTGCTGTAAAGATACATGGAGATAAAATGATATCTATAATAAAATTAAAGCAATTCATAGGAAGTATATTACCTAAATATATGATTCCAGATATTATTAAGGTGATTGAGGAATTACCTAAAGGAGCTAATGAAAAAATTAATCGTCAAGATTTAAAAAAAATATTTAGGAGCAATATATAAAATCACAAGGAGGGAGGGAATACTTTGATACAAGAAAAAATGTTTGAAATTATAAGCGATATTTGCTATTTTAATATAGAAGAAATGAATTTAGATTTGAGTGTAGAAGATGATTTAGCTATAAATTCGGTGATGATTGTTGAGATAGTAGCAATGATAGAAAATGAATTAGGAATTAGTATTGAAGAAAGCGTAAATGAACTAATAGGATGTACTACTTTAGGTGATATGGTTAATCTAATTGAAGGACTTTTAAAAGAGTAGAACTATAAATAGCAATTATAACATATGGTTTTGGAGGGAGAAGCAGTGGTAAGTCGGGAAGAATGTAAAGAGTATCCAAGTAACAAAACAATCCATCAACTATTTGAAGAAAAAGTGAATGAATTTAGGGATAAAGTAGCTATACAATATGAAAATCAAACATTATTTTATTCAGAATTGAATGAGAGGGCAAACGAATTAGCGGACTACTTGATCTCTAGGGGCGTTAAGATTAATGATCATGTAGGTGTTATTGTAAAACCAAGTGTTAATATGATAGTTTCACTTTTAGCAGTTTTAAAATGTGGAGCAATATACGTACCTATTGAGCCAGACTATCCTAATAAAAGAGTCAATTACATTATGGAGAATTCAAAAGCTGTGGTAGCTATAGTAGATGGAGAATATTGTATTCCTTTGGAAAATAAAATTAAGCTACAAGATCTTGAGCTTTCAACGTATTCAAAAGAAAATCCTAATTTAAAAAAGAGTTCTAAGGAATTGGCATATATTATGTATACCTCCGGATCTACTGGTATGCCAAAAGGGGTAATGATAGAGCACCATTCAGCTGTAAATTTAATTAAGTGGGTTAATAAAACCTTTGAAATTAATAGTAGTGATAAAGCATTATTAGTTACATCTATGTGTTTTGATTTATCGGTATATGATATTTTTGGGATGTTAGATGTTGGAGGGACAATAGTAATTTGCCCTAAAAAACATATAATGAATACAAGTATATTAAAAGATATTATGAAAAAAGAAAAAATTACATTTTGGAACTCAGTTCCGATAACCATAAATTCCCTTGTTAGTGCCTTGGAAGAACGAAATGTTGATTTTCAACAAAGCAATTTAAAAAATATATTTTTAAGTGGGGATTGGATACCTCTTAATTTGGTTAATAAGTTAAAGAAATATTTTCCTAATGCAAATATCACTAGCCTCGGTGGTGCTACGGAAGCAACAGTGTGGTCTATCTATTATCCTATTAAGGAGATTAGGAAAGAATGGATAAGCATACCTTATGGAAAGCCAATAGACAATAACTATTTTTATATATTAGATAATGAATTTAAACCAGTACCTAATGGGGAAATTGGAGAATTATATATTGCTGGAGTTGGTATAGCTAGAGGGTATGTCAATGATATAGTTAAAACAGAAAAGGCATTTATGGAGGATATATTTAGAGATTCATCTATTGATAAAATGTATAAAACAGGTGATTTAGGAAGAATGATGGAAGATGGAAATATAGAGTTTATAGGTAGATGTGATGATCAGGTTAAGATAAGAGGATTTAGAATTGAGTTAAAAGAGATAGAAAAGCAATTACTTAATTATGATGACGTAAGAGATGCCATAGTTTTGGCAAAGAATAACACTAAAGAAGAGAAGTACTTATGTGCATATATAGTGACAAATGCTACTATCAATATAAAAGATGTAAAAAAACATTTAGGAGAAATATTACCTCAATATATGATTCCATCTATATTCATTTTCTTAGAGGAGTTTCCTTTAAACGCAAATGGTAAGATTGATAAAAAACTGTTGCCGGATGTTTCTACAGATTCAATAATCACAGATATTGAGTATACAGCATGTTCATGCAAATTGGAAAGAGAGATATGTAGCGTTTGGGAACAGGTATTAGGATTATACAATATAGGAATAAATCATGATTTCTTTGAAATCGGTGGAACTTCAATTGAAGCTACATATTTAGAAAGTGAGTTAAATAAAATTGGAGTAAGGATTACTTATGATGAAATAATTTCAAATAGCACTGTAAAGAAGCAAGCTGATTATACAAAGGTAGACAGGACAGTTAAACGTAAAGACGATAATGAAGAGGTAGCAATAGCTGATAACTGTCATACTAAAAGTCAGCCAATAAAGCCAGATCCTTTTAATAAATTATTTTATAAGAACTGTTTTTATAATTCACTATTCCCAATAATTAATTATTTTAATAGAAATATAAATTCATTTTTATGTAATGATATTTTTATTTATTCAAAGGAAATAAATGAAGAGAATACATATTTAAATTCTTATTATATAGAAGATATAAAGGTAGAAGAGATATTAGAGAAAATATGTGTAGCCGCAATATTTACTAAAGCTTTAAATGAAGATGAACTAATAAAGAAAATATTTGACGGTTTGAGAAAAAAAGAACTACTAATAGTTTGGGTGGACAGTTTTTATCAATCCGCGAGAAGAGATACTTATATGAAAAAACACGTAGCTCATACCTTATTGGTTTATGACTATGATGAAAAAAATGAAAATTTTTATATTATGGATCATAGTCACAAGGATGCTCTTAATTATAAGGAACGAGTGATATCTAAGGAAGATTTAGTAATTAGTTATATGGGATATTTAGATGGATTGATGACTAAAGAAGATAGATATACCTTCGTCGAGTTTTATGATAATAAAGTTTTTTATAATTATGACTTAGAGTTAGATAAAAAGACATTGATAGAAAACTATGATAAATATAAAGATTCAATACTGGATGGAGTAAGATTTATTGATAAGTTTAGAGAAAATTATAGCAATAATTATTTGAATTATAAAGAGATATTTAATAAATATGCTTATAAGGTAATAAGTTATCTCAATAAAATAATAGATTTCAAGAGAGCTGAGAAATACAGAATAGAAACAATGTTTATGGAGAGAAATAGAGTTATATCAAGGATTGACGAGGTAATGAACGGATGGATAGGAATAAGAAATGATTTAGTGAAATTTACTAAAAATATACCGCTTAGTGAAGAAAAGATAAAAGAACACTGTAATAGTATGCAACTTATTTATGTCAAGGAACTTGAGATCTTAGATATGATGGTAAGATAAGTGTAAGTAAAATTTTATAGCGTTTAGTACCGTGTACATTAGATATATTAAGGAGAATTATTAATGAATAATGTGGAGTTAAATAAATTACATTACCTTGCTCAGAAGTATAATGAGTATAACCTTCCGTTATATTTAAGCTACCCAGTTGAGCGTAAGTGGAGAGAATTTGATGAAAAAAATATAATTGGTAATTCATTAAAGAATATTAAAGATGCACAGATATATCTACATTTCCCATTTTGTAAATCTATTTGTTATTATTGCTGTTGTGATAAAACTGTGAGTTTTAAGGATGAGGATAAGGATAGATATATTGACTATGTAGAAAAGGAATTGGATTTTAAGTTATCAAATAGGAGTGAAAAGATTAAGGCTGATAATATTCATTGGGGCGGGGGAACACCTACTTATATGAATTTAAAGCAAATCGCGAGGTTAAATAGAATAATCACAGATAACTTTGAAATCTCAGATGAAGCTAGGATTAAGATTGAAGCATACCCGAATAAGCAGATAGTTACCTTAGAGAAGTTGAATCTATTAAGGGAACAAGGGTTTAATTACATAAGTTTTGGAATACAGGATTTTGATAAAAGGGTTCAAAAGGCTATCAATAGAGATTGCTCATTAGAAGATACAAAGGTGTTAGTTAATATGGCAAAGAAATTAGGGTTTATAATAAACATAGATCTTTGTTATGGATTACCTTTTCAAGGGTTAGGCGAATTTGAAAAAACTCTTAAAGAAGTAATAAATATAGAACCAGATAAAATAGTGATATATCCGTATGCTCATTTTCCTACCGTATATAGTATGCAAAGAAACATTCTACAATTAAGCATACCAAATAATTTTATAAAAGGATTATTATTTAAAATGGCAAATCAATACCTAAGTGGTGGTTACAAGAAAACTGGAATTGACACTTTTATCAGATATAAAGGCAAAGAAGGTGAAAATATAGACCGCGGTACAACAATTAGAGATTTTATGGGTTCATCAGAAGAGACAAGTAAACACCTAGTAGGGATAGGGAGTGCTGCTGTTAGTAAAGTAGATAATGTATACTATAAAAATGTTTCTAATATAGAATGTTATTATAAACATTTGGATGAGGACAAGCTGCCTATAGAAGTTAAAAAAGTACATTGTTTATCAGAAGATGATTTAATAAGAGAAGCTATTATCCAAAAATGCATCTTAGGAAATTTTGAAATAAATAAAGATTATATAAATGATAAATTTCATATAGATTTTGATAAGGTTTTTCATAAAGAAATAGAGTTACTCAAGATTATGGAGAAGGATGGCCTTCTTGAAGGTAAAAGGGATAATGTAATACAATTAACGGATGTGGGATCTTATTTTGCAAGAACAATAGCTCATGTATTCGATAAATATTATTAATAATATGAAAAAGGTGAGGTAGAATTATGGGAGTTGAAATGAAGGTTATGACAATAGTATCAGACTTATCAAAAATACCTATGGAAGAATTAGAATTAAATAGTGATATTTTTGAATCTAATATTATAACATCTTTAGGGTTATTAGAGTTAGTATCAAGATTAGAAAAAGAATTTGATTTAGTAATATTACCAGAAGAATTAATACATGAAAATTTTGGAACAATTGAAATGATTATTAATTTAATAGGAAGGAAGGCATTATAGGGTATGCACAATGAATTGGGAATAAATAGGATGAATAACGATGAACTTAAAGTAGATTTATTATTATTACATGCACCAGCCTATTTTGATTTTAGAAAAGAGCGAAAAATATATTTTCCTTTCATGAGCACAAGCGGAGACGTACCAATAACACCGGTATATGAATTTATTCCATTAGGATTTAAAACTTTACAGGAGTATATTAAACAAGATGGACATGAGGTTAAGATTTTGAACTTGTGTAGCTTAATGCTACAAAATCCTGATATGGATTTAGAAGAGTGTTTCAAAAATATTGAAGCTAAAATTATAGGGATAGATCTACATTGGATGGTTCATGTACAAGGTGCTTTAGAAATAGCGGCTAAATTAAAAAAAATCCATAAGGATACATTTATCTTATTTGGGGGAATCTCCTCAACTTATTATGCTGAAGAATTAATTACATATCCGTTTATAGATATGGTAATGAGGGGATATGATACACATATGCCCATGAGTCAAGTGGTATCAGAAGTCAAAACACATAAAAATTTTCAAAGTGTTCCAAATTTAATATGGAAAAATAAAAAAGGTGAAATAATAGATAATCCAGTAAACCATATGCCTACAAAATGTTCTAATGGTGTAAATTGGTCCGATATTCCACAAAGTAATAATAGCTTAATACCTATGCTAGATATAGTTTCAACCACTAATGTTGGATGTGCTAATAATTGTGGTTGGTGTGGTGGATCTAACAAAGCTTTCAAAAGATTATATAAAGATCAGAATTCACCAATTTTCAAGGATCGAATAGAAATAAATAAAGAATTTGAATCATTAAAATGCATAAAGGATATTAAAAAATATAATTTTTATAGTTGTGGTAATTATAATCAATCTGATGAAAGTTTTATGGAAGGTTTAGATCAAATAGAGAAATATAAATTTAAATCAATAAATTATGAACAATATAGTTTGCAAAGTAAGGCAATGCTAAAAAGAATGGTCCATGCAAATTCTAAAACAATAATAACATTATCGCCAGAAAGCCATGATATACGTATTTCTAAACTCTCTGGAAGAGGTAACTATTCTATGGAACAAATGGAGATATGGATAGATGATGCTCTTAACATAGGTATAGACGAAATTAATATATGGTTTTTTATAGGCATGCCAGAGCAAGATGAAAAATCCGTATTTGAGACAATAAAATATTGTGATCATTTACTAAAGCGATTCAAAGGAAGCAAGGTAATACCACTTATTTGTCCATTAATACCATTTTTGGATCCAGCATCTAATTTTTTTGAAAATTCTAGACAAAATGGTTATAAGATATTTTATAGAACAGTAGAAGAACATAGAAAAGGAATGATGCGAGCTTCAATAATTAACAGATTAAATTATGAAACTAAGTGGTTATCAAGAGAACAAATAGTTAAAGTAGGATACAAGGCTATAAAAGAATTATTTATGCTTAAGGGAGAGTATAATTTAATTTCTAATTCAATAGTAGAATCTTTAATTGATAAACTAGATGATGCATTAGAATTTATAGATGTGGTTCATAAAATTGATAATATTATAAATGAAAAGGATAGAAATATAGAATTACAGGATATCTCAGAAGATATTTATAGAAGAAATCAAGAAGTCTTCTTTAAGGGAGTATTGAATCAGGCTTTTCCGGTTATGAGAAAACACGGACAAAGATGGTTTGATTATGTATAAAAGTATTTAACATGTACGTTTTAATTGCAAATGAAATTAAAACGTACATGTTAAATAGTTAGGATGGGATTTATGATTAAAGTAATGATTGTTGAAGATGATATAAAGATTAGAGATTTAATATCAGGTATACTTAGAAAATATATGTATGAAGTAGTAGCAGTTGAAGATTTCTTACATGTAGAGGAAATATTTTTAAAGGAAGAGCCTCAACTTGTACTTTTAGATCTTAATTTAACTTATTATGATGGATTTTACTATTGTAGAGTATTTAGAAGAAAATCAACTGTTCCTATTATTATAATTTCTGCAAGAGATGGTGAAGCAAGTCAAGTGCTAAGTATGGAACTAGGCGCGGATGATTATATTATAAAACCTTTAAATATACAGGTTTTATTAGCTAAAATCAAGGCAATATTGAGGAGAAACTATGGTGAATATTCAATTAAGGAAGAAGTACAACAAGAGAATTCTTTGATTCATTTGGATGAGAGAAACTTTAAGATATATTATGATGGAATATCAGAGGAATTGAGTAAAAATGAATTTAAGCTTATTAAAAAGCTATTAGAAAAGAAAGATACGATAGTTTCTAGAGAAGAGTTATTGGAAGAATTATGGGATGATATTACATTTGTTGTTGATAACACTTTAACAGTTAACGTAACTCGTATTAAGAATAAACTTGAAAATTTAGGGCTTAACAATGTAATTAAGACAAAAAGGGGAGTAGGATATATTTTTGATTCAACTTCATTTAGAGGAAATGATAATGAATATTAAAGTTTTAAAGAATTTCACACGGGATAATATTAACTTTGTACTTATTTATTTTATTACCCATGTACTTATTAGTTTATATCACTCGTATTTTAACAAATCTCTGAATTACATATATCTAATTAGTATATTTATAATTTTTATAATAATAAAATACATAAAATATTATGTAACTAATAAAGAGATAAGAAAATTAATAGATAATATAGAGGTTGATGATAAAAAATTTACTTGTGATCAGAAGGAAGTAATTGAGCTAATTTATAATATTCATAACAATTATGAGACTAAAATATATGAAAGTAAACTTCAAACAGAGAATACTCATAGATTTATATCTCAATGGATTCATAATATGAAAACACCATTATCAGTAATTGATTTGATTATACAGAAGTATAAAATAAATGAAGTAAAGAGTGCCATTGCAATTGACCATATAGAAGGAGAAAAGGAGATAATTCTAAGAAACTTGAATCAAGTATTAAAGGTATTTAGATTGGAAAGTTTCACCACGGATTATATTCCAGAAAATATTGATTTAATTGTAGTGGTTAGAAAAGTAATAAATGCGAATAAAAATCATTTTCTATACAACAACGTTTATCCAATAATGCAAGGTAAGGACGAAAATGCAGTTATAATGACTGATAGCAAGTGGAATGAAGCAATGCTTGAACAAATAATATCAAATGCAATTAAATATTCAAATGCATCAAAGAAACCTAAGAATGTATATTTTTGCATTGAAGAGTTAAACAATGAAATAATACTTAAAATTAGAGATGAAGGTATTGGTATTCCCTATATTGATTTGGAGAGGGTGTTTGAGCCCTTTTTCACAGGGACTAATGGTAGAAGCAACCATAATGCCACTGGCATAGGATTATATTTTTGCTCTGAAGTAGCAAAAAAATTAGGACATTCAATAAAGATTTCCTCAGTGGTTGGTAAAGGTACGGAAGTTACTGTACAGTACCTTTCAAAATTGAAAGGTACTGTAACAAAAATGACTTTCTAAATAGTTTAGTTTACGATACAATTTATTATAGAATATGGGTTAGATTTAAATGATTAAAGGGTTAGTTAAGCGCATGGACGAACGGTATAGTCATTTTCTGAGTAACCTAGAAAGGATTTCAAACTTAACGGAATATTCCAACTCAATAAATCAATTTGAGTAGTCACGGAAACTAATATGTAAAACTTGAGTTTGTATAAAGTTATATAGAACTAGAGATAGAAGTTTCAAGTTCTATAATTTTTTTAGGAAAAACTTTGTAGAAACATGAGAGAGTTGAAATAATAAATTGCTGATAATCAGCATGGGAGCTCCAATTTTTAAGCATAAAATAATCCTCCTTTTAAAACATGTCTTTAAGAGGAGAAATTCAAAATTTTACAAACTTGTCAAGTGTTTTATGCAAAAAAATGGGGGAATTAATAAAAATTAATGATACTAAAAATGGGTAATCACGGTCTCTAAAGAGTTTCCGTGAGAGCTCAATTTTAAGGAGGAATTATTAATGAGTGTGTTAAATGCAAAAAATATAAAAAAAATATATGGTGGTAAAAATGTATCTAACGTAACAATAGCATTAAACTCAATTAATTTTAAAGTTGAGGAAGGTGAGTTTATAGGTATTATGGGACCATCTGGTAGCGGTAAAAGTACATTGCTTAATATATTAAGTGGAATAGCAAAGCCAAGCTTCGGAGAAGTTAATATAAATGGTAAAAACATAACAGATTTACATAAAGATGAAATGGCTCTTTTCCGTAGAAGAAATCTAGGATTTGTATTCCAGGAATTTAATTTAATGGATAGTTTAACGTTAAAAGAAAATATAATGTTACCAATGATCTTAGATAAAAAAAATAGATCTGAAATGGAATCTAAAAGTAATGAGATAATGGAGCTTTTTGATATTGCTCAAATAGCCGATAAATATCCATGTAGTATATCAGGAGGTCAACAGCAAAGGGTGGCTGTAAGTAGAGCCCTAGTGAATGATCCAATTATCATATTTGCAGATGAACCTACTGGAAATTTGGATTCAAAGTCCTCTAATGCTGTTATGACATATATGAAAAAAATAAACAACGAAAAAAGTAGCACAATATTAATGGTAACACATGATGTATTTGCAGCAAGCTTTTGCAAGAAGATTATTTTCATAAAAGATGGCACTATTAATATGGAAATTATAAGTAATGGAAGTAGAAAGGAATTCTTTGATAGAATACTCGATTGTCTAGCTATTATTGGGGGGGAAAGAGATGACCTTTAAAGATGTTACAATAAAAAATTTTAGAAGCAATATTAGAAGATATTTTTCGTATTTTTTATGCAGTACTTTTTCTATAATGACATTTTTTATTTATGCTACTTTATTATTTAACGATGCAATAAATGAAAAAACGAAGGAAAATCAGATTATTCTCATTTTTATATTAAGTATAGCTGCGTTAACAGTATTTTCAGTATTTTTCATAAACTATGCCCATTCATCATTCATTAAATCTAGAAATAAAGAGTTTGGTATATATATGTCTTTAGGTATGACTAATAAGGATTTAAAGAAAATTATTTTAGGAGAAAATATCATAATATGTTTATCATCAATCATAACAGGGCTGGCTGTTGGAACGGTAGTCTCTAAAATATTCCAAGAAACAGCGATTAATTTGTTGAAATTAGAAGGCGTTAAGTATTCTTTAAATTATAAAAGCTTTATTTTAACACTGTTGGTTTTCATATTAATATTTATAGTTGCACAGGTTATTACTAATATAAAAATTAGTAAATTAGATATAGCGCAGTTAATTAAGGGGTCACGTAAAATTGACGGTGGATTTAATAAAAATGATTATAAGTTTGGCATATTAGGAGTCATACTTGTAGTAGCATCTATAGTAATGCTTTTTGGTATTGCAAGGAGTGAAAAACTTAATGCATATCCACCAATTATTATTGCATATGTATTAATAAGTTTTACTGGTATATATCTTGTTATAGCTAATCTAGGGAATACTATAATATCACTTACTAAAAGGAGTGAATTCTACTATAAAAATATTCTTACTATTACGGAAATAAATTATAAATTCAATCGAAATAAGAAAATTATTTTTATACTAAGTATTTTAAGTTCAATGACCATTTTTTTAGTAGCATCACCATATTCTTTATATAAGATGTCTGAATCAGTAGCTGAAAGAAATATCTATAATATAGAGTTTGTTTCATTGGGTGGCATGAACAATATAGATGGCGGCCAACTAGGAAAGATAATTGGTAATTCATCTACTAAATTAAAGGATAAAAAAGAGAGCGAATTCATAAATTTATATTTTGACTTAGAAGCTAGTAAATATGATTTATTAAAAAGTAAACCAATTATTTCAGAAGAAGAATATAATTTATTAACAGGAAAAAATATAAAAGTTAAAAGTGGGGAGTTAATTAATATTGTTACTACTTGGGAACCTGGAACCCAAGGAATAAATCCAGGTGATACAATCAATTTTACTGATAGAGTTCAAAGCTTTACCTTTAAGGTTAAAGATTCCTATCATGGAGACTGGATATACAGTGTTGGTTCATATCCAACTAGCTCGGGTGGAATCATTAGTAATGAAGATTATACAAATATTAAGAATAAGGTAAAAAGTAATTCTATTGGTAAATATTATGGATTAAACTTTGAATCATGGAAAAATACAAGTGATACAGTTGCAAGTTTAAAGACTGAGTTTGGAAAAATAAATAAGGATGATAGCAGCAAACTGTTTCCATTAGTTTCAACTATAGACACATATAATGAGTTGAAAAAAAATTATTCTCTTTTCGTTTTTGTTACTCTATTAATAGGCATACTTTTCTTTGTTGCTGGGGGGATGGTACTATACTTTAAGCAGTATACTGAATTAAGTCAATCAGAAGACCTTTTCAAAAAGTTATATAAGATTGGTATAAGTAAGAAGGAAGTTAAATCTGTTATTTCAAAAGAACTTCTAATAACATTTTTTACACCTCTTATAATGGGAAGTGTATATGGATATTGTTTTATATATTTAATAACTAATATAGTTAGTGGTTCAGATGTTATAGGAGAATTTATGAAAAACACTACTCAGGTAGTAGTTGTATATTTTATATTCCAATTAGGTTTTTACATTGTAACAAAGAAAAAATATAGTGATGAAATTATAAAAAAATTATAATATGGAAAGGTGAGATTAAATATGATTCAGCTATATTTTGGGAAAATAGAAAGTATAATATCTTCAATATGCATTATTGCATTTATTATATATGTAGGTTGGATTTTTACTCATAGAGATATATATAATAAGTGGGGAAAAGCATCACTAATATTGTTGATATTTGGAACTTTCATGTCTGCAATGGCTGGTACTCGTGATGGGATAGGTTTAGCTGGGGGCTTTTCCCCTAATGGGATATTGTTTATAAGTTTATGTGTACTTGGTGGACTTGCTTTTTTATTGGGTTTCATAAGTTTGATATGCAAATTTATGGGAAGAACTGCTTTTTTCAAGGTGAGTTTCTATGCTTTGTCATTAATTATAATAATTAAAATTGTGATAGTTGAATCTAACAGAATAGCTGAGTTTTTAGCCAAGTAAATAAAGAGCCTAAATTATAGTTAGAAACACATTAAACGCTTATTTTTAATTCTTTTTCTTTAAATAACATTTTACTCTCTATTTTTTTATATCTTCTGTATATAAGCTTTTTTCACGGCAATATCTTGATAATTGAGCTTTAGACATTGTGTATGTTTCCATGATCTTTATGAATTTTTCTCTTGAAGATAAGTTACTTTTTTTATTATATAGGAAACAGTTTGCGGCAATGCCGAATATGAGCGTTTGAGAATTTTAGATTTACAAAAGATTAGAATTCCTTAATGGAATTTCACGTTTCCATCTCTTATTGCAAGTCGATTAGGAGAAAGTTCATATTTTTATTTGATATTAAGTAAATTATCTATTAGTGTTTGGAGCTCTTTAGTTTTATCTTTATCCATTGGTTCTACACCTTTTAACTTATAGGGAATAGATAGAGCTTCATATTTACTTACTCCTAGAACGTGATAGGCAAGGAGCTCTACTTTATCAACATGCGGAACCTCTTCACTAATAATTTTAGCGAGTTTAGTTATATGTTCCACAGAATCTGTAATTCCGGGTACAACAACGTGTCTTACCCAAACTCTAGTTTCTGATTTTCTTAATGATTGTAAAAATATATTAACGTCGTTTGAATCTTTACCCGTTAAAGCAATATAACCCTTTCTAGTTGTATGTTTTATATCTAAAAGTACTAAATCTGTATACTTTAATATCTCAGAATAGTCACCATCACCAAAACCAGCTGTGTCTATGGCAGTATGGATACCATTTTGTTTACATAATTTTAAACACTCAAGTAGAAAGTGTGGTTGAAGTAGTGGGTCGCCGCCAGAGAAAGTAACTCCACCGGAAGATCTATTAAAATATGGTTTGAATCTAATGATTTTCTGAACAATTTCTTCCGCAGTCATTTCCATGCCACCACTTAGCTTCCACGTATCGGGGTTGTGGCAATAGGCACATCTTAGTTTGCAACCTTGAAAAAAAACTACTACCCTTATTCCAGGACCATCAACCAGGCCCATGCTCTCTATAGAATGAATTTTACCTTTTACCATATATACTCCTCCTTCAGATTTGCTACAAGAAATTTCAATGTCAAAACTAGATTATGTTCATTTCATATTAAAACAAAAACAATATTTTTGCTTTAATATAAAATGAAACCCACAATTAGTTTTATATAACTTGAGAAGTGCTTATAATAAGCGCCTCTCAAGTTATATATAAAATTATTTAGATTTTATCATGGAAAGTTCTGCTAATAACTTCAAGTTGTTGTTCTTTTGATAATCTATTGAAATGAACGGCATATCCTGATACTCTTATTGTGAGTGTTGGATATTTGTCTGGATTCTCCATAGCATCAACTAAAACTTCTCTATTTAGTACATTTACATTTAAATGGTGTGCGCTTTGTGCAAAATAACCATCTAAAAGGAAAACTAGATTATTTATTCTTGTAGATTCATCTATTCCAAGTGCAGCTGGTACTATTGAAAAAGTATTTGAAACTCCGTCTTGGCAATAATTTCTATAAGGAATCTTAGCAACTGAATTTAATGATGCTAATGCTCCATTTTCATCGTTACATTGTGTTGGGTTTGCTCCTGGAGCAAGTGCTATTCCACGTTTTCTTCCATCAGGGGTTGAACCTGTCTTCTTACCATAAACTACATTAGATGTAATGGTAAGTGCTGATAAAGTATGTTCCGCTCCCTTATATGCAGGGTGTGTTTTAAGATTATCGCTGAATTCTTTGATAAGATTAACAGCTAAATCATCAACTCTATCATCATCATTTCCGTATTTAGGGAAGTCTCCAACTATTTTAAAATCAGTTGTTATACCATTTTCATCTCTAATTGGGGATACCTTAGCATATTTTATAGCACTTAATGAGTCGGCAGCTACTGAAAGTCCTGCTACTCCAAATGCCATGAAGTATTTAAGATCACTATCATGAAGAGAAAGTTGACCAGCTTCATAAGCATATTTATCATGCATATAATGTATGGTGTTCATTGTATCTACATACATTTGCGCAACATATTTTAAAACTTTTGAATACATTTTTCTAACTGTTTTGTAGTCAAGAATTTCATCAGTTGTCTTTTCAATTCCAGGTACTACAAGTTTGCCTTTTAATTCGTCGACTCCACCATTAAGTGATAGTAATAGTGATTTTGCAAGGTTAGCTCTTGCTCCAAAGAACTGCATTCTCTTACCGATTTCCATAGCAGATACGCAACAAGCTATACCATAATCCTCGCCATATATTGGTCTCATTATATCATCATTTTCATATTGCAAAGCATCAGTTTCGATAGACATTTTAGCACAATATTTTTTGAAAGTTTCTGGTAATTTTTCTGACCAAAGTACAGTCATGTTAGGTTCTGGTGCTGATCCTAGGTTTGTTAATGTATGAAGGAATCTAAAGGAATTCTTTGTTACCATTGGTTTACCATTAAGAGCAACACCACCAATTGATTCTGTTACCCAATTTGGATCTCCACCAAATAAATCATTATATTCAGGAGTTCTAAGATGTCTTGCCATTCTAAGTTTAATTACGAACTGATCAATAATCTCTTGAGCTTCATCTTCAGTTATTAAGCCTTGCGCTAAATCTCTTTCAAAATAAATATCTAGGAACGTAGTAGTTCGTCCAAGAGACATTGCAGCACCATTGTTTTCTTTTATTCCTGCAAGGTATCCTAAATAAACTGCTTGTACCGCTTCTTGTGCAGTGGTAGCTGGTTTTGAAATATCAACTCCATATTTTGATGCCATGCTTTTTATTTGACCAAGTGCTCTTATTTGCATACTTATTTCTTCTCTATGTCTTATTAAATCATCTGTAGTGTGTCCTGTTAATTCTTTTAAATCTTTTTTCTTCTGATCAACTAAAAAATCTATTCCATAAAGGGCTATTCTTCTATAATCGCCTATTATTCTACCTCTACCATATGCATCAGGAAGACCGGTTAATAATCCTACAGTTCTTGCAACTTTTGTTGCATCTGTGTATGCATCAAAAACTCCTTCATTATGAGTCTTCCTATATTTAGGGAAAAATTCTTTTATATCTTTATTTAAAGTATAACCATAAGATTCAAGTGATTGTTCTACCATTCTAAAGCCACCAAATGGATTTACTATTCTTTTGAGTGGTGCATCTGTTTGTAATCCAACAATTACTTCATTTTCTTTATCTATATATCCAGGTGCAAAATTATCTATGCCTGAAACTTCATTAGTTTCAACATCTATAATACCTTTTTTTATTTCTTCTATAATAAGCGAATTAACTTTATCCCAAACTTTATTAGTTTTATCAGTTGTTCCTACTAAAAAACTATCATCACCTTCATATAAGGTATAATTTTTTTGAATAAAGTCTTTTACATTAATTTCATCTTTCCACTGGTCGCCTTTAAAGCCTGTCCATTGTTTAAACATTTGTTTTCCTCCTTATAATACATTAATGCTCTATAAGGCATTAATGGTATGATACTTTTTAAAGTGATTGGTTTTACGTAAAATTACGACAAATTCATAAAATAATCAATATATAAAAGTAGTAATTTAAATTGATTATGTCGATATATATATTGTAATATCAAAAATGAAACAGTTCAAGTGTTTTATAAAAGTTGGAAAATTGAAAATATTCATCTGGCTATGTGAACGTTGAAATCTAACGCTTTATACGTGTTAAATATTTAAAAAAAAAAAACAACAGAATATTTTTAAAATGAAACAACGCCATACTAGATTGGGTTTTTTTAGAAAAATATACTTAATTATTTGAAATTTTAACAAATTATATCAATGTGGATTATTAATTTAAGTCTATGTTTCAGCTTTGCAGAAGATGATTTAATACAGACTATTTGGAGAATATGTATAGCTAAAGGGGTAGATGATATGGGATAAACAAAGAGACATATATGTCATCTTTAAAAAACCATATTATTTTCATTTACAATGATGTATAATTAATAATACTGCATCAATTATAATGGAGGTAAATTATATGAAGAAGCCTAGCATGTTTAGTAAGGATTATGAGAAAGAAGTGAAAAAACGAAGAAAAACAATATTATTATTGATTATTGTACCTATAATAGGGTTGAGCATATTTTTAGCTACAGATTTTGATTTTTTATTAAGTAAACCAGAAATCAATACAAAGGATAAGAAAAGTAAGGCAGCGGAATCACAAAAAAAATCAGAAGAAGCTGTTAAACAACAGGCAGATTCTGAAAAGTCGAAAGCTGCAGAGGCTTCAGCAAAAGAAGAGGCTGATTTAAAAGCGGAAGCGGTTGAAAAAAATGAGATCTTTACTGCTTCATTTTCGGATGGGCAGAAAATTAGCGTTGAATATAATGTAAAATCAGGCGAAAAAAATATAAAAGGTGTATCAAACACTAAAGATATATCATATGACATAAGTCCAAGTAAAAAAGCAATAGTAGTGCAGAGTACGAAAAACCAGGATATGCTATACATTGATGTGAATAAAATCACTAAAGATATCACAAAAAAAGAATATAAATCTAGTAAAGGTGAAGTTTTTCCTAAAGTAAATAAGCTTAAAGAGAAACCAACATATATTTGGTCAATTACACCTAAGTTCATTGATGAAGATAATATTGCATACGTTAGTGAATTACCTTGGATGAAGGAAAAGCAAGTTCAATATATATGGAAGGTGAATTTAAAAAACAATGAGCATACGCAGGTAATGTCATCATCTGGTAAACAAATTACTTTTAAAAACATAACGGCAAAGGGGCTTGAAACAATTGTAGATAGTCAGGTAGTGTATGTAGATTCATTAGGTGAAGTAACGCAGTAGAGAAAAGAGGTTAAGCATGGATATAGGATTATCTTCGGCATGTTTTTATCCTAATTTGAGTACGGAAAGCAGTATAAAAAAGATGAAAGAGTTAGGGTTTAATCATGGTGAAATATTTTTTAATACACCGGGTGAGTACGAGGAAGATTTTTTAAAGATGTTACTTGAAAAAAAAGAAACCTATGAATTCAACGTAAATTCGGTTCATGCATTTTCAAGTTCATTTGAGCCGTATATTTTTGATAAATATGACAGAAGACGCCTGGACATGTTAAAACATTTTAAAAAAGTTTGTAGGGCAGCAAAGATATTAGGTGCAAGCTGTTATACATTTCATGGTATGCGCAGTGCAGATTTTAATGAGCTTGATACTAAATTTGTTATAGATACATATAATGAACTTTCCTATATTGCAATGGAAATGGGTATTAAATTGGCACAGGAAAATGTATCTTGGTGTATGTCGGGGAATCTAAAGTTTTTAACATTTTTGTCTGCTAAGTGTAAGTACCCAATATATTTTACTTTAGATTTTAAACAAGCGTATAAAGCCAATGTTTCTATAGAAAAGTACATTGAGGTTATGGGTGAAAATATAGTGAACCTTCATATTAATGATAGAGATGAAAATTCCCCTTGTCTTTTACCTGGAAAAGGTAATTTGGATTATGAATATATATATAACAAACTTAAGAGCGTTAAGTATAGTGGAAAAGGAACTATAGAAGTTTATAGTAGCAATTATTTAAGTTGCGAGGAACTGACACAAGCAAAGGATTTTGTTATTGAAAAATTTAACAAAAGTTCAGAAGGAAAGTCTCTCACTTCTATAATAGGCAGTTCTATACTATAACAAGGAGAAAAGCTTGGCAAAATTAACTTGTAAATTATAAGCAATTTGGTTATAATTATAGCATTAGACTATTTGAGCAAATATGCTTAAGAATATTTGTAAATACATGAAAAGTTATGTTATAATATTTAAAGTAATAAGCATTTGTGGCGATTAGGAGGAGTAATATAATGAACATTAAAATGGAAAAATTAGAAAAAAATATTATTAAATTAGAAATAACGGTGGAAGCAACAAGATTTAATGAATCTTTGAAAAAATCTTGTGCAAAAAACTCAAAGACTATTAATATACCTGGGTTTAGAAAAGGTAAAGCTCCAATGAATATAATAAAGAAAATGTATGGTGAAGGTGTTTTCTTTGAAGATGCTATAAACTTCTGCTGTGATGATACATATCCAGAAGCTTTAAAAGAGTATGATATAAAGCCATTGGATTATCCTCAAATTGATATTGTTGAAATAGGGGAAGGAAAAGATTTTGTATACACTGCATCAATTGCAGTAGCACCCGAAGTTCAAATTGGAGAATACAAAGGATTAGAAGTTAAGAAAACTGAATATAAGGTAACAGATGATGAAATTGAAAATCAGTTAAAAGGCATGCAAGAAAAAAATGCTAGAGTTGAAGAGAAGCTTGATGGCGCTGTTGCAATGGGCAACATAGCAATTATAGACTTCGAAGGATTTGTTGAAGATGTAGCTTTCGAAGGCGGACAAGGAACAGATTTTGAACTTGAAATTGGTTCAGGATCATTTATTGATACCTTTGAAGAACAATTAATAGGCTTAAAAGCTGGAGAAACTAAAGAAGTTAAAGTTAATTTTCCAGAAGCATATGGAAGAGAAGACTTAAATGGAAAACTTGCAACTTTTAATGTAACTATTAAAAGCATGAAAGAAAAAGAATTACCAGCTATTGATGATGAATTTGCTAAAGAAGTGTCAGAATTCGATACTTTAGAAGAATTAAGAAATAACATTAAAAAATCACTTGAGGTATCAAGTGCAGATAGAGAAAAGAAAGAATTTGAAGAAGCTGTAATAGATGCAGTTTGTTCTAACGTTGCAATGGATATTCCAGAAATTATGGTGAAAAGAGAAACTGATATAATGCTCAAAGATTTAGAAATGAAATTAAAACAACAAGGGTTAGATCTTGAATCGTACTATCAGTACACTAACAACACTGAAGAAAAGGTTAGGGAGTTCATGAAAGAAGCAGCTGAAAAGAGAGTTAAAACTGATTTAGTAATAACAGAGATAGCGAAAATAGAAAAATTTGAAGCTAGTGATGAAGAACTGTTAGAAAAAGCTAAACAAGTTGCGGCGCAATATGGAGACAAAGAAATAGATAAAACAGCAGACTTAATTATGAAAGCGCAAAAACAATATCTACAAATTGATGTTGTAAATGAAAAAGTAATAGATATGTTAGTTGATAGTGCAAAAGTTACTGCATAATTTATACTAGAATTAATTGCCAGATATTTCTCTGGCAATTAATTTTAAATACAGGATAAAATTAATTGATTAAAAAATAATTACTTGGGATAGAATTAAGGAATAGATTACCTAGTTAAACAGTACTATTATTAGAGTAAAGGAGTGAATTATATGAGTTTAGTGCCAATGGTTGTTGAACAAACTAATAGGGGCGAAAGATCCTATGATATTTATTCGAGATTATTAAATGATAGAATAATTTTCCTAGGAGAAGAGGTAAATGATGTCACTGCTAGTTTAGTTGTTGCTCAGTTATTGTATTTAGAGTCGGAAGACCCTGATAAAGACATTTATTTATATATAAATAGTCCAGGTGGATCAATTACAGCAGGGATGGCTATTTATGACACAATGCAATATATAAAACCACAAGTTTCAACTATTTGTATTGGTATGGCAGCATCCATGGGATCGTTCTTATTAAATGCTGGTGAAAAGGGAAAAAGATTTGCATTACCTAATAGCGAAATACTTATACATCAGCCTTTAGGTGGGTTCCAAGGTCAGGCAACTGATATTGATATTCACGCAAAAAGAATTATGAAAACTAAAGATACACTAAATAAAATCTATAGTGAAAGAACTGGACAATCAATTGAAAAAATTCAACATGATGTTGAAAGAGATTACTTCATGAGTGCACAAGAAGCTATGGAGTATGGATTAATAGATGAAGTTATATCTAAAAAGAAATAACATTAAACGAAATAAGGTTAGTTGAGGTGAAAATATGACAAAGTTTGATGAAAAAAAACAACTTAAATGTTCTTTTTGTGGTAAAACCCAAGAACAAGTTAGAAGATTAATTGCAGGACCAGGAGTGTATATTTGTGATGAGTGTATAGAATTATGTTCTGAAATAATTGTAGATGAATTCCAGGGGGATGTTGAACTAGACCTAGGGTCATTACCAAAACCTGCAGAAATAAAAAAATATATAGATGAGTACGTAGTTGGGCAAAATACCGCTAAAAAATCTTTGGCTGTAGCAGTATACAATCATTACAAAAGAATAAATTCAAATGTTAATGAAGGTGATGTTGAACTTCAAAAAAGTAATATATTATTACTTGGACCTACAGGAAGTGGTAAGACTTTACTAGCTCAAACATTAGCAAAATATTTAAATGTACCTTTTGCAATAGCCGATGCAACTACACTTACTGAAGCAGGATATGTAGGAGAAGATGTAGAAAACATCTTACTTAAATTAATACAAAATGCTGATTATGATGTAGAAAAAGCAGAAAAAGGTATTATCTATATAGATGAAATAGATAAGGTAGCTAGAAAATCTGAAAATCCTTCTATAACTAGGGATGTATCTGGAGAAGGCGTTCAACAGGCGTTACTTAAAATATTAGAAGGCACTACAGCATCAGTTCCACCACAAGGTGGAAGAAAGCATCCTCATCAAGAGTTTATTCAGATAAATACATCAAATATTTTATTTATCTGTGGAGGAGCATTTGATGGACTTGATAAAATTATAGAAAAAAGAACTAGAACTACATCTGTTGGTTTCGGAGCTGAAATAAGATCAAAAGAAGAAGCAAATGTAGGAGAAATGTTGAAATTTATAATGCCAGGAGATTTATTGAAATTTGGATTAATTCCAGAGTTTGTAGGAAGGCTTCCGATAGTAGTTACTCTTGAAGCTTTAGATGAAGAAGCATTAGTTAAAATTCTTAGTGAACCTAAAAATGCGCTCATTAAACAATATAAGAAATTGTTTGAGATGGATAACGTAGAATTAGAGTTTGAAGAAGAAGCGTTAAAAGCTATAGCTAAAGAAGCTATCAAAAGAAAAACTGGAGCTCGTGGACTTAGATCTATTATAGAAGATACAATGAAGGAAATTATGTTTGATATTCCATCTAATGAACAAGTATCTAAAGTAATAGTTAATGAGGATACTATTAGAACTAGAAACCCACAATTAGTCTTAGCTGAAAGTGGAAAAAGAGAAAAATTAAAGATTGCACAGAAAATTAAAACTAAAAAAGGCCCAGAAACAGCATAGTAAACTAAGACTAAATCATCACCTACGCAGGTGTAATATTAATGTAGAAAAAAGACGGATTATATATCTGTCTTTTTTTTATTTTGAGGAAATTATAAAATTTAAAAATTTGGATAATATATGGAATAAGAAGAATATATTATTCATTTCTTGACCATAATATAAATGATGCAATATTTACTAAAATATGCAAATTTAATATGAGAAAGGAGGATTAGTTTAATATATTAAATATTAAACTTTAAATAATATGACAATGAAACTTCTTATGGCAATACAACTTTTTTTTACAATAGTTATTGGATTATATTTTTTTAATGCATTAAAAAGTCAGCAAAGTAGTAAGGTGGTTGTTAATAAAGGAAACAAAAAAGAAATGGAAAATTTAAGAAAAATGAAAAGCATAAGCCTTACAGAACCACTTACTGAAAAAAGCAGACCGACAAGATTCGAGGAGGTTATAGGACAAGAAAAAGGAATTAAGGCACTGCAAGCAGCGATATGCGGACCTAATCCTCAACATGTCATAATTTATGGGCCACCTGGAGTAGGAAAAACAGCGGCTGCTAGATTAGTACTTGAAGACGCTAAAAAAAGAGAACGATCTCCATTTAATGAATGTTCTAAGTTTGTAGAAATAGATGGAACAACTGTTAGATTTGATGAAAGGGGGATTGCAGATCCGCTTATTGGATCCGTTCACGATCCCATTTACCAAGGAGCCGGACCACTCGGAGCGGCTGGAGTACCTCAACCAAAGCCTGGAGCGGTTACAAAAGCACATGGCGGAATTCTATTTGTTGATGAAATTGGAGAGCTACATCCTATAGAAATGAATAAACTCCTTAAAGTATTAGAAGATAGAAAAGTATTTTTAGATAGTGCTTATTATAATGGAGAAGATCCTAACATGCCGCTTTATATAAAAGAAGTATTTGATGAAGGGCTTCCAGCTGATTTTAGACTTATAGGTGCAACTACACGTAATCCAGAAGAAATAATGCCTGCAATAAGGTCAAGGTGCATAGAGATATTTTTTAGGGCATTACTACCAGAAGAATTACAAACAATTGCTGAAAATTCAATAAATAAAATAGGTCTTAAAATATGTGAAAAAGCATTAAAGCTTGTTGGTAAATACTCTAGCAATGGACGTGATACTGTTAATTTAATTCAGTTAGCTAGTGGTATGGCTATTAACGATGATAGAGATGAAGTAAGTGTTGAGGATGTTGAGTGGGTTATAGAAAATGGTCAGTACTCCCCAAGGTTCGAAAATATGATATCCGATAAACCACAAATTGGATATGTAAACGGGCTTGCGGTTTACGGATCTAATATAGGAGCGGTAATGGAAATTGAAGCTAGTGCAAAAAAAATAAAGCTTAGAAAAGGTGTTCTTAAAATTACAGGAATTATTGAAGAAGAAGAAATAAGTAGTAGCAATAAAAAATTGAAAAGAAAAAGTACTGCGAGATCATCAGTAGAAAATGTGGTTACGGTACTCGAAAAATATTTTGATATAGATTGTGATGATTATGATATTCATGTAAACTTTCCAGGTGGATCCCCTGTAGATGGCCCATCAGCCGGGGTTAGCATAACAACTGCAATATATAGTGCAATAAAAGGTGTGCCAGTTGATAATATGGTTGCAATGACAGGAGAGATATCAATTCATGGTAATGTAAAGCCGATAGGCGGTGTCAATGCTAAAATTGCTGCTGCAAAAAAAGCAGGTGCCACAAGAGTTATTATTCCGAGGGATAATTGGCAAGATAGTTTTAAAAGTATCGAAAATATTAAGATTATACCAGTGAGTAATATTAGTGAGGTAATTCGTGAGGCGTTACTTCAGGAGAATCCTAAAAATATTTCAATTGCATTTGAGAAAGATGTGGATGTTATAGCAGCTGAATCATTAAAAGGATAAATCATATTTTAAAAAAAAAGGTGATCACTATTTAATTATAGTAGATTACCTTTTTTATTTTAAACTTTGTAGTATTGAAAAATAATTGTATTATAGGTATACTATAGTAGTCGAAATATAAAAGCATAAAAATATAATGAGCAAGTATTTATAGTTTGTGATATCTATTCTTTGTAAAGTAGAAGTTTGATTTTACATTAATAGAGAAAAATTAATATAATATAGAAAAGAGGGAGAAAAATGGATAAAAGTACAAAACTTCTTCCGTTAATTCCGTTAAGAGGCATGAATATATTTCCATATATGGTATTGCACTTTGATGTTGGTAGGGAAAAATCTATACTTGCATTAGAGGATGCTATGCTAAATAATCAAGAGATTTTTCTGGGTTCACAGAAAGTATCAAAAATTGAAGAACCAGAAGAGAAGGATATATATAATATTGGTACTATTTGTAATGTAAAACAAATATTAAAGTTGCCAGGAGATGCAATTAGGGTACTAGTTGAGGGAATGAAGAGAGGTAAGATTCTTGAGTACAAAGAGAAGGAACCTTTTGTACGGGTGGAAGTAGAAATTATTGAAGATGAACTGTATGAAGATAATAAGGAATGTAAGGCATACATTAGAAGTATAGATAAAGCCTTTGAAGAATACATAAATCTATCAGTTAACAACTTCCCAGATGCTTTATTCAGTTTAGAAGAGACGGAAGAACCAGGAAGATATTGTGATATGGTAAGCTCATATTTAATACTAAAGCCAGAGACAAAACAAGAATTGCTTGAAACAGTAGAAGTTATTAAAAGATTAGAAAAATTGTTATTTATATTAAAAAATGAGGTTGAAGTATTAAAAATAGAAAAGAAGATTGGAACCAAGGTTAAAGGTAGAATTGATAAAATCCAAAAGGAATATTACCTAAGAGAACAAATGAAAGCTATACAAGAAGAATTAGGAGAAGATGACGAAGATAAGAGAGAAATAGCAGAATATGAAAATAAAATAAAAAAGGCAAAGCTTCCTAAAGAGGCAAAAGAAAAAGCAATTTATGAACTAAATAGATTGAAAAGTTCAGGGAATTATTCTTCTGAAAGTGGAGTAACAAAAGCCTATTTAGATTGGATATTAGCGCTACCCTTTAATAAAGTGACTAAAGATACCATTGATATTAACAAGGCTAGAGAGGTTTTTAAAGCGGAACATTATGGGCTCGAGGATGTTAAGGAAAGAATAATAGAATATTTAGCAGTTAAAAAAATCAGCAATACGCTTAAGGGACCTATACTTTGTTTGGTAGGTCCACCAGGAGTTGGAAAAACATCTATAGCGAAGTCTGTTGCTAATGCATTAAATAGAAATTTTGTTAGAATGTCACTTGGTGGAGTAAAAGATGAGGCTGAAATAAGAGGACATAGAAAAACTTACGTGGGAGCAATTCCAGGTAGAATTATATATGCCATGAAACAAGCCGGATATAGAAATCCATTATTCTTATTAGATGAAATTGATAAAATGAGCAGTGATTCTAAGGGTGACCCGGCAGATGCGCTTTTAGAAGTTTTGGATAGTGAACAAAATGCAACTTTTAGGGATCATTACCTAGAATTAGACTTTGATTTATCGAAAGTTTTATTTATAACTACTGCAAATAAATTAGATACCATTCCAAGACCATTACTAGATAGAATGGAAGTTATTGAGGTGTCAGGCTACACTTCAGAAGAAAAATTCCATATCGCTAAAAATCACATTATTCCAAAGATGTTAAAAGAACATAATATGGATGATGATAAAATAACTTTTTCCGATTCTTCGGTGAATTGCATTATCGAAAATTATACTAGGGAATCAGGGGTTAGAAATCTTGAAAGAAAAATTGCCTCAATTATAAGAAAGGCAATAACTGAAACGGTAGAAAAGGGTAAGGAAAATGTTAATGTTACAACTTCACATGTTAAACGATATTTAGGTCCAGTTTTATATACCTATGATAAAGCTGACGAGGAAGATGGAGTAGGAGTTGTAACAGGCCTTGCGTGGACAGAGGTTGGTGGGGTTATCTTGCATGTAGAGGTAAGTGCTATGGATGGAACTGGTAAGCTTCAACTTACCGGTCAATTAGGAGATGTTATGAAAGAATCTGCTAAAGCTGGATACAGCTATGTTAGAGCTAATGCAGCCAAATATAATATTGATAAAGATTTTTATAAAAATAAAGATATTCATATTCATGTACCAGAGGGAGCGGTGCCTAAAGATGGACCATCGGCCGGGGTAACTATGATAACTGCAATGGTATCTGCCTTAACTAACAAAAAAGTAAGACATAATGTAGCGATGACAGGGGAGATTACACTTACAGGAAGAGTGCTGCCTATTGGTGGGCTTAAGGAAAAATCGCTAGCTGCTTATAGGGCAGGAATTGATACAATTATAATACCTAAAAATAATGAAAAAGACATACAAAAAATACCAAATGGTATTAAAAATAAACTAAAATTTATAATTGCAAGTAAAGTAGAACATGTGCTTGAAAATGCATTAATTGGAGAGATATATAATGGAGATAAAACAATCTGAATTCATAATTTCAGCAGTAAAACCTAACCAGTATCCTACAGATAATATGGTAGAGTATGCTTTCGTTGGTAGGTCCAACGTAGGAAAGTCTTCTTTAATAAATACTTTAACCAATAGACGAAAGCTGGTTAAAGTTAGTGGAACACCTGGAAAAACTAGACTTATAAACTTTTTTTTAATAAACAATAGCTTTTATTTTGTTGATTTACCAGGTTACGGATATGCAAAAGTATCAAAAACTGAACAAGCTAAATGGGGTAAGATGATGGAGGACTACCTAATTCGTAGACCACAACTTCAAAAGGTAGCGTTACTTGTGGATTGTAGACGTAAGCCAACTAAAGATGATCTTCTAATGTACGGATGGATTAAACATTTTGGTTATGAAGTTGTAATAGTGGCAACAAAAAAAGATAAGTTAAATAGAGCAGAACTTGTAAAAAATAATAAGCTGATAAGGGAAACATTTGCTCTTGAGGCGAATGAGGAAATTATTAATATTTCCTCACTAAAGAAAATAGGTGTAAAAGAGTTACTAGGAAACATGTTTAAAGATGATCACATAGAAGAATAAAAAATAAAAGAGACCTACATTACGGCGTGCAAACTAGTACTTTGTGCATAAAGTAATGAGGTCTATTTTTTTTTGCCTTTAGCATGTGTAAAAAATATACAGCGCCGCAGGTAATGATTTAAGCACATGGAAAAAGATGATTTAATTTGAAAATCTGTGTCAATTTATTTCTACAAGAATAGTATATATTAGAACCAAAGAAAAAGATTTTAAAAGGTAAAACAACAATAAGGAGGCAAGTAAATGGATATGAATAGCTTATTAAGTGGCTTGAGTAGTGGCAAAGGAAATTTAGGTGGTGGCAACTGTGGCATCGGAGGTGGCAACTGTAACAACAGAGGCGATTGTGACTGTGGACGCGGCTTTGGTGGCGGCTGTGGTGGCTTTGGAGGCGGAAGAAGCTCAATAATTTGGATCATTATTCTATTATGCTTATGCGGAGGATGGGGTCAAGGACAAGAGTGTGGAACTGTCTGCGGATGCGATCCTAAACACTGCAAGGAACTTTGCAGATGTGGCTCAAGTAGTAGAGGTGGATTTGGCGGATTTGGTGGATTTGGTGGCGGATGTGGCGGATTCGGCGGCGGCGGTGCATGTTGCTGGATAATAATCTTAATTCTTATATTCGCATGTGGTGGCAATAATGGTAGACAAGGCAGAGGATGCACAAATAATTTTATAAATCTAGATAACTGTGATGAAGATTGTTAGATAAATAATTATAATTGCACAAATAGATAAATTAAATTATTAATTAACTTGAGTTAAAATAAATAGTGCATTAAAACATGGCCCAGGAAGGGGAGTTTTATATGTCAAAAAGAAGACGTCGTGTAAGAAGATGTTGTGATAGAACATCAGAATGTGGATGTAGAAATGGAAATCAGTTTTCAAGTATATGTACAAATCCATGTTGTGCGTTAATACTCTTAATTATACTTCAAAGAACATGTCTACTTGAAAACAAAAATGCTTTCTTGCTAATATTGATATTCATAGTTTGTTGTTGTTGTAAAGGTAGAAATGTTGAAACACCAGCGAGAGGATGTTGTTGTTAATTCTAAAAATCAGGGAGAGCTTATGCTCTCCCATTTATAAATGAGGTGATAAATATGTCAAAACATCATAAACACGATAGAAATAATATGAATAATGAAAATAATAACAATAATGCAAATAATAACAATGACAGTAATAATAACGGCAACAATAATAACAATAACGGCAACAATAATAATAATAATAACAATTCTGGCAATAACCCATTAGCACAAATGATTAATGGAAATTCTGCAAATCCTTTGATGGGATTATTAACTAGCTTTCTTGGAGGAAATAATGGTGGGGGCAATAATATGCTTGAAGGGTTAATTTCTGGGTTAGGTGGCCAAGACAATAATATGCTAGGAAATTTAATTGGCAGTTTAGGCGGACAAGACAATAATATATTAGGAAATTTGATGGACAGTTTAGGAGGGCAAGGTAATAACATGCGGGGCAACTCAGCGGATAGTTATTCAGGAAATGTAAATTCAACATCGAATTCAGCAAAAAATAATAATAACAATCAAAATAGTAATAATAGTAATAATAGTAATAATAATCAAAATAATCAAAATAAAAATAATAAAAATAATAAAAATAATAATAGTAATAATAGTAATCGTAATAATGGTAATAGTAATAGTAATGAAAAAAACAATGATCTTAATGAGAATAATGATTTAGTAAATTCAAATGAAGATGGGCAAGATAACATGTTATCAAATATATTTTCAGGTATGGGTGGTATAGATTTAAGCGAAATTTCAAATATGCTATCTGGAATAGATTTAAATAATCTAGACTTAAACAATCCAAATCTTGATGATATTATGAATTCCATATCGAATAATGATTCTTTTGAAAGTAACGATGTTGAATTTAAACATACGAGTCCTAAAGAAAGTACACATAGCATTTTACAATTCTTAGAGGATGAGGATAAGGAACAGCTTATTTTTATATTAGCTCATCTAGTAGATGATAAAAAAATTGAAGTGCTCAATAAAATCGTAGAGGAAAATGATACCTCAAGACATTAGAATTTCTACAAATAAATGTGTGTTTTATATAAAAAATTTAAATATATTTTATAATGAATAAAACTCCGTAAAAAGGGTAATATTATAAATGTAATCGGAGTTGAAATCTCCATTAGCATAAAATAATTATTTTATGCGTAACCCCCCATCCCCCTTGGGACCGATAATACGGTCCCTTTTATAATTGTGTATATCTTAATAATATCGCTTTATTACTTAAGAGTTACAGAGCTGATTTTGAAGATAGAAACTTTATTCTCATTAGGTATAAGCTTTACAATTAGGTCTATAGTATAGTTTTTTGTTTCTTTTAAATCATTTGTATTAGTTCCTTTAAAATTTAATGTCCATAGAATTTCACTGGCATTACCGTCTTTGTCCCAATTATAATCTTTGAAAACGGCATCTTGAAAAGTAAAATGTATTTTTTGGCTTGATAAATCGCCTAATAGTGAAATATCATTACCATTTAAATAAGGTGCGAAAAGTTCTTTTGACATATTTAATTCTGATAATGGAAAGCTTTCCATCAGATTTACAAAACCTAACATGGTGTTTTTACCCATATAATTATCGGCATAATTATAGTTAAAAGACTTTAAATTATTTTTAATGAAAATATAACTGACTAAGTTCATTTCACCATCTTTAATATTTCCAGATATAACTTTAGGAGTTTTATTATTTTTACTATCTATAAAACCTAAAATATTGTTTGTGCTGCAAAATATATCATCAAATTTTTCTCCGGTCCAAAGAAATACATGCTGAATAGCCTTATCCTTTACTGATGCTTGAGTAAATATTTCAGGTATATTATTTCTAGATATGTCCATTAAAGTAAGTCGCATCGGCCACTGTGAATAATAATTTCCCACTGTGTTACTTTTTTTAGAAGGCTCTAGGTAATAACTTTTAGATTCTGAATTTATTTGGATATAATATTTATCTGCATCTGTTTTTATGTAGAGAATATCCTTATTCCCATCTGCTGTTAGATCAGCTTGCATCATTTTGTTTTCATTAACAACATTAAACGTACTTATTGAACATTTTCTGAAAAACAAAAAAAATGTAAGCATTATGGTAAAGGTAATAATTGCTAAAGTATAATAGACAATTTTCTTCTTAAAAAATAGTATCTGTAATTTCATATATTACACCCCCCTCTAAATTATATGTAACAATTGTATGTTTAATTAATTTATATTAAATAAATTTAAAAAAGATTCATATTTATTAATAGTATAGTCGGAAAACAATAATTAACAATTTCCATATTTAAGTATTAAAAGTGCTTATTTGAATGAAAAGTTATATTTGAATTAATTACGGACATGACAAAAAGACTTTTTTATACACTATTTTAAAAAAGCCGTAGGCTGGTTATTGAATTGAAATTTATTTTAAATTACGCAGCTATATTTTTAAGAGTTGGGAAAATATCGGCAAGGGCTATTAATCTTTCTGATGCCCAAGCATCTATGAAACAGCAAAATGCACCAAGAAATACCCTTGTTATTCTACACCCAACAGAATAAATAATTGCATCTTCAGCATGAAAATTGTTATTTATTCTATCCCAACATCTTTCAGTAGTTGAACGTCTTTTATAAAGAGATTTCCATTGTTTTGAACCTCTTAATATTGGAGTGAAATACCTTGGGTTGTCTAATGTTTTAGTGTAATAAGATTTATTGCTTTTCATAGGACATTTTTCACAGTTTTCACATTGAACTGGGAATAACCATTTATGTCTATATTGTTTACTAATAATTCCCCAATTACGAAGCTGATGTCCACAAACAGTTCCGTGTGGAATAGCATTCTTATCAAGTTTAACAAATTCACTATTTGATGAAGGTTTTGAAGAACGTGAATTTAAATCAATAATAGGATTTATTCCATAATGCATGCATAAAAGATAAAAAGCATTAGCATCATAAGCAGAATCTAAGGCTACAGAATGAAATTTAATTTCAGGATATAAATCCACAAGTTCTTTAAGTGCATAAACGCCAGTAACAGCATCATGGCGTGCCGCGCTAACAAATTTAATATGGATAGGTAGGCTGTAAAAGCTATCACAGGCAGTAAATCCGTGATAGGTATGACCATAGTAATAATGTTCATTAAAGCTATCCCAACCCCAGCTAGCACTGGGGTCGGTAAACTTTCGATAACAGTCACAATGTTCTCCTGGTTTAAGTTTGCAATCACAAACTTTTTTACCGTAAGGCGAAGCCTGTGTTGGCATACAGGTTCCGTCGCCAGCAATATTTAGTTTAGAAGGATCGCCCAAAATACCCATTGATAAAGAAGGAATAACAAATAATTCTTTAAGTATGTTGTTCATTTTGGATTCGCTTCTGTCAAGGAGCTTTGAATTATCATATTTTAAGATTCTTTTAACTAAACGGTCAACTACACCAGACTTGGAGTTATTCATCTTTTGGTTTTTCTTTTGTTTTTTACGTGGTTTACGTTTAATTTTACGCAGTTTGGATTTATTAAGGATCTTATCCTTATGAATCAGCCTATCCATAAAATCATAAAAAGTACCTACACCAGGAATTCGGTCAACATGTATGCCTTCGGCTTTAGAGTCTGAATAGCAAGCGGGTATAAAGCCAGATAAAATTGAATAGAAAGGGTCTGAACGTAATGTTTTTACCCAAGATGATATACTAGTTTCTTTACAATAAGCCATGATAATAAGTGACCTGAGTAATGCTACCGCATCTTTGGGCGGAGCCCCTTGATTAGATTTAGAGTAAGTACTTTCTATTAGAGGGACAATTCCGGTTAGGTCGGTAGACCAGATTTTAGTTATTTGTGAACTACGCTCAAACAAAGTGATTTGTTGATTGGTTTGAATATAGAATTTTTCTAAAAATGTTTCAAGAAAATATTGATATTGAGAATGAGAAACCTTAACAGTTAACATAAAAACACTCCTCGCAAATGAAATAATGTAAAAAAATATACATATTTAATTTTGCGAATTTTTACTAGCTGTCAAGTCTTATTTCACAATGTTTAAGTAAAAAAGATTAAAAGTAATACGAATAGCTTAAATTTTCTAGGTTATTCGTACAATATGAGGCACCACGAATTTTTGAGGTGAAGTTGATTTTTGAGCAAAATGAATCAAGAGTTAGCAGTACCTTAAGAGTTTCCGAGAGTGCACTTATTAATAAAGTGAGGTGAACTTATGAAAAAATCATTAAAAAATTTATGTTGCGTTCTTATAGTTTTAACTATGGTGTTTAGCTTTTCATCATGCAAAATGGATGAAAAAGAAAAAAAATTAAATATATTTTTAGACACAACTGATGAGTCTTCTTCAAAAGTAATTAAGCTTTTAATTGATGATTTTAAAAAGAACAACCCTGATGTTGAAGTAAAACTAAATGATGCACTAGGTGATAAAAGTGATATCATGGAGACCATTAATTTAGGAACAGAAATTGATGTGATTTTTACTAATAGGAATAAACTTATTGAACTTAGTAAAAATGGAGTTTTGAGTGATATGAAAGATTCTTATGATGATAATACTATAAATAATAGATACTATAATATTATGAGTTCTTATGGTAGAGTAGGAGATAAATACTATGGAATAGGGGTTGTGCCATATTCTATTGAGCTACTATATAATAAAGCGAATCTTGAGAAACTAAAAATATCTAACCCTAATAATTTAGAACAATGGTTAAATGTGCTAAAGCAAATTAATGGTAAGGGTATGAAAACTCCTGTAGTGTTAACGGGAGATGTAGATGCGAGTGGATTTCTATTTTCATTAATAGCTAGCAAGAGCATAAGTATTCATGACGTTGAGGAAAAATATGATAGTGGTGAGGAATCTTATAAAAAATTGAAAGATGTACAGGGAATATTTAAAGAATTTGATTCTTTAACAAAAAATAATGGAATTACTAAGGACTCTTTTGAATTAGGTAATGAACAAAATATTACGGGTTTTAATAATGGTGATTCTCCATTATTAGTATGTATTTCTTATTATAATTCTAAACTTAATGGAAGTAATATAGGCATAATAGGAGATTACGAGAATAATTCAAAGTATGGGTCTAATGGGCCTATTATAATTAATTCTTTATTAAGTGTTCCTGTAAATGCAAAGAATGGCGATAATGCCGATGCGTTTATTAAATATATTTACAGTGATGAGGTTCAAGAAAGAATTGTGCAGAAAGGAATTATAAGTGGAAATAAAATCGCAAATAATAAAGTCACAGGTATTGGTAAAATAATGGTTCAACATATATATAAAGCTAATGATAATAATATACCTATATTATATAATGTACCTGATAAACTCAAAAACAATGTACTTTTAGCTTTGAAAAAGATTTTAGGTGGTGGTTATAGCTCTAAAGAATGGGAAGAGTTATTAAAAGAAAGTTATAAATGATTTGGTAAATAAAGAAAGAAGTATGAATTTAATTTCATACTTCTTTCTTTATTTAATTATTTTGCAATTTTCACATAAACCATAAAAATATACTTTACTCTCTAAAACTTCATAGCTAGTATGCTGTTTTACATCTTCGCGTATATTTGAAAAACGTATGCCTTCTATGTCATCAACCCTGCCACAACTTATGCAATGTATGTGAGGATGTGAAGACACATTGCCATCATATCTAAAGTTACCCTCACCTACATTAAGTTCAATTATTAATTTAACTTCTATAAGAGTTTTCAATGCTTTATAAACCGTAGCTAAACTCATAGTAGGATACGTTGGTTGCAGAGCTTTGTAAATCACTTCTGCAGAAGGATGCTCTTTAGTTGATTGCAAATATTTATAAACAGCAATCCGTTGAGGTGTAAGTTTTAATTTCTTCTCTTTAAAAATTGTTGTAATGTTATCCATATACACCATCCTATAATGTTATCAAATCTGTTGTAGGTTTTATTATATAATAAAAACTATTACTTGTCAAAAAAAATAATATACTATATTTAGAATTAATAGGAATTTTAAATTTTATTTTATTTTTAATTCATTTATAGGATAAGTAACATATATTAGTAATAGAGAAAGGGGGAGCTGACATTTTGAAAAAAACCTATGTACTAGATACAAATGTTATTTTGTATTCACCAAGCGCCATATTATCTTTTGGAGATAATGATGTAATAATACCTGAAGTGGTACTCGAGGAATTAGATAGTTTTAAGAAAGATAAAAGTGATTTAGGGGCTAATGCTAGATATGCGGCTAGACTTATTGATAAACTTAGGAAGCAGGGGAAACTAAATGAGGGTATTGATTTAACAAGTGGAGGAAGACTTAGAGTAGAAATGAATCATTATGATACCAAAATTCCTGATTCTTGGAATAAAGAAAAAGCTGACAATAGAATATTGCAGGTATGTAAAGGGCTTAAAGAGCAAGGCGAGGATGTATGGTTAATAACCAAAGACATTTTCCAACGAATAAAGGCAGATGCCGTAGATATTAATGTAGAAGATTTTTATGAAAAATTTGTACCGGAGTATGATAATCAGTATACAGGAAGAATGGAGGTATTTGTATCTCCAGAAAAGCTTCAGGAGTTTTTCAGTAAAAAAAATTTGGAAGTTGGTGCCTTACTTAAATATGATGAGGAAACAGAAGAATATACCACTCCATTTTTATACACAAATCAATTTTTAATAATTCATTCAATGGAAAATCCTAAACAAACGGCACTCGCTAGATATGATGGTAAAAATGTAGTACCTCTTTATAATAAGGAAAGTAAACCTTCAGGAGTTTCGCCAAGAAATGTAGGTCAGAAATTTATGCTGGAAGCTTTAAGCGCTGACTCAGTAAAAGCACCACTCGTAATTATAAAAGGACCTGCAGGAACAGCTAAAACATTATTTTCATTAGCGGTAGGACTTCAAAAAATATTACAGGATAGTAATGAACATTATAGAAGGATTTTAATTTGCAGACCCAATGTTACTATGGATGAGGAAATAGGGTTTTTACCTGGTACAGAACAAGAAAAAATATCGCCATTCATGAGGCCGATATTTGATAATTTAGAGATACTTGTGGAATCTGATGAAAAAGAACGTTACAAAAATGAGAAGCAACTATTAGATAAAATAAATGACTTGTTTGATAGGAGAATTATAACTACTGAAGCTGTTGCTTATCTTAGAGGAAGGTCCATAGTTAAAAATTGGGTAATTATAGATGAGGCACAAAATTTGTCGCCGAAACAAGTTAAAGCAATAATAACTAGAGTTGGAGAGGGAACTAAGTTGATTCTTATAGGTGACCCAGAACAAATAGATCATCCTTTTCTTGATTCAAGGTCAAATGGTTTGTGTTATGCATCTGAAAAAATGAAGGGTAGTGACTTGTGTTATCAAGTAACTTTGAAATATGATGAATGTGAGAGGTCGCCCCTAGCATACGAAGGCTCTAAAAAATTATAAAAATTTAATTCTATAGGAGAGAGTATAAAAATTTATACTCTCTTTTGTATTAATTTATCATATGATATTTATATTCACAAAAATTACATTTAAAAGATGTGTTAAAATATATAGTTTTATTGTATAATATGATAGTACATAATAAAGAAAAGGATGGGAAAGATGAAAAAAATAGAAAAATGTGGGAAGAGAAAGAAAAGAAGTCAAAGCACGCTTGTTTTATTTTTTATAATATTTGAATTAACTTTTACAGCTATTACAGGCCCATTTATGATTTATTATGGTCCGTTTAAAAATGTAAAGACTACAGTGGTAGGCGCAGCAATGACCACTCTTACATTACAATGGCTAGCAACATCATTTTTATCCGATGAAAAAATAAAAGAAATTATGAAGGACCAAGTAGTGGAAACTATAGCTCAAAATAACTCGGATGGCGTAAATATAGAAAATAAAGATGATAATAGTATTGAAAGATATGATATTAAAGGGACAAAATATAAAGGGCATGTGTTAGTAATCAGTGACGCGACTAGATTAAAAGTAGGGTATAGTAGTAAGCTCGGCGAAGAAGGGCAATTAACTAGTGATATTGCAAAAAATAATAATGCAATTGCAGCGGTTAATGCTGGCGCGTTTACAGATAAAGCTGGTGACAAAAAATGGACAGGAACGGGAGCAAATCCAACAGGAATTATAATGTCTAATGGTAAAGAAATTTTTAATGATATAAAAAATGAAAATGAAAAAACAGAGGTTGTAGCATTTACTAAATCAGGAAATTTATTAGTTGGAGCTCATTCAATTAAAGAAATGAAAGAGCTTGAAGTGATGGAAGCAGTATCTTTTGGTCCGGCACTTATAGTTAATGGACATAAAACTATAAATACGGGTGACGGACGTCAGGGGATAGCACCTAGAACAGCTATTGGACAAAGGAAAGATGGTGCAATAATATTATTAGTTATTGATGGTAGACAGATAGGTAGTTTAGGTGCTAATTTAAGAGAGGTGCAAGATATATTGTATGATTATGGGGCTTATAATGCTACTAACTTAGATGGAGGTTCTTCTTCTACATTGTTTTATGATGATGAAATTATAAACAATCCTAGCGATAGCTATGGAGAAAGATCTATACCTTCAATTATTTATGTGGAGAGTAGGCAATGAAGTGAAATTTGAGCATAGTACATTTTAAATTAAAGGAGAAGAAACTATGAGCTGGAAGAAAAGAATAAGTATATGGATAATATTTTCGTTATCCATGCAATGTTTAGGTTTATTTTATATAGATCATTATTTTTTAGCTACTGATTCAAAAATGGTTACGGAAAAAATTGTTGAAAATAAAAGCGATAAATTAAAAAATATTGATATTACATTGCCAGCAAACGTAGAAAATATATTAGCATCCTATGATGCTAAACATTTATGCTATTATGAGAATGAAGAATTAAAAATTGCTAACTGTAAGGATGGAAGCGTTAAAAATATAGAGGCGGAAGATGGAAGCAAAATTTCTTTTTATAAATGGCTTCCAGATAGAAATAGAATGCTTTTAGTAGAGAAAAGTGATGATGAGTCTAGTAATTTAGTATTGTATTCTTATGACGTAGCAAAAGGTGAAAAAGTAAAGATAGGAAAATTAGCATATACTGGTACAAATGATGAAGTAGAAGATATTCAAGTATCAATTTTAACAGGTGTTACTTATATACAGGTTTTAAATGAAGGTGAGAGCAGTAGTATATATAGAATTGACAGAGACTATAGAAGTGACAGAGAGGAAGAGATTACAAAGATTGATACAATACCAAAGAGTGTGAGTAATATGGCATTAGCGCGCCATGAAGATAATTTGGTGTACGAGGGATTAGTCTATAATAAAATGTATTCTACCAGTCTTGAGGAACCTATAAATATTAAAGGTGTAGAAAAACTTACTTTAATTGGGACTGATGATGATGACAATGTGTATCTTGGAGAATTAAAAGATAATTTGGTAAGCAAAATTTATTATGGGAAAACATTAGAAAATACTGAAAATTGGAAAGTGATTGATTTACAAAAACCTTCTAAAAAAAATGATTTATTCGTTACATCTCTTGGTAAGGTCTATCAAAATGATGCAATGAAAGCTGTAATAAAAGATGTTAGTTCTGGAACTGAAACTAGCTATAAAGGAGAATTATTGCAATTGTATACTAAGGGAATAGTATCATTGGTTAATAATAAAGAAGTATCTTTTGTTCTTTTTAAGTAGTCGATACTATGGTGTTTTATTTAAGACCTTATCTTTTTAAGATAAGGTTTTTTCTATAATCTGAAAATATAAGTTAATTCATAAGGATATAGTTGTGGTGATATATAGTTGTGGTGGTATATTATTTTATTTTAAGAATATTCAATTCAAAATAACAATAAACTTTGTTATAATAGGTATATTAGACATCTTAAAAAATAACAAGTCAAAGATGCATTAACAAGGTGAGTAGCGATTAACATTGCCTACCATGTAGGAATATAAGGAGGAATAAATTTGGATACACAACAAATATTAAATAAGATTTTGATGATACCGGCAATTTTATTAGCATTTACTTTTCATGAGTATGCGCATGCTATCGTAGCAGATAGGTTAGGAGACAAAACTCCACGATTTCAAGGGAGACTTACGCTGAATCCAATCGCACATATAGATCCAATGGGATTTCTTATGATTATATTAGTAGGGTTTGGTTGGGCAAAGCCTGTTCAGACAAATCCTAGTGCATTTAAAAACTATTATAAGGATGATTTGAAAGTTTCAGTTGCAGGCCCAATTGCTAATCTAATTCTAGGGTTTGTATTTGCAATTCTTACTGTGTTATTTTCGAAATTTCCACCAATTCATGGTGGATTATATACTATTATTAGCCAAATTTTAATAATTACAGGGTACCTAAATTGTATTTTGTTTTTTCTTAATTTAGTGCCAATACCGGGATTTGATGGATCTCATATAGTTAGAGATTTGTTCCCAAAGTTTTTTTACAATTTACCAGATACAATTTATAGGTATCAATTCTTAATATTTATGGTGTTAATATTGCCTATATTACCTGGTGGACAATCAGTTTTTACTTATATCGTGCAAGCGCCAGGGTTATGGTTATTTAAACAGTTTTTAAATATTGCAGGGATGTTTTAAATAAAAAGTAAATTTCATAAAAATTATAAATGTAAGGAGAAAAACATATGCGCTTAAGAAAAAAATATTGGGCTAGACCAGAGCTGGAAACTAGTCATATTGTAATAACTGACCAATATGATCACAAAGGAAAATGGAATGAAGAATTTAAAAATAATAATGAAATCCATCTAGAACTAGGTTGCGGTAAAGGTAGATTTATATCAGAAAAGTCCAGGAGAGATATTGATATCAATTTTGTAGGCATTGATTTAAAAGATGAGGTTCTGGTATTTGCCCTTAGAAAAGTAATAGAAGTAAGAGAAATTGAAGGAGCACAAGACATAAATGTACGTCTTATGCCAATGAACATTATGCTTATTGATGATGTGTTTGCAAAAGATGAGATAAGCAGAATTTATATAAATTTTTGTAATCCTTGGCCAAAAGACAGACATAATAAAAGAAGATTAACTCATACTAAGTTCTTGACGAGCTATAAGAAATTCTTAAAACCGGGATCTGAAGTTTGGTTCAAAACAGATGATACAGAGCTATTCGAAGAATCAGTAGACTATTTCAAAGAGTGTGGGTTTGAAATATTATTTTCGACCTATGATTTGCATAAGAGTGATTTTAAAGATAATGTAGTTACAGAATATGAAGCTAAATTCACAGAAATAGGGAAACAAGCTATGTTTCTACAAGCAAAATTAATTTAGCGAATTTAACCATATGAGACTTAAGCATTTTAGATTCTTATTTATTGACAGGATTAACATAATGCTATAAACTTAATTACATAGAAATGTATTAAATTGAAAATTTTAAAAATGAAACTTATGAATTATATTAGTTAAAAATGAATAGATTTGTTTAGGTGCCTTTTATTAATCAGCCACTAAAGTGGATTAAGTTACTTTAGTAGATGATTAGTAAGGTGAAAAGGGAATGTGGTGTAATTCCACAGCAGCCCCCGCTACTGTAATTGAGAGAAAATCTTTTATAACTACCTGAAAGGGAAAGTGATAAGAGAAAGCGTATCAAGAGCCAGGAGACCTGCCTAAATTAGTAATATTAAGCTTTCGGCGGGAAAGAACTGTAGAATTCAAGTTAGTGCAATGAAAAATTTGTACATAACAGCAGGTGCGCAAGCTTGCTGTTTTTTTGTTGTGTGCCAAAGAAGAATACAAGTAGGAAGAAAGGAGAAATAGTAATGGCTAAAGTAATGGTTCAAGGAACCGCTTCATCAGTAGGAAAAAGCATATTAGTAACAGCACTTTGCAGAATTTTTGTGCAAGATGGGTTTTCAGTATGTCCTTTTAAGTCACAGAATATGTCATTGAATTCTTATATTACATTGGATGGGAAAGAAATGGGACGTGCGCAGGTGCTTCAAGCCTATGCGGCAGGATTGGAGCCAGAGGTATATATGAATCCGATTTTATTAAAACCTACCTCGGATAAAAAGTGCCAAATTATCGTTAATGGAAAGGTTTTTGGGAATAGTACAGCTATGGAATATCATAATATGAAATTGGAATTCAAAGACATGTTAAAAAAGCAGTTTGAAGAATTAGAGAAGAAGTTTGATATTATAGTAATGGAAGGAGCAGGTAGCCCAGCAGAAATTAATTTAAGAGATAGAGATATAGTGAATATGGGAATGGCGGAACTTATAGATGCACCTGTGATACTCGCAGGAGATATAGATAAGGGTGGAGTATTTGCGTCACTAGCAGGGACTTTGCTTTTGCTTAATGAGGCCGAGAAAAAAAGAGTTAAAGCCACTATTATTAATAAGTTTAGAGGAGATTTAGAAATCTTAAAGCCAGGACTTACAATGATTGAGGATATTATACATATTCCATGTGCAGGGGTAGTTCCTTATTTTAGATTGGAACTCGAAGATGAAGATGGTGCAGTAGAATTTAACAAAAAAATTACTGCACCTATTGATATTGCTGTAATAAAGCTTCCACATATATCGAATTTTACGGATTTAGACGCATTAAAGGCTGAAGAAGATGTATCAGTTAGATTTGTTACAACTAAAGGAGAATTGGGCACGCCAGACCTCCTTATCATACCCGGAACAAAAAATACTATTGATGATTTAATTTCTTTAAGAAATTCGGGACTTGCAAAAGCGGTTCAGCAATATAGTGTAGAAGGTAACGTATTAGGTATTTGTGGAGGCTATCAAATGTTAGGAAATAGCTTAAGTGACCCTAATGGCTTAGAGGGAAATTCAAAAGAAACAGAGGGTATGAAGCTTTTAGACGTAGACACAATATTTGAAGATGAGAAAATAACTACAAGAGTAAAGGCTCGTAGCATTAACATTAGGGATACTAGTATAGAAACTTATGGTTACGAAATACATATGGGAATTTGTAAATATGGTCATAATGCAAAACCACTTTTTGAAATCTATGATAAGAATGGTTCTGATACGTCATCCTTTGATGGAGCAATAAATGCAGGTGGAAATGTTATGGGTACATATATTCATGGAGTTTTTGATGGAGTAGAGTTTAGAGAACATATGATTAATACTTTAAGGGTAAAAAAAGCTATGGAACCTAAAAAATCTAAGGTTTATGAAAATCTAAGAGAAAAAGAATTAGATAAGCTAGCAGACATAGTTAGAGATAATGTAGACATGGATTCAATCTATAAAATCATAGGAATAAAAAGAAAAAGTTAAAAAGAAAAAGTTAGGGACAGTTAACAACTATTTAAAAAATTATAACAGTATAAGATAGTGAGGAATTAAAATGGCAATACTATTTCAGACGAACATAATAGATTTAATTTTAGCGGTAATGTTAGACTTATTAATTGGAGATCCATATTGGTTTAAACATCCGGTGATTTATATAGGAAAACTTATTTCTAAATTAGAGAAGTTAGGCAGAACGATATGTAAAACTAATGGTCAAATTAAAGTTTTTGGCGGAATTATTGTAGTTATAGTAGCACTTTCTAGTTTTTTGGTGCCTTTTATAATTTTGAGAATTTCTAATAAGTTTTTTTGGTTGTACCATATTCTCAATATAATATTGCTTTGGACAACAATAGCTGCTAGATGCCTTCATAAAGAAGGTAAAAAGGTTTATGATTCTTTAGTTAATAATAATATTTATGACGCAAGAGTTAAATTATCGTACCTTGTAGGGAGAGATACAAAAACCCTTACTGAGTATGAAATAGTAAGAGCTGATGTGGAGACCATTGCAGAGAATACAGCAGATGGTGTTATAGCCCCTATTCTCTATGCAATATTAGGGGGAGCACCTTTAGCTATGATGTATAAGGGCATAAATACCATGGATTCAATGCTTGGATATATGAATGAAAAATATAAATATATTGGGTTCTTTCCAGCTAAAACAGACGATGTATTTAATTTTATACCAGCAAGAATAACAGGATTTTTAATCTGTTTGGCATCACCACTTGTTCGAGGAAATATTGCTTGCAGTATAAAAGTGATGATAAGAGATAGAAAAAATCATAAAAGTCCTAATTGTGCTTATCCAGAAGGAGCAGCAGCAGGGGCTATGGGAGTTAGACTAGGTGGTACGAATGAATATTTTGGAGAAAAAATGTATAAACCAACAATAGGAAACAAAATAAATGATTTGGGGAAAGAACATATAATAGATACAATAAAATTAATGTATGGGGCAATGTTTTATTTAATAATAATATGCATGTTATATGAAATATGCGTATATATGAAATATTAGTAATAGTGATGTATTTTTGGAGATGATATAATGATACAACTTATAGGGCTAAAGCATGATGTGAAAATAGAAATTAGAGAAAAACTCTCAATTATACCAAAACGCCAAGGAAAGTGCTTAGAGGAACTTTTAAATATTTGCGAAGAGGCAGTTATTTTAAGTACCTGCAACAGGACAGAGATATATTTTAAATCTAAGGATGAAGAGATTGTTGATAAGATTTTTAAGGCATTAAATTGGGATAGGTCTTTAATAAAGTGTGTAGAAAATTATAAGGAAGAAAAAGCAATACAACATTTAATGGATGTGGTCTGTGGGTTTGATTCACTATTACTTGGAGAGGACCAAATTTTAGGGCAAGTTAGGGATGCTTATGAAGCTGCAAAAGGTTCAAAATCAACTAAAAAGGAACTTCAAAGACTTTTTGAAAATGCTATCGCTTGTGGCAAGAAGTTTAGAAATAAATCTAAAATAAGTGAGATACCGGTTTCTTCATCTTCTATGGTAGTTAAAGAAGCAATAGATAGGGGACACAAAAATTTTATGATTTTAGGCTATGGAGCGGTAGGAGAATTAACTTCAAAATATATACTAGAGGGAAAAATAAATTTACTATATATTGCAGTTAGGGATATTCATAAGGCTAATATAGAAGATCCGAGGGTGAAAATGATACCGTTTAACGACATACATAAATATTATGAAAAGGTGGATTGTGTTATATCTTGTACAACGGCTCCTCATACTGTGGTTCACTTAAAGGAGTTACCTAACAAATACTTATTATTATTTGATTTAGCTGTACCAAGGGACATTGAAGAAATAGTAAGTGAAAACCCCTTATATGAAGTGTATGACATAGATATGTTAGGCGACATCCATGATGCCAACTACAAAAGACGTGAAGCCTCAATGAGGGATAATAGATACATTGTGGATGAAGCTATAAAAGAGTATATAGAGTGGAAAACCATGGAAGAGTTATCGCCTTTTATAAAAAAGTTAAAACACAATGGTGAAGGTGTTTACAAAGAAAGACTAGAGACTTTTAAGCACAAGAAAGAGACTAAGGATAATGAAAAATTAGCAGAGATACTTTTGAAGAGTACTTCAAATGCCTATGTAAACAAAGCTATAGAGGTGTTGAAGGAGGAACATTTGAAGGGGAGGTCTAAGGAATGCGTGGACATAATAAGCAGGATTTTTCAGGTTTAAATTATACCATGATTTCACTGCTATCAGATAAGATTAATATACTTATAGTTGGTGGGGGAGAGGCAGCTCTTATAAAATGTAAAACTTTCTCAAGGGAAGGTTGTAATATTACAGTAGTATCAAAAGAGTTTTGCCTAGAATTTTACACACTACAAAATATTTATAACCTAAAATTAATAAAGGGTGAATATGATGAAAGCTATGTAGATCAGAATCATATTGTAATTATTGCTACAGATAATATAGATACAAATGATGGTATAAAAGAATACTGCGATAGAAAAAGTAAACTATATGTACACTGCGGGGATTATAAACAAGGGTTATTTGTAACACCAGTTCAAAGAAATACACCCAATATGAAATTTGCATTACATACTAAAAACGGTAGCCCTAAAACAACACTTTTCATGTCGAAAGTCATAGAAGATAAAATTTGTGAGTATGAAGGTTTTATAAATTATACATGTAGCATGAGAAATATGGTAAAGAAGAGTGAAGTCAAAAAGGAAATTATGAATTTTGTATGTAGTGAAGATTTCCACTTTTTTTATACTAAGGGAGTGCAAAATACTATTTTAGAAATGTTTTATGGAGCTGAATTTGGGATAGCTGAGAATTGAAGTTGAAGTTAAAGGAGGAATAAATTTTGAAAATTAATATAGGAACTAGGAGAAGTGAACTTGCACAAGTACAAGCTAATACAGTTATGGCTATGATTAAAGAAAAATTTAATATTGACTCTGGAAAGGTACTTATTGAGACTAAGGGCGATAGAATTTTAAATGTAACTTTAGATAAAATAGGAGGTAAGGGTCTTTTTGTAAAGGAAATAGAGGTTGCAATGCTGGAGCAAAAAGTTGATATAGCAGTACATAGTATGAAGGATGTACCCTACGACATACCAGAGGAGTTTGAAATAGTGGCTATTCCAGTTAGAGAAGATGTTAGGGATGCATTTGTTGCCTTTAACAACATTAGTTTTTATGACTTGCCTAAGGGCGCAAGAATAGGAACTAGTAGTATTAGACGTGGCACTCAAATTAAGATACTAAGACCAGATGTGGAGATTGTACCTATAAGAGGTAATGTACAGACTAGAATAGCAAAAATAGAAAAGGAAAACCTAGATGGCATAATCCTAGCAGCTGCAGGACTAAAAAGGCTAGGTATGGAAAAGATAATTACTAACTATTTTGAACCAACGGAAGTTGTACCAGCGATAGCCCAAGGTGCATTAGGTATTGAAATGGTTAAAAGCCATCCACAAGTATCTATGATTAGAAAATTAGATTGCTACGATGCTAGAATCTGCGTAGACGCAGAAAGAAGCTTTATGGCGACCCTTAATGGAGATTGCCATGGTTGTATAGGAGCATATGCTTATTTTGAAGGAGAAACTATGCACATGCTTGGTGTGTTTGAAGTTGATGGGAAAATAGTGAAAAAACAACTTTCAGGAGATAAAAATGATTATATAAAGCTAGGTGCTGATCTAGCTAAAAAAATATTAGAAGATAATTAATCATATTAAAAAGTAGAAAGGGGATACTAATGGGAAAGGTTTATTTAATGGGAGTCGGTCCAGGAGATGAGGAACTAATAACCCTAAAAGCAATAAGAATGCTAGAAAAATGTACTGCAGTTATGTATGATAGGTTAGCAAGTATTAGTATACTTAAATATTTAAAAGCTGAATGTGAAATATACTATTGTGGAAAAGAGCCGGGCTGTCATTATAAAACTCAGGAAGAGATAAATGAAATGCTAGTAATGCTCGCTAAAAAAGGACATGTAGTTGGAAGAATTAAGGGCGGAGATCCATTTGTATTTGGACGTGGCGGAGAGGAAGCTTTAGCACTTCTTGAAGAGAACATTGAATTTGAAGTTATACCAGGAATAACTTCACCAATAGCAGTGCTCAATTATGCTGGCATACCTATCACTCATAGAGGGATAGCTCAAAGTTTCCATATATTCACTGCAATGACCGCAGAAAAACTTAATATTGATTGGAATGCGGTAGCAAGGCTTGGCGGAACTTTGGTTTTTATGATGGGTTTTAAAAATCTAGAAAAGATTGCAGGAAATCTTATATCCAATGGGAAAGGTAAAGATACTCTTTGCGCGGTAATAATGAGAGGAACTACATCAAAGCAGAAGAAGGTAGTGGGAACGCTAGAAGATATTTTATGTAAGGTGCAAAAATCAGAAATATCATCTCCTTGCATTATCGTAGTGGGGGAAGTAATTAAATTTAATGATGAATTCAATTGGTACGAGAAGAAACCTTTATTCGGGAAGAACATCTGTATAACTCGTTCAAAAGAGCAATCAAAGGAATTAAGAGAAAAATTAATAGATTTAGGTGCAGAAGTACTTGAGATAAATTCCATTGAATTTAAAAACACTTCATATAATTTAGATGATTATAAAACAAAGCTTGCGGGCTATGATTTTTTAACTTTAACCAGTGTAAATGGAGTGAATATCTTTTTCGATTACTTAAAGGATATTGAATTTGATATTAGGAAGCTCAAAGCTAAAATTGCAGCCATAGGGCCAGCCACTGCAAGCGCTATTAAAAATAGAGGGATTATGCCAGAAATAGTTGCAGATCATTTTGTTGCTGAGTGTTTGTTTGAGAAAATGAATACATACGTAAAAGCGAAAGATAAAATATTAGTTCCTCGATCTAAAGATGCAAGACCTTATTTGGTAGAAGAATTAAGAAGTATTGGCTGCAGCGTGGATGAAGTTTTCACATATGAAACGGTTTGTGGTAAATTAAGATATGAAAATGAAATAAAAGATGTAGATTTGATAGTATTTACTTCGCCGTCGACTGTTAAAAATATGATTACAATGATAGGTATCGAAATTATAAAATCGAAAACGGCACTGGCTATAGGACCTATAACTGCAAAGGAACTTTCAGATAATGGTATAGAATCTATTATATGTGATGAATATAGTGCAGAAGGGGTTATAAGCAAGCTTGTAAAAATGTAATGTTAATTTAGAGATGATTTACAGCACCGCAGGTGATGATTAAAAGCTTCGAAGGTGATGATTTAATAACAATTTGTGGATAAAATGATAATTTATTTAATTAGGAGTGGATAACTGTGTTCAAAAGGAATAGAAGATTAAGAGAAACAAGTAATATAAGAGATTTAGTAAGAGAAACGATATTAACACCATCAGATTTTATATTTCCTATTTTTGTAGTAGAAGGTGAAAATATTAAAGAAGAAATATCTTCAATGCCAGGAAATTATCATTTTTCATTAGATAGACTTCATGAAATTATTGAAGAAGTTGAAGAAGTGGGCGTACGTGGAGTAATTTTATTCGGATTACCAGATCATAAAGATGAAGTAGGTTGTGGAGCATTTGATAAAAATGGTATTGTTCAAAGAGCAGTTAAAAAGGTACGGGAGATATCAAAAAAATTAGTTATAATAACGGATGTATGTATGTGTCAATATACTAGTCATGGACACTGTGGAATATTAGAAAACGAGAAAGTAGATAACGATAAGAGTTTAAAATATATGGCAGAAATAGCATTATCTCATGCTGCAGCTGGAGCGGACATGATAGCACCATCTGACATGATGGATGGTCACGTAGCTGCAATAAGAGAAATTTTAGACGGAAATGGATTTAAAGATGTATCAATAATGGCTTATAGTGCAAAATACTCGTCAGCGTTTTATGGCCCTTTTAGAGAAGCGGCTAACTCAACGCCACAGTCTGGGGATAGAAAAACTTATCAAATGGATCCAGCAAATATCAGAGAAGCTATGAGAGAAATAGAATGCGATATTGAAGAGGGCGCAGATATTGTAATGGTAAAACCAGCATTATCATATTTAGATGTAATAAGATGGGCTCGTGATAGACATGATGTGCCAATAGCAGCTTATAGTGTTAGTGGAGAATTTGCTATGGTAAAATCAGCTGCAAAAATGGGATTAATTGATGAAAAAGCTGTAGTTATGGAAATGCATATGTCTATGAAAAGAGCAGGAGCGGATATGATAATCACTTATTATGCACTTGATTTATGTAGATGGATTAAGGGATAGTTAGAAATTAAATATTTAGAAAAGAGGAAATTACGATGAGAAATTTAGATATATTTAATGAATCAAAGCAGTATATGCCCGGCGGAGTTAATAGCCCAGTTAGAGCGTTTAAAGATGTAAGTGTAACTCCTCCAATTATTAAAAGTGGTAAGGGTGCATATATTTATGATGAAGATGGAAATAAATACATAGATTTCGTATGTGCTTGGGGACCTATGATACTTGGGCATAGTGATGATGATGTAGTAAAAGCTATACAAAATACTTGCACTAGCGCTATTGCATTTGGTGCACCTACAGAATTAGAACTAAAACTCGCAAGGCACATTTGTAGCACTGTAGATAGTGTAGACATGATTAGAATGGTTAACTCAGGTACAGAAGCCACAATGAGTGCAGTTAAGCTTGCAAGGGGATATACAAGAAAGAATAAAATAATAAAATTTGCAGGTTGCTACCATGGACATTTTGAAGGCTTTCTAGTTGAAGCCGGTTCAGGAGTAATGACCGCGGGAATACCAGGTTCAGCAGGCGTTCCTGAGGAAAGTATTATACATACATTAATTGCAAATTACAATGATATTAGCAGCGTTAAAACATTATTCGAGAAATATAGTGATGATATTGCCTGTATAATAATTGAACCAGTAGCAGGAAATATGGGAGTTATACCAGCTGAAAAAGAATTTTTATTGGAGCTTAGAAATTTATGCGATGAATACAAGAGTCTACTTATTTTTGATGAAGTAATGAGTGGATTTAGAGTAGCATATAAAGGAGCACAAAGTATTTATGGAATAGTTCCTGATTTAGTAACTTATGCAAAAATCATGGGAGGGGGACTTCCTTGTGGTGCATATGGTGGAAAAAAAGAAATAATGGAGTTATTATCTCCTATGGGACCAGTTTATCAAGCGGGAACTATGTCTGGGAATCCGGTGGTAATGGCAGCTGGATATGAAACATTAACTAAGCTTTATAATAACCCTAGTCAATACGCGCACATGGAGAAACTTTCAGAAAAACTTCAAAAGGGGCTAATAGAAATTGCAAAAGAAAAAGGTATACCTATGGTAGTTAATAGATGTGGTTCAATGCTCACAGCATTCTTTACAAAGAAGAGTGAAGTTAAAACTTTTGAAGATGCTAAAACTTGTGATCCATCGCTATTTGCAAAATACTTTGAACATATGATAAAAAGTGGAATAAATATTGCACCTTCTCAATTTGAGGCAATATTCTTATGCGTTAAGCATACTGATAATGATATTGAAAAATTCTTAGAGGCGTTTAATAGTTTTAAAATATAAGAGTTCAGTGAATAACAGGCACAATATGTGAAGTAACAATTTTTTCTTGCTGTATGCTATAACGAAAAGTATATATCGCTACAGATGCGTTCGCTTTGCCAAGTAATTCTAAAATTTATTTTATTTACAGTTGCTAAAAAACACAAACTCGCTAGCGCTCAAACATGTGTTTTTCTTAACGCATCTAAAACTAAAACAAATTAAGAATAACTAAGGCTTGCTCAAACGCATTTTACGCGATATATACTTTTGTTAGTATCTATTAAGAAAAAATACTTAATTTCTAAAATTGAAGGAAGTGTAAAACATGAGATTTATTAAAGATAATGAATTTATAAGGGGCAATTGCCCAATGACTAAGGAAGAAGTAAGAATATTAAGTGTGGTAAAACTTGAGCTTCAAGAGGATTATAGGGTATTAGACATCGGTGCGGGGACAGGATCAGTAAGTATTCAAATTGCTCAGATATGCAGTAGTGGTGAAGTAATCGCTATAGAAAAAGATGTTGATGCATTAGAGGTTATAAAACAAAATAAAGAAAAATTTAAAACGAGTAACCTGGAAATACTAAGTTCAGAAGCCATGGAGATAGAAACCGATATAACAGGAGAATTTGATGCTATATTTGTAGGTGGAAGTGGTGGAAATATAGCTGATATTATCGAGAAGTACGGAAGTAAGCTTAAGAAAAACAGAAATATTGTTTTAAACTTCATAACAATAAATAATGTGTACAAGGCTATGGAAGCTTTAAAAGCGTTAAATTATGAAGTAGAATGTGTACAAATTCAAGTAAGCAAGACAAAAGGAAAGAGCTATATGTTAATGGCAAATAACCCTATATTTGTTGTTAGTGGAGCAAAATAATTCTTTTGAAAATGAATAAATTTTGGTCGAAATTTTTAATGGTGTTTTTAGTGGTGACATTACCTTTAGGATTAATGGGTATTGTTCAACAATTTTTAGGTACAATGTTTGAAAAATGTTGTATGAGTATAGTGGCAATAATAGGCTTCTTGTCAGATACTCGTATTGCCGTTGAAAAACGTTGGTGATATATAAACTATGAGCTAGGCTCTAAATGTTAAACCTTCTGCTTATAATACATACCATTGATGTGAGCGTATAACAATTAATAATTATTATGATCCCTAGAGAACTATTCACTTATCTACAGCGTTTTTCGTGTTAAATCACAAAGGTACCATAGAAATTAAAACTCAAAGATTAATATTAAGGCGTTAGTTGTTTATATCTAATTCCATATATTTTTAAGGGAGTATCATGGAAATCTGTTTATGTATGGTTTCCTAAAAGTATAAAAATTGCACTTTATTTTGTATACATGAGTATTTAGTGTACATATATTTATTAATTAAAAGTTTTTATAAAAAAGTTACAAGTGTATGCTGATATTATGAATATTAAGTATTGTTAGTTTATTTTATTTTCGATAGTATTTACACTATCTACAAATTAAGAGGAGAATAAATATGAAAAAAGTGTTATTATTATTGGCAAATGGATTTGAAACATTTGAAGCAAGTGTTTTTATTGATGTAATTGGATGGAATTACATTGATGGTGATAAATCCACACAATTATTTACATGTGGAAGGACCAAGCAAGTAAACAGTACATTTAATCAAAGGATTATTGTAGACTACACTTTTGATGAGGTAAATATTGATGATTATGACGCATTAGCAATTCCAGGAGGATTTATAGAATATGATTTCTATAATGATGCTTATAACGAACAGTTTTTAGAAATTCTAAGGGGATTTGATAAAAAAAGTAAAATTATAGCCACAATATGTGTTGCTGCATTACCACTAGGGAAAAGTGGAGTTTTAAAAGGAAGAAGAGGAACTACCTACAATAAAAGAGATGGAATAAGGCAAAAACAGTTGAAAGATTTTGGTGTTGAAGTTATCAATCAACCAATAGTAATTGACCAGAATATAATTACATCTTGGAATCCATCGACTGCAATGGAAGTGGCTTTCATATTGTTAGAGAAATTGACAAATAAAGAAAATAAGGAGAAGGTTAAAGAATTGATGGGGTATTAAGAAAATAATTCTTTGGCTAAAAATATATTGTGCTAAATAGCATATTATAAGAAAAGTTACTCTAAGCCTCTGACGCTTTTTCAATACAATTTTTATGTCCCCCCAGAGAACTACCCAGAGTCAGAGCCTTAAATTAAAGAAAAAACAAAAATACTATTATGGGCATTTGATGTATAATTATTCATGAAGGGTGCATTAACCACAAATGTATGATTGATAGATAATCGTAGATTAATTGTTTTTTTGACTTATCTATATTTAGTATCATAGAAGTGGCTTAAATAGCTAGTTTACAAATTGTAGGTATGTAAACTATGTGAAATTACTTAATTTTAACAACGGAGGTTAATAATGTATAATTATGTTATATTTGATATTGATGGTACGATTTTAGATACCGAATTTGCAGTTCTTTCATCACTCCAAAAATTAATGTTTGAAGAATTTAATAAAAATTTTAGCTTTGAAGAATTAAGATTTGCGTTAGGTATTCCAGGAGAGGTAACATTAAATAAACTTGGAATAACTAATCTTCCCGAGTCTAATGAGAAATGGAATAGATATTTAAAAGAATATATTTCTCATGTAAAAGTTTTCGATGACATTAAGGATACATTAGTTAAATTAAATGAAAGGGGGATTTCAGTAGGTATAGTTACTTCAAAGACTAAAGAAGAGTACATAAGTGACTTTGTACCTTTTGGGCTAACCAATTACTTTAAATTAGTGGTTTGTGCAGATGATACAGAAAAACATAAGCCTAATCCAGAACCTATTTTAAAATTTATTGAATTATCAGGAACAGATAAATCAAAGACAATTTACATTGGTGACACTAAATATGATATGGACTGTGCATTCAGTGCTGGTATAGATTTTGCATTAGCGTTATGGGGTGCTAAATCTTCAATTGGGATTAATGCAAATTATATTTTTCAAAAACCTAAACAAATATTGGAACTTATAGAGGGTTAATCCGAATTAAGGGAAACTCAAAATTTGGGGCTCTTAAAGGCTGTAAAATATAAAAGATAAGCAGAAAGATGTATTAACCCTTTTGCTTATCTTTTATTGTTAAAATACATACCATCGGATGTGAGAACATAACAATTAATAACTGTTATCTCCCCCAGAGAACTATTCAGAGGCTTTGAATTTAATATTGGCAAATGAAAAATCAATCTTAACTATTAATTGTAAAAAAAGGTTATCCACATTGTTTCCCGCAAGCTGTTTCCAATATCATAAAAGAATGATACATGAATAATTGTTATTAAGTAAGTATTAAGGAGGGAAATAATTGAAAAAGAAAATATCAGTTTTTATAATTATTGCTATTTTATTTTATGGAGTATATTGGGCTTTCTTTGATATGAGTCTGAGTCGTTTGCCTAAAGGGGAGTTAATAGTAGAATCAAAATCACCTAACGGAAAATATATTATTAAGGCTTATAAATCAAATTTGTAGAAAAGGTCGAAGTAATACTAAGTTATATTAGATGAGAAAGGAGAAAACATGGATAGAACAGATATCCCAATATTGATTTCAATGTCTTATATGCTATTCATTACTATATTATCACTTGTTAAACAAAGAAAATTAATCATACAATCCAAGCACAGTAAAATTTTTAGTATTGTAATGCTTCTTATCGGTGCAATCTTAGGAAGTTTAATGATTTATAAAAGACAAAAATCCTTTGAGGTGTTACTTGGATTAGGTTTATTTATTGAATTTTATCTTATCTCAAAATTAAAGCAAGGTATTTATGAGAATGGTTTTTTTGAATGTACCAATTATAGTACGGTATGGAGTCAAGTGAAAAAAGTAGAGATTTACAATAAAACACATGAAGTACAAATTCTGTATTACAATAATGTTGGCTCCAACGAGTTAGCTTTTGAAAAGAAAAGTCTTAATTCAATTTTACATATTCTAAGAGAATATTTAGATGATGAATTCATTAAGGTCATTAATAAGATATAAAGCTAATGAGTATTATCTTAGGTAAATTACCTATAAAGTTAAGACATATCATTCTTATAATCCAAATCAAGGAAAACACAAAATTTGCGAATTCTACTAAAGCCTGTAAAATATAAAAGATAAGCAGAAGGATGTGTTTAAACCTTCTGCTTATCTTTTATAGTGTTAAAATACATATCTAGAGGCTATTCTAGTGAACCTGAGCCGATAGGCTTCCGGTATTCCCTAATATTGTTTCTAAGAATTAATGGTTTTCTGCCCTTCGATTTCGTTTCCATGAAACGGAAGAGAGTCTTCATTTGATGATAGATTACATAATAGTATGAAATTTCTCCGGAAGTGACTCCAAATAAGAAGCGCAGAAACAATTGAAATCTCATTTAGAAATTCTTGTTTTGTAAATTAAAAATTCTCGTCAGACTTCCAGGAAGGAAGGTTAGCGAACCTGAGGCAGGATGTCGAGTGTGGTCACATAATAATTAATAATTGTTATGTACCTAAGAGAACTACCCAGAGGCAGAGAATTTTATATTCGCAAAACACTGATTTTTAGGCGCAAAAAAAGTATATATTACGTATAATGCATTGAAGCGAGCTTTAGAACTTCTTATTTTATTTTTAATTAAGATGCGTTACGAAAAACATATGTTTGAGCGACAGCGAGTTTATGTTTTTCAGCAGACTAATTAAAAATAAAATTAGTAGTTCTTAGCGAAGTGAATGCATTAATAGTAATATATACTTTTTTTCTACTTTATTTTGAAGTTAAATAACCCTCTTTCATTAAAAGTTCAGCAGAAAGCACTGCACCACCGGCTGCTCCGCGTAGAGTGTTATGAGATAGGCAAACAAATTTATAGTCAAATAATTTATCCTCTCTGAGTCTTCCAAGTGATATGCCCATTCCTTTTTCAATATCTCTATCTAGCCTAGATTGAGGTCTATCATTTTCCTCAAAATATGTTAAGAATTGCTCTGGGGCATTTGGAAGTTCTAAAAGTTGTGGTTTGCCTTTGTAACTCGCCCAATGCTTTAAAATAGTTTCTTTTGATGGTTTATTTTCAAAAGAAACAAAAACTGCAGCTAAGTGACCATCTGCCACAGGAACACGGATGCATTGAGTTGAAATTATAGGCTCCGCAGCATTAACTATCTTATTATTCTCAATATGACCCCAGATTTTTAGGGGTTCCTGCTCACTCTTTTCTTCTTCTCCACCTATATATGGTATAACATTATCAATGATTTCCGGCCAGTCTGAAAATATCTTTCCAGAACCTGATATAGCTTGATATGTGCAAACTAATATTTTTGTGGGTTTATATTCCATAAGGGCGCTTATAGCAGGAACATAACTTTGAATTGAGCAGTTGGGTTTCGCAACAATAAAGCCTCTTTTAGTGCCTAAACGCTTACGTTGTGCGTTAATTAATTCAAAATGGTCAGCATTTATTTCTGGAATAACCATTGGAACATCAGGTGTACCTCGGTGTGCAGAGTTATTTGAAACTACAGGAGTTTCAGCCTTTGCATATTTCTCTTCAATTTCTCTTATTTCATTAGCGTTCATATTAACAGCACAGAAGACAAAATCTACCTCGCTGCTTATTACATCTACTTCATTTATATTTTTAATTACAATATTTTTAACGCTTTCAGGCATAGGTACGTCTAGTTTCCATCTATTATTTACTGCGTCATAATAAGTTTTACCCACAGAGTTCTCACTAGCAGCAATAACAGCTATTTCAAAATAAGGGTGATTTTCAAGTAGTGTAACAAGACGTTGACCAACAAATCCAGTTCCACCTAATAATCCAACTTTTAATTTTTTATACATTGTATTAATACCTCCGATTCTAATGATATACATTTGTAGAAAAATATAAATATTACACTTAAATATATTAATATCCATGTTATACAGGGAATAGTATGATAAACATAAAAACATATATACTACTATTATATATATTGCTATTATAAATAATTATAATGTTAAAAAGTATATACTTCAAGCAATTTATTATATAGAATGGAAAGAAACGATAAATTTATACCTTGACAATGAAGTCATAAGTTATATAATTTTCTTTAGAAGAAGTCTAATAGAAATGGGGAATAAAGTTGGCTAAAAATGAGAAAAATAAAATAAAGCTATATGGATTTAACAACTTAACAAAATCATTAAGTTTTAACATTTATGATATTTGCTATACAAAAACAGAAGAGGATCGCAAAAGATATATAGAGTATATTGATGAACAATATAACGCTGAGAGGTTAACAAAAATTCTTACCGACGTTACTGAGACGATAGGCGCAAGTGTGCTAAATATTGCAAAGCAGAACTATGATCCCCAAGGAGCAAGCGTAACATTACTTATTTCAGAGGAAGAAATTCCATTATATGTGGTGGATCCTTCCTGTAATAGAGGAATTTTAACTCCGATTCGTGAGAATATCGTGGGACATTTAGATAAAAGTCATGTAACAGTACATACTTATCCTGAAAGCCATCCTCAAAATGATATAAGCACTTTTAGAGTAGATATAGATGTAGCCACTTGTGGTACTATTTCGCCATTAAAAGCTCTAAATTACTTAATAGATAGTTTTGATTCGGATATTATTACTATTGATTATAGAGTTCGCGGCTTCACTAGAGATATGGATGGTCAAAAACATTTTATAGATCATGAAATTAATTCTATACAAGATTATATTTCAAAAGAAACTATAAATAAATATAACTTAATTGATATGAATATATATCAATCTAATATATTTCATACTAAAATGATATTAAACGATTTTGAGCTTGATAATTATTTATTTGAGATTAAACAAGAAGATTTAAATGAAGATGAAAAATGTGATATTATACAAAAATTAAAAAAGGAAATGGGCGAAATATTTTATGGTATGGATATTTCTAATGAGTAAATTTCTATGAAATTTTATCTAAGGCACATTAAAATGAATAATTATTCATTTTAATGTGCCTTAATAATTATGAGCTTTATCATAAAGCATGATTATAGAGTTATAGATTTTTAGCTATCTGTAATAAAAACTGAGACAGAAAAATAATTGTAAATATTTAACAGAATATTGGCGGGTAATTTAGTTATAAATGTAACACTTATTCCCAAAAAAATTTTATTGATATAAAAAAAATGTAATTATTTTTAAATATTTATATATTTTTATTATGAAACTTAAAACAGTGTAATAATATTCTAATCCTAAAAGAAACTTTAGTAAACTTGTAGATAAATAATTATTATAAGGAGCAAAATCCACCAATATTTTCCCTATTATTATGATACAATTATAAAAACATTATAAAAATATTATTATAAATATTCAAATAAATGCAGCTAAATAAGGCTTTGCTTTCGTTTTAATAAATTTTAGAATTCAAAATTTATTATTTACAATTACTAAATTATAATTTTTATATGTTTAAAGTGGAGGGTATATTCCTAATTTTTAAAGCGAAATTGTGGATGAGCATCTTGGGGATGGCAAGCCATCAAATATTTTTCTTTGATTAGTCGTTTTGAAAATCCCTAAAGATTCTATGTACCTTGTAGATAAATTTTATGAAACGTATTTGTTCTCATTAATGTATGCATTTTCTAAAGATTTTTTTTTTGTGTTTTTACATGATGAGGTATTAGGTGTAAAAATGTGTAAAAATCTTTATTAAGTAAGATGTTAGCTTTAGTAAAAGTTAGTATTGTAGCTCCGCAGGAGATGATTTAATTAGTAAAGGTTTAGAAAGGAGAGAACTAGCATGATAAAAAAAGAAATGATAGCTATGATATTGGCAGGAGGCCAAGGGTCAAGACTAAAACAATTAACTAAAATCACAGCAAAGCCTGCGGTTCCATTTGGAGGAAAGTATAGAATTATAGATTTTTCTTTAAGTAATTGTTCTAATTCGGATATAGACACTGTAGGAGTTCTTACTCAATACCAACCTTTGGCTTTAAACTCTCATATAGGTATAGGCGCACCTTGGGATTTAGATAGGAAAAACGGAGGGGTGAGTCTACTTCCACCTTACCAAAGTCAAGATGGCGGAAATTGGTATAATGGCACAGCAGATGCTATATATCAAAACACAAATTACATCGATAGCTTTGAACCAGAGTATGTTCTTATTTTATCAGGAGACCATATTTATAAAATGGATTATTCCAAAATGTTAGATTATCACAAAGAAAAAGGCGCAGATGTTACCATTGCAGTATTAGAAGTAACGAAGGCCGAGGCAAGTAGATTTGGAATAATGAACACACGAGAGGATCACAGCATCTTTGAATTTGATGAAAAGCCAGAAGAGCCTAAAAGCAATTTAGCATCTATGGGAGTTTATATTTTTAAATGGTCTGTTCTTAAACAGCTTTTAAAAGATGATAACCTTGATAAAAATTCCAGTAACGATTTTGGTAAGAATATAATACCAAAAATGTTGATAAATAATCAAAAATTATATGCATATCCATTCAAAGGGTATTGGAGAGATGTTGGTACTATTGAAAGTTTATGGGAAGCTAATATGGATTTGCTATCTGACGATAACGAACTTGATATACATGATAATCAATGGAAAATATATACAGTGAATCCTATGATGCCGCCACAATATATCGGACCTAGCGCAAGCATTGACAATGCAATGCTCAATGAGGGATGTACTGTTTTTGGAGAAATAAGCAATTGTGTGCTTTTTCATGGAGTACATGTAGGAAAAAACACTAAAATAACTAATTCCGTAATTCTACCTAATACTAAAATAGGCAATAATGTGGTAATAGATAAAGCTATTATAGGAAGTAATGTTACCGTAAGACGTAATGTGCATATTGGCAATGGAGAAGACATTATTGTTATAGAACAAGGAAGAGAAATTAAGGTTGATTCAAAGAAAATAACTAAATTATAAAACTTGCGAGGTGAGAGCATGCTTAAAAATTATATAGGAATATTAATGTTAAATGAGCAAGAAGATAATATTAAAAGTCTTACAAAATCGAGACCTATAGCGTCGATTCCTATAGGTGGAAGATATAGAATTATTGATTTTGTGCTTTCAAATATGATTAATTCGGGTATTCATAATATAGGTATGTTTACTAACACAAAATCGAGGTCCTTAGTGGATCATTTAGGTTCAGGGAAACCGTGGGATTTAGATAGAAAAATAAATGGACTATTTTTGTTTAATCTTACCTCAGAAACATCACAATTAAAAGATATAGATGCAATAAGTGAAAACATGGAATATATTTATAGAACTAAGCAAGAGTATGTAATAATATCTTCTTCTTATATGTTATGTAACATGGATTACAATGAGGCTGCTAAGTATCACGAAGAATCCGGTAGCGATATAACGGTAGTATACAAAAAAACAAATAATGGGAAGACGCATTATGTAAGTTGTAGCACTTTATATATTGATGAAGAAAATAAAGTTTTGAACATTGGAAAAAACATAGGAGCAGAGGACGAACTAAATATATCAATGGAAATGTATATAATGAAAAAAAGCACTCTTATATCTATTGTAAACAAGTGCATTCAGACTGGATATCATAGTTCGATGAAAGAAGTTATTTGTAGTGAAATTACTGAACTTAATGTAAATGCATATGAGTTTAAAGGATACCTCCAATGTGTAAATTCTGTAAAAAATTATTATAAAACTAGTATGGATATGCTAAATGGTAAAGTAACCAAGGAATTATTCTTTAACAAAGGGTTAATCTATACAAAGAGTAAAGATGAAGCTCCTACTAAATACTTTAATGGATCGAAGGTTAGTAATGCTTTGATTTCCAATGGATGTATTTTGAAAGGAAGTATAGAGAAAAGTATAATTTCAAGAAGGGTAACGGTACACGAAGGGGCAGAAATCAAAAATTGTATAATATTTCAGAATTGCGAAATTAAAAAAGGTTGTAAACTGACTAATGTTATAATTGATAAAAATACAATTATAAGTGAAAATACAGTACTAAATGGGGATGAAGATTTTCCGGTAGTTATTGAAAAAAAATTTCGGCCATAACAATTTTAAAAAATAGGTATTTGAAAATAAATAACAAGTATACTTACTTGTTCACTTTGTTTACAAAATAACAAGTATACTTACTTGTTATTTATTTTCATATATTTAATGGGGGGTTTAGTATGAAAGTATTATTTGTGGCTTCTGAAGCATATCCTTTTATAAAAACTGGAGGCCTTGGGGATGTTGCATATGCACTGCCTAAAGCTTTAAGAAAGCTCGGCATTGACGCAAGAGTAATTATACCTAAATATAGTAAAATTCCTTTGTCATTTAAAAATTGCATGGAAACTATAGCTAGTTTTAAGGTTAAAGTTGGTTGGAGAGATAAGTATTGTGGACTACAACGTTTGACTTATGATGAGGTGCCTTATTATTTTGTAGATAATGAAGATTATTTTAAAAGACCTGAGATATATGGATATTATGATGATGGAGAGAGATTCTCTTACTTTTCAAAAGCAATCTTAGAATCTATAAAATACATGGGGGATTTCGTGCCAGATATAATTCATTGTAATGATTGGCACTCTGGAATAGTACCAGCTTTACTTAAAGAAAATTATAGTGAAGACGAGCGATATAATGAAATAAAAAGTGTATTCACTATACACAATTTGAAATATCAAGGAGTATTCAACAAAGAGATACTAGGTGATTTAATAGATTTAGATTGGAAATATTTTAATGATGAAGCATTAAAATTTTATGACAATGTATCATTTATGAAGGGCGGGATTGTTTTCTCAGATGCAGTAACTACTGTAAGCAACACTTATGCAAGAGAAATACAAACTCCTTTTTATGGGGAATCGCTAGATGGATTATTAGCCTCAAAGGCTGAAAATATATATGGCATAGTAAATGGTATAGATTATGATCTCTATGATCCTAGGGTGGATAAAAAAATATTTTGCAATTATGATGAAAAAAGTATAAAACAGAAAGTGAAAAACAAATTAAAGCTACAAGAAAAACTAGGGTTTACCGTAGATGAAGAAATGCCAATGATAGGAATTACCACTAGACTAGTGAAACAAAAAGGCTTAGATTTAATTGTGGATAAACTCCAGGAATTACTTATTCTTCCGATACAAATAGTACTGCTTGGTAATGGTGAAGGATATTATGAAGATATATTTCAATACTTTGCGTCTATTTACCCAAGTAGGATATCGACAAATATTATTTTCGATGAGGAGCTAGCACAGCAAATATACGCTGCTTCAGATATGTTTTTGATGCCATCTTTATTTGAACCTTGTGGCATAGGCCAGCTTATAGCCTTGAAATATGGAAGTATTCCAATTGTCAGGGAAACTGGAGGGCTCAAAGACACCGTTATCCCTTATAATAAATATACTAGTATTGGTAATGGTTTTTCTTTTGAAAATTATAGTAGTCAAGAATTGTTAGATGCTATAAAGAGGGCTCTGGATTTATACAAAGACAAAGAGTCTTGGAATAAATTAGTTCAAAATGCCATGCTTTCAAACAATAGTTGGGAAAATTCGGCTGAAAACTATATGGAATTATATACTAATCTGAAAAGTAAATTTTAAAATTGCTAGGTGGTGAATATTATAGTAATAGATAAAGAAATATTTAAGTTGGACTATGTAGAGAAACTACAAACAATGTTTGCAGAAGATGAAATTGATGCATCGCCTCTGCATCAATATTATGCTTTAGGTGCACTAGTAAAAGACTATTGCTCTAAACCATGGATAGAAAGTAATAAAGAGTATGGAAAAAATAGAGGAAAACAAGTGTATTATTTTTCTATGGAATTTTTAATTGGTAGATTACTAGATAGTAATCTAGTTAATCTAGGTATAAAGGATATTTGTGAGGATGCTCTTAGTGATTTAGGAATTAGTTTAAAAAAGATAGAGGATATAGAATCGGATGCGGGGCTCGGTAATGGTGGGCTTGGAAGATTGGCAGCATGTTTCTTAGATTCTATGGCATCTACGCAGATTCCGGGTCATGGTTGCGGCATAAGGTATAAATATGGATTATTCAAACAGAAAATAGAAAATGGTTATCAAGTAGAAGTTCCTGATAATTGGTTAAGAAATGGTAATTCGTGGGAGATAAGAAAAGAAAGCAAGTCTGTAGAAGTAAGATTTGGTGGAGATGTACATTTAAATAAAGAGAATGGATTAACAAGAGTTAGCCATGAAAATTATGAGTGTGTAAGGGCGGTACCATACGACACTCCAATAAAAGGATATGAGAATAATACTGTAAATACATTAAGGCTTTGGAGCGCAGAAACTATGGAGGAAGATTTTGATTTTTCATCCTTTAGTCAAGGAAATTATGCAAAAGCTGGTGAAAATAAATATTCAGCGGAGGCTATTTCACAAATTTTATATCCAGATGATAGCTATGAAAAGGGTAAATTACTAAGGCTTAAGCAAGAGTATTTTTTTGTGAGTGCTGGATTACAAAGTATTTTAAGAAATTATAAAAAGAAGAAACTTTCATTTAGTGAGTTTCATAAACACGTGGCGGTGCAGATAAATGATACCCATCCGGCTGTAGCTGTGGCTGAACTAATGAGGCTATTAATTGATGAGGAGGGTTTATCTTGGGACGCTGCAATGGATATTACAACGCGAACTATGGCATATACTAACCATACAATTATGGCAGAGGCACTAGAAAAATGGCCTGTAGATATGTTTAAAAAATTACTTCCACGTATTTATATGATTGTAGAAGAAATAAACAGGCGTTTTTGTAATGAAGTGTATCATAGGTACAATGGAGATTGGAATAAAGTCAATAAAATGTCTATTATTTATGATGGATATATAAGGATGGCGTATCTCGCTATTGTAGGAAGTCATTCTGTTAATGGAGTTGCAAAATTGCATACAGAATTATTAAAGCATCAAGAATTGGCTGATTTTTATGAGTTCTTCCCAGAAAAATTTAACAACCAAACTAATGGCATAACTCATAGAAGATGGCTATTAAATTCTAATCAAAAGCTCGCAGAACTTATAACGGAAACTATAGGTTATGGGTGGGTAAAGTCTCCAAATGAGCTCCATAAATTAATGGATTATTCAAAGGATACCGCTTTTCAAGAAAAAACACATAGCATAAAAACGAATAATAAAATAAAATTTTCAAACTATATATTAACCAACTATGGAACTGAAATTGATCCGAATTCCATATTTGACGTTCAGGTAAAAAGACTGCATTCCTATAAAAGACAAACTTTAAATGTATTCCATATAATGCATTTATATAACCAGCTTCTTGAAAACCCTAATTTAGATATGGTTCCAAGAACTTTTATATTTGGTGCGAAAGCTTCTCCAAGTTATTATATAGCAAAACAAACTATTAAACTTATTAATACAATAGCCTCTAAGATAAATAATGATCCTATAGCGCGCGGTAAAATAAAGATAGTATTCCTTGAAAATTATGGTGTGTCATTAGCTGAGAAAATTATTCCTTGTGCTGATGTTAGTGAACAGATTTCTACTGCATCTAAGGAGGCTTCTGGAACTGGTAACATGAAATTTATGATGAATGGGGCTATAACACTAGCAACCTTAGACGGGGCAAACGTAGAAATATTTGAAGCAGTCGGAAAAGAAAATATTATATTATTTGGACTAACATCAGAAGAAGTAATAGAATATTACAAGAATAAAAGTTATAACTCTTATGATATATATAATAGCGATCAAAGAGTAAATACTATAGTGAATCAATTGGTAAATGGATTTTTAGAAACTCCTAAAATTGAATTTATGAGCATATATGATAGTTTACTATTACACAATGATGAGTATTTTGTGCTTAAAGATTTTGATGCTTATGTAAAGGCACATAGAGAAATTGACAGGTTATATAGACAAAAGTCCATTTGGCAACAAATGGCCATTACAAATATTGCTAAGTCGGGTATCTTTTCAAGTGATAACACTGTAGAGAAATATGCAAAAGAAATTTGGGGAATTCCTGCGGTTAATATTAAATTATAATTGTATAAAAATGCTGTACTAGATTATTATCTAGTACAGCATTTTTTAAAATACATATTGATTTAACGAAAAAAATGTTGTAGTATTGATATACAACTATAAATACGAACAATTAATAAAAAACAAAACTTAATATTCGCAAACTCATATAAGCTTAGAAATATGGACTAAGCGTTTCTACCAAGTAGCCGTAAAATACTTGACTATGGGTGTTTTAATAAAAATAGTTAAATAATTCTAAAATGAATTTTTTTATTATAAACTCCCTAGCTAACGCGTTAAGCCGTTAATAGAGGAGTTTTTTGTTTTGCAATGAATCGTATGTTGAAAATATAGTTAATAAAGGAGAAGATTATGGAAATATTAAAGGATAAAATATTAACGCAAGGGTCAGTAATAGGTAGTGGAATTTTAAAGGTTGATAGTTTTTTGAATCATCAAATTGATATAGTGCTCTTAAATGAAATTGGAAAAGAATTTAAAAAAAGGTTTGCACAACATGAAATCACAAAAATATTAACAGTTGAAGCATCAGGTATAGGAATAGCATGTATTGTGGCACAATACTTTGGTAACATTCCTGTAGTTTTTGCAAAAAAACATGAAGCCACTAATTTGGATAGCAATACATATGAAGCTGATGTGTTTTCTTTTACAAAAAATAAGAATTATAAAATTAGAACTAGTAAAAAATATATAAAAAAAGAAGATAAGATTTTAATAATTGATGACTTTTTAGCTAATGGGAATGCTGCATTAGGACTTATAAAAATTGTACGTCAGGCTGAAGCCGAAGTGGTTGGAGTGGGAATTGTAATCGAAAAGGCATTTCAAAATGGAAGAATATGCATAGAAAAGGAGGGTGTTAAAGTAGAATCATTAGCCATAATAAAATCTTTACAAGATAACAAGATAGTTTTTAGCTAAGACTTATTATTTATTATAGGGGAGGAATTAACAATGAAGAAAAAATTAGGAAGTTTATTAATAGTACTTACATTAGTTATGCCTTTAATGCTTGCAGGATGTGGCACTGATAAGAAAACTGAGACAAAAGGTACGCAAAAAAAGGAAATAAACGTAGGGTTTATATATGTAGGACCTGTAGGTGACGAAGGCTGGACTTACTCTCATGATGTTGCAAGAAAAGAGATTGAAAAACAGCTAGCTGTAAAAACTTTGTATAAAGAATCAGTAAAAGAGGATTTAGCAGAAGTTGAAAAAGTATGTGAAGAAATGATTAATCAAGGAGCTAACGTTATTGTAGGAACAAGTTTTGGATTTATGGATGGAATGGAAGCATCAGCTGCGAAACATCCTGAAGTTAAATATCTACATGCATCTGGGTACAAAACTTCAGAAAATATGTCAAACTATTTTGGACGTATCTATCAAGCAAGGTATCTTTCAGGGATAGTTGCTGGAATGAAGACTAAAACTAATAAAATAGGATATGCAGCAGCGCACCCAATTCCAGAAGTAATAAGAGGAATAAATGCTTTTGCTCTAGGGGTACAATCAGTGAATCCGAAAGCTGTAGTAAAAGTAAAATGGACTAATACTTGGTATGACCCAGCTAGAGAAAAAGAAGCAGGAAAGGCACTTATTGCAGAAGGTGTAGACGTAATTACCCAGCATCAAGATACTGCAGGACCATTACAAGCTGCAGAAGAAGCAGGAATATCCGCTATTGGATATAATACAGATATGAAAGCTAAAGCACCTAAAGCATATATGACATCGCCAGTTTGGAATTGGACACCATATTATGTTGAGCAAATAAAAGCTATTAAAGCCGGTACGTGGAAATCAGGAAGTTATTGGAAAGGTTTAGAATCTGGAGTAGTGAGTCTTGCGCCGCTCACAGAAAATGCACCAACTGGAGCAAAAGAGGCTGTAGAAAAGGCTAAAACAGAGATTCTTTCAGGTGAAAACAAAATATTTGTAGGACCTTTAAAGGACCAAACGGGAACTACTAAAATTGAAAAAGGTAAAGTCATGACAGATGAGGAATTACTACAATTTAATTGGTTTGTTAAAGGCGTAGAAGGAAAAATAGAGAAATAATATATGATTTTAAAATATGGAGGAGATGATTTAATATGAATGAAATCCCTTATGTATCTATAGAGAATATTAGTAAGACCTTCGGAAAGGTAATAGCTAATAAGAATATGAATTTAACGGTGCATGGTGGGGAAATTCATGCGCTACTAGGTGAAAATGGGGCAGGTAAAAGCACTCTCATGAATATGCTATCAGGGGTATATACTCCTGATAGTGGCTCTATTTTTATTCATGGGAAAAATATGAATTTTACTTCTCCAAAGGATGCTATTAAAGCTGGTATAGGAATGATTTATCAGCATTTTAAATTAGTTGAGGAAATGACTGCGAAGCAAAATATATTACTGGGTCAAAATAGAGGCTTATTTTTTAATGACAAGTTAGAAATTAAAAAGATTAATGATATATGTGAAAAATTTTATTTAGAGATGGATGTAAACAAATATGTTTGTGATATGGCAGTAGGAGAGAGGCAAAATCTTGAAATACTTAAAGTACTTTATAGAGGTGCTGATGTCTTGGTATTAGATGAACCTACTACGGTGTTTACTCAAGGTGAAACTGAAAAATTATTTAAAATAATGAGAAAGATGAAAGAACAAGGCTGTGCAATTATATTTATAAGTCATAAAATGGATGAAGTAATGGAGATCTGTGACAAAATTACTGTATTAAGAAAAGGTGAAGCTATAAAAACAGTTGAAAAAGAAAATACCACTCCAAAGCAATTAACAGAACTTATGATGGGTCGCAAAGCGGATTTATCTATAAATGAGGTAAATAAAGAGCCAGGAGATATAATGCTTAAGGTAAAGGACTTGAAAGTGTTAAATGCTGAAAAGGCAGAGATAATTAAAAATATTAGTTTCAGCCTAAGAAGTTCTGAAATTCTTGGCGTGGCTGGAATTGCTGGAAGTGGCCAAAGGGAATTATGTGAGGCCATTGCAGGAATTGAGAAGGTAGCAAGTGGTGAAATAGTTCTTGAGGGGGAGAATCTAGTAGGGAAAGCTCCTAGAGATATTATTAATAAAGGCATAAGTATGAGCTTTATACCAGAAGATAGATTAGGAATGGGACTTGTTGCTTCTATGGGAATGGTGGATAACCTTTTGCTAAAGGATTACCACACGCAAAAGGGGATATTTATAGATAGAAAACCAGTCGTAATTAAAGCAAAAAAAATGGTTGAGAAATTTGAAATTAAGACACCGGACATACATCATCCCATAAAATATTTATCAGGTGGGAATATTCAAAAAATATTAGTTGGAAGAGAATTAAGTATGTATCCGAAGATTCTTGTTATGGCATATGCGGTAAGGGGCTTGGATATTAATACATGTTATACGATTTACGACCTAATAAGTCAAGAGAAGGAAAAAGGAACGGCAGTATTATTCATTGGAGAAGATTTGGATGTGTTAATTAAGTTGTGCGATAGGATTATGGTGCTTTGTGATGGTGAGGTTACTGGCATTGTTGATGCGAAAAAAGCTTCAAGAGAAGAAATTGGTATGATGATGGTGGGAAATACTGCCCAGATGGAGGAGAATTAGATGATGAAGATTGTTAAAAGAGCTGAAACTCGCAAAACTGATAATTTTAAAATTAGAAGCATTGCAATCCTCCTATCATTATTGGTACTAGGTATGTTTTTGTTAGTAATTAAACTTAATCCAATAGACGTATATGCGTCTCTTATAAAGGGAAGCTTTGGCTCGGGTTATAGTATTAAGCAAACACTTATTAAGGCAATACTACTGATTGTAGCTTCTCTTGGAATATCGATAGCCTTCAAGATGCAATTTTGGAATATTGGTGGAGAAGGACAAATAGTAATGGGAGCCTTTGCTGCTACTTTTTTTGCATTGAAATTTCCATATATGGATAAATTACCATTGTTATTAATAATGTTTTGTGCAGGTATTTTAGGCGGAGGGTTATGGGCATTAATTGCAGCCTTACTTAAGGGGAAATGGAATACTAATGAAACGATTGTAACATTAATGCTAAATTACATAGCCTTAAAGTTTATTACATACCTACAATATGGACCTTGGAAGGATAAGAGAGCAATGGGTTTCCCTAAAATACCTAACTTATCGCCAAATGCAACGCTTCCAGATGTTTTTGGTATACATATGGGATGGATAATCGCAATTATACTTGTGATTATAGTGTATATTTTCATGAAATATACTAAGAAGGGTTATGAAATTTCGGTGCTTGGAGAAAGTGAAAAAACAGCATTGTATGCAGGCATTAAAATTAGAAAAACCATGTACATAGCTATATTTTTAAGTGGAGCACTATGTGGAATTGCAGGTGTAATTCAAGTATCAGCTGTAAGTAGGACACTGTCTGCACAAGTTGCAGGTGGGGCAGGATTTACAGCTATAATTATAGCTTGGCTTTCAGGATTAAGTGCACCCATTATAGTAATAGTATCTATACTATTTGCGGCTCTATTACAAGGAGCGTCATTTATTCAAACAGCATTTGGAATACCTGAAGCGGCTGCACAATTAATACAAGCAATTATACTGTTTTTTGTATTAGGCAGTGAAGTCTTCATTAAATATAAAATAAATTTTAACTATCAAGGCATACTAAAGGAGGAAAATAGAAATGAATAGTATAACAACATTTTTAGCCGCTGCGGTTGTAGCAGGTACACCTCTACTTTTTGCCACATTAGGTGAATTATTAACTGAAAAGGTAGGTAACCTTAATTTAGGTGTAGAAGGCATGATGCTTATGGGATCTGTCATTGGATTTATGGCAGGCTTAAGTACGGGAAATCCTGTTATAGCAATGATAGCTGCAGCAATTTCAGGAGCCTTTGGAGCGTTAATTTATGCGTTTTTAACTATAACACTTCGGGCAAATCAAGTTGTATGTGGTCTTACGCTAACTATATTTGGAACAGGGTTCTCAAGTATGATAGGTAAAAAATTGATTGGGCAAGTTACCCCAGATAAGGTTAAATCATTTTTCGTACCTAAAAGAATTCCATTAATTGGAGATATACCTTTTATAGGAGATATATTTTTTAATCAAGATGTGTTTGTATATTTGGGATATATTATAACTTTGCTTTTGTTTATATATTTATATAAAACTACTAAGGGCTTAAACACCATGGCAGTTGGCGAAAATCCTGCAGCTGCTGATGCAGCTAGTATAAACGTTAATTTGTATAAATATGTGAATACATTAGTAGGCGGAGCTCTTTGTGGTCTTGGAGGAGCATATCTATCTCTTGTTTATGTTCCAGCATGGCAGGAGAATGTAACATCTGGCAGAGGATGGATAGCAGTGGCCTTAGTAATTTTTGCAACTTGGAGACCTCATAGAGCGCTTATAGGAGCATACCTTTTTGGAGGGCTTGACATAGTAGGTTTTAGACTTCAAGGATTACCTAATTTTTCAGTATCTCAATATCTTATTGATTTGCTACCATATTTAGTTACAATAATTATTTTAGTAATAGTATCAATGAAAAAATCTAGTAAAAACTCACCACCGTCTGGACTCGGAAACCCCTATTTTAGAGAAGAAAGATAATTAATTTCTCGAATTTTTTTACATGATACATAATAGGGGACATTTAACGACATTTTAGAAGGAGAGTCTCCCACTTCTATAAGCGGAAGTTACATTCCCTAACAAATAAAAAACTTCAGCGGGAGTATAAATCTCCTTCTGAAGTCGTTAATATTGCAGCTCCGCAGGAGATGATTTAACAATTATTCAAATGCAAATAGTTGTTAACTGTCCCCAATTATTTTATGTTTTGTGTATAATAATAGTATGATATATAATAATAGTATGATATATAATAGGAATGGTGACAAAATGAAATATGCAGTTATTACATTTACAGAAAAGGGAGATCAAATAGCTAATATTTTAGCTTCAAGCCTTAACATTGATTTATATTCAAAGAAAAAGCAAAGTGATTTTAATTTTAGGGAAGTTAGTAGAAATGCAATGGAAAACTATAGAGGTGTAATATTTATAAGTTCTACAGGTATTGCAGTTAGAGCTATAGCACCATACATAAAAAGTAAGGATGTGGACCCTGCAGTATTAGTTATAGATAATTCTTGTAATTATGTTATAAGTCTTTTAAGCGGTCATTTAGGAGGCGCAAATGAGCTTACATTAAAGGTTAGTAAGCTTCTCGAATCACAAGCGATAATAACTACTGCTACAGATAATTTAGGTATTTATGCTCCAGATATGATAGCAAAAGATAATGGACTTATAATTGAAGATTTGAAAAAAGCAAAAGAAATAGCGGCTCTCTTAGTAGAGGGAAGAAAAATTGGATTTTTTGATGAAAGAGGGATAGTACAAACGCCCGTTGGATATAGTAGTAATTTAGAGGACGTTAGTGGGTTACTATACATTTGCAGCTCAGAGAGTACTGATAATCATTTAAAGGGACATATAGTGCCTACGATTAAATTAATAAGAAGAAATATCGTACTAGGGATAGGATGTAGAAAAGATTTTTCAACCCAGAAAATGAAACAAACTGTATTAAGAGTTCTTAAAGAATTTAATATAGATATTAGGTCTATAAAGTCTATAACGACGATTTTAATAAAAAAAGATGAGGTTGCAATAAATGCGCTAGTAGATTATTTTAAATGCCAACTTAAAATATTTACGGCAGAAGATATAAAGCAAGTACAACATAAATTTTACGGTAGTGATTTCGTTGAAAAAACTATTGGAGTTAGAGCTGTTTGTGAGCCTTGTGTAGAACTTAGTGGTGCAAGGATTATAAAAAATAAGATGAAATTAGATGGTATGACGTTATGTATAGGTGAAGTATGATATAATAAAGAAGATATTTTTAGTAACAATTATGCAATAAGAGGAGTGTATTTATATGACAACAGATAATAAAGAAGAAGTTATAATGAAAGATATGACAACAGATGGTAATGAGGAAGTTATCATGAAAGATATGACAGTAGATAGTAGTGAAGAAATTACAATGAAAGATGCGATGGATAATACTGATGACGTGCTTTTAGCTAAAAAAAGTGAAGATAGCGTTAAAGTTTGGGAAAAATTACAGGAAATCGTAGATGAGAATAAAACGTTAGAAGTAACAGTTAGTGACATAGTAAAAGGCGGAGCTACGGCTTATATTGATGGAGTTAGAGCATTTATACCTGCGTCACAAATCTCAGATTCATATATAGAAAACCTAGAAGACTTTAAAGGCAAAACTTTAGAAGTTAAAATAATAGAACTTGATAAAGAAAATAAAAACATAGTTCTATCAAGAAGAGTAATAGAAAAAGAAGAAAATGAAGGTAAAAAAGATATAATTTGGAATGAACTCAAAAAGGGCGATAAGAGAAAAGGTGTTATAACTAGACTTGCTAAATTTGGTGCTTTTGTAGATTTAGGTGGCATTGATGGTCTTATTCACGTTTCACAATTATCATGGAAAAGAGTTCAAGATCCAGCAGAGGTAGTGTCAGTTGGAGATGAAGTCGAAGTTACTATTTTAGATTTTGATAAAGAAAAAGGAAGAATATCTTTAGGACTTAAATCAGAAGCAGGAAACCCATGGAAGAATATAGTAAGCAACTACAAGCCTGGTGCTATAGTAGAAGGAACTATTGTAAAATTAATGGATTTCGGTGCTTTTGTACAACTTGAATCAGGAGTAGAAGGACTAGTTCATTTATCAGAAATATCAGAAGAACGTATAGCAAAAGTTTCTGACGTATTAAAAGTTGGAGAAGTTGTAAAAGTTAAAATCGGTGAAATAAACGAAAAAGATAGAAGAATAAGCCTAAGTATTAGAGAAGCAGCAAGAGGAAATGAAGATTTTTCACAATATAAGCAAGAAGAAGAAGCTGGATTAACTTTAGCTGATATATTAGGAGATAAATTCAAAAACTTTAAATTTGAATAAAATTATAAGTAAAAATAATTAATAATAGTTTTACTTAATAGAGCTACAAGAAGCATAGATTTTTAAAAAAGTCTATGCTGAATTAAGAAGATGATTTCTGTATTGTAAACAGGAGTCATCTTTTTTAGGTTCCATTGATATCTAAATTTAATATCTACTTTTAATAGATTTTCTTAGAAACATATGGTAATATATTTATAAAATGTAATTTAATGATATGAAAGAAGGGGATTTTAGTGAGTGAAGTTAAAAAACTTAAAACAAGAGATGAAATTGACAGCATGTACAAGTGGAACGTCCAAAAGATGTATAAGAGTTCTGCGGCGTGGGAAGAAGATTTTGAAATACTAAGATCTAAAGCACCAGAAATGCAAAGATTTTCAGCGAAACTGGGCACTGCTGAGGAGTTATTATCATTTTTAGAAAGCAATGTAGAGATTCAAAGACTTCTAGAAAAATTGCTTGTATATGCACATTTAAGAGGGGATGAGGATACAGCTAAGGCAGAGTTTCAAGTACTTAAAAATAAGATTGATTCATATGCCGCAGAAGTTTCGAGTGCCACTGCATTTTTTGTCCCTGAACTATTATCATTAAAAGAGGGCTTTATAGATGAGGCAATTTGTAAGATTCCAAAACTTAAAATATATGAATTCTACTTACTAGATATTTTAAGTCAAAAGCCTCATACATTAAGTGTAGAGGGAGAAAAGCTATTAGCCTCTGTAAGCGACTGCTTAAATGCCCCGGGAAATATATTTGAAATGCTTACAAATGCAGATATGACGTTTCCAAGTATAAAAGATGAAAAAGGTAATGAAATTGAATTAACAGAAGGAAACTACAGTATTTTTATAAAATCGAAGGATAGAAGGGTAAGAAAAGATGCCTTTGAAACATTATTTGGAACATATAAGGGGTTTAGAAATACGTTAACAACATCTTTGACATCATCAATAAAAAACTTTGTATTTAATGCAAAAACAAGAAATTATGCATCAGCATTAGAAAGCTCATTAAAGCCTAATAATATTCCAGTAGAGGTTTATCATAATGTGGTGGATACTATAAACAACAATCTAGACTCCCTCCATAAATATGTAAGACTTAAAAAGAAACTTTTAGGACTTGATGAAATTCATATGTATGATTTATATGTGCCAATAGTTGATGCGGTGCAAGATAGTATTGAGTATGAAGATGCTGTTAAGATAGCATTAGATGGTATTAAACCTTTGGGTCAAGAATATTTAAATATATTTAAGGAAGGAATTAGTGAAGGCTGGGTAGATGTATTTGAAAATAAGGGTAAACGTTCTGGGGCATATTCATCGGGATGCTATGACAGTATGCCATACGTACTCTTGAATTATAACCACCAATTAAATGATGTATCTACGCTTGCTCATGAAATGGGGCACTCTATTCATTCTTATTATTCAAGGAAGAATCAACCATATATATATTCAGAGTATGAGTTATTCTGTGCGGAAGTAGCATCTACAACTAATGAATGTTTACTAATAGATTATTTAATTAAAAATGAGACAGATAAGAAGAAAAGACTATTCTTAATAAATCAGCAATTGGAAGGAATAAGAACTACAGTATTTAGACAATGTATGTTTGCAGAGTTTGAAAAAACAACCCATGAAAATATTGAACAGGGTAACCCATTATCTCCAGAGGACTTATGTAAAATTTATCATGATTTAAACCAAAAATATTTTGGAACTGAAATGGTGGTAGATGAGGGTATTGATATGGAATGGGCAAGAATTCCTCACTTTTACAGCGACTTCTATGTATATCAATATACTACAGGTTTTGCAGCAGCTAATTCTTTCAGTAAAATGATAGTTGAAGAGGGCGAAAGTGCTGTAGAAAGATATAAAGGATTCCTAAAGAGCGGTGGAAGTGACTATCCAATAAATATACTTAAAAAAGCAGGGGTAGATATGTCATCACCAAAACCTTTAGAGGATACTATAAGAAGATTTGATGAATTATTAGAAATGCTCGAAAAAGAGATATAAAAAAAGTATTGGATTTCTCCTGGGGGACTTGCAATAAGAGCTTGAAACGTAAAATTTTGTTAAGAAATTCTAAATGAAATTTCAATGTTTCTGCATTTCTTATTGCAAGTCGCTTTCAGAGAAATCCAATACTTATTATTTAGATCTTATTTTGAACATCTTTATGACGTAGTAGAGGCAAAGATTGCAGGATTTAATACAATGTCAAAAAAAGAAAAAGAAGAGTATAATGTTGTTTCCTTGTGTAAATACACGGGGAAATTCATGTTTATGATTGATTTTTGCATAATACTTTTTGTTTTAAGTGTTGTGTTTGCAATGAAAGTACTATTTAATATTGGACTAATGTTATTTTTTGTTGCACTAATATTTAAAATAATTTATTCAAATACAGGCAATCGATTTAAAAGATAGATAATAGTCAACTATTTATAAAGTTAAGTGGTTCTAAAGGATTGAAAGGTTGTAAAAAACAATGGATATTATAAGAATAATGTGTAGTAAAGATTAGTAGTATGGGGGTGGAATTGATAAATATAACAAAATATGTTGCTGAACAATTTGGAAAACCAACTGGCATTGGTGGAATTATATCTACATTTATTATGAATAGGATGAATCAAATGCAATACAAGACTGTTATGGATAATTTGAATTGTTCTCAAAAAGATAGAGTATTGGATATTGGGTTTGGAAACGGGTATCTTATTAAACAGTTGGCAAAGAAAAATGAAGGGGATTTTTATGGTATTGAAATTTCTGATGACATGTTAAAGACTGGTTGTAAACGCAATAGTGAATTAATAAAACGAGGAAAAGTACATCTAACAAAAGGTAATGTAATGGATATTACTTTTGAAAATTCTTTTTTTGATAAAATTTATACAGTTAACACTGTTTACTTTTGGGAAAATTTAGATGAAAGTTTATCGGAAATTAAGCGAGTGTTAAAACCAAATGGAATTTTTATTAATGTTATTTATTCAAAACAGTGGTTAGATAATATAAAATATACACAATATGGTTTTTTAAAATATACACCTAAAGAATTAGAAGAAGCAACTTTACGTAATGGATTAAATGTGTTTCAAGTTATTGAAACAAAGAAAAACATTTCATATTGTATTATTTCGAAAATGAACTGATAAAAAAATAGCCATTATTTTTAATAGGATAAGGAGGTAAAAAGGTGAAATTAAAAGTTTTAGTAGATAACAATACATATATTGACCGATATTACTGTGGTGAACCTGCAGTTTCATATTATATTGAAGATGAAGAGGTTCGGATATTATTGGATGTAGGATATTCTAATTTATTTATAACAAACGCAAATGCATTAGGTGTAGATTTACAAAGTATAGATTCTATTATTATTTCCCATGGTCATGATGACCACACAAGAGGATTGAAATATTATTTTGAACAAAACTATAAAAATAGAATATCTATTTTTGCTCATCCAGATGCATTTAAAGAAAAAATAATAAAAAATTTTAAAATATGTTCTCCTATTTTAAAAGAAGAACTGAAGGAAAAGTGTGATTTAGTTCTTTCAAAAGGATCTAAGAAAGTTAGTAAACATATAACTTTCTTAGGTGAAATACCGCAGGTAAACAACTTTGAAAAAAGGAAGTCTATTGGTAAACAAAATGTTGACGAAACTTTTGTTGATGATTATGTAATGGATGATACAGCACTTGTATATCAAAGTGAAAAAGGTATTTATATCATTACTGGATGTTCTCATAGTGGAATTTGTAATATAGTAGAATATGCAAAAAAAGTATGTAAGGATAATAGAGTATTAGGTATTATAGGTGGATTTCATTTATTTGAAGTATCTGAGCAAGTTAGTAGGACTATTGATTATCTGAAACAGAACAATATAAGGGAGTTATATCCTTGTCATTGTACTTCATTTGCTGTTCGTGCAGAAATACATAAGGTTTTGCCTGTGAAAGAAGTAGGCGTAGGATTAGAAATACAATGGTAAAAGTATAAGAAATTAGTATACCCTATAGTTATAGTAATTCGAATCTCTCATAAAGAGTATATTAATCCTAAATACAAAATTGATGTACTATCGTAAGAAATTACGTAGCAGATGAGAGGAGAAAAAAGAATGGAATGTAATATAGAAAATATATCTATAAATTATGAAGCGATAGGTAGTGGAAAACCAATTATTATCATACATGGGTCTCACGTAGACCATAGATTAATGATGGGATGTATGGAGCCTTTATTTAATAATAGGGGTGGATACAAAAGGATATATATTGACTTACCAGGGATGGGAAAAACCAAAGGGGAGAAGTGGATTATAAATTCAGATGTAATGCTGAATATTGTAATTGATTTCATTGAAAAAATTATTCCAAATGAAAACTTTTCACTTGCAGGTGAATCCTATGGTGGATATTTAGCTCGAGGAATAGTACATAAAATAAAAGATAGAGTAGATGGTCTATTCCTGTTATGTCCTTCTATTACTATGGATTTTAAGAAACGCAATATTCCATCACATATTATTTTGAAAAGAGATGATGAGTTATTATCACAACTTGAACCATCCGATGCGGAAGGTTTTTCTTCTATACAAGTAATACAAAGTGAAGAAGTTTGGGCTAGATATAGAGATGAAATTTTATCTGGTCTAAAATTGGCAGATAATAATTTTTTATTCAATCTTCAACAGAATGGGTATGCGTTTTCGTTTGATGTAGATAGGTCGGATGAGAAGTTTAATAAGCCAACTCTTATACTAGTAGGTCGTCAAGATTCAAGCGTAGGTTATAAAGATGCTTGGAGTATTTTGGACAACTATCCAAGATCAACTTTTGCTGTGCTGGATAAAGCAGGGCATAATTTGCAGATAGAACAGGGAGAAGTATTTAATTCATTAGTTAATGAATGGCTTGAAAGGGTTAATGAGCCATAATGGTATAATATAAGGAACTTAAAATTAAATTTATAGGGGGAAATAGAGAAATGGGGAAAATAGCACTCTTAGTTGTAGATGTTCAAAATGCATTAGTATTAGCAAAGCCGTTTGCAGTAGAAGAAGTTATAAGTAATATTAAAAAATTAATTAAGACATGTAGAGAAACCAATGTAGAGGTAATTTATATTCAACATAATGATAAAGTTGGTGGTGAATTAGAACCCAATTCAGAAGGATGGAAGATCTATGGAGAAATAAGTCCAAATATAAATGAAGAAGTAATAAATAAAAATTATAATTCTGCTTTTAAAGAAACAAATTTAAAAAAATATTTAGACAATAAAGGTATAAATCAGTTAATTATTACAGGTATGCAAACAGAGTATTGCATTGATACTGCTTGTAAAGTTGCATTTGAGTATGAGTTTAAGGTGATTATACCAGAGAAAACAAATACAACATATAATAATGGAAATATATTAGCAAAGGATTTGTATGAGCATTATAATTTTAATATATTTAATGGCAGATTTGGTATTGTAGAAAGTATAGAGAATACAATAGAAAGAATAATACAAGGTGGTATTTAAAATGGAGAAAAAGCTTAGATATAGATTGATTACCGGAAAAGATGATGCGAACTTTTGTAAAAGAATTTCTGAATTACTTGATGAAGGTTATACATTATATGAATCTCCTTCATGTACATTTAACGGACAAGATGTAATTGTGGCACAAGCTGTAATTAAGAATGATAAAAAATAAATATTAAAAATTTGAATTACTTAGAAATTGTAGGTATTGCAGGATTAAATATATTAATATTTAATACACAGTTGTAAGAAATTACGATGCAATAATTTATTTATAAACTTAATTATACAGAACACTACATCAAATACTCAATTGTAAATCTAAAAGCAATTTAGCTTTAGCAGAAATATTTAAAAAAGCAGTTGAAATAAAAGAAGAAAACGACTCGACTGTCTAAAAATTAATATTTAGTACGTAGTTGTAATTTATTGTATATGGATGTATAATTTATAAAATAAGGATATAATAGTGAGGAGGCGATTTTATATGTCAAAAAAATGTGCTATTTGTGGGGTAGAAATTGGTTTTTCCTTAGGTAAGTTTATTTCAGATAAATATGTGTGTAATACTTGTTATGAGTTGAATGAAAAAAAGAAATTAAGCGAACAAAAAGAAGAGAATAAAGATATAGGGCCCAATATGGGTAAGGGTTTAAGTTATATGGCTGACGCATTTAAAGATGATGAGGTCTTCACTTCGCCGGTAAACAAAAAATAACAAATAAATAATGTGAAAATATTAAAGGCACATGGAATTCCATGTGCCTTTAATATTTTATATAGTCATTTAATACAGATTAGTGTTGTTTCTTTTTAGTAATATACCAATATACAGGCAATCCAATTAAGGTTATTGCAAGTCCTATAAGTGCTTTTGAAGTATCAGTTAAAAGCGTACTTACTAGGATATATATACCTCCAGTAATTCCGATGAGTGGAACTATTGGGTAGAAGGGTACTTTATAAGGTCTCTCTAAATCTTTATGTTTTGTTCTTAATATAAAGATACCAGCTACTGCCATTGTGAAGAAAATCCATAAAACAAATATAACAAGATCAGTTAAGGTATCAAAAGAACCGCTAAATACATATAAAGAGGCGAGTACTGCCTCGAAAATAAAAGCGTTTAATGGAGTTTGATATTTTTGATTAACTTTTCCGAGGAACTTATCAAAAGGTAAAAGTTTATCTCGAGCCATGGCAAAAGGTATTCTAACTCCTGTCATTAGGTAACCATTTAATGTTCCAAAGATTGAAATTAATATACCAGCAGTTATAAATAATGAACCAAATTTTCCAAATAAAACTGTTGCAACATCGGAAGCCACTTTATTAGAACTAATAACAGCTGTTATAGGAATTATGTTTATAATTGCTAAATTAAATAAAACATACACTGTTATAATGACGATTAGCCCTAAAATTATGGACTTTGGTATGTCTTTTTTAGGATTTTTAAGTTCTCCTGCTATATTACCTACGCCTACCCAGCCATCATAAGCCCAAAGTGTTCCAAGCATAGCAGCTCCAAAACCAGCTCCGGCTGCAGTAGTCCCTAGTGGCAAGGAAAAACTGTGAGCTGTTCCTTTTATAAGGCCTAAAGCAATAATAATAAAAATTGGGATTAGTTTTGCAACAGTTGCAATGAACTGAATTTTACTAGCAAGTTTTGTTGATAACACGTTTGCAGTGGTGATAACAAATATCATTAATATTGCAAATAGTTTTTGCTGGATTGGACTCATAGGTACGAAATTAGTAGCTTGAGTTGCTAAAACTATTGCGAGTGCTGCAGCGGCACCGGGTACATAAATAACCGTCTGTACCCAACCAAATAAAAATGCCCATTTTTCTCCATAAAGTTCTTTAAGATATATAAATATACCACCAGTTTTTGGAATAGCTGCTGCTATTTCAGCTATAGTAAGACCAGAAGCCATAGTTATAATGCCACCGGCGACCCAAGCAAGTATTCCCATGGTTGGAGATCCTGCATTTTTAAATACAATAGAAGGTTTAAAGAAAATCCCTGAACCTATAACCATACCTATAACTAGGGTAATGGATTCTAGTAAGCCGATTTCTTTCTTTAGTGTTTTTGGTGAATTATTGATAGAATTTAATTCTTTTGATGCTTCCAGAATAAATCATCCTCTCTTTTGTTAGTCTTAAAATAATAGAAAACTCATTTAAGTGGGTCAAATCATCTCCTGCGGAGCTGAAATGCCGCTAAAATATATAAAGACATGAAGTAAAAAAGCGGCAAAAGCACTGCATTTTTACTACATGTCCTCTTATCTGAAAGTTTCATTAGATAATAATCTAAGTTGCTCCAATAAAAATATTTTAAATAATTATAATCCCAAATGTAAATTTTATTATTTCTTTATATTTTATTAGCAAATTCAAATATAGTCAAGAAGAATTTTTTAAAACATACAACTTAAAATATCTTCTATATTTGCATTTGAAAAATAATCAGATATATTAAAGGCTGAAAGCGCTTTTTTTACATCAGAATACACATGATTTACGCCTATAAGGGCAGCATCTATGTCTGAGATATCAAGTTTGCTAAAGAAATCACCATATATCGTAATATCTTTTATTATTCCATGTTGTACTTCCATATTACATTCAACGGTTCCAAATGAAAATTTCTTTTCATTTGTGAAATTATATTTTGGTGAATGTCCAAAATTCCATTCCCAAGTAGAATATTTTTCGGTGGCAAGCTTATTTATATTATTTAGATCATATGGAGTAAATTCATACAAATAATCTGAGTTATTTTCAGTAATAATATAGTTCATAATTAACTCTTTAAATTCCATGATAGATAGAGGCTGTGTTAAGTGCGAGCTTATATTAGTTACCCTGCTTAATACGGATTTAATACTCTTGTCTTGAAATTTTAAAGGTTTAGCTTGTAATGCTTTTGATAAATCCGAAATATTTGATGAAAAAAGCAAGGTGCCATGATGAAGAACTCTGTTTTTGTAATTATATTGTGCATTGCCTGAGAATTTTTTACCTTCAATGGTTAGATCATTTCTTCCACTAAATTCTGCATTTATGTTAAGTGAGTTTAAAACATTTAAAATTGGCAAGGTAAATTTTCTGAAATTATTAAAATTTTCTTCGCTACTATTTTTGATAAAAGTGAAATTCAAATTGCCTAAATCGTGAAAAACAGTGCCTCCACCAGATAATCTCCTTACCACAGGAATATTATTTGGTTTTATATAGTCTAGGTTAATTTCTGATAAGGTATTTTGGTTTTTTCCGACGATGATACAAGGATCATCCCTCCAGAGCATAAAACAGTCCTCTTTAAATTTTTTTAGCAAATATTCTTCCGATGCTAAGTTAAAATAGGGACTTGTATTTGTGTTATTTATATAAATCATAATATTTCCTCCTTGTATTAACTTTGATCTAAAATTATAAACCAATATATATATTTAATTGAATTATATACCAAAAGACATTATAATGAAACATGAAAGAGAATAAAAAACAATCATTTTTTTTATATTTAAATGCATATATTTTACAAAAAATGGGGAGGGAAGTATGTTGGAAAATTTAAAGAAAACGCCGTTATACAGTGCTTATAAAGAATATGGTGGAAAAATAGTTGATTTTGCTGGGTGGCAAATGCCAATACAGTTTGAAGGGATAATTTCTGAACATGAAGCTGTAAGGTCTGCTGCCGGACTTTTCGATGTGTCACACATGGGAGAAGTAGAAGTAAAAGGAGCCGAGGCCTTTGAATTTGTACAAAATTTAGTTACAAATGATATAGCAGTACTTGAAGATAATCAAATACTATATACTTTTATGTGCTATGAAAATGGAGGAGTAGTTGATGACCTTTTAGTATATAAATTTGGTAAGGAACATTTTTATCTTGTTATAAATGCAGGGAACATAGATAAAGATTTTCAATGGATGATTGACAATAAGGGCTCCTATGACATGGAACTCACTAATATTTCAAATGAAGTAGCAGAGGTTGCGATTCAAGGACCAAAGGCACAAAAGATACTTCAAAAAATAACTGATCTAGATTTAGATAAAATTAAATTTTTCTATTGTAAACGAGATATTCTTGTAGATGGTGTAAAATGTCTTATTTCAAGAACAGGATATACAGGTGAGGATGGGTTTGAAATATATACTTCCCCAGAGGAAATAGAAAAATTATGGCATAAACTACTTAATATAGGTGAGGAAGAAGGACTTAAACCCACAGGCCTCGGCTGCAGAGACACTTTAAGATTCGAAGCTTGTCTCCCTTTATATGGAAACGAATTATCTCAAGATATTACACCGCTTGAAGCAGGACTTGGATTTTTTGTGAAGCTTAAGAAAACTGGATTTATAGGAAAAGAAGCTCTTCTAAAGCAAAAAGAACAAGGTCTTAAGAGGAAATCAGTAGGCTTTGAAATGAAGGATAGAGGAATTCCAAGACATGGTTATGAAGTTACTGCACGCGGAGAAAAAATCGGAATGGTAACAACGGGATATTTCTCGCCTACATTAAAGAAAAATATAGGTCTTGCTTTAATAGATTCTAAATACTCAGAATTAGGTACAGAAATTGAAATTGGGATTAGAGGTAAAGCATTAAAAGCTGAGGTAATAAGTAAAAAATTCTATAAGAAAAATTATAACAAATAAAATTTAGGGGGATTTTAAATGAAAACATTAAAGGAATTATTTTATAGTAAAGATCATGAATGGATAAAAATTAAAGGTAATAAGGCATACGTTGGAATTTCTGATTATGCACAACATGCTTTAGGAGATATTGTTTTTGTTGAGCTACCAGAGGTAGATGCAGAAATTACTAGTGGGGATGTTTTTGGGGTCATTGAGTCTGTTAAAGCAGCTTCTGATATGTATATTCCATTTAGTGGAAAGATTTTAGAGGTAAATGATGCTGTAGTAGATAACCCAGTATTAGTAAACGAAGACTGCTATGAAAATTGGATGTTTCTTATAGAAATTACAAATAAGGAAGAATTAAAAGAACTTATGAACGAAGAGCAATATAATGAATATTGCAGTAAGGAGAAATAAGATGTTTCCTTATATACCTAATACTTTAGAAGATGAAAAGGTAATGTTAAAAAGTGTGGGTGCGGGGTCTGTACAGGAATTGTTTAAAGATATACCAGAGGACCTTAAATTAAATAGAAATCTAAATATAAATTCACCCATGTCAGAACTGGAAGTGCAAAAACACGTAAAATCACTTTGTGATAAAAATAAAAGCGCTGAAGAGTTAGTTTGTTTTTTAGGAGCTGGAGTTTACGATCATTATATACCTTCTATAATAAAGCATATAGTTTCAAGATCAGAATTTTATACATCATATACACCTTATCAACCAGAGATAAGCCAAGGTACTCTTCAAGCTATTTTTGAATATCAAACATTGATATGCAATTTGACCGGACTAGACGTTGCGAATGCATCTATGTATGATGGTGCTACGAGTTGTGCTGAAGCTGCTTTTATGGCTGCTGAGCATACAAAAAGAAAATCTATAATTGTATCTAAAACAGTACATCCAGAAATTAGAAAAGTCATTCATACCTATGCAAAATTTAAGGGATTAGAACTAATAGAAGTAGATGAGAAGGAAGGAGTTACTGATACTCTAAAATTAAAAGAACTTGTAGATAGCAGTGTGGCAGGAGTTATAGTTCAAAACCCTAATTTCTTTGGAATAATTGAAGATATGAGGTCGGTTGAAAAAATTACTCATGATAATAAAGCTATTCTAATAATGAGTGTAGATCCTATATCTCTTGCCATATTAAAAACTCCAGGAGAAATAGGAGCAGATATTGTGGTAGGAGAAGGCCAATCACTTGGAAATGCAATGAACTTTGGAGGACCTTATTTGGGATTCATGGCAACGACGAAAAAACTTATGAGAAAAATGCCAGGAAGGATTGTAGGTCAGACCATCGACGTAGATGGGAAAAGATCCTTTGTATTAACGCTTCAAGCTAGGGAACAACATATAAGACGCGAAAAAGCAACTTCTAATATATGTTCAAATCAAGCTTTAAATGCATTAACTGCTGCAATTTATCTTACAACTATGGGAAAACAGGGATTAAAAGAAGTGGCATATCAAAGCACTCAAAAGGCGCACTATGCTTTTAATGAAATAATTAAATTAGAAAAATACAAGCCAGTATTTAATAAACCTTTCTTTAAGGAATTTGTAATTCAGGGACAGGAAAGGGCTAGTATTATTAACGATAAATTATTAGAAAATAATATAATTGGTGGATATGATATAGAGAAAAATTACCCTGACCATAAAAATGCTCTACTATTCTGTGTAACAGAAAAAAGAACAAAACCAGAAATTTGTGAGCTAATAACTGCAATGGAGGGGATAAAATGAAACAGTATAATAAATTAATATTTGAAATCTCAAAAGAAGGAAGACGAGGATATACGTTACCTTGTTGTGATGTAGAGAGTATCGATATTAGCGAAATTATACCTGAGCATTTGCTAAACAAAAAAGACATATCCCTTCCGGAAGTAAGTGAAGTAGATGTTATAAGACATTTCACTCTATTGTCTAATAAGAATTACGGGGTAGATACTGGCTTTTATCCTTTAGGTTCGTGTACTATGAAATATAATCCAAAAATTAACGAAGATATGGCGTCTATGACCTCATTTACTCAGATCCATCCATATCAAAGTGAAAAAACGGTACAAGGTTCCTTACAATTAATGTATGAACTTAGTGAAAAATTAACTGAGATATCCGGAATGGATCAGGTTTCACTTCAACCTGCAGCAGGGGCCCATGGAGAGCTTACTGGACTTATGATTATAAAAGCTTTCCATGAAAATAAAGGGGATTTTAAAAGAAAAAAGATTATAGTTCCAGATTCAGCTCACGGAACTAACCCAGCCAGTGCAAGTGTGGCAGGCTTTGAAATTGTAGAAGTTAAATCTAATGAAAAAGGTAGTGTAGACCTAGATAGTTTGAAATCTGTATTAAACGATGAAATAGCGGGATTAATGCTAACAAATCCAAACACCTTAGGTTTATTTGATGAGAATATTAAAGAAATAACAAATCTAGTACATGAAGCTGGTGGACTTGTATATTATGATGGAGCAAATTTAAATGCCATTATGGGTATAGCAAGACCAGGAGATATGGGATTTGACGTTGTTCATATGAACCTTCATAAAACATTTTCTACCCCACATGGTGGTGGTGGACCGGGAAGCGGACCAGTAGGAGTTAAAAAAGAACTTATACAATATTTGCCTGTCCCAATAATAGAAAAAATTGAAGAAAAATTTGTTCTTAATTATGATGAACCACTATCTATTGGAAAGGTAAAGAGTTTCTATGGGAACTTCGGAGTACTTGTTAAAGCATATTCTTATATACTTTCAATGGGCGCTGAGGGACTAAAGAAGGCAAGTGAAATGGCAGTGCTTAATGCAAATTATATGAAAAGCAAACTAAAGAACTATTATTATTTACCAATTGATAGAGTTTGCAAGCATGAATTTGTTTTAGGAGGTTTAAAGCAGGGACCAAGTGAGGTAACTACATTAGATATTGCAAAGAGACTTCTAGATTATGGATATCATCCGCCTACAATATATTTTCCAACAATTGTAGATAATGCAATTATGATAGAGCCTACGGAAACAGAAAGTCTTGAAACTATGGATGATTTTATTGAAGCTATGATAAATATTTCAAAAGAAGCAATAGAAAATCCACAGCTACTAAAGGATGCTCCATATGATACTCTTGTTAGAAGGCTTGATGAAGTTCGAGCTGCTAGATATCCAGTTTTAAAATATACTAAATAATATAACTTCGGGATAGTTAAATCATCTCCTGCGGAGCTGTAACATCTTCGTAGAAGATGTATTAACGACTTCAGAAGGAGATTTATACTCCCGCTGAAGTTTTCTATTTGTTGGGGCAAGTAACCCCACTTATAGAAGTGGGAGACTTTCCTTCTGAAATGTCGTTAAGATATCCCGAAGTTATACTGATTTATAGGAGGAGGAGCAGTGATGGAGAAGGATATAGTTATAATTGGGGGAGGTCCTGGGGGATATGTTGCTGCTATTCGCGCAGCTCAGCTGGGTGCTAAGGTTTGTATTGTAGAAAAAGGTGAGCTTGGTGGAACATGTTTAAATAGAGGATGCATTCCTACAAAGGCGCTATATAGAAATGCTGAAATTTTAAATACTTTAAAGAATATTAATGAATTTGGAATAGTGGTTGATAGTTATAGTTTTAGCGTAGAAGAAATTCAAAATAGAAAAGACAAAATAGTTAATCAGCTAGTGAACGGGGTAGAACAATTATTAAAGTCAAATAATATAGATGTAATTTTAGGGACAGCTTGTTTGAAAGATAAAAATACAGTTTCTATCTCTCTTAAGAATGGAGAATTAAGAGAAATAACAACGAAAAATATAATTATAGCAACTGGGTCTATTCCATTAATACCTGATATACCGGGTATAGATCTACCAGGAGTATTTACTAGTGAAAATATATTAGAATTTAAAGAAGTGCCTAATAAATTAGCAATTATAGGCGGCGGTGTTATAGGTGTGGAGTTTGCAGGTATATTTAATTCATTAGGATCAAAGGTAACTGTTATAGAGTTCTTGCCAAGTATTCTTGCTCAAGTGGATACTGATTTAACAAAGAGATTGAGTGTTTCACTTAAAAGAAAAGGTATAGATATGAATATCAACACAAAGGTAATTAGTATTGAAAAATCTAATGAACAGCTAATTGTAACTGCTGATGGGAAAAAAGGAGAAATTGTGTTTACGGCAGATAATGTATTGGTATCCGTTGGTAGAACGCCTATGACTGAAGGGCTTAATATTGAGAATTTGGGTATATCGCTTAATAGAAGAGCTATTGTGGTAGATGAAAATTATGAAACTAACATTCCAGGTATTTATGCTATTGGTGATGTGAATGGAATAAGTATGCTTGCTCATGCAGCAACGCATCAAGGTAAAAAAGTGGTTGAGAGAATTATGGGTTATATTGCTCCTTATTCTAGTGAAATAATACCAAGTTGTATTTTTGCATTTCCAGAGATAGCTTGCGTAGGCATAACAGAAAACGAAGCCAAAGAAAAGGGAATGGAGTATAAAACAAGTAAGTTTTTATTTGGAGCTAATGGCAAGGCATTAGCACTGGGTGAAGGAGAAGGATTAGTAAAGGTTATAGCAACGCTTGAGGATACAATCATTGGAGTGCATATAATGGGACCTCATGCATCGGATTTAATTCATGAAGGGGCTATGGCTATAAATAATAATATGAATGTTTCAAACATCGCTAGCATGATACATGCTCATCCAACACTGTCTGAAGCTTTTGAGGAAGCAGTATTAGGGTTAAAAGGTGAAGCTATTCATATGGTACCTACTAAAAAGAGATAAAAGTAATAAAAAGATTCAAGGGAGTAATTTTAATTAGTCCCTTGAATTTTTTTATTTATAAATTACAGCATACTATTTCAAAATTTTGGGAAATTGCCATTATATTTGGACGTGTTGTATCCTGTTGCGCCATATTTTGCTATAATATAGATAATTAAAAATTATTATCTAATTTAGTTAATTATAGGAGGAGAAATGAAAATGAGATTATTGCTTACAAACGATGATGGTATAAATGCAAAGGGGTTATATGCTTTAGCTAAAGAACTCGAAAAAAATCATGAAGTAATTATTGTAGCACCATATAATGAAAAAAGCGCTTGCGGACATTCCATAACCCTTACAAGGCCACTTATTGTTAGAGAAACAAAAATTGAAGGGTTAAAATCAAAGGCTTTTAGCGTAGATGGAACACCAGCAGATTGTGTAAAAATAGCAATTAATAAGCTCATTGATAGTAAAATTGATGGCAAAATAGATATGGTAGTATCCGGAATTAACAAAGGATTAAATTTAGGTACAGATGTCTTATATTCCGGTACAGTTTCTGCAGCTATAGAAGCGGCTATTTATAAAATACCGGCGATGGCGGTTTCTATGGAAATTAAGCGAAATATTGAAAATTATGAAATGGCAGCTAAATATGCTGGAAAGATATTGCTTAAGGCTATTGAGAATAACATTAAGAATGATATTGTATTAAATGTGGATATTCCTATGCTAAAGGAGAATGAAATAAAAGGAATTAAAGTATGTAAAATTGGAAGTAGATCGTATAACAACCGTTATATAGAAACTATTGGAGAAAATAATGAAACTCAATATGAAATTAAGGGTGAGGTAATAGATATTCATGAGGAGGATTCCGACACAATATATTTTAAAGAGGGGTATGTTACTGTAACTCCACTTCATTATGATTTAACTAATTTTAAAATGTTAGATGAAACACGCAAATGGTTTTAACGACATTTCAGAAGGAAAGTATCCAACTTATATAAGTGAGAGTTCTATACTATAATAAATAGAAAACTTCAGTGGGGGAATTTATGAATATTAAAGAAAAACCATTAATTTTTGATGGCGCAATGGGGACATATTACGCAAGTGTTTGTGAAAATCCATTATCCAAATGTGAACTTGCAAATATTTATGATAAAAATACCATACTAAATATACATAAGGAATATATAAATGCTGGTTGCAAGGCAATTAAAACCAATACATTTGGAGCAAATAAAATTAGCCTTGAAAGTGATTTTGATACAGTTAAAGAGGTTATTGTAAAAGGTTATGAGATAGCAAGGGAAGCCACAAAGGGTACTGAGGTTTTAGTTTTTGCTGATATTGGGCCAATACCATTTTTAGAAATGATGGATTTATGGGAGGCATACAAAGAAATAGTAGATTTGTTTTTAGATCTCGGTGCAACATATTTTATATTTGAAACTTTTAGCAGTGATGAATATCTTGCTGAGATTTCCAAGTATATTAAGGAAAAAAATCCAAATACATATATTTTGATGGAACTTGCGGTTTCGCCAGAAGGGTTTACGAGACATGGAATAAATGGTGAGAAATTTATAGAGAAAGTTTCGCAAATACCAACTATTGATGCCTGTGGATTCAACTGCTTTTCTGGGCCATATCACTTGCTTCAATATATTAAAACTCTTAATATAGAAAATAAAACTATTTCTGTTATGCCAAACTCGGGGTATCCAACAATAATAAATAATCGTACATTTTTTAATAATACTAAAGAATATTTTGCTGTGCAAATGCTAGAAATAGCAAAGCAAGGTGTGGCTATTGTAGGTGGTTGTTGCGGTACAACTCCAGAGTTTATAAGGGAAACTGTTGCAAAAATAAAAGGTTTATCAACACGCGAAATTGTTCCGAGTAAAACTGGAAAAGTTAAAATTGAGAAATTAATCGTTAAAAACCTTCTCCTGGAAAAAATCAGAATAGGGAAAAAAATTATTGCGGTAGAATTAGACCCACCACTTGATACAGGAATTGAATTTTTTATGAATAGTGCTAAGAGTCTTAAAGAGAATGGCGTTGATGCAATAACCATCGCAGATTGTCCTATTGCAAGAGTAAGGGTAGATAGTAGTCTACTCGCTTGTAAGTTGAAAAGAGAACTGGACATCACAACTATTCCACATATGACATGTCGCGATAGAAATATTAATGCTACAAAGGCATTACTTCTAGGCTTAAGTATTGAGGGGGTAAACAACGTTTTAGTGGTAACAGGAGACCCTATACCCTCAGCCCAGCGTGACGAGGTTAAGGGGATGTTTAGTTTTAATTCTGCAATACTTGCTAACTATATAACTAATTTAAATGATATAACATTTTCATCACCTTTTAACATTTGTGGTGCTTTAAATGTAAATGCTATTAATTTTAGTAGCCAACTATTACACGCAAAAAAGAAAATTGAAAGTGGAGTAACTATGTTTTTAACACAGCCAATTTTAACAAAGCAGGCTGTAGAAAATTTAAAACAGGCACGTAGTGAATTACCTGCTAAGATATTAGGTGGAATTATTCCGATTGTAAGCTATAAGAATGCTTGCTTTATGAATAATGAAATTTCTGGAATAAGTGTTTCTGAGGAAATTATGGAACTATACAAGGATATTTCAAAAGAAGAAGCTAGGATTCTTGCAATTAAAATATCTACTGAAATTGCAGAAGAAATCTACCCTTATGTAGATGGATACTATCTTATGACACCGTTTAAAAGAATCGATATTATTTCTGAGATTATCAAGAACATAAGCACTATTAATAATTAATAATTAAAAACTCCAATCATTAATAAATACGTGATTGGAGTTTTAATTTTTTTGATTACAAGTTTTATTAAACTAATGAACTATCCACAATTATTTCCCAGGAATGTTGACAAGTGTAAATGTGTGACATATAATGAACATATGAACAATGATTCATGTGTTCATATGAAGGGAGTGAAATAAATGGGAAAAAATATAGAGGTTTGTACATGTTCTAATATACATGAAGATGTAGTAGAAAAAGTAAGAAAATCAATACCACGTGAGGAAACGTTATATGACTTAGCAGAGCTTTTCAAAGTTTTTGGAGATGGTACGAGAATTAAAATTCTTTGTGTGTTATTTGAAACTGAAATGTGTGTTTGTGATATAGCTGCTCTTCTTAATATGACTCAATCAGCTATTTCTCATCAACTTCGTGTGCTTAAAAATGCTAGACTTGTTAAGTATAGACGTGAGGGAAAGGTTGTCTACTATTCTTTAGATGATCAGCATGTTAAACAAATTTTTGATCAAGGACTTATACACATAAAGGAACTTAGATAATACTCTATTACATAAAGAAAAATTCATAATATAAAAGAAGATAAAAAACTTTGAAAGCGGGGGAGAAAATGGAGACTATAATAAAGAGAGAATTCATTTTAGAAGGTCTAGGTTGTGCTAATTGTGCAAACAAAATTGAAGCTCAATGTAAAAAAATAGATGGAGTATTAGATGCAAATATAAATTTTGTCACTAAAAGCTTAGTAATTCAATTTCAAAGTGAAGAAAAAATAACAAGTGTTATAGATGATGCAAAAAAAATAGTTAAAAGAATAGAACCTGGTGTTAAATTTATAGTAAAACAAGTAAAAACATTTAAACATGAGGAAAAGGGTCATAACCATGGTCATGATCACGGTCATGATCACAGCCATGCACACGAGGAAGAAGGAAATAATAAAAGCAAAATTATACGTTTCTCTGTAGGTGTAGTAATTTTCATCATAGCAGTTATATTTAAATTAGACTATTGGATCGAATTTGCATTATTCCTCATAAGTTATTTATTAATTGGTGGAGACGTCCTAATAGTTGCAGTGAAAAATATATTAAGGGGAGAAGTCTTTGATGAGAATTTCTTAATGGCACTCGCTACAGTAGGAGCATTTTCTATTGGACAATTTTCAGAAGGCGTTGGGGTTATGCTTTTTTATCAAGTAGGAGAATTTTTCCAAGATATCGCTGTAAATAAATCAAGGAAATCTATATCTGCGCTTATGGATATAAGGCCAGATTATGCAAATAAAAAAATTAAAGATGAAATTGTAAAAGTAGATCCGGAAGAAGTACACATTCGAGATATTATAATAGTAAAGCCCGGAGAAAAAGTACCATTAGATGGTATTGTTATAGAAGGAAAATCATTAGTAGATACAGCTGCATTAACTGGTGAATCAGTTCCAAGAGAAGTTAAAAGCGGCGATGAAATTTTGGCAGGGTGCATAAATAAAAATGGATTATTAACTATAGAGGTTGCGAAAGAATTTGGAGAATCAACCCTTGCAAAAATTTTAGATTTAGTGCAAAATGCTAGCAGCAAAAAAGCACCAACTGAAAATTTTATAACTAAATTTGCAAGATATTACACACCGATTGTAGTTATAAGTGCAACAGCACTAGCAATACTTCCACCCCTTTTAATACCTGGTGCTACTTTCTCACAATGGATATATAAAGCATTGGTATTTTTAGTAGTATCTTGCCCTTGTGCACTCGTAATATCTATTCCACTTGGATTTTTTGGAGGAATAGGTGGTGCATCTAAAAATGGTATTTTGGTTAAAGGTGGAAATTACTTGGAGGCATTAAATAGCGTTGAAGTAGTAATTTTTGATAAGACAGGAACACTAACTAAAGGAGTATTTGTGGTTACGCAGATGCATACAGAAGGTGAGATAAGTAGGGATGAATTATTAGAGTATGCAGCATGTGCAGAAAGCAATTCTAATCATCCTATTGCTACATCTATAATAAAAGCTTATGGCAAAGATATACGTAGTGAAGATATTGAAGGCGTCGAAGAAATAGCTGGAAAAGGTATTAGGGCTAAAGTTAAAGGGAAACATGTGTTAGCTGGTAATTCAAAGTTAATGGATAGTGAGAAAATTTCCTATAATAAAGCTGGAAATGTAGGCACAATAATATATGTAGCTATAGACAAGAAATATGCAGGTAGTATTATAATTTCAGATGAGATAAAAGAAGACTCTATTCAAGCAATAGTCGATTTGAAATCTATGGGTGTTAAAAAAATAGTAATGCTTACTGGTGACAATAAAGATATAGCGACGAGTATTGGAAAAATACTTGGTGTAGATGAAGTTTACTCAGAACTTCTTCCACACGAGAAGGTAGAAAAATTAGAATTGCTTCAAAAAGAAAAATCACCTAAAGGGAAGATAGTATTTGTAGGAGATGGAATTAATGATGCACCAGTGCTAGCAAGAGCAGATATTGGGATTGCAATGGGTGGTGTAGGTTCTGATGCTGCAATAGAGGCGGCAGATATAGTAATAATGACAGATGAACCATCAAAAATTGCTGAAGCTATAAAAATTGCTAAAAGAACAAAAACAATTGTTATGCAAAATATTATCTTTGCACTAAGTGTAAAAGCAGTTATTTTAATATTGGCAGTTTTCGGAATTTCAACTATGTGGGAAGCTGTTTTTGGTGATGTAGGAGTCGCTTTAATTGCAGTGTTAAATTCAATGAGAGCAATGAAGGTTAATAGCTAAAAATAGTAAAAGGTTAACAAGAACGAAAAGTTATTGTTAACCTTTTTTATGTGATTAAGGACTATCGGGTCATAGCAATTTTCATTTGAGTTACTAGTGGATCAGCAATGGTACCAACAATAATCTGGTAGTTATTGTTTCCGATCTTCATAACAGCAGTAGCACCAAGATCTTTTAATCTAGTTTCATTGATAAGAGCATTGTTTTTAATAGTTAATCTTACTCTTGTAATACAAGCATCTATAGTCTCTATATTTGATTTGCCTCCAATAGCTTCTAAGATACTAATAGCTCTAAGACCTAACTCGGAAGTATTTAGTTTAGCGAGTGCAGGAGAGGTTTCATCATCTCCTCTACCTGGAGTCTTTAAATCGAACTTCTTAATAGAGAAGAAGAAAACAAAGAAATAAATAACACCGAATATTAAACCTATTATTATTAAAAGTATTGGCTTGCTTGCGATTCCAAAGCTTAGAACATAGTCAAGTATACCTGCAGAGAAAGTGAAACCAGATTTAACGCCTAAAGCAGAGGTTAAAGCAAAAGCTGCTCCCGTTAATATAGTATGCATTAAATATAGTGCTGGTGCAATGAACATGAATAAGAATTCAATTGGTTCTGTAATACCAGTTAGGAAAGCAGTAAAAGCAATACCAAGAAGCATTCCAGTTACAGCTTTTCTATTTTCTTTTTTAGCTGTAGCTATCATTGCAAGACATGCAGCAGGAAGACCAAACATCATAATTGGGAAAAAGCCTGTCATAAATGTCCCAGCAGTTGGGTCTTGTGCAAAAAATCTAGTAAGGTCTCCTGTAACGACCTTGCCAGCAGCATCCGTAAAGGTACCAAACTGTACCCAAATAAGTGTGTTCATAACATGGTGTAATCCGAAGGGAATAAGCAATCTATTTAGGACTCCATATAAGAAGGCGCCTATAGAGCCAGAGTGAGCAATAGAATTACCTGCATTATTAATAATATCTTGAATATGAGGCCAGACATAGCCAGCGCCCACACCTATAATTAAAGTGTAAAAGGATGTTATAATTGGAACGAAACGTTTACCACCGAAGAAACCTAAGAAATCTGGAACCCTTATACTCTTATACTTGTTGTATAGGTAACCAGATAATATACCAACGATAATACCTGCTAGTACACCCATATCTATCTTAGAATTAAAAGTGACAGCAACGTCAGTTAATACAAAGTAGCCAACTGCAGCTGCAAGACCTGCAACTCCATTGTTATCATCTGCAAGACCTATAGCTATACCAATTGCAAAAATCATAGGAAGATGGCCAAAAATAGCATTTCCGGCAGCGAACATCCATGCAATATTAAATATATCTGGAGCCCCTAATCTTAATAGTAATCCGGCTGCAGGCATAACTGCAATTGGCGTCATCATAGCTTTTCCAAGTTTTTGAAGATTTGATGAAAATTTGTTGTTTTTAGACATTTTATTACCTCCTCGTTTTTGGATTAGATAAAAATTATTAATTCTTATCCTCCCTGTGGTTTTCATGGCATGTTACATGATTAAATTATAGGGATAAATGCAGTAATATTTATTAATATAGGTGAAAAGATATTATTAAGTATTACTCAGTACTAAGAATATTTAAGAAATCTAACACCATGATATACATGATAAAAAAATCGTTAAAGGTTTACAATAGAGGAATAAAAGAGAATATGCATTATAAATCTAAACTATTTTCTATGGACTCTATAATCGAATCAGATAGCTATTAATACTAAATTGTAATTTGTTGTTTCAAATAGGTTGTAAAAAAAACAAATTTGAAATATAATTGGTATATACAACATAACAATATAACAACATATAAATTGCATATGTGCACTAATTTACCAAAAAATATTATTAATCAAGGAGGGAAAAATTTGAGAAAAATTTCGAAGGATAACCCTATACCACTTCATTATCAAATAAAAGAAATATTACAGGAAATGATAGAAAATGAAGTTTTAAAGCCAGGGGAATCAATTCCAACAGAAAGAGAACTGTGTGAAATTCAAGGGGTCAGCAGAATGACCGTAAATAAGGCTATTATGTCCTTAGTAAATGAGGGGTTAATTTATAGAGAACAGGGAAAAGGGACTTTTGTGTCTACTGCAAAGGTTAATAGTGAAATATCACGGCTCAAAGGATTTACTGAGCAAATGCAAGAAAATGGAGTGGTATCAAAAACTAAAATATTATCTTTTAAGGTAATAGACGCAACAAAGAAATGCAAGCTTGAACTGAAAATGCCTGAAGATGAAAATAAAATTATTGAAATTAAAAGACTGAGATTTAGTGATCAGCAACCAGTAGCAATTGAAACAGCGTGGCTTCCATATTTTTTATTTAATGGAATGACTAAAGAAATTATTGAAGATAAATCACTATATGAAATTTTTCGTCAAAAGTATGGTCATCATCCGGATAAAGCGAAACAAACAATTGAACCTACAATGTTAAATCAATATGAAAGTAACCTTCTTAACCAAGAAAATGATGCTTTGGCACTAATATTTAGGCGAACCACCTATTTAGAAAATGAAACTCCAATTGAATATACCAAAGCCATATATAGAAGTGATAAGTATAAATATCAAATAAACTTAAAATAATAGGAAAACAATCCAGAATTGTTATACACCCCAAGAACAGATAAGGAGGTTTTTTATGAAGGGAAATAATGAAAATAAATTTAATTTAGATACAATGAACACCTTTGAAATTCTTAAGAAAGTGAATGATGAGGATAAAAAAGTAGCTATAGCTATTGAAAATGAGCTAAGTAATATAGAGAAAGCTGTGGAACTAATAGTTGAAAGCTTTGAAGATGGTGGGAGGCTTTTTTATATTGGTAGTGGCACAAGTGGAAAATTAGGAGTAATGGATGCATCAGAATGTCCTCCTACATTTGGTACCGCGGATTCTATGGTTCAAGGAATTATCTCTGGTGGAAAAGAGGCAATAAGTGGATGGCTTGAACATACGGAGGATGATCCAGAACTGGCAATTCTAGATTTAGAAAAGGTAAATATAAATAAAAAAGATGTAATAGTCGGCGTAACAGCTAGTGGTAATACCCCTTATGTTGTACGCGCTATGGAATACGCTAAAGGAATGGGTTGCAAAACTATAGCACTTATATGTAATTCAAAGGGCAAAATCAAAGATATTTGCGAAGTTACTATAGCTATAGAGGTTGGATCAGAAGTAATACTAGGGTCAACTAGAATGAAAGCAGGTACTGCACAAAAAATGGCTTTAAATATGTTAAGCACTGTGGCAATGATAAAACTTGGCAAAACTTATACTAACTTGATGGTTAATGTACGACCTATTAATAAAAAGTTACAACAACGTGTACGCGAAATAGTAAAGCTTTCCACAGGTGTGGATGATGCCCTAGTGAATAAAAATCTAGAAATCTGCGAATATGACCCTAAAGTGTGTATTGTTAAAATTAAAAAAGATGTAACCCTTAAAAAAGCAAAAGAAGCCTTGGAAAAGAGCAAGGGAAATGTAGCTAAGGCATTAGCAACATTATAATAATTATATTCAAATATTTGATGAGGTGATTAATATTAAAGCTATAGTTAATGGAAAACTTATTATGAGAGATAGAATAATTTATGATAGTGTAATAATTTTCGATACAAAAATTATAGACATTATAAATAATGATAACTTCCTTCAGTATAAAAAAGAGTATAAGGAAGAAATACTAGTGATAGATGCTAAGGGTAAATATGTATCACCTGGCTTTATTGATATTCATATTCACGGCTCCGGAGGCTATGATACCATGGATGCAACGGCTACGGCATTGAGGGTTATAAGTACTACAATAGCTGAAAATGGAGTAACATCTTATCTACCTACTACAATGACTATGGACTCGATTAGTATATATAGTGCGTTAGATGCTATTAGACAGGCAATGTCATTAGAAAATGAAGGGGCAAAGATTCTAGGGGCACATATGGAGGGACCTTTCATAAATGAGAAGTACAAAGGGGCTCAGAAGGCGGATAATATTATAAAGCCCAATTATGATATTATAAAGGATTATTTAGATATTATTAAAATTATAACCCTTGCGCCAGAAAAGGATGAAAATCATAGTTTTATAAAAAAAGTAAAAAGTAATTCTAAAATTACATTATCAGTAGGTCATTCAGATGCAAGTTATGAAGAGGCTGTACGTGCTATTGAGGATGGCATAACACATGCGACTCATACATTCAATGCTATGACTCCCTTAAATCATAGAAAACCAGGAATTGTAGGTGCAATTTTCACAAATGATATAACATGCGAGCTAATAGCGGATCTAATACATGTTCATCCAGCAATTTTTAAGATGCTCATAAATATCAAACATAAAGATAAAATGGTACTTATAACAGATTCTATGAGAGCTGGATGTATGAAGAGTGGTAATTATGAGCTTGGTGGACAGAAGGTAACAGTTGAAAATGGAGCTGCAAGACTTCAGGATGGAACACTCGCAGGTAGTGTTTTAACCTTAAATAAGGCTGTGAAAAACATGTTAAATCATAGTGGTTTAGAAATCTATGAGGTAGTGGCAATGGCATCGCATGTTCCGGCAAAGGTTATTAATATTGATAATAAAAAGGGCAGGTTAGAGGCTGGATTCGATGCAGATATAGTTGTTTTTGATGATGATATAGATGTATTTTTAACAATAGTAGAAGGCAAAATAGTTTACGAAACTCAAAAGTAAAATTTTGAGTATTATTATAAGGTGGTGCGAATATGAGAATATTAGTTTTAGATAGTTATGAAGAAATGAGTAAAAAAGCTGCTTTGATGATTGCAAGCCAAGTTATGTTAAAGCCTGATAGTGTATTGGGCCTAGCTACTGGAGATACTCCACTTGGCATGTATAAGGAATTAATTGCGTTGTATAACAAAAAAGAAGTAGATTTTAATGAGGTCAGAACTTTTAACCTGGACGAATATTATGGAATTAATAGAGAAGATCCTCAAAGCTACTATAATTATATGATTAATAATTTATTTAATAGTATAAATATAAATAGAAAAAATATTAATGTGCCTGATGGTATGGCAATGGATATTGAGGCTTCATGCAGAGGATATGAAAATAAAATAAAAGAAGTTGGCGGCATAGATATGCAGATCCTTGGTATAGGTGGAAATGGGCATATTGGATTCAATGAACCAGATGTAACCTTTGAGGCAGAAACGCATTTAGTTAATCTTAATGAACAAACAATAGAAGCTAATTCTAGGTTTTTTAAATCAAGAAAGGATGTACCAGTAAAAGCGATAAGTATGGGAATAAAGACAATAATGAACTCTAAGAAAATTATTTTACTTGCTAACGGCTTAAATAAGGCTGAAGCTATAGAAAGAGCTGTTAAAGGTAAAATAAATCCTAATATACCTGCTTCAATTCTACAGCTTCATAATGATGTAACAATAATTTTAGATAAAAAGGCTGCTAGTAATTTATAAAAGTAAAACACCTATACTAGATATTAAGCTAGTATAGGTGTTTTATTTAAATTATATATTTATTCTAGTATGCTTATGCTTTAATTAAATTAAAGCTTTCAATTCATTATGTTCGTATAATAAATTATAACAATAAGTTATTATATCACTTCTTTTAATTATTCCTATAAAAACACCATTATCATCTACAACGGGGACAAAGTTTTGATCCTTCGCTAGTGATATTAAGCTCTCTATATCTGCACTAATTAATACTGCTTTATTAGAGATATGTCTTGGGATATCTTCAATTAAAATTTTATTTGTATCATTAAAACTTAAATTTGGAGTATTCTTTAGTTTCCATAATAAATCACCTTCTGTTAAAGTACCTACATAATTACCTGTTTCATTTATTAAGGGCACAGATGTGTATCTGTGGTACTCCATCCGTTCTAATGCTTGCCTCATTGTAGAGCTTGGTTTTTCATAAACAAGTTCACTTTTAGGTGTAAGAAAAAATGCTATGTTCATACTTTACCATCCTTTAAAGATTTATATTTTGGGTTGTTAGATATCTTACAATATTATTATATCATGTTTAATAGAGTTATTTATTAATAATCTATTAAACATATCAGTATCTATCAAAATGTTGTTAAATATATTTTGGTATATTATAATAGATAAAAGAATATTTACCATAATGGGCCATTATGGTAATGGCATGGATAGCTGAAAAAATTAAGGAGTGAGTGCATGATCAATTTTTCATCTGTTGAAGAATATAAAAAGGCTAGCAAATTGGCTAAAGTTAAATACTACATGGACATATCAAGAGGGACTTCTGGCCATATATTATCCTTAGATAATATTTTGAAAAAAATAGATATAGTAGCGGAAGTCCCTTTAGGAATAAAAAGCATTCCATTAAAAAAAATAATAGGATCTTATTTTTATACAAGGAGTAGGGATTTTGCAACGAACTTTCTTCCGCTAGCTAGTATTGATAGCGAATTCTCTATGAAATGGCAAGCGGTCTATGCTCATCACATTAAAGATGGAATAATTGACCCTGTAAAAATTTATGAGTATATGAATGAATTTTATGTTATGGAGGGAAATAAGCGTGTAAGTGTATTAAAATACGTGGATGCCTATGCGATAGAGGGCGATGTTACTAGGCTAGTTCCTAAAAAGGATGAGAATGATTTAAATAACATAATATATTATGAATTTTTGAACTTCAATAATGAGACTGCGATAAATGCTATTTGGCTTTCCAGGGAGGGTAGCTTTACTGAGCTTTTGAAGTATTTGGATGGATATAATCCGAAGCTTAACTTATTTTCAAATAAATACGAGCATTTTTTAAAAAATGTTTATTCACCTTTTAGAAATACCTTTCACGAATTAGGTGGAGATAAATTAAATATTACCACTGGAGATGCGTTTTTAAAATATATAAAAATTTATGGGATCTCAGACGAATTCATAGAAACAAAGAGAAGATCAAGGGTTCGTAAGTTCTTAGGAGAACTTAAAATACTTTCAAGAAACAATGCAGTAGAAATCCAAACGGAACCTTTTGATGTGCGTAGGAAAAATGTTATTACGTCATTTACAAATTTAGTAGGCCCACATAAAAAATTAAGAGTAGGTTTTATTTTTGAAAAGACTATTGATACATCAGGTTGGAGTTATGTTCATAATCTAGGAAGACTGTATGCACAAAATGAATTAGAAGGTGAAATAGAAACTTTTGTTATAGATAATTTTCAAACTGAGGGTGATAGTTATGAAAGATTAAGGGAGTTATGTGAAGAAGATTATGACATTATATTTACTACATGTCCATCTTATCTTAATATAACGTTGAGGGCAGCTTTAAAGTATGACAATATTAAATTTTTTAACTGCTCTCCCGTAAAGGCTTTTAGAAATGTAAGTACTTATTTTGGGCGTTCTCATGAACCAAGGTTTTTACTAGGGCTTATTGCCGGGGCTATTACAAAATCAAATATTATAGGATATATAGATATTTATAATGAAACAGAAGTTATAACGGGGATTAATGCTTTTGCATTAGGCGTTAAAACTGTAAATCCGAATGCGAAAGTTATGATTTCTTGGCTTAATGAAACAGGGGATATCAATCATTCAAAGGAATTAATTCAAGGGCTTCAAAGGCTCAGTGCAGATCTCATAATGCAAAATGACCTAACAGCTTTAGGTAAGGGGTCAAGAGATTTTGGACTATATTCACTAAAGTATAGTGAAAAAGAGAGTAAATGGATACCGGAAGTGAACTATGCTTTAATTACATGGGATTGGGGACAGTTTTATGAGAAAATACTTAGAAATATAGTAAATGGTAGTTTTAAAGGTATTTTTAGTACTGAATCTAAACGAGTAAGTTTTTGGTGGGGGATGGACTCGGGACTCGTGGATATTATATATTCAAAACATAATGTACCAATTCAAACTCAAAAATTAGTAGTTATAATGCGCGAATTAATTATTGAAAACAGATTCCACACTTTTACTGGTCCGGTGCACGATACAAAAGGTCAACTTAGGATAAATGATGGTGATATAGGAAACTACGAGGATATGTTATATATGGACTGGTTTGTAGACAATGTTGTAGGAAAACTTCCGGTGGAGGAGTAGATTAATCAGAAGATAAGTAGGTGATTAAAGTTAAAGTTCTATTAGTTTCAGATATAGAAGATAGTTACATTTGGGATCATTTTGATTGTGAAAGGTTTAAAGAAATTCAGATGGTAATTTCATGTGGTGATTTAAAAGCAGATTATTTAGAATATCTAGCGAATATGATTAAAGCACCTGTATTTTATGTTAACGGTAATCATGATATAGCATATTTAGAAAAACCGCCAGCTGGATGTATCCCTATTGATGATAAGATAATAGTATATAAAAATATTAGAATACTAGGTCTTGGAGGATCTATTGACTATAATAAAGGCCCTTTTCAATATTCTCAAAAGGAAATGCAAAAAAGAGTTTCAAAACTAAAATTGTGTTTATGGAAGAATAAAGGGTTTGATATATTAGTCACCCATTCACCTGCAAAAGGTATGGGCGATGGAAAGGATCTTTGTCATCAGGGATTTGAAGTATTTATCGATATTTTAAATAAATACTCTCCGAAATATTTTTTTTACGCTCATCAGCATTTGGACTATGGGAAAGGTGATAGAAAAATGATTTATAACACCACCACTCTTATAAATGCATTTAAATATCATATTATTGAAATATAAAGAACTCATGGGCAATGATTTTGCTCATGAGTTCTTTATATTTGTTTTATGGGGTAGCGGATATTTTCTTGATTTTTAAGAAATTCAATTTAGTTTCTGTTGTTATAATTGCGATAAATATAGTTAAACATCCTAAAATCATTTTTGATGTAAATATCTCATTAAGCATTACAACAGATAAAACAGAACCAAAAACAGATTCTAAACACAAGATAATAGCAGCATGAGTAGAAGTGGTATATTTTTGTGCTACATTTTGTATAATAAATGCAATCATTGTACTAAAAATTGCTAAATAACCAATTGCAAATATTGTATCTGAATTTAATGATTGTGGCATTGGTTCGTAAATTAAAGCAGCTATAATTGAAAATACTGCAGCGGCACCTAACTGTATTATTACAAGTGATATAGCATCGACTTTCTCAGTGAAAAATCCAACAGAAACTATATGAGCTGCAAAAAACACTGCGCATAGTAGAGTCAAACCGTCACCCAGTCCAATATGTATACCTCCATCTAAGGTTAGCATTCCTATCCCAACAAAACACAAGAATGCAGATATTAATGAATATGTATCTGGCTTTTTTTTGCTGATTACCCAATAGAGAAAGGGTACAATAACTACGTTAGTCCCAGTCAAAAAAGCATTTTTGCCAGCCGTTGTATATTTCATACCAATAGTTTGAGCAGCAAAGCCTAAAAATAAGAAAAGTCCAACCAAAGTACCAACCTTAAGTTCATTTTTAGTAATAAGTTTAACCTTCTTTCTGAAAATTAAAAGCATAATAATCGCAGAAATACTAAAACGCATTGCCATAATATAAAAAGGTGTAAGACTATCTAAAGCACCTTTTACAGCTATAAACCCCCCGCCCCAAAAAATTGCAACTAAAAGCAAAGACATATCGGCCAGGATACTCTTTTTTCTGTCAGTAGTTCTCATGGTTATCACTCCTTCAATTTGTAGTGTAATGCTAAGGTTAAGCGATTTAAATTTAGTGAAATTACTCAAATGTCAGTTGATAAATTATATATTCCAATAAATTTATTTTACCATAAAAGTAAGCATTAACCTATAAATTATATCGTAATAAGTGATAATTCAATTTTTTTCTTAATCCATTCTATAATCATCAGCTCCATATCAGGTTCACCCTTTACAGGATATTTTTTTATTTATTGACATTAATAATTAACATATTTATAATTAAATAAAACAGAGCGAAATAGTAAGAATTAATATATACAGTTAGTGGATTCTTTAACGACATTTCAGAGGAGAGAGATAAAAACATGGAAATATATTTAGATAACAGTGCAACTACTAAGCCTTATGAAGAGGTTATTGAGGATGTATGTAGTACTATGAGAAATTATTATGGTAATCCATCTTCAGCACATAGTTTAGGGTTTAAGGCAGAGCAAAAAATTAGGGAGATAAGAGTAAATATTGCGAGTAGCATAAATGCTAGCAGCGAGGAAATAATATTTACATCAGGAGGAAGTGAAAGTAATAATTTTCTTATAAAGGGGTTTGCTAAAACATCTTCAAATATAATAACTACCAAAATAGAGCATCCAAGTGTATTAGACACATTTAAGGCGTTAGAAGATTTAGGAATAAAGGTTACTTATATTGATGTAGATGAAAGTGGTAGAATTGATATAGAAAATCTTATAGACAGTATAGATAAGAATACTCAAATTGTTAGCGTAATGCACGTTAATAACGAAGTAGGTGTAGTGCAGGATATTGAGCTTATAGGAAAACGAATTAAAGAGAAAAGTAGTAGGGCTAAATTTCATGTGGATGCAGTACAAAGTTACGGAAAGATTCCTATTGATGTACAAAAGTGTAATATTGATTTACTATCTACTAGTGCACATAAAATACATGGACCGCGCGGAATTGGATTTGCATATATACGGAAAGGACTTATACCAGGTAGCTTAATAAATGGTGGAGGACAAGAAAGAAATTTAAGATCTGGTACAGAAAATCTTGCTGGAATTGTGGGATTTGGAACAGCAGTACAGACTAGCTGCAAAAATCAACATGAGAATTTTAACAGTGTTTTAGAGGTAAAGAAATATTTTATAGAAAAACTGTCTAAGTTAGATGATGTTATAATTAATAGCAAACTAGAAGAGTATTTCACACCGTATATATTAAGTGTTTCATTTAAAGGGATTAAAGGAGAAGTATTACTTCATGCATTAGAAGCAAAAGGGATATATGTGTCTACAGGTTCAGCATGTTCTTCTAAAAATCATAAAAGTAGTGAAATATTAAAGGCACTTGGAAGAAGTTTAGAGGAGCAAGGTGGAACTATACGGTTTAGTTTTTCAGAGTGCAATAATAAGGATGAAATAGACTATGTTATAATCGAATTAAATAAATCACTAAAGTTTTTAAGAAAGATGAACAAAAGATAATGCATCACAGAAGGAGTGTCAAAAGATGAGAAAATTAATTTTAGTAAAATTTGCACCAGAAATCTTTTTAAAAGGGCTCAACAGAGGTAAATTCGAAAAAAAACTTAAAGACAATATAAAAAATGCGATAAGAAACTTAAATTACGAATTTGTTGAGGATCAAGGAAGATGGTTTATATACTCAGAAATGATGGAGGGAATTATAGAGAAGGTTAAAAATGTTTTTGGAGTAATGGAGGTTTGCGTAGTTACACAGGTTGAAGCTTCTATGGAGAGTATTGAAAAGCAAGCACTTTTAGACATGATAGAAAGCGCCGCTAAAACTTTTAAAGTAGAAACTAATAGAGCGAACAAAAAATTTAGCCCAGGGTCTATGGACGTAAGTCGAAAAGTAGGGGGTTATATATTACAAAATAACGAAGACGTAAGTGTAGATGTACATAATCCAGAGTGTACAATAAACGTTGAAATAAGAAATATGGCATACATTTATGCTAAGAGAATAAAGGCAGTGGGTGGATTGCCTTATGGAATGAATGGTAGTACTATGCTTATGTTATCAGGAGGTATAGACTCACCTGTTGCAGGCTACATGATGGCAAGACGTGGGGTAGAACTTCATGCAGTTTATTATCATAGCCATCCGTATACTAGTGAAAGAGCAAAGGATAAGGTAAAGCAATTAACTAGTATTTTAAAAGAATACACCGGTAAATTGACTTTGTATGTTGTACCTTTTACTGAAATCCAAATGCAAATTATAGAAAAGTGTAGAGAAGACGAATTAACAATAATTATGAGAAGATTTATGATGAGGCTTGCGTGTGCTCTAGCCGAAAAATATGGCATAAATTCAGTAACTACAGGAGAAAGCATAGGGCAGGTAGCTAGTCAAACTATGGAGGGACTTGTAGTAAGTGATGATGTTTCTGATAGACCAGTGTTTAGACCACTGATCGCTATGGATAAAATAGATATTATAGATGTGTCAAGAAAAATAGAAACTTACGAAACCTCTATTTTACCTTATGAGGATTGTTGTACAATTTTTGTTCCTAAACATCCAAAAACAAAACCAAGGTTAATTGAGATAATTAAATCTGAATCAGTTTTAGATATTGATAGTCTAGTTGAGAAGGCTATTTTGGATATGGAAATTTATAAATAAATATATTTATGTTAGTTAATCAATCATGTGTATTAAATTAAATAAAGTGTTAATAATAATATAATAAACACATATTGAAGGGGTGATTAACATAGCTAAAAAAGGTACAGAGAAAAAATCAGGTTCTAAGGATACTAAAGATAAAACTCAGAAAAAGAATCAAAATGGTAACACAGTTAAATAAGAAGTAATATAAAAAACTAAAGATGTAATTGCAAAAAATAAGCTAACAAAATGATTTATCACTTTGTTAGCTTATTTTTAGTTTATAGAAAATTAATATAACTTGATCAGAGGACATTAAAAGCTGATTTTATTAAAAATGTTAAAAAAATGTTGAAAAAATTAATAATGCATGATATCATGTATATATAAGACAATAATGAGTGTGAATCATCGTGTAAAAGTTTACACTGAAAACTAATTTAATAATTAAAATTGCGTGTTACTGATACAATCAGGCATGAGCAAAAGTTGTTATAATATTATGGCTACATTTAGGTGAAGCTATAATATTATAATGACTTTGCTCATGTTTTTTGTTTTTGCTACATGCCACAAAAGAGAGGGGAATATAAATGAAAAAAGCTTTTGGTGTTTTACAAAAGGTAGGAAAAGCTTTAATGCTACCAGTAGCGCTATTACCAGCTGCAGGGTTACTGCTTGGATTTGGTAATATGTTTCAAAGTGAACAATTTTTAGCAAATGCTCCGATATTTAATGCTGGTTGGTTCCAATTAGTAGCTAAAATTATGGAACAGTCTGGCGATGTTATTTTTGGTAATCTTGCATTATTATTTGCAGTAGGGGTTGCGGTAGGTCTAGCCGAGGGCGAAGGAGTTGCAGGACTTGCAGCAATAGTTGGGTTCTTAATAATGAATAAAACTTTAGGTATTGTTTCAGGAGTCACTCTAGATTTAACAGTGGGTCATGCACATCCAGAGTTTGCAAACGTATTAGGAATTCCAACACTTTCAACAGGAGTATTTGGCGGTATTATAATAGGTATTGTAGCGGCACAATTATATAAAAAATATTACAACATTGAGTTACCTTCTTACCTCGGATTCTTTGCAGGTAAGAGATTTGTACCTATAGCTACAGCAGTAGCTGCAATTGGAATAGGTATTGCAATGAGTTTTGTATGGCCTCCAATTCAACATGGTTTAAATGTCTTCTCAAAAAGTATGATTGAGGCTAATCCAACAGTATCAGCCTTCGTATTTGGAGTAATAGAAAGATCATTAATTCCATTTGGATTACATCACATTTTCTATAATCCATTTTGGTATCAATTTGGTGAGTATATAAACAAAGCTGGTCAAGTAGTTAACGGAGATCAAGCTATTTTTATGGCTCAGTTAAAAGATGGAGTATCATTTACAGCAGGAACCTTTATGGCCGGTAAATTCCCATTTATGATGTTTGGGCTTCCAGCAGCAGCACTTGCAATGATTCATGAAGCAAAACCTGAAAAAAGGGTGTTAATAGCTGGTATTATGGGGTCAGCAGCTCTAACTTCTTTCTTAACAGGTATTACAGAACCAATTGAATTTTCATTCTTATTCGTAGCACCAGTATTGTTCGGAATTCACTGCGTATTTGCAGGATTATCATTTATGACAATGCAGCTTTTAAATGTTAAAATAGGAATGACATTTTCAGGTGGACTTATAGATTACTTGTTATTTGGTGTAATTCCAAATAGAACAGCTTGGTGGTTAGTAATTCCTGTAGGATTAGCATTAGCAGTGATTTACTACTTCGGATTCCGTTTTGTTATAAGAAAATGGAATCTTAAAACTCCAGGTCGTGAAGTAGATGAAGAAGAAGGCACAAGTACTACAAAAACTAATCTTAAAGGTCAAGAACATGCAATATTAGTATTAAAAGCATTAGGTGGAAAAGAAAATATAACAAATTTAGATGCTTGCATTACTCGCTTACGTGTAAGTGTTGTGGATGCTAAAAATGTTGATAAAGCAGAACTTAAGAAATTAGGAGCTGCGGGCGTTCTTGAAGTTGGTGATAGTATCCAAGCAATATTTGGAACTAGAGCAGAGCATATAAAAACAGAAATTAAAGAAGTTATAGCTAAGGGTTTAGAAAAATAAAACTCTTATCCCTAATTAGAAATAAATTATAACATGAAAAAACATTAGATAAGTATGTTACTTATCTAATGTTTTTTATGTTTATTATGAACTGTATTGCTTTTTAGTGTTAATAGGAGAAAAAATATGGGAAAGTTGTATAGAATAATAAAAAAGTTATTTAAAGGTAAAGCCCTAATTATTCAATTATGAATAATTAGGGCTTTATAGTATAGTAAAACTAATTAGATTTTGATTTAGGTTTAAAAATATTAAGTTTAATAGTGAAATGTTTATCTAAATATTCGTTTAGGCCTTTGTTCATACAAAACCTATAAGCTGCAAGACTAATGAAAGACCATAGTATAGCGATAAACCATCCACCCAGCACATCTGTTGGATAGTGAACCCCCACATAAACTCTACTAACGCCTACAAGAATTAAATATGCGAATATGAAACCGCTAAGTAGATAGGCAATTTTTTTATTCTTCATTCGCTTAAGTATAAAGTAGATAAGAACAATACCAATAGCTGTAGAAATTGAAGAATGGCCGCTAGGAAAACTATAGCCATCAGCTTCAACTAATCTTATTCCCATGGGTCTAGATCGTTGGACCGTATTTTTAAGTATCAAATTGGTAAAGCCAGTAATTCCAATGTTAAATACACAGCAAATAGCTTCCAATTTGTTATTCAAAAGATATAATATAATAAAAACCAACAGGGTTATTAAAATCTGTAATTCAGGGTCAGAAGATTTTGAAACAGCAATATAAAATTGATTCCATCCCAAATTCATAGAAGTTGCTAAATAATAAAGCATGTTAATTTAATCATCCTTTCTATATTACATTGAACATTAATATTCATTCGATAGTTAATATTAAAATTCCAATTAAGTCATAAGCATCAGCTAATATTATATCAAAATCTACAATTAAAAGCTACATTTATATTATTTGTTAACACGGGAGTAAGATATTATTCATATTTTACAATTATAGAATTGTAAAATTATAAAATTGAATATAAACGCATATCAATATATTTTTATTGAAAAACAATAAAAATATATTGATAAATAATTTGTATAGTAGTAATATAGTATTTGTAGAGAAGTGAATTGCATATCAGGGGATATACTTGAATGCAGGGAAGAACATTAAAATTATGGAGGGGTACTTAGAATGGAGAAGAAGTTTGTGCAAGCTATTATTATAAAAGATAATAGGGTTCTTATGGCATATGGTCATAAAGAAAATAAAGAAGATATTAATTTTTTTGTAAAAGGAGAGATTAATGGATGGGAAAGTGCTGATAATGCAATTGGACGCGTGATTACAGAGCAAATAAATATGCCTTATAAGGTTGTTTTTAAACTTAATACAAAGTCTTGTTTAGATACAGAAACCTATTTAATTAATATAGAAGGTGTGAATGATAATTTTGATTTTTCACCAAAAAAAATCGAAAAATCTGTAGGTAATTTAGATATGGATGGTCTAAAATGGATTTCTTTATCTAAGAAAGAAGAATTTCGTAGAAGTGTTATAAATTATTTGAGAATTTTAGTGGAAGAATGCATAGAGCGAGATTATAGTGAAAATTGGTTGAAATCAGTGGAAAACTTGTTGTTTTCTTATCCGGATTATAAGTATAATAATATGCAATTATTAAAGAAAAAACGTATGAAAGAAATAAAAAACATAGATTCCCAAATTGGTATAAATGAAAAAATATATACTATGGGCATTGCACTTATTTTATCAATAATTTGTGAAAGATTTTTTAATGGTAAACAAATTGGTGTTTCTATTCCTATTTTTTATATTATGTTCATGGGATTTTTTTTATGGAGTGTAAGAGAAAAGATTAGGATTAAAAATAGTATTGGATATATTACCATTATGCCTACATTGCTAATAGCATTAAATTATTCTATTCACTCTAATAATGTTTTGAACTTGTTTAATGGGATTATGATATTGGTACTTGCTGGAGTAAGTACAGTATTAATTAGGTATGAGAATATAAAATGGGATAGTGCAGATGTAATAAAGAAAGTGATTAGCATAGGCATTAAAGCTATTGTAGAGAATGCTTGTAAGCCTTTTACATTTAGTAAATGTAGTATAACTACGAGAAATAAAAAAGAAATAAGTTCTACAAAGAAAAATATATTAAGAGGAGTAATTATTTCTATCCCATTATTAATTGTTATTTTAGTTTTATTAACATCAGCAGATATGGTATTCAAGGACTATGTAACCAATTTTTCAATTGGAATTAAGGATATAGACGTAGGTAAAATCATAGGCAGTTTATTAGTTATTATCATAGCTTTCATAATTATATTTTCATATATATGGAGCTTTAAATATAGCTGTGATGGGGGCAGAACTAAAAATAAGGATATACAATGGGAGCCAGTTACTGTTTTAACAATCATTTTTATGATAAATATAGTATATCTTTTATTTTCAATAGTACAGTTTTCTTATCTTTATGGTGGAGGGGATAATTTTCTTCCTCACGAATTTACTTATTCAGAATATGCAAGAAAAGGGTTCTTTGAGCTTGTGGCTGTTACAATAATTAATTTTACAATATTACTAAGCAGTATGAAATTTATTAAAAAGGACAATAAGACAATAAATATAATATCCAATGTATTTTTAACCGTGCTTGTTGCATTTACATTAAACATGCTATTTTCAGCTCATTATAAGATGTCTTTATATGAGCAAACTTATGGATTTACCTATTTAAGGATTTTCGTTCATATATTTATGCTGATGTTATTTATGTTATTTATAGTAGCGGTAATTGGCATTTGGAATAGAAGAATACCACTTAATAAGATTTTAATAGTAATTGTTTTGAGTATGTTTATATTAGTGAACTATATTAATGTAGATAGAATAATTGCTGAAAAAAATATAGACATATATTATAAAACTCAGAAAATTGATGTACAATATCTAAAAACTTTATCATATGATGCTATTCCAGAGATATTAAGACTAAAAGATGATTCTAATGCTTTCATTTCTAGTGAGATAAATACTTATATAAATAATGTGAAGAAAGAGTTATTAGAAGGCGACTCCTGGTATGAATTTAATTATTCTAAATATAGGGCTAGAAAGGTTATAGAGTAAGCAGGGGGTAATGTAAATTGAAAAAAATAAGAGAAGATTTATTAGGGGTCTACGACTTGATGTTAGCAGTAGGAGCTATTTGCATTGGAGTAATGATGGTAAGTTCAAGTGATGGAATATTTATTGAATATCCAAAAGAATGGCTATCAAAAGTTCCATTTGAAAGCTGGGTTACTCCGGGTATTATTGCAATCATATTATTTGGACTCGGAAATATTATAGCAGCGATCTTTAGTTTTAGAAAAGAAAATAGTAGGTCATGGGTTGTGTCTGCTGTAATGGGTGGGATATTAATTATGAGCCTTATTGCTCAAGTGGTAATGTTAGGAGAGACGTACTTGGCAACTGTTGAATTTATGCTTTTTAGTATAATTCAGTTATGTTTATGTTGGTATGTTTTTGATGGCTATAGTAAAAATTTAATATAATATTGGGGGCTTAAAAAATATATTATTATTTCACAATCTTCTTAAACTGGGAACTAAAAACTAATAAAAATAGAAAGGATTATTCATGTTAGCCTGCTTAAAGGAAGCCTGGTTAGTAATAACTAGGATTTTTTATTGGCTTTCAAGCTTTTGGGAATGGTAAATATATGGAGAGAGAGGGCAAGGTATGACTTACAAACGTAATAGATTATTGTATTCGGTCATGATAATAATTGTAGTTATTTTAGGGTTATGTTCAAGAAAGATGACTAATGCCATACCATCTTTTTTGAATACATATTTGGGCGATGCTCTGTGGGCGTTGATGATTTTTATTGCTTTTGGTTTTATTTTTAGAGAGATGAAAACAAAGATAATTGAATTAATCGGAATATCATTTTGCTATCTTATTGAGATGAGCCAATTATATCATGTTAACTGGATAGATAATATCAGAAAAACAACTTTAGGTGGATTGGTATTAGGATATGTATTTTCGTGGATTGACTTAATAGGGTACGCTATAGGAATTTTAGTAGGCATAATTCTTGATATTTTAGGGGGAGTAATTCAAAAACGTAATGAAAAAAATAAAATTGATTTGGATGTGAATAAAGTCGTAAAGCCTAATTGAATACACTGAAATATTTTAGTAATAAATGACACTGTGGTTACGTATACATCTATATATAAAGAAAAAATTACTTTAGGGGGAATTGTAATGAATAGAGAACATTTACGTAATAGTGGATTTGCAACTAAAGCTATACATGGTGGAAATAAGAAGGATCAATATGGTGCATTGGCAACTCCAATACATCAAACAGCCACTTTTGTTTTTGATTCAGCACAGCAAGGTGGAAATAGATTTGCAGGAACGGAAGATGGCTATATTTATACAAGACTTGGGAACCCTACTAATACAGTTTTAGAAGAAAAATTGGCAATGCTTGAAGGCGGAGAAGCATGTATGTCTATGGCATCAGGAATAGGAGCTATATCTTCAACTATGTGGACAGCATTAAAGGCTGGAGATCATATAATTGCAGCACAAACCCTTTATGGCTGTACTCATGCATTTTTTGCTCATGGTATTTCTAGATATGGTGTTGAAGTTACTTTTGTTGATGTTTCAAATCCAGAAAATGTTAGAAATGCTATGCAAGAAAATACAAAAGTTATTTTCTTAGAAACACCTGCAAATCCAACATTACTTATAACAGATATTGAGGAAATAGCAAAGATTGCTCATAAAAAAGAAAATTGTATGGTTATAGTTGACAATACATTTAGTACTCCATACATACAAAGACCATTAGAACTAGGTGCAGACGTTGTAGTACACTCTGGAACTAAATTTATAAATGGGCACGGTGATGTAATTTCTGGTTTTGCTGTTGGATCTAAAGAATTTATTGATGGAGTTAGATTATTTGGTGTTAAGGATATGACTGGAGCTAGTTTGAGTCCTTTTGATGCATTTTTGATTATAAGAGGAATGAAAACACTAGAAATAAGAATGGAAAGACACTGTAAAAATGCAATGGCTGTAGCTGAATTTTTAGAAGCTCATCCAGCAGTAGAAAACGTATATTACCCAGGACTTAAAAGTTTTCCTCAATATGAATTATCAAAAAAACAAATGGATCTTCCAGGCGGGATTATTGCTTTTGTAATAAAAGGTGGAATTGAAGAAGGTAAAAAGGTTATAAATTCTACTGAACTGTGCAGTATAGCTGTTAGTCTAGGAGATGCTGAAACTTTAATTGAACATCCTGCTTCAATGACTCATTCACCATATTCACCAGAGGAAAGATTAGAAGCTGGTATAAGTGATGGTTTAATAAGACTGGCAGTAGGTCTTGAAAATGTTGAGGATATTATTGCCGATCTAGACCAAGCTCTTAATTTAATTATTAAATAGTAAGTAGTATAATAAATAAGTAAAAGTAGAAATTATTATCTACATGTTAACATGTAGATAATAATTCCTATTTTTTTTATTTTCTCTTATCTGTTATTGATAATCTTGTTAATCCATTCCATATAACATCAGTATCTTCATTTCTATCTTATATTAATTAAACCCTCTAATCATGATTATATCGGATATTTTGATTGGGTGTTTTTGTTTGTTATTGTAGTTATTAATTTCCTTAAATGTTGATTTTCTTGAAGTTAGAGGGCCATAAAAATTTATTATTCCCCAAGATGTCAAAAATTTATTATATTTAGATTTAATTGAAATTGTGATCAGTAATGCTCCTTTATATATATTAATTCTAAATATTATATAATACATGTTAGAAAATTGTGATTTAATAATTAATTAATTTGTAAATTAAGACATAGAAGCCATGAAAAAAGTGTCATTCCTATAGTTGATTTTTTATAATTTATATAAAGGTTTGATTTCATATCTATGCAAGGTTTAGAAATTGTTTTACCCTGGCATGGTTAGAATTAGAAAATAGTAATTCAGGAGTGGAGTTCGCTAGTATTTCTCCATTTTCCATGAAAATAATTCTATCTGATATTTCTCTTGCAAATTGCATTTCATGTGTAACTACTATGAGTGATATTTTATCAATGGCAAGAGATTTAATGACCTTCAACACTTCGCTGACTAGTTCAGGGTCTAATGCAGAAGTTGGTTCATCAAAAAGAATTAATTCTGGATTCATTGCAAGACATCTAGCAATTGCAATTCTCTGCTTTTGTCCACCAGAAAGAGTACAAGGATAAGAATTTATTTTATCTAATAAATCCACTTTTAAAAGTAGTTTTTCTGCAATGTCTATAGCATCTTTCTTATCTATATTATTTACTATAATAGGAGCTTCAATTATATTCTCAAGAACGGTTTTATGAGGGAATAGATTGAAGTTTTGAAAAACCATACCTATTTTTTTAGCAGCATTAATTGATTCAATATTATTAATTTTCTTTTTAGATTCTGCAATAGTTATGCCATTAAATTCAATGAGTCCATTATCCATATGCTCAAGACCACTTATGCACCTAAGCAGAGTGCTTTTTCCAGAGCCAGAAGGACCGATAATTGATATTACTTCGCCTTTTTTTAAACTTAAAGATACATTCTTTAAAACTTGGGTTTTATCATAACTTTTATTTATTTTACATATCTTGAGTAAATCCATAGTAGCACCATCCTTTATTTATCGCATTGTTCTTTATTCGTAAATGGAATATTTTTTTTCAAGATTTTTAAAAGCCAACACAATAAGAGAAGTAAAGATTAAATATATTATTGCGGCAATAAAAAAAGGAGTGATTGTAAAATCTCTAGTTACAATTTCTCTAGCAGCTCTTAGTAAATCTTGTAATCCAATTGCAGCTACTAAAGCTGTATCTTTTATTAGAGTAATTGCCTCATTACAAGTTGGTGGAATTATCCGTTTAAAGGCTTGGGGTAGTATTATTTTTGACATAGTTTGTCTATAATTCATGCCTAACACTTTAGCGGCCTCGTATTGGCCTTTATCTATAGATTGAATACCGGATCTGAATATTTCAGTAAAATAAGCTCCGTAATTCAAAGAAAAGGTAAGAGCTGCTGCAGTAAAAGGAGAAAATCTAATGCCAATAATAGGTAGCCCGAAATATGTAAAAAACAGTTGGAGAAGTAAGGGTGTTCCGCGAAATAACCAAGTATAGAGGTCCACAATCTTACTAAGTATTTTTAAATTTGAAACTTTGATTAGTGCGCCTATTATTCCAAGAGGCAAACAAAAGATTATTGTTGCAAAATACAATTCAATTGTAAAGAGGCTCCCTTTTAAAATATAAGTTGTAATGTCTATAAAATTAGCCAAATCAAACACTCCTTCAGAAAAAATTCATAATTATTATTTGATTATATCTTTGCCGAACCATTTCTTTGATATAGTATTGGCAGTTCCATCATTTTGTATTTCATCTAGTTGTTTATTTATTTCTGCAGTAAGGCTTGTATCAGTTTTTCTTATACCTACGCCATAATCTTCTACTCCTAGATTTTCATTAATAACTTTATAATCACCAGGTTTTTTACTAGCATAGTATCTTCCAACTACCTCATCCACTATAACAGCATCAATACGACCAGCGTTTAAATCGAGTAGCGCTTCTGTATTGTTTGAATATTTCTTGGCCTCCTTTAGTGAGTTAGTAAGTAGTGAATCTTTAGCAAGTGCAGCTTCACTGCTGCTACCCATTTGCAGGCCTACAATTTTATCAGTTAAATCACTTTTTTTAGAAATAGTTGACTTGTTTTTTACAATAATTGTTTGCTTATTTTGAAGGTATATTTTAGAAAAAGCAATTTGTTCTTTTCTCTTATCTGTTATTGTTAATCCATTCCATATGGCATCAATATCTTTATTGTTTAGACTTAATATAATTCCGTCCCATTCTACTGGTTTAAAGGTTACTTTTACGCCCATTCGCTTGCCTACTTCTTTTGCCATATCAATGTCAAAGCCTACAATTTCACCACTTTTATCTCTAAATCCCATTGGTGGAAAGTTATCATCAAGACCAACTATTAGTTCTTTTTTGTCTTGTATATCTTTTAAAGAATTATCAGCTGTGGGGGTGTTTCCGCAGCCAGATAAAATAGCGGTTGAAAGTATTGCCACAATTAGTAAGTTAAATTTAATTTTCATTATTAACACTCCTTTATGAATTCTATAAATACAATATTACTTTATTACGTTAGTTATGTAAAGTGGTAAATTAAAGATTAATTAACTTATATATAAATATAAAATCATTACAAGATAAAAATTTATAAATTTTTTAGAATAGATGGGAAAATCATAGTAGTATAAATCTCTCTTCCAGTGGAAAATATAAATGAAGAAAGGGGAGTGTTTTAAATGAGTATAAAGCAGAAACTTACTAATGAGCAATTATCTTCAGTAGGAATTAAGAGAACTGATAATGACAAAGATATGCATACGAATGATGTAAATATTAAAAATAATGAAACAAGAAATAAAAAAAACAAATAAATCATCTAAAAGTGTTTATAGCTAATATTTTGATTAATTGTTTATATTTATAGGATTCGCTTGACATTAAAATAACAAAGTGGTATTCTTAAGTTGAAAATTTAATAGATCCTTCAGGGTAGGGTTAAATTCCCAACCGGCGGTATAGCCCGCGAGCCTAAAGGTAGATCTGGTTTAATTCCAGAGCCGACAGTAAAGTCTGGATGAGAGAAGGAGAATAATGATAAATATAGGAGATTTTCATTTATTAACTATGAAAGATAGTTAATACTGCTTTTATATTTTATTGTGAATATATTTAGTGAACAGCACCGGTGGGTGATGATTTAACAGCACCGATAGGTGATGATTTGACTAGATATATAATTAGCTTATTAAGCCCTGAAAACTTTGTTTTCAGGGCTTTTATTATTTTAGCCACATATATGATTTTATTTGATCAAAGTTATGCATACTAAGAGAGAAATATTTATGAAGATTGGCACCAGAATTATAGAATTAGGGGTGATAAATTGGATAATTATTATATGAGAAGAGCACTTGAATTATCTAAAAAAGCAGTGGGGTTCGTAAATCCTAATCCATTGGTTGGTGCTGTTATTGTAAAAGGTAATAGGATAATCGGTGAGGGGTATCATGAATATTTTGGTGGACCACATGCAGAAGTAAATGCTTTTAAAAATGCCAAAGAAAATGTAGAAGGCGCAACAATGTATGTAACTTTAGAGCCTTGCGCACACTATGGTAAAACGCCACCTTGCGCTGATGCTATAGTGCAAAATAAAATATCTAAAGTGGTAATTGGAATGATAGACCCTAACCCATTAGTTGCAGGGAAGGGAATAGAAATTCTAAGAAGTAGTGGCATAGAAGTAACTACGGGCATAATGGAAACTGAAATAAAGAAAACAAATGAAATATTTGTAAAATACATAGCTCATAAAAAACCATTTTGCATCATGAAAACTGCTATGACAATAGACGGAAAAATAGCAACTTCTATTGGTGAGTCAAAGTGGATAAGTAATGAAAAATCTAGAGCGTATGTGCATGAATTAAGGCATATGGTAACTGGAATTATGGTTGGAATTGGAACTGTCCTAAATGATGATCCAGAACTTACTACAAGAAGAGAAGGCATAATTAGCAAAAACCCAATAAGGATAATTATAGACAGCACAGCAAAAATACCAATAGATGCAAAGGTATTAAAATGTGATGAAAAAACAAAAACTATTGTAGTTACTACAAAATTTGCAAAAGAGACTAAAATTGAAGCTATTAAACAAAACGGTGCACAAGTTATTGTAACTCCAAGTAAAAATAACCGAGTGAATTTAAGCTATTTAATGGGAGTGCTAGGTGATATGGGAATAGATAGTATTCTGCTTGAGGGTGGCAGTACTCTAAATTATTCTGCATTAGAAGAAGGCATCATTGATAAGGTTATTACTTTTATTTCGCCGAAAATATTTGGGGGAACAACAGGTAAGACTCCGGTAGGAGGACAGGGAATAGAACATGTAAGTGATGCTATATTACTTACGGATACTGAAGTAACTAGATTTAACGAGGACATTATGATAGAAGGGTACGTGAATAGATGTTTACAGGGTTAATTGAGGAAATTGGAGAAATAAAGTCTATAGAGAAAGGTGCGAGGTCTGCGAGAATTACCATAAAAGCTGCAAAGGTTATGTGTGGAATAAGGATCGGTGACAGTATTAGCACCAATGGAGTGTGCCTTACTGTAACAGAATTTTATAAAAATAGCTTCAGTGTAGATGTAATGGCGGAGACTATAAGAAGTAGTAATTTAGGGAAATTGAAATCTGGTTCTCATGTAAATTTGGAAAGGGCATTAATGGTTAGTGATAGGCTAGGAGGGCATATAGTAAGTGGACATATTGACGGAATAGGAACTATTGTAGATTTGTGCATCGAAGAAAATGCCACCTGGGTGTCTGTAGAAACTACAGTGGATATATTAAAGTATATTGTACATAAAGGATCAATAGCGATTGACGGTATTAGTTTAACTGTAGCATATGTTGATGAAAACATTTTCAAAGTATCAATTATACCTCATACAAAAGGGGAAACTACTTTAATTAATAAAAAGGTAGGTGACGAGGTTAACCTTGAAAGTGATATGATGGCGAAGTATATTGAAAAACTGCTTAAACATGGTGAAGCTCCAGAAAAAAAGAAATCTATTGGTATGGATTTTCTCGAAAAAAATGGATTTGTATAAGCAATCAGTTGTAGACACAGCAAATAATATTACATCACCAAAAGTGATGATTACAGCACAGAGTGATGATTACAGCACAAAGTGATAATTAAGGGGTGGAAAAATGTATAAATTTAATACTATTGAAGAAGCTTTAGAAGATATTAAAAATGGAAAAATGGTTGTTGTGGTAGATGATGAAGATAGGGAAAATGAAGGAGATTTAATTATAGCAGCTGAGAAAGCTACTCAGGAAAACATAAATTTTATGGCTAAGTATGCACGTGGACTTATATGCATGCCTATAGTTAAAGATAGATTAGATAAGTTAAATATAAATCAGATGGTGGTAAATAATACTGATGTGCATGGAACAGCATTTTCTGTTTCTATTGATGCTGTAACTACCACTACAGGAATATCAGCTGCAGAGAGGGCAACTACTATATTAAAGGTGATAGATTCGGAGGCTTCATCAAAAGATTTCAATAGACCAGGCCATGTATTTCCTCTAGCAGCAAGAGAGGGTGGCGTACTAAATAGGGGCGGTCATACAGAGGCTGCAGTTGATTTAGCAAGACTTGCAGGGTTATATCCTGCAGGTGTGATTTGTGAAATTATGAATGAAGATGGATCAATGGCTAGGGTACCAGAGCTTATGGATTATGTGAAAAAACATGATTTAAAAATGATTACCATAGTAGATTTAATTGCTTATAGGAGAAAAACTGAATGCCTTGTAGAAATGGTTACGGAGGCACAAATGCCAACTAGATATGGTGAATTTACTATCTATGGGTTTGTTAATAAGATAAATGGAGAGCATCATGTAGCATTAGTTAAAGGTGATGTAAGAAGTAGTGAATCTGTACTTGTTAGGGTGCACTCTGAGTGTCTTACTGGAGATGCACTAGGCTCTATGAGATGTGATTGTGGAGAACAATATGATGCGGCCATGAAAGCAATAGCAAAAGAGAAAAATGGAATTTTGCTTTACATGAGGCAGGAAGGACGTGGAATAGGATTAATTAATAAGCTAAAGGCATATAATCTTCAAGATAAAGGAATGGATACCGCAGAAGCAAATTTAGCTTTAGGTTTCCCTGTAGATATGAGAGATTATGGAATCGGAGCTCAGATATTGGAACTATTAGGTGCTACAAAAATAAGACTCATGACTAACAATCCTAAAAAAATAACAGGAATTTCAGGCTATGGTATTGACATAGTTGAAAGAGTAGCAATAGTGATGAATCACAATGAAAAAGATAAGTTCTATTTGCAAACTAAAAGAGAAAAAATGGGACATTTACTTGACTCTGAACAAGTATAAGTGTTAAGCACATTCAAGTAAACAATAAGATATTAAATTAATAGGAGGAATAGAAATGATAACGTATGAAGGTAAATTAATAGCAGAAGGTTTGAAATTTGGGATTATAGTAGCAAGATTTAATGAATTTATAGGTGGAAAATTATTATCGGGAGCACTAGATGGTTTAAAACGTCACGGAGTTACAGAAGAAAATGTTGAAATTGCATGGGTTCCTGGTGCATTTGAGATACCTCTAGTTGCAAAAAAGATGGCTAAGTCCGGTAAGTATGATGGTGTGATATGTTTAGGAGCAGTAATAAGAGGCGCTACATCTCATTATGAATATGTATCTGGTGAGGTAACTAAGGGAATTGCATCTGTATCACTCGAAACAGGAGTTCCAGTTATTTTTGGAATTCTTACTACTGAGAATATCGAGCAAGCTATTGAAAGAGCGGGTACAAAAGCAGGTAATAAAGGGTATGATGCTGCAGTAACTGCAATAGAAATGGCGAATTTATTAAAAGAAATTTAAAATAATAGAACAAAAAAATTCTCCTGCGTGCATTGCAAACGAACTTAAAACTGGAAATTCGATTAAGAAATTCTAAATCAAATTTAATAGTTTATACGTTTCTTATTGCAAGTCACTTCGGAGAAATCCCAAAGTTGCTATTCAGCTGATTTTTAAGTACTACTTTGGGTATTCATTAGGGGTGCATAACAATTATTAACTGTTATGCACCCCTAGACTTTTTTCGCTTTCATGTATAATTATGATATACTATTCTTAAAGATAAGTAGAATAGGGGTGATCCAAATGGGTATAGGCGATAGTGTATTTACTATTATATTTATTATGATGGGTGCGTCGGCTGTTGTTTCTGGTTTGAATTTTGAGAAGAAGCAAGGGAAAAAATATAAGGGCGAAAATTTAGATGAATATATAAAACTAAATAAGCTTGTTTTAATTGCAATGGGTGGGATAATGTTATTTGGAATTTTTCTCGGACAAGGAATACCTTTATTAAAAGATAAAATAACAAATATAACAATTGGAAGTTTATTTCTCATATGGATTGTTTATTCGGTAGTATCCAAAAAGAAATTTTCAACCAAAAAATAATAAACAGAATGGAAGGTTGCGGACTTCCATTCTGTTTTTAATTTTTTAGATTAAAATATTAGATTAAAATATTATATTTCAATGTGCTCTGGTTTTAGCTTGTAAACCACATCTTTTCTTTCTAGCATTATATTAATTTTTTCTTTTAATGCATCATCGTCTAGAATTTTTAGGAGTAGTTCTTTAGTAGGGTTTATTACTGTAGGGTTACTAATTAACTTTAACATAGAGTAATCTCCGGAAGTATCTCCATAAGCATAACTTTGATCCAGATCAATATTATATTTACAAACAAAATGTTCTATGGCGGCATGCTTACTAACACTATCCCACATAGGAATAATAGCACCAGTGTAAATATTATCTTTATTCAATTGATACTTTGTTCCTATATAATCATCAAACCCGTATTTTATAGACATTTCGCGTACAAGTTCTATTGGACTGCCTGATACAGTGATAATGATGTGACCCTGACTCTTATGCCATTTAATTCTATCTCGGGTGTAGGTATAAACCCTATCCCCTTTTTGCTTTACAATTTGCTTAGCAATAAACTCGATTTGACACTTATGAAGTCCAATTATGGCCTCGGTATAAATATCAGCCATTTTAAGCAGGTAATTATCATAATTTCCTATTCGCTTATCCCATTTAACATAATAGGGTTTTACTTCTTTGTACCATTTATCATTTTCTATTATTTCGCTTTTAATTAATTTTTTGAATACCTCACTAATTAAACTATCTCTATAGAGAGTACCATCAATATCAAAGAAAGCAGCTATTCTTTTTTTCAAAGTGATCACCTCCAACAACGGTATAATATAATTATTTAAAGAAATTTATAATTAGCTATTCGGGAAATATTATTCTTTTTTCAGTGATTATGAAATCCAATGGCACATCATATTCACCAGTGGGCACTTTATCAACTATTTGATAGTCATAGGCTATGCCTATAGTAGGAGTAAGTTTCGTCTTTTTAGGTAAAAATCTATCATAATAACCAGCACCAAAACCTATCCTATTGCAATGTTTATCAAATACTACGCCGGGAACTATAATTAAATCTATATCCTCAATATCAACTTTATCTAATAAATCATGTTTTGGCTCCATAACACCAATACTAGATTTATAAAGATCAGTAGTAAGATTATTTATTTTAAAAGGTATTATTTCTCGCTTAGTTTGTATGCAATAGGGTGCAATTACTGTTTTACCGTTATCCAAACACCACTTGGCAAGAGGATATGTATCAACTTCTTTATTGAAACTTAGGTATAACATGATATTTTTGCAATTTACAAATTCAGGTAACTCCATAATTGTGCCTATAATTTTATTGCTAAAATTACTTACATCTTGAATCTTCATACTTTTTCTTTGATGTAGCATATTTTTTCTTAAAGAATCTTTAAGATTATCTTCCATAAGTACCCTCCCCTAGAAATTATTTAAATATTATACTATAAAATTTAAATTAGTATAACATATGTTTATCATATATGCAATTTATAGAATTATATATAAGTTTATATTATTTTAGATAACCAATCTTAAGCAAAATAACACTTCCATAAGTCTCAAGTAATGCATTAATACATTAAAAATTATAAATTGGGAAGTCTATAATTATAATATTAAAGATGCAGGAGTATTAAAAAATACTAGGTATCTTTAAGAAATATAAGGAGGAATATTCATGGACAATTCAAAAATAAGAGAAGTTAATGGAATAGACCACGTTGGAGATGTGCCAAGTGCAAAGAAAGGAATCGTAGATTTTCTTTCAGGTGAGGACAGATATAAAGACTCTATCCCACAGGATAGGCTTAATTCTTACAAAAAAGGTCGTGAAATAGCAGTAGAAATAGAGAATATTTTAAATGGGGATCAAAGGGATTATTAGAATTAAATAAATTTAATATTATTCAAAAATGGGTATAGAGTTTTAATTCTATACCTTTATTCTTTATAATGCAGTTTAAATTGATAAAGTTGAAAAATGATTGTAGCTTTCTGAAAAGTCTGATATTATTATATCTGTAATAGTGTTTGTAAAATTACAAAGACATAAAGAACTTCTTACGTGTTTTTATGGATATTTCAAGTAATATAGGGAGGTTATTTTAAATACATATATGCTATAATATATATTGTATTTAAAAACAATCTAGGGGTGGTGATGTACCATAAAAGGTTCACGTAAAACATGTCGTATACTGTTATTATTGTCTATTTCAATACTTTTAACATCTTGCAAAGGTAATACAAAACCTGTTGAAAAAGAGACCTATCTAATGGGTACAATTGTTCAATTAAAGGTATATGGTGGAAACGCAGAAAAAGCAACCGAGAAAGCATTAAAGAGGGTAAATGATATAGAAGATAAAATGTCTGTTAATATTGAAACTTCTGAAATTACAAAATTAAATGCTAAATCTGGAATTTCAGGTGAGAAACTTAGCGCCGATACATATTACGTAATAAAAGAAGCTGTTAAATATGGTAAATTAACTGGAGGGGCTCTTGATGTAACTATAGAACCAATTGTAAAGTTATGGGGTATAGGTACTGACAAGGAGAGAGTTCCAACAAAAAATGAAATTGATGAAAAATTAAAGCTAGTTGATTATAATGATATTATTCTAGATGAAAAAAATTCAACTATCAAGTTAAGGCGAGCGAGCCAAGCTATAGATTTGGGCGCTATAGCAAAGGGATATACGGCTGATGAAATAAAGAAGGTTTTAATAGATAATAAGATTAGCAGTGCGCTTATAAATTTAGGTGGTAATGTTTATGCTGTAGGAAGTAAACCAGATGGAACTAGCTGGAATATAGGAATACAAAATCCATTAGATACGCGTGGAGAATACTTAGGAACTGTTAGTTTTACTGATAAATCCGTGGTTACATCAGGTAATTATGAGAGATATTTTATAAAGGATGGTGTGCGGTATCATCATATATTTGATCCTAAAACTGGGTATCCAGCAGATAAAGGTATCATAAGTACAACTATAGTATCGGATAAATCAATTGATGGAGATGCACTATCTACAAGTACTTATATCATGGGACTTGAAAAAGGGATTAAATTGATAGAGTCTATTAAAGGTGTAGATGCTATTTTTGTTACCTCAGATAAAAAAATATATGTTACATCAGGCCTTAAAGATAGTTTTAACCTAACGAACAAGGAGTTTATTTATGAAAAAGGGCGATAAAATAGTTTTCATAATACTTTTAATTATTGTAGTAATATCTTTTAGTGTAGCTTTAATATACAAAATCGCAATCAAGGGGTCAGAAAATATTGCAGTTATTAAAAGCGCCGGTACAGTGATTAGAACTATTGATTTAAATAAGGTAAAAGAGCCACAAGAGTTTACTATAAAAACAAAAGATGGCCATTATAATACCATACTAGTTACTCATGATGGTGTTAAGGTAAAAGATTCTGATTGTGCACATAAAGAGTGTGTTAAAAGTGGAAGTATATCAGAGCCAGGTGGGATGATTGTATGTTTACCTAATAAACTTATGATTAGTATTGAAGGCGAAGCAAATAAAGGTATTGATGGTGGGACTTTTTAAATTAAAAAAATGTAGGTGAAAATATGGGAAAGACTAAAAGAATGGTTTTACTCAGTATGTTAGTTGCAATAGCATTAGTTATTTATTTAATTGAGGCTCAGATTCCAGTGCTATTTCCAGGAATAAAATTAGGTCTTGCTAATTCTATATCGTTAGTTGCATTAATAATACTAGGGTGGAAAGAAGCATTTTTAATAATGATTTTAAGAACCTTATTAGGTTCTATTTTTGGTGGAAGCATGTCAGCCTTTATGTTTAGCATTGCAGGCGGATTGCTAAGTAATATAGTAATGGTATTGCTTTACAAGTATCTTAAGAGTTACTTAAGTATACCTACAATAAGCGTTTGTGGATCTGTTTTTCACAATGTAGGTCAGCTACTGGTAGCTGCTTTTATAATTAATGATTTAAGAATATATGTATATTTACCGGTATTATTAATTGCAGCTATTGTTACAGGGTATTTTATTGGAATTTTATCTAGTATTTTAAAAAGCAGATTAGAAAAAATATTAACACCAAAATAAAAATCGGAGTGCATTTTATCAAGTCAAAGGTTTCCAAGTTTGTATAAAGGCATTGTATGTTTTTCAGTAAATAAAAAAGATAAGCAGAAGGGTTTAAACCCTTCTGCTTATCTTTTTATTTACTTACTACACTCTCGTCTTTAAGAGTGACTTTACTTAAGTTTTCACGAGCTTTTAATGGTTTTGAAATAACCTTTGTAGGACACTTAGTTGCACATAGTCCACACTGTGTACATTTTTCAAAGTCTATTATAGGTAAGTTATTAACCATAACAATCGCCTTAGATGGGCAAACTCTTGCACACATTCCGCAAGCAATGCATCCAACGCCGCAATTATCTTTTACTGTTTTACCCTTTGATTTTGAGTTACATTCAATAAGTACTTCTTGAGTAGCTGGAACTAATTCTATTAAGTTCTTAGGGCATACTGCAATGCATGCGCCACAAGCTACACAATTATCCTTATATACTACAGCTACACCATCAATGACGTGAAGGGCATTGAACTCACAAGCTCTTACACAACTTGCAAAACCTAAACAACCATCAGCGCAAGCTTTAGGACCACCACCAGGAGCAATAACTGCTTGGCGGCAATCTTTGATTCCATCATACTCATATTTTTCTTTAGCAACCGTGCAAGTTCCTTTGCATTTAACAAAGGCAACTTGTGGATTAGCGGTTTCAACGGATACGCCCATTATTTCACCGATTTTTTGCGCAACAGAACTTCCACCTACGCTGCATGCATTTAGGAGTGCACCGCCCTCAACTACAGCTGTAGCATAAGCATCACAACCAGCATATCCGCATGCACCACAATTCGCGCTAGGTAATGCTTCTCTAACTAGTGGTATTTTAGGATTAACAGCTACGTAGAATTTCTTGTTAGCATAACCAAGTACTATCCCAAATACAAGGCCCATACCACCAATGCTTATTACTGGGTAAATTAAATTATTTATATCCATTTAAATACCCCCCAATTTTAAACCACTAAAGCCTAAAAATGCGATGGCCATGAGTCCGGCTGTAATTAGTGAAATAGGTAGACCTCTAAAGGCTAGTGGCATATTATCATTCTCTTCCATTCTTTCTCTTAACCCTGAAAGAAGTACAATGGCAAGCATATAGCCAGCTGATGCTCCAAGGGCATTAACCATGGATTCTATTAATGTATATTTCTCACCTATGTTGATAACTGCCATACCAAGCACAGCACAATTAGTTGTTATTAATGGAAGAAATATTCCGAGCGCTTTATAGAGACTTGGCTGAGTTTTTTTGATAACCATCTCAACAAATTGCACGAGTGCTGCAATAACTAGCACGAATGATAGTGTTGATAAATAGGTTATGTGCAAAGGAACTAAAATCCAGTTATAGACTCCATAAGTCATGAATGAGGCTAAGAACATAACAAATACTACTGCTAGTCCCATACCTTTTGCAGTTTCGGTTTTTTTAGAAACTCCAAGAAAAGAACATACTCCAAGGAATTTAACTAATAAGAAGTTATTTACCAAAAATGCACTTATAAAAATTGAAAAAAGTCTCATTTCCATCCACCTTTCTTAAAAAAAATTATTTTTTGCAACTATGAGCACAAGACCCACATCCAGTACACGCGCCAGTCACTGGATCGATTTCATGAAAATGTGCAATTTTATCATTAACTTTATTTGTTTGATTAATTGATTTTTGGTTTAATAGAGCCATTAAAATTCCTAGAGTAATAAAAGCTCCAGGTGCTAGAACCATAATTATAGCAGGTTGAAAAGAGGCTCCCAATAATTTAAATCCGTATATTGAACCAGCGCCTAGTAATTCCCTTATTGCACCCAGAATTGCTAAAGCTACTGTAAACCCAAGTCCCATTCCGATAGCATCAAAAATTGAAGGAAGTGCTTTGTGTTTTGAAGCATATGATTCAGCTCTTCCAAGAATTACACAGTTAACAACTATAAGTGGAATAAAAATTCCGAGTGACTTATATAGAGATGGAACAAAACCTTGCAATAAAAACTGAATTAATGTTACAAAAGCAGCTATTATTGTAATGTAAGCTGGTATACGAACCTTATCAGGTATTGCATTTCTTAATAATGATATAAAAAGATTAGAAAAAATCAACACTGCTGTAGATGCTAGTCCCATACCTATGCCGTTTTTTACACTTGTGGTAACAGCTAGGGTAGGGCACATAGCGAGAACTTGCACAAATATTGGATTTTCGGTTACAATACCATTTTTTAATCTTTCAGAAAATACGCTCATTATTTTTCAGCTCCTTTCAATGAAGAGTTGTAAAAATCAATAGCATCGCTAACACCAAGAGTTACAGCTTTTGATGTAATAGTTGCACCTGTAATAGCTTGTATTTGGTTGTCCTTTGAAGGAGCTACTTTTACAACTTCTAATTTTTCGTTTATAGGTTTATTCTTAAATTGATCTGAAAACTTAGGTTCTGGAGCATTGGCACCAAGACCAGGAGTTTCAGTGTGGGCTAAAATTTTAATCCCAGTAACTTTTCCCTCGTTTGATATTCCAACCATGATTTCTACTGGGCCAGCGTATCCTTTTGGAGCAACTTTTATAGCATAACCAGCTATTTCATTACCCTTTAGGCCAGAGTTAACCTCAGAAATTTTTTCATTGATTTTCACGTCTGTCTTTTCAAATTTATCAGCTGTGGGTAATATTGCTTTCATAGCAGCTTGCTTATCAGCAGCAATCGAATTAGCAATAGGTGCTTTTGTTATTTCATAGGCACCGCCTAGTAAGAAGCCCGCAACTCCAGTAATTAAAAGTAAAATCAAACCTAATTTAATATTTTCTTTCAATTATTTCACCTCCCCAAAAATACGTGGAGCAGTAAACTTATCAATAAATGGAACAAATAAGCTCATTATTAATATAGAGTAGGATACTCCTTCAGCATAACCACCATATAAACGTATAATTGTGGTTAAAACTCCACATCCAAGTCCAAAGATAAGTTGTCCTTTTTTAGTCATTGGCGAAGTTGAATAATCAGTTGCCATAAAGAAAGCACCAATCATTAAGCCTCCAGCACAAATTTCATATAATGCATTTCCAGTCATTAAACCATCTCTACCTAATATAGCAGTTAAAACAAATACAGTACCAATAAATACTACTGGAGTATGCCAGCTTATTATTTTCCTATATAGTAGATAGGTTCCACCGATTAGTAATGCAAGTACAGAAGTTTCACCAATGCAACCACCGACATTACCAATAAAAACGTTCATTAGACTAGGTAAATTGTCACCACCAGTTTTAAGTATTCCAAGTGCTGTAGCAGCGGAAGTACCATCAACGGTAAAATTAGTCATGTGAACTGGCCAAGAAGCAAGTAAAAATGCTCTAGCGGCTAAAGCGGGGTTCATTACATTTTGTCCAATTCCACCAAAAAATTGTTTTACAATAATTATTGCGAAAAATCCTCCAATTGCAGGAAGCCAAAGCGGAACAGCAGCGGGCAAATTAAATGCAAGTAATAAACCAGTTACCACAGCACTAAGATCTCCTATTGTAATTTTTCTATGAGTTAGTTTCTGCCATAAAGCCTCTGCCGCAATACATGATAGCACAGATACCAATGTAACTAAAAATGCTTGCATTCCAAAAAAATATATGCCGGCAAAGGTAGCAGGTAGTAATGCTATTATTACGTCTCTCATTATGCCCTGCACAGAATCATTTGATTTTATGTGTGGGGATGAAGATACTGTATACATATAAGTCACCTCTATCTATTTTTTTCGTCTATTGATATTTACTGTTTGTTTACCTTCACGGCAAGTTTGAGTTAAATGACGTTTTGCTGGGCATACATAAGAGCAACAAGCACACTCAATGCAATCCATACCATGGTATTCTTCAAATTCATCGTACTTACCTCTTAAAACTAAAGAGTTAAGTTTTGTAGGGTTTAAAAACATAGGACAAGCGTTCATGCAGTTTCCACATCTTATGCAGCTAGATTCTTGTTCTAATTTAGCTTGCTGTTTTGTTAAACAAAGTATCCCCGAGGTTCCTTTAATAACGGGAGTTTTTAATGAACTTAAAGCCATTCCCATCATAGGTCCACCGGATATTACTTTAACGGGGTCTTCTTTAAATCCACCAGCAGCCTCGATAACTTCTTCTATAGAAGTTCCAAATTTTACTCTTAAATTAAGTGGTTCTTTAACTGCTTCTCCGGTTACGGTTAGTACTCGCTCCATAAGTGGTCTACCGTTTACTACAGCGTTATATATCTCAAACACAGAATCAACATTTTGAACTATGCATCCAACGTCTGCAGGGAGCTTACCAGAAGGTAATTCTCTACCAGTAATTGCATAAATTAATTGTTTTTCTGCACCTTGAGGATATTTTGTAATAAGTGGAGTAACTTGTACATTATCCATGCTTTTGCAAGCTGTTTTCATAGCTTCAATTGCATCAGGCTTATTATCTTCTATTCCAACATATACCTTTACACCAGGGAACATTTGAAGAATAATTTTTAAGCCGAGAGCTATTTCAGTGGATTTTTCCATCATCATTCTGTAATCGCAAGTTAAATATGGTTCACACTCTGCGGCATTTATTATAATGCTGTCGATAATTTTTCCCTCTGGAGGAGTAAGCTTAATATGTGTAGGAAAACATGCCCCACCCATACCTACTATACCAGCTTCTTTAATGATAGTTACGATTTCATTTTTTGATAGCTTTTCATAATCATTGTGAGGTGTCATAGTTAGCACTTCTTCATAAGTGTTATCGTTTTCGATAATGGCAGACAATACCATTGTTCCATTACTATGTAGCCACGGCGCTACGTCTTTTACAGTTCCAGATACGCTTGAATATATTGGCGCAGATACAAAAGCTTTGGATTCACCTATTTTTTGTCCCACCAATACTTTATCACCTTTTTTTACTAAAGGTTCGCAAGGTGCACCTATATGTTGTTGCATAGGAAATACTAAGTTGCCCTTTGGAAGCAAATCTTGAATTGCTTTGTGCATACTTAAGTCTTTACTACCACTCGGGTGAATACCTTTTTTAAAAGTCAAAAGTCCCATAATAAACCTCCTTGTAGTTCTCTGAGAGGCATAACAATTATCAATTGTTACCCTCTTTAGTGGTTTATAGTATGTATAACAATAATTAACTGTTATACTACTATAAAATTATAGCTAAGATTGTAAAAAATAAAAAAGTGTAAAAGCTTAATGCAGTTACAACTAAAATCCACTATACCATATATATTATACCTTTTGTATGTATAAAAGAATACCTTTTATGAAAAAAAACTTTTGTGGAAAAGTGAGATTATTCCAATAACTCCATTGGTATAAAATGTGTTCTTAAGGAATATTACAATGAAAAATATAAGATTAATATGGTATACTTAATATGGATAATAAACTATATTTACGAGAAAATATAATTGAAAAGGTAAGGTGAATATGGAGAATAATAGTTTGAATAATTTGGAGATCCAAAGTGTGAATTTAGACATTAATGAGGATATCATAAATAGTTTAAAAACAGAGATTTATAAAAGAAGCAAATTTGAATATAATTCTAATGTTGTTACTATTCCCAATTATTTTTATAGGTTTATAGGTATAAAAAACAATGAGAAAGATTACTATGAAAATTTACATAGTTTAGACAGTGGATTAAAGAAAATAGGGTCATGTTACATACGGTTTGGTGAGGGATTAGATAAAGACATTAGTATAAGACTTCAAAATGTTTTAAATGACATTTGGATAAAAGTATTCAAAAGAGAAGTTCTAGATGTATCCTTAATTATAAATTTAATAAGTGATAATGGACTTTTTCCGAATTTATCTAATAAAGTTTTGCTCAGACAAATTAAAAATAATTTAAAGGGACTAATAGAGTATTATATTAAGAGCAATGAAATAATTGATAATCATAAAATTAAAGTTATTATCAATTATGTGATTCATTGGATAAATATTTATTCTAAAGAGTTATTCGAAAAGTTTGATTATGTGAAAATTAATCCTAAGATAGTCTTTTATGGAGAAATTTCAAGAGAAGAAGTTTTTTATTTAATATTATTATCAACCTTGGGTTGCGATATTTTATACTTTAATCCGAAAAACGCTGGAGCTTTTCATGAAATTGATAAATATAATGCTTTTTCAAATGAAATTGTTTATAATTGTAACTATGAAATAAAACCGTTCCCTTCTAATATTGAGGATAGAATTAAGACCACTGCATACAATGCTAAAGAAGAGCTTAATAAGACATTGTATACGGATGATTCTGGGTTTTATAGACCGTGGCAGTTTTCAGATTATAATGTAGAGGCAGTAACCCTTAATACTACATATGAGGAAATATATATATGGATTAATGAAAAGGCATACATAAGGGAAGGGTTTAAGGTTAAAGATTCAACTGTAGTCGTGCCAAACATGTTCTCAAAAATTTGTGGTACTCATGAAAATATTGATATTTACTGGAAGGAAATTAACGAGGTATCAACTGGGAAATTTAGTAAGTTTTATAATGAACTACCTATAATGGATGTAGTACATTTGGAATATGGAAAATTTAATAAAATATACCCGAGTAATATTTTTTCAGAGTTTAATGTTTCCGAAATGCTTAATTCATCTTGGTGGAAATACAAGGAGCTCAGGTCTGGACTTCAAAAAACTATGGCAGAGAAAATTAAAGACTTATGCCTTAATCCTGTAATAATAAACGTTGAACAGGAAGATTTAAGGGATTTGCAAGTGGATATTTTCTCAGTGTTAATAAATTTAGATACAACATTACTTGAATTACTGCAAGCATATGATTACCCAGAAGAAGTTCCTAAAATTGTAGTTTATAATAATGAAGAAAATGGGAACTTATCTTTCGAAGATTGCATAATGCTTGCCTTTATGAATTCTATGGGAATAGATATAATTATATATAACCCTTCAGGGTATAACGACATAGAAAATTTTATATTTCCTGAGAAATATGACATTCATAGATTAGAAAATGTAAGTTTTAAGTTGCATTTTAAAAAACATGTTGAGAAGAAGAAAGGTTTTTTTGAAAATTTGTTCCGTAGTTAATATTTTGATAGTTGAAAAGTGAAAGCTGATTTTTATGCTATAGCACAAAAATCTTAAAAATAAGTTAGAAAAACATAGGCGCACGAGATATTAGGGGGAGAAAAACATGGAAAAAAATAATCAAATACTTAAAATCGAAGATGAAAACATTGAAGATAAGGCTATAGAGCAAAAAGCAATAAGCATAAGTCGGCAGCTTAAAGTCTCACCACAAGTGATGCAAATTGCAGCCAATATAAATATTAAAGATGCAAATGCAATATTAGAATTTGGAAATGAACCGGCTCAGCAAATATCAAAATTTGCGGATCAAATATTAAATTCTATTAAAAGCAGTAGTGTTGAAGACTCAGGTGTTATGATAAAAGAACTTACAAGTATAATGAAGAAATTTGATAAGCAAGATTTTGAGGAAAACAAAACTGGTTTCCTTGCAAAGCTATTTAGTAAACCAGGTAAGGCGATTGACAAAATGATGGGTAAGTATAAAACCATCGGAGGAGAAATAGACAAAATTTACACGGCGCTTAGTGGTTATAAGGCGGAAATAAATAGTTCTAACTTATCACTTGAAAACTTATATAATCAGAATTTTGAGTATTATGGAGAATTAGAAAAATACATTGCAGCGGGAAATATGGTTGTTGAAAAAAATGAAAATGGAGATATTCCTAGACTTGAGGTGTTAGCAGCGAGTGGTGAACAAATAAATATGATAAATTACGAGAATGCTAAAGCCACTGTTGAAATGTTAAAACAGAGAATTTATGATTTGGAAATGGCTAAGATGGTATCATTACAAACTGCCCCTCAAATTAAAATGATTCAAAGAGGAAATTATAAGTTGATATCTAAAGTTCATTCTGCTTTTATAATAACTATACCTGTATTCAAAAATGGAATAATTCAAGCTATTGCTTTAAAAAAGCAAAAGCTAGTATCAGATTCTTTAGCAGAGCTTGACAGAACTACTAATGAATTATTAATGAAAAATGCCGAAAATATAAGAAGTCAAAGTGTTGACATAGCGAAACTCGCTGGAGGAACAAGTGTAAAAATAGAAACTCTAGAGAAAACTTGGAATACTATTATGCAAGGGATAGAGGAAACAAAGAACATTGAAGATGAGAATAAAAAATTAAGAGAAGCCGGAATAGTTAAATTACATGATATGACAGAAAAACTAAAACAAAAATCTTTAAGCTAATTAATTATAATAGAGCGTTTTAAACTAAACGAAAGATTTAAAGGTGATTATATGGATCTATTTGAATTACAAGCACAAAAGAACTTACAAAAAGAAGCACCGCTCGCTGAGAGATTAAAACCTGAAAAATTAGAAGACTATGTAGGGCAAGAGCATATTTTAAGCAGGGGAAAGCTTTTACACCGAGCTATAAAAGCGGATAAGATAACTTCGTTACTACTTTATGGTCCACCAGGTACAGGTAAAACTAGCTTGGCTAAAGTTATTGCAAATACAACGAAATCTAATTTTGTTAGACTTAATGCTGTAACAGATGGGCTAAAAGAATTAAGAGAAGTGGTAGCTGACGCTAAGAATAATTTAGGTATGTACAATACTAAAACCATATTATTTATAGATGAAATTCATAGATTTAATAAAGCTCAACAGGATGCATTGTTACCTTTTGTAGAAAAAGGCACAATAGTTTTAATTGGAGCAACTACGGAAAATCCGTATTTTGAAGTTAATAATGCATTAATATCTAGATCTATGCTATTTAAATTAGAACCATTAAGGAAAAAACATATTGAAAAGATTATTGCACGTGCGCTTGTTGATAAAGAAGTAGGATTTGGGAACACCAATATTTGTATGGAGAGTGAAGCTATAAGTTTTCTTGCAGATATGGCAAATGGCGATGCAAGACGTGCACTTAATGCTTTGGAATTATCAGTACTCACTACGGATAGAGATGAAGATGGTAAAATAAAAATAACCCTTGCAGTTGCTCAGGAATGTCTCCAAAAAAAGCATATAAAATATGATAAGAATAGAGACGAGCATTATGATGTAATTTCTGCGTTTATTAAAAGTATGCGAGGATCGGACCCTGATGCTACAGTACATTACCTTGCTAGAATGATATACGCTGGGGAGGATCCCAAGTTTATTGCCAGGAGAATTGTAATAGCGGCATCCGAGGATGTGGGAAATGCTGATCCTATTGCGCTACTCGTAGCAAATAATGCAGCACAAGCGGTTCAGTTTATAGGCATGCCAGAAGCAAGAATTATTTTAGCACAGGCTGCAATTTATATAGCTTCAGCTCCCAAAAGTAATGCATCTTATATGGCTATAAATAATGCACTTAAAGATGTAGAAGAAAAAAACATAGGGGAAATACCTGTACATTTAAGGGATCAAAGTTATAGTGGTGCAAAGAAACTAGGACATGGAGTAGGATATTTGTACCCGCATGATTATGAGGGCAATTATGTAGCGCAGCAATATTTGCCTAATGAGCTAATTGGCAAAGTATATTATGAAGCCCTTGACAATGGATATGAGAAAAAAATTAAAGAACGGCTTAAGGCACATTCAAACAAATGAAGCAGATAACATAAACTCCAGTTTATGTTATCTGCTTCATTTCTGTCAAAGGATGTTTATATTTCATTTGTTTTTATTTTTTATTTGAAAATATTTTTTTTATAATAGTTAAAATATCTACTATATATACTAAATATTTTTCAAAATATTCTGTTGTACCAATGGCAGAGGCAGTTGTTTGAACTACTACTTCAGTAACATCTTTTATGTTGTCTGTTACCTCATATAAGTTTTTAAATGTTTTTGGTAAAACAGACAATATTTCATCAATATTATCTTCATTTTTTTCGATAATTGAATTTACACTTGATATAGTTTTAATAAGTTTTAATAACCCTATTATAAGTATAATTAAAATGACTATACCAAGAAAAAGCAATAAGCCTTGTCCTAATTTAAAAAAGTTTATATACATTAATAACACCACTATTCTATAAAATTTTGATTATTTTTTAATTTCATTTTCAACTATAACAGGTTGTCCTACAACGGTATCTAAACCTTCATTGTCAGTTATAGTCATATCATCTTTTGTTTTAGAAATTACTTTTGAAGTCTTTTTTTCATTTAAATATTGAGAAACTTTAACTTTAGCATCTGTTACACTATCTTTGGCATCTGAGACTTTACTGTTAAGAGATTCTTTAAGGTCAGCACTTTTTTGTTTAATTTTAATTTTAGCATCTGTTACACTATCTTTAGCATCAGAGACTTTATTATTAATAGTTCTCGTAAGCTCTTTTGATGAATGAGCAATATCTTCTCTAGTTTCTTTTCCGGATTTTGGCGAAAAAAGTAAACCACCTAATAAACCACTAAGACTTCCAGCTGCGGTACCAATAAGTATTTTTTTTGCAGCTTTAATTCTTAATTTTCTTTCTTTTTCTTTTTTTTGTTTTTTATACCAATTTGAAAATATCATAAATGTTTCCCCCTCTAAATATAAAAACATTATATGGTTGTATATTATACAATATGTAGACTTTTGTCAATACATATAGGAAATGTAAAAAAATATACTGACAAGTACAAATTAAAACAAAAAGATTAGGACTTAGTTTTACACTAGGTCCTAATCTTTTTTGTTTTAATATGATTAATTAGAGCTTACAACCATTTGTGCAATATTATTTGAATGGTCTCCAACTCTTTCAAGATTGGTTAATAGTTCTAGATACACAGAGCTACCAGCAGGAGTGCATTCAAGGCGACTTAACCTAGATATATGCTCCTTTTTAAGCTGTCTTTCCATGGTATCTATCTTTTTTTCTACGTTCATTGCTTTGCGAGCAGATTCTAAGTCGGAATTTTCTAAAGCGGCTATTGCGTTATCAACACAGTATTTTACAGTTTCAAACATATATGTAACATCAGATAGTGATTTTTCTGAAAAAATGAGTTTATTAACCATTCTGCTTTTAGCAAGCTCACCTAAGTTGTCAGCATGATCTCCAATTCTCTCTATATCATTTACAACATTGTAAAGAGAAGTAATGATTTCAGATTGATGTTCGGATAGAGATGTATTTGAAAGCGACACCATATAACTAGTTATTTCTCTCTCAAGATAGTTAATTGTAACCTCATGATCAATAACTGAGTTCATCATTTTTTCATCACAATTAAGGAAAGATTGCATCGCATTAGAAAGATTTACCGAGGCTAATTGACCCATTCTAGTAACTTCCTTAATAAGTTGTCCAACTGCGATAGAAGGAGTTTCGAGTAGTCTTCGATCTAAGTATTCGAGTACTAGAGCAGATGATTTTTCATCCTCACCAGGTACTAATTTATTAACAATTTTAACTAAAGCATTTATAAACCAAACTTGTATAAACACATTTGATACATTAAATAATGTGTGAGCATTTGCAATTTGTCTTTGAACATCTCCACCAAACATCGGAACGATTTTTAATACTAGCTTGAAAGCTACCATAAATATTAATGTGCCTGTAAAGTTAAAAATCAAATGTAACAGTGCAGCTCTTTTAGCATTTTTAGTTGTGCCTATACTTGCAAGTAGTGCAGTAGCACAGGTTCCAATATTATCCCCGAAAAGTATCGGAAGTGCAACAGCAAGCGTTATACTACTATTTGAAGCAAGTGCCATTAATATTCCAATAGTAGCACTACTACTTTGAATTGTTGCTGTCATACAAAGACCAACAATAACTCCCATGAATGGGTGCTTTCCTAAAACTAAAATAAGATTCTTAAAGCTATCTAGTTCACTTAAAGGGCTCATAGCAGTTTCCATCATTGACATACCAACAAATAATATACCGAAACCCAAAACAATCTCGCCAATGTCTTTAGTTTTCTTATTCTTGCAAAATAAGACTAAAGCAGCACCTATTGCAAGAATAAAGGGTGCGACATCTGTAAGTTTAAAGGCTATAAGTTGAGCAGTCATTGTAGTACCAACATTTGCTCCCATAATAACCCCAGCAGCTTGGAATAAATTCATAAGCCCTGCATTTACAAAACCTATAGTCATTACTGTAGTAGCACTACTGCTTTGAATAATTGCAGTGACTCCTGCACCAACGAGTACAGCGAAAAACCTATTGCTAGTTAGAACCTCTAGCATTTTTTTTAACTTTTCGCCAGCAGCCTTCTGGAGACCATCGCCCATTAGCTTCATTCCGTATACAAATAGTCCTAATCCACCTAAAAGTTGAAAAATCATTTTATAATCCATATTTTAATAACACTCCTCTAAATAGAATATTCCGATGAAATTTTATCACAACAATGTTAAGTTAGTGTTAAGTTTCGATAATTTATGTTAATTTTTTAAAATAATTGTACATTATTTCAACAAACTTTGCGAAATAGTTAAAGAAAGGTCTATAAGATTCTTCTTTTTGTTAAAATTTCAATTAGTATTAATGCAAAAGCTCCTCCAATGAGCGCAGTTATAAGCTGAGGTGACCCCATGGTAATAGCTAGTTTATTAACTATTTTTGGAGGCATATTTAGATTGAATAAGGGGATAAGTTTTGATGCGGAAATTGATAGAAATATATATTTTATAAAAGCCCCAATTATAACTCCTAAATGTTCACAATATTTTCCACGTTTATTTAAAATTACAAAACTAAGAACAAATATTATGTTACCAATAATTATAAAGGGGAGGAAGGGTCCTAAAACGCTGGCAAGTTGTCCAGTTAACCAGGCGAGTAGCGGAGTTAAAGAACCTACTAATACTCCGTAAACACCTCCACAAATTGCAGCTGTAAGTATAAGGATAGCATTAACAGCTGGTCCAACAAAAAATTGACTTATTCCAGGTAAAGTATTTCCTACTACTTGAAAAACTATAGCTAGAGCAAGAAAAAGACTTGCTTTTACCAGGTTATTAACATTTCTATTTTTCATTTTATTCACTCCTAAATAGTTTTTTACATACTAATTATACCATAATAATAGATAAATGCTGATATTATATGGTATCAGCAATAAGTGCATACTAATAGTAAGCAGTGAAGAATATCATATTTGGTAAATAATAATAAAGAACAGTGAGAAAATATTAATGCTGTAACATTTGTTACCGACTTTCAATCTGTGCGCAACTATAATAAAGGTAGTTCAACAATAAAGGATAGATTACTTATGTTGATGTTAATTATTAAAATACTAAATTTTTATATGGAAGATAATTAGTGCATTCAAATAAATACCAAGTTAATATGTGGCTATTTATTTGAAAGCGACATTATAAAATTATTATCTAGCCAAAAAAACAGGAGGAATTTACAATGAGTATGTTTTGTTATCAATGTCAAGAAACTTCAAAGGGCACAGGATGCACATCACGAGGAGTTTGTGGTAAAACAGACGATTTAGCTAATATGCAGGATTTATTAATATATGTTTTAAAAGGAATATCAATTTATAGCACAAGAGCAAGGGAACTAGGGGTAGAAAATCAAGAAGTAAATAAATTTGTAGTAAATGGATTATTCATGACTATAACAAATGCAAATTTTGATAAAGTTAGATTTATAGAAACAATAACAAAAGCATTAGAATTACGTGAAATAATTAAGGCAGAACTCGTAAATGCTGGTGGAGTAATAGATGGTAAAATACCTGAATGTGCAATATGGACAGGTACTTCTGAAGAATTTGAGAGCAAATCTATGAATGTAGGAGTTCTTAAAACAGAAAATGAAGATGTAAGATCTTTAAGAGAACTTGTAACTTATGGTATCAAAGGAATGGCAGCTTATGCTGATCATGCATATAACTTAGGGTATGAAAACAATGACCTACATGCATTTATGCAAAAAGGACTTGCACAAACTACTAATGATAGCTTATCTGTTTATGAATTAGTTGCATTGGTACTTGAGTGTGGTAAATATGGAGTAGATGCTATGGCACTACTTGATGGAGCTAATACAACTACTTACGGAAATCCAGAAATTACAAAGGTTAATATAGGAACTCGAAATAACCCAGGAATATTAATTAGTGGACATGATTTAAAGGATATGGAAGAATTATTAAAACAAACAGAAGGTACAGGAGTAGATGTATATACTCATAGTGAAATGTTACCAGCAAACTACTATCCAGCTTTTAAAAAATATGATCAACTTGTAGGTAACTACGGAAATGCGTGGTGGAAACAAAATTCAGAGTTTGAAAGCTTTAATGGACCAATACTAATGACAACAAACTGTATTACTCCTCCAAAGGATTCTTATAAAGACCGAGTTTATACTACTGGAGCATCTGGATTTCCTTCCATGAACCATATAGCTGATAGGAAAGATGGAACTGCAAAAGATTTTTCAGCTATAATTGAGCATGCAAAAAAATGTAGTGCACCAATTGAAATTGAAAGAGGAGAAATAGTTGGAGGATTTGCTCACAATCAAGTAATAGCATTAGCTGATAAAGTTGTAGAAGCTGTTAAAACAGGAGCAATTAAAAGATTCTTTGTAATGGCTGGTTGTGATGGAAGAATGAAACGCCGCGAATACTATACTGATTTTGCAAAAGAATTACCAACAGATACAGTTATTTTAACTGCAGGTTGTGCAAAATACAGATACAATAAATTAGAACTTGGAGATATTGGTGGAATTCCTAGAGTCCTAGATGCAGGACAATGTAATGATTCATATTCATTAGTTGTTATTGCAATGAAGCTACAAGAAGTATTTGGACTCGATGATATCAATGAATTACCAATAACATATAATATTGCATGGTATGAGCAAAAAGCTGTAATAGTGTTATTAGCATTACTTCACCTAGGCGTTAAAAATATTCACTTAGGACCAACATTACCAGCATTTTTATCCCCAAATGTTGTCAATGTATTAGTAGAGAACTTTGGAATAGCTGGAATTTCTAGCGTAGAAGAAGATATAAAAATGTTTATGGCTTAAGAATTTGAACAAGCATCCTAAAAAGGGTGCTTGTACTTATTTAATGACGTTTCAGAAGGGAAGTCTCCAATTTCTATAAGTGGGAGTATATGTGCAGCGACCCAGGAGATGATTTAATTACATTGCATAATAAATTTACATTAATTTAAGAATTAAAAGCAAAATAATAATGATTAATCCTTAAATTAGGTGAAATCCGACAATTTAAGTGGCTATATTTAAATTCTCGAGAATATATTTTAAAAAACCCTTGAATAATTCCAAAATGTATTTTAAACTATAGAAGAGGTAATTTTAACATGAATATTGATTATAAGGTATTAAAATCTCTTAGTAGTAATGTTGTTGTTTCAGAGAAAGATGATAATGTTTATGTTCTTTTTGGTAAAGGTATAGGATTTGGTAAAAAACCTGGTGAACTTATAGCTAAAGGGAGTGCCATAGATCAGAAGTTTATTAAAATAGATGATAGTGAAAAAGCTAACTATGTGGAAATTATTCAAAATGTAGAAGGTAAAATATTGGCAGTAGCAGAAGAAATAATTTCTTTTGCGGAAGATAGGTTACAAGAAAAATTAAATTCACATATACATGTTGGTCTAAGTGACCATATTAGTTTTGCAATTAAAAGAATGGAACTTGGAATGAATATAGTTAATCCATTTCTAAATGAAATACAAACATTATACCCTAATGAATATAGCATAGCAGAAAAAGGAACAAAATTTATCAAAGAAAAATTAAATGTGGCTTTACCAGAAAGTGAAATCGGTTTTATTACTCTTCATATATATTCTGCAAGAGTTAACGAGGAAGTATCTCAAAGTCTTAAGTATACTAGAATCGTTAAAGAAGTAATGGAATATATTCAAGAGTTACTTGGAATAAAAACTAGTGAAAAATCAATGGAATATGGGAGATTAGTTTCTCATTTAAGGTATGCTTTAGATAGAATAGATAATGATAAGGTTCTAAAAAATGTAATGCTAGGATCTGTTAAAGCTCAGATGAGCGAAGACTTTGAAATTTCTAAGAAAGTATGTGAATTTATATCAGAAAAACTTTCAAAAGAAGTCTGTGAAGATGAAGCCTCATATATTTGTATGCACATACATAGATTAAAGCAATCAAATTAAAAAACAAAGTTTATAATGTTAGGTGTGTTACTGATTAGATCAGGCATGAGCCATATAAAATGCTAATGAGCATCTTATTAGTTTATGTCTTTTTTTAGAACGTTTTAAAAAGAATGTATAAAGATGCTAAAGTAGATAAAGCTATTTTAGTAGATAAAGCTACTTTAGTAGATAAAGCTACTTTAGTGGATTTTAAAATGTATTTGAAATTCGAAAGACTGCATAAACTAATGTTTATATAATTATTTAAGATTTAAAGTGAAATCTCATAATAAAGAAATTTTAGGTGGATAATAATTAATAATTGTTATCTACCTTAGAGAAAGGCGAGGATGATAAAAATGTTTAGTTTTTTAAAAAAGAGCAAAGAAGGAAAGAGTATGATTTTAAAATCTCCAGTTGTGGGAAGATGTTTTGACATATCAGAAATACCTGATGAAGTTTTTTCATCTAAAATGTTAGGTAATGGGATAGGATTTGAATCTACAGAAGGAGTATTATATTCACCAGTTGATGGTGAAATTCTTCAAGTATTCCCTACAAAACATGCCTTAATTTTAAAGAGCAAAGAAGGTATAGAGATACTACTTCACATAGGTATTGATACTGTAGAGATGAAGGGCGAGGGCTTCGAAGCTTTTGCGCAAAAAGGACAACAAGTTAAGGCTGGAGATAAATTGTTAACTTTTAATAATGAATTAATAAAAGCTAAAGCTAAAACTAATTTAAGTGTTCTAGTTCTTACAGATAATGAAATAATGGAATCTGTAGAATTTAAATTAGGGACTGTAGATAAAAATGATGAAGTTATAACAATAAAAATAAAAAAATAGGGAGCGTATATTATGATGGAAAAAAAAGCAATAGTTAAAAGTGAAAGTGGAATACATGCAAGGCCGGCATTAGCAGTAGTTAAAGAGGCTTCTAAGTTTAAATCAGAAGTTCTTATAGTAAAAGAGGGCAATGAGTATAATGCAAAAAGTATAGTAGCTATAATGTGTATGGCAGCTGTTAAAGATGATGAAATAACAATAAAAACTACTGGTGATGATGAAGAAGCCGCTGCGGTAGCTATGGTAAAACTTATAGAAGAAGGACTTGGAAAATAGGGGGAATAAGCTATGTTAAAGGCAATAGGTGCATCTCTTGGAATAGCTATAGGCAAAGCATTAGTTATTAGAGAAGAAGTCTTAGAGATAAAGGAAAGCAAGGTAATAGATTCAGAGGTTGAGCTAGCTAGGTTTAATGATGCCTTGCAAGAAGCAATTACTGAGCTTGAAAAAATAGTTAAAAATGTAAAAGAAAAGCTAGGCAGCGAGAAGTCAGAAATATTCGAAGCACATTTATGTATGCTTGAGGATCCAGAATTCATAGGATCTATTCAAAAGAAAATATCAAGTGATAAATTCAATGCTGAATACTCACTACAAACTGTAGCAGCGCAAACAGCAGCTATTTTTGAAAATATGGATAATGAATATATGACTGAGAGAGCAGCAGACATTAGAGATGTATGCAAAAGAGTGTTAAATGTGCTAATGGGTATAAAAGTAGCTTCTATTTCAGAAATTAAAGAAGAGTGTATACTAATAGCAAAGGATCTCACTCCGTCAGATACAGCACAAATTGATAAAGCTAAAGTTTTGGCATTTGTGACTGAAATAGGTGGGAAAACTGCACATACCTCAATTATTGCACGTTCTTTAGAGTTGCCAGCAGTAGTAGGTGCAGGCAATGGCATAAGTAAAATTAAAGATGGCGATTTAATTATTGTAGATGGAGAAGAAGGTATAGTTATAATTAATCCTGATGAAGCGACTTTAAACGATTATAAAGAACGCCGAAAAGAATTCATTGAATCTAAACATCAGCTACTTAAATATGCCACTATGAAATCTACTACAATAGATGGCAAAACAGTTGAATTAGCTGCAAATATAGGATCATCGGAAGATTTAGAATCTGTTTTGAAAAATGGTGCAGAAGCTATAGGATTATTTAGAACAGAGTTTTTATATATGTCAAAAGATGCACTTCCAACTGAGGAAGAACAATTTAAGGAATACAAGTCAGTTATTGAAAAAATGGATGGAAAACCTGTTATTATAAGAACCTTAGATATTGGTGGAGACAAGAAATTGAATTACTTACCTATGGACGAGGAAATGAATCCATTTTTAGGATATAGAGCTATAAGACTTTGCCTTGATAGAACAGACGTATTTACAACTCAATTAAGAGCTTTAGTAAGGGCATCTGCATATGGCAAGCTTAAAATCATGTTTCCTATGATATGCAATCTTCAGGAACTTAGAATGGCTAAAAAAATACTCGCGCAGTGTAAAAATGAACTTAAGTCAGAGGGCGTAGTATTTGATGAGAATATTGAAGTGGGTATTATGATAGAAATACCATCAGCTGCAATAATGTCAGATGTATTAGCTAAAGAAGTAGACTTCTTTAGTATAGGTACTAATGATTTAATACAATATACATTGGCAGTTGATAGAATGAATGAGAAAATATCATATTTATATGATTTTTATCATCCAGCTGTTTTAAGACTTATTAAAATCGTAATAGATAATGGTCACAAGGCAGGAATAAAGGTAAACATGTGTGGTGAAATGGCAGGGGATACAAATCTTATTCCTGTACTACTTGGATTTGGATTAGATGAATTCAGTATGAGTGCCTCTTCAATATTAAGAGCACGTAAAACTGTTACAAATTCTAGCTATGAAGAATGCATAAAGCTATCAGAACCAGTATTATCATTTGGAGATTCAGATGAAATAAAGGAATATATAAAGGCTAATATTAAGGCATAAGGCCTATATTAGTAAATAAGGCTTATACTAACGTATAAGTAATAAAATCAATCGTTTCACTAAAGCAATCTATTCTTAATAAAGGATAGGTTGCTTTTTTGTACTGAAATTCTATATAATATATTTATGTGAAAAATATTTTAAGGATGCCTTCATAAATGTCCATTATGTAAAGGATGAGATTAGATGATTAAATTAAAAGAGAAACTTATATTTCATATAGATGTTAATTCAGCGTTTCTTTCTTGGAGTGCTACGGATAAACTTAGAAAAGGCTCGGATATTGATTTAAGAGATATAGCCTCGGTAATAGGTGGAGACGCGGAGTCTAGAAGAGGAGTAGTACTCGCAAAATCTATGATAGCTAAAAAAAGTGGAATAATAACAGGAGAGAGTTTATTTACTGCAAGAAAGAAGTGTAAAAACATGATAGTTATATCACCTGACTTTAGGTTATATGAAAGATGTAGTAGAAGTATGAGAGAAATTTTTGGAGACTATACACCTTATGTGGAGAAATTTTCTATAGATGAGTGTTTTCTAGATATGACAAGTTATAATACCTCAAAAGAAGCAGCACTCAAGATAGCTTGGGATATTAAGGACAGAATAAAAAAAGAACTTGGATTTACAGTAAATGTGGGCATATCAAATGTTAAGCTTCTAGCTAAGATGGCATCTGATTTTGAGAAACCTGATAAAGTGCATACGCTTTATGAAAATGAAATAGAAAAGAAACTGTGGAATCTTCCAGTTGGTGAGCTTTTCATGGTTGGAAAGAGAACCGTTCCTAGGCTTAATAATTTAAACATATTTACTATAGGAGATTTAGCTCAGTATGATGTTGGATTTTTGAAATACCACTTTAAAAGTAGTGGACTTATGATGTGGAAATATGCCAATGGTATAGATAATAGAGAGGTAAAGTCAAATAAACATGAGCTAAAAGGAGTAAGCAATTCGACTACATTATCAGAAGATGTTAAAAGTAAAGATGAAGCCTATAAAATATTATTAGCATTAGTAGAGCACACAGCTTCTAGATTAAGAAATATAAAAAAATGCTGTTACTGTATTTGCATAACTATAAGGAATCATGAATTTGTTGATTATTCGCGTAGCACGACTTTAAAAAGTGCTACAGATTTAACGCAGGAAATACTAAAAACAGTAAAAAAACTTTTTGATGAATTATGGAAGGGAGAGCCAATAAGACTACTAGGAGTTTCTCTTAATAATCTAAGTGAGGATAATTTCAAACAAATATCAATTTTTGATATTGGTAATGATTCTGATGAAAAGAAAAGGGCAATAGACAAAACTATAGACAGTATTAGACGCAAATATGGTGAAACTTCAGTTATGAAATCAGTATTTCTAAAAAATAAATAGTTTATTAAGTCGTAAAGAGAACAAACATATATTATACACTGTTGTTCTAAATAATAAAAAAATGATATAGACTAGGTAAGAAGTATTATTTGAGAAAATGTAACGGAGGTATATGTAAATATGGATAATCGAGCACTTATACCATTATACCTTAATGAAAATATGATAAATAATTTATATACAATTGTAATACAGGAATTTGCCGAAATCAAAAGTGAAAGTACGAGAAAACAGTTAACTATTAGTACCAATACACCATTATATGAACTTACTTGTGGTAAAATAAGGCAAGGAGATTTAAATGTTCAACTTCTTAATGAATTCTCGTCGCAGAAAATTGAAGAAAGAGTTTCGATTGTAATAACAATACTGTCAAGGATAAAAAATATACTAAATGATCAAAGTTTGTTAAAGGTTATAAATAATGAGAGTGATGTAAAGAATATGAAGGAATTTGATTTTGTTCAGTTTACTAGTGAATTGTATAAAAATCCAGTTATAGAATATATAGAAGATATGATTAGGGTTATGGAAATGCAATTGGCTTTTTCACCGGAAACTGTGGAAAACGGTGCTGAAAGCCAAGAGCAAAGAGTTAAGAAGCAAGTTTTAAAGGTCTTGAAAGATGATATGGAAAATTGTAAAAGAGAAAAATGTTTAAAATTCATTAGTAGTAATATAGGGACGAGCAATACAAAAGTTGTAGTGCCCTTAGAGATAAAAAACATGGCAGACAATTTAGATTATATTGAAGGTGCTAAAATCACTGTCCTTGGTAAGGTGGTAAGAATTCCAAAGGAAAATGAAATTAATAACTATAGTTTACTAAGTGGCACATACTTTGATTATTTGAATGAAGAGTATTTTAAAGAATTTAAAAATAGATTTCTAAAAGATACAAGTTTAATTAGTGATTATGATAAAAAACAAATAGAAATTACCGGATCTGTGATTGAAATTATACCTATAGCAATGTATATTTAGAATTAAGATTACAGTGAAAATAAAGGGTGAGTGGAATGATTAAAGATAATACTATATTTGTAGGCTTTATGTTTATACCAAATGATGTAAAAGTAATTTTAGACACTTTAAAAAATAATGGATATGAATCTTATATAGTGGGAGGAAGTATACGTGATTCCAAAATCGGGACATCCATGCCCAAGGACTATGATGTAACTACTAATGCCCTACCACAAGAGGTTATCAAACTCTTTGACAAAACTGTGCCTACAGGTATAGAACACGGAACTGTTACTGTTATGATAAATGGAGATGGATACGAAGTTACAACTTACAGAATAGATGGTGAATACTTGGACAATAGAAGACCGGATGGTGTTACTTTTGTTTTAAATTTAAAAGAAGACTTAGCAAGACGTGATTTCACTATAAATGCTTTAGCTTTTAATGAGGAAGATGGGCTTATAGATTATTTTGGTGGCACCGAAGATTTAGAGAATAAAATAATTAGAGCCGTAGGCGAGCCTAATAAAAGGTTTCAAGAAGATGCGCTAAGAATGCTTAGAGCTATTCGTTTTTCAGCCAGGTTAGATTTTGAAATAGAAGAAAAAACTTTAGAGGCTATAAAAGCAAATTCGTTACTTATATTAAATGTAAGTAATGAAAGAATTAGAGATGAATTATGCAAAATGATGGTATCTAATAATACAACAAAAGCTTTAAGATTACTTGAAGAGACTAAACTATTAGAGGTCATACTACCAGAGATTCAATTAGCTGTAGGGTTTAATCAGCAAAATCCTCATCATGATAAAGATATATTTGAACATACTTTGTCGGTTGTGGAAAAATGCCCACATTCACTTAATGTGAGAATAGCAGCATTATTACATGACATAGCTAAACCTTACTGTTTCACTATTGACAAAGATGGGATAGGTCATTTTTATGGACATGATAAAAAAGGTGTTATATTATCTGAGCAAATACTAGGGCGTCTTAGGTTTGATAATCAAAGTATAAGTGAAATTAGTGTTTTAGTAAAGGAACATATGAATGTACTGAAAGAACCAACAGATGCTTCTGTAAAACGTCTTATTAATAGAGTGGGTGTAGATTTAGTATGTGATCTCTTCGCCTTGCAAAGAGCGGATGCACTAGGTTCACGTTTTCCAGAAGTACGATTAGAAGAAATTAATAAGGTAGAAGAAAAAACATTGGCTATCTTAGAATCTAAAGTTCCACTATCTATAAAAGAACTTGCAATAAACGGTGGAGATTTAATGAGTGAATTTTCTATTAAGCCAGGAGAAAAAATAGGTGATATGCTTAGATTTCTTTTAGATAAAGTATTAGAAAATCCGCAATTGAATAGTAAAGAGAAACTTTTAGCTATAATTTATGATGAATATGTAAAGTGAAAAACTAAAATCGAAGACTACTCTTCTCCTATTTTCCTGGACTGCGAAACTCTAGCCTATCATCAAACATAAAAAACCTAATTTAAGATCCATAAATACTATAATTCCTATGTACTAGTGAATTAATTATAGATTCTCTTAATACTAAAATAGGGTATTCTCTTTCTTCCTCATAAAGATAAAAAGTATTGTACGTTATAAAATAATCTCTAATTATATCTATATTTAAATCCTTTATAGAAGTTCCTTCAATAGGTGAAATATCAAAATGTAATGCTCCATTTGCTTCAAAAAGTGTTAGAAGCTATTGAATAGTATCTCCTTTGAATATAGACATGCATAATAGTATGAACTTTCTCTGGAAGTGATTTCAGGTCGCACAGGAGAAAGTTATACGGATGCATTTTTTTTTATTATATAGGAAACAGCTTGCGGAAACCGCTGTGGATAACATTCTAGCTAAAAAATAGATAGAAAAAATCAGATAAATATGAGATGATTAAATCATGAAAAAAAATAAGATTACTATAAAACAAATATTTGAAGATAATTATCCAGAGTTTTGGAAATTGAATAAAGAAAAGTATCCTGAAAAGATGAGAGAACATATGAATATCGAAGTAATGAAAATGATAGGATGTGGAGATATTTCATTAGGTTTTGTTGCGTATATATGCTTAAAATGTTTAGAAGTATTTAAAATAGGATTTACATGCAAAAGTAGATTTTGCAGTAAATGTGGGAAAAAGTACATAAGTGAATGGGTAGAAAAACAAGTAAACAAGATTTTAGATGTACCACATAGACATTGTGTGTTCACAATACCCGCTGAGTACAGAAAATATTTTTTCTGGAATAGAGAGAGTCTTAAAGACCTGCAAGACATGGTGTATGAGGTTATAAATGAGTTTGCAAATGGTGTAAACTATAAAAATAGAGAAGAATATCAAAAGAAGAAAAGGAGCAAAAAAGGAGGAGTACTTTGGCAAAGTGGAATGATTGGAGTAGTTCATGCATTTGGAAGGAATATAGGATTTAACCCTCATGTGCATGCATTGGTTCCAGAAATAAAAACAAGGAGTAACGAAGTTAAAGATATGTGCTTCTTCGACTATGAGTATTTTAGGAAGGTATGGCAGTACAAATTAATAAATTATATGATTAGTAAAAATCCAGAGAAAAAAACAGAGTACTTAAAAATGTTCAAAGATTATCCAGATGGATTTTATATAAATGCAAAATCAAGAATGAAAAGCGCAAGAGGTGCAGCAAGATATATCGGTAGATATTTAGCAAGGCCCGCGATAGCAGAATATAGAATACTTAGTTATGATGGGAAAAATGTAACGTTTTGGTATAAGAGTCATGAAACCAATGAAAGAGTAGAAGAAACAGTTACAGCGCAAGTATTTGTAGGTAGATTATTAATGCATATTACCCCTAAATATTTCAAGATGGTTAGACTATACGGAGTATATGCAGGCAGTATAAGTGTAAAAGTTCGGAAGTGTTTTGGTCTTTTGCAATACATAAAAAGTGGTCTTAAGGCAATTCAGTTCACACTAAAAATAAATTGGAAAAAGGAAACAAGAAAAATGACTTATAGAGAATTAATGATTATTAATTTTTCCAAAGATCCGAGAAAGTGTTTAAAATGCGGCCAGCTAATGGAATTGTGGCAAATATGGCATAGAAAGTATGGGTATATATATGATATGGGAACGTATTAAAAGAATTTTTAAAGGTAAAGTGAATGAGGATAGCATACCATTTCGACCACAAGAACGTGATAAAATGATACTTTTTAAATGTAAAAAATGTGGGTTTGAAGAAGAAGTGCCTGACTTTGTTGCGTTTGAATGTTATACGCCTGAAGAATATGACAAGAAAAGTGGTAGTCCTATTGTTTTGTGTATAGAATGTGGTTCAGATATGATAATTAAGAGGTGATGCCACACTATTTGTGGAGCATCACTTTAATACTCGACCGTAGGGAGATTTTGTTCTTCTAGGAGATTTCCTTTTGAGTTATTATGAAAATTTGGTATAAAACATTTACTTAGGCACAAAATAATACATGAGAGAAGGTGTAGTGTTTGAAAGCTAGTGAAATAATTACTGTACTAAATGAAAATGGTGAGAAAGTCGATTTAGAACTGATTGATGCTATTAAAATGGATGGAAATGAATATGTGATAGTTGGTCCTAAAGATTCGGATGAGGCATATGCTTACAAGTCAGTTGTAGTTAATGGAGAAACAGAATACTTGTCCATAGGACAGGGCCAAGAGTTTAAAAAAGTATTACAGAAGTTTAGCGAGCAGTAATACCGCGGTGGCAGAGGCAACATATTTAGAAGTATGTAGTAATAATAAGTAATTAGGAGGAGTATATATGAAGAGTCGTGAAGAAGCTAAGAAGGAAAATTTACGTGATTATATTAAAAAAGATACAAAAACACAAAATGGACATTCTAAAAATCAAATTATTCAAACCGTTGAAGAAAGCGCATATAACGAAAGTGTTTTTGAAACCAAAAAAAATGGATATTAGGTACATGAAAAAAAATAAATAATAAAAGATACATTAATAAAAAGAGCAGGTGTTTGTTATCTAAGCTATGATAGTATATAGTTTAAATAAAGGTTAGCTTGCTCTTTTTGTTATAATAACAAAATGTGATGTAAATAAAAAAATATCAATAATAGATAGAAAGGACTTAATATATGATAAAAATGTTTGAAGAATTTGAAAGGCATTTAATGGAAGATGATAAGCCGTCTATATATTTCGATAAAATAATAAATAATAAGGTCATCTTTAATGAATATCCATATACATTGTTAAGTTGTTTAGTAGATATTCCCCAATCTCCACAGTATCACCCAGAGGGAAATGTATGGATTCACACAATGTTAGTTGTGGATAATGCAGCAAAAGTAAAGGAGAAAAGTGAGTGTCCTAGAGCGTTTATGTGGGGGGCATTATTACATGATTTAGGGAAAGCACCTACTACAAAAATCAGGAAAGGAGAAATAACGTCTTATGACCATGACAAGGTTGGTGAAGATCTTAGCATAAAATTTCTTGAAGCGCTTACAGATGAGGTCGAATTAATTAATCAAGTTTCAGCTTTAGTTAGATGGCATATGCAAACTCTTTTTGTAAACAAAAAATTACCTTTTGGGGATATGAAAAACATGTCGCAAGAAATATCTTTTAAAGAAATTGCCTTATTATCACAGTGTGATAGACTTGGTAGAGGGGAAATCAGTGAGGATAAAGTTAAAGAGGAGAAAGAAAATATTAAATCTTTTATTCGCACTTGTGAAGAGTATTTATCGCGCTCCAAATAATTTACATAGATTGATAGCACTAAATTACTTTGTGAGTTTAACGAGTATAGTATAAAAAGGATTTATTTTTATGGAAAAACCTATGATATACTAATAAAGTATGCAACAAATAAAATTCATTGAATTTACGAAGTTTGGAGATGATTACAGTGAGGTATGAAGGAACAGTATACAGACCACCAAGTGAGGCCTACAGTCTTATACTGCAAGTTACAATCGGATGTTCACATAATGCGTGCAGCTTTTGCAATATGTACAAAGATAAGAAGTTTAGAATACGTGATTTAAAAGATATTATGGTGGATTTACAGCATGCTAAATCAACATATAGGGTAGTTAAAAAGATATTTCTAGCAGATGGAGATGCTTTAGTTATTGAAACTAATAAATTGAAATTGATTTTATTAAAAATAAGAGAATTGTTCCCTCAGTGTGAAAGAGTGGGGATTTATGCTGCTCCTAGTGATATTTTGAGAAAATCTTTAGCGGATCTTAGGCAGATTAAGGATCTTGGCGTTGGGATCGTGTATCTAGGTGTTGAATCTGGAAGTAATGAAATATTAAAAAGTATAAATAAGGGCGTAACTGCTGAGGAAATGATTATTGCAGGCTGCAAGGTTAAAGAAAGTGGGATAAAGTTATCCACTACCTTGATTTCAGGAATAGGTGGCACAGAAAAAATAAGTGAACATGCAATAGAATCGGCTAAACTTATAAGTGCTATAAACCCAGATTATGTAGGATTTTTAACTTTAATGTTAGAGAGGGGAACCCCTATATATGAGGATGTACAGAACGGGACTTTTCATATATTAACGCCAGAACAAATAATGTATGAGATGAGAGAGTTCCTTAAAAATGTAGAAGTTGCTAACTGTGTTTTCAGAAGCAATCATGCTTCAAATTATATGGCACTTTCTGGTACATTGCCACAAGATAAGAATCAGTTAGTGGGAGACATTGACCTTGTACTGAAAGGCAAATATAGGTATAGGCAAGAGGAATACAGAAGACTATAAAACGACTTTCCTCAGAATTTGGTAAAACAAAAAAGGGTGTGGATGTTATGAAGGAAAAAATCATTAAGCTACTTAAGGACAGTGGAAATAATTTTGTGTCTGGTCAAAAAATTAGTGAAGATTTAGGCGTTAGCCGTGCAGCTATTTGGAAACATATAAATATAATTAAAGAGGATGGCTACGAAATTGAAGCAATTTCAAGAAAGGGTTATAGAATAATTTCCTCACCGGATATACTTACATTTGAGGAAATTAAAAATTTTTTAAGTACAAAATACATAGGTAGAAATATTATTCACTATGATTCTATAGGGTCAACTAACTCTAAAGCTAAAGAGCTTGCGGAGACAAAGCAAGCTCACGGCACAGTTATAATAAGTGAAGAACAAACATTAGGACGTGGAAGGCTCGGACGAAATTGGGTATCTCCAAAGCACAAGGGCATATGGATGTCCATAATACTTAGACCAAATATTAACACAGAAAATATATCACAAATAACCCTACTTGGGGCAGCAGCAGTTCAAAAAGCTATTATGAAAATGGGAATTAAAACTAGTATTAAGTGGCCTAACGATATAGTATTTGATGGTAAAAAAGTATGTGGTATATTAACAGAAATGAGTGGTGAAGTAGATCATATTAATTATCTAGTTATGGGAATTGGTATAAATGTAAATTTGGAAAAAGAAGATATACCAATTGATCTAAAAGATGTGGCTACGTCTATAAAGCTTGCGAGTGGTAAATACATGGAGAGGAAGCTTTTGCTTGCCAACATATTAAACATTTTTGAGGAGCTATATAGTGATTTTATTCAAAATGGAAATATAGAAGAAACTATACAGATTTGCAGAAAAAATTCCATGCTTATAGGTAAAGAAATCCAATTGATTAATAGAAGAAAAGTAACAACAGCTAAGGCAATAGATATAAGTGATCAAGGAGAATTGGTAATTGAAAATTACAAAGGGATAGTAGAATATATTGTTTCAGGAGAAGTTTCTATAAGAGGAATTTCCGGATATAGTAAATAAACTGATGTTTCATATGTTTAAGGGATAATGTAGGATAATTTCCTTTTGAAATGTTATTTAATCTATATTTTTATATAGACAGTATAGCTAGATTAACGGTATAATGTGGTTATTAAGGTTGAAAGGAGAATAGACATGGAAGAAAATAAAATTATAACAATGTTAGATGAAGATGGAGAAAAGGTTGATTTTGAATTAATCGAAATTATTGAGTTAGATGAAAATAAATATGCTTTATTAGCTCCTATAGGAGAAGAAGATGATGCTTTTGTCTATAAAATAGAAGTGGTAGATGGTAAAGAGCAATATATTGCAGTAGAAGATGAAGAAGAATTTGAAAGAGTTTTAGAAGAATATGATTCATCTTTTGAGGAATAAATAGTAGACCAATAACCCAATAAATCGGTAAGGTTTATTGGGTTTTTACTATAAATATTATAATTTTTTTTAGATATTAAAAATTATTGTAGTAACTGGAGGAGGTGAAATTTTGAATTTAGTAGAAATTAATATGGAAGCACTTATAGAAACAATTTCGCATGTTGATGACAATTTAGGGAAAAGCTTTCTAGACACAACTACTGGTGAGGTTATATATATTCCTACAGAAGTAAGTGTAGCATTAGAAAATGGGACTTTAAAAGAAGATACATTTGATAAGTGGTTAAAAGAATTTGTCATCACCGCTATACTTATTAGCGAAGATGAGGTTAATAGATATTTAAGCACTCCTCTAATAGATGAAGACTTTTATATAAGTGCAATGAAAAAATATGTTAATAGTATAATTAGTAATTCAGATTTAAAGCTAGAATTAAAAAAGGCACTAATAAGTGAAGAACCTATAAAAAGTTTTAAACATATTCTAATGGATAAACCAAATGCAACAGATGGATGGTATGAATATGAAGATAAATGCATAGAAGAATTTGTTAGAACATGGTTAATGTCAATTGGTATTGAATTAAAGTATTTAAATTAAAGAAAAGCAACCTATTTGTTGGAGGTATATACATGTTAGTATATGAAGTAGCAATAAGGCTTGCGCTTGCAGTTTTAGTTGGTGGCTTAATTGGATATGAGAGAGAATATAAGAATAGACCAGCTGGTTTTAGAACTCATATATTAGTATGTCTAGGCGCGGCAGTTACCTCAATGATACAATTATATTCAATTCAAGAAACAACTAATATGATACTGCGGCACCCAGAACTCCAAAATGTCATGAAAGCAGATATTGGAAGACTTGGGGCGCAAGTTATATCGGGAGTAGGATTCTTAGGGGCAGGGACTATTATACATGAGAAGGGATCAGTAAAAGGACTTACTACTGCAGCAAGTTTATGGACTGTGGCATGTATTGGACTTGCAGTTGGTCAAGGTTATTATACTTTAAGTATATTATCAACTATATTTGTTTTTATAGTATTAGTATTTCTTAAGACTTTTGAAGCTAAGTTGTTTAAAAACATTAATATTCTTAAAATAGAAATTCAATACGTTAACAAGAAAAACATGGTGGAAAAATTAGAACAGTACTTTGATGGTATGGGCATAAAAGTTAAAAATATAGATTTTTCAATTGATGAGGAAGATGAAAATCCAGATTACAGCACAACAATGTATACAATTTTAGCACCCAGACATATAAAGAGCAGTGGGATTGTGCAAAAACTATGTGCTTTTGAAGAAATATACAAAGCAACTATATTATAAGAGAAAAATAAGAAGTGTACTTATTTATAAATTACATATATTAGCGAAATCTCAATTAACAAGATAAAAATCAATGTGTAAATAAGTTTTTTAAATTTATTCATTATTATCACCCCATTTATATTGTATGTTAAAAGAGCCGATAAAATAATCAAATCATCGCCTGCGGAGCTGAAATATTAAAGACACTTCAGAAGGAGATTTATACTCCAATTTATAGAAATGGGAGACTTTCCCTCTGAAATGTCGTTAAAAGTAAATAAATATACGCGAAAAAAGAGCACTTATTAATAAGTGCTCTTTTGATTTAACAAATCTATCTTCTAGATTTAGCTACTTCAATATTTACTTTTCTACTATTTAATTTCTTACCTGAACTATTGTTTAGAATAGAATCTACTAAGTTCGCAGGAACATCTAAGAAAGAAAATTTATCTAAAATATCAATACGGCCAAGTTCATTTTTATTAATGTTAGCAGTCTCGCATAGGAAAGATATAATATCTTTAGTCATAACTTCATCCATTCTTCCTATAGATAAGAATAGTCTAACATTATCTGTAGTTGTAGTTGTAGCATCATCTGCATAGTTATAGTTAACTTCTTTATCAAAAATAATTTTGATTAGGGAAGCAGCTACATCTTCATCACCAAATTCTTTTATAAGATTTTGTCCTAGTGGAAGAAAGTTTTCATATAAATTTTCTTTTAGAACTAATTTTATAGAATCTAAAATAGTTTCTGATTTTGCAGCAAATATATCTGTTATAGTAGGTACAGTTTTTTTAGCGATTATACTTTTAGTATCACGTTCAATTTGTCTTATAGCAGATGCTTCTCGTCTTGTAATAAGACTATAAGCTGTGCCTTCTTTACCAGCTCTACCTGTTCTGCCAATTCTATGTATATATGATTCGCTATCTTGTGGTAAATCATAGTTTATTACATGAGTAACATTTTCAACGTCGATTCCTCTTGCAGCTACATCTGTTGCAATTAAGAAATTCAGATTACCATCTTTGAATTTTTTAAGAGTATTCATTCTTTGACTTTGTTTCATGTCTCCGTGCATACCTTCTACTGTATAACCTCTAGGTTGTAATGCATCAACTAATTCATCTACGCCCTTCTTAGTTTTACAGAATAGTATACAAGTCTTAGGAGCATCAACGTCAAGAATTCTACATAATGATTCAAATTTATTTTTTGGGTTTACTTCATAATAATATTGTTCAATCTTAGAAACAGTCAAAGATTTCTTTTCTATTGCAATAAGCTTTGTTTCAGGATGCATATATTTTTTTGACAATATTTTAATAGCTCTTGGCATAGTAGCTGAGAAAAGTAAAGTCTGTCTATCTTCACTTAAATTACTTATAATGCTTTCAATATCTTCAATAAAGCCCATGTTTAACATTTCGTCAGCTTCATCTAAAACAAGAAACTTAGCATTAGCGAGTTTTAAAGTGCCTTTTCTAATATGATCTAATAATCTTCCTGGAGTTCCAACTACAATATCTACTCCTCTTTTTAAAGCGGATATTTGTCTATCAATAGATTGGCCACCATAGATTGGTAATATTTTAATTCTTTCATGTTTTGCAATACGTGAAAGTTCTTCAGCAACTTGGACAGCAAGTTCTCTTGTTGGAGACATTATTATTGCTTGAACTTTTCCATTTGGTCTTTCCATTTGGCTTAAAATAGGTGCACCAAAGGCTAATGTTTTACCAGTTCCTGTTTGAGCTTGACCTATAATATCAAAGCCATCTAGTACAACTGGAATAGCTTTTGCTTGAATATCAGATGGATATTCAAATTTTAGATCTTGTATAGCGTGGAGTACGGATTCGCTTAGTCCTAGTTCATCAAATTTAAGTTTGTCAATTTTGTTCATTAAAATTCCTCTTTCTTCTCATAAAGTATCAAATACATCTTATTATTACAAAAATATATACAAAATAATAAATATTAAATCAAAAAAGCAAATTCAAATTGCTTTTTTATAATTATTTAAAAAAATTCCTCAAAATTGAGTTCTTCTCAATAACATAAATAAGAGGCAATCCAATTCCATAACAGCAGACTAATTCTCCCCATGCAACTTGCAGCATACAAACTATAAGGGGCATGTCATTAACATATAAAAGCTTTAACAGTATGCCTATAATAATGGCATTAACTACTACAGCCGGTAATGGAGCAAGTATTCTTTTGAATTTAAGTTTGCTTTTACCAATATAGTAAGTTGAAATCGCAGCTATAAGCGTTGCAAGGGAACCGAAAACCATATCCATAATACCTAGTGGACTTATAATATTAGAAACTATACAACCAATTAGCAGCCCAGGAATAGAAAAGGATGCAAAATAAGGTAAAATAGTAAGTCCTTCAGCGATACGATACTGAATAACTCCAAAGCTGAAAAACGATAAGCTTAGAGTTAAGGCTACATAAATAGCAGCCACCATTGCTGCAAAAACGATCTTTCTTATTTTTACAGACATAGTTCCTTCATTTAATTTAATATTCATTTTTGTGCCTCCGTAGTTTTATTTTAAGACAGGATGGTTACGAACTGTCTATGAGTATTTGACTCGAATCTTTATTTTACTCCATATTTCGCAATTAGTCAATAGGGCTTTCAGATTTTCTGAGGTTGCAGGGGATTAATTCTAGTTTTAAATACGTTGAAATTATGGTCTAAAATAGTTAAAAGTATGATATAGTTAAAATATATATGAATTTGTTTTTTGAAGTTAGTATTACAGCTTCGCAGGTGATGATTTAATAACATAGTTTTTGGTTAAAGGAGAATATGATGAGTAAAGAAATTTTTAATACAAAACAAACACAATTAAGTAATGGTATTAAACTTATTACTATTAAAAAGGATAGTCAAATTTCAGCAGTTCATGTTGGAGTAAACATAGGTTCTCTTTTTGAAGAAAAAAATGAAAAGGGAATAGCACATTTTATAGAACACATGCTTTTTAAAGGAACTGAGGGTAGAACTAACGAAGAACTAAACAGCAATCTAGAAAATTTAGGTGGGGAATATAATGCATACACGGATTTTAATTGTACAGTATATACTGCTACAATTTTAAATGAAGAATTAGAGAACTCGTTAACACTTCTCGGAGATATGCTATTAAATTCAACCTTTCCAATTGATGAAATTGAAAAGGAAAGGGGTGTAATACTCGCTGAAATTAGAACGATTAATGATGACATTGAAGATTTAAGCTTTAAGAGAATTAATGAAATTGCTTTTAAATATAGTCCACTTAGAGAAGATACTATTGGTAGCGAAAATATTATAAAAAAAGTTACAAGAAAGCAACTTGTTGATTTTTATAACAAATATTACTTGCCTAATAATTGCTTCATATCTATTGTATCGTCGTTTGAACATGAGGATATAATAAACATGGTTAATAAATATTTTAGTGATTGGATAAAAAGGGAATTTGAAAAGAAAAAAATAACTTTTGAGCATCATAAGTCTATAAAAAAAATCTCATATAAAAAAGAAATTGAGCAATGCACTATACTGTATTTATATACCTTTAATGGACTATCTAAGGATGAGGAATTAGCACTTAGAATATTAAACTATAAATTTGGAGAAAGTTCTAATTCTATATTATTTAGAGAACTTCGAGAAGAAAGAGGATTGTCATACGATGTTTACACTCATTTAGATACTTCAAATAACGTTAAAATATTATATATTTATACATCGGTGTCAGAAGAAAATGTAGATGAAGCGATCGATGTAATAGATACTGCTATTAGAGATATTGAAAGTAAAAAAATAGTTTTTGACGATAATACGATAGCCTTGATGAAAAAAATAATGAAAACTGCTATAGCTTCAACCTTAGAGGACTCAACAGACCTTGGAAGTTATGTAATACATCAAGCTATGGACGATGAAGATATATATCAGTTTACTGATGATATGGATAACATGGAGAATATTAAAAGTGAAGACCTATATAATATTTCAAGAAAAGTATTGAAGGATCCAACAATTCACATATTTTTACCAGAAAAGAGAGTGTAAAATTGAGTAGTATTATAACAAAAATTGAAATACAAAAAAAAAATAAGCGGAGAGTTAACATCTATATGGATGGCGAATATGCATTTGCTTGTGATGCAGAACTTATATATATCCATAATATTACAAAAGGCAGAGTTATGGACAAACAGAATTTAGAAGATATAGCTAGTGAAGATAATTATATTAAGGGGAAAACCTGCGCACTTCACTTTTTGGAGAGAAGCAATAAATCGGCTAAACAAGTAGTTGATAAATTAACGATAAAGGAATTTGATACTAAAACTATAGATAGAGTACTGGAGTTTTTAAAGCAGTATGATTTTATTGATGATAAGCGTTTTGTTGAATTATTTATAAAAGAAAAAATCAGGTCTAGTGGTAAAAATAAAATTAAGTTTGCTTTATTAAAAAAATCTCTTCCAAAAGAATTAATAAAGGAAGAACTTAATAAGATAACTAATGAGCAACAGCTGGAAACAGCTTTGAAATTAGGCGAAAAAAAGATCGTTACAATATCTAAGAGTGAGAAGGATACAAAAAAACTTTATAAAAAAACATCAGACTATTTAGCTCGCAGTGGATATGATTACGAAATAATTAAAGAGGTTTTGGCTAAGATAACTGAAAATGACAAAGGAGAGGAATCATGCGATAATGCGCCCTCCGAAGATACTTATCAAGAAGATTATGATAAATTATACGAGTTAGCAAGTAAAAGATACAGCATATTAATCAAGTCAGAATCGCACAAAATAAAGCTATATAAAAAGCTAGGAGACTATCTTTTAAGAAGAGGATTCCAGTGGGATCAAATTAAAAAAGTATTAAAAGATTTAATTAATGGCACAGAAGATATTGTTAATGAAAGCGGTGATAGGAGTGTTTAAAGAGCCCGTAAGCTTAATTTTACTGTTATTGTTTATATACCCAATAATTAAAGGGTTTATATATAAATTCTCATCGGAGCATTTAAAAGGTGGCATTGAGGGAGTTTTTCAAAGTATATCTTTTTTGCTTTCTTTATGTCTAGGTATTTATTATACGAAAAAAATGCTTATTCAGCACAATGAAGGTATGTATGAGAAAATATATAAAAGTATACCAATGAATGTTATAGGGTTTATTAATAGCAAACCATTAGTGATTTATATATTAATAATGCCAATAGTGATATTAATAATTTATAGTGTTATAAATTTTGTAATTAGTATTATTTCTCACATTACTTTTTATCCTTTATTTGATAGCATAGAGCGCAAAGTAAGGCAAAAAAGTGCTTTATTTAATAGAATTATAGGTGCAGTATTTCAGTTGCCTAAAGCAATATGTTATGTAATTGTTATTACTTTCATATTTAATTTTCTATCACTTCTTAATATAACTGATACATATAATAAGTATTTGGAAGAATCACAAGTATATAATTATATATCCAAAGAGGTAGTTATTCCATTGACTAATTCAAAGCTTGCAAAAAAGCTTCCGAATGTTGTAGATAACTCTTTTAAAATTGTAGTAAAAGAGGCTTCTACTTTAGAACCTAATTTACAAAACAAGCCAAAAGGTATAATTTATTATAATGGTATTACTCTGGATCAAGGGGTTAAGTCTAATGATGAAATTAATAAGTTTGCAATTACCCTGGCTGAAGGTAAAAGTGGTACAAGGGAGAAAGCAAGGGTTATTTATAAATGGGTAGGTAGTGAAGTAGCTTATAGCGATGAAAAAGCAAATAGAGTATTAAATAACGATTTAGAAGCGAAATCTGGTGCCATCCCAACTTTTAACTCTAAAAGTGGTATATGTTTTGATTATGCATGTCTATATGTAGCTATGTGCAGAGCTAATAATATAAAGGTGAGAATTATAACAGGCCAAGGATTCAACGGAAGTAATTGGGTTAGCCATGCTTGGAATCAAGTATATATAGAGGAAGAAAACACCTGGATTAATGTAGATCCAACATTTTTAATTGGTGGGGATTATTATGATAGTAAAAGATTTGATATAGACCATAAAGGAGAGAATATAGCTGGAGAATGGTAATAGAATAGCTACCTAAGTTTTAGGGAGCTATTCTATAGCTTTTTAATAATAAATTAATGGCTTTTTCGCAATCTGTATCTTCATTATTTAATGACCAAGCGGTATTGAAATAATATAATGATTTTTGCTTGTTAACACACATAGCATAGCAGTAAGCTATGTTGAAAAAATATCTGCTTTCACGGCGCAGGCTTATAGCAGCATGCAATAAAGGTATTGCCTTTTCGTATTTTTTTAAGTGAATAAAACATACTGCGGTATTATAAAGTGAACCAGCCTCATTATCTTTCATTTCTGCGGATTTTTTATAGAGAATTATTGCTCTATTATAATCTTTAGTATTGTATATTTCGTTAGCTTTTTGAAAGTATTCCATTATTATCCTCCTTGTAATTCTCCGAAGAATTATAAATTTGTTATTCTAAATACTGTCCAAGGGTTTTAAAATGTATTCATTTAAGTGGAATTTTATTTGTTTTTATTAACCACTTTTTTTTCGAAAAGTGCAACCATTTCATACATAAGATAAGCTAAGATAGAAAGTATTACTATGCTCATCATTACCATATCTAGTTGGGAAACTTGACCACCGTAGATTATTAAAAATCCTAAACCTTCTTTAGCCACTAAGAACTCACCCATAATTACGCCCACCCATGAGAGGCCTACATTGATCTTAAGTGCAGAAATAAAAGCTCCAATAGATGAAGGAATAATTAGATTAATTAATATTTGGTATTTAGAAGCTCCGAAGGTTTTCAAAAGTTTAATTTTATCTTCATCCACTTCTCTAAAACCGCTCAGTATGCTAATTATGGTTACAACTATTGATATTAAAAGCGCGATTACTATTATTGCCTTTACTCCGTTGCCTACCCAAAATATAATAATAGGTGCAAGAGCTACTTTAGGTAAGGCATTTAATACTATTAAGTATGGATCCAAAACTTTTGAAACAAAATCGGACCACCACAATAAGACTGCAATTAAGGCCCCTAAGATGGTTCCAAGTAAAAAACCTGTTATTGTTTCAAAACATGTTACTGATATATGAGTTAGCAGTGTACCTTCATTATATATTTGTATAAGGGAATTATACATTTTTGACGGTGTGCTTGTTAAAAAGGAATCAATCCATTTAAGTCTTCCAGCTATTTCCCAAAGGCTAAAAAAAACAATTAGTATTATTATTCTTGTGAAAATAATAGTGTATTTCTCTCTTTTTACATTTTTGATATAATTCTTTTGCTCATCACTTTGAATCAGCATTGCTATTCAACTCCTTCCAAATTTCATTGAAGTAAACTCTGAAATTTGGAGCTTCTCGACGCTTGAGAGGACAAGCAAAATCTTCTCCAAATTCAATATTCATCTCTTTAACGATTACAGCAGGTCGATTTGAAAGTATAATAATTTCATCTGACATAGCGATAGCTTCAGAAATATCATGAGTTACCATTATAGTAGTCTTTTTCTCTTTTTTTATAATTTCATAAACTTCATCACTAATGTTTAATCTAGTTTGGTAGTCTAAAGCTGAGAAAGGCTCATCTAAAAGAAGGACTTCGGGGCTTAAAGCTAGGGTGCGAATTAAAGCAACTCTTTGGCGCATGCCTCCGGATAATTCTCTAGGATGATGATTTCTAAATTCCCAGAGATTATAGCTTATTAAAATATTTTTTACCATTTCCTTATTGTCATCTGTAATACGGTGGTTAATTTTGAGACCCAAAAGTACATTGTCCCATATGGTTAACCAGTCGAATAATTGATCCTTTTGAAACATATATCCAATTTTTGAAAGGCTTGAGCTATTATCGTGACTTTTAATTACTATTTCGCCATATGACGGAGTAATTAAGCCTGCTATTATATTTAACAGCGTAGATTTACCACAGCCAGAAGGGCCTACGATACTTAAAAAGTGACCTTCTTCTACACTAAATGAGATATGCTTTAAAGCAGGAGTTTCTGCAGTTAAAGAGTGATAATTCATGCATATATTATTAATTTCTACTTTAATCACTTTGTCATCCCCTTGAGAGTTATAGTTTAGTATATGAGGGTAGATAATGTATTGTTAACGACATTTCAGAAGGGGCACCCACTTACTTAAGTAGGAATATACATCTATAATAAAAATAAGAGTTAAGTAGGAATATAAAACGCCTTCTGAAGTCGTTAATATTGCAGCATCGCAGATGATGATTAACAATATTTCAGGAGGAAAGCCACCCACTTATATAAATAGGAATATAAATACCATAATAAATAGATAGGGATGTACATACTATAATAAAGAAAAAATAGGTTGAAAATATTATAGTTATTGAGTTATAATCTTATATGCTTATATTTTAATTTTATACAAATACAATTAATAATCACAAACTTTATAGAAAAAATATTATAAGTATTTGCAGTAGAGGGAATAAATTTAGTTTTTGAGTAATAAAGATAAATATATGAATAGATAGAATATTCACTGAAATATTAGGTTATTTAAAAAATGGAGATTGAATCCAACTGCATTAACATATATAATAAAATATTAGGGTCAAAAAACACAAATAAATCCAGACTTGCGGGGAAAGAGAAGATAATTATGAAAAAAATAGTACATGTTGGATTAGATGTAGGATCTACCACTGTTAAAATAGTAGTGTTAAATAATCAAGAAAAAGTGATCTATAGTAAGTATCAAAGGCACTTTTCTGATATAAAAAGTACAATAGCCGAACTTTTATATGAGGCTTATAATAATTTCCGTGAATGCGATATTACCATAGTGGTAACGGGATCTGGTGGACTGGCCTTATCTAAATGGCTCAATATTACATTTATTCAAGAAGTAGTTGCCAGTACCTATGCAATAGAAAATATTATCCCAAGAACTAATGCGGCTATTGAACTAGGTGGAGAAGATGCAAAGATTATATATTTTGATGGAGGAATAGACCAAAGGATGAATGGTACTTGCGCTGGTGGTACTGGCGCATTTATTGATCAGATGGCATCACTGCTTCAGACGGATGCAATGGGACTTAATGAACTTGCAAAGAAGTATAAAACTATATACCCAATTGCAGCTAGATGCGGAGTTTTTGCTAAAACTGATATTCAACCCTTATTAAATGAAGGTGCTGCAAAAGAAGACATTGCTGTGTCAGTTTTTCAATCAGTAGTTAATCAAACTATTAGTGGACTTGCTTGCGGTAGACCGATTACGGGAAATGTTGCATTTTTAGGCGGACCATTATATTTCTTGTCTGAACTACGACAAAGGTTTATTGAGACCTTAAAGCTTTCAGAGGATCAAGTTATTTTTCCTAAGGATTCTCAGTTATTTGTTGCGCTAGGTGCTGCTATGTCATCAAAGAATGAGGACCTTATTTCTTTTGAAGAATTAAAGAAACAGCTTCCAAAGTTAAAGGAAGTATCGAGCCTCGATGTTCGAAGACTTAGACCACTATTTATAGACGATGCGGAGCTACAAGTATTTAACAAAAGACAAAGCGAATATAAGGCAGCAAGAAAAGAATTAGCGGATTACACGGGGAATTGTTTTTTGGGAATAGATGCTGGATCTACAACTACCAAAGTGACACTTATAGATGAGGAAGGAGCAATTTTATACTCTTACTATGGAAGTAATGAAGGCAATCCATTGACTGTAGTTAGTAAAATATTAAAACATATATACACTATTTTACCGAGTGAAGTAATCATCAAAAATTCAGCGGTAACAGGTTATGGTGAAAGGCTAATAATGGCAGCTTTAAAAGTGGATATCGGAGAAATTGAAACTATAGCTCATTACAAGGCAGCAAAATTCTTTTTGCCAGGAGTAGACTTTATATTAGACATTGGCGGGCAAGATATGAAGTGTTTAAAAATAAAAGATGGTGTAATTGATAGCATAATGCTAAATGAAGCATGTTCTTCTGGTTGTGGTTCTTTTATAGAAACTTTTGCTAATTCTTTAGATATGAAAATATCAGATTTTGCAAATGTAGCCTTGTGTGCTAAAAGTCCAGTGGACTTAGGTTCAAGATGTACTGTGTTTATGAATTCAAGGGTTAAACAGGCTCAGAAGGAAGGCGCCTCTATAGGGGATATATCATCAGGACTTTCTTATTCGGTAATAAAAAATGCACTGCTTAAAGTTATTAAGATAAGAGACCCAAAGGACATGGGTAAGAAAATAATAGTTCAAGGCGGAACATTTTATAACAATTCGGTACTTAGGGCTTTTGAAATTATTTCAGGACGAGAGGCAGTTAGACCAGATATTGCAGGACTAATGGGTGCATTTGGTGCCGCACTTATTGCAAAAGAAAGAGCAGTAAAAGGCCAAATTTCTACATTGTTATCACTCGAACAATTGGATAGTTTTAATGTAGAAACTTCAATGGGTAGATGCAAGCAATGCGCAAATCAATGCGTTCTTACAATTAATAAATTTGATAATGAAAGGGAATTTATAACTGGTAATCGCTGTGAAAAAGCATTAGGAAAAAGCAGTAAAAAAGAAGAGGTTCCTAATCTCTATGACTATAAGTATAAAAGAATATTTGATTATACTCCATTAAAGAAGGAAGAGGCATTTAGGGGTGTAATAGGCATTCCAAGAGTACTTAACATATATGAAAATTATCCATTTTGGTTTACCTTCTTTACCAATTTAGGATTCAGGGTAGAAGTATCCCAAAGATCTTCTAAACAGGTATATGAAATGGGAATTGCAACTATTCCATCAGAATCTGCTTGCTATCCGGCTAAAATAGCACATGGGCATATAATGAGTCTTATAAGTAAGGGGGTAGACACTATATTCTATCCTTGTATTCCATATGAAAAAAAGGAGCAAGCAGGCGCGGATAATCATTTTAACTGTCCTATAGTAACTTCATATCCTGAGGTAATAAATAATAATATGGATATTTTGAAGGACCGAGATATTAAGTTCTTAAATCCTTTTATTTCTTTAGACAATAAGAAAAAATTAATTAATAGATTAGCGGGTGAGCTAGCGAGTTTTGGAATTGATAAAAGGGAAGTTTCTATGGCGGTTAAAAAGGCATGGACCGAAACTGAAAAGGTGAAATTGGATATTCAAAGTAAAGGCACGGAAGTTGTAGAATATATTAGGCGGACCGGAAAGAGGGGTATTGTTTTAGCAGGGAGACCCTATCATATAGATCCAGAAATTAATCATGGAATTCCAAGTTTAATTGCGGGGTTTGATATGCCTGTGCTTACAGAGGATTCTGTGGTTCATCTAGGTATAGTTGAAAGACCTTTAAAAATAGTAGATCAATGGGTATATCATTCTAGGTTATACGCAGCAGCGAGTTTTGTAGCAAAAGAGCCTAATATTGAGCTTATTCAGCTAAATTCTTTTGGGTGTGGACTTGATGCAGTTACCACGGATCAAGTTGGAGAAATTTTAGAAAATAACGGCAAGATATATACAAGTTTAAAAATTGATGAAGGAAATAACTTGGGAGCTGCTAGAATTAGAATTAGATCATTAAAAGCTGCCCTCGATGAAAGGGACAAGAACGGAATTTTTCCTAAAAAAACTGAGAAGATCAACAGTAGAATTATGTTCACTAAGGAAATGAGAAAAAATCACACGATTTTATGTCCACAAATGTCTCCGGTGCATTTTCAATTTGTACAGGAAGCTTTTAATTCATCAGGATACAATTTAGAAATTTTACCTTCGGTAGATACTAAAGCTGTAGATGAAGGCTTAAAATATGTAAATAATGACGCTTGTTATCCCACAATAATTGTAGTAGGGCAAATAATTGCAGCTTTAAAATCAGGTAAATATGAAATAGATAATACGTCTGTTATAATTTCTCAAACTTGTGGAGGATGTAGAGCCACAAATTACATCGGATTCCTTAGGAAAGCCTTGAAAGAAGCAGGATTTCCTAAAGTTCCAGTGGTATCCTTAAATGCTGCTGGTCTTGAGAAAAATCCGGGTTTTAAATTCACATATCCAATGATTAAAAAATCGATAATGGCTTTAGTATACGGAGATTTGCTTATGAGGGTACTCTACAAGGTTAGACCTTATGAGATGATACTAGGCTCAGCTAATTTGCTTTATGAAAAATGGGTGAAAATATGCAAAGAAGCTGTGACAAAAGGTAATAGTCGCGAGTTTAATAATAATATATCTTCTATAGTAGCTGATTTTGACAACTTAGAAATCAAAAATATTTCTAAACCTCAGATAGGTCTAGTAGGAGAGATTTTAGTTAAGTTCCATCCTATAGCTAACAATAACATTATAGATGTTATTGAAAATGAAGGTGGGGAGGCAGTTATGCCGGATTTAACGGACTTTTTCCTATACTGTGCTTATGATGCTGACTTTAAATATAAGTATTTGGGTAAGAGTAGGACTGATAAAGTACTAAGTAATATAGCGATTCGATATATAGAAGGGTTCAGAAAACGTATGAAATCAGTTTTAGAAAGCAGTAAAAGATTTCACGCACCCAAAACTATACAGGAATTAGCAGAAGGAGCAGCGCCTATTTTATCACTAGGTAATCAAGCAGGTGAGGGATGGTTTCTCACTGCTGAAATGGTTGAGCTTATCGAAAGTGGAACAAGAAACATAGTGTGTATGCAACCTTTTGCTTGTCTTCCAAATCATGTAACAGGTAAAGGAATGATTAAAGAATTAAAGAGAAGGTATCCGGGCGCTAATATAACCGCTATAGATTATGACCCGGGTGCAAGTGAAGTAAATCAAATTAATAGAATAAAGCTTATGATGTCCATTGCTTTTAAAAACCTTAAGAGCGAGGGAGAAGTTAAAATTGCGCATCAAGAAGTAGCTAGTGATAAGAAAACAGATTAAAAATCCAATGAATTGTTAATTACAAGTTTTTTCTTGAATTATGCTACAACGAAAAGTATATATTGCTAATTGCTTTCACATCGCGAAGTAATTCTAAAATTTATTTTATTTACAGTTGCTAAAAAATACAAACTCGCTTTAATCTGTACCCTTTGTCAAGGACAATTAGAAAAAACTATATTGAATTATAAAGATGATTTCTGTATTGAACAGGAGTCATCTTTTTCAAATCCCATTGATATCTATATCTATTATAATAGATCATATATTTTTTAATTTCTTTCTTTAACTCTACTAATGTTTGACACTCTTTTATGTTTGCCTCATCTTTGAAATGACCGAAGAATGATTCCTGTGGAGCGTTATCCCAACAGTTTCCACGTCTTGACATAGATTGTCCTAGTCCACAACTTTTAACGAGATTTTGAAGGATTGGACTTGTATAATCGACTAAAGAAAAGGGATTGCTCCCTTCCCCTCGTCTAAGAACCGTACGTGAGAGTTTCCCGCTCATACGGCTCAAGCATTTCTTCACCTTTTCAGGCGGCATTCAGTGATTGTAGTTTCATTCTTCTTTTAACAAAATATTCCTTATGTAAAAAAGGATTTTGAGAGATTTTCAAATTTGGGTGTCGGACTATTTTGATTCGCCTTAAATTAATAAGAGAATAGTCTTCTGTCATAAAAACCCATATTTTGTATCCCTTCTGATGCCAATACTTATTAATTCGCCACCGTTTATTTTTATTTGGGTGTCGATGCTTTGCCCAATAATGTAATAAGTAATAAAGTGTGTTGTTAATGTAAGAAAAAACTTGACTGGCTACCGTGTGTTTATGATAGTTAGTCCAACCTCTTATTACAGAATTGAGTCTACGAATTATATCCGATTGAGTGCATGCTTTCCCTTCTTTAAGAATAATAGTGGAACATTTCCTTATCAAGCTTTTTATTGAACCTTTTGAAGGTTTAACAATAAGTTTTTCTTTGAATTTCCGAAATGTCCAACCTAGAAAGTCAAAACCTTCATTTATATGGGTAATTCTAGTCTTTTCTTCAGATAACACTAGTCCTCGAGTTTCAAGAAACTGACTAACAACTTCTTTAAGTTCTATTGCAACTTCTTTAGTATTTGCAGTTATTATAAAGTCATCAGCATATCGTACTAGATTTACTTTGGTTTTTGCACGATAGTGATTTTCGATATTCCCTTTTGTGTTACGATGGTATTTATCTTGAATCACCTTTTCAAGACCATCAAGTGCCATGTTTGCATAAAGACTTGATATGGCACCTCCTTGCGGAGAACATGTGTCCGTCGGAAATAACTTACCCTCGTATATAAACCCTGATTTCAGAAACTGTTTCATGATTCTTTTATCCATTGGAATGTTTTCTTGTAACCAACTATGGTTGATGTTATCAAAGCATCCCTTTATGTCTCCTTCTAATATCCATGTAGGAGAGCATTTTCTTGCTAGTACATTAAATATTTGTTCACATGCATCTTTGGCACTTCTTCCCTGACGAAACCCAAACGAGATGTTATCACCTTTGGTTTCAGCAATCGGTTCGAGTGCTAATGCATATAAAGTCTGCATTGCTCTATCATACATTGTCGGGATTCCTAAAGGTCGCTTCTTATTCTTGCCTTTTTTTGCAATATAAACTCTTTTGAGTGGTTTTGATTTGTAATGTTTACCATTAAGTTTAAGTACCGCTTTCATTTTTGAGGCAGAAGTGGACCATAGTTTTTTATCAACACCTGATGTCTTCTTTCCTTTGTTGGTGGTTACCTTTTTCACTGCATAGGCTTTTGCCGAAAAAGAATGTGTCAGTAAATATTGTAGCTGTTTTGCTTTGTTTTTATCACCTTTCACTGTTGCCTTAGCGATACGGGACTGTAGCCTATTAACATCATTTTGTACTTGTATCCAATCAATGGAATCCCATTTGTCTGCAAGTGTTTTAGTGTCTTTTAGCCTCTCGGTTTTATCCGTCGTTGAGTTATTAAAATTCATAAGTTTACCGTCCTTTCCTGACAAGAAATACCATAGGACAAGTCAGCACCCTTTCAGGTTAGAGCAAAGTTTGAACTCTTATCTGTTTTTATTACAAAAACGGCTTTCGCTTTTTATCCTTTTCTTCTGCCCTCTATATCATTTCTTCACCTTGCGGGTAGATACCTTATGTTTAAGGAATATATAGGGTTTACCAAGTTCCACGTAATATATAATTATGAATGCCTTAAGAGCCACCTTTAAACCGGGAGTGCTTCATCCAATCGCATTGGTTTAACAGTTGGCCTTTGCTTGACTCCGTACCTTTTGGTCAAAGCGTTTCAGCCTATTTCGCTTTCTCCAGCGTAACGATTCCTACAGTGATTCACTTTACGTTCTCCATAGCATTCTTACCCTAGCAGTTGTTCCAGATTAGGCTTCTCGAACTTCCACATCGTCTCATGAGCTTTCTAACCCAGACGTTACCATCCACGCTAGTCATGATAGGGTTACCCCGAATGGATAGGGTAGTCTTTCGACAATATATTACGCGACTTCTTGTCGCACATGACAACCTTGATCTGAGTGAATAAATGCATCTTTAGATATTTTAATATTTCTATTCTTTTTTAGCTTTAGTATAGTATCAGTGACTATATCCATCTTAATATTAGCTGACACATTATATGCCAGTATTTCATTTGTAGAGGAATCCTTAATCGTTGATAAATACGCCCTATGACCCTTTCCATAAAACAAATAAGTTATATCTGTAAGCAATACCTTGCCAGGTATATTTTGCTTGAAGTTTCTATTTAATAGATTTGGTAAAACAGCATGTTCGAGGGTGGCTTTCATCATCCTTTTATAAGGATTTGCTTTTCTAATAGGACATACAATTTGGTATTTCTTCATTATCCTACGGATACGTTTCAAATTGTAAACGATACCAAATTCGCCTTCTAACGTCATTTTAATTTGTCTAGCTCCTTTTTTGCGGCCTTTAAAGTTATATGCTTTTAAGATAGTATCTCGCACTATTTGATCATGATCGTCACGTTGATTCCTAACTCCTTGTGAACTAACTGAGAAATAGTTGTAGTAGCCTGAACGGGATACCCCCGACACACTGCATAAATGGCTAAGCATATTTCTGAGTTTATATTTTTTAATTTGTGAATTGATAAGAATATATTTTTCTTCTGCTACTAATATTATTTTTTCTTTACCAGCCTTCTTTCTAGGATGTCGATTTTTTTTAGTAATTCATTCTCAGCTTTAAGTAAATTAACTTGGACCTTAAGACGTTTATATCTTTCTTCTATGGGAAGATCTTTCCCACTTGATCTTCCGCACATTGATTTCCTTGTATCATTCAGTCCTATTACACCTTTTTTCTATATGCAGTCCGCCATCTGTAAGCTGCTGATCTAATTCGATCATTTCCAAGAACGTCTATATCAAAACCATATTCTTTAAATATTTCTTTTATAGATTTGCCCTTTTCATTCTCTGTTACAAAAATGCGTTTATATTCATCAGTGTAAGTTATACCTTTAATACTAACATTTGTTACATATTTATTTTTGGATAACACTACTCTAAATAATGTAAATGTAGCTGGAACGGTAACGTCACGGGCTGGTAGCCGGATTCCGGATATTTGTCTTAAGAATGCTTATGTTGCGGTAGCAATAAGTGTCATAATTGATGGTGTGCTTATTGCTGCCGGCGTAGGTAGTGTTTCACTATTTGTTAAAAAAGTAGGCAAAGCGGAAGCAAAAAAATATTTACGAGAACAATTACAAGTAAGCTAAAATCAATGGGTTGCGCGGCTTTGGCTGCTTCTTTTGGAACTGTAGTAAATTATATTTTTATCTAGCGGATCTAGGGAAAGCAGCGGCCAAATTCTTGGATAGTAAAGATGTCTACCCTAATGATGGGTACGTAAATGTGATATTGTAATATCAACACTAAGAATTATCAGTATAGGAGCTAATGAAGAATATATAAATTAATTAATCAGTATGAGAAGGTAAATAAAAAGCCTTCTTTTTTTGTTGTCTTTTATTAATTGACTATTAATAAAAAAGTGTAATACAGTTTAAACATAGTAATTACAACGTGTTTACAATAATTTATGTGTACTACAAATATAAATAATGCTTATTTTATTTTTGTTATAGGGGTCTCGCCCCATAGCTTGATGGCTATGGGGCGAGAATCCTACAATGAACATGTTTATAAGTATTCATTTAACATATTTAAAGGAGTTTTGGAATTAATGAAGAAAATTGTAATTGTTAAGTTAAACTCATAAGACTAAAATAATTTAATTGGAGGTATAATTAGTCATGAAAAAATTTAAAGGTTTACTTTGTATAACTTTGGTACTAGGTTTAGTTCAATCGACTATGGTATTTGCAGCAGAAAACTTAAATACTTCAGATCGTATGCCATCATATATGGCACCAGGATCTGTAATACAATTTAATTATAATAAGGAAATGTCTTTATTTAAGAAAGGAACTACGGTTAATAAATTAAGTAGCAGTAGCTATGAATCCTCCAATGATTTGCCTAAAATTACAGCTAATACGACTGTAATTTATGATGCATTAGGAGGTCCAATTGTTGTAGTTCCAATATCACAGTCAAATTTAAATGTTGTTATGAAAGAAGTTAAAGTGAATAGCACAGACCAACCTATGGCTACTACTAAAACTCAAATAGGTAATATATCATTGTTTAATATTTGGTCAGAACCTGGTACTGCATCCGGTGTAAAAGCAGCTGATGGTGCTGCTCATAAAACTATTCCCTTATTTACTCGTGTGTCAGTTGTTAATAGTAGTAATATGAAATATACTACTGATAGGATATTGGATAGAGGACCATATGTAGCAGGAAGAATTTTAGATATGTCATTAGAATCCTTTAAACTTGTTGCAAAACAGACAGATGGAGTATTTCGCGGGTCAATTGGTTGGTAAAAATCATATATAAATACAGAAAAAAAATCACTATTATTTTTAGTTTGCTAATAGTTTTATTGTTTGGATATGTCCTAAGTAATAGATTTATTGCTAAAAAAACTATGTTATCTGTAAAATCACAAGATAAACTAATTATATCTACTTTTTCCGTGGATAATAAAGGTAGTATATTATCGTTAGAGGTTAAAAGTAAAATTGAGAAATATCTTATAACTGATAGACAGGTAGGTATTACTGGTGATTTATATAAGGATAGTTCTAAAATAGTCTACGTAGATGCTTTAAATGATTATGATCCTTGGCAAATTTATTTGCATAATTTAAAGGATAATAAAAGTTTCCAAGTTACAGATAATAAGTCTGGAAAAGCTCAGCCCAGAGTTGCGGATGATAATTCAATATTTTTTTTAAATGCACCTCATGGAATAGTTAAGGTTGCTAAAATAAAAATTGAAACAAAATCATATGAAATAATTGACAATAGTGATTCAGATAGAGAAGTAGATACTTTTAGCATTAAACATAATAAATTGCTTATATCAACCAGTTCAAGTAGCTTAAGATTAAAAAGTTGGAAAGAAAATCAAGGACAACTAAAACCATTGATTCATACTATTTTTGAAGTAAATTCAAATGGAAATAAATTAAGCAAAATTGCTACAATAAAAGCTTCACTAGTACAATCTATTTCATATAATTCTAATTATAAAAAGGTTCTTATCGGTGGTTCTGATATAAATGAAAATCCTGGGTTTGGTATATATGAGTTGTCTTTAGATACAGGGCATTTAACTACTATATTAACAGATAGCACTTTAGCGAATGATAACAATTCAATTGTTAGTAAAATTGCACATCCTGTTTTAACAGAAATGTCCAAAGATGACAGCCTTGTATATTTTACTGGAGTGCCTAAAAACAGCAAAGAAGTAAAGATAAGTGAAATATCCTGCTATCCAACAGCTATATTTAGTTATAATATCAATACCAAAGAATTAAAAAAGATATTTAATCCTAAAGTTTCGAGCTTAATTTATGGTATGACTATTAAAAATTAAATATGTAGGTGTAAGTAGGGTTTTGTATAAATGGTAGTACCTGCATTATAGAGTGAGGTACTATCATTTTTGATTTATACTATTCCACACCAATTACTTAGAGTACAGATGTTTTATTAATAAACCTTCATATTTTAATTTAATTTAAGCTATAAATAAGAATAGCTATTCAATATAAAATAAATGTTATCTTGAACCAAAATGAAAAAGTCATCTGGAGCCCAGATGACTTTTTCATTTTAGGTGTATAGGCATCTTTTAGTGGAAATATACTCTGAATTTTAGACGGGGTGGCACCGAGATACATATAAGACTCGGTAACTTAATATAAAACATTTACATAGAACTCGGTTTTATTATTTGCAATTGATTCATACTCATTGACTCTTCTATAAAAAGTATTACTTTTTATATTAACAAGTTCCATAGTTCTCATAAACCGAACACTTTAAAAAACAATTATTATATCTTATGAAATCTATGGCAATTGATAATGCATAATATTTATCAGTAAACAACAATTTACATATAATTTAAATTTTGTTTGGAATATGTTACAGTTGTATTGGCATTTAAACAAGAGATAATAATCCGTTTAGCTTAAGCTACGCGAGATATAAAGTGGATGGCAATGGATTGAATTTGGACATCTCTATTCAATCCACTTTTTACATTATATAAAATCAAGGAGGGATTATAATTAAAAGTATATTGAAAATATTTTAACAGCTTAGATCTTGAACCACTATTTGGTAAGGGTTATTATGAAAAATATTCTCAAGATGTTATTAAAACTTATGGTGGAGATGGAAGTGGTAGTAAAATGGAAATGGTTAATAATGTTGTTGGTGTTATCAAAGGTAATGACAGCTCTTTTTGACCATTTAGGATACGTAAACGGAAAGCTTATTAGAGGAGCATTAGACAACGCTTCTGGCATAGCAGCTATAGTACAGACTGCACATAAACTAGAAGAAAAATCAAAGATAAAACTTTTTGATACAGATATAATTGTATGTGTTTTTAATGGTGAAGAGACTGGTCTAAATGGAAGCAGGGCTCTTGTCAAAGAGATTAAATCTAAGTTAGCATATACTGATTTATATAATATTAATATAGATTGCATAGGCGGTAAGGAAGGTGGAAAGCTTGCTTTAAAAAATAAAAGCACAGTATCAAACAAGTTATATGATGCTGTAAAAATTAGTATGAAAAAAAATAATATTGAATTTGCAGATGTTGCGGTACATGGTTTAGGTGACCATTTGAGTTTTGAACGTGCGGGTATACCAAATGTCTTTTTTGTACAAGAAAATGTGGTGAAATTAGTTCATAAGCCTACAGATACACCTTCTATTTTAGATTATGGACAAATAAATAAAACTGCAAGTGCTATATGTAACTTTATCGAAACAAATGACGGGGTAGATTTTGATCCTGTACACTAATAAGAAAAGAGTTAAATTTTGAAGTTATTATTTTTTTAGACTATGTTTAAGAATATTCTTTAATTTTTTTTCATTAGTTCAAGATATATTCCTGTGTATGTGGTATAACTCCACCAGTATTTGTGGGATTTCCACTTGCTACATCCATTTTTTACCTTCCTTAAGCAATTTCTTATACTCAGCAACTTTTTCTGTATTTACTGTTGTATCGTGGTGAACGTGTAAAGTCAGAAAATATTAATTATCAACATTAAGCTTAAACATAGCCATAATATATTTAATGTAACAAATTAATGATTATGTTACATTGAAAGTTGGCAATGTAACTCAGTGGTGTATTTAATATAAGAAATGATATATTGAATACTTCACTAATTCAATACCTACGAAAAGGTTTATAACCATTTTGTTATAATAGCTCCAACCCCAATTAATATATATAATACCATCATATATACGATCAACATACCAATTTCAATAGAATGAACACCCATTGAATATAAAATAAGTAAAATAGCCCCACTACCCAAAATAACAACATAAAGTACAATCATAAGATAACGTTTCAAAAGTAGCAGAGTTCGTTCATCAACATCTGGAACATTACCATTTCTTTTTTTATTCCACTTATATAAAATCAAAGTTATGACACTTCCTAATGCTAAACCACCTATAATAGGCATAACATATTCAATAGGGTCTTCACCAAAAATATACATACCCCAAAAACCACCTACCATCATACATAACAGGATAAACACCCAACCAAAGATTTGTAATTTTTTCTTTTTCATAGTTATTCCCCTTTTTATTTTTCTAGATAAAACAATTCCTCAATTGGCACATCAAAATACTGTATTAATTTTAGTGCTAGCTTAGTTTGAAAGAAGTAATTTTATTAAGGTAATATTTTTGCATAATTCACAAATTGAAAAAGATCTTGAGAATGAACTAGTAAGCATTGCAGGAGGATTTTTAGAAAATAAGGATGAGTGCCATTGGAATTGTTCATTTGATAAAATAGAAAACGAACAAATTATTAAAATAGATGAATCTAGATTTTATATGATTGAATGCTTTAATAATATACTAAATAATTACAATTTTAAAAACAAAATAAACAGAATAGATGACGAAAAGTTTAATTATTTATCACAAGATTAAATTTATGAAGGGAAAGTGAATCTTTGACTATTAAGATTAAAATTTAAACAAAAAATATGGAGACTTTGTAGCGTTGAAAAACATTAATATTGAAGTTGGAAAAAATAAAATATTTTCAATTGTTGGTCCTAATAGTTCTGGTAAAATAACATTTTGTTAAATGCTTATCCACTTTATTTACAGATGATAAAAAATACAAACTCGCTGTAAAATGTATTTTACGCAATATATACTTTTGTTAGCATAATCTAAGAAAAAATATCATCTATTTTCATTTAAATAAAACGCAATGATTTTATCATAGCGTTTTTGTTGTTATAACTATATCTAAGTGTAGTTATATTGTATTAAATCTTAATTTTAACAAGTATTTTCTCATATAGAATTGCACCATTAATAAATTTATTTTGTTTATTAGAATTGACATACTCAAATTTTCGTATTATTATATCTTTAAGCTATATAACTAAAAGATACATATCTTAAAGATATAATAATTGGGGATCAACTATGAAAAGACAAAATATTAGAAAATTGATTTTAACAAGTGAAATAAAGGGGAGGACATAAGTGAAAAAAACAAGGTATGTATTACTTGGACTTCTTCAGGAAGAAGAGCTAAGCGGATATGAAATGAAAAAAATTATAGATATACGAATGTCATTCTTCTGGCAGGAGAGCTTTGGGCAAATATATCCAGAACTTAGAAAGATGATAGAAGAAGGATTAATTGAGTTTTCTAACAACGAATCAACCGGAAAAATAAAACGTGAAAAAATAAGATACAAAGTGACTCCCGAAGGGGAAAAAGAGATAAGGCAATGGATGGAAGCAGATAATGAAAAAGACACTTCTAGAAGTGAATTCCTTTTAAAAATGTTTTTATCAAATGAGAAAAATGTGGAGGAAATGCGAAAACATATCATTCGGTTTAAAGAACAATCAGAACAAAAGTTGGAATTATTTAATTTGTTTGATGTGCAGTTAAATAGAGACATAGAAATACATAATAATCATAAGCATATACTTTATGTATTAAATCTAGGCATACGTCAGGCAAAGTTATATATTGATTGGAGTAAGGAAATCTTGGAACATTTGGAGAAGGGAGAATAATATGGATAAAGTAATGGAGATTTTACAAAATAACATAGGATTCTCATGGAAAGGGTTAATAGTCTTTTTATTACCTATGCTACCGAATATTCTCTTTTTTATATTGAAGGATCCAAACGGTTCCACGGTAGTAACCAATAAACATTTCTTATTAGATATTATTGAGCATGGCAGTCAAACGATATTTTTTGCACTTTTGATATTTGGGGTCAGTAAGAAAGTTTCTCCAATATTATGTGGATATACAATTTTTATGTTAATAATATTATTATCATACTATGGATTTTGGATAGCATATTTTACAATAGGTACTAATTTTATTATGATTATATCAATGGCTGTTTTTCCTGTAATTTATTTCATTTTAGCAGAAATATGGCTTCACAATCTATTTGCTATTGTACCTCTAACGATTTTTGGAATAGCACATACTATAATTACTTATATAGATTATTATTCATCATATTAATATAACAATAAAACCTCAGTTATTCAAATCATAGTTTATTATATTGTATACTTATAGATATACAAGGAGGTGCTTATTATTAGAAATAACAGAAAAATATTCTTGGCTTTATTTATAGTTTGCATATCTATATTCACACTTTTTACGGTAATCAATAAAAATAGTAATATTAAATATGTTGATATTACTAGTGTAGTTAAAGAAGCATTTCTGACTGATAATGGATACTCTAATGAATTATCCAAACATATATCACAAGAAGTATTTAAACAAACAAATATATATAATGCTTATCCTGTAAATAGCGCTGATTATAAAAAACCGTTTAAAGTAGATTTTAGCCTAAAAGAAGATTCACAAACTAAAAAAAATGATATAGTTTATGTGAAAATGATTTATTCAGTTTACATATTTGATTCGCAAAATAAATCTGTAGGTGGTTCAAAAGATATACCAATAACATTTACGGTTAAAAATATAAATGGTGAATGGTACATTACGGAAAAAGAAGAACCTGCCTAAATTTTAAAATAGGCCTTTGAATTTTACCAAAACAATCGTATTTACCTTATTTGTGGATAACTTTTTTTATGGAATGAATTAATTATCTGATTTATAACCACTTTGTTATAATAGCTCCGACCCCAATTAATAGATATAATACCATCATATATACGATCAACATACCAATTTCAATAGAATGAACACCTATTGAATATAAAATAAGTAAAATAGCCCCACTACCCAAAAGAACAACATAAAGTACAATCATAAGATAACGTTTCAAAAGTAGCAGAGTTCGTTCATCAACATCTGGAACATTACCATTTCTTTTTTTATTCCACTTATATAAAATCAAAGTTATGACACTTCCTAATGCTAAACCACCTATAATAGGCATAACATATTCAATAGGGTCTTCACCGATAATATACATACCTAAAAAACCACCTATTATCATACATAACATGATAAACACCCAACCAAAGATTTGTAACTTTTTCTTTTTCATAGTTATTCCCCTTTTTATTTTTCTAGATAAAACAATTCCTCAATTGGCACATCAAAATACTGTATTAATTTTAGTGCTAACTCCAAACTGGGGTTATATTTATTTTTTTCAATTGCATTTATAGTTTGCCTCGTAACTTGTAAATCTTCTGCCATTTTAATTTGTGTTATCATCCTTTCTTGACGGATTTTCCGAATATGATTTATCACCCTCATTTGTAGCCCTCCAATCAATAAGTAAAGATATCTTTACTTATATTATAAAGAAAATATAACTTAGTGTAAAGATATATTTACACTAAATATAATATACTATTACCTTGAATGATTTTTAAATAGCGTATGTTGTTTCAATATAGAATTATGGTTATAATAAAGAATATAGGAAGTAAAGATTATATGTACGTGTAGTGAAGAGTGAGGTGAAAGAAAAAGTGGAAATCGAAAATATAAGGAATTTTATAAATAGTTCATCGCTTGGTGTTTATGAAAAATACATTATAATTAGAGGGAATCATAAGTATTTGGTGAAGTCAGGAAGAGGATTTAATAAATGAAGACATGGATGATTTATTATTAGACGCGGACTATGCTAAATGTTTTGAAAGTAGCAATAAAAAACAATTAAGACTAGTAGATAAACATAGTTTGAATATTGATATTGATTTTGAGCAAATAATTGATAAGTACAAAGAGCATTTTAGTGAAAAAAGAGTGGTTTTTATTTTGCAATTGTTGAGAGAAAGAATAAAGGAGGTTAAAATATGCTTCCCAAATCAGTAATTGAAACAGTAGATCTTATGAATAAAGATTATTTTTTAGGACAATTGTCCTATGACATAGTGTCAGAAGAATATAGTTTTAAGCGAAATAAAGAAATTAATGATTTAAAGTTATATCCAGCAGAATTTTATGGATTGTTTAAGCTTAAAGAAATAGAAGTACAAAGTGATGTTATTAGAGAATTTATAGTTGATAGGTTAATACCGTATAATCGGATGAACTTGAGTAAATATCTCAAATATTATGATATGGAATTTTGGGATGAATGGGAATTGTTTTTAAAAGCAAAGGGAATGTGTTTTTTGGATACTTTTTGGGTAAGAAAAAATAGTAAAGAAACTTATATAAAATGTCATATTAAATTTACTAATTCTGTTAGAGATGATTTATTAACAGAGGAATATTTTTTAGAAAATTAAGGTGGGGTTCATATTTTATATTGGTATATCATGGTTCAAGTGGATTTAAATCTTCTTGTGCCTTTTTATTTTTTTGAATGTGCCTTAGCGGAAAATTAACTACACTTCTTAGCTTATCCTTAATTCTAAATATATCTCTATACCTTAATAAAATTGTATAATTAGCATTATAAATATAAACTTAGGAGATTTACTATGAATAAAATTTTAATAATAGAAGATGATTTAAAACTTAAAAAATATATGCAAGAATATTTAAATGCTTATGGTTATGACACCATTATCTTAAATGACTTCGAAAATGTAAAGAGCATAGACCCTAATCTCATAATATTAGATATTAACCTTCCAACCTTTGATGGCTTTTACTTTTTAAAAATAATTAGAAATAAATCTAAGGTTCCAGTAATTATTGTTTCAGCTAGAAGTGAGGAAGGGGAACAAATTAGAGGAATGGAGCTAGGTGCAGATGATTATGTAACAAAGCCTTTTAGTATGGGGATATTACTGGCAAAGGTAAATGCTGTGCTACGAAGGTCAAATAATGTGGTTGCTACTGAAGAGTTTAATATTGGAGGATTAACTTTGAATAGTGATAGTATGAGGTTAAAGTTTGAAGAAAAGATAGTGGAGCTTAGTAAAAATGAATACAAGCTACTAAAGTTATTTATGAGTAATGATGGAAAGGTTATAACTAGAGAAGAATTACTGGAAACCTTATGGGATGATACGGCTTTTATTGATGACAATACCTTAACGGTTAATATAACTAGAGTTAAAAAGAAACTTAAAGATTTAGAAGCTAAAAATTCAATTGTTACAAAACGAGGAGTGGGCTATGTGTTTAACTAAATTAGTATTAATGGTTTTGAAAAAAGAAAAAGCTACCATAATCATATATTTATTAAATACGATAGTTTTAGTGAGCTTTTATTATTTGATATTTAATAGCAGAGAAGCCATATATCCTATAACTTTAAGTCTATTTTTCTTATTGATTTATATTATTTATAAAACTATTGAGTATAACAATTTTTATATATGCCTTGATGAAGCTAAGAAAAGTCCGAATTATAAGGGGAAATTTGATAATAATGTGGACGTTTTTGAAGCTATTAATGAAATACATGATACCTATATGAATAAATTTTATAAAATGCAAAATAGGATAAAGGAAAGAGATACCCTTATGGCTCAATGGGTGCACAATATGAAAACATCTATAACAGTTATAGATTTGGCCTGTGAAAAAGGGTTAAAAGAGTTAGGTAATAGTAATGTTATTGATGACATATTAGAAGAGAATAAGAAGCTGCAGGATAACTTAGAAGAAACTCTTAATTTGCTTAGATTAGATGAATTTGCAAAAGATTATATTCCAGAGGAAATTAATCTAAGGGAGTTAGTAGCTAGTGCTGTTAATAATAAAAAAAGAGAATTTATATATAGTAAGGTATACCCTAAGGTTATTATAGATGAAAAATATAATATATACACAGATAAAAAGTGGTCAAAGTATATGTTAGAGCAGATAATAACTAATGCAATAAAGTATTCAGAAAAAGAAAATAGCTACGTTAGCTTTTGCGTAGTGGAAGAAGATAAATACATAACATTATGTATAGAAGACAAAGGTATAGGTATAAGGAAAGAAGATATAGCCCGAGTATTTCAGGCTTTTTTTACTGGGAGTAATGGTAGAAACAATAAAAAGTCATCAGGGATTGGACTATATATGGTTAAGCTGGTGGCTGATGAATTAGGTCATGAAATCCATATAAAGTCTAAGGTAGGAGAAGGAACTATAGTAAAAATTAGCTACCTTTCAAAATTGTAAGGTTAAGTAATGTTTTTCAATTAGAGAATTGTGACATTAGATTTATACTTAAATTACAATAAAGGTGGATTTATATGGAAATATTTCAAATTAAAAAACTTACTAAAGTTTATAATGCTTTTAAAGATGCAAAGGAAGTTATAGCCCTTAATGAGGTAAGTTTTAATGTGGACAAGGGTGAGTTTATATGGATAATGGGGCCTAGTGGAAGTGGGAAAACTACACTATTAAATATATTATCTGGTATAGATAAAGCTAGCTCAGGAGAAGTTTATATTAATGGACAGGATATTATTAAAATGAAAAAGGATGAGCTAGCTTTATTTAGAAGAAGGAAGGTTGGCTTTATATTTCAAGATTTTAATTTTTTAGATAGCTTAAGTGTTAAAGAGAATATAGCTTTTCCACTAATAATAGATAGAGTTAATCCAAGAGAAATAGACCGAAAAGCCAAAGATATTATGAAGTACTTAGGCATAGAAGAGCTGCAGAAAAAGTACCCTTATAATATATCTGGTGGAGAAAAACAAAGAACTGCAGCTGCTAGAGCACTTATATGTGAACCTTCAGTTATATTTGCGGATGAACCAACAGGCAATTTGGATTCGAAATCTTCCAAAAGTATAATGACAACTTTTAAGAATATGAATGAGGAAAAAAGCGCTACAGTAATTATGGTAACTCATGATGCATTTGCAGCATCTTTCTGTAAAAGAATAATTTTCATAAAGGATGGGGCTATAAGATTAGAAATAATATCAGAGGGTGATAGAAACAAGTTCTTTGATAAAATTTTAGAATGACAAAGTGTTATAGGAGGGGAGAAATAATGACTTTTTCTTCTATAATAATAAAGAACATTAAGTTTAATTTTAAAAAATATATAGCTTATTTTATAGCTAATAGCTTTATTATTGCCGTTTTGTTAATGTATGGTAGCCTAGTGTTTAGTAAGGAATTTATAGGGGGTTCTAAGGCGAATGGTTTATCAGACAACGTAAATACTACGTTGGTACTCATGATTGCATTTTCAATTGTATTTATTTCCTATACAACTATATCATTTATAAGATATAGGGGAAAAGAATTTGGGGTATATTTGACTTTAGGGGTTACTACTAAGGATTTAAGGAAGATATTATTTATTGAAAATATTCTAATACTGTTTGCGTCGCTGGTAACGGGCATGATAGTTGGAACCTTGTTTTCTAGGCTGTTTTATATGGTAATAGGTAAAATACTTTGGATTGACAATTTTATACCTAGTTTAAATATAAAGACCTACTCTATGTGTTTAGTAATAGCAATAATTATTTTCTTAATAAATTCAATATTTCAGCTGATATTTGTAAGAAGGCTATCAATAATGGAACTTATAAAATCCTCTTCTAAAGCAGAGGTAGGTAAGGGTAATTTTATAATTGGAACAGTAGCATTGATAGCATTAACAATTGCATTGTATCTTTTTCCTAAAATAGTTAAACAACAAATGTTTATAGGAAGTGAAAGTGCACTACTCATAATTACTATAATAACAATAATAGCACCTTATTTTATAATAGATTCGCTAATATCTATGGTAAATAGAGTACTTATGAATTTTAAAAAGACATACAATAATAATCTTTTAGTATTATCCAGTGTGCAGCATAAGTTTACATCTTATAGAAGTGTTATTTATTTAGTTTTAATATTGGCATCAGCAGCGATTACTTTAATAAGCATGACTTATAGTATGTATGGCACAATAGAAAAAAATGTAAACATGGAGTATCCTTATGATATTAGTTTTATTGAAAATACTGTGCTTAATAAAATATCAGACCAGGAGCTTAAAAACATAGTGAAAGCGAGTGGTGGAGAAATAAAGCAGCATAAACTTTTAGAAAGCATAAATCTTATGGATTATAGAGCTTATGAAGGTAAGGTTATGACCTATGCTAGAAATATTGCTGTCATAAGTGAGAGTAATTACAATAATCATATGTGTACAAATGTGGTTGTAAATAATGGAGAACTAGTACAGGTAATTAACTCTCCTGCAAGTAATAAATATAAAGGTAGTGACATAATTATTAATTTCAATAAATTGTATAAACAAGAAGAACAAATTGCAAAGCTTAAGCAAGATATAAATGTTCGGATAGAGGATTTTTTGGCTACTATGGATAAGGATAGCTATATATATGTTAATAAAAGTAAAAAGAAATATATAGAAGGCCTATATACTAATAAATTTTACTCATTAGATTATTCAAGGGGAACAGCTCTTATAATTAATGATGAAGTTTATAAAAAAATAAAAGATAAGTTAGAACCACAAGTTGTTTCTTATGACCATTTAATTAAATTAAAAGACTCTAAGGATTATAAGTGCTTTAATAGTATTTTAAATGAATTAAAGAAGTTAAATCACGGAGATGAGTCTTTAAAACCAGAATTTAAACAACAAATTTTAGAGAAAAGCATAAAAGAAAATGGCTTTATTCTTTTCTCAAGTTTATTTTTAGGAATGATGTTTTTAATATCCAGTGGAGTGGTATTATATTTCAAGGTGTTAACTGGTGTTGATGAGGAAAAGCGAAGAGTTAAAAAATTGGTTCAATTAGGAATGACAGATAGGGAGGTATCAAAGGTTTTAACAAAAGAGCTTACAATAATATTTTTTACTCCAGTAGTTTTGGATGTTAGTTTAATAACATATTTTTTCTCTGTAATATATGGAGTTGTACCAAATGGAGAGTATATGTTTAATAAATCACTTTGCGTGTTTGCGGCTTATATAGTTTTACAGATGGTAGCTTTCTTTATTACAAGGGGGAGGTACATTAGGGAAGTAGTTGGGTAGTATTATTTTTCTAATTCATTTTCAGTGTTTTTTTATCTGCCGTCCATCTTAGATACATATTAGGATAACGGTATAATAGGGTATATTAAAATAACAATTCAAAAGGGAAGCCATTTTATTTGGGACTTCCCTTAATTTATATATTAAAATTATCATTTATTCTTTAATTTTTTTCATTAGCTCAATATATAATTTTGGGTCTGCCTCTGATTTGTAAACAAATACCTTCCACTTACCATTTTCTTTTAAAAGTCCTATATATCCTTTTGCTGTATCAGTTCGTTCAGCCTTCCCATTAGTAGAAATAAACTTCAATTTAGCTTCATAATAATATCCAGCTTTATCTTCTTTCTCACCATATAAATTTTTATCTAAGATAAAGTCTGTAACCTGCAAAGTATAATTATTGTCATTACAGAACTTTGTAGCCACAATATTGTAATGCCCCGCAATAGTTTCATACCCCTTTGCTGTCATTAAAGGTAGTAAATTTTTATCAAGGGACTGTATAATTTTGATATATTCCTGTGTATGTGGTATAACTCCACCAGTATTTGTGGGATTTCCACTTGCTATATCTATTTTTTTACCTTCCCTAAGAAGTTTCTTATACTCAGCAACTTTTTCTGTATTTACTGTGTAGAGATTTCTTCCAAATTCTTGAGCAACTTTTTGTGCATTGTTTTCATCTGAACTTTTACATCCAGTAAAAGCTATAGTTATTAAAAATAGTAGACTGAATAATTTCATTATTTTTTTCAGGATTATTCCCCCTTTATTATATATAAATTGCTTACCGTTAAACTTGCCATAATAAAATCTCCTGAATACTTCATTAGCCTTTTTTTATAGTTGAGAGTTGTTAATTGAGGTTGAGTTTTCATTTGGAAATTCTTGTTTTACGAATATTAAATTCAAAGGATGTGTACCACATCTGCAGCCCACCGGCTAAAAGACTTTTGGGGGGATTATAGAGAAGTATTAGTTCTTAGCGAAGTGAATGCATTAATAGTAATATATACTTTTTTACTTTTTATTTTAAGTCTTTTACTGCTTTGTCACTAAAGCTATTGTTGACTATTTTATTGAAAGATGGTCTTTCGGGAATTAACGCTGCGTTATAAGATTGTATTATATCCATAAGCTTTGTTAAGTCATCTGATTTTAATATTGGGTTCGGAGCAAAAGCATTTATATCTCTATAGTTTTTAATAGATGAAGTAAGAACAGCCTCATCTGCACCAGGGAAATAAGATTTAATTGAAGTCATTACTTCTTTATCGGAATGACTACTTGCCCATTTTTGACCTTTATATATTGCATTAGTGAATTTTTGCACCATTTCTGGATTTTTTTCTATATAAGATTTTGTAGCAAAAAAGCATGTATAAGGTATGGTTCCAGCAGACTCTCCGACGGAGGCTACAATATGTCCAGAATTATCTTTTTTCATCATGCTAGCACTAGGTTCAAAAAGAGTAACATAATTACCTGTTCCGCCCTTGAAAGCACCAGATGTAGCTGTGAAAGCGAGGTTCGTAACAAGATTTATATCAACACCTGGTTTAATACCGTGATTTTTTAAAACATATTCAAAAGCCATTTCAGGTACGCCGCCAGGTCTTCCTCCTATTACAGTTTTACCCTTTAAGGATTCCCATTTGAAATTCGATTCAGCATTTCTACCTACTAAGAAAGATCCATCTTTTTGTGTTAATTGTGCAAAAATAACAGGATGGTCTTCTCGGTGTTGATTATAGATGTAAATAACTTGCTCAGGTCCACAGAAACCTATATCTACAGATTTGCTTAATACTTGCTGCATAGTTTTGTCCGCTCCTTGCCCTGTTGAAAGGTTGATTTCAATACCCTCTTCTTTAAAGAAGCCTTGGGAAATAGCTGCATACATAGGGGCATAGAAAATAGAACGAACCACTTCATTTAATTTCACTTTTACTAAAGCTTCATTAGTGTTTTTTTTACATCCGGAAAATACGGTAGCTATTAATGCCAGAGAAAGAAGCAGGGAAAAAATCGAGATTTTTTTTATCTTCATAGATACCTCCATATTATATAGTTCTTATCATTATATAATATGAAATATCACTTAAATGTTACATTTTAAATTAATTTAGAAGCTTAGAAATGAAATGCCTTGACATATGTAAATTAAGAGGTATACAATAAATGAAAGACAAGTGAATAATAACTGAACAACTAAATAATAATTTCATAAAATATTCAAAAGCTTAGATGAAGAGGAGTAGGGGAAAATTAATATTAAGAGAGGAAGATCCGTAGGCTGTAAGATCTTCTATATGAAAAACCTTGAATGTAGCTTCGGAGCTTCTTTGCCCATTCATGTAATTATGAGTAGATGGCAAAGACGGTTTTCTTAATCGTTAAATTATAAAGAGCCTGCAAAATTGCAGGAAAAAAGGTGGTACCGCGAACTTTTCGTCCTTTTATAGACGAAGGGTCTTTTTTTATTGTTTTTATAAAATTTATGAATAAAACAATTGATATACTAATTATTGTATAGGAGGAGTTAATAATGGAAGAAAATAAAAATATAGCTAAGAATTATGATCCAAAAGAGTTTGAAGAACGACTTTACGCATGGTGGGAAGAAAAAGGATTTTTTACTCCAACCGTTGATAAAGATAAAAAACCATTTACAATAGTAATGCCCCCACCAAACATTACAGGGAAATTACATTTAGGGCATGCTCTTGATAATACTCTTCAAGATATTCTAATAAGAACTAAAAGAATGCAAGGGTACAATACCTTGTGGCTTCCTGGTGAGGACCATGCTAGTATTGCAACAGAAGTAAAGGTTGAAAATGAACTTTTAAAAAAAGGGCTTAAGAAAAAAGAAATGGGAAGAGAAGCCTTCCTTGAAAAAGTTTGGGAGTGGACTAATGAATATAGAGAAAAAATAAGAGGTCAAATAAGAAAGATGGGATGTTCTGTTGATTTTACCCGCGAAAGCTTTACTATGGATGAAAATTTAAATCATGCTGTAAGAGAAGTTTTCGTTAAATTATATAAGGATGGACTAATATACCAAGGAAATAGGATAACGAACTGGTGCCCAAAATGCATGACTGCAATTTCAGATGCTGAAATAGAGTTCGAAGAACAAGAGGGTCACTTTTGGCATATAAAATATCCAATAGTAGGTAGTGATGAATTTTTAGAAATAGCTACCACAAGGCCAGAAACCATGCTTGGAGATACTGCGGTTGCTGTAAATCCTAAAGATCCACGGTATACACATTTAGTAGGAAAAACAATAATGCTACCTCTAGTAAATAGAGAAATACCAATAATTGCAGATGATTATGTTGACATAGAGTTTGGAACAGGCGCAGTTAAAATTACTCCAGCGCATGATCCTAATGATTATCAAGTAGGAAGGAGACATAATCTCCCCGAAATAGTAGTTTTGAATGAAAATGCAGCTATATGTGAAGGTTATGGAAAATATTCAGGTCTTGATAGATATGACGCAAGAAAGGTCATGGTAGAAGATTTAGATAATGCAGGACTACTTGTTAAAATAAAAGATCATGCTCATAATGTAGGTACTCATGATAGGTGTAAAACCACTGTAGAACCAATGTTATCAAAACAATGGTATGTTAAAATGGAATCTCTTGCAAAGCCAGCAATCGACGCCGTAAGAGAAAATAAAACTAAATTCGTTCCAGAGAGATTTGAAAAAACGTACTTCAATTGGATGGAGAATATTCAAGATTGGTGTATATCAAGACAATTATGGTGGGGACATAGGATTCCAGTATGGTACTGTAAAGATTGTGGGGAAATTATAGTTTCAGTTAATGCGCCAACAAATTGTACTAAATGCAATGGCACAAATCTTAATCAAGATAAAGATGTACTTGATACTTGGTTTAGTTCAGCATTGTGGCCTTTCTCAACACTTGGATTTCCAAATAACACAGAGGATTTAAAACAGTTCTACCCAACAAGTGTTTTAGTAACTGGATATGATATTATATTCTTCTGGGTAGCAAGAATGATTTTTTCAGGGATTTATAATTTAGGGGAAGTGCCGTTTGAAACAGTAGTAATACACGGAATGGTTAGGGATGATCAAGGAAGAAAAATGTCTAAATCTCTAGGAAATGGTATCGATCCATTAGACGTAATAGACCAATATGGTTCAGATGCGCTAAGATTTTCGCTAGCAACAGGAAATTCTCCAGGTAGTGATATAAGGTTCTATGAGTCAAGAGTTGAAGCAGCTAGAAACTTTGCTAATAAAATTTGGAATGCTTCTAGATTTGTTATGATGAACAATAATTGCGAATTAATGGAGAAATATAAAGATAATAAAAATTACACTGTTGCAGACAAATGGATACTATCAAGAATGAACACTGTCGTACAAGAAGTTACAGAAAATATTGAGAAATATGAAATAGGGATAGCACTTCAAAAGACTCACGACTTTATGTGGACAGAATTCTGTGATTGGTATATTGAACTTGTTAAACCAGTATTATACGCAGAAGATGGAGAGGCTAAAGGCATCGCATTAAATGTATTAAACAATGTATTAAAAACTGGGCTTAAATTACTTCATCCTGTTATGCCATTTATAACAGAAGAAATTTATACGCACTTAGATAATGAGTATGAATCTATAACGATTTCTAAGTGGCCAGAGTATGACGATGATCTTGAAGATGAAAAAGCGCAGGAAAATATGAATTATATTATAGAAGCGATAAAAGATGTAAGAAATGCTAGATCAGATATGAATGTAGCACCTTCAAGAAAAGCTAAAGTATTTATATATGCTACAGAGGCAAAAGAGGCATTTGAGGAAGGTATGGTTTATTTTCAAAAACTTGCATCAGCTAGTGAGGTAAAGTTTCTAGCTACAAAAGCCGAAGCACCAGAAAATGTAGTTACAGTAGTAACTAAGGGCGCGCAGGTATATATGCCATTACTTGAGCTTGTAGACTTAGAAAAAGAATTAGAAAGATTAAATAAAGAAAAAGAAAAACTAAAAAAAGAAATAGATAGAGTAGAGAAAAAGCTTTGTAATGAGAGATTCACAGCTAAAGCTCCAATTGAAGTGGTTGAAGAGGAAAAAGCTAAGGGTGAAAAATATAAAGAAATGTATGATTTAGTAATTAAAAGTATAGAAAACTTGAAATAATCTTTAATAAAAAGCAAGATAAACTATAGAATAGACACTTGAAAAGTCTATTCTATAGTTTTTTTTGTTTTTACCATACAAATGAAAAGTTGGAATGTTGAAAAAAATGAATTTGTGAGTTCAGCATACAATAATTATGCAAGGTGTATTGATAAAGAACAGGAGAAAAGATTCTCTAATTTGATCTACTATAAGATAAGTGAAAAAAGGTAAATGGAATTTAGAGGTGGCCAACTATTAAAACTAATGAAACATATAAAAATATATTTCATTAGTTTAATTCTATTATTAATTCCTTTTTCATAAATAGAAATATAGATTACTATGAATTTATTTTCATAATGAAACCTGTTATATATACTAATGTATTTTACAAAACATACAAAATATATAAAAAATACGAACGAATCACAAGTGAAACATGGATAATATATGGATTTACTTACAAAAAATACATTGACTTTTGGAAAAATATTATTATACTTAAAATAAGATTAAAGGGGAGGACCTACGATAGTGCAAAATAATACTGTGAATATTTTTCATATCAGCATTTATAAAGGTTAAGATGGCTATGAAATATGAAGGAATATAAAAGATATATGAATAATATATGAATAATATATCAAATTATTTTATTGTTGTAAAATGGACATGTTAAAAAAAATCGGATAAATTAAATGATTTGATAACGGAATAGTTACATGAAAATATTTTAAAATGAAATATTTATCCGGAGCAACTTCAATAGTGTAAGTAATTTCGAATCTTTCAACAACGAGATAGTCTTGTATTCTTAAAATTAATAAAGGTAAGATAATAAGCTATAATTCAAAAAACAAGATTAGTGTTTATATAAGGGGGAAGAAAAGTACCAATATTATAAGAACGGGGAGGGCAAAAGATGTTAAATTTCTTTGTTAAAAGACTATTTTCAACTGTGATTACAATCTTCGTCGTTATCACAATAACTTTTTTATTAATGCGATTAATGCCTGGCGGACCATTTTCTGGTGAAAAAAAGCTTAATCCACAGGTTTTAGAGAATTTGAACAAGAAATTTGGTTTGGACAAACCTGTATTTAAACAATACACTATGTATCTAAAAAACCTTTCGCATGGGGACCTAGGTCCTTCAATGACATATGAAGGAAGAACAGTTAATGAAATTATAGGATATTCACTTCCAGTTTCTGCTAGATTAGGGGTGGTTGCTATAGGTTTTGCCATGGTATTAGGTGTATATCTAGGAATAGTTGCAGCCCTCCATCAAGGAAAATGGCCGGATAAATTATGTATGTTTATTTCAACCATTGGCATTACGGTACCAAGTTTTGTAATTGCGACACTAATGATTTATGTGTTTGCAATAAGGATGAGTATATTTCATGCCATAGGGCTTGAATCTCCTATGGATTATGTTCTTCCGTCAATTGCTCTTGGAGCATCTTCAATGGCATTTGTTGCAAGACTTGGAAGGTCGGCTTTACTTGATGTTATAAGGACGGATTATATTAGAGTTGCAAGGGCTAAGGGACTTTCTAAAAATGCAGTTATATATAAACATGCTTTAAGAAACTCATTAATTCCTATTGTAACTTATATTGGACCACTTCTTGCTGCTGTTTTAACTGGTAGCTTTGTAATTGAAGGGCTGTTTGGTATCCCAGGTATGGGCCGAGAATTCATTACAAGCATAACAAACAGAGATTACACCGTGATAATAGGTTTTGTAACTTTAGATGCTACCTTCTTAGTACTTTCTAATTTTGTTGTTGATATACTTTACGCAGTAATTGACCCAAGAATAAAAATTGAATAATAGGGGGTGCATAAACATGGAGATAAATAGTGAGTTATTTGAAAAAATACCAAATGACAAGAAAAAAATGAATGAGATAGTTAGACCAAGTGAAACTTATCTACAGGATGCTTGGAGAAGATTAAAACAAAACAAGCTTGCGATGGGAGGATTAGTTTTTGTTATATTAATAACTATACTTGCTATAGTTGGCCCAATGCTATCAAAGTATAATTATTATTCTCAGAATTTTAGAATTGCAAACCAAAACCCTAGTGCGACTCATTGGCTCGGTACTGATAAGTTTGGTCGCGACCAATTTGTAAGAATATTATATGGAGCAAGAATTTCACTTATCATTGCATATGTTGCAAGTATATTAAATCTTGTTGTAGGAATTTTATATGGCAGTATTGCAGGATATGCAGGTGGTATTGTTGATAATTTAATGATGAGGATTGTTGATGTAATTTGGTCAGTACCTAGTATGATTTATGTTATTCTCTTGATGGTTATACTTACTAAACCAAATCATCCATCAGCTGATGGGGGTATGTTAAATATTATAATTGCAATGGCAATATCCTTTTGGGTGGTAATGGCAAGAATAGTTCGTTCGCAAGTTATGGCACTGAAGGAACAGGAATTTGTTCTTGCTGCAAAGGTTTCAGGTGCGTCTAGCATGAGAATAATACTAAAACATCTTATTCCAAATAGTATGGGACCGATAATAGTAACAATGACAATGTCTGTACCAGGTGCTATTTTTACAGAGGCTTTTCTTAGTTTTATAGGACTTGGAATTTCTGCACCTCAAGCATCATGGGGAAGTCTTGCGTCAGAAGCATTAGATGGATATCAACTTTACCCATTACAGTTGTTTTTCCCGGCGATGGCAATTTGTTTAACAATACTTGCATTTAATTTCCTTGGTGACGGCTTAAGAGATGCTCTAGATCCAAAGATGAGAAAATAAGTAAGGGGGGAATTATGGAAAAATTACTTGAAATAAATAATTTAAAAACATCTTTTTTTACACATGTAGGAGAGGTGCAGGCTGTAGGTGGAGTATCCTTTTACTTAAATAAAGGTGAGGCTCTTGGAATAGTTGGAGAATCCGGAAGTGGAAAAAGCGTTACTATGATGTCACTTATGAGACTACTTGCTGATACAGGGAAAATAATAGATGGTGAAATGCTATTCCAAGGAAAAGATTTAGCAAAGATTTCCGAGAAAGAAATGGAAAAAATAAGAGGAAATGAAATTGGAATGATATTTCAGGACCCCATGACTTCCCTAAATCCTGTATTCAACATAGGTAATCAAATAATGGAACCATTACTTAAACATAGAGGATTAAGTAAGCAAGAATCTTATGATAAGTCAGTGAAAATGCTTTCATTAGTTGGAATCCCAAGTCCTGAAAAAAGAATGAAACAATACCCTCATGAATTTTCTGGTGGTATGAGACAACGTGCAATGATTGCTATGGCATTATGTTGTGAACCAAAATTGTTAATTGCAGATGAACCTACAACAGCCCTAGATGTTACTATACAGGCACAAATTCTTGAACTTATGAAGGATATTAAAGAAAAATTAAACACTTCTATTATTCTTATAACGCATGATTTAGGCGTGGTTGCAGATGTTTGTGACAAAATAAATGTTATGTATGGTGGATTAATTGCAGAAACGGGTTCTACTAAGGACTTATTTTATAATCCAAGGCATCCATATACTTGGGGGCTTTTAAATAGTATTCCAAATCCCCAAAGTACCATAAGGGAAAAATTGAAACCAATAGAGGGTCAACCGCCAGATTTGTTAAAACCTCCTGTGGGATGTCCATTTGCAGCTAGATGTAATTATTCTATGAAGATTTGTGAAAAGCAAAGACCGCTATTATTTCAAATTAGTCCTGAGCATAATGCAGCTTGTTGGCTAAATCACCCTAGTGCACCTAAGGTAAAAGCACCTGTTGGAAGGGGGAGTTTATAATGAGTGTTGAAAAAGTATTAGTTGAAATAAAAGATTTGAAAAAATATTTTCCTGTTAAAAAGGGATTGTTTGGTACAGCTCATAGTTATGTAAAAGCAGTAGATGGTATTTCTTTTACGATCAATAAAGGTGAGACTTTAGGACTCGTGGGAGAATCAGGCTGTGGTAAAACAACCTGTGGAAGAACAATAATAAAGCTATATGAACCAACTGGTGGACAAATAATATACGATGGACATGATTTATCAAAGGTAAGTCAAAAGCAGATGCTTCCTTATAGAAAAAAAATTCAAATGATATTCCAAGACCCCTATGCTTCGTTAAATTCAAGAATGACTGTTGGCGACATAGTTGGTGAATCAATTGACATTCATGGTGTTTATAAAGGTAAGGATAGAATGGCAAGAATTCAAGAACTGTTAACAACGGTGGGATTAAACAGTGAACATTCTAGCAGATATCCACATGAATTTTCTGGTGGTCAAAGACAAAGAATTGGTATAGCTAGGTCTCTAGCAGTGCAACCAGAATTTATAATTTGTGATGAACCTATATCTGCACTTGATGTTTCCATACAAGCACAGATTATAAATATGCTCGAAGAGTTGCAAGAAAATATGGGATTAACATATCTTTTTATAGCTCATGATTTATCAATGGTTAAGCATATATCAAATAGAATTGGAGTTATGTATTTAGGTAAAATGGTTGAAATAGGTAAAAGTGATGAGGTATATAGCCACCCAATGCATCCATATACTCAGGCGCTACTTTCGGCTATTCCAATACCGGACCCTGAAGGTGCAGCACTAAGAAAGAGGATTATGCTTGAGGGAGAAATACCATCACCTATAGATCCTCCACCGGGATGTAGATTTAAAGGTAGATGTAAATATGCTAAGGCAATATGTTCAGAGGTAGACCCAGAGCTTAAAAATTTAGGGGCAGACCACTTTGTGGCTTGTCATTTATTTTAAATGGTATAAAAATTTTGTTTAGCGAATATATTATTGAGTATAATTCGATGCTTTGCAACGAATATTTATATATATATAACAGGGGGGAATAATAAAAATGAATAAATCAACAAAGATTAGTGCAACTTTGCTTGCGGTAACCTTAGGGGTATCATTGCTATCGGGCTGTGGCACTAAAGCAGCACCAGAGGCTAATGGCAAGGTGCCGCAGGTAATAACTTTCAATTTAGGTGCAGAACCTAAGACTATCGATCCAGCATTAAGTCAGGCAAGTGACAGTGCAGATGTTATCGGAAATGCTTTTGAGGGTTTGATGAGATTGGATGATAAAGATAAACCAATTCCAGGTATGGCTGATAGGTATGAAATGTCAAAAGATGGTTTGACTTATACGTTTCATATTAGAAGTGGCGCTCAATGGTCAGATGGCAAACCAGTTGTTGCTGGTGATTTCGAATATGCGTGGAAAAGAGTTTTAAAGCCAGCAACTGCTTCTGTATATTCTTATCAACTTTTTTACTTGAAGAATGCGCAAGGGTATAATGAAAGCGAACTTGTAGCTGACAAGAAAACAGCTGGTGTAAAATCAGCAACTGTTGATGAAGTCGGAGTTAAGGCTAAAGATGATTCAACTCTTGTAGTTACCCTCGAAAACCCAACTGCTTACTTCTTATCACTTATGGCTTTCGAAACATATATGCCGATTAGAAAAGATGTAGCAGATAAAGATGCTTCTTGGGCAACCAAACCTGCAACTTATATTACTAATGGTGCATTTAAAATGAAAGAATGGAAACCTAAGGATGTTTTGACTTTTGTAAAAAACGACAAATATTGGGATGTTAAAAATATTAAACTTGATACTCTTAACTATAAAATGTTAGAGGATCAAACAGCAGCACTTTCAGCATATAAAGCCGGTCAAATGGATCTCATTAAAGACCCACCACAATCAGAAATTCCTGCGCTTGTAGCAGATGGTAGTTGCAAAATCACTCCTAATTATGCAACTTACTACTATGTGCTAAATCTTACAGCAGAGGCGGTTAAGATAAATCCAGAGGCTGCTAAGGCTATACAAAACCCTAAAGTAAGAAAAGCATTATCGCTTGCCCTTAACAGAAAAGACATAGTTGATAACGTTAGTAAAGGTGGGCAAACCCCAGCAACGTCATTTGTTCCAAAAGGGAGTCTAGAACCAAATGGTAAGGATTTTGCAAATAAAGCTTACTACCCAGCGGAGGGAGATATAGCTCAAGCTAAAAAATTACTAGCTGAAGCAGGGTATCCAGATGGAAAAGGATTCCCTAAAATAACTTTACTCTATAACACCCTTGCGGGACACCAAAATATAGCTGCTGCAGTTCAAGATATGTGGAAAACAAATCTTGGAGTAAATATAGAACTTAAGAACCAAGAATGGAAGGTATTCATACAAACAAGAAATACTAAGCAATATATTCTTGCAAGAAATGGCTGGAATGCAGACTATACAGATCCAATGACATTCCTTGATTTATTTACAACAAGTTCAGGAAATAATGACGCTGGATACAGTAATCCAGCATATGATGCAAAAATAATAGCTGCAAAAAAGGAATTAGATCCAGCTAAGAGAATGGCTATTTTGCATGAAGCAGAAGACATTATTATGAACAATGATGTTGTAATTCCTATTTATGGGTATACAAATACAATGGTTTCAAAACCAAATATTATGGGAGTTCGTACATCAGCTTTAGGAAAACATTGGTTCCAAAAAGCCTACGTAACTGCTGCTAAACAACATAAAATAGCAAAATAATAAAATGCCCTATAGAGTAGATAAAAGTCTATGCTGTAGGGCATTTTTATGAAAATAAAAGAGGTGGGTTAACAGATCTAATGGGGGAATAGATGTTAACCGTCTCTAATATTTTCTCAGGTATTAGTAGGCAGTATCTATACATAAAATAATTCCTAAAAAGAATTACTTAGAATATTTTATTTGAGTAATGATTAAAGTGTTACAAATTTTTTGGATTTTTTATAAAAAAGGTTGTTAACTGCCACTAAGTTGGTATAAAATTTAACCGGACATAGTTATTTATTTTGAAAGGAAGGATAAGCATGAATTATGATGAATCTATAGCTTACATAAAAAATACAGCAAAGTTTGGTAGCAAACTTGGGCTTGAGAGAACTGAAAAAATATTAGAACTTTTAGGAAACCCACATAAAAAATTAAAGTGTATACATATTGCAGGAACTAATGGGAAAGGTTCAACTACTGCTATGGTGACTACGATTTTGGTCGAAGCTGGATATAAAGTAGGCTCATATATTTCGCCATTTATTGAAGAGTTTGAAGAAAGAATGCAAATAAATAATAAAAACATCTCTAAAGGAGATTTAAGTGATGTTGTAACAGAGGTTTCTAAAGCGGTAGAAAAGGTAGTGGAACTAGGATATAGTAATCCAACAGAGTTTGAAATCATTACCTGCGCGGGTTTTTTATATTTTTATAAAAACAATATAGATTTTGCAGTGGTTGAAGTAGGGATGGGTGGAAGGCTTGACTCAACAAATGTAATTACACCTATTTTAAGTATTATTGCATCTATTAGTTTGGACCATACGCTAATACTCGGAGATACCATCGCTAAAATTGCTTGTGAAAAAGCAGGTATTATTAAAGAGGGGATTCCCGTAGTTATGTTTCCGCAACTAAAACAAAGCGAAGAAGTAATAGAAAGAATATGTAGAGAAAAAAAATGCAAATTAATAAAAGTATCACAGGATTCAGCGGTATACTTAGGTAAGAAAAATTTACAATATAGTGCAGTGGATTCAATGGAAGAAACAATGTGTACTATCAATAATGCTATAACTCAAAAATTGAAAGTGCAAACTTCAAATAATGATTATACTATTGATTTATCACTTTTAGGAAAACATCAATTACTAAACTGTTCTGTAGCGGTTCATGCTATAGAGGAGCTTATAGAGCAAGGCGCAATGATTAATAGAGATCATATAATAACAGGGCTTGGGAGTGTAGTGTGGCCAGCAAGGCTTGAGATGATGCATAAAAAGCCTTTAGTAGTTATAGATGGTGCACACAATATAGATGGTATACAAAAACTTACGCAGAGTATTGATATGTACTTTAACTACAAAAAAATCATATTAATTTTAGGAATCCTTGCGGATAAGCAAGTGGAAGAGATGATAAAAACTATAGTTCCAAAGGTGAGTAGAGTTATTACTGTTACCCCCCATAGCGATAGGGCAGAACTCTGCGAAGAATTAAAAATCCAAGTAGAAAAATATACTATGAGTTGCGAGGCAATTGAAGATTATGAGGATGCATATAAAAAAGCTTTGAGCTACTGCGATGAAGATGATTTACTGTTAGTGTCAGGTTCTTTATACATGGTGGGAGATATGAGAAAAATAATACGAAATGTTCACAGCTATTAATAGTATTAAATCATCTCCTGTGGAGCTGAAATGTCGTTAAAAATAAATTGACACATATTACTAGATAATATGTGTCAGGTTGTTTACAAACCCAGTATAATTTTTTTATTATACTGGGCTTTTTACATGCAATTATGCGATAGCATTTTGAGTTATGGATAAATTTAAAATAACAACTATGTTCTTAGTTAGAAAATCAAAAAACCTTAAAGATAGCAGGCTAGCTATCTTTTTCATATTCTGCACTGCTGCTGTAAGCAGACACTGCTCTTGCACATTTTCTAATCCACGCATATGGCAATAGCGAAGCCCATGCAGTTGTTTTGAATCTGCGAAGCTTCGCTCTATAGTTTCTTTTCTTCTTCTATATATATTTCTGCCTTTATCTGTTCTGGTGAACTTTACAACATCTTCTTTATACGTTTCCCAAACATGTCTTCTAATAGTTTTAAACTTGCTTTTTGCAGAAAAGCATTGAGCTCTGTTTGGACATATGTCGCAATATTTTGCATTACCAACATATTCTTTATATCCTTCTCTTGTTGTTGTTTTATAATGTAAAGCCCTTAAGTCAGGGCATACGTAAATGTCCTGCTCTTTAACATATTGGAATTTATTTTTTGTGTACATTCCTTTTGTATGTGGAGACCTACGGTATCCCATTACAGATTTTAATTCCCTCTCATATAGTTTTTTACATATAAGATTTGTAGCATAACCAGCATCTGCACCAACATATTTTGTATTAAAATTAAACTTTTTTATTTGCACATCTAATCTATCGATATAAGGATCAACATCATTTATGTTTCCAGGAGTAACATACACATCAGTAATTATATTATGTCTGCTATCGACAGTTCTGTGATCTAAATATGAGAAGCCTTCCGGCTTGCCATCTCTCATCATATATCCACTGTCGGGGTCGGTTGTGCTAACTTTAGTTTCTTTTATTTTGGTAACAGGTTCTTTTTCTTTTAAAGGTTTTTTACCATGGTTTATTCTATCTTCTTCCACTGCTTTATTAAGTTCAGCTACATATTCTTTCGGCGTTTTTTCAACTTCAATTTTCACAAGCTTTCGCTTATTAGCATTTGCTTTTAGGTGTGTAGAATCTGTGTAAAGTATTTTACCGGTTACCATCTTAAGATTTATAGCCTTAAATACTACTTCGTCAAATATTTTTTGAAACACATCTGTTCCTTTAAATCGTCTACGTCTATTTTGGCTAATTGTTGAATGATCTGGAATAGTATCAGTAAGACTTAGCCCTAGGAACCATCTATAAGCCACATTTACTTCAATTTCCTTTACAAGTTGTCGTTCAGATTTTATTCCAAATAAGTACCCAATAAACAGCATTTTAAAAAGTAGAATGGGATCTACGCCAGGTCTTCCATTATCTAAGCAGTAATATTTTTTAGTCAGTTCTCTTATAAAAGAGAAATCCATGTATTTATCTATATTTCTCAAAATATGGTCTTTAGGAACTAAATCTTCTAAATACACCATTTCTAGTTTTTGTTGTGTGAAGTTTTTTTCATTAATCATAATAATGCCCTCCGAATTATAAAGTTTGTATACTATATATATTCGACATTGATGTCCTAAAATCCTTTTTGAATATGAAAAAAACACTCCAATTTTAAATTAGAGTGTTTTACATTTTATGTTTGTCAACGGTCTGACACATATTACTAGATAATATGTGTCTTTTTTTATTTGGTTAAGCCTTTGCAACTAATTCCTCCAGTGCCAAAGCTAATTGGTCTGGGCAAGAAGTGCTTTTACCACCACAGTTAATACCCTTAAGTTTTTTTATAACTTCGGAAACTTCCATACCTTTTACTAAGGTTGAAATTCCACTTAAATTTCCAGCGCATCCTCCTGTGAAAACAACATTTGTTATTTTATCGTCAACGACTTCAAAAGTTATTTTTTTTGAACAAACGCCTTTTGGCTCATAACTATACATAATTTACTCCTCCGTCCTTTGTAATATTAATAATTACAATAGTTATTATATACTATTAAGTATCCTCATTTCAAGAATTTAATTTTAATGAAAACATTGTTAGCATATTAGCGCTATTTTCATATTATGGTTATGGGGAGGTGAAGGATTTGAGAAAGTTATATGTGTGTAGTACTTCAGCAGATTGCATATCAAAAGTTAACTTGGATTTGTTTATAGAAGAAGAAAAAATATATTTGGATAAAAAAAATCTCGAAAGAATTGGTCCTCATGGTATATATATATATAAAAACAAGATATTAACAGCTAATAGTTATGATAATAGTATTTCTATGGTTGATATTGATAATAATGAAACAGAAAGTTATTTTATAGGTATGCATTGTAATGATTTATCAGTTTATGATAATAGGGCATATGTTATTTGTGGAGATTCTGATGATATAATAGTTTTTGATTTAGACAAAAAAACAATTGTAGAAGTAATTCCATGTGGTAACTCACCACATAGTATTTATCTTTGTAAAAGAAAGAACCTTATTATAGTGGCAAATATGAATAGTGACAGCATAACAATAATAAATTGTGCTCAGAACACAAATATTAAAAATATTAGGGTGGGGGCATATCCTACTAAAGCTCTAATTACCCCGGATGGAAATTATATTTTAGTTTGCGAGAGCAATATAGGTATGGACAATAAGGGAAGTATAAGCATTATTTCATTAAAAAACTATAACGTATTATACAAGATACCTGTTGGTAATTCGCCTGTGGACATGTATTGTAATGAAAAATACTGTTATGTATCAAATTTTGGAGATGGCACGGTGAGTATATTAGACATAAATAATTACAAAGAGATAAAAAAAATTAAAATTGGGGGTATGCCTAGGGGAATACTCGAAGATGAAAAATATTTGTATGTAGGTGATAATTATAACAATTTGCTTTTTAGAATTGATAAAATTACTGAAAATAAAAAAGCCATCTCTATTGGCGGAGAGCCCACAGGTATGGCGCTTTTATAAAAATCAGCTTCTATAGAAGATTAAGATTAATCATCTATGAGAAGATTAATTATTTTAGCATAAAGTTCAGAAGGGTTTTTTCTCCATTTACTGCATAAACTTCGTGCTTGCTTGTTCGACGCAACACTAAGTTTAATATCTATAAGTGTAAAATTATCTTCTGAAGCGGTTAGGTTAACTAAATAATTATTATTGTTTTCTATTGTGTAATCAGCACTAACCGTGAGTGCTTTTTTGATGTTTTCAATATGAACTTTCAAATAGCTATCAATAAGTTGTATCTTGCTTTCAGAAATTCTTCCTTTAAATAAAGATAGAACATTGTCACCTTTTTGCGAAATGACTAATCTATGTTTACCTTTCTGATCAGTATGCTTAAGTAGGTTAGATGCAATAAGTTCAGTAATATATTGTTGCAAAGTAAAATAATTTATAAAATTATTCTCTAAAATAATTTGCGTTATTTGAATATTAGAAATAGGGAGCTTTATTTTATAAAATATATAAAGTAAAAGAAGCTTATTTTCAGCTAAGTCTAAAGCATCCTCAAACATATCTGTTCCTCCTTGTAGTCTGCTTAATATAAAACAATAATGAACGGTATCATTTCATGTAAAATTAACTATAAACATTATAACATAAAAAGCACCGAAATGAATCGGTGCTTTTAATTTTAATACTATATAATGGTTTATCTGAATTTTCAAAAGAAATAAACTTTATAAAATAAATTATACACATATATATTAACTTATAGAATATAAATTTAAAGTATAAATGTGCAAGGAGACGATAGGGGATATCTATTACTTTGGCACAAAGTGATTATAAGGAGGATATAAGAGGATATGAATATGAATTACATAAAAAAAAAATTAATAGTATTTTGTGCGATTTTCATTGTGATTTTATCAATTATAGGTGTTTATAACTTAAAAACTAAGGGTGCGTTTTTGGGTGAGCAACGTAAATTACCAATTTACTCCGTAGATACTAAAGAGAAAAAGATTGCGATCTCTTTTGATGCAAACTGGGGCGATGATAGAACAGATGATATATTAAAAATATTAGATAAGTACAATGCTAAAGCAACGTTTTTTATAGTGGGAGCGTGGCTAGACCAGTATCCGGATAGGGTAAAGACGATGCATCAAAAAGGTCATGAAATAGGAAACCATTCCAATAAGCATCCTATAATGACTACAATATCCAAGGAGAGAATGAACAAAGAAATAACCACCACAGATGCTAAAATAATGGCTATAACAGGGAAAGAAACAACCCTTTTTAGATGCCCATCTGGAGAATATAATAATTTAGTAATTGAAACCGTAGAATCAACAAATCATTATTGTATTCAATGGGATGCAGATAGTATTGATTGGAAAGAGCAGGGGGCAGAAATTGAGTATAATAGAATAATTAAAAAGACTAAGCCGGGCTCCATACTTTTATTTCACAATAATGCAAAGTATACCCCTGAAAATTTAGAAAAAATTTTAAAACATTTTAAGGCTCAAGGCTACAAATTTGTAAAAATATCAGATCTTATATACAAAAAAAACTATTATATAAATGAATCAGGAAAACAAATACAAAAATAAAAATTAAATGTATTGAAATCCACGGTGTATTTGTATTATAATGGAAATACCAATTAGTTATAATTTTGGAAAAATAGATATAAACAAAATTCTCTTAATATTAGGTATATTACATTGAAAAACTGAATATTTATATTCTAAAGAAAGTTTATTAAAAAAAACTAAGGGAAAGAGGGATTATGATGGATAATGTTATGTTAAATAACAAGATTTATTTAGAAGGAAAGGTAGTATCTGAATTGAAATTCAGTCATGAAATGTATGGAGAAGGCTTTTATGTATTTGATTTTGAGGTTTGGAGACTTAGTGAAACAACAGATATTTTAACTATAACAATTTCTGAAAGATTAATTGCAGGTATGAATATTACAATAGGAAATGAGTTTATAGTTGAAGGTCAACTTAGATCTTACAATAAATTCGTTGACGGATCTAACCGATTAATATTAACGGTATTTGCTAGAGATATTAAAATTTGTGAAGAACACAGTAAGAATCCAAATCAAATATTTTTAGATGGATATATTTGCAAGAGTCCAGTGTATAGGACAACTCCGTTTGGGAGAGAGATTGCGGACATGCTTTTAGCAGTTAACAGATTGTATAATAAATCTGATTATATACCTACAATTGCTTGGGGACGAAATTCTAGGTTTTGTAAAAGTCTTGAAGTAGGAGATAATATAAGAATATGGGGAAGACTTCAGAGTAGAGAATATCAAAAGAAATTATCAGATGACGAAGTTATAAAGAAAGTGGCATATGAAGTCTCTATATCAAAGATGGAAAAGGTTGCTAAAGATGGTGAGGGCACTGTAGAAGCGGATATGATTGATGAAGAGCATGACCTTGAAGCTCTAGACGTTATATAGTATAGATATGTAGAATGAATCTTTTTTCTTCAATAGGGTTATAAAGAGCATATATTACGTAAAATGCATATGAACAAGCTCTAGTAATTAAAATTAATTTAGAATTACTTAGCAAAGTGAATTGCATTTGTAGTAATATATGCTCTTTAATTTTTGTTATTTTCTTAAATCATCAAGTAGTTTAGTTTTTTCTTTAGTTCCACTATCCACGTTTTTTATTATTTTTGCGGGTGTTCCAGCAACTACAACATTTTCAGGAACATCATTTACAACTACAGATCCTGCTGCCACTATAGAATTATTCCCGATTTTTACTCCTTCTAAAATTACAGCATTGGCTCCAATTAGTACATTGTCTCCAATTTCACAAGGACTTTTGCTTGGCGGTTCTAACACTCCTGCGATTACTGCACCTGCACCTAAATGAACTCTTTTACCGAGTTTACCTCTGGCACCAACAACAGCGTTCATATCTACCATAGTTTCATCACCAATTTCAGCACCTATGTTAATTATGGCACCCATCATTATAACGGCATTTTTACCTATGGTAACCTTGTCGCGTATAATTGCACCTGGTTCAATTCTTGCATCGATATTTTTTAAATCTATCAAAGGAATAGCAGAGTTTCGTCTGTCTTGTTCAAGTTTGGATTTTTTGATTCTGTCTTTATACTTTATTAGAAAATCTGATACCTCATTACTTTCTCCAAAAAGGATATAAAAGCTTCCGTTACCAAAACTTTCTATATTGCCAAATTCGCATTGTGATAAATCTCCATCAATATAGAGTTTAAGTGGAGTTGCCTTTTTAGCTTCTTTTATGTATCTTGCAATTTCATAAGGGTCGGTTAAATCATAGTTCATAGTTAATCTCCTTTCGTATTATAAGTATTAAGCCAAATTTTCATTTTTATGCATTTAATTTCGATTACACCATAAATATTAGCATTATCCTAGAACAATTTAAAAAATACTGATTTTTATTCTATTATATAGTAAAATACTTATAATGCAAATAATTGAAAGCACAAACACATTGAAAAGGATGATGTTATGAATAATTTATTTTCAAAAAATGTAAGCAATGTAGAGATTTCTGGAATTAGAAAATTTTTTAATAAGGTTCCACAAGTTGAAGGGGCGATTTCACTGACTCTTGGTCAACCTGATTTTCCAGTGCCTAAAAATATTAAGAAAGCCATGATCCAAGCTATTAATGAAAATAAAACTGAGTATACAACTAATGCAGGTATTCCGGAGCTACGACATGAGATTTCTAATTTTTTATGCGGCACAGGCATCAACTATTCAGCTGATGAAATAACTGTGACTGTTGGTGGAAGTGAGGCACTTCTATGCACATTTGCAGCATTTTTAAATGTTGGAGACAAAGTGCTGGTACCGACTCCAGCTTATCCAGCTTATGAGAGCTGTGTAAAGATTTTTGGAGCAGAAGTAGTTAATTATAAGCTTAACAGTGATTTTACTATTAATTTTGAAACATTAAATAAACTTATTAATGAAGAAAATCCTAAGATTTTAGTGATGTCACATCCGTCTAACCCTACTGGAGCAACATTAACATTATTCGAGCGAAATAAACTTTTTCAAATTCTAAAAGAAAAAAATATTTACATAATAAGTGATGAAATTTATAGCTCATTATGTTATGAAAAATACTATTCATTAGCTCAAATTGATGAATTAAGGAATAAAGTAATTTTGGTGGGTGGATTTTCTAAAATGTTTTCAATGACAGGACTTAGAGTTGGATATGTTTGTGCTAGCAAATATATCATGGATAATATAATGAAAGTACATCAGTATAATGTTTCTTGTGCAGCCTCAATATCTCAATGGGGTGCGTGCGAAGGATTACTTTCCAGCATGAATGATGTAAATAATATGAAAGTGGAGTTTGAGAGGCGAAAAGATTATGTATATAAAAGGTTGAAGCAAATGGGAATGGATACAACTATTCCTAAAGGGGCCTTTTATATATTTCCCTCTATAACAAAATTTTCTATGAGTAGCGAAGAGTTTTGCAACAGACTGTTGAATGAAGGCAAGGTCGCTGTTGTGCCTGGTTCGGCTTTTGGCACCGGAGGAGAAGGTTTCATAAGGATATCATATTCTTATAGTATGGAAGTGTTAAAAGAGGCTTTAAATAGAATGGAAAAGTGGATTAAATCATTACCTAAGTAATTTTTAAAAATATTGAACTAGAAAAGCAACCTATTTAAGTATTTAATACTTTGAAGGTTGCTTTTCTAGTTTAAAGGCTAAATCATCTCCTGCGGAGCTGTATTAACGACTTCAGAAGAAGATTTGTACTCCCGCTGAAGTTTTTTATTTGTTAGGGCACGTAACTCCAGCGTGTAGTAGTGGGAGACTTTCCTTCTGAACTGTCGTTATATTGACATATTAACTACATCATCCATACTATATAGACCTTTTTCTTTTCCGTATATATATTCGCAGGCTTTAAGTGCACCTATTGCAAAAACATCTCTTGATATTGCAGTATGCTTAATTTCAATACATTCTCCCTTTCCTGCAAATATGACTTCATGATCACCTATAATACTTCCACCACGGATAGCATGAATCCCTATTTCATTAGGTTGTCTTTTACTTAAACCATCACGTCCTTTGACAAAGGTGGTTTCGTCATCTATAGAATCTTTAATTGTATTTGCAAGGAGTAAAGCGGTACCACTAGGGGAATCGACTTTTTGATTATGATGCTTTTCAATTATCTCAATGTCAAAATCCTTGTAAAGCATATTGCTTATGCTTTTAAGTATATTATTAACAACATTTATACCTATAGACATATTTGCAGAGTGGAATACTGGGATTTCGGTGCTGAGGGAACTAATTTTAGATAACTGTTCTTGCGTGTAACCAGTAGTGCAGAACACAATAGGGATATTTTTCTCTTTAGAATACTTACATAAGGAATCTAAAGCATCTGGCCTTGAAAAATCTAAAATCACATCTATATCATTTTCACATTCAAGTATGCTGTCATAGCATGTATAGCCTAAATTAAATGAATTTTTATCAACACCTGCAACAATTGAAATCGTTGTTGATGCTTTAGCCATTTCAGAAATAACTTTGCCCATCTTTCCATTGCAGCCATTTAGAAGCATTTTAATCATTTGATTTCCTCCTTTAAAGGGATATTATATGCTTTTAATTCTTTTTTTAGAATCTGTAAATTTATTTCATCCATTTCACATAGTGGTAGTCTTAAAGCCCCGACTTCCATTCCCATAAGATTCATAGCTGTTTTTACAGGGATAGGATTAGTTTCTATGAATATAGAGCCATTAAGAGGAAGATACTCCAATTGTATTTTTAGAGCTTTTGCATGCTCGCCTTTTAAATATAATTCACACATGTTATGAATCACTGTAGGAATTATATTTGAAAGAACAGATATAACTCCGATACCTCCTAAGGAAAGTATAGGTATAACTTGGTCGTCATTACCTGAATAGATATCTATTCTATCTCCGCAGAGTGCTTTAATCTGTGCTATCTGACTTATATCGCCGCTCGCTTCTTTAATTGCTACAATGTTTTGTACTTCGCATAATTTTAGAAGTGTGTTTGGAGTAATATTAAGACCTGTTCTCGAAGGAACGTTGTATATTATTATTGGTGTAGTTACACTATTTGCAATTGCCTTGAAATGCTCAACTAAGCCTTTTTGAGTAGTCTTATTATAGTAAGGCGTAATTACAAGTAATCCGTCTACTCCTATTTTTTCTGCCCATTTACTCATACTTATTGCAGCGGCAGTATTGTTACTTCCTGTGCCCGCGATTACTGGAATTCTCTTATTAACTAGATCAACTACAAATTTTATAGTCTCTTTTCTTTCTTGCTCTGTCATAGTAGAAGCTTCACCTGTAGTACCACATACTACAATAGCATCTGTCATGCTTTTGATATGCCATTCTATTAATTCTTCGAGTTTTTTTAAATCTACGCCTCTTTCATTAAACGGAGTGACTATTGCAACACCAGAACCTTTAAAAATACTCATAAGATTACCTCCTAGTAGTTTATACTATATAGTTATTAATTTAGATCGCTTTTAGTGAAGCATTTCGTAATATTCTTCATAATGAATTAGGAAACACATAAATTATCACTAAAATATTTTTCTTCATTAGATTATATTATATAGCCCATATGTAAAAATATATATACTTTAAAAAAAAAAACTGAAAATCAGCAAGGTATAATTTAATGGGTATATTTATAAAACTGTAATTTAAATCATATTATGATTAAATAACGGGTAATATTTATTTTTTATTATGAATAAAAAAACCTCGAATTGTAAAAAATATAAGATATTACAATTATAATCAGGAGGTATATGATGGGTAAAACACCTTTGAAAAAAGTTATAAAAGCTAAATTAAGAACAAATAAAGAGTTAACTAAAAACGAAATGCTAAGAGAATCGTTAAAATATGAAATAGCGGAAGAATTAGGATTAACAGAAAAGATAGATGTTGATGGTTGGAGTGGATTAACAGCAGAAGAAACAGGAAGAATTGGAGGCTTAATGACAAAAAGAAAGAAAGCCATAAATCTCCCTAAAAACAAAGATTTTTAAAGATATTAAGCAAATTAATTTGGACAATATTTGGTATATAGGTTAGTATATTATATACCATTATAGTATTAAGAGGAATATAAAGGAGAAATGTTAATATGAACTGTTACAAAGAGTTTGCTTGTATATATGATGAATTAATCAATTCTGATATTGAATATAAAACATGGGCTTCCCAAATATTATGTATTTGCAAAGAGTATCACTTAGATATGGAGAGTTATTTAGATTTAGCCTGTGGTACAGGAAATCTTACTATAGAAATTGCAAATGAGTTTAAGCACACCTGGGCAGTTGATTTATCTTGTGATATGTTAAGTCAAGCAGAGAAAAAGATGAGGGATGCTCGGGTAGGAGCAAAATTTGTATGCCAAGATGTTTGTGAATTGAATTTAGATAATACTTTTAACCTTATAACTTGCTGCTTAGATTCTAGCAACTATATATTAAAAAAAGAAAATTTTAAAAAGTATTTATTAGGCGCTTATGATTTATTAAAACAGGATGGGTTATTCATCTTTGATATTAACTCTTATTATAAACTTACCAATGTGCTTGGTAATAATATTTATAATTACGATAGTGATGATGTAGTGTATATTTGGGAAAATTATTTAGAAAATGATATAGTGCAAATGAATTTAACTTTTTTTGTAAAAGAAGGACAAGTGTTCAGACGCTTTGATGAGCAACACTCTGAAAGGGCTTATAAAGAAGAATATGTAGAAAGTGTTATAAAAGAAATCGGGTTCGAAATAATTAAAAAGATGGATAACTATGAAGATAAAGTAGTAAGTAAAATCACAGAGCGAATATGTTATGTACTTAAGAAGTAAAAAACAAAAATAGTTTACAGGAGGCTAGTATATGGATAAATTGGTTAGAGCTACTGCAAAGGAAGGCCAGGTTAGAATAGTCGCAGCAATAACTACGGGTTTAGTAAATGAGGGAGTTTCTATGCATTTGTGTGCACCCACGGCAGCAGCTGCTTTTGGTAGGATGCTAACGGCTGGTACTCTTATGGGAAGCATGTTAAAGTCGCAGCAAGATAGTTTAACACTTCAAATTGATGGCGGAGGAGAAGCGAGAGGCGTGGTAGTAACTGCACATGCTGATGTAAGTGTAAAAGGGTACATAGGAAACCCTAATGTAGATTTGCCTGCAAACAAACAGGGGAAACTTGATGTAAGTGCTGCCGTTGGTACGGATGGTTATTTAAGGATTATAAGAGATATGGGACTAAAGGAACCGTACATAGGTCAAGTGCCAATCTGTACAGGTGAAATTGGGGATGACTTAGCTTATTACTTTACTGTATCAGAGCAAACGCCGTCTGCTGTGGGACTCGGAGTTTTAGTTGACACGGATATGAGCATTAAAGCTTCAGGAGGTTTTATAATCCAAATGATGCCTGGTGCAGACGAATTTTTAGCTGATATAATAACGTATAGACTTGAAGAAATTCCATCTATAACTGAATTAATAGCAAAAGGGATGAACATCGAAGAAATTTTGGAATTTATTTTTGAAGATATGGAACTTAAAATACATGAAGAGGTTAAGCCGACGTATAAATGTGATTGCTGCAAGGAAAGGGTTGAGAGGGCCTTAATAAGTATAGGTAAAAAGGATTTAGAAGAATTATATAATGATGGTAAAACCGAAGAACTTAAATGCCATTTTTGTAATGAAAATTATGAATTTAATCATGAAGAAATTGGGCAATTACTTAAAGAAGCTAATTCATAGATAAAAATGCAGCTTTGGTTAAAGAGAATATAGTATATGTGGTATTGCTTTTTATAGAAAGCAATACACAAACTATATTCTATAGTAATATATGTTTCAAATCGTAGCAAAGTGGAGTAAATTCGATAAATAGGGAGTATAATTTAAATATACGTGAATATTCACCATATTTATGGTTGACAGCCGTAAGAAAATCTTATAATATAATAAAGTACTCACAAAGTACACATGGACGAGGAAGTTATCAGTAAAGTGAAAAAACAGTTAATACATAAAGTTGTTGACAAGTTTTATGAAATGATGTAAACTGTACTAGTCTGATAAAGATATGTGGGAGCATAGCTCAGCTGGGAGAGCATCTGCCTTACAAGCAGAGGGTCACAGGTTCAAACCCTGTTGTTCCCACCACATATGGCTCAATAGCTCAGTTGGTTAGAGTGCCGCCCTGTCACGGCGGAGGTCGAGGGTCCGAGTCCCTTTTGAGTCGCCATTTGAATTTAGTAAATTTGAAAATTATTAAGGCTGGATAGCTCAGTCGGTAGAGCAGAGGACTGAAAATCCTCGTGTCCCTGGTTCGATTCCTGGTCTAGCCACCAGTGTTGCGGAAGTGGCTCAGTGGTAGAGCGTCACCTTGCCAAGGTGAACGTCGCGAGTTCGAATCTCGTCTTCCGCTCCAACTATAATTATGAATAATGGCGCTATAGCCAAGCGGTAAGGTCAAGGTCTGCAAAACCTTTATTCCCCGGTTCAAATCCGGGTGGCGCCTCCAAAACAATAAAAAGTAGTCTAAATGCTGATATTTCAGTATTTAGACTGCTTTTTTTATTTCAGTATATTTTGGATTCGTTAGACTCTAAAAATACTACCTCTATCGATTAGTTTTCCATTTCTCAAAAATACAGGTTCTACCTTATGCTTATTTAAAAAATTTAATACTTCTTTCCCATACAAATAATGATCTAAGTGACCATAAAAAGCTAAGACATTATCTTCGATAAGACCTGTTACGCCACCTATAAAACCGTAGTTAAGCCCGGGAAGGATAATATCACCAGGTGGAATTAATAAAATATCTATTTTTTCAATGCTTAAAGCCTTAGCGATAGAAACATCACTAGTTATGACTGCATGATCATTTACAATGCAAGTAGAACATTTTGTATAACCTTGCTTAACGTTTATTAATTTTCTTGTTTTTAATAGTGACAAAAGATTAGTATCAGTAAAATTAAATGAGTGAATAAAAAGATTGCCTAGGCTTAATGAATTGAGACATATGTCATAAGGGTATTTATCTTTTAAAGTTGAATTTGATTTATAAACTTTATAATTTAACAAAATTAAGCTCAGTATGAATTCATTATCCATGTCTTTATGAACTATAATATCTTTGCCTAAAATATGCATAAGCATATCAGGGTGACCACATACAGCCTCGTATAAAATGTTGCTAGGTGGGCAAATAAGCAAGTTATATCCTCTAGAAACTAAATATTCTTTTTCTTCATTATGAATTCTAAAATCAACAATAATATTTTTCATTACAATACTCCTATTTAATATTTATTTTCTTATGTTTATTTTATAACACAAAGCTATCACAAATTGCAATATGTCGATAATTGTTTAATCTATTTTGCATATACATTAATATTACACACATACTATCTTAGTGAGAAAGGAGTGTGCGAAATGCTTTTATTAACTATTGTATATAATAGGAGTGTGGAATGTATTATTGATGAAATTAAAGACATTAAGAAGTGTTTTGAAGATAAAAAAAACTTTTCAGGTATATCGGAAAATATAATAGGGGATACTCACGTAGTAAAGTTTTTTTGTGATGATGACAACTTAAGCGATGCTGGTATCAAAACATTTAATTTGCATGTTGCAAACATGTTATATAAAATAGTTATAATGGAATTTTGTAAAAAAGGACTCAAAAAATTTTTAGATGAATCTTATTTTTTTCTGCAATATGATGAAATAGAACAAATTAAACCTAAGATACAAGAATATTTGAGTAGCGAGGGCGAAATATCCGGACCTAATGGAGTATATTGTATGAATAGGAAAAATAGTATAATTGATAAGATAACTAAATGTATAGAAGAAAATAATGAAATTAATATAAGTGGATTTTTAACCTTTAGGACAAAAGAGCTAAAGGGAGATTTAGAGTGCATAGTGGATAAAGTTGTGGAAGAGTATATGGTAGAGAAAGAATATAATGAGTTTATAAAATTGCTTAAATACTTTGTTGATGTTCAGGATAGTAAGGTAGATGAGATTAATATTTTAATTGAAAAAAACGGAAATTATCGTTTAACAGATGAAGAAGGTAATGATTTAGTAGGAAATATGATGATGGAGTTACCAGATGTTAAATTTGATTCAAAAGAAAATCGAGAGGAACTTATTATTAGCACTATGATAACCAATGCTCCTAAAAAAGTAATTATACACTGTGTAGAACATTGTAAAAATAAAGAACTAATACAAACGATAAACAAGGTTTTTGCAGATAGGGTCTATTATTGTGATAAATGTCTTAAATGTGAAGAGATAAAAAAAGAAACCCTTGTATGGTAGTAAGGCACATTGATATGTGAATAAAATAAATAAAAAAGTATTGACAAACAAATATTTAGATAGTATACTTTGAATTGTTGTGAATGAAAATATAAAAAATATTTTAATATAATAGAGTTATCTTTTACAAGAAGAAACAGCCGTTTCTCACCTAACAGTAATGCTAGTTAGGTTAATTAGTAATTTAAATTTGTTACTATTAGGGACGGCATTTTGTCGTCCTTTTAATTGTTTAAATATTATATTTTTATCTAAATACACTTAGGAGGTGAAAATTATTAGTAAAAACAAAGATTTCATGATGAATGAAGAAATCAGAGTTAGAGAAATAAGAGTTATTGGAGCTGATGGTTCTGCATTAGGTATTTTGAATACTAAAGATGCGTTGAATCTTGCGGAAGAGAAAGATTTAGATTTAGTTATGATGTCTCCTACCGCGAAACCTCCAGTATGTAGAATAATGGATTTTGGTAAGTTTATCTATGAACAACAGAAAAAAGAAAAAGAAGCTAAAAAGAAACAAAAAGTTGTTAATCTTAAAGAAATACGATTAAGTGCAACAATAGAAGATCATGATATTGCAATTAAGGCTAGTAATGCTAAAAAATTCTTGTTAGATGAAGATAAGGTAAAGATAACCGTAAGATTTAGAGGTAGAGAAATTGAAAACTCAAAAGTAGGACATAAGATATTAAAATCTTTTGTAGAAAAAATCGGTGATGTTTATATTGTTGAAAAACCAGCGAGACAAGAGGGAAGAAATATGATAATGATTTTAGCTCCCAAAAAAGCATAACTGAGAGGAGGAATTTTATTATGCCTAAAATGAAAACACATAGAGGCGCAGCAAAAAGATTTAAGAAAACAGGAACAGGTAAGTTAAAAAGAGCTAAAGCTTTTACAAGTCATATATTAACAAAGAAAAGCCCGAAAAGAAAAAGAAACCTTAGAAAAACAGCATATGTTTCAACAACTCAAATAAAATCGATGAAGAAATTGTTACCATACTTATAATTGAATGGTGATTAGGAGGTATATTAAATGGCAAGAATTAAGCGAGCAGTTAACTCTCGTAAAAACCATAAAAAAGTATTAAAGCTTGCAAAAGGCTACTATGGTGGTAGAAGTAAGTTATTTAAAACAGCTAATGAAGCAGTAATGAGAGCACTTAGAAATGGTTATATCGGAAGAAAATTAAAGAAAAGAGATTTTAGAAAACTTTGGATAGCTAGAATCAATGCTGCTACAAGGTTAAATGACCTTTCATATTCAAGATTCATGAATGGAATGAAACTTTCAGGCATAGATATTAACAGAAAAATGCTTTCTGAAATTGCAATAAATGATCCAAAAGCTTTTGCTGAATTAGTAGAAGTTGCAAAAAAACAATTACAAGCATAAAAATTATTTATTCAAAAATGTAGCCATATGGCTGCATTTTTTATTGCATTTTTGACAAAAACATGTAAAGTGATATAATTAGTAAAACGTCATAGTTGAAAATTTAGAGGTGAATAATTTGAAATTAGATATTAAAGATCTTAAAAAGAAAAGCATATATACTCCTGTTCGGATACTTGCATTAGGGTTTGCTATAGTCATAGTCATAGGGGCTATACTATTAAGCCTACCTATAGCTTCGCAAAGTGGTAAAATTACGCCTTTCATAGATTGTATATTTACCTCTACATCTGCTGTGTGTGTTACGGGACTTATAGTACTAGACACGGGAACATATTGGACATATTTTGGCAAAACAGTGATCATGTTACTTATAGAAATAGGTGGACTTGGATTTATGTCTGTAGCTACTTTAGTTTTTTTAATTTTAGGGAAAAGAATAACATTAAAGGAAAGACTAGTGATGCAGGAAGCTATGAATGTAAACTCATTACAAGGGTTAGTGAAAATGGTCAGATATGTATTGATATTTACGATTTATGTTCAGATAACAGGTGCGGTGTTATTCTCAACACAATTTATTCCTGAATTTGGAATTGCCAAAGGGATTTATTATAGCGTGTTCCATTCGGTGTCTGCGTTCTGCAATGCTGGGTTTGATTTGATTGGAAACTTTAATAGTGTCACTGCTTATGCTAGTAATTCTGTAGTAATATTAACAATTGCAGCATTAATAATAATAGGTGGGTTAGGATTTTATGTTTGGGTAGAAATTTATAATTGCAAGGGAACAAAAAGATTGTCACTCCATGCTAGAATAGTTATTTACTCGACGATAGCATTGGTTGTTTTAGGGGCAATACTTATGTATATTTTTGAGATGAATAATGCTGACACTATGCAAGGAATGTCTATTAAGGGCAAATTTTTATCTTCCGTTTTTGCATCAGTTTCCCCAAGAACAGCAGGGTTTAATTCTATACCACTCGGTAAAATGACCACGGCGGGAAAGTTTTTAACAATAATTTTAATGTTTATTGGAGGATCGCCTGGATCAACAGCGGGTGGAATAAAAACGACTACTGCCATTGTGATTTTTATGACTATAGTGTCTGTGGTTCGAGGAAGAGAAGATACTGAAATATTTCAAAAGCGCATAAGCAAAGAATTTGTGTATAAAGCGTTTGCAGTATCACTTATTTCCCTAACAATTGTTATATCAGTTACCATGATATTATCTATTACACAGAACCCGAATATTCCTTTTGAATACTTTTTGTATGAGGCTACTTCAGCATTTGCTACAGTTGGATTAACACTTGGATTAACTACAAAATTAACATTTGTAGGAAAGGTAATAATATTACTTACCATGTATGCAGGGAGAGTGGGACCACTTACTATAATACTAGCATTAGCTAAAAATAAAAAAAGTAAATCGGGAAATATAAAATACCCAGAAGGCAAAATTTTAATTGGATAGGGGTGGGGTTAATGAGTAAAAAACAGTTTATTGTTATAGGTCTCGGAAGATTTGGAGAATCCGTTGCTGAAACATTATATTCTTTGGGAAATGATGTATTAGCAGTTGATTTTGATGAAGATGTAGTTCAAAATATTTCGGATAATGTAACTCATGCAGTTCAAGCTGATGCGAATGATGAAAATAGCTTAAGGGCTCTTGGAATTCGTAATTTTGATTGTGCAGTCATTAGTATAGGTTCTAATATCCAATCTAGCATTTTGGCAACACTCTTAGTTAAAGAATTAGGAGTAAAATATGTGATAACAAAAGCGACTAATGCCCTGCATGCTAAAGTATTATATAAAATAGGTGCAGACAGAGTAGTTTTTCCGGAAAGAGATATGGGTGTACGCGTTGCTCATAACTTAGTATCATCAAATATATTAGATTATATTGAATTATCTCCTGATTATAGTATAGCTGAAGTTATTAGTCCTGAAGAATGGCATAATAAAACCCTGGGAGAATTAAATATAAGAGCTCAATATGGTATAAATGTAATGGCTATAAAAAGAAACAATGATATTGATGTTGCTCCAGCAGCTGATAATATTGTTGAACCAGGTGATATTATTGTTGCAATAGGTAATATTGAAGAATTAAATAAGTTGGAAAATCTAGTTAAATAAGGAGCATTCAGTTTGGAGCATATTCAAAGTAAGGATAATTTATTGATTAAAGATATCAAAAAGTTAAAAGAAAAGAAATATAGAAAAGACAGTAATATGTTTTTAGTTGAAGGTTTCAGATTTGTAGAAGAAGCTTTGGATTCTGGTTTTGAAGTGGTGCACATTTTTATAAGCGCTAGAGGAGATTCAAAATATGAAAACTCTTGTATGAAAAACAAGCTACAGAAGGATACTAAAGTTTATAGTGTTAGTGACAGTTTATTTAAAAGTATTTGCGATACGGATAATCCGCAAGGGATTATTGCTACAGTTAGAAATAAACCGGTAGAGATTAAATATGATCATGGCTTCTATATGTTAGCTGATAAAATACAAGATCCAGGTAATATGGGAACTATAATTAGAACAGCTCATGCGGCGGGAGCACTAGGAGTTATAATTACAAAAGGAACTGTAGATATCTATAATGAAAAAACTTTAAGATCCACAATGGGTTCTATTTTTAAAATACCCGTTATTTGCGATAGTGATCTATCGGTGGTTCAAAAGCTTAGAAGCGCTGGATTTAAGCTAGTTACTAGTTCATTGGATACTGATAAAAACTTCTATAATGTAGATCTTAGAGAGAAAGTTATTATATCAGTTGGGAATGAAGGAAATGGAATAAGCGCCGAAGTTTATGAGATATGTGATTTGAAAATTAAAATTCCCATGCCTGGTGGTGCAGAATCTTTAAATGCAGCTGTAGCTGCATCAATTATGATGTATGAAGTCGTAAGACAGAAAAATAATATATGATTTTTAAATTCATAGTTGAATTTTTTTGTAGTTGTGGTTATAATATTTTGTATACTACCATAAATTAATAATAAACTGTGACGGAGAAAGTAAATATAAAGATACTTACAGGGATAAGAAGCCTTAGACTGAGAGCTTCATTAAGAAATTTTTATATCCAAGTTCACTCCAGAGTTCTAATGGTGAAAAAAAGTAGCCGATAGCGGGTAAAACCGATAAATTTATCTAAGAGGACTGTTTTTAGTCAATTAGGGTGGTAACGCGGATTTTCCGTCCCTTTATTGGGGATGGTTTTTTTTGTTTTATAAAGAATTATCAAAATATGAGAGGAGCATTCATTATGAAAGAAAAGTTAGAAACGATAAAAGCTGCAGTTTTAGAAGAATTAAAAGGAGCTGCTATTAAAACAGAATTAGAAAATATCAGAGTTAAATATTTGGGCAAAAAAGGTGAATTGACGCAAATATTAAGAGGCATGGGACAGTTATCAAATGAAGAAAGACCAATTGTTGGAAAATTAGCAAATAAAGTAAGAGTGGATATAGAGACACTTATAGATAAAGCTTCAGATACATTAAAAAACAATGAAAAAGAAATGAAGCTAAAAAGTGAAGTTATAGATATATCTATGCCAGGGAAAAAACAAACAGTAGGTAAAAGACATCCGTTAGAGTTAACACTTGAAAAAGTTAATGAAATATTTTTATCTATGGGATTTGTTATTGAAGAGGGCCCTGAGGTAGAAAGAGATTATTATAACTTTGAGGCATTAAACATACCTAAAAATCATCCGGCAAGAGGTGAACAAGATACTTTTTACATAAATGATAATATAGTTTTAAGAACCCAAACTTCACCAATACAAATAAGAACTATGGAGCTTCAGAAACCGCCTATAAAAATGATAGCGCCAGGTAAAGTTTATAGATCCGATGCAGCAGATGCTACTCATTCACCAATATTTTATCAAATTGAAGGGCTTATAGTAGATAAGGGAATTACCTTTGCTGATTTAAAAGGGACGCTAGAATTATTTACGCAAAAAATGTTCGGGGACGAAATGGAAACAAAGTTTAGACCACATCATTTTCCTTTTACAGAGCCATCAGCTGAGATGGATGCCACTTGTTTTGTGTGCAATGGTAAAGGGTGCAAGGTTTGCGGCGGTAGCGGCTGGATAGAACTTTTAGGTTGTGGCATGGTTCATCCGGACGTTTTAAGAAATTGTGGGATTGATCCAGAAGTTTATAGCGGATTTGCTTTCGGGTTTGGCCTTGATAGAATTACAATGTTAAAATACGGAATAGACGATATTAGAGCACTTTATGAAAGTGATATGAGATTTTTAAAACAATTCTAAAATATAAATAATAATGCAGCTTCGCAGAAGATGATTTAATACTATACAAATTCTAGGAGGATATAAAATGAAAGTTCCAGTTAAATGGCTTAAAGATTATGTAGATATAGATATTTCACCAAAGGTGCTTGGAGATAAGTTAACCATGTCTGGTTCAAAAGTAGAAGAGGTTATTATATCAGGTGCTGAAATTGAGAAGGTTGTTACAGGGAAAATAATAAAAATAGAAAAACATCCGGATGCTGAGAAATTAGTTATATGTCAAGTAAATATAGGATTAGACGAGCCGACACAAATCGTTACAGCAGCTACTAATATGAAAGAACAGGATATAGTACCAGTAGCACTTCACGGATCAACGTTACATGGAGGACTAAAAATAAAAAAAGGTAAACTCCGTGGAATAGTTTCAAATGGTATGTTCTGCTCTGAGGAAGAACTTGGAATTGCAGTTGATGAACCAGTTGATGGACTAATGATACTTCCAAGCGATACCATCATTGGAAAAGACATAAAAGAAGTATTAAATCTTCAAAGTGTACTAATAGATTTTGAAATAACTTCAAACAGAGCAGATTGCTTAAGTATTCTAGGAATAGCTAGAGAAACGGCTGCAACTTTAGGCACGCAGTATAGAAAACCAGCACTTGATTATAAAGCTACCTGCAAGGATAATGTGGAAGACCTTTATAAGGTTCATATTAATGATGAACTTTGCAGAAGATATATGTTAAAGGGTATAAAAAATGTAAAAATTGAGCCTTCTCCACAATGGATGCAGGAAAGACTTATAGAAGCAGAAATTAGACCTATAAATAATATAGTGGATATCACAAACTTCGTTATGGTAGAGCTTGGTCAACCTATGCATGCATTTGATGCTAGGCAAATTACGACTAATGATATAGTGATAGAAAGAGCGGGTAACGGAGAAAAATTTATTACCTTGGATGAGATAGAAAGAGATTTAGATGAAAGCATTTTAACTATTAAAGATGGAGATAGAACAATAGCAATTGCAGGCATTATGGGAGGCTTAAATTCAGAAATTAAAGAAGACAGCACAAGCATAATATTTGAGAGTGCAAACTTTAAGGGGGTTAATATAAGACTCGCTTCTAAGAAATTATCTTTAAGAACCGATGCATCTTCTAAATTTGAAAAAGATTTAGATCCTAATATGGCTGAAATGGCAATGGATAGAGCTTGTCATTTAATAGAAGAATTAGGTGCGGGTGAAATAATGGACGGATGCACTGAGGTATATCCGAGTAAAGTTAAATCTCATACTTTAGAAGTAGATGCAAATTGGATTAATAAATTTTTAGGAACTAATATATCTATGCCCAATATGAAAATATACCTTGATAGGTTAGAACTTGCTACAGAAATAACAGGGGATTTTTTAGTTATACATGTACCTACGTTTAGGTCTGATATTAACATTAGAGAAGACGTCGCAGAGGAAATAGCTAGAATGTATGGTTATGATAACATACCATCTACTATTCCTAATTGTGAAACTTCAAAAAGTGGGAAAAGTGAAAAGCAAAAGTTAGAAGATAAAGTAGTGCTTTCTTTAATTGGCAGTGCACTTAATCAATCCATAAGTTATTCTTTTGTAAGTCCTAAAATATTTAATAAAATTTTAGTTCCAGAAGATAGTGAGTCAAGAAAAGTAGTTACTATAAAAAATCCTTTAGGAGAAGATTATAGTATAATGAGAACTACAACTATAGCATCTATGATGGAATGTTTATCAAGGAATTATTCAAGGAATAATGAAGAAGCTAGGTTATTCGAAATAGGTAAGGTGTATATACCAAATGAAGATGCAGATAAGCTTCCAGAGGAAAGAAATATATTAACTATAGGAATGTATGGAAATGCTGATTATTTGGATTTAAAAGGTGTAGTGGAAAATGTATTAGATATTTTGGGAATGAAAAATACATCATTTAAAAGAGAAAGTGAAAATCCAACTTATCACCCAGGAAAAACATCAAACCTATATGTAAAGAGAGAATTTATAGGTGTGGTTGGAGAAATTCATCCGAGTGTTTCGGAGAACTATGAAGTGCAGCCAAGATGTTATATAGCAGAATTAAACTTAGATATATTATATAAATATGCTGACTTAAATAAGAAATATAAAGCACTTCCAAAGTTTCCAGCTGTAACAAGGGATATTGCACTTATAGTTGATGAGAGGGTTCTAGTTCAAGACATTGATGATATAATTGTAAAGCAAGGTGGAAATATTTTAGAAAGTGTTAAGTTATTTGACGTGTATAAGGGGAAACAAATAGCAGAAGGAAAGAAAAGTATAGCCTATGCTATAGTATATAGACGCTCGGACAAGACATTAACAGATGAAGAAGTAAACAAGGTGCATGAAAAGATATTAAGATCTCTAGAGCATAAATTAGGTGCTGAACTTAGATAATGAGAATAAATTAAAACTCCCTTAGTAATAAGAGGCCACTGAAAAAAGCACTCTCTTTTCAGTAAGTTTTTTAGGCTTGAACAGAAAAAACATGAAATACCCATATTTTTGGATGTTTCATGCTTTTTCTTTTTATATTTTTATATTTAAGTTAAAAAAGCCTTATTTCATGCCTTTCAACTTGATTATTCTCTTTAGATTCACAGTGAAGATTGATAACGCACCTTGCATTTGCATGCTAATTAAACCTGACGATGTTGCTACATCATAGCCATGCTGGTGCTTAAGTTCACTGTTTTTAGCCTCTATCATATAACGTTCTCTAGCACGTTTTTTAAAATACTCACTTTTTTCGAACTCTATTTGATCTTTGTGAGTATTTGACTTTATTGAAACCGAATAAGTTTTAGATTTAGCACCTTCTTTATAGCACCCATCTTTATGAACACAATTTTTACACTTTTCTACATTAAAATAGTAAGTTAGCACTTGATTTTTACCAACATTCTTCTTTCCCTGTTTTGCTTTTTTAATAGCCATATGGCCTGCCGGACATACAAATAAACCAGCATCTTTATTAAACTCAAATTCATCTTCTTTTTTTCGCATTCCTTGTGAAATTACAGGATTTAGTCTTGAAATTAATACAATTTTATTTTCTTTTGTATATTTTAAGTTTTTCATTTCAGAATAAGCTGTATCTCCAATTACTTCATTAACATCTATACCAGCCTCACGGCTTTTTTCTATTAAGGCTATGAGCTCCTTTCCATCACTTTTTTCGCCAGTTGTAATAACAGCTGCTGTAATTAAACGTTCTTCACTCATAGCAAGGTGTGATTTATATCCAAAAAAAGAACTATCTTCAGTTTTATGCCCCACTTTTGCATCCTCATCTTTTGATAGTTTTAGATTTTCTAAGTCATCATTAATAGCTTCCATTAAGTAGTTTAATTTAGTTTTCACAGCTGGATTTGCTGCAGTTTCTGGCTTCTCGTTTATGCTATCAATTAATAATTTGCAGTACTCAAGAATATCTTCAAGTACTCCAGTTGTAACTTTATTAGGTAACTCTTCTTTAATACCAGGATGTACTCCATACAATGTTTTTCTTAAGTTTTTTGCACGTTTCAATAATTCTTCGCTCGCTGACTTTTGGTTATAACGTGACTTGGTATGCGTAGCATCAACTATTATTGCTTTACTTTTTAAAACTCCCTCTTTTATAGCAAGTTCTACAGTCTTGTTTATTAATAAATCCAATAAATTCATGTCTTTAAGGCGAAGCTTTCTAAATTTAGTTAATGTACTTGAGTTTATTAAATTTGTTTCTTCTGGGGCTAAATTTAGAAAATATTTAAAGGACATATCATAAAGAGTTCTTTCAACAACATCTTCATCAGACAATTCATATATTACTTTCAAAAGTAAATATTTAAATAGCATTATGGGGTTAATAGCACCTCTACCCATAGATGAACTATAGTTAACCACCAATTCATCATAAACAAATGAAAAGTCAACAAGGTCATTAATTTGCTTTAAAATGTTATCTTCCGGAATAATTAACGAATATAAGCTATGGTATGTATTTATTTTTATTTCCAATTGTCCTTTTAGCATAATAGTATAGCCCCTTTTATTTTAGTCTACTATACTAATTCGACATATCTTTTAAAATTCCTTTTTGTTTTTAGTCTTTTACATAAAAAAAATCGCCATCTTTAATTCGATGACGATTTTTCATATAGTTTTTCAGTGGCCTCAGTAATAAGGGGGTTTTATCATTTCATGCAATCTCAAAAAACAAATGAATATTGTATTAATTGTATGCATAATTTGAAAAAATTGGTTTTATTAAAAGTTATATTGTGGTACAATAAGTTTAACTAATCTGTCTAAGAGGGTGTTTTAGATGAACGTTGTAACAATAAAGATAAACGGTGTTGAATATAATTTAAAAGGTGATGAAAGAGAAGAATATTTACATATGGTAGCTAGTTATGTTGATAAAAAAATAAAAAATATAATGGGTAATAATGAAAAGCTTAGTACTTCCTCAGCAGCAATTTTAACTGCTTTAAATTTAGGTGATGATATGTTTAAAAGTAAGTCACTTTGCAAGGAACTTTTGAGTAAGGGTGAATCTTTAGAAAAACATGATAATGAATTGACTGAGCAGTTAGAAGGTTTAAAAAAACAGTTAAATCATTTGGAAGACTATAATCAAGAATTACTTAACAAGTGTAAAAACACAGAAAAAACTGAATATGTAAAAACATTAGAGCAAGAAAATATAGAGATGCAACAACAATTAGATGTGATGCAAGTGACTAGTAAAAGTTGTATCGAAGAAAATAGAAGAACAAAAACAGAAAATAAAGAAATGAGATTTAAGCTTCAATCTTATAAGTACAAAATAATTGATTCACAAAATAAGTTGATAGAATACCAAATTAGTTTAGCTAAACAAAAGAAAATTAATAATCCACTTTTAGCTTCACATAAAAAATAAAGATGATTTAATTGTCGCCGAAAGGCGATTTTTTTAATGGACGAGAAATATATTTACAAAAGGCTCACAATTTTTAAAATAATTGTGAGTCTATTTTATATTATAATTACTTTAAGTTGATAAAGTGTAATATTAAAATACTTATGAAACATATAATTATATTGATAGCGAAATTAAAGACTGTTATATTAACAACAATTATTAAGTTATATCAAATTGTTTATAAAAAAAGGGGGGAAAACAATGAAAAGAAGAATTGCTGGATGTTTAAGTTTAGCAATGTCAATGGCTCTAGTATTATCGGGTTGTGGTAAAAGTGATGTTGGGGGAGCGGCAAAGGATTTAAAAGGATCAGAAGTTATAGCGGCTGTAAATCCAGAAAAAGTGCCACAAACAGCAAAAAACAGAAAAGATACTTTAATTATTGGATTTACAGCACCAGAAGGAAAGTTTAATCCCATATATGAAAGTTCAGTAGATGATGGTTATGTTGCTCAATTAGTTTTTGAAGGGTTATTGACAAATGATGAGAAAGGAAATCCTATAGAAAAAGTAGCTAAGAAATGGGAGATTTCAAAGGATAGCAAAACCTATACCTTCCATTTAAACAAAGGCATTAAATTTAGCAATGGAGAAGAATTAACTGCAAAGGACGTGGAATTTACTTATACAGCTATTTGTGACCCAAAGTATGATGGACCCAGAACAGACGCTGTAGATAAATTGGTTGGGTATAAGGAATACAATAAAGGTGATGCTAAAACTGTTAAAGGCATAAAGGTTATAGATGACAATACAATTTCATTTACATTAACAGATGTTAAAGCACCAGCGCTAAGTTCTGATTTTATTTATGGAATTATGTGCAAGAGTTATTATGCATTTGAAAAAGGTAATATAGATAAATTAAAAAAAACATTCTTAAAACCGATGGGCAGTGGTCCATATATATTTAAAGCATATAAGGCAGGTCAAGAAGCTGATTTTGAGAAAAACCCTGATTATTGGAAGGGTGAGGCTAAGATTAATAAGTTAATATTAAAAGTTACCAATGCCCAAACTAATATTCAATCACTATCCGCTGGTGAAGTAGATATTGATAGAATTGCAACTGCACCAGAAAATATCCAAATGCTTAAGAGTGCAGGATTCTTAGATATGCAACTTTTTCCGGATAATGGATATGGATTTATAGGTTTAAACCTTAAAAATGAAAAATTAAAAGATAAGAGAGTACGTCAAGCACTTACCTATGGGTTAGATAGAAAAGGATTTATAGATGCTAGATATAAAGGTTATGCTGATGTTTGTAATGCACCAGTATCACAAGTCTCTTGGGCATATACTGATGATATAAAGAAATATGAATATAATCCCGAAAAAGCAAATAAATTATTAGAAGAAGCTGGTTGGATTAAAAAGGAAGATGGCTTTAGATATAAGGATGGTAAAAAGTTTCAAATCCATTGGATGACTTATCAAGGAAGTAAATATGTTGAAATGTTAATTCCAATAGTAAAAGAGAATTGGAAGGCTATAGGAATAGATGTTATTCCTGAATTAATGGAATTTAACACTTTGTGTACAAAGGTTTTTGATGAACAAAAATTTGAAATGTATAATATGTCTTGGACTTTAAGTATTGATCCAGATCCATCAGGATTATTCTCAGAAAAGCAAGCAGAGCTCGGTGGATACAATCCAGGAAATTGGGTAAATAAAGAAAGTGAAAAATTAATGGCAGATGCTCGTAATACTACTGATGTAAAAGAAAGAAAGGTACTATATCAAAAGTGGTTAAAACTTTTCACGGAGGAAGCTCCATATGTTTTGTTAGATCAATGTAAAATGATGTGGGCTGTAAGTTCAAGAGTTAAAGGTATAAGCATCTCTCCATATGTTAATTTTACTTATCAAATTGCAGATGCAGAATTAATAGAACCTAAAGCTAAATAGGTAAATATCACAGCACCAAAGGTTATGCTTTAATTATATTTTACTATGCTTGGGGTTACCAAGCATAGTTTATAAAGGGGGACTGTCATGAGGCAGTATATAACTAGAAGATTACTGCAAATGATACCAGTTTTAATAGGGGTATCTATAGTAATATTTTTAATATTACAGTTGGCACCAGGTGATGCATTAACAGGTAAAATGGATCCACATTTAACACCAGAAAGAAAACAAGAATTAAGACAGCAAATGGGACTAGATCTACCAGCATATAAGCAATATCTTAGGTGGGCTGGAGGAGTACTTCATGGGGATTTTGGCGAATCTACTAACTTTAAACAGCCAGTAGGAAAGGTTATGAACACATATATTTGGAATACATTTTACCTAGCTATACTCTCATTAATACTAAGTGTATTAATTTCAATTCCAATCGGAGTAGTTTCTGCAACTAAGCAGTACTCAAAATTTGATGGTTTTTTCACCGTGTTTGCCCTGATAGGTATTTCTATGCCCTCCTTCTTTTTTGGTATGCTTCTTATAAAAATTTTCGCTGTAGATCTTAAAATACTTCCGGTTTCTGGAATGAGCACGGCGGGAAGTACAGTAGCAGGTATTTCCTATGGTTTAGATGTAGCTCGTCATATGATACTACCGCTAATTGTACTTACTTTAAGTAGCGTAGCAGGTCTTATGAGATACACAAGATCCAGTATGCTAGAGGTAATAAGGCAGGATTATATAAGAACTGCTAGAGCTAAAGGACTTAAAGAAAAAGTGGTTATATATAAACATGCTCTTAGAAATGGAATGATTCCTGTTATTACTTTACTGGGATTTTGGCTTCCTTTATTATTTTCTGGAGCATTTATTACAGAAAGCATTTTTGGATGGCCTGGTATAGGACCTATAGAAATTGCTGCAGTAAGTGGACGTGATTATCCACTGCTCATGGGAATAAATATCTTGTTTGCAGTATTAACTTTGGTTGGAAATTTAATTGCAGATGTTACTTATGCCGTAGTTGATCCGAGAATAAGGCTTAAATAGGAGGTGTTAAAATGCAAGTAGGAGTAAAACCAAAAATCAATGAAATCAAAAAAGAAGAAATTTTAAGCCCTTGGAAGATAATAAGCAAACGATTAAAAAAGAACAAACTAGCTATATTTGGAATGTATATACTGTTGTTTATGGTGCTTATGGCATTAGTTGGTCCATTAATATCACCTTATAAAATGGAAACTATAGATTTATACAATGTATCAGCTTCACCATCTTTTAAACATCTTTTGGGTACCGATGATGTGGGAAGGGATGTCTTAGTAAGAGTGATGTATGGAGGTAGAATATCTCTTTCAGTAGGAGTACTTGCTGTATTTGTTGAAGTGCTAATTGGGAGTATGTTAGGAGGAATTGCAGGCTTTTATGGTGGAATGGTTGATAGTATAATAATGAGAATAGTTGATGTATTCTTATGTTTTCCAGGGTTGCCACTACTTATAATGCTAGCAGCTGTAATGTCAGATTTAAATGTTGCTCCACAATATAGGATGTATGTGGTTATGTTTATTATAGGATTACTTGGATGGCCAAGCCTTTGCCGTATTGTTCGTGGTCAAATACTATCACTTAGGGAACAGGAATTTATGCAGGCTGCAGAAGCTTTAGGACTTAAGGATAGGAGAAAAATATTTAGTCATCTACTACCCAATACCTATGCGTCTATTATAGTTTCGGCTACTTTAGGTATAGGTGGTGCAATTCTAACGGAATCAGCATTAAGTTTTCTAGGACTTGGAGTTACTCCTCCAACGCCGTCTTGGGGTCAAATGGTTCAGGCAGTTAACAATGCATATATATTACAATTCGAACCTTGGATTTGGGCGCCTCCTGGTATATGCATCTTCTTAACGGTAATAGGTATAAATTTATTTGGAGATGGACTTCGCGATGCCATCGATCCAAAACTAAAGGTTTAGGAGGGGTGCTATGAGTAAGAATTTAGTAGAGATAAAAAATTTGAAAACGTATTTTTACACCGAAGATGGAATTGTGAAAGCTGTTGATGATGTTAGTTTTAATATTAGAGAAGGCGAAATAATAGGTGTAGTTGGAGAATCGGGTTGTGGTAAAAGCGTTACGGCAATGTCAATAATGAGATTAATTCCGTCACCACCAGGGAAAATAGTTGGAGGCGAAATTCTGTTTGAAGATAAAAATATTTTAGAACTTAAAGGCGATGAAATAAGAAAAATAAGGGGCAATGACATAGCAGTAATATTTCAAGAGCCTATGACTTCATTAAATCCTATATTCACTATAGGGTATCAAATAGAAGAAGTAATAATGCTCCACCAAAAATTAAATAAAGCCCAGGCTAGGGGAAAAGCGGTAGAAATGTTAAAGCTAGTTGGAGTGCCAAGAGCTGAGGACATAGTGAAGTGTTACCCTCATGAGCTTAGTGGAGGTATGCGCCAAAGGGCAATGATTGCAATGGCTGTGTCTTGTAATCCAAAGCTTTTAATAGCAGATGAGCCAACTACTGCATTAGATGTAACAATTCAAGCGCAAATACTTGATATTATGAAGGATCTAAAGAAAAAGCTTAATACTTCAATAATGCTAATAACTCATGATCTTGGAGTAATTGCTGAAATGGCAGAATATGTAGTAGTAATGTATGCTGGTAAGGTTATTGAAGAAGCACCTGTAATTGAGTTATTTAAAAATCCAATGCATCCATATACTGAAGGCTTAATGAAATCTAAACCTTCACTGGATAAAGATGTAGATAGATTATACTCAATACCCGGACAGGTTCCAAACCCAATTAATATGCCAGAAGAATGTTATTTTTGTGCAAGATGCCCGAAAGCTATGGATATTTGTAGAAAGAAGCAACCACCTACTTACGAGATAAGGCAAGGACATAAGGTAGCCTGCTTTTTATATGATGAGCAAAACAACTAATAAATATTTTGTACTATGAAGCGATGCAAGGAGGGGAAGTAAGTGCACGATGAAATAGTTAGAGTAGAGAATTTAAAAACATATTTTCCTATTCAGGGTGGAATACTTAAAAAGACTGTAGGTTATGTTAAAGCTGTAGATGGGGTATCTCTATATATAAATAAAGGTGAAACCTTGGGCCTAGTGGGTGAATCAGGATGTGGGAAAACTACAGTTGGTAGAACTATGTTAAGGCTTATAAACAAAACAGAAGGCAATGTTTATTTTAAAAATCAAAATGTATTTGATTTATCGAAAAAAGATTTAAGAAAGATGAGACCTAAGATGCAAATAATTTTTCAAGATCCATATAGTTCTCTTAATCCAAGACTTACTATAGGGCAAATAGTTGGAGAATCGCTAGTAGATCATGAGTTATTGCCTAAAAGCGAAATTGCTGATAGAGTTCAAGAGGTGCTTGAGATTTGTGGGCTTGCACCTTATCACATAAGAAGATACCCACATGAATTTTCAGGTGGGCAAAGGCAGAGAATAGGAATAGCAAGAGCTCTTATATTAAATCCTGAATTTATAGTTGCTGATGAACCTGTATCAGCACTAGATGTGTCCATTCAATCTCAAATAGTTAATTTAATGTGTGATCTTCAAGAAAAAATGGGGTTTTCATATTTATTTATTTCGCATGATTTAAGTGTAGTAAAACATATTAGTCATAGAATAGGGGTTATGTACCTAGGATCTTTGGTGGAATTAGCATCAAAAAATGAATTGTATAATAATCCTCTTCATCCATATACAAAGGCATTGTTATCGGCAGTGCCTCTACCAGATCCAACATTAAAGAGAGAAAGAATTATTCTTAAGGGAGACATACCAAGTCCGGCAAATCCACCCTCTGGCTGTAAATTTCATACCCGATGTCAATATGCTATGGAAAGGTGCAAAAATGAATGTCCACAGTATAAAGATGTAGGCGGAAAACATTTTGTAGCTTGCCACTTGCTGTAAGGTAATGATTGGTAGCATAAAAGGATAGTATATTGAATTTCCAAAGTAAGGGGGGAATATATGAGACAGGAAAGAGAACTAGAAAGAATAAAGGATAGTGATTTGAATTGTGATGAAGGTGTAGGATGGAAGGACATTGTAGCCATTGTTATAGCACAATTTCAGATATTTATGCCAATAGTTATGGGAGCTGCATTAGTCATGAGTTTGTTGTTATTTATTGTAATGAAAGTATGGATCAGAAGTTAATAATAGTTAACTAATATTTGTAAAAAAAATGTATATTTGTTTAAAAATACACCCTAGAGATAATGAAAAATTTGTCGGAGATGAATTTGCACTATCACTTGGGTGCTTATTTGGGTATAATTGAAGTGTAGGGACATTTAATCTCATGCCCCTAATGTTAGAACATGAAAAGGATGGTATGTATATGAATTTATTAACAATAGAAGAAATGAGTAAAAGTTATAGTGAAAAAATACTCATTAATAAAGTGTCATTAGGTATAAGTGATGGCGATAAAATTGGATTAATAGGAGTTAATGGAACAGGAAAATCAACTTTTTTAAAAATAATAGCTGGCTTTGAAGTTCCTGATGGGGGAAGAATTTTAAAGGGAAACAAAGTGAATATAGAATATTTATCTCAAAATCCTAAATTTGACCCAGAAGCTACAGTGCTTGAGCAAATTTTTAAAAGTGAAACTGATGTTATGAAGGTTATAAGAGAATATGAAGTAGCTATGGAGAAAATGGAGGAAAATCCAGAGGATGAGTCCGTTCAAAATGCTTTAATGAACCTTAACACTAAGATGGATGCATGTAACGGATGGGAAGTTCAAAATGAAGCTAAAATAATACTTACAAAGCTTGGAATAACCGATTTTAAGCAGCGTATAGGCAACCTTTCAGGTGGACAAAGAAAAAGAGTGGCTTTGTGTAGTGCTCTAATTACTCCCTCTGATTTATTAATTTTGGATGAGCCTACAAATCATATGGATAATAAAATAATAGATTGGCTTGAGAAATTTTTAAATAGTAGAAAAGGTGCACTACTTATGATTACTCATGATAGGTATTTTTTAGATAGAATAACAAATAAAATTATTGAGCTTGATAAGGGTAATCTATATAGTTATCAGGGGAATTATAGTGTGTTTTTGGAAAAGAAAGTTGAAAGAATGGCTTTAATGGATACAATAGAGAAAAAAAGAGAGAGTTTATTTAAAAAGGAACTAGCTTGGATAAGACGTGGGGCTAAAGCTAGAAGTACTAAGCAAAAGGCAAGAATTGACCGTTTTGATGAGCTTCGCGATGGAAAAGTTGATGTAACAAACGAAAAGTTAGAATTATCCTCGGCATCTACTAGACTTGGTAAAAAGATTATGAATGTAGAGAACATATATAAAGCATATGGTGATAAAAAATTAATTAGTAATTTTAGTCATACTTTTACTAGGAGAGATAAAGTAGGTATTATAGGACCTAATGGTATGGGGAAATCTACGCTTATGAATATTTTAAGTGGAGTATTAAGCCCAGATTCAGGGGTAATAGATTGGGGAGAAACATTGAAAATTGGCTTTTTCCATCAAGAAAATGGTGAGATGAACGAAAAGCTACGTGCTATAGAGTACATTCGAGAAGGTGCAGAATATATAACTACAGGCGATGGAGAACAGGTTACAGCTTCTCAAATGCTTGAGAGATTCTTATTTGATGGAACTACTAAGCATTCATTTATTTCTAGTTTATCCGGTGGAGAAAAACGAAGACTATATTTATTAAGGATTCTTATGGAAGCTCCAAATGTACTATTTTTAGATGAGCCAACTAATGACTTTGATATTCAAACTCTAGCAGTACTCGAAGATTATTTAGATGGGTTTAGTGGTGTGGTTATAACTGTATCTCATGATAGATACTTTTTAGATAGAGTATCTGACAAAATATTCAGTTTTGAGGGAAATGAAAAGATAATTCAATTTGTAGGTAATTATTCTGAGTATAAAGAATATATAGAAAAAAATCCGAATTTACTAGAAGTAGATAAAGAAGACAAAAAAGATGTAAATGAAGAGGTTGCAAGCAGTAAAGATGAGGCAATTAAAGAAGAGAAGCTTTTGAAAATTACATTTAAAGAGCAGAAAGAATTTGATGAAATCGACGGTAAAATTGAGCAAAAGGAAGCAGAACTTGTGGATATTAATAAAAAAATCAATGATGGAAGTAGTGATTTTGAATATTTGCAGAAACTAGTTAATCAGCAAAAGAATATTGGAGTTGAAGCTGAACAGCTAATGGTGCGATGGACATATTTAAATGAATTAGTTGAGAAAATAGATCAGCAGAAAAACAATTAAATCATCACCCACTTATACAAGTGGGTGATTTTGTTTCTGAAATGTTATTGAAAATTTATGAGTGATAAGTTTATTTAATAAAGAAGGTATAGTCTGTGGATAAAAATAGAGATATAAAAATATCTGTGCGTAACTTAGTAGAGTTTGTACTAAGGGCTGGCGATTTAGATATGAGGTTTATGGGGAGTAGCAGAGCTGTAGAGGGCACAAAAGCACATCAAAAAATTCAAAGTGAGAATAAAGAAAAGTATTCGGTAATACTTGGAGAAGAATATCGCCCTGAGGTAAGTTTAAAACACAGTATACTACATAATGGGGCCTCGATTATAATTGAGGGGCGTGCTGATGGTATTCTAATCAAAAATAATAAAGTTACCATAGATGAAATTAAAACAGTTGCTAAAGATATAGAACTTATTAAGGAAGATTATAATAGTCTTCACTGGGCTCAAGCCAAATGTTATGCATATATATATGGGATTCAAAATAATCTTGGGCTTATTAATGTTCAATTAACCTATTATGAAATAGATACGCAAAAAACTAAGCAATTTATCAAAGCTTTTTCAATTGAAAAATTACAAGAATTTTTTGATGAAATTATTTCTAGCTATTTTGTATGGGCAAATATTGCTAGTGAGTGGAATAAGGAAAGAGATAGTACTATAAAAGAGTTGTTGTTTCCGTTTGAAAATTATAGGGACGGTCAAAGGGAACTAGCTGTCTGCGTATATAAAACAGTAGTAGAGAAAAAGAAAATGTTTGTGCAAGCCCCCACAGGAATAGGTAAAACTATATCTACTTTGTTTCCGGTGGTTAAAGCTATGGGAGAAGGGCATACCACAAAGATTTTTTACCTAACAGCCAAAACTATAACAAGACGAGTTGCAGAGGATGCCTTTGATAAAATGAAATCAAATGGACTTAAATTTAAGACGATTACACTAACAGCAAAGGATAAAGTATGTCTTAGTAAAGGTAGTGCGTGTAATCCGCAGCAATGTAAATTTGCAAAAGGACATTTTGATAGGGTTAATGAAGCGCTACTTGATATTCTGAAAAATGAAAATACATTTAGCAGAGAAATAATTGAGATATACTCAAATAAATATAACGTATGTCCATTTGAGTTTTCATTGGATTTAACTGTGTGGGCTGACAGCGTTATATGCGATTATAATTATGTATTTGATCCTAGGGTTTACTTAAAAAGATTCTTTACTGATAACGGTGGGGAATATACTTTTTTGGTTGATGAGGCTCATAACTTAGTGGATAGAGCTAGAGAAATGTTTTCAGCGCAAATTAGTAAAAAATTGATTATGCAATTGAAAAAAGATATAAAAGGTCTTGACGATCAAATGTACAAAGTTTTGAATAAGTTAAATGCTCTTATCAACAGCATGAAGAAAATGTGTAATGAAGATGGATATTACAAACAAAATTCTGAACCAGTGGATATATATAACCTCCTTACGAGGCTTACTAAAATATTAGAAAAATGGCTCACGAAAAATGAAAAATCTGAAACATATGATAGTTTTTTAGAATTGTATTTTAACTCTTTGAGTTTTATTCGGGTAGCTGAACTTTATGATGATAAATATATAACCTATGTAGAAAGTGGGTTAGATGACGTAGTATTAAAAATGTTTTGCTTGGATCCATCTAAGCTTTTAAGCGAGGCGTCAAAAAGAGGTCAATCAGTGATATACTTCTCTGCAACGTTACTACCATTAGTATACTTTAAAGAGATTTTGGGTGGAGAAAGTAAGGATTACCATTTAACGCTGAATTCTCCCTTTGACAAAAGTAAGCTTAGGGTAATGGTAGCTAAGGACATTTCTACTAAATATAAATATAGAGAAAATAGTTACCTAAAGATAGTAGAGTACATATATTCTGTAATAAGTGCTAAGAATGGAAATTATATGGTATTTTTTCCTTCATATAAATATTTGGAGGAGGTGTGTAATAGTTTTACGCAAAAGTATCCACATATCAAAGTAAGTATCCAAACCAATTCTATGACTGAAGATGCCAGGGAAGAATTTTTGCAAAACTTTAGTAGTTCGAGTGATGAGAATATTTTAGGTTTTGGAGTTTTAGGTGGTATATTTTCTGAAGGTATTGATTTAAAAGGTGATGCATTAATTGGTGTTATAATCATCGGTGTAGGTCATCCTATGATTTGCTTTGAACGGGAAATTATTAAAGAATACTTTAATAATAAAAGCAATTGTGGCTATGAATATTCTTATATGTACCCAGGTATGAATAAAGTACTACAGGCGGCGGGAAGGGTAATTAGAACAGAGGAAGATAGTGGGATCGCGCTATTAATAGATGATAGATTCCTTAACCAAAGGTATAGACGACTTTTCCCAAAGGAATGGGACAATTATCATATAATAAATAATAGCACTCATGCTAAAAAAGAGATTTGTGAATTTTGGGAATAAGGAATTGTAAAAATAATATTATCTAAGAAAATAAAAAAACTTGAGCATTTGCTCAAGTTTTTTATATACAAATAATTAAAGTCTATTTATAAGATACTGTGGGGGGATAAAAAAGGAAACTAATTTAATAATAACCGCTACAGATACATCTACATAAAATATTTTCCTTTTTATAGTTGGGGGTATTTAATTTTAAAGGGATTATATCAAAATAAGTTTCCTATATAAACGGTATATTTCGACTTATTTCTTACTCTAAGATTAACATGTATTACACATATAGTCAATGGGATTTTTAAAAGTTTAATATAAACTGATTAAAAATGAAAATAGATAAATATATTCGACAAAATATAATAAAAGTTACATTTTCATTTAGTGATTTATCAGTGATGTTATAACATTTTTGTAAAATTTAATTCTAACTAGTTTTATATTTTACTTATATCGTATTCTCTCTATAGGTTAGTTAGCTATATAGGTTGACGATTTCCCATACTATTAATTAAATAAGTAATAGTAACAGGAGCTTAAAAGGTTTTTGGGGGTATTTTTTACAGAAAATTAATAATAATATAGCATTTATAGTGCTAGAATATAATATAAGAATAACATTGCTGAAAGTGCTAAATTAAAATTATTATATTTAGTTTACTGCTTACACATGTTAAAGTAGATAACAATTAATAATTGTTATCTACTTCAGAAAATGATAGGGGGAATAGTATAAATGTTTGTTAAATCTTCTAGAGAAGTTTATGGCTGGGATAGATTTTCAACAGCAACCTTATTGATAGGAATATTTTTGTTAGTAGCTAGGTATTCATGGATTTTAGGAACAGCACTTATTATATATTCAATTTGGAGATGTAGGTCAACTAATGTACATGGGAGAAATAATGAAAAATTTGTTTTTGAAAATATAGAAAGACATTTTTATCGTAAAATCAATAATTTAAAACAAAATATTAAACTAATTAATATTAAAATTAAAAATTATAGACCTATAGAGAGATTAAAGGAAAAAAAGAAGTATATAATAACTAGCTGTCCTAAATGTGAACAAAAATTAAGATTACCAAGAGGAAAAGGTAAAATTATTATAACTTGCTCAAAGTGCTGTAGCGAGTTTAGGTTGAAGACATAAAAAAAGATATCCTTTTAAAGGATATCTCAGACCGTTGACAAACATAAAATGTAAAACACTCTAATTTAAAATTGGAGTGTTTTTTTCATATTCAAAAAGGATTTTAGGACATCAATGTCGAATATATATAGTATACAAACTTTATAATTCGGAGGGCATTATTATGATTAATGAAAAAAACTTCACACAACAAAAACTAGAAATGGTGTATTTAGAAGATTTAGTTCCTAAAGACCATATTTTGAGAAATATAGATAAATACATGGATTTCTCTTTTATAAGAGAACTGACTAAAAAATATTACTGCTTAGATAATGGAAGACCTGGCGTAGATCCCATTCTACTTTTTAAAATGCTGTTTATTGGGTACTTATTTGGAATAAAATCTGAACGACAACTTGTAAAGGAAATTGAAGTAAATGTGGCTTATAGATGGTTCCTAGGGCTAAGTCTTACTGATACTATTCCAGATCATTCAACAATTAGCCAAAATAGACGTAGACGATTTAAAGGAACAGATGTGTTTCAAAAAATATTTGACGAAGTAGTATTTAAGGCTATAAATCTTAAGATGGTAACCGGTAAAATACTTTACACAGATTCTACACACCTAAAAGCAAATGCTAATAAGCGAAAGCTTGTGAAAATTGAAGTTGAAAAAACGCCGAAAGAATATGTAGCTGAACTTAATAAAGCAGTGGAAGAAGATAGAATAAACCATGGTAAAAAACCTTTAAAAGAAAAAGAACCTGTTACCAAAATAAAAGAAACTAAAGTTAGCACAACCGACCCCGACAGTGGATATATGATGAGAGATGGCAAGCCGGAAGGCTTCTCATATTTAGATCACAGAACTGTCGATAGCAGACATAATATAATTACTGATGTGTATGTTACTGATGTGTATGTTACTCCTGGAAACATAAATGATGTTGATCCTTATATCGATAGATTAGATGTGCAAATAAAAAAGTTTAATTTTAATACAAAATATGTTGGTGCAGATGCTGGTTATGCTACAAATCTTATATGTAAAAAACTATATGAGAGGGAATTAAAATCTGTAATGGGATACCGTAGGTCTCCACATACAAAAGGAATGTACACAAAAAATAAATTCCAATATGTTAAAGAGCAGGACATTTACGTATGCCCTGACTTAAGGGCTTTACATTATAAAACAACAACAAGAGAAGGATATAAAGAATATGTTGGTAATGCAAAATATTGCGACATATGTCCAAACAGAGCTCAATGCTTTTCTGCAAAAAGCAAGTTTAAAACTATTAGAAGACATGTTTGGGAAACGTATAAAGAAGATGTTGTAAAGTTCACCAGAACAGATAAAGGCAGAAATATATATAGAAGAAGAAAAGAAACTATAGAGCGAAGCTTCGCAGATTCAAAACAACTGCATGGGCTTCGCTATTGCCATATGCGTGGATTAGAAAATGTGCAAGAGCAGTGTCTGCTTACAGCAGCAGTGCAGAATATGAAAAAGATAGCTAGCCTGCTATCTTTACTGTTTTTTGATTTTCTAACTAAGAAGATAGTTGTTATTTTAAATTTATCCATAACTCAAAATGCTATCGCATAATTGCATGTAAAAAGCCCAGTATAATAAAAAAATTATACTGGGTTTGTAAACAACCTGAGATATCCTTTTAAAGGATATCTTTTTTTTATTGTTAGGCTTATATGCCCTATTTTATTTAATAAAAAATTATCTTGAATTATTTACCTGAACCTAACTCAGCAAGACAGTCTTTACAAATATTTTTACCTTTGTAGTTTACAACGTCTCTTGCATTTTGACAGAAAATACAAGCTGGTTCATATTTTTTAAGAATAATTTGATCACCATCTACATAGATTTCTAAAGCGTCCTTGATATCTATATCCAAAGTTCTTCTCAATTCTATAGGAATAACAATTCTTCCAAGTTCGTCCACTTTTCTTACAATACCTGTTGATTTCATTTAATTTCCTCCTCAAACATCTTTCGACTTATTTATAATTAAATTGTAGCAAAAATAACATAAAACGTCAATAGGTTTATGAAAATATTTAAGAAAAATAATAAAAATTAACAAACTTTTACGTATTATGCAAAAAAAATATAATGGTCTGTCATTTTAAACATTATTATAATATCTTATACAATATACATAAAATTTTAATAATTACAATATTCATAATAGATTGTAATTGGTGTAAATCATGATAGTAAATAAAAAAAGGTTAGTACAGTGGGTACTAACCTTTAAAAATGTAACTATCTATAATTAGTGAATTGTAGGGGAATATCAAAATCTTTCGATTTTATTAAAGCCATTACTTGCTGTAGATCGTCAAGGTCCTTACCGGTAACCCTTAGCTGATTATCCATAATTTGAGCTTGAACTTTAATTTTGCTGGATTTAATTTCAGCAATTATTTTTTTCGATTTTTCAGTAGAAATACCTTTTACAATTTTGGCTGTTTGCCTTGCAGAACCTAATGTAGCAGGTTCTTGTTTACCTAGATCTAATGCTTTTCCAGATATACCTCTTTTAATTAACTTACTTACAAGAACGTCTATAACTGATTTTAATTTAAAATCATCATCAGATATTATTTTAATATCTTCTTTTCCTAGGTTAATTTCAGTAATAGTATTTCTAAAATCATATCTTTGTTTAACTTCTTTCAATGCTTGGTTTATTGCATTGTCTACTTCTTGCATATCGACATCTGATACTATGTCAAACGAATGTGCAGTTGCCATAATTAAAAACCTCCTATATATTTTTATGTTAATTAATAGAATCTTATTAATTAATAGTAGATTAATAATTTGAAAATGTCCAGTAGTTAATGAGTAAGAATTATAAAAACTATAAACTTGATAGCGATTTGTTTATTTATTTATGAAATGTTATTAAATCATGAAAATCAAATGTTTGATATGTTTTAAATATCATAAAGTTGACGAAAATAGATAATAATACATGTTTTGATTAAAACAAATACAAAGTTCGTCGCCATAAAGGTACAAATTTTTTAAAATAATGTTATACTATTGTAAGAAATTATTACGTATGAGAGGAAGAAATATATGTTGCGTGAAGCACAAGAAAAATTAAAAAAGTATTATGGATATGATAATTTTAGAAAAGGACAAGAAAATGTAATAGAGAGTATAATAAGCGGAAAAGATACCTTTGCTGTAATGCCTACTGGTGCAGGGAAATCGGTGTGTTACCAGATACCTGCTCTAATGCTAAAAGGAGTAACACTCGTAATATCACCACTTATATCGCTTATGAAGGATCAAGTAGATACATTGAATAGTATAGGGATAGCTGCAACATATATAAATAGCTCATTAAGTATTAATGAAGTTAATGAAAGAATTGATAAGGTAGCGCTTGGGGAGTTTAAGCTTCTTTATGTTGCCCCAGAAAGGTTAGAATCAGACTTCTTCTGCAATATGTTAAATAGATTAACAATATCGCTTTTAGCAGTGGATGAAGCTCATTGTGTATCTCAATGGGGACATGATTTTAGAACCAGTTATGCAGCAATTTCTAGTTTGATAGAAAAATTACAAGAAAGACCAATTATAGCGGCATTTACAGCTACTGCAACAGAGGAAGTAAGGTTAGACGTTATAAAGTTATTAAAATTAAGAGAGCCGGATGTTTATGTAACTGGTTTTAATAGAGAAAATTTGAGCTTTACTGTTATTCGTGGAGAAAACAAAAGAGATTTTGTATTAGAATACATTCGAGACAATAAAGACCAGGTAGGGATAATATACACTTCTACAAGGAAGGAAACGAATAATCTCTATGAGCTTTTGAATAAAAAGGGATATAGTGTTGGAAGATACCATGCGGGGCTAGGAGATGAGGAGCGAAAACTAAACCAAGAAAAATTTTTATATGACGATATCAACATTATTATAGCTACAAATGCTTTTGGAATGGGAATAGATAAATCAAATGTTCGATATGTAATTCATTATAATTTGCCAAAGAGTATGGAATCTTATTATCAAGAAGCGGGACGTGGAGGCAGAGATGGAGAGCCTAGCGAATGTATACTGTTATTTTCTGCAGCAGATGTGTTACTTCAAAAATTTTTTATAGAACAAAGTGTCGTATCACCTCAAAGGAAGGTAAATGAATATAAGAAACTTCAAGCTATGGTGGATTATTCACATACTTCAAGATGTTTACGACAGTTTATTTTGGAATATTTTGGCGAAGAAAATGTTCAAGATAAATGTGACAATTGCAGTACATGCAATGATGAAAGTGAACTGGTAGATATAACTATAGAGGCACAAAAAATATTTTCTTGCATCTTTAGGATGAAGGAGAGGTATGGTACTTCATTAATTGCAGAAGTGCTTCGTGGCTCAAAGAATAAAAAAGTTTTGGAACTTGGATTTGATAAGTTATCTACCTATGGGATAATAAAGCAATATACTGTTAAAGAGATAAGAGACCTCATAAATGTGCTTACGGCAGAAGAATATCTTTCGCTTGCAGATGGTCAATTTCCAGTGGTTCATTTAAAAGATAAAGCAGTGGCAGTACTTAAAAATGAAGAAAAAGTGTATCAAAAGGTTGAGAAAAAGAAAGCTAAGGTAGCTCGCGATACTGGTTTGTTTGAAATATTGAGGTCCCTTCGAAAAGAAATTTCAGAGCGGGAAAAAGTTCCACCTTATATTGTGTTTGCAGATAGCGCGTTAAGGGAGATGAGCGAATATTTCCCAGTAAATAATAAAGAAATGCTAAACATTAAAGGGGTAGGAGAATCTAAGCTTAAGAAGTATGGTGAGGAATTCATTCAGGTTATAAAAAAATATATGCAGGAAAACAATATAGAACTAAAGGCAGAAATACTATATAATGAAAATGATGAGAAGGTTCAAACTGAATGTGCGGTAGAAAAAGCTTGCGAAAATGAAGGAAAGATCCCTAGCTATGTTATTACTTATAATATGTATAAAGAGGGTAAAAGCATAGAGGACATAATTTACGAGAGAAAATTAAAAAGCCTCACAGTACAAGAACATATATTTAAATGTGCTTATGAGGGTTTTGATGTTAATTTAGATGATTTTATTCCAAAACATCATGAAGCGCTTATTATTGAAGTTATAGAAAAAATTGGAGCTTCAAAGCTTAGACCTATCAAAGAAGCATTACCAGAAGAAATAGATTATTTAGCTATAAAAGCAACAATATTTAAATATGCTAACAATAAGATTTCTTAGAAAAAAGGAGAAAATATGAATAAATTATTTAATGAACTAGGATTACAAGAAAACCTTATAGAAGGTTTGATTAAACAGGGGATACAGAGCCCTACAGAAATTCAAGTAAAGGCTATACCAATTGGACTTGAGGGCAAGGATATTATAGGAGAATCAGAAACAGGTTCAGGTAAAACACTGGCTTACTTATTACCTATATTTCAAAAAATAGACACAACATCAAAGGATATTCAAGCGATTGTACTTGCACCTACTCATGAACTTGCAATGCAAATACATAAGCAAATAGAATTGCTATCAGAGAACTCAAATATCAACATCAAATCAACTACCATAATAGGTAATGTTAACATCAAAAGACAGCTAGAAGCTCTTAAGGAAAAGCCACATATAATAGTTGGATCCGCAGGAAGAATTTTAGAACTTATAACTATGAAGAAACTAAAATCACACTTCGTTAAGACTATAGTAATAGATGAAGGCGATAGAATGATAGATGAAGATAACATAGATGGGGTAAAGGCCATAATAAAAACTACGCTTAGGGATAGACAAATTATGATATTTTCAGCTACGATTTCGCTTAAAGTTGTTGAGATTGCTAAAACTTTGATGAAGGATCCAGAAGTAATTAAAGTGGGTGATAAAAGTCAGGTAAATCCTAATATAGAGCACATGTATTTCGTAGTGGAAAAGAGAGAGAAACTGGTTCTACTCAGAAAACTCATAAGTGCTACTAAACCTGAAAAAGCAATAATATTTATAAACAAAAGTGATGAGGTAGAAATTACAACTTCAAAGCTTGGTTATCACGGATTAAAGGTTGAGGGTATTCATGGAAGCTCTGATAAACTTAATAGAAAAAAAGCTATTGAGGATTTCAATGCAGGAAAAATTCAACTATTAGTTGCTTCTGATTTAGCAGCTAGAGGCCTTGATATAGTAGGAGTGTCACATATATTTAATCTTGATATACCAGAGAATCCTAAGGATTATTTACACAGGGTAGGTAGAACGGCAAGAATGGGTGAACATGGTTTTGCATTATCTATAACAGAAGAGAGAGAACTTGATCTAATTAAAAACTATGAAAAAGATTTTAATATAGAAATTATGCCTAAAGATATTCGTATGGGAACAATTATTGATTTACAAAACACACCTAAAGCAAAGTCAATAGAACATAAATTTAGATCTGATAGCAAAGCATCAAACACTAATAAGTCTAATAAAACTAGATAAGAAAGAAATAAATTACATTGGCCTAGTTTCTTTCCGTATGGTATAATGAGTCAGTAGTTTTGACTAGAATGAAATTACTTAATGTATGGAGGTATTTATAAAGATATGATTAGTACAAATAACGTAAGTTTAAGATATGGTGCACGTAAATTATTTGATAATGTTAATATAAAATTTACTCCAGGTAATTGTTATGGATTAATTGGTGCTAATGGTGCCGGTAAATCAACGTTTCTTAATATATTATCAGGTCAAATTGAACCTAATACAGGAGAAGTTAATATTACAGCAGGAGAAAGATTAGCATTCTTAAAGCAAGATCATTTTGAATTTGATGAATATGAAGTTGTCAAAACTGTAATGATGGGACATGTAAGATTGTTTGAAATAATGAATGAAAAAGATGATTTATATGCAAAACCAGATTTTACTGATGAGGACGGAATTAGAGCGTCAGTACTAGAAGGCGAATTTGCAGAACTTAATGGATGGGAAGCTGAATCAGAAGCTTCAACTCTATTGATGGGACTTGGAATAACTGAAGACCTTCAAAACAAAACAATGAAGGAATTAACAGGATCAGAAAAGGTTAAGGTACTCCTTGCTCAAACACTATTTGGAAAACCAGACATTCTATTACTAGATGAGCCTACAAACAATTTAGATGTAAAATCTAAAAATTGGCTTGAAAGTTTCCTACTGAATTTTGATAGTACTGTTATAGTTGTTTCCCATGATAGACATTTTTTAAATAAAATATGTACTCATGTTGCAGATATAGACTTTAGCAAAATTCAATTATTTGTTGGAAACTATGATTTTTGGTATGAATCTAGTCAGTTGGCTCTTCAAATGGCTAAAGATCAAAATAAGAAAAAAGAAGAAAAAATTGTTGAATTACAAAACTTTATTGCTAGATTTAGTTCTAATGCATCTAAAGCAAAACAGGCTACTTCTCGTAAAAAGCAATTAGATAAATTGACTTTAGATGATATAAAACCATCTTCTCGTAAATATCCATTTGTTGGATTTAAGCCAGAAAGAGAAGCGGGAAATGATTTATTGACAGTTAAAAATCTAAGTAAAACTGTGGATGGAGAAATACTTCTTGATAATGTTTCTTTTATAGTTAACAAGGGAGATAAGATTGCTTTTACAGGTGCAGATGAAATAGCTAAAACTACATTATTTAAGATAGTAATGGGTGAAATGGAGCCGGATAGTGGTGAGGTTAAGTGGGGAATTACTACTTCTAAGGCTTACTTACCAAAGGATAACACGGAATATTTTAATGGCGTAGATTGCACCTTAGTTGATTGGCTTCGCCAATATTCAGATGAAAAGGCTGAAAGCTTTATTAGAGGCTTTTTAGGCAGAATGCTTTTCTCTGGAGAAGAGGCCCTTAAAAAAGCCAGCGTATTGTCCGGTGGAGAAAAGGTTAGATGCATGCTTTCTAAAATGATGCTTAGTAATGCTAATGTATTAATTTTTGATGAGCCCACTAATCATTTAGACCTAGAGTCTATTACGGCGTTAAACAATGGGTTAACTAGCTATACTGGAACAATGTTACTTACATCTCATGACTCCCAACTAGTTGCAACAGTTGCAACTAGAATAATAGAAATTACACCTAAGGGAATAATGGATAAACAAATGACTTATGATGAATTTATAGAAAATAATGAAGTTCAAAAAGAACTAGAACTTATGTACAAATAAAAAAGAAGCACTTCTAATAATATTATTAGGAGTGCTTCTTTTTTTATTAAATTAACAACCAAAGCCACCAAAGCCGCCGAAGCCGCCACGGCCACCAATACCACCACAGCCTAATAGTAAAAGAATTATCAAGATACTGCCATTTCCGCAGCCAAAGCCACTTCCAAAGCCACTTCCAAAGTTATTATCACAGCAGCAAGCAGGTTTACAACAACTAACAGGCTTACAACAACTAACAGGTTCACAGCAACAACAACAATCTTTATGTCTATGACTCATATAAATAACCTCCTTATTTTTAATAAGTAAAAGTTTAAAAATCAACGTAGGTAGCTAAATTAGCAACTTAAGAAGAAATTTTACACTTAAACTTAAGTAATGAAGTTGCTTTGGTGTTAATGCCACCATAAATAGGTGATGGACTGCTTTTGAAAGGTCGTTAAATGAATGAAGTTGTAGCTGTACTTTAATATATTCCGCATTTTATTAAGTGTGAATATAAATTGTAGTAAATCTTTAAAATAAAAATTTGACGAATCCTTTAATTTTCTCATAAAATATTCAGAGGACTTATTTATCATACAGAAGTAATGTCATTCCATACTCATAGTATAATTATGTATATAATAACAAAAAATAGAATTTAATTGCGATTTATGATATAATAAAGTACATTATTAATATTAAGTTATAAATATCTTATATGCGTCACTGACAGTCACCTAAAAAAAGGGTTTTTCCTAAAAATATAGAATATAAGTATTAAGGATAAAAATTGTTTTAAAATGGGAGGTACATGACATGATAAAAGAGAATACGTTAACTTCGGCTAAAGAAGCTGGTGGATCAACAGCAGAAGAGGCAATAACAATAGTTTCTGATGTTACAAAAGAAAATGTTGATAAGACTATTAATGCGGTGAAGGATATTGCTAAAAATGTTAAATCAAAAGCTAGAAGGGCAACTACTGCTACAAAAAAAACAGCTAAAAAAACAATAGCTAAGAGAATTGATGTTGGATTCTATGTTCAATATAAGGGAAAAGAGGTTTCCAAAAAAACAATACTAGAAAAAGTTTATGAAGAATGGGTAAAATCTCACAAAATTACAGAACTTAAAACCTTAGATGTATATATAAAGGTTGAAGAAGATATAGCCTATTGCTTGGTAAATGGTGAAATTAAGATTAACTTGAAATTATCCTAACATAATTCAATAATATTTTAGGAGGGGATTTTTAATGTTAAAAGAAAGACTTAATAAGGTTCTAAAGATCATGGCGCTAAAGAAAACACCTCAAATGATAGTTTCTGACCCAGCGGCTATATTCTATCTTACGGGGAAGTGGATTTTATCAGGAGAAAGAATGCTTGTACTCTATATTAACTTAGATGGACATAACAAATTGTTTATAAATGAGTTATTCCCTATAAGTGAAGATTTAGGGGTAGAAAAGATATGGTTTAACGATACTCAGAGTCCAGTAGAAATTCTTGCAAGAAACATTGATAAAGATAAGCCTATGGGAATAGATAAAAATTGGCCAGCTCATTTCTTAATAAAATTAATGAAGCTTAAAGGTGGAAGTACATTTGTTAATGGATCTGAAATTCTTGACAGAGTAAGAATGTGTAAGGACGAAGGTGAAAAAGATCTAATGAGGGCAGCTTCAAAATTAAATGATACCGCTGTGGATAAAATGATAAAGCTTATCCCTAAAAAATATTCAGAAAAGAAAATGGGAAAGTTGCTTGGTGATATATGGGAAGAAATGGGTACTGAAGGGCATTCATTTGATCCGATTATAGGTTATGGGGCAAATGCTGCTGATCCTCATCATGAATTGGATGGATCAATGGTTAAAGAAGGGGACAGCGTAGTTATTGATATCGGATGTAAGATGAATTCATACTGCTCAGACATGACTAGAACTGTTTTCTATAAAAGTGTATCAGATCATAGTAGAGAAGTTTATAATATTGTTAAAGAAGCAAATAAAAGGGGAATTGAAAAAGTTAAAGCAGGCGTTAGATTTTGTGATATTGATGCTGCAGCTAGAGACTATATCTCGGAGAAAGGATATGGAAAATATTTTACTCATAGATTAGGGCATTCAATAGGAATAGAAGTTCATGATTTCGGTGATGTTTCCTCTGCTAATACTGATAAAGTTCAGCCAGGACAAATTTTCTCCATTGAGCCAGGTATTTATCTTCCGGGTGACGTGGGTGTTCGTATAGAGGATTTAGTAATAGTTACGAAAGAAGGTTGCGAGGTATTAAACCATTATACAAAGGACTTAATTATTGTAGAATAGTATAAAAGTGCTAAATAATATAAAAGAGCTTTGATAAATTAAAATTTTATCGAAGCTCTTTTATATTATTTCGAGGGTATAAATAATTTTCATTGTTATATATAATGTATAAGGTGTGGGTAAACTAATGTAAGAAGATATCCACAAAATTGAATTTAGTAAATAACAACAAAGTAAATGGATATAACTTGTAAGATAAATTTTAAAATTTAAAAGGAGCGATTTAAAATGGCGAAGAGCTTTCCAAAAGGATTTCTATGGGGCGGAGCAGTAGCAGCTAACCAATGTGAAGGTGCGTACAATGAAGATGGCAAAGGGTTATCAACACAAGATATTGCACCAAAAGGTATAATTGGGAAAGTTACAGAAGAACCAACAGAAGATAACATGAAATTAGTAGGTATTGATTTTTATCATAGATATAAAGAAGATATTAAACTGTTTGCACAAATGGGGTTTAAAACATTTAGAACATCAATTGCATGGTCTAGAATATTTCCAAATGGGGATGATGAAATGCCAAATGAGAAGGGATTACAATTTTATGATAATTTATTTGATGAATGTTTAAAATATGGAATTGAGCCACTTGTAACAATTTCACATTATGAGACCCCTCTTGCTCTTTCTAAGAACTATGATGGTTGGGTAAATCGTGCGTTAGTAGGATTTTTTGAGAACTATATAAGAATAATTTTTGCTAGATATAAAAATAAGGTGAAATATTGGCTTACTTTTAACGAAATTAATTCAGTATTAAATGCACCATATATGAGCGGTGGTATATTTACGGATAAAGAAAAATTAACGAAGCAAGATTTATATCAGGCGATTCATCATGAATTAGTAGCAAGTGCAATGGCAGTTAAGATTGGGCATGAAATGATACCAGGAGCGAAATTTGGATGTATGATTCTTGGTGTACCCAATTATCCATTAACGCCTCATCCAAGCGATGTAATTGAAGCAATGAAACAGGATAGAGAAAATTTATATTTCGCAGATGTTCACGCAAGGGGAGCATATCCTAAATATATGGATAGATACTTTAAAGATAACAATATTAAAATACATATGGAGCCAGGAGACACTGAGGTACTTAAAAATACAGTGGATTTTATCTCATTTAGCTATTATATGAGTTCTTGTGCAACAGCAGACCCTAAAAAGAGAGAAATGGGAACAGGAAACATTATTTCAGGTGTACATAACCCATATCTTGAAGCTTCAGATTGGGGGTGGCAGATAGATCCACAAGGATTACGTTACATACTTAATCTTTTTTATGACCGTTATCAAAAACCTTTATTCATTGTTGAAAATGGGTTAGGTGCTATTGATAAATTAATAATTGATGAAAATGGAAATAAAACAGTAATTGACGATTACAGAATTAAGTATTTAAATGATCATTTGGTTCAAGTAGCGGAGGCAATCGACGACGGAGTCGATATAATGGGGTATACTTCATGGGGATGTATTGATCTTGTCAGCGCAACAACTGCAGAACTCAGAAAGCGTTATGGATTTATCTATGTTGATCGTAATGATGATGGAACAGGTACATTAGAAAGATATAAGAAAAAAAGCTTTGATTGGTATAAAGAAGTAATTTCAACAAATGGAAAAAGTTTAATATAAAATAAGAATATAATTTTTTATTGGAGGGATAATCATGTTAAATATAGGTTGTCATTTATCAGTATCAAAAGGGTATAAAGCCATGGGGAAAGATGCTCTTAGCATAGGGGCAAATACATTTCAGTTTTTTACTCGTAATCCTAGAGGTAGTAAAGCAAAAGAAATTGATCCGAGTGATGTAGAAGCTTTATTAGAAATATTAAAAGAAAATAAATTTGCGACAATCTTAGCGCATGCGCCATACACACTTAATGCTTGTTCTGCTGATGAAAAAACAAGAGAATTTGCAGTGATGATTATGGAAGATGATTTATCTAGAATGGAATACTTCCCGAATAGTTTTTATAACTTCCATCCGGGTAGCCATATAAAACAGGGTGTTGAGAAGGGAATAGAATATATTATAAATATGCTTAACACTATATTGAAACCAGATCAAACCACCACGGTACTTCTTGAAACAATGGCTGGTAAAGGAACAGAAGTAGGCAGAACGTTTGAAGAATTAAAACAAATTCTTGATGGTATTACTCTTTCAGGCAAAATGGGTGTATGTCTTGATACTTGCCATATATATGATGCTGGTTATGATATCGTTAATGATTTAGATGGCGTAATAGACGAATTTGATAGAATTATTGGACTTGATAAGCTTTATGCAATTCACTTAAATGATAGTAAAAATCCATTTGAAAGTCATAAAGACAGACATGAAAAAATTGGAGAAGGTTCAATTGGAATAGAAGCGATTAGTAGAATTATTAATCACCCTAAGTTACGTCACTTACCATTCTATTTAGAAACACCAAATGAATTAGCTGGTCATGCGCAGGAAATTAAGATATTAAGAGAAGCATATAAAAACTAATAAAATACTATTGATAAGTTAGGTTTTATTTGTTAAAATAGAATCGAAGACATATTTCGATTATTGACCCAGTGGGACATTTTAATTCCCACTGATTATAAAGCGTATTAAATTACCATATACATATGGAAGGAGATAATATTATGATTTATACAACAGAAGTTTCAGAAATGATGTGTGTTGCTAAAGGACCTAATCATGGTTCAGCACCAATTCCTGAAGAAGGAAAATGGGTACAAAGTAAAGAAATTAAAGATATCTCAGGTTTAACACACGGAATTGGTTGGTGTGCTCCTCAACAAGGTGCCTGTAAGCTTACATTAAACGTAAAAGAGGGAATAATACAAGAAGCATTAGTTGAGGTAATAGGATGCTCAGGTAGTACTCACTCAGCTGCAATGGCTTCAGAAATACTTCCAGGAAAAACTATTTTAGAAGCGTTAAACACAGATTTAGTTTGTGATGCAATAAACACAGCTATGAGAGAGTTGTTCCTTCAAATAGTATACGGAAGAACTCAAACTGCATTCTCAGAAGGTGGACTACCTGTAGGCGCTGGACTTGAGGATTTAGGTAAAGGTCTTAGAAGTCAAGTAGGAACAATGTACGGATCACTTGCTAAGGGACCAAGATACTTAGAAATGGCTGAGGGTTATGTATCTAATATTGCTCTTGATAAAAATAACGAAATAATAGGTTATAAATTTGTTCAACTTGGAAAAATGATGGAAATGATAAAAAAAGGTATGGATGCTAATGAAGCTATGGAAAAAGCTACTGGAACTTATGGTAGATTTGCAGAAGCAACAACAGTAATCGACCCAAGAAATAAATAATATAAAAAGGAGGAATAATTAAATGGCTTTATTTGAAAGTTATGAAAGAAGAATAGATCAAATATTATCCGTATTAAAGAAACACGGAATAAATTCACTAGAAGAAGCAAGAACAATATGCGAAGAAAAAGGTATTGATACTTTTGAAATAATAAAAGGAATTCAACCTATAGCATTTGAAAATGCTTGTTGGGCATATGCAGTTGGAGCAGCTATTGCAATTAAAAATGGATGCACTAAGGCAGCAGATGCTGCAGTATATATAGGAGAAGGACTTCAATCATTTTGTATACCAGGTTCTGTTGCAGATGACAGAAAGGTTGGAGTTGGACATGGTAACTTAGCAGCTATGCTTTTACGCGAAGAAACTAAATGTTTCGCATTTTTAGCTGGACATGAATCATTTGCTGCTGCTGAAGGCGCAATTGGCCTTGCAAGAGCTGCAAACAAAGTAAGAAAAGTGCCTTTGGAAGTAATATTAAACGGTCTTGGAAAAGATGCTGCTTATATAATTTCAAGAATTAATGGTTTTACTTATGTTCAAACTAAATTTGATTACTATACTAGTAAATTAACAGTAGTTAAAGAAACAGCTTATTCTGATGGAGAAAGAGCTAAAGTAAGATGTTACGGAGCAGATGATGTACGTGAAGGCGTTGCAATATTGCATTCTGAGGGAGTAGACGTTTCAATTACAGGAAATTCTACAAACCCAACAAGATTCCAACATCCAGTTGCTGGTACTTATAAGAAAGAATGCCAAGAACAAGGCAAGAAATATTTCTCAGTAGCATCAGGTGGTGGTACTGGAAGAACTCTTCACCCAGATAATATGGGAGCAGGTCCTGCTTCATACGGAATGACTGATACTATGGGAAGAATGCATTCAGATGCACAATTTGCAGGTTCTTCATCAGTACCAGCTCATGTTGAAATGATGGGACTTATCGGAATGGGTAACAACCCTATGGTTGGAGCTTCAGTTGCAGTTGCGGTTGCAGTTGAAGAAGCAATGAGTAAATAAGATTTAAAAAAATCAGATAGGTACAAGCTTCGCATTTAGTCATAATCGACTAAATGTGGGGCTTTTATTTTCGTCTATATCTAATCTACTAAATCATTAATTTCATGCCTTAAAGCATGAATAGTTTTATTATAATTTTGCATGAATACATTAATAATAAGTTAAAAATTGTATGCGGTAGTATAAGTTAATGGGGGATATTTAACAATCGCATAAAAATGCAGATTTAAAAAATATAAGAAAGTAGGGATAAAGTATGACTATTGATATAATAAAGTTGGATTCGTATTTGAAAAAATGGCAAGCTATTTTGAGACTTCGTGATTGGGACATACTTTCAAGAATGGTAGATATTGGATGGAGAAAATCTGGAGATATAAAAATAGATTCAAGCAATAAAATGGCCGTAGTGTCTAGTGGTGGAGAAAAACCTTCTACGAATAGATTGAAAGAAATGATAGAAGCAGAAATTGGTTAGTAACGAATAATATTCTTAGTATAGTCGGAAAACAATAATTAACAATTTCCATATTTAGGTATTAAAAGTGCTTATTTGAATGAAAAGTTATATTTGAATTAATTACGGACATGACAAAAAGACTTTTTTATACACTATTTTAAAAAAGCCGTAGGCTGGTTATTGAATTGAAATTTATTTTAAATTACGCAGCTATATTTTTAAGAGTTGGGAAAATATCGGCAAGGGCTATTAATCTTTCTGATGCCCAAGCATCTATGAAACAGCAAAATGCACCAAGAAATACCCTTGTTATTCTACACCCAACAGAATAAATAATTGCATCTTCAGCATGAAAATTGTTATTTATTCTATCCCAACATCTTTCAGTAGTTGAACGTCTTTTATAAAGAGATTTCCATTGTTTTGAACCTCTTAATATTGGAGTGAAATACCTTGGGTTGTCTAATGTTTTAGTGTAATAAGATTTATTGCTTTTCATAGGACATTTTTCACAGTTTTCACATTGAACTGGGAATAACCATTTATGTCTATATTGTTTACTAATAATTCCCCAATTACGAAGCTGATGTCCACAAACAGTTCCGTGTGGAATAGCATTCTTATCAAGTTTAACAAATTCACTATTTGATGAAGGTTTTGAAGAACGTGAATTTAAATCAATAATAGGATTTATTCCATAATGCATGCATAAAAGATAAAAAGCATTAGCATCATAAGCAGAATCTAAGGCTACAGAATGAAATTTAATTTCAGGATATAAATCCACAAGTTCTTTAAGTGCATAAACGCCAGTAACAGCATCATGGCGTGCCGCGCTAACAAATTTAATATGGATAGGTAGGCTGTAAAAGCTATCACAGGCAGTAAATCCGTGATAGGTATGACCATAGTAATAATGTTCATTAAAGCTATCCCAACCCCAGCTAGCACTGGGGTCGGTAAACTTTCGATAACAGTCACAATGTTCTCCTGGTTTAAGTTTGCAATCACAAACTTTTTTACCGTAAGGCGAAGCCTGTGTTGGCATACAGGTTCCGTCGCCAGCAATATTTAGTTTAGAAGGATCGCCCAAAATACCCATTGATAAAGAAGGAATAACAAATAATTCTTTAAGTATGTTGTTCATTTTGGATTCGCTTCTGTCAAGGAGCCTTGAATTATCATATTTTAAGATTCTTTTAACTAAACGGTCAACTACACCAGACTTGGAGTTATTCATCTTTTGGTTTTTCTTTTGTTTTTTACGTGGTTTACGTTTGATTTTACGCAGTTTGGATTTATTAAGGATCTTATCCTTATGAATCAGCCCATCCATAAAATCATAAAAAGTACCTACACCAGGAATTCGGTCAACATGTATGCCTTCGGCTTTAGAGTCTGAATAGCAAGCGGGTATAAAGCCAGATAAAATTGAATAGAAAGGGTCTGAACATAATGTTTTTACCCAAGATGATATACTAGTTTCTTTACAATAAGCCATGATAATAAGTGACCTGAGTAATGCTACCGCATCTTTGGGCGGAGCCCCTTGATTAGATTTAGAGTAAGTACTTTCTATTAGAGGGACAATTCCGGTTAGGTCGGTAGACCAGATTTTAGTTATTTGTGAACTACGCTCAAACAAAGTGATTTGTTGATTGGTTTGAATATAGAATTTTTCTAAAAATGTTTCAAGAAAATATTGATATTGAGAATGAGAAACCTTAACAGTTAACATAAAAACACTCCTCGCAAATGAAATAATGTAAAAAAATATACATATTTAATTTTGCGAATTTTTACTAGCTGTCAAGTCTTATTTCACAATGTTTAAGTAAAAAAGATTAAAAGTAATACGAATAGCTTAAATTTTCTAGGTTATTCGTACAATATGAGGCACCACGAATTTTTGAGGTGAAGTTGATTTTTGAGCAAAATGAATCAAGAGTTAGCAGTACCTTAAGAGTTTCCGAGAGTGCACTATTCTTATTTTGAGGTGACAGAAGTGACATCTAATTATGTAGAAGTTATTCAACAAAATGTTTATGGCAAAACAAAACAAGACAAAAACATGAACTTATTACCAAAGATAATCATTATTATATTGGAACAAAGAGAAAACCTGCTGGATGGTTAAGAGTGGAGTAGATAAAAAATAGACATGAGAGAAGTCGCATGTCTATCTTGTGTTAATTAAAACTATTAGTCATTGATACCAGTGGGTTTACTCACATAAAGGTTATATCCTATGAAAACCGAGACAATGCTTATTATAACTGCAGCAATAGCTACACAAATCAGAATTGTATTTCCTTGAGGCATGATAGAAAAACTTTCAAGAAATTCTACTTCGCCAGTGTATGATGATATTGGCATGTTAAGTTTTAGAAAAGCTAAAAGTCCATAACCGATAGTAGCAAACCCAGCAAAGCTTAATAGTCTAAGTTTTTTACTTTTTATAAGAGTAATTGCAACTCCCACAAAAACAATTATTACTAATATGCATAACATTAATAGATTTCCTTTTGTTGTGTCTATTACTTGATTCATAGCAGAGGCTGGAGGAGCGTTACTAAAGCCTTGGGAATCCGTAAGGTATAAAAATACCAATATACTGCCCAGTAACACAGTGCCAGAAATATAGACCATGATGTACATTATAAATATCATTACTATTGGAAGTAAGAATATATTTAACGCTGTATATTTTCGGCTTACAGGAACAGAACAGTTTCAAAAAGCTTGTGATCACCATGAAGTATCCCATTAATCATCCATACAGTTATTATAGGTAAATTAAAAGATAAAAAAGAATTTAAACTCATTGTATTTCCGAAAAATATAGATATATACATAAAAATTATTACAGCAAAAGCAAAAACATAAAGTAATACCTTTAAAGGGTTTGGTGATTTAATATCAATTGGAGGATATGAATTTAGCAATAGCTTTTGATAAGCAATAAAGTGTTTTAACATAATGAGCACCTCTTTCCTTTGTATAGTCTGTGGGATATTAACATTGATATAGGGATTGTGACTAAAGATACACAGACTAATATTAATAAAAATTCATTGTAATGAGGCATTATTGCAATGCTTTTCCAAAAGTTTGTTGTGCCAAGTTCAGTTACAACAGGTAATGTGTTTTTAAATAAAAGAAGTACTATTGGGATAAGTACAACTACTAATAGTGTAAGGGTTTTTCTAAGAGTATTAAGTTTTATAAAAAATATGGGTAATAAGATACTTGCTACTATAGTAGAGGTGCACCCTATTATCACTATAGGTTTCCAACTATTTATTAGTACACTCATACTAGAATCGAAGTTTAATTGTGTCATAAGCCTCTCAAATATGAGCAATATAGTAGTTGGAAGAGTAATAGCTATAAAAACAAATAAATAGATATTTATAAGTGAATACAATTTTGAAACTGGTACAATTTCATATAATTTGTTTTGTGAATTTATAATGGAATAAGCTGCATACAAAGCAAAAACTGTGGTATAGAATATAAATCCTCCATCTCCGAATATTAGATCTAAAGTAATAAGAACTAACATGTAAATAAATATATTAAAAAAAACAAATGTTAAAGACTTTTTCACATTATTGGAGCCTGCTAAACGGCTTAAAAGTAACTGATAATTCCAGAACTTCTTTAGCATTGTTCCACCTCCTTGTAAAACTTTCTGTAATTTGATATCTTGTAGTTACAACTCATCTTCATTTTTTTGCACCCATATAAACCATAATATCTTCAATTGTAGGTCTGACAGTTTTAACCCCTGCTAAATTTTGAAGTTTTAGATCTTTGCTGCATAATCCCTCATATCCGAAGGCCGTTTCCTTTATTCCTATAAGTCTAGATTTAATTTCATCCGTCATAGATTCTCTCTCAATATGTGCAAGGAGATAGGTATCAAGCATTTCATCTTTCCCCTTAGAAAAAACAATTTTACCATTATCAATCATTGTTATATAATCAGCAATTTTTTCAAGATCACTTGTAATGTGCGTTGAAAATAGTATGGACCTTTGCTCATTTTGCATAAGTTCTAAGAGTAAATCAATTACGTCAGCTCTTGCTATTGGGTCGAGTCCCGCTGTGGGTTCGTCAAGGATGATTAATTCTGGATTATGACATAGGGTCATTACAACTCCAAATTTCATCTGCATACCTTTTGAATAGGCTGACAGCTTTTTACTTGGATTAAGTTCAAAGCGTTTCATGAGTTCGTCAAATTTTTTATCATCAAAGGTTTTATAAAAGGGTGATATCATTTTTTTTATTTTAATAGGTTTGAGGTTAAGGGGATAGATTAGACTGTCAAACACAACTCCTATTTTTGCTTTAACAGTTTCTTCGTTTCCGAACATAGGAGTACCATCGAAGAATACTTGTCCCGTTGTTTTTGGAATCATATTAAGTATTGTTTTAATAAGGGTGGTTTTACCTGAACCGTTCTTTCCTATAAACCCCATAATAGTTCCTTTTTGAATTGAAAAATTTATATCATCCAAAGAGAAATCTCCTATACTTCCATTCAAGTTTTTGATTTCCAAAGCCTTATTAGTCATTTCTACTACCTCCGTATATTTCATTTATAACTTTAAGCATTTCCTCAGGGGATATGCCACAAGCGTCTGTAAATTCTTTAATTTCAAGAAGTCGTTCATGAAGCATGTCAATGTGTATTGCCTTAACTTTTTTTCGGTCAATCTCTGCCACAAAGCATCCTCGTCCTTGTAAATTGATGACAATACCCTCTTTTCCAAGTTCTTCATAAGCACGTTTTACTGTTATGATTCCAACCTTCAAATCTTTTGCCATAAGCCTTATTGACGGCAATTGCTCCTTGGATTTTAGCTTTCCGCTGAGTACCATTTCTTTTATTTGATTTTGTATTTGCTCATATATGGGCGTTTGCGAAAGGGATGATATAAGAATATTCAAGCACACTACCTCCTTGTCTACTGTTATTATATGATAGATACAGATAATTGTCAATAATTTCTTTTAATTACAATTTATCAATTAGAAGCTTTCCTTGACATGTTTTTTAAAAAGAATTAACATTATAGTAATTAAATCATCTCCTGCGGAGCTGAAATATTAACGACTTCAGAATGAGATTTATACTCCCACTGAAGTTTTATTTTTGCTAGGGTAGTTAACCCCCACTTGTAGAAGTGGGAGACTTTCCTTCTGAACTGTCGTTAAAACTTAAGAGGGTGAGTCCTATAAAAAAAAGAATAGCTATTGTAGCACTAGATTATACGGCTGCAAAATTTTACGAAAATCAGATTAAAGAGCTTTTTGGTGAGCTAGTAACCACATGTGCTTATAATGTATTAAATGGATCAGTTAAAGAAATAAAGGAAGCTGATTTATTTGTAGTTTCAACCGATGCTTTCGAAAACATTACGGATTTTCAGGAGTGCATCCCCATTGATGTTCCTAAAGTAGAAATTGCAGTGGCTTTTACTAACAAATCTCTTGATATTTTAAGGAGTATACCAAATGGAAGTAAAGCTTTGTTTGTCAATCTCAGTGAAAAAATGGTGCGCGAGGCTATAACTAGACTAAGCCAACTAGGCATAAATCACATAGATTTTACTCCATATTATCCAGGAGCAAAGCTGGTTAGTGGGTTCGAGTTGTCGGTAACACCAGGTGAATTACGTTATGTACCAAAAGATATAAAGACTATTATCGACCTTGGGCAGCGTGTGCTAGATTCAACCACTATGGTTGAAATAGCACTGAGGCTAAAATTTGATTACCTATTAGAGAGTGGGAAATTCAAGGAATATTTTCGTTCTTTAGCTGTCAATAATTATAGCTTTAATCAACTGTTTGGAAGATCTCTTCAAATGGAAAGTCAATTTGAAATTTTGATGGAAATTATGGATGAAGGGATTATTGGTGTGAATGATAATGATGTTATTTTTGCTTGCAATTCAAGAGCAGTAGAAATTACAGGTGTTACGAAAGAACAATCCATCGATCATCCTGCTACGTTAAATTTCTCGTTTTTACCTTTTGAGGAGTGTAGGAGTACGCGAAAAAAGATAAATAATCGTTTGATTAGAGTGAGTGGTGTGGATATTACTGTAACCGTTACTCCTGTAATACGTGGAGAGGAATATCTCGGTTCTTTTGCTACTATACAAAAATTTACCGAAGAAGAGTATAAACAACATAATCTGCGTATTCAATTACTTAATAAAGGGCACAAAGCTAAATATACCTTTGAGGATATCATCGGGGAGAGCGATGTAATAAAAAAAGCATGTACCATTGCTAAAAAAATGGCGAAAACCAATTCTACTGTCTTAATTACAGGTGAGAGCGGAACGGGGAAGGAACTTTTTGCACATGCTGTACACAACGAATCAGAGCGTCATAACTATCCTTTTATTGCCATAAACTGCGCAGCAATACCAGATAATCTGCTAGAAAGTGAACTATTTGGTTACGATGAAGGATCTTTTACTGGTGCTAAAAGGGGAGGAAAATTGGGACTTTTTGAATATGCTCATAGGGGAACAATATTTTTAGATGAAGTAGAGGGAATGAGCCCGGCCCTCCAAATAAAACTGCTTCGTGTTATTCAAGAAAGAGAGATTATGCGGATCGGCGGCAATAAAATTATTAGTATTGATGTACGAATAATAGCTGCAGCCAATGAAAATCTTGAAGAGCTGGTGTCTAACGGGAGTTTTCGGAATGACCTCTACTTCCGTCTAAACACCTTGCCAATTCAGCTTCCTCCATTGCGAGAGCGCGGTAAAGACATTATGCTGTTGTTTGACTACTTTAAACATAAATTAGGAGGAAAATTCATCCTATCTACACAAGTAATTAATGCATTGCTCTCTCATAATTGGAATGGAAATATTCGTGAACTACACAACTATGTAGAATATCTCACCTATATAGATAAAGATATGGTGTATTACGACGATTTACCACCTGGGTTCTACAATAATGCTATGTCAACATTAAAATGCAAGTCTGACACTAGCATTAATCTAGATGCTAAACTTTTGGAGCAATTAGCAGGTAATCAATTAGATGATTATTTTTTTGTACTAGACAGATTGCATGTGGGATTTGTTCAACAAATTTCCATGGGTAGGTTATCAATTTCTGAGCAAGCAGAAAAAACGGGACGCTACCTAACCCAACAAGAAGTTCGCGGTATTTTAAACGATTTAAATAATTTAGGTTTAATTAAAATGTCGCGAGGTAGAGGTGGTAGTAAAATAAATGACCGAGGCATAAAGGTTTTCAACAAACTGCAATCTCAACTTAAATAGACATTATTTTTCATTAAATTGGCACCATATTTGTTGTATTTATGTTATAGCAAATATTTCTTGCATAAATAAATATAAGAAGGGTGTAAATTATGAAGTAATAGAATCTTGTTCTAATAATTGAAAATCAATTGTTAGAACAAGATGGAGTTTATTCAATAGATTTTAAGGACTTTGAAAAAAATTAAAACAGAAAACAACTAATTAAAAGGCAATGTAAAATTATTCTTCAATGAGATTAAAAGACCAAGTGATATCTGATTTATAAGTATTTGCAACACCACTTTCAACTTCAAAGGCAGTTTTAAGCACATATTCTATCATTTCAGGGGTCATACCTTTTCCTTTTATATTATATGAAAGATCGATTTTTTCGATAGGTTTTGGAGCCACTGATCCTCTTTCTCCATTCACAATCACTTCGTATTCTGAAATTTGAGCCCCTCTAGCCTTAAGCATTGTAACTATATCTACACTTGTACATGCTGCAACCGCATGAAGAAGTATTTCAATTGGCTTTGGACCTAAAACTTTTCCGTTATTCATTTCTGCAGGACCAGCCAGCACGAATTTTGCTCCCTCTGGAGTTGTACATTCAAATGCCGCTCCGTCTCCAAGCCATTTTACTACTGCGTTCATCATAATAATTAATTCCTCCTATATTCATAATATGGTATGTGTTTAAGTTAATAATAACTCATAGACTTCAAAAAGAAAAATTGATATAATAAATCATAATCATATAAAAAATTTATGGATGAAGAAAGGATAATAACATGGAAATTCGCCAACTTAATACATTCATTACTGTAGCTGATCTTAATAGTTTTACTCGAGCAGCATATACGCTTGGATATACTCAGCCTACTGTCACATCTCAGATACAGTTGCTAGAGAGTGACCTAGGAGTTCGTCTATTTGAACGTATTAGGAAGAATATTTCGCTTACTCATGAGGGGGAAAAATTTATTGTTTATGCAAGACAAATCGTTAATCTGTGTGAAGAGGCAAAAAATGCAGTAAAAGATTATCCTGCTACAAAAGGAGTTCTGACGATAGGAGCATGGGAGTCATTATGCACAACACGGATAGATAACCTCCTCAAAAAGTTCCATTATAAGTTTCCTGACATTGAAATCATATTAAAAACTATCAAATCTACGGAGTATCAAGAACTTTTACTGGATAACCAGATTGATGTGGCCTTTTGCTTGGAGCGTATGATAACAAGCTCGGATTTCATTGTTGAATTGGCAATACCTGAACCTTTAGTATTACTCGCAGAACCTAACCATCCCCTTGCAAAGTTCATTGGTGTATATCCCGAAAACATCGTTGACTATACTCTTATTTTAGCAGAAGAAGGCTGTAGCTATCGGAGGACGCTGATGAAAATACTTAGCGATTGTGGTTTGACTCCCAAATCAATTATGGAAATCGGTAGTATCCAATCTATGAAACAGCTTGCAATCGGCGGTTTAGGAATTATAGTTCTGCCTAAAATTACAGTTGAAGAAGAACTATCAAAAGGTCAGCTTGTTGAATTGAAATGGTGTGGACCTTATTTTGAATTCTTGACTCAAGTAATTTACCACAAAGACAAGTGGGTGTCGCCTGCTTTACAGACTTTGCTGAATATGACGAAGATAATCCTTCCAATGCAGTATTGTCAGAAGTGATATTAGACTGCTGCCCAGATCTCGTAGGAGGTAAAATAGTGCTTTTATCAGAAAAGGTATAGCAAAATTTTGCTATACCTTTTTGTGAACTTTTTATATAAGTTTATTATTTTTTAAAACTCAAATAGGTCTTTTTGTGGGAACAATCCAAATGCTCCGCCGGTATGAATAAATAGAATATTTTCGCAGTTTTTAAAGGTTCCCTTTTTAATTTCTTGTACTAATCCATACATTGCTTTACCGGTATACACAGGATCTAAAATAATTCCCTCTAGTTTTGCAAAGTCGTGGATGAAGTGAAGCTCTTCTGGCCTGCTTAGTGCATATCCTCTTCCTACATATCCATCTATAATATGAATTTCATCTTTTGAAATATGTAGATTCACATCGATGTATTGCATACTTTCATGAGCTATTTTATAAATCTCATTTTTGAAGTGTTCAGCGTCATCACAAACGTTGACACCATAGATTTCGCCAGTATACTCTAGTGTTTTGCTTGCTAGAAACAGTCCGGAATGAGTTCCACCAGATCCTACTGCTAGTACAATTCTATCAAAATGCACACCTAGCTCTTTTTCCTGGCAAATAATTTCCTTCATGGCATTATAGTATCCAAATCCACCAATCCCATTAGAAGCACCTTCTGGTATAATATAAGGTTTACAGCCCGTTGCCTCTAATTGCGCTTTGATTTGTTCCATAATTCCAGCTTTATTATTTTTATATTCTTCTGGAGTAACAAAACGAATCTCAGCTCCCAATAGCTTATCTATAAACAAATTACCATCTGATTCTGTTTCTGAGTCCCCTCTTAAAACAAGGACTGATTTCATTCCAAGTCTTGCAGCGACTGCTGCCGTAGATCTACAATGATTAGATTGGATTCCTCCGCAGGTAATAAGTACATCACATTTTTGATCAAGAGCTTCCTTTACAGAAAATTCAAGTTTTCTTATTTTATTACCAGAGACTTCGGTTCCTGTTTGATCATCTCTTTTTATATAGATATTAGGTCCGCCCAGTTTTTGAGAAAGTCTTTCTAGTTTTTCTATCCGTGTTGGTAAGTTTGCAAACATTATTTTTTCAGGAATTTTAATCATTGATTACTCCTCCTTTTTTATACAAATGCTACAGCTTCTATTTCAAGTATTCCATCTTTAGGCAGTTTTGCCACCTGGACACATGAACGTGCTGGTTGATTTGAAGTAAAATAGCTTTCGTATACTTCATTTACTATTGCAAAATCATTCATATCTCTAAGAAAAATTACCGTTTTTACGACTTTATCAAGAGATGATCCTGCTTCTTCTAATATTGCTTTTAAATTTTCAATAGATCTTTCTGTAGCTTTTCTTACGTCGCTACTTATGAGTTCTCCGGTTTCTGGTATAAATGGTAGTTGACCAGATGTAAATAATAAATTTCCTACCTTAATTGCCTGTGAGTATGGTCCAATTGCTGCAGGTGCTTTTTTAGTTGAAATAATTTCTTTTATCATTATTATTCTCCTTCTTTATGAAACTATATTTTAATTTTAAAATCTTTTTATCTTTTATCTTACAATAATAATATACAAGTAAACCTAATAATGCAAGTTCTAATCCTAGCATAGTACTAGTAGGTGAATCATTAATAGTAGAAAACATTAAATAGATATCTTCTAATAGTACTATGATTAAAGTTTAATTATAACCCGTATTTGCAAATACACTTATATTACAAGCAATAACTATGCCAATGTTATTGAACCCTTTTCTATATTATTAAGAATTTTTAGGACTAAATCGGTTATTTAAGGGTAGAAGATTCAACTAATCGGATTTAACATCTATAAGTCATTACCCTTTGATAGAAGATTGAACATTCTTCTTCATCCAGTCTTTACCTTCTACCAAGCGGGTAACCATCATAGATGTTACAGCATCACCAGTGCAGTTTATCCATGTTGCAGCAGGATCTACAAGGAAACCAAGAGTTGCAATAATTGGAAATGCTTCTGGTGGAAATCCAAATAAGTTTACAATCAACATTTCACCGATGAGTCCTCCACCTGGAACACCAGACATAACTACGCCGCCCATAACTGAAATTGCTAGTGCGGCAATATAGGTTCCAATTCCAGAGAATCCTTGTCCGAATATTCCAAATAAAAATGAAATTTTCAATATTGAAGAAATAACAGTACCGTCCATATGCATGGTTGCACCGATTGGTAATACAATTTCACGGATATCCTTTGGAACTCCCATATTATTAGTAGCCTTTAGGTTAACAGGTAGAGTTGCAATAGAACTCTGAGTTGCAAGAGATGTAATTGACGGTTCTAAGATATTTTTGAAGAAAATTTTTATACCCTGAGTACCACCAGCAAAATATGAATATCCAGAAAATGCAGCAAAGAAATATATAATACATAGTGGATAATATATAATCATAGCTCTTGCATAAGCGCCCAAGAGCTGAGGCCCAAATTCACCAATGAGGCTTGCAAAATAAGCACCTAAACCGATTGGAGCATACAGCATAATAATGCTAATAAATTTCATCATAACCTTGGACAGAGCATCTAGACCATTAGCTATAATGTTGTTTTCAGCGCCAAGGGAACTAACACATAAACCAAAGAAAATAGAGAATATAATAAGAGGCATCATATTTGAGCGAGAAAATAAACCGCCAAAATCAGTTACAGTTAGCGTCTTAACAATTTGGTCAGAAAGCTTGACTGATTCCAACGCTTTAGCAGATTCAAATGTGAGGTTAACACCGGCAGCAGGTGGAAAAAACTTGACAACAGTAATAACGATAACGCCAGCAATAAATCCTGTAGTAACGAATGTTAAAAACATGTTACTTATAATTTTCCCCAATCTTTTCATATTGACCATATTTCCTACTGCACCAGCTATGGTAACAAATACTAGTGGGGTTACAACAGTGAACATTAAGTTAAGAAATACATCGCCAAATGGCTTAAGTACTGTTGCTTTTTCACCGAAAATAATGCCAATGATACTGCCTATTATAATAGATAGCATTAAAATAATTGGGAAACGATAGTTTTTCCATGTACTTTGTTTTTTTGTGTTCATTTTAATATCTCCTTTACATTGGTTGGTATTGTTAAGAAATTAAAAGACATTTCAAACAACCCTTGACTTTATACATTTTTATAATTAATAATGAGCAATTACCTATTCTACAATCTGTGGACAAATAATAACATTGCTGATTAATCACGATTTATAAGTATGGTATCGTTTACTTTGGTGAAAATGATATTTGAGTAAATATTGAAAATGGTTGTGATGTTTATTACATTAGCAACTTAATAATTCCATTTTTGTAATCAGAGTTTTTATCCTTTCACTTTTTAAATCAAGCTTGCTATAATGATAATTAGCAAATTTTATGCCAATAAATGAATTTTTTTGCTTTTTTCTACATAACTCATTAATTAGGGATGAAGAAATTATTGGTGTAAATGAGAATGATGTAATTTTTGATTGTAATTCAAGAGAAGTAGACATTAATTTTCATTTAAATGGTTAAACTTTAATAAGTTGAACCATTTAATTCACCTAAAACATTTTTTTAAAAATAAAAACGTTATATATAATAGATACCTATATAAAAACCAATCCAAAAGTTCAACATAAAATTGGCATCATTTTTGCTATATTTATGTTATAGCAAGTATTTTTTGCACAAATAAATATAAGAAGGGTGTAAATTATGAAGTATAATTTTGATAAAATAATTGACCGAAGTAACAACTTTGCTGCAAAATATGATGAGAGAGAAAAAAAATTTGGAACTTCTAATGTAATACCATTATGGATAGCGGATATGGAATTCGAGGTAGCTAAGCCTATTAATGATGCTTTACTCAAAAGAGCGGAGCAAGGAATCTATGGATATACATCTCGCCATGACTCTTATTATGAAGCTTTTTGTGAATGGGAAAAGACTAGAAATAATTGGATAGTTAATAAAGATTTAATTAGTTTCAGCCCCGGTGTTGTTCCATCTCTATCGGTTATTGTTAGAGAATTTTCTAATAAAGAAGATAAAATTTTGATACAGACTCCAGTCTATCCAGAATTTTATGAAGTAATAGAATCTTGGGGCAGGGTGGTAATTGAAAATCAATTATTAGAACAAGATGGAGTCTATTCAATAGATTTTAAGGACTTTGAAGAGAAATTAAAACAGAAACCAAAGTTATTTATTATGTGTAGCCCACACAATCCGGTAGGCAGAGTGTGGAGCCGAGAGGAACTAGAACATATTACTGGACTATGCCTACGCTACAATGTAATGATTGTTTCTGATGAGATACACTCAGATTTGATATTGTGGTATAATAAACACATTCCTACTGCTAGTATATCAAAGGAGGTTTCTAGTAAAACCATCACCTGTACTTCATGTACAAAAACTTTCAACTTGGCAGGACTACAGGCTTCTGTAGTGATTTTCCCGAATGCTGAAGTTAAAGAGACATTTGATGTTTTTTGGAGAGGTATGGATATCCATCGCAATAATTGCTTTAGCCTTGTAGCTGTGGAAGTAGCTTATAGGCATGGTCAAGAATGGCTTACGCAGCTAATTCCATATATTGAGGGAAATATTGATTTCATAGGAGAGTTTTGTAAAAACAACATACCCAAAATTAAACCTAGCAGACCTGAAAGTACTTATCTGGTTTGGCTTGACTGTCGTAAACTAGAATTGGGAAATGATGAACTGAAAGAATTTATGATAAATAAGGCTGGTCTGGGGCTCAATGCTGGCAATGATTTCTGTCGTAGCCTTTCTGGATATATGCGTCTAAATATAGCATGTCCACGTTCAATGCTTGAGAAAGCTATGTTACAACTTGAAAAAGCTGTTAATTCATTGAATAAGAATTAAATAAAATTATAAACAAGCAGTGATATACTTGGATAAAGAAATAGCTGTAGTAAAAATTAATATTACTACAACTATTTCTTTTTTGATCTTAATTTATGTTTGTAAATTGGTAGCTAGATGTAGAATCGTTATATTGAAATTTATACACATAATTAAAAGTTTATTAAAAGAATTATATTTCCCTCATGTTTTTAATACATAGAAATGAATATTTAAAACTGATTTAACATGTGTAGATATCCTTGAAATATATTGATTTTATGCCTAAAACATATAATGAATTGGGAAATTATGTTGAATAAAAGTACAATTTTTAGTATAATCTAAATATTATATATAAATTTTACAATTAAAAGTGAAATTTGTAAATTTAGAATTGGCCTACTAATTACAGGAAAACAGGTTAAAATATTTTTATAGTATCAAGAGGAGTAAAAATTATGAATAGAGACAATTCTAGAGAAAGTGAAAACAATAAAATTATGGGTCAAGTTCAATATAAACATACTTGTTGTAATAATTTATTAGCGGTAAATCACACAATAATGCTTGTTATTGATCCACAAACGGGGATAATAGTAGATGCGAATACTGCCGCTTGTTCTTTTTATCAATATGATTATGAAAATATTATAAAATTAAAAATTAGTTACATTAATGTACTTTCAATTGAAGAACTTGCTAGAGAAATGAATCTTGCAGTTATAGAGCAGAGAGAGAGCTTTTACTTTAAACATCGATTAGCAAATGGTGAAATCCGAGATGTAGAAGTTCACAGTGGGCCTATAACTCAGAATAGCAGGCAACTATCATACTCTATTATCTATGATATAACTGATCACAAGAAAGTAGAAGAAGAAATGATTAAAAAAAATAATAAACTGGAAGAAAAGATTGAAGAAAATATGAAGAAAGTGGAAGAGATGAATGCTCTTTTTGAAAAAGAGGTAGCTGAAGGTAAAAGAACTACAGAGGCTTTAAAAGCAAACAACGAACGGTTAGCATTTGCTATTGAAGGTAGCGGTGATGGCGTTTGGGATTGGAATGCAAAGACCAATGAAATGATTACCTCAGAAAGATGGAAGGGTATGCTTGGTTATGAAAAGACTGAAATCAAAAATTTATTTAGTGAATGGGACAGATTGATTCATCCTGATGATAAGGTCGCAACTTACCTAAAATTAAACATGTATCTAGAAGGTTTAGTTCCAGCTTATGAGAGTGAATTTAGACTTGTTACAAAAAATGGATTTTATAAATGGATACTAGCCAGGGGCAAAATTATAAGATGGACTACAGATGGAAAACCTTTAAGAATCATAGGTACACATACTGATATTAATTCTCGCAAGCTAATGGAAAAAGAACTAAAAGAAGCAAAAGAAAAGGCCGAAAAAGTCAGTATTAAAAAAAGTGAATTTATCGCTAATATGTCGCACGAACTGAGAACTCCTATCAACGTAAACCTGTCAGCAATCCAGTTATTTGAGGTATATCTTAAAAATGACTTGGATTTAGGAAAAGAAAAAACTTCTAAACACATTAAATCTATGAAACAAAATTGCATGAGGCTATTAAGACTGGTAAATAATCTAATTGATACCACCAAAATCGAAGCCGGTTTTTACGAACCTATTTTCAGTAATTATAACATTGTGGATATTATTGAAAGTATTGCATTGTCAGTATCAAGTTATGCAAAACAAAAGAATATTAATCTAACATTTAATGCAGATGTGGAAGAATTATTAATAATTTGTGATATGGATATGATTGAGCGTATAATGCTAAATATAATTTCTAACGCTATGAAATTTACTGATAATTGTGTAAATATAAATATTTACAATAGAGTTGATACTGTTGTTATTGCAGTTAAAGATAATGGGATCGGAATTGAAGAAGATAATCAGAATATGATATTTGAACGATACAAACAAGTTTCAAAACTGTTTACAAGGGAGAATGAAGGTAGTGGTATTGGGTTGTCTTTAACCAAATCGCTTGTTGAAATGCATGGTGGAAATATTAGCGTAAAAAGTGAATATGGAAACGGCTCCGAATTTATTATTGAACTTCCAGTTAAACATCATAAAAGTGAAGAATTCATATTACATAATGTTAATGACACTACTGATAACGACAGATTTATTCAAAAGATGAATGTAGAATTTTCAGATATTTATAAATAAGAAACCATCCATAATTTTGGAATGAATTATGGATGGAAACAAGTTGAATTATTAAATTATAATTTATCAAATAATTTTTGGAAAATTCCTTTTTTTCTGTGAAGAATTTCGTCGGCTACTGCTTTAGATCGTTGTCTTTCAAGACTTTGAGTTAGATTATTAACCAATTGAATATCGTGTTCTTTAATGGTTTCGGGTAATGACAATACGATTTTATTTTTCTCTTGTTCTTGTTTAAACAGGACCTGTGTATTTTCTAATAATTTATTAATATCATAGAGTTGACCGTCTTTAACACTTAATTGCTGTTTAATAAATTCGATATTACTTTTAAGTATTTCAATCATATCTTCTTTTAATAGATTCACCACTGTAACTGCAACTTCTGATTCTGCTTCTGAAGAGTGATTATATTTTAGAGCTTGTTTAATTGCATCTAAACCTTTTTCTTCTACACATGTTTTACCATTGTGGGATATTAAAAAAGGTTTTACTTCAGGTAATTTCATCTTAGCGTAAGCCGTTACTTTACTGATATTTAAATGTTTAGCAATTTTAAATGCATCATAGATCATTGTACACGCCTCCTAAATTATATATAGGAAGTATTCTCCAAATATTTCCAAATACCTTCTATAATAAATTAAATTTAATTAGGGCATTGTAAAATTTAATTAAACACTTACTGGAATGTATAGTAAAGTACTAAGATCAGGGGTTTTATGGAGTTAAGGGTTAGTTAATAGTGCTGTTAAATTTAACAACACTATTAACAATGGAAAAGGTTATTTTTGCTTATATTCTTGATGTAAGTACTTTTGGAAGTCTTGGTATCGTAATAATATTTTCTATATGGATTCTTATTTAAAAAAATTCATGAAAAATACAATAGTTGGGATACCTATGAGGTCAATTAGAAATGCTCCGACTAATGGAACTATTAAAAATGCCTTTGGAGATGGACCATATTTTTCAGTAACAGCTCCCATATTAGCTATAGCATTTGGAGTAGCACCAAGCCCGTGACCTGCCATACCAGCTGCCATAACGGCTGCATCAAAATCTTTTCCAAGGAATTTGAAAACAACAAATACTGCATATAATATCATAAATACTACTTGTGCAGTAACTATTATTAATAATGGTCCTGCAAGTCCTACAAGTTCCCATAACTTCAATGTCATTAATGCCATTGAGAGGAAAATTCCAAGGGACACGTTGCCCATTAAATCTATGGTGTAATAATCAAGTTTAGCAATGTGTATTTTATCATTTATATTCCTAAAAGCTACAGATACAAACATAGCGCCTACATATCCAGGTAAAGAAAGGCCTGTAGCTGTTGAAAACCATCCGCTGGAAATAGATCCGATTGTCATACAAACAGTTATTATTGCCATATGAGCCATAACCATATTCGTTGTGATTTTTGTATTTCCTGTGTCGCTTACTACATTTTCAAAGGAGTTTACGTCATAGTTATCTGATGTATTGGGTTTTAATTTGTATTTGTCTATTAAATGCTTTGCAATAGGGCCCCCGATAAGACCACCAGATATAAGACCAAAAGTGGCGGCAGCTATAGCTACGGTAGTAGATCCTGCAATACCCATAGCCTCAGCAGTTTTTCCAAAAGCGGCTGCTGCACCATGTCCACCTTCCATTGAAACTGAACCTGCCATAATACCAAACATAGGGTGAATTCCAGTAATCTTTGCAAATACAATACCTATAACATTCTGTGAAATAGCAAGGACTCCACATAGCAGCCAGTAGATGATTAAACATTTTCCACCTTTTTTAAGTAATTTAAAACTTGCGCCAAGTCCAATAGTCGTAAAGAAAGCTATCATAAAAGGCGATTGAAAGGTTGTATCCATACTAATTGTTATTAGACTGCTCTGTTTTAAAACAAGGGCAAGCATTGAAAATAGCAGACCTCCAATTACAGGGGCAGGAATACAAAATTTTCTAAAAAAAGATACCTTTTTTATAAGCCAGTAACCTAATAGTAATAATAAAATTGCGATTGCTAAGGTTGCTACCATATCAACCTTGAGAGTAAGTAAACCTTCTACTGATTCTGTTTTCATAATTGCTCCTCCTTTAACATCAATACAGTGTAAACGTTGTCTTGATTATTTTCATTATACCACTTTCTAATTTTAACAGTGCTAGACATCTATAGAAACATAAGAGTGGTTTTAATAATATATGTAGAATTAAATACTATATGTTCGAAAAAAAGTATCAGTTAATTATTTAGATAGTAGTAAGGATGGAAAGGTCAAAAAATATGTATATACTTTTAATTTTAAAGAGTTGGTGGAGAAGATTTGGTGAGTTCGTTTAGAGAGGACTTATAATAGATTTGAGATAATTAGTAAATAAAAACTGTCTATTGAAATCAGATCCAGATAGTCAGGATCCACCAATATGATACTTTAGTGGAATCCTTAATTGGCAAATCATTAGACTTTTCAAAGGCTTAAAAGAATATAAATAACTGTAAGGAGTGATTTATATGAAGTTGATATATGCATTATTAGTTATAAAAGAATTGTATAGTGGAAAAGCTAATCCGAAAAAAATAGTAAAGACAATTAAAAAGGAGTCTAAGTTTTGGGGTAAATTAATTGCTGAAATTAGTAAACATTATAAGTAAGTTTGCATCTATATAAAAGAGTTACAACTTCACTTGTGAAAACATAGGGTTTCCATCTTTATCTAATAATACAGTAATTCCTCCAGCATAATCCTCAATATTAATTAAATAATTTGTTACTGTGTCTGTATCTACAAGTATTTTACAACGTACTGCTAATGCATCAGCCCGATTACATACAGTTTTAAATGTTTTATTTCTTATCTCATCGTTCTTATTAAACATTTTTTCCTCCTATATTTTTTATTTCGCAATATTATTAAATATAGCCAAAAATTAAGGTTGTATACTTAATAGGGGGAGACTTTTGTTATTTGACGACAGTTTCTCAAAAAAATGTTTCTATGTTGATAATAATTAGCCATGTGTATCAGGATGCGAAACATTGAATTATTTAGACTAATATGTAGAAATATGAGTATAATCTAGCTAGAGTAGCTATGTTGTGAAATTATGCTCTTATTTATGTGATAGAATACTCCTTGTCGTCACAAACGAGTGGCACGATAAGCTAACTGTTGATAACTATTTAGTATGTTTTCAAATGAAAACAAATTAAAAAAATGTTGACAAAACAAGAAATACCTAGTAATATAGTAGAAGTCGTCACATGATGACAAAGCGAATTGGTCTTTGAAAATTAAACAGAGAAATAGGTAAAGATAGCGAAATAATATTTTGTTAAACCAGTTAATTACTTTAGTATAAAGTAAAATTTAGTCGTAAGACTAAAAGTATGTAATGAGCTTGCGAATCAACTTAACAGTTGTCGCAGATTAATCATTTCAACTAAAAAAGTGTAAACTTTTAAATTGAGAGTTTGATCCTGGCTCAGGACGAACGCTGGCGGCGTGCCTAACACATGCAAGTCGAGCGATGAAACCTTTCGGGGTGGATTAGCGGCGGACGGGTGAGTAACACGTGGGTAACCTGCCTCAAAGAGGGGAATAGCCTCCCGAAAGGGAGATTAATACCGCATAATATGTTTTGGTCGCATGATCGAAACATCAAAGGATTTTTCTTCGGAAAATTCCACTTTGAGATGGACCCGCGGCGCATTAGCTAGTTGGTGAGGTAACGGCTCACCAAGGCGACGATGCGTAGCCGACCTGAGAGGGTGATCGGCCACATTGGAACTGAGACACGGTCCAGACTCCTACGGGAGGCAGCAGTGGGGAATATTGCGCAATGGGGGAAACCCTGACGCAGCAACGCCGCGTGAATGATGAAGGCCTTCGGGTTGTAAAGTTCTGTCTTCTGGGACGATAATGACGGTACCAGAGGAGGAAGCCACGGCTAACTACGTGCCAGCAGCCGCGGTAATACGTAGGTGGCAAGCGTTGTCCGGATTTACTGGGCGTAAAGGATGCGTAGGCGGACATTTAAGTCAGATGTGAAATACCCGAGCTTAACTTGGGTGCTGCATTTGAAACTGGGTGTCTAGAGTGCAGGAGAGGTAAGTGGAATTCCTAGTGTAGCGGTGAAATGCGTAGAGATTAGGAAGAACACCAGTGGCGAAGGCGACTTACTGGACTGTAACTGACGCTGAGGCATGAAAGCGTGGGGAGCAAACAGGATTAGATACCCTGGTAGTCCACGCCGTAAACGATGAATACTAGGTGTCGGGGGTCGAACCTCGGTGCCGCCGTTAACACATTAAGTATTCCGCCTGGGGAGTACGATCGCAAGATTAAAACTCAAAGGAATTGACGGGGGCCCGCACAAGCAGCGGAGCATGTGGTTTAATTCGAAGCAACGCGAAGAACCTTACCTAGACTTGACATCCCCTGCATAACCCAGAGATGGGCGAAGTCCTTCGGGACAGGGTGACAGGTGGTGCATGGTTGTCGTCAGCTCGTGTCGTGAGATGTTGGGTTAAGTCCCGCAACGAGCGCAACCCTTATCATTAGTTGCTACCATTAAGTTGAGCACTCTAGTGAGACTGCCCGGGTTAACCGGGAGGAAGGTGGGGATGACGTCAAATCATCATGCCCCTTATGTCTAGGGCTACACACGTGCTACAATGGTGAGTACAAAGAGATGCAAGACCGCAAGGTGGAGCCAAACTCAAAAACTCATCCCAGTTCGGATTGTAGGCTGCAACTCGCCTACATGAAGCCGGAGTTGCTAGTAATCGCGAATCAGCATGTCGCGGTGAATACGTTCCCGGGCCTTGTACACACCGCCCGTCACACCATGAGAGTTGGTAACACCCGAAGTCCGTGAGGTAACCTAACACTTAGGTGTTTATGGAGCCAGCGGCCGAAGGTGGGATTGATGATTGGGGTGAAGTCGTAACAAGGTAGCCGTAGGAGAACCTGCGGCTGGATCACCTCCTTTCTAGGGAGTAGATGTATTGACTTCGGTCGATGCAATAGAAGAATATTAATTTGTTCTTCAAAAATATCTATTGTAATTAATCGTACCTAGTTCTCTGTTTAATTTTGAGAGACTAATTTTAGCTAACGCTTAGGGGTTAGCTAATGAATAGTTTTTCTTAAAATGTTCTTTGAAAATTGCACAGTGAAAAAAGTTGTTTTAAAAAATTAAAGCTACGCAAGTAGTTTATAAATTGATTTAATACAATTTCGCAAAATTAATATAACCGTCTATGTAAATAGACAGAATCAAGGTCAAGCTACAAAGGGCGCATGGCGAATGCCTTGGCACTAGGAGCCGAAGAAGGACGCGTTAAGCTGCGATAAGCTTTGGGTAGGCGCAAATAGCCTGTGATCCAAAGATTTCCGAATGGGGGAACCCACATAGTAACAACTATGTACTGCATACTGAATAAATAGGTATGCAGAGGTAGACCCGGGGAACTGAAACATCTAAGTACCCGGAGGAAGAGAAAGAAACATCGATTTCCTAAGTAGCGGCGAGCGAAAGGGAAAGAGCCCAAACCCAGGTCTTTGATCTGGGGGTTGAGGATAGATCATAAATACTGCAATTCCTTAATTGAAGATAGCTGGAAAGCTGCTCCGCAGAAGGTAATAGGCCTGTAAATGAAAAGGAAAAACAGTCAGATCTAATCCAGAGTACCACGAGACACGTGAAACCTTGTGGGAAGCTGGGAGGACCACCTCCCAAGGCTAAATACTACCTAGTGACCGATAGTGAAGAAGTACCGTGAGGGAAAGGTGAAAAGAACCCCGGAAGGGGAGTGAAATAGAACCTGAAACCGTGTGCCTACAACCGGTCGAAGCACTTTATATGTGTGACGGCGTGCTTTTTGTAGAACGAGCCAACGAGTTACGATATGTAGCAAGGTTAAGTACTTAAGGTACGGAGCCGAAGGGAAACCAAGTCTGAATAGGGCGTTGTGAACGCAAGTTCACGAAGTTGCATGTCGTAGACCCGAAACCGGGTGACCTATCCATGGCCAGGATGAAGCGGAAGTAAAATTCCGTGGAGGTCCGAACCACGTTGGTGTTGAAAAACCATGGGATGAGCTGTGGATAGCGGAGAAATTCCAATCGAACTCGGAGATAGCTGGTTCTCCTCGAAATAGCTTTAGGGCTAGCGTCGATTAATTGAGTAATGGAGGTAGAGCACTGAATGGGCTAGGGGCTGACAACAGTTACTGAACCCTATCAAACTCCGAATGCCATATACTTTTATTTCGGCAGTCAGACTGCGAATGATAAGATCCGTAGTCAAAAGGGAAACAGCCCAGACCATCAGCTAAGGTCCCAAAGTGTAAGTTAAGTGGAAAAGGATGTGGGATTTCTAAGACAACTAGGATGTTGGCTCAGAAGCAGCCACTCATTTAAAGAGTGCGTAATAGCTCACTAGTCAAGAGATCCTGCGCCGAAGATGTCCGGGGCTAAAACTTACCACCGAAGCTATGGGTGTACACAATTGTGTACGCGGTAGAGGAGCTTTCTGTACTGGCTGAAGTCATACCGTAAGGAGTGGTGGACGGTACAGAAGTGAGAATGTTGGCATGAGTAGCGAGAGTTAAGTGAGAATCTTAACGGTCGAAAACCTAAGGTTTCCTGAGGAAGGCTCGTCCTCTCAGGGTTAGTCGGGACCTAAGCCGAGGCCGAAAGGCGTAGGTGATGGACAATCGGTTGATATTCCGATACCACCAATGGACGTTATTAGAAATGGGATGACGCAGGAGGATAAGATGTGCACACTATTGGATGTGTGTCTAAGCATTTAGGCGGAGCAAGCAGGCAAATCCGTTTGCTCTTAACGCTGAGATGTGATGGGGAAGGGAATTTATTCCTGAAGTATCTGATTCCACGCTGCCAAGAAAAGTCTCTATCGAGGATATTGGTGCCCGTACCGCAAACCGACACAGGTAGGTGAGGAGAGAATCCTAAGACCATCGGAAGAATTGTTGTTAAGGAACTCGGCAAATTGACCCCGTAACTTCGGGAGAAGGGGTGCCTACGTAAGTAGGTCGCAGAGAATAGGCCCAAGCAACTGTTTAGCAAAAACACAGGTCTCTGCTAAAGCGAAAGCTGATGTATAGGGGCTGACGCCTGCCCGGTGCTGGAAGGTTAAGGGGATTACTTAGCGCAAGCGAAGGTATGAACTTAAGCCCCAGTAAACGGCGGCCGTAACTATAACGGTCCTAAGGTAGCGAAATTCCTTGTCGGGTAAGTTCCGACCCGCACGAATGGCGTAATGATTTGGGCACTGTCTCAACAACACATCCGGCGAAATTGTAGTGCAAGTGAAGATGCTTGCTACCCGCGATTGGACGGAAAGACCCCGTAGAGCTTTACTGTAGCTTAGCATTGAATTTCGGTATTGTCTGTACAGGATAGGTGGGAGACTGAGAAACATGGGCGTCAGCCTGTGTGGAGTCATCCTTGGGATACCACCCTGACAGTACTGAGGTTCTAACTGGAGGCCATGAATCTGGTCACAGGACATTGTTAGGTGGGCAGTTTGACTGGGGCGGTCGCCTCCAAAAAAGTAACGGAGGCGCCCAAAGGTTCCCTCAGCGCGGTTGGAAATCGCGCGAAGAGTGCAAAGGCAGAAGGGAGCCTGACTGCGACACTTACAAGTGGAGCAGGGACGAAAGTCGGGCTTAGTGATCCGGTGGTACCTCGTGGGAGGGCCATCGCTCAACGGATAAAAGCTACCTCGGGGATAACAGGCTGATCTCCCCCAAGAGTCCACATCGACGGGGAGGTTTGGCACCTCGATGTCGGCTCGTCGCATCCTGGGGCTGAAGTAGGTCCCAAGGGTTGGGCTGTTCGCCCATTAAAGCGGCACGCGAGCTGGGTTCAGAACGTCGTGAGACAGTTCGGTCCCTATCCGTCGCGGGCGTAGGAAATTTGAAGGGAGCTGTCCTTAGTACGAGAGGACCGGGATGGACAAACCTCTGGTGCACCAGTTGTCACGCCAGTGGCATCGCTGGGTAGCTATGTTTGGAAGGGATAAACGCTGAAAGCATCTAAGCGTGAAGCCCACCCTGAGATGAGATTTCCCATAACTCGCACGTAAGTGCGGTGTTAGTAAGACTCCTGGAAGACCACCAGGTTGATAGGTTAGAGGTGTAAGCATGGTAACATGTTCAGCTGACTAATACTAATAAGTCGAGGGCTTGACCTAAATAATTAGAAATAACGCGAAGCTTCGGACGTAAGGAAGAAGACTAATTCACTGTGCAATTTTCAGAGAATATTTATATTCTCAATCTGGTGATTATGGCATGAAGGTAACACCCGTTCCCATACCGAACACGAAGGTTAAGCTTCAATGCGCCGATGGTACTGCAGGGGTGACCTTGTGGAAGAGTAGGTTGTCGCCAGGTAAGAAAAAACCGCTAAGTTTAACTTAGTGGTTTTTATTTGGTTAAATACAATTACATTTTTGGATTTTAGTGGCACTTTAATTTTAGGAGAATATACTATAGGGACAAGATCCATACTTCTAAAAAAAGGGGTATTCAGTATGAATAAAAGATATCTATCAGGTATTGTCTTTATAGTTGTGGTTATGATAAGTGGATGTACTTTAGCGAATAAATCGGAGGCTGCGGTGAAATTGCCTCCTAGTGACGCAAAAATATATCAAACTAACGTTAGAATGTCTCAAAACAGTATACAAAAAGAAAATGTACAAAATAACAGTATTAAACTTTTAGCTCAAAAAAAACAACAGCCAATTGCTCAAATAATATTGAAGCAAGGAAATAAGGGCAGTAAAGTTAAGGAAATACAGCAAAAGCTTAATAAGTTTGGTTATAAACTTTATGCGGATGGAGATTTCGGACGATTAACCTATTATGCGGTTATAGACTTTCAAATGAGAAATAAGCTAATCAAAGATGGCATAGTAGGTAATTTAACACTAAAGAAACTTAATATGAAACCAACTTCACAGTCTATGTATAAACCACCAGTAATACAAAAATATACACCTAAAGTTTCAGTTTCAAACAATTCGTTAGAAAAAACTATAAACAGTAAGAACATTTATAGTTCAACTGCTTATTTTATATGGATTGATTTATCTCACCAAAGGGTAAATATATTCAAAGGGTCTAACAGAAAATGGAATCTTGTTAGATCAATGGTTTGTTCTTCAGGAAAATCAAGAACACCAACAGTTAAAGGTAATTTTACCGTTGGAATTAAAGGAAGCTACTTTATTTCAGATGGAGGCGCTAGGTGTAAATATTATACTCAAATAAGAGGTAACTATTTATTCCACAGCGTACTATACGATAGAAAGGGTAATTATGTTATAGATAACACCCTTGGAGTTCCTGTATCTCACGGATGTGTAAGGTTAGCTTTAAAAGATGCTAAATTTATATATGATAATATTCCAGCTAGAACTGCTATTTGGAGCAAATAATAAGTAAGTTATAAAAGGATATATACTCGAAAATAAGAATTCCATTTGGTATTCTTATTTTTATTGTATGCTACAATGTGTTAAGTTATTCCTTAGTTATGCTTAATAACTCTATTTTATAATTTCCATCAGGAGATGCTACCTCTACTATAGTTCCTACTGTCTTTCCAAACAATACCATTCCTATTGGTGACTCAATACTATACTTACCATTTAATATATCCACTTGTAATGTTGTTACAAGTTCTATTTCTTCGATATCATCGCTACCTTCAAATTTTATCATTAATTTATCACTTATATTTGCGCCTTTAGTATTATAAATAACATCATCTATAACTTCAGCGGTTCTAATCATTTTTACTAAATATCCCATTCTTCTGTAGTTTTCGTACATATTTGTTTTGGCAGCTTTATATTCAGCATTTTCACTTCTATCACCGTGAGCAGCAGCTATCATTTTTTCATGTGCAATTTCCATGGTTAAAGGACCTTTACGATAATCAAATTCTTTTTGAAGATCTTCAAGATCTTTTTTAGTAAGCTTATTATTCATTTTAGCACCTTCTTTTATATTTTTTACAGATTGTTTACTATATAATTTAATAGTGCATTTATAATTCAATTTCTTAAAAAATCCGGAGTATTACTTGTATATTTTACTATTGAACTTGCCGTTTTTCAACTTTTTTTAGTAAGTACTGTTATTCTTCCATCTACATGACCAGCAATGATCATAAGTTAATGATAGTATTAATAAGTCCATCTAAGTCTATAAGATATTTTATTGTGGGTATTTACGTAAGCGTTTATAACTAAAAGCACCTCCGAAACAAATCTTCATGATTATTATAGAATATGTAGAAATATGTTTAAAGGTTTCTATCCAAAAATAGAGAATAATAGAGTATAATAAAAGAAGTCATTGTAAGTAATATAAATAAAAAAGTATTAAATATGAAGATGAGAAAAACAACTTAAAGAGGTGGTTGTAAATGCAATCAATATTAAAAACAGCAATTGAAAACAGTAAAAAAATTACGAAAGATGGAAAAGTGGCAACGTATATTCCGGAACTTGCAAAGGGTGATAGAGATGCTCTTGGTGCATGTATTTTTGACATAAGCGGTAATGTTATTTTAGAAGGTGATTACAAAACAAAATTCACTATCCAAAGTGTATCAAAGGTGATAATCCTTATATGTGCTCTTATTGATAATGGAAAGGATGTTGTTTTTTCTAAAGTAGGTAAGGAACCCTCATCAGACCCATTTAATTCATTGGTGAAGTTAGAAATAAAGGAGACTCATAAACCATCAAATCCATTTATAAATGCTGGCGCAATAGTTTGTACATCTCTTGTGGCAGGAGATAATGGGATAGAGAAATTTAGTAGAATTCTTAATACCATGAAGAAGTTAGCAAATAATAATGACATTGAGGTGAATTATTCAGTTTATAACTCTGAAAAATTGACTGGGAATACAAACAGAGCTATTGCTTATTATCTAAAGGGAGCAGGCATAATTGAAAAGGATGTAGAAGACGTATTAGACGCATACTTTAAATGCTGCTCAGTAGAGGTAGTTGTTGAGGATATAGCAAGAATGGCATCAGTAATTGCAAACAATGGAGTAGCACCATGGTCAAATGAACAGTTAATTCCAGAGTGCATCAATAAAATAGTTAAGGCTATTATGATGACCTGTGGATTATACGACAGATCCGGAGAATTTTGTATCGAGGTTGGTGTTCCAGCTAAAAGCGGAGTAGGGGGATGTATTATGGCTGTTGTTCCAAACCGTATGGGAATAGCAGTTGTAGGGCCAGCACTTGATAATTACGGAAATAGTATTGCTGGAACGAGAGTTCTAGAAGAACTTTCTAAAGAACTCAATCTAAGTATCTTCTGAATTTTCTGAGAAAATACATAATAAGGTATGGTGATGATAGAAAAAAGTTATTATATTTCAGTATTTAAATTATTAGAAGGAGTGTGACAGAATGTTAAATTTATTAAATTCTATTGTAACATCAGTTAACAACATACTTTGGTCTTACGTGCTCATAATTTTACTTATAAGTATTGGAGCATATTTTACTATTCATCTTAAGTTTCCACAGTTCAGATTTTTTTCTCATACAGTTAAACTTCTTAGGAATGGTAGAAAAACCTCAGATGGCGAGGAAGGTGTGGCTGTATCATCATTTCAAGCATTCTGCATAAGTGTTGCTTCTCATGTTGGTACTGGAAATCTTGCGGGAGTTGCAATAGCCGTTACAGTTGGAGGTCCAGGAGCAGTTTTCTGGATGTGGGTTATAGCTCTTTTAGGTGCAGGCTCAAGCTTTGTTGAAAATACATTAGCACAGATTTATAAAGTAAAGGGTGAAAACGGATACAAGGGTGGTCCTGCATACTATATGGAAAAAGCGCTTGGCAAACGAAAGCTCGGTATAGTATTCTCAGTACTTATAACTATATCATTTGGACTTGTATTTAATTCAGTTCAGGCAAATACTGTAACATTAGCGTTTGAAGGAGCATTTGGTATTACAAGATTCTGGGGGGGTATGATCCTGGTAGGACTTACTGCTTTGGTTATATTTGGTGGCGTTAAGAGGATAGCAAAAGTTGCAGAGATTCTAGTACCAGTTATGGCTGTAGCCTATGTATTCGTTGCATTCTTTGTAATTTTCAAAAATATAGCTCAAGTTCCAGCTGTATTTAAAATGATTTTTCAAGGTGCTTTTGGTTTAAAGCAATTTACAGGCGGCGGAATTGGTGCAGCGATTATGATGGGTATTAAAAGAGGACTATTCTCAAATGAAGCAGGTATGGGAAGTGCCCCAAATGCAGCAGCTACAGCAGATGTAAGCCATCCTGTCAAACAAGGGATTGTGCAAGTATTTGGAGTTTTCCTAGATACTATAGTAATATGTAGCGCAACAGCATTTATTATTTTAATTTCTGGGGAGCAGCTAAATAATGGACTTACTGGAATAAAACTGACGCAAGTAGCATTAACCTCGCAGGTAGGTAACTGGGGTAATATATTTATAGCAACGTGCATTTTCATGTTTGCATTTAGTTCTATAATTGGAAACTATTATTATGGTGAATCAAATATCGAGTTTATAAATGGAAACAAGATATGGCTTAATATTTTTAGAGTAGCTGTAATCGGTATGGTATTTTGGGGTTCAATGTCTTCAATAAGTATTGTATGGAATATGGCAGATTTATTCATGGGAGCAATGGCACTCATAAACCTTGTTGTTATTTTCAAATTAAGCGAGGTACTTCCAAAGGTGATTAAGGATTATGCAATTCAAATTAAACAAGGTAAAGATCCAGTATTTCATGCGGATTCGATTGATGGACTTACCAATACTGAGTGTTGGGATAAGGATTAGTAGGGAATTCTAATAGCATATTTTAAATAGGTTATTGAACAGGCCATATACGGTGTATATTTTTAGTATATGGTCTGTTTTTATATATTATAGAAAAAATTCTTTATGAATATTAGGGAAGCAAGATTTTTCATATCATAAATTTTATTGGAATTATTTTTAAAAGTGTTAGAATTAATTAACTTGGTATATAATGATATTATTAGATAGAAAAGTAGTTTTAAAATAAATTATAAGGTGTGTTGACATGGAAGAGTTAAGAAGCGCGATTAATGAAATATTAAAGCAGGATATTTTAAAATTAGTTATTAGTAATAAAATGAATAAAGATGTACAGTATAATAAAATAACATTCGTATTGAAAGAAGATGATGTAAAGCAATATTATCAAATAGAAAAAAACACCGATAAGCAAGCTTTCCATGAGAATATTACTATAGATGTTTTAGGAGAAAAAATACTAGAATATGTATCAGCGAGTTATAAACAAGTAGATGCTTGGTCAAATACAATTACATTTGATTTGAAAATATCTAAAAAAGGTAAAGTTCATTTAGGGAAGAAAAAAAGTGATAATGTAAAAATTGCTAATAAAGGACATAACAAAGAAAAAAATTATATTCTTAAAGAGGGTATGATAATAGAGCCTCTTATAGATTTAGGCATTTTTACAAAAGAAGGCAGGGTTGTTAATTCAAAATATGATAAGTATAAGCAAATAAATAAGTTTGTTGAAATTATTGATGATGAAATTAAGAAGAATGATTTTAAGGAACTTACTATATTAGACTTTGGATGTGGAAAATCTTACTTAACATTTGTATTATATTATTACTTTGTTGAAATCAAAAAAATCAATGTAAAAATGATAGGACTTGATCTTAAGGAGGATGTAATTAAAGAATGTAATGACATATCTAAAAGATACAATTATGAAAACTTACATTTTGAGCTAGGGGATATAAATGGATTTAAATATGATAATAAAGTTGATATGGTAATTACATTACATGCGTGCGATACAGCTACTGATTATGCTTTATATAATGCGATAAAGTGGAATAGTAATATGATTTTCTCTGTTCCTTGCTGCCAACATGAATTCAATAGCCAAATTAAAACAGAGTCATTATCGATACTAACAAAGTATGGAATAGTACAAGAAAGGGCTTCGGCGCTTATGACAGATTCAGTAAGAGCAAATCTTTTAGAAAGCGTCGGATATAAAAGTCAGCTTCTAGAATTTATAGATATATCACACTCTCCTAAAAACATATTAATTAGAGCTTCAAAAGCTAATATATCTAAGGATAAAAAAGAGAAAGCATTATCTGAAGTTAATGTTTTAATGAACCAATTTAATTTAAATTCAACATTATTTAATTTATTAAAAAAAGATAATTTAATTTAAATTATATCGATTAATATGGATAACATAATGATAGCTTAATCAATCTAATTTAAATTCAACATTCTTTAATTTGTTTTAAAAATATAATTTTAATTTATTTTTTATATTAAGAGACGATAAGCTAGAGTGCTGAAAAAAATATATAAAAAGAGAGTAGATGAGATGAAAAAATGTTAACAATATATGCGGTATCGGATTCAATAGGAGAAACAGCGGAACTTGTGGCAAAATCAGTAGCGAGTCAGTTTCCAGATAGTGTAATAGTGAAAAAAACACCACATATTAAAACAGCTGAGGATGTTAATTATTTTATTAGCAAAATTGATAGGGATTCAAAAGTAATGATTATTTCGACTATTATTATGGTAGATGTAAAAGAATTTTTAGTACAAAGATGTGTAGAAAAAGGAATATTTGTATCGAATGTTTTAGGACCAGGGATAGGACTAGCTTCTAAGTTATTAAATAAACAGCCAGAATACATTCCAGGAGCAATATGGAAAATGGATAAGGATTATTATAAAAGAATAGAAGCTATGGAGTTTGCTATGCAATATGATGATAGCAGGGATTATGATGGGATAAAACATGCAGACGTAGTGCTTATTGGTGTTTCAAGAACTTCAAAAACCCCATTGTGTATGTATTTAGCTAATAAAGGAATTAAAGCTATAAATATACCGTTAGTACCTGAAGTTCCTGTTCCAGAAGAACTATATAACATTCCTGGAAGGAAGATCATAGGGCTTAAAATAAATCCTTTTGAGCTTATTGAAATAAGAAAAAATAGAATTGGTAAATTCAATGGGCTTAATGCTAACTTTCAATATGCTAATGATTCAAGAATATTAGATGAGTTAGATTATGCTGAAAAAATAATGAAAAAAACAAGGTGTTTAACAATTGATGTTACTAAAAGAGCTATAGAAGATACGGCTTTAATTATTATGAAAAGTATAGGGTATGATCAATAGTGTTTTTAATGCTTTTTTAATAATAGTAATATTTTTAAATAAATGCTTTGCTGTGGAATAATTTTACTTAAAATAAAAAAATTGTATTTCATGTGTGAATTTTATGATACATTAATAGCATAGTAAAAAAATATAAACTAAATGTTAAAAGGGGGTAGCTGCATATATTGGTGATAAAGTCAACATACTGACCTTTTGGTCTGGCTTTATCGTGGCTGAGTTCATTCAAGTTAGACTTTTAACACAATGGTTTTATCGTTGCATGTAAGGTCTTTTTTAGTATAATCATTTATGCTAAAGAAGATTTTCAGCACGATAGAATTTCATTGTGTTGAAGGTCTTTTTATTTATAAATTTAAATTTAAAGGGAGGGTGTCAAATGGCTATATTTATTAAAGCGTTATTACTTACTTAATTAGTGTCTATTTCAGAAACGATATTATTAGCTATTAATTATTATATAGTATATAATGGTAACAAAGAAAGGAAGTTTTTGTATGAGGACAAGAGGAAATAAAATATCTATAATTGGAGCAGGTTTTGTAGGTTCTACTACAGCATTTGCTTTAATGAATGGAGGATTAGCATCTGAAATTGTAATTGTAGATATAAATAAGGAAAAAGCTGAGGGCGAGGCAATGGATTTATCACATGGAGCTTCCTTCGTAAGGCCTATTGAAATAACGTCTGGAGAGTATTCAGACACAAAGGATTCAGATATAGTAATTATTACAGCTGGAATTGGTCAAAAGCCAGGAGAAACAAGGCTTACCTGTATTTCGAAAAATTTAAAAATATTTCAAAGTATAGTTCCGGAAGTTGTAAAATTCAGTCCCAATTCTATATTATTGGTAGTGTCAAACCCCGTGGATGTATTGACTTATATAACCTATAAGCTTTCAGGATTTCCAAGCAATAGAGTAATTGGGTCGGGGACGGTTCTTGATACTTCGAGATTTAAATACCTGCTTAGTCAGCATTTTGAAATTGACGCTAGAAATATACATACCTATATAATGGGTGAACATGGGGATTCAGAAATTGCTACTTGGAGTTTAACTAGTATTGCGGGTATGAATGTTGATGAGTACTGTGATATGTGTCCTAAAAAATGTGGTGGAGAGATGAAGTTTGATATATATAAGGAAGTAAAAGAAGCAGCCTATACTATTATTAAAAAAAAGGGTGCAACATATTATGCTGTTGCCCTAGCCATAAAAAGAATAGTTGAAGCAATATTAAGCAATGAGAACTCTATTCTTACAGTATCATCTCTGCTAAAGGGTGAATATGGAATCCAGGACATTTATATGGGAGTTCCAACAATTTTAGGTAGAGAAGGGGTAAAAAAAATACTACAAGTCAAACTCAATGAGGATGAAACAGATAAACTTTTGGAATCTTCAAAGGTGCTGAAGACAGTTATAAAAGATTCCAAAATATAAGGTTGAGGCATCCGAAATAAAATAACAAGTAAAAAATTGCCGAATTTCATTTTAGAATAATTAAATAGGATTATGAATATAAAAAGAATCTTTTCTGCATAGTTAAGATTTTTTTTGTGCTTAAATTTTTAACGTAACCCATCTCCTATAACACTTTTAGGCATAATATTATTCTCATTTGAACAAATATTAAGCCAACTATTACCCTTTATAAATGTGCCAGTGCCGATAGGAACATAACTGATGTTACTTATTTTATAATCTTATTGAATTATAGAATTGTTGCCAGAACTATAAAATAATTTTGATAAAGGGAACCCATATAATGTTACCTCAATTTTGGAATGTATTTTAAAGGTAATAATTTATATAGCAGTACTTTCAAAATAATCTCTATTTGAAAGTACCGCTGGAGAATCAGGCTTATATTCAGCTGCTTTATTATTATATTTAATTGACTCTGCTCTACTTCCTAACCTGTCATAACAAACACATAGTTGTAAATTGGGTATATATCCCCAATAATCATGAGATATAAAGCCCCAACTATTAACTGGCTTATTAAGTTCTGATGCGAGCTTATACCAAAAAATAGCCTTGTCATAATCGGAAATTTCAAAATAGTAGGTTCCTATAGTACAGCATATTTCAGCTCTTGGAGTATCATATTCAAAGCTTCTAAGTAGTATTTTTAGCATGGCTTTTTTATCACCTATAATGTTATAACAGTTAGAAAGATCAAAGCAGGCACTTATATTATCCTCTACCCAGCCCTTTTCTGTGTCTAAAAATTCATTGAAATATTTTATTGCTTCTTCAAAAAATCCATTTTGATGTAATTCCCTGGAATAATAGAAGAGTCCTCTTGGTGTTAAAGATTGCCCATCTGACAGCAATTTTTTATAAATAGATATATTTCTACCTTGTACTGCGGCATGTTCTTTTCTATGTGTTATGCAAACATCGGCGTTTATAATGTTTCCTCCCATTACTAGGCATTCATGAACAGGTTCTGTCCATTTACAATTGTTTATTCTTTTTGACAAGCGTTCTCTAAAATATGATAAGGTAACTGTTCCATTTTCATCAAAGCCTACGTTATACATCATCATAACATTATCTACATCTAGAGTTAAGCTTTGCTTAAGTTGTTTAAATTTTTTTATATCTTCTTCGAGAATAATATCATCAGCGTCTAGCCAAAGAATATAATCCATTTTTGCTTTAGAAAAAGAAAAATTTCTAGCAGCAGAGAAATCATCAATCCACTGGAAATTAAAAAAATCATCTGTATATTCTTGTGCAATTTTTTTTGTGTTATCTGTGGAGCCAGTGTCAACTATTATTATTTCGTCAACAATATCCTTAATACAGTCAAGACACCTACCTAAAACATCTTCCTCATTTTTTACAATCATACATAAACTAATAGTTACCATATAAGATATAAGCCTCCTAAAACAAATTTACAGTATATAATATGCTGTGGGTTGGAATAGGGAGCATATTTAAAAATAAATTATAAAATATAACTAAGGTTATGAAAATCATTTCTAAGGCCATTAGAATGCATTTATAAATAGGATAGGTACACTTTTTAATAATAAGCGTAATATGTAATTGAAGCATAATTTGCTGTGACTAAGTGATCGAGGAAGGGATAAAGTAATGATTGAGAATAGGAAAACTTCAATAATAATTTTAACTTACAACAATCTTATTTACAATCACAAATGCGTTGATAGCATAAGGAAATACACTAAAGAGAATACCTACGAAATAATTGTTGTAGATAATAATTCTACTGATGGGACAAGAGAATGGCTTAAAGACCAGAAGGATATAAAATCTATTTTAAATGATGAAAATGTAGGTTTTCCAAAGGGCTGTAATATTGGAATAGCTGCATCAGGCAAAGAAAATGATATTTTGTTTTTGAATAATGATACGGTAGTTACTCCAAGGTGGCTTGATAATCTTAAAATATGTCTTTACAGTGATGATAAAGTTGGAGCAACTTCATCTATAACTAATAATTGTTCTAATTATCAGTCTGTAAGTGTGCATTATAGTGATGTTAAAGATATGATTCCATTCGCTGAGGCTAATAATGTTTCAAACCCCGAGAAATGGGAGGGGAAAGTAAGGCTTGTGGCATTTTGCATGCTTATAAGGAGAGATGTTCTTAACAAGATTGGCGTTATGGATGAGCAATTTTCACCTGGAAATTTTGAAGATGATGATTTATGCATGAGAATTATAGAATCGGGATATAAGATGATGCTTTGTAATGACAGCTTCATACACCATTTTGGCAGTTCATCTTTTAATAAAGATTATACTGAATTTAATAATGTACTAACGACAAATCGTAAAAAAATTGAGGATAAGTGGGGGTTTAACTCTAACGTAGGCAGCACATTAAAATTTGACATAATACAGCGTATAGATGAGCCAAAAGAAAATGGTCTAAATATTCTTGAGTTTGACTGTGGACTAGGTGCTACACTACTTAAGTTGAAATATATGTATCCTAACGCTGATATATATGGTATAGAGACAAATGAGCATGTAGCGAGGCTAGGTGGAAAAATTCTAGAGTTAATAACTGATGATTTTGAAGAAAATTATAGCATGAACTTTAAAAAAGACAAGACAAATTTTTTTGATTATATAATTCTTGGCAATAGACTTCAACTAAGTAAAGACCCTTGGACATTACTAAATGAAATAAAAAATTTTTTGAAGCCTGGGGGATATATAATTGCGACTATTCCTAACTTAATGCATCATTCAGTTATAAAAGAGTTATTAAGAGGAAGCTTTATGTACAGCGGAAATTCTATTTTAAATAGAAATAATAATAAGTTTTTTACTTTAACAGATATATGCAAAATATTCGATGAGTGTGGGTATAGTAATCCATATATATTTCATTATCGTACTGAATTAACACCGGAAGATGATCAGCTATTAAATAATATTTGTGGTATTGTTGGTAAAGATATGAAAGAGTATTTCTTATCTTACGAGTATGTAGCTAAATATCAAAAAAATGTATAGTGTGCAGAGATTGACAACTATGTTGGCAGTCTCTATTTTTTAGCAAGGAGAAAATTGGCGTAGTGTAATTGTTAGACTTTTTTCTTTTTATAGAAATATTTATGACTATCTGAGGCTAAGCTAGTTTATTTTTGTTGCAAATTGTCGTATGGTGTATAATGATTAATGTAAACAAAACTGGATATAATGACAAGAATAAATATAAAAGATTATCAGGTGGCAAAATTAAATACCAAGTGGTTAAAGGAAGGTAGTAAAAATGTATAAACATGAAATATTATTTCAAGATTATTTAGAACTAAAAAGTAAAGAATCAAAAGATTGTATTATGGGTTTTCAAGAATACAATGAGCCTGGGAAAGATATAGAAATTAAAGTTAATTTAATAAATGGTGACTGGTTAAGAGTTTATTATAATGATAGTGATATAGATTGGTGTTAAAAAAATAAAATAACTTAGCTATTATATTAGAGTCAGACTGTTTGTCAACAGTCTGAAACATAAAAATAATCCTCCCAATTTGGGAGGATTATTTTTATGTTAAGATAGACCAAAGAAATACCTTAACTTTTTTATAGATAACATAACTTATTAGCAAGCTACCAAGCATATTCCCCTTAAGTATCTACAAGTATAAGCTATGATTTCTCTAATTCTATATAGTTCACTTTCCTTATTTCGTGCCCTCCAGATTTTTGCATAATCACAGAACCACACTTCGAGATTTTCTGCGAGAGCCATTGGACTAAATACTGTATCTACATCATTTTTAGAATACTCATTCTTCAAAAGATTTAGGAAAAAGCTATTCACAAGTTGTATTGCCCTTGCCGAAACAATAAATTCTTGCAGATCAAAGGTGTTTATGCACACTTTTTTAGACAATGTAGTAAACTTATTTTCTATTTCACAAGCTATGTTATAACCAGCTAAAATCTTTTTCCAATCAAGTTCACTGAAACTCTCTTTAATATCTGAATTTTGACTATGATTTTCTTTCCATTCGACTAGTTCATACCAGCCTACAACCTGCTCCTTGGATAATTTATTAAGTAGAGACACGAGTTCAAGTGAGTCATCACCATACTCTATTAAGGACAACGCTTTAAATACATTTTCAAACTCTTTCTCACCATCTGGGTTCCATGATAAGGACGCTCCGTATGCCATGCCTGGAATTGAGCTACTTAAAAAATTTATATGACCAAAATCTCCCCAGTCAGTATTGAGAACGCCTTTTGCACCATATTTAACACCATATGCTACCATTCTTTTAATATTCTCAAAACCCTTATCGACTTTGTTCACTAGTTGATTCCATCCCCATACACCTGGGCACACGTACTGCTCCATACCTGACTCAGTTATTGCTTTTGTTCCATCCTCTTTGGCATTTTCGTTATAGTCCCAATTAAGACATATGGCATCCTTACTTATATTATTTAAAAGTTCAGGATGATGTAAAATTACATCCCCCCAGAACATAACCTTCTTGCCTTTTTTCTTGACTATATCTATTACTTTGTTCAAAAATTCAACATACAACATTCCAACCCCAACTTCATCGGCTTTGGCCTTACTTTTACCCTTTCCTAAATCAAAGGTTTCATCACAGCATATATTGAAGGTGTCTGAGCTAAATAGCGGTATATATTGCATTAGCATTTCTTCAACTAGTTTTATGCTACCTTCATTAGTTGCATCCAGTGTGTGTGAAACCATTCTATGACCAAAAGAGTACTCGCCTCCCTCACTGTTTTCTAGCTCACACAATTCATTGAAGGACTTTGACCTAAGCACCTCATACATATGTCCGAAGGTAGACAAGGATGGGATTAATTCAACATGTCTTTTTATGCAATATTGGTCAAGTATTAATATTTCCTCCGCTGTTAGTGGATCTTTGTCCATCCATATTTCACTCATGCCTTTAAATGCAAAAGTATGTTCTATATACAATTGCAACTGATTAATTTTATAAAAAGCTGCCCTGTCAACTAGTTCCATAAGCATTTCAAGTGTTGGTACCTTGCCTCTTGTAACATCATGATAGAACCCACGGTTAGTAAAATATGGCTCGTCTTCAATTTTGAGATTTGGAAGTAAAGTTCCATTTTGCCTAATAATTTGTCTAAATGTCTGTACTCCATAAAATATGCCTATGGAAGTAGCAGCACATATTTCGATGCAGGTTCCACCAATAATTAAGGTGTAAGCCTCTTTTGGACCTGATACTTTTTTAAATCTAATTACGGTTTTATCATTATGGCAATCAAATGCCTTATTTATTACTAATTTGAAGCCTAATTGTTGCTGAATTTCATCTTGTAATACAATCGCGGCATTTAAGTCATCAAAATCACATTGGTAATCTAAGACTATCTCCGTATCACGTCTAAGCTGCAATGTACCTTTATTTAGTTCTAATTGTTTTGGACTTGGTATTAAAAACATATTGTACACTCCCTAAATTTTGTTTGATTAGAATCCGGGTTACTAGCCCTTAACTAGGGTAATAAATCCCGATTTTACTGAGTATTATAGAGAAAAATATCTATAAAATAAAAGCATCCATTTTATAATAGTTTTGCGATAAACTTTATATAAAAAGATGCTAATAAAATGAACAAAAAATATTTAAATTAAACTCTTGCCTACTTCTCTACGCTATACCATATTGGAGAAAAAATCAATAGATTGATAGATAATAAAAAAATTACCAAAAGCAATTAATAACAAGGATACGGTTTCAAGCCATAGCATAAGACTTAGAAGTGTTTATTTTAACATTTGTGTAAAAATAAACTACGAATATAATGAATATATATATGTGTCTATTATAATGCATCTTGTTAAAAGAAATAAAAAATGTGTTATCAATATATAAAACGGTAAGATATTATATATTGATACTAATAGAGTTGATTTTGAAATGTATTGATAATACTTAGCCATGTGTATCTGGATGCGAAATATTGAATTATCTAGGCTTATATGTAGAAATATGAATATAATCTAGCTAGAGTACCTATGTTGTGGAATTATACTCTTATTTATATGATAGAATACTCCTTGTCGTCACAAACGAGTGGCACGATAAGCTAACTGTTGATAACTATTTAATGTGTTTTCAGATGAAAATAAGTTTTAAAAAGTTATTGACAAAACAAGAAATACCTAGTAATATAGTAGAAGTCGTCACATGATGACAAAGCAAATTGGTCTTTGAAAATTAAACAGAGAAATAGGTAAAGATAGCGAAATAATATTTCGTTAAACCAGTTAATTACTTTAGTATAAAGTAAAATTTAGTCGTAAGACTAAAAGTATGTAATGAGCTTGCGAATCAACCTAACGGTTGCTTAACCAGCTTAACAGTTGGCGCAGATTAATCATTTCAACTAAAAAAGTGTAAACTTTTAAATTGAGAGTTTGATCCTGGCTCAGGACGAACGCTGGCGGCGTGCCTAACACATGCAAGTCGAGCGATGAAACCTTTCGGGGTGGATTAGCGGCGGACGGGTGAGTAACACGTGGGTAACCTGCCTCAAAGAGGGGAATAGCCTCCCGAAAGGGAGATTAATACCGCATAATATGTTTTGGTCGCATGATCGAAACATCAAAGGATTTTTCTTCGGAAAATTCCACTTTGAGATGGACCCGCGGCGCATTAGCTAGTTGGTGAGGTAACGGCTCACCAAGGCGACGATGCGTAGCCGACCTGAGAGGGTGATCGGCCACATTGGAACTGAGACACGGTCCAGACTCCTACGGGAGGCAGCAGTGGGGAATATTGCGCAATGGGGGAAACCCTGACGCAGCAACGCCGCGTGAATGATGAAGGCCTTCGGGTTGTAAAGTTCTGTCTTCTGGGACGATAATGACGGTACCAGAGGAGGAAGCCACGGCTAACTACGTGCCAGCAGCCGCGGTAATACGTAGGTGGCAAGCGTTGTCCGGATTTACTGGGCGTAAAGGATGCGTAGGCGGACATTTAAGTCAGATGTGAAATACCCGAGCTTAACTTGGGTGCTGCATTTGAAACTGGGTGTCTAGAGTGCAGGAGAGGTAAGTGGAATTCCTAGTGTAGCGGTGAAATGCGTAGAGATTAGGAAGAACACCAGTGGCGAAGGCGACTTACTGGACTGTAACTGACGCTGAGGCATGAAAGCGTGGGGAGCAAACAGGATTAGATACCCTGGTAGTCCACGCCGTAAACGATGAATACTAGGTGTCGGGGGTCGAACCTCGGTGCCGCCGTTAACACATTAAGTATTCCGCCTGGGGAGTACGATCGCAAGATTAAAACTCAAAGGAATTGACGGGGGCCCGCACAAGCAGCGGAGCATGTGGTTTAATTCGAAGCAACGCGAAGAACCTTACCTAGACTTGACATCCCCTGCATAACCCAGAGATGGGCGAAGTCCTTCGGGACAGGGTGACAGGTGGTGCATGGTTGTCGTCAGCTCGTGTCGTGAGATGTTGGGTTAAGTCCCGCAACGAGCGCAACCCTTATCATTAGTTGCTACCATTAAGTTGAGCACTCTAGTGAGACTGCCCGGGTTAACCGGGAGGAAGGTGGGGATGACGTCAAATCATCATGCCCCTTATGTCTAGGGCTACACACGTGCTACAATGGTGAGTACAAAGAGATGCAAGACCGCAAGGTGGAGCCAAACTCAAAAACTCATCCCAGTTCGGATTGTAGGCTGCAACTCGCCTACATGAAGCCGGAGTTGCTAGTAATCGCGAATCAGCATGTCGCGGTGAATACGTTCCCGGGCCTTGTACACACCGCCCGTCACACCATGAGAGTTGGTAACACCCGAAGTCCGTGAGGTAACCGTAAGGAGCCAGCGGCCGAAGGTGGGATTGATGATTGGGGTGAAGTCGTAACAAGGTAGCCGTAGGAGAACCTGCGGCTGGATCACCTCCTTTCTAGGGAGTAGATGTATTGACTTCGGTCGATGCAATAGAAGAATATTAATTTGTTCTTCAAAAATATCTATTGTAATTAATCGTACCTAGTTCTCTGTTTAATTTTGAGAGACTAATTTTATCTAACTCTTAGGAGTTAGATAATGAATAGTTTTTCTTAAAATGTTCTTTGAAAATTGCACAGTGAAAAAAGTTGTTTTAAAAAAATTAAAACTACGCAAGTAGTTTATAAATTAATTTAATACAATTTCGCAAAATTAATATAACCGTCTATGTAAATAGACAGAATCAAGGTCAAGCTACAAAGGGCGCATGGCGAATGCCTTGGCACTAGGAGCCGAAGAAGGACGCGTTAAGCTGCGATAAGCTTTGGGTAGGCGCAAATAGCCTGTGATCCAAAGATTTCCGAATGGGGGAACCCACATAGTAACAACTATGTACTGCATACTGAATAAATAGGTATGCAGAGGTAGACCCGGGGAACTGAAACATCTAAGTACCCGGAGGAAGAGAAAGAAACATCGATTTCCTAAGTAGCGGCGAGCGAAAGGGAAAGAGCCCAAACCCAGGTCTTTGATCTGGGGGTTGAGGATAGATCATAAATACTGCAATTCCTTAATTGAAGATAGCTGGAAAGCTGCTCCGCAGAAGGTAATAGGCCTGTAAATGAAAAGGAAAAACAGTCAGATCTAATCCAGAGTACCACGAGACACGTGAAACCTTGTGGGAAGCTGGGAGGACCACCTCCCAAGGCTAAATACTACCTAGTGACCGATAGTGAAGAAGTACCGTGAGGGAAAGGTGAAAAGAACCCCGGAAGGGGAGTGAAATAGAACCTGAAACCGTGTGCCTACAACCGGTCGAAGCACTTTATATGTGTGACGGCGTGCTTTTTGTAGAACGAGCCAACGAGTTACGATATGTAGCAAGGTTAAGTACTTAAGGTACGGAGCCGAAGGGAAACCAAGTCTGAATAGGGCGCATAGTTGCATGTCGTAGACCCGAAACCGGGTGACCTATCCATGGCCAGGATGAAGCGGAAGTAAAATTCCGTGGAGGTCCGAACCACGTTGGTGTTGAAAAACCATGGGATGAGCTGTGGATAGCGGAGAAATTCCAATCGAACTCGGAGATAGCTGGTTCTCCTCGAAATAGCTTTAGGGCTAGCGTCGATTAATTGAGTAATGGAGGTAGAGCACTGAATGGGCTAGGGGCTGACAACAGTTACTGAACCCTATCAAACTCCGAATGCCATATACTTTTATTTCGGCAGTCAGACTGCGAATGATAAGATCCGTAGTCAAAAGGGAAACAGCCCAGACCATCAGCTAAGGTCCCAAAGTGTAAGTTAAGTGGAAAAGGATGTGGGATTTCTAAGACAACTAGGATGTTGGCTCAGAAGCAGCCACTCATTTAAAGAGTGCGTAATAGCTCACTAGTCAAGAGATCCTGCGCCGAAGATGTCCGGGGCTAAAACTTACCACCGAAGCTATGGGTGTACACAATTGTGTACGCGGTAGAGGAGCTTTCTGTACTGGCTGAAGTCATACCGTAAGGAGTGGTGGACGGTACAGAAGTGAGAATGTTGGCATGAGTAGCGAGAGTTAAGTGAGAATCTTAACGGTCGAAAACCTAAGGTTTCCTGAGGAAGGCTCGTCCTCTCAGGGTTAGTCGGGACCTAAGCCGAGGCCGAAAGGCGTAGGTGATGGACAATCGGTTGATATTCCGATACCACCAATGGACGTTATTAGAAATGGGATGACGCAGGAGGATAAGATGTGCACACTATTGGATGTGTGTCTAAGCATTTAGGCGGAGCAGACAGGCAAATCCGTTTGCTCTTAACGCTGAGATGTGATGGGGAAGGGAATTTATTCCCGAAGTATCTGATTCCACGCTGCCAAGAAAAGTCTCTATCGAGGATATTGGTGCCCGTACCGCAAACCGACACAGGTAGGTGAGGAGAGAATCCTAAGACCATCGGAAGAATTGTTGTTAAGGAACTCGGCAAATTGACCCCGTAACTTCGGGAGAAGGGGTGCCTACGTAAGTAGGTCGCAGAGAATAGGCCCAAGCAACTGTTTAGCAAAAACACAGGTCTCTGCTAAAGCGAAAGCTGATGTATAGGGGCTGACGCCTGCCCGGTGCTGGAAGGTTAAGGGGATTACTTAGCGCAAGCGAAGGTATGAACTTAAGCCCCAGTAAACGGCGGCCGTAACTATAACGGTCCTAAGGTAGCGAAATTCCTTGTCGGGTAAGTTCCGACCCGCACGAATGGCGTAATGATTTGGGCACTGTCTCAACAACACATCCGGCGAAATTGTAGTGCAAGTGAAGATGCTTGCTACCCGCGATTGGACGGAAAGACCCCGTAGAGCTTTACTGTAGCTTAGCATTGAATTTCGGTATTGTCTGTACAGGATAGGTGGGAGACTGAGAAACATGGGCGTCAGCCTGTGTGGAGTCATCCTTGGGATACCACCCTGACAGTACTGAGGTTCTAACTGGAGGCCATGAATCTGGTCACAGGACATTGTTAGGTGGGCAGTTTGACTGGGGCGGTCGCCTCCAAAAAAGTAACGGAGGCGCCCAAAGGTTCCCTCAGCGCGGTTGGAAATCGCGCGAAGAGTGCAAAGGCAGAAGGGAGCCTGACTGCGACACTTACAAGTGGAGCAGGGACGAAAGTCGGGCTTAGTGATCCGGTGGTACCTCGTGGGAGGGCCATCGCTCAACGGATAAAAGCTACCTCGGGGATAACAGGCTGATCTCCCCCAAGAGTCCACATCGACGGGGAGGTTTGGCACCTCGATGTCGGCTCGTCGCATCCTGGGGCTGAAGTAGGTCCCAAGGGTTGGGCTGTTCGCCCATTAAAGCGGCACGCGAGCTGGGTTCAGAACGTCGTGAGACAGTTCGGTCCCTATCCGTCGCGGGCGTAGGAAATTTGAAGGGAGCTGTCCTTAGTACGAGAGGACCGGGATGGACAAACCTCTGGTGCACCAGTTGTCACGCCAGTGGCATCGCTGGGTAGCTATGTTTGGAAGGGATAAACGCTGAAAGCATCTAAGCGTGAAGCCCACCCTGAGATGAGATTTCCCATAACTCGCACGTAAGTGCGGTGTTAGTAAGACTCCTGGAAGACCACCAGGTTGATAGGTTAGAGGTGTAAGCATGGTAACATGTTCAGCTGACTAATACTAATAAGTCGAGGGCTTGACCTAAATATATAATTAAAAGTAATGCGATATACTTCTTTCGTAAGAAAGAAGCGAGGCTTTGAGCGTGAGCGAAAAGACTAATTCACTGTGCAATTTTCAGAGAATATTTATATTCTCAATCTGGTGATTATGGCATGAAGGTAACACCCGTTCCCATACCGAACACGAAGGTTAAGCTTCAATGCGCCGATGGTACTGCAGGGGTGACCTTGTGGAAGAGTAGGTTGTCGCCAGGTAAGAAAAGACCGCTAAGTTTAACTTAGTGGTCTTTATTTTGTATAATATAACAAGTGAAAACATTAATAAAAGGAGCTTGACCTAAATGGATAAGCTCCTTTTATTAGTGCGTCGGGCATGGGGCACTTAACTTTTCCTATTAATAGCACTAAATAGAGCATTTAGTGAAGATGTATCAATATTCGAAGAAACACCAACCCCAAAATACCTTTGGCCATTGTATTCTATTTGTATATAAGTGGCAGCTTTTGAGTTCGAACCACTGCCTAGAGCATGTTCATCATAAGATATAAAGTTATAACCATTAATGTTTGAACCATGTAGCGCATTGAAGAAGGCGTCTACTGGACCGTTTCCAACTCCAGAAATATTCATCACTTTACCACTTACTGAAATTAATGCCTGAATGTTAACTATATTTTCATCTGTTTCAACGTTTTGTACTGATTGGATGGTATAACTTTTCAATAAATTTGGGGATTTTATATTTAAGTATTCACTTTTAAATAGATCATAAATTTGAATTGATGAAAGCTCTGTTCCTAGAAGATCTGTTTGGTTCTTTACGAGTGTGCCAAAATCATTCTGCATAGATTTAGGTAAAACAAAGCCAAATTCATTTTCCATTATAAAAGCAGCACCACCTTTACCAGATTGACTGTTGATACGAATTATTTCTTCATACTCTCTGCCAACATCGTGTGGGTCAATTGGAAGATAAGGAACTTCCCAAAAATTACTATTTGAATCATGATTAGCTTTAAACCCTTTTTTGATTGCATCTTGGTGTGAACCAGAAAAAGCTGTGTATACAAGTTTTCCGGCATATGGATGACGCTCATGAACCTTCATTTTAGTGCAGTCTTCATAGACTGCTGCAATCTCATAAAGTTTTGAAAAATTTAATTCAGGATTTATCCCTTGAACATGCATATTTAAAGCCATTGCCATAATATCAAGATTCCCAGTTCGCTCACCATTACCAAATAGAGTGCCTTCAACTCTGTCAGCTCCTGCAAGAATTCCAAGCTCTGATGCCGCAGTACTAGTACCTCGGTCGTTATGAGTATGAAGACTTATTAGAACGCTTTCTCTATTTTTAATGTTCATGCAGAACCATTCAATTTGATCTGCATAAATATTAGGAGTAGCCATCTCAACTGTTGATGGTAAGTTTAAAATAACTTTTTTTGCGGGAGTTGGTTTCCAAACATCTAATATAGCTTCACAAATCTCTAGGGAATATTCAAGCTCAGTTCCAGTAAAACTTTCAGGGGAATATTCAAAAGAAAAATCTGTTTCAGGGTATTTATTCTTGTATTCCATTAGAAGTTTTGCACCAGTAACTCCGATATCGATAATTTCTTGCTTGCTTTTGTTAAAAACGACTCTTCGTTGTAAAATTGAAGTTGAATTATAAAGGTGGACAATTGCTTTTTTTGCTCCTTTAAGACTTTCAAAAGTTTTTTTTATTAAATGCTCTCTTGATTGAGTTAAAACTTGAACAGTCACGTCGTAAGGTATAAGATCTTTATCTATCAAATGTCTTAAAAATTGATATTCTGTATTTGAGGCAGATGGGAAGCCCACTTCTATTTCTTTAAAGCCAATATCAACAAGAAGTTTGAACAATTTAACTTTCTCGTCTACGTTCATTGGAATTGGAAGGGATTGATTACCATCTCTTAAATCAACACTGCACCAAATTGGTGCTTTTTCAATTTGTTTATCAGGCCAGTTACGATTTTTAATATTTATACTACCATATGGTTTATATTTTTTATATGACATTTAAAACACTCCCTTAAAATTATTAGAAATAATTGCAAAGAAACTTCGCCTCGATCAATAGGCGAAGTTTCTTGAGGCTTTTACTATTATATTTCTTTTGCAATAAGGTCGGACATTTCCGAAGTGCTAACGGATTTCATGCCAGGTTGCATTATGTCAAATGTTCTATATTTTTTGTCTAAAACCTTAGATACTGCATCTTCAACATCTTTTGCGGCAATTTCCATATTAAAACTATATCTAAGCATCATTGCTATGCTCATTATAGTTGCAATTGGATTAGCTTTATTTTGGCCAGCAATATCTGGTGCTGAACCGTGTATTGGTTCATATATACCAAGAGTGCTGCTACCTAAACTTGCAGAAGGAAGCATTCCAAGGGAACCCGTAAGCATTGAAGCTTCATCACTTAGGATATCACCAAACATATTTTCAGTTAAGATTGTATCAAATTGCCCTGGATTTCTTATAAGCTGCATCGCACAACTATCAACTAATTGTACATCGAGAGTTACATCTGGATAATCTGATGCCATTTTTGTAACGACTTCTCTCCAAAGTCTTGAGGTCTCAAGCACGTTAGCTTTATCAACTAATGTAAGCTTTTTAGTTCTTTTTCTTGCAGTTTCAAAACCAACACGAGCTATTCGCTGGATTTCATAAGTCGAATAAGCCATTGTGTCACATGCCTTTTGGGCACCTCCATCTAGGTCTATTCTAGATTTTTCACCAAAATATATTCCACCTGTTAATTCCCTAATAACCATAATATTAATGTTACCTTTAAGAATTTCTGGTTTAAAAGCTGAGGCATCTTTTAATTGTGGGAAAAGAATAGCAGGTCTTAAGTTTGCAAAAACCTCAAGTTCTTTTCGTATTCCAAGTAAACCAGCCTCAGGTCTTGAGTTTCCAGGAAGTTTATCCCACTTAGGGCCGCCAACAGAGCCAAGTAAAACTGCATCACTATTTTTACAAGTATCTATAGTTTCCTGTGGAAGAGGAACTCCCGTTTTGTCTATAGCTATTCCGCCCATTAAAACATCAGTATAAACAAATGGAAAGTTATATTTTTTAGATATTACATTTAACACCTTAATTGCACCTAGAACAATCTCTGGTCCAATTCCATCTCCTTTAATAACAGCTATCTTTTTCATTAAACTTCAGTCCTTTCTTTAAGATAATTTATAAGACCTTCAGCATTAATTATATCTTGCATAAATGCTGGGAAAGGTGTTGCCTTATAAGTTTTTCCTTTTGTTTTGTTTATGATAACCCCAGTAGAAACATCAATTGATACATCATTTCCTTCTTCAATATCCTGAGCGGCTTCTGTGCATTCTAAAATAGGTAAACCTATATTAATTGAATTTCTGTAGAATATTCTTGCAAAAGTTTCAGCAATTATACAACTAATTCCTGCAGTCTTTATAGCAAGAGGTGCATGTTCTCTTGAAGATCCACAACCAAAGTTTTTACCAGCAACCATTATGTCACCATCTTTAACTTTGCGTGTGAAATCATTATCGATATCTTCCATACAATGTGATGCAAGCTCTTTTGCATCTGAAGTATTAAGATATCTTGCAGGGATAATAACGTCAGTATCTACATTGTTACCAAATTTTATAGCTTTTCCTTTAAACATTACATTACCTCCTCTGGTGAACAAATTTTTCCTGTTATAGCTGATGCTGCAGCAACTGCAGGGCTGCAAAGATATACTTCGCTTTCAGGATGGCCCATTCTGCCAACAAAATTTCTGTTTGTAGTAGAAAGAGCTCTTTCTCCCTTTGCAAGTACTCCCATATGTCCACCGAGACATGGTCCACAAGTTGGCGTACTTACGGCAACTCCAGCTTCTATAAATATTTCAATTAAACCTTCTCTAATTGCCTGAAGATAAATTTTTTGAGTTGCAGGGAAGATTAGTGTCCTTATTTTAGGATGGACTGTTTTACCTTTGAAGATACTTGCAGCCATTCTAAGGTCTTCTATTCTTCCATTAGTACAAGAACCGATAACTACTTGATCGATTAAAACTTCACCAACCTCATCGATAGTTCTAGTATTATCAGGAAGGTGAGGGAAGGCTACAGTAGGTCTTATAGTACTTAAATCGATTTCTATTACCCTAGAGTATTCTGCATCAGCGTCAGCACTGAAAATTACAGGAGTTTTAGTTGAATGCTGTTTTACATATTCCAAAGTTTTAGTATCAACTTCAAATATTCCGTTCTTAGCACCTGCTTCAATAGCCATATTGGATATTGTAAATCTGTCATCTATAGATAGATTAGCGAGGCCTAGACCTGTATATTCCATTGACTGATAAAGTGCACCATCTACTCCTATCATTCCTATAATATGAAGGATTACGTCTTTACCACAAACCCACTTTTGCATTTTACCAGTTAAAATAAATTTTATTGCTTCAGGTATTTTAAACCAACATTTTCCACTTGCCATTCCTGCTGCCATGTCAGTTGAGCCAACTCCAGTAGAAAAAGCACCTAAAGCACCATAAGTACAAGTGTGAGAATCAGCACCTATTACAACATCACCAGTTACAACAAGCCCTTTTTCAGGAAGTAGTGCATGCTCTATACCCATTTGACCTACCTCAAAATAGTTCTCAATTCCTTTTTCATATACAAATTTGCGGGTACATTTACATTGCTCAGCGGATTTAATATCCTTATTTGGAGAGAAATGATCTGGAACAATTGCAATTTTTTTTTTATCAAAAACTTTCTCAACACCCATTTTGTTGAACTCATTTACGGCTACTGGGGTTGTTATATCATTACCTAAAACTAAATCAAGATTTACCATAACTAATTGGCCAGATTTTACCTCTTTTAAACCAGCATGTGATGCAAGTATTTTTTGTGTCATCGTCATTCCCATAGTAAATTTAAACCTCCTTTTAAAAATTGATAGACATTTTATAAAGTATAATTTTTTATTTTGAATAGTAACATATTAAATCATCTCCTGCGGAGCTGCAACATCTTCATAGAAGATGCATTAACGACTTCAAAAGGAGATTGATACTTCCACTGAAGTTTTCCATTTGTTAGGATATGTAACTCCCACTCATAGAAGTGGGAGACATTCCTTCTGAAATGTCGTTAAAAAAAGGTACAAAAAAACAGACGTCTTCACTTGGGGCGAAGAGTCTGTCGCGGTACCACCCATATTTATAACTTAATTTAAGATAACGGTTTGCACCGGTAAGACCTACTAATAAGGACACTATTAAGCGCAACTTAGTTTAAGTCTACAACTCGAGGGTAAGTTTCAACATCCAATTATTTAGGGTTGTCAGCTTTATCCCTTCTCTGTAAAACATCCTGATGCCTAATTGTCCCTGTCATAGTATTTATTATATTAGTCGTTATTTTATCAATCGATCCATTGTTTGTCAATATACAATTTCATTTTTATCAATATCTCATCCTCTTATTTAACACTAAAATGACAACTCCCCCTTATCAAAGATTTTATAGTTGTAAGTAACTTTCTAAAAATTTACTTGTACTATAATATAATACGATTAAAAAAATATGTCAATATGCAATAAAAAAAATATACTGATTAACGTTGACAATTTATTTTTTTGATGGTAAGATACATAAAATGTTTGGTACAATTTACAAATTTATTGGAAATTATTTAATTGTGGAAAAGGAGGCGATATTTTTGATTTCACATGTATTGTCAATTCTAGTTGACAACAACCCAGGAGTACTAACAAGAGTATGTTCATTATTTAACAGGAGAGGTTTTAATATTGACACTGTTTCATCTGGTCATACCGAAGATGAAAAATTAACACGAATAACTTTATTAACTAAAGTTCGTGATGATGATGATGATGAAGGAATCAATCAAATAATTAACCAGATAAAAAAATTAGAGGATGTTCACAAAGTTGAGGAATTTGATAATGAAAACTCTATTTGTAAGCAAATGTTGTTTATAAAGGTTAAAGCAGAGGGCAATGACAGACGGGAAATCATAAATATCGGAAAAGCTTTTAAAGTTTCAATTATAGACATAACTCCAATAAATTTAATTATTCAAATTATAGGAGACAATAGTAAATTGTGTGCTTTTGAAAATTTGATAGAGTCGTTTGGGATTTTGGAAATAGTTGGAAGTGGATTTATTGCAATGAAAAAAGATGCAGATGCAATAATCTAAAAATATGAGCGAAAAATTAGGGGGAATTAATAATGGCGAAAATGTATTATGAAGAGGGATGTAATTTAGAAAACTTAAAAGGTAAAAAGGTTGCAGTAATAGGGTATGGTAGCCAAGGACATGCGCATGCATTAAACTTACATGAAAGTGGTGTTGACGTTATCGTTGGTCTTTATGTGGGAAGTAAGTCTTGGGAAAAAGCTGAAGAAGCGGGATTAACCGTTATGACTGCAGCAGATGCAGCAAAGGCAGCTGATATCATCATGATACTTATTAACGATGAAAAGCAAGCAAAATTATATAAAGAAAGCATCGAGCCAAATCTCACAAGAAATAAAGCTTTAGTATTTGCTCATGGATTTGCTATTCATTTTGGTCAAATAGTTCCACCAGCAGATATCGATGTATTCCTTATAGCTCCAAAGGGACCAGGACATACAGTTAGAAGTCAATTTTTAGAAGGCAAAGGGGTACCATGCCTTATAGCTATACATCAAGATGCTTCAGGACATGCAAAAGAAGTGGCTTTAGCTTATGCTTTGGGAATAGGTGGTGCAAGAGCTGGAGTTATGGAGACTTCATTCAGGGAAGAAACTGAAACAGATTTATTTGGAGAACAGGCAGTTCTATGTGGAGGTGTTACAGCTCTTATAAAAGCAGGGTTTGAAACTCTTGTAGAAGCGGGTTACCAACCAGAAATGGCATACTTTGAGTGTTGTCATGAAATGAAACTTATCGTAGATATGATAAACCAAGGTGGTTTAAACATGATGAGACACTCAATAAGTGATACTGCAGAATATGGTGATTACATAACAGGAAATAAAATAATAACTGTAGATACGAAAAAAGCTATGAAAGGTGTATTAAGAGATATCCAAACAGGAGCTTTTGCTAGAGACTGGCTTCTTGAAAATCAGATTGGAAAACCATTTTTTAATGCGACAAAGAGGATAGAAAGTGAACATCAAATAGAAGAAGTTGGTGATAAGCTTAGAAAAATGATGTCTTGGATGAAAAAATAGTTTTAATTTGATACTTAAAATATAATAACTTAAATATTAAGTTATTAATAGTGTTTAATGAGAACCAAGTTCTAAAAAATATAAAATTGAACTTGGTTCTCTTTGACATCTGGATTAAGTAGAATATAAATTAATTGAAGATGAGAAACAATTAAATAAAGAGAAAGGTTTAGCTAAGTTTTGAGGAGGAGATATTATGAAATCTGATGCTACAAGAAAGGGTATAGGAAAAGCACCTCACCGTTCACTATTTAAGGCTTTAGGATTTATAGACGAGGAAATGAATAGACCACTTATAGGTGTAGTTAGTTCCTATAGTGAGATAATTCCTGGTCACATGAATTTAGATAAAATAGCTCAGGCCGTTAAGGATGGAATAAGAATGGCTGGAGGAGTCCCTGCTGAATTTGGAACAATTGCTGTATGCGATGGTATCGCTATGGGCCATATGGGAATGAATTACTCTTTGCCTTCAAGGCAGTTAATTGCAGATAGTATTGAAATAGTTGCAGATGCACATGCATTTGATGGTTTAGTTTTTATAACAAACTGTGACAAAGTTGTTCCTGGAATGCTTATGGCAGCAGCTAGGGTAAATGTTCCATCAATATTTATTAGTGGTGGACCAATGCTCGCTGGTAGAATGAATGGGAAAGTTACAGATTTAAGTTCAGTGTTTGAAGCGGTAGGTTCAGTAAATTCAGGTAAGATGACATTAGAAGAATTAGATGAACTTGAGAACTCAGCTTGTCCTACTTGTGGTTCTTGTTCAGGGATGTTTACTGCTAATTCTATGAATTGTTTATCAGAAGTACTAGGAATGGCATTACCTTTTAATGGAACTATACCAGCGGTTTATTCAGAGAGAGTAGGTCTTGCAAAAAAAACAGGGATGCAAATAATGGAACTTGTAAAATTAGATATAAAACCAAGAGATATCATGACAAAAGATGCATTTACAAATGCCATTACCGCAGATATGGCTCTTGGGTGTTCTACAAATTCTTTGCTTCATTTACCAGCTATAGCTTATGAAGCTTGTATAGATTTTGATCTAGATTACGTAAATGTAATTAATGCAAGAACTCCAAATATTTGCAGGTTAAGTCCAGCAGGTAGCCATCATGTGGAGGATCTGCATTTTGCAGGTGGAATTCCAGCGGTTTTAAATGTACTTTCAGGTAAGGATTTAATAAATAAGGACTGCATGACAGTAACAGGTAAAACTATATATGAAAATGTAGAGGATGCAAAAATAAAGGATGCATCAGTAATTAGAACTGCGCAAAATCCATATAGCACAACTGGCGGATTGGTAGTTTTAAAAGGAACACTTGCACCAGATGGAGCAGTTGTTAAGAAGTCAGCAGTTGCGCCTGAAATGATGAAGTATACAGGAGCTGCAAAAGTATTTGATAGTGAAGAAGAGGTAACAAAAGCAATATATGGTGGTAAAATAGTAGCCGGTGATGTAGTTGTAATTAGATATGAGGGACCAAAGGGTGGCCCGGGGATGAAAGAAATGCTTTCCCCTACGGCTTCACTGGCCGGAATGGGACTAGATAAAAGTGTTGCATTAATAACTGATGGTAGATTTTCTGGTGCAACAAGAGGAGCATCTATTGGTCACGTATCTCCAGAAGCAGCTGAGGGTGGACCTATTGCATTAGTTAAAAATGGAGATTTGATAGAAATAGATATAGAGAATAAAACATTAAATTTATTAGTAGATGCAGCGGAATTAAAGCAAAGAAAACCTGAAGGAAAGATGAAGGAAGCTAAGGGGTATTTAAGAACTTACAGAAAATCAGTTTCTTCAGCTAATAAAGGGGCAATTTTCGCAGACTCAAGGAGGGATTAATTTGAAATACAAAGGTGCAAGAATTTTATTAGAATGTCTTAAAGAACAAGGCGTAGATATTATTTTTGGCTATCCAGGTGGAGCCGTACTAAATATATACGATGAACTTTATTCATTTGAAGGAATAAATCATATTTTAGTTACTCATGAACAATGTGCAGCTCATGCTGCAGATGGATATGCTAGAGCGACTGGAAAAGTAGGCGTATGTCTTGCAACTTCTGGACCTGGAGCTACAAATCTTGTGACAGGCATTGCAACTGCTTATATGGATTCTGTACCTATGGTTGCAATCACTGGCCAAGTAGAAACAAAGTTAATAGGTAAGGATTCATTTCAAGAAGTAGATATTGTTGGTATAACAATGCCTATTACAAAGCACAATTTTTTAGTGAAAAGTGTTGAGGAATTAGCATCTACAATAAGAAAAGCCTTTAAAATTGCAATGAGCGGAAGACCTGGACCTGTACTTATAGATATACCTAAGGATATAACTGGAATTGAATGTGAATACTCCTTTGAAAAACCACAGGTAATAGAGCAGAAAGTCGTAAAAACAAATCAACTTAAGCATGCTATTGAATCCATTCAAAAATCCTGTAAACCAATAATTGTAGTTGGTGGTGGGTGTAACATATCAGAGGCTGAGGAAGTACTAATAAAGCTTCAAGATAAATTAAAGTGCCCAGTAAGTAGTACTATGATGGGCATTGGTGCTTTTAGCGGACTACACCCAATGTACACAGGTATGCTAGGTATGCATGGAACATATGCGTCTAATAGATGCATAACTTCAAGTGATTTAATTATTGCCATTGGAGCTAGATTTAGTGATAGAGTTATTTGTAATTCTAATACATTTGCAGTAGATACTAAGGTTATCCATATAGATATTGATGAGGCGGAAGTCTCAAAAAATATAAAAGCAGATAGCTGGATAATTGGAAATGTAACCGATGTATTAAAAAGTTTATTACAAATGCTTCCTGGGAGAGAAGATAATGAATGGACAATTTATGCAAAAAAACTAATAAAAAAAGATAAGACAAGGGTTATAAAAATAAATGAATTTGATGATGTAAATCCTCTTTATGTAATTAGAAAAATTTGTGAAATTACAGAGGGTAAAGCTATAACAACTACTGAAGTAGGCCAAAATCAAATTTGGGCAACTCAGGCATTTACCTATACTAAGCCAAGAAATTTTATTAGTTCAGGTGGCCTAGGTACTATGGGTTATGGGTTTGGAGCTGCAATAGGTGCAAGTTTGGGAAAGAAAGAAATGGTTTTTAATATTGCAGGGGATGGTAGCTTTAGGATGAATCTTAATGAGCTCGGTACTGCTGCAAGATATAATATTCCTGTTAAAATAATATTACTAAATAATGGAGTTTTAGGAATGGTAAGACAATGGCAGAATGTGTTTTACTCAAAAAGGTTTTCTTGTACTACATTAGAACGAGATACTGATTTTGTAAAAATTGCTGAAGGCTTTGGAGTCAAAGGGATTAGAGTTGATCATAACAGCGATGTTGTGGATGCATTAAAAGAAGCAATAGACTGGAAAGGACCTGTTGTTATTGATTTCAGAGTAGCCCCTGATGAAATGGCTTCACCAATGGTTTCACCTGGTGCAAGTCTTGAAATGATGTTTGAGATATAGTGAATGCACTGTAGCTTAGCTAAAATACGTTGGCATTCTTGCAACAGGATATAATGTAATAGGTTAGTTGAAGGTATAAAAAATGGAAAACTATAAACAATATTATGCTGATTTTATAGAAATTACGCACTATAAGCGTATCCATACACTTACGTATGTTATATACATATGGTATACTCTTCCTATTAAATAAATTATTGGGAGGTTATTTTATGGAAAGATATGAAATTAATAAAAATCTAGCTCAAATGTTAAAGGGCGGAGTAATTATGGATGTTGTGAATGTTGAACAAGCAATAATTGCAGAAAATGCAGGGGCTTGTGCGGTAATGGCACTAGAGAGAGTACCGTCAGATATTAGAAAAGAAGGTGGCGTGGCTAGAATGTCTGACCCTAGAATGATTAAAGAAATAAAGGCAGCTGTTTCTATTCCGGTAATGGCTAAAGGTAGGATAGGACATTTTGTTGAGGCACAAATTTTGCAGGAAATAGGGGTAGATTTTATAGATGAAAGTGAAGTTTTGACTCCAGCAGATGAGCAGTATCATATAAATAAATGGGATTTTAAGGTTCCTTATGTTTGTGGAGCAAGAAATTTAGGAGAGGCACTAAGGAGGATTGGAGAAGGTGCTGCAATGATAAGAACAAAAGGTGAAGCAGGTACAGGAAATGTAGTTGAAGCTGTCGGGCACATGAGATGTATAATGGATGAAATTAGAAAAGTGAAAAATGCTCCAAAAGAAGAGCTAATGACAATTGCTAAAGACTTTGGAGCCCCAATTAATTTAATTGAATACGTATGGGAAAATGGTAAACTTCCAGTAGTAAATTTCGCTGCAGGTGGGATAGCTACGCCAGCTGATGCAGCACTCATGATGCAACTTGGGGCAGAAGGGGTTTTTGTAGGTTCAGCAATATTTAAAGCAGAAAATCCACAGGCGGTAGCAAAAGCTATAGTTTTAGCAACTACATACTATAGTGATCCAAAAGTTATAGCTGAAGTTTCAGAAAATCTTGGGAAAACAATGAGTGGTATAGAAATAAGTGAAATTAAAGAGAAGTTTGCAGAAAGAGGATGGTAAAATTGAAAATTGGAGTTTTATCACTTCAGGGTGGTGTAATAGAACATATAAATCATATTAATAAGCTTGGACATGAAGGTGTAGAGATTAAGAAAATTGAGGATATCGAAGATATACAGGGAATCATATTACCGGGTGGGGAAAGTACAACGATAGGGAAACTTTTAAGGGAAAGAAATATGCTTATGCCTTTAAGAGAAAAAATACTATCAGGATTACCTGTGTGGGGAACTTGTGCTGGTATGATACTACTTGCTAAATATATTGAGGGATCAGACAATGAATATCTTGAAATTATGGATATAAAAGTAAAAAGAAACGCCTACGGAAGCCAAATAGATAGCTTTAAAAGGAATGTTGTAATCAATGAGATTTCAAGTGAGCCGTTGCCACTAGTTTTTATTCGAGGACCATTAATTACAGAAGTTTCAAGCGATGTTAAAATAATATGTACTGTTGATGATAAAATTGTAGCAGCAAAACAAAATAATATGTTTGCTACGTCTTTCCATCCGGAACTTACTGATAGCTTAGAAGTTCATAAATATTTTATAAATATGTGCAGCTCTAATAAAATAAAGCTTTATTTATAAACTAATATTATTCCCATACATTTTAAGTTTCGAACTTATTTGAAAATTAAAATGTATGGGATATTTATTTATACTTAAAATAATCTGCAATATTAGGGAGCTAATATGGTAGACATTTATGTTGCAACAATTTGGTATGCTTAAAATTTTACATATTTCTAATGGATTGTTTCTGATTCCACCTTATAAACTCCACCAAGTCCTACCTTAATTTAAATTTTATTTATGGTATATGTTAAATAAACATTGCTACGATGAAAGATTTTATAATCCTAATAGCATTGAAATTGAACGATTAAGTGGATTTACTCATGTGAATAATATACCATAAACTAATAAAAATGAAAATAACATTGAACATAAATCTGGTAAAGAGGTAGTGGGAGTATATTTAAAAATTAAATTATAAAGTAAGGTTTTTGTAGTATAATGAAAATAATAATAAATAGATTTAATGTGAAAAAATATGGCAACAATAAAAAACTTGGAATATTTAATACTTGATTTATCCATGAGTATAATCTTTTTTTTTATTAGAAAGTAGATGAACTTTAATTGTCTACTATTAACATGTTATACATCAGATATAGAAAGGAAGTGAGTATTTAGTGGGTTTGTGTTCATTTTATATAAGCTCTCGCTAAAGATAAAGTATGGATAGTAAAGTTCTAAACGCAGACAAGGTATTAGAATGTCTATTAGAAAATTTGGAGGAAGGAATTCAAGTAATAGATTGTGAGGGCAAAACTATATATTATAATAGTGCCATGGAAAAAGTAGAAGGTGTAGATAGTAAAGAAGTAATAGGGAAAAAGGTTAATGAGTATCTAGAGGATGTAAAAGACGATGAGTCTACACTTATGAGTGTATTAAAGACGGGTAAAAAAATTGTGGATTTAATACAACATTATGGTAACGGATATAAGAAAAAAGTCACTACTGTAAATACTACTGTGCCAGTAATATTAAAGAATAAAGTTGTAGCAGTGATTGAAATAGCTAAAGACATGACGCAGCTAAAGGAACTAACTGAAAGCGTTTGTAAATTGCAAAATTCAAATAAAAAAGTTGATAGACATTTTACTTTTAGTGATATATATGGTGATAATCCTGCTATGAAAAGTGTTATAGAAAAAGCTAAGAAAGCTAGCATGTCAAGTTCATCTGTATTATTATATGCAGAGACTGGATCAGGAAAAGAAGTTTTTTCTCAAAGTATTCATTATGATGGGTTAAGGAAAGATAAGCCATTTATACCTATAAATTGTGCAGCTATTCCTGCTCTATTACTAGAGGGAATGCTTTTTGGTACAGAAAAGGGCGGGTTTACAGGGGCAGAGAGTAAAAAGGGATTATTTGAAGAGGCAAATCATGGAACTCTTTTATTAGATGAAGTTAATTCTTTAGAACCGTATCTTCAATCTAAGCTTTTAAGAGTACTTCAAGATGGTTATATAAGGCCTGTGGGAAGTACTAAAAGTATATATATTGACGTGAGAATAATAGCTACGTTAAATGAGGAACCAGAGAAACTTATTGAGAGTGGTAAATTGAGGAAAGATTTCTATTATAGGGTAGGTGTAATGAGAATAAATATACCTCCACTAAGAGAAAGAAAAGAGGATATTACTATATTTGTAGACAATTTAATTGAAAAATATAATAAAATTCTATGTAAGAATATAAGAGGTATCGATGAAGATATGATGAGAAAACTTCAAGAATATAATTGGCCTGGAAACATTCGTGAATTAACAAATGTTATTGAAGCTGCAATGAATATGGCGGACAATAATTCGATTTTAACAGAGAACTATTTTGATTCTATAATAACATATGAAAATTGTGAAAATATTCAGGACATTACGTCAAATAGAGATGGAAGCTTTGATTTAGAAAGTTATATGAGTAATATTGAAAAAAGTTTAATAAAGAAAATGTTAAAAAAAAATAATTGTAATGTTAGTAAAACTGCTAGAGAACTTAGTATTTCAAGACAAAATCTTCAATATAAAATAAAGATACATAAAATAACGGAAAAATATTAAAACAGCAAAATTATTTGCTATTAATGCAAAATAATTTGCACATATAGTTAGTCACAAGAAACACTGAGGTTACTTAAAATTAGTAGTTTTAATTCTTAATTATAAAAAAAATATGCAGAATATTTTGCGAATTTAAAACACATGTATTTGAGTAATGGCTTAAACACATGTGTTTTTTACTTGGCATGGTAATTGCTGTATATTAAAGTGAGTATATCAATAAAGTGCTTTAATAAATATTAAATTTGGGAGGTATAAATTATGATAAAAAAAGGCATCTGGGTTGAAGTAGAAGAAATCGTTTTAATGCCAGAAGACAGAGCTTTAAATATACCAGATGAGACAAAAAAAACTCCTCTTAAATGTTGGATAAGAGGGAAGTGCCTTAGTGATTGTGAATTAGGAGATGAAGTGCAAGTTGAAACTAATGTAGGCAGAATTGCTAAAGGTAAAGTTGTTGAAATAGAGCCAGGATATTACCACACCTATGGTAAGTATGTTGAAGAAATAAGTAATATAGGAAGACAAGCTAGGGAAATAATAGCACAGTAGGTGATAATTTAAGAGGAGGTTATAAAGTATGAATAAATATGATGAGCTTATGGCCCGAAAGAATGAAATAATTCTTAAATCTATAGGAATAGATTATAGTAAATACGAAACTGGTAAGCTTTCATTTGATTATGAAGCTTTGATGAGAGATGTTGAATACTCATTTGCAGAAGTTAAAGAAATTCAAAATGATGTAGGGGTAGGAAATACTCCACTTCTTGAACTAAGAAATATAACAAAATTAGCAAGAAAGGTTTCTAAGACTGGACGTGCGGCTAGAATATTTGTAAAGGATGAAAGCTGCAACCCATCCGGAAGTTTTAAAGATAGAAGAGCATGCATATCTGTATTTGATGCAATGAAGAGAGGGTACAAAGGCGTAGGGGCAGCTACGTCAGGTAATTATGGAGCAGCGGTTGCATCTCAAGCAAATATTAGAGGCCTTAAATGTATAATAGCAAATGAATGTTATGATTCAAGAAAAATAGGACAACCAGAAATATTAGAAAAAGGAAGAAAGTGTGAGGGGTTTGGATCAGAAGTTGTTAGACTTTCCGTAGGTCCTGAATTATTTTATACTTATCTAAAGATACTTGAAGATACAGGTTATTACAATGCTTCATTATATTCCTCGTACGGTGTAGCAGGAATTGAAACTTTAGGATATGAAATAGCTGAGCAGTGTAGAGAAAAATTAGGAAAAGATCCTGATGCAGTTATTATAACTCATGCAGGTGGTGGAAATGTTACTGGTACTGCAAGAGGACTTATTAGGGCAGGTGCAGTGGAAACAAAGATAATAGGGGCATCGGTTGACCTTTCTGGATTGCATATGGCATCTGATATAGGCTTTAACAAGAAATCGTTTACCACAGGCCATACAGGATTTGGAATTCCATTTATGACTTATCCAGATAGATCAGATGTACCTAGGAGCGCGGCTAGACCATTAAGGTATTTAGATAGATATGTAACAACTACTCAAGGTGAAGTATTTTGGATGACTGAAATATTAGCTCATCTTGAAGGCTTAGAAAGAGGTCCAGCAGGAAATGTATCCCTAGTAGCAGCTTTTGCAATTGCTCAGGAATACGATGATGATGCCGTAATCGTTGTCCAAGAAACTGAATATACGGGAGCTGGAAAACATTTATTGCCTCAGCTTAATTTTGCTAAAGAAAATGGGATTAAAGTTTATGTGGGTAATCCTAGCCAGCAAGTACCTGGCGAGAATATAGTAATTCCGTCTCATCCATCAATAGTAACAGTCACAGATATAGACATGGAAGGGTTGAAAAATTCCTACATGAAAAATGTTATTAAGAAATTGATTGAGAATAGAGTGCAGCAGGTTGATATTGAGTTTTTGTCTTTAGAAACAAAAATGTCTAAAGAAGAAATAGTAGAAATATTAAAACAGCATAATGTAGAAATGGCATAATCTTGCAAAACATAATCTTGAAATATGTTAGGGGGAGTTTAATTTATGAAAAGAGAAGATGATTTTGAAAAAAGAAGAGAACATTTGAAAGGTTTGACAAATGATCAGTTATATGAAAGATTTTGGAGCCTTACTAATCAAGTTGTAAAACCAATGGTGGATTTAGCGTATACGCATACATCACCAGCTATTGAACGTTCTGTAGTACTTAGAATGGGGTTTTCTAGTATGCAAGCTCAGCCTATAATTTCTTATGCAGCAAAATGGAATTTGATTGGAAAAGGTATAGGAAATGTAATTTTAACTTATGCAAAGCTTAAAAATATGGACTATCTTAAAGCAGGAGCAGAACTTTCTAAAGGAATAGGGTGGGATATTGTATCTGAAAAAATGAAGGGAAGTGAGAACTAATGCAAGAAAAATTACAAGAAAATGAAAAGCTTAATGTAGAAGAAATATTAAAAGACTTAGATAAGTATGAACCAAAATGGAGAGGATGGCACTGGAGAGAAGAAAATAAAACTGGAAAGGTTGGAGAATTCACATATCATGAAATATCAGCACCTTTAAAGAAGAGTCAACCTCTTCCAGCAGCGAGAAGCTTTGAAAATATAGATCCGCAACCAAGAGCAGTTATTACGACAGAAATTGCTTCAGGAAGATTTGAAGATGATATAAGAAGAATGAGAATGGCAGCATGGCATGGTGCGGATCATTTAATGGTTATAAGGACAATGGGTCAAAGTCACTTTGATGGATTATTAGAAGGAAGCCCAGAAGGGTTTGGGGGGGTACCAATAACTAGAAAAGAAATTAGAGCAACAAGAAAAGCTATAGATTTAATAGAAGAAGAAGTAGGAAGAAAAATTAATTTCCATTCCTATGTATCGGGCGTTGCCGGTCCTGATGTAGCGGTTATGTTCGCAGAAGAAGGCGTTAATGGAGCTCATCAAGATCCACAATACAATGTACTTTATAGAAATATTAATATGGTTAGATCTTTCGTTGATGCTGCAGTTGCAAAGGGTATAATGGCTCATGCAGGAATGCTTCAAATAGATGGTGCACATAATGCAAACGCAACAGCTATGAAGGGATATAAGGTAATGCCAGAACTTATGGTACAACATGCTATAAATTCTTGTTTTTCAGAACTCGTTGGAATGAAACCAGAAAACATTTCTTTATCAACTGTACCCCCAACATCTGCACCAGCTCCTTGTATGAGATATGATCTGCCTTATGCAGTAGCACTTCGTGAGTTTTTCAAAAGATACAAAATGAGAGCTCAAATGAATACTAAGTATATAGAGTCTTGTGAAAGAGAAGCTACAGTTGGACATACTTTGAATCTTTTAATATCAGAACTAACATCAGCAGACATTCAAAGTACAATAACTCCAGATGAAGGACGTAATGTTCCTTGGCATTATAATAATATTCATGCTATAAACACAGCTAAACAGGCATTTATAGGTATGGATGGATTAATGGACATGATAGAGCTTAAGAAAACAGGATATTTACCAGAAAAGGCAAGAGAAATTCAAGAAAGAGCTATTTTGTTCTTTGAGGAAATACTTGAAGTTGGTGGATACTTTAAAGCTGTTGATTCAGGATTCTTTATTGATTCTGGTCAATATCCAGAAAGAAATGATGATGGTATTGCAAGAAAGATTGCGGGCGGAGATGCTGTCGGAACAATTGTAAAAAGAGAATCAGATTATTTTGCACCAGTTTGTGGCCATTTTGGATACAATAATGTTCCAAAAGAATATAAAAGACCTTGCGATGCAATAGATGAATGTACATTATGTAACCATTCCAAAATTCAATATATTGATGAATTGGATGATAATGACAATGTATTTAAGAGAATGGAAGAAGTTAAAGAAGATGGTACTGTAATTCCAGAAGTCCAATGGGCTAAAGATGGGTATGTAAAAATCACTTTATGTATCCCGGAAAATGAACAAATTAGTGAAGCAGCAGCACTTGAAATGGGCACGCGAATGAATTTGAAAAATGTAGAAATTATTCATAAACAAGTGTTACAAAAAGCTGAGGGAACTCTTGTGGAAATAAAAGGCGTATGTGATTTCACACCTGTAAAACGTGATGAGTTAGTTCTTCCAAAGAGAAGAAAGTCACTAACAGATCAACAAATGAAAGATTATGTAAAAGGACATCCACTTAAGGTTGTTGCAGCCACAGTAGGTGAAGATGAACACTCTGTTGGAGTTCGCGAAGTTATTGATATTAAACATGGCGGAGTTGAAAGATTTGGTATAGAAGCAATTTTCCTTGGAACTTCATGTCCAATAGAAAAACTAGTAGATGCAGCTATAGAGTCAAAAGCTCAAGCTATATTGTGTAGTACAATAATTAGCCATAACGATGTTCATACAAAGAACATGAAAAAACTTAGTGATCTTTGCATCGAAAAAGGAGTAAGAGATAAGATTATACTTGTTTCCGGTGGTACACAAGTAACTGATGAAATAGCTAAAGCAAACGGTATGGATGTTGGATTTGGACGTGGATCAAATGGTACAGCTGTTGCATCCTTCATAATCAAAAGGTTAATGGGTTTGCCTGATAATGAAGAAGAAGAATAAAAGGGAGGATCACTTGTGAAGGTAGATTATCTTGTTGCTGAAATAGGTAGCACCACTACCCTGGTTACTGCTTTTAATGTATACTATGATGATAAGGGACAGGTTATTGTAGATATACCTTTTCAAGGTAATAGCTGTACGACAGTAATAGATGGTGATGTAACTATAGGATTAAAAAATGCTGTTAAAGATATTGAAAATCAAATTGGAGAATCAATTACATGGAAAAAGATGTTAGCGACGTCTAGTGCTGCAGGGGGACTTAGAATAACTGTTCACGGACTTATGCAGCAAATGACTGTTAAGGCTGCTAGAGAAGCAGCTCTTGGTGCTGGTGGTATCATAAAAATGGTTACTGCTGGTAAGATGCGAAAAAGTGATCTAAAGAGAATACATGATATAAATCCTAATATGATAATGATTGCTGGAGGCACTGACTATGGTGAAAGGGAAACCTCTCTTTATAATGCAGAAATTATAAGCCAAGAAAAATATAACAAACCCATTGTATATTGTGGAAATATTGAAAATAGGGAAGAAATAAAAGAGATATTTGAAGGCCAAGAACTTTATTTAATTGACAATGTTTATCCAAGTATAGACGAGCTAAATGTGGAACCTGCAAGGAAAGTAATACAAGAAGCATTTGAGAAAAATATTGTAAAAGCACCTGGAATGAATAAAATAAAAGAAATGGTGAATGGAAGCATAATGCCAACTCCAGGAGCAGTTATGGAAAGTTCAAAACTTTTATATGATATGATAGGGGACTTAGTAGTTTTTGATGTAGGAGGGGCTACCACGGATGTGCACTCTGTTACAGAAGGAGGTAGTGTAGTTCTAGATATGCTAATAAATCCTGAACCAAAGGCTAAAAGAACTGTAGAAGGAGACCTTGGAGTTTTTATTAACAGCAAAAATGTAATAGATTTACTTGACGTTAGGGATTTAGGTGAATATACTAAGGAATATATAAAGTTGCACATAAAACCTATACCGGAAGATATGGATGATATAAATGCAAGCAGCCTGCTAGCGAAGAAAGCTATATCCGTTGCAATAGATAGGCATGTAGGATTTATAAAAAGAAAATATGATGGTGAAAGTGGTTTTGTGGCTTATGGTAAGGATTTATCTGAGGTTAAATATATAATAGGTACCGGAGGGGCGCTTACAAGGCTTCCGAGTGGAGAAGCTTTGCTACTAGAAATAAGACACTTAAAAGACGAAGTTACAATGCTACCTAAAAAAGGTGCTAAAGTGCTTCTAGATAAAAACTATATTATGGCTTGTGCAGGGGTTTTAAGTAGAGAAAATAAAGAAGTGGCAATAGCGTTATTAACTCAAAGTTTAGGTATAACAAAGGATATGGGAATTAACGACATTTAAAAAGGAGAGTATCTATATGAAAAAAAATTATCCTTGTGTGGAAGTGAACTTGAAAAAATTAACACACAATGTAAAAACGATCCTAGCAATGTGTAATAAAAAGCATATAGATGTTACATCCGTAACTAAAGTATTTTGTGCACAAAAGCCTATTGTAGAAGCTATACTACGAGCTGGGGTGACTGAGGTTGCTGATTCTAGAATCTTAAATCTAAAAAAACTAAAAGATTTAAATTGTAAAAAGATGATGCTTAGAATTCCAATGATAAGCGAAGTCTATGAAGTTGTGAAGTATAGCGATTGCAGCTTAAATTCAGAGATCGACACAATTAGGAAGCTAGGAGCAGCTGCAAAAGATTTAAATAAGATGCACAACGTTATACTAATGGTAGATTTAGGGGATTTAAGAGAAGGCGTATTGATTGACGACGTAGCTTCAATTGTGAGTAAAATAGTAAAATTAGATAATATTAATTTAATTGGACTTGGAACCAATGTTACTTGTTATGGTGGGATAATTCCTGACACAGAAAACTTAGGTAAGCTTATAAAGTTAAAATTAGATATAGAAAAAAACTTTAGTTTAAGGTTACCTATAATTTCAGGGGGGAATTCTAGTAGTTTATATATGGTTATTAATGATACTATGCCAGAAGAAATAAATCAGCTTAGAATTGGAGAAGCAATAGTTCTTGGTAGGGAGACTTCTTTTGGACTCGCAGTACCTAATTGCTATGAAGATGCCTTTATACTCAGTGGGGAGGTAGTTGAAATAAAGAGTAAACCAACAGTACCAACAGGCACTATAGGAATGGATGCTTTTGGTAATAAACCTCACTTTGAAGATAAAGGAATAAGAAAAAGGGCTATTATAGCAATTGGAAGACAAGATATAAGAGTTGAAGGGTTAATTCCTTTGGACACAGATATAAGCATTTTTGGTGCAAGTAGTGACCATTTAATTTTAGATGTAACTGATAGTAAAAAAGAACTAACAGTTGGCGATATAGTAGATTTTAAAATAGATTATGGATGTTTGCTTGCAGCAATGACCTCTCCATATGTGGAGAAGTATTACAATAATTAATTAAGACGCAGTTTAAAACATATAGAGTAAAATATAAAATTATGAGGGGGAAAATATTATGAGAAATAAAATAAAAGTTGTAGTTTGGGGATTAGGTTCAATGGGAAGCGGTATTGCTAGAATGGTATTAAGCAAAAAAGGATTTACTATCGTAGGGGCTATTGACATGGATCCGAGTAAGGTTGGCAAAAAACTTTATGAAGTGTTAGGTGTTCCAGCAAATGAAGATAATTCATGTATAGTTACAAAAAATGCTGGAGATGTTATAAAGAAGGGTTTTGCAGAGGTTTGCCTTATGGCTACAGCTTCATTTACAAAAGTTGTATTTCCATTAATAAAAATGGCAGCAGTTGCTGGCATGGATATTGTAACAACAGCTGAGGAAATGTCCTACCCAAGAGCTTTAGACCCAGAATTATCAGATGAAATGGATAGAATTGCTAAAGAAAATAAGGTTTCAATATTAGGAACTGGAGTAAATCCTGGATTTATAATGGATTTAGTTGCAATAATGCTTACAGGAGTTTCTGACACAGTTGATAGTATAAAGGCTACTAGAGTTAATGACTTAGCTTGCTTTGGCAGGGCAGTTATGGTTGAGCAAGGTATTGGCTTAAAACCAGAAGCATTTATACAGGGTGTTAAAGACAATACAGTAGATGGGCACGTAGGATTTTTACAATCATTTGGTATGTTTGAAGAAGCATTTAATATTAAGTTCAATAATATTAGACAAGAAAAATCACCAATTGTTACAACTGTGCCACGTAAAACAGATATTATCTCAGTAAATGCTGGAGAGGTTGCTGGATGTAGCCAATTGGGATATGCAAATTTAGGAGATAAAGTATTTGCTACAATGGAACATCCTCAGCAGATAAGACCAGAACTTGAGAATGTTGATACTGGAGATTATATTACAATTAACGGAGTTCCAAACTTGAACCTTCAAATAAAACCAGAAATACCAGGAGGAATCGCTACAATAGCTATATGTGTTAATATGATTCCACTAGTAATGAATGCAGAACCAGGACTCAAAACAATGCTCGATTTACCAGTTCCAAGAGCAATACTATCAGACGTTAGAAATTTACTAAAGTAAAAAGATATTAGAGGAGGTTTTTTATATTGGAAGAAAATAATAAAAAATTAGGACTAGGGTTACTTGTTGCTTTAGGCATAGGTACTATGATTGCATCAGGTATTTTTAATAGCCCTACAGATTTAATAACAACAACAAATCCAATGGTAGTCCTAATTTCATGGGGTATTGGAGTTTTTGGGGTAGTAATGCTAGGATTAGTATTTTACTTACTTTCAAATAAAAAACCTGAATTACACGGAGGAATTTATTCCTATGCTAAAGATGGATATGGTGATTTTATAGGTTTTAATTCAGCTTGGGGTTACTTTACAAGTTCATTCCTTGGCAATGTTGCATTTATTGTTTTAATTTTCAAGACTATAAATAGCTTAATTGGAGAAGGATACACAATGCCTCGTGTTTTAGCATTTTTACTTGCATCTATTGTTTTGTGGTCATACTATTTTGTAATAAAAAGAGGAATTAGACAAGCTGGTATACTCAATTTGGTAGTTACAATTGGCAAAGTTATCCCACTAATTCTAGTAATTGTATTTGGCCTTTCAGCTTTTAAACTAGGTACATTTAATGTTGAAAATTGGAAGACAGTTTTAGCAGTCAGTGGAGACACCGTTAGTATAGGAAAACAGATAAGTGGCGCAATGGGAACAATTTTATGGTGCTTCGTAGGTGTTGAAGGCTTAGTAGTTTTGTCTCAAAGGGCAGAATCTCATATAGTGGTTGGAAAAGCAACAATAATCTCACTTGTTATAACAGCGATACTTTATGTATCAATATCTATATTGTCAATGGGTATTTTGCCAGCTAAGGCTTTAGTTGCAGCACAAACTCCATTAGCAGCTGTTTTAGCACAGACTGCATTGGGAAGTGCAGGGGCTATTATAGTTAAAGTGGGAATTTTAATTTCTGTTATGGGTGCTTTACTTTGCTGGCTTTTGATAACCACAGAAATTTTATATGTTCCAGCAGAACAGGATGGGTTAATGCCTAAATGGTTTAAAAAGAACAATGATAAAAATGTGCCTATAAATGCTCTTTTATTTGGAATGGTAGCAACACAAATAGGGTTGCTAGCTATGCTCTCACCAGGTTTGCAAAAAGCTTATTTTGTTGTGACACATATGTGTACTACTAATATATTAATACCATACTTATTATCTTCTATGTATGCATTTAAGGTATATAATAAAGAAAGTGGATATCTTAAGGAAAAAATTATAGCAGTAATTGCAGGTATATATTCAATTTATGTTATATATGCAGTGGGAATTGGATATTTAGGTTTAGCAGTTGTAATTTATGCATTAGGGTTAGGTTTTTATTTGAAAGCAAAAAAAGAAAAAAAAGAAGCTATTACTCAGAAAGAAAAGTTGTCCATGATAGTTATGGTTATAGTGGCGATTGTTATGATAATAGCAGCAGCTATGGGTAGAATTTCTGTTTAATGACATTTCAGGAGATGATTTAACGCAGAGTCTTTGTAATCATTATTACAAAGGAAATAAAAGGCAGTCCTACGGGATATGCCTTTTATTTTTATTATGGGGGGATTAAGCTTGGATTACTGATTTTTGGAAATGATATATCACTAAAATAAATAACAAATATTTTTTTTCTTTTTTAGTCTAAATCATTCCTTACGATATCCTCATAGGTTTCCCTTTTAACAACTAACCTTGAATTACCAGCCTTTAGCATTACCACTGCTGGTCTCGGTAATCTATTGTAATTACTGGACATGGAGTAGTTATATGCTCCTGTAGTAAGCATTGCAAGTATATCACCTGTTTCCATTTTAGGAAGCTTTATATCGTGGATCAGCATATCACCCGATTCACAGCATCTTCCTGCAATAGTTACAAGGTCTTCATTTTCTTTATCAGCCTTATTCGCAACAATAGCTTCGTTTTCAGCTTGATATAGGGCAGGTCTTGGATTATCTGCCATACCACCATCTACACTAACATATTTTCTTATTCCCTCAATTTCTTTTATAGCTCCTATTGTATAAAGGGTTATACCGTTTTCTCCGACTAACCATCTTCCTGGTTCAATGAGAACTCTAGGAGTTTCTAATGAATATTTCTTGCAATCTCCATATATATTACCCATTATTACTTCTATAAACTCACTCATTTCAAGAGGTTTATCGCCATTAGAATAGTAGATTCCAAAGCCACCGCCCATATTTAGCTCTTCTGTTTTAAGTCCTAAGTTGTTCTTTAAATCAAGCATAAATTCTGTCATTATATGAACAGCTTCTTTATAAACATCCTTATTAAACATTTGTGAACCTATATGACAATGTATACCGCTATATTTTATGTTTTCACATTTGCTTACCATTTCTATAGCCTCAAAAGCAACATTACCCTGTATAGGGAAGCCAAACTTTGAATCTAACTGTCCAGTAGAAATGTATTCATGTGTGTGACCTGAAATGCCAGGGGATATTCTTAAAATAGCCCTTACTACAACACCTTTCTTTTGGGCTATTTTTTGTAAAAGTTTCACTTCGTGAAAGCTATCGATAACAAAGCAGCCAACATTATTATCTATACCAAGTTCAATCTCTTCTTGCGATTTATTGTTGCCATGAAAATATACTTTTTCCATTGGAAAGCCAGATTTACATGCGGTATATAATTCGCCGCCTGATACAACATCTATGCCAAGACCTTCTTCTTTTATTATTTTGCACATGGCAATGTTGCTGAAAGCTTTGCTGGCATATAAAGCAAGCGTATTGGGGTATTTATTCATAAAATGCTCGCGCACCTGTTTACAACTCTGTCTTATTCCGTCTTCACTCATAACATAAAGAGGCGTCGTGAATTCTCCTGCCAATTTTACCGTATCGCATCCAAAAAACTCTAGATGTCCTTTTTCATTTACATTTAAATAATTTCTTTTCATGAAAACACCTCCTGGTTGATTTTGTGAAATTACTTTATTATCGATTTTTAGTGTTATTGTATTTATAAATTAGCAATTATCATGCCAATACATGAAAGTTATATAAATCAAAGATTTAGTTTATTAATGCGTCCAAAATATTGGAAAAAAATCTGTTCTAAATTTTTGTGAACTCCGAAAAGTGTTATTTTCAGAATGAGTCCAATATTTTGGACTCGTTCCACAGTTTTGGACTTGATTTGTTTATAAGTATGTTGTTCAAAATAAAATCAATGATCCATATCAATCATTGATTTTATTTTGAAGATTATACCTCTTAAGTTTTTCGTAAAAACCTGATTTGCTTATGTTAAGTATCCTCATAGCTTCGGTTTTATCTCCAGCTGTGATTTTTAGTGCATTTTCAATAGCTTTTCGCTCTGCAATTTCGATTGCACCCTTGAGAGAATATCCAAAGCTACAGCTTTCTGAGCCTTTCGCTGAGGTTATGATGCTTATATCCTTCGTAAAAATTGTATGCTCATCAGATACGTTTATTGCTCTTTCAAGAACATTTTCAACCTCTCTGACGTTTCCTGGCCAATCGTACATAAGCATTTTTTTTATAACACCCGCCGATATTCTTTTCTCTTCGCAGCCCGCTCTTTTGCAAATCTTAGGAGTCAAGTACATAATCAACGTATAAATATCTTCTTTTCTTAATCTTAACGGCGGTATAAAAATAGGGAAAACGTTAATCCTATAATATAAATCTCTTCTGAATTCTCCCTGATTGACAGCTATATCTAAATCCTTATTAGTTGCAGCTATAATTTTTACGTCAACTTCTATGTAGTGTGTACCACCGACTCTATTAAATCGTTTGCTTTGCAAGACGTGTAGTAGCTTTGCTTGCATATATAAAGGTATATCCCCTATTTCATCGAGAAAAATAGTCCCCTCATGAGCAACCTCAAATAGACCCTTTTTACCTTCTTTTTTTGAACCGGTGAACGCGCCACCTTCATATCCAAAGAGCTCACTTTCTATTAATTCCTTGGGTATAGAAGCGCAATTTACATATATGAATGGCTTATTGGTTCTTCTACTACCTTTATGTATGCACTCTGCTACGAGTCCCTTTCCTGTACCACTATCGCCTAACAGAAGTACTGTAGAATCTATTTCTGATGCCTTTCTGGCAAGCTTTCTTACAGCCTTTATGCTGTCACTTTGTCCAATAATCCTTCTGAATTCGTCATAATCTTTAAGCTTATTTTCAGCATCATTAAGAGATGCTATGGCATAGTCTCTTTCTTTAATTATATTTTCAAGCTCAGTTATGTCTTGAACCTTTAATAAGGCACCTATAATTTTGTTATCATCTTTTAGCTGAACTAAAGAGCATCTTGTAGACCGGCCATTTATGTCCTTAACCTGATTAGTATAAGAAATATATTTACCGTTTGCGGCTTCTACAAAATCTACAATATTTATATTCGTTTCTTTAGGGTGAACATCAAAAATACTGTGTCCAACCACATCAATTGTATAGTTATAATCTCCCTTTGAAGCAAATATGGTTCCATTAAGGAGCTTTTTTATATCATCTCGCCTACTGGTGTAGCCTCTAGCCTGATAAAATTTTACCTGACCTGTATTGCCGCATAAAACAACCATATGTCCTATGGACTTCGTATAATTAAGTGTATATTTAATATCATTTATAGATATAATCGCCACCCTGTTACAAAAATCAATAGCTGCAGTTAGTTTATTTTTAGAATATATGTTTTCAAGATACAAAGTACTTTCTCTAGAAGAAGTGCATTCTATTACACCATTGTATGATTTATCTCCCATAATACCTATTGAAACAAAGGCATCTCCTTGTTTCAATTTTTGAGAGGATACCCCTATATTTTTTAAGTCTTCAAGAGTTAGCCCCCCATCATCCTCACCAAGCATTGTATCAGCGATTATTACAATATCATTTTCTACGATACTGCCAGCAGAATGCCCTATGCCCTGGTTATATATAATTCCAAAGATCTCTTTAGCCATTCTGTTATAACATTTAATTACTCCATTTGGGTCGACTACTATGAGGCCTTCCGAGACCTCATCAAATATAATATTAAAAGGATCCTTCATATTATTACCACCATTCTATACTCTTATTCTAGTATTTTTGCTTGGGTATACTAGATTATTTTGTATCGTTTATTTATTGTCATTCATAGCATTTCTTGCAATATGTTTTAGAAACATTATACCACTCCAATAAAAAGATAAAAATATATTACCTCTTTAAAAATACATTATAGAGTAGATAAATAAAAAAAAATCTACATTGAAGGGTAATTTTATGTATAATAAAGAAAAAAAGGAATAGTGAAAATTATTATTAATAATAATTTAAAGGAGGAAGATCATGAATAAACCTAAAATATACATTGCTCAGCGTATACCTAGAGAAGTAGAAAATTATATTGCACGATTTTGTGATTATGAAAAATGGGAGGGAGAAAAAGAAATTTCAAGAAGTGAACTATTAGATAAACTCTCTGATAAAGACGGTGTATTATTATCCGATTTTTGTATTAACCAAGAACTATTAAATAGGGCTCCTAAATTAAGAGCTATTAGCAATGTTACAGTTGGATATAATAACTTTGATTTACAAGTAATGAAAGAGAGGAACATTATAGGTACGAATACTCCAGGTGTTTTAGATGATACTGTTGCAGATTTAATATTTGGACTGATGTTATCTTGTGCAAGGAGAATTGCGAAATTAGACAGATATGTAAAGGAAGGTAAATGGACTAGAGATGATAACGAAACACTCTATGGAACAGATGTACACCACTCAACGGTAGGCATAATTGGTATGGGTAGAATAGGAGAAGCAGTAGCTAAAAGGGCAAAGATTGGATTTGATATGGAAGTTTGCTACTACAACAGAAACAGAAAAAAAGATGTAGAAGAAAGACTAGGCATTAAATATTGCGATTTTAAATCACTTCTAGCTAAATCTGATTTCATTGTATTAATGACTCCACTTAATGATGAAACACGCCACCTTATAGATTTTGAGGAATTCAATATAATGAAGAATACTGCTATATTTATCAATGCCTCTAGGGGTCAAACAGTAAATGAACAGGCCTTAATTGAAGCACTTCAAAGTAAAAAGATTTATGGCGCAGGTATGGATGTGTATGAAAAAGAGCCAGTTAATCCTGAAAATATACTGCTTAAAATGTCAAATGTAGTTACGGTTCCACACATAGGATCAGCAACGCAAAAGACCCGTTTTGATATGGCGATGATGGCTGCGCAAAATCTTGTTAAAGCACTGCAAGGAGAAATACCACCTAATATTGTACCAGAATTACAAAAATAGAAAATGTATTATAATTTGATCAGCAGCCAGTTTATAGTTTTTTATATATAAATTGGCTGCTATAATTTTTTGTGATAAGTGTAATTATTTTAGTACATTAGCTCATACAATTATATGTATTAGTATACTTTTAAGACATTCTCAATAAATAAAGTTATAAGTAGAAATTACTTTTTAGAAAGGATAGATGAAAATGTTAAATGAGGTTAGGGACTATTTACTAAGCCACATTGATAAATACTATGAAGCAGTGAGGATTCATAGTAATATTAGTGTTACAGCAGTTTTAATAAGTATAATAATAGCGGTACCTTTGGGAATTATATGTGCTAAATTCACAAAAGCAACACAGCCTATAATGAATATATTTAATCTTTTTAGGATTATTCCAAGCCTTGCAATCTTAGTGCTAGTTATGCCAATACTTGGGACTGGATACTTGCCAGCACTATTGGCACTTGTGATTTTAGCTATACCACCAATACTTATAAATACATATTTAGGGATAAAAAATATTGATGCATCTGTTCTAGAAAGTGCTGAAGGTATGGGAATGGATTACAAGAAAATGTTTTATAAAATTGAAATTCCATTAGCACTTCCATTAATAATTACGGGAGTTAGAACATCTGCGGTTGAAGTAATTGCTAGTGCGACTTTAGCATCTTATATAGGAGCTGGAGGACTAGGAGATTTCATTTTCACGGGTCTTGGTATGAATGATTTTAGAATATTAATAATAGGGGGAGCAACAGTTGCACTGCTTTCGGTAATCGCAGAAATGTTGTTATTTATGTTAGAACAAAGTATAACAAAGTATCAAAGAGACTAAAGAATACTATGTAGGAGAGTGAGTAGTTATGAATAAGAGATTAAAAAGCTTAGTCGTAGTTTCTGTATTAACAGCCTTGGTTACAGTTTCAGTTTTAACTGGCTGTTCTAAAAAGAGTGTTTCATCTGGGGATATAAATACATCACAAACTAAAAGTAAACCTACAATAAAAGTTGGATCTAAAGATTTTACAGAATCTTTAATTTTATCTGAATTATATGCAGTTGCTTTAGAAAAAGAAGGTTATAAAGTTTACAGAAAATTTAATCTTGGTAGTGCTGTGGTTCATACTTCACTTGTAAATGGAGATATTGATGTTTACCCTGAGTATACTGGTACAGGATTATTATCTGTTTTAAAGCAGCAGCCAAAGTTTGATTCAAAGGAAGTTTATAATGAGGTTTCAACGAAATACAAGGAGAAATTTAAATTGATTTGGCTTGATCCATCTTCTGCAAATGATGGGCAGGGATTAGTGATTTCCAAAAGGGCCTCTGATAAATATAATATACACACTATAACCGATCTTCAAAAAAGAGCAGGAAGTATAAGATTTGCATCGCAAGGTCAATTTGATGAAAGATTAGATGGACTGCAAGCTTTGACAATGGCTTATGGGGATTTTAAATTTAAAGATGAAAAGATCTATGATAATGGAATTAAATATGATGTGCTTCATAATGATAAAGCAGATGTTGCTGTAGCATATACAACAGAAGGACAATTAAGTAAAACTGAGTTTGCGATTCTCGAAGATGATAAGAATGCATGGCCACCGTACAACATAGCCCCAGTTATAAAGCAAGACCTTCTTGAAAAGAATCCTCAAATAAAAGATATTTTAAATAAGGTTACAAGCAAAATTGACAACGTGTCAATAATAAAATTAAATTCAGAAGTAGACATAGATAAAAAAGAATACGCAGAGGTAGCTAAGAATTTTTTTGAAAAGGAATTAGCAAAATAGAAAATGGATATACACGGAAGGAGGTAATCTTTTGAAAAGGGTAGCGATTGAATTTGTAAAAGTAAGCAAAAAATTTAAGGGTTCAGAGCAATATGCTGTAACAGATGTAAGTGCCAGTATTGAAGAAGGTAGTTTTATAACAATACTGGGAACTTCGGGTTCAGGTAAAACTACATTTTTGAAAATGATAAATAGAATATATGAATCAACCTCAGGGGAAATATTATTTTTTAAAGAAAACATTAAAAATATTCCCGCTGAAAAACATAGGCAGAAAATTGGATATGTCATTCAACAAATTGGGCTATTTCCTCATATGACTGTGGAGGAAAATATTGCTACAGTTCCGAATATTTTAAGGTGGAAAAAGAAAGACATAGCGCAAAGAGTTGATATATTGTTGGATTTAGTGAGCATTCCTTCTAAGGATTTCAAAAAAAGATATCCAAGGCAATTATCAGGAGGCCAGCAGCAAAGGGTTGGAATAGCAAGAGCTATGGCTGCTGATCCTGAAATAATGCTTATGGATGAGCCTTTTGGAGCGATAGATGCTATAACTAGACTAAATCTTCAAGAGGAACTCCTAAGAATTCAAAAAAAGCTTAATAAGACAATTCTCTTTGTAACTCATGATGTTAATGAAGCTTTCAAATTGGGGGATAAAGTAATAATCATGGATAAAGGAAAAATTCAACAGTTCGATACACCGTACAATATATTATTTCATCCAGCAAATGAATTTGTTACCCGTTTGGTCTCTTCAGAGAATGTTATTCAAAAACTTAAGTTTGTACGTGCGAGTTCTGTAATGATTCCTTTGGATTCAAAAACAATGGAAGATGACACAAGAGTTAATGAAAATGAGGATTTGCAACATTTGTTAGCATATTTTCTTAAAAAAAATATCGATCATTTGATTGTTGAGAAGGATAATCATGAAGCTGTTGGCAAAATAACACTGGAGCAATTAAAAATAAGTCAGTGAACAGGGGGGATAGTGCATGATAGAGTATTTATATAAGTATCATGATAATATGTTAACTTTGCTGCTACAGCATCTTCAAATTGTATCACTAAGTATTTCAATATCACTCGTGATTGCAATCCCTCTATCACTTTTGATTTTAAGGTCAAAAGTTTTATCTGTAGTAGTTTTATCCTCTTTAGGGGTTATTTATTCTGTGCCTAGTCTAGCATTATTTGCTTTATTAATACCTCTATTAGGCCTTGGAAAAGGAACAGCGATTTTCGTTTTAGTAATTTATAATCAGTATATTTTAGTTAGAAATATATTCGCAGCATTTAAGTCCATAGATTCATCCATTATAGAAGCCGGGAAGGGGATGGGTTTTAACCCTTTTCAGTTATTTTTGAAAGTACAAATGCCGTTAGCTCTTCCAATAATAATTGGGGGAATAAGAATTGCTACTGTAACTACCATTTCAATAGCTACTATTGCCTCGGTAATAAACGCTGGTGGGTTAGGAGTTATTTTGTTTGATGGACTTAGGATGAATTACCTTCCTAAAATATTATGGGGAACTATAATGTCTGCAGGACTTGCAATAGTTGCAAATGAAATATTATTATATTTGGAAAAGTTGGCTAGTTTTAAAGCCAGTGGTAAATGCGAAGTTTGATGTTCTTATATTAAAATATCATATTTTCTGTATTTTTTGAATTTACAAGGGGGAGAAAAATGAATACAATATTTGATTATAGTAATCTAGATACTATATTAGAAAATCATAAATTTAAATCTAGTAATATTATTGCAATATTGCAGGACACCCAAGAATGCTATAGGTATTTACCCAAGGAGGTATTCTCGTATCTTTCAGAAAAGCTTGGTATGAGCAGAGCAAAAATATATAGTGTGGCAACTTTTTATGAAAATTTTTCTTTACAACCTAAAGGTAAGTTTATAATAAAAATATGTGATGGTACTGCTTGTCACGTTAGAAAATCTGCTCCTATATTAGAAAAGCTAAGAGAACATTTAAAACTTTCGGAAACTAAAACTACAACAGATGATTTAACATTTACTTTAGAAACAGTTTCTTGTCTAGGTGTTTGTGGACTTGCACCAGCTATGAGTATTAATGATAAAGTACATGGTTCTATGACCCCAGAAAAAGCAATGGAGCTTTTAAATACTCTTAAGGAGGAAAAATAATATGCTTCATAATAGAAATGATCTAATTAATGCAAGAAATATTTATATAAATAGTTTTACAAAAGAAAAAAAGAAAATTCTTGTATGTGCTGGTACTGGCTGCGTTGCAGGTGGATCCCTAGATATTTATGATGAATTAATAAGGATTATAAAGGAAAAGGGCATAAATTGTGAAGTAAGCCTTGAGAAAGAGCCACATGAGGAAACTGTTGGAGTGAAAAAAAGCGGATGTCATGGATTTTGTGAAATGGGTCCTCTTATAAGAATAGAACCATTTGGATATTTATATTTAAAAGTAAAGATGGAAGATTGCGCAGAAATCGTGGATAAAACTATAGTTAAAGATGAATGTGTTGAAAGACTTGTATATACCAAAAATGGACATATATTTAGGAAGCAGAATGAAATTTCTTTTTATAAAAAACAAACTAGAGTTGCACTTGAACATTGTGGACACATTGATGCAACTTCAATAGCAGAATATATCGCTATAGGCGGATATTCTGCATTTGAAAAAGTACTATTTGATATGAATTCAGATGAGGTTATTAACCAAATAAATGAATCAAATTTAAGAGGCCGTGGAGGCGGTGGATTCCCTACTGGTAGTAAATGGGGGCAGGTACAGCGCCAAAAGGAAAAGATAAAATATATTGTATGTAACGGTGACGAGGGTGACCCAGGGGCATTCATGGATAGGAGTCTAATGGAGGGAGACCCTCATAGAGTTATTGAAGGAATGATAATCGCCGCTGTTGCTTGTGGTGCACAAAAAGGTTTTTTATATGTTCGTGCAGAATATCCTATTGCTGTAGATAGACTTTCGAGTGCTATTAAACAAGCAAAAGAATATGGAATTATTGGGGAAAACATTCTTGGGACAAATTTAAGTTTTGATATCCAAATTAATAGAGGTGCAGGTGCTTTTGTATGTGGCGAGGGAAGTGCACTAACAGCTTCCATTGAAGGGAAAAGAGGTATGCCAAGAGTAAAACCTCCAAGAACTGTTGAGAATGGACTTTTTGGCAAGCCAACAGTTCTTAATAATGTTGAAACTTTTGCTAATGTGCCTGTAATAATTAATAAAGGCGTAGAATGGTATAAATCAATTGGAACTAAAAATAGTCCTGGTACAAAAGCGTTTGCTTTAACAGGAAATATTGAAAACACAGGACTTATTGAGGTGCCAATGGGCACAACTCTAAGAGAAATAATATTTGATATTGGTGGAGGAATAAAAAACGGCAAAAAGTTTAAGGCTGTACAAATAGGCGGGCCATCTGGTGGATGTCTTACAATAGATGATCTTGATTTGCCACTAGATTTCGACTCACTTAAAAAAGCAGGGGCAATGATAGGGTCGGGTGGACTTGTAGTTATGGATGAAGATACTTGTATGGTTGAGATTGCAAGATTCTTTATGAACTTTACAAAAAATGAATCCTGTGGTAAATGTGTTCCTTGCCGCGAAGGTACTAAAAGAATGCTTGAAATTCTTGAAGGAATAGTTGCAGGTAAAGGAAAGATTGAAGATATAGATATGCTCTTAGAACTTGCAGATACCATATCTTCAACATCACTATGTGGACTTGGAAAGACAGCGCCATTACCAGTTGTCAGTACTATTAATAATTTTCGTGATGAGTATGAAGCTCATATTACTTATAAAAAATGTCAATCTAAAACATGTCAGAAGCTTAAGACAATATTTATTGATTCAAAAATTTGCAAGGGATGTTCAAAGTGTTCAAAAATTTGTCCAGTTGGAGCAATCTCAGGTAAGATTAAAGGAACATTTACAATTGATAAAGACAAGTGCATAAGATGTGGTAGTTGTGTTGATACTTGTGCATTTAAAGCTATAAAGGAGGAGTAATAAAATGAATGGACAGTTTATGACTATAGATAATGTACCTGTAGAAATAAAGGGCGAAAAAAATATTCTTGAATTAGTTAGAAAAGCTGGTATCGAATTACCTACATTATGCTTCTATTCAGAACTTTCAGTTTATGGAGCTTGTCGTATGTGTATGGTTGAAAACAAACATGGAGGCATTGAGGCCGCATGTTCTACTCCTCCTAAAGCTGGCATGGATATATATACAAATACTCCGAGACTTAGAAAATATAGAAAAAACATTCTCGAGTTATTACTTGCAAATCACTGCGGAGACTGTACAACCTGTGAAAAAAATACTTTCTGTAGGCTACAGGAGCTAGCAAAACGTTTCGGAATAAAGAAAGTAAGATTTGAAAATACTGCAAAAGGAGCAGAATTAGACAATTCATCCGTATGTATAGTAAGAAATCCAAGCAAATGCATCTTATGCGGTGATTGTGTAAGAGTGTGTTCAGAAGTACAAAATGTTGGAGCAATTGATTTTGTTGGCAGAGGGTCTAAAATGACTGTGTCAACGGCCTTTAATGAACCTATAAGTGGTTCTAATTGTGTTGGTTGTGGTCAGTGTGCTGCAGTATGCCCTACTGGAGCTATTGTAGTAAGAAGTGCTACAGATAAACTTTGGAAGGAACTTAGTGATAAGAATACACAGGTGGTAGTTCAAATTGCTCCTGCTGTAAGGGTATCTATAAGCAAGGAATTAGGACAAGAAGATGGCAAAAATGCAATGGGAAAAATAGTAACTGCCCTTAGAAAAATGGGATTTGATAAGGTATTTGATACCTCAGTAGGGGCAGACCTTACAATTATAGAGGAAACAAATGAATTTATTTCAAAACTTAAAAATAATGAAAGCTTACCTCTATTCTCATCTTGCTGCCCTGCCTGGGTAAATTATGTTCAAAATACTTATCCAGATTTAATGAAAAATGTTTCCACTTGTAAATCTCCTATGCAAATGTTTGCTTCTGTATTGAAGGAACATTACAAAGATGATGATAAAAAACTTGTGAGCGTAGCGATTATGCCTTGTTCATCAAAAAAATTCGAAGCAAATAGAGATGAATTTAAAAAGAATGGCGTTCCTAATGTAGATTATGTAGTAACGACGCAAGAACTTATTAATATGATAAAAGAATCAGGAATTGCGTTCTCAGAATTAGAACCTGAGGCACTAGATATGCCATTTGAAATTAGTAGTGGAGCTGGGGTTATATTTGGAGTAACGGGTGGTGTTAGTGAAGCGGTTATACGTAAAGTTTTAGGGGACCAACCAATTGCAATATTACGTGCACTTGCTTTTGATGGTGTTAGAGGCATGAACGGCGTCAAAGAAGCCAGTATTAATGTAAATGAACGCGTAATAAAATTCGCCATAGTAAGTGGACTCAAAAATGCAGATGACGTTATAAAGAAGATAAAATCCGGTGAAGCTTATTATGATTTCGTAGAAGTTATGGCATGCCCTGGTGGATGTGTTAGTGGTGCAGGCCAACCATTCGTAAAAGCAGAAGGGAAATCTAAACGTGGCACTGGACTATATAAGGCGGATAAAATGAATAGTATAAGTCGTACAGATGACAATCCATTGATGAATTCATTATATTCAGGATTGTTAAAAGGCAAGGTTCATGAACTATTACATGTATACTACAATAAAAAAAGTTGAGGAATCAACGCCCATCCATCTATGGGTGGTTTTTTTTTGTAAAATTGTATCATTATACATTTAAAATACATATTCTATGTTGACATCGTTAACGTTCTAGTGTACTATTAGCATATGTCACTAGAACGTTAATGTATTTTCTGAAAGGAGATGGAATCGTGAATTTAGAATTTAATGACAAAATGCCTATATACCTACAAATTATGGATCTTATAAAAATGGACATCGTTACAGGAAAGCTAAGATCAAAGGATAAATTACCATCAGTACGAGAAATGGCAACAAATTTGAAGGTGAATCCAAATACGCTTCAAAGATCCTATCAAGAGCTTGAAAGACTTGGAATTGTGTATACACAAAGAGGCACTGGAACATTTGTGGGGGAGGGAGAAAATATGGTAGATGATTTAAAAAAGGAAATGGCAAAGGAAGTTATAGATTTATTTATACTTAGAATGAAAAGCTTAGGATTTACTGCTAAGGAAATAATTAAATCTGTTTCAAAGGAAACTATGGAGGTGAAACAAGATGAATAGTATATTAAAATCAGAAAAAATATGTAAGTCATATTTAAATAAAAAGGCCCTACGGGGAATAGACCTAGATATAATGCCAGGAAAAATTGTAGGACTTCTTGGTCCTAATGGTAGCGGTAAAACTACATTCTTAAAAATAGCAGCTGGAATACTTCATCCATCGAAAGGAGAAATACTAATAGATGGTCAAAAGCCTGGTGTTTATACAAAGTCTATAGTTTCATATTTACCTGATAATGAGTATCTTCTAAATTGGATGAAAATAAAGGATGCGGTGAAGTATTTCAAAGACTTTTATTCTGATTTTAATGAAAAAAAGTCAAAGGAAATGCTCCAGTTTATGAAACTTGATGAAAATAGCACTGTGAAAAGCCTATCAAAGGGAATGAAGGAAAAGTTAAAGCTTACATTGGTACTCTCAAGATCCGCAAAGCTTTATATACTTGACGAACCACTTGGTGGAGTAGACCCTACTACTAGAGAACAGATATTAAATGCTATAGTTAATAACTTTAGTGAAAATAGTTCCATGATAATTACTACACATCTTGTAAATGATATAGAACGAATTTTTGATGATGTAGTATTTATATCTGATGGAGAGATAGTACTTAAGGGTAATGCAGAAGAATTACGAATTAGTAAGAAAAAGTCAATCGATGAATTGTATAGGGAGGTATTTAAGTAATGTTTAAGCTTATAAAATATGAATTAAGATCAACTTTTTTAACCATAATTGGAATATGTATATCGGTTATAATTGCTAACTTATTTCTTATGACAAAGAAAGATTCTTGGAACATTAATACAGTAACTTCATTATCTACATGCTTAATTATTGGCGCCATGATAGTAATATTTATATCTTCATTAAAAATTATGAGCAAATACTTATATGGAGATTCAGGATACCTGTTGTTTACACTTCCGCAATCTGGGAGCGCGATAATGACTTCAAGGCTGATAAGTGCCTTAATTCAAATATCCATTGTTGCGTTTGTATCCATTTTGATGCTCTATTTGACTTCAATAGACAAAATAGATTTAAGTTTTTTTAAATATTTCAAGCTCAGTGTAGTATTATTTTTTATAATTCAATATATATGGATCATTGTTTATGCCTTAACAGTTATATATTTATGCATGGTTGTTGGTAAAGTAGCCTTAAGAGGTAAAAAACTAGGTAAAATAGGTTCTTTCATAATTTTTATAATACTAACAGTAGCGATAGGCTGGCTATCATTCAAAATTGTTGAACTATTCCCTCAAACACTGAACATCGTTGGTTCTTCATTAGAGAGTAGTTTTCAATCATCTGCTTCGGCTCTTTCAATTTCAGGTGGGGAATTAAATATTAATATTGCTAATACCATATTTCAGATAATTGCTTTTGTAGGATTATTCATAACAACTACCTATCTAATAGACAAAAAATTAGATTTATCATAAGATTTAATAATTTAAAACTCATATAAGGAGGTTCAACATGGAAACTATAGTACAAATCAAGAATGTTACAAAAAAAATCGGTAAAAAGGTAATAATAGATGATCTTACTTTTGACGTGCGTTCAGGGGAGGTGTTTGGATTCCTCGGACCAAATGGCGCTGGTAAAACTACTACTATTAAAATGCTTTTAGGACTGATGTCTATTACTAAAGGTGAAATGTATATTGATGGATTAAATGTTGAGACAGATTTTGAAAAAGCCATTGTTAAAGTCGGCGGAATTATTGAAAATCCAGATTTATATAAATATTTAACTGGGTATCAAAATCTTGTTCATTTTTGGAGGATGTATCCAGACTTAAAGAAGGAACGTATTGATGAGGTTATAAAAATTGTGGGTCTTGAAAAAAGAATAAATGACAAAATAAAGACATATTCACTAGGTATGCGTCAAAGGCTAGGGGTTGCACAAGCGCTCCTTAACTCTCCAAAGTTATTGGTATTAGATGAACCTACTAATGGATTAGATCCTGCTGGTATTCATGAATTGCGTAATCATTTACGGACACTTGCAAGAGAAGAAAATGTTGCAGTAATAGTATCAAGCCACTTGCTTTCAGAAATGGAGCTTATGTGCGATAGGGTAGGAATTCTGCAAAATGGAAAATTGGTTAGAATTCAGGATATGAAAGAAATGCTTGAGGATGAGTCGGATTCAGTTATAGCTCTAGATGTTTCGCCGATTGAAAGTGCAAAAGCATATTTAGAAAGTCTTAGTAGCAAATATAAACCAGAAATAAATGAAAAAGAAATTGAAATTAAGGAAAATATAGAAAATGTTCCTGGGTTAGTTGAAAAGCTTGTGCAGCAGGGAATTAAAATTTACGGTGTTCGTAAGGTGCAACAAAGCTTAGAGAAAAAATTCTTAGAAATGACAGGGGGTAATGGAATTGCGTAAAATAATAAATCTAGTTCGTAATGAAAATATGAAACTTGCTCATAGCGTTAGCACGTGGATAATGATGGGTATATTAGTTCTTATTATAGTAGCAGTTGGGCTCTTATTTAGATTTACAGGTACCCAAGCGCCTAAAAGTGATTGGAAATCAGACATAACAATTCAAAACCAGGAAATTAAAAAATCATTAGCTAGGCCAGGGATATCTAAAATGGAAAAGGACGGAATTACAAAGCAGTTACAAACTAATGAATATCGTCTTAAAAATGACATACAACCTATACAAGATAAATCCTTATGGGGATTTGTAGAAGGAGCAAGTAGCCTAATATTTTTAATTTCTCTTTTTGCTATTATAATGGGTGGTGGAATAGTAGCCAATGAGTTTTCAGGAGGCACAATTAAATTATTACTAATTAGACCTTCAAAACGGTGGAAAATTCTACTTTCAAAATATATTTCTGTTTTAGGATACACTCTTTTCATGCTTTTAGTACTTTTAGTAGTTTCATTTCTTATTGGAGGAGCATTGTTTAGCTTTAAAGGGTCAGGTACACCATTCCTTACAAATGTTGCTGGCAAAATTAGTGAAGTTAATATGATGGCACATATTGTGGAGGTTTATGGACTTCAGTGTATAAGCTTAGTTATGATGGTTACTTTAGCATTTATGATTTCTACAGTTTTCCGTAATAGTGCAATGGCTATAGGTATTGGAGTTTTTCTTTTAACTGTAGGGAATACCGTAACAATGCTACTCACTAGATTTAATTGGTCAAAATATATTCTATTTGCAAATACGAATTTGAATCAATATATTGATGGGCAGCCATTAGTTAAAGGAATGACAATGAACTTTTCAATTACAGTACTGATAGCTTATTTTATAATTTTCAATGTTATTGCATACGCAGCTTTTATCAAAAGGGATATAGTAGCATAATATTATAAATAAAATACAGACCACCTGGATAAATATAAAATTTATCTAGGTGGTCTATATTTTCATATTGACACGATTAATGTTGCAGTGTACATATTAACATATGTCACTAGGGAATCGATGTATTTTCTGAAAGGAGATTGAATAATGAATTTAGAATTTAATGATAAAATGCCTATATATCTACAAATCATGGACCTTATAAAAATGGACATCGTTACAGGAAAGCTAAAATCAAAGGATAAGTTGCCCTCAGTACGAGAAATGGCAATGAATTTAAATGTGAATCCAAATACGCTTCAAAGATCCTATCAAGAGCTCGAAAGACTTGGAATTGTTTATACACAAAGAGGAACTGGAACATTTGTGGAGGAGAATGAAAATATGGTGGATAATTTAAAAAATGAAATGGCAAAGGAAGTTATAGATTCTTTTATACTTAGAATGAAAAGCTTAGGATTTACTACTAATGAAATAATTAAATCTGTTTCAAAGGAAACTATGGAGGTAAAATAAGATGAATAATATATTAGAATCAAAAAAAATATGCAAGTCGTATTTAACTAAAAAAGCCTTGGGCGGTGTAGACCTAGATATAATGCCAGGGAAAATTGTAGGACTTCTTGGTCCTAATGGTAGCGGTAAAACTACATTCTTAAAAATAGCAGCTGGAATACTTCATCCATCGAAAGGAGAAATACTAATAGATGGTCAAAAGCCTGGTGTTTATACAAAGTCTATAGTTTCATATTTGCCTGACAATGAGTATCTTCTAAAGTGGATGAAAGTAAAGGATACAGTGAAATATTTTAAGGCATTTTATTCTGATTTTGATGAAAAAAAAGCGAAGGAAATGCTCGTATTTATGAACCTTGATGAAAATAGCGCTGTGAAAAGCCTGTCAAAAGGAATGAAAGAAAAGTTAAAGCTTACATTGGTACTTTCGAGAGCTGCAAAGCTTTATATACTTGACGAACCGCTTGGGGGAGTAGATCCTACTACTAGAGAAAAGATATTAAATGCTATAGTTAATAACTTTAGTGAAAATAGTTCTATGATAATTACTACACACCTTGTAAATGATATAGAACGGATTTTTGATGATGTAGCATTTATATCTGATGGAGAGATAGTGCTTCAAGGTAATGCAGAAGAATTACGAACTAGTAAGAAAAAGTCAATCGATGAATTGTATAGGGAGGTATTTCAATAATGTTTAAGCTTATAAAATATGAATTAAGATCAACTTTTTTAACCATAATTGGAGTTTGTATATCTGGTATAATTGCTAACCTATTTCTTATGACAAAGAAAGATACCTGGGATGGTAATACAGTAATGGGGTTATCTACATGCTTAATTATTGGCGCCATAATAGTAATATTTATATCTTCGTTAAAGATTATGAGTAAATACCTACACGGAGACTCAGGCTACCTATTATTTACACTTCCACAATCGGGAGTATCAATAATGGCATCCAGGCTGATAACCGCTTTAATACAAATTTCCATTGTTGTTTTTGTATCCCTTTTGATGTTTAATTTGACTGTAACAGGCAAAATAGATTTAAGTTTTTTTAAAGATATTAAGCTCGGGATAATATTATTTTTTATAATTCAATATATATGGATCATTGTTTATTCCTTAACATGTATATACTTCTGCATGGTTATTGGCAAAGTAGCCTTAAAAGGCAAAAAACTAGGTAAAATAGGCTCTTTTATAATTTTTATAATACTATCAGTAGCAATAGGCTGGCTGTCAACTAAAATTACAACGCAATTCCCTCAAACAATTAACTTGAGCAATTTTTCAATAAATACGACTAATAATATATTGAATTCTGATTTCACGGTTTCAGGTGGAGCATTTAATATTAATATTGCTGATACTATATTTCAGATAATTACTTTTGTAGGATTATTCATAACCTCTACCTACCTAATAGATAAAAAATTGGATCTATCATAGGGAAAATAATTAAAACCACCTGGATAAATATGAAATTTATCCAGGTGGTTTTAAAATACTTTTCTAAATTCTTTTTTTTCTTCTAAATATTTTATTTATATTTGAGAATAACCCTAAAAGAACTCCAATTAGCACAGATTGAATCGCATATGTAAAAGTGCTAGATATATGAAAAAGCATTGCTAAGGTTGCAACTATAAATGTGCTAAGTACCAAGGTTATTAATATGAAAAGATATAGTCCTAAAAAGTTATTTATCTTAAACTTTGTTTGTATTTTACTGCTAATTAATAGCTTTTTATCAAAGTATATAAATAGACCTGCTGGAACTAAGAGTAATATTGATATTAGTATATTTGTATCTATGATTCATCATCTCCTCTAATAATTGTAATTTCAGTTGTCTATCATATAATTTCACTATTTGATTTAAATTACATAGTGAAATTATAACACATTTTTAGTGCTACTTTATTAGGTTATCTTACAAAACTGTAAGATAACTTTTTTAGTTGTAAGTGTAGAGATATGGAGTGTGAGCGGTTAGCACGGTATAATATGGTTAGCGAGGTATGATATGTATATCGTGATGGGAAAAAGAGAAAAGGAGAGATATAAATGGAAATTTTAAAGGTTGAAAATTTAAATAAAACTTATGGTACCGGCGAAAACAAGGTGGATGCACTTAAAAATATAAATTTATCAGTTGGTAAGGGTGAGTTTGTAGCAATTGTGGGAGCATCAGGTTCTGGAAAAAGTACACTTCTTCATTTACTAGGAGGACTCGATAGGCCAACATTTGGCAATGTAGTTATTGATGGAGAAAGCATTTACGATTACAAGGAAGAAAAACTTGCAGTGTTTAGAAGAAGAAAAATAGGTTTTGTATTTCAGTTTTATAACTTACTACCTATTTTAGATGTAGAGGAAAATATAGCACTTCCAGCACTTCTTGATAATGATAAGGTGGATAAAATCTATTTAGAAGAGCTTATTAAAGTATTAGGACTTAGCGAGCGGAAAAATCATCTTCCATCAGAATTATCAGGGGGTCAACAGCAAAGGATATCAATTGGTAGAGCGGTATTTAATAAGCCGTCAATAATACTTGCAGATGAACCAACAGGAAATCTTGATACTAAAAATTCAAAAGATGTTATGGAGTTATTAAAATTTACGACTAAAAAATATAACCAAACATTAATACTTATTACCCATGACGTTAATATAGCAAACATGGCAGATAGAGTTATTACTATTGGAGATGGTGAAATAACTTCTGACAAAGACTTAAAAATAAAATAGGAGGTGAAAGAGATGATAACTAGTTATAAACAGCTCACAGGGAAATATTTAAAGAAAAATAAGAAGAGAACTAAACTTACGATTATTGGAATAACGTTAGCAGTTGCACTTATATCTACAATAGGACTCTTCTCTAAAGGAATGCAGGATGCGCAGATTCAGCGTGCTATAAACAGAGATGGTGCTTATCATTTGATTTTTACAAAAACCAATGAAAAGTTAATACCTAAAATAGTTAATAACCCTAAAGTATCTAGGAGTGGATTGTATAATATTAGTAAAAAAATAAAGCTAGGGGATAAAGCTGCTGTTAATGTAATAACAGCAACAGACAAGGCTTTAGAACTTTTGCCATATAAAGCCAAGATAGGGAGATTGCCGGAAAAAGAAAATGAAGTAGCGATGGAAAAGTGGATATTACCATTTGTTGATAAAAACGCTAAAGTAGGGAATAAAATCAAAGTTAGTAATAAGGAGTATACTCTTGTAGGAATACTTAAGGATGATATAATAAGTCAAATGGAGGGTATAGGAGTAATTTTATCCAAAAATAATAATATTAATAAACAAAATGCAGCGTTACTGATAGAAATAAGCCCAAAAACAAACTTAAAAACTGCCGTAGGCGAATTAAAGCAGTTAGGTAAGAAAGATACCGTTAAGGAAAACAGTTATTTGCTACAAACGCAGGGAGCAGGAGATTCTGGTTCAGGTCTCAAAGGATTATATATAGCCTTAGCAATAACAATTGGAATAGTTTTAATAGCCACTGTAGCCGTAATATATAATTCATTTCAAATAAGTGTTGTGGAAAGGATTAAACAGTTTGGACTTTTAAGAGCAGTAGGAACTACTCCAATGCAAATTAGAAAAATTGTCCTAAGAGAGGCAACAATCCTCGCCGCAATAGCTATTCCATTAGGCTTACTATGCAGCATTATAATTATATATGGAATAAATAATGCATTTAAATTAATTGGTGCAGATTCAGTTATGACTATGAAAATCTCTATATCCCCTATGATTTTATGCATAAGTGCGGCTGTAGGTCTTATAGCAATATACCTATCATCACTCGTACCAGCATTCTTCGCAGGCAGAATTTCACCACTGAATGCTATAAGTGGTAGAACATCTATAACAAAGGAGAAAATAAAAAGAAGAAAGAATAAAGTTATTCAAAAAATATTTGGGTTTGAGGGAGCATTGGCAGCTAAAAATATTAAGCGAAATAGAAAAAGATATAGATTAACTATTTTTTCTATAGTAATAAGTGTGGTGTTATTTGTTGCGTTTAAATCTTTAATGGATATGTCACTCAAGATATCACCAGATCTTAATGAATTAAAAAACATTCATTTCTCAGTTGTACCATGTTCTGCTGGAGGTAGAGGTAACCTCGAAAACACAACTATAGATAATATTAAAGCATTAAAGTCTGTAGATAAGGTATATAAAGAATATAATCAAATTAATCCATATTTTTTTGACGTGGCAGTAAACAAAAATAGTGAAGTTAAAGAAATTCAGGACATGAAAAATATATATAAAAAAACAACTTTAGATGGAGTGGAGAAAACCCTTATAGAAGGTTCTAGCGATATATATGACAAGGAGTCTCTAGAAGTTTCTAAAAAATATTTAAAATCAGGGAATATTGATATAGAAAAACTAAACAGTGAAAATGGAGTAATCTTAATTAATAAAAATAAAATACATGACGAAGCTACAAAGAAAGATTATTTCGGACCAATAGCAAATATAAAAGTAGGAGATGAAATAGCTCTTCAATATGATGCTTCTGAGGAAGGGGGAGCCGCTAAGGCAAAGACTGTATTTGGTAAAGACAAAGTTAATAAAGTTAAGGTTATGGCAATTCTTGAGAGTGATCCTTTTAATAAGTTGAAAACCTCTAATGGATTTAAAATAATCACAACAGAAGAAATGGGAAAGAAATTAACCGAGGGCAAGGACATCAAACCTGTAAACTTAAATATAGTTCTTAAAGATGTAAAAAATGAAGAAGTAGGAAAAATAGGAATAGAAAATGCCATAAAATTAAATCCCGATTTAATGGTAATAAATAAAATAGATGCTAATAGAACTGAAAAATCCATAATATTAATGGTCCAGATATTATTGTATGGATTTATACTAGTAGTGTCCTTAATAGGTAGTGTTAATATTATAAATACATTAACAACAAATATTATTCTTAGAAAAGGGGAGTTTGCTACATTAAAGTCTATAGGGCTAACTCAGAAGGGGTTAAAGAAAATGATTGCACTAGAAGGACTTCTCTATGGAATCGTTGGTTCTATATATGGATCAATAATAGGCTGCGGCATATCATTCCTACTGTTCAAATCAATGAGTGCTTTTAGAGAGATGAGATGGATGGTGCCATGGGAGGCAATAGCTATTGCGGGAATCGCCTCTATAGTAATAAGCTATATTTCAGCATTATCACCACTTTCAAAAATTAAAAAAGAAAATTTAATTGGAGCAGTTATAGAAGATTATTAATCAATAAATACGACTAATATTATATTGAATTCTAGTTTCACGGTTTCAGGCGGAACATTTAATATTAATGGCTGTCGGCATTGGAGTTTTTCTTTTAACTGTGGGGAATATCGTAGCAATGGTACTCGCTACATTTAATTGGTCAAAATATATGCATATTTGGCCTTTGTTAAAAGAGATATAGCATAATAGTATAAAAAAAATATAAAACACCAGGTTGAATATGAAATTTATCCAGGTGTTTTTGTTTTTGAGTTATTGGTTTTATTAGACTATCTTACGGTACTGTAAGATAACTTTTTTATTTGTAAGTTGAGTGATATGGAGTGCAAGTGGTGAGTGAAGTATAATATGGTTATAGTGATGAGAAAAGAAAAAAGGAGAGATATAAATGGAAATTTTAAAGGTTGAAAATTTAAAAAAAACTTATGGTAAAGATGAAAACAAGGTGGAGGCACTTAAAAATATAAACTTATCAGTTGCTAAGGGTGAGTTTGTAGCAATTGTGGGAGCATCAGGTTCTGGAAAAAGTACACTTCTTCATTTGCTCGGAGGACTCGATAGACCAACATCTGGCAATGTAGTTATTGATGGAGAAAGCATTTATGATTATAAGGAAGAAAAACTTGCAGTGTTTAGAAGAAGAAAAATAGGTTTTGTATTTCAGTTCTATAACCTACTACCTATTTTAGATGTAGAAGAAAATATAGCGCTTCCAGCACTTCTAGATAATGATAAGGTGGATAAAATTCATTTAGAAGAGCTCATTAAAGTATTAGGGCTAAGCGAAAGGCGTAATCATCTTCCATCAGAATTATCAGGGGGTCAACAGCAAAGGGTATCAATTGGTAGAGCTGTATTTAATAAGCCAGCTATAATACTTGCAGATGAACCTACAGGAAATCTTGATACTAAAAATTCAAAAGATGTTATGGAATTATTAAAATTTACGGCTAAAAAATATAATCAAACTTTAATACTTATTACCCATGACGTTAATATAGCAGCCATGGCAGATAGAGTTATCACCATTGGAGATGGTGAAATAACTTCTGACAAGAACTTAAAAATAAATTAGGGGGTGAAAGAGATGATAACTAGTTATAAACAGCTCACAGGGAAATATTTGAAGAAAAATAAAAAAAGAACCGCACTTACGATTATTGGAATAATGCTATCAGTTGCACTTATATCAACAATAGGACTTTACTTTAAAGGAATGCAGGATGTTCAGATACAGAATGCTAAAAATAGTGGAGGTTCTTTCCATTTAGCATTTCAAAAAACAGATGAAAAGTTAATTTCTAAAATAGTTAATAATCCTAAAGTGTCTAGGTTTGGATTGTATACTATAAGTGAAAAAATAAAGATAAATGATAAATTAGATGTTAACATAATAACAGCAACAGACAAGGCGTTAGAACTTTTACCTTATAAAGCAAAGATAGGGAGATTACCAGAAAAAGAAAATGAAGTAGCAATGGAAAAGTGGATATTACCATCTATTGATAAAAATGCTAAAGTAGGGAATAAAATTAAAGTTAGTAATAAAGAATATACTCTTGTAGGAATACTAGAGGATAATTTAAACACTCAGTTGGATGGTAATGGATTAATTTTATTTAAAAATAATAATATTAACAAGCAAAATGCACAGTTACTTGTAGAAATAAGCTCAAAAACAAACTTAAAAACTGCCGTGAATGAATTAAAGCAGTTAGGGGAGAAAGATACCGTTACGGAAAACAGCTATTTGCTACAAATGCAAGGAGCGGGTGAGGGTGGTTCAAATCTTAGCGGATTATATGTAACGCTGGCAATAATAATTGGAATAGTTTTAATTTCAACAATAGCCGTAATATATAATTCATTTCAAATAAGCGTTGTGGAAAGAATTAAACAGTTTGGACTTTTAAGAGCAGTGGGAACTACTCCAATACAAATTAGAAAGATTGTCCTAAGGGAAGCAACAATCCTCGCAGTAATAGCTATTCCACTAGGACTCATATGCAGTATTATAGCTATATATGGAATAAGCATTGCATTTAAATTAATTGATGTAGATTCAGTTATGATTATGAAAATCTCTATATCGCCTATGGTTTTATGCATAAGTGCAGCAGTAGGTCTTATAGCGATATACATATCAGCACTCGTGCCAGCATATTTCGCAGGCAGAATTTCACCACTGAATGCTATAAGTGGTAGAACTTCTATAACAAAGGAGAAAATAAAAAGAAGAAAGAACAGAGTTATTCAAAGAATATTTGGGTTTGAAGGAGCATTGGCTGCTAAAAACATTAAGAGAAATAGAAAAAGATATAGAATAACTGTTTTTTCAATAGTAATAAGTGTGGTGTTATTTGTCACTTTTAAATCCTTCATGGATATGTCACTTAATATATCATCCGATCTTAATGAATCAAAAAACATTCATTTCACAGTTATGAGAAGTAATGATGAGAATGGAACAGAAAACTTCATAAACAGTAAAATAGAAGATGATATTAAAGAACTGAAGTCAGTTGATAAGGTATATAGAGTATTCAATCCATATTGTTTCGATATGACAATAAGTAAAAACAGTGAAGTTAAGAAAATTCAAGATATGAAAAATATATACAAAAAAACAACTTTAGATGGAGTGGAGAAAACCCTTATAGAAAGTTCCATTTCAATTTATGATAAGGATTCACTAGAAGTTTCTAAAAAATATCTAAAGTCAGGAAATATTGATATAGAAAAACTAAATAGTGAAAATGGAGTAATCTTAATTAACAAAAATAGAGTATATGATGAAAATACAAAGAAAGTGTATGTTGGACCACTAGCAGATATAAAAGTAGGAGATGAAATAGACCTACAATATGATGCTTCTTTTAATGGGGGTTTTTCTAATAAAGCAAAGGTTGAATTTGGCAAGGGCAAAGTTAATAAAGTAAAGGTTATGGCAATTATTAATGAACCTTTTGATTATTGGGGATCTCCAAATGGATTAAAAATAATCACAACAGAAGAAATGGGAAAGAAATTAACAGATATTAAGGAGATTAAACCTACAAACTTAAACATAGTTCTTAAAGATGTAAAAAATGAAGATGCAGCGAAAATAGGAATAGAAGCTGCCATAAAATCAAATAATTCTTTAACGGTAATAAATAATATAGAATCTAATAGAAAAGAAAAATCCTATATGTTAATGGTCAAAATATTATTGTATGGATTTGTACTAGTGGTTTCATTAATAGGAAGTGTTAATATTATAAATACATTAACAACAAATATTATCCTCAGAAAAAGAGAGTTTGCTACATTAAAATCCATAGGGCTAACTCAAAAGGGTTTAAAGAAAATGATTGTGCTAGAAGGACTTCTCTACGGCATTGTTGGTGCTATATATGGCTGTATAATAGGCTGCGGCATATCCTTTATGATGTTCAAAGCAATGGGTGGATTTAGAGAGATGCGATGGATGGTGCCCTGGGAGGCAATAGCTATTGCGGGAACTTTCTCTATAGTAATAAGTTATATTTCGGTATTATCACCACTTTCAAGAATTAAAAAAGAAAACTTAATAGAGGCAGTTAGAGAAGATTATTAATAATAGTATATTACACAAAAAATAAATCCAAGGAATAGGGGAGATTGTATTTATGAAAAAAATAAACAAATGGATTATAGGGGTTGTTGCTATTATAGCTGTTGTTGTTATAGGTGTTGTAGCAGCACAAAAGGTAAAACTTTATTTAAAAGGACCAAGTTGTCCTTTTAATGCAATTATAATAAGTGGAGAAAATAACAGTATTAGCAAAGCAAAGGATGCTTATAAAGACAATACTAAATATACAAAAGATTATAAATACAAACTTGTAACTCAAGATAAGAGTGTTGTTGTTGACGGAGAAACCGTGACAGTTACTGAAAAATATTTAATAATGACTAAAGAGACGGCAAAAGCTATGTTAAAAGATCAATTATTTCGTATTAAAAAAAGTAATGATAATAATGGAAGTATAGATACAAATTTACTTACAAATATACCGAATATTGATGATAATCAAAGTGTTTATTTAGGAAGTGACTACAAAAAAACAATACAAAAGTTAAATATTAAAGGAATAGATATACCCTTAAAATATGGAAATTATTCATGGATAGGTTATTGCCCACAAGAAGGCACAATAATTATAACGGATAATGATACTTATAAAATAATAGACGGATCAGAAATAAATATGAGTCTTATTAGATTTAAAAAAGGAACTATGGATTGTAAAAGTGAGAAAGATAAAGCAAAAGTTAATAATAAGCTATCAGAAGTAAAAAAAATAGATATAAATTATGTGATTGTAGAAGATTAAAAAAAAACTTAAGTGGACAGTTAGAGAAGATTATTAATAATCTTCTCTATTTTTTCGTTAAAAATCATCTAAATACAATATTGTTAAAAAAAGGAAAATGAGTTTATACACATTAGCTTTAACTTAAGACATAATTGAGGTATTATTAATGTGTTACTTAACAATAGTTAGGATGAGGTGAAAGATATGAATAGATTATTATTAGTTGAAGATGATGAATCACTAGCCCTTGGCATAGAGTTTTCTCTAAAAGATGGTGGCTACGAAGTTTCTAGAGCCACAACAGTAGAAGATGGGAAAAACTTATTCCATTTAGAGAAGTTTGATTTAATTTTATTAGATGTTAATTTGCCTGATGGAAATGGGTATGAATTATGTAAGTATATAAGGAGCAAAAGTGATGTGCTCATAATATTTTTAACAGCTTGTGATGATGAGGTTAATATAGTTCAGGGGCTTGAAATAGGTGGAGATGATTATATAACAAAGCCTTTTAGGGTAAGAGAACTTTTATCAAGAATAAAGGCATTAATAAGAAGAAATTCTAAAAATATAAACGTAGATAATATATTGAAAAGTGAAAATATATTTGTTGATACTGTAAAAGGAACAATAAAGAAAAATGGTGAAGCTATAAATCTTACAACACAAGAATATAAGCTTTTGTTAATATTTATGAATAAACCTAATGTTATAATGAAGAGGGATGAGATATTGTGTGAATTATTAGAAGGGGAAGATCCTTTCTTTGATGAAAATACACTATCTGTTTATATTAAGAGAATAAGAGATAAAATAGAAGACAATCCCAGGGAACCTCAATATATAGTTAATAAACGTGGACTAGGATATAAATGGAATAAGGATGTTGCATCACCTGCGGTGCTGAATAAGGAGTAGATTAGTATGAAAAGGTATTTTGTTAATTCGGAAATTAAAATAAGCACAGCTGCTATTTTGGTTTTAATGACTTTATTTTTAATAATTACATCTTTGTGTTTAAAATTACATCACGATAACTTAAAGGCTGATTATATAAAAAGCTTGGGGGCAATCGCTGAAAGAATGATAGAGAAAAATCCGGAAATGGAAAAGGAAATTATACCTCTTATTACAAAAGAAGTTTCCAGTGAAGAAGCTATAAAAGGAAGTGCTTTTTTAAGAGAGTATGGGTTAACAAAAAATTTAGAGAATGAACTTTTCCCATATGTGAGCCAAACAATTATAAAGAATAACTACACAATTATTTTCATTTTTATTTTTATGGCTGCTATATTATTTACACTTAATTATTTTCAATATAGTTTTCTTTATAAAAGGATAAGAAGATTAACTCTCGCTGCAAAGAAGGTGGTTGAAGGGGATTATGACATAGATATTAATGAAGATCGCGAAGGGGATTTCTCGAAGCTCGCAATTTCTTTTAATTCTATGAGAAAAATCATTAGAAATAATTTAAGTGAGCTTGGACGGGAAAAACAATTTTTAGTGGATTTATTATCAGATATATCCCACCAGCTAAAAACTCCACTTTCATCTGTAATTTTATATAATGATATTATGCTTACAAAGGAGCTATCTCAAAAGCAAAATGAGGCATTTTTATTAAATAATCAAAACCAACTAGAAAAGATGAATTGGCTCATAAAGAATATACTTAAGCTTGCTAAACTGGATGCTAAAGCAATAGAAATAGTCAAAGAAAAACAAAGCTTAAACGAAACCTTGCAAGATTCAATAGAGGCTTTAGAGAGCAAGGCAAATGATTGCCATGTTAAGATTATTTTTAAAGAAAAAGAAGAGATAAATTTTGTGCATGATAGATTGTGGCTTCAAGAGGCAATCATTAATATTATTAAGAATGCTATAGAACATACTCCACCTGGTGGAACTATAAACTTGGAGCTTATGGAAAATCCTTTGTATACAAGAATTATAATAGAAGATACAGGCGAAGGGATAAGTGACACGGATTTGCCAAATATATTTAAAAGGTTTTATAAAGCAAAAAACTCTAAGAAAAGCGAGTCCATTGGAATAGGACTAGCCCTTTCAAAATCAATAGTTGAAGCACATAATGGAATAATTGAAGTTCGAAGTAAGGTTGACATAGGAACTAGATTTACTATTACATTTATTAAATGGTGAATGCAAAGCAACAAAACGTGGAAATAACCATCATTATCCAGTATCTTATGATATAATAATTTTTATGGGTATTTTGAGGCTTGGAGGATTAAAATGAAAAAACTATATACAGACATATATGATAATATAAAAAGAAATATTGTTAAAGGTATTTATACACCAGGGGAAAAACTTCCCTCAGAGAATGATTTTTGTAAAGAGTATGGGGTAAGTCGCGGTACTGTTAGAAAAGCTTTGGAGATGCTTGCTGAGGAAGGCTTTGTTAATAGTCTTCATGGTAAAGGGGTATTTGTTTTAGAAAATAATTTTATTGCATTTTCTGTTGGTGGTCTAGTTAGTTTTAAGGAAGCTAGTGCAAGCAGTAACCAAAATTTTATTACTACAGTGCCTAAATTCCAGGAAGTTATAATTGATGAAGTAATAAATAAAAAAAGTAATTTAGATGTAGGAAAAGAAGCTTTTCAATTATATAGAGTGCGTAGTTTAGAAGGTGAACGAATAATTTTTGATATTAATTATTTCTTAAAAGATGAAGTGCAAGGATTAACAGAAGAAATCGCAGAGAAATCCATTTATGAATATATTGAAGAAAGCTTACATTTAAAAATAGGTTTTGCAAATAAAATTATACAAGTTGAAACTGCTAATTCAAGAGATAAATTAAATTTAGATATGAAATCTTATAATTTTGTTGTTGTTGTTAAAAATTATGTATATTTAGCTGATGGAAATCAATTTGAATATACAGAATCCCGTCACCGACCAGACCGTTTTGTGTTTACTGATTTTGCACGTCGCCGATAGGGCGATTTTTTTTGTGATTTAACAATTCAAAACCGTTTACATTTTTTCGCTTAAATCTATTGACTAACTTGTATATATAAGTTAATATAAGAACAAGAGGAACTTGTATAGACAAGTTAAGATGAAAATATAAAGAGCTGGTGTATATAAGTTGTAATGAATTCTTTAGGAGAAAAATGAATTAAAGCTTAAGGGGGGGAATTTATATGAGTAAATTTACAGAAGATTCAAAACGATTATTAGAATACATCGGTGGGAAAGAAAATATTGTAGCGGTATCCCATTGTGCAACTCGAATGAGATTTGTATTAAAGGATGATAAAAAAGCAGATGGTAAAAAGATTAAAAGTATTAAATTAGTAAAAGGCACTTTTATGCAGGCTGGACAATTTCAGGTTATTATAGGAAATGAAGTACCTGATTTTTACAATGAATTTGTAAACGTTTCGGGAGTGGATGGGGTTAGTAAAGATAAGGCAAAGATAGAAGCGAAAGGTAATATGAATTTTATTCAAAGAATGCTTGCTAATTTGGCAGAAATATTTACACCTCTTATTCCAGCACTTATAGTTGGAGGTTTGATATTGGGTTTTCGTAACGTAATAGGGGATATTAAATTTCTTGGAAATGGGACTAAAACAATAACTCAGATGTATCCATTTTGGGCTGGAGTTCATTCTTTCTTGTGGTTAATTGGTGAAGCTATATTTAACTTTTTACCAGTAGGAATAACCTGGGCTATTTCTAAAAAGATGGGAACGACTCAAATACTCGGAATTGTATTAGGTCTTACTCTAGTATCACCTCAACTATTAAATGCTTATGATGTAGCAGGTGCTGCTGCAGATAAGATTCCATTTTGGAATTTTGGAGCTTTTCACATTCAAATGATAGGTTATCAAGCACAAGTTATTCCAGCAATTATGGCAGGATTTCTTTTAGCGATATTCGAAAAAAATGTACGGAAGATTGTTCCAGAGTATATATCGATGATAGTGGTACCTTTTCTAGCGTTGGTGCCAACGGTAATAATAGCTCATACTGTTTTAGGCCCAATAGGTTGGGCAATAGGTTCAGTTATATCAAGTGTAGTATACACTGGGTTAACTTCTGCTTTTGGGTGGTTATTTGCGGCAGTGTTTGGATTCTTTTATGCACCACTCGTAATTACTGGATTACATCATATGTCAAATGCTATTGATCTACAACTTATGGCTGAATTTGGTGGAACAAATTTATGGCCAATGATTGCACTGTCAAATATAGCTCAAGGTTCTGCAGTTATGGCAATAATACGTATAAATAAAAAGGCTAAACCAGAAGAAGAACAAGTATCAATTCCGGCAGCTATTTCCTGTTACCTTGGAGTAACTGAGCCGGCTATATTTGGTATTAACTTAAAATACGTATATCCATTCTTAGCAGCTATGGTAGGTTCAGCAATTGCAGGCGTAATATCAGTTAGTTCAGGAGTCATGGCAAATTCAATTGGCGTTGGGGGAATTCCTGGTATACTATCTATTAAACCTAAATATATGTTGATTTTTTCATTGGCAATGATAGTGGCAATTGTGGTTTCATTTACATTAACGCTTATACTTTCTAAAACAAAATTTGCAGCAAAATTTGCACCAGAGGATTAATCATGAATAAATAAAAAAATATAAAGTGATGATTTAATATAAATTCGTTTATATGCATTCATTTAAAGGAGTATTAAGAAGTATGAAAGATTTTAAAAAGAGTGTGGTTTATCAAATATATCCTAGATCATTTAAGGATTCAAATGGAGATGGAATTGGTGATTTAAAAGGTGTTACGCAAAAATTAAATTATTTAAAAGTCTTAGGAGTGGACTATATATGGATAACTCCATTTTATAGTTCTCCCCAAATAGACAATGGGTATGATGTAGCAGATTATTGTAGTATTGATAGTAGTTTTGGTACTATGGAAGATTTTGAGGAGATGGTTTTAGAAGCTAAAAAATTAGGAATCGACATTATGTTAGATATGGTATTTAACCATACGTCTACAGAGCATGAATGGTTTAAAAAGGCAATGAATGGTGATGAAAAGTATAAAAATTACTATATATTCAAAGAACCTAAGAATGGAAATGAGCCAACAAATTGGGTTTCAAAGTTTGGTGGTACGGCTTGGGAATATGTAAGAGAATTTGATGAGTATTATTTGCATTTGTTTGATAAAACTCAAGCGGATCTTAATTGGAAAAATGAAGAGTTAAAACAAGAAGTGTTCGATGTGGTTAATTTTTGGATGGAAAAAGGGGTAAATGGGTTTCGATTTGATGTGATTAATTTAATTTCGAAACCAGAAAAATATGAAGATGATTATAAAGGCGATGGTCGCCGTTCTTATACAGATGGTCCTAAAATTCACGAATATTTAAAGCAGCTTAACAAAGAAACATTTGGAAAATGCGAAGATATTATTACAGTTGGAGAAATGTCCTCCACGACTATAGAAAATTGTATCAAATATTCAAATCCACAGGAAAAAGAACTATCAATGGTATTTAATTTTCACCACCTTAAAGTTGATTATAAAAATGGCGATAAGTGGAGTTTAATGAATTTTGATTTTAAAAAGTTAAAACAAATTCTTGCTGATTGGCAGGTTGGAATTGAGGAAAGTAATGGATGGAATGCTTTGTTTTGGTGCAATCATGATCAACCACGTATTGTGTCTCGCTTTGGAGATGATAAAAAATACCATAATGAATCTGCAAAAATGCTGGCAACAACAGTGCATTTATTAAGAGGAACACCTTATATTTATCAAGGGGAAGAGCTTGGCATGACAAACCCATACTTTGATAAAATTGAATTATATAAAGATATAGAGTCAATTAATTATTACAATATCTTAAAAGAGAAGGGTATAGATGATAAAGAAATAATTAAAATATTGCAATCAAAATCAAGAGATAACGCGCGTACTCCGGTGCAATGGAATGATAATATGAATGCTGGTTTTACAACAGGCTCGCCACATATATCAATATGTAACAATTACAAAGAAATAAATGCCCAGAAGGCTTTGAAGGATGAAGATTCTATTTTTTATCACTATAAGAAACTTATACAACTTAGAAAAGAATATGATGTAATTGCTTATGGTGATTTCAAGATTATAATAAAGGATGATTCTCAGATATTCGCTTATATGCGTTCATGGAAGGCTGAGAAAATTTTAGTTATAAATAATTTTTATGGGAAAGAAACTACTTTTAATTTACCAGAAGATTTATTGCTTAAAGGGCGATCAACTATTTTGATATCTAACTATAAAGATACAATAAATAACATCAATGAATTAACTTTAAGACCATATGAATCTATTGTTTTTTATATAAAATAGAAGTTTAAAAAATAGAGAATTTTTAAAACGCTTTGCTCCATACATGGGCAAAGCGTTTATATTGTGCGCCCGGCATGGGCGCAATCTAATGGGTGAAAGTCCCTAGCACGGGTTAATAGTGCCAAGTGCATAGCTTAAGACAAGGGTGTCCACCGCGAGGTGGAATCTGAAGGAAGTCGGCGGCGAAACTCTGGTCTGACGAACAGAAACTACATATAAGGCATATGCTTGTGGGTAAGTTTGCAATACAAAATGAAGCCCAAAACTATTCGAAACAGGCGATGTAAATGTAGCAGATAGATGGAGTGAAAGATTGCGTTCTTACCCGGGGAGATCTGATAGGTAAGTTGTGGATATGAATTTAGAAATAACAAACTATACAGTGATGTATGGCTGAACTATCAGAAGTCAGCAGACGTCATAGTACCATGCTAAACGCGTTAGCGTGGGAAGGACTGAACAATAGGAGGTTTTGAAATTTTGAAAGATACGAAGAAATATGATGAAAGCAGACAACTTCATAAAGAAGGCTCTCTACGAGAGAATAAAGTGGAACTTAAAGGTAACGTAGAAGTGCATAGTATTTCTCCTATGTCAGAAGAAGGAAGAAACGATGTGAATAGATACGGTAATGATTTACTCGAACAAGTATCGTCGAGAGATAATATGAATAAAGCATATAAAAGAGTAAAAGCAAATAAAGGAAGTCATGGTATTGATGGGTTGACGGTAGATGAACTTCTACAACACCTAAAAGAGCATGGACAAGAATTAAGGCAATCATTACTGGAAAACAGATATAGACCTCAAGCAGTAAGAAGGGTGGAAATACCCAAACCTGATGGGGGAATAAGACTACTTGGAATACCTACTGTAGTAGATAGAGTTGTTCAACAAGCAATCTCACAAGTTCTAATACCAATATATGAAAACAAATTTTCAGATAATAGCTATGGTTTTAGACCTTTAAGAAGTGCAAAGCAAGCTGTTGAAAAATGTAGGGGATATATTAATGCTGGACATACATGGACAGTAAATATAGACCTTTCTAAATACTTTGATACGATAAATCACGATAAATTAATAAGGATACTATCGGAAGATATTAAAGATAGTAGAGTAATCTCTCTGATACGAAAGTATCTACAAAGTGGAGTGATGATAAATGGGGTATTTATGAATACTGAAGAAGGAGCACCTCAAGGTGGACCCTTGTCCCCATTATTGAGTAACGTAATGTTACATGAACTTGATGTAGAACTAACAAAGCGAGGACTAAACTTTTGTAGGTATGCTGATGATGCTAATATATATGTTAAAAGTGAGAAATCAGCAAATAGAGTAATGAAGAGTATTACAAGATTTATTGAGGAAAAATTAAAGCTTAAAGTGAATAAAGAAAAGAGTACAGTAGATAGATCTTGGAAACTTAAATTTTTAGGATTTTCGTTTTACCGAGCAAAAGGTGAATACAGAATGAGAGTTCCTCAAAAACCTATAAGTAAATTCAAAGCAAAGCTAAAGGAATTAACTTCAAGAAGTAATGCGATGAGCATGGAATATAGATTTATGAAACTTAAGCAAGTGATAGTTGGATGGGTAAATTATTTTGCTATCGCAGATATTAAAAGCATTCTCAAAACACTTGATGAATGGTTAAGGCGAAGGATTAGAATGTGTTTTTGGAAACAATGGAAAAAGATTAAAACCAAATATAAAAACCTTGTTAAATTAGGCTTGAACAAGAATAAAGCCTGGCAATATACAAACACAAGGAAGAGCTATTGGAGAACATCCAATAGCCCTATATTAAACAAAACATTGACCAATAAATACCTTAAAAATATAGGATTAGTTTCTATATCTGAGACATATTTATTAAAACATTAATTCTTATTGAACCGCCGTGTACCGAACGGTATGCACGGTGGTGTGAGAGGTCGCTAAATAAACTAATTATTTAGCTCCTACTCGATTTTATTAGTAATTATAATAGATAGTATAGAAACACTACTGTTACAGCTTAACAGTAGATTTTTATCGAAATTTTGGACATTTTATATTGCAATCTATAAGGGGAAATTTACGATTCAGTTTTTCTTTACATGACTTAGAATCAGTGGTAAGATTATTTCTATGTCGTGTTTACTGCAATTATTTATACTAAGAGAAGAACTAGTCGGCTAGTAAACACACTTGGAATTAAAGTGGATATTCCTACTGCATTTATTCTCAGCATACTTGCGGCTGTAAGCGCTTGTGGTACTTCAGGAGTAGCTGGTGGTTCTATACTACTGGTTCCTCTAGCGGCTAGCTTATTTGGAATCCAAAATGATATTGCTATGCAGATAGTTGGTGTAGGATTTATCGTAGATGTGCTGAAAGACTCTTGCGAAACGGCACTTAACTCATCCACAGATGCACTTTTTACAGCAGCAGCTGAATTTGCTAAGTGGCGTAAAGAGGGGAAAAAAATCGACATCAATAAGGTAGCGTAAAGAAGGAAAAAATCATTATCAATAAATAGAAATTAAATTATGTGATTGTGGTTACATCTATTAAAGCCCCTTATCGCAGGTTATAATCTACGATAAGGGGTTTTCTCTTTTGAATGAGCAGGTATTATCTGAACGTTGAAAAAATAAATAAGCATAAGCCCCAAGATATATTTTTAAATATATTGGGGCTTATTTTCTTATTTCTGTAAAGGGAATAAGAGTAGTATATGTATAATTGTAGATGAAATGTGAAATATTAGTATGAAAATGTTAATAAGTTAGATGCATATAAAAGTGATTTATTGAGGTGACATATATATATAAAACGAAACCCTAAGACAGATTGGGATAACTGTGTAATATTAAGAGCAAATGATGAAAAATTTAAATACGAAGGCAAGAAGAGCGATACAAAAGATAATGGTGGCTATGGCCAAGATTGGTAAAAGGATGTATATTAGTATTATATAGCTCGCTATTTTATAATGGAAGGAAAGTGGTAATTTGAAGGATTTTAAAATTCTTTTGGTGGAAGATGTCAAAATAATAGTTCTAAACAAGGTTATGTCTCGAAATGAACATGTAGATTTGTCAGTAAATTTTACACTGTAGATAAATCTAGATCTAAAGAAAGTGGTGGAACAGGCCTTGGACTATCTATTGCTAAAGGGATTGTAGATGTACATGGAGGAAGGATATATGCAGAAAGTGAGGAAGGCGAGGGAACAAAAATAATTGTTATATTATAAATAGTAATGTTGTTAGGGGTATAAAACCTTTATTACAATATTAAACATTTCGATTTCAAATTTAGCGATTATGTAGGTGTTTTTTATTATACGATATTATGATTTTTAAACTAAACCTAAGACTTTTTAATCTGATTTTAATCTTATCAATATACAATATAAAATATGATAAAAGTTATATAGTATAGTCGGAAAACAATAATTAACAATTTCCATATTTAAGTATTAAAAGTGCTTATTTGAATGGAAAGTTATATTTGAATTAATTACGGACATGACAAAAAGACTTTTTTATACACTATTTTAAAAAAGCCGTAGGCTGGTTATTGAATTGAAATTTATTTTAAATTACGCAGCTATATTTTTAAGAGTTGGGAAAATATCGGCAAGGGCTATTAATCTTTCTGATGCCCAAGCATCTATGAAACAGCAAAATGCACCAAGAAATACCCTTGTTATTCTACACCCAACAGAATAAATAATTGCATCTTCAGCATGAAAATTGTTATTTATTCTATCCCAACATCTTTCAGTAGTTGAACGTCTTTTATAAAGAGATTTCCATTGTTTTGAACCTCTTAATATTGGAGTGAAATACCTTGGGTTGTCTAATGTTTTAGTGTAATAAGATTTATTGCTTTTCATAGGACATTTTTCACAGTTTTCACATTGAACTGGGAATAACCATTTATGTCTATATTGTTTACTAATAATTCCCCAATTACGAAGCTGATGTCCACAAACAGTTCCGTGTGGAATAGCATTCTTATCAAGTTTAACAAATTCACTATTTGATGAAGGTTTTGAAGAACGTGAATTTAAATCAATAATAGGATTTATTCCATAATGCATGCATAAAAGATAAAAAGCATTAGCATCATAAGCAGAATCTAAGGCTACAGAATGAAATTTAATTTCAGGATATAAATCCACAAGTTCTTTAAGTGCATAAACGCCAGTAACAGCATCATGGCGTGCCGCGCTAACAAATTTAATATGGATAGGTAGGCTGTAAAAGCTATCACAGGCAGTAAATCCGTGATAGGTATGACCATAGTAATAATGTTCATTAAAGCTATCCCAACCCCAGCTAGCACTGGGGTCGGTAAACTTTCGATAACAGTCACAATGTTCTCCTGGTTTAAGTTTGCAATCACAAACTTTTTTACCGTAAGGCGAAGCCTGTGTTGGCATACAGGTTCCGTCGCCAGCAATATTTAGTTTAGAAGGATCGCCCAAAATACCCATTGATAAAGAAGGAATAACAAATAATTCTTTAAGTATGTTGTTCATTTTGGATTCGCTTCTGTCAAGGAGCTTTGAATTATCATATTTTAAGATTCTTTTAACTAAACGGTCAACTACACCAGACTTGGAGTTATTCATCTTTTGGTTTTTCTTTTGTTTTTTACGTGGTTTACGTTTAATTTTACGCAGTTTGGATTTATTAAGGATCTTATCCTTATGAATCAGCCTATCCATAAAATCATAAAAAGTACCTACACCAGGAATTCGGTCAACATGTATGCCTTCGGCTTTAGAGTCTGAATAGCAAGCGGGTATAAAGCCAGATAAAATTGAATAGAAAGGGTCTGAACGTAATGTTTTTACCCAAGATGATATACTAGTTTCTTTACAATAAGCCATGATAATAAGTGACCTGAGTAATGCTACCGCATCTTTGGGCGGAGCCCCTTGATTAGATTTAGAGTAAGTACTTTCTATTAGAGGGACAATTCCGGTTAGGTCGGTAGACCAGATTTTAGTTATTTGTGAACTACGCTCAAACAAAGTGATTTGTTGATTGGTTTGAATATAGAATTTTTCTAAAAATGTTTCAAGAAAATATTGATATTGAGAATGAGAAACCTTAACAGTTAACATAAAAACACTCCTCGCAAATGAAATAATGTAAAAAAATATACATATTTAATTTTGCGAATTTTTACTAGCTGTCAAGTCTTATTTCACAATGTTTAAGTAAAAAAGATTAAAAGTAATACGAATAGCTTAAATTTTCTAGGTTATTCGTACAATATGAGGCACCACGAATTTTTGAGGTGAAGTTGATTTTTGAGCAAAATGAATCAAGAGTTAGCAGTACCTTAAGAGTTTCCGAGAGTGCACAGTTATATAATGAGAGGGGAAAAATATGAGTGTTTTAATGAATATTATAAATGGAATAATGCCTTTTATAAAAAATCATTTTTCTTATGTACTAATGGCGATAATAATAATTTTTTTATTGCCTGGAGTTATAGCGTTCATAAAAGAAAATAGAAAAACAAGGAGAAATGCTGAAAATGATGAAAATAATATCTTTAATGCAGAAATTTGATAGTTCCATATTATTGTATATAAAAGGCAATATGCATGGAACTATTATGGATAAAGTAATGGTCGCTATTACATCATTAGGTGATAATGGAGCTATATGGATTATAATGGCAATTGCATTGATGGTTAACAAAAAATATAGGAAAATAGGTTTCATGGCTTTATTAGCGTTATTGCTAAGCGCAATTTTAGGAGAAGTAATATTAAAAAACGTAGTTCAACGTATAAGACCATCAGCAGATATACCAGCAGTTGACCTTTTAATTGTAAAGCCTTTATCCTATTCATTTCCTTCAGGGCACACTACGTCTTCATTTGCGGTTGCAGGTGTATTAGCAAAACATTTTAAAAATTATGCACTTGAGATTTTTAGTTTAGCTGCTTTAATAGCTTTTTCAAGATTATATTTATATGTTCATTATCCTACAGATGTTTTAGGGGGCGTACTTTTAGGGCTCATATGCAGTGGAATAATAGTTTACTTGTTTAACGGCATTTCAGAGGGGAAGTCTCCCACCCCTATAAGTTAAAGTCCAATATTATAACAAAGCGATTTAATTTATATCAGTAAGTAGAAAAAAATGGAGATCTTGATCAACTTAAAACACCTTCATTATTTTCCGTTTTCTGGTGTGGGTCTGAATCAATTAAAATAGTCTTAATTTTGTAACCAATCATGGAGGTACTATTCAATGTCTTTCTCAAGGGGTGTTCCTGTATCACTCTGTATTGGAATTAAATCTTCTAGAGTATTTTTAATTTTGGTTTCAGAGTCTTTCATTAACATACTTATCATGGGTAAAACCTTCAATCATAGTAGTTAAGATTCTCAATATCCTATACGTATATAGTCAAATCAAGAACTATTATACAGTATAAATCTATAAATCCATATTAAGTATAGTGACTAAGGGTTTATAAGATGAAATGAAAAAAAGGCAGCTAAGCGATAGGGTTTATCCTATACTTATGCTGCGGTCTTCCTACCTTACCATACTCAATTAACATGTGTACTTTTCCTTCTTTATTCATATAGTCTAAATATTTTCTGCAAGTTACCCTTGCAATTCCTAATATTTCTCCTAGTTCTTCTGGTGTAGTATATATTTCTTCTATTTGCTGAACTTGTTGCCATATTGTTTTATATGTATACTTATTTAATCCCTTTGTTAAATCTAGATTCCTATTATTTTCTTCTTCCACTAAATCTTTGCTACTTAAAATATACTTGTCCAATTCGCTTTGCTCAATTTCATTTGCTTTTTTAAAATGATAATATCTATCTTTAAATTTAAGTAAAGATTCTTTAAACCTCTCCAAGGTGAAAGGTTTAATTAAATAATCTCTGGCCCCATAGCGAAAAGCCTCTTGAACCCTATTAATGGTTTTATCTGCAGTAATCAAAATAACATCCACTTCTATTTCTTTGGCTCGAAGTAACTTTAAAAAGTCAATTCCATTTTCCTTAGGAAGATAGATATCAAGTAAAATTAAATCTGGTTTTTGTTTTTCCATAAATCTCTGCGCCTGGGTAAGATTACTGACGGCCTTAGTTAACTGAAAGCCTTCCACTTTTTGCAAAAACTTTGTGTTGATATCACGTACCATAGGGTCATCTTCGATAATCATTACTTTAATCATTGATTTCAACTCCTTTTCATCGGTATACTTATATCCCACCAGGTTCCGTTTTCTACACTAAATTCAATTTTACCATGCATCTCATCAATAATTTTTTTAACAATATACATACCAATTCCACGCTGACCGATTTTCGTAGTGGCCCCAATTTCATATATTGTATTTTTTATTTCACATGCAATTCCAGGACCATTGTCGTTTATTTGAATTTTCAAATGATCATCTGCCTCAAAAATTTTAAAGTGTACGGTTCCGCTTCCATCTATGCTTACTTCCTCAAAAGAATTTTCAATCAAATTTCCAATGATAGACCCTAATTCATCTTCACTCATATATTGTGGCAATTCATTTAATTGACAATCTGCTGTAATTTCAAATACTATTCTATATTCCTCTGCTTTATTATATTTTGAGAATAGCAATGCCGCAATAGATACATTCTTAATTTGATCTGTAAGGATACTATTGATTCCATTTCGATTTTTAGCAATATGTGATATGAATTTTACAGCTTCCACGTATTCTTCCAGCTGTATCATTCCGGATATAGTATGAAGCTTATTCATAAATTCATGATTTTGTGCTCTAAGTGACCAAGTCATTTTTTTTATTCCGGTGAGCTCTTCTGCCATTTTTTTAAATTCTGTTAAATCTCTAAAATTTATTACCCATCCAATTACTTCATCTTTATCATTTTTAAGAGGATTATATTTGCATAAAATTGTTAGACCAGGTCTTACTTTCATTTCTATATTTTCATAATACTTGCCTACTTTTAGGACTTCAGAAATTTTACTCCCATAAGAAAGGGTTGTGATTTGCTTACCGACATCTTCTTCTAATAGTTCCAAAATCTCTCCCGCTTCTTTATTAAATAAGGTAATTTTATCGTTCTTATCTACGGCTAAAATTCCTTCTTTCACACTTTCTATTACAGCTTCCTTTTCTTTTAAAATTAACGCTATTTCTTTTGGTTCTAAACCAAAGATGGTTTTTTTTATATTTGAGGACAAAAGAGTTGCGGCTATTGCTCCCAAAAACAATCCTAATACTATAAAGGGTAGAAAGTTACCTATCTTTGAATAAATCTCATTATAAACTTCATTGATAGGACTTCCTACAGTCACTGCTCCAATTTGTTTCCCGTTTTTTAATATGGGTGTGAATGCTCTAAGGGAGACACCTAAGCTGCCCGTTGCTTCTGAAACATACTCTTCTCCATTTGTGAGAACGCGTTCTTCATCTGAACCCTGAATCTTTTCACCTATCTTTTCTTTTGTAGGATGGGAATGTCTTATTCCAGTCATATCCATTACTACTATAAATTCAACTTTAGTCTTACTTCGTATACTTTCTATTTCATCATTTAAGGTTTGTTCATTAATTTCATTGGTTCCTTGCAAGTAATTCTGTAAAATATAACTCGTGGAGACAGAATTGGCTATATCCAAAAGGTTACGTCCAGCTTGGTCTTTAAGCATTATCTTCATCTGATTAAAGGAAAGCAATGATATACTTCCAATGGTCAAAAGTAAAATTACTATTACAAAGCTTGTGATTTTTGTTTTCAATTTCATATTTTTCGCCTTTTAAACCTTTCAAATTTCAGGATAACTTACATAAATTATACCATAGTTAGTTTTAACAATTGGATTGTTAAAAAAAATACAAAGTTTTCTTAATGACCACAAAACATTTTAAAGTTTCAGAATATTTAAAAATATCCAAGTTGTTGCTATAATAATGAAATAGAATATATTTTATTACAGTAGGGCGATTTTTCTATGTTTGTGGTCTTCATACATTATTTTATTTGCATCAGCATGAAAACGGTATCTTTTTCCTTGATTGCCTCAATAAATAATTGTTTCTAGGTTAGGTTTTGAATAAATAATTAAATATCATTAATATTAGAGGAGGATAAGTATGTTAGCTGAGAAGAGGGTTAGTATGTTAAATGAAAAGAAAACACCTGAAATAATGGGTATTAAGGTTCAGTATTTTGCAATTATTACTATGGTCATGTTTGTAGGTGCATATATGGATGTGCTTCCACCTGGAATAGTAAGCGTATTGCCTTTAATGCTAGTTATTGGTACTGTTCTTTACCTTATTGGAGACAATCTACCTATAGTAAAAGATTATTTTGGAGGTGGTGCTATTGTAGTTATTTTTGGATCTTCTGCTTTAGCGACCTATAAGATTTTACCAGAGGGAGTAATAACTTCAGCTACTGCTTTTATGACCAGTGGTGGATTTTTAGATCTATTTATATGTGGTCTTATTGCTGGAAGCCTTTTAGGAATTAACAGAAAATTACTTCTGCAAGCTGTTGTTAGATATCTTCCATGTCTTTTAGGTGGGATCATAGCAGCTCTTGGATTAGTAGGATTATTTGGAATTATTTTAGGGTATGGCGCAAAGGAAGCTATTTTTTATATAGGAATACCTATTATGGGTGGTGGAATGGGTGCTGGTGCTGTTCCATTAGCTAAGATATTTGGTGCTACGCTTAATCAAGATCCTAAAATTATTATGTCTATAATGACTCCGGCAGTAGCTTTAGGTAATGCTTTTGCGATTGTGGCTGCGGGTATTTTAAATAAAATAGGTAAAGTTAAGCCGAGTTTAACAGGAAATGGAGAATTAATAATACCTAATTCAAAGACTGAGCTCGATGCGGAAAATGAGGTAGAAGATAAATCTAATGACTTGGAATTATATGCAATTGGTATATTATTATCTGGTGCATTTTTGACTGCAGGTTATATTGTAGGAAAATTTTTACCAACTATTCATGCTTATGCCTGGATGATTCTTATTGTTATTCTTGTTAAAATGACGGGTGCACTACCTGCTAAATGCGAATATGCTTGTAGTGTGTGGTACTCATTTGTAATGAAAAATTTTACGGTTGTTGTTTTGGTAGGTGTAGGAATTGCATATACTGATCTTAATGCGGTTATTTCAGCTTTAACATTTAAGTATATAATACTTGTTGGTATTACTATAATTGGTGCGGTAATTGGGTCTGGAGTTGTAGCTAGATATGTTGGTTTCTACCCGGTAGAAACTTCTATTTCTGCTGGATTGTGTATGGCTAATATGGGTGGTTCAGGGGATGTTGCCGTATTAACCGCAGCTAAAAGAATGAAACTGATGCCCTTTGCTGCAATTTCATCACGCTTAGGAGGGGCACTTATTCTTATAATTGCTAGCGTTTTACTTAGATTGTTTTAACGACATTTCAAAAGGAAAGTCTACCTCTTCTATAAGAGGGGGTATCAGACTATAACAAAGAGAAAACTTCGGTGGGAGTTTAAATCTCCTTCTGAAGTCGTTAAGATTGCAGCACCGCAGGTGATGATTTAACGACATTTAAATAATCCATAGTTAATTCTCAATTGTTGAAAATTAACTTTTGCGTACTTTTGGCATAGTATATAAGAAAGAGAACAATTGATTTTATCTTACTGTTTTGTTAATACAGATATAAAGCATTTTCGTAAATAAAACCCAGTGAATGTGGTTACTGGGTTTTGTTTTATTCTATATTTCAAATTTGAGGGGTGATTTATGACATTGAATGAAAAAATATTGCAAGAGAAGGAAGTTGAATATATAGAAATAGATTTACTAATAAAAAATGTTCAGGTAATGACGGCAGCTATCTATGAAATAGCAAATTAATAGATAGGAGCTAACGTTAAGTAATCTCCTACTACCACGGGTATTTATTTTACTTGGTTTAAAAATGCGGTAATAAGCATATTATATATAGTGTACCAATTTTAAGTAATTAATAAAACCAAAGCAACACAAGGGGGATTTATATGGATGGTTATGACTCAAAATCAAAAAGTAATAAGGAAATACGTCAAGAAGCAAGGGAGGATTTATCAGGTAATTGGATTGTAGCTATAATAGTTTGTGTATTAGCCTGGATTTTCACAGAAATGTTTATACAGGGACCTGATATTAAAGAAAGGGTAAATTGGGTTATTAATAATCCTATACATGAAATATTTAAATATAGCACTACAATTAGTGATGGTAGAATTCAAAATATATGGGGAGTTATAGTACTGATTATCGGAGGGCCCATAACTTTTGGCGTTTCAATGTTTTTTCTAAAGTTAATACGAAAGACTAATGCTAAAATCGAGGACGTTTTTATGGGGTTTAAGTATTTCGGGAAGACATTTTTGTTGAACTTATTAATGGGTATATTTATATTGTTATGGACTTTATTGCTTATAATACCGGGAATAATCGCTAGTTTTAGTTATTCTATGGCATACTATATACTAATCGATAATCCCGAATTAACCTCTTTGGAGGCTATAAACCGTAGCAAAGAGATGATGAATGGATATAAAGGGAAATTATTTTGTCTGTATCTAAGCTTTGCAGGGTGGTTTATATTATGTTTAGTCACTTTAGGAATAGGGTTCATATGGCTTGAACCGTATATACAGACATCCACAGCAGTTTTCTATCAAGGGTTAAAGAGTGATTCTAATGAAAAAAAACTACTTTAGTAGAAAAGATAGATAAATTAAGTGGGTGATTCTAATGTATTTATATAATGAAATGGTTAGTAAACAGAAGTTGGAACAATGGGATATATTGAAATGAAATAAACTAATTTCTGATTAATATGAAAGGAGCCAACAATCGTTGGCTCCTTTTATATAAAACTTTTAACACTTTCACTACTTTTCATCTTATACATACCAATTAGGAAAAATGCTAGTGAAAAAGCTACAAGTATTCCAAGTAACGGCACAATTTCTAAAAAAGTTTTACCATTTTGGAGCTGCCTAATCGCTTCTAATACCCAAGTTTGTGGTAAAAAATTGGCTATCTGCTGCATAGTTTTAGACATAAGCTCAATTGGCCAAAAACACCCTGAAAGCATACATGTCGGCGTTATTACTAAGGTAGCCATCACTCCTACTTGACTTGTAGTTTTTGAAAAAGCAACTAATAGAATACCGAGTGTTACACAAACAAATCCAAATAAAGTGAGTATTGCAAGTAGCTGCAAATCAGGTACTCCAGTAGTCAATTTTAAAATATACTTAGAAAAAAATATTACTAAAATTGATTGTGCTACCATTATACACATATTAGCCATTATATTGGCCCCAATATATATTCTACTGTTTACAGGAGTCGTAAATATTCTAAAGTAGGTTTTCTCTTTCTTTTCCTTTAAAATAAGCCCTGAAGTGGTAGTTGCGCCTTGAAGCATAAACATTATTAAAAATCCTATACTTTGAACAGTTTTTAATTTATCAAGGGATTCATCTTTAACTACATTTTTATGAAGAGTAAGAGTTTGAATCTTAGATCCTTCATAAAGTTTATTAAATATAACGTTATCCCCACCTGATGCTTTTCCTAGCATCATGAGACTTTTAACATAATAATTTACATAGGTTTGAACCCGAGTCGTAACTTCTTGCCCTTTAATTGCAGTAATCTGTATTTTACTTATTGCTCCATTATGAACACTTTCATCAAAGTTTGCAGGTATTGTAATTACACAATCAACCTTACCTTCTGCAACTAAATTATTTATTTCTTCATCTTTAATTTCTTGAATTTTAAATTTATCCTGTTTATTTAAAGCAGCAACAAAATCTTTAGCTATTACCCCATTTCCAGCTTTATTGTTTATTCCTACTTTAATATTTGAATCCATTGAGGAATAAACGGACATAACAAATATAACAATTACAACTGGAAGAATTAAGTATACTATAATATTAGACTTCTTTCTAAAAGTGATTTTTAATGTATTAATTGCAAGCAAAAATAAATTTCTCATATTATGCATTCTCCTTTCTAAACAACAAGGAAGATATAGCAAGAAATATTACAGCTACGCCTATATTAATCAAAATTGCTGTGGAAACCTTGCTGTAATTATTATTATAAACCACGTCAAATATAGATCTATTAACCCATCTTACAGGTGATAAATAGGTTATTGATTGAAAAGTTTTGCTTCCAAAACCATCTACAGGCATATAACTTCCTCCAAGGAATACCATTACAGGTATTATAAAATTTAAAACTCCATTTGCCACATTTTCATTTTTGAAAATAAATCCAAGCCCAACACCTATGCTTATTGCCATGATTATTTGAGATGTAAATATTAGTAATACAGTAAAAATATCATTCCCCCAATTTGCACGAAGGACATATTTACTAAACAAAATAACAATAGCAATCTGAATAATTGTACCTATAACTCCACCTATTGTTTTTCCAATAAGAAACTCATATTTTTTAACAGGACTTATCAAAATCCTATCTCTAGTTTTTGAATTTTTCTCACTTGCAATTCCAAAGAGACCTGTCATTCCTGAATACATAATTATTAGAGCTATTTCTGCAATTGTATAATAATCTAAAGAGGAGGGCTGGATTGCTTTATTAAGAGAATTAATTGTAGAATAGTTGTCATTGCTATCACTTAGCAAACTATTTATTATATGTGGATTTACTTTGCTAATATCTACAATTACATTAAATTCTTGTACATAGGTAGATAGAATACTTTCAACCACACCAGCCTTGAGGCTTTCTACATTGCTCTTGTAAAATTCTATCTTATTATTACTTTTCATTTCTATGATTGCATCGTACTCTTTAGAAATTAATTTTTTCTTAGCAGAATCCATATTATCCATTTTTGTAAATTCTATTTTAAATTCTTTTCCTTTTTCAATAAAACTAGTTTTTAAATTATCCGAAACAACACCTGTACCTTCAATGCTATATAAAACTTTAGGTGTACCAATATCAAGAGTTTTAGTAAACTCTGATTTAAATGCTGCACTAATCAGAACTATTAGCGCTATTGGAAATAATATCATCATTGCCATTGATTTTCTATCTCGAAAAGTATGTTTTACTTCCTTTATAATTATAGAAATAATATTCATTTTCTCACCTCTAATCCCTTAATTTTCTACCGGTAAGTGTTAAAAATACAGTTTCTAAATCTGGTACTTTGTTCTCAATATTTTTAATTGGAATTCCATTATCCGTGAAATATAAAATTATCTTATCTAAATTGTTAATTTCCTTTAAACTGTCAATTTTAACTTTGTTTTCATTTATGAGGACATTCGTAACTCCCTTTAGTTCCTTTAATTGTTCTTCATTAATTACCGTACCATCGATAACCGTAACCTCAACAGTATTTTTATCTGTAACAATAGCTTTGAGTTCTTCCTTGGTACCTGTTACAATAACCTTCCCATGATCAATAATACTTATCATCGTTGAGATTGCTTCTACTTCTTCCATGTAATGAGTTGTATAAATAATGGTACATCCTCTTTCATTTAATTTCTTCACAGAGTCAAGTATATGATTTCTTGATTGTGGATCGATACCTACTGTAGGCTCATCCATTATTAAAAGCTTAGGGGTATGGGCAATTGCGCATGCTATATTTAATCTTCTTTTCATTCCTCCAGAGAAACTAGCTGGCATACTCTTAGCTTTATCACTAAGACCAACGAATTCTAGAGCTTCTTGGGCTTTCTTTTTTAATTCTTCCCCTTTAAGACCATAGAGACTTGCAAAAAACTTTACGTTTTCGAGGCAAGTTAAATCTTCGTATACTGCTATGTCTTGAGGAACTACACCAATGTTTCTCTTTGCATTATTCGAATTTTTCTGATTATCTTTTCCAAGTATTTCAATAGAACCTTTTGTCGTTGTAATTAACCCACAAATCATATTTATAATGGTACCCTTACCTGCTCCATTAGGCCCAAGTAAGCCATAAATTTCTCCCTCTTTAATGGAAAAATCTATATTATCAACTGCAGTAAAGTCTCCAAATTTTTTAGTTAATCCTTTTATTTTAACAATATCCAAAATAATACCCCCTAAAACTTTTTTGTTTTTAGTAATTTCTATGCTTTTATTATATAAAAAAAAGACTTCTACTGTGAGTGCAGAAAGTCACTTTTACAACATGACAAAGGTCACATTCTATTTATTTCCACCATTTAAATAATAAATAGCAATTTGTGTTCGATGCTCTAGACTTGTTTTATCTAAAATTGAAGTAATGTAATTTTTCACAGTACCCTCTGAAATAAACAATCTTTCTGAAATCTTTCTATTTGATAATCCATCAGCGATTGCCTCCATTATCTCTACCTCTCTCCCAGTAAATAAATCCCTATTTAATTTACTACTATTATCACTATCTATTCTTTTTAACACTTTATCTATTATGCCTTCCTGCATAACCATATTCCCACTGTATACTACCTTTATTGCAGCTTTAATTTTATCTGGAGAATTATTTTTAAGAATATATCCCTTCGCACCATAACGAATTGCTGCATTTATATATTCGTCTTCATCAAAGGTAGTAAGAATGAGGCATTTTGTTGAAGTCTTTATAGCGATTTCCTTTATGGCCTCCACACCATTTAAAACTGGCATTCTTATATCCAAAAGTGCAACATCTACTAAGTTGTTTAAACAATAGTCTATAGCTTCCTGACCATTTTTCACACAGGCCATCACAATAAATTCTTCGTCTAAACCAATTATTATTTTTAGACCTTCTCGAATAAGTGAATCATCATCAGCAATCAAAATCTTAATCGGCAATTTAACCCCACCCTTTTACTAAATTTCAATTAATCCCTAAATAGGAAGCAAAATAATTACTGAAAACCCACTAGAACCATCTAAAATAACTTTTCCATTTAAATTCATAGTTCTTTCTTCTATTCCTGATAGGCCAAGATCTTTTTTTATGATGATGCACCCTATGCCATCATCCTTTATTTCTACTTTAAGTAAAGTGTTAAGCACTTCCACATTTACTTTGACATTCTTAGCTTCAGAATATTTAATTATATTGGTAAAAGTTTCTTTTATGTTATCGCATATGACCTTCCATTCAATATAGGAAATCCTCTCCAAATTATTGCTGTAATATAAACATGCATTGATTTTACCTTTATTGTTAAACTCATCTACAAGTAGCTTTATTTTGTTTATACCTAACTGTTCTGCTCCAGGTTTAATATTTTTCAATGTGTATCTTATGCTTTCCATTCCATCTCTAAGTACATTTATTGTATTTTGAATAATAGCTTTACTTTTATTACTATCCTTGTCCATAATAAGTTTTGCAGCCTCTAGTTGCATTAGACTTCCAGAGATGCTATGACCTAATTTATCATGTATTTCCTGAGCAATATTATTTCTTTCTTGCAACTGTGAAGTATATATTATTTGATTTTTGTATTCCATTTGATTATTTAAACTCATCAATAATCTATAGTTTTTCTCTTTAAGCTCATCATTTTTAATAGTAAGTTTTTTCAGTTTATTTTCAATGATTAAAATGAAATAGTATGCTACAAGACTAAATAAGGAAGCACCCAAGTATTCGCATATCATAATGGTTTTGTTAATAATAAAACCAGATATTAGTAAAACAAACAAAATAAATATAACTTTTATTTTACCGATAAATATTTCAAAAAAATTTATTGGTAACAATATAAAAAATATAGGAGTGACAAAAAAATTGCAAATCAAAAGATCAAGAATTGATATGATTAAAAAGATAAGCTTACATCTCTTATTTGAAACTAATGATTTGCTTATATTAATAATCACATAAAAAAGTAGTGATATAATCACTACATAGTTGCTACAAGGAGAGTTGAAATTTCCCTTTACCAGCAGACTACTCACATAAATTAGTAAAATTAATTTATTTAATATAATCCAATTTTCCATAAAAGCACCTCTACCTATTAAAAATTACGCAAATACTTGAGCTATTTTGTTAATATTCATAAATCTCTATAAAATATACCATTATTGTAATTCTATATTAATTTAATTTTATCCTTCAATTATAGAAAAATAACTTCATTATAGTACTTCAGACTAAAGCGGAAGTAGTGTTAGGATGATGGCATAATAGAAAATAAAAAAATTGAAATTTTTATTTTTTTAATTGACATTGTGAATATTTAATGTTAAAATTCTCCTTAAAATAAGTATATTGTTAATGCGAAGACGGAGAATGTTATTTTATAAACTTTAGTTACAGAGAGTCGATGTTTGCTGAAAGTCGATACTAGGTAAAAGATACAAATCACTCCTGAGCTGCTTGTCCGAATAAAGTAAGATAAGCCGGTGAGCCCCGATAAAAGGCATAGGTTTTAACGAACCGAAAAGAGAGGTGTCTTTTAAAAGACACAATTAAGGTGGTACCGCGATTAATACTCGTCCTTGGATTTATTTCCAAGGGCGATTTTTTTTGTAAAACAATAACACAATTTAAAAAATAGGAGGTTTTAAATATGCAAAAATCAGAATTAAAATTGTTATCAAATCAGACATTAGAATATCATCTTTCAAAAATTCAAGGGGCACAGGCAAACCTAAAAGATGTGTCTATAAAAACAGCTCTTATATACAGTGATGTTTTCAGTAATGAATGTGGAAATTCCATTTATATTAAACCTGAGAATTTGCAGATTACTGGTGCCTTTAAAATTCGTGGGGCTTATAATAAGCTTTGTACCTTAACCCCTTCGCAAAGGAAAAGAGGTGTGATTGCATCTTCCGCTGGAAATCACGCCCAAGGGGTTGCATATTCAGCTGAAAAATTAGGGATTGCGGCTACCATTGTAATGCCTAAAACAACGCCTCTTATCAAAGTTGAGGCCACGAAAAGCTATGGTGCAAATGTGATTCTAATAGGAGACTGTTACGATGAAGCTTATACAGAAGCTAAAAGATTAGAACAAGAACATAATTATGTTTTTGTACATCCCTTTGATGATTTGGATGTAATGTATGGTCAAGGTACTATAGCTTGCGAAATTTTTGAGGAAATTAAAGATATAGATTGTATCCTTGTACCTGTTGGTGGTGGGGGATTAATCGCCGGAATTGCCCTTGCAGCAAAAGCCTTAAAACCTAAAATTAAAATAATAGGTGTTGAGCCCGAAGGTGCAAAGGCAATGAAGGAATCAATGGACAATAAAAAAATTGTAAACCTTGAAACAGTTCGTACTATAGCTGATGGTGTGGCTGTAAAAAAACCTGGGAATCTAACCTTTGAAATCATAAAAAATTATGTAGATGAAATTGTAACAGTTTCAGATTTTGATATAATGGAGTCATTTCTTATTCTTTTAGAAAAACACAAGCTTATTGCAGAAGCTTCTGGTGCATTGTCATTTGCAGGACTCAAGAAAATACAAGAAAAAGGTAAAAAGGTGGCCTGCGTTTTAAGCGGCGGAAATATTGACGTTGTTACAATTTCCTCTATGATAAATAGAGGTTTGGTTTCAAGGGGAAGACTATTCTGCTTTAGTATAGAACTGTCAGATATACCAGGAGAGCTTGTCAAAGTCTCATCAATCTTGGCAAACGCAAATGCCAATGTAGTGAAGCTTGATCATAATCAATTTAAAACTAATGATCGTTTTATGCAAGTTCAGCTTGAAATTACTGTAGAAGCAAATGGTCACGATCATGTGAATACCATTATAAATGAATTAAACAATGCTGGATATACAGTTAATAAAATATACTAATTCACAGCTTTCTACCTTTTACAAATGGTACTGATATTTAGGATTATGAAACTACAATCACTGCACGGTGTGGTTGTTTAAGTCAAAGCACTGGGATGTAATCAATCAATAATTTAGAGCCATTCAATAGGGTGGAAAAAGATGATTGAATGGCTTAATCTTGGTTTTTATTTAGCTCGCAGCAGGGTAACATCATTAGAATATGTTTCATTGAACTAAATTATTGAAGCTCATGAGGATACTATAAGCGTAGAAAGTACAATAAACCAAGGCAGTCAATTTATAGTGAAATTACCTATGGATACATAAAAACTTTTTCCTTTACGTTGTTAACTTAAAGGAAAAAGTTTTAGTTATAGTAATGATGAATTAGTTAATGTATATCATAAAAATTAACCACCTATATAATCTTTTCTAATCTTTTCTAAATTCGCATTTTTTAAATCATCTACAATAACCACACCACCTACAATACTGCCATCTTTTATAATCAAATAGATACCGCTTCCACTAAAGGTGGTAGTTACTTTAACAGTTCCTTTTTTACCTTTAAAAGTAGTTATGTTGTTACCAGTGTCTGGTGCAGCAATTTCAAAGGTTCCATCCGGATTGTCAAATCCATTTAAATCAAAGCTTAAAATTGTATTAACATTTTTAGCCGCAACTACAATCAAGGGTTCAAATTCATATCCTGTACCTTTAATTGAAAGAGCCTGGTTGCTTCCTGAAATCACAGCTTTTTGGATCAATCTACTGGTTTCAACTTTACTCAAATCCGTACCATAAATACTTGGTTTTTCAGGGGTAGCAGGTGCGTCAGTTGTGCTACCCATATTACAACCAGGCATTCCACTAGATGGAGCTGGCACAGAAGGATCAGGTTTTGAAGTGTCCGCAGCTTCCACATTATCAACTACCTTAAATATACCCCTAATCATGCCCATTCCGCAACTGAAGTTTATATCTTTATCATTTGGTGTAAATTCAATAACATTCTCACCGGGCTTCAAAGTTTTCTGAATGTTTAAGGATGGAATAATTATTTGGCTGTTACAGGAATTTAATGATTTACCATCAATTATCCATTTTACAGGCATATTTTTCTGTATATATAAACCATTTGGTGTATAGCCTGCACCGTCTGCGGTCATCTTAACTACCTGAACTCCATTCTCTATAGTTGCCTTAGCAGCTGGTGTAGCTGATTCCAATGTTTTGTTACCAGATAAACTAGTAGCTAATGAAGATGTAGATGGCACATTTACACCAGCTAATGCTAGTCCTCTACTTCCCATTACAATACCCAAAACTACAACCAGTATTCCACTAAATTTTAAAAGAGTTTTTGTATATCCTTTAGTAATGAGACCTGATAATGCGCCAAATGTTAACATTAAAGGTACTGTACCGAGAGAAAATATTAGCATAGATAAGGCTCCGTTAAAAGCACTTCCAGTTCCTAAAGCATATAGTTGCATTGTCTGAAGGGGCCCACAGGGCATAAGTCCATTTAGAACACCAACTAAAAAAGGAGTCTTTGGTTTCTTCTTAACTGAGCAAGAAGACCATGGAAGCTTTATATTAAACTTTCTAAATAGGCTATATCCACTCATATTAAGTCCCATTATTATCATAAAGACACCGGCAAATATTTGGAGCCCAGCCTTTACGGGTAGTGAGAGTGAAAGCACGGAACCTAGAGCACCTACTATCCCACCAATTACTGTATATGCTAGAACTCTACCTGCATTATATAGAAGTGCAGGTTTAATGGAATCGAATTTACTTTTACTATCTTTATTTATACTTTGGGAAAGCATTACTCCACCACACATGCCTACGCAATGTATTGAGGTAAGGACTCCAACAATGAATAGAACAAAATATGTAGCCCCATTTAGTCTAGAGGTCATATCAATTCCACCTGATGAATTTCCAATTAATATAATTGCCGCTACAATTATAAATATACCTACTATTTTGTGGTTATTTGAACTTTCTATGCTATAACCAGCTGCTTTTATGGCAGTCCTAATTTTTTCACAATTACACAGATCTGTATCGTATTCTATTGTTAGAGATTGACTACTAAAGCTTGCTAGAGCTTTTTTTACACCAGATAACTTTTTAACGGCTCTTTCTACTTTTGATTCACATGATGTGCACGTCATATCGAAGACTTTTATTTTTTCTTTTTTAATGCTCACATTATTACCTCCTAAAAGTTTTTAATATAATATTTAATGTTGTATTCAATGAATATAAACTTATTATTTAAATTATATAAAAAAGATGTGTAGATTTTATAAAGATATTAGTGCTTTAAAAATAAAGAAATATAGATGATAGGTTTCAAAAAACGCATAATAATTAACATTATTAATGTATATGTTATATAAAAACATTAAATCCAGATAAGTTACTTATCTGGATTTAATGTTGAGTTAGATTATTTATCTAGAGTTTTAATATATTCTTTCATCTGATCAATATTCATAGCACCAGAGTGTTTAGAAATGATATTACCATCTACATCAATGAAATATGAAGTAGGAAGTGATGCTATATTATATTGAGCGGCAACAATCTGATCAGGGTCTGAAAGAACTTTAAAATTATAATTATTACTATCAATAAAGGATTTAACAGTATCTAAAGGTTCACCAATTTCTATAGCTACTATAACTAAATCGCTATCTTTTGTTTCTTGATATAATTTTTCGATTTCAGGCATTTCTGCTTTACAAGGTGGACACCAAGTTGCCCAAAAATTAAGAAAAACCTTTTTACCTTTTAGGTCACTTAAAGATAATTCATTACCATCTAGATCCTTTAATTTGAAATCCAGGGCCTTGATTTTAGAAGCCTTAGGATTTATTCCAATGGGTTGTGTAGGAGCATTATTTTGAGTGGGACTACTTTTGTCTGTATTTTCCACAGATAAGTTAGAGTTAGAAATTGATGCATTATAGGTGTTTAAAGTATGGACAGAGACACCTACAATGATAGCAGCTATAAGTAGTATTAGTAATTTTTTCATATTAATTCTCTCCTTCAATTAAAAATTAATAAAATTCATATATTGACTTAATATGGCTAATTTGTTCGTGAAAATCATAATTCCCATTATTATCATTAAAATGCCACTTATTGCAGAGATTATAGGAAGATATTTTGAAAACTTTCTAAATTGTTTAGTAAAGCTTCCTATGGCCATGGCAGTTAAAATAAATGGAACAGCAAGTCCTAGGGAATACATTATCAAAAGTAAAACCCCTTTACCTACAGAGTTCATACTTGTAGCATAGATGAGTATTGAGGATAATATAGGACCAATGCAAGGTGTCCAACCTGTGGCAAAAGCCATTCCCATTATCACTGAGCTAAAAGGACCTTTGATTTTATCGAAATATAAAAATCTTTTCTCACGATAAAACAATTTTATTTTAAATAATCCAATAGTATGAAGACCGAAAACAACAATAAGAGTTCCTCCTACTTTTCTAAACAAATCTTTATGGGTAATTAGTAATTTACCAAGGGAGGTTATAGAAAGTCCCATTAAAACAAAAATAATAGAAAAGCCTAATACAAACCCAAAGGATTTATATAAAGCAGAAAGTTTAGCTTTGCCATCCTTTAATTCTTCTATAGAAGAACCAGTTAAATAGCTTACATATGCAGGAACCAGTGGAAGGACGCAAGGAGATAAAAATGATAGCAGACCTGCAGAGAAAGCTAGTAATATTGATATGTCATTCAAAAGTAAAACACCTCCAATTTAGTATTAAAAAAATGAGTTAATAAATCAAATAGGTTATTGAGCTTCAACGTAAAATACGAAATAATAAAAATTCCTTTCTATGAAAAAAATCATAACTATAAACATTATACTAAAAAGATGTGGAGATTTTAAGTGCTTATGTAAAATAGATTTTTAAAATAGGGTTCTTCATAAAATCTACATAATAATTAGGTATTATGTGGTTATAGAAATGAAAAGGAGCTGTTTAAATATTAAAAATGCCAACAAAATTATGATATTAATGATCAATTAGTTATAAATTATGTTTATATTATATAATTTATGGTGTACAATACAACTAGATAGCACCCCCTATGGGGGGGGTAAGGAGATGTTTAAATGAATCAAGAAAAAGTAAGGGCATTACAATCGTTGAAAACTTCAAAAGGACAAATTGAAGGGATTATAAAGATGTTAGAAGGCGGAAGATATTGTGTAGATATATCTAACCAAATAATTGCAGCTCAATCTCTTTTAAAGAAAGCTAATTTATTAATATTAAAACAGCATTTAAGTCATTGTGTTAAGGATGCTGTACTTAGTGATAATGGGGATGAGAAGATTGAAGAGATAATTGATTTACTCTCAAAGATTATGGATAAATAATAAAGTTATAGGAGGCAATATAAATTGGAAACAAAATCATTGAAAATTGAAGGAATGACCTGTTCAGCATGTGCTAAGACTATAGAAAGGGTTTCAAAAAAATTACCAGGGGTTTATGATGCAAGTGTAAACTTTGCTACAGAAAAATTAAATATAAATTATGAAGAGTCAAAAATTAAATTATTAGATATACAAAGAGCAGTTGAAAAAGCTGGGTACAAAATAGTAGTGCAAACAACTAATAAAACCTTAAAGATTGAAGGAATGACTTGTTCGGCCTGCGCTAAGAATATAGAAAGAATAACTAGAAAGCTTAATGGAGTTGTGGAATCAAATGTAAACTTTGCCACAGAAAAATTAACTGTTTCTTTTGAACCATCATTAGTAAGGACAGTAGATATAAAGAAGGCAATTGAAAAATCAGGATATAAGGCTCTAGAGGATGAAAGTAATGTAGACGCTGATAAAGAAAAAAAAGAAAAAGAGATAAAGTCTTTATGGAATAGATTTTTAATGTCTGCAATATTTGGAGTTCCATTGTTACTAGTTGCAATGCTACCTATGATTATTACATTACCTGAAGCTATTAACCCGATGATGCATATGGAGACTTATGCTATTTTACAATTGATACTTGTTCTACCAATAATGTATACAGGTAAAAAATATTTTATAGTTGGCTTCAAATCATTATTTAGATTAAGTCCAAATATGGATTCACTTATATCTATTGGAACCTCTGCGGCATTTTTATATAGTTTATTTGCTGTATTTGAAATAACGATTATGGGAAATATGGATTATGAAATGTATTTTGAGTCAGCAGGAGTAATTTTGACACTTATAACTCTTGGGAAGTATTTAGAATCAGTAACTAAGGGGAAAACCTCCGAGGCAATTAAAAAGCTTATGGGGCTTGCTCCAAAAACTGCAATGATAATTCGCAGTAATAAAGAAATAGTGATTCCAATTGATGAAGTAGAAGTTGGAGATATAGTAGTAGTGAGGCCTGGCGAGAAAATGCCTGTGGATGGCGAGGTAATAGACGGAACTACATCAGTAGATGAGTCAATGCTTACAGGTGAGAGTATACCAGTTGAAAAAAGTATTGGACATAATATAATTGGTGCAAGTATAAATAAAAATGGATCTATTAAATATAAAGCAACTAAAGTTGGTAAAGATACGGCACTATCACAAATAATAACCTTAGTTGAAAATGCTCAAGGCTCAAAAGCTCCAATAGCTGCAATGGCAGATGTTATATCAGGTTACTTTGTACCTGTTGTTATAGGACTTGCTCTAGTTTCGTCATTAGCTTGGTTTTTATCTGGAGAAACGGCAGTGTTTTCTCTAACAATATTCATTTCGGTGCTTGTAATAGCGTGCCCTTGTGCTCTGGGCCTTGCAACACCTACAGCAATAATGGTTGGAACAGGAAAAGGCGCAGAGTATGGAGTGCTTATAAAAAGTGGTACAGCGCTCGAAACTGCACATAAAATTCAAACTATAGTATTTGATAAGACTGGAACACTTACGCAAGGAAAACCAAAGGTAACTGATATAGTTACAGTGGAGGGTGCTTCCGCGGAATTCTTACTTCAAATAGCAGCCTCTGCTGAAAAAGGATCTGAACACCCACTAGGTGAGGCTATAGTTAAAGACGCAGAAGAAAAATTATTAGAATTTAAAAAAGTAGAAAGCTTTAAAGCTATACCTGGTTATGGAATAGAAGTTAGTATAGATGGTAATAAAATAATATTAGGAAATAGAAAACTTATGATAGAAAGTGAAATTTCTTTAGAAAAATTAGAAGATGTTTCAAACAAACTAGCTGAAGAAGGTAAGACTCCAATGTATATTGCCATAGAAAATAAGTTAAGTGGAATAATTGCAGTTGCTGACACTGTTAAAGAAAATAGTAAAAAAGCTATAGAGAGACTCCATAGTATGGGAATAGAAGTTGCCATGATAACTGGTGATAATAAAAGGACTGCAGCAGCTATTGGAAAGCAAGTTGGTATTGATAGAATATACGCAGAAGTTCTGCCAGAGGATAAAGCAAATGAAGTTAAAAAACTTCAATCAGAAGGTAAAAAGGTTGCTATGGTTGGAGATGGAATAAACGATGCTCCTGCACTTGCACAGGCTGATATTGGTATAGCTATAGGTTCTGGAACAGACGTTGCAATGGAATCCGCAGATATAGTACTTATGAGAAGTGATTTAATGGATGTACCTACAGCGCTACAGTTAAGTAAGAAAACTATAACAAATATAAAGGAAAATTTATTCTGGGCTTTTGGTTATAATGCATTAGGAATCCCAGTTGCGATGGGAGCACTGCATTTATTTGGAGGTCCGCTTCTAAATCCTATTATTGCAGCACTTGCAATGAGCTTAAGTTCAGTTTCAGTATTAACAAATGCTTTACGATTAAAAGGGTTTAAGCCATTAAGATAAAATTCATGAGAAAAATAAAAGCACAATTAAATTTAAATATGAAAATACCCAAGTATTTTTTAATAAAACAAAACTCCTACTTATAAAAGTGGGAGTTTTGTTTTAGAAGATGAGCAGCTTCGCAGAAGATGATTTAATTCTAGTGTATAAACAATTTTGAAAACAAACATCTACAACTGATATACAGCTACCTTATCAGAAACTGTAAAATCAGCTTCTGTAATACTACGAATGTCCTCAACATTTAGGCCTTCAAATATTTCAGTAAGTACCAGTCCAGTAGGCGTTACCTCAAATACTGCTTTTTCAGTAACGATAATATCGACTACGCCTTTACCTGTAATTGGAAGAAGGCATTTTTTTAGTATCTTAGATCCACTCTTACTAGAATGTTTCAATGTAGCAATAACTTTGCGAGCACCATTTACTAAATCCATAGCCCCACCCATGCCTGGTGCAAATTTTCCTGGAGCAAGTGGCATAGCCCAGTTTGCAATGCTACCCTCTTGATCTACTTCAAGTGCGCCCAGTACTGTGGCGTCAACATGCCCTCCACGAATAATGCAAAATGATGTAGCCAAATCAAAAACCGCAGCTCCGGCTAGTAAGCTAATAGGTTGACCACCAGAGTTTGCAATATCCGGATCTTCCTTGCCTAGTTTTGGAGTAGGGCCAAACATTAAGCAACCGTTTTCGGATTGCAATATTACTTCCACACCCTCAGCTAAATAATTGGCAACTGCTGTAGGCATTCCAAACCCTAAGTTCACTACTTGATCATTACTTAGTTCCTTAGCTGCCCTCCGAGCAATTATTTCTCTTGCTTCCATACTTAATTACCTCCTTTGATTTATAAAAAACAATTATTTTAATTGATTAGAACGAACCCACAAATTAGTATATACTTGTTTATGTTCATCAAATGAATAGCCTTGTACAACGGCTTGTACAAATACACTTGGTGTACCTACGCATTCAGGTTCAATACCACCAGCATCAACTATTTCATTCACTTCGGCTACTGTATAGTCTGCACCCATTGCCATAATTGGATTGGTATTAATGGCTAAGCCACGATATTGTATATTTCCTAATCTATCGCCTTTATAGCCTTTAATAAATGCAAAATCAGCCTTCAGCGGCAATTCAATTAAATACATTTTATCCTCTATTATAAGTTTTTGTTTACCGTATTCAACTAATGTACCTACACCGGTAGGGGTAAGAACACCACCTAACCCAGAACCACCTGCTCTAATTTTTTCAACAAGACTACCCATTGGAAAGTATTCAATTTCAATATCTCCGTTTTTAAATTGCTCCAACGCAAGCTTGCAAGTGCTAGAATGGGCAGTTATTAATTTTTTAACTTGCCTGTTTTTGTACAATCGTGCAATGTCAAAATCCTGACCGGGATAAGAGTTAACTACTGATATTATAGTTAACTCTTTAACACCTTTTTCTACTAATTTGTCAATTGCTTTAAGCGGTGCACCCACCCCTAGAAAGCCACCAAACATAATTGTCGCTCCATCGTGAACCTTTTCCATTACTTCATCTAAATCCATAACTTTGTTCATGAAATTATCCCCTTTCACTAATAGCTTGATATATAAACTTATAATGTCTCGGTTAAATCATCTCCTACGGAGCTGAAATGTCGTTAAATTTATGGGGGTATATTTTTATTAGCGTACGAAATATCTATTTTCGCGTACACGGCCCATAGTATATCTTTTCGGTATAGTTTTATTAGTAAGATTAGGTATGCATAACTAATTTTTATTGCATACCTAATCTTCTTCATCTACTAGTTGTCTAAAATTTATACTTTATAGTTCTGCATTTAAATTCTTTTGTACTTTTGTCATAGCACTATGCACAAAAGGTTGGATCAATTACACATCTACTAACACACACTTAGCCATCCATTATTTCTATACATCTAAGCAATGTGGGTTACTGCTACAACTGTGTTGTAAGGAATTCACTTAAATGTACATATAAACTATATATATTTATAATACTATAAATGAATGAAAATTATTACATTAATTTCAATATAACAAAAAAACATCTATGCAATCTCCTGTTACAATTAAGTCACGACACAAAACATAACTAAGGAGAAAATATAAATGTTTAGAAACCCAATTCTAACAAAGTCATCAGCAATATACAAATTTTTAATTGAATTAAAGATAACCCTTTATAGTACAACGCCCGCGTCAAAGGTGTTACAAGGGATTTAGTACATTGTACACTAGAGATCAAAAGGAGGAATATTTTATGAATCCAATTTTTAAAAAATTAGGATTAACTAATCAAAATCCAGTTCTTATTTTAAATGCTCCAAATGAGTACAGAAAAATAATGGAAAACATTGAAATGCAGGTGCATGAAGAAATTGCAGGTAAATACAAATTTATACAAATATTTGCTCGAGATTTCGCTCAAGCCAAAAATTATGCGGGTAAAGCAATTCAAGCGTTAGAAGATGATGGACACTTATGGTTATGCTATCCAAAGGGAGCTTCTAAAAAGTATAAATCAGATATTAATAGAACAAAATCATGGGATATATTTAGTCCATATGAATTTGAACCAGTATCTCAAGTATCTATTGATGATGATTGGTCAGCAATGCGTTTCCGTCATGTTGATAATATAAAGACAATGAAAAGAAAAACTGCAGCTACTGAAAAGGGAAAGGAACGAATAAAGGACAATAAAGGTTGTAAATAGGTATTACTGTACACGATTTACATATATATTGTAAATATGTAATTGTTAGTTTAATAGCTGACATCATCTAGAAATGGATTATTTGTGAGCTACTACCACTTCTATAAGTGGTGGTAGTTCACAGAAATAGTTCTAAATTTCCTTTATAAGCTCCATAAAAATCTACATTTTCAGTATCTCCTGGATTTGCTTTTAGAAGAACAGGAATATTATAAATTTTGTCTATTGCAAGTGGAGTATTGCTTGAAGAATTATCGTATTCATCAGTAATATAATAATTATCAGCATGACCAGTACCGTTTCTAGTTACCGCCAGTTTTACAATTGCTTCATATATTGCCATTGGTGCAACTATTCCGGTAACTTTAACCTGTCTTGTTGTCGGTATTCCAGGATTTGGATTAGAATTGCAATTGCAGGGACAAGGATAATATATTACCTTCATTGAAGTATGATTTTCGATATTATGATTACATTCATCTTTACAACTAGTATGTTTTTCTTGTATTACGATAGTATTTTTTATACAATAAATTACTTTTATAAATGGAATTAAATTGCTATCATTACACATGGCCGAACCAAAGTTAGTGATAAAATCATTATTTTTTTTACACAGAATTATACCCTTGTTTGAATTTGAATTCTTGAACCATAGCGAAACAATCTTAGTGAGATTCGATGTAACTGATATTTTAGAAGTTATGGGATATATGCTACCTTCAATAAGATGGTTAACTTTCGGAGGATTTTTATAGGTAGTGTAATTGCTAAAATAATCAAAAAGCGGATATATATTAATACATTTTTTTTTATTTTTATAAAAGTTATCAGTTTTAAATAATACAATTTCTGCATTGGTTATTTCAGCATTATTTGGTATTGTGGAGATATCAAAAAATAAAAGGCTTGAATAAGTATATACTCCATCATTTCCTACGGTTATATAATCTTTATTTATGTTTCCAGTAGGAATTTTATTTGTTAATGTAAGACTTTTAGTTGATGGTATTATAATACTTTCCACTGTTGTTACACTCCTTATCTTATAACACAAACAAAGCCTGCCAAGGCTTTGTTTCAGGTTGTTTACAAACCCAGTATAATTTTTTTATTATACTGGGCTTTTTACATGCAATTATGCGATAGCATTTTGAGTTATGGATAAATTTAAAATAACAACTATGTTCTTAGTTAGAAAATCAAAAAACCTTAAAGATAGCAGGCTAGCTATCTTTTTCATATTCTGCACTGCTGCTGTAAGCAGACACTGCTCTTGCACATTTTCTAATCCACGCATATGGCAATAGCGAAGCCCATGCAGTTGTTTTGAATCTGCGAAGCTTCGCTCTATAGTTTCTTTTCTTCTTCTATATATATTTCTGCCTTTATCTGTTCTGGTGAACTTTACAACATCTTCTTTATACGTTTCCCAAACATGTCTTCTAATAGTTTTAAACTTGCTTTTTGCAGAAAAGCATTGAGCTCTGTTTGGACATATGTCGCAATATTTTGCATTACCAACATATTCTTTATATCCTTCTCTTGTTGTTGTTTTATAATGTAAAGCCCTTAAGTCAGGGCATACGTAAATGTCCTGCTCTTTAACATATTGGAATTTATTTTTTGTGTACATTCCTTTTGTATGTGGAGACCTACGGTATCCCATTACAGATTTTAATTCCCTCTCATATAGTTTTTTACATATAAGATTTGTAGCATAACCAGCATCTGCACCAACATATTTTGTATTAAAATTAAACTTTTTTATTTGCACATCTAATCTATCGATATAAGGATCAACATCATTTATGTTTCCAGGAGTAACATACACATCAGTAATTATATTATGTCTGCTATCGACAGTTCTGTGATCTAAATATGAGAAGCCTTCCGGCTTGCCATCTCTCATCATATATCCACTGTCGGGGTCGGTTGTGCTAACTTTAGTTTCTTTTATTTTGGTAACAGGTTCTTTTTCTTTTAAAGGTTTTTTACCATGGTTTATTCTATCTTCTTCCACTGCTTTATTAAGTTCAGCTACATATTCTTTCGGCGTTTTTTCAACTTCAATTTTCACAAGCTTTCGCTTATTAGCATTTGCTTTTAGGTGTGTAGAATCTGTGTAAAGTATTTTACCGGTTACCATCTTAAGATTTATAGCCTTAAATACTACTTCGTCAAATATTTTTTGAAACACATCTGTTCCTTTAAATCGTCTACGTCTATTTTGGCTAATTGTTGAATGATCTGGAATAGTATCAGTAAGACTTAGCCCTAGGAACCATCTATAAGCCACATTTACTTCAATTTCCTTTACAAGTTGTCGTTCAGATTTTATTCCAAATAAGTACCCAATAAACAGCATTTTAAAAAGTAGAATGGGATCTACGCCAGGTCTTCCATTATCTAAGCAGTAATATTTTTTAGTCAGTTCTCTTATAAAAGAGAAATCCATGTATTTATCTATATTTCTCAAAATATGGTCTTTAGGAACTAAATCTTCTAAATACACCATTTCTAGTTTTTGTTGTGTGAAGTTTTTTTCATTAATCATAATAATGCCCTCCGAATTATAAAGTTTGTATACTATATATATTCGACATTGATGTCCTAAAATCCTTTTTGAATATGAAAAAAACACTCCAATTTTAAATTAGAGTGTTTTACATTTTATGTTTGTCAACGGTCTGAAACAAAGCCTGCCAAGGCTTTGTTTGTGTTTATTATTATGCTATTGGAATCATAGCTCCTTCAAAAGATCCACCATCTCCAGAGATTAATAATGTCACTGGCTTTGGTGTTGATAAAAGCTCATTAGCTGTTAGTCTGGGGGTAATTGCCATATATACTTCGTCGGGTGTAGTCGAGAAGTCTGCACCAGCAAGATACTCCTTTGTTACATAAAAATATCTATGAGTAGGCGTAAGCGGAGTAGTAATATTATCTAGAACATCCAAAGTTATAGTTACTGCATAGGTTGGAGAATCAGTACCAATCTTACCAGTAAGCTGTATTTCTTGAACAGAAGCAGTTTTAGGGCTTCCAAAATCTAAAGTTAGTGCTGCCATATATAAAGACTCCTTATTTTTAATTTAAGCTTTTTATTGCTCAATACATAGTATTGAATTTCTAGTATTTTGTGACTAAAAAGGAGTATTTATACTATTTTTTTCTTCGAGTATTGGGGAGTCTATAAGTGTAACAAATATTAATTTATGGGAATGGAAATCATTTACGGATGTAGTGATTTTTACTAAATGAACATGTTTTCCATTACCAACAGGTATCTGAAGGCCAGAAGTTGCTTTGAAATAATGTAAGTGATCAAAACAATCTGTTCTTGACTTAACTTTATGAATATGTCCACCTGAAACAGATATTGCAGGACTGGATACTCCAGCAAATCTATGATTAGGAGGTGTTTCCTCTAATTCAGCTATTGTAGTGCTACCTTCAAACTCATGGACATGAAATTGTTTTTTTTCGGAATCACAATGATCTTTATCATCGATATTGTCATTAAGTTTTTTTTCGAAATCACAATGATCTTTATCATCGATATTGTCATTAAGTTTTTTTTCGAAATCACAATGATCTTTATCATCGATATTGTCATTAAGTTTTTTTTCGAAATCACAATGATCTTTATCATCGATATTGTCATTAAGTTTTTTTTCAAAATCACAATGATCTCTATCATCGATATTGTCATCAAGTTTTTTTTCAAAATCACACTGGTCTTTAACGTCGACTATATCATCATGTTTTTCTTCAAAATCACACTGGTCTTCACAATCGTCTTTTTCGACACACCAATCTTCAGGATGATACTTTGTTTCTATATTTGGCATAACATCGCTCCTTAGATTATTTAGTATATAATACGTAGATTGATTAAAAACGATACTAAAAGTAAAAAAATAGAAGAGGTAGTCTATATTATCTCATTGAAATTTAGATATGCTTAATGTAACATAAATACAATTGAGTTATGATAAGCATGGGATATCATTGCAAACGAAGAGGTTACTACTCCTTAAGGTGGATGTACCGATTTGATTACGGTACAAAAAAGACCGTGTCTATTTTGCCCGTGGTAAAATAATGTTATAATCTTCATAAGAGTTGCTTCGCAAGTGTAGATTATTGTGAAGAATAGCAAGGATTTAAATATATAAAACAAAGATAGTGTTTACACTATCCAAACATAGAAGGAGGTGTTGTCAATGAGTAGGAGGACTAAAAAAGTATTGTACTTTGTAATGTTGACATATATTATTACACTTTTATTTTATTTAATACTTCAGGTTATTGGAGGGAAATCAAGTCCGATTGCTGTCGATTTATTAGGAGTACCAATGATTCTACCTTTTATCTCAGTTATTATTGTACAAAAATTTATCTTCAAACAGAAATTAAAAGGTTGTCTTGGCATTTCTTTTAGACCTAATTCTTGGTTTTTATTTTCAATATTATTACCTATGTTAATGGCATTGGTTATTAATGTAATTAGTATTATCCAGTTTAACAACATAATTTTTTCGAAAAAAACATTTATAATAAATATAATAATTGGTCTGTCTATTTCAGCTGTTTCAGCATTAATAGAAGAATTAGCGTGGAGAGGTTTTTTGTTTAATGAGTTGAAACATATAGGTATGATTAAATCATCATTACTTATAGGCTTTATATGGGCAGTGTGGCATACTCCTGTTAGCATATGGTATAAGTATCCCAATAATTCGATTAAAGGGGCAATTATTAATTTTATACAAATGTTTGTTATATCTATAATTATTACTTATATTCGTGAAAAGTCAGAATCTATATTTGCAGCGGCTATCATGCATGGAATGTTTAATACAATGATTTTATCAAGTAATATGGATGATTTTAAAGTTGTGGTAATAAAGATTTTATCGGGTATGTTGGTTATAACTGTATTGTTTACATACAATTTTTATAAAAAAAAACCGTATCTCTGTTGTTAGTAGCTTAGTGCAGGCACAGAAGTTCGAAAGCTATAAGAAAAATAAGCGTATAGATTTGCAACCTAATTACATATTAAAAAATTATTATACTTCTTTTATAAAGAGTGGATTTTATCCTATATTTAGGGTTAAAATCCACTCTTTATTTTTTTGAGGTAATCAAAAAAATTGAAGCTGGATCAGTATCATATGCTAAATATCTTCCATAACTTCAAAACATCGATTGCATAATTCATGTATAAGGAATAAAAAAGGTATGGTTGCTGATGCTTATGTATAATTATAGGCAAATATGTATTATATTCAATTTAATTTGCAAATTTTGATATAATATGTTATATTCTTAGAAAGAAGTTTATAATTTGAAATTAATAGAATTATTAGGTCGAAACATAAAAGTGTAATCAGATGAGAATTTTCTAAAAAACATAAGTTACATAAGATTTAGATTAGAAATAGACTTTTAGTTTCAGTCATAATATCACTCATTATAAAAGAAAGAGTACTTAAAAGGTAGCTTTAAATATAAAGAAGATTTATTTAGGACATCAATTGGAGAAATGATAATAAGAACAAAAATGTGTAGTATATTAGGTGTTTCCAATAAAGACCTTAAGTTTTTTTAAAATAATTATGGTAAGCCATAAATAATAAAGAGATATATTTTAATATATCTCATTCAGGAGAATGAGTTTATCTATTCCGCTAGATAGTTTTGAGATATCAAAAGACAAGCTTGAATATAGAAAACAGGGATAGTTATAAACTACCATTAGATAGATTTAAAGAATTAATATTAAAATATGAACTAACTACATCAAATGAAATTTTATAAATAATGAAATAATGGATTTTTTTTCTATTTTAAGGGCGGATTTTAAAATCGGAGACACATATAATTATATAAAAAAAGGAAAAAAATAGAGAGTGATATGACAGTATCGGTAGGAACTAAGGATGAGAGTATGAGTATAGATGAAGCCAACGTATGGGAAGAACTTGTAACTTCAAATTTTAGATTCAAAAAGTTTAACAGTGGTATTTTTTTATAAACGATTATGAAGACGATATCATAGAAGATATAAATAATACTTTACTTTCCAAAATGAATTAAAATATATGGCATATTTTAAATTAATTCAGTACGTTAATAATTTTTACTAGTACATATTTAAAAAGTTAATTAGCAGCAATTTAATTAATGGGTGAATTACTTCAGATTTAATGAAAAAAATGCGTTATACATCTTTAGCAAATAAAATTTTCGTGGATATAGATGGGCTACCAAAAGAAGTACAGGATAGAAAAATACAAATGGCAAATAAAAATGCTGGAAGCAATGAAATGAAAAGAGAAATTGATATGTTGAATAGAAATGGAGAGAAAATTAAATCAGGTATAAGACCTACGGAAATTGATTTAATCAGTTTTAGTTCTGTAAATAACGGATATGAAAATTGGGAGGCTGTTCAAAGTGATTTAGAGAGCTATTTTAGTCTGAAAAGCAAGGTTGTTTATAGTGATTGTGACCATTATATTCATCACAAAAAATATAAGGATATAGCAAAAACAGTAGTTGGATTTTATAAACTAGTTCTTAAGAAATAATATATTTTATAAAAATTTAAAAGGGGATATGTCAATGATAAATATAGTAGAGAGCAGAGAAAAGAGGTATGGGTAATATATTAAGGTTTTTTTCAGCTATAGTTTCAATTGTATTAAATAAGTACAATAATTCTAATGTTTTTATAGGAGTTAAATCTAACACTGGTAGATATGTACCTGTATTTGCAGACTTTGAAAATAACTCAACATTTGTGAGAATTGGGATATTTATTTTCTAGGAAGACGTGATTATCAGGTGAAAATATGAGGCTTTAGAATTGAGACTCAAGAAATAGAAGATAAAGTTTTAAAACTTGAAGGTGTTAATCAAAAAAAATATGATGTTGTAACTGGGGAGGTAGATTTATCACCAGTTCAAAAACGTTTCGTTGATACTTATGATTCAAGATTGTACTTTAATCAAGCTATTATGGTTTTCAGAGAAGAATGCTTTAAATTAGATTTAGTAAGAAAATCATTTAAATATATAGTGAGTCAACATGATATGTTGAGAGCAAGATTTTCAACATGAAATGAAGGCGTTAAGCAAGTTATTGGAGAAGTTGAAGATGATTATTTTATAATAGAAGAGTTTAAAGTATTTGATGAAGTTAATGAGGAACAACTTATAGGTGAAATTGTTGAAGTATTCATCAAAAAATTAATTTATCATCAGAGTTAATACATCTTGCTGTAATAAAAACCAAGAGAGGCGATCATTTAATGATAGCTATGCATCATTTGATTGTAGACGGTGTGTCTTGGCGCATAATATTTAAAAATTTCATAGAGGCATACGAAAACATTTGTAAAGGAATTAGTTACTTTGAGCAAAATTATATAACTCTTCAGGGGGAAATTGATGTTGAAGCATTAAAAAAGGCATATTGTATGCTTATTAAAAATTGTGATATTTTTAGAACAGTATTTATGTATGAAAATCTACAAGAACCACGTCGAATTGTCAAAAAGTCTGAAAATACACAAATAAATTTTAAATTTGAAGATATTTCAACTGATAACACTTTTGATGAAAAAAATAGGATAATTGATAAGTATTGTATAAAAGGTAAAAAAGAATGTTTTAATTTACAAGCAGGGCCTCTTATGAGGATAAAATTATTTAAACTTGATGAAATATCTTACCGTCTTATATTGAGTGATCATCATATATTAATGGATGGCTGGAGTATGGCTATTGTATTTAAAGAAATTTTTGAAAATTATGAATCAATAACAGGAGTTAAATCAAAATGGACATTAATATATTAAAAAAAATTATTAATCAAATGGAACAGTCATCAATTTCATATTTAGAATATAAAGATAGTAACATAAGTTTAAAACTTGCAATGCAAAAAAAACATAACATAAATGATGAAATTGCATGCACTATAAAAAATAAAGATATTTATTTAATAAAATCAAAGTATGTTGGAATTGTAAAAATCATAGATAATGAAAGCCATCAATCATTTGTTACTCTAGGACAAATGGTTGAAATAGGTGATTTATTGTGCGTTATAGAATATCTAAACTTGTTTATTCAAATAAAATCTTGTGTATGTGGATATGTTAGTGAAATATGTGTTAAAAATCAATCAATGATTCAATATGGCGAAGTTCTATTTAAGATTGTTATGTAAGAGTTAAATTTAAGGAATTAAATAAAGAAGTAACAAGGTTATGTTGCTTCTTTATTTTTATGGACTTAAAGTAGTTACATTGGGCATAATATCGTTAATACATATTTGATAGGAGTTGTTGTAGCCATGACTAAACTAGGCACTATTAAACAAAACAGAAAACCTAACAGATTAATTAATGAAAAGTCTCCATACCTTCTGCAACATGCATATAACCCAGTAAATTGGAAACCCTGGGGTGAAGACGCCTTTGCCAAAGCTAAAGCAGAAGATAAACCAATATTTCTTTCAAGTGGATATTCTACTTGTCATTGGTGTCATGTAATGGAGAAAGAATCTTTTGAAAATGAAGAAGTAGCAGCTATTTTAAATAAATACTTTGTATCAATAAAAGTAGATAGAGAGGAACGCCCAGATATAGACAGTATTTATATGACCGTATGCCAAACTTTAACTGGAAGTGGTGGATGGCCCTTAACTATTTTTATGACACCAGATAAAAACCCATTTTATGCTGGTACATATTTTCCAAGGGAAAGTAGACATAGAATGCCAGGCATAAAGGAGGTACTGAATTCTATCGCACAGCAGTGGAATGAAGAAAGAGAGAATATTGTAGCATCTAGTGAAAAAATAGTAGAGCATATAAAAAGCATTAATAAAAAGGTTAATCTAGTAGAACTAGGAGAAGGAATAGGCGAGGATGAAATACATAATGCATATAATAGCTTCAAGGGTGTATTTGATTGTGATTATGGTGGATTTGGAAGGTCTCCAAAATTTCCAGCGCCTCATAACTTGCAATTTTTATTGAAATACTGGAGAAATTATAATGAGCCTAAAGCATTAGAGATGGTAGAAAAAACTTTGGAAGCTATGTATGAGGGCGGGATTTTCGACCATATAGGGTTTGGATTCTCAAGGTATTCCACAGATGGGAAATGGCTCATACCTCACTTCGAAAAAATGTTATATGATAATGCACTTTTAGCTACAGTATATATTGAGGCTTTTGAAGCTACAGGCAAAGTATTCTACAAACAAGTAGCTGAAAAAATATTTATTTATATCTTAAGGGATATGACCTCTCCAGAGGGTGGCTTTTACTCAGCAGAGGATGCAGATAGTGAGGGAGAAGAAGGCACATATTATTTATTAACATTAAAGGAAATAGGTTTAGTTTTAGGTGAGGAGCCTTATGAAACCTATTGTAAACGCTACAATATAACGGTTGAAGGTAATTTTGAAGGTAGGAATATTCCAAATCTTATTGGCAAAAAAAGTAGCTCTAAGATGGATGAAGAAATAGAACGCAAATTAGAAGAGATGAGACAAAAGTTATTTGAATATAGGGAAAAAAGAATTCATCCATATAAGGATGACAAGATATTAACTTCCTGGAATGGACTTATGATTGCGGCGCTCGCTTATGGTGGAAGAGTTTTTGAAAATAGCGATTATATTACCCAGGCAGAAAAGGCTATGGATTTTATTTTAAGTAACATGATTAATGAAAAAGGAAGATTAATGGCTAGATACAGAGAAGGCGAAATAGCCCATTTAGGCTATTTAGAGGATTACGCCTTCCTTGTGCATGCTCTAATTGAGTTATATGAAGCTACTTTTAATGTGAAATACTTAGCTAGAGCAATAGCGTTTAATGAAAATATGCTTAAGTTGTTTAAAGATGAAGAGCAAGGTGGATTGTTTTTATATGGAGTTGACGGAGAAGAACTAATTGTTAGGCCAAAAGATATATATGATGGTGCTATGCCATCAGGTAATTCAGTGGCTACTTTAAATATGTTAAGGCTTGCTAGATTAAGTGGTAATAGTGAATTAGAAAATGAGGCATACGGGCAATTTGAGGCTTTTGCTTCAAAGGTTAAAACTATAGAAAGTGCTCATGCTTATTTTATGACGGCACTATTATATAGCAAGATACCAGGAAAGGATATTATTATCGCAGGAGAGGGGCAGGGTAGTGTTACTAAAGCTATGATTAAAGAGATTAATAGTAATTACCTCCCATTTGCTACAGTAGTAATAAACACTGGCGATGAAAGGTTAAATTCTATTAATAATGAGTTAAGAGCACATAAACCTTTGCAGGGAAAGACTACTGCCTATATTTGTGAGAATTTTACTTGCAAAGAGCCAATTACTGATTTGAAAAAATTCTCTGAGTATATTAAGATTTAATAATATAAAAACAAATTGTAAAAAAATGTCAAGCATTTTTGAAAATGTCCCAAAATATTTAAAACATTAGCACCAGTTTTTCTGGTGCTTTTACATTGATTTTGATTACCTAATGCATGTTGTGCAAACTGGATATAAGATTATTTAGTTACTTTGAAATTTCTCCTAAAATCTTTCCTAAATATCTTTTAGCCGTAGGCTTATAATTTTTGATGCATTAAAGCATCTCCTTCTGAAATGTCATTAAAACTGAAAAATTGTTTTTGAGGGTATGCAAGAATCCTTCCATTTATATTAGCGTAGCTAGTGAATGGGAATCCAGTTATTTTTGTCAATTTGATTTTATTAGCTTTTGCTTCCATTGGCCAGTTTCTTAATCTATTATTGAGATATGTTTTGGGTTCACTTAATAAACCTTAGAAGATTGTCTTTTTCAAAGATCTAAAATGAACAGATTTTTAGTGTTCCTATGCTACATTATCGCTGCGGTGAGCCTGTTTATTTAGATACCGCTCAAAAGAATCTTGTTTCCAAGGATGACTCATTGGTGGTATGTAGCGTTTTCTAGGTTGGTCATTTGGAACAACTAAATCAAAGTTCTTAGAGGAAAGTTTATGCCCTGGTAATAAATCTAGCGCATAAACCTTTTCATCTACACACAAGAAAATCTCGTCACTAAATGCCTGAATTACCATTCCAGATGTTCCTTTGCGATAATGTACAGGATGACCATTGGAATCTATAGGTAAATAGTAATTCTTTTTAAATTTGATACAGCTTCCGTTATCTACCTTCCTACTAGTCAATACGGCAAGAGTTAAGTTGATTTTTTCATTATCTGGTTGCATTTCAAAGACAGATTTGATATCATCAACAGGTAATGCAAACTGAGCATTGAATTCTTTTATGTAGGAGTTTAAGAATTCGTTTGCTTGCTCAATTGTGTTTATACCAGCTAGTCGCATTTCCAAGGGGAGGCGTGATTGTAACGTCTGAAACATTCTTTCTACGCGTCCCTTGGCTTGTGCAACACTACTGGTTCTAATTTCTATACCCAATTGTTTACACGCATAGCTAAACTGTGTAAATGTGTCCTCTTCAACTGAAGGGGATTTTTTTTGTTTATATTCAAATACAGTACGTCTATCAGTGAATAACATGTAGGGAATACCATAGTCAGTAAGCACTTGGTGTAGTACATGATAGTATCCGTTTAAAGTTTCCTGTGGATCGAAATAAGCCCCCATAATAGCGCCAGTGGCATCATCTACAGCGATATGCAACTGACTTTTTTCATTACCGAACCAAAGATGTACCGAAGCATCCATTTGAAGCATTTCACCTGTATAAGCACATCTTGGACGTCTAGGATGTGCATCCTCGGCAGCAATTATGGAACTTTGAATTTCAGCAATTTCTTTAATAGAATTAGTTGTTTTTTGTAGTTCTTTTAATTCTGCCTTGATCCTTTTTCTTGTAGCACGCTTCGCCTTAGGGGACAGGATGAAATCCTGTATAAGGATAGAGTGAATAGTGCTAGTAGAAACCGTTATATTGTGATGTTTTTTTAGTAATTCAGAAAAGTGAGTAAAATTGGCTTCAGAGTATTTGGTACGGTATAAATCCAGGATTAACTGCTTTGTATTAACAGTGAGGGCATGTGAGGGCTTCCGCCCTCGATTACCATGAATAAAGAATTCCTTTCCACTTTCTTTATATCCCTTAACCATTCTGTTAATATGCCTAACTGAACAATTGAGAGCTATAGCTGCTCGCTTTTTATTTCCATCTGTTTCTACTAATTTTTTTATAGTAGAGTACTTATCTATTTCTTCCATAGTTAAATTCACCTTTCTCATTATCGGCACCTCATTTCTAGTCATGAGGTTTATTATACAATGTTTTCATATTTGGGACATAATCAAATGTGGTATAGTAAGACATTATCATAAATCAATCATATAATATAAAAACAAATTGTAAAAAAATTGACAAATATGTACTGTAGTGATATAATTTAAGTTATTATTGAGTAATTATATAATCATATAATCATTAAATTCCATGAAAAGGACAGTACTTTCTTATTAATCTTAAAGCGAGCAAGGGTAGAGTGTAAGCCTTGTAAGGTATAGGAAGTTAAGTGGGCAACTATTTAACAAAATTAGTATTAAATTAATTTTAGGAAGAGAACCTTGGAGAAGCTGCCTGAACTAGTTAAAAGTATTTTTGACTCTTATAGGGTAAGCCGCGAGTAGCGTTAACACATTGAGTGGACTTTATAGTCAACTAGAGTGGTACAGCGGAAGTATAACCCGTCTCTTTATTTAGAGATGGGTTTTTGTTATATTACAATATATATGGATTTTGAAATTAGGATTACACTTAATAAGTGTATCAAGTGAAATGCAGCGCAGGAGGGATAACAATTGTTATCTACCGCAGAGCAATACAGGAGGGAATTTTTATGGATTATAAAAAAATAGTTGCAGAAAGAATTAAACAATTGGTGGAGCTAGATGTAGAAACAATAGAGAAGTTAATTGAAATACCCCCAAGACCTGAAATGGGAGAGTTTGCTTTTCCGTGTTTTCAATTAGCAAAAACTATGAAAAAAGCGCCTAATATGATAGCTAATGACCTAAAAGGAAAAATTGAAAATGAGGGTTTTGAAAAAATAGAGTGCTTTGGTCCTTACTTAAATTTCTTCCTAGACAAAGGAGTATTTATTAAAAATACTATAGAAAAAATATTAGAAGAGGGAGAAAGCTATGGTTCATCTAAAATAGGTGAAGGTAAGAATATGATAGTAGAGTATTCATCACCTAATATAGCAAAGCCATTTCACGTAGGACATTTATTCACTACAGTTATAGGTAACTCTTTATATAAGATACTTTCTTTTGAAGGATATAATTGTACTGGAATTAATCATCTCGGGGATTGGGGAACACAATTTGGTAAGCTTATTTACGCCTATAGAAACTGGGTAGACGAAGATGCATTAGAAAAAGAGCCTATTAATGAATTATTAAGAATTTATGTGAAATTCCATGAAGAGGCTGATATTGACCCAACACTTAATGATGAAGCAAAAATGTATTTTAGGAAATTAGAAGACGGTTGCGTTGATGAAGTTAAGCTTTGGACTAAATTTAGAGACTTAAGCCTAGTAGAGTTTAAGAAACTTTACAAAACTTTAAATGTTGAATTTGATTCTTATGCTGGGGAAAGTTTTTACTGTGATAAAATGGATGACATAATAAAAGACATAGATTCAAAGGGCCTACTTGTAGACAGTAATGGAGCTAAAGTTGTAATGCTCGATGAGTACAATATACCACCTTGCATAATTAAAAAATCAGACGGTGCTACAATTTATGCTACTCGTGATTTAGCTGCAGCAACTTACAGAAAGAAGACTTATGATTTTCATAAAAATATTTATGTAGTTGGAAAAGATCAAGCTCTTCATTTTAAACAAGTATTTACTACTTTAAAGCTTATGGGCAATGAGTGGGCAGATGATTGTGTGCATGTACCTTTTGGCACAGTAAGATTTGCAGATAAAAAATTATCTACAAGAAAAGGCGATGTTATTTTCTTAGATGAATTATTAGATCAAGCAGTGGTTAAAACTCTTGAAGTAATAAATGAAAAAAATCCAGAGCTTGAAAACAAAGAAGATGTAGCTAAAAAAGTAGGAATAGGTGCTATTGTATTCACTTATTTAAAAAATCATAGAGAAAGAGATATTGTCTTCAATTGGGAAGAAATGCTTAGCTTTGATGGAGAAACAGGTCCTTATGTGCAATATACTTATGCAAGAGCAAAAAGCATATTAAGAAAAGTTGGAGAAAATAGCAATAAACCTGAAACTAATGAAGTTAGAACTAATGTAGAACCTGATTATAATAAATTAAATTCTAAAGAAGAATTTGAACTTGTTAAGCAGTTAGAAGGTTTCCAAAGTGCAATTATGGCTGCTATTGATAAATTAGAACCATCTATGGTTACAAGATATGTTATTGAGGTAGCAAAGGCATTTAATAAATTTTATAATCAGCACAATATATCAAATTTAGAAGATGAATCGAATAAAAAAGCAAAAATTAAAATGGTAGAATCTACTTGCCAAGTAATCAAGAACGCGTTAAACCTTATAGGGATAGAAGTTGTAGACAGAATGTAGCATATACTCGGTATTCCTTTGGATTTGCGTTATTGCAATTATTTGCAATAACGCTGTTTTTAATGTATTATTAGATTATAGAAAAATGTAAAACTTGTTTAGAATTATTTAGCAAATAAAAAACACATTTGTTGTAATAGATACTTTTCTTTTTTTATAGATTAGGGGGAACTATGTTTATCAAAAAATACAAAATTAAGGTTATTTTGCCTAACGAAATTTTCACCAAATATAAGATGGACACTATTGCGTATTTAGATATTGAAGCTACAGGGTTCGATATGGAATATGATAAAATAGTATTGATATCTTTAGGGTATTACTTAAACAAAGATGAATTTGAAATCGTTCAATATTTTGCGGAGGCGCCAAGCGACGAGGAGAGTCTTTTGAAAGAACTTAAGAAAGCGATGGGTAATTTTAAAAGATGGTGTTCTTATAATGGAACAGCCTTTGATGAGCCCTTCATAATTAGAAAGATGTACAGATATAATCTTGGGTTTAGAATGCCAAGGGAACATATAGATTTATTTAGGATTATAAGACCTTTTCATAAAAAAATGGGAATTAAAAATTGCAGTTTAAAAAGTGTAGAGCAGTTCACTGGTATTAACAGAAAAGATGAAATAAATGGGGCTATGTGGGTTGAACTATATAATGAATACCTAGTAAAACATGATGAAAAGTCTAAGGAAATTCTTATGCTTCATAATTATGAGGATGTTGTGAATTTGCCTAAAATTTTCAATGTAGTTGATATTATTGAAAATGATTTGGATCTTAAGAGAAAAGAAAAATTAGCTAAAAAACAAATGGCTTTTTTGAAAAGTAATAGAACCACTAATGAACCACTAAAAATGGTGAGTACCAGGTTATCTATATTAGCAAAATAGTGCAGAGTTAAGATTAAAAAAAACAGTGGTATAGTACAAAAATGTACTATACCACTGCTTTTTTTATTGAATTTTATTGGGGGGCTTTATCTCACAACTATGGCTACAGCCTTTACAGCCATTTCCACAACCACAATCACCACTTGCTTGCTTTTTTATATTAGAATACAAGATATATCCAGCTACAACTATAATCACACCAACAATAATAAATTCCACGCTAGCATCACCTCTTTATATTTTATACTATATATTTTATGCTATAAATTTTTTATTATCCAATTATAATACTACCTACATTAAATATTATAAAAGAAACTATCCAAGCTAATAGCAATTGATATGTTAAAGAAAAAATTGCCATTTTATTTCCATATTCCTTTTTCATAGTTGCGATTACCGATACACAGGGAGTATATAATAATACGAAAACTAAGAAACTATAAGCCGATAGTGGCGTAAAATAATTAGCTAAAATATGTTTTAAATTACCTCCATATATAACACCCATTGTACCTACAACTACTTCCTTAGCCATAAGACCAGTTAAAAGTGCTACCGAATTTTGCCATGAAGCAAATCCAAGTGGTATAAATACTGGATTTATAAATTTTCCTATTGAAGCTAAAAAGCTAATGTTTATATCAACCATACCTGTAGTATTGAAATTTGATAAAAACCATATTATTACGGAAATTGAGAAAATTATAGTGCCGGCTTTCTTTAAGAAGCCTTTACCTTTTTGCCAAGTGTGTATTAATAAGCTCTTTGGTTCTGGTAATTTATATACAGGTAATTCTATAATAAAAGGTTCTTCATCCTTTTTGAATAAAGTATTTTTAAATAGTAGGCCAATTCCAAAGGCTAAACCAATACCTAGTAAGTATAATGAAAATACCATGAAGGTTTCTCTTCCAGGAAAAAATATTGATGCAAACAATGCATAAACTGGAAGCCTGGCATTGCAGGACATAAGAGGAACTAAAAGTGCTGTTAATTTTCTGTCTTTATCACTCTCTAGAGTTCTAGCAGACATTATAGCTGGAACAGAGCAACCGAAACCAACAATTAAAGGAATAAAAGCTTTACCTGATAAGCCCATTTTTCTCATTAACTTATCCATTATAAAAGCAGCTCTTGCCATGTATCCACTGTCTTCTAAAAATGAGATACCTAAGAATAATGTCAATATAACCGGTAAAAATACTATTACGGAACCAACTCCGCCTACGATACCATCAATTAGTAGAGAAGAAAACCAAGCGCTGTTACTCGCAAGTACAATACGTAAAAATGGAACGAAAAAATCATTAAGCAAACTATCTAGAAGATCAGCTAAAGGTTGTCCAACCCATGTAAATGTAAACATAAAAATTAAAAATAAACTTCCGAAAAATAGCGGATAAGCAAGTATTCTATTAAGCACAATTTTATCTATTTTTTCTGTAATAGAAGCTTTATTATCAGTGTTTTTATTAGTAATTGATTTTAATAAACATTCAATGTAATCATAAGTTTCTTTTTCATCTTTAAATTTTAGACTGTTTGTAGAAGTGGTAATATAATCCTTTTTGAGGAGGCAATCGCGAACATCAGAAATACCTTTACCTTTTGAAGCTACTATAGGTATTATTTTTACCCCTAGTTTTTGTTCTAAAAGTTTTAAATTAATGTCTATTCCCTTAGATATTGCTACGTCTATCATGTTTAATACTAAAATTATCGGTTTGTTAAATTGTTTTAATTGAGTTGTAAGGTATAAATTTCTATCAAGGCTCGATGCATCAACAATATTTACAATTACATCTACGTTACTGCTTTGCAAAAATTCCTTGGAAACTTTTTCTTCGTTTGAATAAGTGTCCATGGCATAAATACCAGGCAAGTCAACAATTTTAATTTTATTAGCTATAAAGCCTTCTTTTTTTTCTACGGTCACTCCAGCCCAATTACCTACGTATTGGTTAGAACCTGTAAGTGCATTAAATAGAGTTGTTTTGCCAACATTAGGATTACCTAGTAAAGCAGCAGTAATCATTCAAATCCTCCTTATTATATCTCGCTATAATAATTATGCAATTTTTATAGATATATTTTTAGCGTCATTTTTTCTAATGGCTAAATTGAAACCGCGTAAATTTATAATTATAGGATCCCCTAGAGGTGCAGTAGCTACTAATTTAACTTCAGTACCTTCTATGAAGCCTAATGCGAGTAATCTTTTAGCAAATTTATCATCCCCGCAAACGGAGTCAATGAGCGCTTTATCTCCTGGCTTTAAATCGTAAATACTTATAATAATCACTCCTTAATGAAAACAATTCTCAATTGTAATTTTAACATGTTTATCTATTAGTGTCAATATGGAGTAACAAGAAAAATCATTAAATTTTAAAAATGATTTTATAAAATAGTGGAAATGTGATAACATATAAATAGAGCAGAGGTTTAAATTAGACATGTGCAAATTTACGGTTTTGCTTTTTAGAAAACTTAGTAAAAACTTAGTAGAAAAGAGTGATATTGTGATTACAAAACTTAGTAGTATTAAGGTAGGGGAAATTTCAGTGGAAGGGGCCCTTACTATAGACGGAAATAAGCAACTCTTTAAAGATGCATTGTTTTTTGATTTAGAACATTACATTTATAAAAAGCCCATATGTATAGGAGTTTTTGGGTGCTGCTATTATGATGAAATTTCAAATGAGTTAAAGGTTACCCAATATATGGCGGAAAATAAAAAAGATGCTATAGAAATATTATCTTTAGCTAAAAATTATTTTGAAGAAATGAAGATGAAGTATAATAAAAAATTCATCGTTACATTTTCAGGGAATAATGATTTTACAGTTATAAACTATTTGTTAAAAGCTCATAAAATAGATTTTATACTAGAAGGGTATTTTGGCGAAGTAGATTTGCAGAAATGTTATGAAAAAGCTGAAGGAACATGTATTGGGCTTAAAGCTCTAGAAAAGATATTTGAGATTGATCGCGAAAGTGAGGTAATTAGTGGCTCTAATTTAGCTAAAACCTTTGGTAAAATAGTAAAAGATGCTGACTATATAAATAGAATGCCTAAAGAAAAAAAAGAAAAAATATTATTATATAATCAACAAGATGTTGTTAGTTTATTTTATATATATGTTGATTGGTACAATAAAATACAGTTAAAAACTGAGGAAAGCATAGCACAGCAATAGCTGTGTTTTTTTATTATATAGGAAACAGCTTGCGGAAACCGCTGTGGATAACATTCTAGCTAAAAAATAGATAGAAAAAATCAGATAAATATGAGATGATTAAATCATGAAAATAAATAAGATTACTATAAAACAAATATTTGAAGATAATTATCCAGAGTTTTGGAAATTGAATAAAGAAAAGTATCCTGAAAAGATGAGAGAACATATGAATATCGAAGTAATGAAAATGATAGGATGTGGAGATATTTCATTAGGTTTTGTTGCGTATATATGCTTAAAATGTTTAGAAGTATTTAAAATAGGGTTTACATGCAAAAGTAGATTTTGCAGTAAATGTGGGAAAAAGTACATAAGTGAATGGGTAGAAAAACAAGTAAACAAGATTTTAGATGTACCGCATAGACATTGTGTATTCACAATACCAGCTGAATATAGGAATTATTTTTACTGGAATAGGGAGTGCTTAAAAGATTTACAAGACATGGTATATGAGGCTATAAACGAGTTTGCGAATGGTGTAAACTATAAAAATAGAGAAGAGTATCAGAAAAAGAAAAGGGGTAAAAAAGGAGGAGTACTTTGGCAAAGTGGAATGATAGGAGTAGTGCATACATTTGGAAGGAATGTAGGTTTTAATCCACATGTCCATGCATTGGTTCCAGAAATAAAAACAAAAGGCAATGAAGTTAAGGAGATGGAATACCTTGACTACAAATATTTCAGAAAAGTTTGGCAGTTTAAATTAATAAATTATATGATAAGTAAAAAGCCAGAGAAGAACGCAGAATACTTAAAAATGTTTAAAGATTATCCTGATGGATTCTATATAAATGCAAAATCAAGAATGAAAAGTGCAAGAGGTGCAGCAAGATATATAGGCAGATACTTAGCAAGGCCTGCGATAGCAGAATATAGAATACTTAGTTATGATGAGAAAAATGTAACGTTTTGGTATAAGAGTCATGAAACCAATGAGAGAGTAGAAGAAACAGTTACAGCGCAAGTATTCGTAGGTAGATTATTAATGCATATTACCCCTAAATATTTCAAGATGGTTAGACTATACGGAGTATATTCAGGCAGTATAAGTGTAAAAGTTCGGAAGTGTTTTGGTCTTTTGCAATACATAAAAAGTGGTCTTAAGGCAATTCAGTTCACACTAAAAATAAATTGGAAAAAGGAAACAAGAAAAATGACTTATAGAGAATTAATGATTATTAATTTTTCCAAAGATCCGAGAAAGTGTTTAAAATGCGGCCAGCTAATGGAATTGTGGCAAATATGGCATAGAAAGTATGGGTATATATATGATATGGGAACGTATTAAAAGAATTTTTAAAGGTAAAGTGAATGAGGATAGCATACCATTTCGACCACAAGAACGTGATAAAATGATACTTTTTAAATGTAAAAAATGTGGGTTTGAAGAAGAAGTGCCTGACTTTGTTGCGTTTGAATGTTATACGCCTGAAGAATATGACAAGAAAAGTGGTAGTCCTATTGTTTTGTGTATAGAATGTGGTTCAGATATGATAATTAAGAGGTGATGCCACACTATTTGTGGAGCATCACTTTAATACTCGACCGTAGGGAGATTTTGTTCTTGTGCGCCCGGCATGGGCGCAATCTAATGGGTGAAAGTCCCTAGCACGGGTTAATAGTGCCAAGTGCATAGCTTAAGACAAGGGTGTCCACCGCGAGGTGGAATTTGAAGGAAGTCGGCGGCGAAACTCTGGTCTGACGAACAGAAACTACATATAAGGCATATGCTTGTGGGTAAGTTTGCAATACAAAATGAAGCCCAAAACTATTCGAAACAGGCGATGTAAATGTAGCAGATAGATGGAGTGAAAGATTGCGTTCTTACCCGGGGAGATCTGATAGGTAAGTTGTGGATATGAATTTAGAAATAACAAACTATACAGTGATGTATGGCTGAACTATCAGAAGTCAGCAGACGTCATAGTACCATGCTAAACGCGTTAGCGTGGGAAGGACTGAACAATAGGAGGTTTTGAAATTTTGAAAGATACGAAGAAATATGATGAAAGCAGACAACTTCATAAAGAAGGCTCTCTACGAGAGAATAAAGTGGAACTTAAAGGTAACGTAGAAGTGCATAGTATTTCTCCTATGTCAGAAGAAGGAAGAAACGATGTGAATAGATACGGTAATGATTTACTCGAACAAGTATCGTCGAGAGATAATATGAATAAAGCATATAAAAGAGTAAAAGCAAATAAAGGAAGTCATGGTATTGATGGGTTGACGGTAGATGAACTTCTACAACACCTAAAAGAGCATGGACAAGAATTAAGGCAATCATTACTGGAAAACAGATATAGACCTCAAGCAGTAAGAAGGGTGGAAATACCCAAACCTGATGGGGGAATAAGACTACTTGGAATACCTACTGTAGTAGATAGAGTTGTTCAACAAGCAATCTCACAAGTTCTAATACCAATATATGAAAACAAATTTTCAGATAATAGCTATGGTTTTAGACCTTTAAGAAGTGCAAAGCAAGCTGTTGAAAAATGTAGGGGATATATTAATGCTGGACATACATGGACAGTAAATATAGACCTTTCTAAATACTTTGATACGATAAATCACGATAAATTAATAAGGATACTATCGGAAGATATTAAAGATAGTAGAGTAATCTCTCTGATACGAAAGTATCTACAAAGTGGAGTGATGATAAATGGGGTATTTATGAATACTGAAGAAGGAGCACCTCAAGGTGGACCCTTGTCCCCATTATTGAGTAACGTAATGTTACATGAACTTGATGTAGAACTAACAAAGCGAGGACTAAACTTTTGTAGGTATGCTGATGATGCTAATATATATGTTAAAAGTGAGAAATCAGCAAATAGAGTAATGAAGAGTATTACAAGATTTATTGAGGAAAAATTAAAGCTTAAAGTGAATAAAGAAAAGAGTACAGTAGATAGATCTTGGAAACTTAAATTTTTAGGATTTTCGTTTTACCGAGCAAAAGGTGAATACAGAATGAGAGTTCCTCAAAAACCTATAAGTAAATTCAAAGCAAAGCTAAAGGAATTAACTTCAAGAAGTAATGCGATGAGCATGGAATATAGATTTATGAAACTTAAGCAAGTGATAGTTGGATGGGTAAATTATTTTGCTATCGCAGATATTAAAAGCATTCTCAAAACACTTGATGAATGGTTAAGGCGAAGGATTAGAATGTGTTTTTGGAAACAATGGAAAAAGATTAAAACCAAATATAAAAACCTTGTTAAATTAGGCTTGAACAAGAATAAAGCCTGGCAATATACAAACACAAGGAAGAGCTATTGGAGAACATCCAATAGCCCTATATTAAACAAAACATTGACCAATAAATACCTTAAAAATATAGGATTAGTTTCTATATCTGAGACATATTTATTAAAACATTAATTCTTATTGAACCGCCGTGTACCGAACGGTATGCACGGTGGTGTGAGAGGTCGCTAAATAAACTAATTATTTAGCTCCTACTCGATTGCTAAAAAATTTTGGATTAACTTAGTAATGAGGAATACTGTAAGCATTTCCATAATAATTTAATAGAAGGGTGTTTTAAAATTATTAGAGGAGGGAAGCATATGGAGCAGACTCGGAGAAACATTGATGCAGCGATGGGAAGGGTTAAAGCAGATTTAGTGCTAAAGAATGCGAATTTTATAAATGTGTTTACTGAAAATATAGATAGAGGGGATATTGCTATACTAGGCGATACTATTATAGGAATTGGTGAATACGATGGAATCGCTGAAATTGATTGCTCAGATTTATATGTTTCGCCGGGATTCATTGATTCGCATGTACACATAGAATCCTCCATGATTATGCCCAAGCAGTTTGCGGAGGTGATAATTAAAAAAGGTGTAACTACAATAATAGCAGATCCACATGAAATAGCTAATGTAGAAGGAATGAACGGTATTCACTTTATGATAAATAATAGTAAAAAAGCACCTATAGATGTTTTTTTTATGCTACCTTCTTGTGTTCCGGCAACAAACTTTGAGGATAGTGGATTCGTTCTTAATGCTAATAATTTTGAGAAATTAATCAATAATAAGCTAGTTTTAGGTCTCGGTGAAGTAATGGATGTGACCGCAGTTACAAATAAGGATGAAAATATATTAAAAAAAATAGATATAGCAAAGCACAAACATATAGATGGTCACTGTCCTAATATATCGCCTAGGGAGTTAAATGCATACTTAAGCTGCGGTGTAAGAACAGATCATGAAAGCGAAAATGCCAAAGAAGCCTTACTAAAAGTTAGTAGGGGAATGTACGTAATGCTGCGAGAAGGATCAGCTGCAAGAAATTTAAAGGACATTCTTCCCGCTGTTACCAAGAATAACTTCGGAAGATTTTTATTTTGCACGGATGATAGACATGTAGACGATTTACTAGAGAGTGGCTCCATAGATAACTGTATTAGAATTTCTATAAAGCAGGGAATTAATCCTATAAATGCGTTTATAATGGCCTCATTTAATGCAGCTAAATGTTATGGTTTGTTGGATAGAGGAGCTATAGCACCAGGATATAAAGCAGATTTAGTGCTATTTGAAGACTTAAAGGGCGTAAATATAATGAAAGTTATAAAAAATGGTAAAGAGTATAAAGAATTACCGGGCACAAAACATGTAGACTTAAAAATAAAATCGTCCATGCATATGGATTTTATAGATAGTGAAATTTTCAAAGTTAAAAGTAATGCTAAAGCTGTAAATGTGATAAAATTAATTCCGAATTCCTTGCGAACTAAATTGGTGCAGAGGAAAACAGAAAGTGAACTTGGTTATATAAAGAGAGTGGCAGAAAGAGATGTATTAAAAATAGCAGTAATTGAAAGACATCATAATACAGGTAAGCATTTTATTGGATTTATAGAAGGATTAGGATTAAAGCATTGCTCCATAGCACAAACAATAGTCCATGATTCTCACAACCTTATAGTCATTGGAGATAATGATAAGGACATGGAGGTGGCAGTTAATACTCTTGTTTCGATTGGTGGAGGTATAGCTATGGTGTCTGAGGGGAAAGTTATTGCTCAGCTAAGCTTGCCAATTGCGGGGCTAATGACCTTTGAGTCCCCATATATGGTGTCAGAGCACCTAAATAGGCTTAGTAGAATTGCCAGAGGCTTTGGAGTACGAGAGGAATATGACCCTTTTGTAAGCTTATCTTTTATGGCGCTTCCAGTAATACCTGAAGTTAAAATTACTACTCGAGGATTGTTTGACTATAATAAGCATGCATTTATAAAGCTTATTGTCGAATAATAGCGGAAATAAAAATCTTACAATAATAATTAATATTATTGTAAGATTTTTTTAAAACCCATTTCTAAATGATGAACATATTAATTAATAAAGTATATTTATGAAAAGGAGATATAGGGATATTAATTTATCCCGCAAAATTAACGTTTTCTTTATAATTATGTTGAATATTCATAAAAAACTATGCGTATAATTTGCAAAATAAGGAATGCACTGATGGCGGGTATTGTGATTGGATTTAAAAAAAATAAAAAATCCGTAAATATTTTTGATATGAGTACATATACTGTCAAAGGGGTATTTAAATTTAGCGTACTAAATATTATATAATGTGTTATGAAGCTATTAATGAGAAATTTAATAACAGTGAAAACATGATTAGGAGTGGGGAAATATGAGTCTTCAAAATAAACAGAAATTAGGATATATACTTGTTAAAACCAAGAAAATAACTGAAGAACAGTTGAGATCAGTTTTGAAAAAACAAAGAATATCTGGGAAAAGACTTGGAGAACAACTTATAGAGGACAATATTTTAACGGAAGATGTAATAATAGATGTACTTGAAATACAACTAGGAATTATGAGAGTAGATTTAGAAAGAACTGTTGTAAATATGGAAGCAGTTAAATGTATATCTGAAAGTCTAGCTCTTAGATACAATTTGATTCCTATAGATATAGAAGACAATAAAATCAAAGTTGCTATGGCAGACCCATTAAATGTATTTGCAATCGATGATGTGGGCATATCATCAGGTTATGAGGTAGAACCTTTAATTACAACTCAAACAGCCATTAAAAGGTCTATAGATAGATATTACTCGTCGCAATATGTTCAAAAGGCAGCAAATGAACTAGTAAAATCTCAAACTCAAAGTGATATAAAGGGACTTAGCGTGGAGGAATCTGATAGTCTTGAAAACATTAAGAATGCTCCTGCGGTAAGGCTTGTAGATTCTCTAGTTAAAAATGCAGTAAAAAGCAGGGCTAGTGACATTCACATAGAACCCTTTGATGAGTATGTTAGGGTTAGATATAGAATCGATGGTGAGCTTCATGAAGTATTGAAGTCTCCCAAGGAAACCTTAGCTGCATTGGTAACAAGAATAAAAATACTTGGTAACATGAATATAGCAGAGAAAAGACTTCCTCAAGATGGAAGAATACTAATGAATATAGAGAAAAAAGATTACGATCTTCGTGTATCTATTCTTCCTACGGTTTATGGAGAGAAAGTGGTTATTAGAGTGCTTGACAGAGAAAACTTTCTTAAATCTAAGAAACAACTAGGATTAAGTAAAGATGACTTAGAAAAGGTAGAAGGTATAATTAAAAGCCCTTACGGTATTGTTTTAGTAACAGGGCCTACAGGAAGTGGTAAGTCTACCACGTTATATAGTATTTTAAGTGATTTGAATAAGGAAAATACTAATATTATAACTGTAGAAGATCCAGTAGAATACTTAATAGATGATATAAATCAAGTTAATGTGAATATTAAGGCGGGACTAACCTTTGCGTCAGGCCTTAGATCTATTTTAAGACAAGACCCAGATATAATAATGATAGGTGAAATCAGAGATAGTGAAACAGCGGAAATAGCGATTAGGTCCGCTATTACAGGACATTTAGTTTTAAGCACTATTCATACCAACGATGCAGCCTCAGCAGTAGTAAGACTTTCGGACATGGGAATAGAACCATACCTAGTGGCAACTTCGGTAAGTGGAGTTATTTCACAAAGACTTGTGCGAAGGATATGTAAGCACTGTAAAACTTCTTTTGAAGCTAGTAGTTATGAAAAAACAATATTAGGATTAGAAGAGCAAGAGAAGCTAAAGCTTTATAAGGGCGAGGGTTGTACTTACTGTAATAACAGTGGGTTTTCGGGCAGAACAGGTGTCTATGAGATTATGGAAATTACTAGAGAAATAAGGGAAAGCATTCTACTTAACAAAAGCATAGATCAAATTAAAGATATAAGCATTAGAAATGGAATGAAAACCCTTAAAAAGTCCTGTGAGGAGTTGGTTTATAGTGGTGAAACTACAATAGATGAATTAATAAAAATAGCTTTTTCAAAGGATAGTTAGCAGTCGTGCTAACTATAAAGGGGGTGTACGAGTGCCAGTTTTCGTATATGAGGCAAAAAATGTTCAAGGTGTTTCATTAAAAGGTAAAATGGAGGCCTCAAATGAAAGAGCTGTAACTATGATGCTTAGAGAAAAAAGCTATTATCCTGTTAGAATAAAAGAATATAAGAAATCCTTAAATGTAGATTTAAGCTCTCTTAAAATGGTTAGTACAAAGGATATATCAATATTTTGCAGACAGTTTTCAGTTATAGTTTCTGCGGGAATCAGTATAGTTAAGGCTGTAGATATAGTTAAAGAACAGACAGAAAATCCAAAGCTTAAAAAAGTTTTATATGTTGTGAGCGAAGAGATACAAAAGGGTAAAACTTTTTCAATATCCCTTAGAGAACACAAAGATATTCCAGATATGCTAGTAAATATGGTTGAGGTTGGAGAAACTAGCGGGAATTTGGACACAATTTTGGGAACATTAGCTAAGTATTATGAGAATGAGCATAAACTTCAGCAAAAAATAAAGCAGGCCATAACATATCCAAAGGTTATTGTTATTTTTTCATTTATTGTTGTAACTGGGATTGTAATCTTTGTGGTGCCTACATTTACAAATATGATTATAGACGCAGGAGGAAAAATTCCACTTCCTACTAAAATTGTTATGGGCATCAGTAATTTTTTTAGAGAAAATATAATAGCTGTAACTTTAATTATGTTATTTACTTTTCTATTGTTTAAAATTTTGGGCAATAAGGGTAAGAGAAAATTGAGAAATGATAGATATACTATGAAAATGCCTATATTTGGGAAGCTATATTTAAAGATTGTAACAGCTAGATTTGCTAGAACATTTGGAATACTTTTATCTAGTGGAGTACCAATGATTGAAAGTTTAGAAACCTGCGCGAAGGTCCTTAATAGTAGGACAATTAGTGATATACTTTTTTCTATTAAAGAAGAAGTTAAAAAAGGGATAGGTCTTGGTGATGCTTTGTCAACTAGGGAAATCTTTCCACTGATGCTTACTCAAATGATCAAAATAGGTGAAGAATCTGGTAATATTGATGAGGTCTTAAAGAAAACGGCTGATTTTTATGATGATGAGGTAGCGAACGCTACAGCACAAATGACTGCTTTAATAGAACCCCTTATAATAATAGGATTAGCAATGGTAGTCGGATTTATAGTGGTATCAATAATACTACCTATCTTTGGCATGTATGATGCAGTAGGGGTCTAAAGGGTCTAAATTTGATAATTATCAAAGCTAATACTTTGATGAATATAAATATTATATGAAAAGGGAGGAATTATAAAATGATTGAAACGATTATTAAAAAGAAGAAAAAAGGATTTACACTTATCGAACTTATTGCAGTTATAGCAATACTTGCTATACTAGGTGCTATTTTGGTGCCAAAAATTACAGGCTATTCTGACAGTGCTAAGAAAGCTAAGGCTATATCGGATGCTAAAATTATAGTGAATGCAGCAGCAGCCTACAATGCTGATCATGAAACTGCACAAATTGCAGATACAGGTACTTTTAAACTTGGATTAGATGCAATTATAGGAACTGGAACTGGAAAAGTTATAGAGGTAAAACCTAGTGAATTTGCTGAGGTCACAACATTAGCACAATTAAAGGTGATTGCAGCTGCTGGCAAAGATCATATAATTCTTGATAGTAATGGAATGGTAACATCTAACTAATTATTTAAGGTTTTTAGCTTAATCAAGGTTATTCAATGCTTTGGTTAAGCTTATTATTGAATGAAATTTTATTACTAAACATGAGGTGAATTAAGTGTTTGAAAAGGATAGAATTGCTTTAGACTTAGGTTCTACCAATATGAAAATAATGATAGGTAATAAAAAACAAGTTAAGTTATTTGAAACTATAAAAACCTCAGAGGGTAGCATTAAAGATGATAAAATAGTGAATCTTGAAGAAATCAAGGATTCACTTGGAGTGTTTTTAAAGAAGAATAACATTAGAACAAAGGAGATTGCCTTTACTATCCATGGACAAGAGGTTATATCAAGACATATAGAAATGCCAATAATGGATGATAGAGGAATAAAAACTTCACTTGAATGGGAAATGGATCAGTATCTCCCAAGAGATATAAGCGAATACACTATCGATTATGAAATTATAGAGAAAATAGATACCACAGAAAAAAAAGCATTAAGACTTTTAATTTCGGCTGTACCTAAAGAAAAAATCAACCAATTAGTTAAAATTTCTAGAATGTTAAATTTAGAGATTGTAGCAATAGATATTTCTTCTAACTGTACACGTAGAGTGTTTAAAGATGCTTCAAAAAAGAGTACTTCATTAGAGAATATTGGAGTTATAGATATTGGTAGTAACAATACCAATATAATAATATTAGATAAAGGAAAACTTTTTATTGAAAGAGAAATTCCATTTGGTATAAATAATATACTCAAGGAAATTATTAAAAAAGAAAACATTGAGCACATTAGTGCATTTGAATATTTAGAAAAAAATATTAATTTTATAGAAAATAAAGATGATAATGAACTTGAAGGCAGAATAAAAGCACTTTTTAATAATGTTTTATTAGCTTTAGAAAAAATAGTCACTTTCTTTACAATAGGTAAAACTAAGGGTAATTTGGATAGTATATATTTAATTGGCGGAGGTTGTGTAATTAATGGTTTAAGTGAATACGTTAGTAATTATTTTAACTGCTCTGTATATATTTTAGATGATGCTAAAAGTATTGGAGTGAAGACAATAATTCCTACTGATTGCAATATAAAACATTTTATTGGCACCCTAGGTCTTTTACTTAGAAAGGAGTAACTCATGTCTGAATTAAATTTAATACCCTACGAACTAAAGGTTAAAAGAGAGAGGAAATTAAAAGTCAAGAACTATATTTCCATGGGAATTATAGTTCTTGCAATACTCTTTACAATTGTATATGTTCCCAAGCTTTATTTGAAGAAGCTTATTTCAGATGAATCGGATTTTAAAACTGAAATTGCTGACAATTACGAAGTAGTTCAAGAAAACAAAAAGATTTTGTCAGATATCAAAAACTATAACTTATATAATAATGAAGTAGAGTTATTAATAAAGCAAAAGGTAAGTGTCACAAACAAAATTAAAAATCTTGAAAAATATATTCCGGTTGATGTATCACTTACAGATATTAATTATTCAAAGGGAACAATAATGATAGGTGGAGCTTCAACAAATTATGCTTCAATTAGTACTTTTGCTGCAAACCTTCAAATGTCAGTTGAGTATCCAATAGCTAAAATTGGTAACATAAATAACCCTGATATTAAGACAAAAGGGTATATATTTACTATAGAGATAAGTGAATAGATATATTTAGTAGTATAGTCGGAAAACAATAATTAACAATTTCCATATTTAAGTATTAAAAGTGCTTATTTGAATGAAAAGTTATATTTGAATTAATTACGGACATGACAAAAAGACTTTTTTATACACTATTTTAAAAAAGCCGTAGGCTGGTTATTGAATTGAAATTTATTTTAAATTACGCAGCTATATTTTTAAGAGTTGGGAAAATATCGGCAAGGGCTATTAATCTTTCTGATGCCCAAGCATCTATGAAACAGCAAAATGCACCAAGAAATACCCTTGTTATTCTACACCCAACAGAATAAATAATTGCATCTTCAGCATGAAAATTGTTATTTATTCTATCCCAACATCTTTCAGTAGTTGAACGTCTTTTATAAAGAGATTTCCATTGTTTTGAACCTCTTAATATTGGAGTGAAATACCTTGGGTTGTCTAATGTTTTAGTGTAATAAGATTTATTGCTTTTCATAGGACATTTTTCACAGTTTTCACATTGAACTGGGAATAACCATTTATGTCTATATTGTTTACTAATAATTCCCCAATTACGAAGCTGATGTCCACAAACAGTTCCGTGTGGAATAGCATTCTTATCAAGTTTAACAAATTCACTATTTGATGAAGGTTTTGAAGAACGTGAATTTAAATCAATAATAGGATTTATTCCATAATGCATGCATAAAAGATAAAAAGCATTAGCATCATAAGCAGAATCTAAGGCTACAGAATGAAATTTAATTTCAGGATATAAATCCACAAGTTCTTTAAGTGCATAAACGCCAGTAACAGCATCATGGCGTGCCGCGCTAACAAATTTAATATGGATAGGTAGGCTGTAAAAGCTATCACAGGCAGTAAATCCGTGATAGGTATGACCATAGTAATAATGTTCATTAAAGCTATCCCAACCCCAGCTAGCACTGGGGTCGGTAAACTTTCGATAACAGTCACAATGTTCTCCTGGTTTAAGTTTGCAATCACAAACTTTTTTACCGTAAGGCGAAGCCTGTGTTGGCATACAGGTTCCGTCGCCAGCAATATTTAGTTTAGAAGGATCGCCCAAAATACCCATTGATAAAGAAGGAATAACAAATAATTCTTTAAGTATGTTGTTCATTTTGGATTCGCTTCTGTCAAGGAGCTTTGAATTATCATATTTTAAGATTCTTTTAACTAAACGGTCAACTACACCAGACTTGGAGTTATTCATCTTTTGGTTTTTCTTTTGTTTTTTACGTGGTTTACGTTTAATTTTACGCAGTTTGGATTTATTAAGGATCTTATCCTTATGAATCAGCCTATCCATAAAATCATAAAAAGTACCTACACCAGGAATTCGGTCAACATGTATGCCTTCGGCTTTAGAGTCTGAATAGCAAGCGGGTATAAAGCCAGATAAAATTGAATAGAAAGGGTCTGAACGTAATGTTTTTACCCAAGATGATATACTAGTTTCTTTACAATAAGCCATGATAATAAGTGACCTGAGTAATGCTACCGCATCTTTGGGCGGAGCCCCTTGATTAGATTTAGAGTAAGTACTTTCTATTAGAGGGACAATTCCGGTTAGGTCGGTAGACCAGATTTTAGTTATTTGTGAACTACGCTCAAACAAAGTGATTTGTTGATTGGTTTGAATATAGAATTTTTCTAAAAATGTTTCAAGAAAATATTGATATTGAGAATGAGAAACCTTAACAGTTAACATAAAAACACTCCTCGCAAATGAAATAATGTAAAAAAATATACATATTTAATTTTGCGAATTTTTACTAGCTGTCAAGTCTTATTTCACAATGTTTAAGTAAAAAAGATTAAAAGTAATACGAATAGCTTAAATTTTCTAGGTTATTCGTACAATATGAGGCACCACGAATTTTTGAGGTGAAGTTGATTTTTGAGCAAAATGAATCAAGAGTTAGCAGTACCTTAAGAGTTTCCGAGAGTGCACATTTAGAATTTTGAGGTGATTTTATTGAGCAATTTTAGTAAGAGAGAGAAACTTCTGGTTATAGTAGGAACCATTTTAGTAATCTTGTATCCATATTACAATCTTTTTCTAAAACCAATAAGCCAAAAAATAAAGATTGTAAATCAAAGCATAAGTGATAAAAAGATAGAATGTGATTCGATTGAAAAATTTAATGGTTCGAATATAAGTAATACTGAAAAGCTAGAAGATATTAAAAATATATATAATGAATCAGTAAAGGTGCTTCCTGAAAATGAAAGAAATCCTGAGATATCTTATAGCATAAATACTTTTGCCACTAAGAATAAAATTAAACTAATTTCTGTTGCCTTTGGGCAAAGTGTAAATTATTCTTCCAAAAGTAGTGTGAATAATTCTGCAAACATCACTGCAAATGCCAATACCAATACCAATGAAGTAGATAGTTCTATTGACAGTACTAATCATAAATTAATGTTTGTACCAGTAACAGTTATAATTAACGGTGATTATTCATCTGTTTTAAGTTTCATTAGTGACATAGAAGGGGATAGTAGATTGGCTGAGATAGTTGATATAAGTATGTCTTCAATACAGGGAGAAAGCAAGGGGACACAAGCAACTATTGTTTTGAACTACTATTCTACTGAAGGTACTATTAAAAACAAACCAAGCTATGATTTTAAGGATGATAATGTTGGGAAAAGTAATTTGTTTAATTAAGGGGCTTGATATTAGTGTCTAGAAGCAGAAATATAAAGTTACAAAAGCATAAGGGATCTTCTTTATTACTGGTAATTGCTATAGTTGGTGTTTTACTTATCTTGTGTCCGGCTTTAGGAACGAGTGTAGTTTGGGAAGCTAACAATGCAAGGAATCAAGAAAAAAAGACACAAGCATATTATATAGCAAGAGCGGGGGCGGAAGCTGCGGCTAAATATATAGAATCTATGAACAGTAAGGATGTGAGTACATTGGTATCTCAACTGCCACTCCATTCTGATAATACTATTTTTGGTAATGGTAATTTCAACATAACAATACCAACTATAACAGATGGAAAATTACTAATTAAATCAACAGGTAAAGTTAATAATGGTAAAGATTCCGGTGGAAGTCCAAAATATATTACAGATACAGTTACAGTTGTTCTTAAAAATACTATATCACCTACAATCATTACAACAGCTATTTTTGCTAATAGTAGTATTATTCTTAATGGCGGTAGTGTGGATGGAGATATTGGGACCAACTCTATAGCTGCTAATTCAATTAAGTATTATAAGAATGTAATTACTAGCGGTCATAAAATTATAATTCCTAATACTGGGAATAATGGTGAATTAGAAGGTGCAGTAGTAAAAAAGCAAGGAAATTGGATTAAACTTGTACCCGTAGAGAATTCACCTAACACTGTTGTTGGAAATTACCCAACGCCAGTTATGCCAAGCTTCCCAAATGGTCTTGCAAATATGGGTAATATTACGATTAATGGTGCTAGTAGCGTAAATATTAGCACTGATGGATGTTATGAAAAAATTGAAATATTAGATGACACTACTCTAACTATTAATACAAGTACAGGGGATAGAAATATAAGAATAAAAAATTTAAACATGAAACAAGGTAAAATTGTAATTACTGGAGGTAATAAAGTTAATCTATATGTGGACTATTGTATTAACCTAAAAGGATATGTTAACAGCGATGGAAAATCAAATGGAGATAAAAACAAATTACAATTTTATTGTAATAATACTACTCCATTTACTATGGCTGCTGAAACTCATATTTACGGTTCTGTAACATGGGGCACAGGGGAGATTATATTAACTGGATCAGGTGCAATTATAGGAAATTTAACCTCCATAGGAACATCCATTCTTTTTGATGGTGGAAGCTTTTTAGGTTCACAAATTTTATATGCACCTAATGCAGATATTACTTTAAATAGTGGAAAGATTACAGGCGCTGTTATTGGAAATACAGTTACCGTCACTAATAGCGGATTTGTAATAAAGTTACCTAGCAATCTGCCATCTTTATCTGTTAATTCAGATAGATACGAAATCTCCTATTGGAAATAAAAAAAATAATTATTTTTAGGAAGTGAGTTTATGAAAACTGTTTCAAAACAAAGCGGGTTTACATTAGTAGAAGAAATCGCTTCGCTTGCAATAATTTCAATAGTATTAGTTGCATTTTTACCAGTTATTACAGGTAGCTTAAAAAATATTCATGTTAATGGTAATAGGACTATAAATGTTTCTTCTGCTGAAAATATAATTGGGAATGCAATAAAAGGTAATTCGACTACAGGTGTAGTTCAAACAAGCAAGATGATTACAATGACGTTGAAAGATTCTGAGGGCATAACAATACTAACACCTGGAAGCATTAAAGGTACGGTGTTTACTTTTGATAAAAGTGGTGACAACCAAACAACGCTATCTACCTTTGTTCCGTTGGATGAAGCGATTAGAGGAGAGTAATATTAAATGAATCAAAATAAGGGCTTTCATAAAAAGGGATTTACACTATTGGAATTGGTTGTAACAATTCCAATAATGATAATGGCTATAGCTTTAATTTTTTCTATTGGAGATTTTGGAAATAGATATTTCAAAAAAACTAATATACAAATGAATAATCAACAAGTTGTTAGACTAGTTGGAGATTATATTAAAAAAGATATTAGAAGTGCTAAAATAATAAATAGTGACAAAACAATTGTTAAAGAACAAAATGTGAATGTTAATTATTATGTATTAGCATACACAGGTAATCACTTAGTAAAGCAAGTAAGGAAAAATAGTGATGAAACTTTAGTCAGTGAAATAACCATAGGTGATATGCTAACAGATTTATCTTTTTTGACTGCTACGGATAAGGGGATGCTAAAGTATAAAGTAACAAATAATGCTAACGGACAAAATTATAGTGTAACATATGAAGTTGTACTTGATAACATAAGTACGGTTGTGTTACCTAGTGCCAGTACACCAACTATATATTATGCAAATAATTAAAGTAATAAATAATAAAAATAGTTTAACAATTTAAAGACATGTCAATACTTTCAAAAGAGGTGATGGCATGTCTTTTTAAATTACGTGGAAAACGCATGTAATATGCATTTTAATAACATTTATAACCGTAAAGCTCTTGGGGAGTAGCGCAAATAACATACTAGATAATTTCTTTCTAAAACCTTTTATTTTTTACCCAACGTCAAACTTAATCATTAATTTTTACATATATGTGTTGCTTCTTATGATTCCTATATCAATTGCCCATGAGAGTATACATGGATTAGCATTTTTAGCTTTTGGTGGTAAAGTTAGGTATGGATTCAAAGGCATTTATGCATATACCCAGGAAATATCTGAGCTACCTATAGATCGCACTAAATTTCTAATCATCCTTATGGCACCTTTAACAGTACTGTCTATTATAACATTATTGATACCTATTTGGCTGGGGGGTATAATATTCCTGATTAATTTACTAGGAGCTTCAGGGGACTTGTATATGTCTTTTAAGCTAATAAGGTATGACTTTAATTGTAAAATAGTTGATAAAAAATATGGATTTGATGTAGTGTAGGAAAGCCATGGGTTGAAATAGCAGTCCATGGCTTTCCTATTTTTTTAATAGCATCTAGATTTCTTTTACTTAACTAATATGAGCAGAAACTGATGCATACAAATATGTATATAAATAATAAATAAGGATAACATTGTAAATGCAACCATGGTAGTCAGTTTATAGTTCTTCTATAAATTGGCTACTTATTTATGGAAGAAATACAGAGTCCTATAAAGCGGGTCTCACATGTAAAACTCAACTCAATTAAAAGTTATTAGCTCTCAAAAGGAGTTAAAATAAAAAGATAACAAAAGGGGAAACAAAGAATGATGAAAAATGTTAAAAAGAAAAAAGGATTTACCCTAATTGAACTAATAATTGTAATTTCAATTATTGGGATTTTAGCGGCAATTGCGGTGCCTAAGTTTAGTGGGGTACAAAAGGATGCTAAAGCGAAAGTTGATGTAGCTAGTGCAAAGGTTATTGGTGATGCCACAAATACTCTTATTGCTAAGGATGGCATAACAAAAGCAACTTACTTTAAGCCAAGTCATTTAGGCAAAGAAATAACGGATTATCTTCAAGTAGAGCCTGATGTTAAGGCAGTTACTGATGGTGAGTTTTTTGTTGAAATCGATGGTAATGACAATGTTTTTGTTACAGTTGGCGGCGCCCAGTTGTATCCTAAACAAAAGGGAGTTTATCCTCCCGCAAAATAACAGGCATATCTGTAGTCTTATTTATTTGTCCAAAGTTTTAATGACTTTGGACTTTGAATTATTTTACATTCACAAGATTACGTTGCATTAATAATTGAAAAAAACTTTATAGTAAAGTAATCCTCCTAAAACATCTTATTTCGCGGAGTTAATTATCATTAACTTATATTTTGAATGTTATTATTTGCATATATATGTTAAAGTTATAATGAAAATAAATACAATAGAGTTAAAAATTTATATTACAATAGATTAATATAAATGCTTCTTTGTATTTAAATATAAAAGCAAATTCAAGGAGGTCTACCTATGGAAAGTATTTTCGGAATAATTATTTTTATCTTAGGATTATTAATAGGAAGTTTTTTAAATGTATGTATATATAGAATTCCAAAAGGAGAAAATATAGCATACCCCGCATCGCACTGTACTTCTTGTGGCAGTGATATTAAACCTTATGATCTTATACCAGTATTCAGTTGGATTTTTTTAAGGGGCAAATGTAGAAATTGCGGAGAGAAGATATCTAGTAGATATGCACTGGTAGAACTTACAACAGCTATATTTTTCTTATTAACTTATTTTCAATATGGAGCCAGTATTTATCTAGCACGGTATTTAATACTTATACCTTTTTTAATAGTTATAGCTATGATAGATTATGATACTATGGAAGTATATACCACTACAACATGGTTGGCTATTGCTATGGGTATTGTTTTGCTAGGAGTGAATATCTACATGGGACAATCAATAGTTACATACATTTATGGAGGGATACTCGGAGCAGGTACAATTACCTTTATTATATTATTGTCAAAACTTATTCTTGGGACAGAGGGTATGGGTTGGGGAGATGCAGAGATTTGCGGGCTTTGTGGTTTGTTTTTAGGGTTTAAACTAACCATTGCGATGATGTTCTTTTCTTTTATAATTGGGGGAATAATGGGTGTTTATTTAATGAGATTCAAGAAAAAGAATGGTAGAGCAGAAATGCCCTTTGGTCCATCTATTGTAATAGCCGCTTTTTTAATGATAATTTGGGGCGATAAAATTTTAAACTGGTACTTGAATTTAATTTTATAATTAACTGTAAAATTTCAAATATTTGCAAATGACAGTCTAAACATAAGGACTTTAATGAAAACTAGAGGATTACTCGAATAGTTTAGGTAATCGCTAAACTACCTAGAATGGCGACCTTTGGCTCTTGTGAATAAAAGTTGTATAATAAGTCATAACTGAATTGGTTATGGAAGGTTGATAATATGCAAAACATTTTGCAGAACATGAATAATAGAGGAAAGGAAAAACCCATGAAAGCTAAAAAAAGTGATTATCTTCAAAAAATTTACGAGAAAAATACTAGTACAGGAAATTATGTTATACAGGTAGCTATAGATAAATACACTGACATATTTAATGAATGGGATCGTGCTCCTTTTAGAAAAAGAGATATGGATCCGGATTTAGCACTTTTTCTTGAAAACTGTTTTGAAGATATTCCGGCTAAACATGGAGTAGATATATGTTTCTACTTACCTAAAGAGGGAAAAGATGTAACCAGAGAAGAATTGTTAATTGCAGGTATTAAAACTTATTATTCCTTTTATTTGCATCAAGAAATTAGAGTTTTAAAGGGGAATTATAGTAGGTTATTCAAATATTTAGTTTCATCATTTAGTTTACTAGCAATGTCTATTTTTTTAGGTACAATAGTTGGTGAAAACATAATCTTAGAAACATTGCAACAAGGATTTAACATAGGCGGCTGGGTATTTTTATGGGAAGTTATTTCAATAGTAATATTTAGAGGACGCGAAGTTAGTTCTGAAATTAATAAATACCAGAGATTTTTAAATTCATTAATTTATTTTAAATATGGTAACGAGAACCCGTTATCATAGGATAGTTAAAAGCTAAAAAGGTAGATATTTCTGCAACAGCAAAAATATCTACCTTTTTTATTACCTTTAGGAAATATTAAACTAACATTGTTACGGTTTTGTTTTAAAATTTAAAGGATTCTTCTAAAAATGTATATTTAGGAAGACCATTTTCTATTGATATTTTTGGTTCCCCCATTATTAATGGCAAGGTGTATTCGTATGCCTCGCGCGTAACATTATTACCTTCCGAATTTATCCATTCCTTAGGGAAGTATTTAATGTTATTTGCAACATGTACAGTATCGAGCGCAAAAGTTGCAGAGGTGTAAGGATCGTTTGAAAGTCTTCTTATACCTATCATATTTCCGCTTATTCCATCTATAGAATAAATAGCAGCGGCTTTTCCTACTTCATATGCTTCATCAATATCTGTTTGAGATGCACAGTGCATTGAACAACGTTGAGTTGTAGAAAGTTCTAAAACTCTAACTTTTTCAGCGGTACCCGTAGTTAAAATTAAATCCTTAAGGTAGGCACAAACACCACCTAATTGAACATGACCAAATTTATCGAGGCATGTTGCTCCCATTTCACCTAAGAATTTACCTTCTTTAGTTCGGATGCCCTCAGATACTACTACGAAAACATGATTTTTTTCAGTAAGTTTTTTACTGACATCTTTCAAAAATTTCTCTACATCAAAAGCTACTTCTGGTAGATATATAAAATCTGCAGCAGGGTTACCGTTAATAGTTGCAAGGCAAGCACTAGCAGCGAGCCACCCAGTATCACGTCCCATAGTTTCAAGTATAAAAACCCCTTTTGTAGGATATACACCGGCATCTAGGAAGTTTTCAAGAACTTGAGTGGCAATTAGTTTAGCTGCGCTTCCAAAGCCTGGGGTATGATCCATAATTGGTAGATCATTATCTATTGTTTTAGGAATGCCAATAAATTTTACATCCTTATTATGCTCAGTTGCGTAAACGCTAAATTTATGAACAGTATCTTGTGAATCATTCCCCCCGATATAGAAGAATGTTTTTATTTCATATTCTTCTAATATGTCAAAGAGTTTTATGTATTCCTCGGTGCTTTTTTCAAATGGTTTTAATTTATATCTGCAAGAACCAAGACCAGAGGAAGGCGTGTATTTTAATCCTTTAACATCATCATAGTTAATGGTGGATAGGTTTACAATGTGGTTGTCTAAAATACCTTGTATTCCATATATACCAGCATAAACATTATCATAATAGTGAGAATTCATATTTGCGTCTAGTAATCCTATAGCACTAGCATTTATTACGGAAGTTGGACCTCCTGATTGCGCTACGATACAATTTTTCATTAGAGAATCTCCCCTTTCAATAGAACTTAAATTAATAGCATGTTCTTATAGCACATACCTATTTATTATAATGCACATAAAAACAAATAACAAGCCAGTATTATAGCGTAACAGGTGATGTTAAAAAAAAAAGACGAAAATCTATAGAACTATTAGAAGTTTCGTTTAATAATAAAATTGTTGCAAAAATTCAAAGACTAATTTTGAAATTAATGATAAAATATATATATAATATTTTAAAAATTCTGTGAAGTTTTTGGTATTAAAATCAGGAGGGATACAATGTCAATTAATAAAAATAAACATAAAAAAGAATTGAAAAATAATATAATTTTAAAAGAAGTTAATATAAGAGGAAATTTATGTGGGGAATTTGCGGAGTATACTATTGACCATGTATATGAGAATAAAGGAAGCAATAATGTAGAAGCAATTTATACTTTCCCAATTCCAGATGGAGCCGTTATATCTGGTTTTGAAGCAGTGCTTGGCGGTAGGACTATAAAGGGATTAATACAAGATAAGGAAGAAGCAAATAAACTATACGAGAATCTTAAGGGAAAAGATAATAACACTTTTATGCTGGAAGAATTTAAAGATAATATAGTTAGAATATTTATTGGCAAGATAATTCCTAATGAAGTTGTGAAAATTAAAGTGTCTTATATAGAAGAACTTAGTTATGAAAATAGAAACTTAAAATTAATTATTCCAACTATAATAACTCCAATAAATCTTTCTACTAATAATAGTTTACTATCTAATAAAGATAGTAGCACCAATGAAAATTATAAGTTCACTTTAAGCCTATTAGTTGAATCCTTAACAAAATTAAAATTTAAATGTTCTTCGCATAAACTCAAGGTTGAATATGAAGAAAATAATTTATATAAAGTAACGTTAGATGGAAAAAATCAAAAAATGGATCAAGATTTAGAAATAATACTAGAAGAGCAAGAAAAATTAGAAACTACAGGAATGATATATGATTATCCGAGAGATGATAAGGGCATTTTATATTTAAGGTTTATACCAGAGATTGAAATAGAACAAAAACCGACTGGAGAAAATTATATATTGCTGCTGGATATATCAATGGATGAAGATAAGTTAATAGAAGGTAAAAATGCGCTTCAACTATGTTTAAGAAATTTAACACTAGGAGATACCTTTAATATTGCAGCGTTTGGAGATAAGCTTAATTACTTCTCTAAAGAGATGAGGGTTGAGTTTAACGAAGAAAATTTAAGCAGTGCTAGCAAGTGGATTGAAGAACTTACAGCAGAAAAAGATGCAGCAATTTTTGATGCAATAAAATATGCACTACTTGGGGAAAGTGAAAAAGAAGAAAATATAATATTCCTATTTACAGATGATGTGGTTGAAAATGAAAAAGAGATATTGAATTTTGTGGAAGAGAACATTAAAGAAAGCCGAATATTTACTTTTGGAATAGATACTTCAGTAAACAGTTATTTCATAAATAAATTAGCTCGTATTAGCTATGGTGCTGCAGAAGTTATTTCCCCAGATGAGAGAATTGAAGATAAGGTGCTTAGACAATTTAATAGAATCAAAAATCCTCAAATTACTGACATTGAAATTGATTGGGGTAAAATGAATGTGGAAACAACATTCCCAAGAACTATTGAATATATGTATGATAAAGAACCATTTTCAATTTTTGCTAAAATTAAAGGAGAAGTGGGCGGGGTTGTAACTTTAAAAGGAAAAGTTGGTAACAATAGAATTCAAAGAATAATTATGCTTAATGAACTTGAACTAGAAGAAAATGTGAATTTAATTGAAAAAATGTGGTACAAAAAACGTATAGAATCTCTTCAACACAGAGTCAAATATGAACGAGGGGAACTTCGTGATGCAATGAGCAATAAAATTGTTGAAATTTCTAAAAAAGTTGGTATAATTTTCAAAGAAACTTCTTTTATTCTTTATGAAGAGATGGAAGATCCAATAATAGGAATAAGAATAAGAGAGATTTTACCTGTTATAACAACGAAAAAATTAGGCATTTCCTGTGAAAGTTTAGATGAAGACTCTGAATCAACAGCATTTTATTATAAAGATTTATTAAAACTAAAAGAAGGCAATGATAAATATTCTAATTTCCAAAGAAATGAGTTATTAAGGATTTTGGCGTCGAACCAATTTGCCAGCGGAGCTTTTGGTATTAATGTGGAAGATAAATTAGAAAAAAATATAAAATACACTGTAAAAGCTATATTAGCATTTATCATAGGCAGTGAAGACACTAAGAAGTATACTAATCAATTAAATAAATCTATAGAATTTTTAAATGGAGCATTAGGAAAGAATGATTTAGAAATAAACAAAGAAGAATACCTAAATTTATTGTTAGTTTTTAAATTGGCTATTAAAAAGAATATAGCACTATCTTTTCACAAAGAAAATATCGATAAGAAAATTAATGAAATCAAAGAAAAATTTGAATTGCAGAATGTTGATGTAATTCAAATGCAAGATGAATTTATTAATAGGTTAAGGGAAAGTTCTAATGAGCCTAAAGATACACTTAATTTTATAATTGACACCGCTATTTTAAAAACTGTTTAAAATTCACTAGAGTTTTTAAGTGTTAGGCACATGGAAATAAATAAGCAGTCAGATATACTGACTACTTGTTTTTTTGAATCTACCTAAGAATAAGGAAGTAAGGTAATGATAAATGAAGATATAAAAGATTTAGAGTATGGCAGGTCAGAAATAATTGAAAAAAGAAATAGCATAAGAAAGAAATTTATAGTAAGATCTATTAATGTGAAAAATGGAAATATACAATGCATGTCAAATGAGGATTTGAAAATTTTATTCTATTTGTATGATGAAGAATTTTTTTATGATTACTTTAGTAAAAGATTCAAAGGGAGCTTAAAATTTTCATTATCCACTAGGATGACTTCTGCTGCAGGAAAAACTATGTATAGTAGAAAGATAAAACTATTGCAGGAAGCAGAAGAAAGTTATGAAATCAGGATGGGAATAAAATTCTTTTTTCAGTATTATAAGGTAGACAGAGACAAAATAGTATCTGGTATAAATACAAAAGATTCCTTAGAGGCATTCCAAATAGTATTAGAACATGAATTATGCCATTTAATTGAACTACATATTTATAAAGAATCTAGTTGCAAAAAAATTAGGTTTAAAACTATGGTTAATAACTTATTTGCCCATACGGATGTGTATCACCAATTGCCAAGTCAAAAGGAGATAATTTCACAAAAATACGGTTTAATAATAGGACAAAAGGTGAGTTTTGTGAATGCAGGTAAAAAATATAGTGGGTTCATTTATAAAATAAATAAAAGAGCAATAGTTATGGTGAAGGATTCAAAAGGCACTTATAGAGATGGATATGGAAATGCATATTCTAAATGGTATGTACAATTAGAGAAACTTAATTCTTAAAAAAGATTGCCACATAACATCATAATTTATGATATTATTAGAAATAATTGCTAACAAAATTAAGATGTTTTTATATTTTGTCAACGATTAATATAATAAGCAAAATCAATACGTGTAGCGTGTGCTACATGAGATGTAAATAGGAAGGTGACAAAAATGAAGAGGATTGTTTCAGTAATATTATGTAGTGTGGTAATATTTACATTGGTCGCTTGTGGGAAATCTGAGGTAAAAAAAGAGGATCCAAAAGCAGTTACTAAAGTAGGAACTAAGGAAATACCTAAAGAAGAAACTAAATCAGAACCTAAAGAAGAAGTGAAAAGTAGTGAAGTGCTGTTGTATTTTAGTGATGATCAAGCTATGTACTTAGTAGGAGAGAAAAGAAATATAACAAAGCCTACAGCTAAATCTATCGTAGAGGAATTAGTAAAAGGACCTAGTGCAAAGAGCGAAGGAGCAGGGAAATTGTATGCAACATTGCCTGTTGGAGCACAAGTACTAGATGTGCAGATTAAAGAACATATAGCTTATGTTGATTTTAAAGGTAACTTAAGTGAGAAAATGCAGGGTGGCTCTGCAGGTGAGGGAATGGCTTTATTTTCAATAATAAACACATTGGTTTTAGATAAGGAATTAGGAATAACAAAGGTTCAATTTCTTGTTGACGGAAAAAAGGTAGATACTATCAAAGGCCATTATGATGTTAGTAAACCTATGAGTGAAAATAAAGAAATGATAAAAAAATAATACCCACAAGGTTTCAGATTTATATATTACTGAAAAACAAAAAGGCAAGTTTATTATAAATACATTTAAACAAATAACAAGTCAATATGCTAGCCTATTTGACTTGTTATTTATTTTCATGTACCTAATAACTTGCCTTTTAACCCTAGGGATTATTTGACAACTTAGAACAGTCTTCGCTACAACCCATATACATACCTACACACCCATTTGTAATCTTTCAACAACATACAAGCATTACAGCACATATATACATCTTTGCTCGACAATATAGAACACCTTGGGGGCCAAAAACAATCTCTCGATTAAGAATAACCCCTAGTTATAAGTTAATAAAACCTGCGGCAACCTATATCATCTTAGCTCGAATATTACACATCCGGGAGAACCATATATATACGGTTAGGCACATATCCAGCTGTTAAGAACCCATAATAATCTTCCCTCCAGCATATACAAAACCTTAGCAGATCTCGCATACACCTTTGGCCGAATACTCTAAAGCCATTTCCAGCCTACGAGCACTCTAGACTCAACCATAATAAATCATCTACTAAGATTATTGTATGCTTTTTTTTATTTATTATACTATAAGGCATAATAAAAAAATTATAAAAATTAGCCAAGAGTAAGAATTTCTTTCAGAGAGGATATAACAAATTCAACATCTTTATCAGAAACCCAATTGTGAGTAACAAAACGCATTAATCCATCTTCTTCTCCATTAATTTTTATTCCTCTATTGTAGAATTTCTCTACTAATTTATCGCTACTAAATCCAGTACTCCTCATATCAAAGAATACCATATTAATATGGATATATTCCTTATTGACTACTATGCCAGGGATTTTTGACAATTCTTCGCCTAGAACTATAGCATTTTTATGATCTATTTTAAGTTGTGGAATCATCTCACAAAGCGCTACGAGGCCTGCTGCAGCTAAAATACCGGATTGCCTTAAACCTCCACCTAAAACTTTTCTTTTCTTTCTTGCCTTATCAATAAAAATTTTACTGCCCGCAAGCATAGAACCTATAGGTGCACAAAGAGCTTTGGATAGGCAAAACATAACAGAATCACAATACTTAGTAATTTCTTTTGCATCCACATCTAAGTAAGCAGAAGCATTAAAAAGCCTTGCTCCATCTAAGTGAACAGGTACTTCATGCCCTTTTGCCAAGGTGTAAATTTTTTTCATTGTACTTAGAGGTATTACTGTACCGAAGGAATGAGCATTTTCTATGCATATAAGGCCTGTACTAGGATAATGAATGTCTTCTTCCTCTTTTCTGATTTTAGATTCAATTTCTTTAGGATCTAATTCACCCTTATTGCTCATTAGAGTTCTAAGCTGAACCCCAGCAATTATTGATGCACCAGCAACTTCATGCATTACTATATGGCAATCATCACCAAGAATTACTTCATTACCCCTAGTGCAATGAGTAAAAAGTGCTAGTTGATTACCCATTGTACCACTTGGTACAAATAGCGCAGCTTCTTTGCCAACAAGTTTAGCAGCATACTCTTCTAGTGTTTTTACAGTTGGATCATCTCCATAAACATCATCTCCAACTTCAGCTGTGAACATAGCTTGTCTCATATTTTGTGTAGGCTGCGTTACTGTATCACTTCTTAAATCTATAAATTTCATTTTAATAACCTCCCTAAAATATTTATAGATACTATTATAACTTAAATTTTTTTATATTGTAGGGAATAATAAAATCTTAATGGAGTAGTAGTAATATTACTTTTGGTTTTTATGGTAAAATCTATATTAGGGGGTGGTAAAGTAATGAGTGGAACATTTCGATTTATTCATGCTGCAGACTTGCATTTAGGTTCCTTTCTTAATATAAATGGGAAACCACAGGAGGAAATTCAAGGCTTGTGTAAAGACGCTGTCTATGATGCCTTTGAAAGGATATGTAATAAAGCTATTTCATACAAGGTAGATTTTATATTACTTTGTGGAGACGTTTATGATAGCTATTTAAGATCAGTAAGAGGAAATAGTTTTTTTATTAATCAATGCGAAAGACTAAATGAAAAAGATATAAGTGTATATGCTATTTACGGTAATCACGATGCTATAAATGATGCACAGGAATTATTTGCTATGCCCCAAAATGTTCATATATTAAGCGCTGATAAAGCAGAGAGTTTTGTGGTATACAAAGAAGGGAAAGTTATAGCAAAAATTATTGGGAAATCTTATAAGCATCGATCCGAAAGAGAAAAAATATATGAAAACTATTTATTGGATAATGATGTTTTTAATATTGCAATGCTACATACTGCTTTAGAAGGGGATAATAAAAATTATGTTCCTTGCACTTTGGAGGAACTTAAGGTGGTACCTAATATAGATTATTGGGCTCTAGGTCATATTCATAAACTAAGTATTTTAAGCACTATGAAACCTATTATAGCTTTCCCAGGGATTCCTCAAGGGCGTGATATGGGAGAACAGGGAGTAGGGGGAGTTTTCTTAGTTACAGCATGCAAGAAAGAAATTGTCCATATGGAATTCATACCTATAGCAACAGTTATGTATAAAAGGGTAGAAGTAATAATAAGTGATGAGAATAAAATAGAAAATTATAGTGATTTACTTCGAGTAATTTACGATAGGATAAGTAGTTTAACATATAGTCTTCCTGAAATTTATAGCGAGATTGTTCCTTTAAAGGAAGATACATATTCTAAGGAAAGTACGCCTTTAAACGAAGATCTATTGGATGAATTTAAAGGCTATATTGTGAAGCTTATAATAAAAGGAAGAACTGATATGCACGGTGATATAAATAACATGACGGAAGATGATTATAAGCAGTTTATAGAGGATATAAATGAAGAACTGGTCGCCCAAAAATATTTTCTGTGGATAGATTCCATAATATTTAGAACCAAACCACTTATGCAGGATTTTGAAAGTCTAAAAATGCAAAACTCTATTTTTAAGGATTTAGATGAAATAATTAACTTGTATACTGAGGACCCTGAGCATAAAAACCAACTTGCGAAAAATTGGGGATCCATTTGGAAAAAACAAATTTATACAGAAAATATAGATGAAGATAAATTTGATTTTGATGAAGAAATTATGCAGGATATTATATCACAAGCTAGAGAATTGCTTATTGAAAAATTGGCAGAAGCTTTAGAAATAATGTAGGGGTGGTGAGAATTTGAAAATAACACAGCTAGATATTAGAGATTTTGGAGTGTTTCAAGGTGAAAAACTGGAAGAATTGGGTAGCGGCATAATAGTTATTGGTGGAGCAAATAGATCTGGTAAAACTACCTTAATGCAGGTACTTAGAAATATCCCCTTTGGGTTTTCAAAGAATAGCGGTATACCCCCAGCTAAATTCCAATACGATGTACGATGTGATTTATTATTAGATGATGGAAATGGCGTAAATGTACTTTTAAAAGGATTTAGTAATCCGGAGATAGTTTATAATAATGCTACAGACAATAAAGCTAATAAAGAGTTATATAATATAGATAAATCAGCCTACAGAGAACTCTTTACCATAAGTCTTAATGAACTCAATAAAAGCTCTGGCAAGGAAGATAGTAACCTGCAGTCTATGCTACTGGGTGCAGGCTTTAAGCATATTGCAAAAATTCCTGGAGTTGCTAAAGAGTTAAGGGAAAAAGCTAATACAATCGGTGGAACTCGTGGAAATCCATCAACTAAAATGTTTAAGCCCTTCACGGAGAATATTAAAAAAGGCGTAGAGGGAAGGAAAAAATCCATATCCATGTTAGATACTTTTGCTGAAAAGAAAAATATCTTGTCCCATCTTCAGGCTACCATAATTTCAAAGGAGAAGCAGCTTGAGATTAGCAATAATAATATAATTAAATTAGACATTTTAAGGCACAATTACGAGCTTAACCAAGACAGAAAAAATATTGAGGGTGAGCTTCAAACATATTTTTTTAGTCATAGTGATATAAAGGAATATAATATAGAAAAAGCAAAGACTCTAAAAACTCAATATATTAAAGAGTTAGAACAGTACAACAATGAATTTCAAAGAGAAATAATCACAGAGAAACCTATGAAAGAATTACTTTTAGGTAGCAAGGATTTAATTAGTGATTTTTATAATGGAATATCAGGCATTAAGGAAATGAACAAGAACCTACTAAGTGAAAAAAATGAGTATTATGAGAAAACACAGTTATTAATGAATAAAATTAAAAAATCAAATGATAACTGGTCTAGTTTTAAAGATATTTCAGAGATTAATTGTGATGAGGTGGAACAATGCATTTTAATACAGAATATTGAAAAATTTAAAAAGGCAGAATACGATAGAGCACTTTGTGATAAAAGAAGTGGAGACCTCAAAATCCAAAGGGAGATCTTAGAAAAACAAATAGTAACCTGCGATTCTGCAACTTATATGAAAAAGTATTTTTATCTTACAATATCTTTTATGATTTTAGGCTTGGCATTATTTTTTATAGATAAATTGCTTGGGTGTTCACTAATAATAATTGGGGCAATAGGATCAGCCCTATATTTGTTTATAAATTACTCAAATAGCAAACTAATTATAAATAGAAATATAGAAATTAAAACTCAGATAGACAATAGATCAGGCGATATCAGTAATAATTCCCAGGAAATAATAAGCTTAGATGAGGATTTAAGAGAACTAAACAACATAATGGACGAGTATAGGGACATTCTAAAGCTCGATGGAAGAGTCTCAGTAGAAGGTATCAAGGATTATTTTAAAACCGTGTCTTATTTAAAGGATGAAATATCTGAGTATTATTTATTAAAGAAAAAACTAAGCAGTCACTTTAATACCCTTAATGAATCTTTAAGTAGTATTGATGAGGTGCTTAAAAAATTTACTGAGTTTAATACTAAAAATCCAGAGGAAATAAATTTAGAAAATATTGAAAATATTTGTAGCGACATACTGCTAAAGTTAGAGGAGTTATATAAGTATTTGATACTGGTGGAAAAAGCCCATGAAAGTTACTTAAAATTAAACATGGTAGAGCATGAAATATTGGGGCTCCTTGGAAGCAATTACTTAGAGGATATAATATTAAATATAGAAAAGTATATAAGTCAGGGAGAAAAGTATATCAAATATTTAAATATGCAGAACGAATTAAAAATTATTCAGGAGAAGTTATTGCAATCGGTAAAAAGCCAGCGTATAAAAAAAATATTATATGATGGGAAAATAGAAGCTGCGCCCAGTGATGATGCAAATCTATTAAAAATCCTTGAAAATTTATATAGTGAGTATATCAATATAGATGAACTCACTTATGAATATGAGGGATTAAATGCTGAAATTAAAGAATTGATAGGGCAATTGGATATTTTAAAGAATGAAAAACAAACTTTAAAAGATGAACTCCTAGCCTTAAATTCTGATGAGATGTTAGTGCAATACGATAAAGAAATTAGACAGTCAAGAGGCCACTTGCGGCCCCTTGCAGAAAAATATGCTGTTTATAATACAGCAGCTTTATTACTAGAAAAAATCAGAGAAAAATTTTTAGAAAGTACTAAGGATAAGTTATTAGAAGGAGCTAGTGATATTCTAAGTGAAATAACCTCTGGGGAATACATAGATATTGTGCCTATGGAAGATTTAATGCAGGGAGACTTTAAAACTGTATTACGAGATGAGAGTGTTAAGGAGAGTTCAAGAGAGTTAAGCAGGGGCACAAAAGAACAATTATTTTTGGCAGTTCGTATAAGCCGCATAAAAGAAATTAAGCCAAGTTTACCAGTGATTTTAGACGATTCCTTTGTTAACTTTGATATTGCACATACGAAAAATACAGTTAAGGCATTAGTACAGCTTTCAAAAACTCATCAGATTTTTGTACTTACCTGTCATGCAACTTTAGTAGAGTTAATAAATGATCTAGAGAAGCAGGCACAATATTTCAAATTAGACAAGGGTAAGTTTGAAAAAAGCACAGGGGGAGATTTGAAAAAATATCTAAAAGAACTATAAGTGCATTTCCTTTGAAATAGGTGCGTAAAAAATGGTATAATAGATTGCTTAATACAATTATTAGAGCATGTATTATAGAGTTTGTTAATACTTCAGCTCCGCAGGAGATGATTTAATGGAAAGTGAAGTGGTAATTATTAGTAAGGCGTTATTTATTACAGAGAAACCAAGTGTTGCTGCGGAATTTGCCAAAGTCTTAAAAATAAATGGTAGAAAGTTTGATGGATATATAGAGTCTGACAAAGCTGTTGTTACATGGTGCGTGGGACATCTTGTTACTATGAGTTACCCAGAAAAATATGATGCAAAACTTAAAAAGTGGTCTTTAGATACTTTGCCATTTTTACCTAAAAAGTATAAATATGAAGTTATAGATGGAGTGAAAAAACAATTCAATATAGTTAAAAGCCAACTAATACGCGAAGATATTGATAGAATTTATGTTTGTACAGATTCGGGGCGAGAAGGGGAGTACATATATAGATTAGTAGATGAAATGGCGGGGACTCCTAATAAGCAAAAACGAAGAGTGTGGATAGATTCACAAACGGAAGCTGAGATTATTCGAGGAGTTAAAGAAGCAAAGGATTTGAGTGAATATGATAATTTATCTGAAGCGGCCTATTTAAGAGCAAAAGAGGATTATCTAATGGGAATTAATTTCTCAAGGCTTTTAAGTTTAGTATATGGAAAAACTGTAAGCAATTATCTTGGGAAAAATTATATAGTTATTGCTGTGGGACGAGTAATGTCTTGTGTGCTTGGAATGGTAGTTCAAAGGGAGAGAGAAGTTCGCGAGTTTGTTGTTACTCCTTTTTATAAGATTATGGTCAGTTTTAAGGTAGATGAAGGTTGTAATTATGAGGGAGAATGGAAAGCAGTAGAAGGTTCTAAGTATTTTGATTCACCTATGCTTTATAATGAGGGTGGGTTCAAAACCAAGGAAACGGCGGAAAAGTTGATGGGAGAACTAAGGGATTCTAGTATAGATGGTAAAGTTTTCGTTGAAAATATTACTAAGAAAAAAGAAAACAAAAATGCTCCGCTGCTTTTTAATTTAGCAGAAATACAAAATGAGTGTTCTAAGAAATTTAAAATAAATCCAGAGCAAACGCTTAGTCACATTCAAGCGTTATATGAGAAGAAAATGCTTACATATCCAAGAACGGATGCTAGGGTATTGACTACAGCGATAGCAAAAGAAATAGATGAGAATATAAAAAAATTAACTAAGTTAAATGGAAATGCTGAGATAAATAATATAGCTCAGCATATTTTAGGAAAAAAATGGTATAGTAATATAGCTAAAACAAAATATGTTGATGATAGCAAGGTAACAGATCATTATGCTATTATTCCAACAGGTGAAGGGATTCAAAACTATTCATCATTAAAGGATATACAAAAGAAAATTTATGACTTAGTGTTACGACGGTTTTTGGCGATTTTTTATCCGCCTGCTGTGTATAGTAAGGTCTCTGTTATAACAAAGATTGACAAAGAAAGATTTTTCACCTCAGATAAGGTGTGCGTTGAACTTGGCTATTTGGAGGTTTTAAAACCGGATAGGGATAGCAATGATAGTGAAAGCACAAATATGAAATTTTTGAGTACATTAAAAAAAGGTCAAAGTGTAGAAATTGAAGATTTAGTTGTAAAAGAAGGTAAAACTTCTCCCCCTAAAAGGTTTACCACAGGTTCAATTATTATAGCTATGGAAAATGCAGGTAAGCTAATTGAAGATGAAGAACTAAGAGAACATATAAAAGGGTCAGGTATTGGTACAAGTGCCACTCGTTCAGGGATTTTAACAAAGCTTGAAAAAATAGAATACATTAAATCTAATAATAAAACACAAGTAGTTATGCCTACTCTACTTGGAGAAATTATCTATGATGTGGTGAAAAATTCTATCCCCACGCTTTTAAATCCAGAGTTAACAGCTAGTTGGGAAAAAGGATTAACCATGGTTACTCAAAAAGAAATAGCTGGAGATTTGTACATGGAAAAGCTTGAAAATTATATTATTAAAAATAGTGATAGGGTACTTAAACTGAATAATGGACAAAGGCTTAAAAACAATTTTGATAGGGTAAGTGGGTTTTACAAAAAATAAAAAGCTAAGGTGGAATAATAGAAAAGATAAGCAGAAAGTAAAATATATCTTCTGCTTATCTTTTTTATGAATTTCACTGACATGATAATTAAAGGGAGATGGCTCTAATTGGCAAAAGATAAAACAATCTATGTTTGTAAAGAGTGTGGGTCACATGCTCCAAAATGGATGGGTAAATGTAATGATTGCGGTGCATGGAATTCATATGAAGAGAAAGTGGTTAAGGCGGGATCCGCTAAATTAAATACCTTAAATAGTATGGGAACAACAACTAAACCTACAAAACTAAAGGCGGTTGTACAGGCGAACAGTGACAGAATAATTACTGGAGTTTCAGAATTTGATAGAGTTATGGGTGGAGGAATAGTTAGAGATAGTGTGACTATTATATCTGCTCCCCCAGGGGCGGGAAAGTCTACACTTTTGCTACAATTAGCAAATTCACTGTCATTAAAAGGATATAAAGTTTTATATGCGTCTGGAGAGGAAAGTAATAGCCAAATTAAAAATAGAGCTGACAGAACAGTAAAAGAGATAGCTGATAATTTTTGGGTTGATTCAGATACAAAGCTTGACGAAATATTACAACATATAGAAACTGTCGATGCTGATTTAATAATACTTGACAGTATTCAAACATTCACTTTGGAGGAATATTCAAGTTCGAGGGCTGGTTCTCCTACTCAAGTAATTGAATGCGCCACAGCTTTAAAGGATAAAGCAAAAAATCCAGAGAGGCCAAGAGCTGTTTTTCTGGTTGGGCAAATGACAAAGGCAGATGAGATGGCAGGACCGCGCATATTAGAGCATTTAGTAGACACTGTATTATATATTGAAGGAGAAGATGGAGAAGAGCTAAAACACTTGGTAAGTAAGAAGAACCGTTTCGGAAATACGGAAGAGAGTGGTATGTTTAGGCTTTCGGACATAGGAATGGAAGAGATTACTGATCCTTCTGAGTTTTTTATGACCAAAAGAGATGAGTTGGTTCCAGGAAGTGCCTTAGCTGTTATAAAGGATGGAACAAGACCCATTGTTATAGAAATAGAAAGTCTTGTATCTAAATCTTTTACTCCTTACCCAAGTAGGTTAAGTGAGTGTTTTTCAAGGAAGGAACAACTGGGAACTCTTATTTCTATTCTTGAAGAAAGGGGAGGAATAGGGCTTTATGATAAGAATGTTATTATAAAAGCAACCGGCGGTCTTAAATTAACTGAAACATCGGTGAATCTTGCTGTAGTTATGAGCATCGCATCTTCTACGCTTAATCATGGAATAGCTACGGATACAGTATTTATTGGAGAACTGGGTCTTACTGGTGAATTAAAAAAAGTTCCATCTTTAGAGCAAAGACTAAAAGAAGTAGACAGGATGGGGTTTAAAAAGGCTTATATACCTCAAAATTGTTTAAAAGCGGGGGTTAAATTTAAGAAATTAAAGGTTATCCCATGTAAAAAATTAACAGATGTCATTGAAAAAGAATTCAAGCGATAATGAAAAGGCCACTGAAATATTTATACATATTTCAGTGGCCTTTTCCGATAGGTCGCGGGTCTGTCCCACCTATCATTGTTAGCCGCCAGACCGTTCTCTTCCATGGTCGCGCAAGAGCTCCATCTTTGAATATGGAGATGCACAATAGTATGGAACTTCACTTTTCAAGCTCTTATTTGGAGTCACGCAGGAGAAACTTCATACGGATTGCACTCTTATTTTATAATTAATTCAAATAGTTTTTTAGCTGCCTTTTTAGGACCATCTTTTTCTTGTCCTTTTACACCCAAGGAAGTTCTGATTTGTCCAACTTTTACCCCTGTTTTGAAGAATTCGTCAAAATAGTTCACTAGAAGTACATCTACTAGTTCTTGTTTTTGAACAGGACCAAAAGGGTTTGCAAAATAAGAGGTTACAAGACCTAATTCAGTAGTAGTACCTTTTGCCATCCTTGACCCTCTTTTGCAAACATCAATAGCGTCCGCAGGATTCGTAAAGAAATTAATTTCTTCAATATCACAGGTTACTTCTTCATAATTATTTGCATAGAGAAATAAATCTACGGGATAACCCTTAATAATATCTTTATAGCTTGCTACTGGCATAACAAGTCTTGCATTAATTTTATCAGGATTCATAAATATGCTTCTATCAATTTCTTTAAAGGCATAACCTGCATCTAAATCATCGAGTCTTACGAAAGCACCAATTTCAGTTCCAAAGGCTAATGGTTTAGCACCTTCGTTTAGAGTAAGAACGCCCATGTCATCAAAGACTATGGTCATGTCACTGATATAATCTTCACTTAAACTTCTAAAGGCTTCTAAGCATTCAGACTTACCCGCACCGCTATCACCCATGATAACAATATTTGCGCTGTTACCATTATTCATAATAATGTTTACCATTGCGCCATGAATTGGCAGAGAACCGCGTTTAATCATTATTAAGTTATGAAGTGTTAAGGTCATCTTTTTTACATATCCGAAATAATCAATTTCATCGCCATAACTTATATAGCCAAGCATGATATTATTTGCTACATCATCATAAAATACTGTGCTGCCTTTAGAAGAGGAATTTTTAATATTAGAAGAATCTTTACCACCAAAAACAAAAACTATATCTGGCTTAATGCCCCTATATTCGCTTTCACTTGCCATTTCAAAGAGGTTACATAGCGTTATTGCATGGGCCATAAAATCTCTGTGAATATAAATGAATGCAAGTAAAGTGCCTACTTTAGCTGGATAACAAAACCAATGGTCTGTGCTTATAGTACAATTTTTCAATGGGTTTTCAAAGCATTCATTAAAAATTCCATTACGAGTATTCTTTTTAGGGTAGCTTATATAAGGTAAATCTAATATTATTGAATCAATAAATGGAACGTCTTTTAATAGCTCATATCCAGAAGGCATTGGCCAATATGCATTATTAACAATTAGACCAGCATTGCCACCTGCGGGCAGTTGCCTGTAAACCTTAGGTTTATAGCCAACAACATTCTCTTCAATTTTTCTGTATAAATTAAGTATAAGCATTGAAAAATCATTGTTAGCTTCAACAAAGCTTGTTTTCTCAAGGCCATCATTGATTTTATTGTTGTGAATTACAGTGTATCTTTCAAGTTTTCTCCAAAAGCCATAGAAATCTTCTATAAAATCAATAAAAGTATCCTTGCTACTTATAAGGGAACTATATTTAGTGTTTAAATTTGTAATCTCATGTACATTTAATACAGATAAGAGTTTAAATAAATGTACAATGAAGACATCTAAATTCTCATTGTCTGTGTGTGCATTTTGGATTAAATATTTATATATATTCGATTTTTTCTTTTTTATTTTTTTGAGATATGCGTTGAAAACCCGTCGAAAGCCAGCACTTTCTAATAGGGTTTCAGGACTATTACAGTATTTTGCAGTGAAATTTATCATTACTTTATCGTTACTTAAAGAAAATTCTTTTTTCAAATTGGCACCTCCATATGTGAGTAGATAATTTTTGCGTTTTAACGAAATGAAATTAATATAAAAAAACATTTCATAAGTGACGGTTGAAACTTGAATACTATAATATAATACTGCAAAAATGAAATATTAACAACATCTAAATTGCATAAATCATATTTTAATATATTATGCACATGAAAATATATAGGGATATAGACATACTAGGATACTGAATTGTTATTTTTAAAATGTGCTTTATAATAATAATATATTAGAGTAACTAGATATTGGCAACTATCTTAATGTTTATGTGGAGATTATCATATTTAAGCATAAAGGTTATATCAGAAGAGGTAGAGCCAACATTATCGGCATTTTATAGATTTATGTTAGCTGCAATAATTTTATTTATAACATTAAAAGTGAAATTCCATAAGGAAAAAGTTTTAAAAGAGGAGAAGTTTAAATTTGCCTTGGGTGGTCTCTTTGGAGTAACACTATATTTTATATTTGAGAATAGGAGACTTGATGACTCTTGGAGCAGTATTTTCTTGGATGATTTACAACATTGTTTGTAGTAGTTTTAAAGGGAATTATAAAGTTATAACTATAAATACTTATGAAATTATGTAGGGGTAATTATTATAACCTACTATTAGAAAAAGCACATAGCGCTAATTTTTTGAAAAGACAACTAATGTTCATCAGGAAATATCGCATTTATAACGTTTATGATGGTTTCATTACAAATTTTATAATTAATTTGTAGACCATTTCTTTCACCTTTGATAATTCCAAAAGATTTTAGTTTTTGAAGATGCTGAGAGACGGTGGATTGAGGAAGGTTTAAACAGTTCTGCATATAGCTAACATTGCAGCGTCCTTTGTTCATAAGTCCTCTAATAATACATATTCGTGCAGGGTGAGCAATAGCTTTTAATAAATCAGCAATTTCTGTATATTGTTCAAAATTCGCATTCATAAAAAATCTCCTTTTAAAAATCAATAAATTTTAATCTTAACTTTGTTTTATACATTATATGTAATGAAAAATATAACAACTTATAATATATTAATATTCTTATATTAGTATATTACGATATAAATGTCAATATACTCGCAAAAAAATTATTTGAAAAGCCTAAAAAAGGACTATATTAATTTTTGAATTAATATAGTCCTTAAACTCGCAAATACCTATTTGAATCTCATTCCTCTACTATGACGATTTTTACGTCGGTTGATAGAAGAAATTAATAATACAATTAATGCTAAAACTACGATTAGTACAATGGCAGCTGCAGCATAGATAATTATATTATCTTTAATAAGAGCAGATTTTGAAATCATTGGATATAATTTATAGCTTTTTTCAGCATCTTTTTGTTTGAAAAGTAATGTCCCAACAGAAGTCTTTTTATTAAGTTTCCATGCATTCGTGAGAGAAACTTTAGCGGAAGATTGTGGTGCGACATCATTTTTATAAAAAGTCACATCTTCCTTTGACTCTAATGGCACATCAATTGTTTTTCCTGGTCCTATGAATGGAATAACCTTATAGGGTACAGAAATTGTTTTGATTTCAGTAGCTTTTTTATTAAGCACTTCTTTTTTAGCGCCATAACTAAAGTCAATTAGTTTTTTCATATCTTCAAAGACTTTTGTATCTTTTGCATCATTCTCAGAATTCATAACAACGCCTATGATATGGCGACCGTTACGTTCATATATAGAAACTAAGCATCTTCCAGCCTTTTCTGTATAGCCAGTTTTACCACCTATGTTGCCTTCTATGCCAAGAAGTTTATTTCTATTCTGAACAGTAGCTTCGACCCCATTAGCAGATTTTATTATACTTGTTTTTTTACCCATAGACTTTTTTACCCAATCATTTTTATAAGCAGCTCTACCTAAAAGAGTTAGGTCATAAGCAGTTGTATAATGTTGATCATTTTTATCATCCAAACCATTAGGTGTGATAAAATGAGAGCCTTTCATTCCTAGATTCGTAGCCTTGTCATTCATCATTTTAGCAAAATTAGTTGGATTTTGACCAACGTTATCGGCAATCATATAGGCTATATCATTTCCCGAATAAAGAAGAAGTCCATCCATTACGTTGTCAGCGGACATTGTATCTCCAATTGCTACAGGCTGTACATTTAGATTATAAGAGTAAGATGGTTGTTCTTTTGCAGTTTTTGTATAATTTAAATTGTCTGTTGATTTTTTATTTTCAGCTAGTAGTAAAGCTGTAATAAGCTTTGTAATACTTGCTGGGTACATCTTATTATCAATGTTTTTGGTGTAAATAATTTCGTTAGTATCCATATCTACAGAAATGGCAGCTTTACCAATTAATTCTGGTGGGTTAACAGCAGCTAAAACAGTTGTAGAAAATATTAAAGTAAACACTAGTGTAAATAATAAAAGCCGATTTTTTCTTTTCAATTTTCATCTCTCCATTTGTATTGAATTTTATCTTTATCTATTGATAATTATAAAGCAAGTATATCATTTTAAGATATTAAGAACAAGGTACATTGATTAATGAAAATGTATTTAGGATGAAGTTAATACAATTTATTTATGTTTAATATGTGAGAACCAAAATAATGAAAGGTTTGGTTTATTATTTGAGTATCTGGTATATTATATAAGTAGGTTGAATCAGGAGGTAATAGGTATGGTAAATAAGCTAGAAAAAATATTTAAAAATAGAGATTCTAAGGTTATTGGAGAATTTAAAGAAAGTGCAGTTATGATATTACTTACGGAGGATGCAGAGGGATTATCTATTGTATTTGAAGTGCGTGCACACAAATTAAGAAGCCAGCCAGGTGATATTTGTCTTCCAGGTGGAAAGGTGGAACTAGATGAAAATCCAAGGGAAACTTCTATAAGAGAAACTATGGAAGAATTAAATTTGAAAATGGATCAAATTGAAATTATAGGGGATATGGATTATTATATAAGCCCTTATGGTAACTTGCTATATGCTTTTGTAGGCAAACTAAAATATGGTGAAATAAATCCTAATGAGGATGAAGTAGATCACGTTTTTAAAGTTCCACTAAAATTCTTTTTGGAAAATGAACCACTGCTTTATAGAATGGAGATAGGTCCCATAAACCAAGAGGGTTTTCCTTTTCATTTAATAAATGGAGGAAAAGACTATAAGTTTAGAAAAGGGTATCTAGATGAGCATTTTTATGAATATAATAACTATAAGATATGGGGTTTTACAGGGCAGATTATTAAAAGTTTTATTGAAATTTTACAAAACAGTAATAAGAAATAGATTATTACTGTTTTGTAGTTATATTATTTACTGCGTGCAACTTTGTTTTTCTTAATGAATAATAAAACACTTAGTGAGATAAGAACCAAATAGATAAAAACATATATAATTGAAACTAATCCTGATTTATAGAAAAATTTTAGATAAATAAACGCACTTTGCGATATTAAGGCCCAAAATAGAGAAATAAAAGCCATGATATTATTTCCGTGTCTCCAATGCTCAGGGTCTTTCATTGATCCAATGATTTTATCTCGTCTTTTACTTTTATCACCTGTGTTAATTACTAGAAATTTGTAATACAAGAAAAATATAATTGATACTATAGAAATTGCAAAAAACATATATGATAATGAAGTACTGGTTACATTCAAAAAAATCACTCCTTTTAGCAATTAATATGCCCTAAAAGTTAAAAAATATGTTTAGTTAGCTGATGATTAGCATACTTAATTTGAACATATCAAAAAAAGAGTGGAAAAGTCCACCCTTTAAAAATCACTATTCTTTGTTGTCAGAGACGATGCCTTCATAATAATCAGTTCCCCACTTACACATAACGTCTAATATAGGCATTACACTTTTGCCTTGCTTTGTTAAAGAGTATTCTACCTTAGGAGGAACTTCTGCATAAACTTTTCTATGAACCATTTCATATGATTCTAATTCTCTAAGCTGTTGCGTTAACATTTTTTGTGTTATTCCACCCATGGAGCGTTTCAATTCGCTAAATCTTAATACACCGTTTTGGGCTAATTTCCAAAGAATAATTGGCTTCCATTTACCACCTATTATATCTAGTGTTAACTCTATGGCACAACTATATTCTTTATTATTTATTTTCATAATTTTATCGCTCATAATACCTCCTAGTGTTAGTTCGAGTGGTAACAGTTCTTAGTATACTAAGTAACTTATAAGTGAGTACTTGATTAAAAAACCTTTGGTATATACAATTATATCATTGATATATTTTATATACAATGATATAATGCTCCTTAAAAAAGGAGGGAAATAAATGAAAGAAATTCATACATGGCATAAAGAGACTATTGGGTCAAAAGTAGTAGAGGTTCTTAAAAAAAATGGGTTTTCAGCAGTTTATTTAAAAAAAGGTGAGGAAGCCTCAGAATTTATAATGAATAATGTACACAAGGGTGACAGAGTAGGTTTTGGAGGATCAATGACTATAAGTGAACTTGGTATACAGGAAAAGGTAAAGGCCATGGGAGGCGTTGTGTTAGATCATGGTGATCCAACTTTATCACCTTACGAAAAAGTGGAGACTATGAGGGGTGAGCTCCTTAGTGATGTTTATTTATGTAGTTCTAATGCTGTAACCTTAGATGGAGAGCTTGTTAACGTTGATGGAGCAGGAAATAGAGTGGCAGCAATGAGCTTTGGACCTAAAAAAGTCATTGTTGTAGTAGGTGTTAATAAAATTTGTAAAAATGAAGCTTCAGCGTTTGAACGAATAGAACAAATTGCGGCACCAAAGAATAATATGAGACTAAATATGCCCAATCCTTGTACTAAGACGGGAGTTTGCAATGACTGCAAAACAGATACTAGAATCTGTAGGATCTATTCTGTAATTAAAAGAAAGCCTATGAGAACTGATATTACTGTAGTTGTAATTGGTGAGGATTTCGGTTTTTAACGATATTTCAGCACCGCAGGTGATGATTTAACGACATCTCAGAAGGGAAAATAATTTGTATATTTTTGTCTATATATTTATATGTAAAATTTAAAAAAGCACTTCAAATTATCGTTAGAATGTCTTATAATGTTATGAGAGTAATGATGTTGCTTAAATAACAAAATATGGGATGGAGTGATGGAATGTTACAGTGTGATTTTCTGACAACTATAGAAGAAGAAGTAGACTGCTTTAAGGAGTGTGCATTACATAAATGGGTAGATAATGGAGGGAAATGCCCATTTGATGAATTGAGAAATTATAAACCATTTGATATTAAAAATATTTCTGATTATGATTTATTTAGTGATGATAAAACTTCACCACTTAGATTGCTATACAAAGAATACTAGTAGGGATATTAATGAAAATTTGTGTATAATATCTAATAATAGGATATAATTTAGTTTATAAATATACAATGCGGGGGAGTGAATTTAAATGGAAAGAACTTTGGTTTTAATTAAACCAGATGGAGTTAAACGAGGACTTATTGGGAAAATTCTTAATCAATATGAAGAGAAATCATTAGAAATTGTGTCGCTCAAAATGATTACTGCTACAAAGGACATCGCTAAAAAACATTATAGTGAACACGCAGGAAAGAAATTTTTTGATGAGTTAATATATTATATTACTGAAGGTAAAATATGTGCAATTATTTTAATGGGTGAAAAAGCTGTTGATGTAGTGCGTAAAATCAATGGAGATAAGGATCCTGTAAAAGCGGAACTTGGCAGTATAAGAGGGAAATTCACTTTGGATAAAACTAAAAATTTAGTTCACGCCTCTGATAGCATTGAAAGTGCAGAACATGAGATTGCAATATGGTTTCCGGAGCTTACGAGCCTTCAAAAGCTTACATACCAAGATCAGTATAAGGGAACTGTTGATTTGTTTTCAAAAACAGATGGTCCATTAATAAATGTATAATTTTAACTAAAGGGCTAACCAATAATATTGGCTAGCCTTTTTAAGTATTTCCATATGAATCACATATTAGATGTGGTTAATGAGAACCACAATGTCCACCGCAACCATTACAGGATTGTTTGCCAGCACTAGAACAATGGCTCTTGGCATCTTTCGGCAATAATGTTTTAATCCAAAATCTAGAATCTTTATAGGCTACTGTGAGTTCATTTATGTTTTCTAAAAGGGTTTCATCATATAATATTGGTAAATTATCAATATTATTTTTAATGTCTCCAGTTTTAAAATTGTCTAAGTAAATATCAACTTTTGCAGTTTTGCAACAACCGCTGACGTATACAAATCGCACACTATCATAAGCGTCGTCAAGTTTAATCATTTCCATAAGATTATCAAGAGCAATTTTTGAAAGCTTGATTTTTAAAGGTTGTGCCATAAGTCCTCCTAGTGTAACTCTTGGGGATAACAAATATATTTCTGTTACTCCTCGAGGGTTTCAGAATAATGAGTTAATAGACCTTGCTTTAGGTTCCATAAATTCCAAGAAAGATCCACATAATATGCATGAGGATTATCAAATCTTAAAACTTCTGTCCATAATTTAGATACTTCTTGTTCAGAAAATGCTTTTATTTCCATAACAGACGGAGATTCATAAATCTGCTGTCCATTTTCAAATAGTTTAACCATAAGTTCTTTTACATAGTAATGTTTAAGATTTTTCTTTTTCCAGGTATAAACTGGATTAAATATTTCAAGTGGTCTACTTTCATCGATTTTCTCATCATGTAAGGTAATAAAATCTGCAATGGCCTTGTGTGATGTTTTATCGAAAATTCTATATAATTTTTTAAAAGCAGGATTGATGATCTTTTCTGCATTCTCACTAATCTTAATTTTTGGTATTATTTCTCCATCATTCTCAACTGCAACGAGTTTATAAACACCGCCAAACACTGGTTCCGATCTTGCAGTAATAAGTCTTTCACCAACACCAAAGTTATCAATTTGTGCCCCGTTTTCCAAAACACCGCTTATAATATATTCATCCAGTGAGTTAGAAACTGTAATCTTTACATCTGAGTATCCAGCTTCATCTAAAATTACTCTAACTTTTTTAGTTAGATAGGTAATATCACCACTGTCAATTCGTATTCCTTTAGGTCTTTTACCCATAGGTTTAAGTACATCATTAAATACTTTTATGGCATTTAGAATCCCAGAGCGTAGTACGTTATAAGTATCTATAAGAAGTACACAGTTATCGGGGTAGGTTATAGTCCAAGATTTAAAGGCATCATATTCAGTATCAAAAAGCTGTACCCAACTATGAGCCATAGTTCCAATGGCTGGGATATCAAACATTTCTTCAGCGATAGTGCAAGCAGTACCAACACAACCGCCAATAACAGCGGCACGTGCTCCATATATAGCGCCATCATAGCCTTGAGCACGCCTAGAACCAAATTCCATAACAGGTCTACCCTTTGCGGCTCTACATATTCTACTCGCTTTTGTAGCTATTAAAGTTTGATGATTTATTGTGAGTAGTATCATTGTCTCAACAAATTGAGCTTGTATAATAGGTCCTTTAACTATAACCAAGGGTTCACCAGGAAAAACAGGATAACCTTCTGGCACCGCCCAGACATCACAAGAAAATTTAAAATCCTTTAAATAATCTATAAAATCATCTGAAAAATCATTTTTGCTTTTTAGATAGGATATATCATCATTTGAAAATTTCAAATTAGAAAGATATTCAAGTAATTGTTGTACCCCGGCCATAATACAATATCCACCACCGTCAGGTATTCGTCTAAAAAACATATCAAAGTAGGCAATTTTATCTTGAACATTATTATCTAAATAACCGTTTGCCATAGTTAATTCGTAAAAGTCTACCAGCATTGTTAGGTTTCTTTCGTTCCTCACATTAAAATCTTTTGAGTGTTTCATAATTTTTCCCCTTTGAAATTTAATAAAAGTATATAATGAAATTATAACATAATTATATATTAATGTTTAGATAAGATTATTAAAATAGTAAATTGGGTATAAGCATAGTATATAAGCAATTTAAAGTAGGTGGATGAAAGTGGAGACAAAACATAATATGGATAATAAAATAGTAAGCAAGAAAATAAATTCGAAATTAAGTAAAGAGCAAAAGGATGCTGTTTATTCTGTTAACAGAAATTTATTAGTAACAGCAGGACCGGGTAGTGGTAAAACAGTAGTTATTGTTAATAGGATTGTTCATTTAATAAATGAGAAAAATGTTAAACCAAAAAATATTATTGTCATTACGTTTACAAGAGCTGCGGCTATTAATATGAAAAGTAGATATGTTGCTATTAATGGAAAGGAGAGGGTTCCGTTTTTTGGAACCTTTCATGGTTTGTTTTATAAGATCCTTAAGAACTATTACGGACAGATAAACATAGTAGATACACTAGAGGTATATAAACTCATAAAAAATGTACTTATGTCATATTTGGATGAGGTAGGTGATGAAAAAGTAAAGGAAGTTATAAATAATATTTCTGTATTCAAAACAAGTGGAAAGGTAATGGAAGATTTCTCTCCAAGTATTGATAAAGTAATCTTTATAGCAGCCTATAATATTTATGAGCAGTATAGAAAAGAAAAAAACTTATTTGATTTTGACGATCTTCAAATAGGTTGCAGAGATCTGTTTATAAAAAATTACACAATACTTAAGGGGTATAGAAGCTTATTTAAGCATATTTTAGTGGATGAATTTCAAGATTGTGATTCTATGCAAGTTGAGATACTAAAGCTTTTAAATGAAGAAAACTCTATTTTTGCAGTAGGAGACGAGGACCAATGTATTTATGGTTTTAGAGGGTCGAATCCTGAGTGTATGGTTAAGTTTTCAGAGCATTTTGTGGGGGGAGGGAAATTACCCTTGTCCACCAACTATAGATGCCCAAAGAATATAGTAGAAATATCCATGAATATTATAAAAAATAACAGCATGAGAAATGAAAAAGATATAATAGCATTTAAACAGTATGATGGTATCGTTGCAGTACTTAACAATGTAAATGAGAACTCACAGGCAGAGGAAATTAGCTGTATTATTCAAAAACATAAGGAAAATAATAATAAAAATTATAGAGATAATGCAATATTGTACAGAACAAACGTGGAGTGTAGAAGTCTAATAGATGTTTTTATTAAAAAAAGAATACCTTTTAAGCTTTTAGATAAGGAGTATGACTTTTTTCAACATTTCATTTGTAAAGATATAATTGCATATTTTAAATTAAGTATCGATAAAAGTGATAGAGAGAGTTTTGTCAGAATAATTAATAAGCCCTTTAGATATATAAGTAAACTAAATTTAGATAAATTAAAAAGAAATCCCGTAAAAGAAGACTGTTTTGAAATGCTAAAAGATATTGAAGAGATACCGGTATTTCAAATGAAAATGTTAGATAAGTTAAAAAAGGATATACATTTTTTAAATAAAATTTCATTAGAAAGTGCTATAGATAATTTAGTCTTAAGTATAGGATATCATGATTATATTAAAGGGTACTGCACTAAATTTAAGATAGATTTAGGTGAGATGGAGGATGTTATTGACGAGTTTAGACAATCAGCAGAAGGATATAACTCTATAATAACTTTTCTAGCCCATGTGGACCAGGTTAAAGAGGAAATTAGTAAGCATAAGAAAAATATAGATGAGGATGCAGTAATACTTAGTACAATTCACGGTGTTAAAGGTATGGAGTTTGAAAATGTATACTTAATAAATTGCAATGAGGAAAATATCCCCCATGTAAATAGTATAGATAATAACTTAGAGGAAGAAAGAAGACTATTTTATGTTGGAATTACAAGAGCTATAAACAATGTTTGGCTATGCATTAGTAAAAGTGTAAAAGGAAAAGCGAAAGAAACCTCACGATTTATTAGAGAGTGCAATATTTTAGGATCAAGCGATTCGGATTTACCTTTTAAAGAAGGCGACGCGGTGATACATAAAAGTTTTGGGAGTGGAGTCGTAATTGCAATTACTAGTAAAGAGTTAGAGATTAAGTTTGGGGGAGAAGTTATAAGAAAATTTGACGTCAATGTATTGTATAATAACTCTTTAATTTCAAAAGCATAGCAAATGTAATGCAATACATAACAACAATTGACAAAGTATGTAAATATGGTATACTGAAAAATGAATTGTGTATTAAGGAGGGTATTTAATGGTTGCCTTTAAGCAAATGTGGGATGATGTAAGGTTAATTTTGTCAAATGGGAAGCACTCAGATATAGAAATTGTGGAGAGATTTAACTGTGGATTTACAGTTAAAGAGAGAGGTAATATAATTTTTATTACAAGAGATGACTTCGTGGATTTTTGGTGCAAGCTATTGTACTATAATGAATTATCATTGGAACAGGCTTTAAAAGATGATAAATCAAAACCAAAATACATTTATACTATTATAAAAAAATTACCTTATGTATCAGAAAGTTCTGGTGTAATTAAGTTATTACAGTAGTTTTATTGAATGTTACAATATAATTTTATTAAGCTCATATTCTATGAATATGAGCTTAATAATTTAAGTTACAGTGATGGGAATAATATTTAAATAATTACGTCTCTTTCTACAAGGAGGGAAAAAATGCTGAGCCTAAAATTATGGACTATGTTAAGAATATTAGCTATAAGTTTTTATTTTGAAGATTTAATTCAAAACATTGAGCCGGTACCATTCATTAATGGCGAGCAATCTCTAATAAATGACGTAATAAAAGAAAATGACGATATAGAATTAGTTATAACCAGATTCTAAATAATAGGAATGTAATTGAAATATATTGGGAAAAATAGCGTAAAGGGGTGTACATAGTGAATTTTTTAGATATGGCAAAAAATATTGAAAGTGAATTAATAGACATAAGAAGAGGCTTTCATGAAAACCCTGAATTAGGGTTTGATTTATTTAAAACTTCCCAGAAGGTAAAAGATTTTTTATTAAAGGAAGGCATTGAGTTTTATGAGGTAGCACAAACGGGAATCTGTGCTATTATTAGAGGTAAAGGTGAAAAAACTATTGCTTTAAGGGCAGATATGGATGCACTTCCATTGCAAGATAAGAAAATATGTGATTACTCCTCTAAAATAAATGGTAAAATGCATGCTTGTGGACATGATGCTCATACCACTATACTTTTGGGCGCAGCTAAGATATTAAATAGCATGAAGGATAAAATTCCAGGGAATGTTAAACTTTTATTTGAACCAGCAGAAGAAACAACTGGTGGTTCACCTTTAATGATTAAAGAAGGAGTACTAGAAAATCCTAATGTGGATGCTATTATCGGGCTTCATGTAGAAGAATTTTTAGAGGCTGGAACCGTTGGTTTAAAAAGAGGCGTAGCTTATGCAGCATCAAATCCATTTACTATAAAAGTAGTAGGTAAAGGAGGACATGGTGCAAGCCCACATATGACGGTTGATCCCATTGTAATAGCTAGCAATGTTATTATTTCACTTCAAAACATTGTAAGCCGCGAAATTCCACCTACAGATCCTGCAGTAATTACTATAGGATCAATTCATGGAGGTACAGCTCAAAATATTATACCCGAAGAGGTTACAATATCGGGAATTATTAGAACTATGAAGAGTGAACATAGAGAATATATAAAGACCAGATTAGTTCAGGTAGTGGAAGGCATCGTTACCGCTATGAGAGGGGAATGTGAAATTAGTATTGAGGAAAGCTATCCTTGTCTTTATAATAATGATAAGCTTGCAGAGATGTTTGAAAGTAAAGCAAGTCAAGTTATTTCTGAGAGTAATGTTTATAAATTAGATCAGCCTACTATGGGTGTGGAAAGTTTTGCTTATCTCTCTATGGAAAGGCCAGCACTATTTTATTTTTTAGGAAGTGGTAATAAAGAAAAAGGTATAGTAAACCCGGCTCATGGTAGTTTATTTGATATAGATGAGAGCTGTATATCAATAGGTGTAGCTATGCAATGTACATTAGCTTATGAATTTTTATTGAATTCATAACACATATTAGTATATAATTGATATTTGATGTGATTTTTTTAAATGTATTATAATTTATTACAAAATAAAAGGGTGATTTTTTATAAAATAAATTAGATTATATATAGAATTCGTCAATAGATAACAAGAGATAAAAGAAATAGGAGGATTATATGAGGATAGAAATTGGAGCGAATGAAGCGGGACAAAGAACGGATAAATTCATGAGAAAAGTACTTGGTGATGTGCCGTTAAGCAAAATATATAAAGCTTTTAGAAAAGGTGATATTAGGGTTAATGGTAACAAGATCAAGGAAAAACATTCTTTAGTACAAGGCGATATTGTTGAAACAAAATATATTACAAGTGAGTTTAAAAAAGAAGAGTTTAAAAGAATTGAAAACAATTTAAAAATTACATTTGAGGATGCTAATATATTAATGGTTGAAAAATGGCCGGGAGTTTTAGTTCATTCTGATAAAAAAGATGGCGAAGCTACTTTAATAGATTATGTGCTTTCTTATTTATATGATAAGGGAGATTATCAGCCAGAAAATGAAATAACATTTAAACCAGCACCTTGTAATAGATTAGATAGAAATACTTCAGGTATAGTTATGTTTGGTAAGAACTTTAAATCTCTTAAACTTTTAAATGAAATGGTAAGAGAAAGAAATGTTGAAAAATATTATATGGCTTTAGTAAGAAACAGAATTAAAGATGGGGTTTACGAGGGATATATATATAAAAATGAGGATGCAAATATATCACAGGTATTTGACACCGAGATGACAGATACAAAAAAAATAGCAATGGAAGTTAAAACGTTGCAAAGTTGTGGTACATTTTCTTTAATAGATATTAATCTTTTAACAGGAAGAAGCCATCAGCTTAGAGCACATTTAAGCCATTTGGGTAATTCTATTGTTGGTGATTCAAAATATGGAGATAAAAAAATGAATAGTTTCTTTAATAACAAATATGGTTTAGATTACCAATATTTATATGCGTATAAGGCAATGTTTAAGAATTGCCCGGATGATTTATCTTATATGGAGAATAAAACTATTGCAGAGAGTTTACCACCAATATTAAAAAAGATTAAAAAGGATGTATTTAAATTTTAGAGGATGAGTTTAACGACATTTCAGAAGGAAAGTCTCCCACTTCTATAAGTGAGAGTTACCTACTATAAGTAGGCGTTACTTGCCCTAACAAATAGAAAACTTCAGGGGGAGTATAAATCTCCTTCTGAAGTCGTCAATGCATCTTCTGTGAAGATGTTGCAGCACCGCAGGTGATGATTTAACGACCCAGGAGATGATTTAATGAGTGAACAAGCAAATTCAAATAAACAATCTACAACAAAAGGTTTTGCCATATTATCTGCGGCAGGTTTTATGGTTAAGGTTTTATCACTACTTTATATACCTTTTTTAGGGAAAATACTAGGAGAGGATGGGTTAGGGGTATATTATTCAGCATACAGTATATTTACATATGTATATATATTAACAAATGCTGGTATTCCTGTGGCTATTTCTAAGATAGTATCAGAGCTCATAGCGGTAGGTAATTATAAGGATGCTGTAAAGACCTTTAAAATAGCTAGATTTTCGCTTTTGATATTAGGGATAGTTATGTCACTTTTAATGCTTATTTTCGTAGTACCTATAGCTAATGCAACCGAGAGTGATACTGCAAAATTAGCAATCATGGCACTCGCTCCAACTATTCTATTATCCTCTGTATTATCAGCTTATAGAGGTTATTTTCAAGGGAGAGGGAATATGACCCCCACTGCTGTATCACAAGTATTAGAACAAATTGCAAATACTATATTTAGTTTAGTTTTTGCAGCGTGTTTTATAAAATATGGGCTAGCAGAAGGAGCGGCAGGCGGAACTATTGGAACAACTGTAGGAGCACTGGTTGCGGTAATATATATGATTTATGCTTATAAAAAAAATAGAATTTTTATAGTTCCAAAAGGGTATAATAAGTTAAATATAAAGAGATTAACTACTAAAAAAATAATAAAAAAGCTATTGGGTGTTGCCGTGCCAATGACAATATGTTTAGGAATACAACAATCAGGATTATTGATTGATTTAGGGGTAGTTAAATCAAGAATGTTATCTTCTGGAATGGATAAAGTGCAGGTTAGTATTTTATGGGGTGTGTTAAGTAAATATACGACATTAATAAATGTGCCTATAGCTATTATTACAGCTCTAGCCATGACTATTCTGCCTTCTATATCCGGCTTAATGGCACTTAAGGACAAAAAAGCTGTAAGAAGTAAAATTGATTATGCTTTTAGGCTGTGTTTTTTGGTGGCAGTACCTTCCGCAGTTGGACTTGCAGTTTTAGCTAAACCCATAGTATATTTAATCCAATATGGGTCTGACGTTTCAAGATTACTTACATATGGATCAGTGGTAATAATACTTATGGCTGTGGTTAGTATTCAAACTTCAATTCTTCAGGGGCTTGGAAAACTTTACTTAGTTACAATTTATGCAGTTATGGGATTAATAGGAAAAATAATTACTAATTATATTTTTGTAGCAATTCCAACACTTAATGTATTAGGGGCTGTTATGGCCAACGGAGTAAGTTTTGCAATAATTTTGATGTTGAACTATAATACTATGAACAAAGCGCTAGGGATTAGAATTAAACTAGCTAGTCATGCAATAAAACCCATAATAGCATCAGGGGTTATGGCTGTAGTTGCAGGGTTCATGTATACTATCTTAAATTTTATATTCAGTCATATTAAACAAGGATATTTTGCTAATGCTGTTTCTATATTATTTACTATATGCTTAGCTATATTAACTTATTTCTTCGCATTAGTGATTATAGGTGGAATAACTAAAGATGATTTGGATGTATTTCCAAGAAAGATTAAGAAACTTATACCTAAGTATATTTTACAAAGAATTAAATAAAAAAAGTATATATTACTATTAATGCATTTTATACGTAATATATACTTTTTTCTATTCATCTCTCCAATCCACAAAAAAATATCTAATTATTTTCTTTTTTTTGTAAGCAGGATAGAAAATAGTAAAAGTGAGAAGCCAATAGCAATAATTACTATGTTTTTAGTAATAAAGATAGAATTTGGTAACGTAGTATTTAAAATTTTTAATATATAGTATAAGAGTGTGCTAAGACAGACATCAGTTAAGATTTCGCCTACTGAAAACTGTATATAGCAGCTTTTTTTTATTGCAATAATATTTAATATAAAGCTTATAATAGAGCTTATAATGAGAGCTATGCCGTAACCTAGAATGTTTAATTTTGGGATGCCTAATAATACATATAGTAAAACAAGTTCAAGAATAGAGGTTACTATAGAATTTATTAAAAGAGATTTTTGTTTGCCAAGTCCGTTTAAAATTCCAAAGGTTGAACCAGACATATACATGAATGGTGCACTTAAGGAAGCAAGCCGTATGTAAACACCTAAGTCATATCTGTCGAAAAATAATTTTCCAAGGGAGTCTCCAGTACATAAACATATTATCATAGTTGAAAGTCCTAGTAAAAACGAAACTTTTATAACTTCGCGGACTCTACGCTCCAAACCGTTATAATCATTTTTACTAATACTTTTAGAAATATCTGGAGTTAAGATGGTTGACATGGATATTACAATAATAAAAGGAAAGAACACAATGCTCATAGCCATACCTGAAAACTTACCTATTAAGGATAAACTCTGCGTATACTCTATGCCTGCAGAAACTAGTCGCCCTGGGACAATCAATGTTGATAGCGCGGAAATTACAGTGTTTAAAAAGCCATTTAAACATAATGGGAATGAAACAACAAGAACATTAAATAAAAGTTGGGCCCTTCCTTCAGTTTTTTTATTGTAATTCTTAAATTTGGTTTTACTTTTTTCATAGAAGATAAAGAGTAGAATAAAACTTATAAGTTCTCCAATGGATAAGGCGATATATGTAGCAGTTACGGTAGTAGTTACATTTTTTAATGCGAAAAAATTTATTATTCCAAGTATTATGCCCATTCTTACGGTCTTTTCAACAATATCTATGATTGCAGGTACTTTAACATTGGAAATACCGTAGAAATAACCCTTATATATAGATGAAAGAGCAACAAAGATTAAAGCCGGGCAAATAACCCAAAGGGAGTATAATGTTCTTTGATCTTTTATTATATATGTACTAATAAAAGGTGAAAAAATAAATACTAAAACTGCTATTAATATAGAAAATGCAAAATCAAAAACTAAGGCAGTATGTATAGATTTGTTTAAACTACCGTAATCTTTTAATTCATAATAGGATGAAGCTTCTTTTGAAATAGCTGTTACCATTCCACCGCAAATAAGGCAAGTGAATAAATCATAAATAGGCATTACAAGGCTATATAATCCCATACCTTCTGCACCTAATTTTTTTGAAAGTAAAATTGAAAACATAAACCTTAATATACCAGCAGTTAAATTTGATACGGTGAGTATTATTGAGTCTCTATAGAAATTATCTTTAATCATAAAAGGATCCTCCTTGTTCTTCTACCTGGGGAGATAACAGTTATTTATAATTAGTATGTGAAATTTAATAATTATATTCTGTAAATCATCATCTGAGATGTTGTATGTAATTAAATCATCTCCTGCGGAGCTGCAATATTAATGACTTCAAAAGGAGACTTATACTCCCACTGAAGTTTTCTATTTGTTATAGTATGGGACTCCCACTTATAGAAGTGGGAGTCTTTCCATCTGAAATGTAATTAAAATAAAAAGTTTAGTAATTATGATACCAGTGTAGTTTATGATTTTATAAAAAAATTGTAAAAACCTTCTAGGGAGGAGTTTTTTATGTTAGAATAATTTTAGTAGTGTCTTAAGGAGAATAATAAATAATAATTATTATTTACTCCAAATAAAAGTGCGGAGGAAATAGAGCGATATGAAATGTTTGATATGTGGTATGGAGATAAATATAAATAATTTCAATATAAATAATGATGGTTTATTAGAAGTGAATGAAAGAGAGCATATTAAATATTGCCCGTTTTGTGGCGTAACTTATAAGTATTTAAAATCTGTTGGTGAAGCCTACAAGATTTGTGCGCAAAGTTTGGATCCCAATACTTTAGTAGTATTAGATCATGCCATGAAACTTGAAATATTTAATTCAGAGTTTTATATGTCAGCGGCAAAGCTTGCGAGTGACAACCATGTTAAAGAAATTTTTAAAGCACTTTCAAAAATTGAAAAAATACATGCTATTGTGCATCAAAAACTAGGTGGGTTCAAAGAACTTCCAAAACTCGTGGATATAGATTACAGTAAATATAAAAACGATACAAGCTTAATGAAACTCGCAGGAAATAGAGAAGTTCATGCTACAAAGTTTTATGAAAAACATGCAAAGGAAATAAATAATTTGATTGTTAAAGAGGTATTTGTTGCCTTGGCGGAGGTTGAAAGAAGCCATATACAAATTGCTAGAAATTATTAACACATATACTCTAATTTATATAAATATATATAAATTAGAGTATTTATAATTTAGGGGGTAAGTATGAAGAAGACCATTGGATTTATAGTTATTTTAGCTGCAATGGCTTTTGCACTATTTTCAATGAAAGATTCGTCTAAAGAATATAGGGTTACGGTTAAAGATGAAGTTATAAAATCACAGATACTATTTAAAGGATTAAGTAAGGCAGTAGATTTTACGAAAGATAGTGAAGGAAACTACTATGTAGCTTTCAAAGACAAAGTACAGTACATAGATAAAGTAGGCAAGTCATACAATATATTTACAAATAAGAAGCTAAGCATAACTAGTTTAGATTATAATAATAAAGTATTGTATTATGCATCTGGAACAAAAGTCTACTCATATGATTTAGTAACAAAGGCAAATAAAGAAATTATCAAGAATATACCTAATTATGGAGACTATAATGACAGTTTAGTTAGAATTAATGGAGAATATCTATTTGTTACAATAGGAGCTGCAACAAATTCTGGGGTAGTTGGACCGGATAATCAATGGTTAGATGATTACCCTCAAAATCATGATATTTCTCCTAAAAGTATAACTATAAAAGGAATTAATTTTGATAAGAAAAAGACCGGAGCATTTGTTCCATATAAAAATAGGAACGTAAAGGGGCAAATAATAACAGAACATATGATTGGAAATTCATCTATAATAGTTTATAATTTAAAAACTGGAGCACAGGGAAACTTTGCTTGGGGTATAAGAAATATGAAGGCTATAGATTTTAATAGTGAGGGCAAAATATTAGTTGCTGTTGGTGGAATGGAGGACAGGGGATTAAGGCCTGTAAAGGGAGATAGTGATTATATATACAAAATTAAAAAAAAATCATGGTATGGTTTTCCAGATTATACTGGAGGAGATCCAATAAGTTCACCTAAATTTAAAGGCTTACTTAACGGGGATATACCATTTATTTTAGACCAGCATCCTACAACAAATCCTCCCGCACCAATTTATCAACATAAAGAAGTAAATAGTTTAGCCGGGTTAGCAATTGATAAAAAAGGTATAATAGGTAGCATAGACTGTATATATTTCTATGAAAAGAATGATAATAGTATATATAGTTTAAATAAAAGTAGTGCGCTTAAAGAAAAAGTAAGATTTGGGGATGAAACTTATATATCTAGTATGAAGTTTTTTGATGATTTAATAGTGTTAGACTCTAAAAGTGGATATTTAATTAAAATCAAAAAAAATATAAAGAATGATATAGGGATAGAAGGGAGGAGATTAAGTTACTATTTATTAACAATTGTGCTAACTTTAATAATTAGCCTACTTGTTAGTTTAAGCAAAAAGAATTAGAATATAGTCAATATACATTGTTGTTAATTATTAAAAAATATTCAGGTATGTTTTCAGATCATATTTATTGTATACTAAAGTGAGAGGTGAACAGGTTGAAGAAAAGAATGGAAGTTACTTATGGAAAAACTTTAAAAGGCTTAATGATAACAATAAATCCAATTAAAAAAAGGATCATGAAAACTCATTGCATTGTTCATAAATTTATAAATATTCAAGCTATAGAAATTTTAAAAAATAAGGAATATAGTGAAATTTCTAGTTTTTACAAGGGACACATAAAAGAACTAAACAAGGGGGTTACTTGGGCAGATCAAGATTTTAAAAGCTCAAACCATTTTTATCATCACATTAAGGGTACTGGCCTTTATGGATTTTCAAATGCATTAACCGAATTCGAAAAATATTATAAATGTGCATTAAGATTTATTAAAGAAGGGGACACAAGGCAAGCCCTGTTTTATTTTGGAGCAGCCTGTCATTTAATTCAAGATGCTACGGTGCCTCAACATGTGAACAATAAGCTACTTAAAAGCCACAGAAATTTTGAACTTTGGATTATAAGTAGATTAATGAGTGATTATTCATTTCCTATTTTTAATGAAGTAATAAAACAGGAGAATATAGAAGACTATATAAAAAAAAATGCATTATTTGCGAATGAAACTTATATTGCTAATGCAAACATAAAAAACAAGGAAGATAGGTACAAGAAAATATCTACACTTATAGTGCAACGGGCACAAAAGACTACTGCAGGTTTAATGATTAATTTTTATAATGAAATTAATAAATAATTCCTTTATTTTAGAGGAATTATTTTATTTTTGAAGAATAAGATAAAAATAGGTAAAAATAGGTAAAAATATATGAAATATATTTAACAAAGGGGGAGTAACAATTGAAAAAGGAGGTTTTTATAAATTTAGAAAAAGAAATTTTCAAAGGAAATATATTAGATATAGGTTTTTCTAATCATGGAATTATATATAATATATACAAACAATATGTTGATGATAGTAGTAGTTTAGATTATATAGAGGGGAAAGGTGAGAAGACAGGAATAGAAGAAGGTGAGTATGATCTCTGTGCACTGTTTTTTACTTTGAGTGATATAAAATTTACAAAAAGCAAAAGTAAATTAATACAAGATATATATAAATTTCTGAAAGAAGATGGATTACTATATATATGGGATGTAGATAAGGGATTTGCTAAAATCTTTAATTCTAAAATAAAGATTGTGTCACCTGATAAAAATACAAAACAAATACATTTAATAGACTTAAATATATTTAAAGATAGTTCTAAAGAGAATACAATCAAAATTTTACAACCTTATTTTGAAATATTAACTTTGAAAAATTCAGATAATGTTTATTATATGATATGCAAAAAGAAAGGGAAATCAAAAGATGAAAGTAACACTAGTAGGAATTAATGCAAAATATATTCACAGTAACTTGGCAGTAAGATATTTAAAAACATATACAGAGGATTTAAATTACGAATGCAAAATTATGGAGTTTTCTATTAATGATCAAATCGAAAGAATTGTAGAGGAAATTTTGAGTAGCAAGCCAGACCTTGTAGCATTCTCTTGCTACATATGGAACATTGAGTACGTTAAGGCTGTATCATCTCTTATAAAGCTTGTAAATAGTGAGATTGAAATCCTTTATGGAGGACCAGAGGTTAGCTTTAATTGTAAAGAGTTTCTTAAGGAAAACGTAGGGGATTATGTAATAGAAGGGGAAGGAGAGGTAACATATAAAGAATTTATTAAATGGAGAATTAATTCAAAGGATGATTCTAAAATCAATGATGGGAATAGTGGTAACATTCAAAATATTCTAGGGCTATATTATAAGTATTATGAAAATATAGGATGTGATAGTAAAATTAACTATGGTGGTAAGAGAACCTTAATGGATATGGAGCAGGTTATTTTCCCATATAATGAAGAAGAACTTACCAATAAAATAGTTTATTATGAAGCATCAAGAGGATGCCCTCTAAATACGTAACCGATACTATATAAACACTATGTCTGAGTGGTCAGTTAGAGGGTTATAAGTAATTGATTTAAATATATTCTTAACGATTATTCTTTTATCCATGTTAGTTTTAGTATTTTTAAAGCTATCAATATTAGAAAAAGTGTTGTTTTCTTTGGGTCTATCTTCTAGTGCTCTTAATTTTATTTCTTGGATTTCATTGGTCAATTTTATATTTTTAGAAGTTAGTTCCTCTATTCTGTTTCGTAGAGGCTTACTAGCTTCTTTTGTCATGTCTTCCAGTTGCTCTGCAAGATTTTTTATTTTTCGAGTATTAGTTGCCCATTCTTTTTCAAGTGTTTTAAAACCAATATTAAGGGGGTTATCTAATACATTGCATTCTTTTATAAAATCTTCTTTAGTTTTTATATTATCAAGATAGTTTTCAATTTCATTTTCAATGTATTCCGCTTTCACATATTTACTATTTGAGCATCTTTCGACAGCTTTATTCAGCCGGCGCAATCTATTGCCACACACGTAATAAGTATTTCCACTACTATTGGCAATTACATAATCAGCACCACAAAATGGACATTTTAAGATACTAGATAACCAATAGTTCTTACTTTCCTTCTTAAAGAAACTCTCTCTTTTGCTATCTAAGAGAGTTTGTACGTTTAGCCATGTAATATGTTCTATTATAGCTTCATGTCGGCTCACAATAGCCATAGCATCTCCTTTTGTTACTCCGTAGCATAGATAGCCTTTGCTATTTTCTTTACCCTCGATTTTCCAGTTATTTAGTTTTAAATATTGGCTTACTAATAAATTCGATTTAACGTACATGGGACTTCTTAAGATTCTTCTCAAATTCTCTCGCTGATTCGGAGTTTCGGAATATTTTTCTTTTAATATTTTATGTGTTCCATATAAAGATTGGACTTTTAGATAGGTTTCAAAGCAATCTTTTATAAACTCTTTATTATTTAGCTTTAAATAACTTTTTCCGTCTTCTTTTATAATTTGGTATCCCCCAGGAGCAGGCCCACCAGTCCAGCATCCTTTCTTCGCAAGTTCCAACATGCTATCTTTTACCCTTTCTGCAATAGTTTCACGTTCCAGTTGTGCAAAAACAGAGGATATATACACCATAGCTCTACCCATCGGAGTACTAGTGTCGAATTGTTCGCTTAAAGATATAAAACTAACATTATACTTATTAAGAGTTTCCAATGTGGTGCTAAAGTCTAATACGTTCCTACTTATTCTATCTAATCTATAACATATTAAAGCATCGTATTTATTCAGTTTGATTAATTTCATCATTCGCTGAAAAGCGGGTCTTTTTGTGTTTTTACCGCTAAAACCTTCATCTTCAAATATCTCAAATTCATTGTTTTTATTCCTAAAGTATTCCTTACAAAGTTTTATTTGAGTATCAATACTTTCACTATTTTCTGTGTATATTGATTTTCTTGTGTAAACTGCAATGTTCATATTTATCTCCTTTTATTAGAGTTTTTTCTTTTTAATGCAACTTCTTTTTCTAAAACTGCATTTATTAATTTGCTAGCATCTTCTGGAATTTTGTTATCTTCTTTAATCATTCCACTATCCATCATTGCAGTTATCAAAACATCTAGCGATTCATAAATTTTGTAATTTTTCTCAACTTCAACATCCATCCAGTAGGATATAGTCTTACCGCTCAAGTCTGCAAGCTTAGATAAAAATTTAACTGTACCTTTAATCTTACCACTTTCCGTTTCGGCAATTAAAGTCCTTGATACATTCAATCTATCTGCCAATTTTTGTTGCGTAAGTTTATTTTCTATTCTATAGTTCTTAATTTTTTCCTTTAGTTCCATTGGTATCACATCCTTATAGACATAATACAACGTTTAATGTCTAATAACAAGACATTTTTTAAGACTAATTTCGAGTATTTGTGTCATAAATTAAGATGATGGTAGTGAGAGTGAGCTATGTTAGCGCAATAAACATATATTAGGTTATATGGGTGTTTTTATGTTTTACTTTTGTCTTAATTTAAGACATAATAAAGGAGCAGACAAAACAAATGCAAAAGGAGGTACAAGTTATGACACTTAGTCAACTTAGGCGTAGTAAAGGATTAGAACCGGGGCACGTGGCTAAACAGTTAAAAATATCTCATAGACATTTAACTAGAATAGAAGCGGGAGAAGGTTACTTGACTGACGAAAGAATAATCATATTGGCAAAACTTTACAATGTCAAAATGTCGGAAATTGTGGAAGCGGGTGAAAGCGTTGGAAGAATTAATTAAAGAACTTGAAAAATGTCTTGCTGAAATTAAAAAAAATACAGAAAAAGTGACAAGATGACCATTACAGTATTAAATCCCGAAAAACTACCAGAAGCAAAACGAAAACTTATGAAATATTTAGTTGAAGATATGTTAGAAAAACAAGCTAAAGAAATGAAAAAGTAAACACCATATCAATATTGTTCTACGTATTTCAAACAATTCTAAACAATTCTAAACCATACAACACCGCAATGGTGTACAAGCTCCGGAAGAGTCAATAAATTTAAAAGGTAAGGATGTGAAATCATGTATTCATTAAGAGGGAATGAAGAATTTTGTTTCAACAAAGAAGAAGAAAAGAAAATAGAGCAAATTGCTTCCGAGATAATCAGTAACCTAAAAAGGAATAACCTTACATACGCCCAAGCAGTAGAAGTACTTGAAATATGTAAGGTTAAGTTAAAGATGTGTTTATTGGGATAATTTCTTTAAGGTTTCAGCTAAAAGACATTTACCTTCATGATAAAGAGCACAATTCGTTTTACAAACGTTATTGGAATGCGGAATAAAAGGACAAGTTTTCTTATCCATAAATATCACCCCCTTTCAACAAAATTCTACCATAAGGGGATTAAAAATACAAAAGGAGGAAAAGGAATTGAACAATTTACAAATTTTTAAAGATGAACAGCTAATTCCGGTTAGCGAGAATGAAACTGGCGAGGTAACAGTGAATGCAAGAAATGTACATGGATTTTTAAAAGTTCAACAAGATTTTTCGGATTGGATTAAGAAACAACTTGAAATGATTGGAGCAGAGAAGGAAAAGGAGTATTCCCTTTTAAAAGGGGAAACCTCAATTCTAGGTGGAAGACCATTAACCGAATATATTTTAACTCTAGACATAGCAAAAGAAATTTGTATGGTTGCAGGAGTAGCACCTAGAACCAATGAGGAAACTAAAAAACTTAGCAAAGTAGCTAGGCAGTATTTTATTAAAGTAGAAAAAGCATGGAACAGTCCAGAAATGATTATGAAAAGAGCTTTGGAATTTGCGAGTAAAAGAATCGAAGATTTAAAACTTGAAAATACAGAAAAAGAAAAACGATTAACAATACAACAACCCAAAGTAGTATTTGCTGATGCGGTTTCAGCTTCGCACACTTCAATCTTGGTTGGCGACTTAGCAAAACTACTTAAACAAAATGGCATTGACACAGGAGCGAATAGGCTATTTGAAAGACTAAGGAAAGAAGGCTATTTAATTAAAAGAAAAGGTACAGATTACAATATGCCAACTCAAAGCAGTATGGAGCTTAAGCTATTTGAAATAAAAGAAACATCAATAGTTCACGGCGATGGACATATTAGTATCTCCAAGACACCCAAGATAACAGGGAAAGGTCAAATATATTTTATAAATAGGTTCAAATAAAAATAAATTTATTTAAGGAGTGATAACGAAATGACCCCTACTGGCAAGTTAGTCTTAACAATTTATAGCATTATAGTTGTGTCAATAGTCGTTATAAGAGATTTAAAGAGAGGTGATAAAGAATGGAAATCGGCGCTATTAATACCAACGCTAATATTATTAATGAACATATAGAAGAAATTATGAGATTGTATTTTGAAGGTGTTTCGGTGAAGGAAGCTATAAAAGGAATAAGAATAAATAAAAAAGGGCTGCTCTGCAAAGCAACCTAAAGAAAATTATCTAACGACATTATATCACAAATAAAACCTAGGGGGAAATCAATAATGAAAAGTGAAGTAATAGCATATTTAACAGCAACAATAAACGGGTACGAGAGAAAAATAAATAAAACTAAATGCGAAGTGGCAGAAGCACAGATATTAAAAAATATAGTAGAGGATTTAGGCGGTCTATATGACTACGTAATGGACTTTAAAGAAGTTAAAGAAGATGTACAAGCTAAAGAAAAACTAGCACAAGTAATGGAACACAACTATCAACTAAGCTTTAACAATAATGAATTGATAGAAGACATAACCCAACTAAGAGCAGAAAATAGCAGAATGCATGAGAAGAATAACAATTTGAACATCGCATTAGAACAAACAGAGAAAAATTTATTAAGCATGGAAAAACGCAAAGATATGCTCATATCGCTTAATAAAAATCTAAAAACCGACAATAAATTATGGCAAGAAGCTTGTATTGAATTAAGAGCCGAAATTGCAACTCTAAAGGCACCAAAATGGATGGAGTAAAACAATACGAGTATGAAGCAATAAACCGACATGAAAGAGATTTGAAGGATTTAAGCATAGAGAAAAAGCTATTAATGAAAAGACTAGCAGAAATTGAACGTGAGATGTTACAAACTAGACAATTTAATAGAGAAATGAAAGGGCGGGAGAATGATGGATTATAAAATGAACGATACAGATGCAGACAATTTAATTAGTGAAATAAGGTCACTAGAGGAAGAAAAGAAACGTTATGAACTAATTGCATCACAACAGAAACAAGCTATAACAGACAAGCTAGAAATTAAGAATAAAGGCATAGAAGGTGCAATCCAATTTAATAAAGACCAGTTAAGGGCATTTTTCTTAACAGTAGATAAAAAATCAACTAAAACACAAGAAAGTTATTCTCTATTAAGTGGTAAATTAGTAATGAAAAAACCGAGTTTGAAGTTAGTACATGATGATAAAAAATTACTAGCATATGTTTCTAATTATTCTCAATTAGCTTATATAAAGAATACACCTTCACTTGATTGGTCAGCACTTAAAAATGATTTAGATATAGATAATGGGTTGATAGTAAACAAACTAACAGGCGAGGTATTAAGCAACATAGAAGGCTTATCACTAGAAGAAGTTGGAGAAGTATTTAATATAAAATAGGAGGGCAAAATGGAAAAATTAAATTTATTTCAGAAAATAGTCGAAGTTAGAAAATCTATTACTGGGTTTTCAAAAGATAGTAAAAGTTACGGGTTTGATTATGTTAGTGGAAGTCAAATATTGAGCAAAATAAAATCTAAAATGGATGAAATGCAATTGTTATTAATTCCAAGCGTGGATTATTCAACAGTACACTGGGAAAAGCATAATTATGTAACTTCAAAAGGCAAGGAAAGCATGGACTTTATAGTAACTTTTAAATTAACTTATACATGGATAAATGCAGAAGCACCAACAGAAACAATGGTCACCGAATGGTTAGCGTTAGGACAACAAACTGATGATATTAGCAAGGCGGTCGGAACTGCACTTACATACAACGAAAGATATTATTTGTTAAAGACTTTGGGACTCCCTACTGACGAGGATGATGCAGACAAAAAGGAACCTACTTATAACAAGAAAAGTGAGTTTAACTCTAATAGTATTACTACTCAAATGTTAGTTGATATGGCTAAGAGCAAGGGCTTTAATGAAGCGAGTATTTGTAAAAAGTATAATGTTTCAGAAGTTAAATTTATTAAAAAAGATGATAAAAAATTAGCATATGACGGATTCAAAGCTTTGCCAAACAACGAGGTAAAATAGTATGTTAGGCGGCAAAAGTAGAGAAGAATTAGAACAACAATTTGATATTTTGGATAGGTTGCTACATAAAGTAACCTACCTCCAATTACAAGATAAGGTTTTGTACCAAGAAATTGAAATCGATGAATTGAACGACACTATAGGAATGTATCAAGACAACGTAAATGGCAGGGGGAGATTTTAGTGAACAAATTATCAGAAAAAGTTATTAAAGAAATTAACCAATTATATGATGACGAATTACTAACATATAAACAGATAGCAACTAAATTAAATATAAGCTACCAAACAGTTAGAAACCACGTCAAAGTGAGTAGAAAAACTAAAATAACAGTAAAATTAATACAAGAATTTAACAGATTATATAATGAAGGGCTAACATTAAAGGTTATAGCAAAGCGATACAACGTAACGAGCGGAACAATTAATAATTATATTTGGGTACATAGAAAACGTGGCAGGAGAAAGCTAGAGGACGAGTGGAGTGCGGAAGAATTAGAGAGGATGTTAGGTTAGTTCAGAATTTGATCAAAGTACGACTTAAATTAATAAAAATTAGGGGGAAATTATGAATACTAGAATATTAGAATTATTGAAATTAATAGAGGAAAATCCAACACTTGAAATAATGCCTATGGTTGCAACAGAATGTGTTGGTGGTGATGATTTTAGTTGCTGGTTGGCAGAGTGGGGAAGGGCAGAGTTAGACGAATATTACACGTGTGATGAAAGGATTTACTTTAAATCAACTGATTATGATGAAATTGTTGATGATTATTTAAGTGGATTGGATAATGGAATATTAATGGATATTGAAGAACGTGGAAACCATTATGTAGATAATTTAGAATGGACTAAGGCTATCGTAGTTCATATAGATGCTCAATAACATAGTAACGCAATACAAGAATATGATGAACAAAAAAAATAAAAACATCAAGGTTTCCACCCGGAAATAGTTCACCATTGCAGCCCGCCGCATAATCATCGTTGAGAAATGAATTGGTTTCCACCAGGAACTTGTTTACCTTGATATTACAATCATTATAACATTATCTTAAATATAATTCAATTACACAATACCAAGATAATCCGAAAAGAGGTGATAATTTATGGCAGAAGTTAAATGGATTAAAATAACTACAGATATATTTGATGATGAAAAGATAAAGATAATTGATACAATGCCCGCAAGGGATGAAATATTGGTTATATGGTTCAAATTATTATCACTGGCAGGACGTTCAAATCAAGGCGGTATGTTAGTTATGAACAATAGAATACCTTATACAAATGAAATGCTAGCAGCCGTATTCAATAGAAATTTAAATATGGTTCAGTTATCGCTAAAGATTTTCGAAACTTATGGAATGATTGAAGTAGAAGATAATGAAGCTATTTTAATATCTAACTGGGATAAACATCAAAACATAGAAGGCTTAGATAAAATTAGAGAACAGAATAAAGCTAGACAACAAACTTCAAGAAATAAGAAAAAACAACTACAAATAAATGAAAGTAACGTGACGGATAACGTGACAGTAACGGTGAATAACGCAACAGATATAGAACTAGATAAAGAATTAGAACTAGATATAGATAAGAGTAATAAGAAGCCTAAATTAACTAAAATTGAAATAATCATCAATACATATACAAACGATTCAGCATTATTACTAGCAATAGAAGAATTTATCAAAATGCGCAAAACAATTAAGAAACCAATGACAGATAGAGCAGTAGAGCTGATGCTAAAAAAACTAAATACTTTAGCAGAATTTGATTGCGACAAAATAAACATACTAAATCAAAGCATTATGAATTGTTACCAAGGTATATTTCAAATAAAACAGGAGGCAGGAAGCGGTGGAAAGTATAGAGCGAATAATGCAGAAAGTAAAAAGCCAAACAACACAGAAAGCGAAGGAGATAGGCTCGCTAGGAGAGCAATCGAAAAATTCGGGAATACAGTGGAAGACTTTGAATGTGAGTTCTAGTTGCTGCTATGAAAAATGTGATGGTAGCGGATTAATGCAAATGCTAAATGAAAGCACGGGAGAATTCAAAGTACAGTATTGCAAATGTAGAGAAGAAAAAATATATAGTGATAGATTGAGGTTCGCAAATATACCTGCAGAGTTTGAGAGTTTAACCGTAAATTCATTTAATACTAATTTATATAAAAAAGAAGGTTCTAAGGCAATTTCACAAAATGCGAAAACGATGGTTGCAAATTATGTTAAAAGTTTCTCTAAATTTGAGGAATTAGGTAAAGGAATATACTTCTATTCGAAGACTAAAGGCAGCGGTAAAACTAGACTAGCAGTAAGTTTGGGGAATGTTTTGCTTAGGAACTTAAAACAACAAGTAAAATTCATAACTTGCAGTGATCTGCTTAAAGAAATAAAAAATACATATAACAAAGATTCTAAATACAGTGAAAGCCAGTTAGTGGATTCTATAAATAAAGTAAATATATTGATAATTGATGATATAGGAGTTGAAAGGCCTACGAACTGGGTCAATGAAATGCTATTTAGTGTATTGGATAACAGAATGAAATATAACAAGATAACAATATTTACAAGCAATTGTGCAGTAGAGGAATTGGAGCATGATGAAAGGCTAAAAAGCAGATTAACAAAAATGTGTATACCTGTCAAGATGCCGGAGGAAGATATACGAAAATTCTTAGCATACAAAGAAAATGAAAGTCTGCAGGACATGTTATTAAAAAAAGTGTAGGAGGTAAGAAACGATGACAAATAAAGAAAAAGCACTGCAAATGTATGCAGATATAAAAGAAAGAAAACAACGAGAAATGCTGAAAAATGAAAAAGATATTGAAATTTATATGAGAAGAAAAGCTAGTAAATTTAAATTTACGAGTAATAAATAAAGATAAAAAATAATTAAAAGGATGGGATTAATATGAATAATTGTACATTGGTAGGAAGATTAACAGCAGACCCAATTTTAAAGTTTGGTAAAGGAAATGGAACAGCAGTAACTACATTTACTATAGCGGTTAATAGACGTTTTAAGAAAGAAGGACAACCCGAAGCTGATTTTATACAAGTAGTTTGTTTTGGCAAAACAGCAGAAGCCACAGCTAATTATATGACTAAAGGAAAGTTAATAAGTTTAGCAGGATATATTCAGACTAGAAATTATGAAGCTAAAGACGGAACTAGAAAATATGTCACTGAAGTTATAGCAAATGAAATTAATTTCTTGGAAAGTGGTAAAAAAGAATATGAACCAAGCGATGAAGAAAGGAATAGCAGAGGGTCAGAATTTACATCAAATCCCGACATAAGACCTATAGATGATGGAGATATACCATTTTAGTTAGTACAAATTAGCTTGAAAATGTGTAATGAATATTAAGGAGTGATTATTAATGAAAAATTCAATGGAGCAAACAATACGAGGTGACAGTAATGATTAAATTAATATTAGGAATTGGAATAATAGCAGCTGGAATAATTTTAGCTTGCTATATAGGAATATGGATGATGCTTGTAGGTGGAATAATGGCATTGGCACATGGGTATGATGCCCATACTTTAACAGCTACTTTAATAGCAATAAATGTTATAAAGATATGTTTAGCAGGATTTGTAGGTTGGATTATAGCTTATGTAGGAATAGCTGTAGGATTATTAATGTCAAAGTAAAAATTAAAGACCTTATTGCTGACGTTAGCAAAATGGTAGCGATGAGGTTATTACATAGTCTGACTATATAGCGAAAGGAGAAATTATGATAAAGAGAATTTTTAAGAGTTTATTTTTTAGATTAAATTTAAGGGAAAAGCAATTAATAAAAAGTTCTTTAGACCACACACTTGATGAATATATAAGCAAATATAATCTATCACAAGAATATAAAAATAAAACAATAGAAAGCTTATTATACGAAATTAGAGTATTACAAGATAGATTTAGTAAACAGGTAAAAGGAACTGAACCAAAATAGTTGGTACGCATTTCAAGAATATGACGAAATAAATGAGGTGAGAAAAATTATACAGATATTAGAATTGTTTGGTGGTATAGGAAGTCCAAGAAAGGCACTTAATAATTTGGATATACCTGTTAAAGCTATAGATTATGTAGAGATAGATGAAAAGGCAGTAAGAAGTTATAACGCTATATTTAGCAATGAGTTAGCGAATAAAACTCAATCAGTAATTGGTTGGAATCTTAAGCCTGATATTCTTATTCATGGATCGCCTTGTCAGAGTTTTTCAATAGCAGGGCTTCAAGAAGGTGCAAACGAAGGTTCTGGAACAGAAAGTAGTTTAATGTGGGAAACCATAAATATTATAAAACAAATGGGAGAATGGAAACCAAACGTAGTTATTTGGGAAAATGTAAAAAATGTACTAAGTAAGCATATGAAGCATAACTTCAATAGATATTTAGACGAAATGGAGAAGTTGGGATATACCAATAGTTATAAGGTTTTAAATGCAATGGATTTTGGATTACCTCAAAATCGTAATAGAGTATTTACAATTAGTTGTTTGGATGGAACATACTTTAACTTTCAAACATTGGAAACAGTTCCTATGAGAAATATATCAGATTTTTTAGAAGACGATGTATCTGAAGAATATACAGTAACTCAACCTAGCATATTAGGAGCGATAGGCAAAAAAGGAATAAAAAGAGCAACTGTAATTAAAGATTATTGTTATACCATTACCGAAAGACAGGATAGGTGTCCGGCGCAAGTAATTGATTTGGGTAATAGTAAATACAGATTTTTAACCGATAAAGAGTGCTGGTTATTACAAGGATATTCAAAGGAGGATTACTATAGTGCTGCTAAAGTTAATACTAAAAGAACTTTATATAGGCAATCCGGTAATTCAATTCCAATACCAATATTTGAAAGTATATTTAAGCAATTACTTAGCTGCATAATCTGATTAAAATGCGAGAGGAGTTCAAAATATGAATTTATATGAAAAGATTAAAAACATGACTATAGAAGAAATGGTAGTTTATTTAAATAATTTTGATGAATGCGATGGTTGCGAGTTTGAAATAATGGGGTTATGTAAAACTTCTGATAACTACCAATGTACTGATAACATATTAAAACAACTCACTAAAGAATCAAAATAAGTCGCATTTCAAGAAAAATACGAAGGAGGAAATAATGATAAAAAGTTTTATAGAAAACTTAAAATATGCATTAACTACAGTGTTTTGGATATTGTCTATAATATTTATTGGAGTTGTATTAATATCTGTTATTTCTTATTAGTACGCAATTCCAAGTTATAACGAAATAACACTTATTTAAGCCTATGTAATTTGAAAGGTATAGTTGCATAGGCAACACGTTAAACGTATACAGTAAGCAACATGAGGGGGAAATAACAATGGAATTAGGAGAATTATATCAAAAACAAAGGGTATTGGATGAAATCATAGTTGATGTGTCTACAAATAGGATGCGTTGGGAGTGCTATAGTAAGGATTTTTTAACAGATAGACTATTAGCATTAAGTTGCGAAGTGTCAGAATTAGCAAATGCAACTAGGTCGTTTAAATATTGGAGTAAAAAACCTAGCGAAAGTAAAGAAAGAGTAATTTCAGAATATGTGGATGTATTGCATTTTTTCTTATCAGTAGGAAATACATTAGGGTTTACACCACGGGAAGTCGAAGAAGCATACGAAATCAAATACCGCGAGAACATACGCAGACAGGAAACAGGTTATTGATGTGAATAAGAAAATTTGGAAAATAGTCAATGAAAGGTCGGAAGGGTATTGTGAGTACCCAACCGACAATGGTAAGTGTTTTGGAAATCAAATGTGCCAACAACATCATGTATTTGGAAAGTACAACCGTAAACGTCTTGAAATGGCTGAAACAGTCTACACACTTTGCTATGCACATCACTTAGATAGTAGCACAGGAGTTCATTTTAATAAAGAAAATAGAGAACGTTTAGAAGATATAGCAAAAGAAGCATTAAGGAATAAAGGATGGACCAATCAGAGAATAGCAAAAGAATTATATGGAGATGCGAAGGAGTATAGAAAATGACAAATAGCAAACAAAAAGGTGCAAGAGGTGAAAGAGAATTATCTAGTAAATTAAAAGAATATGGCTACAAGACTAGACGAGGACAACAATATTGTGGTGCTAATGGCGATGCTGATGTAGTTGGATTAGAGGGAATACATATCGAATGTAAAAGAGTTGAGAAATTAAATATATATAATGCAATCAGCCAAGCTAATGCAGATGCAAACAAGGAAGAGTTACCTACAGTATTTCATAGAAAGGATAGGTCAGAATGGCTAGTTACAATGTCCCTTGATGATTGGATGACTATATATAAAGGGAGTGGATTAGGATAATGCAATCAAAGAAAACATTTAATAAAATAGCTTATAAATTAGCGGAGAAGTTAGCAGATGAACAGTTTATAAAATGGTGTAGTGAATTAGATACAGAGATATATAAGTGCTTAGATAAGGCTTGGGAGGTCGAAAAAATAAGCAAAGAAAGAAAAGAACGTATAAAAAATAGATTTGCTGCAGCAATGATGGAAAGGAGTAAAGAGAATGAGTAATAGAGCAATAGTAGGTAGTATAGGTTGCATAGTTATAGGGCTGGTAAGTTATTTATTACATAGTCCTGGTTGTTTATGGGGTTTAATTTTAGTAATAATGTTAGTTGAAACAATATGAAGTTCAAGGCAAACGGTGTTAGATTACAGTATAACGAATCAAGAAAAGTTGAAATCGTAATAAATACTGATGAAAATGTACATATAGAAGATTTAAAAGAAATTATAGCAAAAGGTAAAGAATTAAATGTGGAGATTAAGCAATTTCGTCGAAAAAGGTCAATGGATTCTAACGCTTATATGTGGGTGTTATTATCAAAAATGGCTGATGTACTTAAAACTACAAAGGATGAATTGTATTTGCAGATACTAAGCAGATATGGAGTGTTTACACACGTTGTAGTTAAAGAAAACGTAGTCGAAAGGGTAAAAAGCGAATGGAAGACAGTTAGAGAACTAGGGAAGGTCATTATAAATGGACAAGAAGGAGTGCAAATGCAGTGTTTCTTCGGTAGTCATGATTATAACAGTAAAGAAATGAGCGTGCTTATAGAAGGAATAGTAAGCGAATGCAAGGAGTTAGGGATTGAAACTATATCGAATAGAGAGTTAGAAATAATGAAAAATGCATGGGGGAGATAATATGTTAGCAGTAATAAATATATATCCAATAAAGTCATTTAAGGAACGCATAAGGCTAGTCAAAGAATTAAAAGGTATGATTTACATAGAAGATAATTACATATACGCAGTAGAAAATGTAAAGGGGGCTAAATAGTGGCTTATAAAGTTGAGAATGTATCAAGTTATTCTGATTTAACACTATTAATTAAAACTGGGGAAGAAGTAAAGGCTAATTTAGAAAAGTCTATTGAAGAAATAGAAAGCTATTTAAGACAAATAGAAGGTCCGAAAGGATTGAAGAAAAGTACAAGCTATAATGATTACGACACTATAATGGGGGAGAGGGACACTTTTGAAAGTAAAGGTACGACTAAACTGATTGAGGAATTAGAACGCTTAGAAGCTATGCTAAGGCTACAGAACAGCAACCTAGAAAGATATTATAATATTAGAGAATCAATTGACAATTGTATGGATAATATAGAGGACATAAATGTTAAAGTAAGTATGTTAAGAGGTAAGTTTTCAAGGAGCGAAATTGCGGTAATGATTGACAAGAGCGAGAGGACAGTACAGAGGATGAATAAGAGGGAAAGAGAGAAATTAGGTTAATACATAGATTGAATAAAATGTGTAGTAACTAAAAATAGAAAAATCGTTCTTTGAAAACTGAATAATGCGGTATGAAATATATTTTAATATACCCTTGACATTCACGAGGTCGTGAATTATAATAAAGGTATAGTAATTCACGAGGTCGAGAGTAATAATAAAAAAAGGGGTGTATCAATATGACAAACATTCAAATTCTAATTAAAAAATACCATATAGGTTTAACAAGACAAGAGGGTAAAGACGCATTAAAATTATGCAAAAGACCTTCAAGTGAGGATTTAATATTTTTGAAAGATAATAAAGAAGAAACAATTGCTGAATTAAAAAAGCAAGAGTATGAAGAAGAAGAAAAAGAGGAAATAGAATTTAAGAAACAATGCAAGAAAGAGCAAGAAAGAGATGATAAATGGGCTGAAAATTACGTAGAGAAAAAGAGAAAAGCGACTGTAAAGATTGCGCCAACTACTAGAAATGTGTACGCATATGGTGAATGTATTGGAACTGAAAGTATAGGTGGTAAATAATGAATTACGATGAATTTTGTATATGGCTTAAATTTGAAAATATTGAAATAAGTTTTGCTACTATAGGTAATTCAGGGGTAAACGGTGTAATGCAGTTTACCCAAAATGGAGAATGGTTTTTAAATGCTCGAAGAAAGGCCGATACAGACTTTTTTGAGATAAAGGAAGCGATACTGGCTGAACTAAGTGGAGTAGATGCTGAATCAATTAATGAGGTGGTTACAGTTTCAGAGGTTGCCTTTAAACTGGGTAAGGATACATCTACAATAAGAAAAGCTATTGAAAAGGCTATATTATTGGATATTTTAATAGAGGGAAAAGATTGTAGAAAATCACGCCAAGCGTGGCTGATTAAAAAAGTCGCAGTTAAAAAATTATATAAAGATTTTTAATACTTATCGCATTATTCAGTTTTGGATAGTGCGATATTTTTATAGAGTTAATTCACTATTCAATAATAAAACGTATCAATTAATAGTGTCGTAATTATGTCTCTTGTTTTAGCAAATATTAGGTGATATAGTTATATAGTGAGTAATAAGCAAGAATACAAATACATATTAAATAAAAAGCACATTGAGGGATACTCGCCTTTGATGTGCTTTTTATATCTAAAAGGAGTTGAATACATGAGATGTATAAAGAAGTAATACTAAAAGAAGAAGAACTGAGCAACGATCAAGAGGATTTAAAAATATTAATGTCTGAAAGAACTGATGTAAATGAGAAAGAATGTCGTAAATAAGCAATTAGCGTGGAAGTTGGGATAAATTAGGAGTGATGAAATGGGACGTTTAATAAGATATATGTACAAGAAAAACATTACAAGAATGAATATGTTTATGTATGTGTTAGCAATGATATTGTTGTCTTATAACAAAGCGGCTATAGGGTTTATAGTATATACAGTATCAGTAGTGATTGAATTGATAATATTAAATAATAAGCGATATATAATGTCAGAATTAAAAGTATTGAATAATGAAATGAAGAGATTAACAAAGTAATAATTATAGACGATGAGTGTTAACCACATAAGGGGGGATAGAAGATGTTAGATGAAAGACAATATAAGGCTATTGAATGTAAGGTAACTGGTGGCAACATCACTGAGATTGCTAAGTTTAGTGGGGTTTCAAGAAATACAATATATAAATGGATAGAGTTGGAGGAGTTTAAGGCTGAGGTAGCCAAGTGTCAACAGGAGTTTATTTCTTCCACAATACAGAAGGTTACATCATATGGACCAAAGAACATGGATGGCATAGTATGGCTAGCTGAGCACGCGGAAAGCGAGAAGGTAAGGCTAGATGCTAGGTTATCATTGCTTAGTAAGTTAGTGCCTAACATGACAAAGGTATCTGTAGACGATGTTAGAGGCACTAAGGATAATGTAACAATAGATATATTAGATAAAGAGTTAAGCGACGCTGATAACGAATAAGGCTATCACTGATGTGAGTGAGGTTTTGACTGCCTAAAGTATCACAAAAGAGCCAGTTTACTACATATCAGTAATGAATATACAGAAATGTAATGCATAAAGCATGATTAGTGCATAAAACTACTGTATATTATGGTTTATGCATTGATTATGTCGTTGTTATAGTATATAAAATGATAACCTAAGATTAACGAATAAGGCTATCACTGATGTGAGTGAGGTTTTGACTACCTAAAGTATCGATTTAATAATGTCGTGAAAACATTATTTCACGACATTGCACTATAATATTAAACAATAATTATTATTATAAAAGATAAAGGGGTACACTTCTAAAATAGAAATTGTGAAATGCTGTGCAGTTGACCCTATAGTTTTTTATTATATTTTTCTACCCTCAAAGGTTTAATAAGTACCACTCGATTTAAAATCGGTAGGTAAATGGAAACTTGCAAATATAGTTTTAGATATAAAGAACGAAGGTGATTAAAATAGATGAAGCCACGATAAATAGAAAATTATTATTTAAATATTTAAAAAAGTTATATTCAGTTAAACGAGCAAAAGAATTAATGCATGAAAATATAAATAATTTATTTGGGTTTCGAGGATTAGCATGGTCAGTTGGAAAGAGAGATTTAGAATATTTTTGTTTATATTTTTTACAAGATACATTTGTTCCTAAGGAAAATAATATAACAAGAAATTTGGCACCAGTACATTTGGAAGTTTGGAATGAATTGCAAAAGATGTTTGTAGAAGATTTATGGGATAAGGAAGAATTTATTTTACCTCGTGGAGTAAGTAAATCTACAATCATAAATAAAGCACTCTCATGTTGGCTACACGCTTATAAAAAGAGTGGGTATACAATAGTAATAGGTAATAAGGAAAATGATGCTGTACAGTTTATAGCTGACACAAAGAAGATGCTTGAAAATCCTTATATTGTTAAAGCCTTCGGTAAACTATTTGATAAAAAAGACCGCACAGTTAATAAACAAGAATTAGAGTTAACTAATAATACTAAGATACAAGCGTTCTCGTGGGGCTCAAGTGTCAGAGGTACTACTTACGGTTCGGTAGATGGAATTGTAAGACCTGCTTGTATAATCCTAGATGATGTACTCAGTGAAGATGATGTATTAAATGATGGAGCAAAAGAAAAGGTATTAAATAAATTTTATAAAGAAATTGCAGAGGTTGGAGATACCGAAGTTATTAGAAATGGTATTAAAATTAAATCAGCTAGTAAATTTCTAGTAATAGGCACACCTTTATCTAGTACGGATTTTATTAATACGGTTTCAGAAGACGTAACATTTAAAGTATTCCATAGACGAGTTGTAGATTTTAATATAGATGATTATTTTGAAAATCACCCTAGGTGGAAGCATTACAAGACTTTATTATTCAATGATAAAATTGATAAAGAAGATAAAGATATAATGCTTAAAGAATATTATACAAAATATAAACAAGAAATGATATTTGAAACTATATGGGAGAAATACGAATGTGATAAACTGGCTCAAAAATATTTTAGTAAAAGAATAGCATTTATGCAAGAGTTGATGTGTGATTGTCAGAATGTCGGTAATAAGTGGTTCAAAAGTGTTAGAACTCAAAGTGTAGCCGATATTGAGGAGCATATATTTGATAAAACTATGTTAATTTGTGATCCTGCTTCAAGTACAAATGATAAATCGGATTATAGTGCATTAGCAATAGGGTCCGTATGCGATGCTAATGGGTTTACATATATAAGAAAAGGTTTATTAGTTAAATTAAGTTTTACAGACTTATGCAACAAAATAATAGTGTTATTAAAGCAATATATAGATATTACTCATGTGAGTATAGAAAAAAACTTATATATGGGTACTGATATATTAAAGCTTCAAGAATTAATTGCAAAAGATGATGAATTAAAAAATAGAAACATTACTTTTATCAACAAAATGCAGAAAACTAATAAAGATGAAAAGATTGCTACGATTATAGACCCTGTTAATACAGGCCAAATAATATTCAATGAAGAAGATAAGAAATTCACAGAACAGATATTGGATTTCAGTGGTCAAAAATTTACTGTTCATGATGATGCTATTGACTGCGTGGCACAATTTACAATTGACGTACAAACCATTGAAGTTATTCAAATAGTAACAATTCTCGATAAAAGAATGTTTTTCTAGCATCTATTATATAGGTGTTATTTTTATGTCTAAAAAGAAGGTGAGCAAATGAAATTAAGTGATTTAATTAAAAAGTTATTTGGGAAAAACAGCAATGGATTAAATTTACATAACCCTGAACACATGGCATTAGTTAAAAAGATATATGGAACATACAACGGATGCAAATTTGAGTATGAAAATATGTATCGTTACTACAAAGGCGACACAGATGCAATGAGAAAGTATAAATTTGTAACTGAAAGGTCTAATTTAAAGGTCAATACAAACTATATTAAAAAATTTATCAAAGAAGAGGTTTCATATACTGTCGGGAATGATATAACATATGAGTCTAGGAGTAACAACGCTGATATCATAAAGGATATTGATTATTATACTGCTCATTGGAGCGAGTTACATGAAACTGATTTAATGAAGTACTTATTAGTGTTTACAAAGGTATATGAAATTTATTATCTTGATGAAAATGCAGATTTTTGCAGTAAGATAGTAAAACCCACAAATGGCTATGCTTATACAGATATTGGCGGCAAAGTGCTATTTTTCATTCATACTTTCAAAAATGACTTTGATACTATTAATCAATATATAGATATTTATACAGACAATTATATTTATCATTATGATAGTAAGTTCAATGAGATAGCTAGCCCCACTACAAACATATTTAAGGGTGTTCCAGTGTCCGTTGGTAAATTGACATTAGAAGAATATCACGATAGCTTATACAAGGATATAAAAGGCATTCAGGACGCGCTTGAAACAAATTTCAGCGATTCTAGTAATGAAATAAGCGATTTTAGAAATGCTTATATGGTTTTCAAGGGTGCAAAACTCCAAAAAGAAGATATTCCCAAGATGAAAGAACAAGGAATAATTGAAATGCCTGCAGTTGGTGGAGATGTTTCATGGCTGACTAAAGATATTAAGGATTCTTTTATAAAAGGGACACTTGATAGATACGTAGATACAATGTATCAGATAAGTTGCCATATCAATCATAATGAAGGCATGGTTAGTAATTTAAGCGGAATCGCGTTGAGGTCAAGGCTTATAGCTTTGGAGAATAAGTGTGAACTTGAAGAAAAAGCACACAGAGATATAGTTAAAAACCGAAATATGTTTTTATGCCAATATTTGAACCTTAAAAAGAACAAAAATTATGATTATAAAGATATTATTCCTCTTTATACACCTAATATTCCTACAGATGATCTTGCAGTAGCGCAAATGTTAGCACAGATACCAGAGGGTCTTATATCCAAAGATACTCAAAGAGGGTTATTTAGTTTTATTAGCAATAAGGTGACTGAGGCAGAAAAAGTTAAAAAAGAACAGGATGAGGAAATGCCGGACTTCGATTTAGATAAAGTGACTGCGGATGAGTAGTTATAGTGATAAAGAGGAATTAGATTTTATTGAAAGTCTTTACAACGAAGCTGATAAACAGATAAAAGAAGTATACAGGGAACAGAAAGACAATAGGGACAAATTATTACAACAAATAGCAACTATCATGCTTACATATACCGTTTTAAATGACTTAATGAAGCTTTCTAAGCAAGATAAAAAGAAAGAGTATAATAGGTTGTCTAAGATGGTTATAGATGGTGCACAGGGTCAAGGGATAACTCAAAATAGAGTTATAAAGGAATTGTTAACAGACACCGCAAATAAAACCTTTAATTTTTATAGTTACAATGTCGGACTTAAAGATGTTAAAGAAATTATAGGCAATAACTTTAAAGGAAAACATTTTAGCACTAGGGTTTGGACTAATGAATCGGATGTGGCCAAGCACCTCCATAAACAGATTAATGATTTTCTTAAAGGTAAGATAAATGTTAACCAAATTAAAAGAAATATTGAAAAAACATATAATAATAGTGCTTATAATTCTCGGAGGCTTGTTGAAACGGAGATTAATCGTGTTGAAGATGAATCATTTAAGAAATTCTGCAGAGAAACAAACGTAAAAAGAGTTATGAGAAATGAAGAAATGGATTCAAGGACTTGCAGTGAATGTGCCGCAATAAATGAATATATATATGATTTAGCAGATGCACCAGGTTTATTGCATCCATTATGCAGAGGATTTAATACTATAGTCGAATAATTAAGGAGGGGTTAGGATATGCAAGAGAAGTATACTGTAGTCACGGGTATAAATTTGGATTCAATTCCCCTATTAAAACTTAATACTAGAACTGGGGATATGAAATTAGATAATAAAGAATTATCGACAGTAACTGAAATTAGTTTCAAATTAATTGGTGGCGGTATCAACGGTCTATGCGAAATAAATATGAAATTTGGGGCAGATGTAGAACTTGATGGAAAGATACTACTAGAATCATGTTGCAATTTAAAAAAATTAATGAAGGCGATTAATGAAAATCCCCTTCAAAAATAATTAAATGTTCATGCCTGTAACACAAATACGGATATAATTTTTATCGGTTACATTTATTAGACTTTTACTGTCAAGAGTCTCTAGTATAGTCTCAATATCATTTGTACTTAAATCAGGTATATTTAAATCTAAGGCGGTTATCATCTTATCACTTTTGGCGAAGTGATTTTTAAGATAGGCTAATACAATTAAAGAATTATTATCTAACATTTTAAACAGCTCCTTTCAATAGTATTTTAACATAATATAGAAAGATAAATTTAATAATATCATTTATAGTCTTAGGAAACTAAGGCTTTTATTGTGCCCTTAATATGGCATTAAACTGTTTAAGCTCGTCTTGTGGGCATTTTGTGTACAAGGGGTGTAACTATATTAAAATAATAAAAATTTATGTCCTAGGGTAGTACATGTAGTCTAGGGGGTAGGAGGAATATATGTTAAAGAAAGATTTAATCGAAAAAATAAAGGCCTTAAAAGATGATGAAGATATTAATATTTTGTTGGTTGGAACTGATATTGAAACACAATTTACAGCAAGTGGATTAACATTGAATGCATTTAAAGAGAAAATGAAAACAGACAAAGATTTTAAAGCTTATGGTGAAAGCGAAAATGATAAATATCACACTAAAGCCCTTAAAACTTGGAAAGATAATAACTTAGAAAAGGAACTTGAGCCATATATAACAGCTAAGTATCCTGACTTAGTTAAAGATCCAATGCAAAAGAAATTTTTAGAGCAAGAAAAGAAAATAGAACAAATGGAAAAAGCATCTGCTAGAAAGGATCTACTTACTGAGGCGATGAAGTATGGTGCTGAAAAGAAGTTGCCAGCAGGATTTATTGATAAGTTTCTAGGTGAGGATCTAGATACTACAAAAGCTAATTTAGATGTATTGGCAGTGGATTGGTCAAAAGGACTTGAAACGAGCATGAATGAAAGACTTAAAGCTAGTTCTTATGTTCCTGGCGGAACTGATAAGGATGGCGCAAAAGTTTCAATTGGTGCTTCAATGGCAGCGCAAAATAATGACGCAAAGGTTGTTACAAATGACCCTTGGGCAAGTAAATAAGAGGAGGAATATTAAATGTCTTTTAAAAAAGAAATTTATACAAGCGACTTAGAAATATTAGTTACACCAGCAAATCTAATTAGTTTCAGCGGTACAGTCCTAGCAGAGGACATAACAGCAGATGAAAACGGAAGGAAATACGTTGCGACCGGAAGCTTAATTGATGCTGATGGAAGAATAGTTACTCAAATTGGTGTTGCTGGTTCAGAAACATTATCTACCGTACCAGTTGGCATCCTATATAAAACTGTAGATGTAACAAATGGTGATGAACCTTGTTCACTAATAGTTGAAGGTTACTTAAGATCAGACAGAGTATTAAATGGCTTTGCGACAAAAGGAATTACAGCAATTAAAGCAGCTTTACCAAATATAAGATTTAGATAATAGGAGGAATATTAATATGCCAAAATTAGCAGAAGTATTTAACACAAACGAAATTATAAATTATTTCAAGGAAAGACAAGTTACACCAATGTTAGGTGAAGCTTTATTCCCAGAAAAAAAGATTCAAGACATTGAATTTGATATGATATTAGGTTCAGGTGGTTTACCCGTAAGCGCGAGTGTGCATGCTTTTGACACAAAAACACAATTAGCTAGTAGAGAGGCTATTGAAAAAGGTGTTCAAAGTTTAGCATTAATCAAAAGACAAATTAAGATAACTGAAAAGGAACTAATCAAAATTCAGAATCCTCGTTCAAATGCTGAGTTATCGTTTGTTTTAGCTCAACTTTACAAGGATGCGGAGAAAATGGAAGAAAGTATAAGAGTAAGGGCTGAAGCTATGAGAATGGAAGTTATTTCTAGTGGAAAAGTTGCAATAGATGAAAATGGTGTTGCGGTTACCATAGACTACTTAGTTCCAGCCGGAAACAAGTTGCCTTTCAATTGGAGTGCTCAAACAACTGCTACACCACTTATTGACTTAGAAAAAATAGCTTCAGCTGTTGAAACAGAATGTGGAAGTAGACCAGCGAGAGCGATGACTTCAAGAAAAATAATGAAGGCTATTTGTGCTTGTACTTCAATTAAGAAAGCAATCCTTGGAAGTAATTCAGATAAGCTTGTAACTTTATCATTACTAAACGACTTACTATCACAATCTGAGTTACCTATTCTATTAGTAAACGAAGGTAAATACAAGATAGAAACAGCTACAGGGGTCTCAACAGTAAGATATTTTCCGGAAAACATTATATCTATGTTTGGTTCAGATACTTTAGGCGAAACAATCTACGGATTAACTGCAGAAGAAGTAAAACTTATTGGTGATGGCAACATGGAAACTGCAAGCATGGTTGGGAATGTTTTTGTAGGAACTTATACGAGTGTAGATCCTGTCGCAGAATTTACGAAAGCAGCAGCAACTGCAATTCCAAGTTTTCCACATGCAGATGAACTCGGAATAGCAACAATAACACTTTAATTTAAAGGGGAATTAATTTTCTCTTTTTATTTATGTAAAGGGAGGTATTTATGGACCTTACAAGAGATCAACGAAAAGCTATACTTACAGTTAAAAATTATTTGAATGCTAATGGTAATTTAAAATATTCAGATGATTATATGATGAAAGAGTTTGAGCTCGCAATAGATGAATTAGTGGAAAGCTCGTTAGCTATTAAATCTATTAAAACTACAGGAATAAAATCCAAAAGTGATGGTGTTCAAAGTGTAACTTTTGAAAACAATATAGAAGCCTGGACTATAACTGACAATGTGAGGGCGTTGTTACCTTTACCATTTATAAGGATGCATTAAGATGGTGCTTTTTAAGAATGCAGACCTAACCTTGTACAACAAGTATTATGATGTAATTGACGACATAGATAAGTACCAAAGAACAGTAATAAAGGGTGTAAACTGGCAAGGGAAACGAAACGGAACAGTATCTGATAAAGGATTGCTATTAGCTGATAGCATCCTTATCATTATTGATAAATTAGATAATTATATTTCACCTAAAAGGTTTAGAAATTTATCTGATGATGAAAGAGTGAATTATTTTACTTTAGATATGGGAGATAAAGTTGTAAAAGGTGTAATTGATTTTGAAATTACAGGTGTTAAACCTAATTCCATTGCTGACCTAGAAAACAATTTTGATGATGTAGTAAATATAATGTCAACTAGAGAATTAAGCGGACATTGGGAGGTGGAAGGCAAGTAATGGGTATACATATAAATATGGATGCTACACAAAAAATTCTATTGAAAAGATATTTAAATTCTAATGGTGGAGCGCAGGTTAAATTTACTAAAGAATGTGCAAAACAAATGAACAACTATACACCATTTTTAACTGGTAGACTGAAAGATATGATGGTTCAAATTAATCCAACTAATGTAACTTATAATGCTCCATATGCCAAACAACAATATTATGGAAATGCCGGTAATGGTAAACAAGGTACATCAATGGGCGGAATAAGAGGTAAGCAATGGGCTCCTCGCATGTGGAGTGCAAAAGGAACTGGGATAGTTAGTACTGTCGCTAGTTTTGTAGGAGGTCACGTATGATTGTAGAGGCAGTTAGAAACTTTATAATGAAATGTCCTTATCTACAAGAGTTTGAAGGTATATCGGGACTTGTAAAAGTAAATGTTGATTACCTAGAAGAAAATTCAACTGTTTATTCGATAGAAGAGGTTCCTGTGGATCCAGTAGTAAAAAAATATATAAATGGTGATAGTATCAGACAATTTCAATTTATATTTTGCAGTCGAGAGCCGTATGGAGCTGATGTTCTGCAAAATATATCTAATAGTGGATTTTACTTTAATTTTGCAAATTGGATTGAAGAGCAAAATAATATAGAAAACTTTCCTTTATTGGTGGTTAATTGTGAAGCTACAGAAATTAAAGTATTAAGTCCTGGATATGCTTTTCAAGTTGATGTGGATAAAGCAAGATATCAAATAGAACTCAGATTAAAATATTATAATAAACAGGGAGGAATTTAATTATGGATATACGTAAAAGAAAAATACAAGCAAACTATTTAAAAGTTAAAGAGGATTTTGAACTATTAGGAACAGGTTTCACAGAACTTAACGAAAGTCCATCGGCACAAACAGCCTCTAAGAGATATATAAATCAATCTAGTGCTAGTCAATCCATTACAGGCTACGAATGGTCTACTTCATTCAACGCTGACCAAATTGTGTCAGAGAATGCAATAGATTATATTAGAAAAATTGGTGAAATGCAACTTACGGGAGTAGATACAGAAACAGAGTATCTAATAGTAGACTTAGACAAGCCATCCGTTGGAGAGGAAGAGAGTTTTAGAGCAAGACAATTTAATGTTGCAATTCAAGTAGATAGCTTTGATGATAATGATGGAGAATTAGGAATTAGTGGTTCTTTGCTAGGTATCAGTGACCCGATAGAAGGTACTTTTGATATTTCTACAAAAACATTTACAGAAGGATTTAATTCAATTGCATAAGGAGGAATTTAAATGTTAATTAATAATGTAGAATTAGAAGAGTTAGATATTTTTGATTTAGAAACTGCCGAAAAATATGAAAAAGCTTTAATTAAGGTTACTGAAGAAGCTAAAGAAACAGAGGGTATATCTATGTCGGCGTCTATCAGAAAACAATGTAATGCAGTATTTAATTGTTTTAACACCATGTTCGGAGAAGGCACTGATAAAAAAATATTTGGTAATAAAACAAATATACTGCTATGTCTTAAATCTTTTGAAGAATTAATTGAGCACACCAACGAACAGAAAAAAGAACTAGAAAAATTAACTAATAAATACTCACCAAACAGACTTAATCGTAGAACCAAGAAGTAATGAATATACTTATTGACATTTTGCCTACAAAAATTGAAATAGAGGGTGTGGAATTTGATATAAATTCAGATTTTCGCACTTCTATGCTTTTTGAAATGATGATGTCTGATAATGAATTAGATGATAAACAAAAAATAGAACAAGCCCTACGCCTTTATTATCCTAAGATCCCAGATAATATTAATAAAGCTATGGAACAGTTACTTTGGTTCTATAGATGTGATAAAGATATAGTTACATCAAATGTAAATAGTAACGGAAAAGGCAAGAGTACACAAATTTATTCTTTTGATTTTGATGATGATTATATCTATTCTGCATTTTTAGACCAATATGGTATTGACTTACAAGACATTGAGAATCTGCATTGGTGGAAATTCAAAGCTTTGTTTAAATCTCTTAGAGAAGATAATGAGATAGTTAAGATAATGGGTTATCGTACTATGGATTTAAACAAGATTAAAGATAAAGAAGAGAAAGCACACTATAAAAAAATGAAGGATTTGTATAAAATACAAAGTAAAGTAAGTAAAGACGAGATTGAAAAGCTTGATAGCATTAAAAAGGCTTTGCTTAATGGAGGAAAATTGTCGAAACTATTGTAGAATATGCTCCTATATTGTATAATTATGTTATATAAAAGGGGGTTATTTTATGAAAAAGAAATTAATAGGTGTTTTTCTATGCGCAATTATATCTTTAAGTTTTGTAGGGTGCGGATTTACTGATGGAGTTAAAAACGGGTATGAAAAAGGAAAAAAAGAAAATAGTGAATCAGAAAACAAAGGAAATGTTGTGGCTGTAAAAAAGGATATCGAAAAAGTTAAGTTTAATGTTGATTGGGAAAAATGTATAGAAGATACTAAAACCGAATTAACTAATCCAAAGTACTTTGATTATGTAAAAAATATATATATAAAAGTCGAAGATGAAAGAATAACATTTACAGCTGCTCTAGCAGATTCTACAAATAATGATGTAGCACTTGATTTTTCAGATACTATTTTAAGACGATTTAATGCTAATGCACAAATGCAAGATGGTTCGGTAAAAGGTGGAAGTAAGGAATATCTAGGCGGAATTTATGATATTTATGATATATCTATCGGGATTGCTCCATTGAGTAAGGTTGAAATTCAGAAAGAATGGTATGTGTTTGATGCAATTGCTAAAACAGTACAACGGGAACCTAAATTACAAAAATAATATGTAAAAAAATAAGTACTTACAGAAATGTAGGTGCTTTTTTATTGAATAAAAAGAAGGTGATTAAAATCGAGGATATAAAATGCCCTTATTGCAATCATCTTTTACTTAGGGCTGTTTATGTAAAAGGTGAAATAAAATGCCCAAGATGTAAAAGAATAATTGTATTAGAAACACAAAAGACAGAGCTTAGAGCCACACGATAAGTAGTGAGCCAATGCCTGCTTTTTTTATTTTATAAAAAAGGTAGGTGATAAACATATGAGCGATGGAAGAATAATAATTGATACTTTACTGGATTCACACGGAATTGAAAATGGCTTAGGTAAGTTAGGTGGTATTGCCGGAGTTGCGTTAAAAGGCGTAGGACTTGCAGTCGCGGGTGTTGGTACGGCGCTTCTTGGCATTGGAGGGTATGCAGTAAAAGTTGGCTCAGATTTTGAAGCTGGCATGTCTAAAGTAAAAGCAATCTCGGGTGCTAGTGCGGAAGACATGGTGAAATTAAGCAATAAAGCTAAAGAAATGGGGGCTACTACTAAGTTTAGTGCGACAGAATCAGCAGAAGCCTTAAAATATATGTCAATGGCTGGATGGAAAACAAATGACATGCTAAGTGGTTTGCCTGGCATAATGAATCTAGCCGCAGCGAGTGGAGAAAATTTAGGGGCCGTAAGTGATATAGTAACAGATGCATTGACCGCATTTGGAATGAAGGCAAAGGATAGTGGACATTTTGCAGATGTATTGGCACAAGCTAGTTCTAATTCCAATACCAACGTGGCAATGCTCGGTGAATCTTTTAAATATGTTGCACCGTTGGCGGGTTCGCTAGGGTACAGTGCAGAAGATACGTCTATAGCATTAGGTTTAATGGCAAACAGTGGAATCAAAGCTTCGCAATCAGGGACTAGTTTAAAGACTGCTTTAGTAAATATGGTTAAACCAACCGACAAAATGAAAACTGTTATGGACCAATACGGGTTAAGTTTAACCAACGTAGACGGCACAATGAAACCATTAAAAACCGTAATGGATGAATTAAGAACCAAAATGGGCGGGTTGGACAAAGCAACACAAGCAAATGCGGCAGCTACATTATTTGGTAAGGAATCTCTGGCAGGTATGTTGAGTGTCATCAACGCAAGTCCAGCGGATTATAAAAAGTTAACTGATTCTATTTACAACGCAGATGGTGCAGCTGAAAAAATGGCCAAAACTATGAATGATAATTTGCAAGGGAAAATTGTTTTATTAAAAAGTGCTTTAGAAGGTCTTGGAATACAAATATATGAAAAAATGAAAAAACCTCTTACAGATGCAGCTGAGACAGCAATAGTAAGTTTGTCTAAGCTTTCTAAAAGTTTAACCAGTGGAGACTTAGCGGATAGTGTTGATAAAATAGCATTGGGTTTTGCTAATTTAATGAAATGCATTGCTGAGGGCGTAGTTACGTGGTTACCTAGAATTATTACTGCTTTTGCATGGATCATGGATAATGGCATAGGGATAGCAACAATAATCGGTGGTATAACAGCAGCGATTATTGCATTCAAAGTAGGTGCGATAATAACAGGTGTAATTGCGTCATGGCAACAAGCAAAGCTCGCCATGGCTCTATATTCAATGTCGGCTGGTGGGGCTACGATAGCCCAAGGGGTGATGAATGGAGTATTTACAATTTGGGAGACTTTGGTCGCTTTATTTACAGGTAAAATAACTTTAGCAACAGCAGCAACAGCTTTATGGACAAAGGCACAAGTGGCATTAAGTGCTGTGATGAAGGCCAATCTTATCGGAATTATTTTAGTTGCTATAGTCGCATTGGTAGCAGCCACAATTTATCTATGGAAAACAAACGAAGGATTTAGAAATGCAATTATAGGGATATGGAAATCTATTTCAGATTTTTTCGTGGGAATATGGGATGGCATTATTGGTTTTTTTACAAAAACAATACCAGCGGCTTTTAATAGTTTTATAGCAATAGTAAGTGAATTACCTGGTAAAATAGGTGCTTTTTTTACAAACATTTACGATGGATTTATAACTTGGGGTGCAAGCGTGATAGATTGGGTGACTACTACGATACCTCAGATAATTAATAATATAATTACGTTTTTCACAGAGTTACCAGGTAAAGTGGCTACAGTATTTACAGACGTTATAAACAAAATAATCGAGTGGGGAACTAATGTAATAACGTGGGTAACTACTACAGTGCCACAAATAATAGAAAGTATATTTGCGTTTTTCAATGAACTTCCCGGTAAACTTGGATATGCGCTAGGGTTTGCGCTAGGGACTATAATTAAATGGGGTATCGATACTTGGAATTATCTAGTAACTAATGTACCGATATGGATAAATGCAGTTGTTACATTTTTCAGCGAATTGCCAGGCAAGATATGGACATGGTTAGTTAATGCTTATACAAAAATAGTAACGTGGGGTAGTCAAGTATATGCCAATATGTCAACAACGATTAGCAATGCAATAACCGCGGTTGTTACGTTCTTTAGTCAGTTACCGGGAAAGATTTATACATGGTTAGCTAATACTATTTCTAAAATTGTAGCCTGGGGTTCTCAAACGTACAGCAATATGTCAAGTGCTGCTAATCGGGCTATAAATGCAGTAATTACATTCTTTAGCCAGTTACCGGGCAAAGTATGGAGTTGCTTAGCGAATACCCTTTCTAAGATGGCACAATTTGCTAGCAATTTAGGTTCTAAGGCTCATGAAGCGGGATCCAATATGGTAAGCAATATAATGGGCGCAGTCGATAGTTTGCCAGGCAAAATGGCCAGTATAGGCGGTAACATCGTTCGTGGAGTTTGGAGCGGCATACAAGGTCTTGGAGGTTGGTTAGCTAGTAAAGTTGGCGATTTCTTTGGTGGAATAGTCAATGGAGCAAAGGCTGCCTTGGGCATTCATTCACCTTCTCGTGTATTTCGTGATCAAGTAGGTGCTATGATGGCACAAGGTGTTGGCGTGGGATTTGAAGATGAGTCCGAAAATATACAAAGTAAGATGCAAAATAACTTATCTGATTTAACTGCTAAAATGCAAGCTACAGTTGATTATGAAACCGCCAATACTACAGCAAAAGTTGTTGCAAGTAATAATTATATTATCAATAAAGATAACTCCAAGGCAGATGATATGTCAAATAAGCAAACCAATACAACAATAAATGTCCCAGTTTACATTGAAGGAAGAGAGGTTGCGAGAGCGGTTGCTCCATATCAAAATGAACTTGAAGGATATTACCGCGGGAGGTGATTAAGTGCTAAAAGAAGGCGAAATATATTTTAATAACAATACCAGTATTAATCTTAATTTATTCTTAGAAGAATATCCATCCATCCCGATTTCGAGTGAGGAATATGAGGAAGTGCCAGTTGAGAGCAGAAATGGAACACTATTTATCAATAAAGGAACTTATCCTAATAAGGTAGTTCCTTTTAATTTTACTATTTTATCGGAAGAAATTGAAGTTAATTTTGATAAAGTATACGAATGGTTAACTGAAATAGAAGATAACAGGTTTGTTTTTGGTAGAACAGATAGGTGTTATATAGTTAAAAAAATAATATTTGGAGATTTGCAGAAGGAATTTAAGAATATAGGAAACTTTTCAGTTGATTTTATATTCGAGCCTTTTAAATCAGATTTAGAAAAAATAGAGCATATAATAACAACTGATAATTATACTTTTGAATACATTGGAAATGCACCAGCAGAATCCTTAATAAAGGTTTATGGCAATGGAAATATCCAAATTACAATTAATGGCGAAACAATGCAGATATTAAATGTAGATAATTATATAGAAATAGATAGCAAACGAATGCAAGTAAGAAATGCAGATTTAACCTCTAAGGATGATGATACTTTAGGTGATTACACTGTGTTTGAAAAAGGTACAAACACAATTTCCTATACAAATAATGTTACGAAAATAATAGTAGAATACACTACTAAATACAAATAAGGCGGGGCGATATGAAAAAACAAATAAAAGTAGCGTATTTCCCCTCCGATGCTACTAAAGACATAGTTTTAGGGAGCAACGGAAAAAGTTTAGATAATTATTGCATTAAATGTAATACGGAAGAAGATCTAAGCACAGGGAATTATATTTTGGATGGTACCTTTTTGATAGAGGATAGTCTGCAGACTTTATTGCAAGAAGAAGCAATCTTAAAAGTATTGTTGGATTATGGAGAAGAAGTATTTAGGATTAGCAAGGTTACTGTAGGCACTAGATATATAGATATAGTTGCAAGACAGATAACTATTGCAGAGGAATTAACGTTGTGGTTAGAGGATGTAAGGCCTACTAAAATGAGTGGTGCTAGTGCTAGTAGCTATTTAACTGCTAATGCAACAGGGACTAAAGAGATACAAGTTATTTCAGATATTTCTGCAATTTCTACCGCTTATTATATGCGGATGAATCTATACGAAGCACTTCATGATTGCGACCAGTCATTTCGAAATAGGTGGGGAGGAGAAGTTTTAAGACGTGCCTATATAGAAAATATTAATGCTCGTATAGGCACAGATAGAGGCCTTACCATAAGAGAAGGTAAAAACCTTGTGGGGTTTGAATGCAGCTCTAATATAGAAAATCTCGTTACAAGGGCACGTGGTCAAGGTTTTGATGGAATTTTAGGTAATTACATAGATAGTCCTCTTATTAATAATTATAACCGTGTCTATACAACTATTATCAAGTATGAGGATATTAAAGTTAAGGATGAAAATAATGAAGACGATGATGAAGGATATGACACACTGGAAGAAGCGCAAGTCGAACTTGACAGAAGGATACAAGCGGAATACGACAAAAATTGTATAGATAAAGTTAAAGCGAGTTATGAAATTAATTTTATACAGTTAGAGAAAACAGAGGAGTATAAGGACTACATTGTTGCCGAAAGGGTGTACTTAGGGGATAGCGTAAAAGTATATATACCCAAGTTAAAGGTTGACATAAAAGTGAGGGCAATGGTTAAAAGATATGATGTACTATCACAGAGAACAATGGAAATTAAGCTAAGTAACTTTATAGAGCCCGAGTCGCTTAGCATGAAACAAATTATAGATAAATTAGAATCTATGGATAGTACAGAAAGTATATTGCAAAAAGCTACAGAAAATGCGACAACCCTTATAAAGGCTGGCCTTAAAAATTCACATGTAACAATAAAAGAAAATGAAATAATTATTGGTGACACTAAAGACATAAACACAATGACCAATGTTTGGAGATATAATAAAAATGGCTTGGGCTTCTCATCAACTGGCTATTTTGGTTCATTTGATACTGCTATAACTATGGATGGATCCATTGTGGGTAAATTTATTACGGCCCTAGAAATTAATGGCGAGCAAATTACGGCTGGCACTATAAAATCTAAAAATGGTAAAACATTTATAAACATGGAAAATGGTACGTTTGATTTAGCAGGTAGAGTTAAGTTTGATGGAGATAAATTCGATATAGATATAGGAGAAATTGGTGGAGCTAACTTGCTTACAGACAGTAATTTCGAAATGGGGATAACTAGTTGCGAGGGAATCAGCGTAGGCACAGAAGCTCGGATGGGTGTACCTCCCACATATTGCTTACCGCTTTTGAAAGGCGATAAGTGCATGTATATTCGTAATCCGGATGGGGATGCCTACGCAATTACTAATTTACGAGCATATATGCGCCCTAACACTTTGCACACTATTACTTACTGGTATAAGTGCGCTGGAGCAATAACTGGAGGGTCTTCTTTCGGTTATATAAATGGCGGCCCGTATACATTTCCCATTAACCCGCCAAATTTAATAGGAGATAATCAGTGGCATAGAGTCACTATCCCTTATACCAGTTCTGCAGACCCAAATGTTACACACATACAATTAAGATTTGGGTACGCCTCCGTAGGGGATAGTTGGATGGTTGTAAATTGCGTACAAGTAGAAGAGGGCGGGATAGCTTCTTCATGGACACCGAATGCTGATGAATTAAAAACAAGTTGCTTTGAAGTCACTAATTTACACGCAAGATTTACAGGTCAAGGTGGGTCTTATACAGAGTTTAACCCAAATTCGACAGGGTTAAAATATCACAAAAATAGTGCAGATGGTGGAAAAGATTATCACTATTTATTATATCGTGGAAGTGTAAGTAATATAGAAAGTCAAGATGCGCTTAGAATATATTTTCCGGAGGAATTCCGTGGCAAAGATTATCAAGTCGGATGGTGGGCGGGTAATGTATTTCCCAAAAATGCGACTGATTTGTTGTATTCTGCTAATGTAGAATTTGTAGATGAAAATAGAAACGAAGCGTGGATTGGACTAAGAGCATCCGTGATGGTAAGAAATCCTGCAACAGAAAGTTCGCCTTTTTGGAGGGGCAAAATGAATATAATGTATATGGTTATTGCATAAAGGAGGAATTTATAAATGGGATATAGCATAGAAGAGCATGAAGCAAATATGACGGTTTTTTATTCTAAAAGCACAGGAGAAATTAAAGGGATGGGGTCCGGCATCCAAGATTTTAAAATGTATGGAATTGATGCGGATGATTATAGTCTAATTTGGGACTTTATTATATTAGAAAATGATGATTATGTCTTGCAAAATCCTAATAATTTTAAAATGGATTTGAGCGGGGAAGAACCAGTATTATCTTTAAGGCAAGAAAGTGCAAATAAATATCCAGTAGCATCTGCTTAAATAGTGGGTGCTTTTTCAATGCTAAAAATAATACAAAGGAGTGATAAAAATTGGAGAATCGTTATATTGTAAGATACGATTTAAAGAGTAAAATTTTAAGTAATATTAGATTTAAGCAAGGTGATACAGGCACTTGTGTGTTAGAAATGAACTTAACAAATAACGGAAAAGTTGTTGATATAACAGGCCAAAATATAGAATTTGAATTTTTGAGAAGCGACAAAAATATAGTAATACAAGATTTTAGTAAAGGAGTAGTTATTTTAGACCCATTAAAAGGTATTTTTGAGTGCACGCTTGAATGTCCAGCGCTTGCAATTGCTGGATTAGTAAAGTGTGAAATATCTTTTAGTGAAGGTAATAATTTACTATCTACTGAAGCCTTTACCTTTGTAGCAAGCCCAAGTTTAGGCGCATTAAGCATTAATTACATATCAGAAATAAATAATAAAATAGTTGAATGGCATGCAGAATTTAAAAGAAATGAAACCGATAGAACCAACCTTTTTAATGCTAATGAAAAGAATAGGTCAACTGAATTTACTACGAATGAAACCGCTAGAACTAACCTTTTTAATGTAAATGAGAAAAACAGGTCGACAGAATTTGGAGTAATTAAAAAAGACTATGAATCGTATAAAAATGTAATGATTGCAGAAAGTCCCGCGGCTGAATTACAAAGTCAAATTAATAAAAATGTTGCGGAAATAGACGAGTTAATTGAGTTAACAACCGCACCTTCTTATTCCGTAGAGTTGAATCAAACTGCTAAGATGTTCAGTATAGGAACTGGAAAGAATGATGCTGGCGCAGATGTAGACGTGTCTAATTCAGTTGTGAATGGTATTGTGAACCACAGTATTGAAGGAAATACAAGCGATATGTATGTGAATGGAATTTTAAGCGATTTCAAAGGTAAAACTGTTGGGAGCATGTTTGAAAACCCTAATTTTGCAAGGTATTCTGATAGTGCTACTTCTCTAAGACCGCCAACATTGGTCGGTGAATCTGTTGATTACCTTAATATAGGTGTACTAGATGGCTCTGTAAGACAAGTGGCTTCCCTTGTATCGCTTGGAGCAATTCCACAAATGCAATTTTCCTTCGATATAATAAAAAGCTTTGAAAAAAGGTACGGAGCAATTCCAAGTGAAACGCAAACTACATCAAGTAAAATTGCATGGTTAAAAGCTAACGTAGTAAAAGCAGTAGGTAAATGGTATGGTTATGGGCTTTCTCCAAGCGGTAATAAAGCTTATTTAACATTTTGGGGAGGTTCAATTTGGACGATGATGGTAGAGAATACTGCATCAATCTCCACTCGTACTAGTTACGGACTGGATAATATTGATTCTATAGATGTAAATGGATTTTTACACTTCTTAGCTTATACAGATGCGTCCGACGGAATTACAAAATCCCTAGTTTACACAGATTATGTAAGTTTAGAAATGACTTTTAAACCCAGTTATAAAAGCGTAGGTGAGAATTTTGGTGGCAAGGAAGTTCATAAAATAGATGTTTTGAGTAGAGGAAAGAACTTATTTGACCCCCGCGGCATACTGGATGATCACTACTTAGGTATAAATCCTAATGATTTAGGTGAATTAGTATATACTTTAACAGGCAACAAGGCTACTCAAAATTATTGTGGGGTGAAACCTAACACAACTTATTACCTTAGTAAAAATGGGAACTTTTTAAGATTAGCTGTTTTCTTTTATGATGACAAGAAAGTTTGTATTGGTCGTGGAGGCAACACTGATGTTCCTTTTACTACATTAGCAAATTGTGAATATGTTAGATTTTATCAAACAAATCCTCAATGGGGCGACAAATTAGGTATTCAACTTGAAGAAGGGAAAGTAGCAACACCTTATGTGCCTTATGTAGAAGATGCGAGAACGTTAATATTAGAAAAACCCCTTAAGCGAATTAGCACCACAGCAGATGTATATAAAGAGGGTCAAGTTACTAGAAATATATCCGATTGGCTTACTTTAGATAGTAGTTTAGGTTGGAGTCCGAACCCTACAACTTTCAAGGGTTTTCAATCGTTTTATACAAATTTACCGCCCGTTCATACTGGTAAATTTGCTTCACAAAGCGATTTTGTTATTAAGTATAACGGTACATTATTGAAACATTTAAACACGGCATGGGAATCTGACAACTCACAATTAACTACTAACGGTCTTAATATGAGTGTTTCAAATAACGATAGTGGATTTTCAGATTTTTACGTACCAACAACATCGGAAATTAAAGCATATTTAAACGGGTGGAAAATGTGCCACACAGACGGTTTTTACCCTTACCTGTCAAGCTTAGTTCCTTATAATCCTAATACGTGGGCAGAGTGGACAAAACCAGTTGGCATTGTTGGTGATAGTACTGGATTAGAATTTACTGCGAATGGCAATACCCTCGGTGCACCTTACGATATGACAGTTAAGCCCCTTACTAAATATGGGTTACTTTATAATGTCGTTTCATCAAATCTTGATGGTATACTAAATTCTGCTTCTGCTACCCGAGGACTTGCTTTCGGCAATTTGCCTAAAACTATTGGGAATAATAAGATTGTAGGTACTTCTAATGCAACCAATTTAGACTTAGGAGCAGTAATCTATACTGGAGCCGATAGCACTAAAGGCACTAAAATTAAATTAAAGGATATTAGGATATTTGAACTACCTACAGGTTCTCAAATAGAAACAAATTTTAATACATTAACCGCAGACCAATTAACCGAAAAATATAAATTCTATGGTCTTAATCCTAAGAACTGGAAGCGTGTAATTAATCCAATAGGAGTAACAAGTACATTGCCAACCGCACCATTTGAAGGGTATACACCTTATAAAATGCTTTATAAACTTGCAAATCCAATTACGGAAATATTAAATATAGAAGGAAATAATCCCCTAGAACCTAGTGGAACTTTACCTTTATCTTGCTGTGAAAATGGCACGTTATCCGTGGACGGAGGAGAGATTTCTCCTACTACTAAGTATATTGTACCTATAAATTTTCGGGCGACTATATCGGACAACAATGCCAGTATAGGAGAAGTTAAAACTTATGTATTGGAACTAGATTCTTATACTACAAACTCTTTGTTAAGCATTGCAGATAGAGAGTTAAGAATGAAATCAATTGAATTATTAACAACAGAAACAACTACAGATTTAAAAGCGAAAATTAACGAAATACTAAATATTTGGAGGGCTTAAAAATGAATACTTTTGATACAATAATGAATAACTGTCCGTTTTTAAAAAGTTTAATAGAGGATAAAATAACGAGCGAAATTGAAATTGTTAAAACAGAAAAAGACATGGAAATAAAGGAATTGAAAGATATAGTAGATTCTTTAATTTTAACTAACTTAGGGGGTAACTAATATGTTTAATGCTTTAAAGAGATTACATTTAGAGGGCAGATGCACAATCGAAATGCTAGAAAAAGCGGTAATAATAGAATGGATAACCGAGTTAGAAAAATTAGATATAATTGATAATATCCCAACTGAATAAAGCAGTAAGGCACTCGAAAGGGTGTCTTTTTTAATGCAGAAATGAAAGGAGGTGCAATATGAATGAAAAAGAAATATTTAATACTACAGTAGCGATTTTAGGAGGGATCCTAACTTATATTTTAGGCGGGTGGGATACTTGTCTAATAGTCCTTGTATCATTTATATTTTTAGATTATATGACGGGCGTTTGGGGGGCTTTTATACAAAAGAAAATTTCTAGCGACACAGGAAGAAGAGGAATTTTAAAGAAAGCTACTATATTAGTTGTTTTAATAGTTGCGGTACTACTAGATAGATTAATAAATAATGGCACATGGGTGTTCAGGACACTTGTGTGCTATTTTTATATAGCAAATGAGGGTATAAGTTTACTGGAAAATGCGGTCAAAATAGGCGTTCCAGTACCTAAGAAATTATTAGATACATTGGAACAATTAAAAAAATAAGAGGAGGAATTAATAATGGATATATTAAATATTGGAGTAGATATGGGACATTGCTTGAGGGGGTACGACATAGGGGCTAGTGGATGTGGACAGAAAGAAGAGGTCTTAACTAGACTAATTGGTAATAAAGTAATTGCATTGCTTAAACAGAGAGGACACAATGTTATAAACTGTGCTATAGACCAGTCTAGTAGCGTAAATCAATCTTTATCTTATAGATATAATAAAGCAAATGCACAAAAGCTAGATTTCTTTATTTGCATACATTTAAACGCTTATAATGGCGCGGCTTATGGTACGGAGGTATTTACATATGGAGCAAAAGAAGTACCACAAGCACGTAAAATATTAAATAATATCTGTGGACTGGGATACACAAATAGAGGTATTAAGGATGGTAGCGGTTTAGCAGTAATAAAGAATACAAAAACTACTGCGATGCTAATAGAGTGTTGTTTTATAGATAATTCCGCAGACATGAAAAGATTTGATGCTGACAAGATGGCTGATGCTATTGCAACAGGATTAACAGGCCAAGCAGTTGCACCAGCTGCACCAACTAAAAAAAATGGAATAGTTACTGCAAGTGTATTAAATGTGCGGAGTGGCGCAAGCACAAGCTATAATGTTATAGGTAGCTATAAAAAAGGTGATAAAGTTCAAATAGCTAGGAAGGTCGGCAATTTTTACGAAACTTATTTTGGGAATCACGGCGGATGGGTTTCTGCTGATTATATAAAATAATAATAAAAATTAAAGGTACCGTAACAGGTACCTTTTTATATTAAAAAATAAATTCCTGGAGGAATGTAAAAATGTCAAATATAACAATATTTTTAACAAATAATATCGGGGTCTTAGTTGCTTTACTAGCTGTAATTTTTGGATTGGTGAAGGCAATTATATCTAAAAACAAACAAAAGATTTATACTGGAATTTACGATTTAATCGGAAATGCTGAACTTTTATACAACAATGGTCCCGAAAAGTTTGACTATGTTTTTAAAAATGCTTACAATAAAGTTCCCAAAATGCTTAGATTTTTAATTAGTGAAGAGGATGTAAGAAGAGCCATTGAATACTCTTTAAACAAATTACAAGCATATGCAATTCTACAAAATAAGACTATTACAGATGGAGCTACAACAATACCAGCAGCACAATAATATTTAAGACCTGATGTTAGTTTAAATACTAGTTTTCAGGTCTTTTTTATTTTTTTTAAAAGGAAAACAGACATAAACGTAGAATAATAGAGATGTTGGTAATTTATAATGAATAAAGACAGAAGAGGAAACTACTGTAACTGACAAATCTGAAGTGTTTTGGTTATTGCAAAGCATTCACAAAAACTCTATATTATAGTAATGGTTTAGGGTATACAAGAATATGATTTATGGAGGGTACTTGAAAATTGAAAAATATTAACTTAATATACAATTATATACTTCCAATTAAAGTTGATATCCATAAAAAACCAATAAGAATAAATTTAACAGGAAAAATATTTAATAGTGAAACATTGGTTTATTTAGCAAGTAGAATTAAATTTTTATACGGATTTAAATGGATAAAAGGTTGGAAAATAATCATTGAACTTGGAAATGTTGAATTTGCAGATAAAATTACATACTTAATTTTAGATGCGTTGTTGTATGATTTATTAAAAAATACTAGATTTAATATAGGAGTATCCATGTCAATGGATAAAAAAATCATACATCATATTGGATTTGTAGGAACGGCATTATATAGGGCGATGTACAGTAATGGGTTAGTTGACAAAAAAATATTTTTAAAAACTTATGAAAAACCATTTTACTCAGATACTAAAGTGTATAGGAGGCTTATAACACACGAAAATTTACAAATGAATAACGAATGGCCATCACAAGTCTGTACAGAAGTAGCCGCTATTCTAAAAGGATATTCTGCAGAGGAGGAGTGGACTGATGGGATATCAGAAGTTGTCTCAGAGTTGCTTTGCAATGTCAGTTCTCATACAGATGGAGATTGCCTCATAGATATAGATATTTCAGATAAAGTTGAATCAGAAAGATGTCATGGAGATAAAACATATTTATCTGTAAATATAGCTGTTATTAATTTTTCGGAGAATAAACTTTTTGATCGTATTAAGCATAACCTAAAAGAAAACAAATACGAAGGTGAAGATTTTTTATATAATAGAATATATAAAACCTATGAAATTCATAAAAAGGTTTTTGATGAAAGTTATAATGAAGATGATTTCTTTCTAGTTACTGCTTTTCAAAATCATGTTTCCAGTAGAGCTTATAAATCCGGAATGGGTGGAACCGGATTAACAACTCTTATAGAAAAAATAATTGGTAAAACCGATGATGCTTATTCGTATGTATTAAGTGGTAATAATATTATAATGTTTAAACCAAAATATTTAACACTTTCAGAAGATAAATTTGTTGGATTCAATGACAAAAATGATTATTTTAATTTTAGACCCTCTAAAGAGGTTATTAACAAATCAAGTCTGTATATCCCAGGAAGTGTATATCATTTATTATTAATAAAGGAGTGCTAGTATGGATATAAAAATTGAATTGAAATTCACTAAATCTATAAGTAGATTAGCAGGAAATTCTTATGGACAGGAAATTTACAATAAACAAGTTAAAGATTTAATCGATTTTTCTGGTAAAAATCTAATTATTATTCCAAGTCACATTGAGGATATTGCTATTTCGTTTGTGCAAGGATTTACTTATGAAATATTTGAAAAAATAAGTAAGGATATGTTTTTTGAGCATATTAGTATTGATGCAAATGAAAAGATAAGAAATAAATTTATGAAAGCTGCATTTTTTTAGGAGGGTAATATGATAAATCTAAATGATATTATAACATATACTTTTTCTGGAATTGCAATTATAATTGCTGCTATTACGTGGAAGAAGACGGATAAAAATACAAAAAAAATTGCGGAAAAAACATTAAATACAAAATTTTTTGAGGAGATTTACTTCGAATATATAATTATTAAATTACCATATGCATTGTCGAAAATTCAACATGATGAAGGCAGATTATTCGAAAATTGTGAAACTGCGGAGGAAATAGTATTTACAATACTTGAAAGATCTCAATTTTATAAATACTTTGATGAGAAATTCTATAATAGTCTTAAGGAGAATCTAATTAAACTTGATGAAAAATTAGTTCGCATGTCAGAACATAGTATGAATAGTTATATTTTAGATGGATATAAACAAGAAATTGCTTCGTTGACAAACAAATTTTATATTTCTTTGAAAACATATTATTCTAAAATTTGAGAATTTATCTTTTGCTTATAATTTATTTCAATCTTCTAAAGTATAGTTTTAATAGTAAGACAGTTAATAAAATACGGATTTGATGTAGATTTAATATAAAGGGATTTACATTTTCTTATAGAAGTTACCTATATATATGTGGAGGCGGTATGGTTATGGATAATTTATATGAAATTGATACAAATCTATTAAGAACTTTGCCTAAAGTTGATAAGAATACATTAACTAGATCACTTGGATTTTACCCGGCAGCCCCAATAACTGTAGTAGATAAAGAATCCGAAAGAAGACTACAAGGCATTGAACAAAAAAGAAAAGAAGAGGAAGAGAGAGATAAGCGGAGTTTAAAACTTCAGTGCGAAAGCAACGAAACGCAAAAACTAATATTATTTCTTATACAATGTGTAAATAAAGACAATGAAGAGATTATTCAAAAACTTGGTGGACTTATAAACTCCATAGAATTTGGTAACAACGTAGAAGAATGCAATTTGCTTTTAATTCAAAAGGAGCTTGAATATATTAAAGAAAACTCAAATAATTTACAGAGTGACTTTATTTCAGCAGCAAAACAAAACCTATTGGACAAAGGCGTAGATTACACAATCATATTTATTTTACAAGCACTTAAAACTTTGTTTTTAACACCTTAATTTTAAAGGGAAAATTCACTCCTTACAATTTCAGTAAAATGATTTATGAGATATGCGAACTTACATTTAAAGAATATTTAGAGTAGCTCTGAGGGAATCCTTGGAGCTTTTTTATTTTTTTGTATAAGTAATTGTAGTATGGCAATAATTTAGAAGAAATAAAAGAGTTAATTGCATACCCAAAATTAAAAAAGCAGAGTTGTTAAGAAACGTCAACTCTGCATTTATATTAGCTTTCTTCTTCAAATATTGGAGCATTTATAAGTGTAGCAAATATTAATTCATGGTAATGGTTATCAACAACATTAGTCTCAGCTTCTACAAAATGGACATGCCTGCCGCCGCCAACTGGTATTGGTAGACCAGAGGTTGCTTCAAATTCATGAAAGTGATCAAAGAAGTCTGTTCTTCCTTTAACTTTATGGACATGACCACCTTGAACTGGTATTGCAGGACTTGATACTCCAGCAAATCTATGATTATGAGCATCAGCTGTACCTAATTCAGCTACTCTAACGCTTCCTTCAAATTCATGGTCGTGAAGTTGCGGTTCTTTTTCACAACATTTATCATCATGTTTTTTTTCACAGCCACATTTAGCTTCAATCTTTGACATTAACATCACTCCTTTTCCTTCGACTGTATATGATATTCAGGTTAATTGAATATGACACTAAAAGATAGAATTCATTTAGTGGTTTTGAATAAATAATTCTAGTATGGGTATAATTTAGAATAGAGTAAAATAAGTAATTGCATGTATAAATCTAAGAAAAGCTTTGTAAAATTAAATATGGCTATTTTTGTAGCAGGATCATCTGTCAGGCTGCATTAATAATCCCGGTACTATTTTAGTGCTGGGATTATTTTTTTTGTTGAGATACATAAATTTTTTAAAATTGTATGATTATGTCTAATATGGTACAATCCAATAGGAATTTAAATATAAAGGGGGAATTGTTTTGAAAATTAAATCTAAAGAGAAGTTTAATAAAAAGGGATGGTCCTGGCTAATTGCTATTATAATGGTTGTAGGCATGGCTACTGGGTGCAGTACGGAAGAGGCAAAAGTTAAAACTGATGCTAAAGTTGTAACCGCAGCTGCGGATACTACTAAAGCTGAAACACCTAAGGCGGAGGTAACTACCGAAGTTAAAGGAGAACTAAAAGTACACTACATAGATGTAGGTCAGGCAGATAGCATTTTATTGCAACAGGGTTCAAACTCTATGTTAATAGATGCTGGTAACAATGCTGATAGTGAGCTAGTTAAAAAATACATAGCAGACCAAGGGATTACTAATTTAGATTTTCTAGTTGGTACTCATCCGCATGAAGACCATATAGGCGGACTTGATTACGTAATAAATAGTTTTAAAATAGGTAAAATTTATATGCCTAAAGCTATATCAACTACTAAAACTTTTCAAGATGTAGTTAACGCTATTAAAAATAAAGGAATGAAGGCTACAGTTCCAACACCAGGTGAAAGTTTTAAATTAGGGGAAGCGACATGCACTATATTAGCTCCTAATGGAACTGGATATAAAGATACTAATAATGACTCAATAGTTATTAAAGTATCGTTCGGAGGTAATTCATTCTTATTTACTGGGGATGCGGAAGATGTATCTGAAAATGAAATGTTATCAAAGAATTATGATCTTAAAGCAGATGTATTGAAAGTTGGGCATCATGGAAGTAAATCTTCTACTACACAAGGATTTTTAGATAAGGTTAGTCCAAAGTATGCAGTTGTCAGTGTTGGAAAAGGAAATGATTATGGCCATCCTGTACAATCAACAATGGATAAATTTAAAAATAAAAATATAGCAGTATATAGAACAGATGAAAATGGTTCTATAATTGCTACATCAAATGGTAAAGATGTTAGTTTCAATGTAAAGCCAGCTAGTTATAATGGAGCTAAAGAAAAGGTAGCTGCTAAAACGACAGCTAATAATAGTGAAAGTGTAAGCAATGCTAAAGTAGTTGCACCTAAACCAATTCAAGAAGCAGCTCCAGAAGAAATCCGAAAAACAACTCCAGAACCAATTCAAGAAACAGCTCCAAAGCAAACAAATAGTGGTGGAATGGTTTGGTTATCTGCGACAGGGGACAAATATCACTCAATCAATAATTGCGGTAGAATGAATCCTAATAAAGCTAGGCAAGTTACGTTAGACGAGGCTAAAAATAGTTATAGCCCATGTTCTAAATGTAGTCCACCGCAATAGGAGGAATTTATGGAAGTAATTATTGATAGATTTGAAGGAACTTATGCAGTGTGTGAAAAAGAAGATAGAACTATGATTGATATTAAAAGAAGTGATTTACCTTCTGGAGCTAAAGAGGGAGATGTACTAAGCATTAATAATAATTTAATTACTATTAATATAGAGGAAACTGAAAAAAGGCGTAGAGAAATTGAAAAATTAACTGAAGATTTATGGGAATAGAAATAGCCTCGGTATAAGAGCCGAGGTATTTTTTATAAAAGGAAATAGGATAAGTGTGTAGGAAGTTTGTTGAACAATATGACAAAAGGCGACGTAACTCTTAAGATTGAAAATACGAATAATGTCCTTTGAAAACTGAACAATATGGTATTAAAACAAAAGCAGAATTCTAAGAGATAAGATGATATAGTTAATATGTGGGAATGAAAATAAAGTGGATGGGGATGGTTTTAATGGATAGTATCAGAGATATAGCAATATCCCAAATAGCAAGTGTTCTTTCGGGAAGTAATATTATACCACCTAAGAATGATATTTGGGAAAAAATTTTTAATAATGCCGGGCAAAGTGAACTATATATTGAAAATAGATTTAACTTAAAATGCACAGAGATTCCTGGAACTTGGGGACGAGACTATGAACATAATTGTTATTCCTCTCTTCATAAGATACTTATAAGTTTAATTGAAGATTTTGGTGTATTCACCAAATTAATAAATAGTATTGTAGATGAAATAAATATGTACTGCATATTAACAGAAAATAAGAGCAAACTCATAGAAAAATTAGATAGAAATAGTTCCAATAAAAATAATGCCTTGTTAAATGAATATGCTAATAAAGAGTTTAAACATCTAAGAACTAACTTAAATATATTAGGTTTAGATTTTTCTTTTGATAAAGAAGAAAGCAACCATTTAATCGTATTACCATTTGAATTCACAGATAAAACAGAAGAAAAAAGCATATTAATGGAATGGCTTGAAACTAATTATGTTAATATTTTAGTTTCATATAAAAAGGCAATAAGTGCATATGGGATATCAGATTATGAAGGAACGCTAACGCACTGTAGGAGTGTGTTGACCGGCATTTTTTCATATAGTAAAGAAGATAATACTAAATGGCTTAGAGGGTTACAAGTTGCCTGTGAAAAAGATAAAAATTTAAAAAATGTGGAAAAACCAAATAAAATCCATAACCTTATATTTATAAAGCGGGGCGATGTAGAAGAGGTTGAATATGAGTCTTTGGATAGAGACAAAAAATATAACTACCCAAGATTTAGAACTATATATCAGCTATATTCTTTTTTAAGCGATTTAGGTCCACATATAACTGAAGCACCTAAAATTAATGGTGTGCCAGATACTGAGACAATAGATATGTGTGACGCACTTATGGGGTTAAGAATGACAGAAGATGTTTTAATTTGGTTGTGCCAATGTGAAAAAATAAATTATAGATAACTAATCTAATATAATAAAGGAAAAATGTAAATACCGTGTTATTCAGAAATGGATACTACGGTATTTTTTCGTCGCATTTCAAATAAAATTTGCACTAATAAAAGCAAATAAAAGCATAACAAAGATAAGACATGTCAATACCTCAAATGGGGTGATGGCATGTCTTTTTAAAGTACATGAAAAACAAATATATAATTATTATTTTAAGCATATCATTACCAACATATTAATAACCGTACGTTTGAAACCAACATGTGGTTAACGTGCATACTTAATAAGACTATAGGTATTAAGACTTTATTAATAAGACTATATAAATAACTCTATATAACAACTACTATATGCCTAAAGGTATGATATAAAATAAAAAATTGTTTGAGGTTTGTCAAGTGGTGAATTTAATAAATGTATTAAAGTTATTAAACTTATGATATAATTGTGTTAATGAATTTACAGGAGGGGAACAATATGGGAACTTTAGTAAATCGGTCTAGAATAGGCGGAAGTGTAAAAAATAATTTAAAAACTAAATTTGATAAATTGGCAGAAGATACAAGAATAAGTAAAAGCAAATTATTGGATGAAGCTTTAGAATTATTACTCAAAAACCATGGTGTTGATGTAGAGGAGATATAAACCTCTATATTTTTTTAATCAAAAGTCACTACACTTTACAAAAGTGTTGACAGTTTACAAAAGTGATGATACAATAATCTCATAAAGTTAAACAAGGGGGCGACATCATGGCTACTAAGGGATTTACTAAAATAAACAATTCTATAATTTTCGACTTAGATCTATCATGCGAGGCTATCGGCCTTTATGCCAAATTACAATACTTATCTACCATGGACAACTTTTCTATCAGAAGAGAACATATAAAGTCCATTAGTGGTTATGGAGAAACCGCCTTCAGAAGGGTTTGGAAAGAACTTAAAGATAAATGCGTACTCATTGAAGCTAAGACAAGTAATAAAGGCAGATACGAGTATGTATATACATTGAAAACTAATGAAGGTGCTACAAAAATAGCGGCTCCAGTAAAGAAAAAGAAACCTAAACATATAGATAGCGACGGTGATACTCCACTGGAGGGACAAATACATATTGATGATGTTTTAGGGGCAGAGCAACAAGAAGTAGTTAGCATAAATGAAGATGTTGTGGCAGTAGTACAAGCTACACGACTTACCGATGCAGAAGCAACTGAACTTTTAAAAGTGGCTAGTAATGATGTTGTTAAGATTATTGAGTGCCATAAGTATAGTATGGCCCAGGAGAATGTAAAAGATATTTTCAACTACACAAAATGGGCAATAAAAAACAATAAAGTTTTGAAATGTAAAAAAGAATATGCTGCCAAAGGTAGTTTTAACGATTATCCACAGCGGAAATATGATTTTGATAAATTAGAAAAGGCAATGTTATATGGTGAACCATATGAGTTGCCGGCGTAGAAATAATGGCTAGAGAAAATAAATTAAATGGAGGTTTTTTAATAATGAATAAAAAAAATACAATTATAGACGTGGGAAACTATTTTATAAAGTATATTGGCGACAATAAGGGTAGCTTTAGTGCTAAATACACTACAGATTATCAAAGTTATCCAGATAGTTTTCAAAGGATAGAGATAGATGGATTTGCAACATATTTAACCATTGGAGAGCTTAGTAAAGAGTATGATAAAACTAATAAGGAAAACTTTATACCTCAGCTTATGTATGCTATATGCAAAGCGAATACTGGTGACGTTATAAAGACTAATTTATGTTTGATGCTACCTATAATGCAGATGGCTAGCAAACAAAAATTAATAGACATAGTAAATAAAAATAAGCATACAAAATTAAAGTTTAATGGAGTTGAGAAAGAAATTTTTATAGAAGACACATTAATATTACCTGAGGGTTATAGTAGCTATTTCAGCCTTAGTAAGGAGCAGAAGTCAGGTGATATTTGCATAATAGATTGCGGTAGCAGGACAATAAATCTTAGCATATTAGAAAATGGCAAAGTAGTTAAGCTACAAACGATCAAGTTAGGAAGTTATGACCTATATACTAAAATTAAAAATATAGAGAATAAGGATTATAGCGAGGAGGATATACAAAGACTTATAGATAATAAGATAATCACAGTAGAAGAAAAAGAATATGCTTTGTTTTTAAGCAATATATTGAATTCAATAAAGCCTTATGTCAATCTTGGCACCTATAAAACTTATTGGACCGGTGGTACAAGTTTAATGTTAAAAAATCATATAAAACAATTACCTCTAAAGGCAAGTTTCGTATTAGATAATGCGACAACAAGCAATGTAGACGGGGCATTGGAAGCGTGTAAGAAGGTGTGGAGCAATGGCGATAAGCAAGAATAGTGTGAGAGTCCAATTCACTCTTAATACAGAAAAAGAAAAAGAAAATCAAATAGTAGAGTTTCTTAACGGATGTATAGACCCGAATAACTCTATTAAACAAATAATTTATAATTACATAGTGAGTAACGGTGGTGTAAAGTTGTCACTAGTTACTCCAATTGAAGTAAGTGTATGTGATGCAAAGTTACTCACGGTAAGTAAAAGTGATGATATAAATAAAAATATAGTTACTCAAAGCAATAAAAAGTTACACGAAGTGAGTGAATTAGAGAAGAATGAATTAGAGGAATTGAGTAAATTTATTTAACTTGTATGCACAATCCAAAAGCCTTGGAGTTATCTCCAAGGCTTTTGTTATTCCTGTTCTTTTAACCATTTTTCGAGTAGCTCATTTACCAGAGACGATAAGCTTTGATTGTCCTGTGCCCTAATCAATCTGATTTTAACTTCTTCTTTTAATTTTAGTTCTATATATACCGTAGTTTTTTCATTCATATTAGCACCTCAAAACCATTATACAAAGCACAGGCGTAACATCATAGCGTTATGCCATCATAGCGTTGTAATGGCACTGTGGTTAAAGTTACTTATCATAATCATGGAATACAATCAAATCATGTGGGGAAATCCCTAAAGCTATACCTAGTTTAGCTATAGTGTCAATTGAAGGATTTCTCTCTGAGTGTTCGATATACGATATTGCGGACTGGCTTACCCCGCTTCTAGTTGCCAATTCTTTTTGCGACCATTGTTTTTCCACCCTGTACTCTTTTACTTTCAGCTTATACATAATCGTTCCCCTTAAAAAACCTTTATACTACAATATATATCACAATTCTACAAAATTCAACACATATTTTTTGACGATTGTCGAATGGTGGGGAAAGTTACCAATATAGTGGTAGCGGATTAGTTTACAATACAAGAGAAGATAAAAATGACATAACGAAAATAAACTCAATTTTAAATTTGCATGAAAGAAATGAATTTGAACCAGCGTTAATCAATAAAGCCCCACAGGCTATTTGACTAAATGTAATAGATAAGTACGATGTTGGCATATGAGAACATTAGTTCTTTACATTTATATTCCAACATGATATTATATATCCATACGAGGATATAGATGGTAAGTTTTACAGTTGCATAACTAAAGATATGGGGGTAATATATATGAAAGTGTATGATATTTTGGACGAAGAATTTGCGAATTTAATTAAAGAGTTAGAGGAATCTTTAAAAAAAGTAACCTCTATTAAAAAATAGAAGTTACATATGTTTATTGTATCTATACCATGCCCTTTTAATTGTAAATATTGTCTCTCCTCGACTACTCATGGAGTTAGATTTTTAAATACTGAAAGAGTAAAGAGAGAATTGAAATTTCTCGTGGACAAGAAGGTAAAATTAATAAAGTTTGTTGATAGAACATTTAATTGCAATTCGAGATTTGCGGTAGAAATTTGGGAATTTCTAATAAAGATGGATACTGAAATAACTTTCCACTTTGAAATCTCAGCAGATCTTCTAAACAAACAGGAATTAGACATTTTAGCTAAGGCACCAAAGGGTAGATTTAAATTTGAAGTGGGTGTACAAACAACAAATCCCTTAGTTCTTAACAATATAAATAGATTTGTAAACTTTAATGATATAAAGGAAATGGTGGAGGAATTAGAAAAAATAAAAAATATTAAACAACATTTAGATTTAATAGCGGGCCTCCCAGGAGAAAATTATGAATCATTTAAAAAATCTTTTAATGATGTTTATAGCATTCATCCAGAAGTAATACAATTAGGATTTTTAAAATTACTTAAAGGTTCGGATATGAGGAGTGAAGCAACTCTTTGGGGAATGGTCTATGCACCTTATCCACCATATGAAATTCTAAAGACAAGGGATATAAGTTATGAGGAATTAGTAAGCTTAAAAAGGGTAGAAAAAATTGTGGACAAATATTACAATTCACAAAAGTTTAGTACTATTCTAAAATATTTTGTGAAAAAGTTTAATACACCATTTGAATTTTATTACGAACTGGGAGTGTTTTTCTATGAAAAGGGATATTTAAGTAGAAACATTTCCTCAGTAGATTATTACAAGATGTTTATTGAATTTAATGAGGAGAAACTTGAAGAAGAAGATTTCGTTTTAAAAGAAATTGTTAAATATGACTACCTTAAATATAACAAAAAGAAGTGGCTTCCAGATTTTCTAATCAGAGATTTAGATAAGAAAGTAGAAAGATCAATTAAGGATAAGTTGCTACAAAATAATGATATAAACAATACATCTAATATTCATATTGAAAAATTTATGATTGATATTTTAGATTATATAGATAATAATACTGTACGCAAAGAAGATCATTATTTAGTTTATGATATTAATGATGAGGATAACATAAAGGATATAACTTCTATCCTAGATTAGAATATGATAAAAGTTATAAAACGGAAAAAATGATAAATTATTAAAAATGACATTTATCACATTGGAATAAGTTAATATTACGAATATTGTTAATGTTAAAAAAAAGTTGAAACTTTCAATAAAAATTAGTATAATTAAGATGTATTCAATATTATATAAAATAGAATAAAGGTAAATACTATACTAAGTATTTACTATTATATAAATTATTAATAATTTATATATACTCATTATGGCTAGTTATTAGTAAAAGGTGGTGATATTTTGGCATTAGAAGCAATAAAAAGTATAAAAGAAGCGGAAAAAAAAGCAGCAGATATTGTAAGTAAGGCAATTTCGGATAGTAAGGATATATTAAAAAAATCTGAAATTTACGCCGAAGATCAGTACAAAAAGGTTTTGGATGATGCAAGAGAAGAAACTAAAAAAATCATTAAAAATGCTAAAGAAGAAGGTAAAAGTAAGTCTGAACCAATTTTTGATACAGGTAAGATAGAGGTCACGAATATACTAAATTTAGATAAACAAAGATTTGATAGGTCGGTTAACATGGTGGTTGAGAGGATAGTGAAAAATAATGGCAATAGTTAAAATGAGCAAATTTACATTGTTTGCCTTTGAATCACAAAAAGAAGCGTTGCTTGATAACTTTCACAAATTTGAAAATATTCAATTTGTAAACCTACAAGAAAGTGCAGAAGAAGATTTGCAATCTCTTGTAAAAGACTCGGAAAATGAAGAAGTTTCTCATTTAGAAGGAGAGCAAGCAAAAGTAAAGTTTGCCCTAGATCTATTAATGAAGCACTCAGAAAAAGAGGGTGCTCTAAAATCTTTAATCAAAGGTAAAAGTTCTTTGGATTATGAGGAGTTAGAAACTTTAGCGAAAAAATCAAACTATAAAGAAAACTATCAAAAGTTAAAGGATCGAGATAATAATTTGATTCAAATGAAGAGTGAAAAAGCCAAAATTAATTCTGAAATAGGATCATTAACTCCATGGATATCCTTAGATGCCTCTTTTAAGGATTTAAAATCATTAAATTCTTCAATATTCTTAATGGGGTCTTTGCCAAAAGCTTTTAAAGATGCTTTTAGAGAAGAGTTTGAAAGTAAAATTCCGTGTTCTTACTTAGAAGTTATTAGTGACGGAAAAAATGCAATTAATGTAATAGCACTAGTGTATAAAGAGTATGAAGATAAAGCTAGTGAAATACTTAAACATTATAGCTTTAATACTACTAATTTAAAGTATGATGGAATTTCAGCAGAAATTGTACGCGAGTTTAACAAAAGATTAGATGAGATATCTAAACAAGAAGAAAAAATAAATGCTGAAATAAAAAATGATTGCCAGTATTTAGAGGATTTTAAAATAGTATATGAATATTTATCAAATAAACATATAAAAGCTTCAGCTTGTAAAAATTTCTTAAAAACAGAGAACACCGTTGCCATAGAGGGATGGGTACCAACAGAATCAGCAAAAGATTTAGAAAATTTGATAAAGTCTACAACTAAGGAAGAGTTCTATTTAGAAATTGAAAAAGCTGTCAAGGAAGATGATAGGGTGCCTATACTTTTAAAGAATAGTGCAGTTGTAGAACCATTTGAACTAATAGTATCAATGTATAGTTTACCTAAATATTCAGAGATAGATCCAACACCCGTAATGGCACCCTTTTACATGGTATTCTTTGGAATGATGCTCGCTGATCTTGGGTACGGGTTAGTAATGTTCATAGCTTGTGCAATTGCATTGAAAAAATTTAATTTAGAAGAAGGACAGAAAAAATTTGCTAAATTCTTCTTACTACTAAGTATACCAACTGCACTAGCAGGCGTTGTTTACGGAGGTTTCTTCGGGGATATAATTCCATTTATATCAACTCACAGTTTAATAAATCCTGGAGAAGATATAATGTTATTACTAATTATATCAATAGTAATAGGTGCAATCCAAATCTATTTTGGCCTTGGAGTTAAAGGTTATATGTTAATTCGCGATGGAAAGCCAATGGATGCTATTTATGATGTAGTGACATGGTACGCTGCATTAACTGGAGCATTTTTATTATTAGGTGGAGCACAAATAGGATTAAGTCCTGCTGTAGTTAATATAGGTAAATGGGTTATGATAGTTGGAATGGTTGCACTAGTATTAACTCAAGGAAGACAAAACAAAGGCATTGGTGCAAAACTTGGTGGAGGTCTTTATGGTTTATATGGTATATCTAGTTATATAGGTGACTTAGTTTCCTACTCAAGAATCATGGCTCTTGGACTTGCAGGAGGATTTATAGCATCTGCTTTTAATATGCTTATTAAAATGATGCCAACACCATTTAATATTATTATAGGTATATTTATATTCGTGTTTGCACAAACATTTAATCTATTATTAAGTTCATTATCAGCTTTTGTTCACAGTGCTAGGCTTCAGTATGTAGAGTACTTTAGCAAGTTTTATGAAGGCGGAGGAAAAGCATTCAAGGTGTTTAAATCAAAGAATCAATATATTAACGTAATAAAAGGAAAGCAAATTTAAGGAGGAATTAATTATGACATTCATGGAATTTATGAGTAAAAACGGTGGATTTATCTTCGCTGCATTAGGAATGGCTTTAGCGGTAATTTTACCAGGTATAGGATCAGCAAAAGGAGTAGGTATGGTTGGTGAGGCAGCTGCAGGACTTACAACAGAAGAACCTGAAAAATTTGGTAAAGCCCTTATTCTTCAATTATTACCAGGTACTCAAGGACTTTATGGTTTCGTTATAGGACTTATGGTATTGCTTAAATTAACTTCGGGTATGACTTTAGATACAGGCTTTTATTATTTGATGGCTTGTTTGCCAATAGCTTTCGTAGGGTATTTTTCAGCATTATATCAAGCTAGGGCAGCTGCTGCTGGTATTGCAATAGTAGCTAAACAACCAGATCATAGCACAAAAGCTATCATACTTGCAGCAATGGTTGAAACATATGCCATTTTAGCATTCGTTGTTTCAATAATACTCGTAAGTAAGACACTCTAATTTAAAAAGTGATGAGCTAGAGGGAGTGAGAATATGTCAAATTTAGATAAATTAGCTGCCAAGATAATAGAAGATGCTAAAATTAAAGCAGAAACTATTTTGAAAGAAGCTAAAAACAATGAAATTTTATTAATAGAAAAGAAAACAAAAGAAGCAGAACTAGTAAAAAAACAAATGATAGAAAAAACTAAGGTTGAAGCTATTATGGTGAGTAAGAGAATTATATCAAATTCTCAGCTAAAAGCACGAAATGAAAAGCTAGGGGCTATGCAAAAAATGATTGATAAGGTATTTGAGAGTGCTCTAGAAAAACTTATGGCGATAAATGATAATGATTATTTGGAACTTATAAAAAAATATCTTTTATCAATGCCAATAGCAGGGGATGAAGAAATAATACTTCCTGGGAAATATAAAAGTATTGTAAGTGGTGAATATTTATCTGAAATTAATATTTCACTAAAAACTAATGGAAAAATAGGTGAATTAAAATTAAGTTCCGATAATCGAGATATAAAAAGTGGATTTGTAGTACTTAAAAATGGTATAGAGATTAATAATACTTTTGAAAGTCTAGTTAACTCCTTAAGGGATGAACTAGAACCTGAAATTGTTAACGCATTATTTAAATAAATGTAAATAAAATTTAAGGAGTGGATACCAATTTATAATTGGTATCCACTCCGGATCAAAACAAGGAGGATAGCCATATATGAATAATATGGATTTTACACAAGCTGTGGCTAGGCTAAGAGTATTAGAAAAAAGACTCCTGAGTAAAGTAAAGATTGAGAGAATGATTGACAGCTCCTCGGCGGATGAAGTACTTAAAATTTTGAAGGAAACCGAATATGCAAGTTTGATGGGAAATGTAAAAAGAGCAGAGGACTACAATATATTACTTAAGGATGAGCTAAATAGAGTATACTCCCTTATGTATGAAGTTTCTCCATATCCTTCTATAGTAGATATTATGAGTTTGAAATATGATTATCATAATATAAAAGTGTTGTTAAAAGGAAGAACTTTAGATAAGGACTTTTCTCATATGCTAATTCCAGCAGGTACAGTAAATATAGAGGAATTAAAATTTTACATGACAACTATGGAATATAAGAAATTAGACCCTAATATGAGGGAAGCTATAATTGAGGTGGAAAAAGTATACAAAGAACTTAATGATCCTCAAAAGATAGATATTATATTGGATAGGTATATGTATGTAGATATGTTAGCTAGGGCAGAAGAAACAAAAATTGATTTTATAATTGAATATGTTAAGAAAAGTATAGATTTTTCTAATATTAAGTCAATATTTAGATTGAAAAAACAACAAAAGAATGTTAACTTTTTTAAAGAAGTTATATTGATTGGTGGAGATATATCTAGTGATGTTCTATTAACCGCTTTTAGTGATCCAATTGAAAATATGGCAACTAAATTTTCTTCATCAAAATATGGAGAAGCTGTAAGAATTGGACTAGAAGAATATATTAAAACTGGTAAACTTTCTAGTTTGGAAAAATTATCAGAAAACTATATTATGGAGAAGCTAAGGGCCGCTAAGTATGTTACTTTTGGACCTGAGCCAATATTTGCGTATATCGCAGCAAAGGAAACAGAAATAAAGATAATAAGAATAATTACGGTTGGGAAATTAAATAATGTTGATACGACGATCATAAGAGAAAGGATGCGTGAAGTTTATGCATAAAGTAGGAGTAGTTGGAGATAAAGATTCAATACTTGCTTTCAAAGCTCTTGGAATTGACGTATATCCGGTTATTGAAGTAGAAGAAGCTAAAAAAGCTATAGATAAAATGGCGTCAAGTAATTATGCAGTTATATTTGTAACTGAGCAGATAGCTCAGCACTTAGATGAAACTATAGCAAGATATAACAGACAGATGATTCCTGCCATTATATTAATACCAAGTAATCAAGGCTCACTAAATATAGGAATGCAAAGAATTCGCGATAATGTAGAAAAAGCAGTGGGCGTAAATATTTTATAGAAAGGTAGGGAGATAACTTGAAAATCGGTAAAATTGTAAAAGTTTCAGGTCCATTAGTTGTTGCAAAAGATATGGACGAAGCTAATATATATGACGTAGTTAAGGTTGGAGATAAGGGTCTTATTGGCGAAATTATTGAAATGAGAGGAGATAGAGCCTCTATTCAAGTATATGAAGAAACATCAGGCCTCGGACCAGGAGATCCAGTAGTTACTACCGGTGAACCACTAAGTGTTGAACTTGGGCCAGGACTTATAGAATCAATGTTTGATGGTATTCAAAGACCGCTTGATAAAATAAGAGCTATAGCTGGTAATTACTTAACAAAAGGTGTAAATGTTTCGCCACTAGATAGAGAAAGAAAATGGGACTTTGTTCCTACGGCGTCCGTTGGAGATATTGTTTCATATGGCGTAGCTATAGGAACAGTTGCGGAAACTACTGTTATAACTCAAACAATAATGGTGCCTAAAGGAATAGAGGGTACTATAACGTCTATAACTGCAGGAGAATATACTGTAGAAGATGTAGTAGCAGAGGTGCAAACAGATGGCGGAATTAAGCAAATTACGTTAATGCAAAAGTGGCCAGTAAGACGTGGAAGACCTTATGCTGATAAATTAAATCCAATAGAACCACTAGTTACAGGTCAAAGAGTAATAGATACTTTCTTTCCAGTAACTAAAGGTGGTACGGCATGTGTTCCGGGTCCTTTTGGTAGTGGAAAAACTGTAGTTCAACATCAATTTGCAAAATGGGCAGATGCAGAAATAGTTGTTTACATAGGTTGCGGTGAACGTGGCAATGAAATGACAGATGTTTTGAATGAGTTTCCAGAACTTAAAGATCCCAAAACAGGTGAATCACTAATGAAAAGAACGGTGCTCATTGCAAATACTTCTAATATGCCAGTTGCAGCTAGGGAAGCTTCTGTATATACAGGTATAACTATTGCAGAGTATTTTAGGGACATGGGATTTGCTGTAGCATTAATGGCAGATTCTACGTCAAGATGGGCAGAGGCTCTACGCGAAATGTCAGGAAGACTTGAGGAAATGCCAGGTGATGAGGGGTATCCAGCATATCTAGGCTCACGTGTAGCAGATTTTTATGAAAGATCTGGAAAGGTAGTTTGCATTGGAGACGACAAAAGAATAGGCGCAATTACAGTTATTGGCGCAGTATCACCTCCTGGTGGAGATTTATCAGAGCCAGTTACTCAAGCAACGCTTAGAATAGTCAAAGTGTTTTGGGGACTAGACGCGCAACTTGCTTATAGAAGACATTTTCCATCAATAAATTGGTTGGATTCTTATTCACTATACTTGGATCAGCTAGCTAATTGGATGGATGAGAACGTTGCTGCCGATTGGACTGAGCTTAGGGTTAAAGCTATGACCATTTTGCAAGAAGAAGCAAAACTTGATGAAATAGTAAGACTTGTAGGTGTAGATGCTCTTTCTGAAAAGGACAGGTTAAAACTAGAAGTAGCAAAATCAATTAGAGAAGATTATTTACAACAGAATGCATTCCATGAGGTTGATACTTTTACGTCACTTAACAAACAATATAAAATGTTGAAATTAGTTTTAGATTTCCATGTTGAGGGTGAAAAAGCATTGAGTTCAGGGATTTATTTGAAAAAGATATTAGAAATTCCTGCGCGTGATAAAATAGCAAGAGCAAAATATATTGCAGAAACTGATATGTCAAAAATTGATGATATATTTACGGCCCTATCTAATGATATTGAAGAATTAATAACGGAAGGAGGAGCTGTAAATGATTAAAGAATACAAAACTATAACAGAAGTTGTAGGGCCACTTATGGTTGTAGAAAAAGTTCAAGGCGTTCGGTACGATGAACTAGTGGAAATAGAACTACAGAACGGTGAAATTCGTAGCGGAAAAGTACTTGAAATAAATGAAGATAAAGCAATGGTTCAGTTATTTGAAAGTTCTGCTGGAATTAACTTAAAAGGTAGTAAGGCTAAATTTTTAGGAAGACCACTAGAACTTGGAGTTTCAGAAGATATGCTTGGAAGGGTCTTTGATGGACTTGGTAGGCCTAAAGACGGTGGACCTAAAATTATTCCTGACAAGAGACTCGATATAAATGGAGAGGCATTGAACCCTGTGGCAAGAGACTATCCGTCAGAGTTTATTCAAACAGGTATTTCAGCTATTGATGGACTTAATACTTTAGTTCGTGGACAAAAATTACCAGTGTTTTCTGGTTCGGGTCTCCCACATGCGCAACTTGCGGCTCAAATAGCAAGGCAAGCGAAGGTATTAAATTCAGATACGAAATTTGTTGTTGTATTTGCAGCTATAGGAATAACTTTTCAAGAAGCACAGTTTTTCGTAGATGATTTTACAAAAACTGGTGCAATAGACAGAACTGTATTATTTATGAATCTTGCAAATGACCCAGCTATTGAGAGAATAGCTACGCCTAGAATGGCACTAACTACAGCTGAATATCTTGCTTACGAAAAAGGATTTCACGTACTTGTAATTATGACTGATCTTACAAATTACTGTGAGGCTCTGCGTGAAGTTTCAGCTGCAAGAAAAGAAGTTCCAGGTAGACGTGGATATCCAGGATATCTTTATACTGATCTTTCGACGCTATATGAAAGAGCAGGTAGGATTAAAGGACTTGAAGGTTCAATAACTCAAATTCCTATACTTACAATGCCAGAAGATGATATAACTCATCCAATTCCTGACTTAACGGGATATATAACTGAAGGTCAGATTATTTTAAGCCGAGAACTTTATAAAAAAGGCATTATGCCACCAGTAGATGTTCTACCGTCGTTATCAAGACTTAAAGATAAAGGTATAGGCAAAGGCAAAACGCGCGAAGATCATGCTGATACGATGAATCAACTATTTGCTGCATATGCTCAAGGTAAGCAAGCAAAAGAGCTTGCAGTTATATTAGGAGAGTCAGCATTATCTGATGCAGACAAAAAATATGCAATATTTGCAGATGCTTTTGAAAAACGATATGTTTCCCAAGGATTTGAAACTAACAGGACTATTGATGAAACAATAAATTTAGGATGGGAGCTTCTATCTATTCTCCCAAGAAATGAACTTAAGAGAATTAGAGATGAATATGTAGAAAAATACTTACCAAAAAAAGAGGGTGAGTAAACGTGGCGAGGCTCAATGTCAATCCAACTAGAATGGAGCTTACTAAACTAAAAAAAAGATTAGGTACAGCTACTCGTGGTCATAAATTATTAAAGGATAAGCAAGATGAGCTTATGAGAAGATTCATTGATCTTATAAAACATAACAATAAACTACGAGCGAAAGTTGAAGAAGAATTACAGAACTCTTTTAAGGATTTTGTTATGGCAAGTGCATTAATGTCATCAGAATTTCTAGAGGAAGCAATAGCGCAACCAAAAGAAAAAATTTCTGTAGAAGTTGAGACAAAAAATCTTATGAGTGTTAATGTTCCGATAATGAAGTTTAAAAGAGAATTAGAAGATGATCCTGGCAGTATATATCCATATGGATTTGCCAGCACTTCGGCAGATCTTGATGGAGCTATAGAAAAGTTATATTTAGCCTTGCCGGAGCTTTTAGAACTTGCAGAAGTAGAAAAATCTTGTCAGCTCATGGCAGATGAGATTGAAAAAACTAGAAGAACGGTTAATGCACTTGAATACATGACTATACCTCAACTCAATGAAACTATAAAGTATATAAGAATGAAGCTTGAGGAAAATGAGCGTGGAGCTTTAACTAGACTTATGAAGGTTAAAAGTATGATGGAGAAAGCTCAAGAACTAGCAGATGCAAAAAGAATTAGCACATAAATAAGGTGGGATTAAGGTGTCTTTAGTGATGCCTTAATTTTTTTGCTGAGATTTTAGTTGATGTATACATATATTTAGAATAGAATATATGTATACATTTAAAAGTTATTGCTGTGAAACGCAATTAGTATAAAGAAAAGGAGAATGCATATGGCGGTTAGGAAAATTTTACAATATGGAGACGAGCGTCTTAATATGATTTGTGATAAGGTAGGAAAAATAGATAGGAAGATATTAAACACAATTGACGATATGATGGATACGCTTTATGAGGGTAATGGAATAGGACTTGCGGCTCCTCAAATAGGTATTTTAAAAAGGGTTATCTTAATTGATTTAGGAGAAGAAGAAGAAGAAAATGCAATAATAATTATAAATCCTAAAATAACAGCACGATCTGGAAATGAAAAGGATTATGAGGGCTGTTTAAGCTACTTAGGATATGAAGGTGAAGTATTTAGACCTACGAACGTTACAGTTGTAGGAATTAATATTAAGGGAAAACCAGTAACTTATGAAGCTTCAGGATTACTGGCAAGGGCCTTATGTCATGAAATTGATCATCTAGATGGAGTATTATATATGTCTAGAGCTGAGGAAATGTACGAAGTAACAACAGAATAATTTTGTACAAGAGCATGCCTGAGATTATTAAAATCATAAGGCATGCTCTTTTTTACAATTTAAGGTATTTATTAATGTAATCTTTAAGTCTATCATCCCAAGGAGCAATTTCAATACCAAGAGAATGTTTTATATGCGAATTATTTACACAGGTATATTTAGGTTCTTTAATGAGATTGGATAAAAGCTTATCTGAATTCACAACTAACGGAACATCGAGATTACTAAATTCTATAATACTATTTATTAGCATTGATTTTGATAAACAACCTTCATTGGTATAGTTATATATTCCATATTTATCAGTTTCTAATAGTCTCTGAAGGACTATAGTTAAATCTTCAATATAAGTTATGGAAAGGGTGGGGTCCGAAAATAGATAAATTGCTGTATGTTTGCCATTTATGAGCTTTCTCACAAAACAATCATTGCCACCAAATATATTTGAGGTGCGGACAATAAAATATTTTTCACAAATGGTTTGTATTAATTCTTCTCCACCTAATTTACTTTTGCTATAGGCGTTTATTGGAGTACATTCATCAACTTCACTGTAGGGTGTTGTATTAGTATCTCCGTATACATCTGTGCTAGATAGGTATACTAGGGGGATACTAAGTGAATTACAACAATTAGCAATGTTTAAAGTTCCTACAGTGTTTACATCATAGGCTAAAGATTCATGGTACTCACAAATATATTTATTTGTCATGCCCGCAGTATGAATTACAGCGTCAGGCTTTAATTCATACAGAGTTTTCTCGGTAGTTATTTTATCAGTTATGTTAAGTTCAGTTCTATCTAATCCATATATAGTATGTGATATAGACAAGATATTACAAAGATAAGTTCCAATATTACCTTTTGCGCCAGTTATTAAAATATTCATAGAGCCCTCCTTAAAGTTCGTGCTATTAAAGTATATGGCTCAGTATCTTTATTATTAAAAAATATTTTATTTTTCAGGATGTATAATAGAATATTTTAATATTTAAGTGACAAACTATAAAGTATATGTATTTTCATGTATATAAAAGATAGGTTAGCTAATAATCATTATTAGTTGAATGGGTTTGATAAATGTGGTAAAATATATTATATGTAAGATGGTTAAAATCATATAGGTTTATAGGATGTCTAACAATTAATAATTGTTAGACACTAAGAGAACTAAAGGAGGACTTTGAGAATGGAAACAACAAGGTTAAAAGACAATATTTATTGGGTTGGGGTAAACGATCCTAAGCTCGAGGTATTTGATATTATAATGGAAACAAAGAAAGGAACTACATATAATTCATATTTAATAGATGATGAAAAAGTTGCTATAATAGATTGTGTTAAAAATGGTTTCTTTGAAGGGTTTTTAGATAAAATAAAAGGTGTTATTGGAGAAAGAAAAGTTGATTACATAATTGTTCAACATACGGAACTCGACCATAGTGGTTCTTTAGGTAAGCTCTTAGAAGTTTATCCAGAGGCTGTTGTTCTAGCTTCAAAACCTGCTATAACGTATTTAAAAGAAATTACTAACAAAGAATTTAATAGTAGGCCAGCAGTAGGAGAGATTTGCTTAGGTAAAAACACATTACAATTTATTTCAGCACCAAATTTACATTGGCCTGATACAATGTTTACATATGCTAAGGAAGAAAAAGTATTGTTTACTTGTGATGTAATGGGTTGTCATTATTCACCAGTTAATTGTATAACGGATGCTTGCTCAGGTGATTATTTCGACGAAATGAAATATTATTTTGATGTTATAATGGGACCATTTAAAAAATTTGTTAATATGGGATTAGATAAAATCAAAGATTTAGAATTAGATATGGTAGCGCCAAGCCATGGTCCTATACATGTAGAGGATATTAAAATGTATGTAGACCTTTATAGAAAGTGGGCTAAAACTTACGAGATAAAAGAAAAAAACATTCAAATATTATACATATCCGCTTATCATAATACTGAGGCTATGGCAAAATATATGACTAATAAAATTAATGAAAAGGGAATAAAGGCTGAAGTTCATGAAATAACATCTATGAATTTAAGTGAGATTGTATCATTAATTGAAAAAGCCTCAGGTATTATGATTGGTTCTCCAACTATCAATCAAGATGCTGTAAAGCCTGCTTGGGATGTTCTGTCTCTTGTGTGTCCAATAACAAATAGAGGTAAAGTCGCAGCAGCTTTCGGATCATATGGATGGAGTGGTGAAGGAGTTCCGATGCTTACACAAAGGCTAAAATCTTTAAAATTTAAAGTAGTCGAGGAAGGACTTAAATTTAAATTCGTCCCAGACAGCAAGGAATTTGAGCAAGCTGATAAATTTGTGGAGGAGTATTTACAACTCTTGAATTAATAAGTTACTAGGGAGACTTAGGCTACAACGTTTATTATAGTAAATAAAAGAAAATCTCACTTGGTTAGTGAAATTTTTCTTTTTTTTTATAAAGAATTAAAAATATTTCAAATGCAAAGAATATAATGACCAGGATACTAAATATTATTGTAAAAAAAAGTTTCGCAATAATATCCAGACAAGAATTAAATCACAGTAAATAATTCACAAATGATTTATGGAGGGGTATATTTGAATAAGCAAAATATAATAAATTTTCTAAATAAGAATGGCCTAAGTGACATAGTTGAAATTCAATATAAAAAGGACACTATAGCACTGAAATTTAAATATTATTATGATGAAGTAGAAGTTGAAGCTGCTACATATTATGCAAATGAAGAAGGAGATTTTAAACAAAATGAAGAAGATTGGTATGAAGAGTTCTTCTTGCCTTATTTAAGTGATATTTCAGCAGATAATGTGGAAGATATAATGGAAGAATGCGCTGAGGAAATGGAAATTGAATATGAATTCATTGGTTGTGATATATCAGAAGATGCATATGAATTTAATGAATTCGCGGTAGTTTTTTATGGCGCAGATGTAAATATTGAAATTGATGATATTTTAATTGAGTTGGATATCTAAGATCATGTGTGGATTTTTCAAGCCACCTTTTCTGAAATGGCTTGAAATTTCTGATATTTAATTATAACTTCATCTAATTGCTGACTGCATGATACAACTATTTTATCTGTAGGTTCTTTACAATTCAGTAAAAAATGTAATATGGTTCTTAATGATTCTAATTCTTCCTTTATAATTTTTAATTTAATATTCATACATCAACACCTCTTCGCTTTATTTTGTTTTTTGGAATAAATATATAATAACATATTATTCAATCTATGTTAAATTTTTAGTTAGCCACTAAAATATAAAAAAATACAAAATATACTATAATTTGTTAAAAAAGACATCTAAATAATGGTAAAATATAACAAAAAAATCTGTGGAGATGTTGAAAAAACTTACATGGAACAATATGTAAATGACGAAAAAAGTCTTAATTTTCTTGTGTTATAATTATAAAATCAGAATATGTTCGATTTATACTATTTATGAATAAAATATTTTGGTATAATAGAAAAGTTAAAAATAGTCTAGGAGTGATATTATGAATATTGATGAATTAACTAACAGAATAAATTACCTTTATAATAAAAGCAAAGAAAGTCAACTTACAGAGGAAGAGAAATTAGAACAACAACAGTTAAGACAAAAGTACATTGACAATGTTAAAAGAAATTTTAGAGCACAATTAGATACAATTAAAAAAGTATAATATCTTTATTAAAAACAATAAATTTTAAAATCAGTAAAAATGGGGGAGTTTTAATGGATGTTACTATAGAGGAATTAATAGAGCATTTTAAGTTAGAGGTTTTAGTAGAAGGAGAAAAGGGTAACTTAATTAATGTTAGTGATATTAATAGACCGGGGCTTCAAATTGCAGGCTTTTACCAGTATTTCGATAATAATCGAGTTCAATTAATAGGTATGGCAGAATGGAGTTTTCTAGATTGCATGGAAGAAGACCTTAGGAAGAAACGATTGAATAAATACTTTAAATTAGATATACCTTGCGTTATAGTCACTAGGCAGATGCAACCTCATAAGGAACTTATGGAGGCAGCAAGGGGAAATGGACGATGGGTTTTACGAACAAAATTAATTTCTACAAGATTTATTAGTAAATTTACAAATTACGTAGATACTAAGTTAGCTCCAGAAACTAGACTTCACGGTGTTCTAGTAGATGTTTATGGTATAGGCATGTTATTAAGTGGAGAAAGTGGGATAGGTAAGAGTGAATGTGCGTTAGAACTTATAAAAAGGGGTCACAGGCTGATTGCAGACGATGCAGTTGACATTAAAGAAATTGATGGTGTATTACTTGGAAGTTGCCCATACATAACCTCAGGAATGCTGGAGGTCAGAGGTATGGGGATAATAGATATTCCAGCAATATATGGTATGAGTTCGGTTCTAAACACTAAGACTATTAGTTTGTTGATATCACTTACTCAGTGGAATGAGAGTGAAGAATATGATAGGCTTGGTATAGATAATGAATTTATGGATATTCTAAATGTGCCTGTAAGAAAAATAACATTGCCAATTAGGCCAGGTAGGAATATAGCAGTAATTATTGAAGCAGCTGCAGCTAATTATAGATACAGTTTAAATTCTAAGATAACTCCTGTTGAAACCATAAATATGAGAATAGAGGAAGTAACTGCAACTCTTAAGAAATAAAAAAAATGGGATTAACATAGAGTATAATGTTTTTTTTTGTAACTTTAAATGTTTGTAATTTTAGGAAATATTTAGTAAAATGGTAAGTGCAGGAAGCATTTATAATAGGGAGGGAATAAACATGTCTGAAATTAAAAGTTTAGAAAAAGAATATGAAGTAGCTTGGGATAAATACACAAAAAGTGATCTTAAAAAGGTATTTGCATTATCTGACAATTATATAGATTTCATGTCAAAATGCAAAACTGAAAGAGAATGCGTTACAGAGTTTGTTACACTAGCTAAAAAAAACGGTTACAAAAATATTGATACTTATATAAGTGAAGGCACTAAATTAAAAGCTGGTGATAAGGTTTACGCTAGCAGTATGGGAAAAACCTTAGCATTGTTTTTAATTGGGTCTGAGCCTATTGAAAAGGGTTTTAAAATTTTAGGTGCTCACGTGGACTCACCAAGACTCGATTTAAAACAAAATCCATTATATGAGGATTCAGATCTAGCATTAGCTAAAACACATTACTATGGTGGAATTAAGAAGTACCAATGGGTTACGTTACCTTTAGCTATCCATGGTGTTATTGTTAAAAAGGATGGTACAGTAATAAATGTAGTAATAGGAGAAGATGAAAAAGAACCAGTAGTTGGAATTTCAGATCTTCTAATTCACTTATCAGCAGATCAATTGAAAAAGACTTTAGACAAAGGTATCGAAGGTGAAGATTTAAACGTATTTATGGGAAGTATACCAGTAGAAGATAAGGATGCAAAAAATAGAGTTAAGTTAAATATATTAAAACTTTTAAATGATAAATATGATATAGATGAAGAAGATTTCGTATCATCAGAATTAGAAGTAGTACCTGCAGGACGCGCTAGAAACTATGGACTAGATAGCAGTATGATTATGGCTTATGGACAAGATGATAGAGTGTGTGCGTACACTTCTTATGAAGCATTAATGAACATTAGGGAAACAGACAAAACTTGTATTGTTTTACTTGTGGATAAAGAGGAAGTTGGAAGTATTGGTGCAACAGGAATGCAATCAAAATTCTTTGAAAACACAGTAGCTGAAGTTGTTAATTTAATGGGAGAATATAGTGACTTAAAAGTAAGAAGGGCATTAGCAAATTCAAAAATGTTATCATCAGATGTAAGTGCAGCATATGATCCAAACTTTCCTTCGGTTATGGAAAAACGTAATTCTGCATATTTTGGAAAAGGTATAGTTTTAAACAAGTATACTGGAGCTCGCGGAAAAGGAGGATGCAACGATGCAAATCCAGAATTTATTGCGCAGCTTAGAACCATAATGGAAAAACATAATATTTCATGGCAAACATCAGAGCTTGGAAAAGTGGACCAAGGCGGCGGCGGTACAATAGCTTATATACTAGCCGGGTTTGGTATGCAGGTTATAGATTCAGGGGTTGCTCTTCATAATATGCATGCGCCATGGGAAATTGCAAGCAAAGCAGACATATATGAAGCTTTTAGAGCTTATGAAGCTTTCTTAATAGAAATATAGAAAAGAAAGTGTATATTACTACAACTGCTTTTCACTTCGCTGAGTAATTCTAAGCTAATATTATGAAAGATACTAAAAAGTACAAACTCACTATAATCTGTACCCTTTGTCAAGGACAGTTTGAAAAAAACTATGCTAAATTACTGAGATGGTTTCTGTATTGAACAGGAGTCATCTTTTTCAAATCCCATTGATATCTATATCTATTATAATAGATCATATATTTTTTAATTTCTTTTTTTAACTCTACTAATGTTTGACACTCTTTTATGTTTGCCTCATCTTTGAAATGACCGAAGAATGATTCCTGTGGAGCGTTGTCCCAACAGTTACCACGTCTCGACATAGATTGTCCTATTCCACAACTTTTAACGAGCTTTTGAAAGATTGGACTTGTATAATGACATCCTTGATCTGAGTGAATAAATGCATCTTTAGATATTTTAATATTTTTATTCTTTTTTAGCTTTATTATAGTATCAGTAACTATATCCATCTTAATATTAGCTGACACATTATATGCCAGTATTTCATTTGTAGAGGCATCCTTAATCGTTGATAGATATGCCCTATTACCCTTTCCATAAAACAAATAAGTTATATCTGTAAGCAATACCTTGCCAGGTATATTTTGCTTGAAGTTTCTATTTAATAGATTTGGTAAAACCGCATGTTCAAGGGTAGCTTTCATCATCCTTTTATAAGGATTTGCTTTTCTAATAGGACATATTATTTGATATTTTTTCATTATCCTACGGATACGTTTTAAGTTGTATACGATTCCAAACTCGCCTTCTAATGTCATTTTGATTTGCCTTGCTCCTTTTTTGCGACCCTTAAAGTTATATGCCTTTAAGATAGTATCTCCAACTGCTTTATCACAATTGTTACGCTTATCCCTAAAGCCCTGTGCACTAACTGAGAAATAGTTATAATACCCTGAACGGGATACCCCAGACACGTTGCATAAATGGCTAATCATATTTCTGAGTTTATATTTTTTAATTTGTGAATTGATAAGAAGGTACTTTTCTTCTGCTGCTAATATTATTTTTTCTTTATCATCCTTCTTTCTAGTATGTCGATTTTTTTTAGTAATTCATTCTCAGCTTTAAGTAAATTAACCTGGACCTTAAGACGGTTATATCTTTCTTCTATGGGAAGATCTTTCCCACTTGATCTTCCACACATTAATTTCCTTGTGTCATTCAGTCCTATTACACCTTTTTCTCTATATGCATTCCGCCATCTGTAAGCTGCTGATCTAATTCGATCCGTTCCAAGAACATCTATATCAAAGCCATATTCTTTAAATATTTCTTTTATAGATTTACCCTTTTCATTCTCTGTTATAAAAATACGTTTATACTCATCAGTATAGGTTATTCCTTTAATACTAACATTTGTTACATATTTATTTTTGGATAACACTTTGACTTCTTTTTCTGTAAAATTCTTAATACTCATTTATACACCTCTAATCTTTTATTCCATTATACATAGAAAAACCCTATAGCGTAGTTTTTTTTAAATCGTCTACTCTATAGGGTACATTTTACTATCGCTCAAACATGTACTTTTCTTAACGTATAATTCATAATATTAGCAAAAAATTGCTAATGCTTGTTCAAATGCAGCTTACGTAATATATGCTTTTTTTCTTTAGTTTACGATTTTGTTCCACAGTTGCGCAAGAGCTCTTCTTTAGACGATAGATATTTGTTTTGCGAATATTAAATTCAAAGCATATCTACCACATCTGCAGCCTACCGGCTAAAAGACTTTTTGGTAGGTAATATTGAGATTTATTATTACTTTATCTGCCATCCTTCTTATATACATATTAGCATAACTGCATAATAGGGTATCAAAATAAATAACAAATATTTTTATGCTTAAAAAAAGTATATATTACTATTAATGCATTGCATTAATAGTAATATATACTTTTTTCTTTTATGATTCTAAGGCATTTACAAAGGTAGCTAGTTCATTATGGCTTAAGGAAACTGAACCAACGACGCCATGACTGGTATCTGAGATTGTAATTCCATGAAAATCTGAACCTGCAGTAATTAACTTACCATATTCTTTAGCTTTTGACTTTAAAAGTGATTTTTGCTTTTTGGTATTTATTGGGTAAACTGCTTCAATACCATCAAAATCTAAGCTTAGCATTTCATCTATGGTTGATTTTTTAATTAGAACAGGGTGTGCAAGTACAACTAATGCATTAACTTTTTTTAATATAGTTATACCATCGGCTGTTGAAATTCTCTTAATGTGTACATATGCAGGGCTACTGTTTGAAAGGAAATTATCAAATATATATTTCCAATCATATTTATAACCAGCATCAATTATGGCTTTAGCTATATGGGGTCTAGCTATTACTCCTTTAGCTTCATCTAAAACTTTTTGATAGTCTAGTTTTATTTTGAAAAACGTATCTAAATTTTCCACTATTTTTTTAGCTCTTAATATTCTGAAATCATCTATGTCTTTTAAGAAATTTTGAAAATCAACATCTTTATATTTATCATCTTTAAAATAACCCAATATGTGAATGCTTTCGTTATTATAAATAGTAGATAGTTCTATACCAGGTATTACCCTTATATTTTCAATTAGACCTTCTCTGATTCCTTCCTCAACATTTAAAGTTGTGTCATGATCTGTTATTGCAATAATATCCAAACCATTTAAAGACGCTTCATGAATTAGTTCTTTAGGACTTAGTTTTCCATCAGACGCATTTGTATGAAGATGGAAATCACCTCGATTGTACATATAATCACCTCAAATTTAAAGATTAGCATAAGGCACATAAAAATAAATAACAAGACAGTATACGAGTCTATTCTAGCCTATTTATTTTTATGTTCCTAATACCATTTTAACCAATATTGGTGAATATTAAAAGGGGATTATAATAAATAATAATTATTATTGAATATTTATTAAATGTTAGGCTCTTTTTATTTGCAAGTGTATAGGTGGTAGCCTGCGAGATGGTTACTCGTATAACTAATCTTTATAATTTACTTATGTTTAAAACATATATTTCATACATTTCATATTTTATAATTGTAAATGTGACTTGATTACAATTATAAAAATTTGGAGGGTACTTATATGATTCAATTAAAAGCTGTGAATAAAAAATATAAACGCGAAAATATGGAGCAGGAGGTTCTAAAAAACATAGACATGACAATCGAGGAAGGGGATTTTATTACTATAATGGGTACTTCAGGAGGTGGAAAGTCTACACTTCTATATATTTTGTCAATGCTTGAAACTTCAAGCACTGGTGAAGTCTTTTTTGACAATAAGATTGTCAGTGGTAAGAAAGAAAAAGAAATAGAGGTATTAAGACGTAAAAATATCGGACTTATTTTTCAAAATTCTAATTTAATAACGGGTTTGACACCTTTAGAAAATTTATTATTAGCTATGGATAGCAAAGAAGGTAAAAAAGAGAAAATAGAAAAATGTGAAGCTTTATTAAAAAAGGTAGGCTTGTTAGATAAGAAAAATGCTAAGGCGACCTCACTTTCTGGTGGAGAAGCCCAAAGAGTAGCTGTAGTGAGAGCACTTGTTAACAGTCCTAGATTCATACTATGTGATGAACCTACAGGTGCTCTAGATTCTGAAAATGGTAAAAGGGTTATTGAACTTTTAATGAGGGTTAAAGCGGAAAGTGGTTGCTGCCTTGCTATAGTAACTCATGATGAAAGAATAGGCTCTTTGGGAGATAGAAAATTTTTCCTTGAGGATGGTGTTTTGAATGAACTGGCTTAAGATTTTTAAAATATACAATTTGCAAAATTTGAGAAGGGAAAAGCTGATTTTATTATTCACCATGATCTCTATATTGCTTACTACAACGTTATCCATTACTGCTCCTATTATTTCCGCAAATATAAATGAATACAATAACAAAAGTATAAAGGAGGCTAACGGTGGGGATTTATTTATAAAGTCATTTTATGAATCTAAAGATTTTAATGAAGAAATAAGTATATTAAAAAAAGAGGGTTATAAGGTTACTTATAAAAAAACTACTCCTGCCTTTTTTCAAAATAGTAAAAGCCGTAAATTTTACGCTAATTTGATATTAGGTGAGCAGAACATTAAGAATGATGAAATAATTTTGGATTCATCTATGGCAAAGAATCTTGCTGTTAAAATCGGAGATAAAATTAATATAAAAACTGATGGGGGAACAAAAGCCTATACTGTTAAAGAAATAGAAACAATTCCTAAAGGGGTAACTAATGATGAAACAATAATTGGTTACGGAAAAATAAGTGAAAGTGTCAATGGCAGTGAGGGTAATTTAATTTATATCAAAGGAAATACTGATGGAGAAGAGTTGAAACAGCGTATAAAGTCTAAGGAAGATGGATATATGTATAGTTCAATAAAGGATAAAGAGCGAACGCTTAAAAGTGAGACAGATGTACAATTTGCTTCTTTTGGAATATTGACCACTATGGGGTATATACTATCTTCAATAGTAATAATAACGACCTCAATAATGCTCATAATAAGACGAAAAAGAGATATATCTATTATGAAGCTTTTATCCTTGAGAAATAAGGATATAAAAAATGCTCTAAGAATGGAATTATCTATTATAGTTTTATTGCCCGTAATCTTATCTGTTTTAACCACTATTTTAATATCCAATTTCATATTAAAAATGAATTATATTCCTCAAAGTATAAGTTTTATAGAAGAATTGCGGATATTTTCAAAAGGAATTATTCTAAATACACTATTCTTCGAGATGTTTTCAAATATACCTTTATTAATAATAGATGATTTTAAAGGTTTATGGCTTCTAAGAGAAAATGAAGAAAAGAAGGGGATAGTAAAAAAGCGTATATTTATCTACCTCATATTATTAATACCTGTAATGTTATTCGTATACTCGGTTTATATGGGAGGTTATGTAAATTTTGTAACCTCATTAGGTATAATATGTATCATTTTAATATTTTTGATTGCAAGCGCAGTATTGATGAAGATTTTTTCTTCCATTCATTACAGAAGTCAATTATTAATGTATTCCTTTAAAAATATGAAGAAAAACTTTTTAACATTTATTTTGCTTACTGTAAGTTTTTCTATTACTCTAGTATTTATTATGATCACATTAAATCTAAACAACAATGTTAAAAATAGCATGAATAAATCTTTAGCTACAGCGCTGCCATATAACTATATTTTGCCTTCTAAAGAAAACTTAAATCTGGAAAATGTTCTTACAAAAGAAAATGGGGTTGAAGGGTATATTAAAAATTATAATTCAACAGGTAAAGTCTTAAACAATAATATTAAACTAAAATTAATTGCCTTTATAGAAATAAAAAAGGAAGATTACAAGCTGGAGTTTAAAATGGTGGAAGGTAAAAAACTTTTTGACGGAGAAGACGGGTGCTTGATTACTTCTGAGTACCAAAAGAAAAATAAGTTGAAGGTTGGAGATATACTTCACATATATTATAAAGATAAAACAGTAAATATAAAAATAAAGGGCGTTTATGATAATTCGATTATAGATAGTATGTGCATTCTACTGCCTTATCGTGGATATAGCAATGATTCTAAATTTTACATTAAGGCTGACGGAACTAAATGGATGGATAAACTAGGGGACAGTCCTGTTATATCAATTGATATTCTAGGTAGCGCTATGTCAACATATATAGGGAAATTTCTTAATATATTTAAAGCACTTTCTTTTATGGTAGTGTTTGCATCATTAATTTTTAATATTAATCTTTTGAACATTACGTTTCTAGAAGAAAGAAAAGAAGAAACGGTAATAAGAGCTTTAGGCCTAGGAAAAGGGTTTATATCAAAAGTTTACATCTTTAAAGGAAGCATACTTATCATAGTGTCATGTGTTCTGTCTTATGGCTTCTATGTTTCGGTTTCAAAGTTGTTTTTTAAGCTACTAGGAATTAATGCAGTATATTCTTTATGGGACTTGATTGTATTATTACTTTGTAGCCTAACTCTCACTGTTGCTACATTCATCTATCCGTTTATCACTATGATAAAATATAATTCTTATGAGTTTTTAAGAGAGAACTAAAATGGTATAATTAAGAAAAAACTTAAAGATAGGTGGTAAAATGCAGAAAAATATATTAATTGTGGATGATGATTTAGACATAAGAGAAATGTTAGGTAATTATTTTTCTAGAGAAGGTTATGAAATTGATTACGCCTGTGATGTAGAGGAAGGTTTAATAATTAGTAAAAATAAGGCCTTTTCCCTGATATTATTAGATATTATGATGCCTAAAATGGATGGTTATAAAATGTTAGCCAAAATGAGGGAGTTTTGTGATACCCCTGTAATTCTGTTAACTGCTAAAGGTGAACAAATGGACAAAATAAAGGGATTTACTAAGGGATGCGATGACTATGTAGTTAAGCCCTTTGACTTTACAGAATTATCATTAAGAGTTCTTTCAATATTAAAAAGAACATCAGATAGTAATGTGGCTATAGATAGCATTTTAAAAATAAAGGACTTAGAAATAAATCTTTTAGAACATACAGTACAAAGATTTGGGGAAGAAATCATGTTAACCCCTAAGGAATTTGAGATTTTAAGCACCTTAGCTTCAAATAAGGGACGAGTATATTCAACCAAAGTGCTGTATGAGCAAATATGGAAGGATACATTTTTAGAAAATGATAACAGCGTTATTGTACACATGAGAAACCTTAGGGATAAATTAGGTGATAAGGTTAAAGTGGGTAAGTATATAAAAACTATTTGGGGAATGGGGTATAAAGTTGAAAAGGATTGTTAAGCTTAAGGGTGAGTTAGTTATTATAGCATTAATTGCTTTTGTGATTTCATTTTTGAGTTCCGCAATGATAAAAGATAAAGGAGTGGGAATTTATAATAAAAATCCTACACTTAGAATAAATAATATTTATGATAAGTGTATACCGAACTTAGAGAAGGTATTGAAAAACAGTAATCTTAGTAATAATATAGCGCTAAAGCAACTTATAAATGATAAATATTCATATAATCAAGGGTACAGTTTCTATATAGTAGATCAGAGGGGTAATGTTATAGTTCAAAATAGTAAAGGAGTACAAGTCATAGACAAGAATGAGCTAAAAGATGGCAAAAGAGAATATTCTGTGCCAAGCAAATATAAAAAGGATTTCAGAGTATCTGGCTGTGAATATTTAAAGGATGGATATTTCTTATATTACGTTTACCTTGGATATGGAAATGGTGACAGCATGATGATGCTCTGGGCCTTAATAGGATTTGTAATAATCTTTTTTATATTAGTTTGGGGGAGGGTATCCTATATTTCAAAAATGAAATTCTCAGTGCAAATTATAGCCAAAGGGAACTTATCTCACAGAGTACCCATTCACTATAACAACGAATTAAGAGAGCTTGCAGAAGGTATTAACTTTATGGCATCTGAACTTGAAAAAGAAGACAGGAAAAGAAGCGAATTTCTCACCAATATTTCGCATGATTTACGAACTCCTCTGACAACAATACTTGGATATATTGATATTCTTAAGAAGGACAAATACAATTCTAAGGAAAATCTGAATAAGTATATAAGCATCATAGAACGTAAGGGCGTATATCTTAGAAATATGCTGGAGGACTTTTTTCAATATTCAAAACTAACATCAAAGGATATAATATTAAATTTTGAAAACTTAGAGCTAAATGAATTGGGAAGACAGATATTCGAGGATGAAGCAAGTGGATTTGATGAGAACTCATTAAAACTAGAATTGGAGCTATCAAAGGAGCCTGTTTACATATATGGTGATCCTGATTTGATTGGTAGGGCAGTTAATAATATTCTAAGTAATTCTTTAAAATACTCTAAAATAAATACTGTAGTGAAAATTAAGATTTCCAAAGAAAAACTAAATAGCATAAGCTATGGAGTTTTTTGCGTGAGTAATGTTCCTAGAGAGACAGTTTCAGAAGCAGAAGTGGATAGTTTTTTTGAAAGATTATATAAAAAGGACCAGTCCAGGCATGAAGGGGGTAGTGGTTTAGGTTTGTCTATTGCTCTGGATATTGTAAAACTTCATGGAGGAATTATAAAAGGATTTAAAGAAAAGGAAGAGGTAGTATTTAAATTATTTATAAAATAATAGCAAGTTAAAGCTTTCAGTTTTAAGTGCGAGCTAAAATATAATAACAAAAATGAAAGTTGATTTTAATCCTAATGATTTTACGCAAACTATTTGATATAATATAAGTAATTATAAGAGAATAGGAGATAGTTTATGTTTTTGATGATAGACAACTATGATTCATTTGTATACAACCTAGTTAGATACTTTGAAGAGCTAGGTGAGGAAATATTAGTATATAGAAACGATAAAATTTCCTTTGCGGATATTGAGAAAATTAAACCCGAAGGAATAATCATTTCACCTGGTCCAAAATCTCCTGAATATGCAGGTAAATGCATGGAAATAGTAGAAAACTTTAAAGGCATCATACCTATTTTGGGAATATGTTTAGGTCATCAGATTATTGGTAAGGTGTTTGGTGCTAAAATTATTAAGGGAAATGAACCAGTGCATGGGAAAGTATTTGAAATAAAGCATAGTGGAAAATATGTGTTTAAGAATATCGTGAGTCCAATGAAGGTTACAAGATACCATTCATTAGTAATAGAGAGAGAATCTCTACCAGATGTATTAGAAATAACTAGTGAAACTGAGGATGGAGTTATAATGGGAATAAGACATAAGCATTATATTATTGAAGGTGTACAATTTCACCCTGAAGCAGAGTTAACTGAATATGGACACGAGATTCTTAAAAATTTTATCGATGAAGTTAGAATTAAAAATAATGTTATTAAAGACTAAGGAGAAAAAATGGAACTACTAATTGAAAAAGTTCACACAAAACTGGATGGGTTTGAAATATATTCACTATTTAAAGAAGATTTAAATACTATATTATTGGATAGTGCTAGAGACGAGAAAACGGTAGGAAGATATTCTTTTATAGGGATTAACTGCTTTTTAACATTTAAAAGTAAAAATGGTACGTGCTATAAGGGCGAAGAAGTATATATAGGGGATACATTTGAAGAGTTAAATAAAATTATTGAAGAATACGCTATAGAAAATAATACTGGGCTGCCTTTTGTATCTGGCGGTATAGGATACTTTTCCTACGACCTGGCTAGGGAAGTTGAAGAGCTACCCAATATAGCAAAGGATGATGTAGATATACCTCTCTGCTATTATAATTTTTATGATAACATTATTATTTTAGATAATTTTAAGAAAAGTGTTTATATATCTGCACTAGGAATACTTAAATCTCAGAAAGACAGTATTGAAGGTATTAGGCAGCGTATACAAAGGGGCAAAAAAATTGTATATGAAAAAGTAGGAGTTATAAAGAATAAATTTACGTCGGACTTTGAAAAGAACAATTATATAAATACTGTATCAAAGGTAAGAGCTTATATAAAAAGTGGAGATATATATATCACGAATTTAACTCAAAGATTTAGTTGTAACACTCGTAAAAGCGCATATGAAATATATAAAGATCTAAGAAATATAAATCCAGCTCCTTTTGCTGCATTTATGAATTTTGAAAATTTTAATATAATATGTTCTTCTCCAGAAAGATTTTTGCGGATTAGAAATAGAATGGTAGAAACTAGACCTATAAAAGGAACTATGCCAAGAGGGATGGATGCAGGGGAAGATCTTAAAAATAAAACCATACTTATAAATAGCGAAAAAGATAAGTCTGAACTTCTAATGGTGGTGGATTTAGAGCGAAATGATTTAAGTAAAGTCTGTAAGCCGAGTTCAGTTAAAGTAACGGAACTTTTTAAATTAGAGGAGTACAGTACAGTATTTCATTTAGTATCTACAGTAGTAGGTGAATTAAAAGAGCCGGTAAGCTCACTAGAATGCATTAAAGCTTGTTTTCCAGGAGGGTCCATAACAGGAGCACCTAAAATACGCTCCATGGAAATTATTGAGGAATTAGAGCCTGTGCGTAGAAACATATATACGGGCGCGCTTGGATATTTAGGGTTTGACGGAAATGTAGATTTGAATATAATTATTAGAACGATCTTAATAAAAGACAATAAAGCCTATTTTGGTGTAGGTGGTGGAATAACGTGGGATTCAAATGAAGAATGTGAATATGATGAGACCTTAGATAAAGCAAAAGCGTTAATGCGAGTGTTATAGGCTGGTGAATAAAGTTGTAAACTAAATTATAGAATTTGCCACGTGTCACATGGGTGGAACCTAAGGGGGTATTATGATATTTGTAAATGGTGAATTAAGTGTGGATAAGATATCCTTAGATAGTGGGTTTTCATTTGGAAGGGGAGCATTTGAGACTATATTAGTTAAAGAAAAACCATTATTTCTAGCTGAGCATATAGAAAGGTTAAATAGAGGGCTTAACGCACTAAACGTAAATAAAAAAATTACTGAAACAGAAATTTATGCTGCTACTCAAAAACTCAATTGTAAAAACTGCGTGCTCAAAATTATGGTATCTGAGAAAAACACTATAATTACTAAAAGAGAAATGGCCTATAAACAAAGTGATTATGATGAAGGGTTTGCATTAGGATTAAGTGAGGTTAGGCGAAATGCGCATTCAAATTTAACATATGTGAAATCCCTCAACTACATTGAAAACATAATTGAACGAGATAAAATTATAGATAAAGGGTACAATGAAGCACTATTTCTAAACACAGAGGGATTTATAAGTGAGGGAGCTGTAAGCAATATATTTTTCATCAAGAATGGAATTATATTTACACCAAAGATTAAATGTGGGTTATTACCGGGTATAGTGCGAGATTTTGTTATTCGAAATTTGTTGCCTATAGGATTTATTTTACAAGAAGGCGAGTTTACATTAGAAGAATTAATGAAAGCTGAGGGTGTTTTTATAACTAATAGTATTATGGGTATAATGAAGGTGAATAAGATCGAAGATAAAGTTGTGAATGAAAGCACAGTTGTATCTGAAATAAAAAGGTATTATGATAGATATGTAGAAAATCATAAGGAATAAGGCACTACTCTATATCAGTTGGAATTGATATAGAACAACCAATAGTAGCATTAACAAGTGAGAGCATTGGGATAGATGTCGGAATAAAAGACCTTGCTATATGCTCCAATGGAATGACATTTAAAAATATTAACAAAACAAAAAGTGTAAAAAAACATGAAAAAAGGCTACGTAGATTACAACGTAGGGTATCTTGCAAATACCTAAAAAATAAAGAATGGAGTAAGTTTGTCAAAACAAGTAATGTTATAAAAATCGAAAAGCAGATTAAATTATTTCATAGAAAAATAACTAATATAAGAAGTAATCATAATCACCAAGCAACGAATATGATAGTGAAAACCAAGCCTTCAAGAGTTGTTATGGAAACACTTAATATAAAAGGACTGATGAAAAATAGACATTTATCTAAAGCGATAGCAAAACAATGTTTATACGAGTTTAAAAGACAAATGCAATATAAATGTGAGTTCAATGGAATTGAGTTTGTAGAAGCTGATAAATGGTATCCGTCATCAAAAACTTGTAGTGAGTGTGGTCATATAAAGCCAAAACTTTCATTATCAGTTAGAACATATATCTGCGAGGAATGTGGCTGTGTTATAGATAGAGATTATAATGCAAGTATCAATCTAAGTAGATATGAATTAGTAGTTTAATAGCATCGCAGATGATAATTAATCACTTAAACGATACTACTAATATGTACCATGCGTTGTATGGGAATTTAAGCCCTTGGAGTGTTATATAAACCAAAGTAGCATATCTGAAAAGATTGCAAAATCGGACACGTTGAACAGGGAATTAAACAATATTTATAGATTTATATAGATTTTTGGCAATGGTGGAAATTATAGATAATAATTTAATGAATGATAAAATAAATCTTATTATAGAAAACTATAGCTTTGTGTATAATTTAAGGAAGATAGAAAACTTCGAAGAACATAGAGACTTTTGCCTGCATGATATGCAGCATTTTTTAGACGTGGCACGACTTATGTACATAACGAGTTTAGAAAAGCATTTGAATATACCAAAACACATAATTTATACAACTGCACTTTTGCATGATATAGGTCGGGGAGAAGAATATGAAAATGGGACACCTCATGATATTGCTAGCCGGGAAATTGCTAAAAACATATTAAAGCAGTGCAAATATAGTGCTAAGGAAATAGATGAGATTCTAGAGGCTATAGGAAAACATAGAAGCAATACTGAAAATTTGAATAGTTTAAGTGATGTATTATATAAGTGTGACAAGCTTTCAAGAAATTGTTTTAATTGCGAAGCTATTGATGGGTGTAAATGGCCAGTAGAGAAGAGGAATTTGAAGATAACATACTAGGAATACAGTTGAGAGTGAATGAGATTATGAGGAGGAAGTTTATGGAAATAGGAAACCGAAATTTTGAAATAGGAAAAAGAACTTACATAATGGGGATTTTAAATGTAACTCCTGATTCCTTTTCTGATGGGGAAAAATTTAGGGATATTAGCTCAGCAATAAATCATGCGAAAAAAATGGTTGCTGACGGGGCAGATATTATTGATATTGGTGGCGAATCCACAAGACCGGGACATGACCCCGTAAGTGAAGAAGAAGAAATTAAAAGGGTAGTACCTATTATAGAGGCTTTAAAGAAGGAAATAAGCGTCCCTATTTCTGTGGACACATATAAAGGCAGAGTTGCAGAGCTTGCAGTAAAGGCAGGGGCAGCAATGATTAATGATGTATGGGGGTTTAAGAAGGACGCATATATTGCAAACGTTGCTGCTAAGTATAATGTGCCTTGTTGTTTAATGCACAATAGAGATAATAAAAATTATACTAACTTGGTTTGTGATATAATTAATGATTTGGAAGAAAGTATCCAAATTGCACTAAAAGCAGGAGTTAAAAAAGAAAATATTATTTTGGATCCAGGCATTGGTTTTGCAAAAAGTTATGAAGATAATTTAAAAACTATGAATAACCTGGAAAAGCTAAATAATTTAGGGTATCCTGTACTTCTAGGAACCTCAAGAAAATCCATGATAGGGTTTGCACTAGACTTACCTGCAAGTGATAGGCTTGAGGGAACACTTGCAACTACAACTATTGGAATAATGAAGGGCTGCGAATTTATAAGGGTACACGATGTATTAGAGAATAAAAGGGTTTGCATTATGACAGATGCTATATGTAGAAGCTAAGAAAACACCCTTATTTATAAAGGAGACAATACTATGGACAAAATGTACATAAAAGATTTAGAGGTTTACGGACACCATGGTGTCTTTAAGGAAGAAAAAACCTTAGGACAACGTTTTTTAATTTCATTGGAGCTTTTCCTTAGTTTAAGAGAGGCAGGCATCACTGATGATTTAACTAAGACGGTTCATTATGGTGAGCTTTGTCAATTGGTTGAGGAAGAATTTAATAAGGAAAGTTATGATTTAATAGAGAAAGCTACAGAAAAATTAGCTGAATTTATACTCTTAAAATATGATTTAGTTCAAAGAGTAAAGGTTAAAATAAAAAAACCTTGGGCGCCTATTGGAAAACCGCTTCAATATGCAGCGGTAGAAATAGATAGAAAATGGCATACAGCGTATATTGGTATAGGTGGAAATATGGGGGACAAAGAGAAAAATGTGAAAGAGTCATTAGAGCTTATAAACAATTCTCATCATACCCAAATAACAAAAACATCAAAATTTTATGAAACTAAGCCAGTAGGATATCTAGAGCAAGATGATTTCTTAAATTGTGCTATTGAAATAAAAACACTTTTAAATCCATTAGAGCTTGTAAGATTCTTGCTATCTATAGAAAAAGAATTAAAAAGGGAGAGAGTTATAAGATGGGGTCCTAGAACAGTAGATTTGGATGTACTACTGTATGATGATATTATTAGTTCTTTAGATGAAATAATATTGCCTCATCCAAGAATGCAGGAAAGAATGTTTGTTTTAGAGCCACTGTGTGATATAGCACCTTATGTTATGCATCCAATTTTAAATAAATCTATAATTGAAATCAAGGCATGCTTAAAGGAATAACCGGATAAAAAAACAAATACCTTATTTAGGTATAAGGTATTTGCATAATCCATAAAGATTATAGGCTTTGTACATTTTACTTGTATCAATGTAATCCATTTTGTAGGAGCCATCCCAGGGATATATGGAAATGAAGTTTTCGTTATAGACATTTATCATATATTTATTTTTGCTGAAGGTTAAAAATATCTTATATATTGGTTTATCGGGTAAGTTCGCTGGTTTATCTATGAAACTATCATTATTTAATGAATTAAAAAACTTGGCGAATGAAGATAAATCCTCATTGGAAAAATCTTTCTTCTTATAAAAATTCATATATAGAGCATAATGCTCAGTAGGCTTTTCTAGAGATAAATCTTTCATTAATAACTTGGTATAGTAAAAATTGTTTGGTTTACTTTTTATAAAAATGCTTTTATCAAAATTGTATCTACAGCCGAAGAGACTTAAAGAAAAAAACACACAAATTACGAGTAAAATACATTTGCTTTTATTAATACTCAAATAACCACATCCTTTAACGACAGTTCAGAAGGGAAGTCTCCCATTTCTATAAGTGAGAGTTCCATACTATAGTAAAAATAAAACTTCAGTGGGAGTATAAATTGCCTTCTGAAGTCGTAAATGCAGCTCCGCAGGAGATGATTTAACGACAGTTCAGCTCCCTAGGAGATAAGTTAACCTCCTTTAAATAAAATATGTTGATTAATTATCTTTTAGTACACAAAATAGTAATGTTTGGATATTTTAATATTTATATGGTGACGAAAAAGATTAAAAAGGGTTCGTTAAATATATTGATTTCAAAAGAACTCATATATATATATAATTATCTAAAGGCTTTAAGAAATCAAAACAAAAATGAAAGAACCACCTGAAGCCAGGTGGTTTTTTCATTTTTGTTCCATATAACATCTTATTATTTCTTATAGGATCGAGGTTTTATTATACTGTCCAATTTTCCGACAGTTGGTTTAAGGCGATTCCACTTATACTCAATAATATACTCTTCATTTACATTGATCAGAGCATATTCATTTTTAGTGCATCTAAAGGGGGGGTAGTTCACTATCATCTTAAATTATGTAATTAATTATATTATAAAATTATTCATAGCTAATATTAACTCTTAAGAGGGGTTATGGGGTTTGTAATTAAGAAATCAATAAATGCCTTTGAAGCATTGGATAGATAACGATCTTTTTTCCAAACGAGAGCAATTTTTATGGGAATAGCAGTACTAAATGGAACTTTTGTTATATTTTCATTATCTTCAACAATTTCCTTTAGTAAAAAAGAAATGCCAACCCCATTGGTAATAAGGCCCTTGATGGTTTCTAATTGGGTGGATGATAAAATAACATTAGGCTGAATATTGCATTCATTAAAAGATTCTAATATCTTTTGTCTGATGTAGAAGCCTTCTTTTAGTAGGATAATAGGTTCGTTCTTAATATCTTTAAATGTAATGGTTGGTTGTTTGCTTAAAGGGTGTTCCTTTTTTAAGCAAACGAAGAGCTCACTATTTAAAATGGGAAGGGAAGCTAGGGACTTATCGGAGGAATCGATGATAATCAGACCTAAATCAAGGTCCCCATTTTCTACCATTTGTTTTGTTGTAAGGGACCCATATTCCGAAATATTGAGTTTAATATTTGGATGTGATTTTTGGAAGTCAATAAATACTTTTGGAAATATAAAAGTACTGATCAGTGGAGGGATACCTATTGTCAGGATCACATTTTTAAGATCCTGGCAATCCTTCATTTCTGCAACGGCATTGGTTACTTGTCTTAAAATATCATCTACTCTTTTTAAGAAGATTTTGCCTTCATCTGTGAGGGAAAGCTGTTTTTTAGAGCGGTCAAAGAGCACAATGGACAGTTCCTTTTCTAGATTTTTGATAGAATTGGTAATAGAAGGCTGAGTTACATAAAGTTTTTTGGCAGCTTGTGTAATATTATTTAATTGACATACCATTTGAAAATACTCTAACTGTCTTAATTCCATAACATATCCCCCTAATTATAAGTTTTAACTATTATATCATAGTTAAATGATAGTTTTAATTTATAACAACGTGTGTTATAGTTTTAACAAGGATTTAAATAAAATAACATAAATGTTAAAAAGAGAAAAGCAATACTTCTTTTTAATAAATGTAAAAATATTAACATGATTAAAGGGATAAAATACTGTAATCGTTTTAAATTCACAACGTATATTCCACTCTAAATATAAGCTTAGACCATTATATCATAGTTTAATGGTTTTTTTAATTTAGAATAACATTTGTTATAGCTTTATCAATAAATTAAATAAACACCACTGTTTTTTTAAAATCATAAATGTTAAAAAGATAAATGCCATATTATTCCATTAATAAGTGTTGAAATATTAACAAAGTCGAAGGGAGGTGTAAATCTAGACTTGTTCGTTTGTTTAAAAGTCTAGATGAATAAATATGAAGTATAGTTATTATCCAGGTTGTACGTTAAAGACGAAAGCTCAGGAATTAGAAAAGTTTGCACTGGATGCTGCAAACGCTTTGGGGTTTGAGTTAGAAGAGCAAAAGGAGTGGCAGTGTTGTGGTGCTGTATATCCCATGGCCACTGATGAAATAGCTACTAAATTATCCTCAGTAAGAAGCCTAGCAGGAGCACGGGACAAAGGTGAAAAACTAGTTACTTTATGTGCAGCATGCCATCACGTGATTAAAAGGGTCAATGAAGATATGAGGACCAAAGATGACATAAGAACAAAGGTTAACAATTACTTGGAGCTAACAGAAGCATACGCGGGAGAGACGGAAGTCCTTCACTATCTTGAAGTGCTCAGGGATGAAATAGGATTTGATGAACTCGCTAAAAAAGTAACAAATCCTCTTACTAACCGTAAAATTGGTGCATATTATGGATGCTTGCTACTTCGTCCCAGTGGAACAATGAATTTTGATGATCCAGAAAACCCTTCTATTATAGAGGATTTTATAAAAGCCATTGGTGCAACTCCTGTAATATATCCTTATAGAACGGAGTGTTGTGGAGGGTATCTTTGTTTAGATCAAAAGGATCTTGTAAATAACATGACAAATACTATAATTCAATCAGCTGTAAAAAATGATGTAGAAGAGATTGTTACTGCATGCCCACTTTGTAAATATAATCTAGAAATTAGTAATGATGGGGCCAAAAATAAACTATCTATCAGCTATTTCACGGAGCTTTTAGCAGAAGCGTTAGGTGTCAAATAAGATAGGAGGGGATAGTGCAATGAAAAGAGTGAAAATATATTCTGACAAAAAATTAAAAGAGTTAGATCAAATTTCTCAAATTAGTGGGCAGAGGATACAAGATTGCATCCAATGTGGGAAATGTTCAGCAAGTTGTCCTGCAAGTGAAGGTATGGATATCCTGCCTCATCAGGTCATAAGATTACTTCAGATAGGAGAATTAGACAAGGTTACAGAGAGTAAAACCATTTGGTCTTGTGCTTCATGTTTTACATGTTCCCAGCGTTGTCCTAGGAATATAGATATTGCAAACGTTTTAGAGGCAGTTAGGCTTATAATCCTTAGACGTACAGGAGAAAACAGAATAAAAGCTGAAGAGGTCTTTGGAAAAATAGATGATAAAATGCCCCAGCAGGCAATTGTAAGTGCATTTAGAAAGTATAATAAATAATTTTTACAAAAAAATAATGATACTGTTATTTTAAAGGAGGGATCAAATTGCAGAAAATTGGAGTTTTTGTTTGTTGGTGTGGAAGCAATATAGCAGCTACCGTGGACATTGATAAAGTTATAAAAGAAGCTGAAAAAATGCCTGGAGTTGTATATGCTAAAGACTATCAATATATGTGTTCCGAAGTAGGCCAGAATTTGATTAAGAATGCGATAAAAGAGCAAAAATTAGATCGAGTTGTGGTAGCATCATGTTCTCCTAGAATGCATGAGGCAACATTTCGAAAAGCGGCAAAGGCAGCGGGATTAAATCCTTATTTATTAGAAGTTGCAAATATTCGCGAACATTGTTCTTGGATTCATAAAGATAAAGAGATAGCAACCCCGAAGGCCATAGCTCTTGTTAGGGCTGCAGTGGCTAAAGCAACATTAAATAGTGAACTTGTACCAGGTGAAATAGATGTAACGAAAAGGGCACTTATTATTGGTGGAGGAATTGCAGGAATCCAGACGGCTCTTGATATTGCTGAGGCTGGTTATCAAGTGGATATCATTGAGAAGTCACCAAGCATTGGTGGGAAAATGTCTCAGCTAGATAAAACATTCCCTACCTTGGATTGTTCTGCATGTATTTTAACACCGAAAATGGTAGATGCGGCATCTCATCCAAATATAAACATATACACCTACAGTGAGCTAGAGTCAGTTAAGGGATATGTGGGAAACTTTGAAGCAACCATTAACCAAAAATCACGAAGTGTAGATATGGACAAGTGTACTGGTTGTGGCGTTTGTGCTGAAAAATGTCCTTCAAAAAAAGCTAAAAATGAATTTAATGAAGGCTTAAACAACAGAGGAGCTATTTATATGCCTTTTGCTCAGGCTGTGCCAAACGTACCTGTTATAGATAGAGAACAGTGTATCAAGTTTAAAACAGGGAAATGTGGACTTTGCGAAAAAGTATGTACAGCGGGTGCCATTGATTTTTCTCAGGAAGATACTAAAATAACAAAACAATATGGGGCTATAGTGGTATGCACAGGTTATGATCTTATAGGTTTAGATAAATTTGGAGAATATCAGTATGGTGAGCACCCTGATGTAATTACATCTCTTGAATTTGAGAGATTAACAAATGCTGCAGGTCCAACAGCAGGCCATCTTGTGTGTCCATCGAATCATAGAGTGCCTAAAAAAGTAGTGTTTATACAATGTGTGGGATCAAGGGACAAATCTTCTAGGGGTAAGCCTTATTGTTCTAAAATTTGTTGTATGTATACAGCAAAACATGCAATGTTACTCAAGGATCATTATCCCGATATGGAAGCCTATGTTTTTTATATTGATGTTCGTACACCAGGGAAAAACTTTGAAGAGTTCCAGCGAAGAGCTGTTGAAGAATATGGTGTTCATTATATTAAAGGTATGGTTGGTAAAGTTTTTCCAAATGGAGAGAATCTTCAAGTTAATGCTATTGATGCTTCGACTGGAGAAACAGTTCAAATTGATGCAGATTTAGTAGTGCTCGCAGCGGCGACTAAGGCCAAAGACGATGCAACTACAATTAAAAGGATATTAGGTATAAGTACAGATACAAATAATTTCTTTACAGAGGCTCATCCAAAACTTCGTCCAGTGGAAACTCATTCTGCAGGAATATATTTAGCAGGAGCATGCCAAGGACCAAAAGATATCCCAGAAACGGTGGCACAAGCTAGTGCTGCAGCAGCAAAGGTAATTGGGGTATTAAGTAAGGATAAATTGGTTAACAATCCTTGTGTTTCAGAAGTAGATGAATCAATTTGTAGTGGATGCCTTGCGTGTAGTAAAATATGTCCATATGATGCAATTTCATCAAGTACAATTGAAGTTAAAGAGAACGGAAAAACAATTACAAAAATAGTTGCAAAGGTAAATGAAGCACTTTGCCAAGGTTGTGGTGGATGCACAGTAGCTTGTCGTCCTGGTGCCATTGATCTTAAAGGATTTACAAATAAACAGATTTTAGCGGAGGTGGATGCCATATGTCGATAGAAGCCGAAAAAATCGAGGGAATAGATGAAAATAAATTTGAACCCTTAATTGTAGCCTTTTGTTGTAACTGGTGTAGTTATGCAGGAGCAGATTTAGCAGGAACAAGCAGATTAGCATATCCTGCCAATGTTAAAATTATTCGGGTTCCATGCTCATGCAGAGTAAGTGAAAACTTCATACTCAGAGCATTCCAACATGGAGCTGACGGCGTAGTAATTGCCGGTTGTCATCCAGGGGATTGTCATTATACAAGTGGAAACTATCATACAAGACGACGTTTTTCAGTTTTGACAAATTTACTTGTATTTATGGGAATAGAAAAAGAACGTTTTAGAGTGGATTGGATTTCAGCAGCAGAGGGACAAAAATTTTCAAGCGTTATGAATGATGTATTAGAGAAAGTTCATAAACTTGGTCCTAATAGAAAGTTGAGGGATGAAAGATGGATAAGATAACTGAAAAAATAAGAGCGACCGCAAAACTTGCCCTAGAAAATGGGGAAGTAGAAAAAATTATAGGATGGGAAAAGGGAGATACCTTTGACGATTCCTATCCCGTATTTATTACAGAAGCGGATAAAGTAGATTCTTTAATATGGGACTGCTTCTGTGTTAATAACCTAAGTAAATATTTACTTAAGGAATTAAAGGACAATAAAAAAGTAGGTATATTTTTAAAAGGATGCGATTCTCTTGGATTTAACCAACTGATAAATGATAACAGAATAGACCGCGCGAAGGTTGTGGTCTATGGAGTAAGTTGCTCTGGTATGATTGATCCAGAAAAAGTAAAAAAAGGAGGGTTAAATAAAGGCCTTCTAAGCGTGAAAAGATCTGGGGATGAAATTATATTTGTGAAAAATGATGGTGAAAAGAAGGTTTCAGCAAGTGAATTTGAATATGACAAATGCATTAAATGTAGACAGCCGAATCCTGTAGTATATGACCAGTTGATGTCGGACTTTGTAGGGAGAGAAGTGGATCCACTAGAACGATTTAAAGATGTGGAAAAACTTGAATCCCTAACAGATAAGCAGCGATCTGATTTTTGGGCTGCTCAATTTTCAAAATGCATAAGATGTAATGCTTGTCGTAATATATGTCCTGCATGTAATTGTGTAAAATGTATTTTTGACAATGATAAGGCAGACGTATCAGGTAAAGCAAAATTAGATAGTGAAGAGCAGTTTTATCATATTATTAGGGCTTATCACGTTGGTGGTCGTTGTGTGGACTGTGGAGAATGTAGCAGAGTATGTCCAGCAAATATCCCACTTCACCTATTAAATAGTAAAATCATGAAAGATATAAATGAACTTTACGGTGAATATGATGCGGGGTTAGATCCATCTAAACAAGCCCCAATCGGAATGTATAAACTGGATGATAGTGATTCCTTTACATCGCATGGAGGTGGGAAAAAATGATGAAGAAAATATTAAAGAATCAGTTTTCGCAGCTTTTTAGTATGATTGATAAATCCTATGAACTGTTTTTGCCTATTGAAGTGGATGGAGATGTAAACTTCAACCTGTGGAAACAAGGAGATACGGTGAATGTAGAAAAACTGAAAACTAATATTTCACCAAAAAGTTTTATTTTCCCCCAAAGTGAAACCTACTTAAAGTTTAAAAGAGATGGAAAGAAACTTGAACTAGAAAATGTAGGAGGAAAGAAAGAGGACTATGTACTATTTGGTGTGAGACAATGTGATGCAGCGAGCTTTAAGCTACTTGACAATGTATTCCTCGTTGATCCTGTAGATGCTTTATACGAGGAAAGACGAGAAAAAGGAACCATCGTTTCTATGGCTTGTTTTGATCCAGAGGAAACTTGCTTTTGTAGTTCATTTGGAATAGAACCACAGACAGCTTCTAAAGAAGTAGATGTTAACACATGGGATATGGGAGATAGCATACTTTGGAACCCACAAACCCCAAAAGGTGAAAACTTAACGGAGAAATTAAAGGACATTTTAGAAGATGCAACAGAGCAGGATAAAAGTGAATTAAAGGCATTGAAAGAGGCTACAAAAGTGAAAGTTAAAGATCTTCCTTTAGCAAATATAGACCCTAAAAAAATAACGGGAGAGCTTAAGGAGTTATTTGAATCTAAAATTTGGGGAGAACTTAGTGAACGTTGTTTAGGTTGTGGTTCATGTACTTATGTATGTCCTACTTGTCATTGTTATGATATTGGTGACTTTAAGGGTGATACATCTGGAGAAAGATTCCGTTGCTGGGATTCATGTATGTTTTCGGACTTTACCCTGATGGCTCATGGAAATATCAGAAAAACGCAAAAGGAAAGGTTCAGACAGCGGTTTATGCATAAGCTTGTTTATTATCCAAATAAACAAAATGGTGTATACGCTTGCGTTGGATGTGGAAGGTGCATAGAAAAATGTCCAGTTCATTTGGATATTGTTAAAGTAATTAAAAAGTTAGGTGGTGAACAAAATGAGCTGCAATTGTAATGTACATGAACATAAACATGTAAATTCTTTAATGCCAGAACTAGCTGAAATAGTGGACATTAGGGAAGAAACACACGATGTAACTACTTTTAGAGTTACAAAACCTGGTGGTGGAAAATCATTTGAACATATGCCAGGTCAATGTGCGATGATTTCGGTTCCTCCACTTGGAGAAGCGATTTTCTCAATCACTTCTTCTCCAACAGAAAAGGATTATATGGAGTTTAGTGTAAAAAAATGTGGAGTAGTTACAGAATATCTACATGGTTTGGAAGTTGGGAGTGAAATAGGTATTAGAGGACCATATGGAAATAATTTCCCGGTAGAGGATGAGCTAAAAGGAAAAGATCTTCTTTTCATCGGTGGGGGTATAGGACTAGCACCCATTCGTTCCGTTATAAACTATGTAATGGATAATCGAGACGATTATGGAAAGGTAGATATTTTATATGGGGCAAGAACGCCTGGAGATCTTGTCCAGACAAAAGACATCTTTGAAAATTGGCCATCAAGGTCTAATACAGACGTTTATTTGACGGTTGATCGAGAAGTCGAGGGATGGGAAGGACATGTAGGATTTGTTCCCAGTTATATTAAAGAGATTGGATTTAGCACAAATAAAGTGGCTTTGGTATGTGGACCGCCAATTATGATTAAATTTGTTCTTCAAACGCTTGAAGAAATGGGATTTAAGAAGGATCAGGTATACACCACATTGGAATTAAAAATGAAATGTGGCGTAGGGAAATGCGGACGTTGCAACATCGGAGATAAATATGTGTGTAAAGATGGTCCTGTATTTAGATGCGATGAGATAGATCAACTTCCAGATGAATATTAATGTAAACACTAAAACGGTTTAACCCATTAGAGATTAGGGGTAAACAAAGGAGGCATATAAAATGGCCAATAAAGAAATGGTGGAAATATATATATTAAATAAAAAGTACTCTGTACCTTCAAGCCTTACAATCATGGATTCAATGGAATATGCAGGGTACCAATTAGTTAGAGGATGTGGATGTAGGTCGGGCTTTTGCGGCGCTTGTGCTACGATATATAGAATTAAAGGTAAGAAAGAATTAAAGGTATGTTTAGCATGTCAAACAAAGGTTGAAGATGGTATGTATCTTACTCAATTGCCATTCTTTCCTGGAGACAAAAAATTATATGATATGAATGAATTAGAGCCAACGGCTGATACAATGATGAAGCTTTATCCTGAAATATACAGCTGTATTGGATGTAACTCTTGTACGAAGGGATGCCCTCAGGACCTTAATGTTATGCAGTATATTGCCTATGCCCAAAGAGGAGACATTGAGAAATGTGCCCATGAATCTTTTGACTGTGTTATGTGCGGAATCTGTGCTTCTAGGTGTCCTGCCAATATAACTCATTACCAAGTAGGGGTGATTGCACGCCGGCTTACAGGTAAATACATTGCCCATGAAACAGAACATTTGACAGAGAGGGTACAGCATATTAAAGAAGGCATGCATGATGATTCATTGAGAGAACTAATGGCTAAAAATGTTGATGAATTAAAGGTATTATACAATACAAGGGATATTGAAACATAAAAATTAGCTTAGAGTTACATAAAAATATAGTTTTACCAGGGAGGTATTTAAATGTATACAGCAGAAATGAGGGGGCTAATAAAGAAGGTGGAGGCCACCCGTTCCCAAAGATTAGGAGTTCAGTTTCCAAGAATGAGTCCCCAAGAAAAGGAAGATATATTAAAGGAAAATTATCCTGATTATAGGGATAATGAATTCAAAAATCTAAGTTTAGGGCCAAACAAAGGATCAAAGGTTCCCCTAGAGTTGGCGGATATTATTGAAGCTAAAAGTAGACTTCAAGATCTGGACATGGATTTAACTAAAGCAAACTATGACGTGGATGTGTTGATAATAGGTGGGGGAGGAGCTGGAGCATCGGCAGCCCTAGAGGCCCATAAAAAAGGCGCCAATGTATTGATTACCACAAAATTACGTTTTGGCGACGCTAATACGATGATGGCCGAAGGGGGGATCCAGGCTGCTGATAAGCCAGAAGATTCTCCTGCGAAACACTACATGGATGTAATGGGTGGCGGACACTTTACTAACAAAAAGGAACTTGTTAATGCCCTTGTAAAGGATGCTCCGGGAGCAATCAAATGGTTAAATGACCTTGGGGTAATGTTTGATAAAGAAGAGGATGGCACAATGGTTACTACCCACGGAGGTGGAACTTCGAGAAAGAGGATGCACGCCGCTGCCGACTATTCGGGAGCTGAGATCATGCGTGTGCTTAGGGATGAAGTAATTAACAAAGGGATTGAAGTGGTGGAATTTTCACCTGCTGTGGAGATCCTATTAGACAAGGATGGTAAAGCTGCTGGAGCCGTATTATTCAATCTTGAAACAGAGGAATATTTAATCGCAAGGGCTAAAACAGTTATTATAACCACGGGAGGTGCTGGAAGACTTCACTATCAGGGTTTTCCAACATCAAATCATTATGGTGCAACAGCGGATGGACTTGTTTTGGGATACAGAGCCGGAGCAGAACTTGTCTTCGCAGATGCTGTGCAGTATCACCCTACTGGGGTAGCATACCCTTCTCAAATTTTTGGGGCACTTGTTACGGAGAAGGTCCGTAGTTTAGGGGCAACACCTCTAAATATCCATGGTGAGCAATTTACTTATCATCTTGAAACAAGAGATGTGGAAACATCTGCAATCATTAGAGAATGTCATGTAAGAAATAATGGTATTGAGACACCTTTAGGGGTAAAGGGTGTATGGTTGGATACTCCTTTAATCGAAATCATCAATGGGGAAGGAACGATTGAGAAAAGACTTCCTGCCATGCTGAGGATGTATCAAAAATTTGGTATTGATATGAGAAAAGAGCCAATTCTCGTATATCCGACCCTTCATTACCAAAACGGAGGACTTTTAATTGATGAAAACGGTCAAACCAAGGTAGAAAACCTTTATGTGGCAGGAGAAGCTTCAGGAGGGATACACGGTAGAAACAGATTGATGGGTAATTCACTATTAGATATTATTGTTTTCGGACGTAGGACAGGGTTCCATGCAGGTGAAAAGTGCAAAGTGGTTAAAGTAAAAGAACTAAGCCTTGACCATGTTAAAGAATACCACAAAAGCCTTGAGGAAAACGGTGTGAATACAGACAAGATTTCTCCTGTACTACTGCCCCATTATACCCATGGAAGAGAAAATGATAAATAATATTATTTAGTTTGATTTTTACTATGAATAAGAGTATTTATTTTTCGTAACAAAAATAGAGTTAATATTTATAAAATCAATTGACGTAGTAGATTGAAGGGTGGTGATAGGTCGAAAGGTGATGATATGAACAATAAAATACATAATTAATATGTTGAGTTCTTCATAAAATTATATTGAGTTATGTCGGTAGGAAATATTAAAATAGTTATTGTCATAATAAAAAATAAAAAAGGGGAATGAAAATATGAATATTAAAGAAGAAGCAATGAAGTTACATAGACAATGGAGAGGCAAAATTGAGGTAGTTTCTACAGTACCTGTAAAAAGCAAGGAAGATCTTTCGATAGCTTATACGCCAGGGGTTGCAGAGCCTTGTCTTGAAATTCAGAAAAATATAGATTTATCATATGAACTTACAAGACGATGGAATCTTGTAGCAGTAATAACAGATGGTACTGCTGTTTTAGGTTTAGGTGATATTGGACCAGAGGCAGCGATGCCTGTAATGGAAGGAAAATGTCTGCTATTTAAGACTTTTGGAGATGTGGATGCTTTTCCTTTATGTATCCGTTCTAAAAATGTGGATGAAATTGTAAATACTATTAGTTTACTACAAGGTAGCTTTGGTGGTATTAATTTAGAGGATATAAGTGGACCTAGATGCTTTGAAATCGAAAGAAAGTTAAAAGAGGTATGTGATATCCCGATTTTCCACGATGATCAGCATGGAACAGCTATTGTAGTTGCTTCGGGCATAATTAATGCTCTAAAATTAGTAAAGAAGAATATTCAGGATATTAAGGTTGTAGTAAACGGTTCAGGAGCGGCAGGTATTGCCGTTACAAAATTACTAATGAGTATGGGGCTAAAAAATGTTATCCTTTGTGACAGAAAGGGTGCCATCTATGAAGGAAGAGAGAGTCTAGGTGGTGAAAAAACTTTAATGGCAAAAATTACAAACAAAGAAAAAGTACATGGTATACTAAAGGAAGTCATCGTTGGAGCCGACGTGTTCATAGGAGTATCAGATGCTAACCAAGTAAGCCAAGAGATGGTAAAGACCATGGCAAAGGATTCCATCATATTTGCAATGGCAAATCCAGTACCTGAAATTTTACCATCTTTAGCCAAAGAAGCAGGTGCAAGAGTTGTTGGTACTGGAAGATCGGACTTTCCAAATCAAATCAACAACATATTGGCATTCCCAGGAATATTTAGGGGTGCATTAGATGTTAGAGCAAGCGATATCAATAATGAGATGAAGATTGCCGCAGCATATGCTTTAGCGGAGCTTGTGAGTGATGAAGAATTAAATGAAGATTTTATTATTCCACTACCATTTGATCCAAGAGTTGCAAAAGCCGTGGCTGATGCCGTTATGGAAGCTGCTAGAAAATCTGGAGTAGCTAGAATATAATTATAAAATAAATTTTAAAATTTTAAATAGATTAACAAGCAAGAAAAACAGTGGAAGGAGTTGTGGGTTCATGCGTAAAGTAGATGTAAAAGAAATTGAAAATGCTTTAAAAGACATGAGTATAAAGACAAATTTTTATGTGGGAGAAGACGTATTAAATGCCTTTCGTAAATCCCAAAATGAAGAAACATCTCCTGTAGGGAAAGATATTATAGCCAATTTGTTAAAAAATGCTGAAATTGCAAAAACGGATCAAGTACCAATTTGCCAGGATACAGGTATGGCGGTAGTATTTGTAGAGGTAGGTCAAGAAGTACAGTTAATCGGGGGAAATATTACAGAAGCCATTAACGAAGGTGTACGACGTGGATATAAAGAGGGATATTTAAGAAAATCCGTTGTAGAAGATCCTTTACATCGAAAAAATACAGGAGATAATACTCCGGCTGTGATCTATTATGATATTGTACCGGGGGATAAAGTCAAAGTAACTATAGCCCCAAAAGGTTTTGGCAGTGAGAATATGAGTAGATTAAAAATGCTTAAACCATCAGATGGTTTAGCAGGTGTACTTGATTTTGTTGTAGAAGCCGTTTCACTTGCAGGTCCAAATCCATGTCCACCTATTGTTGTAGGTGTTGGAATTGGTGGCACATCTGATAAGGCAATGTATCTTGCCAAGAAGGCATTAACAAGAGATATTGGTAGCCATAATGAAACAGAGCATTTAAAAGAAATTGAATTAACTTTACTAGAAAAAATTAATGCACTAGGCATAGGACCTCAAGGACTAGGGGGAAATACTACAGCCCTTGCTGTAAATGTGGAAGCTTTTGCAACACATATTGCTGGATTACCTGTGGCAGTAAATATTAACTGTCATGTGGCAAGACATGCAGTAACAATTATATAGGGAGGGGAAAATATGGAAATCAAACATATATCTACTCCTTTAACACAGGAGAAGTTGAAGGATTTAAAATCGGGAGATAGTGTTTTAATATCAGGAACCATGTATACAGGTAGAGATGCAGCTCATCAGAGACTAGTAGACGCAATTAATAATGGGGATGAGTTACCTTTTGATCCTAAAGATGCCATTATATACTATGTGGGACCTGCTCCAACTAAACCTGGAAATGTAATAGGTTCTGCTGGTCCAACTACTAGTTATAGAATGGATGATTTGACTGTTCCATTGCTTGAACTAGGTCTTACTGGAATGATTGGGAAAGGGCTTAGAAGTCAAACTGTAGTAGATTCAATGCAGAAAAATGGCGCAATTTATTTTGCTGCAATAGGAGGAGCTGGAGCTCTTATTGCTAATACAATAAAAGAATGCGAAATTATTGCTTTTGAAGATTTGGGTCCAGAAGCCGTTCGTAAACTGACGGTAGTGGATTTTCCGGCTGTGGTTATAATAGACACCAAAGGCAATAATCTTTATGAAACAGAAAGAATAAAATATCAGAAATAAAAAATAAAAACTGTATTGGGAAATTCCAATACAGTTTTTATTTCTTTGAAAGAAATTTATTTTAAATATAAAAGACTATTAAAAATTAAAAGATATGTTGACAGGCAACGTTTATATTAAAAAACAATAAAAGTTTTGTGCACCGTTGTGTCACCTTTTTGCCATTTTGGGCATAAAAAAGGGCTTTCAAGAAATCCTTGAAAGCCTTATGGTGCCGAAGGCGGGAATCGAACCCGCACGGTATTGCTACCTCTGGATTTTGAGTCCAGCGCGTCTGCCAGTTCCACCACTTCGGCATGTCTGACAATATGAATTCTAACATATATTTATAATTAATGCAATAGTTATAGTATACTTTTATTAATAAATTTTATATCTTAATAGATAAAGGTTTTATGTTAAGTATTAATGTGTTGAAATAAAATTACATAAATAAAACTATTTATAATAGAAGTAATATATTGAATTAATAGCCACATAATGCTAAAATCAAAAGTAAGTTGTATATATTAAACATTAATTTTTAGATTTTATTTAAAAGTCTAAAAGGAAGAATAACAAAATAAGGAGGGATTTCATTGCTTAGAAAGAAACAGAAAAGAATACTTAGCTGGATACTATCGTTAGCATTAATATTATTTAATTTTAACGGTGTTATTGGAACTAAAATTGTAGAGGCGGCTGGAATTGACACATCGACAAATGTAACCGTTGCCAGAAAGAGCTTGGAACCAAATGCATTTACTCTAGGAATTGGACAAGTAACGTCTCCATCAGTAGCTCCAGTTAATGCTACAAATAAAACATTTGATATTGTAGAAATTACAGATTTTCATGGACAACTTTTGGATTCAACTAATACAAAACCTGTAGGAGCTGCATTAGCAAAAGTAGTTAAAGACGTGAAAACTGCAAATCCTGGAAGAACACTTATCATTGGTGGAGGAGATCTATATCAAGGAACACCCACCTCTAATGTACTAAGAGGAGTTCCAGTTCAAAAGGTGTTATCAAATATGGGAATGGAAGTTACAGCTTTAGGCAATCATGAGTTTGATTGGGGACTTGATATAATTAATACTGAAACTATGATTGGTGCAAATTACAACATTGTTTGTGCTAATATGTATAAAAAAGGGACAAGCAATAGACCATATCAGCCTTATAAGATAATTACTAAGGATGGTGTTAAAATAGCAGTAATAGGAGCAATACTTAAGGAAGCTCCAAGTATAATTATGCCAGCTCTAGTAGATCCTTTTGATTTTAGGGACCCAGCTACAGAAATTAATATAGTTGCAAAGGAAATCAGAGATGGAAATCTAGCTGATATAGTACTAGCAGATGTACATGATGGTGGTTCATCGCTTAATACTATGGTTAATAAATTACATGGCGTAGATGCGGTATTTGGTGGACATACACATAGTATTGGTGATGTTGTAAACAAAGATGCAGATGGGTTGGACGTACCTACATTAATAGCAGCGGCTACTGGTAAAGGTTTTATAAATTTAAAGATTACTGTAGACTCTACAAACAAAATAGTAGGTTTCTCACCTAAAGGTTCAAACTGGAAAGGACTTACAGTGACAACTACATCAGCAACAGACCCAGATTGCAAGAAAATTGTTGATGATGCAAGTGCGTCATTACTTCCAATATTTAATGAAGTAATTGGAACTAATGACAATGCTTTAACTAAGAGCCAAGTTGACTCACCTTATGGAGAATCTCAACTTGGAAATTGGATGGCAGATGTTGTAAAGAACTATTCAAAATCACCAGCAGAGGTGGGAATGGTGAATAATGGAGGGATTAGATTAAGTCCAATTCCATCAGGCGATATAACTGTTGGAACAATATTTAATATAATGCCATTTGATAATACGATTTGTACTACAATCATGACGGGGGCACAGCTAAAATTCATTTTTGAACAAGCTGTTCAAAATGATGGCAAAGGAATACAAATTTCTGGAGTTAAATTTGTATATGATTCTTCAAAACCGTCGTATAAACCAGCTGTAGTAGATGCAAATGGGACAGTCACAACACCAGAAATACCAGGTCGAAGGGTCCTTAGCATGATAAGAGAAAGCAATGGCACAGTTGTTAAGGATACAGACACACTAAAAGTAAATGCACCAGATTTTGTTGCTACTGGAGGGGACACATTTACAGGATTCTTAGCACCTGAGATAGTAGCTAGTTTAGTAGATTCGCATGAAAATGTAAGAGACGCTTTAAATGCTGATGTTAGAGATAAGGGCAAGATGACAGTTGTAATGAAAAATAGAATAGACAATCAAATGAAAGATGTAGATACTGAAGCAACTATCTCAGTAGTAGCAACTTCAGATGTACACGGAAATGTTTTAAACTTTGATTATGGAACAAATGCAGCGCCTTCAAAAGGACAGGGACTTGCAAAGGTTTCAACTTATGTTAAGGGCTTAAGAGCAACTAATCCAAATGTTATGTTAATAGATAATGGAGACACTATTCAAGGAACTCCACTTGCTTATTACTATAATATGATAGATAAAACCACAACTTATCCAATGTCAGCAGTTATGGGAGCAATGGGATATGACAGCTGGACTCTAGGGAATCACGAATTTAACTATGGACTTGAAGTATTAAATAGAATTAAGGATGATGCGAAGGCCCAAGGTATCGACGTGTTATCTGCTAATACTTACAAAGCTGATAATAAAAATTTTGTTAAACCATATACTATGAAGCCTTTTGTAGTTAATGGCAAAACAATTAGCGTAGCGGTACTTGGACTTACAACAAAAACTATATCTAGTTGGGAGGATCCAGCTCATTATGATGGATTACATTTTAATGATTTAGTAGACGAAGCTAAAAAATGGGTTCCAGTAGTAAAGGCAGACGGAGCAGATGTAATAATAGTAGCTGCACATACTGGAGAAGAAGGAGTAGCAGATATTATTCCGGAAAATCAAGCTAAGGCATTGGCTACTCAAGTAAGTGGGATAGATGCTATAGTTGCAGGACATGCGCATAGTACTTTAAATGACATCAATTTAAAAAATCCAGAAGGCAAAGTGGTTCCAATATTGGAACCAGGTAAATGGGCACAAAACGTTTCACAAATTGATATAGCGGTTAATGCTGCAGGAATTGTTACAGGATTAACTACTAAAAATGTAGCTATGGACACTATCGCTGAAGATCATGATATAACAGCTTTAATTGCACCATATCAAGCTAAAACTTTAGAATATACTTCAACAATACTTGGACAATCTACGGGAGAATATAAAGGCAACAAGCAAATTACTGAACCAACTGAAATAATGGAGTTAATAAACAAAGTTCAAGCTGGTGCAGCTGGAACACAACTCTCAATAGCAGCTCCACTAAGTTTATCATCATATATTCCAAAGGGTGATATTACTATTAAAGATATTATGGGTGTATATGTATACGAGAATTTTCTTTATGGAGTGAAGATGAATGGAAAACAAATAAAAGATTGGATGGAATATACAGTAAGATACTACAAACGAACATCAGGTTCAACAGATCCAATAGTTAAGGACGCAGATCTTAATATTGCAAATTATAACTTGGATCAATTGTACGGAGCAAGTTATGACATCGACTTAACAGAGCCAGCAGGAGCAATTGATTCAGTTACTAAAAAAATGATATCTGGAAACAGAATTAAGAACTTAAAGTTTAATGGAAGAGTGGTTAAGGATTCAGATGTATTTACAGTTGCAATAAACAACTATAGATACAACGGCGGCGGAGGATTCATGGCTGCTGCTGGAATAAGTAGCGTTGATACATCTTTAGTTACTTATAATTCAGCTAAAGCTCTAGGTGATGATGGTCAGGTTAGAAGTTTAATGATGAAATATGTTAAAAATAATAAGACTATAACACCATCTTCAGCAAGAAATTGGAAAATATTATCATCACCGATAAAGCAAGAGGTTCCGGTGACTGGAATATCACTTGAAAAAGCTTATTTTAGCATTAGTCCTAAGATGAGTGAAACTTTAGAGGCAACATTACTACCTGGCAATACAACAAATAAAAAAGTAGTATGGAAATCAAGTAATACTTTAGTGGCGTCAGTTGATGATAATGGAAAGGTTACAGGACATAAAATTGGGTTAGCTAAAATAAGTGCTACAACCGATGACGGGAATTATAAGGAAGAGTGTACTGTTGCTGTTGTAAGTAAGCCGGTTAATAAAGTTAGAATAAATAAAAAGGATATAATTATAAAAGTAGGCAAAAATGAAAAATTAACAGCTTTAGTTGGACCGGGAAATTCAGATATTAAGGATGTAATTTGGAAATGTGACAGTTCGATAATAAAAATTATTGAGAAGAATGGAAAGATTATTTCAGTAATTGGAATATCTACCGGAAAGGCTAAAGTGACGGTTACTTCACTAGATGGAGGGTATAAGGCGACCTGCGACGTAACTGTTATTGATAAGAAAAAATAATTTTGGAGGCAGGTACATTTGTATCTGCCTTCATTTTATTTAAATCGTTGATGTTTTTATTGACGAAGTATATTATAATGTAGAATATAGCACAATATATAAACATACTAGAAAGAAGGGATTTACAATGTCTAAGGAAAGACTATTAATTTTAGATGGCCATAGTCTTATGTATAGAGCTTTTTATGCATTACCAGCCCTAACAAATTCGGATGGCATATACACTAATGCAGTTTATGGTTTTACAAATATGCTTTTAAAGATGAAGGAAGAGTTTGAGCCAGATTATATTGTTACAACATTTGATAGGAAGGCGCCTACTTTTCGTCATGAAGAATATAAAGATTATAAGGCAGGTAGAAAAAAAATGCCTGATGAGCTCCGCGATCAGTTTTCTCTAGTTAGGGAACTTTTGGAGAAAATGGCTATAGATATTTTTGAATTAGATGGCTTTGAAGCAGATGATTTAATAGGAACATTATCTGTATTTGCAGAAAAACAAGGACTCGAAGTTTTTATAATAACAGGAGACAGAGATGCACTCCAGCTTGCCACAGATAATGTTAAAGTTGTAATAAACAAAAAGGGAATGTCACAAAAGGAAATATATGATAGAAATCGAATAATAGAAGAGTTTGGAGTAACTCCTACAGAATTTATAGATGTAAAAGGGCTAATGGGAGACGCTTCTGATAATATTCCAGGTGTACCAGGAATTGGTGAAAAAACTGCTTATAAGCTAATTAAAGAGTATAAGAGTATAGAAAATCTGCTTATGAATATTGATAAGATTAGTGGCAAAAAACTTGTGGAAAATTTAACTGCTTATAGTGAACAGGCTATTTTCAGTAAAAAATTAGCTACCATTATTACATGTGTGCCTATGGAAATGGAATTAAGCTCAATTAAATCAAAAGAAAAATATGATGTACGGGCTGTAAAAGACTTATTCTACAAATTACAATTTAAATCTTTAATAGGAAAAATACCTGATGATGAGGATTCAATCGAAGAAACATTTTCTGCGGATTTTACGGTAATAGATAAATTGTCGAAGCTTCTGGAAGTTATTAGTGAAATTAAAGAGACTATTTATATAACTTTTGATATTGCAGATTCTAGTGTGTTTTCTAAAATTAGCGTAAATAACATATATTTTAATTATAAGGGAAAAAACTATTTGATTATGGTTACTGATTTATTTAATGAAGATGAAGAAAAAACTATAAGTTATTTGAAAACTATACTTGAGAGTAATGATATTAAAAAGGTAAGTCACGGCGTAAAGCATGCTTACACTGCGCTTAATAAAAAAGGCATTAAGTTACAAGGAGTAAAATTTGATACAGAACTTGGGGCTTATTTGCTCGATTCAGCTAAAAAGGAGTATAGCCTGGAAACTCTTATAGATAAAATTCTTAGAATCTGTATTATAGGCGAGGGTCATGAAAGAGAGATTAATAAAGTAGCATTACTAAAAGAGCTTTATGAAATCTTAGAAAAGAAGATTGAAGAGTACAAAATGGAAGAACTGCTATATGATGTGGAGCAACCATTAACAGAAGCTATATCATATATGGAGGCAGAAGGATTTACAATAGACAAGGCTAGATTAGAGGAACTTGGCATAAAATTCGCTCAAGATATAAAAGAAATGGAAAGTACTATTTTTGTTTTATCTGGAGAAGAATTTAATATTAAATCTCCAAAGCAACTAGGCAAGATATTATTTGAAAAATTAGATTTACCTGTTATAAAGAAAACAAAAACAGGATATTCAACTAATGCTGAGGTTTTAGAGGCATTAGCAGATAAGCATCCCATTATCACAGAAATTACAAGGTATAGACAGTTAACAAAGATTTTTTCTACTTATATAGAGGGGCTACAAGCAGTAATTGATGCAGATTGTAGAATACATTCAAACTTTACACAAACAGTTACAACAACAGGAAGACTATCAAGTACTGAACCTAATTTGCAAAATATCCCTATAAGACATGAAATGGGTAGAGCTATAAGAAAAGTATTCATACCACACAATGATCAGTGTGTTATTTTATCTGCGGATTATTCACAGATAGAGCTTAGAGTATTAGCTCATATAGCAGGGGATGAAAATTTAATTGAGGCTTTCATTAAACATTGTGATATTCATACTAAAACTGCTTCAGAGGTATTTAATGTACCGGTAGGAGAAGTTACGGCGCTTATGAGAAGTAATGCAAAAGCTGTAAACTTTGGAATAGTATATGGTATTGGAGAATTTAGCTTAGCAAAAGACTTAAATATATCTAGAAAAGAAGCTAAAACATACATAGAAACATATTTTGAAAGATATCCAAATGTTAAAAAATACATGGAGGATATAGTGGTTGAAGCTGAGAAAAATAATAGTGTTACTACAATAATGAATAGAAGAAGATTTATCTATGAAATAAATTCAACAAACAAAATTGTGAAGTCCTTTGGTAAAAGGCTTGCTATGAATACACCGATACAAGGAAGTGCAGCAGATATTATTAAACTTGCTATGATAAATGTATTTGATAAATTAAAGCAGGAGGGATTAAAGAGTACTTTAATTCTCCAAGTACACGATGAATTAATATTAAATGTATATAAGGATGAGCTTAAGCGAGTTGAGTATTTGGTTAAGGAACAGATGGAAAATGTAGTTAAACTTTCAGTTCCACTAGAAGTAGAAATAAGCATTGGAGAAACTTGGTATGAGGCAAAATAGTTGAAAACGCTAAGGGTTGGGATAACAGGTGGAATCGGTAGTGGAAAGAGCACAATAACTAATATGCTAATAGAGAAGGGTCTTCCCGTTGTTGATGCAGACATTGTAGCTAGAGAGGTTTTTATAATATACCCTGAGATGATGAGTAGAATTAAAGGGGAATTCGGGTATGAGTTTTTTGACAGTGAAGGTAATCTTAATAGGAAAGAGTTTGGAAACTATATATTTAAGGGTGATAATCGCAGAAAAAAGCTTGAAAGTATAATGATGCCGTTTATAACAAAAGAAATACAAGACAGAATAAAAATGTACGAAGAAGGCAATTGGCAATTTTGCTTTTTAGATGCACCTACTTTAATAGAAAACAATTTTCATACTAGTATGGATGTAACTATTTTAGTGTGGGTGAGTAGTGACATTCAAGTACAAAGGGTTATGAATCGAGATGCTTTAAAAATAGACGAAACATGGGATAGAATAAGAGCTCAAATGCCAATAGATGAAAAGAAAAAGTTTGCAGATTTTGTTATTGATAATGGCGGGAGTATTGAAAATACAAAGTTACAACTAGATTCGATTATTAGGAAGTTAGAAAGGTTAGGAGTGAAGTGATGAAATTTAAAAAAATTATAAAAATCTTAATCTTAATTTTTTTGGTTATTATAGTGATTAACATTAAAAGCATTTTTAAAAGCTTTTACCCAATAAAATATGGAAATCAAATAGTTAAGTATTCGCAAAGGTATAATGTGGATCCTTGTTTGGTTGCAGCTGTAATTAGGGCAGAAAGTAATTTTGATGGAAACGCTATTTCTCCAAAAGGTGCCTATGGGCTTATGCAGATAATGCCTGATACTGCATTGTGGGTTGCAGAAAATATGAAATTAAAAGATTTTGATGTGGAAAAGTTATATGAGAGTGAAATTAATATTGCTATGGGATGTTGGTATATTAATAATTTAAACACCGAATTTAATGGAAATATAGACTTGGTGTTGGCAGCTTACAATGGTGGACGTGGAAATGTACAAAAATGGCTTAATGATAAAGAATACTCTAGCGATGGAAAAACATTAAATGTAATACCTTTCGGGGAAACAGATAAATATGTTAAAAAGGTAAAAACAAATTATAATATTTATTTGAAATTATATGGTGATGAAATCAAATAAAAACAGAAAAAACTATTGACAATTTATACTAGAATAATATATAATCAATCTTGTAGTTACAAGTTTTAAAATACATATGACTATAAAATTTGATCCTTTATATTAAATAAACAAAATTTGCGATAGTGGCGGAATGGCAGACGCGCACGTTTAAGGGACGTGTGGGAGACCATACGGGTTCAAGTCCCGTCTGTCGCACCAAAAAATTATATTACTTTAAAAAAGAGGTAGAAATACCTCTTTTTTTTAACGACTTTCCTTCAGAAGTTGTTAATATTGCAGTACCGCGGGTGATGATTTAATTGGTAAGATAAAAACCTATGAAAAGTGAATTTTTTTAAGAAATATGGAAAAACTAACATCTGAAAGAGGTGTTATTTATGAAAAACAAAAACAATAATTCTAATGAAAAACAGGAGAAACCACTCAAAAATAAAGAAAATAATCCAGTTACTATAAATGGTGATAGTAACATGAGAAAGCCTGTAAGAGGATTAAAGTAGAGGCGCTATAAAAAGTGAGCGCTATAAAGAGGGTGTAATTACATCCTCTTTATTTTTTTTTTGCATATTGTCATAAAATTAGTATCAAAACACGGCCTCTAGCATAAATTGTTAATGTATTAAGTTATAAATAGGGAGGGCGGTTATGAAACTAGAGGACAGAAATATTGAAGATATAGACATGAAGGAAGAATATGAAATGGTTCCACTAGAACCTATGATGTATGGATATGGGCAAATGAATATGATGCCGAATATGGGCATGAACCCAAATGTGGGTATGAACCCAAACATGGGAATGCAAATGGGAGATATGCAGGATGTAAATCCAAATATGGGGATCAATTCGATTATGGGAATGAACCAATTTAATGAAGACATGTTCATGAATGGGTCCAATCCAATGGGTATGACGTATGGAGATGTATCTATGAAAGGTTTTGAGCAGGGGGATGAAGATTTAAGACAATTGGATAATTATCAAGATAGATCCCCATTTGATAGACCTAATCCCCAATACAATGATGTTGAGTCCATTGTAAGAAGAATTGAGAGGTATAACCCTGCCATATTTAGGAGGTTAAATAGGTGTGGGATACCATATTTAGAAGCAAAAGAAATAGTTAGAAGAATCGTTAGAGTAACACTTATGTACAGAGATGAATAAAAAATAGTAATCATTTAACATAAAGAAAAACAAAATTCATCTAGAACCCTATAAAAACTTATAGGGTTATTTGATTTGTAATGATTTGACAAAAAAATAAAAATATAGAAGTGCTAATATAATTTTTTTTGAAGGGGATTTAAAAGTAACGTAGAATTTAATTATTAAAGAGGCATAAAATGTTAAACAGTAGTAAATTGAAGAGGTGTAATTATGTTTAATATAGATATTAAATTTGATGATGTTAGCATTATGAATGTAGAAAAAGAGGATATTTTAAAAATTAAAAATTGGACTAATAAACAGCAAGCTTTTAATATAGAGGCAAGGTTAAATTATGATATTAAGGAATTTTATGAAAGATATTTAGAGTGTTATGTGAGTGAAGGGGAATACTTTCTTAAAGTGTTACATGGTAGTGAACTTATAGGTATTATAAAAGGTAGAATAGAATTTAAAAATCCAAATGAAGTATGGATTATGTGTTATTTAATAGAAATTAGACTATATGATGCTGATATATCAAACATAATTATTAATGAGTTTTCAAAGCATTTACATGAAAATTATGGAATGTGTCATTTCTATACTTTTGTTTCATCTAATAATAATGCAATGGTGGAATTTTGGAAACGCAATAACTTTGAAGAAAGTAGGGTAACAAGCAATTTTTTTAAGATAAATAGCGAAGACAAGGATATAATAATTCTAAAAAAAACAATTTAATATATATATTTTTTTTTATTCTAAAATCAATTTTAAAATAATAGTATTTTAAATAAGGCATCTAAAAAAATAGACTACAAGTTACTAGTTATTTTTTAAAAGATGTTTAAAGATTTATTAAATTAGGGGATGATAAAATGAGATATACTAGATATAATTATAAGACGCCTAGGAAAAATAATAATTTTATGATTGTAATTACATTAACTTTGATAGCAGCCATTGCCTTGGGCACAATGTTGTCCAAGCTAATACCTAATAATAACGTAAAAACGGGTACAGGTGATAAAACTACTAAAACGGATATAGTAAAAGACAGTAAAGTAAATCAAGATAGTAAAGTGAACAAAGAGAGCGTAGATGTTTCTAAAGTGATTCCTCAAACTAATATTAAAGATTATGTAGCAATACAATGTGGCGTTTTTAGCGCGAAGGAAAATGCTTTAATTCTGAAAAAAAGTTTAATGGAGTTTAGTACACCATTTATCCTTGAAGAAGATAAATTATATAAAGTTTTGGTTGGTGTTTATCCTAAAGATAGGATTGGTAATATTATTAAACAACTTGATGCAAAAAAAATAATGTATACTAAAATTAATTTTCAATTGAGTGGAAAGGATTCAACAAGTGCACAAACCAATGAAATGATAAGTGCTGATCTTAAAATATTAAATAAACTTTCAGAAAAGGATACTAAATCAATTAAAACTGTAGAATTAAAAAAATGGATAGGTTCTTTAAAGGGTGCGGAAGAAAAAAGTAAAAATTATAGTACCATGACTGAAATGAAATCATATTTAACTGCAATGCCAGCGGAATTAAAAAAGGAAAAAACAGAGGAGGGGTATATCTACATCTATAAATATATAAAGAAAATATTAAAGAAGTAGAATGATGTGGAATTAAATCATTAAAAATACAAATAGATTATTTGAATCTATTTGTATTTTTTTATCTAAATGCTAGTGGATATTTTTGCAACTTAATAAATTACAATTATAAACTTTTTTTGAATATTAAATTTATACACTTGTGTATGAATTTATTAAATGTTAAAATGTATAGGATATAAGTAAAGTGGGGGGTACGATTTGAAAAGTGCAGAAGGAAGAAATCCGTATTTTATTTTTTTTATACTGATTGGAGCTATTTCTGGAAGTTTTATAGGTGAACTATTAGGAGATAACGTAAGCGCACTCAAATTTTTAAAGAGTACATACACCATAGGAATGAATACTCCTATGCTTATAGATTTTAAAGTATTAGCAGTAACTTTCGGTATAAATTTTAATATTAATATAATGTCTATTATAGGCATTGTTTTGGCAATAATATTATATAGAAAATATTAGGAGTGATGTAGTGGATATTATTCTAGCTTCTGCATCTTTGCGTAGGGTGGAACTTTTAAAAAAAATAACTAGCAATTTCAAGGTAATAGTAAGTGACTTTGAAGAGAGTGACGTATTATTTTCTGGGAATTGTGGAGACTACGTTATGACCTTAGCAAAAGGAAAGGCTGTAGCTGTTTGTAGTAGCGTTAAAAAACCAGCTGTTATAATAGGGTGTGATACTATTGTTTATTTCAAAGGCAAAGTGCTTGGTAAACCTAAAAATAACAAGCAAGCTTTTCAAATGATTAGTGATTTAAGTGATAATACACATGAGGTATATACAGGAATTGCAGTAATAAACACCGAAACTCAAGAGATTAGTACTGAGTATGTTTGTACGGAAGTAAAATTTTCAAAATTGTCTTCAATAGAAATAAACAATTACATAGAAAAGGGCGAGTCACTTGATAAGGCTGGAGCTTATGGAATACAAGGAGCAGCATCTCTATTTGTTGAAGAAATAAAGGGCTGTTACTATAGTGTGGTGGGGCTACCAGTAAATAAATTATATTTTATGTTAAGGGAGATGGGGGTCAATCTATAAAGGAGTTGTTTATGGGTATGACGTGCAAAATCATGGATTTGCCTCAAAATGAAAGGCCAAGGGAAAAATTGTTAAGATACGGTGCTGAAACTTTATCCAACAATGAGCTATTAGCTATAATACTTAGAATAGGATCAAAAAATGAAAATATTATAAGTCTTTGTGATAGAATAATTTCTGAGTGTGGCGGACTAAATGGACTTCTAAGTTCAAGTGCAGAAGAATTTATGAATTTAAAGGGTGTTGGAAATGCTAAAGCAACACAACTTTTAGCACTTACAGAAATTTCAAAAAGATTTAGAAGTTTTAAATCAGGAGAAGAGTACAAAATTACTTCCCCAAAAGATGTTGCAGAATATCTTATGGAGGAAATGAGATATTTAAAAAAAGAATATCTTAAATTAGTTATGCTAAACACAAAGAATGTCATTATAAGTATAAAGGATATCTCAATTGGTAATTTAAACACTTCGATAGTTCATCCAAGAGAAGTGTTTTACGAAGCTATTAAAAGATGTAGTGCTTCCGTGGTTATTTGTCACAATCATCCGTCTGGAGATCCAACTCCTAGCAAGGAAGATGTAAACATTACTATAAGACTTCAAGAATGTGGTAAATTACTAGGGATAGAAGTGCTTGATCATATAATTATTGGGAATGGAACTTATACGAGTTTAAAAGAAAAAGGAATACTTTAGATACGAAGGGAGAAATTACAATGGGAATATTTGGAACAACTCGAGATATGGGAATAGATTTAGGAACAGCAAATACATTAATTTACTTGAAGGGGAAAGGAATTGTACTAAGAGAACCTTCTGTTGTAGCTATAAATGTAAATACTAATAAGGTATTAGCCGTTGGTGAAGAAGCTAAACAGATGATAGGTAGAACACCAGGTAACATTGTTGCCATTAGACCTATGCAGGATGGAGTAATTGCAGATTTTGAGATTACTGAAAAAATGCTTAAACACTTTATAAATAAAATTAGTTCAAAAGGTCTTACAAGTCCAAGAATTGTAGTTGGATTTCCGTCTGGTGTAACTGAGGTTGAAAAGAGAGCAATTGAGGAAGCAACTAAAAGAGCAGGTGCAAGAGAAGCATATTTAATGGAAGAACCGATGGCTGCAGCAATTGGAGCTGGACTTCCTGTAAATGAACCAACCGGAAGTATGATAGTGGATATTGGGGGCGGAACTACGGAAGTGGCAATAATTTCATTAGGTGGAATTGTAACAAGCAAGTCTCTAAGAGTGGCAGGGGACAAGTTAGATCAATCAATAATAGCCTTTGTTAAAAAACAGTACAGCCTTATGATAGGTGAGAGAACTGCGGAAAATATTAAAACGGAGCTTGGATCAGTATATGAGCTAGAAGATGATGATATGAGTATGGAAATAACAGGAAGAGATTTGATAACTGGATTACCAAAAGTGATAGAAGTAACGCAAAAGGAAGTAAGAGAAGCACTTAGTGAGCCAGTTCAAGCAATAATTGAGGCAATAATAACAACCCTTGAAAAAACCCCACCAGAGCTTGCGTCAGATATTATGGAAAAAGGAATTATGTTAACTGGAGGCGGAGCGTTATTAAAAGGAATAGATACACTTATAAATCACGAAACGCATATGCCTGTACACATAGCTGAAAATCCACTTGATTGTGTTGCCATAGGAGCAGGAAAAGCTCTCGTTAATATAGACGTCATGAGTAAAAGAAGATAAATATGGGATTTTTAAAAAATAAACTGGCAGTAGTTATTATAATACTGTCAGTTACATTTTTATCTTTAATAGGATATAGTGCAAATCGAGAAAAAATATCTTTCGTGGAGAATGGTGTGGGTGTAACGATAAATTCAGTGCAGGGTATATTTTATGGTGGGTTTCATAAAATAAAGGGTTCTTTTAAATTTATAACAAACTTTTCAAATGTTAAAGCGCAAAATGAAAAACTTCTAAAAACTAATAGTGAGTTACAAGTTAAAGCATTAGAATATGATACTGCAATAAAAGAGAATGAGAGGTTAAGAAAATTTTTTAATTTTTCAAATCAAAGAGATGAATACAACTATGTAGGTGCTGAAATAATAGGATTAAGTGGAAATGGTTTTTCAGATGGCTTTATAATAAATAAAGGTACAAATAAAGGCATAAAAAAAGGAATGATAGCCATGACTGGAGACGGGCTCGTAGGTCAGGTTACATCTGTTGGTGATGACTTGGCTACCGTTCAATGTTTATCTAATGAAAATATTTCAGTGGCAGGTCTTGTTCAAAGTACAAGAGATAATAATGGTATGGTTAAAGGATATAAAGATGAGAACAATAAATTACTAGCCGAAATACACTATCTATCTGTAGATTCGAGTATAAAAAAAGACGATATAATAGTAACATCTGGCCTGGGTCGCAGATATCCATCTGAAATTAGAATAGGAAAGGTGTTAAGTGTTCATGAGGATAAAGGTGAAGTAATGAAAAGTGCTATAATCGAGCCATATGTTGACTTTTCAAAAATCGAAGAAGTTTTTATTGTGGTACCAAAACATATAAAAGATGGTGAAATAATATATTAGGAGTTGTAGTATGAAGAGAATATTAACAGTAGTATGGTTATGTATTCTATTCCTAATATTAGATAATACGTTGATGCCTTTACTCAAAATAAACGGTACATATCCAAGTTTAATATTTACTTTTGCACTGTGTTATTCGATTGTTAGTTCGCCAAAAGACGCAGTAATAATTGGAGTTTTTACTGGCGCACTGCAGGACATCTATTTCTTAAATGGATTTGGAATCAATATGTTAAGTAATATGCTTATGTGTGCTATAGCTGCAAACATAGGTAAAAATATATTTGTTGAAAAACCATTTTTGCCAATAGTTTCAACTTTTGTGTTAAGTTTAGTAAAAGGGTTAATAGTATTTTCTATATTGTTTTTGATAAAGCAATATACACATATGGGGGTAGTATTATATCATGGAATATATAATCTAATAGTTTCTATTTTTATGTATAAATTCGTATATAAACTTTCACAAAAAGAATATATGAAGAAAGAGTGGAAATTTTGATGCAGTACATTTATATGATTTTAAAAAGGTTGGTGCAAAAGTGAGAAAGAAAAATAAAAATAATAATAAATTTTCTAGATTTAATGCTTTAATTGTAATTATGATTTTGATTTTCTCAGTTATTATTTTCAAATTAGTGAATATACAGGTAATCAATGGCCGGGTGTATATGGAAACTGCAAATCAACAAAATCATAAGATAATATCTAAAGTAGCACCAAGAGGTGAGATAATTGATAGAAATGGTGCGAAACTCGCTACAAGCAAGCAAAGTTATATAGTGACATTTACTAAAATAAAAGAGAGTGAAGAAAAATTCTTGCCAACTATTGATAAGGTATTTAAAATTCTTGATGATAACAAGCAAACTCAGGTAGATGAGTTTGCACTTAAAGTAAATACTAGTGAGGATAAAAAAGATGTAGAGTATAGCTTTGTATTTAAGACCTCAGATAAAACGTCACAAGAGTGGATGGAACTTAGATTTAAAAAAGATAGAGGGTTTGATGAGGCAGCTATTAAAAAACTTTATAAGGGTAAAAATAAAGATGATTTAACTGCTGATCAACTTAAAAAAGTTGATGAAGAGCTTTTAAAGATTACGCCAGAAGAAGTGTATAATCAACTAATAGTGGATTATAAGCTGGACGAAATCAAGGATTCTAAAAGCAAAGAAGAGCTCAGACGGTATATGGTAGTTAAGGACAATATAAAAATTCAGAGTGTTTCCGGATCTAAACCAGTAGTTATCGCTAACGATTTATCTAAGGACGTTGCGTTTATTTTTGAACAAATGCAACCTGAAATTCCTGGTATTAGTGTTATGACTCAGCCTGTTAGAGTCTATCCTAATAAGGATCTAGGTTCAGCTTTCCTAGGTTATATTTCTAAGATAAATCCTTGGGATTCATCTAAGTATGAAGAAAAAGGTTATGATATAAGTACGGATTCTATAGGTACTTCAGGAATTGAATCAGCTTTTGAAGATGTTTTAAAGGGAACTAAAGGACAAGAAAGTATAATAGTTAACAAACAAGGACGTAAAGTTAATACGTTAGGTGAGATTGCAACTTATCCTGGGCAAACAGTGCAGCTTAATATAGATAAAAATATGCAATATGCTGCAGAGAAATCTTTAGATGCTGTGATGCTCGATCTACAAAAAAAAGGGAAGGACATATCTCAAAGTGTTGATACAACAAATGCAACCAGAGGCGCGGCGGTGGTAATTGAAGTTAAGACGGGCAAGATATTAGCACTGGTAAGTAGACCTGGGTATGATCCTAATATGTTTGCAGAGGGGTTAACTAGTGCTCAATATGATGAGTTGCTAGGCCCAGTCACAGAGAAAATAGGACTAGATTATATTAAAAAAAGAGGGCTTGCAGATATTAAAGGGGTACTAACCGACAGTGATATGTCAAAATCCAAAGAAGAAAGAGAGAAAATAGTACTTGATTATATGTTCCCGATAGATAAAAGTATAAAAGGGAATACTACAATTAGGAAGGATAATAATGATATTTTCCCCAAAGCAACTTTCAATTATGCAACTAAATCTCTAATACAACCTGGTTCCACGTTTAAACCAGTGACAGCTGTTGCTGGGCTAGAAGAAGGCGTTATAACCAAGGATAGTCAAGTAAATGATAATGGACCATACAATCACCGTTATGAAAGCGTTACAGCTGCATGTTGGGTATATAACGAGCATGGTTATGGGCATGGAATGGTAAATATTCAAAAGGCAATGAGAGAATCTTGTAATTTTTACTTTTATGATGTGGCTGATAAACTTTTTGAAAAGGCTGGTGAAAACAAAGCTGGATTAGACTTACTAGCAAAATATGCATGGAAATTTGGTCTTGGCATAGATCCGAATAGTAATAAAAAGCGCGCTACTGGTATAGAGATTCCAGAAAGCTTTGGACAGGTATATAATTATGAATCTAGTAAAGAAATATTAGCTAATATTCATATAAGTAATCTAGTGAAACTTTTACAAAGCGGAATAAATAATGGAGGAGTAAAATTTAAACCTCTTGATATTGAACCAAAAGCTGAAAGTGGCACTACTAAAGAAATAGATGAAATAAAAAAAGCAAATGAAAACAAACGTAAGTATCTTGCTATAATTAAGGAAAAAATGAAAAAAGACAAGATAGATTCTATTAATTCAAATATGGTAAAGGAGCTCATTGAAGGTTCCTCAGCATTAAAAAGTAATAATTATACAGATAAAGATATCAAAGCAATGTCTGAAACTATAAATTCAGAAATAAGTGATTGTAATACTGAAATTAATACTGCAGCTAATGCATACTATGCAGCTATAGGTCAGGGGTTTGATTCTTTTACACCGCTTCAGTTGGCAAATTATGTATCTACCTTGGTAAATGGAGGAAATAGATATGAACTGCATTTGGTTGATAAAACTTTAGATGCGGATGGGAATGTAATTAAGCAAACTAAGCCTGTAGTTCTAGAAAAAACTGGGATAAGTGAGAATACAACTAATATAATTAAAGAGGGTATGTTAGAAGTTACTAGTGATCCTCAAGGTACAGCATATAACGTATTTAAAGATTTCCCTATACAAAATGGAGGGAAGACAGGTTCCGCTACTTTTAATGAGGTTACTCAAACAGCTCTCGGAAGGACTTCCTTCGGATATTATATTGGTTTTGCTCCCTATGACAAACCTGAAATAGCTGTTTGCGCAGTGGTTTTCGATGGAGGTCATGGTGGTTATGTGACTCCAGTTGCAAAAGCAGTTTATGAGCAATATTTTAAAGCAGAATTACTTAAAAAAGATCCTAAATATAAATTTATGGTTGATCCAGATAAGGAAACTAGTAATATAGATTTAAATGGTACTACAAATGGGAATGGTCACGATTAGTAAAAAAATTTAAATTATAAGGAAATTAGAACTTTAAATAAACTCTGACAAATTTGTTTGTTAGAGTTTATTTAATTGTAAAAGAATAGAGAAAAAATAAAAAAATATATTTATATTGAAATTAAGCAGGAATTTACTGTTAATATGTTGAAATAATAGCTTAAGTTCAATTATGGAGCAAAACGATTATTTATTTAAAAGTTACGTACACCAGATGAGAACTAGGAGGTTAAAATTATGGTTACAGATAAAATAATCATTAAGGGAAATAAAGAGGGATTAAATGTAGTTATAAATATGAATCATTTCAGTGATTTTGATGACATGCTAGACTCTTTAATTGATAAGCTATCACAAGGGAGGAAATTTTACAAAGGTAGCACTTTGAAAATTACTACTGAACTTAAATACATAAATGAAAGGGAAAGTATAAAATTAAAGGAAATATTATTTGATGAATTTTTAATTAGTGATTGTATTTTTCAGGAGCAAGAAGATTCCGTAGGAAAAGTGTTTACCGGAATTTATGAGGGGAAAACTAAGTTTTTGAGGAAAACTATAAGAAGCGGACAAAGTATAAATTATCCTGGTAATGTAGTTATAGTTGGTGATGTTAACCCAGGAGCTGAAATATATGCAGCAGGAAATATAATTGTTATTGGTACTTTAAGAGGGGTTGTACATGCGGGTACTAATGGTAATGAAAAAGCTATAATTGCGGCAGTTAAGTTGCAACCTCAAATACTTCAGATAGGAAGCATAGTAACGAGGTCCCCTGAGGATGAAGTAAAGCCTCTATATCCGGAGGTGGCAAAAATTAAAAATGGCAATATCATTGTAGAACCGTATTTAGCAAATAAATATATATAATGGAGGTAATGCACATGGGAGAATCTATAGTTATAACTTCGGGTAAGGGTGGGGTAGGTAAGACAACTACCACAGCAAATATTGGAACAGCTATTGCATCTATGGACAAAAAAGTAGTAGTTATTGATGGAGATACAGGGCTTCGAAACCTAGATGTTTTAATGGGACTTGAGAATAGAGTAGTATTTACATTAGTAGATGTTATTGAAAAAAAATGCAGGTTAAAGCAAGCCCTAATAAAAGATAAAAGGTTTAACAATTTATATTTGTTACCAACAGCTCAAACAAGAGACAAGAATGACATTGATATAAAGGATATGCTTTTAGTAGTAAAGGAGTTAAAAGAAAACTTTGATTACGTTATTATAGACTGTCCTGCAGGTATTGAGCAAGGTTTTGAAAATGCTATAGTAGGAGCTGATAGAGCTATTATAGTGGTTAATCCTGAACTCACTTCAGTTAGGGATGCAGATAGGGTAATAGGAAAATTAGATTCTAAGGGTATAGATAGACATGAGGTTATAATAAACAGAATGAACTATGAAATGACAAAAAATGGGGATATGTTATCTGTAGATGATATTATAGAATGTTTGGCCATTAAATTAATAGGCGTCGTTCCAGATGATAGGAAGGTTACTATTTCAACAAACAAAGGGGAACCAATCGTTCTTGATGAAAAGTCTTTGGCGGGTCTAGCTTTTAAAAACATAGCAAGGCGAATAATGGGAGAGGAAGTATCATATGCTTCACTAGATGGATCATCATGTAGTGGGACAGGATTCTTTGCTTCTCTAAAAAGAATATTTAAAGGGATATAGGGGGTAGGGCATTAATGAATTTATTTAAAATGTTTTCTAATAAAATTTTTTCAAAGGATATTGCAAGTGATAGATTAAAGTTGATTTTAATACATGATAGAGCGGACTTTTCACCTAATTTTCTAGAAATGATTAAGGCCGACATACTAAAGGTAATTTCAAAATACGCCGAAATAGAAACGGGGGAAATTGAGGTTAGATTAACAACAACGGAAGAATATGAAGGAAATTCACCAGCACTAATTGCAAATATACCTATTAAAAAAATAAAGAGATAAGTTAGCAAAGGCTTTGTATAATTAACAACTTATGCATAGCTTTTTTTTATTAATATGATATAATCATATTTGAGATGGAGGTAGGTTAAACCATGAAAATTTTACAAAACCTAAGACTTAATAAAAAACTGTTAAGAGAATTGGATTATAGTGTGATTATAGTAGCAATTTCTATTGTGATTTTTGGATGCATAAATATTTATAGTGCTACAGTGAAGAATTATGGAACTAAGTTAGTTAAAATGCAAATTATATGGTTGATAGTAAGTATTGCTGTTATGTATGTTCTTGTGGCCTTTGATTATATGTTAATAGAAAATTATGCCGTTATAATATATTGGGCAGGCGTTGCATTGTTAATATATGGTGATGTTTTTGGAACTGTTGTAAATGGTGCAAGATCTTGGGTAAATATAGGCATAGGCACCCTGCAACCGTCAGAATTTGCTAAGATTGGCATGATAATAATGCTGGCTAAGAAATTAGATGAAATGGACGGGAAAATTAACGATCCTAAAAATTTGTTCAAGTTAATATTTTATGCAGCAGTGCCAACAATCTTAATTGTTATTCAACCGGATATGGGAATGACTATGGTAAGCTTTTTTATAGTACTAGGGATATTTTATTGTATAGGACTAAATTACAAAGTGATAATTGGAGGAATAACTTCAATTGTACTGTTAATCGTAGGTTTATGGAATTCGTCACTAATCCAAACTTATTGGAAAGGAAGACTCACTTCATTCTTGAATCCTGAGAAATTTGCACAAACGTATGGTCATCAGCTTATTCAAGCAACACTCGCTATAGGCTCGGGAGGAATACTAGGACGAGGTTTTGGAAAAGGAGTGCAGTTTAGCTCTGTTCCAGAAAATCAGACGGATTTTATTTTTGCCGTCTTAGCAGAAGAATGGGGACTTATTGGTGCATTAGTATTATTATTATTATATGGACTACTTATATGCAGGTTAGTAAAAATTGCAAAAGAATCGAAAGATATTTTTGGCACTGTGTTGTGTGTGGGATTTATTTCGAATTTATTATTTTCAATAATGCAAAATATGGGAATGACAATGGGACTTATGCCTATTACAGGAATAACTCTACCATTTATGAGTTATGGTGGGAGCTCGCTTTTAGCAACTTTTATATCATTAGGATTAGTGCTCAATGTAGGTATGAGAAGGAAAAAAATAAATTTTTGATAATATTCAAATAAGGTATGAGGGGGAATAGATATGAGAATAGCACTAGTAGCCCATGATAAAAAAAAGGCTGATATGATTGACTTTGCAACAAGGTACAAGGATGTTTTAGAAAAACATGATTTATACGGAACAGGGACAACAGGAAAATTAATAAGTGAACAAGTGGGACTTGATGTTACTAGGTTTTTATCAGGACCACTTGGCGGTGACCAGCAAATAGGTGCAAAGCTTGCACAAGAAGAATTGGATATGATAATTTTTTTAAGTGATCCACTAACGCCTCAACCGCATGAACCAGATATTTCAGCACTTCTTAGATTATGTGATGTACATTGTGTTCCACTTGCCACAAATTTAGGTACAGCGGAAGTTTTAATGAGAAGTTTAAAAAATCGTAAATAGAACAACATAACCGAGTAAGCACTGCATAGTTTGCAGTGCTTATTTTGTTTAAGATGATATAATATATACTTTTTTCTTATAATATGTAATATAAATGGTAGAAATTAAATATATATAAATAGTAAAAGATTGTTAGAGGGGGATAAAATGGGTAATTATAATACGCAGTATCAAAGCTATTATAATAATTTGGCAAAAAGGCATAGAAGCGCAAATAGTTTTCATAGTGAAAATAACAAACAAAGTGGAATGCCTAATTTTTATATAAAAAGATTAACCAGGGAATTGATTGGTGTACTAGTATTGTTTATTTTTGTATTATGCTTAAAAGTAGTAGTTACACCTAAAACTCAATATGTTTATAATTATTCTAAGCAAGCAATAAACAAAGAGTATGATTATGGTACATTAATAGATAAAGCGAAGGGCGTTAAATTTAAAGATGTAGAAGCTGTTACAGTGAATTTCATAGAGAAGGTTAAAAGCAAAATTTCAAGTGGGGATGGAATAAATAGTAAAGATATTAATTTTTGATGATTTAATGACAGTTCAGAAGGGAAGCCGGCCGCTTCTATAAGTAGGAGGTCCATACTATAGCAAAAAAGAAACTTTAGTGGGAATATAGATCTCCTTCTGAAGTCGTTAATATTGCAGCTCCGCAGGAGATGATTTAATGACAGTTCAGCAATTGCTTTGGGGGATTAATTGATAAGAATAAGTAAGTTATTTATACCGTATATTATTTTGTTAATAATATTAGGATTTAAAGGAGAGTTAGTAGTAGCTTTTGCTTTTGTATTCATCCATGAGATGATGCATTATTTAACTGCTAGAATTTTAGGATTTTCAGGCTTTGATATCGAAATTCTTCCTATAGGAGCCGTACTTAAGGTGAAAGATTTAGATGAAGCAAGTGCTAAAGAGGATTTAATAATTTCTTTATCGGGTCCCTTATTAAACTTATTATTAGCAGTTATTTTTTATATTTTATTTATATTATTCAATAGACCTTATTTGCATTTAATTTATAAAAGCAATTTAGCTTTAGGCATTTTTAATCTTATACCAGCCTTTCCACTGGACGGAGGAAGGGTGCTTAGGGATATCCTTAATATTAAGACTATATATAGAAGGGCAAATGAAATTTCTATTATGGTTAGTATGATTCTTGGAAGTATTTTCATGTTTATATATTTTGTAAGTGTAGCAGCAAATAAAAGCAACTTTAATTTAGGCTTAATTTCTATATTTATTTTAATATCTTCGATTAAAGAAAAGGAAAGGATAGTATATTTGATTATGGGTTATATTATTAGGAAGAAACATAGATTTATAAAGAGAGGATATGTAGAGAATAAAAGTATATCTGTTTTTTGTGAAAAAAATTTATTATCGGTACTAGGAATAATTGATAAGAATAAGTACAATTTGTTTACAATACTAGATGAAAATATGACATTGCTAGATACGTTGTATGAAGAAGAAATAATTGAGGCAATAAAAGCCTATGGTAATATAAGCCTAAGTGAGTACATTGACATTAAAAAATTAAAAAATAATGTATAATAAGATATCTTAAAGTAAAACAAAGCATATTAAAGGTTGGGTGTTTTACTTTAAGATATTTTTCATTTTGAGATTTAACGCTCATGTGTTAGAATAAAATAATGTAATGTGTCTATGGCAGATACAAAGGATAACTATTATCTAGCCTAGAGAAAAAACGAGGAGTGATTTCTATGAATAAAATTTCAGATGATATCTTATTTAAGGTCGAAAAGCCTGCTAGATACATAGGTGGAGAACTTAATTGTTGTTATAAAGATTTAGAAAAAATTGATATAAGATTTGCTTTTTGCTTTCCTGATGTGTATGAAGTGGGAATGTCACATTTAGGTAGTAGAATACTTTATCATGTATTAAACGAAAGAAGCGACACTTATTGCGAAAGAGCGTTTGCTCCTTGGCCAGATATGGAAAAACAAATGAGAGAAAATAATATTTCTTTGTATGCTCTTGAGAGCAAAGATTCTTTAAAGGAATTTGATATTTTAGGGTTTACTCTGCAATATGAGATGAGCTACACTAATATACTCAACATGTTAGATATGTCGGGTATTACTATAAGAGCTTCAGAGAGAGGTGAAGATGAACCTATAGTTATGGCTGGGGGCCCATGTGCTTATAATCCTGAACCACTGCACGATATAGTGGATTTCTTTGAGATTGGCGAAGGCGAAGAAATAATGAATGATGTGTTAGATATTTACAAAAAGTACAAAGGTCGCAAAAAAGAATTCCTAAGAGAAATATCTAAGATAAGAGGAATATATGTGCCTTCATTATATGAGGTGTCCTATAATGAAGATAACACTATCAAGGAATTTAAGCCTAAATATGATGATGTTCCTAAAATCGTTAAGAAAAGATTCGTAACAGATCTTAATGAAGTTGCTTTTCCAGATAAAATCGTAGTTCCGTATACTGAAATAGTACATGATAGGGTAATACTCGAGACATTTAGGGGATGCACTAATGGATGTAGATTTTGCCAAGCGGGCATGATATATAGACCAGTTAGAGAAAAGAGTACAGCTAACATTATCGATGCTGCAGATAAATTATTAAAGAGCACAGGGTATAGAGAAATATCTTTAAGTTCTTTAAGTATATGTGATTATTCAGATATACGAAACCTTATAACGACGCTAATTGAAAAACATAAGGAAGACCACGTGAGTGTATCTCTGCCTTCAATTAGGATAAATTCTTTCTCTGTAGATTTAATTAAGGAAATACAAAAGGTTAAAAAAACTGGTATAACTTTTGCACCAGAAGCTGGAACCCAAAGAATGCGCGACATTATAAATAAGGGAGTTACAGAGGAACAAATATTAGAAGCTGCCAGTAGCGTTTTTGCTTCAGGGTGGTCAACTATAAAGCTTTATTTCATGGTTGGGCTTCCTTATGAAACTATGGATGATGTACGAGGCATTGCAGAGCTTTCGGATAAAGTTGTAGCAGAATACTTTAAAATCCCTAAGGAAACACGAAAAAGAGGATTAAGGGTTACTTCAAGTTCCGCTATATTTGTACCAAAACCATTTACTCCATTCCAATGGGCGCCGCAAGCAACAATGGACGCGGTAGTTGAAAAAATAAAAGCAGTTAAGTATGCTATAACAAGCAAGGCGGTTATTTATAATTATCATGAATCTGTAGTTTCGTTTCTAGAAGCGGTAATTGCTAGAGGAGACAGAAGAATTTGTGATGTTATAATTAAGGCATTTGAAAAGGGTGCAAAATTTGATGGTTGGTCTGAGTATTTTAATTTTGAAATATGGAAAGAAGCAATGGATGAATGTGGCGTTTTAGGAGAATTTTATGCTTATCGCGAAAGAAGTTATGATGAAATACTTCCTTGGGATTTTATAGATATTGGTGTTAATAAAGAGTATCTAATACTGGAAAATGAAAAAGCAAAAAAAGTAGAATTAACTCAAAATTGCATGTTAGGCTGCACGGAATGCGGCGTTAATGTTAATTTTAAAGAAGGGACGTGTTTCAACGGTGCGTTATTTAATTAAGTATACTAAAGGCAGTGAAATTAAATTTGTTGCTCATTTAGATTTAATGAGAACCCTCCAAAAAATTATTAAAAGGTCAGTTCTTCCAATAGAATATTCAAAAGGCTTTAATCCTCACATGGCGGTATCTATTGCACAACCATTGTCTGTAGGGGTACATTCTGAGGGGGAGTACATGGATGTAGTGTTAAACAGCGAGTTAGAAGAAAAATATATTATGGATAAAATGAATGAAAATACGCCACGTGGAATTGAAATTTTAGATGTGGTAAAAGTTATTCCAGTTGAGGGAAAAAAGAAAGCTCAAGCTATGGCGATTATTGATGCTGCTAAATATACAATTAAACTAAAATGCACGGGTGGAGAGGATGCACTAAAAACATTGCAGAGTATTTGTAGTGCAGGCGAATGGAACATCGTTAAGATGAGTAAAAGCGGAGAAAAAATGATTAATATAAAACCATTAGTGCATAAATTTGAATATGAAGTAGATAGCTCAGTAATTTGTATTTCAGCACTTATTGCTTGTGGAAGTCGTGCTAATTTATCAGCTCGGTTATTAGCAGACTATTTGAAGGAAAATATAGAGTCTATTAATAAAGAAGCTTTTGTTGATATAGAGCGGGAAGAAATGTATGCATATAAAGATGATAAATTAGTCACTCTTAGCGAGCTTTTCAAAAATTAGTAAAATAGGAGTGGATTAAAGTGAAAGAAATATATATTGAAAGGCAAGAAGAATTTTTAAGAATAGCTATAAAGGAAAATAACAAATTAAAGGAATGCTTCATAGAAGAAGAGGATAGTGGCCCTATTCCAGGAGAAATATATCAGGGAGTCGTAAAAAATATTGTTCCAGCAATTAAATGTGCTTTTATAGATATTGGGAAGGGCAAAGACTGCTATATGTATCTTGATGAAAAGTTTAAGAATACCAAGATAAAAAAAGGCGATGAGATTATAGTTGAAGTCTTAAAAGAAGAGATCGATAAAAAGGGAGCTAAAGTTACTAGTGCTTTCGGCATTGCAGGTATTTACTGCGTGCTTGTAAATATGAATAAAGACATAAGCTTTTCTAAAAAAATAAATAATAGAACTTTTGAAACCATGGTGGCAAATCAACTTAACAAGCCAGAGGATATAGGGGTAATGATTAGGACTAATGCCTTTGATGTAGATATTGATACCCTAAATGATGAAGTTCGTGAATTATATGAAATATATAAGGCCGTTATAAACAGAGCGAAGTATTCAAGAAATCCTATTTTGCTATTTAGTGATGCTGGAGCTTTAAACAGAACTCTACGTGATATTTTAGATAAAAACACTTTTAAAATAGTATTGAATAATGAAAGTGATTTTCAGTATACGAAGAAATTTACAGAAAAACGATCGGACATCAATGTAAAAGTTGAATTTCATAGTGAAAACAGAATGTTACTGGATTATTACGGAATAGAAAAAGAAATACTCAGTCTTCGCAATCATAGGATTCCACTAAAATGTGGAGGAAATATTGTAATTGATAAAACTGAGGCAATGTATGTAATTGATATTAATTCTGGGAAGAATACAAAGAGTCGATCACTTCGAAAAACTGCACAAAGCACCAATATTGAGGCGGCGACAGAAATTGCAAGACAAATTAGACTTCGAAATCTAAGTGGAATCATTATAATAGATTTTATTGATATTGAGGATTTAGAAGTGAGAAAAATTATATTAGACGTTTTAGAAGCAGGATTTGCGGATGATAAAAACAAGACTGTAGTTTATCCATTTACTGAGCTAAATTTGGTTCAAATTGCAAGAAGGAGGCGCGGAAAGTCTATATACGAGTTTATTGAGGAACCTTGCAAGCATTGCGGTGGGAAGAGTAGCAGGGTTAAGCTAGCCTATATTCAGTTTTTAATTAAAAATGAAATTTTCAAGATACATAAGGAACAGGGCATTAAAGATATATATATTGAAATTGACGAAATTTACAAAAAGGATATTATGGAGGATGTTTTAGAATTTGCACGTCAAATAGGAGCGTTAGATAATAAAATTTATGTGAATTTTATTCCACATTTAGAAAAATTCAAAGTAGAATCGCTAATTTTCGCAAATCAAATAAGAAATTTGCAAACACAGAAGATATATGGGTAAATACACTTTACAAACATTTGGATATATGTTAGAATGTCATTTGTAGACCGCACACGTAAGGTTATAAACATACTTGCTTATTTTACATAAAGGTATGTACCTGGGATGGCGAGACTGGATCAAGGAGGTGTATTTTATGTACGCAGTTTTAGTTACTGGTGGAAAGCAATATAGAGTTCAAGAAGGAGACGTTTTATTCGTTGAAAAATTGGATGCTGAAGTTGAAACAACCATTGAATTAAATGAAATTCTTGCAGTAGGCAAGGAAGAAGGCTTAATAGTTGGAAAACCTGTAGTAGAAGGAGCTAAAGTTGTTGCTAAAGTATTAGCACAAGGAAAAGCTAAGAAAATTATAGTTTTCAAATTTAAGAGAAAGTTAGATTACAGAAAGAAACAAGGACACAGACAAGCATATACTAAAATTCAAATCGAGAAGATAGAAGCTTAGTTATGGTTAAAGTTGAATTTGTTCGAAGAAAAGGTAAAATAGTTTCTTTTAAAATAAAAGGTCATGCTCAGCCTAAAGAAGCAGAATTAGATGTAGATTTAATTTGTGCTGCTATTTCAGCAATTTCTCAAACTACAGTTATTGGGATTGAGAAAGTTCTAAAAATTAAGGTGAAGTATGATATAGAGGATGGATTTTTGAATTTAGATTTAAAAGATCAAACCCTAAAAGATATCGAAAGATGTCAAGTTTTACTTGAAACAATGATACTTGGACTTAAAAGTATAGAAATTACTTATGGTGAATATATAAAAGTAGAAACAGAGGAGGTGTAGTACAATGTTAGTTATGAACCTTCAGTTATTTGCTCATAAAAAAGGAGTAGGTAGCTCAAGAAACGGTAGAGATAGTGAATCTAAGAGACTTGGGACTAAACGTGCAGATGGACAATTTGTTCTTTCAGGCAATATTTTAGTAAGACAAAGAGGAACAAAAATTCATCCAGGAAACAATGTTGGAATAGGTGGAGATGACACTCTTTTTGCTAAAATTGATGGAGTTGTAAAATTCGAAAGAATGGGCAAAATGAAGAAAAAAGCAAGTGTTTATCCTGTTGATGTAGAAACGTGTATTGCTGAATAATTTAAGGCACCCTTAAAGGGTGCTTTTTTAAAATTCTCTTTTGGAGGATAGTAATGAGTGATTTAGAAAGTTTTATAAACTTAATTAGAAAACAAAGACATGATTTTATGAATGATCTGCAAGTTATATCTGGATATTTGCAAACGAGGCGACCGAAAGATGCTTTGAAATACATAGATAGGTTATCCAAGGAAAATGAAATTATCAGTGAAATTTATAGATTACAAGATAATGGATTTTCACTATGCCTTGAGAATAATATTAAAAAACTATGGCAAAATGAAGTAAAAGTAGAAATAAACATCGAAATTAGCAATTTTAAAAGTAAAATTTTTGAAATTGGATATAATAAAAAAGGCGATTTACTTAACACTATATTTATGGAACTAGAAGTTACTAATCAGAAATTTGTATATATATATATATTCGAAGATGAATTAGGTGAAAGTTTACTGATTACTAATAATGAAGCTATGTCTGACGAAATGAGTTGGATGGATGAATGGCAACAAATAGAAACAGAAATAAATGATTTAAGAATTTATAAATGTGTTTTTGATAATAATATAGCTTATAGATTAATATTCAGTACCATAAGTGATGTTATCACCTGCGGCGCTGGGCTAATAGATTAAAATTAAACAAAATAGAAAATGAGCTAAGGTAAGGTGAAATATATGTTTATTGATACAGCCAGGATTTTTGTTAAATCAGGAAATGGTGGCAGTGGAGCCGTTTCGTTTAGAACAGAGAAATATATACCACTGGGTGGACCAGATGGTGGAGACGGTGGAGACGGTGGAGACGTAATATTAGTAGTTGATCCTAGTATGACTACCCTATTAGATTTCTCATATGCAAGAAAATTCGTAGCAAAAAATGGAGTAAATGGTTCTGGCTCTAAGTGTTATGGAAAAGCTGGAGAGGATCTGTATGTTAAAGTTCCAATGGGGACTATTGTGCGTGACATGGAAACAGAAAAAATAATGTATGATTTAGCTCACGATGGTGATAGTTATAGAGTTTGCAAAGCTGGACAAGGCGGAAAAGGTAATGTTAAATTTTGTACACCTACAAGGCAAGCGCCAAACTTTGCTGAACCAGGAATGCCAGGAGAAGAAAGATGGATTAAGCTTGAACTTAAGAGCTTAGCTGATGTTGGATTATTAGGCTTTCCAAATGTAGGCAAGTCAACATTGCTTTCAGTAGTATCAAAAGCAAGACCTAAGATTGCTAATTATCACTTTACAACTTTAAAACCGAATTTAGGAGTAGTAAGTGTTAAGGGTGCACAGAATTTTGTTATTGCAGATATACCAGGAATAATTGAAGGCGCAGCTGAAGGAGTAGGTCTTGGAATAGGTTTTTTAAGACATATTGAAAGAACTAGAATGCTTATTCATGTGGTTGACATTTCAGGAATTGAAGGTAGAGATGCTGTAGAAGACTTTGTGAAAATAAATGAAGAACTTAGAAAATATAGCGTTAAGTTATGGGATAGACCTCAGATAATAGCCGCTAATAAGAGTGATTTGCTGTTTGATGATGAAGTATTTGAAAACTTTAAAAAGAAATTAAATGAACTGGGATATGATGATAGTAAGATATTTAAAATATCTGCAGCTACAAATCAAGGTGTGGATGCACTTATGAAAGAAGCAGCTAGAATGTTAACTACTATCCCAGTTACGGAACTAATAATAAATGATGAAGATAAATTCATAATAGAAGAAAAGAGATTCACCTACACTGTTGAGGTTGATGAAGAAGGAACTTTTGTTGTTGAAGGAAGTTTTGTTGAAAGATTGTTAAGTGCTGTTAATATAAATGAACCGGATTCTCTTAAATATTTCCACAAAGTGTTAAAGAATAAGGGAGTATTTGACGCATTAGTTGCAAAAGGAATTCAAGACGGTGATTTAGTAAGACTACAAAAGTTTGAATTTGAATTCTTATTATAAAAGATAATGAGCGATAATTCTTATCTTATAAGAATGTAACTAGGAGGATATTATGATTACAAGTAAACAAAGAAGTTATTTAAGAACTCTTGCAAATCCATTACAACCTGTATTTCAGGTTGGAAAAGCTGGAATAGAAGAAAATTTTTTAAAACAGATAGAAGACATATTAGAATCTAGAGAGCTTGTTAAAATTAAAATTTTAAATAATAGTGGAATAACTGCTAGAGAAGCTTCAGATATAATTTGCACGGCTATAAATGCTGAAGGAATACAAAGTATTGGTAGTAAATGCGTATTGTACAAAAGGTCATTAAAAAAGCCTAAAATTGAATTACCATAAAAGCATGTAATTTTACATGCTTTTTCCTTTATATAAATTAGAAAATGTGTTATTATTTTACAGAAGGTACCTTATTATAATATAAAGAAGGTGTTACAGTGAAAAAGGCTATTTTTGGAGGAACCTTTGATCCAATTCACATAGGGCATGTTCATATTGCCTACGAAGCATTATACAATTTACATTTAGACAAGATTTTATTTATGCCAGCAGGGAATCCACCGAATAAAATTAATAAAAAAATTACAGATGCTCAAATTAGATATGATTTAGTTAAAAAGGCAATAGAGCACGAAAGCCACTTTGAAATAAGCGATTATGAAATTAGTAAAAAAGAGAATAGCTATACTTATGAAACACTTGAACTTTTTAGTGAATCTCAAACTAATATAGAGTGGTATTTTTTAATTGGTGGAGACAGCCTAATGGATTTAGATAATTGGAAAAATGTAGATAGGATACTCAATAGTTGTAAGTTGGTGGTTTATGGTAGAGCAGGATTTACAGTGGAAGAACTGTTAAAGCAGAAAAATCATGTAGAACAAAAGTTCAATGGTAAAGTGATTTTTCTTAATATGCCAATTATAGACATATCTTCAACGAACATTAGAGGTGGTATAAAAAAAGGTAGAAATGTTGATTATCTTCTTCCTAAGGGTGTAGAGGTAATTATTGATAATCTTCAGTTATATAAATAGGGGGATTTAAATGTGGAATGAGAAAGAAATGCTCCATTATTTGAAATTAAGTTTAAAAGAAAGTAGATTAAGACATAGTTTAAACGTTAGTGAAACTGCAGTAACGCTAGCAGTTATTTATGGAGAAAATGTAGAAAAAGCACGAATTGCAGGCTTAATACATGATTGTGTTAAGAATAAGACTGATGAGGAGCTTATAAAACTGGCTATAGAACATGAAATACAATTAGATGAAATATACCTAAAGAACCCACCAATTTTACACGGATTAGTTGGAAGTATACTAGCTAGAGAAGTAATGGGGATTTACGACGAGGATATTTTAAATGCTATTCGTTATCACACTACTGGTAGAAAAAGCATGAGCCTTTTAGAGAAAATAATTTATATTGCAGATTATATTGAGCCATTAAGAAAATTTGATGGAGTAGAAGAACTAAGAAGCTTAAGTAATATTGATTTAGATGCAGCAGTAATAAAATCTTTTGACAATACTATAAAATATGTTATAGGTCAAAAGGGATTATTGCATACGGATACAATAGAAGCAAGAAATTATTTATTAAGTAAATATAGTAGGTGAGAGTATGAGTGATAATAAAAAAAAGAGAAAAATAGTAAATTATAAAAGATTTGCAATTGTTATCAGTACTTTTGTGGTGACAGTGCTTGTGTTAATTTTCGGTTATCTTTATTTCTACTTAAATAGCTTTAATAATAGTGCATTAGATTTATCCAAAAAAGGATTAGCATCGGAATTAAATAAGGAAGACATAGAAAAGATTAAGAAAGGTGGAAAATCTTTCAATATACTGGTTATGGGCGTAGATGTGGGTACTCCAGGTGCTACAAATGCTGACGACCCAAAGAGGACAGACACAATGATATTAGCACATTATAATGCAAATGATAAAAAAGTTAATTTGGTTTCTATCCCCAGAGATACTTTAGTCACAATAAATGGTAAAAATCAAAAAATTAATGCTGCCCATGCTATTGGTGGCGTGGATTATGCAGTTGCTGCTGTACAAAAGTTATTAGGTGTTCAAATTGACTACTATGGCAAAATTGACTATAAAGGATTTGATAAACTAATTGATGCTATTGGTGGAGTAAATATTGACATAACAAGGAAAATGGATTATAAAGATCCTGATCAAGATTTAAGCATTTATTTTGAAAAGGGAACGAACGTTCATTTGGATGGTAAAAAAGCTGAGGAATTTTTTAGGTGGAGAAAAAATTCCGATGGTAGTGGTTTTGAAAATGGTGACTTAGGAAGAATAGAAAATCAGCATATGTTTATTTCTAAAGTTATGAAGAAAGTAAAAAGTCCTATTACAGTAATTAAGATTCCAAGTATTTTATCAGCAATAAAAAGTTCTGTAGAAACTAATATGGATGCTAATGATATACTTAAATATGGATACATATTTGCAACCATTGGTAGTGATAAGCTCTCCATGGATACAATTAAGGGCGATTTAAAGAGCGTACATGGTGTATCATATGTAGTATATAATAAAGCACAAAATAAAGAGATTATTTCAAAATTAGAGGGCAGCCAGGTACAGAATATTGATAAGTCAAAGCTTAAAATAAAGGTGATTAATGGGACTAAAACACCAGGACTCGCTAGTGACTTTTCAACATATCTTGTAGAAAACGGCTATAATAAAGCGGTAACAGGAAATGGTAAGGCTACTAGTAAAACTAAAATTTTAGTATATAATAGTAATAAAGACATGAAAAATGATTTAGAAAAAGATTTTAAAATAGACAATATTGAATTTTTATCCTCCAGTGATGAAAAATTCGATATAATAGTTTTCTTAGGTAAAGATCATAAATTAATGCATTAATCATCTTCAAAGAAGATTTCATCCACCAAGGAGATGATTTAACTTACCAATACTATATAATTATGAGGGGAAGAAAAAATGGGAAAATATATTATTAGCACAAAGTTAGCGGCTAGAGATTGCGTTCAGGTAGGAAAGTTTCTTAAGGATGCAATAGTTGAAATAGAAGTAATTGCTATTGAGTAATGATAAATTAACATATGTAGTTGGAGCAAACATCGTTGACGTAAAGATAAGAGATTATTTAAAGTACACAGAAAATTTATCTGGCAGATTTATAAAAAGCTCAGGGCTTAGTGGGAAAATAAGGGTAAACAATCAAGTAGCTAAGTTGAATCTTAGAATAAATTCAGAGGATAAAATAGAAATTGATATGAAAAAAGACGAACATCAAAATATTGAGCCTGAGAAGATGGATATAGATGTGGTATATGATGATATAGACCTTATTGTTGTAAATAAGAGCCCGGGAATAGTAGTTCACCCAACTCGGGGTTATCCCAGTGGTACTCTTGCCAATGGAGTTTTGTATTATTTTAAGGAAAGAGATGAAAAATGCATTGTTAGACTCGTAAGTAGATTAGACAGGGATACTTCAGGTCTTATAATAATTGCAAAAAATCAATTTTCACATATGGCATTAGCTAGAGATATGCATAGCAGTGATTTGCAGGTAAGAGATATGCAGGAAAGCGACATGCATAGCAAAACTTTCGAGAAGAGTTATATGGCTGTTGTACATGGCAATATGGAAAATAAGACAGGTACTATTGATTTGCCTATTGGAAACCCCGATGAAGAAAGTGCAAGGAGAGAAGTTTGGGCAGATGGACAAAGAAGTATAACTCATTATGAAGTTATTGATTCTTTTGAAAATGGTGATTTGTTAAAAGTAACTTTGGAAACTGGTAGAACACATCAAATTCGTGTTCATTTAAGTCATATCGGTCATCCACTTTATGGAGATAGCCTTTATGGAGAGTGCGAAAGCCACTATATTGATAGGCAGGCACTTCACGCTTATAAATTAATTATTCCGCATCCAAGAACTGGTGAGAAGCTTATACTTAAATCAAAACTTCCAGATGATATAGCGAATTTGGTAAGTAAACTTAAAACTGAAAGTGACATATAAAAAAGCACCAAGTATAAACTAGATTAATAGTTTATACTTGGTGCTTTTTTATATGTTATGTTTTACTATTTAAAGTGTCTGGGAATATACTCTATTATGTTTCTCCTTTTTCCTATTTTCCTTTTTTTTGATATTATAACAAATAACAATAGTGCTAAAGCAAGTGCAAGATATTTTAGTGCATTTATTGTGTTTGTTGAGAGTGAAGGGGTTTGAACGTGCTTTTTAGCATAATCTATTCCACTAGTCAAATCTAAAGAATAAGAATCTTTACCATAAGTAATTGTAGCATTACTTATTAGAACACCTTTCTTAATTGGCGAAAGGCCTATTTTTTTTCCCTCAGTTTTAATAGTTGGAGTTAAAGTTGGATTTTTAGATTTAACAATATAAAGATCAGTTGAAGCAAGTAGCGGAACATTCGTACCGTCATCTAAAGTTAAATTTGATACTTTATCATTCTTATTAAATTGTTTAGAGAGTTCAAAATTATCAAAGCCATAATCCAATAATTTTTTACTGTCTGGAAAAAATGTCTTTTCAGAGTCATGTACAAGAGATACTATAAGCTTTTGACCATTTCTACTAGCTACGGCAATAAAGGAATGCTGTGATTGGATAGTATATCCTGTTTTTCCACCTTCACAGCCTTTATAGTAGTGTGGGTCATTCTTTTGTATTAGTCTATTCTCATTCCAAAGAGGACGTTTTTCCTTGGATTTATTTGTTGCTGCCATTTTATATGAAGGCGTTGTTGAAATCATATTGTACTCGGGATGCTTAGTTAGCTCTTGCATAATTAGGGATAAATCATAGGCTGAAGTTTTATGATTTACGTCATATAGCCCATTTGGATTGACAAAATTAGTGTTTTTACAACCTAGAGATTCTGCCTTTTCATTCATAAGCTTTGCAAATTTTCCTGTGGAACCACTTATATGTTCTGCTAAAGCTACGGCACAGTCATTAGCAGAGGCTAATATTAATCCGTATAACAATTCTTTTACAGAAACTTTTTCGTCTTTAAGGAGATATATTTTTGAACCATCAGTCATCTCTGCGTTTTTACTTACAGTTACCACATCGTTTAAATTAGAGTTTTCTAAGACGAGAAGTATAGTCATTATCTTTGTGGTAGAAGCTGGTGGGTAAGCAGAATCTTTATTTTTCTCATAAAGTAGTTTACCAGTAGTGGCATCCATTAAAACCACACTATCAGCAGACACCACTGGCGGTTTTAATAGTGCTTTAACTGTTGGGGCCGTATTAAAAAATAAAAAAAATGATGCAAGTGCTATTGTGATTAATTTTTTCATAGGTTACCTCCAAGTTTTTCAACATTTATAGTATATCAAAAAAAATCTTTCTTAGCGATAGTATTTACGTAAACTTGTCAATAATTTTATATAGGATGGCAAAATAATTAGCAAGTGTCCTGTGCTCTAGGAGGTTAACGAGGAGATATTATGAAAAATAAAGAGAAAATAATTGGTTCTATAGTTATTTTATGCATAAGTATTGCATTTATAATTGCTGGCTACAAATTGTCAAGTCCAAAAGAAAATGTTAATGCTTCGGATTATAAGGATATATTTGTAGAAACTGATAAAACTTCAGAAAAAAAAGATGCAGAGGGTGTTATTGCAGCTGGATCAAATAAAGTAGAAGGTAGTAATACAAAAGTAGAAGGTAGTAATGAAAAAGTAGAAGATAGTAATATAAAAGTGGATATAAAAGGTGCTGTAAAAGATCCTGGTGTTTATGATATAAAAAAAGGAAGTAGAGTTACCGATCTTATAAAACTAGCAGGTGGGGGAACTAGTGATGCAGACCTTGATGCGACAAATCTTTCTGCAAAACTAAATGATGAAGATTGTATTGTGATTTGTAAAAAGGGTGAGGTAAACAAAACACAAACGCCTCTGAATACTACGCTAAAGAGCAATTCTAACGATTCTGCGATTTCAAGCTCGGGTAGCACTGAAAAGAGCGCTATTATTAACATAAACACTGCTAGTAAAGAAGAACTAAAGACTCTTACAGGAATAGGGGATGCTAAAGCTGATGTTATAATTGAATATAGGCAGCAAAATGGAGGATTTAAGTCTGTAGAAGAGATAACAAAAGTGGGCGGTATTGGAGAAAAAACCTTAAGTAAATTTATAGATAAGATAGACATAAAGTAATTAAATCATCTCCTGGGTCGCTGAAATGTCGTTAAACTAATAAAGTTTATATGGGATATTTGTATATTTATATGAACTAAGGATACAATATACAGATGAACGAGGGAGATTTAAAGCATGGAGTGTAGGATTAAACAATTCGACAAGATTATGCACATTGATATTGAATATATCGGTGAAATATGCTAAAATTAATAACATACAGGGGGGTAGGTGATAGTGTGCCTGCCGAGTTAAAACTATGTTGTAGTATTAATACAACTAATGAATTCAATTTACACATGTTTCATAATTAAATAGACATATTGCGGCTTAGATACATAGTTTTATGCTATCTGAGCCGCTTTTTATATTGTATTCCATAAAAAAAAGAGTTTATAACTCTTTTTTTTAATTCTCTTCAATAAATTCTATTCCGGTAAGTTCAATTTTATAATTTCCTCTAACCGCTTGTTTAGTTATAAGCCTTTTTTTCATTAAAGATTCAAGAGAAGATTTCAAAACCCTAATATCACCTTTACCATTACCTAGATTAAGCGCAAGTTTTATTTTTGCAATGCTTTGTGGGGATGCGGTTCTATTTTCATACAGATAGCTTAATATGCTATCTTCAATTTCTTTTATGTTATCTTTCATAAATATCCTCCTTCATTAGCGTATTTAGCCATAATATATAAGTATACTACATACATTAGGTAATATAAAGAAAAATTATTTAAGAAACTGTCATGGTTTTTATGTAGGGGGCAAGAGATAAACATAGGTAGCGTTAGCTTTGTGTGGTATATATTGTAATAAAGCTCAGATCCCTTATCGAAGGCTTATATTATGCCCAAAATCGCTTTCGACATTATGCATTAAAGGTAATATAATGAGAATATAGTCAACATTCCAAATTATGAGAAAATATAAAAACAAGTATTATTTATAAATATTGGGGGTGATGTTTTGGAATTTATAACTAATAAAATAATGAGTATAGACAAAGATGCTGAAAGCTATAGGAAGGGCATTGATGAAATGTTAAAAGAAAAACAAGATGAATTTGAAAATATAATAAAGGATATGAAGGTTAGCTTTCAAGAAGAATCTAAAAACATTAAGAATACTATAAGTAATGAAAAGATGATGGAGGCGGAGTTTAAAGCTGAAATCATAAGAAAAGAAAAAGAAAAAGTATTAAAAAATATTAATAAAAAATATCAAAACAATAAATTAAAAATAGTAGATGAAGTATTTAACGCTATTATAGGAGTGGGAATATATGGGAAATGTTGTTAAGTTTAGTGCTATTAATTCTAAAGTAAAGGCAATGATGGGAAAGATGATAAGCGGAGATCAATATTTGAAATTACTAAAGTGTAAAGATTTTAAAAGTACTGTTAAAGTATTAAAAGAGGATACGAGCTATGGGGAGCTTTTAGGAGAATACAACTTAGAGAAAATACATAGGGGTAATTTAGAGATTATTTTAAATAGATACTATACAAGTATTTATAGCAAATTTATAAATTATTTTGATGGTGAATACAGGAAGCTTATAAAAGTTTTTTTTGTAAGATGGGAAGTAGAAGATTTAAAAATAATTATTAGAGGCAAATATTTAGGCCGCAGTAAAGACGAAATAGAAAACAAGCTAATTGCAAGAAGTTCTTTAAATACAATAAATTATGATTATTTATTAGCCTTAAAAAATACAGAAGAGGTAATAGATGGACTAAAAGGGAGCATATATTATAAAAGTCTAAAAAATTTAGCTAGGGGCATCAGTGAAAAAGGTTTGTTTAGGATTGAAACAGAACTTGATTTTGTTTATTTTATGTCTGTACGACGCGAACTCAAGCATTTGGACAATGAGAATAAAGAAGTGGTACACAGTATATTAGGATTGGAAGCAGATCTTTTAAATTTAGGGTGGATATATAGAGGAAAGACTTTTTACAATATACCTTCTGAGGAGCTATTTAACTATACCATATATAAGGGGTATAAACTTTCAAAGGAAAATATTAGAAAGCTTTGTTATATAAATAATATGAAAGAATTTTATAAGGTAATAGAAAAAACACCATATGCACATATATATGAAAAAGATGATTTTAATTCCATTGAAAAACGACAACGTGAATTTCAAAAAAAATATTTCAAAAAAAATCTTAGAGAAAATAAAACAAATATTAGCATGGCTATGAGTTATCTTGCGTTTTATAGGATTGAAATAAAAGATATTATATCTATAGTAGAACAAAAAAGATACGATATGGATATGAATGAAGGTATAAATTATGTTTCTGTCACATTATAAATGATTATATACCCCAGAAAAAAGCAGGAGGTGATTTTGTGTCTATAGAAAAAATGCATATGGTTAATTTAGTAGGTGAAATGTCCGATTTTGATAAATTAACTAAATTATTAGCACTAGAAGGCTGCATGCAGCCAGTAAGTGCTTTGCAAGAAATAAACTCGTCAGATTTTGTATTAAAAACTTCAGAAGGCAATATAGAGGCTTTAATGGATGTAAACTATATAAGACCTTACTTATATGATAAAGAATATAATATAAGTTTAAAACATGTTGAAAAGCTTGCAATGGCTCAAAATACTGTTGATATAAGTTGCGAATACATTAAAGAGATGATTTTTGATTTTGATACCATAGAGAATAAGCTAGCGGAAGTATATGATAAATATATGGTTTTAAACAAAGAATTTGAGGATTTAAAACAAAAGGAGCAATACCTTAAAAACACATATGAGGCCTTAGGATTTTTAAATGATGTATCTATTCCTATGGAAGAGATTACTGCTATGAAAAATTTCCAAATGGATTTATATAAAGTGCCAGAGCAAAACATGGTTAAACTAAAAGCCAATTATGAAAATATTCCATCAGTAATAGAAACTGTCTATAAGGAAAAAGATTTTGTTACATTTATAGCATTTACTCCAATGCTTTTGCTAACAGAAACGGAAAGAATTTTTAAATCGGCAAATTGCGAAAGAATTCTAGTGCCTAATCATTACATAGGCATTCCAAGGGACGTGGCGGTGGTTGTTCGTGCGGAAATATATCAAGTGCAAGAATCTACAACGAAAATTAAAATGGAACTTAGTGATTTTCTAAAGGAAAATTACAAAACTATAAAAAATATAGAAAATAGTTATGAATTGGAGCAAAAGTCTGGAGAAATTAAAAAGAGTGCGGCGTGCACAAATGAATTTTTTTATCTTTCTGGTTGGATACCTAAAAGTTTTATGGAGAGCATTGATAAGTTACTTTTGAGTTTTGATGATAGAATATTAATTATTAAAAAAGAGCCTAATGAGAGAACTAATAAAGCTATAACTCCACCAACAATGCTTATAAACAACAAATTGTTTAAACCATTTGAGAGTTTGCTTTTCATGTATGGTGTTCCTAGCTATGATGAAATCGATCCTACTAGGTTTTTGGCAATAACTTATACTCTAATGTTTGGTGCTATGTTTGGTGATGCAGGACAAGGATTAGTATTGCTTTTAGCAGGAGTTATGCTGAAAAGTAAGTCAGGTAGAAGTAATATAGGCGGGATTTTTGAAACCCTGGGGGTAAGTTCTATAATATTTGGATTTCTATATGGGAGTGTATTTGGTTCTGAAAGAGTAATTAATGAATTGCTAATTAGACCGATGGAAGATATTAACGATATGTTAATTGGAGCTATAATATTTGGATGTGGTTTCTTAATTTTAGGCTTTATATTAGGGATTACTAATAGTTTAAGAAGGAAAGATATAGAACGTGGACTTTTTGGAAAAGAAGGACTAGCAGGTTTTATGTTCTATATTGGAGCTTTAATACTAATAGTATCTATAATCTATAAAAAGCCATTATTACCGAAAGCTATTTGGATGATATATTTTCTTTTCTTTTTATTACTGATATTACTAAAGGAGCCGCTTGCGAATATTATTAAAGGTAAAAAAATATTATTTGAATCTGGAACTAAGGATTATTTTATAGAATCAGGTTTTGAGGTAATAGAAACATTGTTATCTATGTTTTCTAATACACTTTCATTCATAAGAGTAGGTGCATTTGCATTAAATCATGTGGGCTTGTTTGTTGCATTTTCTGCTATGGCTTCTATGACTAAGAGTGGATTTGCTTCAGTGCTAATATTAATAATTGGAAATGTAATAATTATATGCCTTGAAGGGTTAATCGTATTTATACAAGGGTTAAGACTTGAGTATTATGAATTATTCAGTAAGTATTATGAAGGGGCAGGGATTGCTTTTGAACCTGTGCAGATTGAAATTAAGTAACATATATATAAATATGTATTCTGTGTGAAAAGTTAATGGAAGTTAATGCACTAGATATTAGAAGGAGGAATAAGAATTATGACTATTTTATTAATGTTAACATTTTGTGTTGTTATAGTTACTATTACGTATGGAGTCGTTTCTCAAAGTAAAATAGATGTTTTGGGGAGGAAAAAGGTAAAAAAAGCGCTAAAAATAAATTTAGGTGTATTTATACCAGTTATGATGGGAGCTTTGATCGTGAATATTCCAAGCGTAGCACGCGCAGCGGGAACAGTTGAAGTGAACCCGGCTGCTGGACTTGGGTATTTAGCAGCTGGGCTTTCCACAGGACTTGCAACTATTGGCGCAGGCTATGCTGTAGGGGCAGTTGGTTCTTCAGCATTAGGTGCGGTATCAGAAGATCCTAAGATACTAGGAAAAACGCTTATCTTTGTTGGTCTTGGAGAAGGTATTGCTATATACGGACTTATTATATCAATAATGATACTTTCGAAATTATAATTTCTTAGGAGAGAGGATTATGACAAGTTATTTAGTAAGTGATAATGTGGATACTTTTGTAGGGATGAAAATGGCAGGAATAGAAGGCGTTGTTCTTCATGAAAAAGAAAAAATATTAGAAAAAATAAAAGAATTAAAAAAGAATCAGGGAATAGGAATAATAATAATAACAGAGAAAATTGCTATTTTAATACCAGACGAGGTAAGCGTCATAAAATTGTCAAGAGAAAGACCCCTTTTGGTGGAAATTCCAGATAGGCACGGATGGAACCGTGGTAGTGACTCTATATTAAGATACGTTAAAGAGGCTATAGGGATTAAGATATAATAATTATACAAGTATAATAGGAGCATAAGAATTCGCAGGAGGGTTAGTTATGACCACAATTGAAGATAAGATAAATTTATTTTCTAAGATAATATATGACAAGGTAAATAAAGAAAAAGAAGAAAAATTAGAAACATTCAGTTTCGAGGCTGAAAAAAAAATCAATATAGAAAAAGAAAAGATAGAAGAGCTTAGACGGAGCATCCAAAGGGAAGTTACAAAAAAAACTAATATTAAAGCAAATGGAATAGTAGCAAAAGAAAGGCTTAATAAACAAAGAGAAGTGTTGTTTCTTAAGGATAAGTTGATTAGTGATGCTATAGAAAATGTTCGGGTAAAGCTTGTACAATTTGTTAGTTGTGAGGAATATAAACCGTATTTCATAAGTAACCTTAAAAACACTTTAAATGCGATGGATAAAGGAAACTACTATATTATAGTGCTAAAAAGGGATTACGAAAAATTTCAAAGTGAAATTGGACTTATACTAAAGGAGTACTGTGATGATAATTTTGAAGTGAAAATTTCAGAAAAAGACTTTATAGGTGGACATATACTAAAAGATTTCGAAGGAACATTTATTATAAATAATAGTATATATGCTGCATTACAAGATAGTAAGGAAACAATTGGTGTTAGAGTTATGGAAATGCTGGCCTAAAAAGGGGAGGAATAACATGGAAGGAAACATAATCGGAGTAAATGGTCCAGTTATAAAAGCTGAACACATGAAGGGCTTCAAAATGAGAGAAATGGTTATGGTGGGCGCGAGGAAGCTCATAGGTGAAATAATAATAATAGAAGAAGACTTTGCAACTATTCAGGTTTATGAAGAAACTAGCGGGCTTAAGATAGGTGAACCTGTAATTTCTACTGGGAGTCCTCTTTCTCTTAAATTAGGGCCAGGAATACTCGGAAATATATTTGATGGAATTGAGAGGCCACTAGAAAAGATAAATGAAATGTCTTATGGATTTTTACCAGAGGGTATAGGTCTCATTTCTCTTGATGAAGAAAAACTTTGGGATGTAGACATTATCGTAAAGCTTGGAGATGAATTGAAAGAAGGACAAATATACGCAAATGTTCAAGAAACTGCATCCATTATGCATAAGATAATGGTTCCGCCAGGGGTTTTTGGAACTGTAACCTGGGCATGCGAAAATGGAAAATACAATATAGAAACCACAGTGGCTAAATTAAAGCAAGGCGCGGAAAATTATGAACTTAAACTTTATCAATATTGGCCTTGCAGAACGCCAAGACCGGTAAAAGATAAAAAAACTATTTTTAAACCACTTATCACGGGCCAAAGAATAATAGATATATTCTTCCCTTTGGCTAAAGGAGGAACTTGCGCTATCCCTGGGGGGTTCGGTACTGGAAAGACTATAACCCAACATCAGCTTGCAAAGTGGTCTGATGCAGATATTATAGTATACATTGGTTGCGGAGAAAGAGGAAATGAAATGACAGAAGTTCTAGAAGAGTTCCCGAAACTTATAGATCCTAGAACGGATTTACCACTTATGAATAGGACAGTGCTTATAGCTAATACATCAAACATGCCCGTAGCTGCAAGAGAAGCAAGTATTTATACAGGAATAACTATAGCGGAATATTTTAGGGATATGGGATATCACGTTGCTATAATGGCGGATTCTACTTCGAGATGGGCAGAAGCCTTACGTGAAATATCTGGAAGACTTGAAGAGATGCCCGCTGAGGAAGGTTATCCAGCCTATCTCCCATCAAGAATTGCAGAGTTTTATGAAAGAGCGGGTTATGTAGAAAACTTAAATAATACAGAGGGTTCTGTTACTGTAATTGGGGCAGTGTCGCCTGCGGGAGGAGACTTCTCAGAACCTGTTACTCAAAATACTAAAAGATTCGTTTCTGTTTTTTTAGGACTTGATAAAAAATTAGCTTATGCAAGGCACTATCCAGCAATAAACTGGTTAGCTAGTTATAGTGGCTATTTATCACTTTTAAAGGAATGGTATGAGGAAAACGTGGCGGGAGACGTAATGGACTTAAGAGCAAAGATGCTTAAACTTTTATATGAAGAAAATAAGCTTCTGGAGATAGTTAAATTGGTAGGTGAAGATGTGCTGCCGGACGCGCAAAGGTTAATTATAGAGGTTTCCAAATGCCTTAAAATATCATTTTTGCAACAAAATGCCTATAATACTGTAGATACTTATGCACCTTTAAACAAACAATATAAGATGCTTAAAGCTATAGAATCGTTTTATGATAATGCAAGCAGGGCTGTGAAATTTGGAATACCAATTTCTGTTATAATAAACAAAGAATTAATGGAAAAGCTTTATAAAATGAAATACAATGTACCCAATGATGAACTTTCGATAATAGATGATTTAGAAAGTGAATTAGTAAATTATTTCGATGGAATTATAGAAAAATATAGATAATGATTATTATCTACATTATAGAGACTAGCAGGGAGGTCCAATATGAAAAAAGAATATTTAATGTTAAATAAAATTCAAGGGCCTTTAATTATACTTTCCAGTGTTGAAGATGTAGCATATGATGAAATCGTTGATATAGTGGTGGATGGAAAGTATAACAAAAAAGGAAAGGTTGTTCAAATTTATAAAGACAAGGCTATAATACAAGTTTTTGAAACAACAACTGGTATGTCTGTCAACAATACATCAGTTCATTTTAGAGGGGAATCTTTTAAAATAGCTCTTACAAAGGATATATTGGGAAGAGAATTTAACGGGATAGGCGATCCTAGAGATAATGGTGGCGAAGTTTATTCTTCAAAAAAATACGATATAAATGGAAGGCCTATGAATCCTGTAGCTAGAAAATACCCTAGAAACTATATACAAACAGGAATATCATCTATAGACTGTCTTGCTACATTAATAAGAGGGCAAAAGCTTCCTATATTTTCTGGAAATGGTATGGCGCATAATGAACTGGCAGCACAAATTGTAAGGCAAGCAAAAATTTCTGATGAGGTTGATGAAAAATTTTGTATAGTGTTTGGAGCTATGGGCATAAAGTATGATGATTCTAACTTCTTTAAGAAAAGTTTTGAAGAAGCGGGGGTGCTTGAAAAGGTGGTTATGTTTACGAATCTAGCAGACGATCCTATTGTTGAGAGAATAATAACTCCAAGATGTGCATTGACTGCTGCAGAATACTTAGCATTTGAAGAGGACATGCATGTACTTGTAATACTTACAGATATGACTAATTATTGTGAAGCGTTAAGAGAACTTTCTTCCTTAAAAGAAGAAGTTCCAAGTAGAAAAGGTTATCCAGGATATTTATATTCGGATCTAGCGTCACTGTATGAGAGGGCTGGAATGATGAAAGGGAGAAAGGGTAGTATAACACAAATACCTATATTAACTATGCCTAATGATGACATAACGCATCCAGTACCAGATCTTACAGGGTTCATAACCGAAGGGCAAATTGTTTTAAGTCGCGGAATAGAGCAAAGAGGCTTTTATCCGCCAGTAAACATCCTTCCTTCCCTGTCGAGACTTATGAAAGATGGCATTGGCGAAGGCTTTACAAGGGAAGATCATGGAGATGTATCAAATCAAATATTTGCAGCCTACTCTAGGGTTCAGGATGTAATAGCACTAGCTCAAGTTATAGGAGAAGATGAGCTTTCAGAAATAGATAAGATATATATGGATTTTGGTAGAGCATTTGAAGAAAAGTTTTTAAAACAGGAGTATGATGAAAATAGAGATATGACAGAAACTTTAGATTTAGCTTGGGAAGTTCTTAGCATATTGCCGAGTAATGAGTTGGATAGGGTTTCACCTAAGATTTTAGAAAAATATTACAAAATAGTGGTGGAGTAATATGGAAACATTTGCACCAACTAAATCTACATTAATGGCTGCTAAAAATTCCTTGGACTTTTCTGAAAAAGGCTTTGAACTATTAGATAAAAAGAGAAATGTACTTATAAGAGAAATGATGTCTTATGTATCTAAGGCGCGCGAACTTCAAGATGAGGTAAATATAACTTTTTCAAAGGCATATAAAGCGCTAGAATCTGCAAATATAAATTCAGGAATAATAGAAATAGAAGACGTAGCTATGACCATAGGCGAAGCTAAAGACTATAAAATTTTATTTAAAAGTGTTATGGGTGTAGAAGTTCCTAAAATTATTTTTGAAAGAAAAGAAATAGAACCAAAGTATGGATTTTATAGAAGCAGTGCGGCTATTGATGAGTCTATGAAAGAGTTTAATAACGTGAAATATTTAACCTATGAGCTGGCAGAAGTAGAAAATGCTGTCTACAGATTAGCCATGGAAATAAAAAAAACTCAAAAGAGAGCAAATGCACTTCAAAATATACAAATCCCTAAATTTAAGGAAATGGTCAAATTTGTTACAGAAGTTTTAGAAGAAAAAGAAAGAGAAGACTTTTTTAGACTTAAAGTAGTAAAAAAGAAACATAGAAAGGAGGATTAGATAATCTTCTGCGAAGGTGAATGTCGTTAGAAGTTGAATAATAATATTAATAAAAGAATATTCAAATTATTCAAAATGTGTTATAATGACATTAGAATAGGAGGATAAAAAAGAAAAATTATAACTAGATTTAAATTTTACGAACAAATGTTAATGTTAAGGAAGTTTTAAAAAAATTACTGTTTAGTTTCAAATAATATATGTGAAATATATAATTATGAACAAAATTTTAAATAAATAATAAGAGGTGGAGTATGGAAGAATATAGGGGTTACGTAATAGAAGTTGTAGAAAACAATGAGAAAGAATATCCATATAAAGCAATAGCAATAAAAGAAGAACAGGAAATAAAACATAAGGGGCATAGTAAACTGCAAGCTATCGATTTTGTTAAGGGAACAATTAATTTAACAATAGCTCGAAATGCTAGTCAATAAATATTTAGTATTTTAAAAAGTGTTAAAAAAACATTGCATATTAACAAAATATATGTTATTCTTAATGAGTTGGGATTGCAAAATCAACAACAACAAGATATTTGATATGATTAAAACATTACCTTTTTAGGCATATAAAGTAAATCAGATCTTAAATCTTAATATAATTAAAAAGGAGAAATGTTTAAATGGCTGATAAGACTATAGTATGTAAAGATTGTTCACAAGAATTCGTATTCACTGAGGGTGAACAGGAATTTTATAAAGAAAAAGGATTCGAAAATGAACCACAAAGATGTCCTGATTGTAGAAGAGCTAAAAAACAACAAAACAATAGAGGATTTCAAAGATAATATTATCTAAGAAAAATTACCTATAGGAATTAATTCCTATAGGTTTTGTTTTGTAGAAAATTATTGCATAATTTTAAAAAGAATATGGTATAGTATATAGAAGATAATGCATATGCATTATTATAAGTACATAAGTAAAGGAGCGATTTGAATATGAAAAACATAAAATTAAGTAAAGCTAATTTAAATAAAATTAGAATAAATAATGTTATAATTGCAAAAACACAACATATTCATGGGGGAACCTATGAAGGAGGAAGAGTTGATGGTAAGAAACATGGCGAAGGCACTTTTAGTTATAGCGATGGAAGTAAATATGTAGGCCTTTGGAAAAATGATCAAATGCATGGCCAAGGTACACTGGCTTTTTCAGGTGGAGAAAAATATATAGGAGAGTGGAGTAATGATGAAAAACATGGATATGGAATATATACATGGCCTGATGGTGAAAAATACATAGGATTTTGGGAAAATGGTGAAAAATGTGGTCAAGGTATTTGTACATGGCCAGATGGAGACACATATGTAGGTGACTTAAAGAATGGACTTAGGCATGGAGAAGGAATTCATACTTGGGCCCAGGGAGAAAAATATATAGGGCAGTGGCAAAATGATGAAAGAGAAGGGCAAGGAATGTATATTTATTCAGATGGAGAAATTCAAATTGGAGAGTCTAAAAATAACAAATTAATAAGGTGAAGTAATTGTTGAAATAACAGATGAAAAATTCTGTTATTTTTTTATCGTTAATGACATTTCAGCTTCGAAGATGATTTAAGTGGAACCTTTTTGTAATAAGCATAATATTATATAACAACAAAAGAAGCATTAATGGTAGGAACTTAGGAAAAATGACTTTAAACAAAAATATTTGCCTTCGGAGAGGGGGGGAATATATATGTGTTGTTGGTGGATAATATTATTATTACTAGCTGATGATTGTGGCAGGAATGATTGTGACAGAGATGATTGTTGTTGCAATACTGTTGTAATAAATTGCAATAAGAGACATCATAGAAGAAACCGTAATAGATGCGATTTCTAAAATTGTTATAAGGGTTTTGAATGTTAGTATAAAAAAACTAAATTAAGCATTTAAAATTAAGGAGACTTTAGATATTTATTCTAAAGTCTTCTATTTACTATTAAAAAGTATATTTATACTATACTAATCTATTCAAATAAATAAGAACAAGCTGATTAGTATGAATATTTATTGGACAAAATAAAGGTTATGGAGGTGTGAAAATGCTTGAAAGTATATTTTTAATAATGCTTAGATTATAAGGAAACAAAAAAATATGGAACAAATTTATATGTTCTTTTTAATAGATAAATTTTCAAGTAGAATAGTTTATTATGGTTAGACCTTTAGTGTATTATGCAATAACAATATTGATGGGATGCCTTACTTGTTTGATTTTAATAAATAATCCTATTTTAGGTGCAGTTATAGCTGCATCCTTTTTAGCTATAATGTTTTTTACTATATATAAAAAGTTTTTTTATATAGTAGTTTGCTTTTTTATTATTGGAACTATAAATTATTATTCTTATTTTAATACTAATCTACCAAGTAAGCAAAAGTTAAAAGTGAGGATTTCAGAAAAAAGTACATATTATTGCACTGCAAAATATGATAATAAGAAAATTGTTTTGGAAGGCGATATCTTTGAGTTAACGCAGGGAAGAAGTTTTTGGATAAATGGTAATTTTCGAAAATTGGCAGTGTATGAAAGAGGCATCGTTGGAACATATACAGTTAAAAATTATAAGATTTGTAATGAAGATTTAATATCGAAAATTGAAAGTTTTAGAAGAGGCTTATATGAAAAATTTTCAGAAGTATTAGGAAAAGAAAAATCTGCTTTAGTTATGGCAGTATGTTTTGGAGACAGTGGGTACATAGAAAAAACGCAAAAAGAAGATTTTAAAAAATTAGGTATCAGTCATGTTATAAGTGTATCAGGACTACACATGTCAATAGTATATAAGGCTTTAGAAATTATTATGGGTTATAAAATAGCTTTATTATTTTCTTTTGGATATATGATATTTACGGGAGGTCAAGCATCTACAATAAGAGCATTTATAATGATTTTTATATTGAAAATATCAAGTATGGTTTATAAAAAATATGATAGCTTATCTTCTCTTAGCCTAGCGGCAATTATACTATTAATAATTAGACCTTTTTATATTCTTGATATAGGCTTTATGCTCTCATTCCTTTGTGTTCTGGGAATTATAGTATATAATAAGAAAATGAAAAAGGTGCTATACAAATTACCATCTGCTTTAAACGAATCTTTTAGTTTAAGTCTAAGTTCCCAAATATTTTCTATGCCTTATGCAATTGGAGCCCTTAAAACTTTTAGTTTAGGATTCCTTTTTAGTAACTTATTGTTATTGCCATTCTATACGATAGTTGTGGTACTGGGGAATATGGGTTTAGTACTTAGCCCCATTTATCAATTGTTCAATTTAGTAAACTACGGACTATATACTGTTTTAATGATTATAGAATTTATTCAAAAAATGCTAGGTATATTATTACCAGAAATAATTTACTTCTCTTATATAGAGAGTTTAGTTGTATTTGGACTATATCTGTGCTATGTTGGAATTAAAAAAGGTTATGGGCAATTTAAGTATGTTCCAATTTGCATTGTTTTTATTTTTGCTTTTCAAAATTATAAGGTTTTTCCTGAGATTAGCTATATAAATATAAATAAGAATGATATAGTTTTATTACAATATAAAAAAACTACAATTGCGGTGACTACAGGCAATATTAATGTGAAGGATTTAAAAGTGCCTGTGAAGGTAGATAAAGTTTTTAAGGGTTACACGGGAGATTCAACTATCAGACTTTCACAGAGGTATGCAATTAGGCTAATTGGTAATGGTAATAAATTAGAAGCACAAGTGTGTTTTGTGAAAAACACAAATATAGAACCCGATAGGGCGGTATTTAATGATAATGCATCATCTAATAATATCGGTGAAGAAATTATACCATTTAAATGTATTGTAAAGCTAAAAAAGGATGAAACATACACATTGCCAGGTACAATAATAAATAAATATGTAATTATAGGAAACAGAACATTAAAATTTTCACAGGGGTTGGAGGAAATATTTTGATTAACTTTACAGAACTTGAGAAAAAAATCAAGAAACATGAACTAGATAATTGTTATATATTTTGCGGAGCGGATGAAAAACTAATAAAAAATCATGTTGATTTTATAACCGATAATGTATTAAGTAAGGATTTCATGGATTTGAATTACTCGAAATTTGATGGTAGCAAAATTGATTTTGAGACAATTATTGATGCTTGTGAAACCATGCCGTTTATGAGTGATAAAAAGGTTGTGGTTGTATACAGGGCTTCATTTTTAGATGATAGTGGTGGAAGTAAAAATTCGGGAGATATAAAAAGCAAAAATTTCGCTATACTAGGCGAATATTTGAAAAACCCTTCACCACATTGCATTTTAGTCATATATTATGTGTTTTTAAGTGACAGAGAAAAACCAAGCAATAAAATAAAAAAACTAGATAAAAAATCATGTGTCATAAAAGTTGATAAATTAAGGGGGGAATCGCTTCAAAAAAAGTGCAAGAATTTATTTGAAAACGCTGGAACGAAAATTGGGAGATCAGAACTTACTTTATTCTGTGGCCAGGTAGACAATAACATGGATATAATATTAAATGAAATAGAGAAATTAGTTTCATTTACGCAGGGAAGAGAAATTACTAAAGAAGATATTTTGGAGATGATGCCTCAAAAGAGTGAAAATGATATTTTTAATTTAGTTGATTATTTGTCTCAGAAAAATATTAAGAAAGCTCTAGACGTTTTAAATGAACTTATATACAAAGGAGAGAAGATACCACTTATCTTATTTATGCTAGGACGACAATTCAATCTTTTATTTAATCTTAAATTAGGCATTGATAGCGGGAAAACAAAAGAAATTTTGGCGAGTGAATTAAAGCTTCATCCGTATATTTGTGAGAAAATGATCTCGCAGTGTATGAAGTTTACAATAAAGGCACTAAAGAGAAATATTGAACTATGTGTCGATACAGAAAAAATCTTAAAAAGTGCGTCTACTGACGATAAGCTAAATATTGAAATTTTTATGATAAAAACTGTTATGTAACATTACAGCTTCGTATATGACGATTTAATATCATTTCTAAGACTGTCTACCTTTGAATTATTATTCTTTTAAATATCTTATACAAAAAAAACAAATAACCGGTGTAAATCACCGGTTATTTATTATGCTGTTAAACTTAAAGCATTTAACTTAGCTGCTAGTCTAGATTTTCTTCTTGCCGCTTTGTTTATGTGAAGTATTCCTTTTGTTACAGCCATATCTAAAGCTTTAACCACGCTTGCATATGTAACTTTAGCTTCTTCAACATTGCCAGTAACGACAGCTGTCTCAAATTTCTTTACCTTAGTTTTTAAAGCAGATTTAATCATTGTGTTTCTTTGTGTTTTAACTGCAGTAACTCTAATTCTTTTTTTTGCTGATTGAATATTTGCCATTTAATTTCACCACCCTCGTATTTAATAACATGTCAGCAGTCTTGGGTAAAACTGCGTACGAATCTTTTTAATTATTCAACTGATATTATAGCATTAAAATTAAATCACTTCAAGTGAAATTTAATCTATATATATAATTTTTAATATAAGGCACATTTTAAATAAGTGAAAAGGCTAAAAAAATATTTTTGAAGGGATAGGAAAGGGCTATTAGGAAAAGCTAATATTAAAAATATAGTTGAGGTGAAATTATGATAAGTGTAAGAACAGATTTAGCTGTTGAAGCTAAAGAAATATACAAGGCAGAAAACAATGGTGAGATGCCAGGTGTTGATGTAGAAGAGTATAACAAGGGTGATATTAAAATTACTAATGTGAAAATAGTAAGTGATATTGGGGAAGAAATGATGGGAAAACCAAAAGGTACATATATAACTATTGATATTCCAGAATTTGTTCACTATGATGGTGATGCTATGGACAGAGTAAGCATTGTAATGGGAGAGGTGCTCGCTCCGCTAATAAAATTAGAGGATAGTATGACAGCACTCGTGGTTGGACTAGGTAATTGGAATGTTACGCCTGATGCTGTAGGACCAAAAGTTGTTTCGAAAATAATGGTGACTAGGCATTTAAAACAATTAGTACCCGACTCTATAGATGAAGGGATAAGACCAGTATGTGCCATATCCCCTGGAGTACTAGGAATAACCGGTATGGAAACTGGTGAAATTATCCGGGGCATAGTGGAGAAAATCAAACCTAATTTAGTTATTTGCATTGATGCATTGGCTTCTAGAAAAATGGATAGGGTGAATAGAACTATACAAATAGGGACTACTGGTATTTCTCCAGGAGCTGGAATTGGGAATCGGAGGATGGAAATAAGTGAAAAAACCTTAGGAGTGCCAGTTATTGCTATTGGGATTCCAACAGTAGTTGATGCGGCAACACTAGCGAATGATACCATTGATTTAGTACTTGATGAAATGATTAAATCGTCAAATGAAGGCAAAGAATTTTACAATATGCTTAAGTCAATTGATAAGGTAGAAAAGCAAAAGATGATTGCTGAAATATTAAATCCATATGTTGGTAACCTTGTAGTTACACCAAAAGAAATTGATATGGTTATAAATTCAGTTTCTAAAATTATTGCAAATGGTATTAATATAGCGCTACAACCAGCATTAGACTTAGAGGACATAAATAAGTATTTGAACTAGTAATAACTTGATATATTCCCTCATATATATTGTATAAGCGGGGGGGATAAAGATGAGTTACAAAGGTATAGAAATTAAAGGTAAATATAAGAATATGCTAAGTAAAAAAATGAATTTTTCAAAATATGCTATTAAAAAAAATAGTAATGTGAGGATATTTTTTTGTGTTTTCATATTACTCATTATTTTTTTATTAAGCCTCATTTTACCTAAAAGTGCTAAGGCGGACAATGAAGGAAAATATAGAAATTACTTTTATGTTAATGTTATTAATAATTCATTAGCAGTAATTAAGTCCTCAAACACAGAGCAGCAGTATACTAACAGTGAAAATAGCATGAAACTTTCAGCATTATCATTTTTAGGAGTAGATATTTTAAATCCTATATCTATAATAGTGAAAGAAATTGCATTTTTGGATAATAATGACGCTAGCGCTGATGTAAGCAATTCAAAATTTAGTCCTAATCCCTTTAAATTAGAAGATAAACAGGTAAGTAAGTCGGAAGCGGAAGCTAAAGATTCTAATCTGGTAGCGCCCCTTGATAATCCTGCTTTGAAAAAGGCTTTAAATAATGCAAAGCCTAGAGTGCTAATATATCATTCTCATACCTGTGAAGCTTATCGCACATCAGATAATGATAAATCTAATATTGAAAATAGTATGGATCAAACAAGAAATGTTTGTGCTGTAGGTGATGTAATAAAAGATGAACTAGAAAAAAAATATGGAATTGCAGTTATACATGATAAAACTGTGCATGATAAAGGAGATTATAATAGTTCATACAAAAAATCTGGAGTTACTTTAGACAGATATTTAAAGGAATATGAAAAATTCGATTTAATTATAGATTTACATAGAGATAGTGTACAGAATAAGGGTGCAGTAACTACTAAAATAAATGGGCAAAATGTAGCTAAGTTTATGTTCGTAGTGACAGATGGAAACCCTAGATACGCAAAACAAAAGAAATTAATAAATTCCATGATAGGAATATCAAATAAATTATACCCAAATCTTATAAAAGGTGACCCAATTTTTACTTATCATCGTGGAATTAGGTTTTATAGTCAAGATAAAAGTGATAATGCTTTGCTAATTGAAGTAGGCGCAGATAGGAATACTGTCCAAGAGGTAAAAAATACTGGTAAGTATTTATCAAGAATCATTGCAGAGCAATTAAATGGAAAAAAGTGAATAATTTATTTTAAAAAGTGCATCCTTACTAGGGAGATGATAATAATTAGTAATTGTTATCTGTTTAGGGCAATTGTAAGGAGGCACTTTTTATGCTTAAAAAGGGTAGAATTAAATATTTTCTTGTGATTTTTATTTGTTTTTCTATTTTAATTTATGGATTCATCAAAGTTAATATTAATAAGACAGAACTTGCGAGAAATAAGTCGAAATTTACAATAGACTTAAAATTAAAACCTGTCGATTTTAGAATAGAGACTAAGGACTATGGTTTTTATGTGAATAATAAAATATTTGATAAGATGAAAAAAAAATTCATTAGTACATATAATGGTATTTTTTCAAAATAATATAAAAACGCATATATTAAGCGAAATAAGTATAATCATAATACGCTTACAAAACTAGAGATATTTATGATATAATTTAATTTATAAAAACTAATATGCTTTAGGATAAAGTATGTTTATGTTAAACTAAAGCAAATGATTTGATTCATATAGAATAACGGGGGTACAAATTAATGCAGAGTAATAGACAAAAATACATAAGAAACTTTTCGATAGTTGCACATATTGACCACGGCAAGTCTACTCTTGCAGATCGATTATTAGAAAAGACAGGTACTTTAACTAAAAGGGAAATGGAAGAACAAGTACTTGATAATATGGACCTTGAAAGAGAAAGAGGTATTACTATTAAATCTCAACCAGCAAGGCTCGTTTACAAAAGTGAGAATGGAGAAGAATACATATTCAATCTTATAGATACTCCAGGACATGTAGATTTTAACTATGAGGTTTCAAGGAGCTTAGCTGCTTGTGAAGGTGCAGTGCTTGTAGTAGATGCATCACAAGGGATTCAAGCTCAGACTTTAGCAAACTGCTACCTTGCTCTGGACAACAACCTTGACATTGCACCAGTTATTAACAAGATAGATCTTCCTAGTGCAAGGCCAAGCGAGATAATTCAGGAAATTGAGGACGTAATAGGCATTGAAGCTCAGGATGCTCCGCTAATCTCGGCGAAAACAGGGCTTAATATAGAAGATGTTCTAGAAGCTGTAGTAAAAAAGATTTCGCCTCCTAGTGGAGATGAAGAAGCACCACTCAAAGCTTTAATTTTTGATTCTTCATATGATAGTTATAAAGGTGTTGTATGTTATGTAAGAATCAAAGATGGAATTATTAAAACAGGAACAAAGATTAAACTAATGAATACTAATAAGATATATGATGTAGTAGAAGTTGGAGTATTTGTTCCGAATTATCTTCCAGTATCGCAGCTAAGGGCTGGGGATGTTGGATACATAACAGCATCTATAAAAAATGTTAGGGATGCACGAGTTGGAGATACAATAACAGAAGCAGCAAGGCCGGCGTCTAAGCCACTTAAGGGATATAAACCAGCAGTGCCTATGGTGTTTAGTGGTATTTATCCGGTAGATGGTGCTAGATATGGAGAATTAAAAGAGGCACTAGAAAGGCTTCAGTTAAATGATGCAGCGTTAGGGTTTGAACCAGAGACATCTATTGCTTTAGGTTTTGGATTTAGATGTGGATTCTTAGGCCTTCTTCATATGGAGATAATACAAGAAAGAATAGAAAGAGAATTTAATTTAGAAATCATTACGACAGCTCCATCAGTTATATATAAAGTAATGAAAACTAATGGAGAATTAATAGAAATAACAAATCCTACAAATCTTCCAGAACCAACAGAAATTAGTTATATGGAAGAGCCAGTAGTTAAGGCGTCTATCATAACACCATCAGAATATTTAGGATCGGTTATGGAGTTATGTCAAGAAAAAAGAGGCGTATATATTGATATGAAATATATAGAAACCACTAGAGTAGTGCTCAATTATGACATGCCTCTTAATGAAATAGTATACGACTTTTTCGATGCTTTAAAATCAAGAACAAAAGGATATGCATCTTTTGATTATGAATTTAAGAATTATACCACGACCCAGCTCGTAAAACTAGATATTTTACTTAAAGGGGATAAAGTAGATGCGCTGTCTATGATTGTTCCGGAGGAAAGAGCTTACCATAGAGGAAGAATTATGGCTGAAAAACTGAAAGAGCTTATACCAAGACAAATGTTTGAAATACCAATACAAGCATCTATAAACTCAAAGGTAATCGCAAGAGAAACTGTAAAGGCACTTAGAAAAGATGTTTTAGCTAAATGCTATGGTGGAGATATTTCAAGAAAGAAAAAATTATTGTCGAAACAAAAAGAAGGTAAAAAGAGAATGAGACAAGTGGGAAGCGTAGAGGTTCCACAAGAAGCATTTATGGCTATACTTAAAGTAGATTAGGAATAAAGTGAGGCTTAAACTATGAAGAATGTTGCGTTGTATATACATATTCCTTTTTGCAAGCAGAAGTGTTTATATTGTGATTTTCCGTCATTTGCAGGTATTGAGGAGTGTATGCTTGATTATGCCGCAGCTCTAGCAAAAGAAATAAATAGTATAAGAGATAAAAAAATAAAAACTATATTTATAGGTGGGGGAACTCCCACCTATTTATCTTTAGCGGGCTGGGAAATAATAGGGAAAAGTATTGATAGATTGGATATGTGTGACGATTTAGAGTTTACAGTGGAAGGAAACCCCGGAACATTTACAGGGGAAATATTAAACTTTTTAAAAAAAATAGGAGTAAATAGGATCAGCATTGGACTTCAAGCCTTTCAAGATACTTTGCTTAAAAAGCTGGGTAGAATCCATACTATTGAAGATTTTAAACAAAGCTTTCAAATGGCTAGAAATCTAGGTTTTGATAATATCAATGTAGATTTAATGTTTGGACTTCCGTCTCAAACGCTTAAGCAGTGGATAGAGACTTTAGAGAATGTAACTAACCTTAATCCAGAACACTTATCTTGCTATAGTCTAATAGTGGAAGAGGGAACGGCTTTTTATAAAGGACTTGAAGAAGGCACATTAAAGCTTCCGGATGAGGAAATAGAACGAACTATGTACGCACAGACAATAGAATATTTAAGAGAAAAAGGGTATATACAATATGAAATTTCAAATTTTGCAAAAATCAATAAGTCATGTAGACACAATTTAGTATATTGGGAAATGGGCGAATATATAGGATGCGGCGCTTCCTCTCATTCATATAGGGATGGGTTTAGGTATAGAAATGAAGAAAATATAGAAAAATATATTAAGAAAATAAATGTTGATTGTTGTGCAATAGTGGAAAAAATAAAGAATTCATTTAAAGATGATATGGAAGAGTTTATGTTTATGGGTCTTAGAAAGAATGTAGGCATAAGCAAAAGTGAATTTAGGAAAAGATTTGACAAAGATATAGATAGTGTTTATAGGGAAGTAATAAATAAATATGTAAGTAATGGATTCATGGAGGAAAATGATAACAATATTTTTTTAACTTATGAAGGTATTGAAATATCGAATGTGATTATGGCAGAATTTCTTCTATAAATACATTGCCATAAATTTCTGTCTAAAGATATTAATATTATATCACCACGAAAATTAAAGGAAAGCGTAGTATGCTTAATTTAAACCGATATAATCAACATATAGTGGCTGAATTAAAAAATTAAGGTTATTGACAAATACATTAGCAAATGATATTTTTAATACATACTCGTTAGCACTCAACTGTAGTGAGTGCTAATAAAAGAGGTGATATTATGGAAATGGATGAAAGAAAAATTAAAATACTTCAGGCTATAATTACAGATTATATAAATAATGGTGAGCCTGTTGGATCCAGAACCATAGCTAAAAAGTACGATTTAGGTATTAGTCCAGCTACTATAAGAAATGAAATGTCAGACCTCGAAGAGCTGGGATATATAGAACAGTTGCATACATCATCTGGTAGAAAACCATCAGATAAGGGTTATAGATTATATGTTGATAGACTTATGGAACTTACGAAATTATCCAATGAGGAAGAATATATGATCAAAAATCACCTTATTAATGCTGCTTTATATGAGGTTGATAAAATTGTTAAGCAAGCAACACAAATGCTTTCTCTTCTTACAAATCTTACATCTATAGTTAAGGCACCATCTGTTCAAAAGAGCTGTATAAAATATATTCAACTAATGAATCTAGATGCTGAGAGTATTTTGTTTGTAATTATTACAGACAGTGGTATCATCAAAAATAATGTTATTAAGATTAGAAAACCTATTGGTAGTGATAGCATTGCAAAACTTAACAATATGCTTAATTTTAGATTGAGAAAGCTTACAATTGAGCAAATAAATTTAGAAGTTATTAATAATTTAAAAAGAGATTTAGCATTTTATCAAGAAATTTTTGATGGAATTATTCCAGCTCTATATGATAGTTTGTCTGGTGTTGAGACTTCGGAAGTATATATTCAGGGTGCTGCAAATATATTTAACTACCCGGAATATAACAATATTACTAAAGCTCGTGAGTTCTTAGTTTTAGTAGACAATAAAGAGAGTATAAATAGTTTACTAGGAGTAGGGGACATTACAGGTAATATTACAATTAAAATTGGTGGAGAAAATTTTGTTGAATGTGCTCGCGAATGCAGCATTATAACAGCTGTTTATAGCGCGTCCGGAATACCGCTCGGATCTATTGGCGTTATAGGACCAACAAGAATACCTTATGGAAAAGTTATATCTGTACTAACTGGGATAGTTAAAGAATTAAATGATAATATAGCTCAAATTTATGATGACCATAGATAAATTTTAAAATTAAAAGATTTACTTTGAGCCAGAAATGGAGGGATGATTTAGTGAATACAAATAATCAGGAAATTTTAAAAGAAGATTTAAAAGAAGAAAACACATCAATACCTAATAATGGGGCTTCAAGCTCAGTTGATGAAGCTGGCGAAAGTCAAAGCACTATGGAAGAGACAGAGGGTTCTATAGAGGAAACTGCAGAAGAAGCTGAAATAGTAGAAGAAGTTGAAGAACTTTTAGAAAGTGAAAAACATATGAAAAAAAATAAGAAAAAATTAGAAGAAGAAAACATTAAATTACAGAGTGAGCTAGATGATTTTAAAGATAAATATTTAAGGACATCTGCTGAATATGAGAACTTTAGAAAAAGAACAGTAAAAGAGAAACATGGTATATACACAGATGCTTGCGCCGATGTTTTAAAAGAGGTTTTGCCAGTACTTGATAACTTAGAAAGAGCACTTTCTGTTGAAGGAACTGGGGAAGATCTAAGAGTCGGTGTGGAGATGACGGTAAGACAATTTAATGATGCCTTTACTAAATTAGGGGTAGAAGAATTAGTCTCAGAAGGTGAATTTGACCCAAATCTTCATAATGCAGTAATGCATGTTGAAGATGAACAATATGGAACTAATGAAATAGTAGAAGTATTCCAAAAAGGTTATAAAAAAGATAACAAGGTATTAAGGCATAGTATGGTTAAAGTTGCAAATTAAAGATTTGTATTATAAAAAAAATATTATAAAAAAATATTATAAAAAAATATTATAATAAAATATAAGAATTATAACAATTATAATTGTTATGGTCTAAAAGGAATATGAGGAGGAAATAATAATGGGAAAAATTATAGGAATAGATTTAGGTACAACAAACTCATGTGTAGCAGTTATGGAGGGTGGAGAACCCGTAGTAATTTCTAATTCAGAGGGTGCAAGAACTACACCATCTGTAGTTTCATTCCAAGCTAATGGAGAAAGATTAGTAGGTCAAGTAGCAAAGAGGCAAGCAATTACAAACCCAGACAAAACAATAATGTCAATTAAAAGAGAAATGGGTTCCAATCATAAAGTAGATATTGATGGAAAATCACATACACCACAAGAAATTTCGGCGTATATTTTACAAAAAATAAAAGCTGATGCTGAGGCTTATTTAGGAGAAACAGTTACAGAAGCTGTAATAACTGTACCTGCTTATTTCAATGATAGCCAAAGACAAGCAACAAAAGACGCAGGAAAAATAGCTGGACTTGAAGTTAAAAGAATAATAAATGAGCCAACAGCGGCAGCTCTAGCTTATGGTTTAGATAAAATGGATGTTAACCAAAAAATATTAGTATATGATTTAGGTGGCGGTACATTTGATGTATCTATATTAGAACTTGGTGATGGTTTATTCGAAGTAAAATCAACTAATGGTAACACTAAACTTGGTGGAGATGACTTTGACGAAAAGGTTATGAATCACATAGCCGACACTTTTAAAGCAGATAATGGAATAGATTTAAGAAATGATAAAATGGCACTTCAAAGATTAAAAGAAGCTGCTGAAAAAGCTAAAATTGAGTTATCATCATCAATGCAAACAAATGTTAATCTACCATTTATTACTGCAGATGCAACAGGTCCAAAGCATATAGATATAAATTTAACAAGAGCTAAATTTAATGAGTTAACTCACGATTTAGTAAATGCTACAATAGAACCAATGAAAAAAGCACTTGCAGATGCAGGGTTATCACTTAATGAAATAGATAAAATTGTACTTGTAGGTGGTTCAACAAGAACACCAGCAGTTCAAGAAGCAGTTAAAAACTTTACTGGAAAAGATCCTTCAAAGGGAGTAAATCCAGATGAATGTGTAGCACTCGGTGCAGCAGTTCAAGCGGGAGTATTAAGTGGGGAAGTTAAAGATGTTTTACTTCTTGACGTAACTCCATTAACACTAGGAATTGAAACTCTAGGTGGAATAGCTACTCCTTTAATTGAAAGAAATACTACAATCCCAGCTAAAAAGAGTCAAGTATTCTCAACAGCTGCAGATGGTCAAACATCAGTTGAAATTAACATTGTTCAAGGTGAGAGACAAATGGCTGCAGGTAACAAGACTTTAGGAAGAGTTACCCTTTCAGGAATTGCTGCAGCACCAAGAGGAATTCCACAAATAGAGGTTACTTTTGACATAGATGCTAACGGTATAGTCAATGTATCAGCTAAAGATAAAGGAACAGGAAAAGAAGCTAAGATAACAATTACAGCATCAACTAATTTAAGTGATGATGAAATTGATAAAGCAGTAAAAGAAGCAGAAAAATTTGCAGAAGAAGACAAAACTAGAAAAGAAGAAATTGAAGTTAAGAACAATGCAGAACAGTTAGTATACCAAACTGAAAAAAGCTTAACTGAGCTTGGAGAAAAAGTAACAGAAGATGATAAAAAAGATATTGATGCTAAATTAGAAGCTCTTAAAAAAGTTAAAGACGGAGAAGATATAGAAGCTATTAAGAAATCTACTGAAGAATTAACTGAGGCTTTCTATGCAGTAACTACAAAAATATATCAAGCAGAAGCTGAAAAAGAGCAAGGAGCAAACCCAGGCGAAACTAACGCAGATGGAAATGCTCATCAAGATGACAATGTAGTGGATGCTGACTTTAAAGTAGAAGAAGATGAAAAAAAAGAAGATAAATAATTAGTAAAATCAATTTAAAATAAGGGATGGGTAACTACCCTTCCCTTATTTTAATGACATTTCAGGAGGAAAGACTCCCACTTATATAAGTGGGAGTTAAATACCTTAACAAGAATAAAACTTCAGTGGGAGTAAAAATATCCCTATGAAGTCATTGATATGCAGCTCCGCAGGATATGATTTAATGTAAACAGCTCCGCAGGAGATGAGTTATGTAAAGAAATATTAGCAATATGCATAGAAAAACTATATAATAGTGATGGTTAAATTATTTTAAGGATTACTTTATATTAGAGATTAGTTTATAATATAGAAGTATATATATTTTAGGTGGTGAAAAGCTAGATGTCAAAAAAAGATTATTATGAAACTCTTGGCATAGAAAGAGGTGCCAGTGAGGAAGAAGTTAAGAAAGCTTTTAAAAAGGGTGCATTAAAGTATCATCCAGATAGAAATCCAGATAATAAAGCGGCGGAAGACAAATTCAAAGAAATGAATGAAGCGTACCAAGTTTTATCTGATTCAGAGAAAAGATCAAGATATGATCAATATGGTACAGCTGATGCAAATGGAGCAGGCTTTGAAGGTAGCTCTGATTTTTCAGGATTTGGTGGTTTTGGAGATATATTTGGCGACATATTTGGAGGTGGAGGATTCTCTTCAAGAAATCAGAATGGACCTAAAAAAGGTGCAGATTTAGAATATAATCTAAACCTGCATTTTGAAGAGGCCGTTTTTGGGGTAGAAAAAGAGATATCCATTACAAGAAATGAAAAATGTGGGGATTGCAGTGGTAGTGGTGCTAAAGCCGGTACTTCGCCTAAAACATGTGATAAATGTGGGGGAGCTGGGCAGATAAAAGTACAGAGAAACACTGCCTTTGGAAGTTTTGCTAGCATGAGCACTTGTGATAAGTGTGGTGGCAAGGGGCAAATGATTTCTGAGCCATGTAAAACTTGTCATGGTTCTGGGAAACAGAGAAAAAACAAAAAAATTAAAATTGATGTTCCAGGTGGAGTTGATACTGGAAATGTTATGCCTCTAAGAGGTCAAGGGGAACAGGGTGAAAAAGGTGGCCCATCAGGAGATTTGTATATAAATATTAGAGTAGCTCCTCATAAAAGTTTTAAGAGGAATGGAACTGATATTCATATAGAATCTCATATAAGCTTTGGGTATGCAGCTATGGGAACTGAGATTAAAGTGCCAACCGTTGATGGAGACGTTAAATACAAAGTTCCAGGAGGAACACAATCTGGGACTGTATTTAGACTTAAGGGTAAGGGAATACCTAGAGTAAACGGACATGGAAGAGGAGATCAATACGTAAAGGTTATTGTTGATATTCCAAAAGCGATGAATGATAAGCAAAAGGAAGCTTTAAAACTATTTATGGAAGCTAGTGGCGAGAATGTAGATTTTTTTGAAGAAAATAAAAAGTCTATTGTAGATAAAATATTTGGCAAATAATAATAAAAACTCCGTTTTGTAAAACGGAGTTTTTTATTATAAATAAGGAGATTAATAATGAATAAAGATTGGATTGAAGTAACTATAATAACAAGTAGTGAGGCTGTTGAAGCTGTATCTGCAATGTTATACAATACGGGAGTCGAAGGGGTCTCTATTTTAGATCCTTTAGATTTGATTTTTAGACGGGATCATACTACAGATTGGGACTATTTTGATGAAACTATTATAGATACAAAGAGTGGGGTTGTAATTAAGGGATACTATAAAAAGGATGAAAAATTTGAAAAGCACTTAGAAGATATTAAAGCAGGGGTAAATAATTTGCCAAAGTGTGGGTTAGACAAAGGTGCTGGATCTGTAACGGCAGATAAAGTAAATGAAGAAGACTGGGAAAATAACTGGAAAAAGTATTATAAACCAATAAAGGTAGGGGAAAAGATAGTTATAAAGCCTATATGGGAAGAATACAATAAAAATACCGATGAAATAATTGTGGAACTAGATCCAGGTATGGCTTTTGGAACTGGATCTCATGAGACTACTAGAATGTGTATAAAGGCACTTGAGAGGCACGTGGACGCTAACTCAACAGTTTTTGATATAGGAACAGGTTCTGGGATATTAGCTATTGCTGCGGCTAAGCTTGGGGCTAAGAAAGTCATAGGAGTTGATTTAGATCCAGTAGCAGTAGACTCTGCAAAACAAAACGTTAGCTACAATGATATAGGTAACATTGAAATATTATACGGAGACTTAATGGAAGTTGTTAAAGGAAAAGCGAATATAGTTATAGCTAATATAATGGCTGATATAATTATATTTTTGACGCAGCAAGTTAAGGCGTTTATAGTAGAAGGTGGATATTTTATATCTTCAGGGATAATTTTAAGTAAAAAAGATGATGTAATAAATAAGTTAACTGAGTGTGGCTTTAAAATTGAAGAAATAAATATAGAGGGTGAATGGGTTTGCATAGTCGCAAAGTTATAGCAAAATAAGGTGCATGAAAATAGAACAGTGTATTTATTTGAATGTACCAAGGCTTAAGGAGAATAAATAATGCATAAATTTTTTGTATCAAAAAATAGTATAGATGGAAACAATGCTGTTATTGATGGTGAGGATGTAAAACATATATATAAGGTATTAAGGCTTCAAATCGGGGATAAGGTAAGTGTTAATAACTGTGAAGGTAAAGAATATGTAGGTGAAATAACCTTTATAGATAAAAAGGCAGTAAATATAAATTTATTAGAAGAAAATTCTATAAATAATGAAAGTCCTATTGAAGTATACTTATTTCAAGGTATGCCTAAATCAACAAAAATGGATTTAATAGTTCAAAAAAATACGGAACTTGGGGTTAAGGCAATAACACCTATAATTACAGAGAGAGTAGTAGTTAAAACTGATCTTAAGGAGTTCAAAAAGGTGGATAGATGGAATAGGATAGCACTTGAAGCCTGCAAGCAGTGCAAGAGAAGTCTGGTGCCTCAAATTAATGTTCCTATAGAGTTTGACAACTTGTTACAAGAACTAAAGTACATGGATTTAGTAGTGGTTCCCTATGAAAATGAAGAAGGTTATGGTATAAAAAAATTAGTAGAAAATATAGAGAAGATACATATTAATAAAGTTGCTATTGTAATAGGGCCAGAGGGTGGATTTGAAGAAAGTGAAATATTAAAACTTAAAGAAATAGGAGCAAGGATCGTTACTTTGGGACCGAGAATACTTAGAACTGAGACTGCAGGCTTTACATGTTTAAGCCTTATAATGTATGAACTGGGAGACTTGGGAGGGAAGGTGTAATGAAAGTTAAATCGCTGCCTTAGGATGTACGGTAAATTAGTATTAATCAGAAGCAATGATAGGAAGTGCAAGAATTATAAAATTTTTGAGCAATAAATATATGTAGCAGGAGAAAAAAAAAATATGTTGAATACTATAATATAACTAAGGTTATGCAAGGAGGTGATTATGTGGAAGAGGAAGATTGTATTTTTTGTAAAATAGTAAAAAAGCAAATCCCTTGTGAAATGGTTTATGAAGATGAAAAAGTTATAGGATTTAAGGACATAAGCCCTGAGGCACCAGTACATGTTATAATTATTCCAAAGCAGCATATTGCTGACTTAAATTGCTTAAAACAAGAGGAATCAGAAGTAATAGGTCATATATTTATTGTCGCAAAGAAAATTGTAAAAATTCTAGGAATTGCTGATAGTGGATATAGAATTATAACTAATTGTGGAGAACAAGGGGGACAAACCGTTCAACATATACATTTTCATCTGTTGGGTGGAAGAGTGCTTAAGTGGCCACCTGGTTAGCATATAAGGTTTATTCAAACAAATAATGAGGCGGTATTCTAATTTACTTTACAAAATGTTGAATTTTTAAAAGTATTTTATATATAACAAAACAGCAATGAAAATGTTGACATAATGTAAAAGTGTGTTGTATAATAAAAAATGTGCTATTTAGGCCCCGCATTAGCTGCTTTTAAATTGAATTGAGCTAGCGGAGGGAGGGATAATGATGTCAGAAATTAAGGTTGGAGCAGACGAGACAATTGAGAATGCTTTAAGAAGGTTTAAGAAGAAGTGCGCAAGAAGTGGAGTGCTCGGAGAAGTAAGAAAAAGAGAACACTATGAAAAACCAAGCGTTAAGAAAAAGTTGAAATCAGAAGCTGCAAGAAAGAGAAAATTTAAATAAAATTTTTAAAATGGAAACAGGCAATGTTAGAGTGCCTTCCTCAGCAGTTAACTAGATTAGAAATTATAGAGCTATTCAAAAAGGCAGTTGTGTAATTGGTGGATAATGGCATAAAATACATTGAAAAAATTATGTTTGCCTTATTGCTTAAAGTTATAAGCAATGCAGATGGTAAGCTTATTAGTGAAATAGTAAAATAGTAAAATAGTAAAATAGTAAAATAGTATTTGAATAAATGAAAGACTCAGCGGTTGCTGAGTCTTTTTTTTTATTGAAAAAAATTTTAAAATTTAAAAACTGTAATTTGTTAGACTTTTTTTTCATAAATTTAATATGAAGTATAGTATAGTCGGAAAACAATAATTAACAATTTCCATATTTAAGTATTAAAAGTGCTTATTTGAATGAAAAGTTATATTTGAATTAATTACGGACATGACAAAAAGACTTTTTTATACACTATTTTAAAAAAGCCGTAGGCTGGTTATTGAATTGAAATTTATTTTAAATTACGCAGCTATATTTTTAAGAGTTGGGAAAATATCGGCAAGGGCTATTAATCTTTCTGATGCCCAAGCATCTATGAAACAGCAAAATGCACCAAGAAATACCCTTGTTATTCTACACCCAACAGAATAAATAATTGCATCTTCAGCATGAAAATTGTTATTTATTCTATCCCAACATCTTTCAGTAGTTGAACGTCTTTTATAAAGAGATTTCCATTGTTTTGAACCTCTTAATATTGGAGTGAAATACCTTGGGTTGTCTAATGTTTTAGTGTAATAAGATTTATTGCTTTTCATAGGACATTTTTCACAGTTTTCACATTGAACTGGGAATAACCATTTATGTCTATATTGTTTACTAATAATTCCCCAATTACGAAGCTGATGTCCACAAACAGTTCCGTGTGGAATAGCATTCTTATCAAGTTTAACAAATTCACTATTTGATGAAGGTTTTGAAGAACGTGAATTTAAATCAATAATAGGATTTATTCCATAATGCATGCATAAAAGATAAAAAGCATTAGCATCATAAGCAGAATCTAAGGCTACAGAATGAAATTTAATTTCAGGATATAAATCCACAAGTTCTTTAAGTGCATAAACGCCAGTAACAGCATCATGGCGTGCCGCGCTAACAAATTTAATATGGATAGGTAGGCTGTAAAAGCTATCACAGGCAGTAAATCCGTGATAGGTATGACCATAGTAATAATGTTCATTAAAGCTATCCCAACCCCAGCTAGCACTGGGGTCGGTAAACTTTCGATAACAGTCACAATGTTCTCCTGGTTTAAGTTTGCAATCACAAACTTTTTTACCGTAAGGCGAAGCCTGTGTTGGCATACAGGTTCCGTCGCCAGCAATATTTAGTTTAGAAGGATCGCCCAAAATACCCATTGATAAAGAAGGAATAACAAATAATTCTTTAAGTATGTTGTTCATTTTGGATTCGCTTCTGTCAAGGAGCTTTGAATTATCATATTTTAAGATTCTTTTAACTAAACGGTCAACTACACCAGACTTGGAGTTATTCATCTTTTGGTTTTTCTTTTGTTTTTTACGTGGTTTACGTTTAATTTTACGCAGTTTGGATTTATTAAGGATCTTATCCTTATGAATCAGCCTATCCATAAAATCATAAAAAGTACCTACACCAGGAATTCGGTCAACATGTATGCCTTCGGCTTTAGAGTCTGAATAGCAAGCGGGTATAAAGCCAGATAAAATTGAATAGAAAGGGTCTGAACGTAATGTTTTTACCCAAGATGATATACTAGTTTCTTTACAATAAGCCATGATAATAAGTGACCTGAGTAATGCTACCGCATCTTTGGGCGGAGCCCCTTGATTAGATTTAGAGTAAGTACTTTCTATTAGAGGGACAATTCCGGTTAGGTCGGTAGACCAGATTTTAGTTATTTGTGAACTACGCTCAAACAAAGTGATTTGTTGATTGGTTTGAATATAGAATTTTTCTAAAAATGTTTCAAGAAAATATTGATATTGAGAATGAGAAACCTTAACAGTTAACATAAAAACACTCCTCGCAAATGAAATAATGTAAAAAAATATACATATTTAATTTTGCGAATTTTTACTAGCTGTCAAGTCTTATTTCACAATGTTTAAGTAAAAAAGATTAAAAGTAATACGAATAGCTTAAATTTTCTAGGTTATTCGTACAATATGAGGCACCACGAATTTTTGAGGTGAAGTTGATTTTTGAGCAAAATGAATCAAGAGTTAGCAGTACCTTAAGAGTTTCCGAGAGTGCACGAAGTATTTTATGAGGTGAGTGTATGGATAATAAATTTTATAAAACGAAAGAAATTATAGCAAGTAAGTTAGAATTGCCAAGAGATATCCTGTTAGATTTACCGAAAATAACTATTTTAGCTAACAGTGAAATAAATATAGAAAACCATAAGGGTGTAGTAATCTTTGAAGAAGAAGAAATAAAAATAAATTCCAATGTGGGTCCGATTTCGATATACGGTAAAAATTTTAAAATACTATTTATAGGGGGAAACACAATAACTTTGAGTGGCAACTTTAAGTCAGTTGTGTATGAAAGTCATGAATAATTTTAAAAAATATAAAAAAGGTAATATCACAATGGAAATACAATCATTAATGCCAGAAAAATTTATAAATTTACTGTGGACAAATGGTATTCCAGTTAAGAATATAAAAAAAATAAATATAACAACTGTAGTTTTAGAAGTGAGATTAAGCGACTATGGAGAGATTAGTAAAGTGGCAAAACGGACAGACACTAGAGTTAAAATTATAGTAAGGAGCGGAGTATCATTTTTTTTAATAAAACTAAGAAGTCGATCTGCACTTCTACTCGGAGTAATCTTGTTTGGGAGCGTAATATATTATTTATCTACATTTGTATGGAATATAGAAATCAATACGGAAAATTATATAAGCCCATATGAATTGCGTCAACAAATTAAAGGATTTGGGATAAGACCAGGACTTAAAAAGAAAAATATAGATGTTTATGATATTGAAAATAAAATCACAAGAAGTAATGATGAAATAATGTGGGTAAAAGCAAGGATTGACGGTGTTAAGCTAAAAGTCGATGTAATAGAAAGACAATCACCGCCTATTATAATTAGTAACCAAACACCCTGTAATTTAGTAGCAAGCAAACATGGTATGGTAGTTAGAGTATACACTACGGAAGGTACAGCCGTTGTAGAAGCCGGGAAAATGATACAAAAGGGGGAGCTGTTAGTTAAAGGAGAGCAGGGCAAGGAGGAAAGTGTTTATCCTGTACATGCTAAGGGGGAAGTTATAGCAAAAACTTTTTACGAGGAGATTAAAGAAGTCCCATTAAACAATATATCAAAGGTTAAAACAGGAAACAGTATAAGCAATCTATATATTAAATTTGCAAATAAAAAAATTTATCTAAAAAATAACATAATTCCATATAGTAATTATGATAAAATAGAAAATAACAGTAAGTTTATAAATAAAGAAATCTACTATGAAATTGAAGAAAAAAATATACCTGCGGATGAGGGTAAGGTAGTAGAGGGGATGTATTCTAATATTTTAAAAAATTTAGATAAAAGTGTAAAGGTAATAGATAAAATTAAAGATGTAAAAAAGGAGAAAGATAAGTATCTAATAAGAGTGGTGGTAGTTGCTGAAGAAAATATTGCTTCAGAAGGAGAAATAACACCCGAAAAAGTGAGTATACCCGAAAAAAAATAATGCATCTCAAAAACATTAAATATTAAGAAAAAAATATGTTTTTATAGTTTACTCGAGAAGAAAAGGTGGGGATGGGATATGAAAAATATAAGGGAACTTATGAAGCTTAATAAAGCAAAACCATATTTGATTTTTATAGTTACGGCGATTATAATGTATTCAATTTTAGTAACAGCTTTAGTTCCAAAAAAGTATACAATAAATGTGGGAAGTATTGCAAAAGTAGATATAAAAGCTCCTAGGGAAGTTGAAAATGAAGGAGCCACAGAAATCAATAAAACAAAAGCTGTAGAGAGTGTAGGGAAAAAAACAATTAAAGTTTCAGTAAATGACAAGGCTATAGAAAATATCGGTAAATTATTTTCAGCAGTGTCCCAGTTAAACACTAGTAAATCATCCACAAATAATAGCGTAGACGCCTCTAAAAAAACATTATCGGAAAAGGAAAAAATAGATTCACTCAAAAAGAGCAACCCAATTCCTAATTTTACCGATGAAAATTATCAGACTTTAGTAAATTTAGAAATTAAAAAAGCCAAGGAATTAGAAATATTTCTTAAAGATACGATAACAACCCTTTATGATATAACAACAATAAATGAAAATAAACCTGAAGAAATTATATTGGCAAAGGGGATTATTGCTACACTTATTAATAACTCAAATTTTCCTAAGGAAATAAGAACAATAGGGATGTCTGTCGCAAATGTAGAAGTTCGTCCTAATTCGATTTATGATAAAAAAAGTACAGATGTCTTAATAGAAGAAGCAAGGAAAAATGTTAAACCTGTTATGATTAAGAAGGATCAGATCATTGTAAAAGAGGGCGAACCAATAACCTCAGAGCAAAAAACACTTTTAGAATCATTAGGGCTTCTAGATAATACTAGTAATTTTGAATGGTCATTATATACAAGTGTAGCAGCGCTTGTATGTCTAGTAATATTACTTCAATGGTTTTATTTATATAAGTATCATACGGCAATTTTTAATGATACAAAAAAATTAGTTATGATTAATCTTCTTAGCATCATAGCTATACTACTGGCTAGGACATTAGGCATAATTTCTTTGTTTGTAATTCCATTAGCTTGCGTGCCAATGCTTATGACCATTTTAATTGATGATGAAGTATCAATAGCTCTAAATATTCTTAATTGCATTCTAATTAGTGTTGCAGTTAATTTTAATTTTGAAATAACAATATTAGCTGTGCTAAATTCTATTGTTGGGGTAATGATATTAAAGAAAATGCAACAAAGAAACGATATATTATATTCAGCTATATATATTGCAATAATAAACCTTATGGTGTATCTATCTATGGGATTTTTGCTAAGCAATAGTATAATTGATGTTTTAAAAAAGGCAGGACTAGTGTATCTTGCAAGTCTTATATCTGGGGTACTTACTATAGGATTTTTGCCGTTTTTTGAAAGCTTTTTTGATATAGTGACTACAGTGAAACTTTTGGAACTATCAAACCCTAATCACCCACTACTAAAGCGGCTACTTTTGGAGGCGCCAGGAAGTTATCATCATTCTGTGCTTGTAGCTAACTTGTCAGAGGTTGCAGCAGAAGCTGTTGGAGCGAATCCGGTTCTTGCAAGGGCTGCTGCATATTATCATGATATTGGGAAGATAAAGAGACCATATTTTTTCAAAGAAAATCAATTAGGGAATGATAATCCACATGATAGAATAACTGCAAATTTGAGTACACTTATAATTATTTCTCATGTAAAGGATGGGTTAGAGCTTGCAAAAGAATTTAAAATACCTAAAGTAATTCAAGATATCATTAGGCAGCATCATGGGACGACTTTAGTTAATTATTTTTATATAACTATGAAAAACTCTAGTGACAATCCAGATGAAATTAAAGAAGAAGATTTTAGATACCAGGGACCGAGTCCTGAAAGCAAGGAAGCGGCAATTATAATGTTGTCAGATATAGTGGAAGCAGCTGTAAGATCAATTCCAAATCCTACGAAAGGTAAAGTTGAGGAAATGGTTAATAAGCTAATAAAAAGCAGACTTAATGATGGGCAACTAAATAATTGCGATTTAACTTTAAAAGATTTAGAAAAGATAAGAAAGGCATTTTTAAAAGCGCTTTCTGGAATATACCATGAGAGAATAGAGTATCCAATGGACAAATGGCAAAAAGATAAGGAACATGAAGATAAAAAGATGAGGCTAGAATAAAGGAGTAAAAATAAGTATGATTTTTATTGATAATAGGCAAAATAAGATTGAAGTTTCGAGTGAACTTGAAACTATTATAAAAGATGTCATTGAGTATACGCTTAAAGAAGAAAAACTTTTTATAGATAATGAGGTAAGTGTTATATTTATTGACAACGAAGAAATCAGAAAAATAAATCTAGAGCATAGGGGAATAGATAAAATTACAGATGTGCTATCTTTCCCTATGTTACATTATCCAGAAAATAAGGTGTTTAAAGATGTGTATGTAAATTATGAATTTGACCAAAGTGATTTATATGATGAAAGGCTAGTAATTGGGGATGTTGCATTATCCCTGGAAAAAGCGAAGCAGCAAAGTGAAGAGTTCCGTCATTCATTTACTCGCGAATGTGCGTATCTTACAGTGCATTCAATTTTACATCTGTTAGGTTATGACCACATGGAGGAAGACCCAAAAGATATTATGAGAAAAAGAGAAGAAGAAATATTGAACAATTTTAAAATATCTAGGTAGGATACACTTATGGTTAGTTTCATGTGTCTTACTGCATGAGAATATTTTTAAAGGTGGTTAAGGATGAAGGTTAAGAAATTAGTTGATAGTTTTAATTATGCTATTGAAGGAATCATATATTCCATTCGCACGCAAAGAAATATGAAGATACATATGTTAACTACAATAGTAGTGCTTACTGCCACTTTTTTTTATGATTTGTCAAAGATTGAACTTTTAATTATTACCATGACTATAACAATGGTCATAGTTGCTGAAATGATAAATACGGCAGTAGAATGTGCCATAGATGCTACAACAAATTTTTATCATCCACTAGCCAAAATTGCTAAAAATGTCGCTGCAGGCGCAGTACTAGTAACCGCTATAAATTCAGTCTTAGTTGGTTATGTGATATTTTGGGATAGAATAACTCCCTTTAATATGACAGTTATGTTAAAACTTAAAAAATCTGACCCTGACATGATTTTTTTTATGCTGGTTATAATTTGCATTGCTACAGTAATAGTTAAGGCAATTTATGGCGAAGGAACACCACTAAGAGGAGGAATGCCTAGCGGTCACAGTACCATAGCTTTTTCAGTAGCTACAGCCATAACATTATTAACGAATGAACCTTTAATTATGGTGTTATCATACTTGCTAGCTGTAATTGTTGCACAAAGTAGGGTTGATTCAGAAATTCATTCTATCTTAGAAGTGGTTTTTGGTGGTGTTTTTGGGACTTTATTAACATTGCTACTATTTAAAATTTTAGGATAATTAATTTTTTTATGTCTAATGACTAATATCCGAAATATAATTATAATATTATTGAAATACTAATATTTAGTGATATAATTGGTATACGTGATTTTTCGTGTATATGTGAAGAATAACTGTCAAATTATTTGAATAGGAGTGTACTAATGGATTATAAAAAGTTAGCTAGAATAGCAATAGATGCTAGAGTAAATGCATATGTGCCATATTCGAAATTCAAGGTAGGCGCAGCAGTTGTTACTGAAGATGGGTCAATATATACTGGATGCAATATTGAGAATGCTTCCTATGGAGCTACTAATTGTGCCGAAAGAACAGCAATTTTCAAAGCTGTATCTGAGGGGCATAAAAAAATCAAGGCTATTGCTATAGTTGGAGATATGTCAACTAATACCTATCCATGTGGTATTTGCAGACAAGTTATAGTAGAATTTGCCACAAATGATATTGATATTATATTAGTAAAAAATGAAGAAAATTATATAATTAAGACTATGGATGAAATTTTACCAGGTGCTTTTACTAAAGAAGATTTATTAAAGTAAGATAACAAATAATTAATAAATACTATTTACTAAAGATAATCAAAAGGAGGATATATGTTTAAATCGGGATACGTAACTATTATAGGACGACCTAATGTAGGAAAATCTACATTAATAAATTATATTATGGGGGAGAAATTATCAATTGTGTCTAATAGACCCCAAACTACAAGAAATAACATACAAACCATTTTAACTACTAAAGAATCTCAAATAATATTTGTAGATACTCCAGGAATGCATAAACCTAGACATAAACTAGGAGAATATATGGTTAAAGTAGCAAAGCAATCTGCTAGTGAAGTAGATGTTATATTATTTATAACTACGCCAGGAGATGAAATTGATAAAGGTGATATGCATATTCTTGAACAATTTAAAGATACTAAGATACCCGTGTTTTTATTAGTTAATAAGATTGATGAGAATACTCAAGAGAGGGTAGCTAAAACTATTCAAGGTTATTCTGAGTATTTTAATTTTAAAGAAATAATACCAATTGCGGCCATAAAAGGTAAAAATATTGATATAGTTACTAAACTTGTAGAAGAGCACATTCCAGAGGGACCTTTATATTACCCAGAAGATATGATTACAGATCAGCAAGAAAGATTCATTATTACTGAAATTATAAGAGAAAAAGCTTTGAAATTATTATCGCAAGAAGTGCCTCATGGAATAGCAGTAGAAATTATTTCTATGAAAAGAGATAAAAAAGAGATCTACAATATTGAAGTTAATCTGCTTTGCGAAAAAGATTCTCATAAGGGAATAATAATTGGAAAAGGTGGAAAAACCCTAAAACAAATTTCTACTTATGCAAGACAAGATATAATGAAATTATTAGGAGAAAACATACATCTGAGATTATGGGTAAAGGTAAAGAAGGAATGGAGAGATACTTCAAGTATATTGAAAGAGTTAGGATATAAATAGGGGATGATTTTCTGTCAATTTTAAAAACTAGGGCCATTGTTATAAAGACACAAGAGTTTAAAGAGACTGACAAGTTAGTTTGGCTTTTTACTGAAGAATTTGGAAAAATAACAGCCATAGCAAAGGGAGCCAGAAAAAATAAAAGCAGATATATATCATCGACCTTACCTTGCTGCTATGGAGAATTTGTGCTTTTTAAAGGGAAAAATTTATATACAATAAATGAAATTACAATTATAGATTCTTTTCAGCAATTATTAAGGGACCTAGATACAATTACTTATGCCTCGTATTTTAATGAATTAATTGATATAACAATGGAGAATGAAGAGGTTAATAAAGAACTTTTTATAAATTTAGTTACTGCCTTTTATTTCATAAAAAATGACGTTATGGATATAGAAGTCCTAGCCAGAACTTTTGAAATAAGAATTCTAAAGGCAACAGGTTATGCATTAAATTTTAACTACTGCGTTAAATGTAGAAAAAAAATAACCATGTCTAATAACATTGATTTAATATCTTATGGTCCAATTTGTAAAGAGTGTGAAAAATTAAATAGTATATATATTTCAAATCCTACATATAATACATTAAAATTCTTAAACAATTTTGGTATGGATAAAATTAATAGAATTATTGTTTCAAAAACATCCAAGCTCGAGTTGTATAAAATTTTATCCTTTATTATTTCCCAAAATTATACACGTAAGCCGAAGAGCTTAGAAATGTTTAATTACTTAATGACATTTCAAAAGGAAAGTCGCCCACTTTTATAAGTGGGTGAATAACAATGAATAATTGTTATTTACAACTGGATAAATTATAAGGAGGAATATTTTAATGGCAGAAATTACACTAGAGAAGATTGATATTGTTAAAGAACGAACAGGAGTTACGTACACTGATGCTAAGGAAGCTTTAGAAGAATGTGATGGTGATGTAGTTAATGCTTTGATTTATATCGAAGCAAAACAAAAAAAAACTGAAAAATTTAATATGAAAGAAATGTACACGACTAAGGATGAATTTGTAACTTGGATAAAGAATATAGCACGAAAAGGAAATGTAACAAGAATAAAAATAAAAAAAGATGAAACTGTGATTATAGATATACCTGTTAATGCTGGTATTGCAGCAGGTCTCGTTGGATTATATATGCCTTCTTTAATTGGCATAGGATTATTAACAGCAGTAATCACAAAGGTTAATATTGAGATAACTAAAGAGGACGGTTCTGTGGAGTTTATTAATACTATTATAAAAAACACAGTTGAAGATGTAAAAGGCAAAGTGAGTGATATAAGTGAAGATGTAATAGAAAAAATTAATGATACAAAAGACAGTCTTAGCAAAGGTAGCAAAGATATCAAAGATATCAATAATGAAAATGTATATCAATATACTGTAAAATTTGATGAGCAGAAAAAAGAAGAAGAAAAAGAGTAACTAATGTACTCTCTTTTCTATATTTTAAAACTTTGATCAATGCTATTTTCACTTATATAAAGCCAGCAACTTATTAGTTGCTGGCTTTATATAAGTGAAAATCTAACTATATCTTAAACAAAAAGTGATTAAATTATGATACATTTGATTGTAAAAACGTGGTATAATAGTAGGAAGGGTATGTAAAAATTTAGTATAATATCATTTTGTGGAAACGTTTTATTTCAAATATATACCATTTTAAAAAGCCTGAGTATAGTTAAATAATCTTCTGCGAATCTGTAACATTAACGAATTCATAAGGGGACTTTCCTTCCGAAATCTCGTTAATATGGTGTTGATTGTAGTTAATGGTATATTTATATACTAATTATCATATATAATTTAGAAGGAGTTGGGTTAAAATGGAAAACAGAAAATATGTATACTTATTTAGCGAAGGTAATATGTCAATGAAAAACCTTTTAGGTGGGAAAGGTGCAAATCTTGCAGATATGACAAGTCTTGGGATTCCGGTTCCACAGGGATTCACAGTAACTACAGAAGCTTGTAATAAATACTATGAAGATGGTCAATTGATTGCATCCGAGATTACTCATGAAATTCATGCTAAAATGGCTGAACTTGAAAACATTACAGGAAAGAAGTTTGGAAGTTTAGAAAATCCATTACTTGTATCAGTTAGATCTGGGGCAAGAGCATCGATGCCTGGTATGATGGATACGATCTTAAATCTTGGATTAAATGATGATACAGTAGAAGTTATGGCAAAATTAACGAATAATCCAAGATTTGCTTATGACTCTTACAGAAGGTTTATCCAAATGTTTGCTGATGTTGTTATGAATATTGAAAAAAGAAACTTTGAAAACATGATGGATAAAATGAAAGAAGAAAAAGGCGTAAAATTTGATACAGAATTAGATGCGAGTGACCTAAAAGAATTAGTTAAACAATTTAAAGAATTCTACAAAGAATATAAACGTGAAGAATTTCCAAGTGATCCTAAAAGTCAGTTAATAGAGGCTGTTTCGGCAGTATTTAGATCATGGGATAATCCTCGTGCAAATGTATATAGAAGATTAAATGATATTCCAGGAAATTGGGGAACTGCGGTAAGCGTTCAAGAAATGGTATTTGGTAACAAAGGAGAAACATCAGGAACGGGTGTTGCTTTCTCAAGAAATCCATCTACAGGAGAAAAAAGGATATATGCTGAGTACTTAATGAATGCACAAGGGGAAGACGTCGTTGCAGGGATAAGAACACCACAAGATATATCACAACTTGAAAAAGATATGCCAAAAGTATATGAAGAATTCATGGGAATTGTTAAGACTCTCGAAACTCACCACAAAGATATGCAAGATATGGAGTTTACAATCGAAGATGGAAAATTATACTTTTTACAAACAAGAAACGGTAAGAGAACGGTGCAAGCTGCACTAAAAATTGCGGTAGAACTCGTTGAAGAAGGAATGTTATCAAAGAAAGAAGCTATAATGAAGGTCGAGCCAAAACAACTAGATACATTACTCCACCCTAACTTTGATGCAAAAGAATTAAAGAAAGCTATAGTAATAGCTAAAGGCTTACCAGCATCTCCTGGAGCTGCCTGTGGAAAAGTTTACTTTACAGCTGAAGATGCAAAAATTAAACATGAAGCTGGAAATAAAGTTATCCTTGTAAGGCTTGAGACCTCACCAGAAGACATCGAAGGTATGGTTGCTGCAGAAGGTATCTTAACAGTGAGAGGTGGAATGACATCGCACGCTGCGGTTGTTGCAAGAGGAATGGGGACTTGTTGTGTTGCTGGATGCTCAGACTTAAAAGTTAATGAACAAGCTAAGAGTTTCCAAATTGGACAAACGATATATAATGAAGGCGACTTTATTTCAATGGATGGAAGTACAGGGAATGTATACGCTGGAACAATTAAAACGGTTGAGCCTGAAATAAATGGTTATTTTGAAATATTTATGGGCTGGGCTGATGAAATAAGAAGATTAAAAGTTAGAACTAATGCCGACACTCCAAGGGATGCTGCTCAAGCAGTTAAATATGGAGCTGAAGGTATAGGACTATGTAGAACAGAGCATATGTTCTTTGATACCGATAGAATAATGGTTATAAGAGAAATGATTGTTGCTAAAGATGAAGATTCAAGAAGATTAGCATTACAAAAATTATTACCAATGCAAAGAGAGGACTTTATAGGAATCTATGAAGAAGTTGAAGAAAGACCAACTACAATCAGATTTTTAGATCCACCGCTACATGAATTTTTACCGCATGCTGATGAAGATATAAAAGAATTAGCAAGAGACATGGGAATAACTTTTGCAGAGTTAAAAGCTACTGTTGAATCATTGCATGAAGTTAACCCAATGATGGGACATAGAGGATGCAGACTTGCAGTATCATATCCTGAGATAGCTGAGATGCAAACTAGAGCGGTTATTGAAGCAGCTATAGATGTTAAGACTAGAAAAGGATACAATATTGTTCCAGAAATAATGATTCCTTTAGTTGGGGAAGTTAAAGAATTAAAATATGTTAAAGAGATAGTAGTAAGGGTAGCTGATCAAATCATAGCTGAGTCAGGCATTGATTTAAAATACATGGTTGGTACAATGATTGAAATACCAAGAGCCGCACTTACAGCTGATTTAATAGCAAAAGAAGCTGATTTCTTCTCGTTTGGAACAAATGACTTAACACAAATGACTTTTGGATTTTCAAGAGATGATGCTGGAAACTTCTTAAAACATTACTATGAAAAGAAAGTTTATGAATTTGATCCATTCCAAAAATTAGATCAAACAGGAGTAGGCAAACTCGTCAAAATGGCAGCTGTTCTTGGACGAGAGGCTAATCCTGGTATAAAACTTGGGATATGTGGAGAACATGGTGGAGATCCATCTTCTGTTGAATTCTGTCATAATGTAGGACTTGATTATGTATCATGTTCACCATTTAGAGTTCCGGTTGCAAGACTTGCAGCGGCTCAAGCTGAAATAAATAATCCGAGAAAAAAATAATATTTAAATGTAATTAATCAATTAAAAGTAAAAAGCCACTGCAAAGCAGTGGCTCAGACCGTTGACAAACATAAAATGTAAAACACTCTAATTTAAAATTGGAGTGTTTTTTTCATATTCAAAAAGGATTTTAGGACATCAATGTCGAATATATATAGTATACAAACTTTATAATTCGGAGGGCATTATTATGATTAATGAAAAGAACTTCACACAACAAAAACTAGAAATGGTGTATTTAGAAGATTTAGTTCCTAAAGACCATATTCTGAGAAATATAGATAAATACATGGATTTCTCTTTTATAAGAGAACTGACTAAAAAATATTACTGCTTAGATAATGGAAGACCTGGCGTAGATCCTATTATACTTTTTAAAATGCTGTTTATTGGGTACTTATTTGGAATAAAATCTGAACGACAACTTGTAAAGGACATTGAAGTAAATGTGGCTTATAGATGGTTTCTAGGACTAAGTCTTACTGATCCTATTCCAGATCATTCAACAATTAGCCAAAATAGACGTAGACGGTTTAAAGGTACAGATGTGTTTCAAAAAATATTTGACAAAGTAGTATTTAAGGCTATAAATCTTAAGATGGTAACCGGTAAAATACTTTACACAGATTCTACACACCTAAAAGCAAATGCTAATAAGCGAAAGCTTGTGAAAATTGAAGTTGAAAAAACGCCGAAAGAATATGTAGCTGAACTTAATAAAGCAGTGGAAGAAGATAGAATAAACCATGGTAAAAAACCTTTAAAAGAAAAAGAACCTGTTACCAAAATAAAAGAAACTAAAGTTAGCACAACCGACCCCGACAGTGGATATATGATGAGAGATGGCAAGCCGGAAGGCTTCTCATATTTAGATCACAGAACTGTCGATAGCAGACATAATATAATTACTGATGTGTATGTTACTCCTGGAAACATAAATGATGTTGATCCTTATATCGATAGATTAGATGTGCAAATAAAAAAGTTTAATTTTAATACAAAATATGTTGGTGCAGATGCTGGTTATGCTACAAATCTTATATGTAAAAAACTATATGAGAGGGAATTAAAATCTGTAATGGGATACCGTAGGTCTCCACATACAAAAGGAATGTACACAAAAAATAAATTCCAATATGTTAAAGAGCAGGACATTTACGTATGCCCTGACTTAAGGGCTTTACATTATAAAACAACAACAAGAGAAGGATATAAAGAATATGTTGGTAATGCAAAATATTGCGACATATGTCCAAACAGAGCTCAATGCTTTTCTGCAAAAAGCAAGTTTAAAACTATTAGAAGACATGTTTGGGAAACGTATAAAGAAGATGTTGTAAAGTTCACCAGAACAGATAAAGGCAGAAATATATATAGAAGAAGAAAAGAAACTATAGAGCGAAGCTTCGCAGATTCAAAACAACTGCATGGGCTTCGCTATTGCCATATGCGTGGATTAGAAAATGTGCAAGAGCAGTGTCTGCTTACAGCAGCAGTGCAGAATATGAAAAAGATAGCTAGCCTGCTATCTTTAAGGTTTTTTGATTTTCTAACTAAGAACATAGTTGTTATTTTAAATTTATCCATAACTCAAAATGCTATCGCATAATTGCATGTAAAAAGCCCAGTATAATAAAAAAATTATACTGGGTTTGTAAACAACCTGAGCCACTGCAAAGCAGTGGCTCAGACCGTTGACAAACATAAAATGTAAAACACTCTAATTTAAAATTGGAGTGTTTTTTTCATATTCAAAAAGGATTTTAGGACATCAATGTCGAATATATATAGTATACAAACTTTATAATTCGGAGGGCATTATTATGATTAATGAAAAGAACTTCACACAACAAAAACTAGAAATGGTGTATTTAGAAGATTTAGTTCCTAAAGACCATATTCTGAGAAATATAGATAAATACATGGATTTCTCTTTTATAAGAGAACTGACTAAAAAATATTACTGCTTAGATAATGGAAGACCTGGCGTAGATCCTATTATACTTTTTAAAATGCTGTTTATTGGGTACTTATTTGGAATAAAATCTGAACGACAACTTGTAAAGGACATTGAAGTAAATGTGGCTTATAGATGGTTTCTAGGACTAAGTCTTACTGATCCTATTCCAGATCATTCAACAATTAGCCAAAATAGACGTAGACGGTTTAAAGGTACAGATGTGTTTCAAAAAATATTTGACAAAGTAGTATTTAAGGCTATAAATCTTAAGATGGTAACCGGTAAAATACTTTACACAGATTCTACACACCTAAAAGCAAATGCTAATAAGCGAAAGCTTGTGAAAATTGAAGTTGAAAAAACGCCGAAAGAATATATAGCTGAACTTAATAAAGCAGTAGAAGAAGATAGAATAAACCATGGTAAAAAACCTTTAAAAGAAAAAGAACCTGTTACCAAAATAAAAGAAACTAAAGTTAGCACAACCGACCCTGACAGTGGATATATGATGAGAGATGGCAAGCCGGAAGGCTTCTCATATTTAGATCACAGAACTGTCGATAGCAGACATAATATAATTACTGATGTGTATGTTACTCCTGGAAACATAAATGATGTTGATCCTTATATCGATAGATTAGATGTGCAAATAAAAAAGTTTAATTTTAATACAAAATATGTTGGTGCAGATGCTGGTTATGCTACAAATCTTATATGTAAAAAACTATATGAGAGGGAATTAAAATCTGTAATGGGATACCGTAGGTCTCCACATACAAAAGGAATGTACACAAAAAATAAATTCCAATATGTTAAAGAGCAGGACATTTACGTATGCCCTGACTTAAGGGCTTTACATTATAAAACAACAACAAGAGAAGGATATAAAGAATATGTTGGTAATGCAAAATATTGCGACATATGTCCAAACAGAGCTCAATGCTTTTCTGCAAAAAGCAAGTTTAAAACTATTAGAAGACATGTTTGGGAAACGTATAAAGAAGATGTTGTAAAGTTCACCAGAACAGATAAAGGCAGAAATATATATAGAAGAAGAAAAGAAACTATAGAGCGAAGCTTCGCAGATTCAAAACAACTGCATGGGCTTCGCTATTGCCATATGCGTGGATTAGAAAATGTGCAAGAGCAGTGTCTGCTTACAGCAGCAGTGCAGAATATGAAAAAGATAGCTAGCCTGCTATCTTTACTGTTTTTTGATTTTCTAACTAAGAAGATAGTTGTTATTTTAAATTTATCCATAACTCAAAATGCTATCGCATAATTGCATGTAAAAAGCCCAGTATAATAAAAAAATTATACTGGGTTTGTAAACAACCTGAGCCACTGCAAAGCAGTGGCTTTTTACTTTTAACAGAATTTAAATATCAAATTTATTATGTTATTTTAAATTTATTTTTAATATACGTTTTAAACTTTTCAACAAAATCTAATTGATATTCATTATTGTTAGTTGCGTTATCTAGCAGGCGTAAGAAGGCTTTTTTATTACACTTGTTAATATTACCATAATAATCTCTTGATATTTTCCAATATCTTTGTGGGAATGCCAAATAAACAAAAATATATTTGTAATCATCCAAGGTTAAAGGTAGGATTTTATCATATAATTCTAAAAAATTTATTGCTAGCTCTAAATCCCATTTTGTACTATCTCTTTTCAGTAAGCGCCTTAAACAATAGGAAATATCATGGGCGCAAAAGTCATTTCTACATTTATCAAAATCAATTACCCATATTTCATTATTAGTATCAAATATAATATTTTTATTAACATAGTCAAGGTGGCATAATGATTTTGTAAGATTATTGGGGTTGATATCATAAGCAATGTTTGCAGAATATTTAGCTAGCTTACTACTTATTTCAAAATGATTAAGATATAGATTTGAAAAGGCATCATTATATTTATAAGCCAAATTAGAGGAATTAAGAAGGCCTTCATAGTGTTTATATATGGAAGGGCTCAAAGGGCTAAAGTCCTCTTTTATGGAACTTCCATATATAGGCATAAAGTTAATGCTGACTTTATGCATATTTGCAAGATTGGTACTACATAATAGAATATGATTAATATTATCATAATCACATTTTATACCATTAATCCAGGGGGTGAGTATAAATAACATATTATTATAGTTTACAAATCTGTTATTTGTGTTTGTGGGAAGGATGCGAGGTACATGGATATTATTTCTGTATAACCACTCTATAGCTGAGTATACAAATAATAAATCGTTTATAGAATAATAAACTTTTTTTAAACAATAGCATTTATTAAAGTCTTGAACTTTATATACAGCCCTTTGTTTATCTGTATCTTTAAATTTGATTTGCGTGATATCAGCATTAGTTAAGTTATATTGAGGCAGAATGTGTCTTTTTACATTTTCGGCAGACAATAAATTTATGTTATTAAAGTTTTTAGCCGTAGATGGCATCTTAACACTCCTAAAAAATTATTACATTATTAGGATATTAATAAAACTTTAATATTATACATTTAACATTAAAAAAGGGAAATTAATTTAATTCGTAGAATACTAACTAAGGCGTCTTTAAAAAATAATAAGTATACTTATCAGCCGTTTTTAGAAGATGCCTAAATTTAGGAGGAAAACCATGGATATTCGCAAAAAAATAGAAACTAATGAAGGTAATAGCATTATACGATATGGGGCGTTATCTCTAAACTCAAAAGGACGGAAAGTATTAGAGGATAAGGATGAGGTAAGAACCTGTTATATGGTGGATAGAGATAGGATAATACATAGTAAATCATTTAGAAGATTGAAGCATAAAACCCAAGTATACATAAAGACTAGTAGTGATCACTATAGAACAAGATTAACACATACCTTAGAAGTTGCACAGATAGCTAAAACTATAGGGAGAGGCATAGGCTTAAATGAAGATTTAATAGAAGCTATAGCAATGGGTCATGATATAGGGCACGTACCTTTTGCTCATAATGGTGAAGAGGTGCTTAATGATATTTTGCCACAAGGATTTAGGCACAATGAAAATAGCATTAGAGTTTTAACAAAAATTGAAAAATTAGGTGCTGGGCTTAATTTGAGCGCGGAAGTACTAGATGGAATTCTCAATCATAGTGGGTTTTCTTCTAAAATTGGAAAGGCTTCAACACTTGAAGGTCAGGTTGTTAGGTATAGTGACAAGATTGCATACGTAAATCATGATATAGACGATTCTATAAGAGCAGGATTGTTAACTGAAGCAATGCTACCTCCAGGTGCTATTGAAGTATTAGGGGCAAATCATGGCAAGCGGATAGATACTTTAGTTAAAGACTGTATTTATAACACTATAAATAACTTAGATATAGGGGATATAGATGTATCACTTAGTGAAGGTGTTGGAAGTGCATTGGGTGATTTAAGAAATTTTATGTTTGAAAATATATACAAAGGTGAAATCTTAAAGGCAGAAAGACAAAAATCACAATTTGTGGTAACACATGTATTTAAACATTACTATAATAATCCACTGGCTATGCCGGACTTTTATAAAAGCATAGTTAAGTATGAAGGTCTACATACAGGGGTAGCAGATTATATTTCTGGTATGAGTGATGACTATTGTTTAATGCTTTTTAATGATTTATATGTGCCTAGGGTTGTTATTTATTAAATTACGATAGAAACAAATATTGGGTTTGGAAAACATATTAATATAAAATTTATAAATAAAAAATAAAAAATAAAAAATACAAATATTGAAGGAAATTTGTGTTTTATAAAGAATATAGTATAAGCAAACATAATTTTTTTTAAAAAAAATGATTTTAAAGAAGGATAATACACTTTTTTGTCGAATAAAATTATATTGTAACTTATATAAGTAAGGTGGTAATAATCTATTGATTGCTGAAGATGTTATCCGAAAAATTAAGGAACAAAATGATATTGTGGATGTAATATCTGAAAGAGTTAAACTTAAGAAAGCGGGGCGAAATTATATTGGTCTTTGTCCTTTTCATAATGAGAAGAGTCCTTCTTTCACAGTGTCTGAGGAAAAGCAAATTTATAAATGCTTTGGATGTGGTGAAGCTGGGAATGTAATCAGTTATATTATGAAGGATAGGAATGTAAATTTTCCTGAAGCAGCAAGGGTACTCGCTGAGAGAGCTAACATTAGTATAGAAATGGACAATGAGGAAAATAATGTTCAAAAAGACATGTATAAAAAAATGTACAACATTAATGTAGCAGCGGCTAGGTATTTTTATGACAATTTAAGAAAGGACAAGAAGGCTGAAACATATTTATTAAACCGAGGCATTACGGAAGTTACTATGAAAAAATTTGGTTTAGGGTTTTCGTTTGATAAATGGGATGGATTGTTATTATACCTGAAAAGGAAAGGCTACTCCGAATTAGATTTACTTAGTATAGGATTAATTATTAAAAGTTCTAAAAATTCCTATTACGATAGGTTTAGAAATAGAATAATGTTTCCTGTGTTTGATTATAAAGGCAGCGTCATCGGATTTGGAGGAAGGGTTTTAGATGATTCAAAACCTAAATATTTAAATTCACCTGAGACACCATTATTTCATAAGGGGCTACACCTTTATGGATTGAATTTTGTAATAAAAAATAATAGGTCTCGAACAATAATAATTGTAGAGGGATATATGGATTGTATTTCACTTCATCAATATGGGTTTTCAAATGCAGTTGCGTCCCTTGGGACGGCACTTACTATTAATCAAGCAAAATTATTGAAAAAACATGTAGACAAAGTTATTATTTCATATGATGCTGATGTAGCAGGCCAAGCAGCAACATTAAGGGGACTTGAGATATTAAGGACTGAAGGTTTTGATTTAAGGGTGCTGATAGTTCCAAAGGATAAGGATCCTGATGAATATATAAAAAACAACGGAAAGCAGGCTTTTCAGAAATTAGTGGATGATGCTCTCCCCTTAATATATTATAGGATTAAAAGAGCAGGTGACGGAATAAATTTTTCAAATAGTGAAATGATAATACAATATGTGAAAAAGGTTACTGAAATTATTGCAGATTTAGATCCTGTCGAAAAAGATGTTTATATAAAAAAGGTTTCTGAGGAAACAGGCATCAAAGAACAGGCAATATATGACCTACTAAGTGACGAAATCAACAAAAATGCAAAAAAAACCAAAAAAATGAATATGCAACAAGATTTTGGACAAAAATTATACTTAGAGCCAGCTTATATTAAGGCTGAAAGAAATTTGTTGAAATTTATGTTTATAAATGAAGAAAATTGTAATTATATCACAGAAAACTTGGACCTAGAACAATTGGTACTTCAAAGTCATAAAAGTATATATACATTAATTGTTAAATATAAAAACTTAACAAAAGATGAAAAAACTAAAAAAATTGAATTTATATGTAATGATATAGAATGTACAAAAGAGTGGATAAATACTATGGAAATTGAATTTTCAGGAGATGAAGAGGATCATAAAAAACTTATAAATGACTGCATTAAAGAACTTAAAAAATTCAAGTTAGAGGAGTCGAAAAAAGAAATTATGAATAAAATCAAACAATATGAATCAAAAGGTTTGTTAGAAGAATCTATACAATTAGCTCAAAAACTTATAGAAATGCAAAAAGATCTAAAACAATTATAGTAATTTGAAAGGAGGTAATATGATGAAGGATAAAAGTTCGAAAATGACTATAGTCAAAAAACTTATGGAAAAAGGGAAGAAAAAAGGATCTTTAACTTATAAAGAAATAATGGAAGAACTTTATGAAATAGATTTAAGTCCAGAACAAATAGAAAAGGTTTATGAAGTTTTAGAATCAATGGAGATAGAGGTTATTGGGGATATGCATCAAGCTGCTGCACCTGCGACTGGAGCTCAAGCTGAAACTGAACCAGAAACTGAAGAACTGGATGTTAGCATACCAGAAGGCGTATCTATAGACGACCCTGTTAGGATGTATTTAAAAGAAATTGGAAAAGTTGCTTTATTATCATCAAGTGAGGAAATTGATCTTGCTAAAAGAAACGAAGAAGGAGATCTAGCTGCTAAGAAAAAACTAGCAGAGGCTAATTTAAGACTCGTAGTAAGTATAGCTAAAAGATATGTTGGTCGCGGAATGCTATTTTTAGATCTTATTCAAGAAGGTAATTTAGGACTAATAAAAGCCGTAGAAAAATATGATTATAGAAAGGGCTTTAAATTTAGTACTTATGCTACATGGTGGATTAGACAGGCAATAACTAGAGCAATAGCCGACCAAGCAAGAACTATAAGGATACCTGTACATATGGTTGAAACTATAAATAAGCTTATTAGAGTTTCAAGGCAATTGCTACAAGAACTCGGACGTGAACCCCAACCAGATGAAGTTGCTGAAAAAATGGAAATGCCTGTAGCAAAAGTTAGAGAAATTATGAAAATCGCACAAGAGCCAGTATCGCTAGAGACTCCTATAGGTGAAGAAGAAGATAGTCATTTAGGCGATTTTATTCCTGACGATGATGCTCTTGCACCAGCGGAAGCTGCTGCATTTACAATGTTAAAAGAGCAATTAATCAACGTTTTAGATACTTTGACTCCTAGAGAAGAAAAGGTTTTAAGATTAAGATTTGGACTAGATGATGGAAGGGCAAGGACCCTCGAGGAAGTTGGAAAAGAGTTTAATGTAACTCGTGAAAGAATTAGACAAATTGAAGCAAAGGCTTTACGTAAATTAAGGCACCCAAGTAGAAGTAAAAAACTAAAAGATTACTTAGATTAGAACAGTATACTTAAGAAAACACCTTATTTAAGGTGTTTTTTCTACTCCATGTAGAATCATGTATGAATATTTACAAGGTCGGTTTAAATATGCTATAATATGCTTTAGAAGGTGATTAAATGGGAAAGTACATATCAAAGAGGGGACGCGGTTTAGGGTTTATTTTGCTCACGACTGCATTATATAATATATTAATATTAATAGTGCTCAGGTTTACTAATTCATACATTGTAGTTAGTTTATTAAAGGTCTTATTAGTGTCTTGTAATATATATCAAGTATATTACATCTTGCTTTATGCATCACTTAAATGTACTATTGATGACGAAAATCTTAAAATTTATGCTGTTGGATCATTAAAAAAAATAATTATACCATTAAATGAAATTGGAGGATACACTATCTCAACTGGTACAATTGAGGGAGTTAAGCTTAATGGTATAGCTACGAATAATTTTGCAATGGGTAGATTTGTAATTGAAAAAATAGGAATGTGTAGAATGTTTGTTACAAATAATAAAAATGTTTTTTACATAAAAACTAAAAACATGAATTATGCAGTTTCGCCTCTAGATTATAAAAAATTTGAGGAAACTTTAATACATCATGATATACATGTGGTAGAGTGGAAATATAAAGTAAATAATAGCTATAATCTTCATAAAGACAAGCACTTCATTTTACCTTTAATGGGTGTAAGTATAATAATAATAATATTAACCTTAAATCCACTTATACTATATTTGAAACGTAATATACCTAATATTATGCCCTTAAACTTTGATGCGAATTTTAATCCAATACAAATGGGGACAGGCAAACAATTTGCATTTACTCAGATGATTTACGGGGTATTAAATATGGCGTTGCTTTTTTGTATGTATTATGCAAGTTATTTTTGCGCAAAACATGATAGGAAATCAGCATATAAATATATTTATATGGCACTAATTGTGGCAATGATATTTTTAATATTGCAGTTTAAAATATTAATAAATTTTAGATAAGGATGAGAGATATGGAGCTTAGTATAAGATTAAAATGGATTGCAAGTATGATAGAAGAATGTGATAGTGTTATCGACGTAGGCACGGATCATGGGTATGTTCCTATTAATTTAGTGAAAAATGGTGTAATAAAAAAAGCTATTGCCTCTGATATAAATAAAGGGCCTGTTGAGAAGGCCAAAAATAATATTATTCACAATAATATGTGTGGTCAAATTACTTGTAGACTGGGAAGTGGACTATCTACAGTTGAAAAGGGAGAAGTCCAGGTAGCTATTATTGCAGGAATGGGTGGTAATTTAATAAGAGACATTTTAGAAGCTGACTTAGATGTTGTTAAACAATTTAAATATATGATACTTCAGCCAGTTCAAAATGCTGAGGTTTTGAGAGGATATTTATATGTCGCTGGATATGATATCCTTGATGAAGAAATTTGCAATGATGATGGTAGATTTTATGAAATTATCAAGGCAAGGTATAATACTAAACCAGTAGAAGTAGACAGTATATATTACGAGATAAGTAAAATATTATTAGATAAAAAACAATTAGTAATGCAAAAATTTATAGAATATAAGTTGCAAAAATATTCAAAAATATATGATACTTTAAATGAAGATACAATTTTATCTGAAAATAGGAAAAAACAACTTTATCTTGTTATAATACGGCTTAAGGAGTTTTTGAAATGCTTTTAAAAGTAAGTACTATTGAGCATATTATGCAGCAGGTTGCTCCACATATACTAAAAGAGGATTATGATAATGTAGGATTAATGGTTGGGGACAAAGATGCGCAGGTTACAAAAATTTTAATTGCATTAGATTGTACAATGGACGTGATTCGCGAGGCAAAGAATAAGGGGTGCAATTTTATATTGACTCATCATCCTCTTCTTTTTGTTAAACCCAAAACTATTACCACAGACACTTTAGTAGGAAAAAAAATTATTGAGCTAATTGTGAATGGTATAAATGTATATGCTAGTCATACAAATTTAGATTCAGTTAAAGGTGGACTTAATGATATTGTCACAGAAATTTTAGGGTTTACTAATTATAAGGTAATAGAGAATTCAACAATTCAAGGGTATAATAATGGTGATAATGGTATTGGAAGGCTAGTGATTCTAGATACCCCAATTTTATTAATGTCCTTATGTGAAAAGGTTAAAGAACTTTTAAATACTGAGTATATTAGGTATGCAGGCGACCATAATAAAGTAATAAAAACCATTGCAATTATAAATGGCAGTGGAGAAGACTTTTTTGAGGAGAGCATAAAATTGGGTGCAGATTGCATTATTACAGGAGATACTAAATACCATCATGTTAGTAATTTATTAGAAGAAAACATAGCGCTGATTGATGCTGGGCATTTTGCAACTGAGTGGACACCACTCATAATATTTGCAGAAAAGTTCAAAAAGCAACTGATAGAAAATGGATATGACAATGAGGTTATAATTTCTAAAAATACACATGATCCATATAAAGTTAAGTAATAATAAAATACTATTTGCTTTTATTTTAATAGTATGATATCATTGGTTTTACGAGTAAGCCAGACAATCGCTGCTAATTATTGCGTGCGATAATTAGGAGAGGAAAGTCCGAGCTCCATAGGGCAGGGTGCTGGATAACACCCAGTGAAGGTGACTTTAAGGAAAGTGCAACAGAGATATACCGCTAAAGGCATTCAAAAGTTTAGTTTTTCTAAATTTTTGAATGTACTAGCAAGGATGGAAAGGCGAGGTAAGAGCTCACCAGCGCAATGGCGACTTTGCGGCTATGTAAACCCCACCTGGAGCAAGATCGAATAGGAGAACATTATGAGGCTGCCCGTCTCGTTCTCGGGTGTATCGCTTGAGCCTATTGGTAACAATGGGCCTAGATAGATGATTGTCTAATACAGGACTCGGCTTATAGGCTTAGTCGTACCAAAAAACACTCACTTTATAGTGAGTGTTTTTTTATTGACTAAAAATGAATAATATGGTATAGTCATGCGAAGTATTACAAATTAATAATTTCGGGTGAAGATATTTGGAGAGAGATGTATAACATCCACCGAAGAAGTTAAACTTTCAGGTATCCATTTTTGGAGAAGTACTGATATCGGACGAACCTCTGGAGAGACTTATATAAGCACCGAAGGAGAAAGCTAAACATTATTTAATTACATATTATTTATATGCAATTAAATAGTGCATTAGTGAAACTCTCAGGTAAAAGGACAGGGTTATTTTCAAGAGGTCATTTCATTTTGATCTCTATTTTTTTGCGTGTTTTAAAAAATAATGGTCTCACAGAGTATTAATTGGTATAAATATATTCTTTACACAAGAAATTTTTTATCTGAAAAAATTTTAATAACTAGAAGGAGCGTGTGTTTATGGACTTTTTATCAATTATTAAAGGTATTAACGGTGTTTTGTGGGGGTATGTACTAATATTTTTGTTATGTGGTACTGGAATTTATTTTACGATAACGTTAAAATTTGTTCAAGTAAGAAAATTTAAAGATGCATTTAAAAAGACTTTTGGAGGAGTTAAATTCGGAAATAAAGCAGGAAAAGATGGAATGTCATCCTTTCAAGCAATGACAACTTCAATAGCGGCTCAAGTAGGAACAGGAAATTTAGCAGGAGCCGCAACGGCTATAGCATCAGGAGGACCGGGTGCTATATTCTGGATGTGGCTAAGTGCTTTCTTTGGCATGGCAACTATTTTTGCGGAAGCAGTGCTTGGTCAAAAGTACAAACAGACAGTTGACGGTGAGGTGACGGGAGGACCTGCTTACTATATTAGTAAAGGCCTTGGGAGTAAAAAGTTGGCAGCATTTTTTTCAGTAACTATAATAATTGCATTAGGATTTATAGGAAATATGGTGCAATCTAACTCAATAAGTGCAGCAATAAGCTCAAATACCAATGTTCGTATATTCATTGGTGTGATAGTTGCAGCATTAGCGGGTATGATTTTTATTGGAGGAGTAGGCCGAATTGCAGCCTTTACTGAAAAAGTAGTTCCATTTATGGCTATATTTTATATATTAGGTAGCTTAGGAATCATTATAATGAATTTTGCTAATTTAGGACCGGCATTTAAAATGATATTTGTAGGAGCTTTTAACCCTAAAGCGGCTACTGGCGGTTTAATAGGAGTTGGCGTAAAAGAAGCTATGAGATACGGCATTGCAAGAGGTTTATTTTCTAATGAAGCTGGAATGGGGTCAACACCACATGCACACGCAGTTGCAAAAGTTAATCATCCAACTGAGCAGGGACTCGTTGCAATAGTATGTGTATTTATTGATACCTTTATAATTTTAACATTAACTGCACTTGTTATATTAACTACAGGAGCATTAGATGGAAAAACTACTGGTATAGCGTTAACTCAAAAAGCTTTTTCGAATGGTATGGGAAGTCTTGGAGGTCCCTTTGTAGCTATAGCGTTATTTTTCTTTGCTTTTTCTACCATAGTAGCCTGGTATTTTTTTGGAGAGGCAAATGTTAAATACTTATTTGGGAAAAAAGCGTTAACGATATATAGAGGATTAGTTCTTGTGTTTATAGTATTAGGTGCAGCTCTAAAGGTTGATCTAGTTTGGGAACTCGCTGATACTTTTAATGGATTAATGGTTATACCGAATTTAATTGCATTATTAGGTCTTGGAGCTTTAGTTAAAAAGACTTTGAAAAATTACGAAAATGATTTTGAAAAGAAAAACTAAATTTTATAATTTACGTTTTAGAATAAAACAGGATGGCATATTTATGCCATCCTCAGACCGTTGACAAACATAAAATGTAAAACACTCTAATTTAAAATTGGAGTGTTTTTTTCATATTCAAAAAGGATTTTAGGACATCAATGTCGAATATATATAGTATACAAACTTTATAATTCGGAGGGCATTATTATGATTAATGAAAAGAACTTCACACAACAAAAACTAGAAATGGTGTATTTAGAAGATTTAGTTCCTAAAGACCATATTCTGAGAAATATAGATAAATACATGGATTTCTCTTTTATAAGAGAACTGACTAAAAAATATTACTGCTTAGATAATGGAAGACCTGGCGTAGATCCTATTATACTTTTTAAAATGCTGTTTATTGGGTACTTATTTGGAATAAAATCTGAACGACAACTTGTAAAGGACATTGAAGTAAATGTGGCTTATAGATGGTTTCTAGGACTAAGTCTTACTGATCCTATTCCAGATCATTCAACAATTAGCCAAAATAGACGTAGACGGTTTAAAGGTACAGATGTGTTTCAAAAAATATTTGACAAAGTAGTATTTAAGGCTATAAATCTTAAGATGGTAACCGGTAAAATACTTTACACAGATTCTACACACCTAAAAGCAAATGCTAATAAGCGAAAGCTTGTGAAAATTGAAGTTGAAAAAACGCCGAAAGAATATATAGCTGAACTTAATAAAGCAGTAGAAGAAGATAGAATAAACCATGGTAAAAAACCTTTAAAAGAAAAAGAACCTGTTACCAAAATAAAAGAAACTAAAGTTAGCACAACCGACCCTGACAGTGGATATATGATGAGAGATGGCAAGCCGGAAGGCTTCTCATATTTAGATCACAGAACTGTCGATAGCAGACATAATATAATTACTGATGTGTATGTTACTCCTGGAAACATAAATGATGTTGATCCTTATATCGATAGATTAGATGTGCAAATAAAAAAGTTTAATTTTAATACAAAATATGTTGGTGCAGATGCTGGTTATGCTACAAATCTTATATGTAAAAAACTATATGAGAGGGAATTAAAATCTGTAATGGGATACCGTAGGTCTCCACATACAAAAGGAATGTACACAAAAAATAAATTCCAATATGTTAAAGAGCAGGACATTTACGTATGCCCTGACTTAAGGGCTTTACATTATAAAACAACAACAAGAGAAGGATATAAAGAATATGTTGGTAATGCAAAATATTGCGACATATGTCCAAACAGAGCTCAATGCTTTTCTGCAAAAAGCAAGTTTAAAACTATTAGAAGACATGTTTGGGAAACGTATAAAGAAGATGTTGTAAAGTTCACCAGAACAGATAAAGGCAGAAATATATATAGAAGAAGAAAAGAAACTATAGAGCGAAGCTTCGCAGATTCAAAACAACTGCATGGGCTTCGCTATTGCCATATGCGTGGATTAGAAAATGTGCAAGAGCAGTGTCTGCTTACAGCAGCAGTGCAGAATATGAAAAAGATAGCTAGCCTGCTATCTTTACTGTTTTTTGATTTTCTAACTAAGAAGATAGTTGTTATTTTAAATTTATCCATAACTCAAAATGCTATCGCATAATTGCATGTAAAAAGCCCAGTATAATAAAAAAATTATACTGGGTTTGTAAACAACCTGAGGATGGCATATTTATGCCATCCTGTTTTTTTTGTTAGTATTAAAACAATAAAAGTATGGAACTTATTAAGATAAGAAATTTCATAATTACTATACGTGTTAAATTTCGTAATTTAATAATATTATAGAAAAATTAAAAATCACTTTATTATAAAATATGCTTTTATAATTAGACGAAGTATATTATAATGTGATTATAACGAATTATAATATAAAATCATTGCTTAATATTCGTATAAATTTAAATTTTGGAGGTATTAATCATGAAAAATAAGATATATAGGTTATATGTAGAAAAAAAAGCGAACTATAATGTTGAAGGTGAAAAAAGATTAAGAGATATAAAAACAAATTTAGGTATATCGAACTTGGATGGGCTTAGACTAGTTAATAGATATGATGTTATGGGAATAACCAAGGAGCAGTACCTAATGTCAAGGAATACAATATTTTCTGAACCTACAGTAGATCAGGTTTATGATGAAGAGTTAGATATTCAAAAGTACGATACTGTATTTGCTATTGAATTTTTGCCTGGACAATATGACCAGAGGGCAGATTCAGCTGCTCAATGTATACAAATTTTAACTCAAGAGGATAAACATATAGTTAAAAGTGCAAGAGTTATAGTGTTAAAGGGAAATATTACTAATGACGAACTAAATAAAATTAAAGAGTATTGCATAAATGCTGTAGACTCAAGAGAAGCAGAGTTGGGAAAACAGAATGATTTACAGCAAAGGTTTAATGAGCCAGAACAAGTAAAAACAGTAGAATCTTTTATTGAGATGAATGATACGGATTTAAAAGAGTTCTTAAAAAGTAATGGACTTGCTATGAGCTTTGAGGATTTGAGATATTGTAGAGATTATTTTAAAGAAACTGAAAAGAGAGACCCATCTATAACGGAGATAAAAGTTATAGATACGTATTGGTCAGATCACTGTAGGCACACAACTTTTAATACTGTAATTGATGATGTTTACATAGAAGATGGTAAATATTCTAAACCAATTAAGATGGCTTACTCGGAATATTTAAATACTAGAGAGTTTGTTTATGATAAATCAAATAGGGACGTAACACTTATGGATATGGCTGTTATTTCCATGAAAGATTTAAGGAAACAAGGGAAATTAAAGGACCTTGATGTTTCAGATGAAATAAACGCCTGCAGTATAATTGTGGAAGCAGACATTGAAGGAGAGAAGGAAAAGTGGCTAGTAATGTTTAAAAATGAAACCCACAACCACCCTACTGAGATAGAACCTTTTGGTGGTGCAGCTACTTGTCTTGGTGGATCAATAAGAGACCCATTATCAGGTAGAAGTTACGTGTATCAGGCAATGCGTGTTACTGGCTGCGGTGATCCAAGGGCGAAAATTTCAGATACAATAAAAGGCAAACTTCCTCAAAGAAAAATAACACTTGAAGCTGCTCATGGATTTAGTTCTTATGGAAATCAGATAGGACTTGCTACAGGACTCGTTTCTGAAGTTTATGATGAAGACTTTGTGGCTAAAAGAATGGAAGTAGGGGCAGTTATTGGAGCTGCACCTTATAAGAACGTAGTTCGGGAAAAACCAATGGCATCTGATGTTGTTATACTTCTTGGTGGCAAAACAGGACGTGATGGATGCGGAGGAGCTACGGGGTCATCTAAGCAGCATAGCGAGAGCTCAATACTAACTTCAGGATCAGAAGTTCAAAAGGGTAATGCGCCTACAGAAAGAAAGATTCAAAGATTATTTAGAAATCCAAAGGTTACGACGCTTATAAAAAGATGTAATGATTTTGGTGCAGGCGGAGTATCCGTAGCTATAGGGGAACTCGCAGATTCACTTATAATAAATTTAGACAAAGTCACTAAAAAATACGAGGGCTTAGATGGTACGGAGCTTGCTATATCAGAATCCCAAGAACGTATGGCTGTTGTTGTTAGGCGCGAAGATGCTATCGTATTTATAAAGCTAGCAGAAGAAGAAAATTTAGAAGCTGTAGTGGTGGCGAAAATAACTGATGATAATAGGCTTAAAATGGTATGGAAGGGAAAAACTATTGTTGATGTGAGTAGAAGTTTCTTAGATACAAATGGAGTTAATCAGCGTATTAATGTAAAAGTAGCAGCACCTAAAGAGAATGAATACTACTTTTCAAAAAATTCAAAATGGAGCGAAGGTAATTTAAAATCAATAAAAGATTTATGGAATTCTAATCTATCAGACTTAAATGTTTGTAGTCAAAAAGGATTAGCTGGGAGGTTTGATAGCACAATAGGAGCAGGAACGGTGTTAATGCCTTTTGGTGGAAAATTTCAGAAAACACCAATTCAGTCCATGGTAGCAAAATTACCTGTACTTCGCGGAGATACAACCACTGGTACAATAATGTCCTATGGGTACGATCCTAAATTATCAAAATGGAGTCCATTCCATGGAGCTGCTTATGCAGTAATAGATTCTGTAGCAAAGGTAGTGGCTAGTGGTGCTAATTATGAAAATATTAAACTAACATTTCAAGAGTATTTTGAAAAATTGTCAAAAGAACCGTATAAGTGGGGTAAACCATTTTCATCACTTTTAGGGGCATTACATGTACAAAAACAATTCAGCATAGCGGCTATTGGTGGAAAAGATAGTATGTCAGGTACATTTAATGATATGAATGTACCACCAACGCTTATATCCTTTGCTGTCGATGTTATAAATACAGATAAGGTTATATCTCCAGAGTTTAAAAATGGAGATAGTCAGGTTGTTTTAGTTTACGCAAATACTTGTGAAGGTGGATTACCTGATTTTGGAGAGCTTCGTCAAAACTATAAATTGGTAAAGAAGTTAATAGATAGTGGCAACGTGTTATCAACCTATGCAGTAGGGATGGGAGGTCTGTCAGAAGCTATATCAAAAATGTGTTTTGGTAATAAAATAGGATTTGAATTTAAAGAGGATATTCAGGTGGAAAGCATATTTAAAGAGGATTATGGCAGCATTGTAATGGAAATAGATAAATGCACGCTTTCAGAGCTAATTAAAGAGAATTTAAATATTAAGATACTTGGACATACTCAGGTAGAACCATTTATCAAAGTCTTAGGGGAAACTATTAGTCTAGAAGAAGCGTTAAGTAATTGGGAAGGACCTTTAGAAAGTGTATTTAGCACGAAAGTAAATACTAGTAAATTAAATATCAGAAATGATAAAATTTATGCAAGTGTTGAAAATCCAAAATTCAAATCGGCTCCTGCAATTAAAATAGCAAAGCCTAGAGTTATAATTCCTGTGTTTCCGGGTACTAATTGTGAATATGATTCTATGAGAGCCTTTGAAAGGGCTGGAGCTGAAGTGGAAATTATGGTAATAAAGAATCTATCATCAAGGTATATTGAAGAATCTATAAAAGCTATAGCAGAAAAAATAAAAAGCTCTCAAATTGTTATGCTTCCAGGTGGATTCAGTGCTGGTGATGAACCAGATGGGTCTGGTAAATTTATTGCTACATTCTTTAGAAATCCTATAATACGCGAAAGCATACATCAGTTATTAAAAAATAGAGATGGGTTAATGCTCGGAATATGCAATGGCTTTCAAGCCTTAATAAAACTTGGGTTACTTCCCTTTGGCGAAATAACGGATATAACACAAAACAGCCCAACCTTAACGTATAATGAAATTGGTAGACATGTATCTTGCACAGTGCAAACTAAAGTGGTTTCAACCCTGTCTCCTTGGCTTAGTAATTTAAAAGTTGGAGATGTGCATTCCATTCCAGTATCACATGGAGAAGGTAGGTTTGTAGCAAATGAAGAAGTAATTAAAAAATTATTCGCAAGTGGTCAAGTAGCCACTCAATATGTAGATTTTGACGGAATGCCAAGTTATGATATAAACTTTAATCCTAATGGTTCAATGCATGCTATTGAAGGAATCACTAGTTTGGATGGAAGGGTTTTCGGTAAAATGGGTCACTCTGAAAGAGTAGGCGTTAACACTTTAAAAAATATTATTGGTGAGAAGGATCAAAAGATATTTGAGGCAGGAGTAAATTATTTTAAATAAAAGATAAGAAGCAGTAAGGGTACAAATTGTGCCCTTGCTGCTTCTTTTTTATTTTTTTGGAATTCGGATATAAAAAACTGGTTGAACTTAAAAATGCGAACAATTTATTAATGATAGTAATTAAATGTACATATATGCAGAAGAAACACGAACGATAATAATAAAAATAGCATTAATGAATTGACTTAACGAAAAAAAACTGTTAAGATGAAATTATAAAAGTTGTTATTTAATTACATTGGGGAGGTAATAAAATGAAGGTAGGAATTATTTTTGGAAGTAAATCAGATAAGGATATAATGAAAAATGCAGTGATAGCACTTAAGGAATTTGATGTAGATTACGAAGTACATATTCTCTCAGCTCACAGAGTACCAGAAAAATTAAAAGAAGTAATAAGTGGAATGGAATATAATGGGGTGGAATGTATCATAGCAGGGGCAGGACTTGCAGCGCATCTTCCAGGTGTAATTGCATCACATACAGTAATGCCGGTGATTGGAGTGCCCATTAAAGCGGCTCTTGGTGGTATAGACTCACTACTTTCAATTGTTCAAATGCCAAAAGCAATTCCGGTTGCTACTGTGGGTATCAATAACAGCTATAATGCTGGAATGCTTGCAGTTCAAATTTTATCCCTTAAGTATATTGAACTTAAAAATAAATTAATTAAATATAGAGAAGAAATGAAAGAAAAATTTATAGCAGAGAATGAAGAAGATATAGAATTTTAAAATGAAATTTAAGGAATGCGGGTTATAAATTAAAATTTGAGGAGTGATTGTTAGTGGAAAATTCAGTATTGTTATATGAAGGAAAAGCAAAAAAAATGTTTAGCACAGATAATAAGGATGAGGTCAGAGTATATTACAAAGATGATGCAACAGCATTTAATGGAATTAAAAAAGCTCAAATTGAGAAAAAGGGAATTTTAAATAATAGCATAACTACTATGTTATTTGAGTTATTAGAGAAAAAAGGTATAAAAACTCACCTTATTAAAAAAATAAGCGATAGAGAACAACTTTGTAAAAAGGTTGAAATAGTGCCTCTAGAAGTAATCGTAAGAAATGTGGCCGCTGGTAGCATGGCAAAACGATATGGAATAGAGGAAGGAACTAAGCTAAAAACAACAGTCCTCGAGTTAAGTTATAAAAATGATGAATTAGGTGATCCACTTATAAACGATTACCATGCAGTAGCAATGGGGCTTTCGACTTTTGACGAATTATTAGAAATATATAAAATGGCTTCAAAAATAAATGATATTCTAAAGGAAATTTTCTTTAAAAAAGATATTAATTTAATAGATTTCAAATTAGAGTTTGGGAGATTTAATGGAGAAATAATTTTGGCAGATGAGATATCACCAGACACTTGTAGATTTTGGGATGTTAAAACTGGAGAGAAATTGGATAAAGATAGATTTAGAAGAGATTTGGGTAATGTTACAGAAGCTTATGAGGAAATATTAAGCAGAATAAATAATAAATAAGATATATACAAGAAATAGTGAGGAGGGATTTCTTTGAATAAAGTTGTAGGATTAAACCAAATATCCATTAATGATGAAAATAAGCTAAAAGATGAAGATAAGTTTAAAGAGGAATGTGGTGTTTTTGGGGTTTTTTCACCGGATAAAGACTTAGATGTTGCATCTTTAACTTATTATGGACTTTATGCTTTGCAGCATAGGGGAGAAGAAAGTGCTGGGATAGTATATTCGAATGGAACTACCCTCACTTGTGAAAAGGATATGGGCCTTGTGTGTGATGTTTTTAATGATGAAAAGATTAAACTAATGAAGGGTCATGCTGCCATAGGGCATGTTAGATATTCAACGACAGGAGGCAGTGAAGTAAAAAATGCACAGCCACTTTTAAGTAAATTTAGTCTTGGGGACATAGCTATAGCGCATAATGGTAATTTAGTAAATGAAGATGTCATAAGAGAATTACTAGAGGATTGTGGATATATGTTTCAAACATCCATAGATTCAGAAGTTATATTAAATCTAATTGCTAGAGGCGCAAAAAAAGGCATTGAAAAGGCCGTAGTGGATGCAATACAGGCTATTAAAGGGTCTTATGCAATAGTAATGCTTACAAAGGAAAAGTTAATAGGAGTTAGAGATCAAAATGGTATTAGGCCTCTTTGCATCGGGACAATAGGTAATAATTATATTCTTGCATCGGAAAGTTGTGCACTTGATGCAGTAGGTGCAGACTTTTTAAGAGATGTAAAGCCTGGTGAGATAGTAATAATAGATAAAAATGGACTTACATCAATTAATTTTGCGGAAAAAACTAAAAATGCAACTTGTTCATTTGAATATATATATTTTGCAAGACCAGACAGTACTATTGATGGGATTAATGTGTACACTTCAAGAGTGGCAGCTGGAGAACAGCTATTTAAAGAATCACCAGTCGATGCCGATATGGTTATAGGGGTTCCAGATTCAGGTATGGCCGCAGCAATAGGATATTCTAAAATATCTGGAATACCTTTTGGAATGGGTCTTATAAAAAACAGATATGTAGGTAGAACCTTTATAAGTCCCACTCAAGAAATTCGGGAAAGGGCAGTGTCTGTAAAACTAAACGCATTAAAAATAAATGTAGAAGGTAAAAGAGTTATTCTAATAGATGATTCAATAGTTCGCGGAACCACAAGTAAAAGATTAGTTGAAATATTAAAAAAAGCTGGAGCGAAAGAAGTTCATTTTAGGGTTTGCTCACCAGTAGTGAAATATCCATGTTATTTTGGAATAGATACACCTTATAGAAAAGATTTAATTGGGGCGAATACTTCCGTAGATGAAATTAGACAAGAAATAGGTGCAGATAGTTTAGGATATCTAAGCATAGATGGATTATTAAAATCTCTTGGTCATACTGAATTTTGTTTAGGGTGCTTTAATGGTACATATCCAGTATCAGCTCCATATGAAAATGAAAAAGAAAGATTAGAAAGGTAGGGGATATTCATGATAACTTATAAAGATGCAGGTGTTAATATTGAAGAAGGATACAAATCAGTAAAGCTTATAAAAGAATATGCGGCAGCCACATTTACAAAAGGTGTTTTAAACCATTTAGGAAGTTTTGCTGGTATGTTCGAAATAGGCGAGGGTTATAAAAATCCTATTTTAGTTTCTGGCACTGATGGAGTAGGTACAAAACTTGATATTGCATTTAGAATGAATAAATATGACACTGTAGGAATTGATTGTGTTGCTATGTGTGTAAATGATGTCCTTTGCAATGGTGCAAAACCACTTTTCTTTTTAGACTATATAGCTTGTGGTAAATTAGATTCTAAAGTATCATCACAACTGGTAAAAGGTGTATCTGATGGATGTATTCAATCAGGATGTGCACTTATAGGTGGTGAAACTGCGGAAATGCCAGGGTTCTATAGAGATGGGGAATATGATATGGCGGGATTTACTGTTGGCATAGTGGATAAACACAAAATTATTGACGGCTCTGCAATCAAAGATGGGCATTCACTTATAGGTATTGAGTCAACAGGTCTTCATAGCAATGGGTATTCATTAGTTAGAAAATTAATACCAGATTTAGATATTGATTTTAATGGTGAAAAGATTGGAAAGACACTTTTGACCCCAACAAAAATTTATGTGAAAACTATATTAAGTCTTTTAGAAAAATTTGATATAAAGGGAATGGCACATATAACAGGTGGTGGTTTTTATGAAAACATACCTAGAATGTTTAGTGAAAAATTCACAGCAGTGGTAGATAAAAACAGTTTTAATACTCCAGATATTTTTAGGCATCTTATGTCTCTCGGGGTAACGCAGGAACATATGTTTAATACATATAATATGGGAATAGGATATGTATTATGCGTTGAAGATAAGGATACTTTAAAGATTATAAAGACAATTAATGATTTAGGGGATAGAGCATATAAAATTGGGCACGTTGAAGCTGGGGGTGCAGGAGTTTGCTTAAAATAGCTGTACTGATATCAGGGAGCGGAAGCAATCTTCAAGCTATAATAGATAATATAGAAAGTGGATACTTAAACTGCTCTATAGAAGCAGTAATTAGTGATAAAAAAGATGCATATGGCATAGAAAGATCAAAATCTAAAAATATAAAAACATATATATTAGATAGAAAACAGTTAGGTACTGGGGTTTCAGATGAAATATTAAGAATTGTCAACGGAAAAGTAGATCTAATAGTGCTCGCTGGGTTTTTATCTATACTTCAAGGGGAACTTCTTTGCGTATTTAAAAATAAAATTATTAATATTCACCCAGCGCTTATTCCATCTTTTTGTGGGGAGGGAATGTACGGTATGAAAGTTCATGAAAAAGCTATAGAATACGGTGTTAAAGTTTCAGGATGTACAGTCCACTTTGTAGATGCTGGTACAGACTCAGGACCAATTATAATTCAAAAAGTTGTAGAGGTTTACAGCGGCGACACGGCAAAAGATTTGAAGCTAAGGGTTCTAAATGAGGAACATAAAGCACTACCAGAAGCTATTAAATTAATAAGTGAGAAAGAAATAGAAATTAAAGGAAGAAAAGTATTGGCTATTGGAAAGGTGGAGTAATAATGATTAAAACAGCACTTATAAGTGTTTTTGATAAAGAGAATATTTTAGAACTTGCTACATCCCTTCAAAAAAGTGGAGTAGAGATTATATCTACAGGTGGAACTTTTAAGTACTTAAAAGAAAATGGCATAAAAGTTTCGGAAATATCTGATGTTACAGGATTTGAAGAGATATTAGGTGGAAGGGTTAAAACATTACATCCAGTTATTCATAGTGGAATACTAGCAGTGAGAGATAATGAAGAGCATATGGCAACTATAAAAGCTAAAGGAATAAAACCTATTGATATGGTAGTAGTTAATCTTTATCCTTTCTTTGATAAAGTATGCGAAGAGATAAATTTTCAAGAGAAAGTTGAATTTATTGATATCGGTGGACCAACTATGCTAAGGGCAGCAGCTAAAAACTTCAAAGATGTTATTGTACTAAGTGACACAACAGATTATCAAAATATTATAAAGAAAATGGATGCTAAAGAAGAAGTGGATTTAAAAACTAGAAAATATCTAGCAGGCAAAGTGTTCAATTTAATATCAGCTTACGATGCGGCAATAAGTAATTTCTTACTGGGTGAGGATTCATATCCAGATTATTTGGCTGTTTCTTATAAAAAACAAATGGATTTAAGATATGGTGAAAATCCTCATCAAAGCGCAGCTTATTATGTATCGGCTGCAGGAAATGGAGCAATGAAGGATTTTAATCAATTAAATGGCAAGGAATTATCTTATAACAATATAAAGGACATGGATATTGCTTGGAAGGTAGTCTGCGAATTTGATGAAATTGCTTGTTGCGCGTTAAAACACAATACCCCTTGCGGCGTAGCTACTGGTAGCAGCGTACTTGATACATATAAAAAGGCATATGAATGTGATCCAATGTCTATTTTTGGGGGCATTGTTGCTTTTAACAAAAAGATAGATAAAGAAACTGCAAAAGAACTTATAAAGATATTTTTAGAGGTTATTATTGCACCAGAGTTTGATGAGGAAGCATTACTAGTTTTAAAAGGTAAGAAAAATTTAAGAGTCATAAAATGTTTAAGTAAAGCAGTTGGCACAAAAAATATTGTTAACGTCGATGGTGGAATATTGGTACAAAGTTCAGATGATAAATTAATAGATGATATAAAAGTAGTTACAAAGAAGGGCCCAACAGAAGATGAAATGAAAGATTTGATATTTGCCATGAAAGTAGTTAAGTATGTTAAATCAAATGCTATTGTAGTGGTTAAAGATGGGGTTACTAAGGGGATTGGTGCAGGTCAGGTAAATAGAATATGGGCAGCAGAGCAATCATTAGAAAGGGCAGTAGATGCTACAATAATGGCATCAGATGCATATTTCCCATTTGGAGACGTTGTGGAGCTAGCTGCAAAATACAGCATAAAAGCAATTATACAACCAGGTGGATCTATAAATGATCAAAAATCAATAGATGCATGTAATGAAAATGGAATTTCCATGGTGTTTACGGGCACTCGACATTTCAAACATTAGGAGGCTTATTTATGAAGGTATTAGTTATTGGTTCTGGAGGACGCGAGCATGCTTTAGTATCAAAGGTTGCAGAGAATTCCATTGTCGAGAAGGTGTATTGTGCTCCTGGTAATGGTGGCACATGCAGAGAAAATAAGTGTGAGAACATTAATATTAGGCAAATAGATGAGCTTTTAGCATTCGCTATAAAAAATAAGATAGATATCACAATAGTTGGATCAGAGGAATGGCTTGTACAAGGTATAGTAGATAAGTTTAAACAAAAAGGACTTAAGATATTAGGTCCTAGTGAAAAAGCGGCAAGGCTTGAAGGTAGTAAAGCTTATTCTAAAGAATTTATGAAAAAATATGGTATAAAAACAGCTGTATATGAAGTTTTTGAAAATGAGAATGAAGCTATAGGGTATTTGAAAAACTGTGAATATCCTATAGTAATTAAAGCAGATGGCTTGGCAGCAGGTAAAGGAGTTATTATATGTAATGACTTTACTGAGGCTGAGAAAAGCATAAATGATTTTATGGTATTAGATATATTTAAAGGTAGCGGAAAGAAAATTATAATTGAAGAGTTTTTAGAAGGCGTAGAATCGTCGATACTCTCCATAACAGATGGAAAAGTTATAATTCCTTTTGTATCTTCAAAAGATCATAAACAAATATTTGACGATGATAATGGACCTAATACAGGAGGTATGGGAGCTATAGCACCAAATCCATATTGTAATAAAGAGGTATTAGATGAATTTTATGAAAATATATTAAAGCCTACTCTTAAAGGAATTCAAGAGGAAAAAATGGATTATACGGGCATAATATTTTTTGGTATAATGATAACGAAAAAGGGTGTATATTTGCTTGAATATAATGTAAGGTTTGGAGATCCTGAGACGCAAGCGGTCCTTCCACTTATGAAGAGTGATTTTACAGAGCTTGTGATTAGTGCTATAGAGGGGGAACTTAAAAACTTTAATTTAGAATGGAATGAAGGATATTCTTGCTGCCTAATTGCTGCATCGGAGGGTTACCCTGGTATTTATAATACAGGATTTGAAATAAGTGAGCGTAGTAAATTAGAAGGTAAGTTATTTCTAGCAGGTGCAACATGCGATGATGGTATTATGAGGACGGCTGGTGGTAGGGTTTTGGGAATAACAGGTCTTGGTCAAACACTTAAAAAAGCAAGGGAAATAGCTTATGATGATATGAAGAAAATTCAGTTTGATGGAATGTACTATAGAATGGATATTGGGATATTAAAATAACAAAAAAGGTAGATGATTTATAAATCATCTACCTTTTCATTATGTAAGATTATTAAAAAATGCTTATAAGCATTTTCACGGCAACAGCTAAAGACATGGTTACAAATATAGGTTTTATAAGTTTTGAACCCTTATTTAATGCAACGGTTGTACCCACTTTAGCCCCTAAAATCATAGATATCGCAGCAGGTACTCCTATCATGTAATTTATTTTACCACTTATGGCAAACAAAATTAGGGCTGTAATATTGCTTATAAAGTTTAAAATGCGGGCATTAGCGGAAGATACTACAAAGTTAAACCCGAAGATACTTATAAATCCAAATACTAAAAAAGAACCAGTTCCAGGACCGAAAAAACCATCATAAAAACCTAGAGAGAGAGCAAGGATTATACCGTATATAACATTTTTTTTAGTAAGTCCTTGAAATTTATCTTCAAGTCCTAAAGATTTAGAAAAAAGAGTATAAATTCCGATAAATAAGATGAGAATTAATACCAACCCATTTAGAAATTTTTGGTCTATATTTAGTACTGTTCTAACACCTAACATTGCACCTATGAATGTAAAGGGAATAAGATATTTTAAAAGTTTAAAATCAGCCTTGCCTGATTTTATAAATCCGAGAGAACTAGTAAAAGAACCAGCAGTGGCACTGAATTTGTTAGTGCCAAGCACCATGTGAGGAGGCAGACCTGCAAGCATAAAGGCTGGGACGCTTATTAAACCACCACCCCCTGCTATGGAATCTACAAAGGATGCTAAAAAACCAGCTATGCATAGAAGAATAATTTTAGTAATCATATGGCACCTACCTAATTTTTATTATTTAAGAATGAATATAAAGTCCTACTATTAATATATATGATTTCTAAGATGTTGTAAAGGAATACAGTGATGATTTAAGTCAAGTAATAATCAAAATAGACTAGCATACTAATTTGTAATTTATTTGAATACTCCTTAATAGCCTATTGATTTATATGTAATATATACGTATTATATATAGATGGGATTAAAAAATTATAAATATTTCTCTAATGCGAAATTAACAAAATAAACTTTATGAAAATAATATAATATGGGGAGGATTTAAAATGGTAGAACAAAATGAAAAAACAATTGAAGCGGATAGTAACAAACAGGGTATTAGATGTGGAAATTCAAATGAGGTCAAAGCTATTAAACCTACTTTTGTAGATGCTTTTACAGCTAGCCTTATAGATTTGATAGTTATAGGGGCAATATCAACAGTAGGAGTATTTGTGATAGATGCGGTGATTAAATTAGCAGGATATGCTGTAGCTCAAAAGTTCCAAATGTCATTTGTAATCTTTATGGTTGTTATGGTACTATACATGAGCATTATGGAAAGTGGAAAAACGTCTGCTACATTTGGTAAGAAAGTATCTGGACTAATTATTACAAAAAGATAGGAGTTTGAGAAAATAATATGCAAAAAAGAAAAGAGTATGAATTTAATATAGAAAACTTAGAATTTCCAGCACAAGGCATAGCATTTTACGAAGGTGAAAAAGTTTTAATAAAAAATACATTGCCAGGTCAAAAGGTAATTGCTAAAGTAGCAAAAAAGAAAAAAGATGTAGTAGAAGCAAAGCTTGTAAAAGTTCTTGAGGATGTAGACTACAAAATTGAGCCTCCTTGCAAGATTACAGATTTATGTGGAGGATGTAGTCATCAATTTCTTTCTTATGAAAAACAATTAGAATTTAAAAAACAACAGGTGTTAAAGTTGTTTGAACAAGCAGAAATAAAAGATTTTGAGTTTCTAGGTATAGAAAAGAGTCCTGAACAGTTCGAATATAGAAATAAGATGGAATTTACATTTGGTGACTTTCGAAAGGGTGAAGAATTAACTCTAGGAATGCATACCAAAGGAAGAAGCTTTAGCATAGTTACTGTTGATGATTGTAGAATAGTAGATGTGGATTTTAGAGAAATTCTGAAATTAGTATTAAACTATTTTAAAGAGTTAAAATTGACACACTATAATGTAATGGGACGTGAGGGATATTTAAGAAACTTAGTTATTCGAAAGGCACAAAATACTGGTGAAATATTAGTAAATATAGTAACTACATCTCAAGTAGATTTTGATTTTAGTGAAATAACTAATATGCTTAAGGAATTAAAATGTGATGGAATCATTACAGGAATAATACATACATTTAATGACTCATTATCAGATATAGTTCAAGCTGATAAAACTGAAACATTGTATGGAAGAGAATACATTATGGAAGAATTATTAGATCTTAAGTTCAAAATTAATCCTTTTGCTTTTTTTCAAACAAATACAAAAGGAGCAGAAAAGCTTTATAGCTTAGTTAGAGATTTTTTAGGCGAATCAGAATCAAAGGTAGTATTTGATTTATATTGTGGAACGGGAACTATAGGACAAATTGTTGCAGCTAAAGCAAAAAAAGTTTTGGGAATAGAATTAATAGAAGAAGCGGTTGCTGCTGCAAATGAAAATGCAAGAATTAATAAATTAGACAATTGTGAGTTTATAGCAGGGGATATAGCGAAAGTTATTAAAGAGGTAAAAGATAAACCAGATAGCATTATTCTAGACCCTCCAAGAGCTGGAGTACATCCTACAGCATTAGATTATGTAATAAAATTTGATGCCAGGCACATAGTTTATGTTTCTTGTAACCCTAAAAGTCTAGTAGTTGATCTTAAGGAAATGATCAACAGAGGATATAAGGTGCAAAAGGTAATACTAATGGATATGTTCCCACACACTCCTCACATTGAAACTATTGTAGATATAGTAAAAGTTGTGTAGCAATATATATCAAGGGCTAAGGTAGAACTAAGGAGTGAATTTCCTTAGTTCTATTTTTTTGCTTTTTTTAGGGGCGAAGCCAGATAAAAACTCGGAATAAATACGCCGAAAATCCGTATTAGTCAGTAGTTAATTATTGTATAAAATGTTATAATTTATTTATAGAAGTTGTTTTAAAAGCGTAATATTAGGCATAAAGATTATCTGAAAGGTAGCTGTCACCTTTCAAAAATTAGAAATAAACTTTCAATAATGAGTACATCAATCAGTAATCTACGAATTAATATAAGCTAATAAATGGAGTTCTTAAAACTTGTAAAAAAAATTACTTATATATTAGGGGGGGAATATGATTCGATTAAGACCATATAAATTAAGAGATTCGCAATATATTTTAAATTGGTTTAACGATGAGTTAACTTTCGCACAATGGTGTGCAGATAAATTCACATATCCATTAACTAAAGAGCAATTGAATCAGTATTATCATAATTATGAAAAGGATGATAATGCGTGGATAATGAGTGCTCTTAATAAAGAAGGAACACCTGTAGGTCATTTTTTGATGCGTATGGCAGACTATCAAAATGAAAGCATCCATTTAGGATTTATTATTGTAGATTCACAGATTAGAGGAAAGGGGTATGGAAAAGAGATGGTATCTTTAGCCATAAGATATGCTTTTGACATATTAAAGGTAAAGAGAGTTACTTTGGGTGTATTTGATAACAATCTTTCTGCTCATTATTGCTACAAAGCAACAGGCATTGTAGATGAAAAGTATAATGAAGGGATCTTCACGTATGGAAATGACAAATGGGGGATTTATGATATGTCAATAGAAAAATAATTATCCCCATTATGTGCAAATGATTTAATTTAGGATATATGTAGCACTTTTAATTGTAGACCTTCAAAATGCATTAGTAATGAGGAGAGAATTAAGTGAGTATAGTATGTATTGGAGATAGTTTAACCTTTGGCTATGGAGTTAATAAATCAGAAAATTGGGTTAGACTTATAGCTAAAAGAATAAAAGAAAAAATTATTAATAAAGGGATACCGGGAGACACAACGTACGAAATGAAAGAAAGGTTCAGAAAAGATGTTGTTAATTACAATCCATCAAGGGTTTTAATTATGGGAGGAACAAATGATATATTTTCAGAAGTAGGTATTGGTACTATTTTTAAAAATATAAAAAGCATGGTAGAAATGTCTGAAACAAATAATATAGTTCCAATAATACTAATACCATTACCGGTTAAAAAAGATATTTCAATAAAATTAATGTTTGAGGATATGGATTATGCAAAGGTTAATAAGCAGTTAGGAGAGCTGCGAAATTTATTAATTAAGTATGGAAATGAAAAAAGCATTATATCTATAGATTTAGGAAATATTATACCAAAGACCATAAATATAGAAGAATATTTTTTAGCTGATGGAATACATGTATCAAAAGAAATTCATAAAGAAATGGCTGAAATAATATATAAAAAAATTTTACCAATTAAAGAGAGGAAATTAAAAATTATTACTATAAATAATTAGATTGAAAAATAATATATTTAACATGAGCACAAGCACAATTATTTCTGTAATTCAATTAAAACATGTACCCTTTTTTATTTGAATGGCATATTAAAGTAGTATAAACTCAAATAAGGAGGGTACGTGATGGTAGAGATAATTACACAATATGTATTAATAGTGCTTTTAGTAATGGGACTTGGGTATTTAGCTTATTTGTTAAAAGAAAAAGGTGTAAATATTAAGGATGACTATTTTGGTCTTGCTTATATAATACTTGATTCTTTAACAGCTGAAGAATCCACACCTGAAAATGCTAAGAAGATTATTAGAATTGTTTCAAAAGCAGTGCAATATGTAGAAACTAACTATAAAAACAACAAAAATACCCTTAAAGAAGAAGAAGCTCTTAAAATTGTGAAAGAAGAAATTAATTTACTGAATTTTCATAGTAATGTAGATGATGAAAGCGTAAAATATTTAATAAGATTAGCTGCGGCATTATTGCCACCAACTAATAAAAAAATAGATTGAGCATATTGGTGACTAAAATTAGAGCGAATTACTGTATTGACCAGTAGAAAAAGCTTATTCTGCCGGTCAATATTTTTATATAAAATTGGGTAAAAACAATATAAAAAAATAAAAACTCCTCTGAAAACAGAAACTAATGTTCTGATTTTTTATATAAATCCCTTTACCTTTTGCTAATAAACATATAAAATAACAAATGTATGATAAAATTTTATTGGAGGATTTTTATGAGTTTTGATAAAGAAGAAATTCAAACATATGATGTAACAGACTTAACTTCTCTAGAAAAGCTGGAGCCTGTGAGAATAAGGCCTGGTATGTACATAGGGTCTACAGGCAGCAAAGGTCTACATCATTGTATATGGGAGATTTTAGATAATTCTATAGATGAGATAGCTAATGGCTACGGCGATAGAGCTGAAATTATATTAAATAAAGATAAAAGTGTCACTATTGTTGATAATGGTAGGGGTATTCCAACAGGAATACATCCTATAAAAAATAAATCTGGTGTAGAAATGGTATTTACTGAGCTTCATACTGGCGGAAAGTTTAATAATAAAAATTATAAAACTTCTGGTGGACTTCATGGTGTTGGAGCAGCAGTTGTAAATGCATTATCAGAATGGTTACTAGTTGAAGTAAAACAAAAGGGGAAAATTTTTACTCAAAGATTTGAATATGCTTATGATGCTGAGCTAAAAAGACTTATGCCAGGTACACCGGTAGGTAAGCTTGAAATCATAGGAGAAACAAAAAAAACAGGCAGTAAGATTACTTTTATGCCGGATAAAAATGTATTCACTACTTTGGAATTCAGTTACGATTTTATTGATGAAAGATTACAAGAATTGGCGTTCCAAAACAAAGGAATTACATTAGTGTTTAAAGATAAGAGAAAAGACGGAAACATCATGAAGGAATATTACTCTGACAGGGGTCTTCTAGATTTTATTGATTATTTAAATGAAAGCAAAACGCTTCTTCACAAGGACCCTATATTCTTTCAAGGTGAAAAGGAGATAAATGGGATACAATTGTATGGAGAAATATGTATTCAATTTACTGATTCTACTACAGAATACATTGCGAGCTATGTCAATAACATACCAACTACAGAATCTGGAACTCATGAAACTGGATTTAAAACAGGGATGACAAGGGCTTTTAAAGAAGGAGCTAAAAAGCTTAATCTTTTAAAAGAGAAAGATAAGGAATTTGAAGGTGACGATTTGAGAGAAGGCATGACAGCAATAGTTAGAATTAAAATAAGTAACCCAATCTTTGAAGGCCAAACTAAAAGCAAACTAGGAAATAATGAGGCATACAGCATGATGAATGAATTGTGTTATGTTAAAATTTTAGAATGGATAGAAGACAATAAAGAAATGGCTACTAACATAATAAATAATGCACTGTCTGCCGCATCTAGGCGGGATAAAATAAAAAAGATTAATGAAGCGGAAAGAAAAAAAGTAGGTAAGGGAGCAGCTCCTCTTGCAGGGAAGATTGCAGTATGTACAATAAAAGATTCAAATGTTACAGAATTTATAGTAGTTGAAGGAGATTCAGCTGGTGGAAGTGCTAAGCAAGCTAGAGATAGAAGGTTTCAATCTATAATGCCATCAAAAGGTAAAATTATGAATACAGAAAAGCAAAAGCTAGAAAATGTACTAGCTAGCGAAGAGTTAAAAATATTCAACACTGCCATTGGAACAGGAGTTTTAGATAATTACCATGAAAAAGATTTAAAATATGATAAAATAATTATTTTAAGTGATGCAGATGTTGATGGCTATCATATTAGAACATTATGGATGACGTTTATTTATAGGTATATGAGGCCACTAATTGCAAAAGGTCATCTTTATATGGGAATGCCTCCACTTTATAAGGTTTATAGGAACACGAAAAATGGCGAAGTGGCTAAGTATGCATATAGTGATGAGCAATTAGCTGAGACGAAAAAAGAAATTGGGAAAGGGGCTTTTATCCAAAGATATAAGGGGCTTGGAGAAATGAATCCAGATCAACTTTGGGAAACTACACTAAACCCAGCTACAAGGACGCTTCAACAGGTTACTATAGAGGATGCAGCAAAGGCTGAGAAGATGGTTTCACTTCTAATGGGCGATGTTGTTGCACCTAGAAAAAATTATATGTATAAATATGCTGAGTTTTAACGGGGGGATTTGCTAAATGGCAAAAAAAATTGATGTACCTAAAGATAATAATATAGTAATGATTCCAATTGAAGAAGCTATGCCAGATAACTATCTTCCATATGCCGTGGAAGTTGCAAGAGAAAGAGCACTGCCAGATGTACGCGATGGTTTAAAACCAGTGCATAGGAGGATTCTTTATGGAGCATATATGCTAAAGGCATTTCCAGATAAGCCTTATTATAAATCAGCAAGAATAGTTGGAGATATTCTTGGTAAATACCATCCGCATGGAGATAGCTCTGTTTATGGTGCAATGGTAATACTAGCTCAATCTTTTGCCACAAGAAAACCATTGATAGATGGCCATGGAAATTGGGGAAGTCAAGATGGGGATAATGCAGCTGCAATGCGTTATACGGAGGCAAGACTTTCTCCTATTGCTCTTGAGATGATAAGAGATATTGATAAAGGTGTTGTGGATATGGTAGATAATTATTCCGATACAGAGAAGGAACCATCGGTACTTCCATCAAGATATCCAAATCTATTAGTAAATGGAACTTTTGGTATAGCGGTAGGAATAGCAACAAATATACCACCTCACAATTTAGGAGAGGTAATTGATGGGTTACTCGCTTATGCGGATAATAAAGAGATTACAACAAAAGAGCTTATGCAGTATATTAAAGGTCCCGATTTACCAACAGGAGGAGTAATAATTGGCAAAAATGCTATGGAATCTGCCTATGAGACTGGGGAAGGAAAGGTAACGTTACGTTCCAAAATGAAAATTGAAGCTTTAGAAAGTGGACGACTTGGCATAGTTATTACGGAGTTTCCATATAGAAAAAACAAGGCGAAATTACTTCAATCTATTTCTGATATGACAGCAGATAAAAAACATTTAAAATCTTTAGAGTCTATTGTAGACATTAGAGATGAATCTGATAGAAGCGGACTTAGATCAGTAATTGAATTTAAAAAGTCAACAAATAAGGAAACTGCCACCAAGGTACTTAAATATTTAATGATGAAAACAGAACTTCAGTGCAATATATCTTTTAACATGGTAGCTTTAGCCAATGGCAAACCCCAAACTATGGGGCTTAAAACCATATTAATGCACTACTTAAATCACCAAAAGGACGTTGTTACTAAAAGAACCCAAAGAGAACTAGAAGTTGCAGAAAGTAGATTCCATATTGTAGAAGGATTTATTAAGGCTGTAGATGTAATGGATGAAATAATTGCAACAATTAGAAGCTCAAAATCTAAAAAAGATGCTGGACAGAACCTGATAGATAAGTTTAATTTTACTGCGCTTCAAACCGAAGCAATACTTGAACTGATGTTATATAAGCTAACAGGACTTGAAATAAAGATATTTTTAAAGGAATACAAAAAATTAGAAATACTAATTAAGGGGTATAAAAAAATTCTTGGAAATGAGAATGAACTTCTTAAAGTAATAAAAGCAGAAATCTCAGAAATTAAAGAAAAATATAATGATCCGAGAAGAACGGAAATTATTGAGGATGATAGCCAAGCTAAAATAGAAGTAGAAGATATACTAGTAGTAGAGGATGTTATGATAACTTTATCTAACGAGGGTTATATAAAGCGAGTGCCTATGAAATCCTATAATAGATCAAATATTAACATAGAAGATATAGAGTATAGAGAGGGAGATTTTAATACATATTTACTACAGACCAATACTAAAGATACGGTAATTATCTTTACTGATCTAGGCAATATGTATCAACTAAGAGGAGATTTAGTGCCGGAATATAAGTGGAAGGAAAAGGGCGAAAGAATTGATACCCTTATTCGCGGGATAGATTTAACAAAAGAAAAGGTGATTTCTTGTTTTTTATTGGAAAATTTATCAGCTAATAAGGAATTTATGTTCTTTACTAACAGAGGAAATATAAAGAAAACAGAGTTAGATAAATTCATTACGAGTTATACTAAATTATCAGCTTTAAAACTAAGAGAAAATGAAAAGCTTCTTGAAGTTAAGTTAATCCCTGTGGAAAGACAGGAAAGGTTTATAAAGATAGTAACTAAAGAAGGCCTGGAATTTTGTGTAGAGGAACCTATACTTGAAGATGTTCCTAGAAATATATTGGGCACTCAGTTATTTAATTTAACGCAAGGAGACGTTGTGGTAAAATTAGAATTTACAGAGGGTTATGATTATAAAGAATTTAATTTTAGTATAAATGCAAAAGGTTCAATAAAAATATCTAGTAAAAAAACTAATACTCCATTAAGCACTTATACCAAATCATCGGCTACATTGCTTATATTTACGGAAAAAGGATTAGTACATAAACTACCTAGTTATATGGTTCAGAATATTAATAAGAAAGGCATATGTATTAATACTTTGCTGGATAATTTCAATATTGATGATAAAATAATAGGGATTATGTCTGTTGATGATTTCAACGAAGAAAGAAGTATATATCTTTTTACAAAGAAAGGATTTACAAAACGAACTAAGATTTGTGAATTAGATGGGGATTTCTTCTCTACGTTGGTGTGCAAACTTAAAACAGAAGAAGATAAATTAATCTTTGTAAAAATTAACTTAGATAATGTAGATAAAGATGTGTTAATGGTGACAAAAAAGGCAATGTGCATAAGATTTAACGTAAATAACATTAGTTTTATGGGGAAAGTTGCATCTGGGGTAACAGGCATAAGCTTAAAAGATGATGATGAAGTTATATTTGTAGATTTGGTAAATTCAGTAACGGAAAAGGTAGATAGCTGTAATGAAATAGTTGTGACGCTTGACGAGAATTTAAGATTAACAGTCAATTCATTTAAAGGGGAAAAAAAGATTATAAGACTTGAGGATATAAACGTTCAAAATAGAGCAGGTAGAGGTAAAAACTTAACCAGTGCTCTCACAGATGATTATGTAGAGGAGGTTATCTTAGGCATCTGAAAAAATATAAATAAGACATGCAATAAAAGTTAATTTTAGCATGTCTTCTTTTTATTAAAAACAAAAAACTTGTTAATTAAAAAACCAAGTAGGCCTATAATGGTAGAATCTATTAGGATACATATGTTAAACCACAAGTGGTTTAAGTGTATTATATTACTATGGTAATGCAGAAGAGAAATTAAAGGATTCCTACTTGTTAATAGCACTAACATAGAGCTGTTTAAAATCATACTAAAAAAAAGTACAGATGCATATTGAAGGTAGCCTTTTTGCTGCGGAGTTTCTTTAAAGGTGAACTTCTTATTTAATTTATAACTAGAAATTGAATAAACTGAGAATGCAATTATGCTAAAAACAAACAATATTTTTCCATGCGTTATGCCTGTGGTAAATGAAAGAATATTTAGTATTATAATTTCTATTATAATGTTAGTAGCACCAACTAAAGTATAATTTATAAATTGAGATAAGGACTGTAGTGTTTTATTTTTATTATTCATAGAAATTTATTCTTAAATAAAATATGTTAAGAAATTAGTCACCACCCTTTTTATGAAAAGAATATTATGATGCACTCATACACATTAGTGTACAACAAAAGAAAACAAAATAAAAGGAAAATATTTTAAAAACAAATAAAAGAATGAAGGTGGATGTATGGAAAAAATAATATTTGAAAATGGAATAAAGTTATTGTACAAGAAAGCGGAAAATAATTTAACTTCATTTACAATAGGGTTTAATGCAGGTGCAAATCAAGAGAAAAGTGAATATTTAGGAATTGCTCACGTGGTAGAGCATATGCTTTTTAAGGGGACGGTTTCTCGCACGGAATATGAAATAAATAAATTATGTGATGAAACCTTTGGGTTTTGTAATGCGATGACTAATTATCCCTACGCAGTATATTACGGAACCACATTAGATGAAGATTTTGAAAAGGGGTTTGAAGTTTACTCTGATATTCTTTTGAATCCTTCGTTTAAAGTGCATGGGTTCAAAGAAGAAATAGAAGTGATCAGCGCTGAACTAAAAGAATGGAAAGATGATTCGTACCAGTTTTGCGAAGATTCCATGCTCTATAATGGGTTTGAAAAGCGAAGAATAAAGAATTTAATTATAGGTACAGAGGTAAGCATCCGTGCTATAACCATTAAGCAAATCAAAGATTTTTATGAGAAGCATTACACCTCGGATAATTGCGTAGTAAGTGTAATATCTTCCATGAGCCTTAAAAAGGTTTCAGAGATAGTGGAGAAGTATATGGGTAATTTAAATCCTAAATTATCTAGTGGGAATGACCATTTGGAAAGGGATAAAGGGTGTCTATATGAAATTAATAAGCCAGGCACCTATTTTCAATATAGAGATGACTTGCAAGGTGCAAAAATCCAATACTGTTTTCCAATACATGATTTAAACCAGAGAGAAATTAGTGCTTTAAAGCTATTTAGCTTAGCTTTTGGAGAAGGTACAAGCAGTATTTTGTATGATGAAATTAGGACTAAAAGAGGACTTGTATATGATATAAGTAGCAAAATAAAAAATGAAACAGGAATAAAACTTTTCACAATAACCCTTGGAACTTCATGTGAAAATGTTAAAAAGACCATAGGAATTATTAATGATGAAATTGAAAAAGTTAAAGATCTTAGGAATTTTTTTGATAAGCAGTGTATTTTAAAACTATGCAAAAGCTACAAATTAAGAAGAATGATAGCCCTTGAAAAATCTATTCAAACTAGTGTAAATTTATGTGTATATGAAATTATGTATGGGGACAGTTCACAAATTTTCTCGGAATTTGATGGTATGAGAAACATTGTGGATGAAGAAATAGTGAGAGTAATTAACAAAGTTTTAGTGAATGCTACTATACAGGTTTTAACTACATTTCAGCTCCGCAGGAGATGATTTAACGACATTTTAGAAAGAAAGTGGGAAATAAATATGGGAAAAAAGTGGTTGATAAGGAATACCTCTAAAGACATTAGTTCAATAGCTAAAAGTTCAGGTGTAAGTGAGGTTATAGCTAAGATTCTAATTAACAGGGGGTTTAATAATGAAATAGACATAAAAAAATTTATGAGAGCAAGTATAGAGGATTTGTATGACCCATTTTTAATGAAAGATATGGCGAAAGCTACAGATTTAATTAGATTAGCAATTGAAAACAATAAAAAAATTGTAGTATATGGTGATTATGATGCGGATGGTGTTACTAGTACTGTTATAATGTATAAGGCATTAAAATATTGTGGCGCAAATGTAGAATACTATGTTCCGGATAGGGAACATGAAGGTTATGGAATAAATATTGATAGGATAAGAAAACTAAATGAGCAAGGTTTTGAAGTGATTATAACTTGCGATAATGGAATCGCAGCTACTGAGCAGGTTAAATTGGCAAAAGAACTAGGAATGATTGTCATAATAACTGATCACCATGAATTATCATTTGAAGAAGATGATAAGGGCATTCGAACTTTCAAGGTTCCACCAGCGGATGCTGTTATTAATCCAAAGCAAAAGGAATGTAATTACCCATTTAAACAATTGTGTGGTGCAGGTATTGCTTTTAAATTTGTACAAGCACTATATATAAAACTCGGAATTAATAAGGAATATGTAAAGGAATTTATAGAAATAGCAGGAATAGGTACTATTTGTGATGTGGTAGATTTAATTTCTGAAAATAGAATAATTGCTAAAAATGCTTTAGTTATGTTAACAAATACAAAAAATCTTGGGTTAAAATGTTTAAAGGAAATTTTAAGCATTAATGATAAAGAGATAAAATGTTATCATGTTGGGTTTCAAATAGGACCATGTATAAATGCTACTGGAAGGTTAGAATCGGCAGCGATTTCAGTAGAATTACTTCTATGCGAAGAAGAAACTAGAGCAAAAGAACTAGCTAAAACATTATTTGAACTTAATAAAAAAAGACAAGAGATGACAACCGAAAATGTGGAAGAGGTAATAGAACTTATACATCACTCCACTTTTAAAAATGATAAAGTGTTAGTAATTTATAAAGATACTATTCATGAGAGCATCGCAGGAATTGTAGCAGGCCGTGTTAGGGAAACTTTCAATGTGCCAACAATAATATTAACTAAAGGAAAAGAGAACCCAAAAGGTTCAGCAAGATCTATTGATGAATATAATTTATTTGAGGAATTAATAAAATGTGATGAGTTACTTGAAAAATTCGGGGGTCATCCAATGGCTGCGGGTTTATCTATAAAAGAAGAAAATATAGAAAAATTGAGGTGGAAATTAAATTCTCTTTGCAAGTTAACTAATGATGATATTGTACCTAAGGTAAGAATAGACCAGCGAATGCCATTAAACAAAATAAGTTATGAGATGATTCATGAATTAGAAATTTTAGAGCCTTTTGGTAAAGGCAATTCAACCCCATTACTTGCAGAAAAAAATATTCCTGTTTTAAAAATAGATATATTAGGTAAAAATGCAAATACACTAAAAATAAATTGCGTAATGCCTGGTGTAAATAAAACAATTAATGGAATATGTTTTAATAGAGTGGAAGAATTTATAGAAATGCTAAAAGATAGATATGGAGTAGAATATATGAACTATCTTAAGAGCCCAAAAGGAATGAAGATAGATTTAATTTTTTCACCTCAAATTAATGAATATAACGGATATAAATCTATTCAATTAAAAATTTTAGAATTTAAACTTAGTTAAATTATCTCCTACGGAGCTGCATCTTTTTCAAGCTAATCACCTACAGAGCTATCATCTCTTTCAGAGATGTTATCTCCGGCAGAGCTGAAGCCTTCGTTAAATAAAGGTACATAGACCTCGGTCTATGTACTTTTATCATATTATTTTTAAATTATAAATTTTTCTCATATTGCTCTACCATTTTTTTTACCATCTCTCCACCAACAGAACCGCACTCTCTTGAAGTTAAGTTTCCATTATAATCAGTAAAATTTACTCCTAACTCTTTTGCAGTTTCCATTTTAAATGAATTTAATCCAGCTTTAGCTTCAGGTACTAACTTTCTGTTTGACATTTGTTAATCACTCCTTTTATATTTTATTTTTGTTATGATAGTATCTTGTGTAGAAATTTATAAAATATAATAGAATACTTAAGGGAAATAAGGTAAGTACAACATTTTAAATTAATACCTGTTAGCATATGAAATATTTTAATAACATGCATATAATTACATGTAATTAAGTTGGATTTTACTTCAATGTCTTTAAATAAAGAGTACATATATTTATACAACTTAGGTCAAAATAGCAAAGTTAAGAGGCATATAACTAGCATATACCTCTTAACAATTTAGAATTTTAAATTATAAGTTTTTTTCGTATTGTTCTACCATTTTTTTAACCATTTGTCCACCAACAGATCCGTTTTGTCTAGAAGTAAGATCTCCGTTGTAACCCTCTGTTAAATTAACTCCAACTTCCTGAGCAGCTTCCATTTTAAATTTGTTTAAACCTGCTTTAGCCTGTGGTACTAATGTTTTGTTTGACATTTATAAATCACTCCTTCTATATTTTATTTTTTTACTGACATAGTGTTTCTTGTTTCTTATTATAAGTTCTTTTCGTATTGTTCTACCATCTTTTTAACCATTTGTCCGCCAACAGATCCATTTTGTCTAGAAGTAAGATCTCCGTTGTAACCTTCTGTTAGATTAACACCAACTTCCTGAGCAGCTTCCATTTTAAATTTGTTTAAACCTGCTTTTGCTTGTGGTACCAAATTTCTGTTTGCCATAATAAATTCCCTCCTTTTTTTTTGTAATTACTTTATGATAGTAGTTTATCCCTATATTCGATTTTTATATTAGTGAATTGAAGGGTGATTTTGAAAATTATAAACCCTTTAGGAAATTATGGATAAGATGATTTTTAATAAATACTAAACTTTTTAGTCTAATTGGTATATAATGATTTAGTACATACTGCATAAAGTATGTTTTTTAGAAGGGGTGTTAAAGTGGAAAAACACAAAATAATAATGACCGGTGGCGGTTCAGCAGGACATGTAACACCAAATCTTGCACTTATACCAAAACTTAAAATGCTAGGTTATGAAGTTGAATATATTGGTACAAAAGAAGGTATTGAAAGAAAGATAATAGAGAGTGAAAATATAAAGTATTATCCTATATCTAGCGGGAAACTCCGAAGATATTTTGATGTGAAAAACTTTACAGATCCTTTAAAAGTAATTAAGGGTATATTTGAAGCAAAAAAAATAATAAAAACACACAAACCGGATATTGTTTTCTCTAAAGGCGGATTTGTTTCCGTACCTGTAGTGCTTGCTGCATTTTTTAATAAAGTACCTGTAATTGCTCATGAATGTGATATTACACCAGGACTTGCTAATAAATTAGTAGCTCCTTACTGCACAAAAGTATGTGTAACTTTTCCAGAAGCATTAAATGAAATAAAAAATGGGAAAGGGGTAATAACTGGTAATCCTATAAGATACGAATTGTTTGAAGGAAGTAAAATAAAAGGGAACGAAATATGCGGATTTAAAAATAAAAAGCCAACATTAATGATTATTGGTGGTAGTTTAGGCTCTAAAGTTATAAATGAAGTGGTGAGGTCAATGCTTGAAAAATTAATTTTGGAGTATAATATTATTCATATCTGTGGAAGTGGTAATTTTGAAAAATCACTTCAAAGTAAAAATGGTTATAAGCAGTTTGAATACACGACGGATGAATTGCCTCATTTATTAGCTAGTGCAGATATTGTAGTCTCTAGAGCAGGAGCAAATGTCATTTTTGAACTCTTAGCACTTAGAAAACCTAATTTATTAATTCCATTATCAGCTAAGGCTAGCCGTGGCGATCAAATACTTAATGCAAAATCTTTTGAAAAAAGCGGTTATAGTATGGTTATTCAAGACGAGGAGTTAACGCCTGAAAATTTAGAAATGAAAATTAAAGAACTGTATAATGGTAGGTATAAATATATTGAAAAAATGAATTCTAGCAACACTGAAAAAAGCATTGATTTAATAGTAGAATTAATAGAGAAATATAGGAAAAGATGAAGAAAGTAAAATTTCTTCATCTTTTTTTATTTAATAAAATCATAAATATTATTTAAAAAGCAACATTTTTTATATAAAAAACAAAAAAGAGTGCAAACTGTAATTATAAGAATATGTTTTTGCTTATTATATAAATATAAAATATTTTTACAATGTAAAATAAAGGAGAAAAAAGATGGAACTTCAATGTTTAGGAGCAGCAGAATGCGTTACAGGGTCATGTCATTTGATAAAAGTGCGAAATAAAACTATTTTATTGGATTGTGGATTATACCAAGGAAGAGACGGAGACCATGGAAAAAATGAAAAGTTTCAATTTAACCCGAAAGATATAGATTTAGTTATATTATCTCATGCTCATATAGACCATAGTGGTAGAATTCCTTTACTATATAGGAAGGGATTTAAAGGCGAAATAATTTGCACAAAAGCTACAATGGAATTATGTCAGGTGATGCTAACAGATAGTGGTCATATTCAGGAGATGGAAGTAGCGTGGAAAAATAGAAAACTCAAAGAAAAAGGGTTACAACCTAAAGAAACCTTGTATTCTTCCAAAATTGCAGAAGAATGTTTAAAACTCTTTAAAAGTTATTCATATAACGCAGAAATAAAACCTTTTGATGGATTAACAGTTATATTTAAGGATGCAGGGCATCTATTGGGGTCAGCTATTATAGAGCTTCAAGTGGAAGAGAAAGAAGGCTCAAATATTAAACTTGTTTATAGTGGCGACTTGGGTAATTTTAACATTCCGCTTATAAATGATCCTACATTTATTGGCGCTGCAGACTATGTAATTATGGAAACAACCTATGGAGATAAAGTGCATAATAATTTCGAAAATGCAATGAAAGAATTATCAGATATAGTAAAAAAAACTTTCGATAGAGGAGGAAATGTTATAATCCCATCTTTTGCAGTAGGTAGAACCCAAGAGGTTCTATATGCATTGAATAAGTATATTGAAGAGGGGCTGGTTAAAAACTGCTACGTATATGTGGATAGTCCTCTTGCGGAAAAAGCGACAAAAATATTTGAAAATAACAGAGAAATTTTTGATGATGAGGCAAAGGAATTAGAAAAACATGATACTAACATACTGGATTTTGAGGGGTTAAAATTTACTCATTCCTCAGAAGAATCTATGGAATTAAATAAAATGCAAAGGGGGATAGTAATAATATCTACAAGCGGAATGTGTGATGCAGGTAGAATAAAACATCATTTAAAGCATAATTTATGGAGAAGCGAAAGCTCCATAGTATTTGTAGGATATCAAGCTGAGGGTACTTTGGGTCGTGAAATTTTAGAAGGGAATAAAATGGTAAAAATTTTTGGGAAAGATATTTCGGTTGCAGCGTCAATATATAATTTGCAAAGCCTTTCTGGCCATGCAGATAGAAATGGTTTAATTAATTGGATAAAAAATATTGAGGGAAAACCTAAACAGGTTTTTCTTGTACATGGTGACGAAAATTCTCAAAAAAGTTTTAAAGAATTATTAGATTTAAAAGGATACGAGTCTGTAATTGTTAAGAGTGGAGAAAAATATAAGCTAGAATAACGAGTAAGACCTTATAGTATTGATAAAAAAATAACAATTAATGGCTAAAATTGATATATTCTAATATGTAAACGTACAGTAGGATGCTAGTGGAAGTCAGTTGTTTTATTATTGTATGAAAAAAATAAAGAAGAATACACCAATTATAACAAAAAAACTTGAATATTTTTCATTTTGATGTATAATTAAGGGGTAATATAAACTATCTAATAATATGAAAGTATGGGGTGATAGTAATGAAAAAATTAGCAATAATTTATTTGAGCAATGGTGGAAACGTTGAAGTTTTAGCTAATCACATTGCTAAAGGTGCAAAAGATGCAGGGGCTGAGGTTCTAGTTAAATTAGCTAGTGAAGCTACAGTTGAAGATGTAACTAGAGCAGATGCAGTTGCGTTTGGAAGTCCATCAATGGATAATAATAGAATTGATCAACTAGAGATGCAACCTTTTATTGATAAGTTTAAATTAATCCCAATTAATAATAAAGTCACAGCTTTATTTGGATCTTATGGATGGGATAATGGAGAATTTATGAACAAATGGGTAAGTCTAATGAAAGAATATGAATTTAATGTTATACAAAGCTTAACTGTTAATGAAGCTCCTACTAATGAACAATTAGTTAAAGCAGAAGAAATTGGTAGAATGTTAGCTAAGTAACTTTTTATTACAGAAATATGTAATAATGAGGTAGTTTGCAAATTATGTAGATTATAAAAGCCTATCATGGCTAGCTAATGCTTAGGAGTGTTAGCTAGTTTTGCACAAAACCTGTTAGAAAGTTATTATTTTAGGTGTAGAGTTATTTTTAATACAATACGCTTATTTGTAATTCTGATAAAATTATTTAAGAAAGAAGGCCTATTAAATGAGAAAAATGAAAACTATGGACGGGAATACAGCAGCAGCACACGTTGCCTATGCATATACTGATGTGGCAGCAATTTACCCAATAACACCATCTTCAACAATGGCAGAGTATTGTGATGAATTAGCAGCTAAAGGAACAAAGAATGTATTTGGTCAAAAAGTTAAAATGATGGAAATGCAATCAGAAGCGGGAGCTGCAGGAGCAGTTCATGGTTCACTTCAAACAGGAGCATTAACTTCAACTTTTACTTGCTCTCAAGGATTATTATTAATGATCCCAAATATGTATAAAATAGCAGGAGAACTTTTACCTGGAGTATTCCATGTAGCTGCTAGAGCATTAACTACTCACGCACTTAATATTTTTGGAGATCATCAAGACGTAATGGCTACAAGACAAACTGGATTTGCTTTACTTGCATCTAATAGTGTACAAGAAGTAATGGATCTTTCACCAGTTGCTCATTTAACAGCTATCGAAGGGAAAATTCCTTTTGTGAACTTCTTTGATGGATTTAGAACTTCTCATGAAATACAAAAAATTGAGGCATGGGATTATGAAACTCTAGGAAGTTTGTTAAACAAAGAATCACTAGAAGCATTTAGAAATAGTGCAATGAATCCAGAACATCCTGTAACTCGTGGAACAGCACAAAATCCAGACGTTTATTTCCAAGGAAGAGAAGCTTCAAACACATTCTATGATGTTCTTCCAGAAAAAGTTGAAACATGTATGGGAAAAATAAATTCATTAATCGGAACTGACTACCATTTATTTAATTACTATGGTGCACCTGATGCAGATAGAATAATAATAGCAATGGGATCAGTTTGTGAAACAATTGAAGAAACTATAGATTATTTAAATGCAAAAGGAGAAAAGGTTGGAGTGCTTAAAGTACATCTTTTCAGACCATTCTCATTAGATCATTTCTTTAAATACATACCTAAAACAGTTAAGAAAATATCAGTACTTGATAGAACAAAAGAGCCAGGATCAATTGGAGAACCATTATTCCAAGATGTTAGAAGTGCTTATTTTGATAAAGAAAACAGACCAGTTATAGTTGGTGGAAGATATGGACTCGGTTCAAAAGATACTACTCCAGCTCAAATTGTTGCTGTATATGATGCTTTAAAAGCGGAGTCTCCAGTAAATAACTTTACTATAGGAATAGTTGATGATGTTACTAACAAATCACTTACAATTGGAGAAGCTATAACAACAACACCTGAAGGAACTAAAGAATGTAAATTCTGGGGCCTTGGATCAGATGGTACTGTCGGAGCTAACAAAAGTGCAATAAAAATCATAGGAAACCATACAGATATGTTTGCTCAAGCGTACTTTGCATATGATTCTAAAAAATCAGGTGGAGTAACAATTTCTCACTTAAGATTTGGTAAGAAAGCTATAAAATCAACATATTTAATTAGTTCTGCAAACTATGTTGCTTGTGGTAATCAAGCTTATGTAACTAAATATGATGTTTTAAAAGGAATTAAAGATGGTGGAACATTCCTATTAAATTGCATATGGAATATGGAAGATTTAGAAATACATTTACCAGCTTCAATGAAGAGATATATTGCTAATCACAATATCAACTTCAATACTATTGATGCAGTTGGAATAGCTGGAGCGATAGGTCTTGGAGGAAGAGTTAACATGATAATGCAATCTGCTTTCTTTGAACTTGCAGACATTATCCCTGTAGAAGATGCAGTTAAGTATCTTAAAGCAGCCGTTATTACATCTTACGGTAAAAAAGGCGAAAAAGTTATCAATATGAATAATGCAGCAATTGATAAAGGTGTTCAATCAGTTGTTAAAATTAATGTTCCAGAGAGCTGGAAAACTGTTAAAGATAATAATGAAACAGAAGAAGCTAGACCAGATTTCGTTAAAGATATTGCTGATGTAATGAACAGACAAGAAGGAGACTCTTTACCAGTTAGTGCATTTGTTGGAATAGAAGATGGAACACTAATGCCAGGAACAGCTGCATTTGAAAAGAGAGGAATTGCTGTTAATGTACCAGAATGGCAAGTAGATAAATGTATACAATGTAATCAATGTGCGTATGTATGTCCACATGCTGTAATAAGACCTTTCTTAACAAATGATGAAGAACTTAAAAATGCTCCAAAGACTTACGAAAGTAAAAAAGGTGTAGGTAAGGGTTTTGAAGGTCTACATTTTTCAATAGGTATAAGTAATGAAGATTGTAGCGGCTGTGGTAACTGTGCAGAAGTATGCCCTGCAAAAGAAAAAGCTTTAATCATGAAACCATATGCGTCTCAAGTAGATAAAATACCAAATTGGAAATTCAATATAAATTTACCTAAGAAAGAAAATCCAATGGGAACATCAAATGTTAAGGGAAGTCAATTTGAGCAACCATTAATGGAATTCAGCGGAGCTTGTGCTGGATGTGGAGAAACACCATATGCTAAACTTATTACTCAATTATTTGGAGATAGAATGCTCATTGCGAACGCTACAGGATGTTCTTCAATTTGGGGAGGAAGTTCACCAGCTTCACCATACACAGTTAATAAATGTGGTAAGGGACCAGCTTGGGCTAACTCATTATTTGAAGATAATGCTGAATTTGGATTTGGAATGTTCCTTGGAACTAGCCAATTAAGAAATAAAGTTGAAATGTCAGCTAAAGAAGCATTAACAATGAAAACAAGTGATGAATTAAAATCAGTTCTTAATGAATGGATTGAAAATAAGGAAGATGCTGAGGGTTCAAAAGCTGCAACATCTAAAATGCTACCATTATTAAACGCTGAAAAAGACAATAATGAAGCATTAAAAGAAATATTCAGCAAAAGAGATCATTTAGTTAAAAAGTCTCAATGGATATTTGGTGGAGATGGCTGGGCTTATGATATAGGATTTGGTGGAGTTGATCATGTATTAGCATCTGGTGAAGATGTAAATATATTTGTATTTGATACAGAAGTATATTCAAATACAGGAGGTCAATCATCAAAATCTACTCCAACTGCTGCTGTTGCGAAGTTTGCAGCAACTGGTAAGAGAACTAAGAAAAAAGATTTAGGTATGATGGCAATGACTTACGGATACGTTTATGTTGCGCAAATAGCTATGGGTGCTGATAAAGCTCAAACACTAAAAGCTATAAAAGAAGCAGAAGCTTATAAAGGACCATCACTTATAATTGCTTATGCTCCATGTATCAATCACGGTCTTAAGGTTGGAATGGGTTGTACACAACTTGAAACTAAGAGAGCTGTTGAATCTGGATACTGGGCTATGTATAGATTTAATCCAACTTTAAAAGAAGCAGGAAAGAATCCATTTATATTAGACTCTAAAGAACCAACTACTTCATTTAGAGAATACTTAATGGGTGAAGTAAGATATTCTTCACTAGCAAAAACATTCCCAGAAGTAGCAGAAGAATTATTTGTTAAAACAGAAAATGATGCTAAGGAAAGATTAGCAGGATACAAAAAACTTGCTAGTGAAAAATAGTATTTAAAATTATAAAGTAAAAGGAAGATGGATTAAATTTCATCTTCCTTTTACTTTTAAATAAAATAATAAAAAGAATTCAAAAAACCCTTTTATTATTTTATCATTTAGGGTAGAATTAAACTATACTCAAAGTAGGAGGTACTACATTATGAATGAAGATAAAAAAACATCATGCGGATGCGGATGCGGTGATCACGAACAGGACCAAGAAAATAAAGGTTGTGGATGCGGTGGTCATGAACATGACGAGAATGAAGGCTGTGGATGCGGTGGTCACGAACATGACGAGAATGAAGGCTGTGGATGTGGTTGTGGCGAGGGCGAGGCTTTAACAGTAGATTTAGAAGATGAAAATGGGAACATAGTTCCTTGTGAAATAGTAGATGGATTTACTTATAAAGATAATGAATTTGCGCTAGTTCAAAATCCTGAGGATGATTCAATATATCTTTTCAAAGTAATTGGAGATGAAGAAACAGGTGAGTTAGTTATCCCTGAAGATGAAGAATTCGCAGAAGTAACTGCATATTATGAAGAATTGATTAAAAGCGAAAAGTAATTCTTAAAAAGAGTCGTTGCAAATGCATCGGCTCTTTTTAAGTTTTTTTAAAAGAATTAATAGCGATCTTATGGTAATAATATTAATATTGCAGCGGCCAGGAGAGGATTAAAGGAGGATAAATAATGAAAGAAAAATTAGCTATTTTTGATGTGGATTACACTTTAACAAAACGAGAGACCTTAGTGGAGTTCTATTTTTTTATGATAAAAAAGAACCTTAAATTCATAAGATATCTGCCTAAAAGTATATTTTCATCTATATTTTACGTTTTCAAGATATATGATGCTTCAAAAGCTAAAAAAACCTTTATAAGATTTATTGATGGTATAGAAGAAAATGAAATGAAAAAGATAGTCAAAGAATTTTATGAAACACGTTTAAGTAAAATATTATATAAAGATGCTATAGATACCATAAAAAAAATGAAGATACAGGGATACAAAATTTATTTAATTTCTGCATCTGCTGAATTCTATTTAAATGAATTCTATAATATAAAGGAAGTGGATAAAGTAATAGGGACGCGGTTCGTTAAGGAGAATGGCTTACATAGGAATAAAATTTGGGGAGAAAATTGCAAAGGGGAAGAAAAAGTAAAAAGACTAAAAGAAATCTTGAAGAGAGAAAATATCCAAATTGATTTTGAAAACTCCTATATGTTTTCTGATTCTCTATCAGATTTACCTCTTTTTAATTTAGTGGGACATCCTTATTTAATAAACTTCAAAAAAACACACGATAAGATTGAAATTTTAAAATGGAAGTAGTAGGATATTTATAGAGGTTAACTTTAAATTAGCATTACTCGTGATGGGTTGATATTAATTATTATAAGATACAATTAAAACAAGGAGGGGTTTATATGGATAAGTGTATAAATGCATATTTTTTATTCGGAGGGGAAATTAAAAAATGTGAGGAATTTGAAAATTACCATAGAAGTAAAGGGAAATCATTATATGAAGTTATAAGGATAAGTGACGGAATCCCCATTTTTCTTATGGAACACTTAGATCGTCTTCACGATTCCGCAAAAATTATGAAATACAATTTAACTATTACTAGGGATGAAATTATAAATGAAATTCTTAAACTAATATATAAGAATAAAGCTCAGGTTGGAAATATAAAATTAGTTATAAATTATAGCCCAAGCGACGAGAAATGCAATAATAAAAATGACTTTAATGAAAAGGTTTTATTGTATTTTTTGCCACATGATTACCCTTCAAAAGAGCAGTACGTGGAAGGCGTAAAAACTATTACTTATCATGGAGAGCGAAGTAACCCAAATGCTAAAGTTATTAATAGTGTTTTTAGAGACAAAGTAAATGAGCGAATAAATAGTAAAGACGTATATGAAGCAATTTTAGTGGATGATGAGGGATTTATTACGGAAGGCAGTAAATCTAATATTTTTATGGTCGAAGGCTCAACAGTCGTAACATCAAAGGTTGCAAATGTATTACCTGGCATCACAAGACAATTTGTTATAAAAACCTGCGAAAAGTTAAATATCGTGTTTGAAGAAAAAAACATTCATGAAAGGGATCTTGAATCATTGACGGGTTTGTTTATTTCCGGAACCTCGCCAAATGTACTTCCAATAAAAAATGTGGATGAATTTTCTTTTGATTCATCAAAAAGTCAAATAATAAATTCAATAATGAAGAAATTTGATGATGAATTAACAGAAGATAAACAGAAATTTGTAAAGTTTATTCACAATAGAACGACTTAGGCTATTGCCAAGATACAACAATTAAGATTTTAGGAACAGTTAACGGGAGACGTTTTAATGGATATAAGTGTACTATCAATGGTAATGAACCAATCAAGGGTACAACAGTCAGCTGGGATAGTAGTGATTTCTAAAAAATAAATCCATCTATTTTTATTTTTTGATCATTTTAATATAATACTTTTAACATAATTGCTACATTGATAATACTATATGATGTAGCCCTTTATTTATATTAAAAATCAAAAATAAAATATGAAGGTGGAGATTATATGTATTTAGATAGTGTAAACACCTCAATTTCTTCAAAAATAGAGTATCTACATTCTAATCATAAAGAAATTTCTCACTCTGATTTGAAAGATATGTTTGAAAAAGGAATAGCTCAGCATGGGTTAAGCAATCAGCATGATGAATTTTTAGATCTTACTGCCAGACTTTTAATAAAAACTCACAAGGATAAAACGATTTTACATACTATAGTAGACATGATTTTTTTTAGAAATAGAGAAGGACTTTTTACTCATGATCTAATTTGGGCTTTCTTCCAAGCAAGAGAGCCCTGTAGCTTAATGTTAATTGCAAATTATTTAGATTCAGATGACGTAAACGATGTTAAATTGGCACGCAAACTTCTAGACTTTGTACCTTCCATAGATATGAATGTGGGAGAAGGTAGTAAACAACATAAAGCTTTTTTTTACTGGCTTAAAGAGAATTATCCGTTTTTATATTTTACTGGGGAAAGTTTTCAAAGAACCAGTAAACCAATACCCTATATCGTAGTTTTAGATGCAAAATATCTGTGCAGACGGGTATCACTTTATACTAAAAAACCACTCATACCATACACTGCAAAAGAAAAGAACTTATTAGGTTATTTTAACAACTTAGATGAAAACAACAAGCTATTGTTATCGAGATTCTCACTTAGAATTCATCATGAAAGCATATATTTATGGAAATCATGGATTAACCATTCCATAAATAAACAAATACGCATTGCAAAAGCTAGCTTAAGAGATTAGTAATCTATAATTATTGTTCTTAATATAAGGAATACAGGGAGGTTAGTAAATGATAATAATTTCCAATAATACTTATAAATCTGATACTTTTATAAATGAATATAAACCAAATAATATTGAGAAAGATATCATTAGAAAGATGGGTTTAAGTAAAGAAAAGTATGAATATAATTCATTAGATCAATTACGGTTCGAGTTAAAATTACGAAATAATATTGTTATTGCTGCTAAAAAACTCAATGAAGGTGATATGTCCTTTAAAACCTTTCGTAAATCAATGTGTAATCTTGATTATTGGGATCGTACTGATGAAGGTGGGTTTATATTGAAAAAGGGAATAAATCCCAGTGAAGCTATTGAGGATATTTCTATAAATAGTTCAAAATATGGTACTGAATGTGCCACTGCAATAATCATTATTTATTATCAAGCATTGCTTAATATATTTTCTGAGAAACTTTTCAATGAATTGTTTCCAGAAATACAATTAATGAATTGGCATTATATGGATAAAATGCTTGAGAGTGCAGGTTATTTAGAGAAGCAAAGTGATTATTTCCCAGGGGATAGAAGATACTTTGATAACCCTGATGTAGATCCAGTAAGGCCTGAATGGCAAGGAGAAAATGTTATAGACCTAGGTAATGGAATTTATTTTGGACATGGTATAGGCATAGGAACTGCTAATGAAATAATTAGTGGTTTAAATGAACTTAGAATAGAGGGTGCAAAAATATCATCTTATTTATTAGATTCAGCTGCACGACTAGATTTTAAAGCTTTAGCTGCTATAAAATAGCTATTGATGTCCATTAGATTTGGAGGTTATTCCTCAAATATTGAGACATAAAACTGATGTTATATCAGTTGAGCAGGAAGATTCGAAGCATGAACTTGCAGAAACTAAAGGTGAAGTTAAGTGTATGAAAAAAGACAATTTTAGTGTGGATTCACATGGTGTTGTAACTCAAAGAGCGCTTTAACTTAGATCTACTACTTTAAAAACTGCTGATGAAATCTGGTAAATGGCTAATAACCTTCGGGGCAAATAAATTTATTTTTGTATAAGATGTACTTCTAATAGTATGTCTTATTTTTGCTTGCCAGAAATAATTAAAAAATAGGTTTAATTAAAGCAGACCCTTCATATATTATTAGTAAGTACATAATAATATAATCGATAGTGGTAACTAACTTAAGAAAAAAACAGGGTTTAAAATAAATAAACAAAAATAGTGTTAACACTATCATATAATCATAGGAGGGATGAAAATGGGAATGGGGTATACAATTGGATGTTTAATTAGTATATTGCTATGGAGAGTAGATAGGCAGGGGTTGTTTGGTTTTATTAATGTAAAATTGAAGGAAAAAATTAAGAATATATATATGCTGCAGTTTTTATATTTATGTGGAGTAATAGCTATATATAGTGGGATTGCTTTTCTGGCAGACGTTACTTTTATAAAAAGCAATCAAGTATTTAATGCTATAACAGCGTTTATGGTAATAGATATAAGTAATACAGAGCGGAAGAGTTTAAATAATACTGAAAGAAAGCATTTTTACGACACAATATCTACTATATCTAGATCACTTATATGCGGATTTATTGCGCCTTTGTTTTATATTCTAATACTAGGAAATGGCGCAGCTATTGTATTTACTTTACTCTATATTATAACCCTTGACAAGGAATTGAACATACTAGGTATATTGCTGACATGTGCTACGATAATCCCAGCAATAATCGCAGAAATATTTTTATATATAATTTATGTTTTTAGAAACCAAAAAGTAAAGATAGATTTTAAAGGAGATTACGCTAATAATATTTGGAATAAACCTACTCTAAACGTTGATATTTTAGCCGCATATATAGAATCTGTTAATTTTTATTTTCATTATAATGGTAATGACATGCACTATCTGAAAAGTTATGGTGGTTATAGTGACAAGGTTGATGATGCATGCGTTAAGGATTATTTAAGTATAAGTTATTCTATATGTTTTATAGTTTTTACGGTATTCTTAGTTCTACAATTTTTATAGGGGAATTTTTAGAATTATAATATATATAAATAAAAACAAAGCATATATTATAAATAATATATGCTTTGTTTTTATTTGTTTATTTTACTTAGGGCAGCTGTAATAGGGGGTATAACTTGTTTTTTTCTTGAAACTATACCAGGAATATATACACCGCTATCAGTTAGAGTAACATCAAAGGCTTTTGAAATAATGTCCTTATGTTCCCCTGTAGCTATTAATACTGAACCGCCATTTAATATATCAGTTAGCATTAGTAAAATCAAGTCAAAGCCACCTTCTTTGGCTTTTTTATTCATTAAATCTATCATGCTATCTTTCAGTGGGTCAAAGCCTTCAATATACATTGTACCAACTTGTGATACTCCTATTTTAAAAGTATTAAGGGTAAAGGTCTTAAAGTCTTGGTAAAAAATTTCTTGAGCGGTTTTACCCTCAAGTGATGTACCGGCTTTAAACATTTTTTTTGCAAACTCTTCCACATTTAAATTAGCAATTTGAGCTAATTTATTTAAAATAAGTTCATCGACTAGTGTAGAAGTAGGAGACTTTAGTAGTAATGTATCAGAAATTATTGCTGCACATAGAAGACCAGCGGTGCTTTTTGAAGGCCTAATTCCATTATCAAAGAATATGGATGCTACGATTGTTGATGTGCTACCTACAGGTTCATTTCTAAAATATATAGGCATGCCAGTTTGCACATCTGCAATTCTATGATGATCAATTATTTCTAGTATTTCAGCATCTTCTATTCCTAATACAGATTGGGCTTTTTCATTATGATCTACAAGTATGATTTTTTTTCTGTTTTCTGATATTAAATGGTATCTAGATATACTTCCAATGACTTTACTATTTTCATCAGTAACAGGATAACTTCTGTATCTAGTCTCAATCATAATATGCTTTATTTCATCAATAAAATCTTCTGTATTAAAGCTTACAATATTTTTTTTGCTCATAACATAATCGATGGGGATACTTTGAGTTATTAGTCTAGAAGCTGTAAAAGTATCAAAAGGGGTTACTATTATTGTACAGTTATTAGTTTTTGCAAGTTCAATAACTTCATCTGTTGGAGAATGGTTTCCTGTAATTATTAAAAGAGAAGCATTACAATTAATTATTAAGAGCTGGGTATCTTCTCTATCTCCACATATGGCAACATCATCAGCCTCAATTACAGATTTTGTGCTTTCTGGATGCATAGCAGCTACAATAATCTTTCCAGTTATTTTAAATGCATCTTTTGGTTTGCACACGCATTTAGCTGATAGAGTATCTAAAATATTATCAAGAGTTGTATTGCTTTTGGCAAGAATAGTATTGTCCCAAACATCTAAATAGCTTGCAGCAAGATTCGAAACTGATGCCACACCAGCTAATTGATCATGTTCGTTGATAACAGGTAGAGTTTTAGTGCCATTTTTTTTCATAATGGACCAGGCCATTTTAAGAGAAATATCTGGTGAAATTGGAGCTACAACGTCTATATCTAAATCAGAAATTTGCGTTTTAACTGTAGTTATAAGCTCAGGCTGATCTACATTAAAGTAGTTAAGAATAAATTCCGTTTCGCTATTAACTTCACCGAGTCTTATAGGAATTGCAGGTATTTTCCCCATTTTATTTTTAAACTCTGCATAAGCAATAGCAGAGCAAATAGAATCAGTATCTGGATTTCTATGGCCAGTAATATAAATAATGTTTTTCACGTATGGGCCTCCTTGTATTGTTCTTGAGAGTATAACAATTATTAGTTGTTATACTCATTGTCATTTTTAATTAGCAATCGTTGCTAATATTATTTTATAATCAAACTCCTATATTGTAAAGAAAAAACCAATGTTAATTAAATAATACACTATATTCTGTTCATATGTAAGTGAATAAATACATATATTAGTATGAATAGAAAATATAGTGACTTATGGGAGCGGCATTGGTTAGTAAATGTTATCTATCTTAGACAAGTATAAGGAGGGTAAGAAAGTGATTAACGAACAAGTGCCAAATAATAATACAAAGGATTATAATAAGCCAAGAGGATCTGTACGTGATAGTAAGACATTATCAATGGGTCTTACCATAGAGGAGGCTGAAGGTAGATTAAAAAAATATGGATTTAACAAATTAGAAAATAAAAAAAAGATATCCGCGCTTAAAATATTCTTTTCACAATTCAATGATTTTATTACTTGGATATTAATTGTAGCAACAGTGCTTTCAGGACTTATGGGAGAAAAAGCGGATGCAATAACTATATTTATTATAGTTATAATGAATGGAATACTAGGGTTTATTCAAGAGTTTCGAACTGAGAAATCACTGGAGGCACTAAGTAAGCTAGCAGCGCCAACGGCTAAAGTGATTAGAAATGGTGGAATATTGGTAATAAATGCAATATATTTAGTGCCAGGTGATTTAGTGATTTTAGAAAGTGGAGATAGAGTTCCGGCTGATTGCATTTTGACTGAGGAAAATAGTGTAATGCTAGATGAATCTTTACTTACTGGAGAATCTGCTGGAGTAAACAAAAGCGCCAGTTCTAAGGATAATAACATTTATATGGGAACAATACTTCTTACAGGAAAAGCTAAAGCAAAAGTTATAACAACAGGTATGAATACAGAAATGGGGAAAATAGCAGATATGCTTCATAGTATTGAAGAGGAGAAGTCTCCACTTAAAGAGAGACTAGCATATCTTGGGAAAATATTAGTTATGCTTTGTATAATAATTTGCGTAGTTGTAACTTTTATGGGCATCTCGCGTGGACAAGATAAATATGCAATGTTCTTATTGGGAGTAAGCCTTGCAGTAGCTGCAATACCAGAGGGGTTAACTGCTATAGTTACGGTTGCCTTAGCACTAGGTGTATCTAGGATGCTTAAAAGGAAAGCTTTAGTTAGAAAATTACCAGCAGTCGAAACTTTAGGTTGTACTTCTGTAATATGTACAGATAAAACGGGAACTCTAACTGAAAATAATATGACAGTAAAATCATTGTATTTTGATGGACAGGTTTACGATGTTGATAAAGGTAAAATTCCATCGAATTTAGTTATGAAAAAAGCATTTACATACTGCAATGATTGTAATTACGATTTTAACGCAAAAAAATTTGAAAAATGCTTGTTTGGTGATCCTACAGAAACTGCTTTAATTAAAGTTTTTTTTGGAAATTCCAAGGAATTACAGGTATTTTTGAATAAATCAAGACGTTTATATGAAATACCATTTAACTCAACAAGGAAAATTATGTCTGTCGTTGTTAAAGAAAATGATAAAGAAATTTGCTATGTAAAGGGTGCTCCAGAAAGGGTTATAGAAAAATGCAATTATATATTGCTAGACGGATTGGTGCAGCCGATGCTTCCGAATTATAAGAATCATCTAATAAGGGCTGTAGAGTCAATGTCCTATAAAGCATTAAGGTGCATTGCTTGTGCCTATAAGGTGTCTGGTATCATAAAAAATGATAATTTGGAAACTAATTTAATTTTTATCGGCGTAGCGGGTATAATTGATCCCCCAAGAAAAGAAGTAAAAGATGCAGTTATAAAGTGCAAGATTGCAGGTATAAAACCTGTAATGATAACAGGGGACCACAAAAATACAGCTTATGCCATCGGAAAAGATTTAGATATATGTAAATATTCGGAGGAGGTTATAACTGGAGATGAGCTGGATAAATTAAGTGATAAGGAACTAGATAAGAATATTGATAATTTAAAAATATTCGCAAGGGTAAGTCCAAAACACAAGCTAAGAATTGTAAAAGCTTTTAAACATAAAAATCATATTGTGGCAATGACTGGAGATGGTGTAAATGATGCCCCGGCTATAAAAGAAGCAGATATTGGGATAGCTATGGGGATATCTGGAACGGATGTAACTAAAGAGGCGGCCTCTATGATTCTTTTAGATGATAATTTTGCAACTATTGTTGCAGCAGTTGAAGAGGGACGTGTAATATATGACAATATAAGGAAATTTATCAGGTACTTACTATCCTGTAATTTAGGGGAAGTGCTTACCATGTTTTTGGCTTCATTATTCTACTTAGAAAATCCTCTACTTCCAATACAAATTTTATTTGTAAATTTAGTCACAGATGGACTTCCCGCTATTGCTTTGGGCGTGGATCCAGCTGATAGTGATATCATGTTTGAAAAACCTAGAGGAAAGAATGAAAGTGTATTTTCAAGAGGGCTTACAGAAAAAATTGTCATTCGCGGGTGCCTAATTGGTGTTTGTACAATAATGGCGTTTATCGGTGGTAAATATTATGGTATGAATATTAAGGCATGTAGAACATTGGCTCTTGGAACATTAGTTTTGTCTCAACTCATACATGTGTTTGAATGTAGATCAGAAAAACAATCTTTATTTGAAATTAATCCCTTTACAAATTTGTACCTAATTGGGGCTGTAGGTATATCCATAATTATGCTGATTAGCATAGTGTATATTCCATTCTTACAGAGTGTATTTCATACCATACCACTTAATTTAGGGCAATGGTTAATTATTTTATTTTTCTCGGGCATTATTTCCTTTATAAATAGTTTATATTTGTATTTGATGCATAAGCACTAGGCATCACCTAGCGGTGATGAAGTATCACTTAACGGTGATATAAGCATCACAGTGAGGTGTTGATGCAATTTTAAATAATGAAAGCTATATGACATAGTCATATAGCTTTCATTATTTAAAACGTCTGTCAGATCTTATTCTTTGAACTTTTGGAGCATTCCCCTGCATTGGAACCAGGTCCTTTTTGGTAGTCATATTTCTAATGTTTGCAATTTGAATATGCTCGCTGTGTTCTTTACCTTTTTTACCCTTCATTCCTTGAATTATAACAGAATGACCTTGAAGCACAGATATAAAGTTAACTTTTTTGAACCAACGGTGCTTTTTGAATATGCACTTAGAAATAGATTTACTTCCTTCGGCCTTTACTAAGATGGTTACAGTTAATTTATAAAATATTCTTAGATAATTTTTTTCTGCTACTTTGACTGATAGAACTCGACCCTGTGCTTGAGTAAGTCTATCGCCATATCTCTTTAAATAAGCCTGTGTATAACTATTAGTAATTTTGTCTTTAAATCCCATCAGTATTACTCCTTCACAACAAAAATTATAAAAAATATAAAAAGTCAATAAGCTTATTATATCGTATGTTGTAATTTAACTCAAGTATTAAAAAAATGGCTACTATTAATATTTATTATTAAAATTCTATAAGAAAAAAAATATATACACATAAATTTAGAAAATATTATTATTTCTTAATGATAATATTTGTTCCTAAATTGGTGATTTGAGAATATTAATATAATAAAGAATTGAAAGGAGGAGGAATATGAATAGAGAATTAACTCCAAAAGATATTATATATGAATTTGACATTGAAGATATGAGTACAAAAGAAGAATTATATACTATGCCTCAATATTATGATGTAATAGAAAATATTAAAACTGCCATGAGTATAGATAAAGAGGGTTTTAATATTTATTTAATAGATGACTTTTCAAAAGAAACCATTAAAGAGATTATGAAATATGTAAATAAAAGTTTCGAAAATAAGAGCAAACCAAAAGACATTTGTTATGTACTATATGAAGATGAAAAATCTCCTAAACCTATTTTCGTAAGTAATGGAGGGGCTAATAAGCTAAAAGAGACATTTGAAGAAATGCAGAATGAATATTTAGGGTGCACATTTCAGTTTTATAACAATTCTGCAAATAAGGAAATTGAAGACATTCAGGAAAATATTCAAAAGAAAAGAAATAAATTAATTGGTAAGCTAATAGATACAGCAAAAGAGAAAGGTTTTGATATAAAATCCACTAATAGCGGATTCACATTCATTCCTTTAAGTGATGAAAAGGAAATGTCTGAAAATGAATATGAAACATTGGATAAAGGGGAAAAAGATAATATTTTATACACGGCAACTATGTTAAAAGAGAATGCTCGCGAAACATTAGAGGAACTAAAAGATTCTGAAGGAGAAGACTTAGAGAAAATAAAACAACTAATGGAAGTGTACTATAAAAATGAAATGAATGATTTAAAAGAAGAATATAAAAATTTGTTTATGGAAGATGAATCTGTACAAAATTATTTTGATATAGTATGCAATGATATTGAAAAAAGACTTATAGATAATTATTCTTTAAGTTATGATGATGACGAGGAAAAGATAAATGAAATTATATACAAATATGCTATAAATGTAATGGTAGATAATAGTGAAAATCAAATTCGGCCAGTAATATTTGAACAAGATCCTAATTTGACAAACTTACTTGGAAATATAGAGTATGAAAATCACAAAGGGGTTTATTCTACAGGTATAGAATTTATAAAAAGCGGTAGTATACTAAAAGCAAATGAAGGGTGTTTGATAATTAGAGCAAATGATTTACTAAAGGATGCTGCGGCTTATCATAATTTGAAAAAAACATTATTAACAGAAGAGGTAGATTCGGCTTATAACAGAAACTCTTATGAGATTGGATCTTTAAATGCATTTAACCCAGAACCTATACCAGTTAAGGAAAAGATAATTCTTATTGGAAACTATGAGACTTATGACTTGCTTTATAACTATGATGAAGACTTTAGAAAAATTTTCACTATAAAAGCAGAATGTAATCCAGTGCAGAATATAGACAATTATTTAAAGAAATCTCTTGTATTTGAGATAAATAAAACTTGTTGCGAAAACAATTATAAGTTTCTTACAAAAGGAGCTATAAGAGAAGTAGCAAAGATTTTATCACGGAAAGCACAGAGTAGAGAAAAGATATACTATGACAAATATGAAATAAATAAGCTACTAATCTTAGCTAACAATAAGGTTATAGGAGAAAATAAAAAAGAGATTAGTGAAGGAGATATAATTGAGGTAGGCTATAAAAAAGACATCATGGAAAAGGAGATTTTAGACAATTATACTGAAAAAAAGATGCTTATTGATGTTATAAATAGTAGAATTGGACAAGTGAATGGATTATCGGTAATGGATACAGGATATTTTAGTTTTGGTAAGCCAATAAAGATTACCTGTTGCTGCTATAAGGGAGAAGGTAATATTATAGATGTCCAAAAGGAGAGCAATCTAAGTGGAAGTATCCATAGTAAATCTATTAATATTTTAAAGGGATATATAAGTACTATTAATGGCGGATTTACTAAATTACCGGTAGATTTTCACCTAAGCTTTGAACAAATTTATGGAAAAATAGATGGTGATAGTGCGTCGGTTGCAGAAATAATGTGTATGCTCTCAGCTCTAAGTAAGATACCTATAAAACAGAGCATTGCAATCACTGGTTCGGTAAATCAATTTGGTGAGGTCCAACCTATAGGAGGAGTAAACGATAAAATAGAAGGTTTCTTTGCAGCATGCAAAGCAATTGACTCAATAAAGGATAAAGGTGTAATGATACCTTTGTCAAATGCAGTAGACTTGGTTTTAAATGAAGAAGTTGAAAGCGAAATTAAAAATGGAAACTTTCATATATATACGATGACATCTATAGAGGATGCAATTGGAGTGCTAATGGGAAATCCTGATATTAGCTTTGATGCTGTAATGATAGCTATTAACAAAGAATTAAAAAAATATAGCAAAAAATGATGAACAGCTCCTCAGGAGATGAAGCTTCCCAGGTTATTATTTAATAATAGATATTAAATAAGCAGGACTAAATTGTCCTGCTTGCTTTGCTACACGTTAAATCTAAAGTTAACTACATCGCCATCTTGCATAATATACTCTTTTCCTTCAAGTCTATACAGTCCTTTTTCTTTAGCAGCAGCTTCAGAGCCACATTCAACTAATTTATCAAAGGAAACTATTTCTGCTCTTATAAAACCTCTTTCTATATCCGAATGGATTTTCCCAGCGGCAGCAGGGGCTTTAGTTCCAATGTTTATAGTCCATGCTCTTATTTCTTGAGGTCCTGCAGTTAAAAAGCTCATTAAACCGAGTAGTTTATAACTTGAGTGGATAAGTTTATCAAGGCCCGTCTCAGTAAGACCATATTCCTTTAGAAGTTCCATTTTTTCATCATCATCCAAAGTGGATAATTCTTCTTCAAGTCTGGCGCAAACTACAATTACTTCTGAATTCTCATTCGCAGCAAATTCTTTAACTTTTTTTACCATATCATTTTCTGTGTTACCAGACATTAAATCATCTTCGCTTATATTTGCAGCATATAATACTGGTTTTGCAGTAATTAAGAAAAGAATACTTACAAAAGCGGCTTCTTCTTCGTTAAACTCTAATGTTCTTACTGGAAGATTTGCTTCAAGGTGTTCCTTTATTCTTTCCATAAGAGCATATTCCATTTTTGCTGTTTTGTCACCAGAACGAACAAGTTTTACTGACTTTTCCATTCTTCTTTCTAATACATCAAGATCAGAAAAAATAAGTTCTAAATTAATAGTATCTATATCACGTGTAGGATCGATATTGCCGTCTACATGTATGATGTTGTCATCATTAAAACATCTTACCACATGAACAATAGACTCTACTTCTCGGATGTGAGATAAAAATTTATTACCTAAACCTTCTCCTTTGCTTGCTCCTTTTACAAGGCCTGCTATATCATAAAATTCAATTGCAGTACGAATTATTTTTTTACTATTATAAATAGTTTGTAGTACATCCAATCTTTTGTCAGGTACACTTACAACACCTATATTTGGTTCTATAGTACAAAATGGGTAATTAGCAGATTCTGCACCTGCCTTTGTTATTGCATTAAACAGTGTGCTTTTTCCTACATTTGGTAAACCTACAATTCCTAGCTTCATATATATGTACATTCCTTTCTTGCATTTAATATTATTAATTTCTTATAAATTATACCCTACATCGTAATGCATTTCAAGAAAGTAAATTAGCACAATTGTTTAATTTGATATGCGTAGCCTGATAATTATGTATTTTAAGTTAATAAATTCAAATAAAATCATAAAAAAGTTTAATTGTTTTTAAAAAATAAAAATAAAACAATAAAACAAGAAGGAATTTTCATTTTTCTATAGAATTATACTTGTTAGTGGTTTAAAATGGTTTAAAGTGGTTCGAAGTGGAGTAAGTTCATAAGGTAGGGGATAAAATGTTTATTGGTGAATATCAACATGCCATTGATAGTAAAAACAGAATGATTATTCCCACTAAATTTCGAGAGGGATTAGGCAGTGAATTTATATTGACTAAGGGCCTAGATGGATGCTTATACATATATACAACACTTGAGTGGAATATAATGGAGGAAAAATTAAAGAAACTTCCATTGACGAGTAAAGATGCCAGGGCATTTGTACGGTTTTTCTTCTCAGGTGCTAATGAAATAACAGTAGATAAGCAAGGCAGAGCTTTAATACCACAGAATTTATGCGAATATGCAGGCCTTCAAAAGGAAATAGTAAGCATAGGAGTATCAACTAGAATAGAAATATGGTCTAAGGATAAATGGGATAAATATAATGAATCAGATATTAATTTTGATGAAATAGCAGAAAAAATGAATGAATTAGGCATATAAAAGGAGATTAAAAATGGAATTTAAACATGTATCAGTTTTATTAAATGAGTGTATTGATGCGCTAGATATTAAAGAAGATGGAATTTATGTTGATTGTACATTAGGAGGTGCAGGGCACTCCTTAGAAATCTTAAAAAGACTGTCACCTAAAGGACGGTTAATTGGAATTGACCAAGATGAAGATGCATTAAAAGCTGCAAAGGAAAAAATCAAAGAATATAACAATGTTACATATGTACATGATAATTTTTATAACATTGGGGCAATACTTGACAAACTTAAAATAGAAAAAGTAGATGGGATTTTTATGGATTTAGGGGTATCGTCATATCAATTAGATAATGCAGAACGTGGTTTTAGCTACATGAGGGATGCGAATCTTGATATGAGAATGGATAGAAGCAAAGGTATAACAGCATATGATGTGGTAAATAACTACGAAGAGCCACAGATAGCAGAGGTTTTAAGAAATTATGGCGAAGAAAAATTTTCGAAAAGAATTGCTAATTTCATAGTAGATAGAAGAAAAGATAAACCAATCAATACTACCTTGGAACTAGTGAATGTTATAGATGCAGCGATTCCCGCAAAGTTTAAGAGAGATGGAGGCCATCCAGCTAAAAGAACATTCCAAGGAATAAGAATCGAAGTTAATGGGGAATTAAAAATATTAGATAAAGCAATTGAGGATGGAATAGCTAGACTACATCGCGGTGGGAGAATGGCTATAATTACATTCCAGTCACTTGAAGATAGAATTGTTAAAGTTAAATTTAAAAGTTTAGAAGATCCATGCAAATGTCCAAAAGAGTTACCTATGTGTGTGTGTGGTAAAACACCAATCGTGAAACTTATAAGTAGAAAACCTATAAGGGCAACAGAGACAGAGATAGAAATAAACTCAAGAAGTAGAAGTGCAAAACTAAGAGTGGCGCAAAAAAATTAGTTCTAAATTGTGGATGGGGTGAATAAAGTGATAATAGAAAAAAATAAGTTTATAATGGATGGAAATACAGTTTTAGCACCATATGAGCCATTAAAAAAACGAAATTATGAAGATTTAGAAAAATCACGAAAACAGACACAAAGCAGTAAAAATCTGAAGGAAATGAAAAAGAAAAAAAGAGTTCTTTTAAATATTAGTTTAGGGTTTGTTATTGGAATGATAACCATTGCTAGATATTGTATGATTTATAATTATCAAGATGCGACTTCTAAAGTTAAAGCTGAAATAGAAATGGTCAGTAAAGAAAATGACGCGTATGATGTAGAACTAATGAAGTTTAGAAATATAAGTTACGTTGAGAAAACAGCGACGACAAAACTTCATATGGTTAACCCAAAGGTTAGTGACATACAATACTTAAATTTGAGTAAAAACAATTTAGAAACAAAAGAAGAGTTAGAAGCGAAAACAAGTAACGACGTAATAGATAAAATTAAAAATATTATTTTTTAATTACTGTTTGCTTTGAAGAATTAGCAAGGAGGACATAAATTGGCAAAAGGAGAGTATAGAGACAAGGTAGTAGTTAAGCGTAGAATGTTGGTTGTCTTTTTCATGCTTTTTCTTTTGCTTTTTCTATTAATTAGTAGGTTGAGCTACGTAATGATAGCTAAAGGGAAGGAATATAAAGAAAAAGCAATTTTGCAGTGGACAAGTGACGTTCGGATTGCACCAAAGAGGGGAAGGATCTTAGACAGAAATGGAGAAGATTTAGCTATAAGTGCAAATGTATTTAGAGTGGATTTAGATCTTAATTCGCTACGTGAAACTACTAAAAAAAATAAGCTAAGTATGAACGATATTGCACCAGAAATCGCTAAAATACTTGGAATGGAATCTAGTGAAGTTTTACCTGTTTTGACTAAGACTAATTCAAAGGGGAAACCTATTGGAGCAGCGATTTTAAAGAGAAGAATAGATAAAGCTACAGCTGATAAAATTAATGATTTTTCGAAAAATCAAAAGCTTCGAGGAATTGTTATTACTGGAGATACAAAAAGATATTATCCCAATGGGAATTTCTTAGCAAATGTTGTAGGGCATACGAATTCTGATGGCAATGGACTTACAGGTGTTGAATTGTATTACAATAAATATCTATCAGGTATACCTGGAATAAAAATTTCAGAAACCGATAGAAAAAGTGAAGAATTGCCTTATACAATCTCAGATTATACAAAGCCTATAGAGGGTAAAGATGTAGTGCTTACTATTGATGAGATGATTCAATATTTTTGTGAGAAAGCAGCTTCGCAGGCTATGATTGACAATAAAGCGAAAGCAGTTAGTATAATTGCAATGAATCCTAAAAATGGAGAAATATTGGGGATGGTTAATAAACCAGATTATAATCCTAATGACCCTTGGGACCTTACTAAAAATTTTGATGAAAATCAAAAGGCATGGAGAAATAGGGCAGTAAGTGATACGTTCGAGCCGGGGTCTATTTTTAAAGTAGTTACGGCTACAGGGGCTATGGAAGAGGGGCTAGTTAAGGAAGATGATAAATTTAACTGTACTGGCAACACTGTAATTTTAGGTAAAACAGTAAAGTGTTGGAAAACAACAGGGCATGGATCTCAAAATTTTGTGGATATATTAAAAAACTCTTGTAATGTTGGATTTATGGAACTTGGTAGAAGACTTGGACCAGAAAAACTAAATAAATACATTGAATTATTTGGATTTGGTAAAAAAACTGGTATTGATTTAAATGGAGAAGCACTCGGAATAATTAGAAAAGCTAAAGATATGACTGCTCTTGATGTAGCAGTAACATCCTTTGGGCAAGGGAATACCTTATCTTGTATACAGTATATGAAGGGCTTTAACGCTATTGCAAATGGGGGAAAACTTATAACGCCTCATGTTATGAAAGAGATAGTAAATTATGATGATTTAAATAATAAAAAAGTTCTGCAAAAATATTCAAATTATAATGAAAGAAAAATAATGGATGAAGGAGTTGCAAAGCAGCTTCGATCTTACCTTGAGCAGGTTGTAGAAAATGGTGGTGGTAAAAAGGCATTTATTGCAGGATACCATATTGCCGGAAAGACAGGGACAGCTCAAAAAATTAATACTACAGGAGCTGGCTATGCACCAGGAAAATATGTATCATCATTTGCAGGAATGGCGCCTGCAAATGATCCTCAGATAACCTTATTAATTAATATTGATGAACCAGACCCCTCTTGGTATTATGGTGGTCAGATTGCAACAGTAGTTGGAAAGCAAGTTTTTAATGATGTTTTTAATTATTTATCATTTAAATCTGATGCTTCAAAGGAGGAAACTTCAAAAAGCTTATTAAAGGATGTTATTGTGCCTGAAGTAAGGGGACTTAAGAAGTCGGAGGCAGAAAAGTCATTGAAAGATAATAATTTAAAGGTAAAATTAAGTTCAGATGGAGAAGTTATTACTGATATGACTCCGAAACCTGGATATACGGTTAAGGAAGGAACTGAAATTATTTTACACACTGGTGAATTAAAAAAAGATAATAATATGGTCATGGTTCCAAATATAATAGGAAGTAGCCCGGAAAAAACTACTGCACTTCTAGGAAGTCTTGGACTAAAAGCTAAATTCGTTGGTAATGGAATAGTCGCAGAGCAAAGCATAGAATGCAAAGAAGTGAAAAAAGGAACTACGATAACAATTCATTTAGATATTACGGCTGATTAGTTAAAGCATCATCTTCGATGCTGTAATATTAATGACTTCAGAAGTGAATTTATATCCCACTGAATATTTTACTTTGTTATAGTATGTAACACCTACTTTTAGAAAAGCGTGATTTTACTTCTGAAATGTCATTAAATATAGTGTATAATTAGGTGATAGGCACATGAAAATAAAACCGACAGGACTCAGCAATTCTGAGCTGTCGGATTTGCCATGTAAAAGGGGAATAGATATTTTTTTTGTTAAGCATATTTTATGTGATGATTTAAAGGAGTGGTAATATGAAGTTTGAAAAAATTATGGAGAATATTAATTTCAATTTAATCCAGGGTAACATTGATATTGATATAAAGGGAATTCAATATGATTCAAGAAAAATTAAAGAAGGGGATGTGTTTTTCGCTGTAGAAGGGTATAATCTTGATGGTCATAAATATATACAAAATGCAATTAACAATGGAGCAGTTGCTGTTGTGTGCCAGAAAAATATAGAAGAGCATTTAAACTGTGTGGTGATTAGAGTAGAAGATAGCAGAAAAGCATTGGCCATAAGTGCAGCTAATTACTATGAAAATCCAAGTCGTAACATGAAAATGATAGGAGTTACAGGTACTAATGGAAAAACAACTTCAGCTTTTATGATTAAAGCTATTTTGGAACAGCAAGGGTACAAAGTTGGACTTATTGGAACTATAGCAAATTATATTGGAGAAAAGAAAATTCATACAGAGAGGACTACTCCTGAATCACTTGAATTACATGAACTTTTCAAGGAAATGGTGGAGTCGGGTGTAGATTATTGTGTTATGGAGGTGTCTTCGCACTCTTTAAGTTTAGATAGGGTATATGGAATAGAGTTTTGTGAAAGTATTTTTACAAATTTAACTCAGGATCATTTAGATTTCCATAAAACCTTTGAAAATTATTTTAATGCAAAATTAAAGTTATTTAAATTAAGTAAAAGCGCTGTAATTAACATTGATGATATATATGGAGCGAAAGTCTATAGTTTAATTAAAAGTAGCAAATTAAGCTATGGATTAAATAGCAATGCAGATATTATGGCAAGTGATATAAAAATGCATTCAAGGGGAAGTGAATTTACATTAGAGTACAAAGGAAACTCTTTTGAAATAGAATTGAGTATACCAGGAAATTACAATATATATAATGCGCTTGGGTCTATAGCAGTTTGCTTAAATCAGGGAATAGACCTAGCTAAAATTAAACTAGCTCTACAAAAGATTCAAGTGCCTGGGCGTTGTGAACTTGCTTACAATAACCATAAGTTGGGATTTGAAATAATTTTAGATTATGCACATACGCCAGATGCATTAGAAAACATACTAAAAACTGTCAGGGAATTTACAAAGGGTAAACTTATAAGCGTTTTTGGTTGTGGTGGAGATAGAGATAAAGCCAAAAGAGCCATAATGGGTAAAATTGGAACTCTGCTAAGCGATTTTTCATTAATAACTTCAGACAATCCAAGAACTGAAGATCCTATGCAAATAATTAATGATGTAGCATCCGGTATTGAAAAACATAATTTCGAAATTATAGAGAATAGGCGCGCGGCTATAAAACGAGCAATTGAAATTGCAAGATGCGGTGATATAATTGTTATCGCAGGAAAAGGGCATGAAGACTATCAAGTTTTGAAAGAAAAAACTATACATTTTGATGAGCGAGAAGTTGTCTCAGAGATAATAAAGGAGCTATTTTAGATGGAGTATATTAGTTTTGACGAGATATTAGAGGCAACTGGGGGTAAAATAGTAGTTAAAGGTGAAAGCGCCTTGCATCAAGGCGAGAATACATTATATAATAATGTTTGCATAGATACAAGAACTATAAAAGAGAAGGATATTTTTATAGCATTAAAGGGTGAAAACTTTAATGCTAATGATTTTATCGTTGAGGCTAGCAAAAAAGGAGCTTCAATTTGCATAATTGATGAAATGAAGTTTGATAAAGCGCTGCTTAATAAGAAAACAGCTGTAATTAAGGTGGTGGATACTAGAAAAGCACTACTTAATATTGCAAAATTTTATATAAATAAGCTAGATTTAAAAGTAGTAGGAATTACCGGATCTACAGGCAAAACGTCCACAAAGGATTTGGTTGCAGCAGTTCTTGGCGCAAAATTCAAAGTTTTTAAAACTTTGGGCAATTTTAATAATGAAATAGGGTTACCTATGATGATATTTAAGTTAGATAAAAGTTATGATGTTGCAGTCCTCGAAATGGGTATGAGTGATTTCGGAGAAATTCATAACTTATGTGAGACTTCAAAACCTGATATTGCTATTATTACTAACATTGGAATGTCTCATATTGAAAATCTTAAAACTAGAGAAAATATATTAAAAGCTAAAATGGAGATAACAGATTTTTTTAGTAAAGACAGTATTTTAATTGTAAATTCAGATAATGATTTATTAGAAGATGTGAACACGGCAAATTATAGACTTATAAGAACAGGAATTGATTCTGAAGCTGATTTAAAAGCATGCGATTTAAATGTAGAAGAAAATAAAATAACATTTCGCATAATGGACAAGAAAAATTTAATAGATAATATTATTGAGGTGAATATACCAGGACGGCATAATATACTAAATTCAATGCTAGCAGTAGCTTGTGCAAGGGCAATGGACATGAGTTATAATGAAATTGCTCAAGGGTTTAAAAAGTTAGAAGCTACGTCTATGCGTTTAGATATAACAAAAGGTAAAAAGTTTACTATAATTAATGACTGCTATAATGCTAGCCCAGATTCAATGATGGCTGCAATTGATGTGCTTTGCAATATTAGTGGGAATTATAAAATTGCGATTCTTGGTACTATGAGGGAACTCGGAAATAGCGCCACGCAGGCACATAAACAAGTCGGAGAATATGCAAAACGTAAAAAAATTGATTTATTAATTACTTTAGGTGAATTTAATGAAGCATATAAAGAAGGATTTAACGATATAGATAAATATAGAAGTTTTCAAACCTATAATGAGGTAGTTTCCTTTTTGGATGGAATGATCAATCAAAATGATGTTGTTTTAGTTAAAGCTTCAAGATATATGAAATTTGAGAGCATAGTTAGCGAACTAACGAATTTACATTCGTTCACGAATATAAATGCTAAAGAGGTGATAGAAAAATGAGCTTAATTATTTATTCGGTTTTAATTGCATTTTTCCTATCAATTATACTAGGGCCATTAATAATCCCTATGTTACATAAGCTTAAATTTGGTCAAAATATAAGAGCAGAAGGACCTAAAAGTCATCTGAAAAAAGCAGGGACACCTACTATGGGTGGCATAATATTTATGATTTCTACAATAATTACAATGTTAATCCTTGTTAGACATACAAGTGCTGAAGCTAGGATTGCAGTGTATTGTTTTATAGCATTTGGATTAATAGGACTTATTGATGATTTGTTAAAAATAATACGTAAACAAAATGAAGGACTTACATCTAAACAAAAGATGTTACTTTTGGTTGTAGTATCAGGTTTAATTGGTTATTACTCTTCACTTAAAATAGGAACGGATATAATGTTACCATTTTCTGATAAAGTTATAAAATTGGGTGTTTGGTATGTGCCTTTTATTATTGTATATTTTGCAGCAACCACAAACGCAGTTAATTTAACAGATGGATTAGATGGTCTAGCTACCTCAGTTACAATAGTAGTTATGACATTCTTTGCATTGGTTAGTAATATGATGTTTCATACGACTCTTGCGATATTCTGTGCTGCGCTTGCGGGTGCATTATTAGGGTTCTTAAAATACAATTCTTATAAAGCACAAATTTTTATGGGAGATATGGGAGCACTTGCACTTGGTGGCGCAGTAGCTGCAGTTGGTATGATACTAAAATCACCTTTTTTAGTTGCAATTGTAGGTGGCGTATATGTTATAGAGACTCTATCTGTTATTATTCAAGTGTTAGTATTTAAGGCTACAGGTAAGAGAGTATTTAAAATGTCTCCAATTCATCACCATTTTGAATTAAGTGGATGGCACGAAACTAAGGTTGTTGCAGTATTCTCCATTGTAACGGTGATTTTTTGTTTAATTGGATTTCTATCCTTTTCCTATTAGTGACGTAAGGAGGATATAGTATGAAAAAATACAAGGTTAAAATGGGGCAAATAGATTTTGTATTATTTGCAACCATAATGCTTCTTGTGGCAATCGGAGTGGTAATGGTTTATAGTTCTAGCTCATATTATGCGGCTTTTAAATCTAACGATCCAGAATTGTTTTTTAAAAAGCAATTTATGTGGGCATGCATTGGCTGTGTTTTTATGGTTACAGCTATTAAAACTGATTATCATATTATAAAAAAATACACTGGAATTATTATGATATTTACTGCAATATCTTTACTTGCTGTATTTGCATTCTCCCCCATAAACTTCTCTAGACGGTGGATTCCATTAGGATTTGCAAAATTTCAACCATCAGAAGTTGCAAAATATGCTATAGTATTATATATGGCTAAAAGCTTAGATTTAAAAGGGGAAAAAGTCAAAGAATTCGTTAAAGGGGTACTTCCATACCTATTAGTTTCGGGTTTTTATGCAGGTTTAATTTTGTTGGAGCCAAACTTAAGTATAGCAGCTATTATAATGATCGTTACTGTAATTATTTTATTTGCAGTAGGGGCAAGATTTCAACATCTTTTTGCTATAGGGTCATCGCTAGTAGCTGCGGTTGTTGCTCTAGCAATTTTTGAACCATATAGATTGGCTAGGGTTATGAATTTTAGAAACCCTTTTGATGATAGTCAAGGTAAGGGGTATCAATTAGTTCAATCATTACTTGCACTTGGGTCAGGAGGGTTTACTGGTTCAGGAATTGGACAATCAAGGCAAAAATGTTTATATATACCGGAACCACATACGGATTTTATTTTCGCAATAATTGGAGAAGAATTAGGGCTAATCGGATGCGGTTTTATAATTTTATTATTCATTATTTTTGTATGGCGTGGTATTAAAATAGCAGTTACAGCGAAAGATATGTATGGTACTATTTTAGCTATAGGGATTACCTCTGTTATAGCGGTTCAAGCAATTATTAATATAGCAGTAGTTACTGGGTCAATGCCAGTAACCGGTGTGCCGCTGCCTTTTATAAGTTATGGAGGTTCAGCTCTGCTTTTCAATATGTTTGCGATGGGAATACTTTTAAATGTGTCAAGGCAAACTGTAAATAAAAATTAGAATAAAAGGCATGCATATGTGCATGCCTTTTTCTATGCTTAATATTGCAAAATATTAATTTTTTTTAAATACTGATAAATACATTGAAATTGAGATGTAAATAATTAAGTTAAGTGTTATTATATAATAGAGGCAAATTTTAGACCACATTTATGTAAATAAACTTGGTTATTCGGTATAATCTACAAATTTAGTATGTTGTATTTTAATAAGCTGATTTGTAAAAAAATATATATTATTGAATGCGGGGAAGTGAATGACAAAAAAGAGTAATAATCTTAAAAAAGGGAATTATATTATAAAAAATAAAGAAAAATTATTACATAGAAGAAAAAGCAAAAAAAAGGTAAAGTATTTAATGTTACTAGTAATAATTATGATATCTACATTAATTACATTATGCATTAAATTACCTTATTTTAACATTGAAACTATTGAAATTGTAGGAAATATGAATGCTTCTAAAGTCGAAATAAATGATACGGCGAGTATTCACTTAGGGGGTAATATTTTTTCTGAAAGTTTCAACGATAGCAAGCAACAAATCATGAAAAATCCGTATATAGTAGGTGTAAAAGTTAGGAAAGACCTTCCTAATAAGATTGTAATAGAAATAGAGGAAAGGGTAGCTGTGTTTTATGGTAAATTAAACAACGCTTATTATATTCTAGATAACAAAGGTATTTTGCTTGAAAAAAGGTCGAATGTTAAAGATATGAACTTAGTGAATTTAATTGGATTCAATTTTGAAAAGTGTGAAGTGGGCAATTTAATTGCGTCAAAGGATGATAGAAAAATAAATATTGCAGTGGAAATAACAAATATTATTAATGATTATAGAAAGAATAAAGGCAATAATATTATAACAATGGTAGATGTAAGCAATGTATTGGATATCAAGGTTTATGCTGGGGAAATGTGTATTAAATTTGGTACAAGCGAAGACTTGAAAAACAAATTTAATAAGTCAATAAATATTATTACAGAACCTCAATATAAGAGTGCAAAGGGATATGTAGATGTTAGTTCTAAAAGCAATCCAGTTGTTTTTATAGAACAAAAGGGTAAAAAATAACAATATTTATCTCCCCCAGAGAGTAGCAAGGAGGAAGTCTATGAAGAAGTTTAGAGCCCAAATATCTATTGGTATAGTATGTGTATTATTAGGATTTATGATCTCTTACCAATTTAAAATGATAGGAAAACAAAATTCAGCAGCAGTAGTAGATACCAATAAGAATACACCAGAAATTATAACTGAAAACGAGCAACTTAAAATAAGCAAAGAAGTTATGCAGAAAAAGATAGATGATTTAGATGCTAAAACGGCAAAATATGAAAAGACGAACATGGGAGATAATGAAAAAAGTGAGTTACTATATAAAGAATTGGAAGAAACAAGAATTCTTACTGGACAAATCGAAGTAGAAGGTCAAGGTATAATAGTTTATATAGATCCTAAGAGTGACATTTTTGGTAGTAACACTGAAAATCAGCAGGCGATAAACGATGTGGATTTAGCTCATATAGTAAATGAGTTAAATTCAGTAGGTGCTGAAGCGATTTCTATTAATGATATTAGGTTAACTACCCGGAGTGGAATAAGAAATGCTGGAAATGCAATTATTATAAATGATGAAAGGATTTCTTATAGTAAAAGGGTCACTATTAAAGCAATTGGAGATAAAACTAGATTAGAAGGCGCTATAAAATTCCCAGGAACAATCTCACAATTCTTGAGTAGTGCGTGTGATGTAACTACGAATACAGTAGATAAAGTTGTGATTTCTAAATATAACAAAGTATATAAATTCGAGTATGCAAGACCAGTAGAAAAGAAGTAGAGGTGATTAAATGGTTGCTTTCGTAGGGTTATTAATAGGAATTATATTAGGAGTTGTGTGGAATGTTGATATTCCAGTTGGATTTTCTCCGTATATTTCTGTAGCAATTTTTGCGTGTTTAGATTCAGTTTTTGGTGCATTAAGAGGTTCAATTTCACATAATTTTAGAGCCGATATTTTTATATCAGGGTTTTTTGGAAATGCAGTGTTAGCTGTAGCGATGGTGTATCTAGGCGATAAATTAGGAATTCCAATTTATTTAGCTGCAGTTATAGTATTTGGCGGAAGAATATTTGAAAATTTTGCGATTATTAGGCGGCTTTTAATAGATAAAACAAAATCTCATTAATGAGGTGATTAAATGAAAAATAATGAAGCTACCGTTTTTGTTTTTGTTGCTTCAATAATCCTAGGACTTCTTATTGCTATGAATATCGGATTTGAAGGGAAAAATACTGTTTTAGATGTAAAACAGTATGATGTAGCCTACAATGAGAGAACTAAATTATATTCTGAATTAAGCAATTTAAAAGAAGAATATTATAAAACTTATTCAAAGCTCGAAAAATATGATAGTAGCGATGAAAAAAAAGCTGAAATTACTAAGGTTATTCAAGATGAGGTTAGTAATAATAATATATTCTTAGGGAAGACTGATGTTGAAGGTCCTGGAATTGAAATTATATTAGATGATGCTGATAATTATGTTAATAGTGATCAGTTAATTCATGATAATGATGTTATTCAAGTGATAAATGACCTCAAAAATGCAGGGGCAGAAGCAATTTCTGTTAATGGAGAAAGGATTATTTATGATAATTATGGATTTTGCGGTGGGCCTTATATCAATTTACATGGGGTTAAGATAGTAAGCCCATTTTATATCAATGCCATAGGGAATAAAGATGTGTTGTATAATTATTTAACGCTAGACCAAACATATATGACATTATTGAAGACTAGAAATGTTAAAGTTAATATTCTTAAGACGGATAATGTAGAAATAGCGGCATATACGGGCTATTTTAAATATAATTATATGAATCCCACAAAAAAATAAATTGGTATAATTAAAAATAATATTAATTTATAAAAAAATGAAGGAATTTTATGTTTAATGAAGAAATAAGTAGAAATAGGAGATGACAATTAATAATTGTTTTATGTCAGAAAGATTATTAAGGAGGGGACGGATAGTTGACTATTGGGGAAGCTTATAACAAAATAAAAAGCGAGATTCCAGAAAATGTAACACTAATATGCGTTTCTAAGACTAGACAAATTGATGAAATAAAAGAAGCATACACATCTGGGGCTAGAGATTTTGGAGAGAATAAAGTACAAGAATTAATTGGAAAATATGATAGCTTAGACATTGATGCTAGATGGCACTTTATAGGACATTTACAGACAAATAAGGTGAAATATATAGTTGGAAAAGTTTATCTTATTCATTCTTTAGATAGCGTACATTTATTGCAAGAAATTGAAAAGCGTTATGCTTCTAAAAATGAAATTGCCAGGGTTTTAATTCAAATTAATATAGGAAAAGAAGCTGCAAAGACAGGTATAGCTGTTGAAGAAGTAAGTGCTATAATAAAAGTGTGTGAAGAATGTAAAAATGTGAAAATTAAAGGACTAATGGCTACAATTCCTATCGGTAACGATGAAAGTTCTAGAGGATACTTTACCCAGATGAAAACTATATTTGATGATCTAAAAACTTTTAAATATAAAAATGTTTCCATGGAAATCCTATCATTAGGTATGAGTAAAGATTTTCAAATTGCGTTAGAACAAGGCGCTAATATGATAAGACTTGGTGAGAAAATATTTGGTAAACGAGATTACAAGAAACTGGAGGTATAAAAATGTCAAGTAAAGTAATGAATAAGGTTATGGGTTTTTTAGGTATGGCAGAGGAAGAAGAGGATGAAGTTCAAGAAATGGAGAATGAAGAGGAAAATGTGGATATTGAATCATTGATGAATGCAAACAAAAAGCAAAGTAAAGTAGTTAATATTCATACCTCGACATCTACAAAAGTAGTTATCATAAAGCCAGATGATTTTGATGAAGCAACTACCATAAGCGATAATTTAAAAGCTAGAAAAATCGTAGTAGTTAACACTAATGGATTAGAGGCTAAAACTGGTCAAAGATTATTAGATTTTGTTGGAGGAGTATGCTACGCTTTAAGTGGTGAGCTTCAGCAAGTAGAAAAAGGAGTGTATATAATGTCTCCTTCTAATGTAGAAGTTGATAATGCATTGAAAAATGAACTAAGCTCAAAAGGAATTTTTAATTGGAATAAATAAAATGAAAGCATTTTAAGGGGAGCAATGAATAATTGTTGTTATCATTTGAGAAGTTCAGGAGGTTATAAAACTTGTATAGATTAATTGGAATGATTTTTAATGTGTTAGAGTATGCAATTATCATAGAAGTTGGTTTGTCTTGGGTTTATAGGGGGAGGTCAAACCAATATATAGAATTATTACATAAAATCACTGGACCTCTATTAGAGCCAGGTAGAAAAGTTCAAGAGAAATATTTTAGTAATACAATGGTAGATTTTTCACCAATAATTGCACTTGTTATTTTGATGATTTTAAGAAAAATTGTGTATATTATACTGTGAATAATTTAGTAAGGTAGGATTTAAATGGACAAAAAAGAATTTCTTAATAGTATAGATTGTTATGATAAAAATTTAATTTCTAATATATTTAATAAAATGCAAATAGCTGAAAAGACAAATAAAATCATATTTACTAATGATTTTATAACTCCAGCTATATGGAATCAAACTTCCGCTATATGCGAAAATTATAAAACAAAAGCATTCACTAATGGTATATTTAAAGAGGCTGACAGGAGAATGTTATCATTTTCAATTGGCGGAGAACCTGAAGAATATCCTATAAATTTATTGAAAATAATCAACAAATCCAAATTTAACAAATTAGATCATAAGGATTATTTAGGTGCAATAATGTCTCTAGGAATTAATCGAGAAAAACTAGGTGACTTAATAATTCAAGATGCAATATGTTATGCACCAGTTACTAGTGACATTAGTAATTACATAATTAATAGTTTGAATAATATAGGAAATTGTCCATGTGAAGTTAGTGAATATGATTATAAATTACAGGGCCTTCCAGAGAGAAAATTCCAAGAAAAAATCATTATATCTACGTCACTTCGCCTTGATAGTATGGTTTCAGCTATATGTAATATTTCAAGAAATAATTCAGTTGCACTAATATCTTCAGGTAAAATATTAGTGAATTACTTTCAGTGTTTAAAAAAAGATAAGGTTATCAAAAGCAATGATACTTTAACAATTAGGGGATATGGAAAGCTAAAAATTGCAGATATTAGAGGAGTCACTCAAAAGGATCGTTTAAAAGTTGCAATAAAGCAATATATTTAGTTGAGGGGGAGCAAGATGAGAATAACATCTATGGATATTAACAATAAAGAGTTTAAAAAAGGCTTAAGGGGATACAATGCTGATGAAGTCGATGAATTTTTAGATAAGGTATCTGAAGAATATGAAATTATGTATAAAGAGAATTCAACTTTAAAAGAAAAAAAGAACTTTTTAGAAGAAAAATTAGAGCATCATGTTAAAATAGAATCTACAATTCAAAATACATTAGTATTAGCTCAAAATGCAGCAGAACAAGCAAAGTTTTGCGCTCAAAAGGAAGCGGAATTGGTTATTAAAAATGCAAATGACTCTTCTCAAAGATTGATAGATAAGGCTCATAATGATGTACTTAAGATAAATGATGAATATGAAATAACTAAGCAAGAATTTGCAAAGTTTAGAACGAAATTTAGAAATTTTATGAATTGTCAATTTGAGATGTTTGAAGGCTTAGAAAATGACTATTTTAGAAATTACAATTTGGGTAATGAAGTTTATGAAAATAATGATAATATAAGCGATAGTGAAACAGATGTTTCGTTAAAATATTCTGATGTAACACTCAAAAACATTCACGAAAAAGAGTTTAATAGCAATGATATAGAAGAAATAAAAACATTTTTTGCAAAAGGGTAAAACATAGAAATCTCACTCACTGGGTGAGATTTTTTATGTAACGAAACAGCTAAATCGAATGAGTGTAGCGTGTACTACACTAGATATTTTAAGGAGGAATAGAAAAATGAATATAGGTATTATTGGAGCAATGAAAGAAGAAGTTGAATTTTTAGTTAGGGATATGGATTTTAAAAGAAAAGATGTGAAGGCCGGAATGGAATTTAGGCTTGGGGTTATACATAGTAAAAATGTAGTTATAGTTACTAGTGGTATTGGCAAAGTAAATGCTGCGGTGTGTACTCAAATATTAATTGATGATTTTAATGTGGATTATATTATAAATGTTGGTATTGCAGGTGGGACTGTCGATAATATATATCCGGGTGATGTTGTAATAGGTGAAAATTTAGTACAACATGATATGGATGTGTCTGCATTTGGTGAAAAAAAGGGACAGATTCCAAGATTAGATACTTTTGATTTCAAATGTGATAAGACACTAATTCAATATGCGAAAGAAGCATGTAAGGATATAAAAGGACATAAGTATTTTACTGGAAGAATTGTGTCAGGAGATCAATTTATTGCAGAAGCTTCTAAAATAAATTGGCTTAATTCTGAATTTGAATGTTTGGCTTGTGAAATGGAAGGAGCAAGTATTGCTCAGGTGTGCTTTTTAAATGAGATTCCATTTATTGTTATTAGATCGATATCGGACAATGCAAGTAATGGGGCTCATATGGAGTATGATGAATTTAAAGATATTGCTGTGGAGAATTCTACAAACATTTTAAATAATATGTTGAAACTTATTTAAAAAAAATTAATTATTATTAAATAAGTGTAATAAAATTCTTTCCATGAGAAAACATAAGCATATAGAAGTTTTATTTGTTTAATATTACGACTATATTAAAACTAGAGGAGTTGTTATCATGGAAAAGAATAAAATACAATATTTTAAAGAAAAATTAATAAGTGAACAGGTGCGGGTCCTTGATATTATTAATCAAATGAAACAAAATGGAGTTATAGATTCTAACAGTGAGATGGCAACTGAGTTGTCTTTTTATGACAATCACCCATCTGATACTGCATCTGAATTATTTGATAAGGAAAAGGGGCTCGCACTTAAGGGAAATGAGATGTCAACTATCAAAAAAATTGAAGATGCTTTAAAAAGCATTGAAAATCATACCTATGGTAAATGCAAGAGTTGTGGCATCGATATAAGTGACGAACGGTTAGAATTTACACCATACGCAGAAAACTGTGTGTTATGTCAAAAATCCATAGATAATAACAAGCCAGCAGAACAAAACAATAGATGCGTTGAGGAAGATGTACTTGGGATACCCTTTAGATACAGTAATAGCGGTGAAGTAGGTATTGATGCTGAAGATACTTACCAAACAGTAGAACGTTTTAATAAATTAGAAAATATATCTGAGTTTTATGATGACGACGACGACGGTTATGTTGAACCTATAGAGAAAATAAGCAATGAGCAATATAAAAATCAGTTACCAGATTAATTTAGGCAGACTAAAAAAGTATATATTGCAAAGAAATTTTAGTTTAAAACTACATTTGTAGCAATATGTACTTTTCTTTTTTATATTAAATAGGAGGAAGGGTATGGAGGCATTAATTATTTTCTTAGGGCTTATATTGGACAGATTAGCCAAAGTTTGGGCACTAAGTTCTTTGAGAGAAAAAAATGGAGTTGTATTAATTAAAGACTTTTTTAGATTTGAATATTTAGAGAATAGAGGAGCGGCTTTTGGGATTTTGCAAAATAAATTGATATTGTTAGCTTTAGTCACGTTACTTATTATATCAGGTATGATATATTATATTATTAAGTACAAGCCAAAATCGAAATTTTTAAGGATAAGCTTTGCTTTTATTATAAGTGGAGCACTAGGAAATTTATATGATAGGGTATTTTATAAATATGTAGTAGACTTTATTTTAATTCATTATAAAGAGGTATATTACTTCCCAACATTTAACATAGCTGATATGTTAGTAGTTGTGGGAACCGCGATTTTGGCAATTTCTATAGTAAAGGAAGAGGTATAAATGGACAGATATGAGTTTAAAGTTGATGAAAGTTCAGTTGGTACAAGATTAGATGTTTTTGTTTCTAGTAAGTTTGAAAATAAATCTAGATCGTATATTCAAGGAATAATTGAAGGTGAAAATGCGGCTGTTAATGAAAAATGCAGAAAAAGTAATTATAAATTAAAACTAGATGAATTAATTACATTAGGTATTCCAGATCCCGTAGAGTTAGACGTAAAAGCAGAAGAAATACACTTGGACGTTTTATATGAAGATAGTGACGTAATTGTAATTAATAAACCACAGGATATGGTTGTTCACCCTGCACCAGGCAATTATAGTGGTACCTTGGTTAATGCACTCTTAAATCATTGCACAGATCTATCAGGCATCAATGGTGTGCTTAGACCAGGGATAGTTCATAGGATTGATAAGGACACATCTGGAGCATTAGTGGTAGCTAAAAATGATAACGCCCATAATTCTCTTGCAGCACAGCTTAAAGATCATTCAATGACAAGAAGTTATTTAGCTCTTGTAGAAGGTATAATTAAAAATGATATAGGCACAATAGATGAACCGATCGGAAGACACCCTAAAGATAGGATAAAAATGGCAGTAGTTGAAAGTGGTAAGAAGGCTGTTACTCATTTTAAAGTAATAGAAAGATTTGATAGTAATACATTAGTAGAATGTAACTTAGAGACAGGGCGAACTCATCAAATAAGAGTACATATGGCAAGGATAGGACATCCTTTAGTTGGCGATTTGATATATGGTTATAAAAAGCAGAGCTTTAATTTAAAAGGGCAAGCTCTTCATGCGAAAAAACTTGGATTTATACACCCAAGTACTAATGAATACATGGAATTTATTTCACCCCTTCCAAGTTATTTTGAAAAACTGATTACTAAGTTGAAAAATAGTTGAAATAGCGCATAACATGTGATATTATGGTGGAAATACAATATCATATGTCAGGTGTATTGTGTTATTAATATAATATTTATCCCTTTAAATGTTCCAGAGAGATCATAAGGATAAAGATAGTAATACTATTATTCAAGTATAGTATGCCTTTACCTTTTGGTGAAGGCTTTTTTATATTAAGCTCATTAAAAGAAATAATACTATTAAGTAGGAGGCTAGGTTATGGAATTTAAATCAGTGCTGTTAGATGAAAAAGCCATAAAAAGAACATTGACAAGGGTAGCACATGAAATTATTGAAAAAAACAAAGGAACAGAAAACATTATGCTTGTAGGAATTAAAAGACGAGGAGTACCAATTGCAGAAAGAATTGCTCTTTTAATAGAACAGTTTGAGGAAATTAAAATTCCAGTAAGCAGTGTCGACATTACTTTATATAGAGACGATCTTACATCAATAGACAATCAGCCAGTATTAAATAATGTAGACTTGGGCATAGATGTAATAGGTAAAAAAATCATTTTAGTAGATGATGTTCTGTATACTGGAAGAACTGCAAGAGCTGCTATTGATGCCATAATAGATAAAGGTAGACCTCAAATGATACAATTAGCTGTTTTAGTAGATAGAGGACATAGAGAACTACCTATTAGGGCAGATTATGTAGGAAAAAATATACCTACTTCAGGTAAAGAAATTATTTCTGTTGAACTTTTAGAAATTGATGGGAAAGATTCAGTAAGCATATTTGAACTATAGCTTCGAAGAAGATGCATAGCTTCGAAGAAGATAAATAATCTTTTAATATAGTCTAGCGAGACTAAAAGGGGAACTAAATGAAAAATTTTGTAGATGTTGATGAAAAATTACCTATAATAAAGACTATCCCATTAAGTTGCCAACACTTATTTGCTATGGTGGGTGCGACTATACTTGTACCAATGTTAACAGGTCTTAGCCCATCAATTGCGCTATTCTGCAGTGGTGTGGGAACACTATTGTATATTTTATGTACAAAAGCTAGGCTTCCAGCATATGTAGGATCATCTTTTGCATTTATAGGACCGATGTCAGTTGCAACAAAGTTATATGGACAAAGTTCTATGTTGTCGGGCATTATTGCAGCAGGGTTTGTATATGTAATTGTAGCTTTAATTATTAAACTTGCAGGAACCAAATGGCTAGATAGAGTACTGCCCCCAGTTGTGGTAGGTTCCGTTGTAATTGTAATAGGACTTAGCTTAGCTAGCGTAGCAATAGATTGGTCGGGTCTTAATGCATCATTTACAACCTCAGCACTTGAGGGTGTATCTAGAGGTACATGGGTATTTATATCAATGGCAACACTTGTCATAGCAATAATGGGTACTATGTATTTTAAAGGATTTTTCGGGGTAGTACCAATTTTGATTGCAATGGTAGTAGGATATACACTTTCTGTATTTTTAGGAGTAATTCCGAGTGAAGTTTTAAAGGAAATATGGTCTGCAAAATTTATTACATTACCAAGTTTTGTTATGCCTTCCTTTAACATAAATGCTATTATGCTTATTGCCCCAGTATCTTTCGTAACACTCGCTGAACATATTGGTCATGTATATGTTACAAGTAATGTTTGCGGAAAAGACTTCGCAAAAGATCCGGGGCTTCATAGATCAATCCTTGGGGACGGTGTTGCTACCATGTTTGCTGGGTTTGTAGGTGGTCCTCCTAATACGACTTATGGTGAAAACATAGGAGTTATGGCAATCACAAAGGTTTATAGTGTTTGGGTAATTGGAGGAGCCGCTATCATCGCAATTATATTATCATTCATAGGACCAGTATCTGCGGTAATAGGAAATATTCCACTACCTGTAATTGGGGGAGTTAGTGTAATGTTATTTGGAATAATTGCATCCTCTGGTTTTAGAATTTTTGTAGAAGATAAAGTTGATTTTAGTAAAAAGAGAAATCTGATAATTGCTTCAGTAATAATAGTTTTAGGTATTGGTGGAGGCGGCATTAAGTTTCCATTAGCAGGGGCAGAGGTAGAAATTGCAGGAGTGGCTTTAGCAACTTTAGTGGGTATAATATTGAACTTAGTTTTACCTGAAAATAGTAAGTCAGGAGATAATTAACGACATTTCAAAGGGAAGGTATCCCACTTCTATAAATGGGAGTTAATTACTCTAGCAAAAATAAAATTTCAGTGGGGGGATAACAATTGAGAATTGTTATCTGCTCCAGAGGGCTACAAAGGGGTAAATCTCCTTCTGAAGCCGTCAATTCATCTTCTGCGAAGCTGTGCAGCACCGCAGGTGATGATTAATAAGGTTTTCAAACAAAAGTGCCAGAGTAGTTCAGGCACTTTTATTTCAATGTGCTTAATTTAAAAATTCTAGACAATACTAACAAATAGAGATATTATAATATAAGAGAGATACGAGAAATAACGTAAGAAGAAATGGGAGAGATAATATATGATGTATACTTTAATTGCCACTACTACTTTTGGAATAGAAGCGGTTACAGCAAAGGAACTAAAGGCACTTGGATACGAAGATTTAAAGGTTGAAAATGGAAGGGTAACCTTTGAAGGGGATGAAATGGATATTGCTATATGCAATACTTGGCTAAGAACAGCAGAAAGACTTTTTATAAAGATGGCTGAATTTAAGGCATTGTCTTTTGAAGACTTATTTCAAGGAACACTCGCAGTCGATTGGGGTAATTTAATACCAGAAGACGGCAATATGCATATCGTAGGTAAATCTGTAAAATCACAACTCCACAGTGTGCCAGATTGTCAAGGCATAGTAAAAAAAGCGGTAGTTGAGTCTATGAAGAAAAAATATGATAAAGAGTGGTTTTCAGAAGAAGGACCTGAGTATAAGATAGAGGTTGCAATCTTAAGAGACGTAGTAACTTTATCAGTAGATACTTCGGGTGCGGGATTACATAAGAGAGGATATAGAGAATATGCTGGTGACGCACCACTAAAAGAAACTTTAGCTGCAGCCCTTGTGTTAATAAGTAAATGGGATAGCTCAAGAGTTTTAGCTGACCCGCTTTGTGGTTCGGGAACAATTGCAATAGAAGCAGCTCTTATAGCTAAAAATATTGCCCCAGGGATAAATAGAAAATTTGTAAGTGAAACTTGGCCTAATATAGAGAGTGATATTTGGAAGCAAGTTAGGGAAGGTGCAAGAAAAACTGTAAGTCCTAATGAAGTTGATATACTAGCTTCTGATATTGATGGAAGACTATTAAAGACAGCAATTGACAATGCGGAGAAAGCAGGAGTCAAGGATTTTATAAAATTTCAAAAAATACCAATGCAAAGTTTTGCGTCTAGGCAGAAATATGGAGTTATAATAACAAACCCACCATATGGAGAAAGATTAGGTGAAGCAGAAGAAGTAAAAAGACTGCATGTTGATCTTGGAGAAATGTATTCAAGCTTAAATGAATGGTCTTGCTTTGTTATAACAGCTAACCGTGAGTTTCAGAGGGACTTTGGAAAGAAAGCAGATAAAAATAGGAAATTGTATAATGGAAGATTACTATGTTATTATTATCAATATATAAAAGAGATACCTAGGAAAAAAAAGGAAGACTAAGAGTGTAGCCGTATGGAAATTCTCCTACGTGCCTTGAAATAAGACTCAAAACGTGAAATTCAATCAATAAATTCTAATCTTTTGCGAATATAAAATTTTCTGACGTTCGCACTCCATTTATTGTAAGGTTCATGAGAATTTTATATTAGCAAAAGAAGAATTTCTAAATGAAGATAAGACAAGTGATATATACATATATCACTTGTCTTATCTTTTGACTTAAAGTTCGTTGAATGGATTAGAAAAGTAGTTATATAATTTCAAAAAAATGCTGGGTTTAACGATGATTTAATGTTGAATACGGAAACAAAACACATCATAAAATGTTATTTTATGGTATTAGACCTAAATAAAAAAATATATTTAGTATTAACAACTAAAATTATTTGCGAAGGAGAGAGTTTTTATGAGTATTATTAATATTATTATTCCATTATTTTTTATTGTGATTATTTTAAAACAGTTAAGAGATATGAAAGCATTAATAATGCCAACAAGAAAAGGGTATGTAGAAATTATTACTGTATTATTTGGTGTGATTATTTTCATAGGCATTATATATTTTTATGCGAATACCTGGGTTCATTATGTAACAGGGGTACTAGCTATTTTTATGTTTGTAAGCATGTGGATTAAAGAAGGAATTAACTCAAAAGGGTTCATATCAATGAATAGATGTAAAGAGAGTATATTATGGAATGAAATTGAAAAAGTTATGGTAATTAGTTCAAATGATATAAAGGTTAAGTTAGTAGGTGGGTTTATGGAGCAGACATTTCATTTTAAAAAGAGTGATTACGATAAAGTTATTACTATTCTAAAAGAAAATTTACCTATACAAGCAGAGTTACAAACTAATCCTCAATAGGGAGATGAAAAACATAACTGTCCTGTACTGAAAACTCAATTTCTAAATATGGTAATAGCTAAACCAATCTTTAAATTAGAAGTTCCGGTTTTTATTTTGGAAAGTGAACTTAGGTATATTAAAAGCATTTTGTTGAGTATTTTAGGTCGATATAGTAAACTAAGCTCAAAAATATTCAGGTCACAAAAGCAGAAAACCCCACGATATATATTCTGTTTTATCAATATAAGGTATTGAATTTTCAGTAAGGCACAGTTATTGCCTTTATACCGTTAACTACTAGTGACTTTAGTCATGGGTAGTTAACGGTATATCTATACTAATTTTATTCATATTAGTACCATCTGTATTAATTAAATATAGTTCGTATGCAGGAGATACATCAGGCCAGTTTGTATACTTAAAAAATAAAAGTTTATCGCTCTTATGATAATAAGTAGGACTATTTGCAGATAATCTTAGACTAGTTAATTGTTTAGCTCTTCTCGTTTTAATATCCATAGTATATAGTTCATATTCAAAGGGGCTAAGACTTTTAGCGACAGCTGAAAAAGCAATAGAATTATTATCGGGTGATAATTTTATATCGCCAATTGTGTCATTTTTTTCAATTGTTCCATAATCTTTTATGGATAGAATTGAAATTGGATTGTTTAAAGCATTTAATGAAATTGTGGAAATGTTATTTCCTACTTCATCAGACCTGTTAAAGATTAAAGTGTTTCCATCTTTTGTGATATTTAAATTTTTTAGTTGATACTCTTTAATAAAGGTAAGTTGCTTTAAGTTCTTTCCGTTTATGTCAACAGAGAAAATATCATATTCATGTGGAGCAGTTGAAGCTATAGGTGAATAATGTTTATAAGTCCTTGCTTTTAAAATAAATATTTTTTGATTATTAGTGGACAAAATAATTTCCGTGATTAAGCCATCTACTTCTAAAATCTTATGGTCATTTTTCCCGTTTTCATTCATAACACATATAGATGACATTAGCTTCTTTTTATTATTAGGCGTTTTTATATAAAAAATTTTAGAATCATCTGAAGAATAAATAGGAGATAAATGTGAATATTGCTTCTTCGCGGTTGCTAACTTAATTAAATTTGTTCCATCCGTTTTTGTTGTATATATTGATGCTGACCCATTTTTATAATAAGAAAATGCTATTCTTTCATCATTTGAATTAATACTTACATGGTTATCTAATCCCGTGTATTCATCATCATAAGGTTTGAAAATCAATATTAGTGAGCCTATAATTAATAAGCCTGTAATTAATGTAAAAATAAAAATACGTTTCATGCTTTTTATCCATCCTTTCATTTTTCTTTATGGTTTTAGACTAAACATTAGTTTTACGCATATCATCCTATTCTATTATATTCAATTTCATTCCAATTTCCAACACATACGCTACTGGGGGTAATAATATGGTAGCTGTTACCGGGTGTAAATTCACTTTCTAGTATTTAATATAACTGCATGGTATATTAAAATAAATAACAAGTCAATTTTACACAGTATTATGATTACATGTATTCATATATATAATAATAGTTAGAATTTGTCACCAATTTATTGTATATTTTTTATGGGTTGGAAAGATGAATGCAAATATTTTTATGCGCAAAAAAAGTATATATTACGTATAATTCAATTGAGCAAGCTTTAGAACTTCTTATTTTAGTTTTAATTAAGATGCGTTATGAAAACATATGCTTGAGCGACAGCGAGTTTATGTTTTTAGCAGATTAATTAAAACTAAGATTAGTAGTTCTTAGCGAAGTGAATGCATTAATCGTATTGCAATACGCGTAATATATACTTTTTTTACTTATTCAACTCTTTCTAAAGTACTTTCTATAGGGGTTATATACATAGTTTTATTTGTAGAGTAAATAACCATACCAGGTTTTGAACCAGAAGGTTTCTTTACATTTCTCACCTGGGTATAATCAACAGGTACACTAGAGGAATTTTGGGATTTACTATAAAATGCTGATAAGTTTCCAGCTTCTAAGAGGGTGTTTTCAGGTATATCACCAATGTTTTTAATAATAACATGAGAACCAGGTATATCCTTTGTGTGAAGCCACATATCGTTTTTATTGGCAAGTTTTAAAGTTAAAAAATCATTTTGAATATTATTTCTACCAACATAAATATCAATACCTTCACTTGAGATGAAGTGCATAGGTTTGGTCGGCTTTGCCCTTCTATTTTTACCTTTACTGTGTTTTTTTAATGTAATATAGTCAGTTTCTATTAATTCATTTTTAATATCTTCAATTCCATTATAATTTTCTACATTTAGTATGTTAGTGAGTACAGAATGAAGATATTTTAACTCGTTTTCAGTGAGAGTCATTTGAATTAGGCCCATTTCTTCTGCTATCTTAAATTTATTATATTTTTTGTAATAGTATTGAACATTCTGCGATGGAGTTTTGTTTTCATCAAGTTTAATTTTAATGTACTCACCATCTTCACTGTAATAATTTAAAAGATTAGCGACTTTGTCACCCTTTTTAAGGGAGTGTATATTTGCAGTTAAGAGTTCACCATGTAATTTATAGGTGCCTTTAGTTTTACAGTCATTTAAGGTCGCGTTTAGTATTTTCACTTTTTTATCACAACGATTAATATTGTTATTAACTATTTTTTGAAGGTTTGAGCTTTTAGAATTTAATCTATCATGTTTATCTTTTCTAAAATAAAAAGTCTCTATTAACATAGATGGTGACTCAAATTCTTCAAAATCACAATCTTTTAATGAAGTAAGGTTTATACAATGGAAATCTTTTAGTTTATCATTCATAGCATAGGCCGCTAAAAAAATATTATCATGCATGTTTTTAAAGATGCTTATAGTGAAATCATAAATGTTTTTAGCGTGATCTAAATCAAAAACAATATTCTCCTCATAGCACCTATAAACAAGTTCTGATGATAAGTTGGAGCTTATTCCTGTAAAAGCACCAGTAAAAAATTTTTCAGCGAATGGTATGTTTTTATCTATTAGATATTTATAGAATTCATCATACTCAAAATTAAAAGGATCTAGTTTTGTGGAAGTGGGAGGGTATATATATTCTACACCTGTGTATAAAACACGATAACTGTTGACGTCTGAACTAACATGCTTAATGCTATCCATAATTAAATTATCTCGGGTACGAACTAGGCTAATATTACTGTGCCTACCCATTATTTCAATTATTAATGAGTATACACTATCAAAGCCTAATTCATCGCTGCTTTTAAAGTCAATAACTAGTAATCTATCTGAATTTAGTTGTCTTACATCTAGAACTGTGGCAGTATTTAAATATTTTCTTAGAACCATGCAAAATTTAGGGGCCTGTATTGGGTTTTGCTTATTAAAGTCTGTAAAATGAATTCTAGGATAATTGGAGCTTGAACTTATTAATAACTTATAGACTTTTCTATTTTTTTTGAAACTTAATATAATTTCATCTTTTTCTGGTTGGGTTACTTTATCAACTCTACAATCTATGATTATATCTTTTATTTCCTCAACGAGGCTAGATAAATAAATTCCATCTAATGCCATATATATCATCCTTTCCTTCTGAAATGTAGTTAAATCAGCATAAATTTATATTTACGCTTTGTAAATAATACATTATATAATATACTATTATTAAGATGTATTACTATTAATAGTATACCATTAAAGAAAATTATTGAAAAGTCATGGTATGCGGATAGCAAAGAGGAGGAGTTATATGGAAATTATAAAGTTTACAAAAATGCAAGGAACGGGAAATGATTTTATTGTTATTGAAGATTTTGAGGGTAAATATGACAATTTAGAGCAGTTAGCTAGTAAACTTTGTGATAGGCATTTTGGAATAGGTGCTGATGGTATTTTAATGGTTAGAAAAAGTAATATAGCAGATATACAAATGATAATTATTAATGCTGATGGTTCATATGCATCTATGTGTGGTAATGGCATAAGATGCTTTGCCAAATATATTTGGGAAAAAAAATATGTGCAAGGCGAAAATATAAAAATTGAAACTGGTGATGGTGTAAAGCTCGCAAGTATACGTATTAAAGATGGATTTGCTGAAAGTGTAATTATAAATATGGGAAAATATAATTTTAACACTAAAAGTATTCCAGCTTTAGAAAAGGGAGAAATAGTTAATAAAAAGTTAGAGATTAACAATAAGGAGTACTATATTACGTCATTGCTTATGGGTGTGCCACATACTATTGTTTTTGGGAAACATGAAGATTATAAGGTAGAGGAAGGGAAATTAATTGAGAATTACGGTTTATTTCCTGAAAAAACAAATGTAAATTTTTGTGAAATAGTAGCTAAAAACATGATAAAGGTTAAAACTTGGGAAAGAGGTGCAGGGCCAACTCTCGCCTGTGGTACGGGCAGCTGTGCATCAGTGGTAGCAGCCAATAGATTAGGGTATATAGAGAAAAAAGTATCGGCACAGGTTCCAGGTGGATTACTTAATATAGAGATTGTTAAAGAAGAGGTTCTAATGGAAGGGCCTGCAGAAATTACATTCGACGGAAAATTTTTTCTAAATTAATTTGCATACAACTGTCTATTTACTAATAGTGCAGTTGTTTTTTTATGGAATTTGTTTTTTTAAAAGTGAATATAATTTCCAAAAGTGACAATGATTACAAATATGATGCGCTTTATAAATTTTACACATTAAGGAAAGGTAAAATAACATGAAAAAAAATTTACTAAAGTTATTATTAGATAAAAACCTAATTACCGCAGAGAGTTATAAAGAGGTAAAGGAGATTTCACTTAAGAAAAATTGTAGTGAAGAACAAATAATACTGTATGACATAAAGATAGATTTAAATGCTCTTATTTCAATAGTAGAGAATGATTTTAGCATACCATGTGTTGATTTAGAATCTATTTGCACAAAGAATAAAGCATTTAATCTAGTTTCAAAAGAAATAGCAAAAAGATATTGTTTAATACCTTTTTATGATAAGAACAATGAAGTACATGTGGCTTTTTCAAATCCCTTCGAAATAAAGGTTATTGATGAACTAAAATTTATAACAAATAAAAAGATTAAAATATTCTTTGCCCTAGCTAGCCAAATCTCGGAAGCTATCGAGAATTGTTATGGAAAACAAATTGTCGATGTTGCAGTTGAAGAAATGAAACAAGAATACATGCTAGAAGCCGAGCAAAAAAATGAAGAGGGGAATTCAACATTTTCTATTGAAAACGCACCTGTTATAAGGATAACAAAATCCTTACTAAAACAGGCTGTAAATGAAGAAGCTAGTGACATTCATCTGGAGCCTTTTAAGAATTTTACTATAATTCGCATGAGAGTAGATGGAATACTAAATGAAATAAACCAAATTCCTAGTAATGTATATAAATCTTTATGTACAAGAGTAAAAATAATGGCGAATATGGATATAGCTACCAAGCTAATCCCATTAGATGGCAAGATAACTGAAAATATAGACGGAATAGACTACGATTTCAGAGTATCCTCGTTACCAACAATGTATGGAGAAAAACTAGTTATAAGGGTTTTATACAAAGCAGAGAGATTCATTAATTTGGACTCATTAGGATTTAGCCCTGATAAAGTTATGCTTTTAAGGGATACATTAAAACTTTCCCATGGAATGATAGTGGTAGCGGGACCCACAGGAAGCGGGAAATCAACAACATTATATGCGCTACTAAATGAAATTAATAGCAAAAGTAAAAATATTATTACTATAGAGGATCCTATAGAATATAATATGCCTAGAATTAATCAAGTAAATGTAAATAATAAAGCGGGCCTTACTTTTTCAAATGGGCTCAGAAGTGTATTAAGGCAAGATCCAGATGTAATAATGATTGGAGAAATACGAGATGAAGAAACAGCACAAATAGCTGTGAGGGCATCAATAACGGGACATTTAGTTTTATCAACGCTACACACGAATAATGCCAATACTTCAATATCTAGGCTGATAGACATGGGTATTCCATCATATTTAGTCGCAGATTCATTAGTCGTGGTAGTAGCTCAGAGATTAGTAAGAAAATTATGCCCTTATTGTAAAATTGAATATGAGATTACTTATGAGCAATCTAAGCGTTTAGGATTTAAGGGCGGAGAAAAAACATATAGTGCTTTAGGATGTAATAAGTGCAATGAGACTGGATATAAAGGGAGAACTGTGATATATGAATTATTAAAATTAGATAGTAACCATAAAGCTATTATAGCAAGAAGTGGAATAAGTGATGAGCTTTGGAGATATTGCAATGAAAAAAAATCAAGTTCGTTTATGGGGAGTTGCAAAGAGTTAGTGATTAATGGTGTAACCTCAATAGAAGAATTTGTAAATGCTACTTATAGCTACAATTTAAAATAAGGTAGCTGAAAATAATAACAAGTCAAGTATGACAAGTGATAGGTGAAATATAATATGAGATATAAATACACAGCTAAAACATCAAATGGAACTTTAATAAAGGGCAGTATAGAAAGCGACAGTGCTTACGAATTAGCATTAAGCTTACGTGAAAAAGAAATATTTTTAATAAAAAGTAAGAGGATAAAAAAAATAACTAGTATTTCAAGTAAACCTAATTTAAAAATGATATCTATATTTTGCAAGCAATTCTCAATATGTATTAAATCGGGTATACCAATATGTGATATCCTTAATTTGCTTTACGAGCAAATGATTCATAAATCTATAAAAAAGAGTCTTATTAGCATTAGAGAAAATGTACAAAAAGGTAATTCACTATTTGTAAGTATGAAGAAGACTGTAAATGTATACCCTGAGTTTATGTTAAATATGATTTATTTGGGTGAAGAGAGTGGAAAACTGGATATAATTCTAGGGGAATTGTCTAAGTATTATGAAAAAGAGTATAAGCTCTTAAAAAAGTTTACTAATTCTATGATTTATCCCTGCACAGTATTTCTAACATTAATGGTTGTATCATTGTTTTTGATTATAAAGATAATCCCAGTATTTATATCAAACTTAAATTCTCTTGATGCAGATATTCCACTAATAACTAGACTTGTTTTAGAATTCAGTAATTTTGTGCGTAGCAATTCATTATGGATTTTAATAACTTTTTTAATTCTTATTTTTGTTTTTATCGAATGTCTTAAAACTGAAAGTGGAAAGATTATTTTTGACAGATTTAAATTTATGTGTCCTATAGTAGGTCCGGTGCATAAAAGGATTATTTATACAAGGTTTTCTAGAGGACTTAATATTTTATTAAGCAGTGGAGTGGGGCTACTTAAAGCGTTTGAAATAATTGATGATGTTATTGGTGATAGATATTTTAAGTTAAAGCTTAAAACAGTTTTTAATGATATAAAAAAAGGAGAAAGTTTATCGAATTCATTAGATGCAATGAACCTATTCCCACAATTTTTTGTGGCTATGATAAAAATAGGCGAAGAAACGGGGAATTTAGATGAAATGTTTTTAACAGCTGCAGATATATTCTATGAAGATGCTCAGGAAAATGTAGAGAAAGCCACAGTACTATTAGAGCCAATTCTAATAATATTTTTAGGAATTATGATTGGCACAATTATATTAGCGGTTATGCTACCTATGCTTAATGCTATGGACTCTGCGGGTAAATTTTAATGATGAAAAAGAGTGGATTTACATTAATTGAGACGATAATTGTTATATCGATTGTGAGTATAATTGGTGGATGTAGCGCTATTTCTGTTAGGTATTATAAAACAATAAGAAACAAAATAGATGCGGATTATTATTGTAATGCTGTAGTAGGTTTTATTAATAATTCAAAAATGTATTGCAAAGAAAATTCTTGTAGTGCCGTTATAACTTTTGATATACCAGGAAATCAAATGATGTTACATGCTGATGGTGTGCCGATAAACAATCTAGCATTATCAAATAAGATAATATTAGATAATGTAAATGTGGACCAAAGTAAAATGGGTATTGATAATGAGGGCTATATTAAGGAGGCGTACACAATAACCTTAAAGGAAAATAATTTAGTGAAACATAAAATTACAGTGAGAGTAGGTACGGAATATATTAAAATTATTGAGTAAAAGGGGATTTACATTAGTGGAGGTATTGTGCAGCCTCGCAGTATTCTCCATCATTTTCATTTGCATGATGTCCTATGAAATAGCTTCTTTAAATATGAAAAAGGATATTAAAACTATGAATAATAATGTGCTTCTAATGGAAAGTTTAAAAAACAATATTATATACTCTATGACATATGAAGAATTAGAGCAGTTAAAAACGGATAAGAAATTTTTCGTAAACAAAGAAAATCTAAGTTTTGATAAGAGTGAAACTGATATGAGGAATGTGTTTTCAAATCAGCGGCCTGTTTCGAGTCCGTATATGGAATTAACATTTTCAGATCCAGATAAGAAGGTTTATAAGTTAAATCTTTCATTATACTCTGGAAAGCTAAACAATGTTTCAGAATTACAGTGCAGTTTCTATAAAGGTGACCATAAATGAAGAAAAAGGGATTTACACTTATAGAAATAGTAGTTGTTATGGCATTGGCATTTCTAATGATAGGGGTGGTAGGTAGTTTGCTTATATCTTATGTGAAAAGCTATAAAAGCAGTATATTACAAAACAGGGGGTTTAATTATTTGAATGATGCCATATGTATAATAGAAAAAGGAGTGAATCAGAATGCTAGAGAAGTAGAAACATCTGGAAATATTATTACGATAAATTATTACAAAGGAAGTAGCCCCAAATATATAAAACTGCTTAATGAGAAACTTATTGTTTCTTCTAACAAAACGAGTAATTTGGGCAATAATACAATTATTGATGATGTGAAAGAATTTGTGGCTATAAAATCCGGGAAAATTCTTTATATTAAAGTGGTTTGGTACAACGGGCAAAGTATTGAGAGGTGTTTAGCGATAGAAAATGCAAACTAAAAAGGGGTTCATATTGATTTATACGATTTTGTTAGGGATTATCTGCTTAAATATCATGATGTATATATTTGATATTCAAATGTCAGAAGTGGAGTATTCTGCAAGTAATAAAAAACATATATTAAAAGAGGATAATTATCAAAGAGACAAAGAATATTTAATGACTTTATTTTTTACTTATATTAATGAAAATAAGGACAAAATAAAAACAGATGGAACAACTAAGGTTTTTTGTGATTCTACAGGCGACATATCAGAGTATAAAATAATTGAGTATGATACAGCTAAGGCGATTTACTCTAAAAAAACAAATGAATTAATTATTAAAACATTTGACCAATATAGAACAACTAGAAATGATTATTTTAAATTAGAGATTATAGATGAAAAGTTTCAGATTATATTTATACAAACTGAATATATTTATAAAATCTGATTATTTTGTAAATAAAGGAGGTAAAAAATGAAATTTAGAAAAAATATGATTTTAGAAGTTTCAAAGCAAAGAGTATCAGGCATAGAATTTTCTAAAAGCTCTATATTAAATAAAGCTGTAAAGATTGCTTGTGAAAATACATATTATAAGGATACTCTAAATATAAAAGATTTCAAAATTGATTTAAAAGATAAAAATTTATATGTTCTTGTTGAAGGAGAGACAGTATATATTAAGCTGGTAAAATTGCCTTTAGTTAAAAAATATCTAATTAATGATATGATTAAAAATGAATTAAGATATTATTATAAGGACATAGATCATATTGCATATACCTATAAGTTGATTAAACAAGACAAATTCAATATGGAAATATTAGTTTTTTGCCTAAATGGAAATAGATTAGATATTTTAGGAGACAGCATTAATAATAATATTAATCTGAAAAAAGTAAACTTAATTCAGTTTTGCTTTAAAAACTATTATTCTAACCAAATGAATATGGAAAACTATGTTCTAGTTTTCTATTATAATTGCAATTTGTATTTCTTAATATGTCATAATGATGAAATCGTGGTTAATAATATTATAGGTGTTAAGGACTTACTATTATTTAAATTTTCAAATGTAATGAACAAATTTTTAGAAAAGTACAATGATTATGCAAAACTATGTGAGAAGATATATTATGCAAATATTGAGGAATTGAATATTGATGAATTTAAATATTTAGGATTAAATTATCAAATATTAGGTGAGTTAAAGCGGGAAGAATTGCTGAAATACATAGTAATAAGAGGTAGAAATGTATGGTAAAAAGAACATTCATTCCAAATTGGTACATAGATAAAAAAGATAAAATAAGAAATAAAAAAATAAAAGTATGTATTATAGCAACTTTAATAGCAAACATTTTTTTATTATTCCTTATACTGAATATTTCCAATAAAATAAAGATTATAGAGCAAGAGCAAGAGCAAGTTAAAGAAAATAAAAATAATATTAGTGTGGTAGAAGCTGCTGAGACTGATATAATTACTAGAGAAAAATACAAAGAACTCAGTGATTTTTTTGGGGAAAACAAGTTTAGTTACAAAAATATTATTATAACTAAAGCTGGTTTGGAAATAGACATTGAAGTTAAGAGTTATGAGGAATATGTTAATGTGATAAGATATATAGAAAATAAGTATTCAATAAAAAATTTAACTCCAAATAATAAAGATGAAGGGGATTTTAACTTCAAAGTTATATTAGAGGTATAAAAATGTGTAAAACTAGAAAATTCAAGGGAACATTAGCTATATTATTAATGTTAATGGCAATGCTATCTTTTAAACTTATGTTTGTGAAGGATAAATTTATTGCATATAAAAAACAGGTCGTATTTAATGTTACAAAAAACGCAAATATTACAAAGGACGAAAATGATAATAATGTAGAGAAATATGGATACAGTGATATTTTGGAATGTCTAATAGAAAACAAAGATTTTGAAATGAAATCTATTAATATGATGGAAAATGAGAAATGTAATGTTGAAGTGAATTACAACGGAGATATAAAATTATTGAGAAGTTCTTTATCTGCTCTAAATGAAAGTGAAAATTTTTTAGGGGTTAAGAGTATTAGTATTAATAAAGATACTAATACTACAAATATAAGTATTGATTTTAAAAAGAATAAGTAAGTTATAAACATATCTAATTTTTTTATAAAAGGAATTGGATATGTTTGTTTTTATGAAGCTATATGGTCTCAAAATGGTGTTTTTATAAAAAAGATGCAACATTTTTAAATAATATATAATTATATTTGCAAATGTCATTAAGTTTTGATAAAATAACATTGTTCCACAGTAATGTTTTTATCTAGAGTGGTTATAGAAATTGGTATTAATTTATCGAGTAAGGTTATAATATAAAGGTTAATTGAATTACTAATGAATTTTGGAGGGATACACAATGATATCAGCGGGAGACATAAGAAAAGGAACTACATTTGATGAAGGTGGACAAGTTTACACCGTAATAGATTTTTTGCATGTAAAACCAGGTAAGGGAGCTGCATTTGTTAGAACTAAATTAAGAAACGTTATTAATCAAGGGGTTACAGAAAAAACATTTAACCCAACTACAAAATTACAAGAAGCAGTTATAGAAAGAAAAGAAATGCAATATTTATATGCATCAGAAGGATTATACTACTTTATGGATCAGGAAACATTTGAACAAATACCACTTAATTATGAAAAAGTAGAAGATGCCATAAAATACTTAAAAGAAAATATGTTTGCTATAATAAAATTTTATAAAGATGATGCTTTTTCAGTAGAAGCTCCAAACTTTGTAGAACTAGTTATAACTAGCACTGAACCTGGGGTTAGAGGTAACACATCTTCAAGTGTAACAAAACCCGCTACTGTGGAAACAGGAGCAATAATTCAAGTTCCAATGTTCGTTAATGAAGGTGAAACTATTAGAATAGACACTAGAAATGGCGACTACATGCTAAGAGTTTAAATTATATATTTAAAAAGAACCAATTTGGTTCTTTTTTTTTGTTCTTTTTTTGAGCGGGAAGACATATATTTTTTTCAGATGACTAAATTAATTTAAATCACATTAAGTCATCTCCTGGGCCGCTGCACAGCTTTGCAAAAGATGAATTAATGAACTTCAGAAGGCGATTTATACTCAAACTTATAGAGGTGGAAGACTTTCCTTATGGAATGTCATTAAAAAAATTCGATTATATGGAATATTTTACGAGGTGGTAAAATACAAATTATATATGAGAGGGTGAGAAAAATGTTGGCTACAAAAGATTTATTTGAAATATTACCTAAGACTATTAGAAGTAAAGTGGAACAGATTGATAATTTGCAGCAACTTGAAGAAATTAGAATAAAAGTAAACAAGCCTCTGTTTATTCACATTGGAGGTAAAGAAGAAATCTGGGATTATATCGCAACTCCAGAAGATATAAAATACATAATGCAGAGGATAAGCAATTACTCAATATATGCTTTTGAAGATGAGATTAGGCAAGGATATATAACTATAAAAGGTGGACATAGAGTTGGACTATGTGGGATTTGTGTTATTGAAAACAATAGCATTAAAACTATTAAAGACATTTCATCTATAAACATAAGAGCATGTAAAGAAATTATCGGTTGTGCTGATAAAGTGATGCCTTATATTACTTATAATAATTCAGTACACAATACAATTATTATATCTCCTCCTAAATGTGGTAAAACAACTCTACTTAGAGATATTTCGAGGCAAATATCGCAGGGGGATAAAAACAAAAACTTTAACGGTAAAAATGTTTCTATAATTGATGAACGATCAGAAATAGCTGGTTCGTTTAAAGGAATACCGCAAATGGACGTGGGAGTGCGTTCGGATGTGTTAGATAATTGTCCAAAGAGCCAAGGAATTATGATGGCAATTAGAAGCATGTCACCTGATGTTATAGTTTGTGATGAAATTGGCACCCAAAATGATATGGAGAGCATTTTAATGGCATTAAATTCTGGAATTAGTTTAATTACAACTATTCATGGGTTTGGAATTGAGGATTTGTATAAAAGATTAGTGTTTAAAGAGATTGTTGAAAATTACGTATTTTCAAGAGCTATAGTTCTTAGTAATAAAAAAGGAATTGGAACAATAGAGTGTATTTATGATTTTACTAAGGGTAAAGATATATGGAGGTCATAATATGATTAAAATAATTGGATGTGCTGTAATATTAGGTGCTTCAACTATGGCAGGATTTATATACAGTGAAAGATTAAAGTATAGAGTTTTTCAGTTAAATGAAGTTCAAAGGGCAGTTTATCAACTTCAAAATGAAATAACTTATGTACATGCTCTTTTGCCAGATGCTTTTAAAAATATAGCACACAAAAGTAAAGAGCCTATAAAGGAACTTTTTAATAAAACCAGTGAATTACTATCTGACAATGAATATGAGAATGTATATGAGGCCACGAATAGTGCAGTAAACTTAATGAAAAATAGATTATATTTAAACTCTGATGACATAAATGTTATTTTAGATTTAACTAAAACCTTAGGAGAATCTGATATTGAAGGGCAAAATAATATTTTTTCTTTGACTATAGTAAATTTAAAAAAACAAATTAAAATATCAGAAGAATTTATGAACAAAAATATAAAAATGTACAGATATTTAGGATTTTCTTTTGGAGCGATGCTGGTAATAGTATTAATATAGGGAGGAGGTTTTTAAGTGTTAGATGTTGGTTTGCTGTTCAAAATAGGGGCAACAGGTATTCTAATCATTATTATTGATAAGGTTTTAAAAAGTGGCGGCAAGGAGGACATTGCTGTAGTTGCAAATTTAGCAGGAGTAATTCTACTCCTTATAATGGTGATAAATTTAGTAAACAAGCTATTTGCTTCTGTAAAAACTTTGTTTCAGTTTTAGGAGGATATAATGGAAATAATTAAAATTGTTGCATTTGCTTTCACAGCATTATTTATTGTACTTATATTTAAAGGTAGAAGGGATGATTTAGCTATTCAAGTTAGCATTGCAGCCGGAATATTAATTTTTTTATTTATGATAAACAAACTTACAATAATAATGGGTTTTTTGCAAACATTAGCAAATAAGGCCAATATTGATGTTGTGTATTTAAACACAGTTTTTAAAATACTGGGCATTGCCTATTTAGCTTCCTTTTGTAGTGAAATTTGCAGGGATGCTGGTGAGAATAGCATTGCAACTAAAGTGGAATTTTCTGGGAAGATATTAATTTTAGTTTTGGCGATTCCTATTTTGATGGCAGTAATGCAATCTATTTTGAAAATAATGTAGAGGTATAGTATGAAAAAAATATTACTAATTTTAATGCAGAGGTATAATATGAAAAAAATAATAATAATTTTACTATTTTTAATATGTTTGCCTATTGGTGTACAAGCCACACAACCAGGTAAACTAGGAGAAAAAGAAGAAAAAGAAATAAGCAATTTATATGAGTATATTACTAACATAAAAACAAAATATGAAATATTTAATGATATGGACCCACGAACTTTTGTAGAACAATTTATAAAAACTGGTGAAAATGGTTTTAGTTTTAAAGAAACCTCTAATTACGTTATTAGATTCACATTTAAAGAAGTAGTTGCATCAATGGAGTTAATAGGTAGTCTTATGATTATTGCGATTATTTGTGCGTTACTTAATAATCTTCAAAGTGCCTTTAATAAAGAGGGTTTATCTAATATCGCTTATTTTGCGTGTTATGGTGTAATGATCGTGATGATAACTAAAAGCTTTTATATAGTAGTAGAACTGGCTAAAAGTACTATTCTTAATATGACAGATTTTATGGCGGCACTTATGCCAGTACTAATGATGCTCCTAGCTAGCGTGGGAGGATTTGCAGAAGCAACCTTACTAGATCCTATAATAATGGGTTTTGCTACCCTAAGTTCTAGAATTTATGTAGATATGATCATTCCTATAATATTTATGAGCTTTGTTCTTCAATTTGTTAAGAACATATCCAGTGATTATAAGATAAATAATTTAACAAAGCTTTTTAAGCAAATTGCTATTTGGTCACAAGGAATAGTGATGACAGTATTTATTGGGGTAATTACTTTAAGAAGTATAGCAGCAAAAACCATAGATCAAGTTACTATAAAAACAGCAAAGTTTGCAGTAGATAATTTTATACCTGTAGTTGGAAAATGTTTATCTGATGCGATTTCAACAGTAGCCGGATACTCACTTCTTTTAAAAAATGCTATAAGTGGGTTAGGTTTAGTTATTATTATAGTAATTGTTTTATTCCCTATTATAAAACTGTTAATTATGGCATTTTTATATAAAGTAGCAGCTGCATTAATTGAACCAATAAGTGATGGCCGTACAGTAGATTGTATGAATTCAGTAGGTGATTCTATTCTTCTTTTAATGTCCTGTGTAATATCAGTAAGTGTAATGTTTTTCATAATGGTTGCAATAGTAGCTTCAACTGGGAAAGGCATAATAAGCTAATAATCAATAAAGTGGTTACTATCATATATAAATTTATTCATAAAGGAGGTGGTGATAATTTGATAGAAGGATTAAAAGTCTGGGTAACAAACATTACCATTGCTATATTTTTTATTACTGCAGTGGAGATGATTTTGCCAGACAATAGCATGAAAAAATATGCTAAATTTGTATTAGGACTGATGTTAATCGTGGTAATTATAAATCCCATAATGAAGATTTTTGATAAGGACTTTGATTTTAACTCTTATTCAAGTAAAGCAACAACTTACATGGAGGGTAGTAATCCCCAAAAGGGTATTAAAAAGTATAAAGATATTAACATAATTAATACAACAGAAAATTTTAAAAAAAATTTAGAGAATGAATGCATTATAAACTTAGAAGAGGAATATCCAGAGAATAAGTATAATGCTGATATAGAGATTGTTTACGATAGTAAAAATCAAACATTTAAGATTAATACGGTTGAAATTGGAATAGTGGAAAAAGGGGTTAAAAAGATAGAAAACATAGAAATTAATACAAAAAGTGTAAATGCATCTAAAAAAAATATTATGCAAGGTGAACAAGGAAACAAAATAAAGAGGCTCCTAAGTAGTAAATTCAAGATATCTGGTGAAGCTATTACTGTTTATAAATTAAATTCATAAAACCTATAATTGTTAATCAGTATATAAAAATAAGAAAGGAGGGGGGGATTCTATGAACAATGATAATTTGCTTAGTAAATTTACTGAGTATATTAAAACAGAATTATTAAATAGTGGTCAAGGCAACAATAAAATCAAAAAATCTGACAAGTTATTGGGAAACTTGGTATTAGTGATTTTAGTGGCAGTTGTAATAATTTTAGCAAGTAGTTTTTTTAAATCTCCAAAGCAAACTTCAGCTGTCGCAGGCGATGCACAAAATGATAAAATTGTTAAGGAGAATAAAGCACTACAATTAAATGATTATGAAGCACAATTAGAAAGCAAACTTAAATCAACACTTGAAGGGATTCAAGGAGTAGGAAAGGTACAGCTTATGATCTATTTTGAGAGTGGAGAGGAGAGTGTTCCAGCTGTAAATGTTAATGATTCTAAAAGTCTTACACAAGAAAATGATACAACAGGCGGAAAAAGAAACATCACTCAAGAAAATAACGGAAGTGCTGTTGTTATGTCCAATAATGGGAATGAAAATGCACCATTAATTGTAAAAAAAATTAAGCCTGTTATTACTGGTGTATGCGTAGTGGCAGAAGGATCTAATGAAAAAGTCACTGAACTTAGAATTAGGCAGGCGGTAATTGATTTATTTAATTTACCTAAAAACAAAGTTAATGTATATCCTATGAATAAGTAGCATATAATTTCAAAGAAAGGTAGATGGGGGGGAATATTATGAATAAAAAACAGTCTGGTATAATTGTTGCGTTGGTAGTACTTATTGTGTTTGCAGGGTATCTTGCGGCAAAGGTGAATGGACCATTATATGTAAATGATGGTGATTTTAGCAGTGAGAAGAGTGCAATATCTTTAAAGGAAACTAAAAGTAATTCATCCTATTTTGAAGAAGCAAAATTATCAAGAGATCAAGAAAATGTAAGTACTCTTCAATCGATTAAAGCTTTAATTGATGATACTAATACTCCAAAAGCACAAAAGGCAACTGCGTCTGAGCAATATCTAAACATATCAATGGCTTCACAGAATGAATCAGACATAGAACTTGCACTAAAAGCTCTAGGGTTTGAAGAAGCAATGTGCAGTATAGTAGATGATAAGGTACAAATATTAGTTAAAAGTGATAAAAAACAACTTTCAGAGGAAGAACTTCGTAGCATTAATGATGTTGTAATGAACAAAACAAAATTAGAAAAAATTGAAGTTAAAATCAAACAATAGTAATTGTAAATGCTATATTTATCTGATATAATAAATATAGCATTGTCATGTTTTACCTAAGCTAAATAAGGGGGTACTAATATGGAAGATAAAATTTTAAATGAAACAGAAATGGGCACTGTTAAGATATCCGAGGATGTGGTTAGTGTAATAGCAGGACTCGCTGTTGCTGAAATACAGGGAATCGTTGGTATGAGTGCTAGTCTCGTTGGTGGAATAACTCAAATATTAAGCGGAAAGAAGAATTTATCTAAGGGCGTTAAAGTCAATGTAGGAGAAAGTAGTGCAGTAATTGATTTACACGTTGTAGTTGAATATGGTATTAAAATTCCGGAAGTAACTGAAAAAGCACAAATAAATGTGAAAAAATCTGTAGAGCTTATGACAGGCCTTACAGTAACGGCCGTAAATGTGTATGTACAAAATGTTGTATTATCTAAAACAGAAAAGCTAGAGGAAATAGAAGCATAGTAATAAACACCCTCTGTAATCAGAGGGTGTTTATTACTATGCTTGTTATTTTTATATTAAAAGTATAATTTAAGATGAGAAAATTAGGAGGATTACTAATGAATAGAAGAAAGTCAAGAGAAATAGCAATGAAATTACTTTTTGAAATGTCAATAAATAAAGAAAACTATGAGGATATAATTGAAAATTTTAAAGAGAACACAGATGTTGATTTAAATGAAATTGATATGTCGTATATTACCAAGATACTAGCCGGGATTCATGAAAATAGCAAGGAGATTGATGAAAATATTGAAAAGCACTTAATTAAGTGGAAGTTGGCTAGACTATCAAAAATGAATCTAGCTATTTTAAGAGTAGGTGCATATGAAATATTATTCGAGGAAGAAATACCAGGTAAGGTTTCTGTAAATGAGGCAATAGAACTTGCTAAGAAATATGGGGAAGATAGTTCCCCAGCTTTTATAAATGGTATCTTAGCGAAGATGATTTAAAAAGGCAAGATAATTAAATAACAATAAAATAACTAGGGCATCTTTGACTAGTTATTTTTTTTGATAAAAGAGGAATTTTGAAAGCGTGTTAGAACTGTATTATAATAACTAGTATTAAAAAAAAAACACATAACAAGGAGAGGATAATATGGGAATTAAAGTTAATGGCAAGGTGATAGTTGAAAAGTACAGAGATGAAATTAAATCAGTTATAAACGGCGGTATTAGTAAGGGACTTAGGGTGCCATCAATTAAAACCATATTAGTAGGTGACGATGGAGGTAGCACGTCATATGTAAAAAGTCAGAATAACCTCTGTAATAAATTAGGTATATCTTATACTTGTATTCACTTGGATAAAGACGTTGATCAAAAATATATTGTAGATATTATAGAAAAATTGAATGAAGATAATACTGTGGATGGTGTAATCATTCAATTGCCTTTACCGAAAAAGTTTAATGAGAAGGAAATCACTTCTAAAATTTCATATAAAAAGGATATTGATGGATTAAGTGATGTAAATATGGGCAGATTTTATAAGGGAGAGAAAAGTTTTATTCCTTGCACTGCTTTAGGAGTCATTGAAATGATTAAAAGTACTGGATGCGTTATTAAAGGGAAACATGCTGTTGTTATTGGTAGAAGTAATATTGTTGGAAAACCAGGAGCACAATTGCTACTTAATGAAGATGCAACAGTAACAATATGTCATTCTAAAACAACAAACTTAAAGGAAATTTGCAAAACAGCAGATATAATAGTTGCCGCAATAGGTAAACCAGGTTTTGTAACAAGTGATTTTATTAAAGAAGGAGCAGTTGTTATAGATGTTGGGACAACAATGGTGAATAATAAAGTAACTGGGGATGTATCTTTTGATGATGTTATTAATCATGCAAGTTATGTTACACCAGTACCAGGTGGAACGGGACTAATGACTACGACAATGCTTATAAAAAATGCTTGCATGGCATGGAGGGATAATGTTTATTAAAGTATTAACAGTAACTGATCTTAATGGATATATTAAGAAAATAATAGACAGTGACTTTATATTAAAAAACTCAAATGTTAAAGGCGAACTATCTAATGTAAAATTGCATTCTAGCGGGCACATATATTTTTCATTAAAAGATGCATTTGGAAAGATAAATTGTGTAATGTTTAAATCGCAGGCTTTTAAACTTAAAATTGCACCTAGAGATGGCATGAATGTTATCATTAGTGGTAGGGTTTCTGTTTATGAAAAAGAGGGGTCTTATCAGCTTTATTGTGACTCCATGGAGCAGGATGGAGAAGGCCAGTTATATTTGACTTTTCAAAATCTAAAAGAGAAATTAGAGAAAAAAGGATTATTTGATAAAAAACACAAGAAAAGTATACCTTCATTTCCTACTAGAATAGGAATAATTACATCCCCAACAGGAGCTGCAGTTAAAGATATTATTAATGTTGCAACAAGACGTAACTTAAAGGTTAACATGCTTATATACCCAACAATTGTTCAAGGTGTAAATGCTAGCGAGAGTGTTGCGCAAGGTGTAAAATATTTTAATGAACTAAAAAATGTTGATTTAATCATTATTGCAAGAGGAGGAGGCTCAATTGAGGAGTTATGGGCATTCAATGAAGAAAATTTAGCAGTCACTATCTATAATTCTAAAATACCTATAATTACTGGAATTGGTCACGAAACGGATTTTACTATAGCAGATTTCGTAAGCGACCTTAGGGCGCCGACTCCATCGTCCGCAGCAGAAATTGCTGTGAGAAATTTAAAAGAGTTAAATAATGAAATTAAATCACTTAGAGAACTCTTACTAAAATCTGTGGAATTTAAGGTTAACAAAGAATATAATAAAGTTAATTTATTAAATAAAACTTTGAAAATAAATAGTCCTTTAAATTTTATAGTTAATCAATATATCCATATAGATAATTTAAAAGAAAATCTAAGTTACAGGTTTAATGCGAAAATTTCACTAGAAAAGCAGAAACTTTCCAAGTTCAATGCTCTTTTGCATGCTCATAACCCCTTAAATGTATTGAATAAGGGATATGCGGTACTTCAAAACAATGAAAATGAAGTTATTAGTGAAATTAGTGATTTGAAAAATATAAAAGAGGTGAAAATTACATTAAAGGACGGTAGTGGTAGATTTAATGTAAGAAATTTGGAGGAGTTCTAATGGCAAAGAAAAAAGAATCTTATGAAAATATGATGGTTCGTCTTGAAGAAATTGTAGACCTGATGAATGGGAATGAAGTTACGTTAGAACAAACTATGATTAATTATGAAGAAGGTATAAAAATCTGCAACAGTTTATACAAAATTTTAAATGATACAGAAGGTAAAATAAAGATATTAACAGCTGAAGGTGAAAGGGATTTTATGACTCTTGCGGAGGTCGTTAAAGATTAGATTACACTATATTATTTTTACAACCTATCATGAAAAGAAGGGATATAATGAATATAAAATTGCTAAAAGATGTAGTAGAACACTGGATAAATGATTATTTTGATAATAAACCAGAAATTGACAATAGAAATTTCGAATCGATGATTTATAGTATAAAAGTCGGTGGGAAAAGAGTCAGACCGATTTTAATGCTTCTTACATACAATATGTACAAGGAAGATTATAGAGATATTTTACCTTTTGCAGCGGCCCTTGAAATGATTCATACATATTCCCTTATTCATGACGATCTGCCCAGTATGGATAACGATGATTTGCGCAGAGGAAAGCCTACAAATCACAAAATTTATGGAGAGGCAATTGCAATACTCGCAGGAGATGGATTATTAAATGAAGCTATGATTATAATGCTAAATCAATGTTTAGATGGAAGTTTAAATAAAATTAAGGCAAGTGCCTTCATAGCAAAAGCTTCTGGAGCTCAGGGGATGATAGCTGGACAAATCTGTGATATTTTAAGTGAAGGCATCGCAATATCAGAGGAAGAACTTCTGTATATGCATAGAAATAAAACTGGAGAATTAATTAAAGTAGCAATAATATGTGGTGCTATATTAGGCAATGCCAGTGAAGAAGAGTTAAGTGAATTAAAAGAGTATGGTGACAAATTAGGTTTGGCATTTCAAATTAAGGATGATATATTAGATGTAATTGGAGATGTTAGTGTTTTAGGTAAAAATGTAAAAAGCGACGAGTGTAATAATAAAACTACTTTTATAACCATGTATGGTTTGGAAAAATGTAAGGAAAAGTGTAATGATTTAAGCGAAGAGTGTTTTGAGATATTAAAAAATCTTAAGGTGAATACAAAGTATTTAGAAGAAATGACGGAATTTTTATTAAAAAGGGAATATTGAAAATTTACTAATATTCTTTGATTAATGAACTACACCTTAAATGTCATTAAATTGTATTTTAAGTCGAAACAGCTTTTGAATTAAATATTATTATATGATATAATATCTCCATAAATGTGGGTATAATAATATAATTAATAAAAGAGGATAGATGTATATGAGTAAAATTTTAGATGATTTTAATGACATAAATTCAGTGAAAAAAATGTCTATACAAGAGTTGAATGTTTTTGCAGGAGAAATTAGAAGTTTTCTAATTGAAAAAGTATCTAAAACTGGAGGACATTTAGCTTCTAATTTAGGTGTAGTAGAATTAACATTAAGTTTATACAATGTTTTTAATTTGGATAAAGACAAATTAATATGGGATGTAGGTCACCAATCTTATGTACATAAAATTCTTACAGGAAGAAAAGATAAATTTGATGCACTTAGAAATTTCGGTGGATTAAGTGGTTTTCCTAAAAAAGAAGAAAGCAAATATGATATATTTGAATCAGGACATAGTAGTACTTCTATTTCTGCAGGGCTGGGCATTGCAAGGGCTAGAGATTTACAAAAGGAAGATTATAACGTTATTTCGGTAATAGGTGATGGTGCACTTACAGGAGGTATGTCTTTTGAGGCATTAAATGATATAGGCTTTAGGAAAACTAAAATGATTATTGTGCTTAATGATAATCAAATGTCTATTTCTAAAAATGTTGGAGGCATGTCTAAGTACCTAAGCCAATTTAGAATTGACCCAACTTATAATAGAATAAAAAAAGAAATAAATTCTACGCTTAGAAAAATTCCTAGCGTAGGAGACGGTATGGTTAGTTCAATTCAAAAGATTAAAAATGGAATTAAGCAGGTTATTGTGCCAGGGATGCTCTTTGAGCATATGGGTATTAAATATTTAGGACCTATAGATGGACATGATATTAAAGAGGTAAGCAAGGTATTGAAGCTAGCTAAAGAAATAGACGGACCAGTGATTATTCATGTTATAACTAAAAAGGGCAAGGGTTATAAATTTGCTGAAAACCAGCCACGTAAATACCATAGCGTAGGTCCATTTAACCCCTTAATTGGAGAGCTATGTGGTAGTTCTAAGAAAAGTTACTCTGATGGATTTGGGGAGCAGATTGTAAGCCTTGCAAAGGAGAACAAAAATATAGTGGCAATAACAGCTGCCATGCCTGAGGGTACTGGCCTAGAAATGTTTTCAAAACAGTTTCCTAATAGATTTTTTGATGTAGGAATTGCGGAGCAACATGCAGTTACTATGGCAGCAGGAATGGCATCGCAAGGTTTAAAACCTATTTTTGCGGTTTACTCAACTTTTCTTCAGAGAGCTTATGACCAAATTGTACATGATGTATGCATTCAAAAGTTACCTGTTATTTTTGCTATAGATAGAGCGGGCATTGTTGGAGCCGATGGAGAAACACATCAAGGAGTATTTGATTTATCATATTTATCTCATATTCCCAATATGACAATTATGGCTCCAAAATGTATAAGTGAATTGAAGACTATGTTAACTTTTGCAGTTAAACAAGATTACCCAATTGCTATAAGATACCCAAGGGGTGGGGATAATTGCAATGTTAAAATGTCTCCTATTGAAAACTTTAAGAGGGGGAAATGGGAAACCCTTTTAGGCGGTGGAAAAATAGCCTTTATAGCTACAGGTAAAATGGTTCAAAATGCTATATTGGTTAGAGAAAAATTAAACAATATGGGAATAGAAGCTACTGTAATTAATGCGTGTTTTATTAAACCTATTGATAAAGAACTACTTTTAGAGCTAGTGAATAAAAAATATTCTTTAGTAACTATAGAGGATAATCTTGTGCATGGGGGATTAGGTTCTTTAGTACTAGAATATGTGAATTCACTTACGACAAAAACAAGGGTCATTAATTTAGGATTTAAAGATGAGTTTATTCCTCACGGAACAGTTGACATACTGTATAAATTACATAAACTAGATGTAGATGGGATTTTTGAAAGTATTTTAGGGTTAGTTTAAATAATGCACTTTAGTGGAGTCTTAAGGAGTTTTTTATGTTAGAAGATAAACAAAGATTAGATGTTCTTGTAGTTAAAAGGGGAGTTCTATTTTCAAGAGAAAGAGCAAAGGAAAATATAATTTCCGGAAATATATTTGTGGATGGTATTATGACTACTAAATGTGGGAAAAAAGTAGATATATCATCTAGTATTGAATTCATAGGAGAAGATATTCCTTATGTAAGCAGGGGTGGATTAAAGCTTCAAAAGGCTATAAATTCTTTCGATATTGAACTTAAAGATAAAGTTTGCCTAGATATAGGTGCATCTACAGGCGGGTTTACAGATTGCATGCTTCAACATGGAGCATGCAAGGTATACGCTATAGATGTTGGAACAAATCAGTTAGATGATAAATTGAGAGGCGACGTGCGAGTAGTATCCATGGAAAATACAAACATAAGATATTTAAATGTAGATAGTATAGGAGAACTTGCCGATTTTGCAAGTATTGATGTATCATTTATATCCCTGGAAAAAGTTATTCCCAATTTACTTAACCTATTAAAAAATGATGGTAGCGTTGTAGCACTATTAAAGCCACAATTTGAAGTAGGTGTAGGCATCGTAAATAAAAAAGGTGTGGTTAAAAAACCTAGTGAACATGTAAAGGTAATAGTTAGAGTTTTAAACTTTCTGAGATGTCTAGATGTAAAGGTTATTAATGTTAATTACTCATCGATAAAAGGACCTAATGGGAATATTGAATATTTAATTTATTTTACAAAATCTAAAGAGAACTATGTGAATTATATTGAAGATAATATAACTCACATAGTTAGTGAAGCTCATAAAGATTTAAATAGGGTAAGCGAGGATAAAAATAATAGTTGATATATGATATAGAAGGCGGCAAGGAGGGAATATGAAAAAAATTGGCATTAATATAAATACAACTAAGGATGAAGATGGGAAAATAAGTAAGTATGTAAAAAATATTATTAGTAAGTATATAGATGATACTAACATATTTGTATTTAAAGATTCCATTGGCCTTGAAAATATAAAATATAACGATTTAGATATTATTATTGCTTTAGGTGGAGATGGAACTATTTTAAGAACATCGCGAAATTTAAACAACTCTAATATCCCAATTTTAGGTGTGAATATAGGCAATCTGGGATTTCTTTCTAGTGTGGAGTTACTAGAGTTTGAAAATGCTATGAAAAGATTTAGTGAAGATGATTATTATGTAGAAGACAGAATGATGCTTAATTGCACTTTGCCATATCGAGATAAAACTGAAGAATATACTGCTTTAAATGATATAATTGTATCAAAGGGAACACTAGCGAGAGTTGTTAAATATGAATTACACATAGATAATAAGTTTTACATTGAGTTTACAGGGGATGGGCTTATAATATCTACGCCAACAGGGTCTACAGCATATTCATTATCTGCAGGAGGGCCTATAATTTATCCTAACTTAGATGTTATAGCTGTAACTCCTATTTGCCCATTATCTTTATATATGAGAACTATAGTGCTGGACTGTAAAAGTGAAATATCTATAAATATAAAAAGTGAACATGAAAGCATATTTTTGACATTAGATGGACAACGGGCAATAAAGCTAAATAACTATGAGAAAATATTAGTAAGTGTTTCAAATAAGAAGTGTAGATTGGTTAAATTTAATGATTATAATTATTTTGAAATTTTGAGAAAAAAAATAATTTCTAGAACAATGGATTGTGAGGGAGAAAAAAATGAAGATTTCACGTCATGCAAAAGTAATTGAGATTATCCAAGCTAATGAGATTGAAACTCAGGAGCAGTTAGCAGAAGAACTAAAAAACAATGGATTTGATATTACTCAAGCAACTGTATCGAGAGACATAAAGGAATTGAAATTAATTAAGGTTATGAATGCACATGGAAGTCACAAGTATGCAACTAGTTCTCCGGCGGATACCTTTTTATCAAATAAATTGGTTAATATTTTTTCTCAAACAGTTCTTTATGTTGACCATGTAGATAATTTTATAGTATTAAAAACGATTTCTGGAGCTGGAGCTGCTGCTGCTGAAGCTTTAGATTCTTTAAAGTTCAATGGTATTGTAGGTACTATAGCTGGAGATAATACTATATTTATTTTAGTTAGAAAAGAAGAAGAGACAAAAGAGATAATCCAAAAAATTAAAAAAATGATTAGTGAATAGGAGGAGGTAGTATGCTCCTACAATTAAATATTATGAATTTTGCCCTAATTGAAAAGTTAAGTATTAATTTTGAAAAAGGATTTAATGTCCTTTCTGGTGAAACAGGAGCGGGAAAATCAATTTTAATTGATGCTATAAATTATGTATTAGGGGGTAAATTCAATAAGAACTTAATCAGGACAGGTGAAAACAAAACTTATGTTGAGGCAATATTTAGCATTGATACTAAAAATAACAAAAATGCTTTAGATGAGATGGATATTGATTATGAGGACATGGTATTTATAAGTCGCGAAACTTTTCAATCTGGGAAAAGTATTGCAAAAGTTAATGGTAAATCATTGCTACTCTCAAAGGTTAAGTATATTAGTAAAAATTTATTGGATATTCATGGTCAACATGATAATCATAATTTATTAGATAAAGTCAATCATATATTTTATGTGGATTCCTTTGGAACTGATAAAATTCATAAGGTTCTTGTGGGATATAATGAGAAATATGTAAGAATGACTACAATCAAAAATAGAATTAATAAACTTGAAGGAAATGAAGGACAGCGAGAAAAAAGAATCGATTTCTTGAATTACCAGTTAGAAGAAATTAAAAGCGCCAATCTCAAAATTGGTGAAGACCAGGATCTTTTAGAAAAATATGCAATCATTAGCAATGCAGAAAATTTGGAAAAACATTTATCAAAAAGTTATGCATTATTAGATACCAGTGATGAGGAAAATACTTCGGTTTTTTATAATTTAGCTATGGCTATTAAGGAATTAAGAAGTATAGAAAAGCACATGGAAAAAATAAAATTAATTGCAGACTCTATAGAAGAAAGCTATTTTAATATAGAGGAAAATATTACGGATTTAAGAAACTTAAAAGAGACAATTTATTATGATGAAAAAGAATTAGAGTATATGAATAGTCGAATAAGCCTGATTAACACTTGTAAGAAGAAGTATGCACCTACCATTGAGGAAATTTATGAATATAAAGAAAAAATCCAAATTGAATATGAAGAATTAATTAATAGTAGTGATATAATCATTGTTCTTAAAAAAGAAAAAATAGCTCTTGAGCGTGAAATGAAAATTATAGCAGATCAGATTCATGAAATTAGATCTGATACAGCAAAAAAACTCCAAGGTAAAATAAAAGATGAATTAAATTATATTGGCCTTGAAAAAAGTGAGTTCTACATAGAAGTAAAACTCGTAAATGAATTTTATGAAAATGGCTGTGATAAAGTTCAATTTTGTATATCTACTAATCCTGGAGAACCACTAAATCCATTAGAAAATATTGTGTCTGGTGGGGAATTATCACGTATAATGCTTGCACTCAAAACTGTATTCGTTAATAAGGATGAAATACCTACTGTTATATTTGATGAAATAGACACTGGTATTAGTGGTAGAATCGCGCAATGTGTTGCAGAAAAGATGTATTCAATATCATTAAACCATCAAATCCTTTGTGTAACACATTTGCCCCAAATAGCTAGTATGGCAGATACAAATTATTTAATATCTAAAAATGTTTTAAAAAATAAAACTTATACCAATGTTATAAAAATGAATGATGAAGAAAAGCAACAAGAAATAGCTAGAATGATTGGTGGTACACAGGTTACTAAATTAACCTTGGAAAATTCTAAAGAAATGATAAATATGGCAAAGAAACAAAAAAAATATTAATTTTGTTTTTTAGGTTAGCATAGTTATAAAAATAGGTTAATAGGGAAAAGTAAAGTCATAATTTTATGGCTTTATTTTTTTCGTTTTTTTTAACCTAAAGTATAAAGCCTCTAAGTTTGTATAATTAATAAAAATGTAAAAATAATTGCAATAGAGGGTAATTTTTTTAATTTAGTATAAATTAGTTTTGAATCTATGTCTTTGACTATTTTTGAATTAATGTTATAGCATAATATGGAGAATTCGAGGGTAACTTAAAGTTATAAATATAAGAGAAAAGGAGGTAAAGCTTATGAAGAAAAGGTTAAATATAATATGTTGGATTATAACACCTTTAGTAGTAATAATTGCTTTAAGTGCGTATCTTAAAGTCCAAAATAAAATTGTTGCAGCATATGATAGACCAATGGAAACATTATATTCTAACAAACTTGTAAAAGTAAAAGACGATAAAGACATTATTCTTAATAAACCAGATATAAATAATAAAAAGAAAAATGAGAAAAAAGTTAATTTAGAAAATAGCTTAGAAGTTGAATCAACATTTATAAAAGACAAATCAGATTTAATGGTTTATCCAGGAGGACAACCAATTGGTGTTAAATTGAATACTAAAGGTGTTTTAGTAGTAGCTTTATCTGATATTCAAGGTATAAATGGTAAAACACCAAGTCCTGCCGCAAATGCAGGTGTACAAATAGGTGATAGTATAATAAGTATAAATAATGTTGAAATAAATCATGCAGAAGATGTAATAAGATTTATAAATAAAGAAAAAAATACAGAACTCACTCTTAAATTACAACGTAAAAATGATTTAACATTTTTTCAAGTTAAAATTAAACCAACTATTGATTCAGAAGATGGAAAACAAAAAATTGGTTTATGGGTACGCGACTCAACTGCTGGTGTAGGAACATTAACGTTTTATGATGATAAAACTAAAAAATTTGCTGCGTTAGGTCATCCTATTACAGATGCTGATGCCGGAACAATATTGAATGTTAATAATGGTGTAATTATATCATCTAATATTGTATCAGTAAAAAAAGGAACAAGAGGAACTCCAGGAGAGTTAAGAGGACTTTTCATAGATGAAAGCAAAATAAAAGGTCAAATAACCAAAAATACTGAATGTGGTATATTTGGAGAAGGAACTAAAAGTCTTATAAATAATAAATTTAGTAAAGCTATGAAAATAGGACTAAGAAATGAAATTAAAGAAGGAAAAGCTCAAATTTTAACCACTATAAATGGTAGTGAACCACAATTGTTTCAAATAGAAATTCAGAAACTATTACCTCAAAATAAATCCGGATCGAAAAGTATGGTCATTAAAATTACAGATCCTAGGCTTCTAGAAAAAACTGGCGGCATAGTGCAAGGTATGAGTGGTAGTCCAATAATTCAGAATGATAAGATTATTGGTGCGGTAACCCATGTTTTAATTAATAAACCTGATTTAGGATATGGAATATATATAGAATGGATGTTGAAAGATGCAGGTATTTTATCAAATTAACTAGCATTATTTAAAAAAAGGGGTTAAAATAGATATTAAGCAATAAAGGATAGCGGATGCTATCCTTTATTTTATAAAAAATGATAAATAATGATAAATAATTATTTATTTGTAAATTTTCTTAATATAAGAAGGAATTGTAATTCTTTTGTCGAATTAATATTTGTTAAGATATGGGAATTTATTTATAAAGGGGAGTTATAATATGGAAGAAGCTAGAATTAGTGTGCTTATTGCAGATGATAATAAAGAATTTTGCAATATTTTAAATGATTATTTATTAAGCCAAAGAGATATTATGGTTACAGGTATTGCAAAAGATGGAATAGAAGCTCTTAAGTTAATAAAAGAGAGAAAGCCTGACTTGGTAGTATTAGACATAATAATGCCACATTTAGATGGTCTTGGGGTACTAGAAAGATTGGGTAGTATGGACCTTGAACCAATACCAAAAATAATAGTATTATCTGCAGTTGGGCAAGATAAGATTACACAAAGAGCTATTGCATTGGGAGCAGATTATTATGTAGTAAAACCATTTGATATGGAAGTTTTTACAAAGAGAATAAGACAAATGTTTAATAATACAATTTCAAGTGATAACAGCAAAAAATCAATATCTTTTATTGATACATCTGAAACTAGAAAAAGTAATCATAACGAACCAATGGATTTAGAAGCTGAAATTACAAATATAATTCATGAAATTGGTGTTCCAGCTCATATTAAGGGATACATGTATCTAAGAGAAGCAATCACTATGGTAGTTAATGATATTGAACTTCTATCCGCAGTGACGAAGGAATTATATCCATCTATTGCTAAAAAATTCAACACAACTGCTAGTAGGGTAGAAAGAGCAATAAGGCATGCTATAGAAGTAGCATGGGGACGTGGTCAAGTTGAAACAATAAATAAAATATTTGGTTATACCATACATAATGCTAAAGGTAAACCAACCAATAGTGAATTTATAGCTATGGTAGCCGATAAGTTAAGATTACAAAACAGGGTTTCTTAGCCTTATATAACGACGGTTTCAGACCGGTTTGTTTTTTATCGAAGTTAATTATTTAGTTAATATTGAGTTATAAAACAAAAACTAATAGACTTATTCATTTATTAAGTAAATGAATAAGTTTATTTTTATGGAAATGATTGATACTCATAAAATGTAGTAGATTAGCCAATAGTTTCATAGGGGATTTTGATATAGAAATATGAGTTTATTTTTTGAAAATCATACTTCTTATTATATAAATTCTATTCGGAGAAGCGTATCCCATAGCTAAATAGGACTTTCCATATTCTAAAGCAAAAGTTAAACCCTCACTTTCTCCTGGGTTATTAAAATGATAAGTTGCAATTATTATGCCTTCATAATTTAATATTGTAATCTTATTATTTGTATATAAATAAATGTATTTGCCATCTGTTTCTAAGCCTTGTGGAACACCTTGCGTAGCAATATTAAAAGTATTTATTACATTCATGTTGGCTAAATTTATAATAGTAAATGTTGGATTACCAATATCGGCTCCACTTGAAATGGTATGGAGTATTAAATAATCATGGACATTATCTATAGCAAGTAAGGCTGATGTTCCCAAACGTTCATAGCTTAAATTACTTAATATTGTACTTGTAGTATAATCAACAACATAAATATGAGTTAAATTAGTTCCTCCACCATTAGCAATATAAATTTTGTTTGTTTTGGTTCTATATCCAAGTTCAGCACAATGGCCTACAGACATAGATGCTGTTTCACATATTTTCTTTCCTGACATATCATATTTAATTATTTTCCCGTTTCCAGCTCCTAAATCAAAGCCACAATAAAAATGTCCATCAAAAAATGTTAATCCTTGAAAATTTTTAGTGGATGGAATACGAAATAGTAATTCATATTGAAATTTTTCTGTTTTATTATTCGGAGATATTCTGTCATTTTTAATAGCAAATGTTAAATTATTATCGAAAGTATTAATAGATAAGGCCAAGGCACACACGCATAAGTATCTTCTATAAGTTTTCAATTTAATAACACCTACCTTTTATTTTATAGTATGTTTATAATCATAAATTTTAATGCTAGCGATTTCTGGGACATGGCAAAAAAATATTCACTTATGTAGTAAAGTAAATTAAATATGCATATAACCATCTTTGATATCATAAATATGAATTAAGTTATAATATTGCAGCACCGCAGGTGATAATTTAATTCATATAAGGGGAATTTTAGCATACATATAACGTAAGTGAATTTTAACAATATATTATGAATAGCTAAAAAACAAGCAGAGTGATCAACAAAAGGGGGAAAAATTATGTCATCTAATACTTTAATGGGAAACATAAACAAACATATACAAGAAAATTTTTGGCTATATATTATAAGTATTCTTTGCGTATTTACAGGTATAATTTTAGGAATCTACAGTGTGAAGTACATGGGGGATTTTGAACGAAATGATTTAGTAAATTACTTGATGAATTTTATTGATCCTTCAAATACAAGTGGGATTAGTTATAAATTAATATTTTTACAATCGATTAAAAATAATCTGCCTGTGATTATTTTTCTTTGGTTTTTAGGTTTAACTATTGTCGGGATACCAATAATTATAATTATTGATTTATTGAAAGGATTTACAGTTGGATTTACCTTTAGCTTTATGATTAGCGGCCTAGGAAAGAATGGCATTGGTATAGCAATACTAGGGGTGATACCTCAGAATTTAATTTATATTCCATGCATTATTTTTGCATCTGTAGTATCAATGGAATTTTCTATAATGCTACTTAAGAGTAAGTTCAATAAACAATGGACAAGTAGTTTATCTAGCAGAATAATATATTATAGTGCAATATTCATTGTAATAATAATTTTCTTGTTTATAGGGATAATTATAGAATCTTATATTGCACCGCATTTTGTTAAAAATCTTATTAATAATTTGGGAGCAGTAAGCAAATGAAGCATAAGGATGTATTGCACTTTATAATGTTAACAATAAAATGTTTTGTGATTTTACTAGTAATTGGAATTTACTTGCCTAAAGCTGTGGATTACTTGCTTCAAAATTTAATTAATAATACAAAAATCTACAAAAATAGTGTTGTAGTTTACAAATTAGTTGATAATAATTATAAATTAATTTATAATTATATTCTTACATTTTATTTATTCTTTAGAGTATAATGTATGTATATATTAATATTCTCTATAATATGGGAGATACATTATGAATGATTTATTAAAAATCTATAGCGATAATTTAAAAAACAATAAACTAACGAGAAATACTATTGAAGCTTACACTCGAGATGTTAAACGTTTTATTGAATTTATGGAATATAAAAATGAAAGTATAAAAACGGTTGATTGCATAACAATAATGGCATATTCTGAGTATCTTAGAAAAGAAGGTCGTGCAAATAGTTCCATAGCAAGAAGTATAGTTTCCATCAGAAATTACTATAAATATCTTATTAAAAACGATTTTGCAGAACATGACCCAACAGCCTATTTTTCAATTGCAAAAATTAAACGAAATATACCTCAAATTCTATCTATCGAGGAGATAGATGAATTATTAAATCAACCAGAAGAGTCAACGATTAAAGGATGTAGAGATAAAGCAATGCTAGAATTAATGTATGCTACAGGCATAAAGGTTTCAGAACTTTTAAGTTTAACAACATATGATATTAATTTAGAATTGCTATACATAAGGTGCAATAATGGTAAGAAAAATGAAAGAATAATTCCTATTGGTACCCAGGCGGTTAGATGTCTATCGCAGTATTTAAAGACAAGATCTATTATAAACTTAAATAATTTAAGTTTACTCTTTTTAAATATAAAAGGGGATAAAATGACAAGGCAAGGCTATTGGAAAATTATTAAAGAGTATGCTAAAAAGACTAATATTAAAAAAGCTATAAATTCTTATACAATAAGACATTCATTTGCTGTGCATTTATTGCAAAATGGCGCTGGTATAGCCTCAGTTCAAGAACTATTAGGTCATAATAGTATGACTACAACTCAAATTTACTCAACTATAGTTAAAAAGAGCAAAATTGCTGAAATTTATAAGAATACTCATCCTAGAGCATAAGATAAATGATTTAACTACAATGTAGAATTTAAATAGAATATGGAAAAATCCGCTTTCACTAATTATGAAGGCGGGTTTTTATTTTTGTTTGTAACTATAATAATTTTTTTATTTTATTATAAATAAATAGTGATAATATTAATGCAAATTGGTAAAAATAATGTTATGAATTTTAAACAACGCAGACATTTTTGTCTAGCGAAAAGTAATAAGAGGAGGATACATATGAAAAGGAACTTTAGGAACGTATTATGTTTAATTTTAACGTTGATTTTTACAACACAGTTTTTCTGCCTGCCAGCTAAGGCAGAAGGAGAAAATAAGGATGATAAAGGAATTGTAGTAGAAGCAAAGTCAGCACTACTAATGGAACCATCCACTGGCAAAATAATATATGAAAAAAATTCTCATGAGAGATTTGCACCAGCATCAGTAACTAAAATAATGACTATGTTATTAGCTATGGAGGCCATAGATTCTGGTAAGATTAAATTACAAGATAAGATAACCGTAAGTGAAAACTCGAAAAAAATGGGTGGAAGTAGTATGATTCTTGAAACTGGTGAAATTAGAACCGTGGAAGAAATTTTAAAAGGGATTGCCATTGCATCAGGAAATGATGCAGCAGTGGCAATGGCAGAATATCTAGGTGGCAGTGAAGGTGCTTTTGTAAATATGATGAATGAAAGAGCAAAAAGTCTTAATATGAAAGATACTGCTTTCAAAAACTGCACTGGTCTAAGTGCAGTAGGGCATTTTACAACTGCCTATGATATTTCAATTATGTCTAGAGCGCTATTAAAACATCCTAAAATATTAAAATATTCAGGAACCTACATGGAAACTATTTCAGAGGGCAGAAAGTCACCTATAGGTCTTGTAAATCATAATAAGCTTGTTAGATTCTTTGCTGGATGTGATGGACTCAAGACTGGATTTACAAATGAGGCAATGTATTGTATGTCTGCGACTGCAACACGAAGCAATGTAAGGATGCTTGCAATAATTATGGGTGCGCCAACTTACACAAAAAGAAATAGAGATGCTAGCATGTTAATGAATTACGGATTTACAAAATTTGAGACGAAAAAAGTAATAGAAAAAGATCAAGGATTAGAAAAAGTAATTTTAAATAAGAAAGGTGATAAGTTCCTAATAGCTAAAGCACATAAAGATTTCCTTATAACCCTTGAAAAAGGTAATAAAAATAAAATAACTAAAAAATTTGTTATGAAGGAAGGTTTGAAAGAGTATAAAAAGGATGTCGCAATTGGATTTTGTGAAATATATGTCGATAATAAGTTAAGTGGTAAGATTGTTATTTACAGCGATAGGGATATAAAAAAATCTAGAGTGTGGGATAATATTAAAAATAACTTTACAGACTTATTTGATAAGGCGATTTAACAAAACTTTATAGTAGTGTTTACAGATTTATGTAGATATAAAAATATAGCTTCTGGGCAATAAATTATTTGCTTAGAAGCTAAGTTTTTATAAAATAATATACTTTAGGAATTAAAATGTCAGACTTAATTGGGAATATTACAAATATTAAAGGACTTGAAAAGTGTAATATGAAATAAAACAAGCTAGTAAATTGACTAGTTATTTTTCCATAGATGAATTATACTTAGAATAGACTTGATATAAAGAAATCAAAGTAAAACTTATATTTCTTTAAAATTATTTATTTAGGAGAGAGTGTACATGCCATTAAGTATAAAGGTAACTAATTTTGAAGGCCCATTTGACTTGTTATTACATCTTATTAAGAAAAATGAGATGAACATATATGATATCAATATTGTTGAAATCACAAATCAGTATTTGGGGTGTCTTAAAAGTATGAAGGAAATGGATTTAGAGGTGACATCAGAATTCATAGTTATAGCCGCAACTTTAATTGAAATTAAATCGAAATATTTGTTGCCTAAAAATAAAGAGGATCATAGCGAAGAAGAAGAAATTGATGTAGAAAGGGAATTGCTAAATAAATTGATAGAATATAGAAAATATAAAACTATAGCTGAGAATTTAAAGGTGTTGGAACAGGGTACAGGTATAATGATTAGTAAAAAACCAGAAATAATTGAAGAGGATAATGAAAACACTAAGGAAATGGATTTTTTGAAAAATATTACAATGCTTGATTTGTACAATTCATACAATAATTTAATGCAAGTATATATAAATAAAATGAATACTGATAATATTATAAATAAAAAAATCCTATTAGATGAATATAAAATAGAAGATAAAATGGAGGAATTAAAAAGAGAGCTTGAATGTTTTGGAAAAATTCATTTTACAAAGTTAATATATGGATATTCATCAAAATTAGAAATTATTGTTACGTTTCTAGCATTACTTGAGCTTATAAAGATTAGAAGTGTGATAGTAATTCAAGAAAGTAATTTTAAAGATATATATTTAGAAAGGGTAAATGAATATGAACGAATTTAACACTAAACAATTAGAGATTGAAGAGGTTTCTACTAAAAATATATATTTTTCTATTATAGAATCATTGCTGTTTGTTGCCGGTGAATCATTAAAGCTAACTGAAATAGCAAATATATTAGAATGTAGCATTGGTTTTACAAGAGAATTAACAAATGAATTAAGAGCAAAATATGAAGAAGAGCAAAGAGGAATTAAAATTATAGTAACTAATGATGAATACCAATTTGTTACAAAATCTTGCAATAGTGAATATGTACAAAAGCTATTAAAGACAAGTATTAGACAATCTTTATCTCAAGCGTCTATTGAAACTTTAGCAATAATTGCGTACAAGCAACCCATAACCAGAGTGGAAATCGAGGAGATAAGAGGAGTTAAGAGCGATAGAGCAATTTATACATTGTCAGATAAAAAATTAATTAAAGAAACTGGACGAAAAAATGTTCCGGGAAGACCAATTATTTATGCAACCACGGATGAATTTCTTAAACATTTTGATTTTCAGAGTCTAAATGAAATGCCTTCTTTAGAGGAGATTAACAAAGAAAAAGTACAACAAAATATTGATAGCAATCAAACTGAGTAGATATTTTTTGAAGGCAACTGATGTATACACTTATTAACCCCACTATAATAAAATTTCCAGTGGAAAATTCTTATTATGGTGGGGTTAATATTTTTAATATATAATTTGAACAATTAAGAGAAGTTATTCAGAATACTTATCGCTATCTTCGCATTCTGTATTCTTATCACAACTATCTTTAAACATACCCTTAATAATATCGATAACCTGTGGTACAGTATCAACGATTTTATCATATGTATTTTGCTGATCTACAGGCAATAGTCTTACTGAATCGTTTTTAACAACTAAAAATGCAACGGGCTTAACAGTGACTCCAGCTCCAGAACCACCACCAAAAGGATAGTTATTACTTGAGTCAGAAGACGTAACACTATTGAATTCACTACCTCCAGATGCAAAACCAAAACATACTCTTGAAATAGGGATAATTGTAGTCCCATCTATTGATTGGATAGGTTCTCCTACAATGGTATTCACATCTATCATATCTTTAATGCTTTCCATCGTGCTCCTCATCAAATTTTCAATTGGATGATTATCCATGTATATTTCCTCCTTTATATTTTTTTATATTCATTTTGTTATGTTTTATGGTTATAAGGCAAATTAACATAATAAATGCTATATAAGTAATTTTTGCTAAATTGACGTAAATTATACTCGAAATTTTCATAACAAAATCATTTTTTTTAAAATGAGGGTTAACTTTAAGATCAATATTTTTAACTTTTACAAAATCTGTTAATATTAAATACAAAAAACTATAAGTTGAATGAATTAAGCCAAATAAAATAGCGACCAATGCAGCATCATCAAATCCATATTCTAGTTTAGTATTTAAAGTTAATGTTGGTTTGAATTTTAATTTCTTAATTTTATAGGTAATTAATTTTATATCGCTTAAAATTAAAGACTTAAAGAAATTTTCTTTTAGGCTACCTTTTAAATCATTTTTATTACCATTTTTTAAAACTTTTTTAACCTTTAATTTCTTATTATAAATGTAAATTCCCAAAATTTTATTTGAGTACTTAAGGGTTATTTTTAAATGGATTGGAAATAATATAATTATTATAGTTAAAAGAAATACTATTATACATTTAAACATCTTAACCTCCCAATCTATCTAATAACTGGTATTATGTCCAATAATTTATAAAAATATCAACTTGTGTATATAATATTCGAATTTAAGAGAGGTGAAATAATGAGAAAAAATTTTAAAGTATATTTATCATTATGTTTAAGTTTGTTTTTTCTATTTTCGTCATTTGTTGAAAATGTTTTTGCGCAAGATATATATGTTAATGCTATAAGTGCTATAGCAATAGATGCTGATTCGAAAATTGTTTTATATGAAAAAAATGCATATACACCAATTGAAATTGCAAGTACTACAAAAATACTAACGGCGCTTGTAGCAATAAAATGTGGAGATTTAAACAAGAAAATAATTGTATCAGAGAAAGCAGCATCTATACGCGGTTCAGAAATAGGATTAAAAAAAGGCGAGGAAGTAACCTTAAAAGAATTGTTGTATGGACTCTTGTTGAGATCTGGAAATGACGCCGCAATTGCAATTGCTGAAGGAATTAGTGGAAGTGTTGATGAGTTTTCAAAGCTTATGAATGAGTATGCTTTAGAAATTGGATTATTGAATAGCAACTTTGAGTCACCTCACGGGTTAGACAGTGCAAATCACTATTCTACAGCGTATGATTTAGCTTTAGTTACTGCAAAGGCAAAAGAAATTAAATTTTTTAATGATATAGTAGGATCTAAAGATGTGGATGGTAAACAGAATAACTTTACTAGAAGTTACCACAATATAAATAAAATTTTATATCTTTTACCAAATTCAACAGGAGTAAAAACAGGATCTACTGGAAAGGCAGGTAAATGTTTAGTAACTTCTGTTAAAATTCAAAATAGAGATGTTATTATAATTACACTAAATTGTACACCTAGATGGAAGGAAACTGAGAAAATAAGTAAGTATGTTGAAAAAAATTATGAATACAAAAAAATAATCAGTAAAAATGACATTTTAGAACATCTAAGCATAAAAGACGGAGTGGGTAATGTTGAAATAGTAAGTAAAAGAGATATTATAATTCCAGTAAAAAACAATCAAAAAATAGAAGTCAAAATTAGAAAGCCACTAAATGAGATTTATGCCCCAATACATGAAGGGGAAGAGGTTGGTAGGATAGATGTATATGCAAATAATAAACTCTTATTTACAGAAGCCTTAGTGGCTAAAAATTCTATAAAAAAGAAAAATAAGGTTAGACAAGAATTTGATAAAATTAAAGATTTAATTATACCTAACAAATAAGAGAGAATATAAGTCTCTCTCTTATTTGTTAGAAAACTTTAACAGTGTACAAATACAATTTCTGGTTATTTTTCAAGGTGATTCATTGATAATAATGATTTATATAATTTAGATTTTTCTAATATGTGGCAATGATTAATTATGAATATTAAATTTAAGTTGTAACAAATTTCACAATTTCAAATATTTTAATAGTATAGTACTTTAGGAGGTTAGAATGATGAGTTATGAACCCTACGATTGCATTGATGTAGGAAGTGAATTTTGTCCTTGCCACACTAAACTGCGATAATCAGTTTAGTGTTTTAATTTTTACAATGCCTCTAGCGCCATCCCAGTATATTGAGTTTACAATATTATTAATTAATAAGCGTTTGTTATTAAAATCTAAGATATCCATTATTGATGAAAAGCTATTTGAAGAATTTAAAAATTTATCTACAATCGGATTATTATTTTTAAATTTATAGGAAGTAGAGGCTAAGTCTTTATATTTAACACTTAATTTTTCTAATTCAATTCCTAATTTGTAAATTTGAGGCCTTATATATTTGGATATTTCATTGTCCAAAGATAATTGATTTACTAGAATATCTATTTGATCTTGTTTTATATTTATTTGTGATGATAAACTCTCTATTTCAGATTGTACCAAATTAGTTTTTGATAGTTCGGATTTTATTTTATTTAACTCCTCTAATAAAATATTTCTTGAAATTGTGATATTTTTTAAATTATCTATAACTACCTTTTCGAGTTCATCTACGCGTACATTAGGATTATTACATCGCTCGCCTTTTGAATAATCTTTAGTACTACAAACATAATACTGGATTTTTTTATTAGTTGTTGCACTAATATGACCATGTTTAACAATCATACTTTTACCACATTTAGAACATTTTAAAATTCCGGTAAGTAATGCTGCTGCAGAGGTTCCGAGCCGTGGTGCCTTGTTTTTATTATCATCTAATATTTGTTGAACCTTAAGCCAATTGAAAGCATCAATAATTCCTTCGTGTTTAGAAATAGCAGCTATCCATTCAGTTATATCTCGTTTAATCCTAGCACCTTTACTCTTATTATAAGTTATAATACCTTGTTTATCATTAGCTTTTCCCATTACATTCATGCCAATAAGCTGAAGGTGATTCATAACAGCTTCATTTGCTCTAACGTAAAGGGGGTTTCTTAATATAAGTTGAATCCTTTTCTTATTAAAGTCAGCGCCGTTTTTTGTTTTAATATTCTTTTTAAAGATGAAAATAAAAACCTGGCTAATAGATTTATACTGTAGATATTTATCATAAATAATTTTTACTACATCTAATTCCTTTTTTATGGGTGATAATGTATACATAGATTTTTCTCTAAATTCACCATCCAAATAGGATAGTTTTCTACTTTCATACCCCAAAGGGGTTTGACCTCCTAACCATCTTCCACTTTTAGCGAGTTCTAACATATTGTCACGAACCCTTTCACCAATAGTTTCACGTTCTAGCTGCGCAAAAACAGATGCAATATACATCATGGCACGACCCATAGGGGTTGATGTATCAAACTGTTCATTAACACTTATAAAGCTAATGTGTAAACTATCTAATTCATTTATAAGAGTAGTAAAATCAGAGATATTCCTACTAATTCTATCCAGTCTATAACAAATTAGTACATGAAATTTTTTTTCCCTTGCATCAATGAGCATTTTTTGAAACTGAGGCCTTTTGATATTTTTTCCTGAAAAACCTTCGTCCTCATATATTATAAATTTTTCGATTTCTAAATGATTACATTCATGTTTACATAATTCAATTTGGTTAATTATCGATTCGCCTTTTCCTGTGATTTTTGATTTTCTGGAGTATATAGCGGCAATTTTCAATTTATTACTCCTTAATAATTGATTTATAAAATTTATAAAAGCTTATATAAGCATTATAAATAATTATGATATATTCTATAAACTATAATTTCTTCACAAAATAAAGATATGTATTTTAGAAAAATAATATTACGTAATCATGTATATAATTAAATATATATGGGTATATACATGATTACGTAACACTAAGGTTAAAGATGCATACTATAATATAATAGTTTATTTGGAGGATTATAAATGAAAGTTAATTCTACAATTGTTTTAGAATTAAATAAAAAAGAAGTAGAACTCTTGGATGAGCAGTATACAAGGACTGTTGCGAAAATAATAGCTTCAGAGCTTACGTTACAAGAAATGAACGAATTAATAGAAAAGTTAATGATTAGCTAAGATATTTCAAATTGCAGGAAAAATAGCACTACAATAAAGAGGAATATATGTATAATAGTAGAATAAAATAGAAAAGTAAAAGAGTTAAAATAATAAGGAGCAGTTATTCTATTAATGAGAAATAAACAATCAGAATATATCGAACAAATTCTATTGAAAGATGATATACTGTTATAATATTGTATACAACATAAAATATGGAGATGATTTATATGAAGTTATGTGAAATATGTAAAAAAAATATTGCAATGATATTAACATCAAGAATTGAGAATGGAAAAACCGAAACTATAGGATTATGCATAGAGTGTGCTAAAAAAAGGGGTATTCCAGTTATGGATCAATTAGTGCAACAAGCTGGATTATCCTCAGAGGATATTGAAAACTTAAATGAACAAATGGGTAATATGTTCAAAAATATGAATTTAGAGGATATAGATCTTGAGGATTTAAATGCTCCCAATATGGATATTGAGAATGGTGATAAAAAAAAGACCATTGGTAATATTTTTAATGGATTATTTTCACCTGTTGATGAAAATAGTGATTTTATAGAGGATGAAGGTCAAATCTCATCAAAGATTAAAGAAACAGCTGAAGATAAATCAAAAAAGAATTGGTTTAAAAAGAAGCGAAAGAATTTAGATACATATGGTATAAATCTAACTAACAAAGCAAATCAAAATGGCGTTGACAAGGTTGTTGGACGGGATAAAGAAATCGATAGAGTGGTACAGATTTTAAATAGGAGAAGTAAAAATAATCCAATATTAATTGGAGAAGCAGGTGTTGGTAAAACAGCTATTGCAGAAGGGTTAGCTGTAAGAATTGTAGAAAAACAAGTTCCAGAAAAATTATTTAATGCGGAAGTTTACCTGCTTGATTTAACTGCGGTGGTTGCAGGTACACAATTTAGAGGGCAATTTGAAAGCCGCATGAAGTCAATTATTGAAGAAGCTAAGGAAAATGGAAATATAATATTAGTTATTGATGAGGTGCACAATATTATGGGTGCTGGTGAGGTTCAGGGGGGTGCAATGAATGCAGCAAATATTTTGAAGCCAGCTTTGGCCAAGGGGGAAATACAAGTTATTGGAGTTACTACATTGGAGGAATATAGAAAATATATAGAAAAAGACGCAGCACTCGCGAGAAGATTTCAGCCAGTCCTAGTTGAGGAACCTAGTATAGCTGAGACAATAGAAATTTTAAAAGGAATAAGAGGCTACTATGAAGAATACCATAAAGTTAAAATATCTGATGAAGTAATTGAAGAAGTTGTAAATTTATCTGAAAGATACATAACAGAAAGATTTCTGCCAGATAAAGCCATTGATGTTATTGATGAGGCCGGTTCTAGAGCTAATTTAAAAAATAAAGGTCTTGTCGAACTTGCAGAATTAAAAGAGGAATCAGAAAAAATTCAAAATGGAAAGAAGGAAGCTGAGGTTGCCGGAAATTTTGAAAAGGCTGCAGAATATAGGATGAAGCTATGCAAAGTAAAAGAAGATATTAACGAAACTCAAGAAAAATATAGTGATGTTCAAATTACTCTAGAGGATATTGCTTTTGTGATTGAGTCATGGACTAGAATTCCAATTAAAAAAATTACAGAAAAAGAAGCGAAAAAGCTATTAAATTTGGAAGGTAGGCTACACAAACGAGTTATAGGTCAAAATGAAGCTATTATAAGCTTATCTAGAGCAATTAGGCGGAATCGTTCCGGATTTAGAAAAAAGAAAAAGCCATCTTCTTTTATTTTTGTAGGACCAACAGGAGTTGGAAAAACAGAGCTAGTTAAAGCACTATCTTGTGAGCTTTTTGGAAGTGAGGAGTCATTAATTCGTATAGATATGTCTGAATACATGGAAAAACATACAGTTTCGAAGCTAATTGGTGCACCACCAGGGTATATAGGATATGATCAGGGTGGACAATTAACTGAAAAAGTCAGAAGAAAGCCATATTCAGTGATTCTTTTAGATGAAATTGAAAAGGCTCATCCGGATGTATTTAATATGCTGCTTCAAATTCTTGAAGATGGAATACTAACAGATAGTCAAGGCAGAACTGTTTCCTTTGAAAACACTGTAATAATAATGACGTCTAATGCAGGTACTAAGTTTAATTCAGGTAATATTGGTTTTGTTCAAGGTGATTATGATATCTTAGAATCACGTGTAAAGGACGCTTTAAAAGAAACATTTAGACCAGAATTTTTAAATAGAGTAGATGAGATTATTGTATTTACCACTCTTAAAAAGGAAGAGCTACGTAAAATAGTAGATTTAATGATGATGGAAGTAATAGGAGAGGTAAAGGAAAAGAAAATTACAGTGCATGTTTCAGAAGATGTAAAGGACTTTATATTAGAAAAAGGATACGATGATAAATACGGTGCAAGGCCACTTCGAAGAACTATTCAAAAATACATTGAAGATGAAATTGCAGAGCATTATCTTGAGAATAAATTTAGTGAAGGATCAAATATATCCATAGAATTAAAAGATGACAAAATTGTTATAATATAAAGTTAAAAAGCTGCTGAAAATTATTCAGCAGCTTTTTGATTGTGCGCCCGGCATGGGCGCAATCTAATGGGTGAAAGTCCCTAGCACGGGTTAATAGTGCCAAGTGCATAGCTTAAGACAAGGGTGTCCACCGCGAGGTGGAATCTGAAGGAAGTCGGCGGCGAAACTCTGGTCTGACGAACAGAAACTACATATAAGGCATATGCTTGTGGGTAAGTTTGCAATACAAAATGAAGCCCAAAACTATTCGAAACAGGCGATGTAAATGTAGCAGATAGATGGAGTGAAAGATTGCGTTCTTACCCGGGGAGATCTGATAGGTAAGTTGTGGATATGAATTTAGAAATAACAAACTATACAGTGATGTATGGCTGAACTATCAGAAGTCAGCAGACGTCATAGTACCATGCTAAACGCGTTAGCGTGGGAAGGACTGAACAATAGGAGGTTTTGAAATTTTGAAAGATACGAAGAAATATGATGAAAGCAGACAACTTCATAAAGAAGGCTCTCTACGAGAGAATAAAGTGGAACTTAAAGGTAACGTAGAAGTGCATAGTATTTCTCCTATGTCAGAAGAAGGAAGAAACGATGTGAATAGATACGGTAATGATTTACTCGAACAAGTATCGTCGAGAGATAATATGAATAAAGCATATAAAAGAGTAAAAGCAAATAAAGGAAGTCATGGTATTGATGGGTTGACGGTAGATGAACTTCTACAACACCTAAAAGAGCATGGACAAGAATTAAGGCAATCATTACTGGAAAACAGATATAGACCTCAAGCAGTAAGAAGGGTGGAAATACCCAAACCTGATGGGGGAATAAGACTACTTGGAATACCTACTGTAGTAGATAGAGTTGTTCAACAAGCAATCTCACAAGTTCTAATACCAATATATGAAAACAAATTTTCAGATAATAGCTATGGTTTTAGACCTTTAAGAAGTGCAAAGCAAGCTGTTGAAAAATGTAGGGGATATATTAATGCTGGACATACATGGACAGTAAATATAGACCTTTCTAAATACTTTGATACGATAAATCACGATAAATTAATCACGATAAATTAATAAGGATACTATCGGAAGATATTAAAGATAGTAGAGTAATCTCTCTGATACGAAAGTATCTACAAAGTGGAGTGATGATAAATGGGGTATTTATGAATACTGAAGAAGGAGCACCTCAAGGTGGACCCTTGTCCCCATTATTGAGTAACGTAATGTTACATGAACTTGATGTAGAACTAACAAAGCGAGGACTAAACTTTTGTAGGTATGCTGATGATGCTAATATATATGTTAAAAGTGAGAAATCAGCAAATAGAGTAATGAAGAGTATTACAAGATTTATTGAGGAAAAATTAAAGCTTAAAGTGAATAAAGAAAAGAGTACAGTAGATAGATCTTGGAAACTTAAATTTTTAGGATTTTCGTTTTACCGAGCAAAAGGTGAATACAGAATGAGAGTTCCTCAAAAACCTATAAGTAAATTCAAAGCAAAGCTAAAGGAATTAACTTCAAGAAGTAATGCGATGAGCATGGAATATAGATTTATGAAACTTAAGCAAGTGATAGTTGGATGGGTAAATTATTTTGCTATCGCAGATATTAAAAGCATTCTCAAAACACTTGATGAATGGTTAAGGCGAAGGATTAGAATGTGTTTTTGGAAACAATGGAAAAAGATTAAAACCAAATATAAAAACCTTGTTAAATTAGGCTTGAACAAGAATAAAGCCTGGCAATATACAAACACAAGGAAGAGCTATTGGAGAACATCCAATAGCCCTATATTAAACAAAACATTGACCAATAAATACCTTAAAAATATAGGATTAGTTTCTATATCTGAGACATATTTATTAAAACATTAATTCTTATTGAACCGCCGTGTACCGAACGGTATGCACGGTGGTGTGAGAGGTCGCTAAATAAACTAATTATTTAGCTCCTACTCGATTAGCAGTATTATTGTTCAATATCTTGTTTTGTGAAGGTATAAACTTTTTTGGAATTATAAAGTTTGTAATGTTCTTCTACATAAATGATTGAAGTGAATATCACATTACATAAGAATATTGCGAAAAAAATATCCATTATTACGTGTTGTTTAACAAATTCAGTGGATATAATAATGAGAAATCCTAAGATATTAACTGGAATTTTAATACGTTTTCTAGCATTAGCAGCGTTAATCCCTTTAACAGCTAGGTATGCAGTAATTACATGGATGCTTGGAAAACAATTATATGGTCCATCAGAATTATAGGTAAATAAAATCAGCTTCGAGAATATATCATCCCCTGTAACAATAGGCCTTGGAACAGTTGTTTGAAAAAAGTAATAAGTGACAAAAGCAACAACATAACATAGGACTAAAGTAAGCATAATCCTATAATAAACTTTTCTGTTCTTAAAGCATAAATAAATAAAACAAAATGCTAAGAAAAACCACAAAGTCATATAAGGTATTATAAAAATTTTTATAAGTGGTAAAGATCTATCTAAATCAGTAGTTAGATCATAAACTCCTCTTTGAGTATTATTTAATGTCCAATAGAATAAATTGGAAAAAGGAACAGAACCAATAAGTAATAATGGCAATAATTTTTTTAAAAGAGCTTTCAAATAATCAGTCCTTTCTTCAATGACCATTTTAACGGAAAATAACAATAATTTCAATGATTTTTGTAAAAAGTTTTTATGAATATTATGTAATTAATATGAAAATTAAGTGATTGTATGTATATAAGTATAGACTTGATTAAAAGAATATCGTAGTTTGGCGTCTCAACCATGTCCTTGCCATCTGGCAGAAACAGGGGACTGCATATTATGTTCACAGCTAGCAGGTAAAGATTTCTGCGACTGCTGCAACTTTAATGGGGTATGTATATATCAAGAATATGTTTCAAACAATTTTAAAGCTAAAGAGGGTAGGAAATATTATCATTGTAAAATATTAGAAAAAAATAAATTAGAGGACAATGTTATTATACTTACAGTAGGTGCAAGTGATAAATTGGTAAGTGAATTAGTTTATGCGGGAAGTTATATTTTTGCACGAAGACCAGATACAGAAACGAGGTTTGATACGCCAATATCAATATTGGATACTGATACCAGAAATAATACTATAACTATTGCTATAGAAATTAAGGGGACTAAAACCAAAGCATTAGATTTGTTAAAGCTAGGGGAAGAGTTGCTTGTAAAAGGGCCATTTTGGAATGGTACTTTAGGACTAAAAAACATATATAAAGTTAAAAATAGTATATGCTTAATTGTAGCACGAGGTATAGGGCAGGCACCTATGATACCAGTACTTAAATATTTGCATGCAAATAATAATGAAAATATAGTTGTGCTTGATAATTCGCCTTATAAAAATAGTTTTGTGAGTGAGTATTTAGAAAAGTATGCTTCAAAAGTTATACAGTGCAATACTATAGAGAATGGAAGAGTAACAGATGAATTTAATAATATATTAAATGATTTGATTAGTAATAATAACATTAGTTTAGTTCACTGTGATGCTGCAGATGTTTTAAATTATGAATTGATGAAGGTCGTAGAGGATATGGACAAAAACATTAAATATTCTTGTTGTAATAATGCCAAAATGTGCTGTGGAGAAGGTGTGTGTGGCTGTTGCACAAGAATAAATAACGACCTTAAATTAAGGCGGCTCTGCAAAATGCAGACAGAACCTAAATATGTATTAGAAGGGAGGAGAATATTTTGAAGGTTATCGTAATTGGTGGTGGGTGGTCTGGTTGCAGCGCGGCAATAATAGCAAAAAAAGCAGGAGCTACGGTTGCGTTATATGAAAAAACAGATATGCTCTTAGGACTTGGCAATGTAGGCGGTATAATGAGAAATAATGGAAGGTATACTGCGGCAGAAGAAATGATAGCGCTTGGGGCAGGAGATTTAATACATTTGACTGATGAAAACACTAGACATAAAAATATTGATTTTCCGGGGCATAAACATGCCTGGCTTTACGATGTAAACAAGATCGAACCAGCAGTAGTAAAATATTTAAAAGCTATGGATATAGAATTAAACATGATAACAAGAGTGGTAGATGTTGAAAAAGAAGGCAATAGAATAAAAGGAATATATCTATCAGACGGGGAATATGTTGAGGCAGATGTATTTATAGAAACTACAGGTTCAACAGGGCCAATGGGTAACTGCTTAAAATATGGAAATGGATGTTCAATGTGCATTTTAAGATGTCCAGCTTTTGGGCCAAGGGTAAGCATAAGCTACAGAGCAGGAGTTGAAGACTTAAAAGGAGAAAGACAAGAAGACGTATATGGAGCTTTTAGCGGCTCGTGTAAACTAGCTAAGGATTCTTTAGCCGATGACGTTGTAAAACAACTAGATGAAGCAGGAGCAGTTGTTTTGAAGATTCCAGAAGAAGATATAAATTTAGAAAAACTTAAATTAAAGGTATGTCAGCAGTATGCCCTTAAAGAATTTGCAGAAAATGTAATTTTATTAGATACAGGTCATGTAAAGCTTATGACTTCATATTATCCATTAGATAAGTTAAGAAAAATTAAAGGACTTGAAAATGCAAAATATATAGATCCATATGCAGGGGGAAAGGGAAACTCTATAAGGTATCTATCAGTAGCTCCAAGGACAAATAGTATGAAGGTTATAGGCCTGGATAATTTGTTCTGTGCAGGCGAGAAGTCTGGATTATTTGTAGGTCACACAGAAGCAATGATAACAGGGGCTTTAGCCGGACACAATGCCATAAGAAATTATATAGGAATGCCTCTTTTGATGTTGCCAAGGTCCCTTGCCGTTGGAGACATAATGGCCTATGCGAATGAAAAAATGAAATCTAAAGAAGGAAGAAGAAACAGATATACTTTTGCGGGAGCGGGGTATTTTAAGAGAATGCAAGAACTTGGACTTTATACTTTAGATATAGATGAAATTAAGGGGAAAGTAGAAAAACTAAATTTAACTAATATATTTAATGAAAAACTTATATAAAAGAGGGTTAGTAGTATATTTTACAAGGTAATACACACAATATTCTCATGTGGAAAAGATTTATTATATACGGATTTTTAGGGCTTTTAGCAGAGATTTTGTGGAATGGGTTTGGAGCAATGATTAAGGGCGATGTATTACTTAGGGGCACTACCTGTATCTGGATGTTTCCTATATATGGGCTTGCTGTATTTCTTGAACCTGTGCATTATAGGATAAAACATCTTCCGCTTATTGTGAGGGGAGGCATATATATGGTCCTTATATTTGCAGTAGAATTAATTAGCGGACTACTGCTTAGGGCGTTTTTAGGTGAGTGTCCATGGAACTATGTAAATAAAAAAAATTCAATATGTGGGATAATTACATTAGGTTATGCACCGGTATGGATGGCCTACGGAATTATGTTTGAAAAAATACATGATGTTATAGTACGCATTGAAAACAGTCTCAGTGGTAATGCTAATTAGGTTTAGATTAGGTCTTAAAAATTATAAAAACTTGATGACGTAGGTTTAATGTAACAAGTACATTAAACTTACTTCATCAAGTTTTCGTTTATTATATAGGAAACAGCTTGCGGAACTGAAATGATGCATTAATAGAAATATTTGCTTTTTTCTTTTTTATTATGAGTTTACTGTTAATATAATTTGAAATTGGAATTTAAAAATAAATGTATAGCATTTTATAAGTATAGTAAAGTAATAACATAGCTAGAATACCCACTATAATCCAAAAAACAGCTAGTTTATAATCGTTTTTTTTTACCTTTGGAGTGAAAACATCAACAATATTATTAAGTGGTTTATTAATTTCTTCATGTATAATTTTTTTAAAGTCATTGTCCATTTAATACACCTCATTAATCAATTACTTATTTATATATATTATCTACATATAAATTAATATTCCATTTGTGAATAATTCCATGATTATTATAAATTTTATCATTCAATTGTGGAAATAAACTAAAATAATTGATTGTAAAACTAAAACTTTGACATATATGAAAATAAATTCTAAGTAAAGATGCTGGGTATAATAAATATTATATTGAGGAAAATAATAAAGTGAATGTAAAGAATTTTAACACAAATATCGTTATTGAGGTAAAAGTTTCAGACTTTATTTAAAAGCGGAACATAATTAAATTTGAAGGGAGTTTTAACGATGCCTGATCATCAACATGTTGGAGGTAGTAAAAATAGTAATATTGATGTTAAACGCGACGATATCAATAAACCTAAGAAAAGCAAAGGGGATAAGAAAAAACCACCTTTGTATGAAAATTTCAATGGAAAAACCCTTGATTAGGTTATAAAACTAGTGGCTAGTATTGCGTGCCTAAATCAAATGAATACATGTGGCTTAGATTATATTAGATATATGAAGGAGGTTAATAATATGCAAAAAGGCAAAAAAAGTGAAGTTAATGGTCAAGAAATTAATATTGGGACTAAAAGAACAGATGCTAGCGATAAGCAGAAAGGTGTGAAGAAAGAAAAAAGTAATTAAAATAAATTTTCATACTAAAAGCTACAGTTTTTTTAGTTTAAAGTCTTAACTATAAAAAGAAAAGGAGTGTGATTTAATGATAAGTAAAATAGAGGATTTTATAAGTGAAGGTTATAAAATAATGAAGTTTGAACGTGATATTGATAAAGTTACTGGTCAAGAGGTAGGGAAGATCGAAGTTAAGGCGTTAGACGGATATAGGCAGTATATAACCTTAGATGATAATTGTGCCGATGAAATAGAAAAAAAATTATTTGAATATTTAAAAAGTAAATAGTAAGGTTCTCTAGCTACCAAATCCATAAACGATTATGTAGTAATAAATTATGTATAACGAAAATGATGTTAATAAGATATGCTTATAACTATAAGCATATCTTATTTTTTTTGTTAGACCGGCAGGTGAGTATGCAAATACACGAAAAATTCATTTGCTAATATTTGTGTGATAAGCTATTTAAGGTTATAATTATTTTACAGTTTAAAAATAAACAAAAAAATATCTGTTTTTAATAAGGGTAGGAGGAATTTTAATTGAAAAAAGTTGTGGTTATTTTTAATGGAGGAACAATCTCTATGACGGTTGACCAAAGAATAAAGGCTGCGGTTCCAACGCTAAGTGGAGAAGAAATAATGTCTATGGTTACGGGAATTGAAAATTATGCAGAAATAGAATCACATACTTTTTCAAATTTACCGGGACCTCATGTGACACCGGAACTAATGATGGATTTATCTAAATATATACAAAGTTTTTTATGTAGAGACGATATATGTGGGGTTGTAGTTACTCATGGTACAGATTCACTTGAGGAAACAGCGTATCTGTTACACCTAACTATTGATAATCCAAAGCCTGTAATTGTTACAGGATCAATGAGAAATAGTTCGGAGCTTGGATATGATGGCCCAGCAAATTTATCAGCTTCCATCTGTACCGCTATTTCGGAAGATGCACGTAATAGGGGCGTATTAGTATGTTTAAATGACGAACTTAATTGTGCTGGAGAGGTTACTAAATCACATTCAATGCACTTAAATACTTTTCAGAGCCCAGAGTTTGGACCAATAGGGATTATAGATAATAATGAAGCAATATTCTATAGGGAAAGTTTAAAAAAAGAACATATTATAACAGAAAAAATAGAAACTAGAGTAGATTTAATAAAAGCTTGTGCTGGGATGGATTCGAAATTAATTGACTTTTGTGTGCAGCAAGGGGCAAGAGGGATTGTTATTGAAGCTATGGGAAGAGGAAATATTCCACCTAAAATGGCGGATGGAGTAAAATCAGCTATAGAAAATGGAGTGACAGTAGTTATGGTATCTAGATGTTTTAAAGGACGAGTATTAGATTCTTATGGATATCCAGGTGGTGGAAAAGAACTTAGGAATGATGGTGTGATTTTTGGAGATAGCCTGCCAGGCCAAAAAGCTAGAATTAAACTTATGCTTGCACTTGCAAGTACAACAAGGAGAGAAGAAATTAAATGTATATTTGAAAGCGGTCGGTACAAAAGCCGAATTTAAAAAACAAATTAAGCTTAAATATTCGTGATGGTATTGACGTACATGCCTATTTTTGTTATTATGTTTGTATAAAAGTAAAATAACCACTATGGTTTATTAATAACCATAGTGGTTTTATTTTGTATTGCAAACACATGGAGGGAAACTAAATGGAATATTTTAAATTGAAAGAAAACGGAAGTGACGTAAAAAAGGAAGTTATTGGAGGGATAACTACATTTTTAACCATGGCATACATTATTGCGGTTAATGCAAACACATTAGGTAATCCTGGTGTAGGAATGCCTGTACCCGCTATAGTAACAGTAACTTGTTTAACAGCGGCTTTCGCTACTATATTTATGGGGTTATATGCTAACTTGCCCTTTGCTTTAGCACCAGGAATGGGATTAAATGCATTCTTTGCATATACTGTAGTAATAGGAATGAAAGTTCCGTGGCAAGTAGCATTAGCAGCTGTCTTTGTAGAAGGAATTATTTTTATTATATTATCATTAACTAATGTTCGCGAAGCTGTAGTTAATGCTATACCAACAACTTTAAAATTGGCAGTTACCGCAGGTATTGGACTTTTCATTGCATTTATTGGTTTTGTAGATGCTGGTATTGTAGTTACTAATAAAGCAACAAAGGTTTCTATGGGTAGTTTTAGAAGTCCTACAGTATTAATAACTGTAATAGGAGTAATTATAATAGTGGTGTTGTCTAAAAAGAAAGTTAAAGGGGCTATATTATGGGGAATAGTTGCAAGTACAGTATTGGCTTGGTTATTTGCAATAATATTACCAGAAGCTGCAGCAACTTATAAAATAGGTACACCACAAGGTATATTTAAATTTGAATCAATAAAACCAATTGCAGGTAAACTAGATTTTTCATACTTAACTGATACAACTAGAATATTGGGATTTATGACAATAGTCTTAACGTTTTTATTTGTTGACTTTTTTGATACTGTAGGAACTTTAGTAGGAGTTGCTTCAAAGGTTGGAATGCTTGATAAAGATGGTAAGGTAAAAAATGCTGGACGTGCGTTACTAGTAGATGCCGTTGGTACTACTGTGGGAGCTTTTCTTGGTACATCAACTGTAACCACTTTTGTAGAAAGCTCAGCGGGAGTTGCAGAAGGTGCTAGGACTGGACTCGCTTCCGTTGTAACAGGAATATTATTTTTAATAGCAATGTTCTTTTCACCTTTGTTCATTGCAATACCATCATGTGCAACTGCACCTGCTTTGATAATTGTAGGATTCTTTATGATGGAGAATATAGTTAAAATAGATTTCAGTGATTTTACAGAGGGAGTTCCTGCTTTCCTAACAATCGCATTAATGCCTTTGACTTATAGTATTGGAGATGGTTTAACTATAGGTATTCTTTCTTATGCGGTGTTAAACCTAGTAAACAATATATTTACTAGGGATGCTAGTAAAAAGAAGAAGGTTTCAGTTGTAATTTATATCTTAGCAGTATTGTTTATTATCAAATTAATTGTAACTGGTTAAATTATCTGTAAAGCAGTAATAATATGTGTATTATGAATATACTAGAGCATGATAGTATAACTTATCGTGCTTTAGTATATTTTTTAACGAAAATTTAGAAGTCATTAATATTGTAGTTTTGAATATGATAAATAACTCCGACAGTGATTTAACGCGGATAAGTAAAATAACTGTAACAAGGTTAGTGCCGCCCGAATAACATAATAAAAGAAATGAGTGTACTCGAAAAACAATAATTAACAATTCCCATATTTGAGGAATAAAAGTATTTATTTGGATGAAATGCTATACTTGAATTAATAGTAGGCATGATAAAAAGGCTTTTTTATACACTATTTTAAAAAAGCCGTAGGCTGGTTATTGAGTTAAAACTGATTATAAATTAGGCAGCTATTTTCTTGAAAACCGGGAAGATATCAGCAATTGTTACCTCTTTTTCATTAGCCCAAGCATCTATAAAACAGCAAAATGCACCAAGAAATACTCTTGTTATTCTGCGACCAACGGAATAGATAATCGCTTTTTCAGCATGGAAGTCGTTGTTTATTCTATCCCAACACCTTTCAGTAGTTGAACGTCGTTTATAAAGAGATTTCCATTGCTTTGAACCTCTTAGTATAGGAGTAAAATATCTTGGATTATCTAATGTTTTAGTGTAATAAATTTTCTTGCTTTTAATAGGACATTTTTCACAGTGGTCACATTGAACTGGGAATAACCATTTATGCCTAAATTCCTTACGGACGATTCCCCAATTACGAAGCTGATGTCCACAAATTTTCCCATGAGGAATGCCCTTATCGTCAAGTTCAACAAAATCACTGCCTGATGAAGGTTTTAAAGAACGTGAATTTAAATCAATAATAGGATTTATTCCATAATGCATGCATAAAAGATAAAATGCATTAGCATCATAGGCAGAATCTAAGGCTACGGAATAGAATTTAATTTCAGGGTATAAATCTACAATCTCTTTAAGTGCATAAACACCGGTAACAGAATCATGCCGTGCTGCACTAACAAATTTAATATGGATAGGTAGGCTGTAAAAACTATCACAGGCAGTGAACCCGTGATAAGTTTGACCATAGTAATAGTGTTCATTAAAGCTATCCCAACCCCAGCTAGCACTGGGATCGGTAAACTTTCGATAACAAGCACAATGCTCTCCTGGTTTAAGTTTGCAATCACAAACTTTTTTACCATAAGGCGAAGCCTGTGTAGGCATACAAGTTCCATCACCAGCAATATTTAGTTTAGAAGGGTCACCCAAAATGCCCATTGATAAGGAAGGAATAACAAATAATTCCTTAAGTATGTTGTTCATTTTGGATTCTATTCTGTCAGAAAGCTTAGAATTATCATATTTTAAGATTCTTTTAACTAAACGTTCGACTACACCAGATTTGGAGTTATTCATCTTTTGGTTTTTCTTTTGTTTTTTACTTGGTTTACGTTTCAATTTACGCAGTTTGGATTTATATAGGATTTTATCCTTATGAATCAGCCTATCCATAAAATCATAAAAAGTACCTATGCCAGGTATTTGATCAGCAACTATGCCTTCGGCTTTAAAAGGCGAGTAGCAAGCAGGGATAAAGCCTGACAGAATTGCATAAAACGGTTCTGAACGTAATGTCTTTATCCAAGATGATATGCTGGTTTCTTTACAATAAGCCATAATAATAAGTGATCTGAGTAAAGCTACCGCATCTTTGGGCGGAGCCCCTTGATTGGATTTAGAATAAGCACTTTGTATTAGAGGGACAATTCCGGTTAGGTCGGCAGACCAGATTTTTGTTATTATTGAACTACGCTCAAACAAAGTAATTTCTTGATTATTTTGAATAAAGAATTTTTCTAGAAATGTTTCAACAAAATTTTGATATTGAGTATGTGAGGCCTTAACAGTTAACATAAAAATCACTCCTTATAAATGAAAAATGGTAATAATATACAAAATTCATTTTGCGAAATTTTTACTGCTGTCAAGTCTTATTTAAAACTATTTAATTAAAAAAAATCGATAATACTAGGGATAGCTTAGACTATCTATGCTACCCGAAAGATATAAAACCCGAAGAAATTCTGGGGTGAAGTTGATATATGAATAAAAATGAACCTAGAATTAGCAATGGCTTGAGAGTTTCCGAGAGTACTAAGAAATATATAAAGGGTGATATTATGAAAATAAATAATAGACTATCCAATGTTTATGAATATCATTTTAAAAAGATTAACGATAAAAAAAACGAAGCTTTGCTGAATGGGAAAAAAATTATTGACCTTAGTATAGGGGATCCAGATTTAACAGTTCATTCAAAAATTACCGATGCCTTAATAGAGGGATTAAAGGATGATAGATATAATAATTACCCTCCCTACGATGGGTTAATGGAACTTAAAAAAGCAGTTATAAGGTACTATAATCAGGTTTACAGCGTAAGTCTAAGTTTGGATGAAGTAATAATTCTTATAGGATCAAAAGAAGGTATAAGCAATATAATACCAGCTGTATGTGATATAGGGGATTGTGTAATAGTGCCTGAGCCTGCATATCCTGTTTACAGTACTTGTTCAAAACTCTGGGGTTGCGTGCCATATACTGTAGCCCTAACACAAAACAATGGATATATGATGAATCTTGAGGTCATCCCCGAAGAAATTGTTAAAAAATGTAAGCTTATTTTTATAAATTATCCCAATAATCCAACAGGTGCAGTAGCGAGTTCTGAGTTCTATAAGAGGATTATAAAGTTTTCTTATGATAATAATATTGTTTTATGCAATGATTCAGCATATAATGAAATAATTCAAGTAAATAAAAAAAATATAAGTCTTATGCAATATGATTTAAAAAGGAAATGCGTAGAGTTTGGAACTTTATCTAAAACATACAATATGACAGGGTATAGAATAGGGTATGCTGTAGGTAATGCTAAGGTAATAAACTCTCTTTTAAAGATAAAAAGCAATTGTGACTCTGGTCAATTTATTCCAATTCAAAAGGCTGCTATTGCTGCTCTTAATTTAGAACGTGATTATATTCATAATACAAGAAAAATATATGATGAAAGACGTGAAGTTGCTAAAAGTGTTTTGCTACAAAAGAATGTTGATTTTTTTGATGCAGAGGGCACTTTTTATTTGTGGTGCAAAACACCTAAAAATTATACAACAAATGAGTATTGTGAAGAATTATTGGAGAATTATGGGATTGTGGTTACGCCTGGAAATGTATTTGGAAAACTTGGATACGATTATTTCCGTATAGCATTGACTAAAGATAAGCTTATTATTGAAAAAGCTTTAAAATCTCTAAAAAAATGTGGTGATTAATATTATTATTGGTATAATATAAATTATATAGGAAATATTTTAATATAAGGATGAGCTGTTTTTAAAATAAGTCGATTTATAATTTGATAACATTTCAGAAGGAAAATATCCTACTTATATAAGTGGGAGGTACATACTATAACAAAGAGAAAACTTCAGTAGAAGTATAAATTCCCTTCTGAATTCGTTAATATTGAATCACTTAAGTGAGAATTTAAAAGTATTTTTTTTATATGAAAATCGTAATAAAGTGAGAACTTATAATTTTAGCTTGAAACTTAGGTGATAGTTTATGTATAATTATAAAGATTCACAATGAACATTGGAAGGATGCGTTGTTATGATTAGGAGTATGACTGGGTTTGGAAGAGGAAGTTGTGAAAAAGATGGTAAAAGCTTTACCATAGAGATTAAAAGTGTCAATCATAGATATTTCGAAACTAATATAAGAATGCCTAGAGTATTAATAGCGTTTGAGGATAAAATTCGGAAGATAATTGGTGAAAAAGTAAAAAGGGGAAAGCTTGATGTTTTTGTAACTCAAGGGAATTATGATAAGGAAGATGTTGAGGCTTATTTGAATGAAAAATTAGCTGAAAGCTATATAAACTGCTTTCGAACATTAAAAGATAAATATAATCTGGATGGCGACATTCTAGTTGACACAATAGCTAGATTGCCGGAGGTAATAACTCTTAAACAAAAGGAAGAAGAGGGTTCAGAAACTTTTGATCAGATTGAACAATCACTAAAAAAAGCTCTTGAAGCTCTTCTTTTTATGAGAGAAAGAGAAGGCCAAAAATTATTAGCGGATGTTATCATTAAATGTGATTTAATCAATGGGTTAGTTGAAAAAGTCAAGGAAAGAGCACCGTTTATTGTTTGTGAGTATAAAGAAAAACTAGTTCAAAAACTAAATGCTTTGCATAAAGAAGTAGGGTTTGATGAGAATAGAGTTGCCATGGAAGTTGCAATTTTTGCTGACAAAGCTGGAATTGATGAAGAAATTGTAAGATTAAATAGTCATATAGAGCAAATGAAGGAAACTTTAATTTTAGACGAACCAATTGGCAGAAAGCTTGATTTCATTATTCAAGAAATGAATAGAGAAACTAACACTATAGCATCAAAAGCAAATGATTTAGAAATTTTAAATACAGTAATTAATATGAAAAGCGAAATAGAAAAAATTAGAGAACAAATACAAAACATAGAATAAACAGGAGGCACACGATGAGTATAAAATTGATAAACATAGGTTTTGGGAACATTGTTTCAGCAAACAGATTAGTAGCCATAGTTAGTCCTGAATCGGCTCCAATTAAAAGAATAATTCAGGAAGCGAGAGATAGAGGTATGCTAATTGACGCCACTTATGGAAGAAGAACCAGAGCAGTTATTATAACTGATAGTGATCATGTTATTCTATCAGCTGTTCAACCTGAAACTGTTGCGCATAGGTTATCTGTTAAAGATGATGAAAGGTTAGACGAGGTTGATGAATAATGAGGAGTAAAGGACAGCTAATTGTTATTTCAGGCCCTTCTGGTGCTGGTAAAGGGACTGTATGCAAGGCGCTTCTCGAAAAAAACAATTTTTGGATTTCGGTCTCTGCGACTACAAGAAGCCCAAGAAGCGATGAAATAGAAGGAATAAACTATTATTTCATAACTAAAGAGAAATTCCTAGAAAAAATCGCATTAGAAGATTTTCTTGAATACGCAGAGGTTTATGGAAATTGTTATGGTACTCCTAAATCTGAAGTTCTAAAAATATTAGATGGCGGTAGGGATGTAATACTAGAAATAGATATTCAAGGCGCACTTAAGGTGAAAAGGGCTTATCCAAGTGGCTTATTTATTTTCATTCTTCCACCGTCTATGGAGGAATTGAAAAATAGAATTACAAATAGGGGCAGTGAAACGCCAGAGTCCTTAATTACTAGATTTACATCGGCGCATGAAGAAATTAGTTTTGTATCAAAATATGATTATGCAGTTGTAAATGACACTGTAGATAATGCTTGTGAAAAAATTCAAAGCATTGTAATTGCAGAAAGATGTAGAGTCGATAGAATGAATGGAGATTTTCTAAAGGAGGAAATTAGTAATGAATAATTCAATGATTAACCCATCAATAGTAAATTTATTAGAAAAAGTAGATAATAGGTATTCGTTAGTTGTAGCAACATCAAAAAGAGCAAGACAAATAATAGAAGGTCAAAGCCCACTTGTACAGGTAGATTCCACAAAGCCAGTTACTATATCTATACATGAAATTTATGAAGGAGCTATTGTGGCGATGACAACAAAAGAAGGAATAAAATAGTATGGAAAACAAAAAGACAGTAGTTATTGGTGTAACAGGTGGGATAGCAGTATATAAGGCTTTAGATGTTATTAGTAGATTAAGAAAAGAAAATATTTGCGTACATGTTATCATGACTAAAGCGGCGTCGGAGTTTGTAACCCCTCTAAGTTTTCAATCTATGAGTCAGAACATTGTCATTCATGATATGTTTGATGAGCCTAAAGCATGGGAACTACAACATATATCTCTTGCTAAAAAAGCAGATCTATTTGCTGTAATTCCAGCAACGTCCAATATAATTGGTAAAGTTGCAAATGGGATTGCAGATGATATGTTAACTACTACTATTATGGCAACAAAGGCACCAGTGATTTTTGCTCCAGCAATGAATGTCAATATGTACAATAATCCAATACTGCAAGGTAATATTCAAAAGCTTAAGGCTTTTGGATATGATTTTATTGCGCCAACATCAGGAAGACTCGCCTGTGGGGACATAGGAGAAGGAAAGTTAGCACAAACTGAAGATATTTTTGAAGAAATCATGAGCAAGTTGTATCCTATAAAAGATATGAAAGGCACTAAAGTTTTAGTTACAGCTGGGCCTACAATTGCGCCTATTGATCCTGTAAGATTTATAACAAATAGGTCAACAGGCAAAATGGGATATGCAATTGCGAGAGAAGCTAGAGATAGAGGGGCAGTTGTAACTTTAGTATCTGGACCATCTGGTGAAAAAACACCTTTTGGTATAAATGCCATAAAGGTTAATACTAATGAAGAGATGAGAACTGCTGTAATAGATAATTTTTACGATAGTGATATAGTTATAAAAGCAGCAGCTGTATCTGACTTTAAGCCTAAAACATACTGTAGTAGCAAAATTAAGAAAAGTGGAAATGGATTAAACTTAGAATTTGTACGTGATAATGATATTTTAAAAGAATTAGGATCGCTTAAGAAGAATCAAGTATTAGTGGGTTTTGCAGCTGAGAGTAATGATTTGCTACAAAATGCGCAATCAAAACTTCTTAAGAAAAATTTAGATTACATAATTGCCAATGATATAACGGGAACAGATATTGGGTTTGGAACTGAAGATAATAAAGTGATTATTTTAAGCAAAGACAATAGTCCAATAACAATAGACAAAATGCCAAAAAAAGAAGTTGCTAGGGAATTGTTTGATTTAATAAATAAAAAGCGCTAATGCGCTTTTTTATGTTATATAAAATCATAAAATTAAAAGGGTGATTAAGTGTATCAGTATGCTGGAGTTGTGGTGAATAATGATTCGGTTCAAGTGGATAAGGTTTTTACATATAAAATACCTATTAGATTAATAGGCAGTGTCCATTTAGGATTTAGAGTTAAAGTGCCATTTGGTAGAGGAAACAGGACAGTGGACGCTTTTGTATTGGAACTTTATAAGCAATGTGAGAATGTGAAGAATATTAAGGAGATAACAACTATATGTGATGAAATGCCACTCCTTAAAATAACTGATATTGAACTTGTAAAGATTATGAAAAAAAAATACCTTTGTACATATTTGGAATGCATAAAAGTTATTATTCCAAGAGGTATAACAAAAGGTATAAAGAATAAGACGATGCAAGTATTAACTGCGAGCAAGGAACTAGAAGGAAAATTTTTAAATGAACCTTACAAAAATATTTATGAGATAATACAATTAAATAATATGAAATATAATAAGACTGAGTTCAGTAAAAATTTTAATAAATCACTGTCATCAATAAATACAATGATTAAGCATGGATTCTTAACCACGCAAGAGGTTATAATTAATAGGTATAGCGAAAAAAACTATTCTAGGTATGAAGAAAAAACACTAAATGAAAGACAACAGCAGTCAGTTGAGTTTATAATAAATTCTAAGGCGAAAAAATTCTTGATACATGGAGTTACAGGTAGTGGAAAGACTGAGATATACATGAATTTAGTTAGTTATATGTTAAAAGAGAATAAGCAGTCTATAATACTTATACCAGAAATATCGTTAACCCCACAAATGGTTGAAAGGTTCAAAGGTAGATTTGGACGTGATATAGCAGTTTTTCATAGTAGGCTATCAGATGGTGAGAGGTATGACGAATGGATGAGAGTAAAGCTCGGAAATGTTAAAATTGCTATTGGGGCAAGGTCAGCTATATTTTTACCTTTTGAAAACTTAGGATTAATTGTTATAGATGAGGAACATGAAGCGAGTTATAAATCCGACAGTAATCCAAAATTTGATGCTCGTGAAATAGCTTATATGAAATGTGAACTAGAAAATTGCAAATTAATATTGGGGTCAGCTACTCCATCTATTGAAAGTTATTATAGGTCTACCATAAAGGAATTAGAATTAATTACTATTAATGAGAGGGCAGATGGTGCTGCCATGCCAAAAGTAGAAATCGTTGACATGCGCGAAGAGTTAATGAATAACAATCGTTCAATATTTAGTAAGCCACTGCATGAGGGTATTATTGAATCTCTAAGCAGAAACGAGCAGGTGATTTTGTTTTTAAATAGAAGAGGTTTTTCGACCTTCGTATCCTGTAGGAAATGTGGTTATGTTTTCAAATGCAAAAAATGTGATATATCATTAACCTACCATAATTCAAGTGAATACCTAACTTGCCATTATTGTGGAGAAAAAGAAAAAATAAGTAAAACATGTCCTAATTGTGGAAGTAGTTATGTTAAATATTTTGGAGTTGGAACAGAAAAAATTGAGCAAGAAATTAATAGGATTTTTCCAAGTGCAAAAACTCTAAGAATGGATTTTGACACAACTCGGAAAAAAAATTCTTATGAATATATATATAATACCTTTAAAAATAAACAGGCAGATATTTTAATTGGAACTCAGATGGTTGCTAAAGGATTAGATTTTAAAAATGTTACTTTAGTAGGAGTAATAGCTGCGGATTTATCATTGAATTTACCGGATTTCAGGGCTTTTGAGCGGACGTTTCAACTACTTACTCAAGTCTCAGGAAGAGCAGGTAGAGGTAAGAAAGAAGGCAAGGTAGTTATCCAAACATATAATGCTGACAATTTGACCATACAGTATGCAGCGGAGAATGACTATGATAGTTTCTATAAAAATGAAATCATGATGAGAAAAGTTATGGACTATCCACCTTTTACAAGTATTCTAGTCATAACTATGAGTTCTGAGGATGAAAATTTGTTAATAAAAAGTACACAAAATGTTGGTGAAAATTTAAAATATAAGATTAAAAACAATGATAAAATTACATTGCTAGGTCCATGCCCTTGTGGAGTTTCAAAAATTAAAAATTTCTATAGATGGCAAATTATAATTAAAGGAAATATTGAACAAACAATTGCAGAGGAAATAAAAAAATCGGTTTATGAATTGCTTAAGAATGTTTATACTAGTATACGAGTTAGTATAGATATTAATCCAAGTAACATGATCTAACAGCACCTTTGGTGATAATTAATGACAAGGAGGTTTTCGTATGGCTATAAGAACGATTAGAACCTATGGCGACGACATATTAAGGAGAAAAAGTAGAGTGGTAGATGAAATTAACCCTAGGATTCTATTATTAGTTAAAGATATGAAAGAAACTATGTATAAGTCTAAGGGAGTAGGGCTTGCTGCACCGCAGGTTGGCATTTTAAAGAGGATAGTAGTTATTGATGTTGGTAATGGACCTATGGCAATTATTAACCCACAGATTGTAGAAATACAAGGTTCACAAATAGACAATGAAGGTTGTTTAAGCATACCAGGAGTACAAAAAAATGTAGATAGGCCAGAAACAGTAAAAGTGAAGGCATTAAGTGAAAATGGAGAAGAGATAATAATAGATGGAGAAGGTCTTCTTGCAAGAGCACTCTGCCATGAAATTGATCATTTAGATGGGATATTATTTATAGACAAAGCAATAGAGGGTGAGGAAAAATAATATGAAGATAATTTTTATGGGTACGCCAGAATTTTCAGTGCCATCCCTTTCGCAACTTATAAATGAATTTGAAGTTTCTGCTGTTTTTACTCAGCCTGATAGACCAAAAGGAAGAGGTAAAAATTTAGCAATGTCCGCTGTTAAACAGTTAGCTGTGACTTATAATATACCGGTATATCAGCCTTTAAGACTCAGAAATAATGAAGAAATGATAGAAATGATTAAAAACTTAAAACCGGATTTTATTGTAGTAGTAGCGTTTGGACAAATCCTTCCAAAGGAAGTGCTTAGTATTCCTAAATATGGATGTATAAATCTACATGCATCTTTATTACCCAAATATAGAGGCGCGGCTCCTATAAATTGGTGTGTTATTAATGGTGAGAGTAAAAGTGGAAATACAACAATGCTTATGGATGTTGGTCTTGATACAGGTGATATACTTTTAACAGAGGAAATGGAACTGCCAGGTGTTATGTCTGCGGGAGAATTGCACGATATTCTTATGAATAGCGGAGCACAACTTTTAGTTAAAACAATAAATGGTATAGTAAGTAACGAAATAGAGCCAGTTAAACAGGAAAATGAATTTAGTTCATATGCTTCTAAGTTAGGCAAAGAAATGGCAAAGATAAATTGGGAATGTAGTAATGTTAATATTCATGATTTTATAAGAGGATTAAATCCATGGCCAATTGCATATACTCATTATGAGAATACAGTAATGAAAATATATAAGTCAAAAGTAATAAACGAACAATCAAATAAAATGATTGGAAGTATTATAGAGGTTTCAAAAGAAGGATTAAAGGTAGCGACTGGTAGTGGTGTTTTACTTATTGAAGAGATACAATTTCCGGGTAAGAAGCCTTTAAAAGTAAGGGATTATATAATAGGAAATAAGATAAATGAAGGTTCGATTTTGAAATAAGAAGGGGTGAAATAATATGCTTTTTTATGATAATACTATGGTTGTATTATTGCCAGCTATAATTATATCAGGCTTAGCACAACTTAAAATTAAGTCTTCATTTAGTAAATACTCAAAGGTAAATAGTGCAAATGGATATACAGGGGAGAAGGTAGCTAGAATGCTACTTGATGATGCGGGGCTTTTTGATATACCAGTGGAAATAGTAGGTGGAAAGCTTACTGACCATTACGACCCTTCTAAACGAGTTATGAGGCTCTCCAAGGAGGTTTATAATGGGACAACAGTTGCAGCTATAGGGGTTGCGGCTCATGAAACTGGGCATGCGCTTCAAGACAAAGAAAAATATGCGCCTTTAAAAATAAGGAACGCTATAGTGCCAGCAGTTAATTTTAGTTCTAATGCATCCTGGTTACTATTTTTAATAGGAATAATTTTAAGTGTACCTTCTCTAGTAAATATTGGAATTATATTATTTTCAGCAGTGGTAGTATTCCAGTTAATTACCTTGCCAGTTGAATTTAATGCATCTAGTAGAGCACTTACAATTTTAGAATCCAAAAGTATACTTTATGGAGATGAAATAAAAGGAGCTAAAGCAGTATTAAGTGCAGCCGCTATGACATATGTGGCTGCAACACTTATGGCAGTTTCTCAGCTTATACGTCTTGTTCTTTTAAGTCGCGATAGATAAAATCAAATAGAAAATTGAGGTAATAACATGAACAATAGTAGGTTAGTAGCAATTGTAGTTATAGAAAAAGTAATAAATGAAAACGCTTATTCTAATATAGTTTTAGGTCTGGAACTTAATAAATCCGATTTAAATGATAAGGATAAAGCGTTAGTTACAGAAATAGTTTACGGTACTTTAAAATATAAATACACAATAGATAAAATATTGAGCAGTTTTTTAAAAAAAGGCTTTGAAAGGGTAGATAGTTTTGTTTTAAACATATTAAGAATATCAATATATCAAATTAGGTTTTTGGATAAAATACCAAGTTTTGCTGTGGTTAATGAGGCTGTAAACTTAACAAAAAAGATGAGTAATGTAGGAGCGGCACAATTTGTTAATGGAGTACTTAGAAACTATCTAAGGGGCGACACCGCGGTGTATTATAATGAAAAAAATGATATTGAAAGATTATGCTTTGAGTATTCCTTCACTAAGGCTTTAGTTAAACTCTTTATAAAGCAATATGGGATTGAAAGCGCTGAGAAAATTCTAAGTGGCTTAAATCAAAAACCTGATGTTACAGTTAGAGTTAATACTCTGAAATTAACTTATGAGGAAATATGGGAAAAACTTATAGAAAATGGGTATAATATAGAAAAAGGCTATGCGTGTTCTGAGGCAATACGAATTATTAAAGGGAAAAATATAGAGAATAACCTTTTATTTAATGAAGGAAGTATAACAGTCCAGGATGAAAGCGCAATGCTTACAGCTCTTTCTATGGACCTTTTGCCAAATCTAGAAGTATTAGATCTTTGTAGTGCACCAGGTGGAAAGACAACACACATTGCAGAAATTATGAAAAACACAGGACATATTTTTGCATTTGATTTACATGAAAATAAGTTATCATTAATAAAACAAAATTTAAATAGAATAGGAATTGTAAATACAACTTGTGATGTTATGGACGCTACAATTTATGATCCAAGTTTACTTCAATCTGCAGATAGGGTACTTATTGATGTACCTTGCTCTGGTCTTGGAATTATTAGAAAAAAACCTGAGATAAAGTGGAGTAAACATATAAAAGACATAGAAAATATAATTCACACACAAAGAAAAATAATGGAGAATGCTTCAAAATACATAAAAAAAGGTGGAGTACTTGTATATTCAACATGTACCCTTAATAAGGAAGAAAATGAAAGCAATATTGAATGGTTCCTAGAGTCTCATTCAGAATTTAAGATTGAACCAGTATTTTACGGTGAATTTGATAATATAAACTATAGTGATAAAGGGTATGTTACTATATTACCTAATGAATACATGGATGGATTTTTCATAGCCAAAATTATAAAATCATAGTAGGTGTATAAAATGATAAATATATTAGATATGAATTTAGTAGAGTTAAAGCAATGGATGAAAAGTAATGGGGAAAGTGAATTTAGAGCTAAGCAAGTATTAGACTGGATTTATAAGGGAATATGGGAATTCGAAAATATGAATAATATTCCGCTCAGTATAAAAGAAAAGTTAAAAAATAATTTTTACATAGGAATACCTGAGCTCGTAGAGGAATATACTTCAAAACAAAATGATACAAGAAAATATCTTTTCGCTTTAAACGATGGTAATTTAATTGAATGCGTTGTTATGAAATATAAACATGGGAACTCTATATGCATATCGACTCAAGTTGGATGTAGGATGGGATGTAAATTTTGCGCATCTACCATTGGAGGAATGATTAGAAATCTAACTCCAGGGGAAATGCTAGCTCAAATAATGAAATCACAGCATCTAATTAATGAGCGAATTTCTAATGTTGTATTAATGGGAAGTGGGGAGCCATTTGATAATTTTCATAATGTAATAAAATTTCTTGAAATTGTGAATTCAGAAAATGGGTTAAATATTGGTCAAAGACATATAACTATTTCTACCTGTGGTATCGTACCAAAGATTAAAGAGTTTGCTGATATTAACTTGCAAACGACACTGGCTATTTCACTTCACGCATCTACGGATGAGATTAGAATGAAGAGTATGCCAATTGCAAATAAGTATTCTATTGCAGAAATTATTGATGCATCTAAATACTATATAAATAAGACTAATAGACGCATAACTTTTGAATATGCTCTTGTAAAGGGTCTTAATGATAGCACGCAAGATGCAGAAAAATTAAGTGTATTGTTAAAGGATATGTTATGCCATGTTAATTTAATTCCAGTTAATGAAATAGAAGAGAATGAATTAAAAAGATCTTCAAATGATGACGTTGCTGAGTTTAAGAGGGTACTTGAAACTAATAATATCCAGACAACAATAAGGCGCGAAATGGGCCTGGATATTAATGCGGCTTGTGGTCAACTTCGGAGAAGCTATATTAAAAGTGAAAACTTAAATGAGGGGGTGTAAAAATGCTTGGGGTTTTATCTGATGTTGGAAATGTTAGAAAAACAAATGAAGACTCGGTAGGCTATTTTGAAGATACTGATTTTGGTATTTATGCTATAGCAGATGGTATGGGTGGTCATAATGCAGGAGAAGTTGCAAGTCAGCTAGCTATTAAGGTTATAATAGAATATATAAAGAAGAATCATCATGGTTTAGATCTCAAAGAAGTGCTTTCTGAAGGAATAAAATCTGCAAACAAGAAAATTTATGACATGGCAAGTGGTAATGATTCGCTTAAAGGGATGGGGACAACTATAACAATCTGCTTTAAAAAACAAAATGAAATGGTTGTTGCAAATGTAGGTGACAGTAGTTGTTATATTATTGATAATAACAAAAAATTATTAAAAATTACAAGAGATCATTCTTTGGTACAACAGCTTTTAGATAATGGTACTATAACTGAAGAAAAAGCTAGAACTCATCCGAATAAAAATATTATTACAAGGGCACTTGGAACAAATGAGTTAGTAGAAGTTGATTTATTTGATGTTAATTTGACCAATATATTCAAATGTATTTTATGCACAGATGGCCTTACTAACGATGTGACTTATTCTGAAATGTATGATATTATTATTAAAAATGAAAATGACAATATTTCTAGCTGTAAAATGTTGGTGGATTTAAGTAAATCTAAGGGTGGACGCGATAACATATCGGTTATCGTATTTGAAGGAGAGTGCAGAGATGATAGGAACCATATTAGGGAGTAGATATGAACTCCTTGAAAAAATTGGAGAGGGTGGAATGGCGATAGTTTATAAAGCTAAATGTCGTTTGCTCAATCGTTATGTTGCTGTAAAAATATTAAAAGAAGAATTTTCAAATAATATAGATTTTATGGATAAATTTAAAAAAGAGGCTTCATCCGTAGCTAGTCTCTCATCAAATAATATAGTTAATATTTATGATGTTGGACAAGAGCGAGATATTAACTACATTGTAATGGAATATATAAAAGGAAAGACTTTAAAGGAAATTATACTTGAAAATGGTAGTATGAATTATGATCAAATAATAGACTATGGAATGCAAATTGCAAAAGCACTTGAGTGTGCTCATAAGAATAACATTATACATAGAGATATAAAACCTCATAATATTTTAGTGACTGAAGATGGAACGGTTAAAGTTACAGATTTCGGTATAGCAAAAGCTGCTAGTTCTGTAACTATAACTAATACCAGCACAGTGATGGGATCAGCTCATTATTTTTCACCTGAACAAGCTAAAGCAAGTTTTGTAGATTGTAGAACAGATATTTATTCTTTTGGAATAGTTCTTTATGAGATGTCTACAGGGCAAGTACCTTATGATGCAGAAAGTCCTGTATCAGTAGCATTAAAACATATACAGGAACAAGTTGTGCCACCTAAGAAAATAAATGGTAATGTTCCTGAAAATTTGAACAAATTAATATTAAAGGCTATAGAAAAAGAACCTATAAAGAGGTATCAAACTGCGAATGAGATGTTTTTAGATCTGCAGAGAATACAAAAGAATAGTTCATATACTATCGCAACAAATAGCATGGAAAATGAATACACTAGGGTTATGGCAGCTGTAAATGTAGATGACTATGAAAAAGAAGATGATCATGAAGAAGAAAAAGAAGAAGTAGTAGAAAAAGAACAAGTAATTAAAAAACCGAAGTCTAAAAATAACAAAAAAAATAAAACGATAATAATGGCTTTTGTTGCAATAATTTTATTGATTGTTTTAGGTAGTGTTGCGGGAGTCACATTAAAGAACTATCTTACTGACAAGCAAGTTAATGTGGCAGATAAGATATTCGTGCCTAAAATTATTGGCTTAGATAAGGTAGAGGCAGAAAAATTAGTTGTAGAAAAAGGCTTGAATTTTGTAGTGGCTGGAGAAGAAAATAGCGAAAAACCCGAAGGCGAGGTACTGTTATGTTTTCCTGATGAGGGAACAGAATTAAAGGCTAAGGGTGAAGTAAGAGTTACGGTGAGTAAAGGGCCTGCAAGTTTCATAATTCCTTCTGTCAAGGGGACTGATAAAGCTTCGGCTACTGCTATTATTGAACAAAATGGATTGGTGCTAGGAAATGTAACATCTGAATTCAATGATTCCATTGCTAGTGGTTTAGTAATAAGCCAAAACCCAGATCCGGGTAGTTTAGTTCAAAAAGGCGATAAAGTAGATTTAGTAATAAGTAAGGGTGTAGAGATTAAATTAACAAAGGTTCCAAATCTAAATGACGTATCTTTGAATGATGCAGAGAGAGTATTGCAAAATGCAAATTTAAAATTAGGTGAGCGACACCCGGTGGTAACTCATGATAAGTCACTTGATGGTAAAATATTCAATCAAAGTATTGCTGCAAATACGGAAGTTACGGAAGGTAATTCTGTAGGAGTTAATTATTACAAGTATGAAGAACCTAAAAAAGAACAATTTGATGTTCCAGACTTTAAGGGGAAAACTGTTAAAGCAGCACGTGAGTCAGCTGCACAATCGAATATAAACATAGTAGTTTCTGGTAATGATGAAGATATCATTGAGTCGCAAGACAAGGAGCCAGGGACTAAGGCAAATGTTGGGGATACTATAACTTTAACATCTAAGGCTGCGGAAGTTCCAGTAACTCCTGAAACACCTCCAGCAACAACTGAAACACCCCCAGCAACAACTGAAACACCCCCAGCGACTCCTCAATAAGAATAAGTAATTACAAGATATATGAAATATATTCAAAAATATTAAATAGAAGGTAAATGGTGAGGGATATATGCAAGGAGTAATCATAAAAGGTGTAGGCGGGCTATATTTTGTAAAAGTTCAAGACAAAGTCATAGAATGTAAGGCAAGAGGGAAGTTCAGATATACTGGGCTTTCCCCTGTTATTGGTGATAAAGTGGAAATAATGCTTGAGACAGATGAGAGCAAAGGTGTAATTGAAAAGATTTTTCCAAGAGAGACTGAGATGATACGTCCAGTGGTTGCTAATGTTACTCAAGCTTTTGTAGTTTTTGCCTTTAAACAACCTGACTTAAATATGGATTTGCTCAATAAATTTCTAGTGCTTTGTGAACATTACAAGTTAAAGATAGTTCTTTGTTTAAATAAGTTGGATTTAGTTGAGCAAGTTGATGAGGGCCTTATAAAAGAATTAAAAAGCGTAGGATGTGACATAGTATTTTTAAAAGCAAAAGAGGGTGATGGACTTTCTGAACTTAAGACTAGAATAAAAGATAACATTACTGTTTTTTGTGGACCGTCTGGAGTTGGAAAGTCAACTATACTTAATAGTATACTTGGAAGAGAAGCTATGAAAACTGGAGATATAAGTAAAAAATCGCAAAAGGGTAAGCACACTACAAGGCACAGTGAACTTATTGAATATGAAGAAGGATTTTTGTTAGATACTCCAGGATTTTCAGCCTTAAGTTTAGATTTCATTGAGAAAGAACAATTACAAGATTGTTTCCCGGAATTTGAAAAACATAGATGTGAATGTAGGTTTTCTAATTGCATGCATTATAAAGAACCTAACTGTAGAGTTAAGCAAGCTGTAGAAGATAATGAAATTTACAGGGATAGATATAAATTTTATATAAAGACATTAGAAGAAATTATTGCTAGGGGGAATAAAAAATGATAAAAATATCACCATCTATACTGTCAGCGGATTTTTCAAGGCTAGGGGAACATATTAAGCAGCTAGAAGCGTGCGGTGCTGATATGATTCATATTGATGTAATGGATGGTATGTTTGTACCTAACATTTCTTTCGGTATTCCAGTTATTAAGAGCATTAGAAAACTAACAAAATTACCATTTGATGTGCATCTTATGATAGAAGAACCGTCTAGATATGTAGAAGACTTTGTAAATTCGGGAGCTGACATTATAACTGTCCATTATGAAACCGATAGGCATATTGATAGAACTATTAATTACATAAAAAGTTTTGGGATTAAAGCGGGTGTTGCATTAAATCCTGCTACACCTGTAGAATGCATAAAACATTTAATGAGTAATCTTGATATGGTACTTATTATGTCAGTAAACCCTGGATTTGGTGGGCAAAAGTATATTGAATACTGCTCGGATAAAATTAAAGAAGTTAGAGATCTTGCAGATATTTATAATAAAGACATTATGATTCAAGTAGATGGTGGCATTGATGTAGGTAATATTCAAGAAGTTGTTAATAGTGGTGCTAATGTTGTTGTGGCTGGGTCGGCAGTATTTAAGAATGATGAAATTGAGAAAAACATAAAAGCATTAAGATTAGGTATTTAACATGAAAGTCATAATAATCTCAGGAGGAAATCCACCATCACAACAATTACTCATGAATGAAATTACTGAGGATGCATTTTTAATTGGAGCAGATAGTGGTGCCAATTGCCTATATGACTATAATATAAATCCTCACTTACTTGTAGGAGATTTTGATTCTATTGATAAAGAGGCCTTGGATTATTTTAAAAAAAATAATTCTATAATAGATATTTATCCTACAGAAAAAGATTTTACTGATACTGAAATTGCAGTTAAAAAGGCTTTGAAAATGAAACCAAATGAAATAGTATTATTGGGGTGCACTGGAAGTAGAGTTGATCATCTGCTTGGAAATATTGGAATGCTAAAAAGTTGCTTAGAAAATGGCGTTAGTGCATGCATTAAGGATGAAAACAATAATATTAGGTTGATTGATGCCGGGACTTCATTAAGTGGCACCGTAGGCGATATATTCTCGGTACAATCTTATGGCGATGAAATAATAGGATTAACTATTAAAGGCGCAAAATATCCTTTAAATAATTACAATTTGAAAATTGGACAGAGTATAACTATTTCAAATGAGTTTGCAGGACCTCAGGTTCAGCTTAAATTTAAATCTGGAACGCTGATGATAATATTATCATCAGATTAATACTTCAATTAATAAATATTTTTATGCGCAAAAAAAGTATATATTACGTATAATGCATTGAAGCGAGCTTTAGAACTTCTTATTTTATTTTTAATTAAGATGCGTTAAGGAAAACATATGGTTGAGTAGAAATCGAGTTTATGTTTTTAACAGATTAATTAAAAATAAAATTAGTAGTTATTAGCGAAGTGAATGCATTAATAGTAATATATACTTTTTTATTTTTTATTTTTGGCAATATTATTGAAAGTAATTCATATAATAATATTGGAATACTTTGAGAGGGGATTAACTTACGAAAAGGTTTTATAAGTGTTTAGAAAAGCAGCTTGGAGTAATCATTGCATGTTTAGGCATAGGAATCATAACAGTAGTAATAGTCCCATTTTGGTGGTGGATAATTGTTGTAGGAGGAGGAATTGTTTATTATGGCTTTACTATAATGGATCATAACCATCATTGTTAGTGAGGTTCAGATAGATAGTGAAAGTTAGAAGAAATTTTACGGATTTCATGTTTGGGAGGTAAGAGAGATGAAAATTATGGCTATTAAGTTACCGAGATTTATATCTCGAATAATTAGATTTTTTTTAAAAAAATAACATAGAAAAACTCAGTTATTACAAAAAAAATCAGTTTTTAGAGGTGGGTTTAAAGAAAACAGCTTTTAAAGCTGGATTTAAATAAAAAATGCAGCTTTAAAAGCTGCATTTTTATTTTTTAATTATATAGCACGTTGGACTTTACCTGAACGAAGACATCTAGTACATACATGTATAGATTTAGGCGTTCCGCTAACTATAGCTTTAACTTTTTGAATATTTGGAGCCCATTTTCTTTTTGATTCACGGTGTGAGTGACTATATTGGCTACCTGAAATTACACCTTTATTGCATATTTCGCATTTTCTTGACAATGAAAACACCTCCTTGACTACGAAGAAAAAAATCTTCTCAATTGAAACACGCATAATTGTAACATGAATATTACTACTCTTGCAAGTTAAATAAGAAATTATTCGTAACTAAAGCAATTATAAAATTAATTTTGTTGAATAAATTAGTATTATACTATAAAATAATCTATATAGCGGTATAAGGAGGAATTAAAATGAAAGGTAACATTGCAAGAGAGAATGGTAATATATATTATTCAGAGGAAGCGTTAGCAAACATAGTTGGTATTTCTACAACAGAGTGTTATGGAGTTGTTGGGATGGCACTCAAAGATGCCAAGGATGGATTTTGGCAATTGATTAAGAGCGACGCTTTAAATAAAGGAGTTAAAATTAATTCTAAGGAAAACCAACTATTTATTGAATTATTTATAATAGTTGAATATGGCACGAAAATATCTGTAATAGCAAATAATATAATTCAAAAAACAAGATATAATGTTGAAAATTATACAGGACTGAAAGTTGCAGCAATAACCGTAAACGTCCAAGGTGTAAGGGTCTAGGGAGGTAGCAATGGAATACTTAAAAATTAACGGACAAAATTTTCGTAATATGGTAATAAATGCATCTAATAGGTTAGAAGAAGAAAAAGAATATGTAAATTCGTTAAATGTATTTCCTGTTCCGGATGGAGATACAGGTACTAATATGTCAATGACTTTTAAAGCCGCAGTGCAAGAAATTGAAAGTATGTCAACTAAGTCTATTGCTGAGATATCTCAAAAACTAGCTAGGGGCGCGCTGATGGGCGCAAGGGGTAATTCAGGTGTTATATTATCACAAATATTTAGAGGCATTGCAAAAGGGCTAGAAGGCGTAGACGAAGCTACTTCTGAAGAATTGGCTAAAAGCATTTTAGAAGGTGCCCATTTTGCGTATAAGGCGGTTATGAGACCCACTGAAGGTACGATTTTAACTATTATTAAAGCTGCGGGTGAAAGTGCAGTTAATAGCGGAGCAACTGAAGTAGTTGCGCTCATGCAAGAAGTTTGCAAGTGTAGTGAAATTATGCTAGATAAAACTCCAGATATGCTTCCAGCATTAAAACAAGCAAAAGTAGTTGATGCAGGTGGAATGGGACTTTTAATATTGTTTAAAGGAATGCATGAAGCTCTAAGTAATAATATGGAATCTCTAATTAGCAAATCGGAAAAGAAAAGTACAAAATCACAAACAAAAACACCTGCAGCTTTAGATATGCCTGTAGACATAAAGTTTGGATACTGTACTGAATTGTTAGTTATCGCTGAAAATGTTGATGCTAATGAATTAAAGAGATATTTAGAAAAGTTTGGAGACTCAATGGTTGTGGTTTCGCAAGATGAATTTGTTAAAATCCATATACACACAAATGATCCAGGGGTAGTGCTTTCAAAAGCAGTAACACTAGGGGAACTGTCTAAGGTGAAAATTGAAAATATGAGAGAACAACATAGAAATTTATTAGGCATTGCGGATGAGAAAGTTGAAGGACCAGTGAAAGAAAACATTATTGAGAATAAAAAATATGGATTTATATCTGTTGCGCTTGGAGAAGGAATTAAGAATATTTTTGAGGATTTAGGTGTGGACGTTGTAATAGAAGGCGGCCAAACCATGAATCCAAGTACACAAGATATATTAGAGAGTATTAATAAAGTTAATGCGGAAAATGTATTTGTATTACCTAATAATAAGAATATACTTATGGCAGCGCTGCAAGCGGTCGAACTGTCAGATAAAAATGTAATTGTTATTCCGTCGAAAACTATCCCACAAGGAATAACTGCTGTAACAATGTTTAATCCAGAAGTTAGTGTAGAAGAAAATGAAAATATATTAAAAGAAGCAATAAAAAATGTTGCAACAGCTTCTGTAACATATGCAGTTAAAGACACTGAATCTGATGGTAATCTAATAAAAGAAGGAAACATTCTAGGTTTAATTGAGCAAAAAATTAAAGAAGTTGGAACAGATATTTATAAAGTTTGCGAAGATACTATAGACAGTATGGTTACAGAGGATAGTGAGCTTATTACAATTTTCTATGGTGAAGATTGTATAATAAGCGAAGTGGAAGAATTTATTTCTGCCCTAGAACACAAATATCCGAATTTAGATATTCAACATTATAATGGAAAACAACCACTTTATTATTTTATTGCGTCAGTTGAATAAAAGCCTTAGGGCTTTTTTTCTTAGGTATTTAATGTACCTTAAAGATTAGTAACGAACAAAACTAATATTAAATCATCTCCTGCGGAGCTGCAACATCTTCGCAGAAGATGCATTGACGACTTCGAAAGGAGAGTTACCCCTTTGTAAACCTCTGGAGTAGATAACAATTCTCAATTGTTATTCCCACCACTGAAGTTTGCTATCTGTTAGGGTATGCGACTCCCACTTATAGAAGTGGGAGTCTTTCCTTCTAAAATCTCGTTAAAATCTTATTTTTGGAGTGGTATAGGTGGATATTCATAGCGATATAAAATATATAAAGGGCGTTGGACCTAAAATGGCAGAAAATTTGAATAAGTGTGGAATTTTTAACGTATTAGATCTGATATTATATTTTCCACGAGATTATGAGAATGTATCTGCGAATAAAAGCATTCTGAAATGCGCGGAAAGTGAAAAACTCATTGTAGAGTGTACTGTGCTAAATATATTAAAAGATGTTAGGTTAAAAAATAATAAAACTCTTTCTACCATAGTTTTTTGCCAAGGGGATAATAGATTCAAAGGTAAATGGTTTAATCAAACCTATGCAAAAAATAGTTTTAAAATTTCAAATAAATATATTATCACAGGCAAAGTTAATAAATTCAGGGAAGAAATCACAATTATGAATCCTAAGATAGTAAAAAATACGTCTATGGCTACAAATAACATTATTGCCAAGTATCCACTTAAAAATAATGTTACAAATAATTTTTTTAATAAAATTATATCTGACGTATTATGTGATGTTGAAATAACGGAGAATTTGCCTAAATGGCTTGTGGAAAAATATGATTTTTGTTCTTTAGATAATGCTGCTCGAAATATACATAGCCCTAAAAGCTTAGAACTCCTTAATAAATCAAAGAGAAGGCTTAAATTTCAAGAATTATTCACTTATTCATTAAAAATATTAATGCTAAAAGAGTTTATAAAATATCATAATAATGGTATTCAATTTAAAATAGCACCAGAGCTTATAATCTTAAAGGAGCAACTTCCATTTCAGCTTACTAAGGCACAAAGTAAAGTTGTAAGAGAAATTCTAATAGATCAAAAGAAGGATATAGGAATGAATCGAATGGTGCAGGGAGATGTTGGAAGTGGTAAAACTATAGTGGCTATAATTACTATGTTTAATGTTGTCAAAAATGGGTATCAGGCATCTATGATGGCACCAACTGAAATCTTAGCAAAGCAACATTATGAAGAAATTCAAAATGTATTAAAAAATTTTTCACTAAAAATACAACTACTAAGCGGAAGTGTTACAGCAAAAAATAAACAATTAATTAAACAGGAGTTAAAAGATGGAACCATTGATATTATTGTTGGAACTCATGCACTTATTGAAGATGATGTAGAGTTTAAAAACTTAGGAATGATTGTTACTGATGAGCAGCATCGTTTTGGAGTATCACAAAGAAATAGATTTTCTAATAAAGGTAAAAACATTGATATTCTTGTAATGACAGCTACCCCTATTCCCCGGACACTCTCTTTATATTTATATGGTGATTTAGACGTATCTATTATAGATGAATTACCTCCAGGCAGGCAGAAAATTGATACAAGCTATGAAAGTATGTCCTATAGTAAAAAGGTGTATGAATTTGCTTTAAACGAGATTAATATGGGGAGGCAAGTTTACATAGTTTGTCCATTGGTGGAAGAAAATGAAGAGATGAAGTTAAGTTCAGTCGAGAAGCTTTACGAAAAATTAAAAGAAGAATATTTTGACTCTATAGAAATAGGGATGATATATGGTAAAATGCCAAGTAAACAAAAAAATGAAATCATGGATAAATTTAAACTTGGAGAAATTAAAGCGCTGATTGCAACTACAGTAATTGAGGTTGGAGTAAATGTACCAAACGCTACAGTTATGATAATTGAAAACTCAGAAAGATTTGGAATTGCACAACTTCATCAACTTAGGGGACGAGTAGGAAGAGGAAAGCATAAGTCATATTGTATACTACTGGCGAATATTACAAATAATATAGTGAAAAGAAGATTAGAAATACTTATAAAAAGTAATGACGGTTTTTTTATTGCTGAAGAAGATTTAAAAAATAGAGGCGCAGGAGAATTATTTGGCATCAAGCAGCATGGTGAATCAGGGTTGATTTTATCAGATTTAATTGAAGATATAGATATTTTAAAACTTGCAAATAGTGAAGCAAAAAAGTTAATGCAAAGTAGTAATGTTGAAGACGTTAAAATAAAGGATGCAATAATAGAAAAAATCGAGCAAAGTTCTAACTACATTTGTTTTAACTAAAGAAAAAATTTCTTTGTATAAATTATATATATATGTTAAAATATTATCGAAACTGGCTTAAATGGAGGAATAAACATATGAGAATTATTTCAGGAAGTGCAAGAGGAAGAAAATTGTTGTCCCCTGTAGGGATGGGAACGAGGCCCACATTAGATAGAATAAAAGAAGCTATATTTAATATAATCCAGGATAGAACACGAAATGCTGTAGTCGTGGATATGTTTTCAGGTACTGGTAGCTTAGGTCTAGAGGCCGCAAGTAGGGGAGCTGAGAAATGTTATCTAATTGATATGGGTGATACTACATTTGATATGTTACAAAAGAATGTAGATAATTTAAAGTTTAACGATAAATGCAAGTGCTTAAAAGGTGACACATATAAATGCATGCAACAATTTGCAGATGAAAAGATTGTGTTTGATTTGATTTTTATAGATCCACCATATGCTAAAGACATGATTCCACCTGCTATTGAGATTATTGCATCAAATAGCCTTTTAAGGGAAGATGGGTTGATTGTTTGTAAAATAGATTCTTCAGAAGAAATATATGAAGGAAATTCTATTATTCAGCTTTCCGATTTAAGAAAATATGGTAATACTACTGTATTGCTTTACAAATATAAGGAACTAATAGTTAAGAATTATTAGTTCCTTAAGAAAATACATGAGGGTAACAATTTATAATTGTTACCTACCTCAGAGGAAAACGTGGAGGAATAAGATGAAAAAAGCAATTTGCCCTGGAAGTTTTGATCCAATAACTAACGGACATTTGGATATTATTAAGAGGGCGTCTAGAGTTTATGATGAATTAATCGTAGGAGTGCTTGTTAACCCTGAGAAAAAATGTCTCTTCTCTGTAGATGAGAGAATAGAACAAATAAAAAATGTAGTTAAAAATTTACCCAATGTACGCGTGAAGAAGTTTAGTGGTTTACTTGTTCAACTAATGAATCAAGAGGGCGCTAGTGTCATTGTGAAGGGACTCAGAAGTGTTTTAGATTTTGAATATGAGTTTCAAATGGCATCAATGAATAACAAATTGGATCCAAGTAAGGAAACTGTGTTCATGATGACAAAGACAGAATATAGCTATATAAGTTCCTCTTCAGTTAAACAGGTTGCAATGCTTGGAGGATGTATTGAAGAATTAGTACCTGAGGAAATTATTCCAGATATTATTAGGAAAATTAATTCTAAATAGGGGGGAAATATGGATGTTATAAAACTTTTAGAATACCTTCAAGAAATTGTTGAAAGTTCTTCTAAAATACCTGTTACAGGTAAGGTGGTTGTAAATAAAAGAGAAATATTAGATATAATTGATCAAATTATGAGTCATTTGCCAGATGAGTTTAAAAAGGCTCAGTGGATTTGTGATGAAAAAGAAAGAATTCTTGTTGATTCAAAAAAACAAGCTGAAATTTTTGAAGAAGAGACCATTGATAAAATAAGAAGAAGAGTTGAAAAGCAAGACTTAGTTAAAGAAGCACAAACTCGAGCTGAAGAAATTATAGCATCAGCTCAGAGAGATGCTAAAATTATGAGGCTTGGGGCTAAAGATTATGCGGATGAAATATTATCCCAATTAGATAAAGAGATTGAATTAAAAGGTCAGAAAATGCTTCATAAGATTAAGGGCGATGTTCAAGATTTTTTAATATCTCTACAAGGAGAAGTTACGGATACCACAACTTCAATAAGAGATAATGTAAAAGAGCTAAGAAGTATGAAATAGTTTAACTATATTTATAAGGAATATCGGGATAAATAAAATGATTAATATTAAAAAATATAAATTACTAACTTTATATATACTTACATTATTAAAAGTAAAAACCGATGTAGTATGTAGAAAAATACAATATAGAATCAGCGTTAAAATTGAGGAAATTATGCCTTGAATAAACTTTCGAGCAATGTATTTTTTTATTGAGACATCATATTTATAGGTATAGCTATAAACTTGAGAAATTATAGACAAACCACTAAAAGCAATTAAAAAACTCAAAACTGGAAGTTTTACATACAGATTTGAATTACTAGAGGATATTAAATAGCATCCGTTAGTCATCTCTAACATTCCTAATAATAACCCTTCTATAAAATTCCCAGAACAGCCAATAATTAAAGAAAACTTATTAAGGGCAATGTGAAATATTACATTGTCTTTAATTAATCCTGTTATTACGGAGAATATTACAATAAAACCACCGATATTTAAGGCATTCTTCATGGCATCTTCAATACTGTTTTTCAATATCATGCCAATATTTGTGGTGGGTGGATGGTTTCTTGAAAAATTGTCACCTCTATTTTTAATTTTAAAATAAGAATCTTTTGAGGGAATAATAAATCCCATAAACATGCAAGAGAGAATATTAGAGAGTATTAACATATAACCAATTTTAGCATTTGACATCATAGAAGCGCCCACTGCGCCTATAATAAAAAGTGGGCTTGCATTAGAAGCTATATTTAGCAATCGTTCACAGGTATTTAAATCAATTATATTTTTTTCGTACAAATCGCAAGTGTATCTCGCACCAAGGGGATAACCACATAGTAAACTAACTAAAAGAGCAAAGTTACATTCTTTTGGTAGCTTTAAGGGTTTACAAATTAGATTGCCTAACAATTTAGAATAAATATGAATGCCGTCGTAGCTTATTATAATATTTATTACAACTAAAAATGGAAAAAGAGAAGGAAAAATTGAATTGAAAAACAATTTTGCACCAGAGATAGTGTACTGGATACAAATATTAGGAGCTATTATTATTTGTAGAATAAAAAGAGAACAAATTAATGTTATTGATAGATTTATCTTCAAAGCTTTAAATAGTTCAAATAATAATAATATTATGAAAATTAATAATATAATTAATAGTAATTTCAATGTTAGACCCCTTTTTAAGTATTACTGTATTAAATATATTTAAATTTTCATAAATTTATGTGTTGGAAACACTAATTTTAAATATAATAAATGCTACTATCTATTTATGATAGCAGCATTTATTTTTACTTTATAATTATAGGCGATATCAAATAATCGCTATTATGACTTATACTACTATTTATAATGCTATAAGCCCTTGTAGACTGAGTATCTAGTTGCATGGTGTCATTGCACTTTTTAGGAATTTTAGTATAAAGCGGAATGCTACTGTTTGATTTTATAGATTTTAGAATTGACTTTCCATTTGAGTTAAATCCTAAAATTCGAGCATAAGGACAAGGCATTGATCTTAATTTTTTAGTATCAAAGATATCAAATCCTATAAAATATTGACATAATATTCTACTAATGCGAGTGTAAGTGTAGCGTTTGCTTTTTATATTGGCCAGTGCACTAGAGTAACTTAAACTATTTTGTAAGGAGCTAATAATCCTATTATCAAGACCCTCAGATACGTCTGGTAAATTTACTAAAGAATTTTTTGATGTAGCAGATTTATGTTTAATATACGGGAACATGGAATCTTCAAATGTAAATTCATAATTTTTCGAGTATAAGTTTTGAAGTTCAGTTAATACTGAACTTGGGATATGACCTGCAAGTTTTATTAAAGAACCATTTTCTTTCAAAAATTTTCTTATAGCTGTCGCGCTTGAAAATTCATTATGTAAAAGATCACTGTTATAAGATGCACCTTCTCTTTTTAATGTGTAAGGTGTAATAGAACTTTTTAACTTGATTAAGCTTTTACAATACTCTATACCTAGTATATTATTAGGTGAATTTAGGCAGTTATCTAATAATAAGTCTGATATGTCCAATTTTGAATTCATTAAATAATCATAAAGTGCATTAGATCTTGCTAAAGGGTAAGTGATACCTTTTGATAAATAAGTTTTTAACAGTGATTTAAATTCAATAGGTTCTTGAAGTAATATATTGGAAATATTATATAAATCATTAATATTTCCATGTTCACTACCAAAGCAAATATTATCCACTACTCCTAAGCTGTTTAGAAGACTTACAGCGCCAAAGGAAAAAAAATCTGCTGATGACACGCTGTAGATAGTTGGTAGCTCTATTACTAAATCTACTCCGTTATTTAATGCCATTTTAGTTTTTGTCCATTTGTCTATACTTGATGGAATACCACGTTGAGTAAAATTCCCACTCATAACACAAATTAAGGCATCACAGTTTGTGAGCTCCTTGGTTTTATTAATATGATATACGTGACCGTTATGTAATGGATTATATTCAACAATTATACCTGAAATATTCATTAAATCACCTCATGAAAGCTCATGTGCACTCTCGGAAACTCTTAAGGTACTGCTAACTCTTGATTCATTTTGCTCAAAAATCAACTTCACCTCAAAAATTCGTGGTGCCTCATATTGTACGAATAACCTAGAAAATTTAAGCTATTCGTATTACTTTTAATCTTTTTTACTTAAACATTGTGAAATAAGACTTGACAGCTAGTAAAAATTCGCAAAATTAAATATGTATATTTTTTTACATTATTTCATTTGCGAGGAGTGTTTTTATGTTAACTGTTAAGGTTTCTCATTCTCAATATCAATATTTTCTTGAAACATTTTTAGAAAAATTCTATATTCAAACCAATCAACAAATCACTTTGTTTGAGCGTAGTTCACAAATAACTAAAATCTGGTCTACCGACCTAACCGGAATTGTCCCTCTAATAGAAAGTACTTACTCTAAATCTAATCAAGGGGCTCCGCCCAAAGATGCGGTAGCATTACTCAGGTCACTTATTATCATGGCTTATTGTAAAGAAACTAGTATATCATCTTGGGTAAAAACATTACGTTCAGACCCTTTCTATTCAATTTTATCTGGCTTTATACCCGCTTGCTATTCAGACTCTAAAGCCGAAGGCATACATGTTGACCGAATTCCTGGTGTAGGTACTTTTTATGATTTTATGGATAGGCTGATTCATAAGGATAAGATCCTTAATAAATCCAAACTGCGTAAAATTAAACGTAAACCACGTAAAAAACAAAAGAAAAACCAAAAGATGAATAACTCCAAGTCTGGTGTAGTTGACCGTTTAGTTAAAAGAATCTTAAAATATGATAATTCAAAGCTCCTTGACAGAAGCGAATCCAAAATGAACAACATACTTAAAGAATTATTTGTTATTCCTTCTTTATCAATGGGTATTTTGGGCGATCCTTCTAAACTAAATATTGCTGGCGACGGAACCTGTATGCCAACACAGGCTTCGCCTTACGGTAAAAAAGTTTGTGATTGCAAACTTAAACCAGGAGAACATTGTGACTGTTATCGAAAGTTTACCGACCCCAGTGCTAGCTGGGGTTGGGATAGCTTTAATGAACATTATTACTATGGTCATACCTATCACGGATTTACTGCCTGTGATAGCTTTTACAGCCTACCTATCCATATTAAATTTGTTAGCGCGGCACGCCATGATGCTGTTACTGGCGTTTATGCACTTAAAGAACTTGTGGATTTATATCCTGAAATTAAATTTCATTCTGTAGCCTTAGATTCTGCTTATGATGCTAATGCTTTTTATCTTTTATGCATGCATTATGGAATAAATCCTATTATTGATTTAAATTCACGTTCTTCAAAACCTTCATCAAATAGTGAATTTGTTAAACTTGATAAGAATGCTATTCCACACGGAACTGTTTGTGGACATCAGCTTCGTAATTGGGGAATTATTAGTAAACAATATAGACATAAATGGTTATTCCCAGTTCAATGTGAAAACTGTGAAAAATGTCCTATGAAAAGCAATAAATCTTATTACACTAAAACATTAGACAACCCAAGGTATTTCACTCCAATATTAAGAGGTTCAAAACAATGGAAATCTCTTTATAAAAGACGTTCAACTACTGAAAGATGTTGGGATAGAATAAATAACAATTTTCATGCTGAAGATGCAATTATTTATTCTGTTGGGTGTAGAATAACAAGGGTATTTCTTGGTGCATTTTGCTGTTTCATAGATGCTTGGGCATCAGAAAGATTAATAGCCCTTGCCGATATTTTCCCAACTCTTAAAAATATAGCTGCGTAATTTAAAATAAATTTCAATTCAATAACCAGCCTACGGCTTTTTTAAAATAGTGTATAAAAAAGTCTTTTTGTCATATCCGTAATTAATTCAAATATAACTTTTCATTCAAATAAGCACTTTTAATACTTAAATATGGAAATTGTTAATTATTGTTTTCCGACTATACTAGCTCATATAAATATAAGCTAATAATTTATGTCTAAAGAGAAACCACTAAAAATAATGCAATAATTATATTCTGAAATGTCGTTAAAACTTATATATATTATATAATATAAAATGAATTAATTAAAGTACATATATTTCAAAAAAGACAAAAAGGATGAAAATTAAGAATATTTAAAATATAATATATGTAAATGATTTTGTAGTTTTATGTTGAAATGTATAGGGCAAAGGGTGTATATTATTATTGTATATTAAGTTGATAATAAACGAGAGGGGCAATAAGAATGGCATTTATAGCTAGAATGTGTAAATTGGCACAGGCAGATAAAAAAAGAATAGTACTTCCAGAGGGAGAAGAAGAGAGGACTATAAAAGCTAGTGAAATCATCAAAAATAATTCACTAGCCGAGGTAATATTAATAGGAGATAAAAGTGTAATACAAGCAAAAGCAGCTAAGTTATCAGTTAGCATTGAAGGTATAGAAATTGTAGACCCAAAAACTTCTGAAAGAACTGATTTTTATGCAAAGGAATTTTATGAGATAAGAAAAAATAAAGGAATGACTCTAGAAAAAGCGTCTGAAACAATGCAAGATTGTGTGTATTTTGGAACTATGATGCTTAAGATGGGAGAAGCTGATGGAATGGTTTCCGGAGCTGTACATTATACAGGAGATTTACTTAGGCCTGGAATGCAAATTATTAAAACTGCACCAGGAATTAAGATTATTTCAAGTTTCTTTATAATGGAATTGCCTCACGATGAATATGGAGAAGATGGACTGCTTTTATTTGCAGATTCCGCTGTTAATATAAACCCTAATGCGGAGGACCTAGCAGCTATAGCTATTAGCACTGCAGATAATGCAAGATTGTTATGCGATTTTGAACCTAAGGTTGCAATGTTGTCTTTTTCAACTAGAGGAAGTGCAAAGCATGAATTAGTTGATAAAGTAGTAAATGCTACTGAAATTGCAAAGAAGGCTAGACCTGATTTACAAATTGACGGAGAACTTCAGTTAGATGCAGCGATTGTTGCTAGTGTAGCAAAACAAAAAGCACCAAATAGTACTGTAGCTGGAAACGCAAACGTTTTAATATTTCCAGACATACAATCTGGAAATATTGGATATAAATTAGTGCAAAGATTTGCTAAAGCAAAAGCTATCGGACCGGTTTGTCAAGGATTTGCAAAGCCTATAAATGATTTATCAAGAGGATGCAGTGTGGATGACATAGTTAATGTTGTTGCAGTTACTGCGGTTCAAGCTCAAATTCAAAATAAACTTATATAAAACATATAATTTAAATATATATTATTAGGAGGAAAATTTAATGAAAGTATTAGTCATAAACTGTGGAAGTTCATCACTTAAGTATCAATTAATAAACATGGAAAATGAAGAATGTTTAGCACTCGGATTAATAGAAAGAATAGGAATGGAAGGTTCAAAATTAACGCAAAAGGTTAATGGGGAAAAATATATTATTGAAGAGACTATGAAAGATCATACAGATGCTATTAGATTAGTAATTGGCGCACTTGTAGATTGTGATCATGGTGTTATTAAAGATTTATCAGAAATAGATGCAGTGGGACATAGAATTGTTCATGGTGGAGAAAAATATGCAGAATCAGTTATAATTAATGATGAAGTGATGAAGAACTTAGAAGAATGTGCAAAACTTGCACCACTTCATAATCCAGCTAATATAATCGGGATTAATGCTTGTAAAGCATTAATGTCTAGTACGCCTATGGTAGCTACATTTGATACCGCGTTTCATCAGACAATGCCAGAAGTTGCATATATATACCCACTTCCGTATGACCTTTATACTAAACATGGTATTAGAAAATATGGATTCCACGGAACATCTCACAAATATGTTTCAGATAAAGCTGCAAAAATGATGGGTAAAGACATAAAAGATCTAAAATTAATTACTTGTCACTTAGGAAATGGAGCAAGTATTTCTGCAGTGCAAAATGGTAAATCAGTAGAAACAAGTATGGGATTTACTCCACTTGAAGGAATAGCTATGGGAACTAGATGCGGAAATATAGACCCAGCTATAATAATATATATAATGCAAGAATTAAAATTAACAATTGATGAAGCTAATGATTTAATGAATAAAAAATCAGGCGTTTTAGGAATATCAGGGGTAAGCAGTGACTTTAGAGATATAGAAGATGCTGCATGGAAAGATGGAAATCATAGAGCACAGTTAGCGCTTGATATATTTGTCTATAAAGTTAAGAAATTTATAGGATCTTATGCTGCAGTAATGGGCGGAGTAGATGCAATTATATTCACTGCCGGACTTGGTGAAAACTCTCCAGAAACAAGAGAAGATATATGCAAGGGACTAGAGTTCTTGGGAGCAGTCTTAGATAAGGCAAAGAATAAGATTCGCGGAAAAGAGGCAGAAATAAGTACAGAAGATTCTAAAACTAAAATACTTGTTATACCAACAAATGAAGAATTAGTAATAGCAAGAGACACGAAGGCTTTAATAAAATAAAATTATTGCTAATGTCTATAATAAATAATTCTTGACTTTTTACTGTATTGTTTATATAATTAACTGTGTTTGATGTAAGTAAAAAACTATTTAGTTAGGAGGGACGCGGAAGCTTTGCTCGAGCTGTGTATTTTTTTATACAAGGTATAAAGATTTTCTTTATATGAGAAGAACTAGAACTAAATAGTATTTAGTTTTTCAGAGTGGATAATATGGTAATAGACGTTTCAGAATTATTTAGTAATAAAAACAAAAGAAAAGAACTTCATTTAGATTTGGAAAAAGATAAGTTTTTCTATGATAATGAATTTGTACAATTTTCTAAACCAGTTAAAACGCATTTAATTTTAAAATCTATCGATGATGAAATAGATTTAACTGGAAGTATGGAGACAGAACTATTACTTGCTTGTTCTAGGTGTCTTGAGACTTTTTCTTATTCAATACATATTGAATTAAATGAAAGATTGTCAAAAACTCTAAAGAGTGAAGATGAGGATATTATTTTTATTGAAAATGATAGATTAGATTTAAATGAAATTATGGAAAATAATATCATTTCTATGCTGCCTATAAAAAAACTTTGTAATAAAGATTGCAAAGGGTTATGCCATCATTGTGGAATCAATCTAAATCATAGTGCATGTAAATGTGCAATTGACGATGTTGATCCAAGGTTGGCAAAACTAAAAGAACTGTTTTTAACTGATTAAGGAGGTGTTACAATGGGAAATCCTGCTAGAAAATTTTCTAAAGGTAGAAGAGATTCTCGAAGAGCGCAAACATTTAAACTTGGTTTACCAGGAATAGTTGAGTGTCCTCAGTGCCACGATATGAAACTTTCGCACAGAGTATGTAAAAACTGTGGATATTACAAAAATAGAGAAGTTGTTTCAATGGAGCAAAAATAAAAAGGAAAGTCGAAAGACTTTCTTTTTATTTTTTAAATACAATTATATTTGTATTCTGGTATTATTAATACTAGAATTATTTGCGCACTATGGTATATAATATAAACAAACAAATAAATATAAATAAATATTTATTTGTATTTATTTGTTTGTTATAATGCACATTTAAAGTGAGGGTTTAAAATGGTAGTTGTTGTAGATGGAATGGGTGGAGATTTTTCTCCAAATGCTGTGGTTGAAGGTTGCATCGCAGCTATAAAAGAATATGATATAGATATAGTAATAACTGGTCCTGAACAATTAATTCGCGAAGAACTAAAGAAGTATACTTATGATTGTAACAAAATAAAAATTGTTGATGCTATAGAAGTTATTAGTACAAATGAACATCCTGTAATGGCGGTTAAACGCAAAAAGAATTCAAGCCTCGTAAAAGCATTGAATCTTGTGAAAAATGGAGAGGCAGATGCTATTATTTCAGCTGGAAGTACAGGTGCTTTTTTAGCTGGATGTACACTTATAGTAGGAAGAATAAAAGGTATAGATAGACCGGCTCTAGCACCAATAGTGCCAGGTAAAAAAGGCCCCTTTATGATAATTGACTGTGGAGCAAATGCAGAATGTAAACCTCATTATTTAGTGCAATTTGGACTTATGGGGAAAACATATTTTGAAAACATTTTAAAAATAGCTAATCCATCAGTAGGTCTTGTGAATATAGGAACTGAAGAAGAAAAGGGTAATGAACTTTCAAAATCAGCTCATAAACTATTAAAAGAAGCAGATTTAAATTTTGTAGGCAATGTGGAAGCTAGAGAAATTCCAACTGGAGACGTCAATGTTATAGTTTGTGATGGGTTTACAGGAAATGTAATTTTAAAGCTATATGAAGGTGTCGTTGCTAGTGTATTTGATTTATTAAAAACAAGAACAATGGGATCCTTCAGAACTAAATTTGGAGGAATGCTATTAAAACCAATTTTTAAAAGCTTTAAAAAGGATTTCGACTATAAAGAATATGGCGGAGCTGCATTTCTCGGAGTAAATGGGATTTGCATAAAAGCTCATGGTAGTTCAGATTCTAAAGCTTTTAAAAATGCAATTAGACAAGCTACAATATTTTATGAAAATAATGTTGTAGATAAATTAAAATTAGAAATTGAAAAATTATCTCAGCAGGAAAAGAACATAAATGAGAACTTGTAATAATTGTTAGGTATAATATAGAAAGGTAAGGAGGTGAGTATATTATGTTTGAAAAAATTAGAGCGTGTATAGCATCGCAATTAAGCATAGATGAAGAAGAAATAAAAATGGAATCATCTTTTATGAATAATTTAGGCGCTGATTCTCTTGATATCGTAGAATTAATTATGGCACTCGAAGAAGAGTACGATATAGAAATTCCGGATGAAGATGTTGAGAAAATTGCGACTGTTGGCGATATAGTGGAATATATTAAAATTCACTCAGAAGAGTAACATAAGGTCCCGCAGTATTGCGGGCCTTTAGCTTTTTCAAACTTATTTTTGAATTTACTATAAAAGTTATCTTTCTAAGATAACCAGTAAATGTATTGTTTTATTTGTCAGGCTAAGTAAATTGAATAATAAACTTGAAGAATCTTGCGAATGAAGAAAACATTGTTTAAATAAACTTCCGAAAAGGAGGAATGATTATGAAGTACGATATAAAATTACAGGAACTTGAGAAGGAACTGAAATTGAATTTTAGTGATAAAGAGTTATTGAAAACAGCAATAACCCACAGTTCCTATGCAAATCAGAAAAAGAAGGTTGAATTTAATGAAAGGCTTGAGTTCTTGGGCGATTCTGTATTACAACTTGTAATATCCAAATACTTATACAGTCGCTTTACGGAAAAACCTGAAGGATACTTAACTAAAATTAGGTCCCTAATTGTTTGCGAAAATTCGCTGTGCGATATTGCAAACGTATGGGAACTTGGAAAGTACATGAACATGAGCAAAGGTGAAGAAATTACTGGTGGTAGAAATAGAGTTTCAATATTGGCTGATTGTGTTGAAGCAATAATTGCTGCTGTATATTTGGATAAAGGAATAGAATATTCTAATTCATTTATACTTAACAACTTTAAAGAAATCATTGAGAAAGCAATTAGCAACGAGATAGTTTTGGATTATAAGACTAAGCTTCAGGAAATATTTCAGCAGAATGGGGAAGTAAATATTTGCTATGAACTTGTGAAATTTGAAGGGCCACCACACAAGAGAAAATTTTTTGTAAGCCTATTAATAAATGATTGTGTAAAAGGCTCAGGGCAAGGTTATAGTAAAAAAGAAGCAGAGCAAAATGCAGCAAAACAGGTTATGATGAATCAGGAGGATGTGCATGAGTAATTTGCATTACATTATTCCTATTTTCGTTCCACATGAGGGTTGCCCACATGATTGTGTATTTTGTAATCAAAATAGCATAACAGGAACATCAACAAAAGTTGATGCAATGTATGTGGAGCAAACGGTAAATGAATATTTGAAAACAATAAATAATGATGATGCTATTATTGAGGTATCATTTTTTGGAGGAACTTTCACAGCTATAAAAATGGAAAAGCAAATAGAACTTTTAACTGTTGCTAAGAAATTTAAAGATGATAATAAAATAAAATTCATTAGATTATCTACAAGGCCAGATTATATTGATGATAAAATATTGAGCAATCTAAAAAAATACTCTGTAGATATTATAGAACTCGGAGTACAATCCCTTGATGAAGAAGTGTTATTAAAGTCTGGAAGAGGTCACACTGCAAGTGATGTAGTGAATGCTTCAAAACTTATAAAGCAGTATGGTTTTGTTTTAGGACACCAAATAATGATAGGCCTTCCAGGAGATAATATAAATAAAGATATAGAGACAGCCAAAAGAGCGATTGATCTTAAGCCAGATATTTGTCGGATATATCCGGCACTTGTGATTAAAGATACACCTATGGAGAGCATGTATATAAAGCAAGAATTCAAACCTTATTCATTAAGTGAAGCAGTAAACATAAGTAAGATTATTTACATTATGATGGTAGCAAACCAAATAAATGTGATCAGGATAGGATTACAGCCAACTGTTGAAATCTCAGAAGGCAATGATTTAGTTGCAGGTCCATTTCATCCTGCATTTAGAGAATTAGTTGAAGGCAGTATATATAATGATTTATTATATGATGTTATAGTGAATAATTTTAAAAGTGACACGGGCGTTAATAAAGTTTTAGTGAAAATAAATCCAAAAGACATTTCAAAACTTTACGCTAATGGCAAAAGTTTTTTTTATGGCATAAAAAAACAAATAAAAACAGTTTCAATAGAAATATCCCAAGATATTACCATTAGCCGTGGAAGTATTAGTATATCTAAAGAAGAAAAATGCATTATTATGACCATACATGAGTATGTGTCCTCAAAGTATAAAGAAGGATTTTAATTTGGTGTATAGAATATAGTGTCTATCCTTGCACGTTAAATAAAGTATATATTACGTTAAATTATTTGTAGTAATATATACTTTATTTATATTAAAGAAAAAAATAAAAATATGAGGTGAATTATGAAAAAGAAGACAAGAGATAAATATACAAAGGTATTCATTTATAGTATAGTTGTAATTTTTATTATAGGATTTATATCGCCAATGCTATTTAGGTAAAATAGGAGAGTGTTTTAATGTTCTTAAAATCTATTGAAATAAGAGGATTTAAATCCTTTGCAGATAAAACAGAGTTAACATTCACAAAGGGAATTACAGCAGTAGTTGGACCAAATGGAAGTGGTAAAAGCAATATATCTGATGCTGTTAGGTGGGTCCTCGGAGAACAAAGTGCACGAAACTTAAGAGGAGATAAAATGGAGGATATTATATTCGCTGGCACACAGTTTAGGAAACCAGTTGGCCTGGCGCAAGTTTCCTTGACTTTGGATAATAGCGATTCTGGACTTGACATTGATTATTCTAATGTTACAATCTCGAGAAGATTATATCGTTCAGGAGAAAGCGAATATTTAATAAACAATACATCTTGTAGATTAAAAGATGTTCAACAGCTTTTTATGGATACTGGTATAGGAAAAGAAGGATACTCAATTATTGGTCAAGGTAAAATTGATGCTATTTTAAGTGGTAAAACTGAGGAAAGACGAAAATTGTTTGAAGAGGCTGCAGGAATTGTTAAGTTTAAAACAAGAAAAGAAGAAGCAGAAAAGAGATTAGATAGTACAGATCAAAATTTGATTAGAATAGAAGATATTTTAAGCACTTATGAAGAAAGACTAGAACCATTAATGAATGAAAGCGAAAAGGCAAAGAAATTTTTAAAACTTTTTGAAGAATTAAAAAGCAAAGAGGTTAGCATAATTATTGACTCCATTAATAAGGTTGAAGAAAAAATTAAAAGATTACACGATGAAGGCACTGAATTAGATGGCGAAGTAATACAAAGCACAGAGGGAAAAACCCAATTTAAGAAAGATGTTGAATACTGGAACAGTGAATTTGAAACATTTGAAAATAAAAACCAAGAAGAAAAACAAATATATTACAACAATAAGTTGATTTACCAAAATAATGTCTCTGAAATAAAGATTCTAAATGAAAGAATAGATAATTTAGCAAAAGCAATTGATAAAACATCAAATGAGAGCGATATTATTCGTAAAAATTTATTAGAATTTAAACGCAATAAGGATGTATCAGAAGATTCTTTGAATATTATAAAAAATACTCAAATGGAAATAGTAGAAAAAATTCAATATGAAGAAATAAAAATTAAGGGTATTGAGGGAAATATAGCGATTGAAAGTGATGAAGCTAAAACTCTTAAGGAAAAAGAGCAAAGTAGCATTGACAAAACTATTGAATTTACCAATCATCTATTAATTTTAAATAATAACATGGATATCTCTAAAAAAAGAATTGATACTTTGAAAAATAACATTGAAAATTTCGACAATTCAATAAAAATCAATGCGAATACAAAAACAGTATTTGAAAGTCAAATGGAAGAATTTAAAGATAAAATAGTTCGCTATGAAAGCAAAGTTAGGGATAATAAAAAAGAAAGCGATAAATTACAAAACATTCTAACATTTAATGAAAGAACTATGAAAAATTGTAATTTTAAAATTAATAAAACAGAAGCTAATTTTAATGTACTTACAACTTTGGAAAAAAAGCATGAAGGTTATAATAAATCGGTAAAAAATTTGATGCAACACGTGAATGAAGGTAAAGTAGGAAATATTCGTGAGTGTTTTGTACTTGGAGAAATTATAAAGGTTGAAAAGAACTTAGAAGTAGCTATAGAAATTGCTTTGGGGGGATCTATATCACATATAATAACTAAAGATGAAACCGTGGCAAAATTATTAATAGATTTTTTGAAGGCAAATAATCTCGGAAGAGCAACATTTTTACCTTTAAACATAATTAAGGGTAAAAAACTTGCAATTGATAATGAAACTAAAAACAATCCTGGATTTGTTGGAATGGCAAATGAATTAATAAGTTATGATGAGAAATTTAGTGAAGTTATTGCATTTATTTTAGGCAGGACAATTATATGTAAAGATATGAATTCGGCCTTCCAAATATCTAAAAAAAATAATTTTAGATATAAAATCGTTACATTATCAGGAGAAATTATAAACGTTGGTGGTTCATTAACTGGTGGAAGCGTATATTCAAAGACTTCAAGCATAATTGGTAGAAAAAGAGAAATAAAAGAGTTGGCTAAGGATTTAGATATGTTAAAAGATGAATCACTTATTTACTTGGAAAAAATAAAACAAAGCAAATCTGAAATTTTAAGATTAAACGAAGAAAACTTATATTTAAAGGATAAGGCTCACTTTGAAAATATTGAAGTAACGAAGATGGAAGCTAAAGTAAGTTCAATAATAGATGAAACAAACAGATTAAAAAACAATATAATGGCTCTAAACACTGAAAAGTCATTAGAAGAGGGTAAACTTGAAAAGGGAAATAAAGAAATTGATGAAAAAAATGAATCTGTTGTTAGATTTATTCATGCGAAAGATGAAATACAACAAAGTCTTAGCAAGGTTGATTTTAAATTAAAAGATAAATTGCAAGAAATTGAAAATATAAAAGAATCAATTATTGATGCTAAGATAAAAAAAGCTCAAATTGATGAAACAATACATAATAAGGGCTCTGAAATTCAAAGATTAAATGATGAAATATTGGTATATAATGAAAAAATAATTGTATTTTCTAGAGAAATAGAAGAATCCATGAAAAATAAAAACAAAAATTTATTTTCAATTCAAAGTGCCGAAGTAAAAGTAAAAGAAATAATGAATGTACTAGAAAAAACGGAAAAAAAATTTGAGGACAATGAAATTAAAAGAATTAAAATTAAAGAGCATATAAAAATAAGTGTGGAGCATTTAGAAAATATTTCGCAAGTGCTAGAAAAAATTGAAAAAGAAATGCACAAATGTGAATTAGCTCTTGCAAAAGTTAAAATGGAAAAGGATACTTACTATCAGAAATTGAATGATGACTTTGAATTAACATATGCGGAAGCATTGCAATTTAAAAATGAAATTGAAGACATTGATAAGCTTAAAAAGGAAATAATAGCACTAAAAGCGGCAATATCAATGCTTGGTAAAATTAATGTAAGTGCGATTGAAGAATATAAAGAAGTTAAAGATAAATTCACTTTTATGAATGGTCAAAAAGAGGATTTGGTTTTAGCCAAAACCGAATTATTAACTGTAATAGGTGAAATGACTGAAAAAATGAAACAAATATTTGCAGAAAATTTTATTATACTAAGACAAAATTTTAATGAAACCTTCACGGAATTATTTAAGGGTGGAAGTGCGGATTTAATACTTACAGAAGGCGACGAACTTACTGCCAAAATTGATATTAATGTTCAGCCACCAGGGAAAAAACTTCAAAACATAAGTTTAATGTCTGGTGGAGAAAAAGTTTTATCCGCAATAGCATTATTATTTGCAATATTAAAGATGAAGCCAACACCTTTTTGCATTTTAGATGAAATTGAAGCAGCACTTGATGATGCAAATGTAGTTAGGTATGCTGAATTTTTAAAGAGATTTTCGGATAATGTTCAGTTTATTATAATAACTCACAGGAAGGGAACAATGGAAGCTGGAGATGTATTATATGGGGTTACCATGGAGGAAAAGGGAGTGTCAAAAATAGTATCTGTGGATTTGAATAAGTAAAAATATTTATAATAATTATTTTGTTACAAAAAATAAACAAGGAGGAGTAGAAATGTTTGGAAATTTTTTTGGAAAATTAAAAGACGGACTAGCAAAAACAAGAAATAGCATCACAGAAAAAGTCAGTGAGGTACTAAAATTAGCCATTACAATTGACGATGAATTATATGAGGAACTAGAAGAAATATTAATCACATCAGATATAGGGGTAGAGACGTCTATTCATGTCATTGAAAAGCTTAAAAAAAAGGTGAAGGAAGATAAAATAAAAGAACCGGAAGAAATCTGGCCATGTTTAAAAGAAGTTTTGATTGACATATTAGGTGAAGATGAAAACCCAATACAACATGCAAATCTACCGGAGGTACTTTTGATAATTGGGGTTAATGGTGTTGGTAAAACCACTTCCATTGGTAAAATCGCTGCATCGCTAAAAGACAAGAAATATAAAGTTCTTATTGCTGCAGCGGATACGTTCAGAGCGGCAGCAATTGATCAGTTAGAGATTTGGAGCAGTAGAGCAGGCGTGGAATTAATAAAACATCAAGAGGGGTCTGATCCTGCAGCTGTGGTTTTTGATGCTGTTCAAGCGGCCAAAGCAAGAAAAGTTGATGTGCTAATTTGTGATACGGCAGGTAGGCTACATAATAAAAAGAATCTTATGGATGAATTAGCAAAAATAAATAGGGTAATTAAGCGGGAGTATAGTGAGGCCCATATGGAAACTTTATTAGTAATTGATGGTACAACAGGACAAAATGGAGTTGAGCAAGCTAAACAATTTATGAAGATATGTCATATAGATGGTATAATACTAACTAAATTAGACGGCACGGCTAAAGGTGGCGTTGTAATATCAATAAAAAATCAGCTTGATATACCGGTTAAATATATAGGCGTTGGTGAAGGTGTAGATGATTTACAAGAGTTTAATTCAAAAGATTTCGTAGAGGCTTTATTTTAAAATGTAGATCTAAGACACTGGTTCATATAAAAATATTGACCTGTTAAGTAAAACTACTTGACACTGCATTTAAAATCTGATAATATATGACTTGTGAGCAAGGTGATGAAATGGAAAAAAGATTTGAAATTTCTTTATTATTAGATTTTTATGGTGAATTGCTTACTGAAAAGCAGAGAAACATAATGGATATGTATTTTAATAATGACCTCTCTTTATCAGAAATAGCAGAGATAAATAATACTAGCAGGCAAGCTATTCATGATACCATTAAAAGATCTGATAATGTGCTTTTAGTATATGAAGAAAAATTAAAGTTATTAAATAAAAATCATGAACTAAAAGAAAATTTAAAAAACATTGTATCGGAATTAGATAACTTACAAATTAATATAAAAGATGAAAATATAAATAAGATTATATGTGATATAAAAACCCAGATTATTGAAAACATTTAGGAGGTTTATTATGGCTTTTGAAGGGTTATCTTCTAAGTTACAGGATACCATAAAAAAATTAAAAGGTAAGGGTAAGCTTTCCGAAAAAGATATTAAAAATGCTATGAGAGAAGTGAAATTAGCATTGCTTGAAGCAGATGTTAACTATAAAGTAGTTAAAGATTTTGTGAGAAATGTTAGCGAAAAGTGTTTAGGTAATGGAGTATTAGAAAGCTTAACACCAGGGCAACAGGTCATCAAAATTGTTAATGATGAGTTAACTGATTTAATGGGTAATTCAGAAAGTAAGTTAGAGTTTTCTATAAATGGGATAACAGTTATAATGCTTGTTGGTCTTCAAGGTGCCGGTAAAACCACAATGGGTGGGAAACTTGCCCTTTCACTGAAACGAAAAAACAAAAAACCACTATTGGTTGCTTGTGATGTATATAGGCCAGCTGCAATTAAACAATTGCAGGTAGTAGGAAAACAAATTGATGTTCCGGTTTTTACCATGGGAGAGAATGTGAGTCCCGTAGATATAGCAAAAGCATCATTAGACTTTGCTAAAGATAATGGTAATAATGTAGTTATAATAGATACAGCAGGAAGACTTCATATAGATGAAACTTTAATGGAGGAACTTCAAAATATAAAATCAAGTGTTAAACCAAGCGAAATAATGCTTGTTGTAGATTCTATGACTGGTCAGGATGCAGTTAATGTAGCAGATAGTTTTAATTCACAGCTAGATATAACTGGAATAATTTTGACTAAGTTAGATGGTGATACAAGAGGTGGTGCAGCTTTATCAATTAAAGCAATAACTGGTAAATCTATAAAATTTGTTGGTGTTGGTGAAAAAATGAATGATTTGGAAGTTTTCTATCCAGATAGAATGGCATCAAGAATACTTGGTATGGGAGATGTGCTTTCATTAATAGAAAAAGCACAGGAAGCTATAAATGAAGATGAAGCAAAAGAACTTGGAAGCAGAATGCTATCTCAAGAATTCAATCTAAATGATTTTTTAGCAATGATGCAACAGATGAAAAAGCTTGGACCATTGAATAAATTGGTTGAAATGATGCCAGGTGTAAATAAAAAAGAATTACAGGGTGTAGATTTGTCTCAAAGCGAAAAAGAAATGGGAAAAGTTGAAGCTATCATAAAATCAATGACTATATCAGAAAGAACACATCCTAGTTTAATTAGTGGTTCTTCTTCTAGAAAAAAGAGAATTGCTAATGGGTCAGGCACATTGGTACAGCAAGTAAATAAGCTGTTAAAAGATTTTGAAATGGCAAAGAAATTTATGAAGCAAGCAAAAGGATTCCAAAAACCTGGTAAAAAAGGTCTGTTTGGTAAAATGCCTTTTTAATAAAACTACTTGAGCAATGATTAAATTTAAATTTAAGGAGGTGATTATACATGGCAGTTAAAATAAGATTAAAAAGAATGGGTGCTAAACATGCTCCATTTTATAGAGTAGTAGTTGCAGATTCAAGAGCTCCTAGAGATGGAAGATTTATAGAAGAAATAGGATACTATAACCCAACAACAGAGCCAACTACTATTAAAATTGATGTTGAAAAAGCAACTAAGTGGATGAAAAATGGTGCACAACCATCTGATACAGTTAAAAGGTTACTTAGCAAAATAGCAGTCAACTAGAAAAGTTTGTAAGTAATGAATGGAGGAGTTTTCCATGAAACAGTTACTTGAAGTATTGGCAAAGTATTTAGTTGATAAACCAGAAATGGTAGTAGTAAACGAAGTAGCACATGAGCATGCAGTGCTTCTTGAATTATCTGTAGCTCATGAGGATATGGGAAAAGTTATAGGTAAACAAGGTAGAATAGCTAAAGCTATTAGAACGGTTGTTAAGGCAGCTGCTGTTAAAGAAAATAAAAAAGTAGTTGTTGAAATAAAGTAAGAGTTAGGTTCTGCCTAACTCTTATTTTAATTAAATTTTGAGTTTTAGTTATTTATATAAGTGATTTTGAAAGGAGGATTTTAAATGGAAGATTTTATGAGCGTAGGTAAGATAGGTAAGACACATGGCTTAAAGGGTGAAGTTAAAGTCTTTTCGCTAACTGATAGTCTTGAAAGATTTAAAAAATTAAAAAGTGTGTATATTGATGGTGAAATTAGAAAAATTGAAGGTTGCAAACTTCAAGCAGCTAACGCAATACTTAAAATTGAAGGTATAGACAGCATAGAGCAAGCAGAATTGTATAGAAACAAGTACTTGATGGTTAAAAGAGAAGATGCAGTTGAACTGACTGAGGATAGCTACTATGTGGCTGATTTATTAAATTGCAATGTTTTCGAACAGGGTGGAGAAGAGCTTGGAAAAGTATATGATGTTCTTCATACTCCGGGTAATGATGTATATTGGGTTAAGGGAAATAAAGAAGTGCTAATTCCAGTGCTTAAGGATATTATAGTTAGTATAGACATTAATAAACGCGAAATAATAATTAAGCCAATAAAAGAATGGCAAGAATGAAAATAGACATTTTAACTCTATTCCCTGAAATGTTTGATATTTTTAATTATAGTATCATTGGAAGAGCCATAGAGAAAAATATACTGGAGATTTCTCCTCGTAATATTCGGGACTATGCAATAAACAAACATAAAAAAGTAGATGATACTCCTTATGGTGGAGGAGCAGGTATGGTAATGCAAACTCAACCGCTAGTTCACTGTATTAATGATGTTAAATTGCATAATGGTGGAAAGGTAATATTTTTGGGGCCACGGGGTATTACTTTTACCCAAGATATTGCAAAAAAGCTCAGCGCGGAAAAAGAATTAATATTTGTATGTGGACATTACGAAGGTATTGATGAGAGAACCTATGACTATATAGATATGGAGATTTCTTTAGGTGATTATGTTTTGACAGGTGGAGAAATGGCATGTATTCCTATAGTCGATAGTATTTGTAGATTAATTCCAGGGGTATTATCTTGCCCGGAGAGTTTCACAGAGGAATCTTTTTATGATGGCGTACTAGAATATCCTCAGTATACAAGACCAGAATGCTTTGAGGGTAAAAAGGTCCCAGAGGTATTGACATCAGGACATCATGAAAACATACGAAAATGGAGAAGGGTGCAGTCACTCTTAATAACTAAAGAAAAAAGACCAGATTTATTTCAAAAACTTAATCTTACGAAGGAAGATAAAAAACTATTAAGTAAGGCTTTTGAAAGAAAGCAATAAGTATAAATGTACTAGTTATACTGACTAGTTATTTTTTACAGGTGGTTAATTAATTTCCAGACAGTTATTTAAAATTAAAAATATCTTATATATAAGCATAAAAAGTGTTTTTATGTTGATATATATATTTTTTTATGATAAAATATAGTTTGTGCTAGTACGGACGGTCCTCTGTTATATTATAATAAGCATGAACGTCACAATAAAATTTTAGGAGGGAATGCACATGTTAGAAATTATAAGAGCAATAGAATTAGAACAAATCAGAACTGACTTACCAGAATTTAGTGTAGGTGATACTGTTAAGGTTCACATCAAAATTAGTGAAGGTAACAAGGAGAGAATCCAAGTATTCGAAGGAACCGTTCTTAAAAGACAACACGGCGGTTTAAGAGAAACTTTCACAGTAAGAAGAGTAGCATCTGGTGTTGGTGTTGAAAAAACATTCCCAGTAAACGCTCCAGTAATCGAGAAAATTGAAATTGTAAGACTAGGTAAAGTTAGAAGAGCTAAACTATTCTACTTAAGAGATAGAGTTGGTAAGGCTGCAAAAGTTAAAGAAAGAATGAGAAAATAAAATTGGGGCTGAAAAGTCCCTTTTTACTTTTAAAGATAATTAAACTTAGGTGTAAATATTCTTCATAAGTTTTCAATTAAGTAATTTAAGTAGATTAAACTACTTTAGTAGTTTATTAAGTAGGTGAATATATTGACAAAAGAAGTTTTTGCAGTAGTAAAATCTATAGCAATTTCACTTTTAATCGCTGTATTTATTATAAATTTCGTATTCCAAATAGTTACAGTGAGTGGTGAATCTATGGTTCCTACGGTGCAAAATAATGATAAATTAATAATTGAGAAAGTATCATATAGAATAACATCGGCTAAGAGAAATGATATTGTAGTAATAAAGTACCCTGCTGATATAAGTCAAAGAATAATAAAAAGAGTTATAGCAGTTGCTGGAGATAAAGTTAAAATTAACAATAATATATTGTACATAAATGATGAAATTATCAATGAGCACTATAAAAATGAAAATTTTATGGAAGACTATGATGAAGCTTTGGTGCCACAAGATTCAATTTTTGTCCTCGGAGATAATAGAAATTTCAGTAAAGATAGTCGCAGTAGTGATGTTGGGTTTGTAAAACTCAATCTGTTGGAAGGAAAAGCGGTTGTAAGGCTTTATCCGTTCAATAAAATGGGAGGGATTAAATAGTATGGCAATGACAATAAATTGGTTTCCAGGTCATATGGCTAAGACAAGAAGACAAATAGGAGAGAGTTTAAAACTTGTTGATGCTGTAATAGAAATTAGAGATGCAAGAATCGTTAAATCAAGTGCCAATCCACAGATCGATGAGATATGTAAAGATAAGCCTAGAGTAATTTTACTAAACAAAAGTGATCTAGCTGAAGACAAAGTAACCAAAGACTGGATAAAAAAGCTTACAACTGATACTATAAAGCCATTGGCTGTAAATTGTATTACAGGTCAAGGTCTAAAAAGTATAAAGATTACGCTTGATGAGTTATTAAAAGAAAAGCATGATAGACAAAGAAAAAAAGGATTAGTTAACATAGTTACGAGGGTTATGGTAGTTGGTATACCTAATGTTGGTAAATCTTCTTTTATAAATAAATTAGGAAAAAATAATATTGCTAAAACTGGTGATAGACCGGGAGTTACTAAAAGCAAGCAATGGATAAAAACTAGCTTAGGTATAGAATTAATGGATACTCCAGGTGTATTATGGCCTAGATTTGAAGACGAGACAGTTGGACTTAATTTGGCATTTACAGGTGCTGTAAAAGATGAAGTCATAGATATAGAGGAATTAGCACTTAGATTAGTAGAAAGACTCCAAGTTAATAATGGACAAAGGCTAATGGAAAGATATAAACTTGATGAGATTATGGAGAATCCTTTAGACAATCTAGATAATATTGCTAAAAAAAGAGGATCAGTGATTTCTAGAGGTAATATTGACTATAATAGAGTCGCAGTTATGCTTTTAGATGAATTTAGAGGTGGGAAATTAGGACCTATATCATTAGAAAGACTAGATGAAGTTTAAATTTTTATATAAAAAAATCATATGCAATCCCTATTTGAAAACAGGTAGGCATTTTAAAAAATAAATAGAGCATCTTAAAAAAATGTTAGTGCTATACTTGTTTTTTAAGATGCCTAAATAACACTATTAAGAAATAGTAAGGAGACAATACCATGGAATTTAATATTAAATTTTCAAACATGAGTTACAAGGAAATATCTACATATATGTTGAGTTTAGAGAATACTGAAAACGTTTTCTTTGATGGCGATAAGCAAATCATATCTAATATGCTATTACAAGACAACAGGAAAACCGTTCAAAAATTAGGTATTAAAATGTCTAGAATGATTGAGCTAAAAGAAAAGGAAATTCAGAGAGTAAAAAAAATGTACGAATTTGATAGAAGCTTTGGGGACTATAAATATGTTGCTGGAGTAGATGAAGTTGGAAGAGGCCCTTTAGCTGGACCTATAGTTGCAGCAGCAGTAGTATTAAATTTAAAATCAAACGAGGATAGAGATTTAATCTTAAGAGCTAACGATTCTAAAAAATTATCAATATCTAGCAGAAAAGAGCTAGCTCATATTATTAAAGAAAAAGCCTTAGCCTATAAAATTATTGCTATCGACAATAAAGAGATTGATGAAAAAGGCATTGGGTGGTGCAATAATCAAGTATTTATAGAATGCTACGCGGGGCTAACTATTAAACCGGAATTAGTATTATCAGATGGTTATAAAATAAAAAACTTTTCAGATTTAAATGAGTTTGTAATAAAGGGGGATACATTAAGTATAAGCATAGCGTGCGCTTCTATAATTGCAAAAGTATATAGAGATGAACTGATGGTACAGTATCATAATGAATACCCAAATTACGGATTCGATAGAAATGTTGGTTACGGCACAGAAGAACATGTGCTTGCAATAAAAAAATACGGAACTATTCAAATACATAGAAAAAGTTTCTTGAGAAATATTTTAGATGAAAATAAAAATTAAAGTATAATTTAATTTTTATTTTCATCTAAAATTATAATTGAAAAGCGTCCTCAATATGATTAATTAAAAAATTATTATTATCACTATTCAGCATAACTTCTACAACATCAAATCTGAAATTATAGTTAATAATATTTTTTTGGGAAATATATACCTGAGCTGTTTTATAAATTTTCTTCTGTTTAGAAGAAGTAACCGATTCAGCGGGTGTTCCATAATTTATCCCATATCTAGTTTTCACCTCTACAAAGCAAATATAGCCTTTATTTATTGCTATTAGATCTATTTCACCACATTTGCATCTGAAATTTTTATCTAATATTCTATATCCTATATTTTTTAAATAATTTTCTGATATATCTTCACCAAGTGCTCCGATATCTTTATTGAAAGTTTTCATTCTAACATCCTTCCATAAATCTCTATATATACTAATATAAATTAAAATAGATTAAAAATCAATATAATGTTTATAAATTCAAAAAGTCTTTAGATTGTATAATCTTCTAGTTTGTACCTCAATCCATTTATCTATGCTATGTATTAAAATAAAATTAGTTTAGAAAATATTTATATATATTATGTTCTAATATCTAGAAAAAGGAGTAACAATTAAAGTAAATGAATTTATTAAAATAAAGGAGATTTTATGATAAAAAACATTTCTTATAAATTTAGGAATAGATTTTTTTCGAAATTTAAGATTGGAAAAATAATAATTAGCATTATTGTAATGGTAGGTGTAGTTATATTCTTTCCGCATTTTTTTAGAAATACTTATACAGTAACCATTGCAAATAAACGAATAATAAGACGCGATAATATTGATAGGTATTTAATTTATGCACAAATGGAGAATGGCGATATAAAGGTATTTGAGGATGCTAATAGTTTATTAGAATTTAAAATTCATTCTGAAGATGTGTACTGGGGATTGACAATTAATAGAAAATACGAAATTAAAGCATATGGCTTGAGTATACCTTTATTATCGTATTATCAAAATATCACAAAAATTAAAGGGTTAAATAGGGAAAAATGAAGTTATATATTGATTCATTGTTACGATATCAATTTTTGTTCTCTTTTTATTTCATGAGACATACATTTATTTTATATATTTGTGCATATTTATACAGTGAGTTAATGCTCTTGCTTTTTATTAGGCATGATTACTTTAAACTGTCATAAAATTCTTTTTTTATCATGGAAAGCAGGTTGTTATCAGTAATAACATCGTACCCAGTACAAGCGAGTGCCGTAGCCCCTATAATCAAAGAATTATGGGCCTTATGCGTTATTGTTGCTTTAGCCATTTCATCGGTATGTAAGTTCAATTTTGGGTTCCCTATTCCAAGCAGAGGGTGTATTGATGGTACAATGTAACTTACATTTCCCATATCTAGTGAGCCGATATTTTCTGGTGGGTTGATATCTGTTATACCGCACATTCTCAAGTTTTCATTAAATGCATCAGATAAATTTTTATTAGTATTCATATCATCAAAAGAGGGCTCATACAAGCTGATTTTTACACTCGCTCCAGTCATGAGTGCGGCTCCATTTGCAATGTTTTTTACCTTTTGTATCACTTTTTTAAGATAGGCCTTTTTCTGGGCCCTTATGTAGAATTTTGCAACAGCCTTATCGGGCACTATATTGGCAGCTACACCACCTTCGCTGATAATGCCATGTATTCTTACATCTGAAGTCACATGTTGTCTCATTGCATTTATACCATTGAACATTAATAGCACTGCATCCAGTGCGTTGATTCCATTTTCAGGTGTGCTTGCAGCGTGGCTTGACTTTCCTGTAAAATCAAACTCAAGTGCTTCCATAGCCAAGGATGATCCACTTGAACATGTCTTGCCATACGGATGAATCATCATAGCAACATCAACATTGTCAAATACTCCTTGTTCAACCATATCAACTTTCGCACCAAATGTTTCTTCAGCAGGGGTTCCATATACTTCTATTTTCCCACCAACTTGGTCTATTACTTTGCTTAAAGCAACGGCCGCTCCAGCACTAATTGTTCCTATCATGTCGTGACCACAGCCATGTCCTATTCCTGGTAATGAATCATATTCACACAAAAATACAATGGTTGGACCTTTTAGGTTACTGTCATATATAGCTTTAAATGCAGTTTCCCTGTTTGCTATATTAATATCGACTTTGGAAAAATGTTCTTCAAGAAAAGATGTTAATTTTTCAACCGCTTTAAATTCCTCACAACCTAATTCTGGGTTATTATATATATAATCATTTATTTCCAATAGATCTTCTTTTATATTTTCAATTTCATCAATGATTTGATTTTTCATCTTGTTATACTCCTTTGTTCTTAGACTTATATAATATAATAATTAAAATAGTTGTAACATTTGCTGTATTTAAAATGGGAAATATGCATAATTATACGGCGATTAATATTTTTTGTTAAATGTAAGTATGCATGATACATTTTCTGTGTTCACTTTATAAAGTTAATTGGGCATAAAGTATAAAAGAATTTTTAAAATGTAGTTGTAATGGAAGGTAGAAGCAATAGAGCTGGAATTGGTTGAGGTTAATCATTATTTAACTATATTTAGTAACGATATAAATTTGTTCATCCGGCTGTACCCCTACAAAAATCACATCTTTGATATTATCAATATTTCTTGCTTTTAATTGTGCCATTACCCAATCCTCATCTTTTTGAATTAAAGGTAAGTGTGAAGATAAAATATTCCCATCTAAAACAATGTCTACCATCATTCCAGTTTTAGATTTTTTAATATTCATATCTCCAACGGTTACTGTGATTTGTTCTGCTTTTTTCAAAACACTAAGCTTACCATCAGGCTCTAATATTGCTATTTCTACGTCAGTAATATAAAAAATATCTTTATTCCTTAGTTGCATCAATAAATCACCTATATTGTATCTAGCCTTCTTCATATTCTTATAAATAGCTTTTCCTTTATCAATGATTAATAATGGTTCACTATCTATTAATAGTCTTAATTTAATATTTTTAAAAGTTATTTTTGAAATGAATATTGTAAGAATACTCCATACTGCAATGGAAATAATGATATCAAAAATTCCAATATTTTTATTTACAGCTGCCTCTCCTGCAATAGAGCCTATTGATATGCCAACTATATAATCGAAATATGTTAATTGAGATATTTGTTTTCTTCCCATAGCTCTAGTAAAAGAAAGAAGACCAAAATACGTAATAATTGATCTAAATATTATTATTAAATGGTCATTCACGGTAACACTTCCTTATTAATTACTACTTATATTATTGACAGTTTTTATTAATTTATAATTTTTATTTTGATGGTAATAGTTAGTGAAATAATGTTTGTTTATTTTTCATAATAAAATTTCAGCTTCTTGGTAAACATATAAGTATAAAAAAATTTAAATAAGGAGGTAATTTAATTATGGAAAATAAAGAGAAAAAAGGTGCTTTTAATAGCTTAACAGGTATGATAATAAGATTTGTAGTAACTTCAATTATATTAGCTATAACGTCATTTTTAACACCAGGTTTTGTACTTGTGGGTCTACGGTCAATTATATTAGCGGCGGTAGTTATATCTTTAATAGATTATTTAGTGGAAAAACTTATGCGCGTCGATGCATCACCTTTTGGGAAGGGAATAAAAGGGTTTGTAATAGCGGCTATAATATTATATATAGCGCAATTCCTAGTTCCTGGGATGAGAGTATCTATGATAGGTGCAATATTTGCTTCAATAGTCATTGGAATACTAGATGCTATACTACCAGGAAGAGCAATATAATCGCTGGAGTGAGAGCATTAAAAATTGAAATTTATAGTTAGTACATTTTTGTAATAAACAGCAAATAATAAATTATATTTGAATATTGAATATTTTTAAAATGGTTAGGAGGAGCTTATGCTCCTCTAAACCATTTTCATCACATTAAATCAATACAGATACAATATTATTCACCCGTGACATGCACAAACTACTTTTATATTTTTTATAATCTTTTTTTTAAAATTTGTGACATAATTTTTAATGTACATATTTTTAGTTTGTAAACACAAAATAAAATTGTTCTTTTATTCTTAAAGGGAGGAAGTAATTTTATGGATGAAAAAAATGATGTATGTATTAATAATCAATTAAAATCAAAATCTTATTGGATTGATTCAACTAATGAAACAAACTATAAAGCTTTAGAAAAAGACGTTAAAGTTGATATAGCAATAATAGGGGGAGGTATTACAGGCATAACAACTGCTCTCCTTTTAAAAAATGAAGGGTTCAAAGTTGCGTTAATTGAAGCAGATAAAATAGCCAAGGGAGCTACAGGGCACACCACAGCTTATATTACTTCACAACATGATATAATATATAGTAATTTAATTAGAAGTGTGGGAATTGAAAAAGCTAAACAGTATGCAGATGCTAACGAAGGGGCAATAGATTTTATAGAATGTATGGTAAAAAAATATAATATTGATTGCGATTTTTGTAGGCTACCAGCATACATCTATACAACAGATGAAAACTATATAGATACTATTAAGGAAGAAGTAGAAGCGGCTAAAAGGCTAGGTATAAAAGCAAAATATGTTGAAAAGTTGGATTTGCCATTTTCAATAAAGGGTGCATTATGTTTTGAAAATCAAGCCCAATTTCACCCTAGAAAATACCTCCTTGAAATTGCTAAAAACATTTCTAGCAATGATTGTAACATATATGAAAATACCAGAGCTGTAGATATTGAACATGATGATTTATACACTGTAATAACAGACACAGGCTTTAAAGTAATAGCTCCAATAGTTGTTTTAGCTTCACATTTTCCTTTTTATGATGGGTTAGGGCTATATTTTGCAAGGCTTCGACCACAAAGGTCATATGTAATAACTGCAAAAATAAAGGATGAATTGCCAAAAGGTACATTTGTAGATGCAGGGGAGAAAGGTTGGTATTTCCGTTCACAAAAGTATAAGGATGCTCAGATGATAATTATCGGGGGCCAAGATCATAAAACTGCTCATGGTGGTGATATGATAAAACATTATGTTAATTTAGAAAAGTATGCTGAAAAAAACTTTAGTATTGAAAAAATTTTGTATAGATGGTCGACTCAAGACTATATAACAATAGATGGTGTGCCATATGTAGGTAATCTTACTTCTTCATCAGAAAATATTTATGTTGCTACAGGTTATGGTGAATGGGGAATGACAAATGGAACAGCGGCTGCGAATATACTAAGGGATATTATAGTTAATAAGGTAAGTCCCTATCAAGACGTATATAATCCATCGCGTAATATTTCAACTGATGGGATTAAGAATTTTGCTAAGGAAAATTTTGATGTTGCAAAGCAGTTAATAAAAGGAAAACTTCAGGTTGGACAATATAATATTGAATTAAAAAATGATGAGGGAAAGATGGTAGAGATTGATGGAGAAAGGTATGGAGCATATAGGGATAAAAATGGAAAACTGCATATAGTTGATATAACATGTACGCACATAGGTTGTGAACTGAAATGGAATAGTGCGGAAAAATCCTGGGATTGTCCTTGTCATGGATCAAGATTTACTTTTGAAGGTGATATTATAGAAGGCCCAGCCGTTAACAGGTTAAATCACTACAAAGGAAATGATAATATGGAGTGAAAGATCCAAGTCAAAATTCAACAAGCTTCATCTATAAAATTAGTATACTCCATACAATAATGGTATGGGGTTATTTTACGGTGAAATCCTTCTCTGATTTATTGCGCATCAGAGCTTTGGATTCCACAGTTTCATCAAAAGTATTTTTTTTGAAATAAAAATTGTTGTAAAATATTATTTTTATAATCATTTAAAACATTTATTCTGAATATATTATTAATTATAAAATAATAATTTAGGAGCATGTTATGATATCAAATCAAAAATTTATTAATCAATCTTTAGAGTTAAACCTATTCTTTCTAAGAATAATGAAGGAGCACTCCATATTTTTGGAGGCAGCATTTGTTATAAAGGATAGGAATTTAATCAATCAAGCAGATGCCTTTAAAAATGAATTTACTAGATTGCTTTCACATGCAATATCATTGTCTGATGGAGTAATTCCTGTTAGGGTATTAAAGGCAAATGAAATTTCGACTAAATATACAATGGATGCTGAGAGGGCAACTCAATTTGCTACTGGAATTTTTATAGACTCAAGCGTAACCGCTATGGAAAATTCATTAGTACCTGGAATGAATAATATGAACCCATCCATGCTAACTGAATATGTTTATGCGCTGAATTACAATTCTATAGCAGCGACTAATATGATTGCTAAATTCAAAGCCAAACTTAAAAGCGATGTTTTATCCTGCAAGGTATTTACTACCTCTTATCCATTGTTAATAGATCATATACTTAGGGAGGCAATATTCTTTGCAACGTTATTAACAAGATTACAAAATGGTATTGAGATTGATGTGCAAAGAGATATAGTTGAACAGGAAACCTTTTGGAACAGAATAATGTCAGAGCATTCTTACTTTATTAGAGGGTTATTAGATCCTACTGAAGTGGAACTATTCAATATATCAAATAATTTTGGGAAAGAATTTGAAACACTAAGAAAAGAAGCATCTGCTGTGAATAAATCTTCATTAGAGTTATCTGGCCTTACGGATAACACTTTAAAACAAACTATTAAGATTAGAGACTTTAAGACTCAGGCTACTGAAGGGCTCTTAAATTGTAAAATCAAGTCAATAATTGTTCCGCTTTTGGCAGATCATGTCCTTAGAGAAGCCAATCACTATATAAACCTTTTAGAGTTATTCCGTGACAAGTAGAACATTTAATATGTTAAGGACATAAAAAATAAAATAAGAATCATATTATACATGTATAATATGGTCCCTATAAGGTAGATATTTAAAAAAAAGGCGTAATTGTCTCAAAGTTAATTGACTCTACTTTGTAGGGTCTTTTTGTCATAATTGTATTGAACCACATGGATAGCCAGGAATACGAGAAATTAATTCCATAAATGACCTTTCCCCACTGTTTTCCCTATGCCACTATAAATCAAATATTTCTTAAACGCAACAAGAGGAGGTCTTATTAGGGGAAGTAATTTATGTATAATTATGGTTCTTATAATTGAAATTATGTTATAGTAAGTATGTAAATGAAGTATAATTTAGAAATACTTGTTAATATTTCTAGGGTATTATTTATATTATACGAAGGGAGGATGTCCAATGGAATTAACAGTTGGTATATTTTTGTTATTATCGGATGTGTAATGCTAATAAAGCCTAAAGCAATGTGGAAAATTGCAGAATCATGGAAAACAAAAACTAACGCAGAACCTACTGATTTATATATGGTAATTATACGGATAGGTGGTTGTATTTTAGTTATAGGTGGTATTTTTGCAATTTTCAAAATGTAATATTTTCTAAAAACACCAACTAAGGGAAGCTAAAGGGATTCCCTTAGAAATTGCCATGTTTTCAACACTATGCTTGTGACTAAATAATATATATAAAGTAAAATAAGAGTTATATTATATTTCTATAATATAACCCAGACCGTTGACAAACATAAAATGTAAAACACTCTAATTTAAAATTGGAGTGTTTTTTTCATATTCAAAAAGGATTTTAGGACATCAATGTCGAATATATATAGTATACAAACTTTATAATTCGGAGGGCATTATTATGATTAATGAAAAAAACTTCACACAACAAAAACTAGAAATGGTGTATTTAGAAGATTTAGTTCCTAAAGACCATATTTTGAGAAATATAGATAAATACATGGATTTCTCTTTTATAAGAGAACTGACTAAAAAATATTACTGCTTAGATAATGGAAGACCTGGCGTAGATCCCATTCTACTTTTTAAAATGCTGTTTATTGGGTACTTATTTGGAATAAAATCTGAACGACAACTTGTAAAGGAAATTGAAGTAAATGTGGCTTATAGATGGTTCCTAGGGCTAAGTCTTACTGATACTATTCCAGATCATTCAACAATTAGCCAAAATAGACGTAGACGATTTAAAGGAACAGATGTGTTTCAAAAAATATTTGACGAAGTAGTATTTAAGGCTATAAATCTTAAGATGGTAACCGGTAAAATACTTTACACAGATTCTACACACCTAAAAGCAAATGCTAATAAGCGAAAGCTTGTGAAAATTGAAGTTGAAAAAACGCCGAAAGAATATGTAGCTGAACTTAATAAAGCAGTGGAAGAAGATAGAATAAACCATGGTAAAAAACCTTTAAAAGAAAAAGAACCTGTTACCAAAATAAAAGAAACTAAAGTTAGCACAACCGACCCCGACAGTGGATATATGATGAGAGATGGCAAGCCGGAAGGCTTCTCATATTTAGGCAGACATAATATAATTACTGATGTGTATGTTACTCCTGGAAACATAAATGATGTTGATCCTTATATCGATAGATTAGATGTGCAAATAAAAAAGTTTAATTTTAATACAAAATATGTTGGTGCAGATGCTGGTTATGCTACAAATCTTATATGTAAAAAACTATATGAGAGGGAATTAAAATCTGTAATGGGATACCGTAGGTCTCCACATACAAAAGGAATGTACACAAAAAATAAATTCCAATATGTTAAAGAGCAGGACATTTACGTATGCCCTGACTTAAGGGCTTTACATTATAAAACAACAACAAGAGAAGGATATAAAGAATATGTTGGTAATGCAAAATATTGCGACATATGTCCAAACAGAGCTCAATGCTTTTCTGCAAAAAGCAAGTTTAAAACTATTAGAAGACATGTTTGGGAAACGTATAAAGAAGATGTTGTAAAGTTCACCAGAACAGATAAAGGCAGAAATATATATAGAAGAAGAAAAGAAACTATAGAGCGAAGCTTCGCAGATTCAAAACAACTGCATGGGCTTCGCTATTGCCATATGCGTGGATTAGAAAATGTGCAAGAGCAGTGTCTGCTTACAGCAGCAGTGCAGAATATGAAAAAGATAGCTAGCCTGCTATCTTTAAGGTTTTTTGATTTTCTAACTAAGAACATAGTTGTTATTTTAAATTTATCCATAACTCAAAATGCTATCGCATAATTGCATGTAAAAAGCCCAGTATAATAAAAAAATTATACTGGGTTTGTAAACAACCTGAGTTATATTATATTTCTATAATATAACCCTTATTTATTTTCAAATTATGCCTGCCGCTTTTATAGGAATTAAAGGGTTTTACATTCTTTTATAGAAGTTAAAAGAGTGGGAGGTTAGGGTGTGGATGTAAATGCTTTGAGGGATATAAAGAATTTTATGTATTGTATTACGGGCACTATAACTCATTTTATATAATAGCAAAATTATGAAAACTTAATAATTTAAGAAAGGTTTGATTATTTTATGAAAAAATTATTTAGCGTATTTGGCCTCTTGGTATTACTTATAGGTTCAGTATTTATTACTTATAAAATACATGCTCCGATTAAAATAACAGAGACACAATCTTCTGTAGATAAGACTACAGATAAAGAAAACATAATTCAACCTACTGCGAGTGAACTCACGCTACCTCAAAATTCCTCGGACACAACTACGAAAAAAGCTCAAGTCATTTATGATATTTTAGGTACAAGTAGTAGACCTACAATCTATCCCGATGCAGCAATGACAAAATGGAGAAAAAATGTAGTGAACTTAGCTAAAAAATATCCTTCTGACTTATATATTAATGGCCAAAATGAAAACAAGGTAGTAGCACTTACATTTGATGATGGTCCAGACCCCGTAAATACTCCTAAAATTATTAAAGTATTACGCGAGAATAATATTCAAGGCACTTTTTTCTGTATTGGTAAACAAATCGAAGCATGCAAATCCATAATTAAAGAGGCCTATGAAGATGGAAATGTAATATCAAATCATAGTTGGGCTCATAAAGACTTCGCCACTATTAATGCAGCTGAAATTAGGAATGAAGTAACTTTAACTGAAAATGAAATCAATAAGGTAATAGGAAAAACGCCTGCATTAATAAGAGTACCCTATGGTGATACAAATGATGCTGTTCAGAATTCTTTAACAACATTAAATTACAAAAACATAATTTGGTCCACCGATACCTTAGATTGGGAGCAATGTGAAGTTGATAATATTGTTAAAAATGTAGTTGAAAACGTACGTCCTGGAGAAATAATCTTAATGCATTGTAATGAAGATAAAAAAGTCACTACCGAGGCACTGCCACAAATTATTTCAAAGCTTAAAGAAATGGGATACAGCTTCGTTACTGTTGATAAGCTTTTAGAGATATCAGCATATAAATAATTAAAACTTAACTGGATGTCAATTTGATTTAGTCAATTACACTGTATCCATAAGATATCAGGATCATATGCTACTATTTCTTTGATAATTCATTTGAGCACCTCAGCCTGAAATAAATTCATAATGATTAACAATAATAAATACATTATAAAAGTATATGAATATTATTTAAAGGAGAGTCTATGCATAAAATAAATAATATAGGTAAAAGTGTGCCTAGAAAAGAGTCTTTAGATAAAGTAACAGGTATGGCTAAATATACCAATGATTATCAAATTCCAGGACTTTTATATGCAAGAATGATAACAAGTCCTCATGCTCATGCAAAAATAAAATCTATTGAATATGCAGATTCATTAAAATCTCCAGGAGTTAGGGCGGTAATAACAGGCAAGTACTTTCCGCAGCTTATAGGATCAACTATTATTGATAGACATCCTATTGCAATAGATAAAGTAAGATACAATGGTGAACCCGTGGCGGTGGTGGTGGCTGATAGCGAAATCGAGGCTGAAAAAGCGGCTTTGCTTATAAAAATACAGTATAAACCTTTGCAAGTTGTAAATTCTCCTGGCGAGGCTCTTAAAAAAGATGCCCCATTGGTTCATGAAAATCTTGGTCAATATACAATTATAGATGATACGCTGTCAGAAGCTAATACAAATATTGCTAACAGAACTAAAATAAGAAAAGGTGATATTAGAAAGGCTTTGGATAAAAGTGAGGTAACTGTTGAAGCTAGCTTTTCTTTTCCGCCCTCAGATCATGCTGCTATGGAAACCAGGTGTGTACGGGCAGAAATATTACCGGATGGTAGGGTTATTATATACTCTGCTTCTCAGGCACCCTTTGTAATAAAAAAGCTTATAAGTGATTTCTTTAAAATTGACCCTGGTAAGGTTATTGTTAATGTACCTTTAGTAGGTGGGGCTTATGGAGGTAAAACAGCTGTACAGCTAGAATTCATTGCTTGTTTGTGTTCAAAGGCGGTTGGAGGAAGACAAGTTAAACTTACAAATACAAGAGAAGAAGATATGATTACATCTCCAGTTCATATAGGTCTTGATGCAAAAGTTAAGCTAGGATGCACAAAATATGGGAGGCTAACTGCTGCAAAGATAACATATTTATTTGATGGAGGTGCATACTCAGATAGAGCGGTAATTATAAGCAGGGCAGCTGCTATAGACTGTACAGGGCCATACAATATTGAAAATGTATGGTGTGATTCATTGTGTATGTATACAAATCATCCTTATGCTGCAGCTTTCAGAGGCTTCGGTCATGCGGAGCTTACATTCCCAATAGAGAGAATAATCGATATACTAGCGGATAAGATTGGGATGGATCCTTTAGAATTAAGATTAAGAAATGCAATATTACCAGGGGATACTAGCCCTACTCAAACTTTACTCACTAGAAGTAATTTGGGAAATTTACCAAAGTGTATTGGAAGGTTATCTGAACTAATACATTGGGAAGAGGGAAGAATAGCTGAAACCGAGGATGGTAAAGTGAAGGCTAAAGGTATAAGCTTCTTCTGGAAGAATTCAAATACAGCTTTAAATGCAGGAGGAGGAGCAATTCTTACCTTTAATCCGGATGGAAGCATTAATCTTATTTGTGGTGCAGTTGAAATGGGGCAGGGAACTAAAACAGCTTTGGCACAGATATTAGCAGAAAAAATGAAAATGGATGTAGATCAAATCCATGTAGTGATGGATGTTAATACTCAGACATCTCCAGATCACTGGAAAACAGCTGCAAGCAGGACTATTTTGCTGATTGGTAGAGCAATACTTAGAGCAGCTGAGGATGCCATTGATCAACTATGTATAACAGCAGCTATTCCTTTAAGGTGTTCCACCGATGAACTGGAAGTTGGTTGGGGAAGAGTATTTTTAAAAGACAATCTCCAAATAGGAATAAAAATAAGTAAAATAGCATTTGGCTATACCTATCCCAATGGAAATTCAGTTGGAGGACAGGTTATTGGAAGAGGAAGTTTTGTTTTAAAACATCTAACAGGATTAGATCCTGAAACTGGCAAGGGTAATCCAGGTCCAGAGTGGACTGTTGGTGCAACAGCTGTAGAAGTAGAATTTGATAAAAAGGAATATACCTACAAAATTACAAAGGCAGCTTGTGTTATAGATGCAGGGAAGGTTATTAATCCAGCGATTGCAAAAGGTCAAATCTCTGGTGGTATGAGCCAGGGATTGAGTTTTGCTAGTAGAGAAGCATTTTTGTTTACGGATAAAGGCATTATTCAGAATAAGCAGCTAAGAACATATGAAATTACGAGATTTGGAGAAACTCCAGAGTATCTTGTAGACTTTATAGAAACTCCACAAATAGACGCCCCATATGGTGCAAGAGGAATTGGAGAACATGGTGTAATTGGAATGCCAGCAGCGCTTGCAAACAGCTTATCTTATGCGGCAAATGTCCCCCTTAACCAATTGCCGTTAACTCCTGAGTTCATATGGAAAGCAAAAGAGGGAGGACAATAATGATTGCATTGAATTTTGAGTATTATAAACCTGATTCATTAGATGAGGCAGTAGAACTGTATCACAATCTTCGCCAGAGCGGTAAGGAGCCTTTATATTATTCGGGTGGTACAGAAATAATCACTATGGCAAGGAGAAATGATATATCTACAAAGGCAGTAATAGACACTAAAGGAATTTCTGAGTGCAATGTATTTGAAAAAAGAGGTGACCAGCTAGTAATAGGAGCTGCAGTTACACTTGCTCGCATTGCCGAGAATAAATTAATCCCATTCCTAAGTAAGACAGCAAACTTTCCGGCAGATCATACATCGCGTAATATGATAACTGTAGGAGGGGATATTTGTGGCAAAATCATATATAAGGAAGCGATTTTAGGCCATTTAATTGCAGATAGCAATGCAGTTATATATGGAGAAAAAGGTAAAAGGATAGTTCCAATAAATCGTGCTTTTAATCAAAGTCTTCAACTGGAAAAAGGAGAATTGCTTTTTCAATTGACAACAGATATGAGTTATTCCGATTTGCCTAATATATGTATAAAGAAGACCAAACAAGAAAAGATAGGGTACCCTTTAATTAGTATGGCTGCACTTAGTAAATATAATAATATTCAAATGGCATTTAGCGGGGTTTGTGCTTTTCCATTTAGGTCTATAGAAATGGAAGGGTATATAAATAACAAAAATATTTCAAAGGAGGAAAGGATAGAACAGGCGATAAGTCATTTGCCTGCTCCTATACTAGGCAATATGCAGGGTTCCTCTGAATATAAGAAGTTCGTATTAAGAAATTTACTAGATTATACTTTGGAAATACTGGATGGTGAAGGGAAATGATATCATATATTGAAACATCAGAAATAGAACTCAATATTAATGGGGAAAAGAGAAAGTTAATTATTAGGCCTGCGGATACCCTACTTAGAGTGCTTAGAGAACAATTGGGACTAACTGGAGCAAAGGCTGGGTGCGAAAATGGAGATTGTGGTACATGTACTGTACTCTTAGATGGATTGCCTGTTAAATCATGTATTATGCTAGCTGTTGAAGCTATTGGACATAAAGTGACCACTATTGAAGGCTTAAAAGAAGAGCCAATTCAAAAAGCTTTTATAGATAAATGGAGTTTTCAATGTGGATATTGTACTCCAGGTTTCATAATGAACTGTTATGGACTTATAACCATTCACCCGGATGCAGATGACGAAACTATTGAGGAATGGCTTCAATCCAATATTTGCAGATGCACGTCATATGAAGAGATTAGAGAAGCTGTAAAATCAGTATTACTCTTAAATAAAAAATGAGGGTTATGTAAAAATTAACGGAATAAGTAGCATGGTATCTAAGTTTGGATGCGTTGTCTTAGGTCAGATTTAACCCAACTTATAGCACAGGTAAAGTTATTATGCCTGTGTTTTTGTTTTTTGTTTAAAATAAAAAGCTTTAATGAACTAAATTATATGAATAATGAGTTTACAGAAAATTATTTTGTCAATAATTATGAAATAGAAGGAATAATAAAGGTTAAGGTGATAATATGGCAATACAAATTATGTCTGCTGCTTTTACAGGAATTAAAGGGGTTATAGTTACTGTTGAAATTGATATCACTCGAGGGTTACCTGCTTTAAACATTGTTGGACTTGCAGATATTGCAGTTAAAGAATCAAAAGAGCGAGTACGTTCTGCAATACTAAACTCAGGGTTTGATTTTCCAGTAAATAGAATAACTATAAATTTAGCACCAGCAGATTTGAAAAAAGAAGGTTCTCTATTTGATTTGCCTATAGCTATAGGGATACTTCTGGCAACTAAACAAATTATTGTTAATGATATTAACGATTACCTTTTTATCGGAGAATTATCTTTGTCTGGAAAGTTAAGGAAAGTAAGAGGCTCATTACCTGTGGTTATGGAAGGAATAGAAAACGGAATTGAAAAATTTATTGTTCCTAGTAACAACGCAAAAGAATGTAGTCTTGTTAAATCTGCAAAGATATTTCCTTTAGATAATTTAAATCAAGTAGTGAGTTTTTTAACTTATAAGGACTTGTTGCCTTATAAGAAGTGCAATGATTTAGAAATATTAATAAATGAAGAGTTAGATTATGAAGACGTTATGGGACAAGAAAGCTCAAAACGTGCTATTGAAGTAGCTGCTGCAGGAAATCATAATTTACTTATGTATGGTCCACCTGGTTCAGGTAAATCCATGATGGCTAAGAGAATTCCTACTATACTACCATCTTTAAGTCAAGAGGAATCACTTGAGGTTACTAAAATTTATAGTGTTTCTGGAAATCTTGGTGATAATGGAGGGATTATTCTGCAAAGACCGTTTAGGAGTCCGCATCATACTATATCACGAATTGCTTTGGTTGGTGGTGGAAATAAGTTAATACCTGGAGAAATCTCTTTAGCACACAAAGGAGTATTGTTTTTAGATGAAATATTAGAATTTAAAAAAAATGTAATAGAAATACTAAGACAGCCTTTAGAGGATAGAAAAATTAATATTTCAAGAATAAATGGAACCGTAGAATATCCATCAAACTTTATGTTTGTAAGTGCTTTAAATCCATGTCCTTGTGGATATTATGGATCTTATGAGAAGCGATGTAGCTGTAGTGATTATGAAAGAAGAAGATATTTGAGTAAACTATCAGGCCCACTACTCGATATAAATGGTCACACACAGACCTAGATATACCATATGTTCGTTATGGGGTTGCTAGAACTAAAACCTTTAATGTCGACATATATATTAATATATAGGGTTTGACAAATTCATTGGTTATGTTAATAATATAGTTAAGGTATATGCTTGGCAATGATTATTTAGAAGTAGGTGACATGATAATGAATTTATTTAAAGGACTAATAATATGTAAATCATGTGGAAAGAAATTTAATGGAAAACAAGAGGGGAAAGCATATAACTATGTGTGCGGAGGATATAAAAATTACGGATCCTCGTATTGCCAGAGAGTCGTTGTCCATCAATCTGATATATTACATATAATAAAATTGCATCTGTATACAGATATTATATCAGACGAGATTATCAAACAACATATATCCAGGATAGAAGTAAGTGAAGAATTAATTTCTATATTTTATAAAGATGGAAGTATTTCTACTTGGGATCATTCTCTCCTCTCAATTTAATAATTTTAGGTCGAAGAGTTTTACAATAAATATTGGAAGGGGAGAGACAAAATTGTATTTATAGATGTATAATTTACCCTAAAAAGGTACATAATATAAATAAAGTTATATGATATAAACTAGCAATCATATTAAAATTAGCGAAAAAAATAAGGATACATAGTAAAGTAGAAATTAATCTACAATATTATATATCCTTATTTTTTTACATAGTAAAAAGGAACCATAAATTAATATGACTCCTTAAACTTCTTTTAAAATTCATCTTTTATATGATGTTAAACACATCTATTTTTCATAGGTATATTTGCTTGTCCTTATTGCTATACTGCCTATACAGACTCCACAGGAGCTTCTACTGCTATTGTAGCTGGAGTTGCTATAACTTCTATGACATTCTTTTTAAAGTCATCACATATCTGTTTATTAATTGCATCTAATTCTGTAACACTAAGTTCTGGAATTAATTGTAATAATCTACTGTCCATTTCAGCCTTCTTTTCTAATCCAGATTTAGAAATTTCTTTAAATTCTTGTTCTAATACTAAAAACAGACCTTGAGCTATCGTAAGTCCACGATTATAATTTGAGATACCTTTTTCTGCAACAGTTTTCTTTTTCTTTTCCTCCAAATATTGCCCAACCTTAGCTAATACAAATGCTGACACCAAGCCTAGTGCTCCTAATGCAAAATTTACAAATTGACCGATTAATTGTTCTTTCATTATTAATTCCTCCTAGTATTTTATTATTACTTGTATACTTATATTTATTTTATATAATCTACAGAAACCCAGCCACCATGATTCCCATAATAAGTTTCATAGAAGTTTCCAACCTTTCTAGCTATTTGAACTGTATCCCCTTTATTATAGCTACCGATAATACTGTAGTTTGTTCCCGCACCTGACCTCACATTTAAAACGCTTGCAGTAACTATTCCTGTTTTTGGAACTGAAGGATTTACTACAGAAGGAGTTATTGTGCCCGTTGCGTCTTTTATATAATCACAACCAACCCATGCTCCATGTTCTCCAAAAAATATACTATAAAAATTACCAACCTTACCAGCAACTCTAACTTTATCGCCATTTTTAAGAGTTCCTACAATAGAAGAATTTGTGGTAGCGTGTTCTCTAATGTTTAAAACGGAAGCCGTAACAACGCCATTTTTAACGGAAGTGTAAGTAGAAGGTTTATCTACAGGAGGTTGAGGCGTAGAATTATCTATTACATTACCATCAATGCTTTGTGCTAAAATTTCTGCTATTCTGTCTATTCCTACTTTATTGTATATATCTGAATCTGATTTGTTATCACAAAATAAAATTTCTGCTAGGCAAGTTTGTCCTTTTATTGCTCTTGTATCATGAAACCCTGTACTAAATTTCACACCTCTGTTGGATAATCCTAAAGAAGATAAGTTTTTGTTTATATTGTTGCCTATTTCTATTGCCATCTTACTATTAGAACCATAACACCAGCATTCTACACCATGAGGTTGACTAGTCTCCGACGCATTCATGTGTAAGGGAATATATAGTTGACAATTATTAGCGTTTGCCTTGTCTGTTCCTTCACTTAATTCACCATTCACTGACCCGCTATTACTATTACAATCTATAACGGTATATCCTCTTTGTTTTAGTTTTTCCATTAACTTATAAGAAATTTTCCTAACCTCTGCTTGTTCATTTAAATAACCACAAGCACCAGTACAATTTGGTGAATGTCCACCTCTAACACCTATTATCATTTTACTCATTAATAATCTCTCCTTTTATGTTTATTATTTTTTTTATTTGACAAGCAATATTTTTAATGTTAATATAAAAAATATTGAGATATGAAATTACATTTGCAACTTTCATCGGTGGCATTTATAATGGATTATCTCTTTTTTAAAATTATTCATTTGCAACCTCACACCTCAATTCTTTTAATCTATTATTAAAATACAAACTTCTCAAGAATAACTGTAATCAATGCGAATAATCCTAAAATTACTGAACTATATAGCGCAAGCTTCCCTTTTGTTACTTCTGTTTTGTTTTTATTATTATTAGACATAGCTTCTAAAACCCTAGTTAATACTGCATCTTGAGACGTGAATACTTTATCAAACAATTTCTCATTCTTATCTCTTGAAGCTCTATCTAATTCTAAAGTTAAAGCTTTTTGTTCAGCTTGATTATGCTTTAAATTAGAGAACTCAAGTGTAATTTGCGTTTTGTGTTCCTCAAGTAATTTTATTCTTTTATCGTGATCTTCTTTTGCTTCTAACAGTTCTTTAAATTGATATTCATGAAGGGCGTTTATGCATTTTTCTTCTGCCATTATAAATTTCTCCTCTCGTTTTTAAACATTGGATTCCACTTCTTTCCTTAGATTCTAGTTAATCTGTAAATGCCTCATCTGCGTCGTCAGTATCTTCACGAATTACATAAATTTTTGTGGTTTCTACGCTCTGATGACCCAATAATTTTTGAGCAGTTTCTAAAGTTTTTCCTGAATGTAGCACTAAATTTGTAGCCCGGGATTCTCTAAATAAATGTGGATGTACTCTTCGACCTACAATTGAAGTGAACAAAGTATTGCACCAATAATTAAAATTCTGTGGAGGTCTTCCATGAATACTCCCTTCGCTTCCTGTTATAAACATATAAGGGCAATCATCTTCTCCACGAACTTCTATCCATTTCTTCAAAGCTTCCATAGCTTCTTCTGAAAACTGCAATTTTCTTATTTTACCAAGCGAACTTTTGCCTTTGCAACGGATATCATGGGTTCTGTATGAGCACACTTCTATTGCTGTTTCGTTTCCTTGATCATCTTTCACTTTAACTTTCGATATTTTAGGAGAATAAGTTATTACTTCTTTTAGGAGTAAAGAACTTTCTGTCCTACGACATGCTGTTGAATATGTGAATTTTAGATAAGCTAACTTTTCCCATTCTTCTAATTCTTCTAGTTTGTCACATAGATTTGTATATTCTACTGGAGTTAAAGGTTTTTTAACATTTACTTCTCCAAGACTTGGAACTTTAATTCCTTTATTAACAAAATTTCTAAAAGTAGGATACTGAGTTTGGTAATAAAGCATTATATAATTATTCAATGTACTTACAGCAGCTCTCTTGAATCTAATAGCGCTTTCACCTAAACCATTATTGAACAGCCAACTTTGAAATTTTTTATAATCCATACTTTGAATCTCATAAAGTGGTTTATTGTTGCAATATTCTCTAATGTAATTTATCCAGATACGAAGTGATGAACGATATTGTGGTTTAGTTTGTGGAGACAATTCGTCACTACTATCTATAAATTCTTCAATTATTTGCTTATTGTACTCATTGCATAATTCATACACTTCTTCTGTCATGTTCTTTAATTTCTTTGCCATATACAAATCACGTCCTTTTACAGTATTGTTTATTTTTTTACATAATAAAAAGAGACAGGAATTAACCTATCTCTTACTTGTTTTTTAACATTTAAAAGAGTTATTTTAAAAGAATACACATTATTGTTTGATTGTATAATTCTATTTAAATCATTTTGCCATATTCTTGTTTTACTCTGCTATCACACATTTTGGCATAAATTAAAGTAGTCTCCATCGAAGAATGCCCCATTAATTTTTGTAAAGAAGCCAAATTCCCTCCTCGATTAATAAATTCACAGGCATAGCTATGCCTTAAGATATGTGGATATACTTGTCTCCCAATTTTACTAACTGTACCTATATTCCCAATTGCATTCTCTACCGATCTTTTACCTAATCTATTTATTGGGAATTTGCTTGTAACAAATAGAGCATCTTCATTGTCTGTTCTATCTTTTAAATATTTTTGCAATAAGACTTTACATCTAACAGAGAAATAAACCTTACGTTTTTTTGAACCTTTCCCTATTACAAACAAACTTCTTTCGTTCCAGTTTATGTCACTTATATTTACAGAATAAACTTCACTCAATCTGCATCCAGTGGAATAAAAGAACTCTAATAAACTTGCTGACTTAGATGTTATTAATTTTGGTACTATTTTTGTGCAAACATTCCTCATTTTCTCTAGTTCTTCTTGAGTCAAGGCTTCTCTTACATTATTATCTTGAGGTGGTGTGGGGATTGATTTCATTGGATCTTTTTCTATCATTTCTTGATTAGTCAACCAACTGAAAAAAGTTTTTAATGTTGTGACCTTAGTGGCATATGTGTTCTTTTTAACTTTACCAAAGAATGTTGATAAATATCTTCTGCAATCAAATGTATTAATCATATTCATTGGTTTGTAAATTGTTTGTGAAAACTTCATTATTTCCCTTTGATATCCTTTTAAAGTTACTTCAGCTAATCCATCTAGCCGTCTTGTAACAAGATACATGTACAATTTCTCTTCCAATATTGCAAGACTAGATATAATAAACATATTGGAAAGCCAGTCTAGTATTTCCTGTTACTTCAATGATTTTCACGTTTCCAGAGCTATACATTGTCATTACTCCAACACTGTTCGTAGTACCATCATTTACGTGAACAGTGAATATGGAAGTATTTTTTGGTGGATATGGTAGTACTAGTAATGTTGACCCTCCTGCTATTGTTCCGCCATTGCAATTTACGGTTAAAGTTACTTTATTCCCTTCTCTAACATATTCATTTATATTGTCAGGAGTTGCAACCCAACTGTTAGAAAATGTTAATGTCCCTTTTTCTATATAATTTTTTAATAAGCTTTGATTACCACTTGGCAACACGTCAATTGTTGTTGGAACTGGAATCATTTTTATAATAGCACTACTACTTTGCATGTCGTATACGGTCGGACTAATAATATACGAGTCAAAGCTAGAAATAGTATGAACTAAATATATATTAACTGTATTAACATCTGTTTGAACCGATACTAAACTATAACTTCCAAAAGAGCTATCGCTATCATATGCTATCGTGGATGAAAATTTGGTTACTACGGTCGATGCATCTAATTTAAAAATCTTTATTACTGCCAATCCAATTTTACTACCTGGGTTACCGTTACTCATCCCTGCTATTAAGAGCGATAGAGTAACACCTTGGGATACAGCACTAACTGTAACCGTAGCTATTTGACTATATCCTTTAACAGTTCCATCAACTTTAATTGTATTTTTACTTAAAGTACTAACATTTCTGTTAACCAATACGTCTTTAACAGGGTATGTTATAGTAGTGAAATCACTATAACTAAACTTAGAAAATGGCAATTCTTCTATAAATCCCTTATTGTCCGCTCTTGTAAATTGTACAAAAATAGATTTACCTGCTATTTTACCTTTTACGTATATCGTTAGGTATTCATCCTTTAACTCTGCAACGCAATCTAAATCTAAATTTTCGGGTGTTAAATCCTTAAAAATTACTAAATCTACTCCGCCATTTCTATTTGCTGATACATAATATTCTTTAATAAACACTTGTGTTTCATCATAATGGTATATTTTAAATGTACAACTAGCGTGTGTATATTGATTATAAATATAACTTGTTGTTTTTAATCTAAAAATAGGTGCATACCCTGTGTATGATGCACTCCAATTACGTGTAACCAAATCATTTTGTAATAATACATTATTCATTTATATACACTCCCTTTATATATTCCGATATAAGTTTTTTTACTGGTGGGAAATTTACCGAATACCACACCCACACTTCTTCAATCCCACTATCCTTTAGATATTCAAATAATCCATATAAGAATATAGACTGTGCCATACCATTTGAAATCGTCATAGTATCCCATGTATAATTAGAAGGTTGTAGTAAAGCTTCCCAATAATCCTGTGTTCCTGCTTCACTTATTATTATAGATTGGTTAGGGTATTGAGTTTTGAAGTATTTTATCCAACCTAACGTTATATTTGCTACCCAACCATAATAGCCGTCCTCAAAAGTTGTATTAACGCCCTTGTTAGATATTGGTGGATATAAATTTACAAATAAACAATCACTTGCACTTTTTATACTACTTGGTAAATTATCAACTGCGTTAAAATCAGAACAACTAACTCCAACTTTATACCCTTTACTTTTTAGAGTTGTAAACATATTTAATATATAACTTTCGTATCCTGCATCTCCACAAATTTTAGGTGATTCATTTATAATAGTAAAATATTTTATTCCATAAGTCTGAAACGTGTCTGACAACAAAGTTATATCTGATGTGTGAGCTGTTGCCCATTTCGCTTTATCAAGCGTAAGCCAACCATCTTCTGCATTTTTAGTATGATATTTTATGCAACTTACTCTAAGCCCCAAACTTTGAGCTTTTTCAATTAAGTATTGTATTTTAGACAAACTTTCGCCTAAGCTCCATGTATTAGTAGTTGAATTGTAAACTTGATGAACGACTACAGGCATAGAATCAAATCCCAAATCTTTATAAATGTTTAATGAGCTATCTATTTGTCCAGTTGTATAATTACCATCTGTATCACTTCCTACTAGAATAAATGGAGATATCCCTAATCGTGGTTTAAATTTTCGTTGCGTAATATCTGCTATTTGTTTCGCCGTTTCAGACAATTGCGAATCAATTTTTTGCACCTGACCTATTATTTTTGTTATACTCATAATTAATTCCTCCTTTTTTTATTATATAGCGATTATGATTTACATTATTGTTTTTATTTGCACGTAACACTTAATTTTCGGAGATTCTGTTGAAACATACTTAGATGTTTCAACAGAATAAAAATATGTTGTATTATCAATCATTAAAGGTGTACATGGCATAATGCCAATGCCAGCATACTTCTGTTGAACGCTTGTTTAACATTTTTGCAAGTCAGCACAAGTTTATTAGTCGACCATGTAGCCAACACAAAATCATTAACAGTTTTGTCTGCATTGTATACGTACTCCACGCTAACAGTTATTGTATTAAAATTAGTGGTGATATTATCTTTTAGTGTGGTATAGAAGGACATTGGGCGGTAAGTTAAATCAGGGTCAGCCGTTAAGGTGGAATAGTCGCTACCAATACTAATTGTATCCATGTATTTATTACAACATTTAAAGTTAGTTATTGTTAGACCAACTACGTAAGTTACTTAATTATAAAATCTAGTCCTTTTGACCACGTTAAGCTAGGAATAACCGTTCCCAATGCATATCCTCTAACTATTCCATAATAATGTTTTTTATAATTATCAGTTGACCATATTTGATTAGGAAAACGATTATATCCATTGCTAAACTGTGTAAATCTGCTTATAACTTCAAGTTTTTTAACTGAATTATATTGTGCAACCATGCCATCTACGACACCGTTTAAATTCATAATCCCTCCACCATCTAGTTTATCTGCTACAGTTGTAAATGTTGGATAACTTAAATAATCGAAACTTGGTTGCACACACGTCAATGCAGTATAAAAATAATCTGTTTTAATTGTATTATTTGTAATACTAAATCGCATTTCTACAGTTCCATCAATTGAAAAATCAAAAGTTGAACACATATTTGCCTTTGCTAATAAAGTTGATACTTGAGTAATTTGGAACTCTTTGGTTAACCAAAACGCCCCAATACCTATACTTGACATATCTATAGAACTATCATTATAAACATATGACATGCCTAGATTGTCATTGAAGGTACATATTGCATTCGAAACAGTTTCGCCACCATGATAACTACCTATCCACTTATCTGTGTCCATATCATGAAAAGCATAATCATTTGCGCCTGAACCATTTATAAAATCTTCAGAGGTAGGAAATACTTTAAAATTGTTTACCGCTTGTGATTCATCATAGTCTTTTAAAAGCGAAAAATTGAAACATATAGGTCTTAATTTTCCTGTACCACTATTTTTTAAAGTTACTTTATATGTTTTAGCAGATTTACAAAATGGAATTGGAATGTCTATAAAAATATATTCACCACCAGCTAGATTCGAATTTAATTCAGTAAGGTCAATAGTTTTGGTTAATATATCATTTAATGATATATCTAACGCATTAGTTGAATATTGGTCAACTACCAAAGCTAATGTTATTTTTTTCTTTGCCCTTGATGTCATGTTCCAACTTGCAGAATCAGCAGGAGCAATATTCCATAACGCTAGTCCGTTTTGACCTTGACTACCAAAAATTCTAGAGGTATTTGCATTTGTGGTATTTGCAAAAGACGAATCATAAGCACCCATTATCCCAGGCGCAACTACTTGAGTTAAATTTCCACTAATAGGTGCATCCCACCAATAAACAAAAGCATCGGCCACCTTTGTCACTTGTTGTATTCGCGTTAAGTCCCATATACCGCCTGTGTCTCCAACATTACCACCACCATCACCTTTTTTTAATACATATAATACACATTGTTTATTAGCAACTTGCACTATGTTATATTCTGTATCTGATTTTTTATAAATTATTTTGTTGGAACTTGTCATAATGCCTTGTTTTGGTGGTCTACTCGATTGTGCTAATGCTTCATATTGTTGCGGAATATCAGCCAATTGCGCATCAATAGAACTTAATTTTTCATCTAATTCTGGTAACATAAATTTTTACCTCCCGTATATTTAGTAAAATTTGTAAATAAATATTTATTTATTATTTTCATAATTTCTCCTTCCTATTTACCATTTTTAGATATTTTAAAGTATAATTTTTGACCTAAGTCTAATGACCAACCAATTAAATTAATACTTTTACTGTCTGAGCTTATATCATAATGACTACCAGTTCTTAACAGATTCCCATACCTTAAGCTTGTTACTTCTAAGAAATCCTTTGCTTTGTCATATCCTTTAATTCCGATTATAATATTTGTAGCATTGTTAACAGTTGCAGTTGCTGTATTTTCTAATGTCTTTTTATTTGAAACTAAGGTCTCAAAATTTTCTAGTCTAGCATCTACACTTGGGTAAGCTATTAATAGTGCAGTAGAATTCCTTGCATTAACTATTTCTGTAATGTTATTATGAACTATAATTGGAGCGTCTGGAGATTCTGTAATATTAATCCACTCTGCCCCAACTCTTTTCTGAAGGCCTGTCCTATTTAGAAAAATTATTTTATTTTCAATTAGCTCAGAAGCATTTGTAACAAAATATCCATCTCTTTCTATAGTTGTTTCAAAATAGTCGAATGAGCAATCATCAGAATACCATTGTTCTATGAATTTTGTACTGCTACCTATAAATCCCTCAAATAAGTATTCATTAATTCCGATTTCTTTTATAATCCCAACATTTCCTTTAGCATACATTTTACCTAATAATTTCATATTAGTCACTCCTCTATTTTTTATGTTTTTTAAATTCTAAACTTACCCGTTTATATTGATTTATAAATGGGTAAAATAAAAAGAACTAAGAAAAGTTCTTTTCGTGATGTGTTATTTAATTTTGTATTTACTTTAGATTATTATCCAATATCATACTAGACAAATAAATTGTAATATTGAATTTCCCCACCGTAGCTTTTACCATTTATACCTCTTAATCTCATGAAAACCACCTCTTTTATAACATTATTCTATATAAAAGGTGAAATTCCTTCAATTTACATATATAAATCTTTATGCGCTTTTATGCTAGAAGGTTTATTTGTAACACAAGCCCACCCTTTGCAACCTTTTTCTCCACACTTACAATGCAATGTTACAAAATCTACATGATAAAATTCTAAAGTTATATTTGATTTTTTACAATATTGCTCTTCAAAATTTTCTTTTGTCATAAAAACACCTCCCGTTATTTGTATATCATTATATTATACGTTAATTCTAAAAAAGTGAACACATAATATATATGCGTTCATTAGTTATGTCGTCATATTATCCAAGCCCGAGGTAAGTGTGTCTAATTTTTGATCTAATTCTGGTTTCATAATTTAATCCTCCTTAATATTATTGTTTAGTTGTTACATATCTTTTAAAATACTTATTTTATATTTTTTAATAGCATAAATTTAATCCTATTGCCTTTTTCTAGACTCCATGAGACCAAATCTATTGACACATTATTACTATTTTCTGTGTAATGACTTCCCTTTGTTAGCTCCTCTCCATATTTACCTGTTACTATCAACTGGTCATGACTTGGATTGAAACTTAACAAGTGAGTGCAATTTGTAGTCAAACTTGCTACCGCTACAAACTCAGCAAAGAAAACAGAAGACAAACCATCTGCCCCTTTTGATGAAAAGCTTCCGAATAAACTCATAATTTAATTCACCTCCTATATAGCACCTATAAAGTTAAAGATAATATTTGCTTCCACTATCACGAAAGAATGAATCTCTTTATCTACCTCATCTGATTCAAATCCTTGTGATGCTCTCAGATAGATTAGATTCCCATTATTAATTTTGATGTGACAAATTTGATCATTTCTAAATGAAAATTTGTATGCTGCTAATCCACTTGGAATTATTTCTAAATTTGTAGTTGATGTTTGCAAATTTGGTGAGCCTATAAATGAACTTCCTAATCTTCCCATTGATTATTCCTCCTAAAATTGATATTTTTTTCTTGCTGTATATCCTTTAAATCCTGCACTATTACATATTCTCACCTCATTTTTAACTTTAAAATACTGTTTTTATTGTGTTTTTGGACATAAAAAGAGAAAGCCTAATCGGCTTCCTTAATTGATAATTTATTTATTAACTTTTTATTGATACATTTTAATTTTATATTTTTCACAACTATATTCTTATATTTTTTGAAAATCACAGCCAAGTAAACAGGCACCAATACTCCTAATATAACATATATAAACCAATAAGATTCAAGTTTATAACCAAACCACACACTTCCCAATAACCCTAAATCACCATGAGTAAACTTTAATATTACATAATTGATTATAAAGAATACAAACAAATGGTTTATCATAATACTTAATGTGTTCTCACCAATTTTGTATAATATATCATTGTCTTTAAGAATCTTTGATAAGGCTTTAGATAAAAATAAATATATATAAATTGCAGTAATACCAACTACAAAAGGTAAAACTATATATCCATTGAAAAGTCCCCATACTAAACTATATGTTATATCTTTGAAATTCATTAATAAAATAACTTGTATGATAAGCACAATCAATCCCACAACGGAATTAAATATATTTCTATTTTCATTTTGCTTATAATAAAATCCTAGATAATAAAAGAATAAACCAACACAAGTCCTTATTAAAATTAGTATAAGTGGTTTATTTGCAAATGTAACATATTTGGCCGTATATGTTCCTAATATTCCTATTGCAAGGAAAAATATAAAATGTATGTGTATATTTTTATTTACCTTTTTAATGTATTTATATATTATTATAAAAGCTATTTGTATAATTAGTAAAGCTATCATAAACCATGAAGCTAAAAACAAATGAAATTGATGTCCGTTTTCAAATGGTACGAGAAAAAATGACCTTAAATTAGGTAAACTTCCTAATAATATTTTATACTTTTTATAGAGTACAAAAGTTACTATCATATAAAATAAATTGAATGCAAAATATACTGGGATAGTCTTCTTTATTTTTTTAATTATATAAACTAAAACATTATCCTCATATTTTTCTTTGTAAAAATATCCCGATGCAAAAAAGAACACTGCCATGTGAAAACTATATACTGGAAACCACGTAAATGGATCATATTTATGACCGATAACTACAAATATAATACCTAAAGCTTTTAGAATTGTCATTTCCTTATTTTTCAATTTGTTTCCTCCTAAATTTAAACACCGTTATATTATATAATAATTATGAAAGTATTGCAAATTTGTCCTTTTTCATGTAATACATAATTTTCTATAAACTTATGATGCTATAGGAGGAAATTGATTACAATCGTTTTGTAAATGTTTATTATTCATTTTATAATATGAAGTATTAAATGGGTTTAAATTTGAATCCATGACCCTATTGTTGAACTATATATAAGTTCTATTGCATCATACATACCCATCATTAATGTTTTAACTCCAGCACGTAATTTTACATTACTATAATATGGGGCTAGACTATCATCATTCAAAGTTATTGATGGAACTCCATTATTTATAATTGTCATTCTTTGTCCATTAAAACCATCCTTTATTAACCTACTTGCCATAGTTACATTAGATTGACTAGAGATGTATGCAGTTCTACACCAGTATGGTATTGCATCATATTGATTTAAAAATTCTTTTCCATAGACTATATCAGTGTCAATATTATCTATGGAGTTATTTTCATCAGCACTATCAGTATATCCCCCTGCTATTTGGTAACTCATACATCGTCTATTATTTTTGATTTTAACATCTCTAGTTATACATTTTCCTTGAGTTACTAGAGAAATTTTTATCGAACAGGAACTTGTAAAGTCATTATCGTAAATTTCGAGTCCTTCAAATAATGTACCTTTTTCTAAATCAGCTGTAGACGGATTTCCTCCGTCTACATTATTAGAAAAGCTTCCATATGAAGTTGCTTCAATGCCATAATTATTTAAATTCCCACATATAGTATTATTATGAACTTTTATAGCATTAGATTTGCCTTCAAATACTGACTCACCGTAAGCTAATATTTGAGCTGAAACCCAAATTATACTATGTGACTGTCCTCTGAAAGTATTATCGTGAATGTCAATATTTGTATTAGTTTCAAATCTTATATTCCCCGTATCAATTTTTGTAGTATCTCCAAATGTATTGTTATAAATTTTCCAATCTTCACAACCATTTACCCACATATTAAGAGAATTACCGCTAAAATTACAACCAGTTATTTTTACTATATTTGTTGCCAATGGCCCAAATGCAACTCCTAACACATTTCCGATAAAAGCACAGTCTACAATATTTACATCGTGATGGAAATTGTTACCTCCCCACTGACCACCAATGCCTGTATCTGTTGCTCCTATAAATATACTATTTGTAACATTTGTATACGAGCTTCCAAGAGCTAAAGTATCATTTTGACCTGTTGTATCAACAACTATTTTGTCTATTTTATTTTTATAAGACTTATTTTCGTCTCCCCATACAGCTATACCGCCACCAGAAGAATGATAAACCATAACATCTTGAATTTTGCTATTATTTACGTTTTTAAAAGTAATACAATATATTCCATTCGGTTTATATGCTGTATTTTTTTCCATATTACCATTCACAGATAAGTCAGATACTGTTATAAAAGTATTACCATTAATAGCGTCTTCATTTGTGATTACGGGCACACTACAATCATTACTAACTTTCAGAGTTGTAACTCCTTTCCCTCTGCCTAATAATCCCACATAGGAAGGTAGTAATATTGAGGTATCATCTGCACATAGCAATTCTCCTATTGGTAATATTACTGTACCTTTCCCATCGTTATCTTTTATGTGATTTATGGATAATTGTATAGCTAGTGTCCAATTTGCCATTCCTTCTATCCAAAAATTCTTTGCATAAATTGCTATATCAGTTAAAGCTGAATCAACTTTTTCTATTTTTGTAGTTAAATTATCTATATTATTTTTAACATCACTTTTCACGATTTCTAATTCTTTACCAACCTGTACTATAGTTGTTGGTTTTCCCATTATAGAACCTCCTTTGCATATCATTGTTTAATTGTTGTATTTTATGTCACAGCTATTTTTGTATAATTAAATGTAATAATCGGGTCTAAATTATCGCTCGATATTACTACTGATTGCATGTTCTTACCATTTAAAATGTATCCTTTAAGTTCTTTAGCATTATGAAAATATGTCCCTGCATTTAAATCTGTAAGTATTTCAGGAACTTCTAATTCTATACCATTTTCATCCACATATTTTATAGTTATAGAGCCAATAATAACAATTTCTGGTGGGTTCAATCTAAGATTAATCGCATCTACTGTTACACTATTTGCTGCTATTAAAGATAAATCTGTAGGTAAGACTACAAAACTTTCTTGAACATTTGATTTTGTTACAATTCTAGTAACATCATCTATAACGTTGTACGCAAAAGTAATTGTTAATCCGGAATTTCTTATCATTGTGTTATGTCCTATATATTCGTTCATTCAATTTCCTCCTCTAAATTTGTTCCATTGTATAATTCTTTAAATAGCGACTTATTTAGTAAGTCCGTACTATCATTATTTAAACAATTTAATAATATATTTCTTTCGTTTGGGACTGTCAATTTCTCGTTTAAATTATTTGTATATTCCAACTTTAAATTTTCAAGTCCTCGTCTCTTTCCCATAATGACCCATGAAAATTCGATATCCTTATCCGCAGTAATTACAAAATATCTTGGAGTAATTGTCTTTTTCCAATTGCAACTCTCGTTTGGATTAAACTCAACTTTATATTCTTCATCACCGATACTTTCTAAAACAATCGGATTAATTGCTATCACACATTCTCCATTAGTAACTTTGCCAAATCCATGATCTCCCAACATTGCATCTCCAAATTCAAAAGAATGAAATAGTCTTTTGCCAAAATTCTTAGTATCTTGAGTACAATTTTTAGAACCTGAAACAGCTAAGTTAATGCATTCTAGTGAATTGATTCCTTTTATATTTCCAAGTTTAAAATTAACATTTCCATAAGAATTTGTGACTGTTTCAGTAATTTCTAACCCTGAGTTTCCAGTCCCATTTGGATAAATGTTTGTAGGAAGTTTTATATCACATTTCCTAACATTGTCATAAGCTTTGTTATTTATGGTTATTGCTTCATCAAAAGTTTTCCCGTCTAGGTTCCTCATCCCTATTTTAGTTGAGCAACCTAGCTCTGAAATGATATTTAAACTAGGGCTATCAGTTTTATTACCACCTGGATTAATTCCTCTATCTGTAGAAATAGACGCTATTTTTAGTGATGTCTGTAGAAAATCGTAAAGGTTTATTGAGTGTCCTTCAATCTCTATTGCTGGGGTTGGTGAATTTCCACTCATAATCTGAATCAAACCAGCAGTATTATTTTCTCCACCGATTGTTAAAACCCCAATTAAATGTGCCATATTTATTAAAGCATTAGCGTTTTGGTTCTTGTCAATATACATATCTGATAGATCACCCATTGGGGCTGTTAGTAAGACTATATCACCAACTTTTAAAACAACACCAGATTTGTTAGCTATATGCGTGAATACTGTTGAGCTAGTTCCATAATTGCATTCTACATCTGCGTAAATATCTGAGTACACTTGCATTACTTTGCAATAGAAATATTTTGGCATATTCATAATACTTATTTCTTGTTTTACCAAAGATCTAATTTCTGATATAAAGTCATTCATTTGCCTTAAATCTGCTATTTTTTTCTGTTCCATTCGTCCACCTTCTTTTAAGTTGAAGTATTTGTTGTTTCTCTATCCATAAAATCTATCGAATCAGAATACAAGAATGCAGTAATTGTCATTGCAGTTTTAGCCGTTAAATCTAGGTTAAACTGCTGAATAATAAATTTTATATAATCTAATCCGATAGAATAATCTGTTACCAGAACTGCTTTGTTTGTCTTTATCCGGAATAAAGTTTTGCTGCTAATGGATATTGTCTCTTGTACACGCCTAGCTTTTATTCCTTCCATAACTGCATGTTGATTACATAAGTCATTATTATATAATTTTGCATTTGTAATTACAGGCATAGGCTTGTCTCCTATTAATTGTCGTCTTGTGTTAGAAGTTAAATCGTCATTAACATATTCTCCTGTGTATACATTTCCAGAGTTCATGCTTGCTCCAGTTACATAAATATGATTGAATACTTTAGAAAACTGCATTGTTCTAACTCCACCCATATATGAGTTTTCTTCCGTACTAAATGTATGAATTGTCTCAACTACATTTGCATCCCTAAATTCTTGGAATACAAAATGTCCTGTATCATCGTAGTATCCTTCTCTTGAATAAACATTACACAAATCTCTAATAATAGTCCCATATGTTGCACTAGAATCCCAGTGGAGATCAAATGGCGCAATATCTGGAAGTGATTGTAGAATAGGGACTTTCTTATCTCCTACCATTAATAAAATACTTCTTATAGCATCATCAATTCTATTTCCCGATGGGATAGTATGAACATGACCAATTGGAATTTGTAATAATGCAAATTTATCATCAACTTTTATGGAAACTGTTTTATTTGAACCAGTACTAGTTATAGTAGGGTCATTATTGTGTACTACAAAAATACCTTCTGGCTCCCAATATTCATTATCTTCTTTATCTTTATATCCTAAATATAGTTGGAATTTAAACCCCATCCAAAGTGAATCTACCCCTGGTAAAAAATCTTTATTACTATTATCTAATACTAGTGACAAACTTCTCTTAACTCCAGTGGAGGAAGAGTCAACGGTTAAAGAAGACCCATCAAGTGGCATTTTAATTAAAGAACTTTGAACCGATTCATCCTCATTTCTTAATACCTCAATTCGGCATAATGGAATAAGAATGCTTTCGTCTAGCATCTCTGTATGTTCCTCACAATCCGTTATAATATATCACCTCCTAGTATTGTTTAATTGTTATTCTACTTCTCCAATTTCTGTATAATAAATTGTCACATCGCAATACTGATTTTTATTTCCATTATCTTCGCCTATTTTAATATCATCATTATATTTCACATCAACAGTCGAACCTGAGCCTTCACTCATAATTTTTATAATATCTCCATTTCTATTTTTAAGATATTTATATTTCTTATCATGTAAGAAATTTGTTAAATCGACCACATAATCATTCCAAGCAGCTAGACCTTCAAAATCATAAATACCTTCGATTGTAGGGAAATAAGAGCTTGTAAATGTTCCAGATCTAAAGTTTCTATTTCCAACCACAACAGTATCAAATTTTGTATAGTTCTTTAAATACGTTACATCATTATTCACAGTAATTTTATCAGACGATAAGTTTAAGTCGAACATATATGTTTCTACATCAGAATTGGTTTCTGGGTCTTTACTATCTGCATTAGAACTGATAAGGTAATATCCATAAAAGCTTGTCTTTATTTTGTCAGTAACAATAGGTTGGCTGATTTGTGAATCAGAATGTGCATATAATAAATATTCATATTCTGTATTCCCTCTGCATTTATAGTCTGTCCATGATTTTACACTGACAGCTAAATCGGCTAACTTAATAACTATACTATCTTGGTATTTCCTTCTATATAAACTCCAGCTTGTAGGATTAGATGTCATTCCAAACACATTACTTCCATCAACTTCTCTATTATCAAAATTTGCTAAAAATTTAACATCAGGAGTCCAACTCGGTAGCGTACTTACACTTGTATTCAAAATTTGTATATCTGTCTTTTCATAATTATGTATCATTATATTATATAAAATACAATCTCCATTAATTGTAAATCCAACGTGAGATTGAATAGTATTTTTTGCAGTTGATAGAATCGTAGATGAACTCATTAAAAACCCATTTATTATTGCCATAATATTATCTCCCTTTACTTGCCGATAGCAGTATAATTAGGGGCATATGAACTTCCTGCTGTTCCAAGTCCTACACATGTGCACCATTTACATCCAACTTTTGTGATATTATAGAACCCGAAGGACATTCCAAGCCCACCAGCATCTGATCCGGTAACTTTTGAACAAACTTTTGGAAACGGCGTTTTAAACACGATATCACCAGTTACTTGCTTTCCGTTTGAAGTCATTTTTACAGGTTCTGCATAACCCCAAGCCGTTATGCATCCATCGAGAGCCTTATTCCATCCTTCTGTATAATCACTTTGAATATCACTCATTTCTCCTTGCATTACGAAAAAACTTTCCATAACTAATGCATTATTTTTTACTGCATTGAGTAAATCGGAAAACTTCTCTATGACTTCTGAAGCGGTTCCTTCTAGAATCATTATTCCATTTTCTGTAGTCTTCATTATATCTCTCCTCCTTTTATATTATTGTTTAATTATTCTCTTGAATCATAAAAGCAATTGGAAAATCATACATATCTTCAAGACTAATATCATAAATATTCTTAACTAAGTTATAGATATTGAATTGTCTAATAACTACTCGATCTGCTAATAAAGTAAAATAAAAAGGATTCTCCGTTATTTTAATTACCTCGCTATAATCAGTTATTCCATTAATTGTCGTATAAAATTTTTGATTACTTAAATCATATCCAAACTTATAAGTTCCGTCGTTGAAAGAAAATATTATTCCATTACAATTTTTTTGTAGTTTTGTACTAAATGGTAAAGTAAAAGGGAAATTTACAACTGTAGTGTTATAATTCAAAGAAGCCCCAGCCTCTAGTTTTAAAGCAAGATTTCCAAACTTTATAAAATTATCCACATAACTATGTCTTCCATTAATTATTCCTGGGTTTAAACTTATTTCACCCCAATCAATTTGCACAGCTGATTTGTTAGGAATTTCAGTTGCAATAGGTTTATTTGTTACTCTCAAACTTGGATAATTGACATTAAAAAGATTCTCAGTAGTTAGTGTCATGCCTAATCCACCAGCAATATTTTGTGATTCAGCCTCTAATTCAACTACATAACTGTTCGTAGTATTAAGCCCGTCAAAATTGTATTGTAGATACGAGCTAAATACATCTTTTGATTCAAATATTAATTTCTTTGTCGTTTTTATTTTAAATCACCTCTATTAGTAAACTCTATATACTATTTTTTCATCTTTTAAAAGTGCCCATCCATTTAAAACTATTGTTTTATTTGTTGTATTAATTGAATAATGGTCTGGTGTCTCTAATGGAGTGCTTTCAAATCTTATATCCATGTTAATCTTCGCAATATCTACTTGAGAAAGTATATCGGGTGATATTGGAATTGCAGATATATTGTTTGTAGGTGCTGTATAAACTTGGATATTTTTTAGAACATCATTGGACTTATCAATATCTCTGATATGTTCACCAACTGTAGCAAATACTTCTCCGTTAGCATCTATTCTACTATCTATTACCTCAGTGTCTTTTGTCCCGTCTCCGTTGCTTGCAATTATGTTTGCTATTTGATTTTGTACATCTATCACTTCTTGAAGAGAACTGTTCGCAGTTAGTTTCGCCAAGTTAGCTATTTCCAAAGCAAGGCTAATATTCGACGATGCAATATTGGATGTATCTATAGCTCCAGCTATTTTCACGTCTTGTTTGGAAAGGTCTTCAGTATTTGGGACTGCTATATTAACTCCATCTACATTTCCCACGTACAGACGTTTCGTATCCACTGCTAAAACTGGCTCTCCTGGCAGAAAACTTACTGCGTTTGCATCTAGTCCTATCTTAAATTGTATTAAATCTATCTCTTTCTTTGATAAAACTGAATCAATTACTGCCATTTATATCCCTCCTTTACTATTTACTATTAAAATGAGCCCCCTGTTATTTTGAAACGATTTGGGATATCACCAAATGTACCTCCATAAATAGATTCCCCATTTTGACTTTGCCCTATGAAGCCACCATGGACTTGATAATGGACTGATGATAATTTATATTTATATCTCTTTATAGGAATATTTTCCTTTTGATTATAATCACATTTAAATACAAAGTCCTTACTTGCCAAAGTGTCTGGCACATTTAAAATGGCCGTTGGTGTACTCATATTAGTGAATAACATTTCACCACTTGAAACACTTTCGCCGCCATTACTAGAATTCCAATATATTAATTGCCATTTTAAAGCTCCACGAGTAGTAACTGTTCCTCCTTTTAATGTATACCTAAACACTTGCTTGTCATAAAGCATAACCGGTAGTACAGTCTTGTTTGATATTTTTAGGCTTTGAAAATAAACAAATGAATTACTAGATAAATTACTTTTATCCCCAGTAATCACCATTTTAATTGTATGACTTGAATCAGTTAAATCAGTATTTATATATGCCGAAGTATCCATGTTATAAACTGGAGAATATAAATCTACATTTTTACTTAACACTCCATCAATATAAATATCCACAGTTCCAGAATCAGGGGTCATGTCCATATATAATTCAACTCCGTTAGAAGTAAATGTATATTGAATATCATCTCCTTTTACCTTAGAGTTCTTTGAAGCACTTGTATTTAATACATTGAAATAATCAAATTCTATACCCGCTTTTGTCGAAGCACTATATTTATCTCCTGTTACTAATACTTTTATTATGTGACTTCCATAAGCTAAGCTATCAATAGAATAAGCTTTTTCTTTAAATTTATAACCTGTTGAAAGATAGGTATCCACAGTTCCATAGTCAACTTCGTCGATAAAAACGTGAAATATTCCTTTATCTTTTCCTTCTGTAAAATAACATTCTATCCCAGTTCCTACAAATACGAATTGGAAATAATCATTTGCAGTAGATGATTGGTGAACCGAATTATTATAATATCCTGACGTGGAGCTTGTTAATGTTATCCAATCGTTTCCGTAGTATTGAATATTGGAATTTGAATCATCTATAATTTGATTGGAATTTTTAGTAAATATACCAGAATATTTGATGTTAGGATCAGTATTCAAAATTCTTGCGCTACTTCCACTATCATATTTAATATTGTTATCTGTATCTAAAATTAATAATTGATAGGAATCGATTTGTAAACCATTTACAATACAAGAAAATTCAGTATCATAAGATAGGTCTCTGCATACATTATGGGGAGATTGCTTTGAAGATTGATAAATTGTATTAATTGCCATATTTTCACCACCTTTTATTATTGTTTTTTAATGCAAAAAGAGGTGTAATAATAAAATTACAACTCTTTTTATATTTGTTTATTTAGTTGTCTCTTTGTGTGTGTGAAACCTCTCTCATGGTGTTCAGAAAGCCATCAAAATTTCCTACGTTTGGTAATTCCATATTGGCAATATGAATAATAGTGTCGCCTTTCCCTACAGGTGCTACTGTCACATTTAATTTAAGATTAGACAAATCTGGCATATTAGTATTAGGCATGATACTAGGTATAACATTAGGTATTAGAGCGCTTGATTTTAACTTCCCCAAATTCATCAAATCCGGTGGCAATATTGCACCTTTACTATTTTTATATGGATTTTCTGATTTAGGAACAATCATTTCGCCCTCATGCACCTTCGTAATTTCATCCTCTACAATATATCTTGAACCAACTGCATATCCTTTGTAACTGCCTCCATTTTTAAGAGATTTAATTCCAGGAACGTTATCTATGCTCCCGTATCTAGAAATCATATAACGAATAGCAGAAATTGCGTTATCTACAGGATCTAATATATCCCCATGCCCATTCATCATGTGCGTCTTGAAGGTTTCGTCTATCATCTGCATTAAACCTTTAGAGGGATGTCCGTTTTGAGCATTAATATCATAGGTATTAATATCCTTGGGATTTCCACTAGATTCGTGCATTGCAATTGTTTTTAATGCTTCGAAGTTACTCATACTTGTCCCAGTTGCCAACATTGCTGTTTTTATCCAAGAATCTAAATTACCACCTACAGTTTTTGTAGTTTCCTCTATAATTCTTCTTGCTCCAGCATAGTCACTCCTTGAATCTAAATCTGTTATTTTTATATTTTGTCCTGTGGCTGGGGCTTGAATAAATTTACCATCTCCAATATACATTCCCTCATGATGTGGCGATTGAGGATCTCCGAAGAATACAATATCGCCTGGCTGTAAATCTTTCTTAGCTACGGATTTTCCTTGTTTTACTTGGTCATAAGTTGTTCTACCTATATCTACACCTAATTGCTTATATACATATTGTACCAATCCTGAGCAGTCAAACCCTCCAGGAGAAGCCCCACCCCATACATAAGGTGTTCCAAGATATTTCATGGCTTCCGTTACTAATGAACTTCCCATTACTCCACCTGCACCACCAACCATACCTGCTACTTTATTTGTAATAAATCCTTCTATATCAGCTTGTGTCATTCCGTTTATCAACCCTTGCATTAAATACTCACCGATTTTAAACATGACTTTTGAAGGACTTGCAATACCGAATCCTTTATTAAATTGGTCTATAATCTTTTTTGTAAGCTCATCAACAATATCTGTCATGACTTTTGAACTATCTGTTACACCTTTTCCTAATTCATTTACTAATCCTGTACCAGAATTATAAGATTTTTTTACAAAATCATCAATTCCAGTTCGTATTTTTAGTATCAAAGAATCAACAGGGATTGTAAGCAACGCTTTGTTTGAAGCAACAGCATCCCCGATGTTTTTATCAGTATTTTTACCAAAATCTTTCGAGTTATTTACAAAATTTTGTATATCAGAGGTAATTTCTTTTACTAGATTTCTAACAGGATTTTTAACAAATGCATCATTAGCAGTTATGGATTTTCCTATATTCTTGTCAGTATCAGAAGCATATTTAGGTGAAACATCAACAAATTTTTGTATGCTATCATCCACACTAGTGAGTAAATCTTTAACTGATTTTGTTGTATCATTTTTATTACCCGTTAAAATATTATCTAAAATCTTACCTGAACCATTATTGACTGGGTTATTAGCTGGATTGGCATAAGTTTTTAGATTATGAATTGGAACAATATTGTTATTTAACTTATCGTTAGAAATAACTTGATTCCCTTTAGATAATCTTACCCTCTCGGGGCCGTTTTCACCAACTAAATATTCACCGTCTTTTGGGACATAATCTGTTCCATTAGCATAACCGGTTAGTTTAGCTTGTTTATCTTGTTCTGCTTTAATTAAATCATTGAGCCTGTCCACTTTAGATTTATCAATATCATCTGATTTCGATTTAGCAATCTCAGTTTGTGTTGCTTGTAATGCTTCTTGCGCAGACTTAACGGCAGATTGACTTGCTTGATATTGCCATTTGCCATTTACAAAGATTTTGTCAGTTTTTTGCTGCTGTGCGTCATATAAATTCTTTTGTTTGTCTATTAAATCGTTTTGTTGCTTTAACTGATCCGTAATTTTTGATTCTGCTGTGGCTTTTTTATCAATTACTTCAATTTGCTTTTGATAAGATTCAATTACCTTATCAGATGCTTTTTTGATGTCTTCTATAATATGCTGTCTTATTTCTACAGCAAGACTAGATTCAGTTTCTTTAATTTCAAGTAATTTATCATTCATGTCAGAAACTTGCTTTTGAGTATATTTACGACTTGCTATCTCAGTCTTTATATATATTTCTCTTTGTTTAGCGATATCCATTTCTTGTTTAAGAGAAGAAAGTATCTCACCATTTAATCTGTTACCTGTTTTTGAATCAGTTGTTATGGATAACTCATTTTTAAGAATAGACATTTTTTTAGATACAGAATTGACTCTGCTATCATATTCTTTTAATTTTGATTCAAAAATTTGATAAGGAATTTCTGTTAGCTGAGTTTGAAGCTCTATTATTTTCTGTCGTGCAGAAGCGACTTTGCCTAATAAATTGTCAGAACCAGAATCTATGGTGCTTTCGTCACCAGAACCCGATATATCATTATTCTTCTTCTCTTTATTTGCGTTTGCGGCAAGTCTTTCTAAAACTTTAGCATTAGCTTCATTTGTAGCAATTGATTTTTGTTGTAAGGCTATTTCTTGTTCGATAATTCCTTTTTTTGATGCAATCCCATTTCTATAATCTTCAGAACTTTCGTTAAGTTTTGATTGGCTGGCTTCAAGTCTCTGCATTTTTGCGTCAAGTGAAGCAAGTGAATTTTCGTAATCTTTATTTGCGTTTGCGGCTTGTTTTGTTGCATTGGTGAGGATTTTCTGTTGTCTTGTTTGCTCTTTTTTTGATTCAGCATCAGCTTTGTCTTTCTTAGATTTTCCTTTATCTGTCCCATTATAATAATCAGCACTCATACCCTTGAAGTCTACTTTAGGAATTAATGAATTTAGTGAATCTGAAATAGCTTTATTCTTAGCCTTAATCTTCTCTGCCATTCCATTTGCCTTTTCCATCGCCTGTTTTCCACCGGGGGAGTTAAGTCCTATTCCAGAAGAGTACAAGTCTCCCACGAGTTTATTGCTATCAACTTTTCCCTGAGCGTCAAAATAATCTGCCCAAGCTCCTGCAATCATCTTTATGGTTTCTGCCTCAAGCGCAATCTTGGCTTCAGCTAAATTTTTACATTTCGTAAAATCCGTTTTATAACCTTCAGTTTTAAGATTGTTTAGCAGGTCATTATTTTTACTTATAGTATTATAGAAATTTGCGTCCAACATCATAATATTTTCATAAGTAGTTTTTGCAACATTTTCTTCATTTCCTATTGCTTTAGAAATTTGCTCGTAAAGTTCCTTTGTATTGCCAAGATAAGGAGCTAATTCTTTGTGACTAGCAATTATTTCATTTGTAGTATCGGCTGATAAAGAACCATTATCATCTATTTCTTTTGAAAATTTATTATAAGCTTGTAGTTTGGAGATTGCATCAGCGTAGGATTTATCTAGTGCTTCTAAATCGGCTAGTGCTTTTGCTGCACCGACCCCTGCTTTAGAGGCTGCGTCTTGAGCAGACGTACCAACTCCATCCATAGAAGCCTCTATTTCTTTTAAAATCTTATTGAACAATTCAAACTCTGTTGCTGGCATAGTCTTTTTTAAGCTACTCTTAAGAGAGTCTAAAGCAGTCTTCTGTTTATCAATTTCTTCTGGAGTATGACTTGCTTTTTTATTAAAGTCATCTACCGATGCGGAGAATTCAATAAATCCAGTATTTTTACCTAATTCTACTAATGAGTCTGAGTAACTTATAATTTTATCTTTACTAACATTCTCTGAGTTACCCATTTTATCAAAAGCACTTATTATTCCATTTGCAGAAGCACCCGTGATTCCAGCTGCAACCACTCCGTCTTCGGCTAATTTCTTGAACCATGCAGAGTAAACAGCAACTATATCTTTTGATTTAGTCATGCTGTTATAAGCTTCGTCTCTAGTTTTATTAGCCTCTTCTAACACAAAAGTGTTTATTGCTTGAAGATCTTTTGCAGTAAGTTCACCTTTGACTCCTAACTCGACCATATATTCTGCTTTTTTAATAGCATACGCTTTTTCGTAATCATCACCACTGCCTTTTGCTACCTCTGATGACGAATTATAAATATTTTGTTGTTTTAATGAATTATTCTTTGATTTATCATAATTGCCTGCCGCATCCTTAATTGCTTGTTTTACAGCTGCTTTATCTATTTCTGCATTATTTTTCTTCATTGCCGACGTTTGTTGCTCTATAGATAAAGTTTGATCTCTTATTATTCCAGAAGAGTCAGGTAATGATTTATTTAATTGTTTTACAACTTCTCCATATCTCTTTGTTTCTTCAGCAGTAAGATTAGTTTTTTTTGCTAATTCCTCATGTTCATTTATTAAATCGTCTATTGAACTAGTTTTACTATTTATAGAATCTAATGCAGCTTGCATATCTTGGACTGCATTTTTTTGTTTTTGGACATATGATACTATTGCAGTAATGGCAACAGTTAATACAAGAACTCCGGCTAACATTGCTGCTTTCATAGCCCAAGCTCCCATTGTAACAGCCTTCTGAGAAGCATTCAAAGCTGCATTCGATGCAGTTTGACCTGCTGTGCTTGCTGTAGAAACATTCAAACTAGCACTCGTTTGAGCTATTACTAGATTGTATTGTTCTTGTGTAATAATTTTTTCCTTTAATAAAATATCAGCTTGTGCTTGAGTTATTGACCCAGAAGCAACTTGTCCTTGTAACCCAGCTTCATACACAGAACGTCTTCTTAAAGCTAAGTTATACTCCTCTTGTGTTATCATTCCTGATGCTAATTGTGTTTGTAGTTCTGCTTCTGTAAACATACGTTGTAAGAGTTCAGCTTTTCTTCCTTGCTCAGATAAAGTTCCTTCTGCAATTTGAGCAGACAAACTAGCTTCTACTTCAATCCCTCTTGTGAGACTTGCTTGAAGTCCAGTTTGTGCAGCACTAAATATATTCGTGCTCGTTGAAGCCAGTCCTAATTTCGTTCCAACTACTTGCAATATACCAGCAGATTCTGTTGCTGTTATACTTCCTGCTGCTACTTGCGCAGACAAACTAGCGGATGCTGCTTCATAAGCTTTTGCCGCAGTTGTGGATTTTTGAAATCCTCCAGTGAGAGAAGAAAAACTATTAATTCCTACTTTATCTAACATTTGAGTGAAATTCATACCAGATACTATTTTGAAGCCTGAAGAAAGTGCTTTGACTGCAACACTAACTTCAAGTAATGTGAATAACCATTTTTTCATTCCTGGGTCTGCTTTAGAAAGAGCTTGAGCAAATGACGTTGCTCCATTAACTATACCTTTTAGTGAAGATAGTAATCCAGCTTCACCAATAGTGAGATAAAGTTCTTTAACTGAGGCTTTGAAAATCTCAACTTGTTTCGCATAAGTTTGCATAGCTTTCTCATTTTCTTTTGCAGAGTATCCTACCGAGTTAGCACTTTCTTTTGCTATTGTATCTATTTCACCCCAACCTTTGGCGAGGATAGATATATCATTCTTCCTCCATGCTCCACCCATCGCATCTAATATATCATTTGAAGATTTTGTACCTTCTCCAAACTTATCTAGTGCCACATTAGTTTGTGTCATAATATCCTTAAAATTATTAAAATGCTCTGCGTCTTTCATAACTATTATACCGTAGGATTCTAAAACTTTAATCGTATCAGGTCTTAAAAGTCTTGTTTCCATCGTTTTGATTGCATTTCCAATTTCTTGACCAGATTTTTGAGTTGCTTCGCCTAAAACAACAGTCATGGCATTTAAATTATCTAAATCAATTCCTAATGCTTTACTACTTGATCCACTCTTTTGCATAGCTTCTGCCATATCATTTGATTGGACAGCATATTTATCTCCTAATTTATTCCAACCATCAATAATCTTTTCTGAATCTTGAAAACTCATTCCCAATTGCTTAACGGCACTTACTAAGTAACCTGTCATCTCTGTAGCACTAGTTATTTCTGTTGTATTTAACCCTAACATTACAGATTTAGACATCCCCATTAAGTCAGATTTGCTACTAACTCCAGCTCTTGCCAACTCTGTCATTGAATTCTGGACTTCCTTCAACGGCAGTCCGAATTCTTTAGAATATTGAACTGCGGCTGCGCCATATTCTTTTAATTCGTTGTTGGTAATATTTTCTAATGTACGAGAAAGATCATTTAATGATTTTTCGTAGTCGGAATTCGTCGTGATTAGTTCTTTTATACTATTCCTTAATAAATATATATTAGCTGCGGCAAATGCATACGCTCCAGATATTTTTACACGATCCATCATAGCGTTGCCAGGCGAACTACTTGACATTGCCAATTGTGTTTCACCACTTATCTTAGCAAGTTGTTTGCTCATAGCATTATATTTTTGACTAGAAGCCTCTTCTTGCGTGTATGCTTTCAGGCTTGATAAAGCTCTTTTCTCATTATCTGCAATAATTCTAGCTGTAGCTTGCTGTCTAGCTTGGACTTCTTGATTAATAACAGATTGTATCCTTTTCACTTCATCCGTATATTTTTTAGCTTGTGTAGTAGCTTCTACCCTAGCAGTCCCTTCTAAATGTAACGAAGATATTAAAGCCGTAGTTCTAGTCGCTAGGTTATTTAAGTCCCCAATTCTTGCTTTTTCAGTAGAATTTAATCCCAAATAAGATTGTTGTACTTCTTTTAATTTACTTTTATAACTGTCTAAATAAGCAGTAGTGTTCTGTCCACCTGCTCTTTTCTGAGCGTCTGCTTGAGCCATCAATGTCCTAGTGGTACTTTCTGATGCAGTTTTATAAGCTAGTTGTTGACTTTGGGCACTCTTTAAAGCAGCACCTTGTAACCCATATTTATTAATTGTATTTTGTACCTGAACTGCCATGCCTGCTAAACTGGCAGAAGTCGCTTTGCCTTCAATATTAACTCTTTGATATGCTGTTGCTATTTTTAGTAATTTAGCAGCAGATTCGTCAGTTACTATTTTTGTAGTAGGTTGACCTTCTGTTATAGTACCATCCTTATTTTCAGTAATCTTTTTTGTTGCGGCTATTTTTCTACCAAGTGCATCATAGGATTCTATGATAGTTTTGTTTGCAGCTATTTTTGCCTTGCTATCAGCCAAAGCGTCAACTTTAGATTTATTATAAATCTCCGTTGTTTTCTGTTGTACTTCTACTTGTTTCCTTCCTAGCTCATCAATAGCTTTTAAAAAACCTTTTAAGTTGCTAGTATCTACTCCAACTTTTGTCATATCTTCAAGACTTCTCTTAATTAACTTTGTGGACTCAAGAAGTTTTGTCTTTGTTTGTGGGTCTATTATATCTAAATTTAATTTCTTTATGTTAATACTTGATAATATCTTATTAGCTTCTGTAGCATTGGTTCGAAGTAAATCCAGACCAAGGCTTAATCGTCCAATTAATTTTTCATTTCCTATTGCCATAATAGTGCCTCCTTATATTTTTACAAAATAAAAAGACGACTATTATTTAGCCATCTTTTAATATCATTGTTTAATTGTTGCGATTTGTTTGTATATTATGTAAAAAAAGCATATAATCATTTTAGAGGTGATTATTTTGATTGGTGTGTTAATATTTGTAGCAATATTATATATTGTCTTTTATTTCTTTTCTAAAGAAATATTCATGTTTATGAGCTTAGTTATATTTTCATTAATTTGTAGTGTTATTGCTTCTATGCTAGGAATACCTAGTGATAGTTTACCTAGTGTTATAATGGTAACTCTTTTTTTGATTATAGGATCAGCTATAATTACAGGTAGAATTTATAATAAAAAGTTAGATTATAATAAAAGGGCAGAGTTTAAGAGAGAATATGAAGAATATAAAAAAATAAAATTAGTAATCGGAGATTTAAAATTAACTGATCCTAAATATAGTATAGAATACCAAAACGAACATATTTCAGGATTAGAGAATGAAATTAAAAAATTCTTACCACAGAAAAAATATTGTGCTGTTAAAATATCCGAATGGAAACAAGACATAAAATTAAGCAAAATGTATCTTGAGGTTTTAGAAAATAGAGAACCAGAGCAAGGATCTAATAATATCTCGCAAAAATTAACTAAACTATTTAACAAATAGTATAAACTTTTGCCAGGTATTATATTTTAAAATAAATATTTTATAAGATATTTGTTAAAAAAATAGGAAGACGATTGTTAGTGTCGCTTCCTATTTTTGTCTATTTACTCTGATCCATAAAAGCTAATGCCATTTCCTTTGTCATTCTTTGTGGCTTGGAAATTTTCTTCTCTGAATAGTTCATTGGATTTGCTGCATTGACTAACTCTGAGCCATCCATATTGCTATTCCCTAAGATATGAGAAATACTATCGAAACTAAGTTTTAATCCCAACTCGTTTATACATCTTTTATAGTCTATATAATAGAACTCATCAAGATCCCACGGCCTAAATCCGCAGTGAACGACTAATAAAGAACATCCTCTGTCTAGGGTTATTCCTTCACTGTCTCCACTGCTGGATCGTTTTTTATTTCTTCCTCATCTAAAATTTCATTTAGGCGTTTTGTTATGTCTAAAATTCTATTCATTGTGGGTGAATCTAAATTATCATATATTTCTTCATTAATTTCATCTTTGTCAAGAACTGCTTTGAGTAGTCCTTTTACAATGTCTTCAGCATCTAAGAAGTTAAAAACTTTTGCAAAACCGACCTTCTTAATCGTCATATAATTTGCATAAAAACCCTGTTTCATGTATTTTACTTTTACTGGCTTAAGCTCTGTAGCCTTTCCTACGATAAGAATTTCATTATCTTTTAATTTGATTTCTTTTTCTACTGCCATTTTCCTTCACTCCTATATTATTATTTAATTGTTGTTGATATGTTCAATTCAAAACCACGTCTACTTCAGTTGTTAATATGCTCATTGCCGTGCTCCTTTTAACTCCAAATATATAAGAAGAGAAGAGCAGGGAGTTATCTGCATCATCGGTTAATTACTTCCGACTTATCTTCTCTGTAAATTTTTTAACAGTATTGTTTATTTGTCAATTGTTATTGTGTATTTGTTACACTACTGGTAAAAAAGTGAAAGCCCAGGCATTACCGTCCTCACGTCTTGGATCTAATCCTGTCAAAGCAATATCAACTGGAGAATGTGACTTATAAGCTCCACCTAATTTATTGTTTTGATTAATTTTTGCCTTAAATATAGTCAATTGACCATAAGCAAAAATCGCTGAGTCATCTTCTTCGCTTTCAAAAATTGGGAATGTCATTATACAACTTCCACTCTTTGGTACATCTGTAGTTTTTACTTCAAGACTAACTGCTGTAGCTGGAGTTAATATATCATATATTGGTTTAATTTCTGTATTTACAAGAACGTCGGTAAAAAACTGCACTGTAGTAACCTTATCAGCTATTGTAACTTTAAAAGTTTTAGTAGCAATAGGATCAGTTGTAACCTCAGTGAAACCATCTATAATTAATGACTTGGGTACTATTTCTTCTTTAATTATAATTTCGTTTGAGTCTGTGACACTATAAATATTACCAAATCTTGTGTAGTTTTTAGCTCCTACAGTCGTTTTACCGCCTGAAGATAATGCAAGTTGTGATAAATCCATTACTGCATTTGAGATTTTAATTTCTATTTTACTTGATTTTGGAATCTCTGCTAAAGCAAGAGCTGACCAACCACCTGAGATTGAAATGTTATCTGAAGAAAATGTAATTTCGGCCGTTGTAGCACGATCAATTATAAGGTTACCTGCTTTAGTTTTTATTAAACATTGTGGTACATCTACCACAAATCCTTGAATGTTACTCATTAATATTCCTCCTGTTTTTTAATATTATTATTTAATTGTATATATTTTTGTATGAAAACTGTATATACATTCTTACAAATCCAACTACCGAACTCGCTAATTCATGTCTAGCCTCTAAAAAAAGATTTCTGTCGTTTACTCTCTCTTTACGAAATATCTTAATAACTCTATCCACAATTTGATTCGATTTACGTTCAAAGCCAGCGACCCTATCTTTGTCTGATGGAACATAAACTTCAATTACAAGATTATCTTCTTTAACAAAAGGATTCATTCCAATAGGAGATTGTGGAGAAGACCTAATTATCAATCTACAAATACCAGTAGTGGTTATTGCAGTCGAAGTATAAGCCTCAACAAAATAATCTTTCATAAGCTTAGTGTAGTCCCCTCTTTCTAAAACTGGAATTAGCATTTGCTCCTTCAATATATCGTCGTGCATCAAAACTTTCATTACTGCACCATAAAACTTAGCTGAAGCCATTTTATATCACCTACTTTACAATCAAATAATTACTAAAATCTATCTTAGCGATAGCTGCATCAATACCTTTGTCGAAATATGTTTGTGCCATTATACTTGAATTCCCAAATATGTTTGTCCAAAATAAAGAACCTTTTTCTTCTAAAAAAGGTAAGGGAATCCTTTCTTCTGCATTACTTTCTTTCCATGTTCCTGAATCAGCATCATAAACTTGCTCTCCTGGTAAACTGTAAATAGATTTTCCTTGACGAGAATTGTGATAGAACTCAGAATTTAGATATTCTTGTAGCCAAGGATTAACAGATGATGATTGCATTTTTTCACCTGTCCCGAATTCAACAGCCATAGCTTTATACAAACTAGGGTCAGACTGGTCAAGTATTCCTACCTCACGAACTAATTGACTAGCTACAGCAACAGACCTCCAGCGTAAAGCATCTATTACATCCAAACCCCATTGAGTAAAACTTGGGTTCTTGTTAGACATCATGGATATTTCGCCAATCATAAATTCCATCAGGACTTTTGCTGTCTTGTCCATTTGAATATTCAAATTCTTGATAATATCATTAATTAATCTATTCTGATCAAACTGAAGTTGCGTTTAAACCACCTTCTCTGCATTAAAAGTCAATATTCCATAATTCTCACTAGTATTAATATCAACTTGACTATAATCTAAATTTATAACTTGATATTTACTTCCATATAAAGCGAAAGTATCACCAATGATTATATTCTTTGTATCAACATTAAATTGAGTATTAACTGATATAGAATTATTTGGAACTATTCCAATCCCGCCTGAACTTGCTTTAAATTCAAAACCTCCAACTAATGTAGTGCAATACATATCACTAGCTACAGTTTGATCTCCTTCTTCAGTTAACACATTTCCATCACCATCATAAGTAGCCTCTTGATATCTTAATATGCTAATTTTAGTATTACAAGTTCCAACACTCAGTTCAAAACATTTTGGAAATTCATTTGTTACTAGTTGGTTTATTAAAAGTGTCTCATCTCTATATTGTAGATAATCTCCCATTTTCAAATTAGAAGTTAAATCTGCAAAAACAACTTCATCTGCTAAGACCTGGTTATTCTTTGTTCTGTAATTAACTTTATCTAACCTAACTTTTATTATATTTAGTGGATTAAAATTAACTATTGCATCAGAACCTAATTGATCTAAAGAGTCTGAGAAGTCCTTTTGTAAGTTTGGCGGTATATAAAATCTCACTTTTATAACACCTTCTTATCGTCTGCAAAAGTTAGATTTTGAGGTAATCTCTGTAAATGACCTGCTAAACTTAAAACATTTTTTCTTAATATGTCGTGTCCGATTAAATCGAGTTTGTAATCTTCCATTGAATATAAAAGACTCATTGTTTTACTTGCCAAGTAATCAAAGTAGTCTTGAAATTCATATGTCTTTTCATTTACAATATCCATGTCTCTATCTCTCGTAGTAATGTTTACTTTCATAATTATGTCACCTGCTTATGGGTGAATTTGAAAGCTAGTTTTGATAAACGGGCTTCTAAGTCTTTTACATTACCATCAATCGACTTGAAAACATTACCTGAACCAGTAACACTCAGAGCGTTAGTTGTGTAACTTAAAAGGGTAGTCCAAAAATTCTTGATCTGATTTAGAAACTCAATCTGAGAAGCTACTAAAATATATTCCTGTTCGGTTAATGTGCAAATTCTATTTACTTCGGATGAGGTTTCGTTATAATCTATATCCCAAGTTTCAAGACCAGCATCAACATATAATCGTTTAGCTCCGTCTGTAACGAAAGATAAATAATCTGTATCGTCAAGGACTATTGGAGTTTCTTGAAATCTCATTGTTATTTTCAATTTGTCCTTAAAATCAACTAGCGATAACATTATTATTTATCTCCTTTACTTCTAGAATTACTTTATTTAATATTTGTACAACATTTTTAAAATCCCAATATGGAATCTTTATCAAATTAATGCCCTTGTCTCTACAATATTGTTCTTTTATATTGTCACTTTTTACAACATTCCCAAAATTAACAATAGCTCTTTCCATTGAAATTCCACCAAAAGTCCTAGGTTCGTAATGTTGTTGCCCTTGATATTCTATAGCAAATGAAACATTTGAATCATTGTCTAAAACAACAAAATCAAATGGTAGCTCGTTAATATTTCTGCAATCTGGGAATTTATGTTGCCAATCATAATTAACATTTAAACTTTTTAACACTTCTTCTACTCTTGTTTCTCCGTAAGATTTATTACAACTTGCACATCGTCTTCCTTGTAGAAAATCTCTTGGAGCAACAAAATATTCTGTTGCACAAGATATATGTTTCATAAGTATTGGAGTACCACTAATGATGTATTCTCCTAAAACTTTGTAATCATTACCAACTAAATCAAAAATCTCTTGTTTGAACTGTTCAGTAGTTTTTTTATTTTTACCAAAACAACTAGGGCATCTTTCTCCTGCAAGAAAAGCACTGGAGTTAACTTTATATTCAAACTTACATTTTTCATGTCTAAGTTTTATTTTAATATTACTGTTGATATATTTACTAAGTAATGAATATTCATTTCCAACTCTTCTTTTCATTTTCTCAATAAAAATATCTTCTCCATAATTTGTTATTATGCTACTACAAACTGGACACTTTTTATCTCTTTCAGTAAAATTAGTTGGTTTTTCCCAAAACTCATATCCACATTCGGGTACATTGTGTTTAAATAATATTTTATCCCTACAATTCGTATATTTAGACAAAAGAAGAAATTCTTCTCCTATTGATTTTTGATACTCTTCCTGAGACATTGTATTACTTTTTGTTATTTTTTTACTAACACATTCTGGATTAGAGCAACAATGACCATTCAAAAAATTTGAAGGGAGGACATCCCACTCATTCTGACATCCGGAATCGTTGTGTTTTACTTTAACTTTGCTTGTGCTATTGGTATATTTTCCTGTAACCGAATATTCTTCTCCGTATAAATTAAATACTTTTTCACAAAATTGTTCATGTGTTATGGAATTCTTACGCTTTGGTTTTAAAGGAGTGACTTGATACTCTTCTAGGGAGGTCATGATATATCACTCTCCTATTTAACCACTTTTTTTGATCTTGACTTTACAACTTTTACTTCTTCAACTGGTTCAATATCAGCTAATTCTATTTTCTTTCCAACTATTTCTTCAATCACTTTCAATCTTGTTACACTTAGATCGCTTCTCTTAGCTACTTCACCGATTCTAGCAATAGCAAACATTTCTGTTACTCCCGATAGTTTTTCTTTTATCTCAGAAGCAGTTAATTTAAATATTTCTTCAACTTCTTTGTCTGTTAATATATTAGGATTCTTTCCTTCATATCCTAATGATACATTTATTACTGAATCATCAATTACGAGTTCTCCAGAGCTAAATAAATCATAATCAGAATCTAATTCCCTAACTTCTTCCTCATTTAAATAGATAAATGAATTAGGTCTAACTTGTCTATGTTTATTCCATTTTTGACACAACAGGCCTACATTATATAGGTTATTGTTTAAAACTTTTATACTTTCTTTCATCTTTCCCTTATCTCCTTCTAGTTAAAATTTAAGAGGGAATAATCCCTCTTACTGCTATTTTGCATTATAAACACCCATGTATAATTCTGAACCTACAACTTTCGCTCCCACAATCTGTCCCATCATTAGGTCATAATCCCCTGTGGCGAAATCTTCCTGTTCTCTCATATAAACGTCTCCTTCAAATTGAACCTTAAGTCCTCTTTGAGAAGCGTCTCCACCTGAAAGAATATATAGAAGATCTTTTCTTAATAGCTTGTTAGTTAAACTACCTCTAAGTAGAGGATTTACTAATTTAATAACATTTGCAGTATTAAATGTACCAATGAATCCGTTAGCATTATGTTCTAAAGCAAGCTGCTCTGGTAATTTACCATTCCAACCTGAGATATTGTCAAGTAAAGATAATTTTGAAATGTCTCCAAGTAAACTAACTTGACCAAATTCTGAAAATGTATTGATTTGATTTTTTAGAAGAGTTTGATCAATTCCAGTAGCTGTCTCGTAATTAGGACTTGCTAGAACTGAGAAGGCATTAAATAAAACTGTTTCTAACTCTTTAGTTATAGCTTGATCCATTTTTTCAGCAGATAGCATAGCTATTCTGTCAAAATTTATTCTTCCGGAAGCCATATCCATAAAGGAGATTGAAGGTCTAGTAGTTATGTGTTTCGTGTCCATAGTGACATATTTCTTGCTTAATGTTCCTCTATCACCAACCACACCTTTTGCAGTCCACTCAGCGGAAGTAAGATCTGTTTCAATCTCAAACTGTTGCTTAACATTTATTCCTGTTCTTGCTACATCAGCAAAAGACTCAAGATAATTAGTTTTACCTCTTAATATTTGATTTGTTACTATAGTTGTTATTTCAGCTAGTTCTGTTCTTATACCCTTATCTTTTGTTTCAATATATTTTGCAGATAAATCTTTTAATACTCCACGAGCTTCTGCTAGTTCTGGGGACTTAGAATCCACCTCTCCTTTAGCTTGTGCAATAAATACGTCTACTTCTTTATAAACTGTTGCCATATTAATATTCCTCCTGTTTTATCATATTATTGTTCAATTGTTTTATATTATTGTTTAATTGTTTAATTTCGATTAAACTGCTGTTACTATACAAACTAAAGCTTCCTCGCCATCATAACTTGTAACTTTTTCTGTTATTGTTGCTTGGAAAAGTCCTTCTACGTTAGCTTTTAATTTCCCAGCGGCAGAAATCATTACTACACTACCAACTGAATATGTGCTAAGAGCAGCTTCTAGGGAAGTTGTTACAAATTTACAACCCATTTGTAGTTTATGCATTCTTACTGAAGCACCGATTGCAAGTACGAAATCTTTGTCAGCCTTACCAAATTCTATTGGATAGTCTATATCGCATTGTACGAAATATACATCTCTTAAAGCATCTTTTCCTGGGACTGCTACTGTTTTGTCTGTGTAAGTAGGTGTTACAAACATACCTCTACCTAATCCTGCTGCTTTCGCAGTAAAGCCACCTTGTGTTGCATATAAACCATTTTTAACTAATCCGTTCATTTAATATTCCTCCTATTTTTATAATATTATTGTTTAATTGTAGATAAAGATTATAGATCATATTTTGATCTTAGAGATCCTGAATCTTCGCTGCCCGCAATTTTCACATTATCTGTTATCCTACTAGCCATGTTTACTTTTGATTTCTTGCCTGGAGTATTAACACTTGCCATAGCAATTTCTACTACTTTTGAATTTAATTTTGATTCATCAAGTGATTCTAAAGATTCAGCCATTTCTACCATAACTTCAGCGGAAAGTAATTTACTGAATTTTTCCTTAAGAGCTGTTTTCTTTCCAGCAAGTTCAGTTTTAGATTTCTCTGCTACGATTACATCATAAGCTGCTTTTGCTACTTTCAATTCAGCTATTTCTGTGTCTTTTAAGATAAGATTTTCTGAAAGAGAAGTAAGCTTACCGTTTAATTCTGCAATCTCTGCTTCCTTAACTTTAGCTGTATCTTCTTCTTTCTTCTTAGCTGCCTCATCTTTTGCTGTTGTGTCCTTCTTAGCTGTATCTATTTGTGTATCTTTTTCTTTGAGCTTTGCATCCTTTTCTTTAATTGTTACATCTTTTGCTGCTACTAGTACCTCTAATTCTGCTATTGTCACTTTATTTTCCTCCTCTTTTTTTATATAAGTTTTATCAACATCGTATATGCTTGATATCGTAACTTCATTATTTGATACGTTATAATCAATCTTTATCAAATTCCCGGTCTCATAGCTCTTTAAAATTGCGTAATCTATACCAAGGTCTTTACAATCATAGCTCCAATAATTATCTTCAAGCTTTATTTTTAATTGATTAAATAATTTAATCCTTACCTGTTCTATATCCAACTCAGCTAAATTTATTTTTGATTTTTCAAACATATTTTCTACGGTAAATGTAGTTTTATTTCTTTCCAATGTTTGTTGTTCACCTCCTTCAATGGGATTGGTTAATTCTGCCACAAGAGCAAACGCAGTGGCTGAAGTGACGGCTGGGTTAGAAACGATACTGTAAGCAAACAAATAATTTTCGTCGCTTGCATCTACAGACGTTATTTCCCCTGTCTTCTTAGAATCCCCGACAATAATTTCATAAGACACATTCAAATTTTCATCATCATACAATTGATGTATAACCTCACAAGCTGTATCAAATTCTTTAGGCACACGAACTTGTCCACATAATTCCAAAATCCCATCTTCGTTATTTTGTGTATAGAATTTAACAAAGGAACCAATCATTTGATTGGAAAAAGTCTTAGTTCGTGTATTAAAATTATGAGTAAGAGCGTTGGTCTTTCCAGCAATTAGTTTGTTGTAGTCGACTTTTAGTGGTATTCCAGAATATGATTCCGAGTTATCAGAAATGTTTTTTATGAATTTTTCAGAATACTGGACATTATTAAGGTTAGGTAACGTATCCAGCAGAACAAAATCTATTACCATATATAAATTTGATATTGATTGTTCTTCTGCTATGGAGATGATTCTTTTAGCTTGACATTTCATTTTGTTTTTCACCATATATCACCTCCTTATTGTGTTAATTATTAGATTATTTTGTGCTAGGTTTAGGAGCTTTATTATCTGTCGGAGCTTTAGTCCTAGTGTTGTCAGATTTAGCGGGAGCCCCCGTACCTGTTTCTCCATTACCTTGATTGTTGAAACTAGGCGGTATTGTAAATGTATCATCTAACTTGTCTTTGTTCTCTTTTTCTCGTCTTTCCTTTTCCTGGCCAAAATCGAAGGACAAATTGTCTAAAACGGTTTCTCTACTCAAGAGCCCGTGTTCATATAAGGCAATTACCTCATCTTTAAAGCTTGTGTCGTTAGCCAAGTTTACAGGGTTAAATAGGAAATTCGGTGTTTTGAGACTGCTAATACGCCATTCTCCCGCCCTTTTTTCTATTATCCATTTAACAAATTCACAAACATTTATCTGATTTTGAATAATTCGTTTTTCTAAATTATTCACGTTCACTTGTGCACTACTAAATGAAGAATGAGCGCTATCCCCAGTTGCAATTATTGCACTTATTCCTGCTGCTGAAAGTATACTCGCATTAACTGTTGCGTATTTATCGGTAAATAATTCTTTTGAATCTGTTTGAATCCATTTTGCTGAAACGTTCCAAGCCACAGTGGCCATTGGAAACCCAGAAATAGCATCTTTGAATATTTTTCCAACATCTTGTAAATCTGTACCAGTAACAGTTTTAGATATGTCTTTATCTCCAACGTTGATTAATAAAAACCCTTTTTGTCCAAGATTAAGTTGTCCATTTTCGTACTCGCTTATAAGGTTCTTCTTATTGAATGCTTTTAAACAAGCCGTTCCTACGGGCATTGCATATTTTTCGTAACGACTTTTTAAATCAGTCAAAGAATAGACGTTATCTGGATTTAATTGAACCCAGAGTGTCATATCTCTGACCCCTTGTAAAATCTCAGGTGGATAACCTTCATAAACTTTGAGCAAAGTATTCACAAAATCTTCTTTTGCTACAGTAAACCTCGTATTGGCATATTCATTTATTTTATATTCCAATATAGGTTGTCCATTTATTCCGATAGAACTAACACGAATCCTATGGGATGGTAAAATATCAAACCATTTTCCATCCCGATCATAAATATAACATTGACCATATAAATTTATTTCATAAAATACATCTCTAAGAAGGTCATTTAAGCCTATCTCTTCAAAATAAGTAAGGTATTTTTGTTTTATTTTTTCACTGGCTCCATGTAGTTTCCAGCCGGAGGAAGTACTAAAAGGAGTTAATACTTTTTTTATGATTGAATTAAAAATCTCATCGGCCTCTACAAAATAATTCATTAATTCATAGATCTTGTAGATGTTTTCTTGCTTGTTTCTCAAAATTTTCTCTACATTATAGCCTTTTAAGTCCCCAGTTGTAGTATAATTTTTATTTTGATAAATACTGACAATACCTTTCCCGGCACTTTCGGTTTTCATATCTGCTCCAAATGAATATTCTGAAGGCTTATCAATTTGTTTTTTTTGAGCAATTACTGTTTGCCTTTTTCTTCGGCTCATTTAATCACCTCCTATATATTATTGTTTATTTGTTCTAAAATGTCGTAGCAATTCCCCATACTGTGTTTTTAGGCCTATACATTTTTTCCTTATTCTCATCTTCCAACTGTTTTATATAAATAAACAATTGTGCAAAACATGTATACCTATCTTTTCTAAATCCTGGCTGTATCTTTTCAAATATATAATTTCCATTTGCATTTTCTCTTTTACGGATATTAAGTATTTCATAAACTGCTGCTTCGCAATCCATAATTACGGCTTCCTCTTCTATTAGAACACTTCGGTCTTTTTTTTTCTTACCATCTTCATCTACTTCAGCTTGCATTATTTCTCTATGGTCTGCTAAAGATTTAGGAAGTCTAACATTTCCGTTTTGAAAACATACCTTTAAAAAATCTGCCATTTCGTTATTATATTGATTTGTAGGAATATGACATTTTAATATAGGTAATGCATTTGGAATATTCTTTTTTCTTTCGTCGTCAGGGTCTACAAAGGCAGGGTATTCTCTATCATTAACCGTAAAAGCAGAATCTAAGAAATCTGGGGCTGCTCTTCCAAGACCATTTATGTCAATCATTATTTTCTCTATAGAAGGCCATTTTAACCATAATTCTCTTATTTTGTCGCATATATCAGAAAGGCTTATACCCTTATATGTCTTTAAATAAACTAATTCTTTCCAAAATGTACCATCAGATTTTTCCTTTAATTTAACTATACAAATACAAGTATTATCTCCAGACGCAGCTGATGTGTCAGCAGGGTCAACGGACATGACATATCTACTCTTACTCCCTTTTGGCTGTTGTATCTCAATATGGTCTAACGTCCTACATTTCTCAATTTCATCGAATTTAAAGTAAGCTGAGTCATCGACTCCGACAAAAATCGACCCCCATTCGTAAGCGAAGATACTTGTTGGTAGAGTTCTTCTTTCGTCATCAACGAATTCTTTTTTAACATATCCATTTCTGATTCCAGCTGCATAATTAAGAGCAACTGCGAAATGTCTTCTACTTCCATTTCCCATTTGTATTAAACTATCTTTAAATTTATCAAATAGGGTGCAGCTTTTAAGATAGGCCGAACTGATTTGTATGACCTTGGTGTTTACATCAATAAAATCCTTATGACCTAGTTTTCTCATTCTAAACCAATGAGGCCTATTCCATTGAGTCATAGGTTTTATTATTTCTCCTAATATCTTTGCATTAACTAATCTTGATTCATCCACAACTACGATACCATATCTCCTGCCACGAGCTCCATCAGCTGTTCCGAATACACCAAACGTTTCAATATATGAACCTGATTTAAAGTGAATTCTAGCTTCGCTTTTATTCATAGTTATTGGATGTATAATCTCTCTATTTACATCTGGTATTTGAGCAGAAAAATCAACAATATACTTCAAAATTAAGGCTGCTTGCGCCAAAGTTTTTGATGCCACACCGATTTTTTCCTCCGGCCAAAGTATTGCAAGTCCAACTAGACAAGCTGCTAATAACCAAGACTTACCCATAGAACGAGATTCTATAATTACACTATCATCACAATTACCAATAGCTCTAGCAATAGGTTTTTGAAAATCAAATAAAGTAAATCCTAACACTTCAAGAAAAATATCCAAATGGGTTCTATAAAACTGCAATAGTTTCATTGCTTCCTCTGGATTATCAATGTTCTTCTTTTTAGTTGGGTTATAAGCAGATTCGCTTTGTGAGTTATCGAAGCCTCCACTTTGATTCGTTTGTTTCTTATGACTAAAATTAATCGCCATCGTCTAATGCTCCTCTCAGAGCTACATGACTATGTGCGTACTCTTCTAAAATAATATCAACATCATCTTTAGGAAATTTGATTTCTACTGCTTCGAAGCCCATTTCTTCAAGCCTTTTCCACGTCTCCCCGAAACTTCCTAGGCCGGTGTTAGAATTCTCAGTTCTAGTCTTCTGATTAAACTTGGCGCTAGTACAAATAGAATCATAAGTAGCAACTGCTTCTTTATAACGTTTGTCGGCTCCTGTCACTCCTTCAAGATATTCTTGTCTAACTCTACGCACAATTAACCCACTAACACAGGCGTTCGATGCGTATTCAAAATCGTTCTTTGTTTTCAGATCATAGTCATCTTGAAATCCTTTATATTGCTCCTCAAGATAAATAAGGTCAAGTTCAGAAAACTTACCGCCCCATTTTTGAGAATATTTTTTCTTATCACCTGTGTCGTCATATTCAATACTGTCTTCATCTAACTTGTCTTCTGAATAACCCAATGGATTATTCTCATCTGGAATATACAAATAATACTGTGTTTGATTGTGTTGGCTAAAATATGTGTTTATAACTCTTTGATTAAATTTAGTTATCCTATCTTTTTCATTTAAAGAATCAAAATCAACATCACCTTTAAATATAGTCTCTGCTTTTGCTACTGCCCAATCCCATAAATCATGTCGAAATTGTCTTCTGTTTGATTCACAGTATTGCTCCATAGTTAGCTTATCTTTGACGTACGCCTTTACACATTTTGTACACCAAAAATTATGTCCATTGCCATCTTTATTATCTTTATTTACATAAAAAGATGGCAATTTCTGAGATTTGTTACATGCAGTACATTTTTGAATTAGTGTAGCCATCTTTCCACCTTCTTTCTTATATAATATTATTGTTTAATTGTTTATCCAAAATTTTTTCAATATTATCAAAATCCCAATACCAAATTTCTAGTAAATCTATTTTATTATCTCTAGCATATCCTCGTTTACGTTTGTCGTGCTCTTGTTGTTTTTCTAAATTCTGTCTCATATAATAATTACCATTACCATCATGAAATTCACCTTGATATTCTATAAGTAAATTGTATTGAGGCAGATAGAAATCATACGACAATAAGCCATTGTTGATACCTACGAGATTTTTAAAAGTTTTTTGTGATTCATATTTAATTTGATTTAATGTTAGATGTTTTTCAATACATATTTCACCTTTGGAGTATTGACACTCAGGACATCTAAAATCATAAATATTGGAATTATTTATCACTCTAAGATAATTATCATGTTTTCCATTTAAACATTTCCACCAAACTTCTTTATTACTCATAGGCGGATATTCATATGGTGATTTTTTATTCTTTTCTGACCACAGATGTAATAATCCTTTATCTTCTAATAATTTGCCTAACGAATCTAGTGGATGCAATTTATTAGGTCTATTTGAACAATATGGACATCTGTTTCCACATATAGAAAAATTTCCGATTTTAATCATATAATCCTCATGATAATCTTTTTCTTGACATTTTAAATATACTTTGTTCCCGCTAGCATATTTTATTTCCCAAGGATTTAACACGTTTTGATCAGACCAATACTTGTCCAAAAAATCTTCGCCTAAATTATCAATACCCCATTGAGCAAAAGATACACAACCAACACAATCCATTGTGCCATTATGACCACTTGAAAAATCAAGTATACTTTTTAATTCACTTTTATGAACTCCTTTTTGACATTTGAAATAATACTTTTTTTTTGTACTATAATTAATATCAATTGGTTTTACGTCTTTATTTTTAGAATAATCCCATCTATTTAAAACATCTTCTCTTTTATTCTCTATACACCACTGTTCAAAAGATTTACTCTTTTTTAATCTAGTTAACCTTTTATTTTCTTGCCCATATAATTTTAAAGAACATTTTTTACAAAAATATAACCCATTTTCTTTTATATATGATTGATAATTTGGCCAACTAACATCTATTATTTTATTGCATTCGTCGCATTTTACTTGAATTTTAACATGTGCTCCTGATGTCAAATCTTCAACTTTTACTTCAAATTCGTCTCCCATTTTAGTAAATTTGTAACCTTGTGAAGTATAATGAAGTTTTGTTCTTCCACACCATTTTACTTTTACCGTTTTACTAATTAACATTTTTATAATCTCCCTATATTTTATTTCCCTATATAAAAATATAAATAAAAGGACGGCGCTATAGGTAACGCACTAAATCTTAGGAGCTACCCAAGACTTTCCTTCTACTCTGTGAACCAAAAATATCCACACCAAGACATATCCGCAGATATGCCTAATCTAAATACTAGTTTTAAACAGTATTGTTTCTTTGTTAATAAAAAATGGGGAATGGTTTGTTCTTCAGGGAGTAAACCATAAAAAGCTCCTCTTGGAGCTGAATCAGAGCTATGATCTCTGCACCTTTGCCCTACAAGGGGCAATGCTCTACCAAAATGAGCTAATTCAGCATAATATCTGCAATTAGAGAATATTCATAATCTAATTGCAGATTAAATTTAATGTTTTGCACTAAGGCAGCAACTCTCCCTATGTCAGATAAACACAGATTTTTGAATCAGAAATTAGACCACCTACACCTTTCTACTTATAGAATCGTATCGCAATGATACAAGTAAGGACGTATACTAATACTAATTATTTATATTTAACGGACTAAAAATCACCGCTAATAACATTTTGAGAAATTGCTTTATATAATTCTGCTGTATCTGTTTTTCCTTTTTCATATATAAATCTGGCTAAATTACGAATATTACAGCCTAAACATCCACCATTTTCGATTTCTTCAATTGTTCCTTCAATTAATTCATCAATTGATATTTCTTCGTCTTCATCAAACTCATCATCACAACCTGAACAGCCTTCACATTCTCCATCGCAGTCTTCTTCAAATTCTTCTTCGACTTCTGTTCCTGCCTGAAGTATTTTCTTTAATTCGTCTAATGCTTCTCTATCTGAAATTCCCTCAAAATCTAATTTACATTTACACATAATAAAATCTCCTTTTCGGCTAGTAGCCGTCATATTATTGTTTAGTTGTTGGTTGGAAATTAAAATAATTTTATATCGTATTGAGTTGTTTTACCTTTATTTTTTTCTATAATATAGACTCGGGCTCCAGCTCTACTAAATTTCTTAATCATAACCGAAAAATCATCAATGCCACAGATAGAAGGAACACGCATAACTTCAATATCCCCAAATGGACTTAATCCAACAGTTTCTGTTTGTCCTTTATGCAAATGGCCTGTTAAAAATAAATCTACTCTTTCATCATACATAACTTTAAAACTTTTTACATCCTCGATTAAACTCTTACCTTCGCCATGCATAACTAAGATATTCATTCCAAATACGTCAAAATAACTGAATGGAAGCTGATTGTCATTAATAATTACATTGGGATTACTTTCTAATCTAATAGATAAAAACTTATCAATCAACCTACCTACATTTTCATTAGGAAAGTCGTGTGCAGATTTAGCTTGTAGTAATCTCAAACCATCATGATTTCCATAAGCAGAGTGGTAATCAATTCTTACATATTTACTCAACTCGTTAATCCATTGGCTCATGAAATCAGAATAAGCAATAACACTATCAATAACACCAAGTTCTAATGATTTAAGTTGTGAAACTCGAAGCATACCTTCAATCATATCTCCAAGTGAAACCAATTTAATCTCAGTAATATCTTCTTTAGTAATTATTGCTAACGTATCATCAAAGATCTTCCACATTCTCTGTTTAAAGATTTCTTCATTATACTCATTGATAATATTACCCCGTAAATCCTTTATAACTCCTTGTTTACCAAGATGGGCATCAGCTAAAGCAACCAAAGCAACTTTCTCATATTCTATTGGAGTAATATGTTCTGGTATAGGTAATGGCTCAACTTTTAGAACTGCATTCTCAACATATTCTAGGAATAATTCTATTCTTGAATCTTCTCTTAGTTTTCTGTTGTATTCTAATTTTGTAGTTTGAAGCTTTTTTCTTGTCTTATCCAGTTCCTGAATTTTAAGATTTATTTCATCAAGTATTGCATTCTCTGGCATTTTTTTAATTACATCAGTTTCTGAAACTTCTAACAATCTCTTAATACCATAGAATCTTTTTCTAACTTCAGATCTATTAAAGCAATTACCTTCACCAAAAACTAATTCGCTTAAATCTTCGTAATCTAAGGCTATTGTTTTGTCGACAAGTTTTCCATAGACGATTCTTTTTATGTATTCAAATTCACTTTCGTTTTCTCTTTTAACTAAACCATCCATCACCTTCTAAAACTCCCTCCTTCATCCCTTATAAATAAAAAGACAGAGGAGATTATCTCACGATAGCTCATGCCTTTATTTTCTAAACTTCTTCTTTATTTTGAATCGTTATAGTAACTTCTTTACCGAGTAAATAATTAAGTTGACTAAATTCCATTGTTTCGAGTGTACCTTCTTTTAGATCCTTTACGGTTATTCCATTCTCAGATATCGAGATTAATTCCCCTTTGAGATTTACCTTTGTTAGTGCAGTATTTTCGTATTTAATCATTAATAATTCCTCCTTTATCCCTTTATATACATTATTGTTTATTTGTCGTTAAAAAATATATACAGTTAGGGTAGATTTCAACTACCCATATTAACTGCCTCAAATTCATATACACCTGTTTATCGTCAGAGGTGTGCGGACATAAACAACATTATTATTTATTTGTTAAGAAAAATAGATCTCTGTTTTTGTGTATATATAGTCTACTTCTCCCTTAGAGACCATCCATTTTTTGAACAGAATGGGGCTATGACTATAGTTACTAATTTTTTTATAAAATAGTAAGGCTGTAAACCGTTGATATAACTAGGCTACAAAGATATGGTCGCTTCAAAGTTTTTTTAGTTTTTCTTTATTCTTGTGCCAATTCTCCAGTGTTTTGATTCTATTTATTTCCTTACTACATTCTAAACAATACTTTTTATTTGATGTATTATCCTCTATCCTTTTCCCGCATATTTCGCATAGCACAGTATCTTTACCTATACTTTCTACTATATTATATTCCAAATTCTCAACCATAATATCTCCAAAACATTCCCACAAAGTAGTTTTAAAACTAGACTTCTTATAATGATATAAATATTCAACTAGTACATCTATTATATATTTAATATTATCTGTTACCAGCAATATTTCAGCCTTTATTCCTTGATACAAAGACAGAGCATTGTTTTCTTCATCTTCTCCAGAGGTATGCATCATAAAGTGTTTCCTTAAATCTAATTCTTCATATTTTTTTATAATTTCACAATCCATTTCAATATCTTTGTCATTCATGAGCATCTTATAATCAAAATCTCCTAATTTAGCTGATTTAAAACTTATATTAGGATTTGGAATTATCTTTTCTAACTTATTAACAACACCATTGGTTGAGTCTTTAACTTCTGTTTTTAATTTATCCTTGGCATATATAAAAAAATGAGGAACCTTAGATTTAGTATAACCAGTAATTAGTTTCTGCTTTTCAGGAGGTCTTGTTGGCTTGTATAAAGTTTTTGCGTAATCAATAACAAAATTATTTTCCATGCATAATAGCTTTATGGCTTCTAAATTACTGTCATCACTGTCCCATATTTTTGATATGTTATTACTATATAAACCTATATTCCCTCCAGTATAAGCAGCTTTTAATCCATTATAGATACTTCTATTGTCTATTATTGCTGCACCAGCCTTAGCCATATTGTAATAAAGAGGAACTATTCCTTTCATATTTCTTTCAGCGACTTCTATGATAGTTTCATCTGAACAAACTAGGCTCTTGTCTCCATCAACATCGAATTGCAATATTTTGGAAATTAAATCATGACAGCTTGTATATATAGCATTTGTTGTAAACCACCTGGACTTTTCTCTATCTACAATGTTGGTTCTTACTGCGTGCTCTTTATATAAATGTGGACTACGCAGGCAATCAAGTTTTGGGATATCTCTATATATTCTACATGAAACTTCTCCGTCTTTTAGTAAGCCCATAGGATTTTTGTCACCTAAAAACAAATATTCACAAAAGGCATATAAATCTGGGCAAAGGAAAGTATACACCCCGTTTATATCAACTTTTCCAGCCCTCGCTTCTTTGACCATACTCTTTTTAACTTGTTTTAATATCTCTTTGCTATAAGTATCATTTAATAATTCAGGATAGACTTCTAAAGCTTGTTGCACGTAATTTTTATTGTTGTTGGAAGGCACTACACCTAGTACTTTTAACATAGTTTTTCTGTCTCTCCCAATTTTCATTATGTCAGTCTTCGTAATATTACAAACAGATTTTAACTCTTTATCAGTCATATCTACCAATGTTTGGAGCATCTGATAATTTAATTTTGCGTTTCCAAAAACACCTTCTTCCTCATTACATTTTCCTGCTTGACACTTATATTTAATGAAATTCTCACAATACTGCTCCCAAGAGTCATAATATTTCCACATTTTAAACTGGCTCTTTGTAAAGATAATTTCAATACCTTCATTTAAAATATCATGCTCTACTCCATAAATGTCCTTTACTAATCCATGATTTCTAGTTGGGTCTTTTTTATTAGCTTCTCTAATAAATTTATCAAAATAAAATGATATTAACAATCCTTTAATCCAAGGGGCTCTTATCATTTTATTCTTTTTACTTAAGATCATCATTCCACAACCGTCAGTGTGAGGGATAGGAACATCCATAAACTTTCTTTCAATTTCATAAGTCTTATCGTCAATATAATCTACTAACCCATGAACCATTGTTTCCATATCTTCTACAACTATTGTTTTAGTTATATCAAAATCTTCCCATAAATCAGTAGCACTGTTGCAGAGGGCTAAATAAGCTAGGTATTTATTAATATTTACTCCACCACGTTTATTTATATCTTCTACTGAAAGGCCACAAGTGATGGTATTCCAGTGCTTTTCTAAAATACGCTCTTTGATAAAAACAGTTTTCTTTGTCCTAATTTGACCAGCACTTGCAGTAAACACTACATACTTTTCTCCATCATGCAAAAATCCATTAAGTATTATATCTTCAGTTATCTCAAAAAAATATGTTTGAACAATGAGAATGTCTTCAGATAAAATTCCTTCTGGCATTTCCATAATTCTAGTCAAAGTAGAATCAAACATAGAAATTATGTTATATTTATTTAAAGCTTCTTTACGTAGAGCTCTTATACCAGCGTTTTTAGAAAACTCTTTGTATAATTGGTCTTTTATATCTTTTATCTTTTTATTCAAATATCTTAGGTTCCTAGTTATTTTAAACACAAAGTCGGTGTTTTCAGTTTTTGATACTTTTATCCTTAATTGTATTAGTCTATTTCTAATTCGATATTGCCTGCTTAAACACCTATGGATCATCATTTCTCTATCATTATAGAAAGATGATGTGTCCACTGAATATATATTTATTTGTTTAGACATTGCCATAGAATCCCTCCTCCAAATATTATTGTTTATTTGTCAACTATCCGAATAAAAGCTTCTCTAATTCCCTTAATCTTTCTTTGCTTATATGAAATTCTCCATTGTCAATATGCTTACCATTTTTCTTTAACTTATCTATCTCACTATGGCATGGACATGGAAGTTCAACATCTCCTAAATTAGTAGCTATTCTACCTTCTATTTTAGAAGGTCTATTGCATACCATTACTCCCTCATTCTGATCTCTGTAATCACAATTCAAACAATTATATTTTTTATTCTTCATCATTTTCAACCCCGCTTATTTCCAACATTCCTGTGAAATTATCTATCTCAACTTGTAGCTCTGCTAATTTCTTTACTATGTCTTTTAAATCATTATTATCAAGGACTATCTGATTTCCGACAGCTTTTAAAGCTGAATCAAGTTTTGTATAATATCCTATATCAACCATGCTCTCTTTTCCAATGTTCTCGATTTTCGTCATGTGAGAAGCTTGTACCACCTTTTTCTTCTGTAATATATACTGCCTCTCGTCGCTTATAACTCTGAAATTACCATTACCTAATTCTAATACCATTTAAATATTCCTCCTTAACCTTAACTCCTCATATGAGTGAGTGGTTATTACCTTACTCTAAGCTATCCTAACCTCTGGGTATACAATTATAGCTAATAATACGTCCCATAGCTCACAGGAGAGTATATGACTACAAAAGCAATACCACAGCATAACATTATTGTTTAATTGTCGAGAGGATGGAAACAGGTTCTATTTATTTTCTCTTTACATTTAGTATTATATAACATTATTGTTTAATTGTCAATTAAAAGTTTCTAAGTTGAGACTTAATTGAGTTTGATATGAAATATTTATGACAATCCCACTTTGTCCTAGCAAAAGAAACGTATTGCTTTTGTTTATCTGTTGCAGGGTCAAATTTCCACGTTGCATCTTTATAAGCAAAACTTTTTGGGTTCTTAATATATTCTTCCGTAAACTTAATTGCTTCTGTTACATTCTCAAAAGCATCAATATACTCTACTGATTTATTTTGCTTAGTTGTTGTGACCTGGTAGATAATAAATTCTCCACCAGTGGATTCAATTGCATAATGATTATCTGAGGATTCTGATACAGCATAACAGTTTACATTACATTTAAACCAATCATACGCTACATTCTCAAAGGCTAATTTCATTTCTTTGTTAAATAGTTTAATTTGTTTGGCTACCAATTCTAATTGTAAGTCTCTTTCTTGAATTATTTTTTCTTTTTCAACTTTCTTAGCAGCATCTTCATTTTTCTTATCTTCTCTTGCCTCAGATAACCTCTGGCCTTTCTTGAAATCCATATCAAATAAATTATCCATACTCATAAGATCATGAGAGGAAGAAACATCTAGGAAGTCCAATACTAGGCAATCTGTCTTATAAGGAGCCAACCTGAGTCCTCTCCCTAAACATTGTACGAATAGGACTTTACTCTTTGTAGGCCTTGCAAACGCTATACAATTTGTATTTGGATCATCAAATCCAGTTGTAAGGACTCCAATATTACAAAGTACATTAATTATACCTTTCTTATAATTATATAAAACTTGATCTCTTTCCTTTTGAGATAAGGTAGAATCTATACTGGCACATTTAACTCCTTGTGATATAAACTCTTTAGTTAAATCAGTAGCATGTTCTATTGATGTACAAAATATTAAAGTGTGCAATCTATCTCCTGCGAACTTCTTATAAGATTTTACAATTAAATCATTCCTATAATCCGTATTTACCGTTTTGGAAAGCTCTTGTAAATTAAATTCTCCAGCAATACTTCTAACTCCGGCTAGGCTTGTCTTGGTAGAAATTTGCATTACTTTGGGTTCACACAGATAATTATTATCTATCATATATAAAATGTCTTTGCTATATAAAATTTCTTTGAATACTTTAGATATATCTTTACTAAAAGGTGTAGCTGTCAATCCTATCACTTTACTCTTGGAAATGTCTAATTTAGAAAGTATCTTAGAAATTTGACTACACGCAACATGTGATTCATCAAAAATTATTGTGGAAAAGCTCCCATAAGCTATCATCCTCTGTATTCTAGTAGATTTCCCATTACTGAGGGATTGTCTAGTACTGACTACAATCTTATTGCTAATTTGATCTAAGGTTCCCTGGACAGAGCCGATGTCTAGTGTGTTATCTGTTTCAAGTAGTTTATCAATCGTCTGCTGCCTGAGCTCTTTACTGATTACTACTATTAATGTTCTTCCTGGATTTCTAGCAGCGACATCAGACATTATAATTGTCTTTCCACTTCCTGTCGCTAGCACAACTAATGATGGTAAGTTGACTTTCATATTGTCTATTGCTTCAATACATTCTTTCTGATATGGTCGTAATTCATATCCCATAATTTTATCTCCTTTTCTATAACATTATTGTTTAATTGTTACGTAAAATATACCCCTTATAGGTATGTCTGTGAACCCTTTATTTATGCCTAGCCTAATCCATGCTAAAAACCGTACATGGATTTTAAATCTATACCTCTAACCGTACATGGATTTTAATTTCATGTGCTGTTTTTAACATGGATTTTTATTTTCATGTCAGAAACCCTACATGAATCCGTGTGATATACAGTATACTTACATTTAACTTACATCTAACTTAACATTAAGACTTAATAATTAGGTTCATAACTGAACCTGTCTTCGTCAAAGGGAAAAATAGAAAAACCAAAATACATAAATATCACTCTTCAACTTTTACTTTGATTTTTACTTTAAATGGTACAGTATATTCGTTAGGACAGTAGGAATATATTTTTTTCATATCTTCATTGTATCCTATCATTGTATTTCTACCTTGTTTCATTTTGATAATTTTATCGTCGCTTAATTTATGGGCACACGTATGAACTGTGCTCTTATTCAATCCCAGATAAGCGCCTATAACAACTTCTGACATGGTAGCAAACCCTTCGCTAGTTATTGATCCAAAGAGGGGATGATGGTTCTTAGTAAGAAAACACAGAACTAACCAACTAGAGGAGCCAATAGATTTGCAATGATTTAAGAATATCTTCTCAGGGATTAACTCAAATCCACCTTCCATATCCATATAAGATTTCAGACTTATCGTTATAGTATCTTTATTCTTACATTTTGATAAATCATCATCACAAAATATAATTTTGTTCTTCTGTAATATTGCTAAGTATTTATTTACAGTTCTTTTATCTAATGCTGAAAGTTTCATAATCTGGCCAACCCAAGTTGTAGCATAGTTTTCTCTTTCTAAATATATCAAACATGTGAGAAGAGTAAATCCTATTGGTTTGATAATATAGATAAGAGAAGTTTCTGGTTCTTGGTATTTTCCATATAAAGCATTTTGAATTTTTAAATACTGTTTCATCTGTGATTCTCCTTTGCTATTTTGTTTTAGTATATTTGTTAGAAATTTAACCTGACATTTATATCATTTCCTTTCTTATAACATTATTGTTTAATTGTCATCTCGTTTGTTATTATATACATTATACATAAAAAAGACAACCCTATTTTAAAAATCATGTAATATTTTTTACATAGATTTATTTTTCATGTAAAGTCAGAGAATAGGACTTGCTTAATTTTGAGAAGTACTTATAGAGGATATATATAGAAAAAGTTTGAACGTTAATATAGCCCCGGGTACTGTATCTATATACTAATTTAATTATGCGTAATGATACTCCCTCCTAGTAGAGTCATAGAGATATGGTTAGGGTAGAGGTCTAGTATTTGTATACTTAGATTTTAGATTGCTTGTAGGCTGTTTTATAAAAGAAGAAATAGGGTGTGGTGTTTTGGATGAATATTTAGGATTTTGGGATAAGCTGAGTATTGGTAAGTAATAGATATGAGTAGGGGAGAATTAATGAGTTTTATATGAAAAGCAGTGAGATTTGATAAGAATCGGTACGGAGTGTACGGGAATAATTACGGTACGCAGCTACGGTGAGAGGAGTTTTTAATAGGTCTAAAATGTGAGATTGAAAGCAAATGAAAGATAGAGGGATATAATAGAATGATTGTCCGTTATTAGTTCGTGTAGATGGATGTATTAGGTTAAATATGAGGATTTAGTTTATTTTATGCAAAAGTGGGTGTAAGCGTTGGTATCACTAGGTTTGAAGGGTGTTAAATAGAAATACGATTTTAGCTCAGAATGCTGGTATATGACAGGGGCCCGAATTTAGAGCAGTCTCTGGAGGCATTGAAACGTCTAATACGCCCCATGCTGCAATCATTGTAATTTGATCCACCTATAGCCTTATTTTATGGATTTTGTGTGTTTTTGATGCTATTTTGAGGTGCTTTAAAGCCTTTTAGCGTCTGCGTTTGAAGGTGATAGCAGAAAAACATTGAACTAAATACATATTTAGTAGTAAGTTTGGGAGAAATGGATAATATTAGTATATTATTTTAGTATATCGTATTAATTGAATATAAATTAGGATAAAAAAATACTGTATATATTATATGTAAATAGTATATCGTAATAATACGATATAGCGGACTATAAAAGACTGTTTTTACCAATTAGAACTACCTAACAATAGTTATCCGTTAACACATTTTATTATACAACATCATATGTTTATTAATATTAGTTAATATATAATACTAACTACTAACATATACTTATTAATAATAACTATTGATTGTATATAAATACATATACACACCTTAATAACTTTGTCAACTATCATAATTGCACAAACAATACAAACAATTGCATAATATAAATATATCATATCATTTTTGCATACCCTTTAATATTTTACCTAACGCACATAAACACATGCACCAATGTTATTACATCTATACATATAACATTGCATTACAACTAACATTAAGCACTATATATAACTATACATAGTAATACGCTACAATTATATACATTTACATAACATGCTTACTACTACTACTACTACTACTACTACTACTACTACTACTACTACTACTACTACTACTAAGTAGGGAACTACAGTTACTACACTATACTGGACACTAAAAACGTGAGCATATAATATATAATAACACTATACATAATAACACTACCATCATATCATTATAACCTTCTATAACCTTCTATAACGCACATAACCCTATAAGCCTTACAATTATACAATACACATATAACATACACTAAACACGCTAATATAACAATATAACACTATTACTATTAAACAATACTATTATAATAAATGACAAATAAACAATAATGATATACTATGATATACTTAGCATTAACGAGTATATTGTATATACTTTACTCTAATCTCTTTATATGACCTTATATACGGCTTAACAATTAAACAATAATGTTATATACTATGTTTATAGCAAGTCACCGACACAAACTTAAATAAATAACTTGCTTAACTAATAAACAATAATATAACTTAAAAGCAGATTTTAGTCTAACTAACGTATCACTCGTTATTCTGTATATTACATTGTATATTCTTTACAACGTAACAAAACGTATAACTTGTTTAGAGTTTAGGCAATGATAAATTGAATATAAACAAATACTTTAAACACATAACATAGAGCGAACAACTTGCCATGACGTGAAATAAGTTTAAAGTAGAACAAATAAAACAATTCAATCAAATATTAATATTATGTTATCCTATAACATTTAATATTAATATCGTGACTCTTTAGTCACAAATAAATAATAATAATGATTTAAAAAATAAATAATAAAAGTGATGAATATTGTACAATAACAAAATATCTTACAAAATAATATCTTATTAAAAATACTGTTTACAGTATAATATATAAAATATTTGAGTTATAAGGATATTACTAAAAACAATATTAAAATTGTAATTTATTACTTGTCATCACTTTTATATAATTGTTTTTAGTAAATTTAATAATACTTATTTATATAGTAAGTATTTAGAATTTATTAAGGATGTGTATAGATGCATAAAATATTGTATTACGTTACTTTAAGCGATTGATTAATGAGGAGGCACACACATGATACACGACACAAGTTGATACTTACATTTAAAACTAAACAAAATTTTAGGAGGAACAAAAATGATTATATTAAATGATAGTTGATAAAAGCATATCGTAAATTGATGTGCTTTTATAATTCTAAAATGAGACTATAAAAATTATAGTTTGATTTTAAAATTAAATAAAGGATGTGCTAATAATGAAAAATTCAACAAAATTTGTATGTGAGTTAACACAATACGAACAAAAACAAATATGGGAACAAATATTATTAATATGTGGAGATGATAAAGAACAAATAGAATTAAGCAAAACTGAGGCTATGTGTGATAGAGTCTGTAATATTAGTGGATATCAAGAAGACTTGATAAACATTGAAAATATTATACCTAGTATATTAAAAGATATCTGCAATGATTGGGAATATGATTTTAAAGGTGACTTACTAGAGGACTTGGAGCAAATACTTGAGCAACATGGAACTATTAAAAACTATGTAGAATATTTAATAAATGAATGCTTTCCAGTTTGGATTGAAGAATCTAAAATAGAATGTAAAGAGAATACAGAACTTTACAAAGAATATCAATTAAGATTTAAAAATATAGTAAATGAATTATAAAAACAATGTTTTGTTAAATGTTTTTAGGATATACAATTAAACAATAATATTGTATATCTCATAAAGCTTTTAAGCTAAAATTTAAAAGGATGTGTTTTTATCATGTGTAAAATAAATTTATCAAAGAATAAAAAATTAACTGGAAATACTGCGACTTTACCATTATCAAATAGTAGTTCTCTATCAATCTTAATTAATGATAGTGGAGACGGTTTACAATATCAATATAATTATGGTGAAGAAATTCAACCTATATTAGAATCAGAAATTGAGTATATAGAAGATACTGAGGACGTTACTGGTTACGCAAACGATGAAGACGGACTGTTTCAACCATCATTTAAAACTGAAGGTGGCACTATATATTTTATAAGTGAGTTCTTAAGAGACAATTACGGTATGTAATTAATTATTGTTAGAGCATACAAACATATAATAATATTGTATTCTCTATAGAGTAATTATTTATACTCTAAAAAACTTTAAAAGGATGTGTTATAAATTATGAGTCAATCTTTATTAATCAAAGGAACTTATAAGAATAATAAAACTAATTCAATAGGGTGCTTTAACTCTAAAAATAATAGAAATTTCAATAAAAAAGAGGTTAACCACATTTTTACTATGTATGATAAATATTTTATAAATAACTTGAGTAAGTTTAAGAGCATAGAGGTATTTGGATATATAGAAGGTAAACAGATATTAAAAAGAAAAATAGATGTAATTAATCCACTTATTATAAATGCTTTAATTAAAGAGGTAACAACATGTTAAAAGAATTTAAATACAGTTTAACTATGACTAATAGAAATGGCTATACCATTAAAAAAGAAGCTAATACTATTGAGTCATTGAAAAATTTTGCTAGGTTCTATCCTTTAGAAGTATTTTTCGTATGGATATATGACAAGAAAAATGATGATATGGTGTGTCAAAATATCTACGGAGAAAGGTTTAAAAAATGTAATAATGAAACTTTCGTTCCTTATTTTTAATTAAAAATGTATAAAATTGATTTAATGCTAATAAAAGGTAGGTGTATTAAGTGACAAATATTGAGATAAAAAATCAGATTCTAGCCATGACTAAGAGAAAAGAAAATTTTCAAATTAGGGTTACATTGTGGCACGGTGACGGTATGGAAATCGAAGGGGATGCAATTTATAACGAGGTTAATATCTTTACATCTGAGGGTGATTTATTAGACGTATATAGTTATGGTTTAGATGGCATGTATTTGAAATTAGATGCACTGGAGGATAACGAGGAGAATATGAGAATAATTAAAGCGGAACAAAAGAAAACATATAATTATTTAATAAAGCATTTTAACGATGTAATTATGGAAGAATGCTTTATATAAAGAGGTTTTAAGCATAGAGCGTTAAGAGGGTTAAGCCTCTTAGGTAGTAATTTAATTACTAATATAAAAGGTAGGTGCAGTAAATGTTAAAAGTGTTTTATTTAAAAGATGGATATAAAGACCCAATGTTTAGAAAATCAGAATATATTGAATTAGTTGTCGATGGGTTAGGTGGTACTGGTATTATAGTTAAACCTAGAGGATATACGAGCGACATTTTAAATGATTATATTATAAGCCATAAAATTAAAGAAGCAACTGGAGATTTTGACACATACAAGACTTATATATTGCCAACGATACAAAGGGTTAAGACGTTTCTAAGTGTGTTTAATTGTAAAGTGTTATATACTAATGAAACATGTAAAATAACTGAGGAAGAGGCTATTGAGTTATTATATGATAATTGTATAAACGGACATTATAAAAGTGAGGTGATATAAAATGATTTATAAAAGTATCACTATTGAAATGACTATAGATAAAGAGAAAGAACATTATTTTATTAAATATGATAGTATAAACGGACAACACGAACTTAAAACGTTATATCCAAAAGAAATAATAAAAAATATCTGTGAGGCTCATAATTTTAGTAATACTAAATATTTAGAAATAATAAAATTTTTTAAACCCTTACTCTAATATAAAAGTATTCTTTTAATGCATAATTTTAGTTTGACAAGTAAACAATAATGTTATAAAGGTGGTTATTAATAATGATAAAAATATATTTAACAAACTTAGGAAAATACAATGAAGGTTCTTTGATTGGTGAATGGCTTGAACTACCTTGCAGTAATGAAGAGCTAGAAGAATGTAAAACTAGAATAGGTATTAATGCACACTACGAAGAGTATTTTATTACAGCCAATGAGACGGATATTGAAGGCTTAGAAATAGGAGAATATGAGAATATAGAAAAATTAAACGAACTTGCAGAAGCTTATGATAACGTTGAAGAATACGACAAATTAACAGTGTCGTCTATTTTAGAATGGGGATATTACGGCAGTGGCATGGATGCAATTAGAGAGGCTATAGAACACGTTGATGACTTTAGGCTCAACACAGAGATAAACAACGATGAAGAATATGGAGACTATATTCTTGAAGAGGGTTTAATGGGAGAAATTCCAGAAAATATTGTAATGTATATTGATAGTGAAAGACTGGGGAGAGACTCATATATAAACGGTGACAATTATTATTCTATTAATGGGTTAATAGAAAGATGCTAAGACTGTAATTTAAATGTTTTAACTAGCACATTAACAATTAAACAATAATATTAGTGTGCTATGTAAAGCAATATTAAATTGCTAAGATTAAAAGAGGATGTGTTAATAATGAGTAAAAATATTAAATTGACTACATGGGGAAATGAAAAGAAAGAGATTATATTTTCAATAAGTAGAGACTTTTTTAATAAAGAAATTAAAAATAATGGATGGAGTAATAAAAAAGAATTCATGAGTGAATATACTTATGACGACACTTTACCAATATATAACAAAGCTAAAGAATTCAATCTAATCATCAAAGAAGAGTTTGCCTACACGTTTTAGCAGTAATTTAAAACAATTATTTTATAAGAATATTGGAGGGTGTAAAAATGGAATTAAATAATTTAAGTTTTAATAAAAATCAATTAGCACAAAAATCATTTAAAAATAATAATGGTGACAATACAATAATAAAATTGTGTGGAGCAGATTTTAAAATAGCGAATCCTAATATTAATAGTGGTAGCATTTATAGTAACTGTAAAGAAATAAATGGGATAGATTTCAGAATAATAGATAACTTTGATATTGAAATTTTGGAAAGTATGGAAAATGATTTAGAATATTTAAAACATCTGATAATCAATAGAAAACTCGAATTATTAAAGCCAGATATTATTACAGAATTAGAAACAACAGAAATAAAAGAAGGAAATAAAAAAGCATACTGTATTACTATAAAACAATATATTAAATATACTGATATTTATGGTGACGAGAAAAGATTGAATAGTAGCGAAATAAAAATATTAGAACAATTTAAATTTTCAAATACAAAACCATATCAAGAGGAAATTCAAAGTAAAATACAAGAAATGAAAATTAAATATAATATTATATAAAATAATGATTTTAAAAGATAATAAAAATTAAGAAAGAAGGTTTTATCAATGATAACAAAATTTAATTCTTTAATGGATATAAAAGTAGATGAAAAAACAATAAATATGGAGAGTATAGGAGAAGCAAAAGAGATAGGTTTAAATTTTGAAATAGAATTGAATAGTATAAGCGATAAGAGAGTAGATTTTAAAATTAATTATATAAAGAATAAGAAAGAAAACAGGACGTACAAAAGTAACAAATTTACTAAAAAATATTCAAATTGGGTTAGCTATGTATTATGGGAAGCATTTAAAGAGGGAATAATCGTATAAAAATCTAATTTTATAAGGGGAGTTGTAACCATGAAAAAAATATGGGGAATATGTTCCGGTACAAGAAATTCAAATATATACGCAGAATATGGAGAAGAACTACTTACTTGTAAGTATAAAATAATTTACGATAATAAACCAGGTATGTATATTAAAGATGGAAAGAAAATTGTATGGTTAGCTAAGGGACAAGAAAGTGAAGTGTTAAAAATAATATCATAAAGTATAATTAAACAATAATGTAACGTACTAATTAAATAATGAAGAGGAGCTATAAAAAAAATGAAAAATTTATTAAACTTAGTAACAGAGACGTTAAGAGGATTAAATTTGTCAATAGAAGAGTTAAACAATACTAATAGTATTTATAAAGTCGGCACAATTAGAGTATTCCAAGAATTTAAAAATACGTCAAGCTACGAGATTGAGGCATGGGCAAATACGATTGCTAAGAAATTAGAAGCTTGCAGCTATATAGATAAAAATTGCACTGCTGATTTTAGAATAACTAACGATGGAAATGAAAAATGGAATACTGGTAATTTATATATTTGGACGAAAAGAGTATAATCAAACAATAATGTCACATACTATTAATATACAATTAAACAATAATGTATTAATAGTATTCGGCGATATGCAATACATTTTACAAGCAATATGGCTTGTATATAGCATTTAAAGATTGAATAGGTATAATTGGTCAAGTCAATTTTAAATGCTATATAGAGGGCATAAACCTTCAATAAAAAGGATGGTGTAATAATATGTATAATTACAAAGGTATGAAAAAAATCACTTATAAAGAGGTTTTAAAGCTATATGATGCAAATAAATGTATTTGGTTGCTGCATTCAGACGATACAGAATATTTACCAGAGACTAGAGAGGATGTAGTGGAACATAATAATAATTGTGAAGAGTTCGGAATCGAAATATAATCTTATAAAACTAGACATTTAAAAGATATTAGGTATATGGTAAAATATAAATAAAAAGGAGATTTTAAAAATGAAATAAATCACGTCTTTAATTAAATTCTTTAAGCCTCATTGGGGATGTAGCTTTGTATTAAAGGCTACAAAAAATTGAGAAGGATGTGTTTTAAAATGGAAAATATAGAAAAGGATATAATAATTTCACTAACAAGAGACGGAGGAGCTTTATATCATTGTAAAGTTGTATTTAAGAACCAGAGATATGCAAAGCAAGGGAAGAGAATCCAATATTTCAATGGTGAAAGCGTTTATAGCGGTACTATAAAAAACGTTGAAGAAAATGGAGAATATTTCAGTATTATAAACTCTACAGATACTTTTTACAATAATAAAATGATTCATATATCTCAAATTTGCGAATTGGTTGAACTTGATTATTAAGAGGGATTATTGTTCCCTTAAGATAACAATTAAACAATGATATTACGGTTATACAAGACTTATTAACTGTTAGAGGATATAACACTAGGGCAATACTACAAACACGTCCTAGAGCGTTATATCTTGCTTAGAATTAGTAACAACAAATAAACAATACTAGGAGGTGAATGAAGATGAGTTTAAATTTTAAGGGATCTATTAAAGAATTTAAGAAATATGTTGAGGCTATGCAAATTGTTTTCGGTCAAGGTGCTAAAGTTAAAGATGTTTTAAGAAAAATAAATAATTGAAGAGTTGAGCCATGTTTAAGATTTTCAACAAGTCTGAGTTCACCAGTAAGAAAAAATAATATAAGAAAGAGGTTTTAATAATGAAAAAGTTTATAAATAAAGTTACGGAAATTGCAGAAAATTTAGATTGGAATGTGAGTGTTGATAGAAACGAATTTACATTCTCTAAATCTTCACCAGCAGGTCAGGGTTTTAGTTTTAGTGAGTATGGTAAAGATTTAGAGGAATTAATAGAGAATGTTAAATCATATTGTGATGGTTATGACTGTTCTGAAGAAACTTATTTATGGTTAGATAATTTTGGACATGGTAGGGATGGAGCACCATATGATATGAAAGATCTATATGAGGATATGAAAGAATGTTTAGAAATGACAAAAGAATTGAAAAATGAATTAGAATCTATATTAGTATAAAAGATTAGTTTCATATTGAAGAAAGAGGTGTATTAATAATGAAAAAAAGAATATGTTCAAGATGCAGAAATGAAGTTACTAAATCAGAGCTTGATGAATATGCTTATAGCTGCGAAGAATGTGACGAAGATTTATACATGTTCGAAACTGAATTGATTGAAGTTGAAGAATAAAAATATAACATTATATAAAAGACTGGTTTAATAAGCATAAATAATGTATCAAAGGATGTGATTCTTACGACTAAAGAGCAACAGAAAGAGATTATAGAAAATTTATGTAATATCTTAAAGATATCTATGTTAAATAATTTAGAATTATTCCCTGAAGACTGGGATGACATGGAGTTTAGACAATACATTAATGATAAAGCTGTAAGGCTCAATCCTATCAAAATGACACGTACTAGAATGTGGAATTATAAAGACTATGTAGAAAAATACAGAATATAGTATTTGAATATTGAAAGTGATACGCAAGAAATAAACAATAATGTTGCGTATCGTTTTGAGTAGTCAATATTGCTACTGCAAAAAAGAAAGGGGATGTAACTAACAAATGGGAAAGAATGCTAAAATTTTAATGAAAGATGATTCCATGCTATGGGAGAATGTTTTGACTCAATTAACTGCATGGGAGTTAGTATTAAGAGATAAAGGTTTAAAAGAGGTAACGGCAGCTAGAAAGGTTCAAGATGTTGGATTATTCTTCTTGTATATTCAAGAACAAAGAACAGTTAAGAGAATAGTCTCATGGGAGAATCTACAAGACGCAGTTTTTGAGTATGTGAGAGATGGTTATTTCAGTATAGATAATCTTGAGAATTTAGGTACTGTAGGTTATAGACGAAGTATATTCAATAATATCAAAGATGGTTTTAATTATGTATATAGAGAAACGGGCCATCCGTTACTTAAAGAATTAGAGAAAGAGCAAATTGAATTATTAGAAAGTATTAGCCAAAATAGATTTTTTAGATGCACGAGCATGAGAAACGTTGAGAATCTTAATAAGAGCATCCAAATACAGTTAATAAAATCATTAGGCATAAAAGTATATTTTGATGAAGAAAATAAGCCTTATGCTTTAAGCCATGAACTTGCAGAATTGATAGGGAAAGAACATAAAGGAATAACAAGAGATATAAGAAAATTATTAATTAAAACACAGCTGCACAATTTTGTGCCACTGTCAAAGCTTGATATATCAATGGTTGAAGATACTTATGAATATATAAAGAATCATGGAGCAAAAGAACAAGCTATAACTTATAGGCTGCACAAAGACTTATTACTACTTTATGTTTTAGGATTGACTGGTTCTAATATAGTTTTATTTAAAATGGAATATATTGATGCATTTAATTATATTGAAGAGGAATACGAGAAGTCAGTCAAGAAGTATACAGAACTTAAAGAAGCTTTTTATAAAATGTACAATGATGTATTAAAGAGAAATAGAGAATTATTTATGGAGATTAGAAGGTTGAAAGAAAGCAATATAAAAGTATAATTTTAAAATAGTAGTTGAAGCTGAAATAATACTTCAAGGTAGTTTTATAATCTTTTCTACTTATAAAGAAAGATGTTTATTGTGTTGATTCAAGCGTATTACTTAAGCCTAATGCTATATAGGCTCAACTTGAGTACGTTTGGTTGACCACAATAAGTAGCGCTTAGTTCAAGTGCTATGATGGTTAAAAAATATTTCTTATAATATAACACTTGCCACAGACCTGGCGGTTCTATTTCAAGAATGTTACATCATAAGAAATATAAAGAAATTTGTCGTAACATAAATTTGAAATTTAACCAATTCCAGTAGTATAATAATCGTACGAACAGACGTTCGAGATACTATGGAAGAGGGTTAAAGATATGTTAACAGTTTATATGTTCAGTTGTGAAACGATGTGCTTAGATTTATTAGATAGTGGAGTTAAAGAAGAAAAGATTGAGGGAATAGTAGATAATATAATAGGAAGTTTAGAATTATCTAAAGTAATATCAGTCAATGAGAGTTATATTGTAGGAAATATTACAGCGTCAATATTGGAAGAAAAATATGGGATAAGATGTGCTGCGATGGAATTAATTTAAATGAGAAAGGAATGATAATAATGAGAGAATTGAAAGAAATGGACAAAAAAGAAGTGGAGAAATTATGCAGAGAGTATAATTTCTCATGGGATATTATCGGGGAATATGTACGGATACACAGTTATAAATGTTCATGGTACGTGCTTAATTTAGAACATGAGGGAAGACCTATAAAGTTATTACATCAAAACTTCTTTGGTAGTTCAGGGTTCCATGTTCAAGGCAAGCATAAGAATATATACAAAATATTTAAGGCAATACATAGTCATGATCTTCTAGCTGGATATAGATATATAGACAGACCAGCGAATAGAATAAATAATACATGTAAACAATTAGGACTATGTATATAACTAAAGGATAATATGTCGAACAAGTAATTAAACAATAATGTATATAAAATTATAAAATAGATATAATATAAATAAGGAATAACGTAGGAGGAGATTATCATCGAAGATCATCCAATAATGTTCTTTTTTTTAATAATAGTATGGATATTCTACGCAGTATATTATTTAATAAAAGTAATAGTGATGCTGCTAATAGCAGTTCATAAATATATAGGAAAGAAAATTAAAGAAAGAAAGCAGGCGAGCAGTAATGTTAATAGATGACTACAAAGAGTATTTGTTTTCAGTTGAAGGAAAATCAGAAGGAACAATAGAACAATACTATAGTAGCGTAAAGTTATTTATGCAATATATAAAAAGTAATAAATTTTCTATAACAAGAGACTCTATAAAAAAAATCAAAGTATCAGATATTTATGATTTTTTAGGTAGTCTTAAAGAAACAAATAGTAATAGCTCAAGGAGGAATAAAGTATCTGCTTTGAAAAGTTTCTTTGAATACTGTAAAGACTTAAAGTTAATAAAAAATAATATTATAGTAGGGATTAAGAAACTTCCCAAGAAGGCAAAGAGGCTTCCTAATTATTTTACATTAGAACAGTGTAAGGTACTATTAAACAATATAAGTGGAAGAAATGTAATAAGAGATCGTGCGGTAATTTCTCTGTTTATTAGTACAGGGTTAAGACTAGAGGAATTGTGCAATTTAAATGTAGAATGTATAAACAGTGAACTATTAACAGTCATCGGAAAAGGTGATAAAGAAAGGCCAGTATATCTAAGTAAGGATATAGTGAAGATATTAAAAGAGTATCTCACGAAAAGACCAGAGGTTGATACAAATGCTTTATTTATTAGTGAACGGAATAATCGTATTGGTAAAAGTGCAGTACAGAATTTGTGCAGAAATGCAATAAAAAATGCAGGGTTAAATTCAGAAGGCAAAAGCGACATGCTCGTGCATATATTAAGGCATACAGCAGCTACTCTTATGTATGAAGATGGAGTTGACATAAGAAGTATACAGAAGATATTAGGGCATGAGGATATCGCTACAACTCAAATTTACGTACATGGAGGAGAGCAAAGATTAAAGGACGCAGCAAATAATAGTTCTTTAGGATCAATATTGTAAAAATTTGAGATTATTATTGACAAAAGAACAATAATAAGATAAAATAGAATAAATGAGAGGTGCATAAAAAATGGAAAAAAAAATAGAATTACTAAAAGATTTGATTAAGATAAGCGATTTAGATCCACAACCAAAACTGAATATAATAATTCAGACTTTGCAAAAGACGGATGACGTAATGAAAGCAAGGGCTCTTAGTGAAAAAATTATTGCTGGAGAGTTTAGTAACTTAGAAGATACTGCGATAGAGAATTTAATTGAAGCATTCTCAAGAATAGAGACAAAAGTAGTCGACAACAAAAGAATAATAGATAATGATGAAGATGAGGGCAAAGACAATCGAACACAAAATTTAGAATATGAATTAAGAGAAATGAAATTAAAATATGAGGCATTAGAATACAGCTCAAATAAGCAGTTAGAAGAATCAGAGAATAGAAACAAAGAACTGATCTTAAAGCTTTCAATAACAAATAATTTGGAATTAATCGAAGTATCTGATGATAGCATAAATGAATTATATATAGAATATTTGCAAAGTGGAAAGACTACTATCAAAGAAGCTTTTATAATTGACAATATTATCCCGAAGACTTATTACAAAATAAAATAAAATACTTTAACTGGAGGTAGAAAGATGTTGACTCATAAATATTCAAAACTTTTCTTAGAAATATACGATATAGATGGGAATAAGGGTAAAATTTTAAAAGACATAACAGAAACAGAAAATGAATCTGACATGCAATTATTGGATTGGGAAGATGTTCAGATAGCATTGTTTTTAAAGAAAGCTGGTTCTGTTTCTCCACAAAGTTTGAACAAAAGAATGACAGTATTAAGAAAATTTGCTAATTTTATTTGCAAAAAAGAAAAATTGCCAAAAAGAGAATATATGGCAGGAGAAGCAATATATATGCAGCTAATAGATAAAGAACAACTGTCTACCGTAACACTTGATTATAAACAGTTTTTATGTATTAAGAATCAATTAGCTATTAAAGATGGTGGAATGGATGTTAATCTACGAGATAAAGTTATTTTCGAACTAGCATGGTCTGGATTAACAAACGAGGAAATTAGATCTATTAAAGAAGAAAATATAGAATTCACAAAAACAAAAAATGATTGGGAAATTGCAATATTAAACTTAGAAAATAAAATTATCAGAATAGAAGATGCAGACATTACTAAAGATATTAAAAAATGTTTAAAAGAAACCTATTGTATCCGTACAGCTAAAGATGGGAGAACAAAGAAAACTTTTTATAGGGATTCAAACTACCTAATTAAACCAATTAATGTGGGAAGAACCTCAGAAAAAATGTATTTAGAGAATCCCCATCTAGCATTACAACGTGTTTTAAAAACTGGCGAGATTATTTGTGATGGAATAAATGTAGAAGAACTAACTCTTGCAGACATTAGAAGAAGTAGGTTAATCTATTTATTAGATCCGAAAAATGAAGAATTCTTTGATTTTAAAACAATAGCAGGATTATATAATTTAAAAAGAACAGATGCTTTGAAATGGTACAGAGAGATTGCGATAGAAAAATATGGGACAATAGAAGAATAATGACGAGAATAAAAGCCAAGTAATATTATAATACTTGGCTTATAAAAAACTAATTGATAATAAAATAGGGGGAATAATAATGTGTAAGTTATCAAAAGAAAGCTTTAAAATGGTAGAAAAGTTGGTGGTATCAAAGGGAGAAAATTTTAATCAAGATAGATGTATTGTTATATCAATAAAAATAGAAGATAAAGATACTGAGGTAACTTGCTGCATGGATGAGATTGAAACAGAGATGCGGGTATGTCAAATTAATGGACAAAATGCTATGGATTTAGAAGGAAAAGTATATGAAAATGAGTTGATTAGGTTGTCTGAAGATATTATTTATGATAAAGATGAAAAAGAAAAATATAGTTATTATGTTGAAGAAATAAAAATGGAGACGGAATGCTGCGATAGAAATTGTGTTTCATGTAAAAATTGCCTTAACAAATGAACAATAATGTTAAAAGGAGGTTCAAAAGTCTGACAATTAAATAATAATATGTAGAAAGTGTATGTGGTAGCAGTAAATTTTGGAAAGATTATGGGGATAAGTTTATTGCTGCGATGTATATATTGAGTAACACTATTAAAAACATCATTTTAAAATAAAGTCGATAGAGAGTTTGATTATATGGCGAAATTAAAAGGAGGGAGTATACATGATAAAAATGATAGAAGAAAACATGAGAAACACTGGAGGTTTTAACACAGAGAGTGCTGACGAAACAGTGAATAGAATTGTCAAGGAAAACGAAATAGATGAAACAAAAATAATCGCCATATCATTTAGAAAGCCAATTTGTGTAAATGTATTTTACACAGTTTAATTCGCCATTCAATAATATTTGTAGGCATTATTAAGAAATTGTGTACTAACTGAAATAGACAAACTCGGTCTTTGAAAACTTGAATAATACGGTATTTAAAATATAAGCATTTTATATGGAAATATGTTAAAATTTCTATAAAGTTGATTTAAAATTTATGATGTGACTTAAGCATATTGGGAAACAGGTGAATCAATTCATAAAGCTTATATCAATGCAATGAAGAATGGAAGTTGAAGATAAGATTATTATAAAAAGAATATTTTAGGAGATAGATATATGAAATTGAAGTTTACAAAAGATAAATTTGCTCAAGCAGTAAATGTAAATGTTTGGAATGTAAGAAAAAAAGATAAAAGTCTTAACGTATATATTAAATTTGGGATTGTAGATAGAGGTGTTAATGGGTTTGCCATTTTTATAAGTCATAATATATATGAAATTGACGATCGAGGTAAGCTTATATATGCAGGTGAAAAATATATTTTTAATAGTGATACCAATGAAATATACGTAGAAAGCTTAGAAGAAGCAATAAAACAAAGTGAGCAAATGGGCAAGGCTTATTTTGAAGGATAGATGTTTTTAAATAATAAATGTAGTGGGAGGCAATAATGGATAAATTAATTGAAGAAATAGAACCAATAGATTACAAATATATTGATAATATTGTAAAAGATATTTTACGGGCTAAGAAATATTATCTTGCAAGTGGAGACATATGGATGTCACGTCAGTACGGGACTGCAATGCAGATACTTAAAAATTATTGTATTAAATATGGGCTTGATTATAAAGAAATTATAAAAGAAAGAGAGTAATGATTATTATAAAAGTAGTTTTTTAAAATAAAATTCCAGGAGGAGAAAATATGATACAGAAACAAATTAATTATTTTGATGAGGAAGCAGTAGTTGCTTGCGATGAATTCTGCGAAAAGGCTTGGGGAATCAGTAAGAGGCCTAAGGTTCAATTAGATAAAAATAATGGAGATGATTACGCTTATTTATCAGATGATGAATTAGATATAGCTCCACGCAATCCAGGGACTTATGAAGGAGGTTGTGCAAAACCATTATTTGCAAGAGAAAGGTTAAATAAATGGTGTTGTAGAGAATGTGAAAGATGTTCTATTAATAATGATAAAGAGGTTATACTTATTAAAAAGTTTGATAAGAGAGTATATAATATTTCAAGATTAGTTTAAAAGATAGCTTCTATAAGAAGTTAGTAGAGAATATGAACAAAATAGCGTAATAAAATTTAAGGAGGTATTATTGATGGAAGATAGAAAAATTACACTTTTAAAAGCGTGTAGAGAATTATTAAAGAAACAGGTGAACTCACACTATGTGTTAGACTTGCTTTCCGAAACTGTATTTTATGATGAAGCAGAGTGTAGTGGAGATTGTTTACTTGAAGATATTGAAATAGTATTATCTGAGATTGAATAAATACGCATTTCAAGAATATTGTGCAATAAAATATAACTTTTATAATTATACGTTTTACAAATAATAAAAATACTCTGAGGTGAAGAAATGAATAAAGAAAACTTTTTAAAGAGGATAGATAGACTTGATGAAAATAAAATTAACAAATTTATAGGCATAGCAGAGCAAATTTTAGACTTATTAGAGGTAGCTGACGAAATAGATACTTCAATGACTAAAATTCCTATATCAGAGAAATTAAAAAATGCAAGAAAAGAAAAAAAGCTCACACAAGTGGAGCTTGCAAAAAAATTGAAGGTAACAACGAGTGCAATAGCCGACATCGAGTCAAGTAGGAGACCTAGTCCAAGCAAGGGGACAGCTATAAAATTGAGTGAGTATTTTAAAACAGACTTAAGATATTGGTTTTAAAGCACAAAAATAAAAAACATAGCATAAATACTATGTTGTCTACCAAAATGAACTACAACAAACCAATTTCATCGAAAGGAATATCCAAAGCTACACAAATTTCTAATAGCATAATGCAGTTTGGGTTATCTACTTTACCTTTTTCAAGTTTACAGAGATAACTGGGTGAAATCTTAGCTCTACGTGCTAGAAAACTTTGACTTATCCCATATTCCTCTCTTCTCTCTTTGATAAGTTGCCCTAAATTTTTATTCATATTATCAACACATCCTTCCTAATATTGACAGTCTTATAGTGATTATAAAATCAAAATAAGCTATGCATACACGTAGGATAGGCTTTCTATGTTTGACTCAAAGTATTGAGTCTCTAAAATAATGTCTTTATTAGTGATTATAGTCGATATATGAACAAATAGTATTATATAATAAACTATAGTTTTTGTAAAGCCAAATATGATAATAAGTGTTAAATAGTGGCAATATATTTATTTTATATATATATAATAAAGGATTTTTTTGACTAATGAAGAATATATCACATGAGGTAACTAAAGAGGTGATTTATCATTGGTGAAGAATAAACTGAAAGAGATCAGGATGAGAGATTATATAATGGAGCCGGAGGAGTTTGCTAAGTTAATTGACGTTAATATTAAATCTTACTATAGCTACGAAAGAGATTTTAGTAGACCAACTTTAGAGAAAGCTTTAGAGATAGCTAAAAAACTTAATAAGACGATTCATGAGATATGGTACTTAGATTAGTATCATATTTTTTTATGATTTTTTATAATATTTTAAGAAAAATTATAAAAAATTAGGAAACATTTTAATAAATTAAGCATAGATTATATTAAGAACATAGAAAAACTTATAAGAAATTTATATAGGGGGCAAAACATGAAAAGAGGAATAGATGTAGGTAATTATTCTTTGAAAGAATTTCCAAATACAAATATAAAAAGTTTGGTCACAGCAGAAGAAAATATATTAGGTTCAAAAATTTGTTTAGAATATGAAGATAAAAAATATTATATAGGAGAAGGGTCGTTCGAGACAGAGCTTAATAAAAGCTGCAAGAACAATTTTTTGCCATTGCTCTTAGCTGGAATAGCATTAAATAGCAATAAGGATGACACATTCCAGCAAGTAGTGTGTGGATTACCTATCAATCAGTTTAAAAGCAACAAGGAAGCTCTAGTAGACCTGGTTTTAAAAGATAGAATAAAGAATATTAAACTAAATGGAGAGACTAGGAAAATCGTACTGACTGACTTTGAAGTGTATCCTGAAGGAATAGGAGCTTATTATAGCTTAGGTGTTCAAGATGATGTAATTATAATAGATATAGGAGGCAGAACGACAGACATAGCTTATATAGCAGATAAGAAACTAAAAGTGTCATCAACTATTGTAACAGGGACAATCAATATATATAAAAATATAGCAGATAGGCTTAATTCTGTGTACAGTTTGGATTTAGGTATTTCAGCAGCAGAAAAAATATTAGATAAAGGATATTTTGAGCTTGATGGAGAGAAAGTCGATTTAAGCTTTGTGACAGAGATTCTTTTTAATAGCTTTACAAAGATTAACAATGATTTAAACATGAAGTTCCCAGCTCGTACAGAAAAGATAATATTGGTAGGTGGAGGATATAAGATATTTGAAAAAGCTTTCAAGAAAAGGTATGTAAATTCTTACGTAGCAGATAATCCTATATTTGCTAATGCGATAGGATTTCAAAAAGTAGGTGAAATGTTATGGACTTAGAAAAGATAGATAGCTTGACGGTAGATGATATAAAAACAGTTACTATAAGTTTTAGGAGAGACGAGGAAGACTTAGAGCTTTACAAATGGATTTTAAAGCATAGTAGCAAAAGTGGTTTTATAAAGGATATATTGAGAGAAGCCAAAGAGAAAGAATTACCAAAGAAAGAAAAAGAGATATTGAAAAAGGAAGATAAAGATTATGGATTTGAAAAAATGGGATTAATAGATATGAATTTCTAATAAAAAAACTACCTCCCGGAAGGGAAATAGTCGGATTCTACTGCACCGCTTGCTACGCTACTCTCATACAGTAGGTTATGTATCCACATTGGAAAAGATTCCACAATTACTCTATAAATTCAAAACTTTATATTTTGTTCACATCTATAAATTAAGCTCCAACTACTACAGAAACTATATAAAGACCTGCGATTATTAACTCAATTGCTAACATTATTATCACCTCTTATTTTATAGTATTACCAGTTTTTTAATTAATTATACAGGAGGAATTTATTAAATGAAGAATTATTTTTGTAAAACCACGACAATGACTATAGATGAGTTTTTAAGTTTGGAACGTGGAGGTACAACTATAAAAGAAATCAGAAATAAACATAAAGATGATAAGATAATTGAAAACTTTGCAACAAAAATTATGAAAAATGATAGGATGAAAAAAATTAGTGTTATGTCTTTGGGTATGATGTTATATACAGAAGATGTCTTAGCTGAAACTAAAAGCAAAGGGATAAATGTCTTGGGTTGGAAATTATTAGGGTTAATAAGGGAGTGGGGATTTTGGATATTACTTCTTATGTGTATAGTAGAAGTAATTAGGGCTGGAGTAGGTGGAGATTCTAAAAAAATATTAAGTATTATAGGAAAATTCTTAATTATATTTGCAAGCATGTATTTACTACCTGAATTATTTATTGGGATAAGAGACTCATTTTAGGGGAGGGATATTAAATGAATGACGTTAAAATTTTAGTTGAAGGATTAAAAGGAGTAGGAAGCGACAGTTGGAATGCAATTAAAACAATAGGAAAATTTTTAAATTATATTATGCATCCGAGCTTAGCCATTAACGCTCTCTGGAATTATACTCAGTTATATGCTTATTGGATATGTTTATTTGTAGCCATAGCGTCAATAATCATGTATAGCCTTGGATTTAAAAAATTTGCAAAATATGTTCCCTTTTCTTTAGCCGCTTATTCCCTAATAGTATTTATAGGAAGTGCATTCTAATGTTATTTGAGAATAAAGCAGTATCAATACCTATATCTAAATTTGTCCAGTTAATTAACCCACAATACATTTATTTACAAATAATTCCACATAAGTCAACAAGGAATTATAATAGCGTTAACATTGCCAAGGCTATTCAACATATGTATAAAGCTATAAATAGTAGAATAAGAATAGAGAAGAAAAGACTAAGAATAGAAACTAATTTTAAAATAAGTTATATAATAGATATTAAAAATGCAAATGCCAGTTTCTATTTTGTGGTTCCACATGTGTTCTTAAATATAATAGAAGAAAAAATCAGAGAGATATGGCCACAAGTAGGACTGAATGTAGTATCTCCGATAGAGAAATTTAGTGACAGCACAACGTATTATCAGTTAAATAACAGAAAAGAAGACGCTTTAAGTTTGCAAATAGATAAAAAATCAAATGAACCTTTGAACTCTATTTTATCTATTCTTGAAGTAATGAAAGAAGACGATAGGGTTACGGTGATTTATAATTTTATTCCTAGAAGCCAATATGTTTGGCAGAAAAAATATATTAATACAATGAAAAAGATTGATGATATGCAAACAGTAGTAAAAGATAAATTCTCTAAAGAGTATGTAATAAAATCAGCTTTAGGTTTTGTAAATTATTTTTTTAAAAGTATAGTGCAAATTTTAAATGATTTTGCAGGCAGCAAAGAGGATGTAAATAATGCTTTTAATGAATTACTCATTACTTCTAATATATTAGAAACAAGAAAAGGACTAAGTGATGCTACAAAATTAAAGAAAGGAAAAGCTGTAATTGATACACAGATACTTATAGCAACAAATAGTACTAATGGATTAAGACAAGAGAATAATGCCCAAATAGTATCGCAGTCTTTTAGAATTATAGATGAAGATGGCGGGAATGAATTAATATCTAAAAAGGTTAAATTAAAAGACAAAGAGGTAATCAATATAGAAGATTACAAATTTAGACATGTAGGAGAGAATACTTTTTCTGTAGATGAGTGCCAAAATTTTATTCAAATGCCAGGTAGAGCATTAATGAAAACTCTAGGCATTAAACATACAGAAGTCGTAGAAATTCAAGTACCAAAACAATTAAGGCAAGGGTATCAAAGTTTAGGATATGTGGAGTACAAAGGGAATAAACAAGAAGCATACCTAGAAGATGACTATGACAAAGGAAGCCTACCATTAGTTCAAATGGGAGCTCAGGGTGCAGGTAAATCAACGTTTGAATCTAATATGTATAGATTCGCTAACACCAGAAAAGAAGGTGGAGTAATTATAGATTTTGTTAAAAACTGCGAAATGTCTGAGGAAGTTATTAGATACTTACCACCAGAAGATGCTATTGTCCTAGATTACACTAAAGAAAAAGATATGCAAGGGTTTGGTTTTAACGAATTTAAAATAACAGAAGATATGGATACTTTTAAAAAGCTAAGTCTAGTCAGTTTACAATCACAGCAAGTAATAACGTTTGTTGATAGTATTAATGATTTTCAGCCATTACAAGCTAGGATGAGGAAGTATTTGAGTTCTTCTGCTAATGTAGTATTTGCAAGTGGAGAAACGTCTTTAAAAGAAGTTGTAAGATGTTTAGAAGACCATAAAGTTAGAGCTTCTTATGTTAGTAGATTAAAGGAAGACGAAAAAGGATATTTAGAAGACGAAATAAGGGCATTAAATGAATTAGATGAGTATTCCCGAGTTACAAAAGATACTCCAATAGCAGAAGTTATTGGGACTAGATCAGAAAGAATTGACGGGATACTAGATAGAATAAGCTTATTAAGGGAAGATTTTAAATTAAAATGTATGTTCAACAAAGGGTCAAAGGGGAATATAGATTTTGCAGAGGAATTAGAGAAAGGCAATACCATAATTATACGTATGCCTCAAGCTGATTTTAAACAACATTCTAAGAATGTCATTGTTACATTTTTGCTAAGTAAAATATGGATAGCAACAGAAATCAGAGGGGAGTGGAACAAAAGACCTAGGAGGACGAATATTTGTATTGATGAAATCTTCCAGACAAAGACAGCCATGAAAATGTTGGCCTATGACGAGATTTTACCTCAAACTAGAAAATTTGGTTGCAAGTTCATTCTCAGCTGTCAGTACTTAGAGCAAATAGATATCCTAACTGATACGTTAATAGGAGCGGGGGCATCATTCATGTTTATGACTGGAACCAGCGAGAAGAATTTTAAATCATTTGAAAACAAATTGGTTGGGTTTGAGTATGAGGATCTTAGAGATATGCAGCAATATAGTAGTATGAATCTGATTTATTATACTGGCGGTTATGCTAGTTTTATTACAAAATTACCACCACCAATAATGTAGAATATGAATATCAATGAAATCAAGTCCTACGAGCCACTCTAATTTAGGAGTATATAATTATACTTAACTAAAGTTAAAGTGGCTCTGAGGGTTCTGTATGAAGGCCAAACTAATGAGATATAGTGGAAAACGGAAATTAAAATAATTAGATAAATATTATTTTAATTTACTTATTGACAATTAAACAATAATGTATTAGTATAATAAGTATCAAGTAAACAATAATATTAAATGGGAGGAGAAAACAATGAAAAGTAAAAATTCTTGTTATAATTGCACAGACAGAATCTTAGGATGCCATGATAATTGTAAAATGTATGCAAAGTATCTTATTGAGGTACAAGCTGCTAAAGATAGAAAATACAATACAGAGGTTGATGGATATGTACTTAGTAAAATGCTACAAGAAGATTTAGTTAGGGCAAGGATCGGGAAGAAATCTATAAAGGGGATATGGAAAACGGGCATTTGTTGAAATTAGAGATGGTAGTATATTAAGACTGTTAGAAGATTTTAAAGAAATAAATAACAATTAAACAATAATGTTAAAATTCATATTTTATCTTAAAGAGGAGGAGTTAAAGATGAAAATAAAATATAGTAAAACAAAAGGACATAGAACAAAGAAAGGTTCATACAAAGTTAAAGGACGGGTAAGAAGACTTGACATATTTTGTGGGCTAACTACAATAGGCGAAGTAACTAACTACCGCTGGTGGCGTTGGTGCAGTAAATTAAATAAATGGTGTACTTCAGAGGAAACTATGGATTATGGTTTTAGTTCGCATAATAATGATATCGTTAATTTAAAACAGGCAATTAGGCATATTAAAAAACATAAGGAGTTAACAAAAGGAACAGTATTAAGATTATGTAGTAATTTTATAGGTGAGAGTATAGATATTATAGTTTAAAAGGTCTCTTTTATAGTGCTTGGAAGGAGAAGATAAATGAAAATAGAGGTTACCGGTAATTACTTAGAAGAAACATTGAGCTTACTAATAAATCTTAGAAATGCTGGAATCACATACAGTGAATTAGACATGATTAATAAGTCCATTAAAAATACAAAATATTATATTAATAAAATAAAGGAGTAGATATTATGAATAAGAAAATTATAAATAATGATATTAATGCAATGTTGTTCAGAGACAAGTTAATTCAGTTATGTCAAGAATATAATTGTGAATTATCAGTATCAAACAGAGATGATGGTAATATGAATTTAGAGATTTATGACAAGAAAAGTAATTGGACTTCAAATTATATGCTTAAAAATACATATGATAATTATAACTTATATAAAGAAAATGATGATTATAATGAAATTTGTATTATGGATGCTATTATAACTGAAGCTTTTGATAGAGAAAGTAATTGATGGTGAGTTGAAAATAGATTATTAATAAAAATGTGGGTTAGTTGAAATAGGAGGAGTTTAATTGTTAACTAGAGATGGAATTGAGATATATAAATATAGAATTAGATATTTTGGATTTGATGGAAAATCAGAGTCAATGTATTCTAAAGAAGACCCAGTGTATGTCCATGCTGAAAATGCATATCAAGCAAGAAGTAACGCTACAGATATTATTTGGAATTGCAACATAATGTCAGTAGCTAGAGAAGATGATTAAAATATAATTTCGACATAATACTTAATAAATTGCTGAATTTATTTGAAAGGAGGACTTAATTTGATATATGTGACAGGGGATACCCATTGTCCTATAGATATTAAAAAATTAAACAGTAAACATTTCGATGATAAACAGCTAACTAAAAATGATTACTTAATTATTTGTGGAGATGCTGGTTTTGTTTGGTTTGGAAATGACAAAGAAAATTTATACTGGCAAAAATGGTTGGCTGAAAAGAATTTCACAACTTTATTTGTAGATGGAAATCATGAAAATCATAATAAACTTGATGTTATGTCTGTCGAGATATGGAATGGTGGGAAGGTTCATAAATTAAATGATTCAGTTATTCACCTTATGAGAGGTCAAGTATTTACTATTGATGGTTTAAAGATTTTCACTATGGGAGGGGCTGAATCAACAGACAAAATGTACAGAAAAGAAAACAAATCATGGTGGAGTAGAGAGATGCCATCCAAAGAAGAATATGATGAAGCATTGAATAATCTAGATTACAATAATTGGGAAGTTGATTATGTAATAACACATACAGCTCCAGATAATATTCTATATCGAATAAATCCTACTTATGCTCATGATAAGCTTACAAATTTTCTATTTACTGTGGATAAAGATTTAACATTCAAGCATTGGTATTTTGGACACTTTCATAGTAATAGAAAAATTGACGATAAGCATAGTTTGGTTTATTCAGATATTATAAAAATAGGAGACTAATTAAAACTAAGATTTTAGAGGAGGAAACAATGAATGAGTAAAAAAAATAAGAATAGAAATCTAATAAGAGGTTGGATTAATCAAGCTATGAAAATCACTGGATTAAAGGACGATAGTTTTCCTGTAATAAAATCACTTATTATAGCAACATCCAATAATAATCCTAAAGCAATCAGAGTGATAAATGACAGATATAGTGGTAAAGGATTGATGTGTTTACTGGACAGCACATTTAATAAGTATAAACTGAAAAATCATAATGATATTTTTAATCCGGTAGATAATATTGCAGCTTTTATTAGATATTCACTAGATAGTTACGGATCGAGTGACGAATATTATGAAAAAATGCATAACGTAGGAATGAAAAAGAAGTGTAAGTTCTTAGAAAGTATGTATGATGGTGATAAATTAATATTTGAGAAGGATAAAGAATATGAAGTAACGTTTGAAGACGATAATCAATATTCTTTTAATCATATTGCAATATCTAAAGAATATGAAAACATCCTATTTATAGTAGAAGTTTATGTGACTGGAGAAAAAGGATTGTTAATAACAAGATGATACAAGTTCTCGATAAACTGCGAAGTAACTTGTTCCTAATAAAAGACAGGCAACACTAGATATACTCTCTGTTTCTATTGGTTTTTAATCCGTAACAACATTGATGCATTATGATACAATATGGTACGTTGATTGAAGGAGAATGGTAGAACGACAGAGAACAAATTGTTGACAAACGGTAAGGCATGTAGTATTATTTTTATAGACACTAGGAAATAGTTGCCAATAAGGAGGAGTTCATTATGAATGAAGAATATGTCTTAATACCACCAGACCAAGTTAAAATAATCACGTTTCCCATTCTTGTACAGGACGATATTAGTAAAAAAATGGTTATATGTAGAAAAGATTTTTTGCCTTCATCGTATAAATACATTCTTAGAGAAGACCCTTTCGACGAAGACGTAGTTACGTTTGATATTATTTTTTATATGGGAACCGGAAATTTTCCAAGAAGAACAATTGGTAGTCAATTAGTAAGTTCTATTTTGTCTGTTTTGTTTGCAATACGAGTTAAAGATAAAAGTACACTGGAGAATAAGATGTGGGACTTTGTTTATGCTCTTGAGCGCTTAAATATAGAACAGCTAGAAGCAATGCACTATAAAACATATGAAAATACTACTATACCTAACGAATCAGAAGCTGAGGTAGTTAAAATGTTTAAAACATGTAGGATTTTTTAGAAGTAAAAAAAATAAAACTAAAAGGTGAGGTGTATTAATAAACATGGAAATATATATTTTAGACAACGAAGGGACTAACCAGGACATAATACTTAATGGCTCAACAAAAGAAGAGATAGAGGCATCTTGTGAGTGTAGAAGCGATATCTTAGGACAAGTAGATTTAGGTATTGAGCCCACAATGAACAATATAGGCGGTACATATGTAACATCTAAAAACAATGCAGCAGATTTTACAGAAATGTATGGATGGAGTTTTTCAAAAGTTGTTATTGCAGAAATGTGATTATTAGAAACTGCGTACAGGCTGCATGTCTAAGATATAATTTGTACGCAGTTTCTAATATCTAAAAGGAAGGGAGGTGATGATTTTATGAAAATTTTATTAGTGCTAGTAGCTGTGGTAGTTATAGCTATTTTGTATCCAAGTTTTATAGGAGCCGGCCAAGCAAGTAGAGCAGAAGAAGTGAAAGAATTGAAGGAAAGATTTAATATTAAATAAATTTTAAAATTAATTGACAATTAAACAATAATGTTGTAATATATAAATTGTTAAGAGAAACAAACAATAATGTTAAAGAGGTGATGGATTGGTCTTAGTAAAAATACAAAAGCTTAAGACTTGGCTATATAAATATGAAAGTGAATCTGAAAAAGAGGAGCATCGTAAGAATATGATTTTAGCTAAGTTTGAAATAGAAAACGAATCAGAGATGTCGATAAAATTTAGCCAGGTAATCAAAGAGAGTAAATAGGGAGCTGAGGTACTATGACAAGAAACAAAGAAGAAGATATAGCAAAGTATGAGGAGAAGAAGTACAGATATAAGAAGGCAGATACATCAAGCATTAAGGTAGCAGTAGGAGATAGACTTTATACTAAAGAAAAGTTTTATGGATTTGTAAAAGAAGAAACAAATTTATTTTTTCATATAGTTAATGAAAAAAATGTGACTTGTGAGTTTAGGAAAGAATCAGTAAAAGAGAAAATCTCAGATGGAACTTTTATTTTAAATTGTGACAAATAAACAATAATATATTAGGAGGTAATTATTATGAGTAAGAGTATTTCAAGTTCAACAAATAGTGGAATAGGATTTAGTAGCTTATTAGCAATATTGTTTATCGGATTAAACTTAACTAAAGTAGTTACTTGGAGTTGGTTATGGGTGTTAAGTCCACTGTGGATACCGTTAGCAGTAGTAATGGGGATTTTATTAATAGTATTTTTGTTCGCAGTAATAAAAGGTATAATCAAATAAAAAATTGCTTTTATAAGACAAATAAACAATAATAAGAAAATTTTGAGAACAAAATAGATAAGGGTAATAGGGATTCTGAGAATATTTCGAAGAAAGGAATTGAGAAAATGAATTTTAATGTAACTTTAGACAAAGAACAAATGGATGAAATTGCGAGTATTACAGCAGATAAGGTTTTAGCAACCGTTAAGTATCATAAAAATAATGAAGAGTGGCATGAAAGAGCAATAAAGGAATATAAAATAGAGATACAAAGGCGAGATAGCATGTTAGTTCAAAAAGATTTTGTTATAGAGAGATTAAAAGAAACATTAAGAACAGTGAGAGCCGAACTAAAAGAGTTAAAAAATGAATAATTTGCATTTCAAATAAAATAAGAAGTTAGAGGAGGAAATAACAATGGATCAAATATTTATAAAGGTGAAAAATGATAAAACTGGTGGCTACTATGACAAAGATATAAGAGACGCTTCAGAGGAAGAGAGAACAAAATACTTTGATACATTAAGTAAAGGACAAATAGCAAGTTTGCTCGGACAAGCATTAATTCTATTGAAAGTTTAATTTTATAATACAAATAAACAATAATATTAAGGAGGATTTGATTTATGAGGAGTAATATTTTTATACCAAAGAAAATCAATGTAGGGTTTCAAGAAAGAAAAGATACCTATACAAAAAAGTTAGCCTATGTAATCTATGAAGACGAAAAAGGAGTAATGAGAAAAGAAAAAAGCTGGCAAGGATGGAGAGATGAAAAGATAGATAATATCATTTATGATAATGTTCCAACATCAGGATTTGTTCTTAATAAGAAAGTTGGAGACTATTGCTCAGACTGGAATCATCGTCAAGCTTACGTAAGAGTTTATGATTCAAGAGATTTTGAGTTTGAAATTACAATAGAAAATCTCTTATACATTTTAGAAAACGCTACATCCACTAAAGGTAAAGGACTAGAAGGAGATTTTGTTTTTGGATGGGATGGTAAAGACTTGGTTTTAATGCCTGTTGATTCACCGGACTACCTTGGAATCTCTGAATACAATAAGATCTTATTTGAGAATAAGAATATTAAAGCGAAAGACTTAATAATAGGTGCTACGTATATGACAAAGAGTACTGAAGAATATATCTATATGGGTAGATTTGACTATCACACTACGAGATATGATAAAGTGGAAAAGCCAAGAAGCAATTCTAATTATGGATACTATAACTCATACGATAGTGTTCTAGTTAACGTAAATAAGGGGAAGCACCATTTCTTCGTGAGAGAATCAAAGTCTACTTATAGTGATGAAATTTATTTAAATATATTAGAATTAAAATCACTTAGTAATAGATTTATTGATACTATATCGACGGAATGTGTTGATAACTATGCTGAACTATTTGAGAAACTAGAAAGTAGAAAGTAGAACTGAGTATTCTCCATATGACAAGACAAAAGATGAGTATATAGATTATTCCTTTGAGTATTTTGAAAAATATATAGAGGATATTGAATTAAATGACAGATATAACGGTTATACATTTAGCTTTCAAAATAAACAAGGTAAAGTGGAGAAAATTGCTTTTGATAAAGAGACTAAAATTTTATATACAAGGCGAATATTCAGGTAGAGTGAATGGCTATAACAAAACAATTATTGGTGAGATTAAAGATTTGTTTGAGAAATATCAACCAGTATATAAAAATGAATATCTAGAAAATAATAAACTTTATAGGAGGATAAATTAATAATGAATAATGTAGCTAACGATTCAAAGATTATGGAACTTAAAACACAAATCAGGATAAAGAAAGACTTACTTAAGAAATCTCAAAAGTTTTCGCCTATTACGAATTGTTCAATTGAAATTGATAGTATTAGGTATAATATTCAGGTGCTAACAAAAGAGCAGCTTGTATCGCTTGCAGTAAAACTAAATTCATATAGGATATCAGCAAAAGAATTAGAATTATTAGAAATATATATCATAAGTGGTTACAAAGTAGAAGATTGGATACTTGACATAAAATCAAAATTGGTTGTTGTGTCCCGTAAGGATGAAGAAAGGAATCTTAAAGATATGGAATTCAAATTAGATAGATTATTAAGCAATGAGAAAAAGACAGAACTTGAGATTAGCGAGATTGCAGATATGCTCAAGTAAATTAAAAGATTGTTTTTAAATACAAATAAACAATAATGTAAGGAGGAGATTTTATGAAAAAAATATTAAAAGGCATAGGTAAAGGAGCATGGAAGTTTATTAAAGGCGCAGCAAAATTTATAGACAGGAATATATTTTTGACAATGGCATTTGGTTCACTTATAGCGGCATTTATTAGTAGTGACTTTGTTCGTGAGTCCTATTGTCTCATTTCAGCACTTCTATTTATGATTTTGCATTCTATAGATTGTGTAAATCACAAATTAAATGAGCTAGCACAGGATCAATATAAAAGTAATATAGTGATTGGAAATATTGTAGCTTCATTGACCGATATAATAAAAGCTGGACTCAAGAATAAGGAGGATAAATAGTATGAAAAATATGGAAAGATTATCGGAACTAGTAGAACTGCTAAGTAAGGCCTCAGATGCTTATTATAATACAGGAGCAACAGTAATGGCAGATAAGGAGTTTGATGGACTAGTTGATGAATTGAAGCTGCTTGAGCAGGAAACAGGAGTTATATTATCAGGAAGTCCTACTCAAAATGTAGGGTATGAAGTTAAGTCAAGACTCCAGAAAATAACTCATTCAATACCATTGTTATCTCTAGGAAAAACAAAATCAGTAGACGACTTAAAAAAATTCTCTAATGGTAAAGAATGCGCATTAATGCTTAAAGGTGATGGACTTACTGACGAATTAAATTATGACTATGGTGAACTTACTCAAGGAAGTACGAGAGGAAATGGGTTTATAGGTGAGGATATTACTCATAATGTTAAGACTTTCAAGAATATTCCTTTGAAAATTAGTTATAAAGGTCACTTAAGACTAACAGGAGAGTCAGTAATTTTGGATAAAGATTTTGAGTTAATTAATAGTAAATTATCAAAAGAGGATAAATATAGCAATTCAAGAAATTTAGTAGCTGGATCTGTGAGACAATTAGATTCAAAAATATGTGCAAGTAGAAACGTTAACTTTTTAGCATTTAGTGTTTTAGAGTGTGATGAGGATTTACCAACAGTCGATGACCAGTTTAGATTCTTATTAAGTTTAGGGTTCGATGTTATTAACTATGTAATTGTAAAAGAAATTATATTAGATGACATTGACCATATGAGGAAAGAAGCAAAGAGATTAGGTGTTCCTATAGATGGAATGGTGATAAAGCTCAACGATATAGCTTATGGAAATAGTTTAGGTTTAACAGCACATCATCCGCTAAATGCTATTGCTTATAAATTTTACGATGAGGAATCTGAAACAAAATATATCCGAACAGAATGGACTACCTCACGTACAGGCCAACTTAATCCAGTAGGTATATTCGTACCAGTAGAAGTTGAAGGTAGCATTGTAGAAAGAGCTACACTACACAATGTAGACTACTTTGAGGATTTAATGCTAGGAAAAGACAATATAATCACAGTTATTAAAGCTAATCAAGTTATACCTAAGATAACAGGGAATTTAACTAGAAGTAATACTGAAATTATTCCAGCTGAATGTCCTATTTGTAAAAGTGATACTGAGGTTAGATTGCTTAAAACAGCAAGGGTTTTATTTTGTACTAATCCAGATTGTCCTTCTAAAAAGATTGCTCAATTTGAACATTTTTGCAGCAGAGACGCTATGAATATTATGGGAGTATCTGAAGCAATATTAAAAACTTTTATAGATGAGGGATTTATTAAGACAATCCCTGACTTATATAACCTTGAATTTTATAGAGAACAGATAATAAATCTAGAAGGTTTTGGATTGAAATCTTATGATAAAATAATTTCTGCAATACAGGCTTCTAAAACTTGCAAATTTGATAAATTATTATATGCTTTAGGAATTCCAAATGTCGGGAAAGGGACTGCAAAAGACATATCAAATTACTTCAAAGGCTCAATAGATGACTTTATGGAGGCAGTAGGTAATTGGTTTTACTTCTACGAGATTAAGGATATAGGTCAAATAACTAGTGATTCTATTTATAAATGGCTTAATAACAATGACGAGAATGTTGATACGATTGTTAACTTAATTAGTATATTGAACATCGAAATTGATGAGGTTAAGACTGTAAATGTATCAGATAACCCGTTTAAAGGTAAGAAAGTATATGCTACTGGTTCGTTCACTTCATATAAAAAGGATCAATTGAAAGAAATAGTACAAAATCTAGGTGGAGAATTTGCTTCAGGATATGCTAAATCATTAGATTATTTAGTTGTAGGGTCATTCAAAGGTTCTAGTAAAGTTGACAAGGCCTTGAAAGATGGGGTCAAAGTATTGCAGGAAGATGAGTTTATTGAAATGATTAAGCAATAGGAGGTAAATAATATGACTTATAGTTATAAATGCACAAATGAAAAATGTAAAAATAATGAAGGATTTGACATAGAAGCTTGTATAAAAGACGAAACTCTTACAATATGCCCAATGTGTGGTTGCAAGGTTAATAGAGAATTTAAGAGTATAGGAGTTAGTTTGAATTTTAAAGGATCATATAACAGCACCAGAAAATAAAGTTGATAGGTAGTCTGAATAAATTGCGAATAAAGGAGTTAAATAAAATGATTAAAATATTAACAATTAGTAATTCAAGTAGGGGCATGTCAATTAAAATGCCAAACATAGCAGATTTAATAAACAAGGCTATTGATGAAAACAATATTGATGAAAATAATATTGTAAATATTCAAGTGGAGAGAAATAGTGGAGCAACTATAATTTACAGAGATTAGTTCACAATACAAGAAAATAGCGAAGGAGATACCTTATGAAACTTATAAGAAAAGATGGTAAAGAATATAGGCTTACAGAAATTCAAATTTGCCCTCATTGCGGGAAAGTGATATGTCCCGATATAATAACCAAATTCTTTGAATGTGAATATTGCCATCATTGCGGTGGAAAAGTTGAGTATTAATTAACTCGTAATCCCAAGAAATTGTGAATATGAGGATTGTCAAGGTTGGGCATGTGAATCTAACAATAAATCAAACATTAAAGCACAGGAAGAATTATATTCTTAGTTTCTTCACCAGCGGAATAAAAAACAGAGAAATAACTACCTACTCAAAAGAGAGGTTAAAGTTAAGGAGGAATATATTAATATGGAACAATTTAATTTTAAAAAGGGTGATAAAGTACCACAATTTGTAGAAAAATATTCAGAGAAAATTTTCAAAGTAACTTTTGGTGTTGATGTTTTAGTTACTAAAAATGAAAATATAACTATTAATGCAAGTATAATCAATGTTTATCCATTAATAAAAGTAAATGATGGGTTTAGTGTAATATATGTTGAAAATATTTTAGAACCAGTAACGCATGAAATTATAAAAGGAGCACCTACAGTAATACACAATTATCCTTATGGATTTCAACATCCAAAATATATTTTAAATTAATTCGCATTTTAAAAATATAGTAAAATTAGAAGGAGGTGTAATAGGTTAATAAAGTTTTACGAATGGATAATAGGATTATGTTGGTATAATTGGATTGGATGCCCTCAATCATCGTATAAGAAATGTATAAAATGTGGTAAGTCAAAATTTAGATTTTAAATATGAATAAAATACGTAATAAAATAAATCAAAGTGAGGTAAAAATATGAAAGATAAAATAATGGAAATTCTTCATAGTTTAGAAAATGAGGATGCTTTAAAAATAATAAGTGAAATATTGGACAAGGAATTTGATTTAAGATTTGCTAGCAATATAGTCCTTAACGGTTATGAACCATGTCTTACAAAAGAAGATTTACTAGAACATCAATACAGTGAGGGCAATGAGGAAGCTGGCTGTATAGAATTAAACCTAATATTGAAACTCGCTGAGGAAGTTTTAAATTGTGATGATGAATATGATGAATATGGGCATGTAGAGTTCCAATATTTTGTTAGATATGAGGATGATGAAAAAAGAAAAGAAGAAGAACATGACAGCGACTGTATGTGGCTTGTTGAAGATAAAGATATAAAAATCAAAGATTTAAAACTTCAATTCGAAATGGAACAATACGCATTTCAATTATACTGTCTATTAAAAACTAAGTATTAAAAGGAGAAATTCATGCAAAATGAAATGAAAATTGAAGAGACGGATATATTTCAAGATAGATTTTGAAATTCCTGTTTACGCAGCTAAGATAACGTAAAGTTGTTATATGTTGGGAAGGATGTTATAGCTTTATGTAGACCTTGCAGAGTAGAACTAAAACAGCGGTTAATAAAAGAAATTAACTAAGGAGGAATCTATGGATATAGATAAATATTTCGATGAGTTAGATAAAAAGGTAGCAGTTATGTCTAATAAAGAAGTTATAAAACTCCTAATAGATAATGGAGTAGATAAAAGCACAATTGACGATGCATCTGGAGCTCAGTGTGGCCATTGTAATATGTTAAAGGAGAATAAATGCACTAGGGTTAGTACTAACACTAGTGAAGACGTTGGGACTAAAGATGCAGTAGGAGTTTGTTGGATGCAAGAATCGGAAGGCGAATATTAATTAAGAGGAGGAAATATTATGAAGAGAGCAATTGCTAAAGGCAATTTTACAGTAAATTTTAAAGGTTCAACAGAAATGGATGGAACTGAGGTGGAAATGTCTGACGAAGAAATGATTGAATCTCTAAAAGAGATACTATCAGAGGAATTAGAAGGTTGTTTTGATGAAATTAATATTTCTGATATTGAAATGGAAGTTACTTATGATGACTTAGCAATAAAGGAGGAATCAATATAGTGGTGGTATTTTATACAAATATAATGGATAAGATTATGGCTGGAGAACCGCATGAATATTCTGATCAGAGTCTTCAAAAGCTTTCTGAATGGAGTTTTAATGAAACAAGGACTAAGGCAAATAAAGAAAGAAAAAATTAAAATATTTCAATTTAGTTATTGACAATTAAACAATACTAACGTAACATGTACCTATTGGAACAATTAAACAATAACTTGAAGGAGGAAATGTAAATGAAAAAGAAAGATTTAAAGACTGGTGATTGGGTGGAACTAAGAAATGGTGACAAGTGCATGGTAATGATAGGAACGAGCAGAGGAGATGTAGTTGTTGACAAGGAAGGCTATGCAAAAATAGAAGATTACAATGAAAACCTCCTTAATATTAACGGATTCAAGGGAATTGACGTTATGAAAGTATTTACAACACAAGACATTACATGGAAACTTACAGGCGAGAATCTTAAGCTCACTTGGGAAAGGAAAGAAGTTCCTAAGAAATCATTGCAGCAACTCATTAACGAGATAACAAAGCTTTATCCAAAGAAAATTGCAAAGTTTACAGCATCCACCGGAGATACAATATACCAAGTTTTAATTCCATAACAAATAAACAATAATATATTATAAAAGAATTAGTTTAAAATAAATCTTAGGGGGGAATTATTAAATGGAAATTGAAGTAGGCAGAAGTTACAGAGTGGTTAAGAACAGAGAAAGCAATTTTGGGAGATGTGAGGATATTATAAAACTAGAGGGAAACATAGTCAAAGCAGAATATGACTATAAGGATGGAGTTTTTAGAATGACAGATAAGTTTGGAGGAGAACATACCTGTCAGCCATGTAACCTTGAAGATATTAAGGCAACTAAGAAAGTTTTAAGATATTATAAAAAAGAGGATTATGGTACGGTTGGTGAGAAAACACCATTTAGAGATAAAGATGGAGCAGTGCTTCATGTTGGAGATGTAGTTGAAGCGAATAAATCAGGAAGTAGCTTAAATAAAAATTTTGTTGTAAAAACAGAAAGCAGTGGTTGTTTTGTAATGGGAATCCAAGGTAGATGCCACGAATCTACAGGTGAAATCGAAGGATGGGAAGTTAAACTTATTAAGAAATATGACCTGGTAGAATCTGGAGAAAAACATGGTGCCATAACTGCTATTGAAGTAAAAACTGAGATTAAAGAAGAACAATTGAACAATAATAAGGAGGATGATATTGTGAAAGGTTTTAAAGTAGGAGATATCGTTAGAGGGAATGAAAAAGGTTCGATGTATTATATTACGAATGATAAAATGACGAGAGCAGAAATAACTAATGTTGGGAAAAGAGGTTGTATTGATGTTAAGGTTTTAGAACACACTAGAGAATCTGAAATTGGGCAGACTTACAGAGACTTAGACCCAAAGTACTTTGAACTAGTAGAAAATACTCAGCAGCTTTCAATAACTACTTCTGGTACAAGCACAATCGTTAAATTTACAGACGGTAGAGAGGGAGAAGCTAAGTTGTACCACACAGATGTATTTAATCCTTACTTTGGGATTGTTGTAGCATTAGGTAATGCTATAGGAGTAGATTTAGTGGAGGAAGTTCAGAAAGTCGTTGCAGGTTACGAGGTTGAAGAAGAGTGCGTAGCTGAAAAATCCGAATCAAAATTTAAAGTTGGAGATTATATTTATTATAAAGATGGAGACTCTGAAGATTATGATGTTGTAAAGATTGCTGAAATAAAAAAGAATAAGTTATGGGGCAATTGGTCAAAGGAAAATTTAAAAACTCTTCCAAAAACAACAAGTGAATTTGAAGCAATCGAAAAAGAAGCAAGCCCTTGCTACATTGACTCCGATGATTCTGATATTAGAAAGTTAATTATAAAAGATGAAGTTACCAAGGAAACTAAAACTGTAATTAAGGTAGGAGATAGAGTCAAGGTAATAAATGCTGATAATCCTTTCAATAAAAGTAGAATTGTTGTTGGAAGCGAAGGTATTATAACATCAGTTTACGGAGACAGAACGATGATTGATTTTGACGAATTAGATTATATACAAGAGACTAATCATTTATATGATTGCTTGGAACTAATAGAAACCAAGAAAACTGTGGCAGAGTTTAAAGTAGGAGATAGTGTTAAAATTAAAACTGGCCTTGAATCAGGTAAAGAATATGACAATCAAGCTTGTTTCGTCGATAGTATGAAAAAGTTTGAAGGTAATATTACAAGAGTAATATCTGTTAGTGGAAGAGGAACTATAATATTAGAGGGGAATACATGGAACTGGACAAAAAGTATGATTGAATTAGTTGAAGAAGAGATTCCAGAACCAATAAAACTAGAACTTAAAGTTGGAGATTATGTATATGGTGGTAGGCTTTCAGAAAATGGATATTGGGTAGGCAAGATTGATAGTATTGATGAAGAAAGAATCTATGCATATTGGAGTGTTGAGAAAATTATAGAAGGTAATTTTCCAAAGACTATCAAAGAGTTTGATGCTATTAAAAAAGATGGATACGCTTTAAAACTTGATAAACCATATCTTAAAAAGCTTGTTTTAATAGATGATACTGAGGATGGACTAAAAGTTAATAAAACTTTATGGAAAAAATTTATGGATAGAAAATTACATGTAACATTTAAAACAATTGAAGAATATCAGAAATTTTTAGAATACTGCGAGAAGATAGATATCAAATGGATTTCTGGAGCAAAGGCTACGGAAGTTGATAATTATACAAGTAAACGCCAAGTTAGTATGGTAAGTGACAAGAATTCATTATGTATAAATACTGCAATGGCAGGAGAAAAAGTTATAACATTTGATGAGTTAGTTAGTGATGAGGAAATTGATGAAGGGTTAGAAGTAAATAAGCAGCTATGGGATAATTGGATTTACTACGAGGAAAATGGGATTTTAAAATATAAAGATGATGATGGAAAAGAAGGGGTAAGTGGAGGATATTACAACTGTTTATAAACTACCAAAGCTGAACAAATAAACAATAATGTCAAGGAGGACAAATTATGAAAAAACTATTATGGTTTATCTTCCATTCCTTCTCAGAGTGCAAAGAAGAAGACCTTGATAAATTAAATCATGGGTCGAGATGCAAATGCAGGAAGTGTGAAAGAATATATTTTAGATACCAACAATAAATGTTATAAAGAAAGCATTAATATTTAATCAGTACAATTGCATCGGAAGTCCAATAATCTACAAGGACAAGTATTAAGAATGACAGCAAGATGAATAAGAACTACAACCGATGGCAGTCTTCTTGCGTTTTCCAAATCTGAAATATGGCCTCTAGATACGCCAACTTTATCACCTAGCTGCTGTTGAGTTAAATTTGCTTTTAATCTATATTCGATATAACCCATAAAAAACACCTCCCTTTTATTTATATCATATACCTTATTTCGACAATATAATATATGTAAATATTGGAATTAGTAATAATTCGACAAAAAGTGCGGTAAGTCAGCTGTGAGCTAACAAAACAAATTTGATTAAACTCAAATTTGGTGCTGTATTTGACAAAATTCTAACAAAAAGTTATGTATAATATAACAAGATAGTACAAAATTATCAAATGGAAGAAGTAATTAGGTAAAAAAACAAAATAAATAAGCAAAGGAAAGGTGCATAGTTATGAAATTATATGTATTAGATATTGAAGGAACTAAGGAAGAAATCTTCTTAAATGGAGGTACAGAAGCCGAAATAGAAAGGGCATTAGATAAGCTGGAAGAAGTACTAGGACAAGTAGAGCTGGGAATTGAGAGTAGTATACAGCAAGTAGGTAACTCCTTCATCACCACCACGGTAAACGCTAGTTATTATAAGGAAGCTTATAACTGGCAGTTTTCTAAAACAATAATAACTGAATTATAATATTATTAAAATGACGAGCCATGCCGCCAGGAGCATGGCAGAAAGATAAATTAAAATATTTTTTAAAAAGGGTTGTCTAAATAGGACAAAGTATATATAATAACAAATGTAAGAACAATTAAACAATAATGTGTTAAGGAGCTGGTTGTTTGAGTAAGGGACATGATCCACCGATAAGATGTCTTATACAATTAAACAATAATATTTATTGGGAGAGAAGGAGGAAGTTGTCAATGGGAAAGATAATAACATTATATGATTTTTTAAAAGAAAATAAAGGTAAATCTTTCACAAAATTAGAATTACAGAAAAAAGGATTTGCCGTTACAAGAGAAATGCTTAGAAAGTTTGAAAGAAATGGATATATGGTGAAGGAAGAAAGTCACTTAAAAGATAAGTATGGTAACTTAGGACTTGGAGCAAAAGTTTATAAATATCAAAGGGTATAGATTTAGAGATTAACTATTGAAGTAAATAAATACTAGGAGGAATTATTATGAAAAAATTATCAATAAAGGCAACAGGTTATAACGCTCAGAGGGAATTAGAAAAACTTAAAGATTTCTCAAACAATGCAATTAGTGTGTTTGGTAACATGGTACATGACCTAACAAGTGCAAACGAGAGTCTTGAAAATCTAGCAGCTAAATCAGATGTAATGATTGATGAACATGCAGCAATGGCAATAAGTGCTAGAGGGAAGATCAAAGAAAATGCAGATATAATTGAGAAAATATCTAAGATGATGGCTTAAGTAAATATTTAAAATTATAATATCAAATGACAATTAAACAATAATATTAAAAATAGAGGAGAAATGTTAAAATGGCTAAAGTTAATAATTATAAAGGTAATCTAGTAGAAGATAAAAGAGGAAATATTAGAATTCGTGGGGTAGTACAAGGATTAACTCCTCCATGTAAAAACTCATTTGGGTATACTGATGTTGCTGCAAAAAATGGTAAGCAAACTTATAGGAAGATAAAATTCTTTGTAGCTTCAAGTAATGATAATAAGCCTGTTGTAGAACTTATAGGAAGCCCAAAGGAGTTTGCTTATGGATACAGCAAGAAAGAAAAAAAATCAATGAAACTTGAATGGGCAAAAAGATTCAATAAACTTCCTGGAGATTATGAGCTTATCCTTCCAGAATATGACTTAATCAAGAAAATAAGCGAAGATTTTAAAGATGGAGACAATGTTGTTCTTATAGCTGAACCTAAATTTTCTGTATATGACAATCCAAAGAGTGGGGTTTTAGAAGAACAAACATCTGTAAATATAAAAACTATGTATCCTTGTACAGATGTTATTGATTTTAACGCAGAAGATTTCATTGAAGAGGCTACATTCTCACAAGGCATTACAGTAAGGGACTTCTCAGAGGATACTAAAGCTGGAAAAGGATACTTATTTGCATATATCGTGCAATATGGTGGAAAATTCACAACTACAACCTTTAACATCAATCTTAAAACAATAGACCAATCCTTCTACAGAAACCTAAAATCATTAAAATTTGGAGATAGCATCAGAATTAATGGTTTAGTCCAAAATAGAGTCCTCAAAGAGACTATATCTGTTAATGACGGATGGGGAACTTCTGAAAAAGTAAATTCTTCTTTCTTTAAGGCTTTTGAGATAACTGGTGCAACTGGGGAATCTCTTATCAAGAGAAGATATAAAGAATCAGATTTTGTAGAGAATACAGCAGCGGCTACGTTTGCAGGAAGAATAGAAACTAAAGCAGCAGATATGACGGCTCCAGCAAACGACGAAACACTTCCATTCCAATTATAAGATTATAAACTTTTGAGGGTGAAAATCCCTCAACAAATAAACAATACTATTATAAATCGAGGAGGAATTATTAATGGCTTTTAAAAAAAATGTGATTTTAACACAAATCGGTGATTACGTCCATTATATAAGAGGAGTAAAGAAAGTAGGGAAAACTACCTTATTTCGAGACCTTACTTTGCAAGAATACGGGGATGAGTCAAAAGGATTGTTATGTTCATTTGGAGATGAAGATGGTTTTAAATCATTAGATAGACTACAATATGAGGAATTTACTTGCTGGGACATTACCGAAGAAGATTATGTTCAAAAAGTAAAAGATGAATTTGTAGACAAATTAGAATCAACACTTTCTGATTCCATGACAGTAGATGAAATTTATGCTAAAGCAGAAAAACAAACAGCGGCTTTCATAGAAAAATCAGGGAAACAAAGAGGGTTCGTCCAATTAATTGATGACTTAGTTCTAAATAACTCTGAATATGGGATTGAACTAATAGGCTATGACACAATTGATAAAATGATTGAAGTAGCTACAGCAGAAGTTCTTAGATTAAGTATGATGGAGACAGGAAAGATATGTAAAAGTTTGAATTCGGCATTTTCTGGATATGGCGAAGGTAAGAGAAGGCTTACTAAAATCATACAAGAACAAACAACTAGGTTAAAACAAATAGGATTGAATCCAATGGTTCTAGGGCATACAAAATATAAAGATAAAACAGATGAGGTAACTGGAAGTGAATACAGCCAGTTGACTACTTCTCTGACTTCTGATCTCGATTCTATATTCGGCGACACGAGCCAAATTGTATGTACCATTTCAATAGATAAGATAATTGAGGACGGTAAAATAACAGGGACACAAAGAGTTCTTCATTTTAGAGATGACGGAATCGTAGACTGTGGAAGTAGATTTACAGGTATGCCGGACAGTATGCCTCTTAGTGCAAGAAATTACGTTGATGCTTTTGATATAGGAGTGAAAAGCTCATACTTAACTACTCCTCCAGTGTCTAAACAAAAAGTAGAAACTAAGGTTGAAACTAAGGTAGAAGTTAAAACACCAGAGGTTAAGGCTCCAGTAGAAGATACATCATGGGGTAGTCCAGAAAAGACTGAGGATGTTAAAGAACCTGAACCAGTTGTTCATGACATAAAAACATTGATAGCGATGATATTATCTACAATTAAGCAAAAACAAGCTAATAAAGTACCAGTTGTAGAAATCATGAAAGTATTAACTAACAATGGGGTAACAGATCCAAACAAAATTACAGATATAGAAGTAGCAAACAAAATTTTAGCAGAATATAAATAAACAAAAGAATATAAAAATAAGTCCTTCAGATTATCCTGGAGGGCTTATTTTCAAAAGGAGCAATAAATTATGAATAAAAATAAGAAGATAATGATACAAATATGTCTTGCTTGTGGGATATTTAGTGCTGCACTAAGCATGAGCTCTATTCTGCATTATGAAGATTATAATGAAAGTAAATTAATTCAAACAGAGAGAGTAAAGAAAACAGAAGTTAAAATTCAAAGTAACTACGAAGTCTTTATGAAAACAGTTGAAGATAATAAGATAAAGACAATCAAAGAGAATAAAATAAAACTAGAAGCTGCTAAAAAGAAGCAGAAAGAGGCAGAACAATTAAAAATAAAGAAAAAAAAGGAAGAAAAGCAAATTAAGGAAAGGAAAGCTACCGAATATGATATGACTTTCAATTTATCTTTTTATTCCGGGCTTATATCGGAAAATTCTTCCACGGGAAATGTGGGTTGCAGAGGAGTTGAATTATTTGAAGGTGTCGTAGCAAATAATGTTTTAAGATATGGGACTAAGATTAAACTTAAAGGGATGGGTACTGTACAAGTGCTAGATTCAGGAGGTAGTAACTTCAACTCCTCTGATAGATTAGATGTCTATGTGGCTAGGAACGATGGAGAAAGTGATAGCGAGTACCATAGAAGGGTTCAGAGAATGGGAATTAAAAAAGTTCAAGGCAGAATAATTAATTAGGGATATTCTAATATAAAACGAATCTTTTAAAATATTTCAATATTATATTGACAATTAAACAATAATGTTATAATATATAGACATACCAATTAAACAATACTAAGAGGAGGACAAGCAATATGAGAAAAGTGGGAGATAGGATTAAGGTTAAAGAAGAATTAGAAGGTGGTCAATATTATGAAGGGATATATTTCAGTTCTGGTATGAACAGGTTTATCGGGAAAGAAGGAATAATTAAAGAAACTAATGGTAGAATTTATACTTTAGATATTGGTGGAGGTTATTTGTTTTCGGATGAGATGCTAGAAGATATAGTAAAATCTAAGTTTAAAATTGGAGATTATGTCAAAGTTGTTTCTACAGTGTACGACTTTAAAAATGGATGTATAGGGAAAGAATTTAAAGTAACAGATATTATAGAAGGCTACTTTACTAGAGGCTCTGCTTCAGAGAATCGTGCTTATGAATTAGATGGAATAGCAGATAGCTGGTATTGGTATGAAGGAGAATTGGAGTTAGTTGAAAATAAAGTTCCAGAAGAACAAATAAAGGATACTGATGAAAGCTGGTTAGGTAAGAAATATAAAATAGTTTATTTTGAGGGGAATACTTATAGACAAGGCATAGAAAATCAAGGTCATGTTAAAACTGCCGAGGGAAATCTGATAAACTTTGACGCTCCATTCACAGGAAGGTTTTTCTTGGAAAATAAGAATGGTGCATTAGAAATAATTGCTATGACAAGTGTTGTTGAGATGAGAGAAGTAGTTTAAATAAGGCTGAGTTGGCAGGTATTATGAATATAGCACGAAGGATTGGAGGTCTGTAATATGACAAGATTAACAAGAAGAAACTCACATGGTAGCGTTCTTGTAAATTATAAGAATATAAAGAGAACTGAATGTCTTGGAAACGCTGACATTATTGTAGCCTTGGCATCTAAACTTGCTGAATATGAGGATATAGGAACAGTTGAAGAATTTAGAAGATTTAAGGAAAGAAAGTATAGGTTAGACAATGAAATAGATAAGCTAAAAGGTGAAATCACTATATTAAGGTCTAATGCTAATTTATTTTAGTGACGTAATACAAGAAAACGTCGGTGGGAGTATGAATCTCCTTCTGAATAAATAACGAAGTATTCGTGGTCGTCTGAAACGACCTCAAAGGAGGATTTAAAATGGCATTAAGAAAAGATGACCCAATTTACTATAGAAATAAAATAAATGACTTGATAAAACAAGCAAAAGAAAATAAATTAATGGTTTATGTACCAGATAACAGAATGTATCTTAGTTTTAAATGTATTAGAAATGGCGATACCTGTTCTGTAAATTTAGAAGAACTGGTTATTGAGCAAATACCCAAAGACTGTTACTTATATGATTGTGCAGAGGATACTTGTCATAACGAGCATGAATGTAGAGGTAAGTGTCCAAGAGTAAAAAGTATGTTTGAAGCATAATAAACAAACAGGTTGAACCTGTACATTTTAAATGCCGAGGTTCAAAAATTTAAATTAAAAGGAGAAAATTTTATGTATAGAAGTCCAACTGAGGAAGATAAAGAACAAGCAGAATATAAAGCAATATGGGAAGTAATAAAAGAATGGGATATAAGAGCAAGCAAAGGATATATCAGTCAAAAAGCAACAGGAAATCACGTCATGGGGATAATGGATAGCTTAAAAGAAATGAGACAAAAGGCAGATTATAACTGTAAATGCAAAGAAATATATTGTGTATTCAATGATGGTTCACAAGAATGTCATTATGAAGGTGATACTCCTAGAAATGATAATGGCAATTGCTTAAAAAAAGAGATTGATTTAGTTCGCAATACAAGAAAATTGTCTATTAAAATATAGTTTTTATAATACAATTAAACAATAATGTGTAATCGAGAGGAGATTTTATTTATGATAAAAATAGAAAGTAGTGTAATAGTAGGTTCAGCAAAAGTTGAGGGAACAGTTAAAGATATAGAAGAGACAACGGATTCTTATTTAGTTGCTCATAAGGTAATGGTAGATGGTAGGGCTAAGGATGTTCTACAATGGTACTCAAAGGATACAGTTACAGAGGTTGTTGATGAATCAAAAATTAACAAAGAAGTCAAAGTAGAAGTTCTTACGAAGGAACCTAGTAAAAAAGTTGGAAAATCTCCAAGAAAGAGCAAAAAAGCTATAGAGACTCCAGATTTAAAAATAGAATTTGGAGTATTACCTGAAGACGAGACTGGTGATTCTGATGGTGAATAAAGTAGCTAAAGTTAAGATTAAGAGGTGTAAATATTGCAAGTTGGAAATTAATCCTGTGGATTTGGGAGTATATCCTCAGTTAGATATGAAGAGGAATGTTAAGTATAAAAAAAATAGTAAGAAACAGTTTGTAAAAGACGAGTATGGGGATTTAGTGTTATTAACGTTTAATGCTCATAAATCTTGCTTTGAGAAGAAAGAGACGGAGAGGATAGCATGGACTAAGTTATATGAATATGTGAGAGATGAGTATTTTGATAAGATAGTACCTTCTAATGTGGTAATAAGATTACAAGATGCTCGAAATGGGACAAACCGCATGGGTAAGATATTTAATTCAAAGGGTGGGTATAGCTACGGTTTAATTTTAGAATGCTTTGAAAGCCTTGAAAGTGAAATTAAAAAGTATATTGACGCTAAGGATTTTAATAACGACACTCAACGTGGCAATTATCTTTTAACTATAATTGAGACAAAGATAGATGGATTCAGTAGCAAGAGAGAAGCAGCAGTAGTTGCTAATGAAATAAGTGAAGAAATAAAAATTGACTTTACAAGAGCTATTAGAAAACCAGTCGTAGAAACAATAGATGAAGAAGATTATGACTTCTTAACTTAAAGGAGAGGATATATTTTATGGAAGAAGGAGAAATAATTCAAGACATATCAGCAGAGAGTATGCTAGTAGGTGCAATCTATAACAAACCTAATCTCCTGGAGGAATATATAAACTTAATATCTCCAGAATGGGACATTAGCGATACTTCTTTAAGAGTTCTTTATAACTTATATGTGAGGACATTCATGGAACAAACTACTGTAAATGAGACATCAATTAACTTAACATTACTAAAATCTACTGAGGACGAACAGAAGGTATACAAGTCCGTAGGAGGTTTCAAAGCATACCAAAGGCTAGGTAGTGTAGCTTCAGTTCAAGATGACTTTCACAAGATATATAGTAAGGTTAAAACTTTTAATGAGTTAAGATATCTTGATGATGCAGGCTTTGCAGTTAGAAGGAATTTTGAGAAATTGAAAGATAAGAATGTAGATCAGATATTGAAAGCCTTTGAATTTCAGTTGACTAAAGCCAATTCATTTATTCAAGGCATAAATGACGGGACTCGGATTGGTGATGATATGGAAGAATTCTATGCTGGGCTTAAGCTGCATCCTGACGAGGGAGCTAATATTGGTTTTCCAATAGTAAATAGTTTAATCAGAGGATGGAGAAAGAAAACTGTTGGTGCTATTTGTTTAAATAGTGGGCATGGTAAGTCAAGAACTACTGCGTGGATACTATGTAAAATGGCTATTGTAGACCAAATACCAGTAGCAATCTTTATTAACGAGATGAATACCCAAGAAATAAACGCAATTATTCTGGTTTGCGTAGCTAATATGGTGTTTTCTGAGAAATATGGAGGTATTACCATTACTGAAGATGATATCACGTTAGGAGTACTAACCGGTATAAAAGATAAAATGGCTACTGAAGCAACGCTTTACATCAAAGAAAGAAGTAAATTGATATGTTATGAAGCAGATATCTGGGATATAGATACTTTAAAAATGTTAATGAGAAAGTTTCAATTAAGAGATAAGGTTAACTATTTTGTACTTGATACATGTAAGCCATATCACGATAAGAATAAAGCTAGTCAGGGAAGTGAGTGGAGTGATTTTTCGCAGACCGTTCAAAGTTTAAAGGACTATGCTAGGCAAATGAACTTAGGGATAATCTTAACATTGCAATTAGTTGATAGTGTTTTACAAACAGGTGAACTTAACTCGAATTCTTTGAGTAGTAGTAAGCATATTTTCCATCATTGTGATTGGATGTTAATGGGCAGGGAAATTAAATATAAGGAAAAAGATAAGCTTAGAATTAGATTTGAGCAACCAGATAATCCTTTTAACGGACAATTAGTAGAGATGGATAAGAGGGGGTCATATTATTTATATAAACTAGCGAAAAATCGTGCTGGGCGTTCCAACATTGATGTAATATTTAGTGTAAATAAAGGGGAAATGACCTATCAGGAGCAGGGATATCTTGCTTATAAACCAAAAGAGGACAAATAAACAATACTAAGGAGGAAGATTAGTTTTGGCTAAAGTGGGAAAAGAAATGATTGGAATGAAATTTGGAAAACTAACTGTAATAGGAAGAGACGAAGAAAGGATCTCTGCAAGACTAGAAAAAGATAAACAAATTTACTGGTTATGTCAGTGCGATTGTGGAAATAAAACTTTAATTAGTGTGAAAAGTGCTGCATTAAGGAATGGGAATACAAAATCTTGTGGATGTTATCAAAAAGAAAGAGCTGGAGCAACTATGATAAATTTAGTAGGTCAGAAATTTGGCAGGCTTACAGCAATAGAGCAAACAGACAGGGACAAGAGAAACTTAATACAATGGATATGTGAGTGTGATTGCGAAAGTGGTAAAAAAGTAATTGTGACAGGTGGTGGTTTAAGAGAAGGAAAAGTAAAATCTTGTGGGTGCTTAAAAAAAGAAAATGGAGCGGCTAGAAGTATAGATATGGTTGGGAGAAAGATAGGTAGGTTAACAGTTATTTCTCATCAAGGCAGTAGTAAAGATGGGAAAAGTTTATGGTTATGTAAATGTAATTGTGGGAGCGATATTGATGTAATAGTCTCAGGGAATGAATTAAGAGGCAAGCATACTCAGTCGTGTGGATGCTTGCAGAGAGAAAGAGCTAGTGAAGCTAACACAAAACACAGTTTAGCTAAGACAAAAATATATACAGTTTGGGCTAGCATGAAACAAAGATGTTATGATGAAGCAATGCAAAATTATAAGTTCTATGGAGGAAAAGGTATTACTGTCTGCAAAGAATGGAATCACGACTTTATAACTTTTTATAATGACATGTATGAGTCTTTCTTGAGGCATATAGAAAGGTTTGGAGAGAAAGAAACTACAATTGATAGGATTGACTGTGGAGGGAATTATGAAGTCTCTAACTGTAGATGGGCGACATGGGATGCTCAACATCTAAATACTGCAATGTTTATTACAAATACTAGTGGTTGTAGTGGAGCTTATTGGAGAGAACGTCTTCAAAAGTATGAATTAAGAATAAGATTTTTAGGTAAAACAGTTGCATTATCCTGCCACGCTAGCCTTGAAGAATGTTTAAAACTTAGAAAAGAAGCGGAAGTAAAATACTATACTCCAATTATTAATGGAGGCACGACATACCCAGACGCAGATAGAGAAATATTGCTTGTTGAGAGTCCTTTTTATGCTAAGACATCTTAATAATTAACAACTAAACAATACCATATAATTTTCGAAGGAGGCAATCATGGAGTTTATAGGAATACTCGATATCCCGTATATTGAATGCATATGCGTAAGAATAAATGCTGATTCAAAGCTGGAAGCTACAGATAAATTTAATAAGTACGTTAAAGATTATGGCTATGCTTTTAGTAAAGAAGATGCAATAGTTGTTGAATTATCAAGCTTAGAAATGATTTGAACAATTAAACAATAATGTTTTGAAGGAGTGATTTATTATCGAAAAAATAAGATTATTTGATAGCTTTGCTGGAATGGGAGCTTTACACAAGGCATTGAAAAGATTAGGTGTCCCTGTTGAATTAGTAGGTATAAGTGAAATTGATATTAATGCAATTCTTGCTTATAATGTCATTCACAATAAAGAAAATATTTTAGACATAGAAATTTTACCCGAAGCTGAAATGAAAAGATATTTATTAGACAGGAATATTGGATATGATTTTAAAAAAGAAAAATCCGTTGTAGAAAAATGGAAAGGCGAAAAACTAATAGAATTATATAGGATTTGTGTCAGTTTAAATAATCTGGGAGATATATCGAGGATACTTCCATTTGAACTACCTGAATTTGATTTATTTAATTTTTCTTTCCCCTGTACAAATTTATCAGTGGCCGGGAGACAAGATGGTATGACTGACAGCGAAGGGAATGCAACTAGCAGCGGACTTTATACTTATGGATTAGATATTATAAAGTATAAGAAACCTAAATATATAATGATTGAAAATGTTAAGAATCTTGTAGGTAATAAATTCAAAGCAGACTTTGACGGGATTTTACAGGATTTAGATGATAGTGGTTATAATGTATATTGGAAAGTTCTTAATGCTAAAAACTATGGTGTTCCACAGAATAGAGAACGTGTCTTTGCAATTTGCGCTAGAAAAGATATTGATGATAAGGATTTTGTGTTTCCAAAAGGGTTCGATAACGGAGTGAGATTAAAAGATTTACTAGAAAAAGAAGTCGATGAAAAATATTATATATCTTCAGAAAAGACAGAGCAGTTACTGGAACAATTAAAAGATAAAAAAATTGATAATGGTACCATGCTAGATCCTTCCCAAAGCAAAAGAGAAGGCATGCCAAGAGTTTATAATGACGTTAGCTGTACTCTTACGGGAAGAGATTATAAAGAACCTAGACAAATCGTAGAAGTAAGACCTTGTTTAACACCAGATAGAGTAGAGAAAAGACAAATGGGTAGAAGATTTAAAGAGGATGGAGAACCATCATTCACCATTAACACTCAGGACAGACATGGAATATTGACGGTAGGTAAGATAAACAGCTCACAAGATGGAAATTCTCAATGTTTGAGTGCTGGACATGGAAATATTCCTAAAACATTAGCTCAAGATTGTCATGAGATTATATCAGTAGGACAAGTTTCAAACGAAGGAAGTCAATCTGGAAAAGTTTACTCTCCTGAAGGTGTTTTCCCAACAGTATGCGCATGTACACATGGATATGCGATAGGAAATATATTAGAAGAAACTCCAAATGAAATAAATGTTGTGGGTAGACTCGAATCTATTAATGGTCATGACTTGTTAAAAAGGGTTTATGATATAAAAGGATTGTCTCCCACATTGGATAGTTGTTCAGGTGGCAATCGTCAACCTAAGATACTAGAAGATTTTTATGTAAGTAGAGAAGTTAGAGAAAATAAGGGATATGCACCTACTTTAAGAGTAGATAGGCAAGGATTAAAAGTTGCTGAAAATAATTATAGAATAAGAAAGCTTATTCCACTAGAGTGTATACGACTTATGGATTTTGACGATGGAGATTTTTATAGTATGAAAGAATTAAGTATTTCAGATAGTCAGATTTACAAACTATGCGGAAACTCAATTGTCGTTGCAGTCCTAGAACATATTTTTAAAAACTTATTGACAATTAAACAATAATGTTATAATATATAGGAGTAGACAATATTAAGGAGAAAAGAATAACTAAACAGCTTGTCCTTAATGAACAAATAAACAATAATATGAAACAAAGGGAGGTGGTGGCACACGAAAGCTAAGGAATTAAAAGAAGTCCTAGATGAAGATAGAATCGTAATAATTCTAGAAAATTTAAAGTGCCACTCGATCAAGAAAAAAATCAATTGTGTAACGGCTGCTCGTCCCGGAGGAACGAATGAAGGAAGCATTTGTGTTTATACAGATAATGATAATTACAATGCTGAGATTTATACTCAAGCTAAGTTTGGGACAATATCAAATCGTGACGTGTTTACTCTTGTCGGATATTTAAAGGATATATCGTTCCCTCAGTCAATTAAATGGGTTTGCAGTTTGTTTGACTTAGATTTCTATTTCGAGAAGGAAGATAATACACCTAAATTTCTTACTTGGTTAGATTTTGTAGAAACTGGAGAAACGAAGGAATCTGATACAAAGATAATACCGTTGCCGGAAATAGTCTTGAATCAGTTCTTTATGATACCAAATAAGAAGTGGCTGAAAGAAGACAATATATCATGCGAAGCAATGGCTAAGTTTGAGATTGGTGTAGATATAGATTCACAAAGGATAACCATCCCGATCAGAGACTCTATCGGATCTCTCGTCTCGATTAAGGGCCGATTAATAGATGACAAGTTGGTAGATGGAAATAAATATATGGCATTATACTCTTACAGAAAAACTCAAATTCTTTATGCTCTATTTCAAAATTATAATGAAATTATAAAAGCAGGATTCGTGTATGTTCTTGAATCTGAGAAAAGTTGTGTAAAATTGTATGGGTATGGAGTAAAAAATTGTGTTTCGATTGCTGGGAAGTCATTATCGGATACTCAATGTGAACTTTTATTAAGACTAAACGTATCAATAGTATTCTGTTTAGATCAGGACGTATTTGATGAAGAACTAACAGCTAACGTAGAGAAGTTAAATTTTCCTATTCAAACACAAACGGTTTATGCATTAAAAGATACATTAGGGTTGTTAGGGATTAAAGCAAGTCCTTGTGACGATATGGAAGTGTGGGATATTCTAGTAAAGAATTTCAAAGTTGAGATTTAACAATTAAACAATAATGTACAGGAGGGATATAAAATGGCTAGTAAAAATAAAACGTGTGATTTCTGTGGAAAGCGTTGTATTCGCATTGAGATGATCTCATATAAAGATAAATTAATGTGTGACCAAGGTTGTGTAGATTTATGGAAAGTCAGCTACGAAGAGGATGTCAAGAAAAAGAACAAATAAACAATGATATTGGAGGAGGTTTTGTTTGAGAAATTTAATAGAGCAAAAGTTCGGGAGATTAACAGTTATAAAGAAAGCGGAAAATCGTGTTTATGCTAGTGGAGCAAGTGTAGTCCAATGGTATTGTAATTGTGATTGTGGGACAAAAGGATTCCTAGTAGTAACATCTCATTTAACATCAGGGGAAACTACTGGATGTGGATGTATTGGGAAAGAAAAGGCTGTTATAACTGGAGAGAAAAGAATTGAAGATATAATAGGAAAAAGGTTTGGAAAACTTCTCGTTATAAAAATGGCAGGACATAAGATAACTAATCTTGGCAAGAAATTAGTTATTTGCGATTGCGAATGTGATTGTGGAAATAAGTTGTTTACTACAACAGGAGTAAGTTTAAGAAGTGGAAATACAAAATCATGTGGATGTGTGGGTAAAGAGAAGTCTATAAAACGCCTTTATGATGAAAATAAGAAATATAATTTGTATGATTTAACTGGAGAATACGGTATAGGATATACGTTTAAGGATGAACCTTTCTTCTTCGACTTAGAAGATTATGACTTAATTAAAGACCATTGTTGGCGTTATAATGAAGTTGGATATGCCATAACTACTATTAACAATAGAAAAGTATATATGCATAGAGTAATAATGAAGGTAACACGAACAAAAGACCAGGTTGATCACATATATCAGGTTCATCATGATAATAGAAAAAGCGAATTAAGACATGCTACAGGTAGCCAGAATATGATGAATAAGGGTCTACAAAGTAATAATACCAGTGGTACAAAAGGAGTAAGTTGGGACTCAAGGAGATGTGTATGGATTGCAAGAATAGGAGTCGATGGGGTAGTCACTCGTAAGGGTTTTCCAGATAAAGATGAAGCAATAGCATATAGAAAATATCTTGAGGAAAAATATTTTGGAGTATTCAACTACAAAGAACAATTAAATAATAACATTACAGGAGAAACGATATGAAAAAAGAGTGGAATATTCTTAATAATAATCCAACAGGTAATATAATTGAAGGTATTTTAAAAAATAGAAATATCAAAGATCCTATACATTTCCTTCAACCTAGAGAATCTGATTTGATCCCATATGAAGACTTGTCTAACATTAAAGAAGCTTCTGATATAGTAATTGATGCTATTATTAAAAACAAGAGAATTCATGTATTTGGCGATCCGGATAATGATGGATGTTCAGCTTTAGCGATAGCTGTAAGGTATCTAAAAAAGAAAACAAATAATGTCACTTGGGGAATTAATGTCGGTAAGAGACATGGTTTTATGATGGAAGAACTACCTTCATGGATAGGGAAATATGATTTAGTTATTGCAGTCGATTCGTCGAGTGAGCTATTCGAAGAACAGAAATTCTTAATAGAAAATGGAATACAAGTTGTAATTCTAGATCATCATTTGGCAGAGGATAAGGGTATATGTTGTGTAGTAAATTCGACATTTAATAATTATGAGAACCCTTCATTATGTGGAGCAGGGACGACTTTTAAGTTTGTAAAATATCTTGATTCTCTACAAGGAACAAACTTTGCAGAAGAATATTATGATCTGGCAGCAAGTGGGACAATTGGAGATATGATGAATGTGTCTGAGAAGTCTCCAGAAAATAGATATCTTTGTGCAAAAGGGTTTTTATCACTTAATAATCCAGGGATTAAAGAGATACTAGGGGCTTATGCGTTTAACTCTACTTCAGTAGCATATTCTATAAGCCCAATTGTGAACAGCGGAGTTAGAATGAACAGGAACGAGTTAGCTGCTCAATTACTCATTGAAGATGATAAGAAGGTAATAAAAAAAATAATAACTGAGTTAAAAGAATTAAAGGAGATTCAGAATATTCAAAAAGATAAAATAGTTGGAGATTTAGAATTTACTATAAAGGTAAATGAATTAGAGAAACAAAAGGTAATTGGTTTGATTGTTGAACAAAATACAAACTTAAACCAAGGAGATTTAACAGGCTTATGCTCGAATGTGCTATGTGGAAATTATTCTTGTCCTATAATAATAGTGCATGAGACTAGCGAAGAAGGGGTTCTGCAAGGAAGTGTAAGGAGTGAAGGTGTTCCTCATTTTAGAGATATGGTTAGGAAAACTGGGCTAGTAATATTTGCGAATGGTCACGATTCTGCTTTTGGTATCAGGCTGAAAACAGAGAATTGGGAAAAATTAATAACTACATTGAATAAGAAATTGGCTAATGTTCAATTCGTCAAGACTAACTCAGCAGACGTTAGGTTAGAACCGGAGGAAATAACAACAGACTTAATTAAAAAAATGGAATATGTTAATTTGATTTCAGGTAATGGATTCGCTCCTATTAAAGTAGTTATAGAAGGTGTCGAGACCACAAGATTTTCAACTATGATGAATAAACATTTAAAATTCTCCTACCAGAAAATTGACTTCCTAAAATGGAATAGCTTCAGCGAGTTCAATGATTTTAGGTCTGGTACAGATGGCATATACCGTACTTGTGCTGTTTTAGGCACATTAGCCTTGGGTAACTTTAAAGGACAGAAGACAATGCAGATGATAATAAGTGATGCTAGGAATTTTGAAGATCATTTAGAATTTCTTCGAGAATAACAATTAAACAATAATGTTATAGAGGAGGAATGTTTTTGGAAAATAGAAAATGCAAGGTTTTTAAAGACAGTACTTGGAATGAGATTGAATTTCAAAACTTAAAAGAACATGACATCTTTAAACTGTTTGAACCTACTGGAGAAGCGGTCAGAGACATTTTAGGTGGGACATTATTCACAGCTCGGTGTGACGCTTATCAAAATAAAAATGGAATATGGACAACTGATATTTAATTATAGAGGAGGAATGTATTATGTTAACAATGAAAAACTTAGAATTTTGTTTTGAAGAAGCAAAAGAAACTGGTGCTGAATTTGTAGCAGTAAAGATTCAAACGCAAGGTCATGAGGGAGCAGAAGTAATAATTAATTCTAGAGAAAACTTTGATGTTAAGTTGGAATATTATAAGAATGCCTATGATGATAAATTAATCTTGAAAACTTTTAATGGAATTAAAATTGTAGCATTAACTTATGGAGATTATTTTAGTGAAATCGAATTTAATTTTGAACACAATAATGAAAATGTAGATTAAAATAAATAATTCCTTAACATGGAAATCGGAGAAAACGAGAGTAAAATAGAGTAAATGGAAGTAGTTAATAGTATAAAAGAATCTTTTTATAAGACAAAATAGGAGATATGGAGGTATTATATGCAAGTAATTAAAAGAGATGGTAGAAGTAAAGAATTTTCAGAAGAAAGAATAACAAATGCAGTTAATAAGGCGTTTATAGAAGTCTACGGTAAAGATTGCAAGACGGATAGCAATAGTATATCTTATAGAGCTTTAGTAAGGATATGCGAGTTAGATAAAGAAGAAGTTAGTATAGAAGAGATACAGGACGTAGTAGTTGAAGAAATTAAATTAGTAGATAAGGTTGTTGCAATTGCTTATCAAGATTATAGAGAAGCAAGAACTTTTGAAAGAGAAAAGAAAAGTAGCCTTGATAAAGAAGTAGACAATATCATCAATGCAGTATCTGAAGAAACTACTTCAAATGGTAATGTAGATGGGAGCAAAATCCAATCTATTAGAGCACTAATATCAAATGTAGTTGGTAGGGATTATAGTAGGAGACATTATATACCCAAAGAATATTCAAAGAAAAATAGGAAAAGCATATATGTTCATGATGAACAATATTTTGGATTACCATTTTTTAATTGTTGCTTAGTGGATTGGATAGATATGTTTGATAATGGTTTTGACCTAGGAACAACTAGAATAGAATCTCCTAAGTCATTAGATACAGCAATCAATGTATTGTCTCAGGTTGCAAGCCACATATCTAGCAATACTTATGGAGGAACAACATTCCCTACATTAATAACTGGATTAGCGCCATATGCAAAGAAAAGCCTAGAGAAACATAGGGTTATAGCTTTAGAAGAAGATGTTCCCGATAAAGAAGGATATGCTTGGAGAAGACTTGAAAAAGAAATTAAGAATAGTACACAAGCATTGGAATATGAAGTTCAAACACTTATGACGAGCAGAGCAGAGACTCCATTCCTAACGCTAGGTATAGATAATGTAGATTTATCCGCTGACGAAGAAACTCAAAAAATACAGAAAATGATTACAGAGTCTATCTTAAATCAAAGAATAAAGGGGCTTACAGGAGGAATTACACCAGTATTCCCTAAGTTGGTACTCCAATTAAATAAAGGAAATAATTTAAACCCAGGAGATCCATATTATGACCTATTTCAATTAGCTATAAAATGTAGTGCTCTTAGACAATACCCAGACTATTTAAATACAGATAGGATTATAGAGGTAACTGGAGATTATAAGGAACCGATGGGATGCCGCAGTTTTATAGGAACTTATACCGATGAATCAGGGTTAATAAAAACTAGAGGTAGATTCAACTGGGGAGTAATATCAATAAACTTAGTAAGACTAGCAATTGAAGCTAATGGAGATGAATCTAAATTCTTTGATTCATTAAACGAAGCACTAAATGACTGTAAAGAATTAATTATGATTAGATATGATATATTAAAAAACATAAAGGCAAGTCAAGCCCCAATACTTTATATGTCTGGTGCAATATCAAGGCTAAAAACTGATGACATTATAGAACCATTGTTAAACGGTGGGTATTCAACAGTGTCAATTGGATATGTAGGATTACACAATTGTTTGAAAGCCTTGTATAGTGAAGGATTAGAGAATCAGAATGAAGAGATCCTAGACAAAGCAACAATAATAATGCAAAGACTAACAGATTATTGTAATGCTCAGAAGAAAAATACTGGAATAGGATTTAGCGTTTATGGTACTCCAGCAGAAACCTTAGCTACAAAATTCTGTGAAGAAGATGTAAAAGATTTTGGAATAATTAAAGATGTCAATGACAATGGCTATTATGAAAACTCATTCCATTATCCTTCTAATTCATCAATATCTCCTTTTGATAAACTAGATTTAGAATCCACTTTGTCCAAGCTATCTGCTGGTGGAAGCATTTCTTTTATCGAGCTAGGGGATATGACTAAGAATTTAGAAGCTCTTGAAGATATAGTTAGATATTCATATGACAAAACTCATTTTCTAGGGATATCTTCAATAAGTGATAGATGCTTAAAATGTGGATATACTGGTGAAATATTTACTAAACAAAATAGTGATTTTGATTTTCAATGTCCTGTATGTAAGAATGAGGATAAAATGACACTCAGTATTATTAGAAAGTTATGTGGATATTTAGGAAGCATATTTGAGCGTGCCACAGCTCGTGGAAAAATGAAAGAAATTAAAAATAGGGTAAACAACAAAGGATGTAATTAAATGAATTATGCAAATTTATTCTTTGATGATACGGTAAATGGAGAAGGATTTAGAACATCTTTATTTGTAAGTGGATGTAACAGAACCCCTCCATGCAAAGGGTGTTGGAGCCCACAGACAAGAGAGTTTGATTGTGGTAGTAAATTTATTCAAGAGACAAAAGATTCTATCATAGAGAGCCTTAGAAAGCCTCATGTCAAGGGGATTTCAATATTAGGTGGAGAACCTATGGATAATTTATCTGATGGGACTTTGTTAGATTTAGTAGAGACAATTAAAAAAGAATTTCCAACAAAAACAATCTTTTGTTGGACTGGATATACTTTTGAATTATTATTAGGGAATGAGCAATGCTGTGAGTTTCTACAATATATAGACATGCTAAGAGATGGAGAATTTATAGAAGAGCTAAAAGATGTGACTCAATACCTACAAGGATCTAGTAATCAAAGATGTGTGGATGTTCAAGAAAGCTTAAAAAGAAGCAAAACAGTAATAACTATTAAACAATAATATGGTGGCGACTAACGCAGAAGGAGAAAAGGATTATGAGTAGAGGTAAAAGATTATTTAAGGAAGATTTATTAAAAATGGATGGTCAGAAAGTTTTAATATTTGATAAGGAATGGGGAAATGAAGATATGCTCCATGAAATAAAATTATCCTATAGAAAATATTGTATTTCTGATGAAGCGGATGGGTTTGATGCTTTAGTAGATGAAGATGGAGGATACTACGATATAGAAGATGTCTTCAGCACAAATAAAGAAGTTCTAATTTATGAATTTTTAGATGGGAATAATAGAATTAATTGCACAACCGATGCAGAAGAAATAGTTCTACCAAAATATGAAACTATATGTGCTAGTGGAATGGATATTAGGGCATTTAAATTTGCTTTACCAAGTGATCTAAAAACTACACTTGATTTTCCACGTACTCTTAGACCGTTTGAAAGAATATTAGTTAAAAGTGGATTACACATTGAATTACCAGAGGATGTAGAAGCTCAAATAAGACCTAGAAGTGGGTTAGCACTAAAGAATGGTATTAGTATTGTTAACTCTCCAGGGACAATTGATGAGGATTATAGAGGCGATATTGGTGTGGTTCTTATAAATTTTAGCAACAAAGATTTTGTGATACATCAAGGAGATAGAATCGCTCAAATGGTATTTCAGAAGGTTGAAAAGTTTAATTTACAAATTGTAGATACGTTAAACGAAACAGTTAGAGGTCAAGGTGGCTTCAATAGCACGGGAGTAAAATAATATAAAATCGAGTTTTTATAAGAGGAGGAATTTATATGAGTAAATGGTGTATGGAACATCCTTGGATGACATTTTTTATAATATTATCATTGCTTGAAGTAATTGGCAATGTTTTAGTAGCAATAATAAAATAAGAGGAGGATTTATATGAAAAAGGTAAAAATTATCAGTGGAGATTTAAACGGTGGAACATTTGAGGAAAGCATGGTTTATGAAGCATTAAAAGTAGGAGAATTAACTATTGAACAAATAGAAGAAAGTGTAGAGGATATCCATGATTTTGAAGGGGAATACGACTATTTCTTAATAAGTCCGTATGATACAAGGATAGCTCTTTACTATTCAAAATCTGATTTAGAATTTATGAAGGAGGACAAATAGTATGAAGACTACACAATTAGACGACTTATTTGCAGAGATATTCAACGAGGAAGAGAAAGAGGAAGCTTCTCAATATGCTTTTAAAACTGAAGCAGATATAGATGATTCTATAGAAAGCATTAAGCAACTAAATGAGGATGAGAAAAGATTTAAAGCAATGTATGAAGAGAAGATAAACAGATTTAAAATGGAGTTAAAGATTAAGACAGATTCTATTGAGAAAAAGAGAAGTTGGATATTAATTAATCTCAAAGATGCAGTTATGAATGCTAGTGACAAAAAAGAAACAAAGACAATGTTCAAGAAGACCTATTTAAGTGGAGAGATCATCGTGAAGAAAGCAGCAGAGAAAATAGTTAAGCCAGAATTAACAGAGGTAGTATTACTTAACGACTTTAAAGAATTTGTTAAAACTAAGAACGAATTAGATTGGGCAGCATTGAAAAAAGGTCTCAAGATAATGAATGGTAAGACAATACAAGTAGCTACTGGATTAGATATTTCAGAATTTGTTAAGATAGAAACGACTGAGGAGAGTGTGGTTGTAAAATAGAACAGCTTGACAAATAAACAATAATATTAAAAGGTAAGTTTTATATTACAAATTAGAGGAGTGATTATTAAATGGATAAATCATTAAATATGACAAATGTAGAGGAAGTAAAAAAGAACATATCGGACGTTGAGGGTTATGGCGATGGAGATACATTTGCTCTATTGTGTAAGGCTTCAAGCAAAGAACAAGGGTGGATGAAATCAACAAAGGTTTGTAATGTACACAATGGTTGTATAATTCAAGTTTCTACGCAACAAGGAAATAGTGTTGCCGAGGCAATAACCTTTGTACCTATGGTTCATATAGATACCTCATGTGAGCCTAGAAAATTAGTACCGTTTAATTATGCTGTTAATATACAGTACTAATAAAATTTCAGTTTTAATAGAGGTGACTAACAAATATACAATAATATTTAAAAAGGTAGGAGCTAATAACTTCTACCTAAATCTAAATATAGAGGAGTGAAGGGTATTGATAATAATTTGTGGGCATAGTGGTTCCGGCAAAGATTCGATAATGAATCAACTTGCAGAGGAAACAAATCTTAAACCCGTAATAAGTTATACAACAAGGCCTATGAGAGACAACGAGGTGGAAGGTGTAGCTTATACTTTTATATCTGAAGAGGAATTCCAAGAAAAATTTAAATTAGGATTCTTCATTGAGACAAGTAATTATAGAGGTTGGAACTATGGGATGGCTAGAGAAGACTGTGGAGATGACCGTATAGTTGTTGTTGATCCTTGTGGATTGAGTTCTTTAATTAGAGAAGGAATCAAAACAATATCATTTTTTATTGATGTTCCTGAACGTGAGAGGTTATTGAGATTAACTAATAGAGGTGATGGTATCACTGAATTATGTAGAAGAATAATATCGGATAGAGATACATTCAGGGGAATAGAACATGAGGTTGACCATGTTGTTAAAAATAAAAACTTAGAGGATGTTGTATTTAGGGTTAAAGATATTTTGAGAGCATGGGAGGTAATAGAATGTTAGTTTATCTTGCAGGAGCCATGACAATTCATGACATAAATGGAGATTTTTCTAAGGCGGTAGTCTGGAGGAAGGTTGCCATAAGACAATTAAAGGATTCTAATATAAAGACATTTGATCCTAGCGTTGATTATGATTTAAATAAAACATATCCGTCAAGAGGAGTAGTTAGTCAAAACTTAACTTATCTTAAAAACTCAGATATTATTTTAGTTAATCTTGAAGAAATAGATAAATCTCCAGGAACACTATTTGAAATTTTCTATGGATATATGAATCATATTCCGGTTATCGCTTTTAGTAGCAATTATTTATATGGAGCACAGCCACATATTACAGAAAGCATAACGTCTCGGTTTTTAGAATTAGATGATGCTATATATTATATTCAGGGTATGTTTTCACAACAAAATTAGAGGAGGAATTATTATGTATTTAAAATTAAGCAAATTCTTAGAAAAACTAGCGTTTAAGCTTCGCCAGAAGTCATTGTATTTTGAGTTGAAGCATTACGTCAAAAGTGGCGAAAGCTTCTTGAAACCAACGTATTATCATACTAGAGGGATAGGCAAAAGCTATACGTTGATTCAACTAGCACATAAGTATGATTGTCCTATAATTGTCAATACTATTGCTTCATCAACCTACTTACAAAGAATGAATAAGGAGATGTTTAAAAGCCCTATAAAGATTATTGCTTGTAGTCGTTCGTCAAAAGGAATGAGATTCAATTTAGCATTAGTAGAAGAGGGCATAGATTATAGAATTCTGCAAGAGATCATATCTCCAGCATGTAAACAGATAATAGGATTTAATAAAGTAGATTAAAACAAATAAACAATATTATTAAAATGTTATTGACAATTAAACAATACTAGACTATTATATAGGTAAGGCAAATAAATGCTTTACCTATTTTTTATTTTAAGAGGAGGACAAGTAGTTATGGAAGAAAGAGTGGGATTCATAGGATACTACAAAGGACATAAGGTATTCTATGACGGTCTAGGAGTTTACACTGTGACTATCAATGGAATGTATTTTGCGATTGATGAAACAAAAGTAGATTCAGATTTAGAAAGGATATAGACAAATAAACAATAATATTAGAAAGGAGAAGATGCAAATGATAGATTACAAATATACTCCTCTACATGTACACTCAGCTCAAGGTTCATTCCTTGATTCTACAAATATGCCAAGTACAATCATTCAAAGATGTAAAGACTTAGGATTAAAAGCTTGTGCTTTGACCGATCACGGTTATACCAGTGGTCTCGTAGACTTTTTCGTAACTGCTAAGGAACAGAACGTTAAACCAATCTTAGGGTTAGAAGCTTATTTGACTCCAGATGTACAAATAAAGGATAACACTTCACGATATGAACATTTAATCTTATTAGCTATTAATAATACAGGTTATAAAAACATTCTAAAGCTATCAAGTAGAGGTTTCCTTGAAGGTAAGTATTATAAACCTAGGATTGATTATGCAATGCTTAAAGAACACTCAGAAGGAATCATAGGGAGCAGCGCCTGCCTTGGCGGTACTATCGCAAAAATGATAACTAAAGGTGATAGTGATGATGAGATAAAAGAACAGATTAAAATATTCTGTAATATATTTGAATACTTCTATCTCGAACTACAATCAGCAGACAATGAAGATCAAAAACTTGTTAATCTCAAGTTAATACAGCTTTCTGAAGAAATGAATGTTCCTTTAATTGTAACTACAGATTCTCATTTCTTAACTAAGGATGATTTTGCAGCACATGGTACTTTTATAAAAATCAATACCGATAGAGACAATGAATTTTACCAGGACTGTTGGTTGAAAAGTCCTTCTGAGATAATAGAAGTTTTACAATCTCAAGGTATTAGCATGGAAGTTATTGAAACGGCAATGGAGAACACCAATAATATAGCAGAAATGTGTAATGTTAAAATTGAACAAGGACATTCTTATCTACCAGACTTTCCAATACCGGAGCAATTTAAAGATGGAGATATGTATTTAAAATATCTTGTAAATATAGGTTTCGCTAATAGGGGACTAACTGTAAAACCTAACATTCAAGAATATATTGATAGAATCCTAACAGAATTTGAAATAATATCTAAAAAAGAATATACAGGATACTTCCTTATAACAGCAGATTTCTTAGAAGAATGTAGACAAGATGACATACCAACCGGAGACGGTCGTGGGAGCTCGGCAGGAAGTTTAATATGTTATTGCTTAGGCATCACAAACATTGATCCTATTGAAGCAGATTTAGACTTCTCAAGATTTTTAACTATGGAGAGAAAATCTTTGCCAGATATTGATAACGATATTAGTAGTTTAAAAAAACCTCAGTCTATTAATATTCTTAGAAAAAAATATGGATATGATAAGGTTGCTCAGATATGTACTTTTCTAACAATGCAAGGCAAATCAACTATAGGCAAAGTAGGTAAAGTTTATGGAATACCTTATAGTGAAATAGAAAAAATGAAAAGTAAGATAAATGATAAGGAAACTATTAAGGAAGCATTAGTAAATGGAAGTGGATTGGACGAATATCAAGTAAAATATCCTGAGTTATTTGAAATGTGTACTAAATTAGAAGGACTACCAACAGGAATATCAACTCATGCAGGTGGAGTAGTAATATGCCCATCTAACATGGAGATGTCTGATTTTACAGGATTATGTTTAAGTAAAAAGGATGAAATTATCACACAATCCGAAATGCATATTATAGAAAATGTAGGCATGGTCAAAATAGATGTTCTAGCAACAGTAGTTCTTGATACCATAGATAATGCCCTAGATTTAATCTATGAAGGGAGGAAGTAATGAAAGAGAGTTTGAAATTATTAGATGTTGCCACATTAAATTTTAATGATAAAAAAACATGGGATCTAATTGGAGAAGGTTTAACAGATTCTATATTTCAATTAGAATCGGTAGGTATGAAAGATGTTTGTATGAGAATAAAGCCTACCAATATGGAATCCCTCTGTGCCATTCTGGCGTTATATCGTCCCGATAGTATGGCTGAGCTTGAACATTATATTAAGAGAAAAAATGGAGAAGAGGAAATAACTTATCTTCACCCAGATTTAATCCCTATTCTTGAGAAAACTTATGGTTGCATAATCTATCAAGAACAAACAATGCGTATTGCAAAAGTATTTGGTGGATTCTCTGATGGAGAAGCAGATGATCTTAGAAAAGGTTTAGGAAAAAAGGATAAAGCAAAAGTAAAAGAACAAGCAGATAAATTTTATCTAAGAGCTTTAGAAAAAGGTTATGAAGAAGAGGTATGTAGAAAACTTGCAGATGATATGGCTGAGAAAGGCGGTTACTCGTTTAATAAAAGTCATAGTTATTCTTATGCAGTTACATCTTACAAGACAGCATATTTAAAGGTTAATTATGATATTTGTTATGTTTGTTCTCTACTTAATTCTAGTAAAGGTAGTTATGATGATTTATCAAAGTATATCAATATGGGCAGACAATCAGGATTATCAATACTGGAACCGGATATAAATTTATCCTCACATAATTTTTCTATAAGTGATAAAGAAATATTATTTGGAACAGAAATGATAAAAAATGTAGGAGGAGCAAGTATCCCAATTATCATGGAGAATAGACCATTCACTTCTTTTGAAGAATTCAACACAAAATGTAATTTAGATACTAGGTCAACAACCTCATTAATTAAAGGTGGTTGCTTCAACTCATTCAATAAAGACAAGAAACAATTATTACTTCAATATTGTAATTTGCTCTATACTCCTAATCAATATAAGGATGCTTCAAGTTTGGCGACTAAGAAGGAATTATTAAAATTAGGATTGATTGCAGACGAAATAGATTTCAAAAACAAAACACTATGTCTACTTAGATATAATAATTACAGGAAAAATAAATATGATGAGAAAGAAAAGGTTAGATATAAAAAACATTTAGATGAATTTACTGAGAAATATATGCAAGGGGACGAAGCTGATTTTCAGTTCGAAGTTCTATCAATGTATCTAACTATAAATCCATATAAAGGAATGGAAACAATACTGATGCCTTATGATGAAACTGATTTTGGTGAGGCAATAGTAGCTGGAACTGTATCTGCAATTCAAGTAAAGACTGATAGAAATGGCAAGAAGTTTGGAAGTGTCAGTATTCTAAATCATGAAGGTAAAATAATAGAAGCAGTAGCATGGTCGAGTATTTATAGTCAGTACAAAGATCAGCTTAAAAAAGGAACTAAAGTTATTATTAAAGGAAAAAAGAAGGAAAATGGTTATTCTATTGATGAGGTCAAGTTAATTTCAGATTGGGAAGCTGATGTAAAAGCTCGACAATTAAACAATAATGTTAACAAGATAAAATAATAAGGTACGCTGATTTTCTTTCATAATCCAAAAGTAATAAAACTCAAATTTTATAAGACATAGCATAAATAAAATATGAATTAACTTAAAAGGGGAAAATAATATGAAGTGTCCAAAATGTGTTTTAGAGATGGTTGTAATTGAAAACAAAGATAAGACACGAATTTATGAATGTTGGGATTGTGGCAAAGCCTTTACTTATAATTGTATTGTAAAATTTATAAGAAAGATACTTAATTCGCATTTCAACGCTATTGCTTGAAATAACGTAATAAGAATTAGGGGGTAATTATGAAAAAAGAAGATAAAGAATTTTTAAAAGAATTACAACACGAAATGGCTACGCAAGATACTATGTGTCAAGCATCACCTAGATTTTGGGTAGTAATGCAAACAAAAAGAATATATGGAATGGATAGTGAATACGCAGATGATTGTGTAATTTTAGGTGAAGAGGGAGAAGAATGTAGTTCAGATTTAAAAGATATAGATGAATGGCTTAACGATACGCTTGAAATTAATTGTGAGTACAACGAAGGAAATATACATGTCGGGGGAAGAGGAATTAAATAATGCAGAGGTTGTAATATGTTATTTAGAAACAAATACAGGATATGACCAATTCTCAATAGTTTTTTTTAAAGACGAAGAACAAATAGTAGAAAATACTATGTTTTTAACATTGGCATCATGTAAAGAGCATATCAAATTTAATAGTTATCATTACAATAAACCTCATCCATATGCAATGACAGTGTGGAGAAGCCCGCAAGTGCAAAGGCTTTATGAAATACTTGAAAAAACAGATTGGGAAAATTGTTAGAACAACCATATTCATGAGGTCACGAAAAAAGAGCTGTTCGGTAATTCCGGACAACTGAAAAGGAGAAGTTTATGTTAAAAAAATATAAAGGTTATATAATATTTGTTTTTGGTATTGCATTTAACTTAGCGGAGTCACTATATTTTGGGATTGGTACAAGCAGAGGCTTTAATTTAAAACCAATGAGTATTGGTGAATTTGTATGTGATTATATTGCAATGGCTATTATGATTTTAGGATTATTCATAATGACTATAAAAATATATGAAAGAAGTTATGTTATAAAAAATCTCAATGATAGAGTTGATATATTAAATGCTCATATTAGATTGATAAATAAGAATGTACAACGTTTGATGGGCAACTATGTTAAAGAAGATTAGTTTGCAGTTCCAAGAAAAATGTCTATTAAAAACATTCATTTATTAAATTAGGAAGGAGAAGCCATGTTAGAAAAATTAGCAATATGGTATTTAATCAAGAAGATGAAAGGCATAAACAATATTGAGGTAGTAATTAGAAGTGATGGATGGACTTATCACAAACGGAATAAAGAAAGAGAAGAGTCTATAAAAAGAACTCTAGTTAGACTTAAATAGAAAGGAGTAGATTATGGAAGATAAAAAATATTTTATTTCTTATGCTGCTTATACAAATGTATCAAGACTTGGGAATGAATATGACTTGTTCAATAATATCGTTTATGCTGATGCAGATACAACTATGGAAACAATACAAGAAATAGAGAAAGATTTATTAGATCAGTTATGTAGATATAGTAAGGTCTACTATTCCACTCAAATCATATCAATGAATAAAATTTAGGAGGAATTAATGTGAATTACGAGATAGTACAAGAGCATGAATATCAAGACATCTATAGATTAACTCCAGGAGTTCTTTTAAAAATAAACAAGTATGCTGATCCAAGTTTGTTTTGGGATTGGACAGACTCGAAAGAGCATAAAGGGCAATTATCAAAAATAGAAGCACTAGGTAAATGCTATAAGCTTAAGGAAGAAGTAATAACAAGTTACCGAAAACAGACAATTCCTAAAGAAACAATTATATTTGAGGACAGTATTATTGTTCCTATCACAGACAAAAACAAGTTCTTCTATGAGCTTAAAACAACCGGTTCATGCTTCAGTGGAAATTTAAAAGACTTCAATGAATTGACAGAAATGATAGCTGAAATATTAAATAAATATTAGGAGGAATTATTAATGAAAATAATCAAAGCGAACTACACAATTGAAACAGAGATTAACGGTGCTGAAATACTTAAACAAATAGAAAAGGTTGGAAGAACTTGTTATAAGAGTGAAGAAAATATAACGGATGATTCAGCTATTAAGTTTGTAAAGAATTTAATTAAACGTCAGCATTTTGCCATGATAGAACACAATGCAATTACTGTACGATTTACATGCGACAGAGGAGTATCACATGAGATTGTAAGACACAGGATAGCTTCATTCGCTCAGGAATCTACAAGATATTGTAACTACAGTAAAGAGAAATTCGGGAACGAGCTAACCTTTATTAAGCCTTTATTCTTTGATGATACAGATGATTGTCTCGTGATATGGGAAAATACAATGGAATTAATAGAAAAAGCATATTTTAAATTACTCGAAAATAAAGCAAAAGCACAGGAAGCTAGGTCAATATTACCTAACTCATTAAAAACAGAAATAGTTATGACTGCTAACTTGAGAGAATGGAGAAGTTTTTTTAAACTTAGAACGGCAAATGGTGCTCACCCTCAAATGCGTGAATTAACTATTCCATTATTAGCAGAATTTAAAACTCTTATTCCAATAATATTTGATGACATCGAGGTGCTTTAATTATGACAAAAGAGGAAAGAGATAAATTAATAGAAGACCACATGGCTCTAGCAACTTCCATAGCAAGTAAATTTGTTAAGGTTAATACTAATAGAGAATTCGAGGATGTACGTCAATTTGCTTATATGGGACTAGTAAAAGCGGCTAATAATTATAATCCTACACTTGGTTTTGAGTTCAGTACCTATGCTCACAAAATGATTACTGGAGAAATAATCAATAACGTCAATTACAAAGAAAAGAAAACTCTTGAGACAATAGGAATCACTGAATATGCCAATGGTTCTGAAGGAGAAACGATAGAAGATATATTAGAAGACGAATCCATTGGAGAATATGATTTTGTAGAGAATAACGCTTTTGATACTCTGCTAAAAGGATTATCAAGCAGGCAAAAACGAGTTATAAAATTAAGGTTCGTTGATAGATTAACTCAATTAGAAGTGGCTGATATTTTTGGAGTAACAAAGCAAAGAATTACTATGTTAGAAAAAGGAGCTATAAAAAGATTAAGAAAATATTGGGGAGAAGAAAATTCAGATAAGCTTCAAATGGCAATTTAAAACAGTGATTTTATAAGAACAAATAAACAATAATCTTTTAATCAAACTTTTATAAGAATAAATTCGAAAGGAGCCAATCTATGAAAACAATGCAGCAGTTTGTAGAGAGTCTAAAAATAAGAATAACACCAGAATCCTACGCCAAGATAGATGGTCATAAATTACAGACAATTCTCATGGGACAAGGAGTGTTCTATAACTCTAATGGAGAGATAGTCCCATATGATAAGTTTATTGAAGCTGGGATGTTTGAATGTGGATTTGATGGTGTAGAAATTACAGACAAAGGTGAAGACTGGCTTAAGAAAAGTTTAATTGGTTCAAAGATGATAGAACTGAGAGCAGATCCAGTTTGGGTTTATACAGACTACAAATGGTTATTAGAGACAGAATTCACAGATGAACTTTATGTAATGGAATATTCTCCAGGAGAAGGTATCTTCTTTCCATTTTTTACAGAATCCACGAAAGCATGGATACTTAAAAATATTATAAATAAGGATTATCCAATTAGATACCACGAGATAGTTCGTTAAGAACAATTAAACAATAATGTTATAGGAGGGATTTATATTGGAAAAGAAATATTTAATAATAATTAACAAGGAGCTAATACATGAGTATCACCTTAATTATTTAAAGGGACACCCTAAATGTAGAACACTACCTTTCGCAAGACGTGAAACCATAAAGGTATTCAACAAAGATGGCTCTCCTAAACTCACAAAAGGCGGTAATCAGGTCACAAAAAAGCAAGCTATCAATAAAAAGAATTATGTAATGGCTGATTGTATGTATGGAGTAATGTCATTAAATGAGCTATTAGTTATTCAAAATCGTATGACGATGAATGGAAAGAAAGCAGCTTGGGGAGATTTAGGAATTTGGATTGCTGAAAAATTTGGATTAAGTGGTTTAGAAATTTCTAATTCGATGATGGAATATAAAATATTTGGAGCAACTAAAGCTAACCGAGACTGTGATAATATCTCAGCAGGAATCAAGTTCTTAAATGATGGTTTGTGTGTAAAATCTGGAGCTTTTCTTGATGATAATTATAATTTTCTTAATCCATTATTAATTTCTTTAGATGACGACAAGGATATGCCTAGAACTGAGATTAGAATTAGTATTTTTGAGGACAAGTTGAAAGACATATATAAGAAGATAAAAATTCATATTGAGAATTTTAAAGATTTGGATTCAGAGAAGGTGATTATATGATTACAAAAACTGTTCCTAACCCAAGGTTATTCGATTTTCATTTGATGAAAGGCTGGTTAGCGAACTACAAAACTCAAAAGCTAATCACAAATGACGAATATCTCTTAGCGTTAGAATATGTAAAAAAAGAATATGCAGATATTAAAGAATAGGGATTTCCTATTCTTTAGTTTTATCAAATTGATTTAAAAACTATTAATAACAGAAAATCAGTAGTATAATAATACGAAGTGGACACACACAGAAAAGGAGTATCTAATTATGTACAATGTAGTTTTTTACGCAAGAGTAAGCACTGAGGAACAAGGTCAATTAGACGCACTAGAGAATCAAATAGGAATGTTAGAACAATTCGTTGAAGAAAAAGAAGACTGGTTTTTGGTTGACAAATATATAGATGAAGGTAAGTCGGGGACTACTACAAAAGGAAGAACTAATTATAATAGATTATATAGTGATTTAGAATCTAATAAATTTGACATAATAGTAGTTAAGGACTTAAGTAGGCTGCAAAGAAATCCTCTTGATTACTATAAGTTTATTGACAAAGTGATTACAGCTGGAAAGAAGTTATATATCTTTACGGATAACAAATTCTATGAAAGTGACGATGCTTTGGTCAATGGAATTAAAGCAATCCTTGCTGGAGAATATTCAAGAGATATTTCTAAAAAAGTTAATGCAGGACATAAACAGAGACAAAAGCAAGGACTTATAATAACCAACGGGACAATGTGGGGATACAGACAAGAAAGAGGAAGTAAAAAATTAATATTAGATGAAGAAGAATCTAAAATAATAAAACAAATATTCACATGGTATATAGAAGGGAAAGGTTTTAGAATTATTTATAAATTATTAGAAGGAAAAGGAATAAAAAATAGAAATGGAAAGCCTTTTGCAATGACAACTTTAAAAAGGATTATACAGAATGAAAAATACAAAGGTGAACTTATTTGTAATAAGAGACATAAGGATTTCGATACAAAGAAAATATATGCGAATAATGAAACTGAATGGATTGTACATGAAGATATTATACCCAAGATTGTATCTAAAGAGGTGTGGGAAGAAGCTAATGTTATATTGAAGACAAAAAAAAGAAAAAACAATAGTGGTAAGAAAACTATGGCTGGATATTTTTCAGGGACACATTTATATAGCGGCAAAATATTTTGTGGTGCATGTGGAAAAACGTATTGGCATGTCATTTTTAGAGGAAAATCATTATGGCAATGTAAAGAATATAAATCTTTTGGATTACCTAAAGAAGGGGAATTACATGGTTGTCTAAACACCAAGATATATACTGAACAATTAGACGTTATTGCAAAAGATGCCATATTCAAATATTTGAAAAACAAAAATGAAATTAGTTTAAAAATGCTTTGTGTATTAGATAAAGTTATTAGTAACATCAATAATAATGACAATGACCTAAAAAGGCTCACAACTGAAAAGTCTAAAATAAATAATAGATCTAGTAAATTAATAGATATGAAATTAGATGGAGATATTTCTAAGGAAGAGTATATAAACAAAAAACAATCTTATGAGGAACAAATAAGTAAAATAGATTTACAGTTAACAAAACTTAATAATGAACTAAGTGAAGTTCTCGATAGAAAAGAAAAGCTAATTAAGATTAAAGAAATTAATACTACTAATATAGTAGATCCACAAAGTATTACAAATGAAATAATAGAAGATCTATTAGAGAAAATAACAATAGTTGATAAGAATAAGATAATGGTTGAAATAGTTGGAGGATATAACGAGATAGTCAATCTGTGTGTGCCCACTACTCGACCGCATTGATATATTTACAGCAGTAAATGCTCTGCCTTATAATAAAATATCTAGTGGGAAAAGTAGTGAAAAATCTAATGTTATTAAAAAAAGAGTAGAGGTAGCAAGAGATATTCAAGAAGAAAGATTTAGATCGGAAGAAATTCACTGTAATGCAGAGATGAGCCAAAAGCTAATTAAAAGGTACTGCCATTTAGATAATAAAGCTAGTAAAATCATGGAATTAATGTATAATAAATTTACTCTAAGCACAAGAGCTTATTCTAGAATTCTTAAGGTAGCAAGGACTATTGCAGATTTAGATGAAAGTGAGAATATCTTAGATAAACATATAATTGAAGCTATGCAATATAGAAAATTTATAGATGAAAAGATAGTTTAACGACATTTCAGAAGGGAAGTCTCCCACTTCTATAAGTGAGAGTTCCATACTATAACAAAGAGAAAACTTCAGTGGGAGCATAAATCTCCTTCTGAAGTCGTCAATGCATCTTCTGTGAAGATGTTTCAGCTCCTCAGGAGATGATTTAATTGGTAATATTAAAAAATAAATTTAAGTTAGTGGAGGTAAGTAAAAAAAATGAATGACTATGATATATGGTTTTCTTTAGTTAAATTATCCCCTAAAAATAAACTGAAATTAATAAATGATTTTCATAATACAGAAAAAATATGGTATTATGGTGTACATAATAAAAAAACAGAATATTTTAAAAATAATTTAATTGACGTACTTACAGATGCTTGGAGTGAGAGTGAAATTGATAAGGTAAAAAGAAAATTAGAGGTTAATGAAATAAAATCAGTTACTTATTTAGAAGAGGAATATCCTAAAAAATTAAAAAATTATGATGATGCACCATTTGCGTTATTTTATAAAGGAAACATATTGCCATTAGAGGATGGATTCAATATTTCTATAGTTGGTTCGAGGAAGTATTCAAATTATGGTAAGGATGTTACTAAAATTATATGCTCGGATTTATGTGCTAATAATATTAACATTATTAGTGGAATGGCTAAGGGTATTGACACTTTTGCCCATGAAAGTTGTTTAGAAGGCGAAGGCTATACTTGTGCAGTTTTAGGTTCGGGGTTAGATATAGTATACCCAAAAGAAAATCTTAAAATTTTCAATGAGATAATTGAAAAAGGTGCTGTTATTTCAGAGTTTTTACCAGGAACACCACCACATGCTTACAACTTTCCCCAAAGGAATAGAATAATAAGCGCTCTCGGTGATATTATTATTGTAATAGAGGCTGGTGAAAAAAGTGGATCTTTAATTACTGCAAATCTAGCACTCGAACAAGGTAAAGATGTTATGGCTGTGCCAGGCTCTATATTTTCATATGAAAGCAAAGGAACCAATAAATTAATTAAGGATGGAGCATACCCTATGACTTGTTCTGATGATATATTTAATTTAATGGGAATAGAGATGAAAAATCAAAAAAAAACCACTGTGCGGTCTTTTAATAGTCAAATTAACAAAAAAATATATAGCATTATAAATGATAGTCCAATACATATAAACGATATTATTAGAATAACTAACATTGACATAAAACAATTATATGAGGTATTATTTGAAATGCAGATTAAAAATGAAATATTATGTCTATCAGGAAACTATTATGTAAAAGTAAATGACAAAATATAAGTAAATATATATTAACTATATTAGAATACATTGATGGAGGGGATAAGATGGGACAAAAACTTGTTATAGTTGAGTCGCCGGCTAAAGCTAAAACTATAAAAAAATATTTAGGAAGTAGTTATGTAGTTGAGGCGTCCATGGGGCATGTTAGAGATTTGCCAAAAAGCCAATTGGGGGTTGACATAGAAAATAATTATGAACCTAAATATATAACTATCCGTGGTAAGGGAGAACTTCTTTCGAAACTAAGAAAAGAAGCAAAAAAAAGCGACAAGATTTATTTGGCAACAGATCCTGATAGGGAGGGTGAAGCTATAGCTTGGCATTTAGCAAAAGCCTTAAAAATAGATGAAAAAGATAAGTGTCGGATAGAATTCAATGAGATAACCAAAACAGCGGTTAAAAACGCTATAAAGTCGCCAAGGGTAATAAATGCGACGCTTGTGGATGCCCAACAAGCAAGGCGTATACTTGATAGATTGGTTGGATATGAAATTAGTCCTATACTTTGGAGAAAAGTTAAATGGGGACTTAGTGCAGGACGAGTTCAATCAGTTACACTTAAAATAATTTGTGACAGACAAAAGGAAATAGAAAAATTTATAACCAAAGAGTATTGGACTATAGAATGCGAGTTGTATAAAGAAGGAGATTCTCAGAAATTAAATGTTAAATTAGCCTCTAAGGGTAAAGAAAAAGTTGAAATGAATTCTAAAGAAGAAAGTGATAATGTCATTAATGAACTTAAGGAAAAAGAATTCATTATAAGCAAAATAAAGAAATCGTCAAAGGCTAGAAAACCACTACCACCATTCATAACAAGTACATTGCAGCAAGATGCATATAGAAAACTTAATTTTGCAACTAAAAGAACTATGTCTATTGCGCAACAATTATATGAAGGTATGGAGATAGAAGGACATGGAACAGTGGGATTAATTACATATATGAGAACTGATTCTACTAGAATAGCTGAAGAAGCTCAAATAAATGCGAAAGAATTTATTGAGAGTAAATATGGGGAGCAGTACTATCCGAGTACCCCTAGAATATACAAAAGTAAAAAAAACATACAAGATGCTCATGAAGCCGTTAGACCTTCTTATGTTGAAATAACGCCAGAGATAGCAAAAAAAACACTTAAAGCTCCACAATACAAACTATATAAATTAATTTGGAATAGATATGTAGCAAGTCAAATGGAATCATGTTTACTAAATACTATATCTATTGATATAGTAAATGGAGACTATGTGTTTAAGGCATCAGGATCTAAAGTATCCTTCGATGGATTCAGAAAAATTTATGATGAAGAGCTAGATGAAGAAGAAAATACTTTGAAAATTCCAGAATTGAATGAAGGAGATATTCTACAATGTGAAAAAACCGAAGGAAAGCAGCATTTTACTCAGCCACCTGCTAAATTTTCTGAGGCATCTCTTGTAAAAACATTAGAAGAAAATGGCATAGGAAGACCTAGTACTTATGCACCTATTATTACAACTCTTCTAAATAGAAAGTATGTAGAAAAAGATCAAAAGACTTTAGAAGTTACAGAAATAGGCAATATTGTGAATGACATTTTAAGTGAATACTTTAAACAGATAGTGGATATTGAATTTACAGCACAAATGGAGAATAATTTAGATTATATAGAACAAGGACAGGAAAAGTGGCAAAATATAGTTAGTGAATTTTTTACACCATTAAAAGAAGATATTGAAATTGCTGAAAAAGAGATAGCTAAAATCACAATAGAAGATGAAGTTACAGACGTAGAATGTGATAAATGTGGCAAGTTAATGGTAATAAAACATGGAAGATTTGGTGATTTCATGGCATGCCCTGGTTACCCAGAATGCAAAAATACAAAAGCAATTACTAAAGAACTAGAACTTCCATGCCCTAAATGTGGCGGGAAAATTTTAGAAAGAAGAAGTAAGAAAGGAACTAGATTTTTTGGATGCAGTAATTATCCAGAATGTGATTTTGTAAGCTGGTTTGAGCCTACCGAAATAAAATGTTCTGAGTGTGGTACATATATGTTAAAAAGATATAGTAAAACTAAAGGCGATTATATCGAATGTTCTAATAAAGAATGTAAACATAAGGAATACAAAGTCGAAGAAAATAGGGAAGAGGGTAGTGAGCAAAAGTAAAATTTATACAATAAGTTAAAAAATTTACTAGAATTTAATAAATATAATGTCGAAATTTAAAAAACACTGTTGATATAGCATGAATGTTGTGATAGTATTAAGTGGACAAGGAACGATTCTAAAAATTTGAAATATTTTGAATTTTGCTTATGCTAAAGCAAGATAGATTTATGAATTGGATTAAATAATATAGATTGTGTTTTATAACATAAATGAGGAGGAATATTGTGTCACTATTAGCTAAAACAAGAATGTTAAATAAAATATTGCAAAAATCAGGAACGGAGCCAGTAGTTTTTGATGATATTTGTAATTTGCTAAGCGATGTATTGCAATGTAATGTATATATTATTAGCAGAAAAGGAAAAATATTGGGTTATAATTTATCAAGCGGATTTGAATGTGAAATCGTAAAGGATGAAATTATAAAAAATATGAGATTTCCGGAAAATTACAATAACAGTTTGCTTAATGTCAACGAAACAAGGGCTAATCTTACGAATAAAAATATTTGTGTATTCCAAGATGATAGGGAATGCTCAATAGAAAATAAATTATCCACTATAGTACCGATAAATGGTAACAGAGAGAGATTAGGTACTCTTTTACTTGCAAGATTTGATAAAGAGTTTACAGATGATGATTTAGTTTTAGTTGAATATAGTGCTACTATAGTTGGACTTGAGATTTTGAGAGCTAAAAATGATTTGATAGAAGAAGAAGAAAGGAAAAAAGCAGTAGTGCAACTTGCTATTGGAACACTATCTTATTCTGAACTAGAAGCTGTACAACATATTTTCAATGAATTAGACGGAATTGAAGGATTGTTAGTAGCATCTAGAATAGCAGACAAAGTTGGAATAACTAGATCTGTTATTGTGAATGCACTCAGAAAATTTGAAAGTGCAGGAGTAATAGAATCAAGATCACTTGGAATGAAGGGTACTCATATCAAAATATTAAATGAGAAGCTAATTGACGAGCTTAAAAAAATAAAATAATTTAAGGCAGAGCAATTTTGTTCTGCCTTAAATTGTTTTTAATTATTAAAATATAAATACATATGAAACAAGTATTTCAATTTTATGGTAAGTTGTAAAATGAAATGACCATAGAACAAAAAATAAAGACTCAAGAGAAAAAATCTTGTACAATGTTAAGTGACTAAACCAACACAAGTACAGGAGGATTTCAAATGAGTCAATCAAATTTTATCACAGAGAACAAAAAAGGTAAACACCTAACATATGAGGATCGTATAAAGATAGAGACATTATACAAAATGGGGCTAAATTCAAGCTGTATTGCGGAGCAAATAGGTGGACGTTCAGAGCGTACAATAAGGCGTGAAATTGCTAAAGGAATAGTAGAATTATTGAATAGTGATTTAACCACTCGAATGGAATATAGCGCAGAAATTGGGCAGTCAGAACATGACAGACAAGGCACAGCAAAAGGGCCTGCATTGAAAATAGGGAAAGATCACAAATTGGTGAAGTACTTAGAAAAAGCCATTGGTAAATATGGCGAATCTCCGTATGCAGCTATTCAAAATATAACAAATAAAGATCTACAATTCGAAACAACTATTTGCTTCAAAACTGTGTATAACTATTTGGATAATAATTTATTCTTAAACATAAGTAACAAAGATCTGCCTGTTAAAAAGAATGCCAAAAAGAGAAACTATAAAAAAATAAGGCCGGCGTATAACAATACCAAAGGGACAAGCATATCAGAAAGACCTACAGCGGTAGCTGCACGTGATGAGATAGGGCACTGGGAAATGGACACCGTAGTAGGAAAGCAGGGTACAAAGACTGTATTAATGGTGTTAAGCGAAAGAGTAACTCGCAAGGAGTTAATCTTTAAAATACCTTCTAAATCACAGGTCGCTGTTGTGAAGGAATTGGACAAATTGGAGCGTAAAATGGGAATGGCATTCTCAAAAACATTTAAAACAATCACCTGTGATAACGGCTGTGAGAACCTTGATTTCGAGGGTATTGAGACCTCAGTAAGGAATAAACAAAAGAGAACTAAAGTATATTATGCCCATCCATATAGTTCATGGGAACGAGGCACAAACGAGAATATCAATAAAATGATACGACGATTTATCCCAAAAGGTGTGGATATTTCAGCATTCTCTAAAAAACAAATTATGCAAATACAGCACTGGATCAACAATTATCCAAGAAGGATTTTTAACGGTCTATCTGCTAATATGATGGAACGGAAAACCATTACAACTTAACATTATATTTTTCTTGAAAATTTCGGACATTTTATATTGCAATCTACATATTTCAATTTTATTAAAAAAAATATTGAATACATTATCACATTGTGATATACTATGTAGGTAAGAAAATACACACATTGCTTGATTATGGAAGGGTTCCGATATTTGGACTTCAATAAGATGATGGTGATGGAGGTAAAAACCAAGGAGGTTATTATTAATGGCAGTTATTTCAATGAAACAATTATTAGAGGCAGGTGTTCACTTCGGACATCAAACTAGAAGATGGAATCCTAAAATGGCACCATACATATTTACAGAAAGAAATGGTATATACATTATCGATTTACAAAAAACAGTTAGAAAAATAGATGAGGCATATGATTTCATAAAATCTGTATCTGAAGAAGGTAAGGATGTTCTATTTGTAGGAACAAAAAAACAAGCTCAAGAAGCTATTAAATTTGAATCAGTAAGAGCAGGAATGCATTTTGTAAACAATAGATGGTTAGGTGGAATGTTAACAAACTTTAAAACAATTAAAACAAGAATACAAAGATTAGAAGAATTATTTAAAATGGAAGAAGACGGAATATTTGAAGTTCTTCCAAAAAAAGAAGTTAGTCACCTTCTAAATGAAAGAGAAAAACTAGAAAAGAATTTAGGCGGAATAAGAAGCATGGATGCAAATAAAATTGGAGCTCTATTTGTTGTAGATCCAAGAAAAGAAAAGAATGCGATTTCTGAAGCTAAAATTCTTGGAATTCCTGTAGTTGCAATAGTTGACACAAACTGTGATCCAGATGAAGTTGATTATGTAATTCCAGGTAATGATGATGCTATAAGAGCAGTTAAATTAATAACTGAAAGATTAGCTGATGCTATTATAGAAGGCAGACAAGGTGAACAATTAGCTGAATAATAGTAACTATATTTATCTAATAATATAATTATTGATATAACAGTTGGGGGGTAGGTGAAAGTTAATTCTTTCATTTACCTTTTAAATTAGATAGGAATAGGAGGAAATAATAATGATTAGTGCAAGTATGGTTAAAGAGTTAAGAGAAAAAACTGGAGCCGGTATGATGGATTGTAAAAGGGCTCTAAGTGAAACAGAGGGTGACATAGAAAAAGCGGTTGAACTTTTAAGAGAAAAAGGTTTAGCAGCAGCTGCAAAAAAATCTGGAAGAATAGCTGCAGAAGGATTAGTAAACTCATTTATTTCAGATGACATGAAAGTTGGATCTGTTGTAGAGGTTAATTGTGAAACGGATTTTGTTGCTGATAATGAAGATTTTGTTACTTTAGCGAAAAACATAACAATGCAAGCAGTGCAAACTACTTCAACTACTATTGATGAATTAGTTTCTGAAAAATACATAGCTGATGAAGCAATTAATGTTACGGATGCGGTAACAGCTTTAATAGCAAAATTGGGCGAGAACATGTCTGTAAGAAGATTTCAAAAGTTTTCTATTGAAAATGGTATAGTTCAAAGCTATATTCACGGTGGCGGAAGAATAGGTGTTTTAGTAGAACTTGCTTGCGCAAAACAAGATGATGTATTAATTGCGATTGCTAAAGATGTTGCAATGCAAATTGCAGCTACTAGTCCTTTATTCTTAGATAACACTTGTGTTGATAGTGAAACTTTAGAAAAAGAAAAAGAAATATACAGAGTACAAGCAATAAACGAAGGAAAACCAGAAAAAATCATTGAAAAAATGGTTATGGGTAGAGTAAATAAATATTATAAAGAAGTTTGCTTGCTTGAACAAGTTTGGGTTAAAAATGCTGACTATACTATTAAAAAATATCTTCAAGAAGAATCTAAAAAACTTGGTGCTGACATAACTATAACAAGATATGTGAGATTTGAAAGAGGAGAAGGCATAGAAAAGAAGGAAGAAAACTTTGCTGAAGAAGTTCAAAGACAAGTACAGGGTAAATAACAATTAAAGAGAACACTACGTGTTCTCTTTTTTAAAATAAGTAATACTATAAATTGGAGGTATAATGTTTATGGAGGTTGCTAAATATAAAAGAGTTATGTTAAAGATTTCAGGAGAAGCTTTAGCTGGTGAAAAAGGATTTGGAATAGACTTTGAAATTACAAATGAGATAGCACTTCAAATAAAAGAATTGGTTGAGTTAGGTGTTGAGATAGGCATAGTTGTTGGAGGCGGAAACATATGGCGTGGTAGAAGTGGTGAAGGCATGGACAGGACTACTGCGGATTATATGGGAATGATGGCAACTTGCATTAATGCATTAGCGCTTCAAGACTCTTTGGAGAATATAGGCGTAAATACTAGAGTACAAACTGCCATTGAAATGAAGGCGGTAGCAGAACCATTTATAAGAAGAAGAGCTATGAGGCATTTAGAAAAAGGTAGAGTTGTTATATTCGCAGCTGGTACAGGTAATCCATATTTTTCAACAGATACAACAGCGGCACTTAGGGCGGCAGAAATAGAAGCTGAAGTAATTTTGCTTGCTAAAAAAGTAGATGGAGTTTACGATAAGGATCCTCATAAATATAATGATGCGAAGAAGTTTGATAATCTTACATATCTTAATGTTCTTGAAAGAGGTCTACAAGTTATGGATTCTACGGCTACATCATTATGTATGGACAATAATATACCTATATTAGTTTTTGGACTAGATAATCCTGAAAATATAAAAAGAGCAATTTTAGGAGAAGAAATTGGTACTTTAGTATCAGATTGTACTATAGAATCAATATAAAATGGAGGGAATTCTATGATTAAACAAATTATTAGTATTGCTGATGAAAAAATGAATAAAACTATTGCTGTTTTTAAACATGAGATTTCAGGTATGAAAGCAGGGAGAGCGAATGCTACAATGCTAGATAGGATTCATGTTGAATGTTATGGAAGTCTTATGCCATTAAATCAAATAGCAAACATTTCAGCACCGGAACCTAGAGTATTACTTATCCAGCCATGGGATAAATCTTCTATGAAAGATATAGAAAGAGCTATATTGAAATCCGATTTAGGATTAAACCCATCAAGTGATGGATCAGCAATTAGATTAATTATTCCTGAACTTACAGAAGAAACAAGAAAAGTTTTAATTAAAACTGTAAAGAAAACAGGGGAAGATGCTAAAGTAGCTATTAGATCTATTAGGCGAGATGCTAATGATAAGATTAAGGCTTTGAAAAAAAACACCGAAATTACTGAGGATGAAGCTAAAAAATCAGAAGATATCATCCAAAAAGAAACAGATAAATTTATTAAAGAAATAGATACATTAATAGAGGTTAAAGAAAAAGAAGTAATGGCCGTTTAATATATAATTTTAAATAGAACCTGCAGTTATGCAGGTTCTATTTAAGATTATAATATAACTAATAAAAAGGAGGGAATTTTATTGAAAACATTATTCGCTTTTTTTAAAAAAAATAAAAGTACAAGTAATAATATTGAGTTAGACATGTCGAGAATACCTGAACATATTGCAATTATAATGGATGGGAATGGTAGATGGGCTAAGGAGCGTAATTTGCCGAGAGCACTTGGACATAAGGCTGGAGTAGAAGCAATAAGAAGAATTGTAAAAGAGTGCAACAAATTAGGGGTTAAATATTTAACATTATACGCATTTTCAACTGAAAATTGGAATAGACCTTTACAAGAAGTGGACGCTCTAATGAAATTATTAGTAGAATATTTAAAAAATGAGTTCGAGGAATTGAACGCCAATGATGTTGTTATCAATTCTATTGGTAACATATCAAAATTACCACAGATTTGCATAACAGAATTAAACTCTGCTTATGAAAGGACAAAGAATAATAAGGGGTTAATTTTAAATCTAGCTTTAAATTATGGAGGAAGAAACGAAATAGTAGATGCTGTAAAAGAAATTTGTTTAGATTTGACGAATAAAAAAATATATGAAGATGAAATAACTGAGGGTTTATTTTCAAAGTATTTGTATACAAAAGGAATGCCCGACCCAGACCTTATAATAAGACCTAGTGGGGAGTTAAGATTAAGTAATTTTTTACTATGGCAGAGTGCATACTCAGAACTTTGGTTTTCGGATATTAATTGGCCAGATTTTCATGAGAAGCAATTGAAATGTGCAATATTAAATTATCAAAAAAGAGACAGAAGATTTGGAAAGGTTAAATAGAGGAGAAAATTATGAATAATAGATATATAGGAGCACTGATGTTAGCTCCGTTAATAATATTTTTAATTTTAGGTGGAGAGTACTTAAAATATAGTGTAATGGTACTTTCACTTTTTGGAATGTATGAGTTCTATAAAGTTTCTAGAAAAAAACACTATAAGCCAATTGGAATTATAGGATATATTTTATGTATAGTATATTACTTGAAAATGAGCAAGGATTTTCCAGCAAGTTTTAATGTATATATTTTAATAGTAACAATTCTTTTACTATTATGTATTCCGGTGATTTATACAAAGTATAATTTTGTTGATGTGGCTCTCACTATATTTGGATTTTTATATGTGGCAGTATTTTTTAGTTTTATAGTGTTTATAAACAATAAAACCTACGGTCAATATTTAGTTTGGATTATATTTATTTGCTCGTGGGTCTGTGATACGTCAGCCTATTATTGTGGAAGATTTTTAGGCAAAGGTGGCAAACATAAGCTCTGCCCTAAAGTTAGCCCTAATAAAACAATTGAGGGCTCAATAGGAGGTCTTTTAGGCAGCACTATAGGGTGTACAATTTATGGCTATGTTATTTCAAAATATGGTGTACCTATTCAATTATATCATTACGCTATAATTGGTGTTCTTTGTGGCAGTTTTGGACAACTTGGAGATTTAATTGCGTCATCTATAAAAAGATTTGTAGGAGCCAAAGATTACAGTAGCCTTATTCCAGGACATGGTGGAGTTTTAGATCGGTTTGATAGTATTCTATTTGTGTCTGTGGTAGCATTTTATTATATTACATTTATATTAGTAATTTAAATTCATATATACTAAAGGTACAAGAAATTAATAGTGCACCTCCGTAGGAGATGATTTAATATACTTTAGTGATTAATAAAATCATATATTGAACAGAATGCAAATAAACAATTAGTTGTAAATTGGCATTACTGGCAATGTATGATTTTATTATTACGTAAAATTTTAAAATAATAATTGGGTTATATTTTATATTAATATCCGCGTTGATTAATGAATATAATAAAAAGGAGCACTATATAATATATGTGAAATAATTACCCATATATTTGTAAATATTACTAGTTACTTTATTTTAGAACATAAATATGTTATATTATATGCTGTAGAAGAATTGCTTGCTAAAAGAAAACAGGTAAATTTATAAGTGTGAAATTAAAGGAAAAAATAAGATTTTGAAGTATAAATAACAGAATTACGTGAATGGAGAGAGTTACATGAAGAAGATTACTATTTTAGGAGTTACTGGGTCGATAGGAACTCAAACTTTAGATGTTATTCGAAATGATATTGATAATTTCACTATTGTGGGAATTTCTGCTAACACCAATTATGAGAAGATTATACCCATCATAGAAGAATTTAAGCCTAAATATGTTACCATGATGGACGAGGCGGCTTCATTAAAACTTAAAAAGCATTGCATGCTAAAAAAATATTCAACAAAAATATTGCAGGGACTGGAAGGACTAAATTATATAAGTACACTACCCGAAGTTAATATTGTAGTAACCGCAGTTGTAGGTATGATAGGCTTAGTTCCCACCATGAAAGCAATTAATGCTGGTAAAGATATTGCCTTAGCTAATAAAGAGACACTAGTTGCAGCAGGGGGACTAGTAATGGAGGCTGCTAAAAAAAATCATGTCAATATTTTACCAGTTGATTCAGAACATGGTGCTATTTTTCAATGTCTACAGGGTAATAAGTCGGAATCTGTTAACAAAATAATAATAACCGCATCAGGTGGTCCGTTTAGAGGCAAAAATAAGCAACAATTAATAGAAATAAAACCGGAAGAGGCGCTTAAACATCCTAAATGGGAAATGGGTAGAAAAATATCTATTGACTCCTCAACACTTATGAATAAAGGCCTAGAGGTTATAGAGGCACACTGGTTATTTGGGGTAGATTACGAAAATATACAAGTGGTAGTTCATCCTCAAAGTATAATACATTCTATGGTAGAATACATGGATGCAAGTGTAATAGCACAAATGAGTTCTGCTGACATGAGACTTCCTATTCAATATGCTATAAACTATCCTGAAAGAAATAATGCTGTTATCGATAAATTAGACTTTTATAATATGGGCAATTTAACTTTTGAAAAACCAGATATGGATACGTTCAAATGTCTTAAATTAGCATATAAAGCAGGTAAAATGGGTGGAAATATGCCTGCTATTATGAATGCTGCTAATGAAGTAGCTGTTGAATTATTTTTGGATTATAAAATTAAGTATCTTATAATAGAAGATATTATAGAAAAATGCATGAATAAATTTGAGCATAATATTAATCCAGATTTAGAAGAAATTTTAGAAGTTGACTTAAAGGTAAGAGAATATGTAAGAAATTATTATGATAAAGAGTAGGGAGGAAAATTATTATGAGTAATATTATAGCAAACATACCATACTTTATTATGGCTATATTAGCATTTAGTCTTTTGATTATAATACATGAATTAGGCCATTTTACTCTATGCAAGCTAAATGGAGTAAAAGTAAGTGAATTTTCTTTAGGGATGGGACCGAAAATATTTGGAATTAAAGGGAAAGAAACGGAGTATTTGATTAAAGCATTTCCTATTGGAGGATATGTTAAAATGGAAGGGGAAGATGGAGAAAGTAATGATCCGAGATCTTTCACAAATAAAACCCCGGGTCAAAAACTAAGCATAGTTTCTGCTGGAGCAATTATGAATTTAATATTGGCAGTAGTTTTATTTGCTATGGTAGGGGCGTCTAAAGGATATATATTACCAATAATTGGGGAGTTGGTACCAAATAGTCCAGCTGTGAAAGCTGGGATACAAGTTGGAGATGAAATTACTAAGATTAATAAGACTAAAATAGATAGATGGGATCAAGTTCAAAATGAGATTTTTGTTTCTAAAGGTGAAAGTATGGATATTGAAATAGTCAGAAATTCAAAAGTGGAAAAAATCACCCTTAAACCCATTAAGAGCGAGAAAGAAAAATTATTTTTTGTAGGAGTCTCTCCTTCTATGGTTGAGAAAAAAATGAACCCTGGCAAAGCTGTGGGTTATGGATTTGATCAAATTGGTAATACTGTAAAACAAATTTTTGAATTTTTCGGTAACGTATTCCACGGGAAAGTTTCAGCAAATGATGTTGGAGGACCGATAAGCATAATAAGATTTTCTGGAAAAGCGGCACAAGCTGGAATTACAACCTTAATGTATTTTACTGCATTAATGAGTGTACAATTAGGAATATTCAATATAATACCTTTTCCAGCACTAGATGGAGGATGGATTTTTATGTTGTTATTTGAAATAATATCAGGTAAAAAATTAGATGATAATAAAGTTGCAACTATAAATTACATTGGATTTATGTTTTTAATGGCATTTATGGTGTTAGTAGTTATTAAGGATATAGTTAGTCCGCTAAAATTCTAGGAGATGAAGACTATGAGGGAGCGTAAAACGAAGAAGATTAGAGTTGGAAATGTATATATAGGTGGAGATTCATTGATAGCAGTACAGTCAATGACCAATACAGACACAAGGGATGTAGAAGCTACAGTAAATCAAATTCTTCAGCTAGAAAAGGTAGGGTGTGACATTGTAAGATGCGCGGTCCCAGATATGCAAGCGGCTGAGGCTGTTAAGAACATAGTGAAAAGAATTCACATACCACTTGTGGCAGATATTCATTTTGACTATAGGCTAGCTTTAAAATCTATTGAGAACGGGATATCCAAATTAAGAATTAATCCAGGTAATATTGGAAGCCGCGATAAAATAAAATTAGTCGCAGAAGCAGCTAAAGAGAAAGGCATTCCCATTAGAATTGGTGTGAATTCAGGATCACTAGAAAAAGATATTATTGAAAAGTATGGTCATGTATGCGCGCAGGCACTAGTTGAAAGTGCGTTAAGACATGTTAAAATACTTGAAAGTTTTAATTTTTATGACATAGTTATTTCTATAAAATCGTCAGATGTGGTCATGATGATTGAAAGTTACAAATTATTATCAGGTAAAGTAGATTATCCGCTACACCTCGGTGTTACTGAGGCTGGAACTACATGGAGAGGGACAATAAAATCAAGTATAGGTATTGGGGCGCTTTTAGCTGAGGGGATTGGAGATACTATAAGGGTGTCACTAACGGGGGATGTAGTAGACGAGGTTAAAGTCGGCATAGAAATCCTGAAATCCTTAGGGTATATAGATGATGGAATTAAATTTGTATCATGCCCAACATGTGGTAGAACTCAAATTAATCTTATTAAAATTGCAAATGAAGTAGAAAAAAGATTAGAATGTTGCAATAAGAACATAAAGATTGCAATAATGGGATGTATAGTTAATGGCCCCGGTGAAGCAAGAGAAGCTGATATTGGCATAGCTGGAGGTAACGGAGTTGGTCTCATATTTAAAAAAGGTGAAATAATTAAAACCGTTAAAGAAGAAGATTTAGTGGAAGAACTTATTCGCGAGATAGATAAATTATAGGCGCATTCAAATTTATTTTAACGACATTTCAGAAGGAAAGTCTCCCACTTCTATAAGTAGGGGTTACTTACCCTAACAAATAGAAAACTTAAGTTGGAGTATAAATTTCATTGTGAAGTCGTTAATGCATATTCCACGAAGATGTTGCAGCGACCCAGGAGATGATTTCATGTGCCTAAAATGTCTTATCAGGAGGAATATTAATGAATGTAAATTTAGCTGAAATTCTGAAAAATGATTTTAATTTAAATGAAGAAACATTAGCAGATGATATTAAGGTATTGAGAGTTCAATACCTTAAAAAAAGCAATAAATTAAGGGTGCTAATCAAATCTTTAGAGGATATAGATGATAATAAAAAGCTACTAATCAAAAATATTATTTCAAAACGAGTAGGTAGTTTTGAGGATATACAGTTAATTTGCTACAAAGATGTGTCAAATGCCACTATAGAAGATATAAAAGATAAGTTTTGGGTAGATGTTGTAAATGTAATAGCTACCTCGCAGCCGTCAAGTAAGGATAGTTTACTTAAATCTTCTAGAATAATTGAAAACGGCACTCTAAAAATCCAGTGTGGAAATGATTTTATGTGCAAAATTTTAAGAGATAAGAACATAGAAATTCTTATAAAAGATACTATAAATGATATGTTTGGGGTTAGTTCATTAGTGAAATTGGAACATAACAGTAAACTTTCTAAGGAAGATTATTTTGGTAAAAAGGAAAAAGAAAATGAAGTTATTATAAAAGAAATTATTAAAAATATTAATATAGAAAAGAAGGACAAACCTCAAAGTAATAATCAAAATAATGATAAAACAAGTAAATTTAGCAAACCGGGCTACAGAAAAGATGAAGCAGCGGATGCAAACACTATAATGGGAAGAAATATAAAAAGTGAGACCATAGCGATAGAAGAGATAGATGAAGCTTCAGGAATAGTCTGTGTCTGTGGAGATATCTTTAAAATTAAAATAATTGAAACAAAAACGGGTAGAATAATCATTACATTCTATATTACAGATTATTCAAGTTCAATTACAGTGAAATGTTTTCCAAAGCCTAAAGATGTAGAAAAGATAATGGACGAAATTAAAGTGGGACTTTTCTGTAAGGTGCGAGGAGAAGCAAGTTATGATACCTACGCAAAAGAAGTTGTTGTAATGGCTAGGGATATAATTAAACTTAAGAAAATAGAAAGAATGGATACTGCGCAGGAGAAAAGGGTTGAACTTCATTTGCATACACAAATGAGTGCAATGGATGGGATAAGCCCTGCGGCTAAACTCGTAGAAAGAGCGGCTAAATGGGGGCACTGCGCAGTAGCGATAACTGACCATGGCGTGGTGCAAGCTTTTCCAGAAGCTATGGATGCAGCTAAAAAGAATAAAATAAAGGTTATATATGGTGTAGAGGGCTATTTAGTAGACGATGGAGTACCAATTGTTATTAATAGTAAAAATGAAAATATAGATGATTGTTTTGTAGTTTTTGATTTAGAAACAACAGGGCTTTCTAGTGAAAATGATAGGATTACTGAAATTGGTGCAGTTAAAGTTGAAAATGGGAAAATAGTAGATAAATTTAATGAATTTGTAAATCCGGGGATAGACATACCTTATAAAATTACTGAACTAACTGGGATTACAAATGATATGGTTGCAGGCTCTGCTTCTATTGAAGAAGTGCTTCCTAATTTTTTACAGTTTACATGTGGTAGCGTAGTGGTAGCCCATAATGCTGACTTCGATACATCTTTTATCAAAAAAAATTCAGAGAGGTTGAATTTGAAGTTTGAAAATGCAATTATGGATACAATTCCTTTAGCTAAATATTTACTTCCAGACCTTAAAACATTTAAGCTAAATGTAGTAGCTAAGCATTTGGGCATCTCCCTGGAGAACCATCATAGAGCTGTAGACGATGCTAAAGCCACAGCACAAATATTATTACATTGTTTTGGTTTACTTAAAGAAAATAACATTTTTGACTTAGATACTTTAAACAAAGAGTTTTTAGGTGACTTTAATATAAAAAAGGCAAATACTTATCATGTGATTATTTTGGCAAAAAACCAAGTAGGTCTTAAAAATCTTTACAAGCTTATTTCAGCTTCAAATTTAGAACATTTTCATAGAAGACCTAGGCTTCCTAAAACCTTAATTGAGAAGTATAGAGATGGTCTTATAGTAGGATCAGCCTGCGAAGCTGGGCAAGTGTATAAGGAAGTTCTACATGGAAAATCGGAAGAAGATATTAGGAAGATTGTGAAGTTCTATGATTATTTAGAAATACAACCTCTACTAAATAATAAATTCATGATTAAAAATGGCACAGTAAAAGATGAAAGTGAATTAATGGATATTAATAGAAAAATATGTGCTATAGGAGAAAAAAATAATTTGCCTGTAGTTGCTACAGGTGATGTACATTTTTTAGAAGCTTCTGATGAAGTTTTTAGAAAAATTTTAATGGCTGGCAAAGGTTTTTCAGATGCAGATGATCAACCGCCACTATATTTTAAAACTACTAATGAAATGTTAAAAGAATTTTCATATCTAGGTGAAAAAAAATGCAGAGAAGTTGTAATTGGTAATCCTAATAAAATTGCTGAAATGGTAGAAGTTATAAAACCAATACCAGATGGAACTTATACCCCTAAAATAGAAGGTGCAGAAGAGGACATCCGCAAGATGACATCAGATAAAGTTCATTCAATATATGGAGATCCCTTACCAGAGGTAGTTGAAAAAAGATTGGAGAAGGAATTAAATTCTATTATAAATAATGGATATGCTGTACTTTACTTAATAGCTGAAAAATTAGTAGCAAAATCACTTGCTGACGGTTATTTAGTAGGGTCGAGAGGCTCAGTTGGATCTTCTTTTGCAGCTAATATGTCTAATATAACAGAAGTAAATGGGCTTCCACCTCATTATGTATGTCCTGATTGTAAAAAGAGCGAATTTTTTTTAGATGGATCTATTGGTTCGGGTGCTGATTTACCTGATAAAGAGTGCCCAAATTGTGGTGCACTATATAAAAAAGATGGTCATGATATTCCATTTGAAACTTTTTTAGGGTTTGAAGGAGATAAAGAACCAGATATAGATTTGAATTTCTCAGGTGAAAATCAAGCAGATATACATAGGTATACAGAGGTGTTGTTTGGAAAGGGGCATACCTTTAAGGCTGGAACAATTGGAACAATTGCTGACAAAACTGCTTATGGTTATGTGAAAAAATATTTAGGAGAAAAAAACGTTATGGTCCCTCAAGCTGAAATAGAACGACTTGTGCTAGGGTGTACTGGAGTTAAGAGAACATCAGGGCAACATCCAGGTGGAATAATGGTTGTTCCAAGTGACAATGATATACATAATTTTTGCCCAGTACAACACCCTGCTGACGATCCAAATTCAGATATTATTACAACACATTTTGATTATCATTCCATAAGTGGAAGGCTATTGAAACTGGATATTCTTGGACATGATGATCCTACAATGCTTAAAATGCTTCAAGATTTAACTGGACTCGACCCTATAACTATTCCACTATCAGATCCGAGTGTAATAAGTTTATTTACATCTCCTGCGGCACTGGGGCTCACCATTAAAGAGTTGGGCTGTGAAGTAGGAAGTTACGGTGTTCCAGAATTTGGTACAAAATTTGTTAGACAAATGCTTTTAGATACACAGCCTAAATCTTTTTCAGACTTGGTTAGAATTTCTGGACTCTCTCATGGTACTGACGTATGGATTAATAATGCACAATATTATATTAAAGAAGGATTTACTACACTTAAAGATTGTATTTCTACAAGAGATGATATAATGGTTTATCTAATGCAGAAAAATCTTGAACCTAAGACTGCTTTTACTATCATGGAGAAAGTACGAAAAGGTAAAGGTCTTACGGAAGACGATGAGAAAGTAATGAGAGAGCATGACGTGCCAGATTGGTATATAGGGTCATGTAAAAAGATAAAGTACATGTTTCCTAAAGGGCATGCAGTTGCATATGTAATGATGGCGGTAAGAATAGCATATTATAAGGTTTATTACCCAAAGGAATACTATGCTACTTTCTTTACTATAAGAGCAGATGACTTTGATGCTAATTTGATTGTAAAAGGTGAGAGCGCTATAAGTGCTAAAATGGATGAACTAACAGCTCTAGGTAAGGACATAGGTATGAAAGAAAAAGGACTTCTTACAGCGCTGGAGTTATCTTTTGAAATGTATAAAAGAGGGATAAAATTATTAAATGTAGATCTTTATAAGTCTGAGGCAGTTAAATTTATAATTGAAGATGACGCAATAAGACCTCCACTAAGCGGGCTTGAAGGTGTAGGTGAAAATGCCGCTAAAAGCATAGTTTTGGAAAGACCTGAGGGGGAGTTTATATCTAAAGAAGATTTGAGAATTCGCTGCAAGGTCTCCAAAACAGTTATTGAATCCTTAGATAATCATGGGTGTTTAAAAGAACTACCTGATACAAATCAGTTGTCGTTTTTTTAGCTAAATGCAATTAACCCTTGAAATAGCAAATTTTATATGATAGAATAATATATATTAGTTACCGTTGGTAATTTTATTTCAAGAGAGTAGGCTCGTCCTACTCTCTATTTATTGAAACGCAACTCATGGTTGCGTTTTAATTATAATATTACGATTAATTATGTAATAATTGTAGAAAATTTTTATAAAAGGAGGGTGTTAAAATGAAAAATGCCTTGTTGCAAAAACTTAGAAAAATAATTCAACCAATAGCAGAAAAAAATAATTGCGAATTATATCATTTGGAGTATGTAAAAGAATCAGGAGAAAATTTCTTGAGGATTTATATAGATAGTTCTAATGGGATATCTTTAGAAGATTGTGAAAAAACAAGTAGAGCTGTAAGTGAAATATTAGATGTAGAAGATCTGATAACTGATAGTTACTGTTTAGAAGTCTCCTCTCCAGGAATTGAGAGAATTTTATATGATGACAATCATCTGAAAAAATATATAGGCCAAAACGTATTAATTAATTTAAATAGTCTATATGAGGGAACAAAAAAAATTGAAGGCAATTTATTAGGATTTTCGGATGTGCAAATAGAAATTGAATATGATGGGAATAATATATCTATTCCGAAAGAAAAGATTTCCATTGTGAGTTTGAAACCGGTGCTGTAAGGAGGAAGTTAAAATGAATCAGGAATTTATTGAAGCATTGAGAGAAATTGTAGAACAAAAGGGAATCAGTGAAGATTTACTTTTTGAAACTATTGAGGATGCATTAGTTGCAGCATATAAGAAGAATTTTGCTACTCTATCTAATAGTAACCAAAGTGTAAAAGTGTCAATGAATAGAGAAACAGGTGAAATACATATTTATGGTCAAAAAACAGTTGTAGAAGAAGTATTTGAGGATGCCAATGAAATATCACTAGAAGGAGCTAAAGAATATAGCCCTAAATATCAAATTGATGATACTGTTGATATTGAAGTTACTCCAAGAAAATTTGGAAGAATAGCTGCACAAGCTGCAAAACAAGTGGTTATTCAAAGAATTAAAGAGGCTGAAAGAAATATAATTTACAATGAATTTATAACCAAAGAATTTGATATTATTACAGGAAGTGTTATAAGAAAAGATAGAGGAAATGTATTTATAGATTTAGGTAAAATTGAAGCTGTGCTTGGAGCTAATGAACAAATGCCTGGCGAGGAATATAATTTTAATGAAAAGTTGAAACTATATATTGTTGAGGTTAAAAATACTACTAAAGGTGCTCAAGTAGGAGTATCAAGAACGCATCCAGGTCTTGTAAAACGATTATTTGAATTAGAGGTGCCAGAAGTTTTTGGTGGAGTGGTTGAAATAAAAAGTATTTCAAGAGAAGCAGGATCAAGAACTAAGATTGCGGTATATTCAAACGATGAGAATGTTGATGCTATGGGAGCTTGTGTTGGGCCAAAAGGTGTCAGAGTCCAAAACATAGTTAATGAATTAAGAAATGAAAAAATTGATATTATTAAGTGGAGCAAGAAATCTGAAGAGTACATTTCAAATGCGCTAAGCCCTGCAAAAGTATTGAATGTAGTAGTTGAAGAAGTTTCTAAATCTGCAAAAGTTATAGTGGAAGATAATCAATTATCATTAGCTATTGGAAAAGAAGGTCAAAATGTTAGATTGGCAGCGAGATTAACAGGTTGGAAAATTGACATAAAAAGTAGAACACAAGCCCAATATAACATGGAAGATATTGAAAATGAAAATAAAGTAATTGAAACCATTACTGAAGAGTAGGTGATAGCTTTATGAAAGTAAAAAAAATACCTCAGCGCATGTGCACAGGTTGTATGAAAATGAAATGCAAAAAAGAATTATTACGCATAGTTCATAGCAAAGAAGGCGAAATTTCTATAGACTTAACAGGAAAAAAGCCAGGTAGAGGCGCATATGTTTGTAAGAATATAGAATGCTTTGAAAAATCTTTTAAAACAAAAAGATTAGAGCGAAACTTAGGTGGAAAAATAAGTGAAGAAATTTATGGTAAACTAAGGGATAAGATAAATTACGAGGATGAGGTAAATCATGAACAATAAATTTTTTCAATTTTTGGGTTTAACTAAAAAGGCAGGCAAACTTATTGAAGGTTACAATCAATGTGAAGATGCACTATCACACGGGAGAGGAACCCTCATAATTTTGTCAGAGGAGAGCGCTACCAATACTAAAGATAAATTTAGAAGATTAGCTATCAAAAGGGTTATACCTCTTATAGAAGGAATATCCAATGAGACTTTAGGCAAGTGCTTAGGTAGAGCAGAAATCAATGTTTTGTGTGTAAATGACAAAAAAATGAGTAATAAGCTATTAAGCTTATGGAATGAAAATGATGAATAAATTAAATTTCGGGGGTGAATGATTTGGCAAAAGTCAGAATATATGAATTAGCAAAAGAGTTAGAAGTGTCAAGTAAAGAATTAATTAATGTACTATTAGAAGAGTTTAGTATAAAGGCCAAAAATCATATGAGTGTGATTGAGGAAGAAGATGCTGAGTTAATAAAGGAACTTTATAGTGATGAAAATTCAGGACTTAAGGATAATAAAAATGAAACAGTGGAACACTATGAAAACTTAGCTAATGAAGATGCTAATAAAGTTGTTATTAGAAAAAGAGGTAGAAAAGGTAGAGACGAATTAGGAAGCGGAAACAATGCTGTTGAAGCAATAGATGATGAAGTTGTAGTAATCAAAAGTACTATTACAGTTAAAGACTTAGCTGATACGTTAAAGAGACCTTATGTAGAAGTAATAAAACAACTTATTTTTATAGGTGTTATGGCTGGAATGAATCAAGAAATTGATTTCGCTACAGCTGAAAAAGTAATAGAAAAATATGGTGCACTTGCTGTGCTAAAAGATGAAGAAGAAGGAAAAATTGCTGATGAAGAAGACTTCGGAAATGTTGAAGTTGAAATAGATACAGACAAAAAACCAGCAGTTGTTACAGTTATGGGTCATGTTGATCACGGCAAGACATCGCTACTTGACTGTATTAGGAAAGCTAAAGTTACAGAAACAGAAGCGGGCGGAATAACGCAACATATAGGTGCATATACTGTCGATATTAATGGCGAAAAAATTACATTCTTAGATACACCTGGTCACGAAGCTTTCACAGCAATGAGAGCAAGAGGTGCCCAAATAACAGATATAGTTATACTTGTTGTAGCTGCAGATGATGGTATTATGCCACAAACTGAAGAAGCTATAAATCACTGTAAAGCGGCTAAGGTACCAATGATAGTAGCTATAAACAAGATAGATAGGCCAGGAGCTAATGTTGATAAAGTTAAGCAAGAATTGACAGAACATGGACTTGTAGCAGAAGATTGGGGTGGAGACACAATTTGTGTTCCAGTATCAGCTCATACTAAAGAGGGTATAGATACTTTGCTTGAAATGGTAGTGATTACAGCAGAAATGTTAGAGCTAAAAGCAAATCCTAGTAGACTTGCAAAAGGAACTGTAGTAGAAGCTAAACTTGACAAAGGTCGCGGACCACTTGCTACTTTACTAGTGCAAAATGGTACACTAAATACTGGAGATTCTATAATAGTTGGTTCAACTTATGGAAGAATAAGAGCAATGTTTGATGATAAGGGTAACAAAATAAAGACAGCAGGACCTTCTATTCCAGTAGAAATACTTGGATTATCTGAAGTTCCAGCAGCTGGAGATAGATTTAACGTAGTTAAAGATGAGAAAACTGCAAGAAATATGGCCGAAACTAGAAAAACAAATTTAAGAGAAGAACATTTTGAATCTAGCAATAGAGTTTCCATGGAAAACCTATATAGCCAAATACAAGAAGGATCTGTTAAAGAACTTGGTGTAATTGTTAAAGCTGATGTTCAAGGATCTGTAGAAGCTGTAAGACAATCTCTTGAAAAATTATCTACTGATAATGTTAAAGTAAGGGTTATCCATTCTGGAGTTGGCGCTATTACAGAAACAGATGTTGTGCTTGCAGCAGCTTCAAATGCAATAATTATAGGATTTAATGTAAGACCAGATAATAATGCTTCTTTAATTGGTGAGAAAGAAAATGTAGAAATTAAAACCTATAGAATAATTTATGACGCTCTTGATGATATAAAAGATGCAATGGTTGGAATGCTCGATCCTGTATATAAAGAAGTTGTCTTAGGTAGAGTTGAAATAAGACAAATATATAAAGTTTCAAGTGTAGGAACAATAGCAGGGTCTTATGTATTGAACGGTAAAATCACGAGAAACAGTAGTGTACGAGTACTTAGAAATGGAATAGTAATTACTGAATCAACTTTAGCTTCCTTAAAAAGATTTAAAGATGATGCAAAAGAGGTCGCTGCTGGATTTGAATGTGGATTAAGTGTAGAAAAATTCAATGATATTAAAGAAGGCGACATTATTGAAGCATTCATAATGGAAGAAGTAAAACCAAAATTAATATAAGTATAAGGAGTAGTGAATTGTATGGTTAGTTATAGAAATGGTAGAATAAATGAAGAAATTAAAAAAGATGTAAGCAATACAATTCAAAACAAAATAAAGGATCCAAGATTAAGTGCTATGGTAAGTGTAACAAAAGTAGACACAACAAAAGACCTAAGCTATACAAAAATTTATGTTAGTATATTTGGTGACAAAAATGCTAAGAAAGAAACACTTCAAGCACTTAAGAGTTCAACTAGCCTCATTAGAAAAGAAATAGGGAGTCATGTTAAGTTAAGACATGTTCCTCAGGTTATTATAGAGGTAGATGAAACTATAGAACGTGCAATACATTTAGAAGGCATTTTTAATCAAATAAAAGAAAAAACTAAGAATAATGAAGATATAAATGAGGAAGATGGCAACGAAAAAGATAACAATGAAGATTAATGATATTGTTACCAGAATTAAGTTATTCAAAAAAATTGCTATAACTTTTCATACTTCGCCAGATGGTGATTCAATTGGTAGCGCATTAGCGCTGCTTATTGGTCTTAGAAAATTAAACAAGGAAGTATATATAATTTCAAAAGAAGCTATTCCGCAAACTTTTTTATTTTTGCCTTGCTCTGATGAAATTAATGGTGAAACAAGTCAGCCGTTAAAGGATACGGAATGTGTAATAGTGTTAGATTGTGGTGATTTTAAAAGGATTAATGCTAATTTATGTATGCAAAACAAAAAGTTTGAATTAATAAATATAGATCATCATTTATCTAATGATTTATATGGAGATTTAAATTTTGTCGATACAAAATCTTCTGCAGTGGGAGAAATTGTATACGAAGTTCTTAGACTTCTCCATGTAGAATTAGACAAAGGAATAGCTGCATGTTTGTATGCTTCCTTACTTACAGATACAGGCTGCTTTAGACATTCGAATACCACAGCAGTAACTCATGGTATTGCTGGTGAACTTATAAATACAGGTATAGATTTCAGTAACATCCATAGAAAAATTTTTGAAAATAAGAAATTTGAAAAGATAAAATTTTATGGAGAAATTATTAGTGATATGACAGTAGAACTCAATGGTAAAGTCTGTATTATGCATATATCTAAAAATGTACTTGGAAAATTCAATTTGGTATCATCGGATACATCAGATGTTATTACATTTGGTGATTCAATAGATACCGTTGAAGTTACTATTCTTATAAAAGAAGCTGAGAATGGTGTTAAAGTAAGTTTAAGATCTAAGTCTTTAGTAGATGTTAGTAAAATTGCAGAAGGTTTTAGTGGTGGAGGTCATATTAGAGCTTCAGGTTTTTATGCAGAAGCAAATTTTGATGATACTAAAGTTAAATTAATAGAAATTTTAGAAAAAGAGTTGATGAAATGAACGGTATATTAAATGTATTTAAACCTACCGGAATTACTTCTTTTGATGTAGTACGTAAAATAAGAAAAATCAGCAATGTAAAAAAAGTAGGCCACGCTGGCACTCTAGATCCTGAGGCTAGCGGGGTTTTACCTGTTTGTATAGGAAAAGCAACGAAGGCTATTGACTATATAATGGGTGACTTTAAAATTTATGAAGCTGAATTAAAGTTGGGAGTTATTACAGATACTTATGATAGAGAAGGTAAGATTCTTAGTGAAAGTGAAGTTAATGCAACCGAAGAAGAAATTATTCGCGCTATTAATTCATTTATAGGTGAAATAAAACAAATTCCTCCTATGTACTCAGCTCTAAAGGTTAATGGGAAAAAACTTTATGAATTGGCAAGGTCTGGAATAGAAATAGAGAGAGAAGCAAGGTCTTTAGTAATTTATGATATAGATATTATTGATATTAAAACACCTTACGTAAAGTTTAGGGTTAAATGCTCTAAGGGTACATATATTAGAAGTCTGTGTTATGATATTGGACAATTATTAAAATGTGGTGGTATGATGTGGAATTTACAAAGAATTGCTACAGGGCCATTTCATATTGAAGATGCTATAAATATCGAAGATTTAAACGAGGGAAACATAAACAAACATGTTATGCCTATAGAAAAGATTTTCCAAAACAATAGTAAAATTACCATAGAAGATAGATTTGTTAAATTCTTATTAAATGGTGTTGTAGTAAAAGATAAAGCACTAACTCGCAAATTTGAAGTTGATATAATATATAATATATATAATAAAGATAATGACTTTATTGGAATTGCACATAGAAGTAATGATAGTGTTAAGCTAATAAAATCATTTATATAGGAGTATATTAAAATGTTAGTTATAAAAGATAATTTTAAAACAAAACTTAAAGAACCAACGTACATTGCTTTAGGAAGTTTTGACGGCATCCATTTAGGGCATATGTCTCTTGTAAATAGAACAGTAGTATTAGCAAAAGAAAATAATGCTAAAAGTATGATTTGTACCTTTAAAAATCATCCATTGTCTGTTATTAACAAGGAAATTTGTCCAAAGTTAATAATGGATAATGACACCAAAATAAATTTGTTAGAAAACACTGGTATTGATATTGTTAACTTAGTTAATTTTAATAAAGATTTTATGAAGATAACTCCGGAGGAGTTCATAAAAAATATGGTGAAGTTTTATAATGCAAAGGGAATAGTTGTTGGTTTTAATTATAGATTTGGATATAAAAATTTAGGTGATGTAGAAATGCTTAAAACATATAGTACTATTTTAGGATATAAACTATATATTTGTGAAGCCGTTAGTATTAACCATGAAATTGTAAGTAGTTCAAAGATACGCCATCTAATAGCGGAGGGTAATATCACTAAAGCGGATGAGCTTTTAGGACGACCACACACTATTAGTGGGAAAGTAATTAAGGGAAAACAATTTGGGAGAACTATTGGATTTCCAACTGTAAATTTAAATTACAATAAAGAGTATATCATTCCTAAGGGAGGGGTGTACTATACTTTAGCGGAGTACGACAATAACTTTTACAGAGCTATAACCAACATAGGTTACAATCCTACTGTAGAAGGTGGCAAGCTATCAGTAGAAACGCATATTTTGAACTTTGATAAAAAAATTTATAATGAAATAGTTAAAATTTATTTTATAAACAGAATAAGAGATGAAGTTAAATTTAATTCTATTGATGAATTAAAAAAGCAACTTTTAAAGGATAAGGAATATGCAATAAATCAAAAAATAGAAAAATAAGTGCTAAGATGTAAAAATTAATTTACAATTTAATCTTAGTTTGTTATAATTGATTTGAACCTTATGCTAAGTTCACCGAATCACCAACGGTGTACTTGGAATATGGGGATTATATTCGGAGGTGTTGTAAAATGCAAAAAGCTAAAAAACAAGAAGTAATGTTAAAACATGCAAGACATGAAGGAGATACAGGTTCTCCAGAAGTGCAAATCGCACTACTTACTGAAAGAATTCAAGAGTTAAATGAACATTTGAAAATTCATAAAAAAGATCACCATTCAAGAAGAGGTCTATTAATGATGGTTGGACAAAGAAAAGGTATGATCGGTTACTTAAAGAACCAAGATATCGAAAGATATCGTGCAATTCTTGCAGAACTCGGACTAAGAAAATAATTCAGAGCGGCTTAGCCGCTCTATTATTTTAGATTAGGGGAAATATATACAATTAGCTAATATTATTAGTGCAAATTGAAGGGAGGCAAATATATGATTCATATTATAGAAACTACTGTAGCAGGCAGAAATCTCAAAGTTGAATATGGTAAAGTTGGAATGCTATCAAACTGTGCAATAGTCATGAGTTATGGAGAAACAGTAGTTTTAATTAATGCAAATGCATCAGAAAAACCAAGGGATGGTATTGATTTCTTCCCACTAAGTGTAGAATATGAAGAAAGACTTTATGCTGTTGGTAAAATTCCAGGGGGATTTATAAAGAGGGAAGCAAGACCATCAGAAAGAGCAATTTTAACAGCAAGAGGTATTGATAGGCCATTAAGACCATTATTCCCTAAAGGCTATAAAAATGATGTCCAAATTGTTTGTACAGTAATGTCAGTTGAACAAGATAATTCACCGGAGATACTTGCTATGAACGGAGCATCACTGGCATTATGTTTATCAAGTATACCTTATACGGATGCTGTTGCAACTGTTTCAGTGGGTTTAATTGATGGTAAATTTATATTGAGTCCTACTGTAGAAGAGCGAAGTGCTAGTTCTATGAAACTTACAGTTTGTGCAACAAAAGATAATGTAACAATGATAGAAGCAAATGGAGACGAAATACCTGAAGATGTAATGATAGATGCAATTGACTTTGCTTTTGAAGCATGTAAAAAAATTGTAGCTTTCCAAGAAGAAGCTGTAGCTAAGTTTGGAAAGAAAAAAGTTATACCTTTATTAAATAAAATAGATGAAACTCTCGAAAGTGAAGTAAGAGAATTTTCAGTTGATATGACAAAAACAGCAATGTACATAATGGATAAAGATGAGAGAAACAAAAAAGTGGACGAAATTAAAGAAAAAATAAGTGTTGAATTTAATGAAAAATACGCAGATAAAAAATCAGATATCGGTGAAGTTTTCTATAATATTCAAAAAGAAATAGTTAGAAATATGATGTTAAATGAAAATAGAAGACCAGATGGAAGAGCTTTTGATGAAGTTAGACAAATAAGTTGTGAAGTAGGAATTCTTCCAAGAACTCATGGTACTGGTTTATTTACAAGAGGACTTACTCAAGTAATGGGAGTTGCAACACTCGGAGCATTAAAAGAAGCCCAGATACTAGATGGAATAAGTACTGAAGATACTAAAAGATATATGCATCATTACAATTTTCCAGCCTATAGCGTAGGAGAAACTAAGCCAATGCGTGGACCTGGAAGACGTGAAATTGGGCATGGTGCACTAGCAGAAAAAGCAGTAGAACCACTTTTACCATCTATAGAAGAATTCCCATATGCTATTCGTGTAGTGTCAGAAGTATTAAGTTCTAATGGTTCAACATCTCAAGCTAGTGTAAGTGCAAGTATTTTAGCACTATTAGATGCAGGGGTTCCTATTAAAAGACCTGCTGCGGGTATCGCAATGGGACTAATTACAAACGCTGACTTATCTAAAGAAAAAGTATTAACGGATATTCAAGGCATAGAAGATTTCTTTGGAGATATGGACTTTAAAGTAGCTGGAACTGTTAAAGGTATTACAGCTATACAAGTTGATACAAAGCTTCATGGATTATCTAATTATTGCATTAAAACTGCAATTATAGATGCCAAAAAAGCTAGACTTCATATAATAGAAAAAATGAACGAATGTATACCGCAACCAAGAAGTGAAATGTCACTTTATGCTCCTAGAATGTATGTGCTAAATGTAGCACCAGACAAGATTAGGGACGTAATAGGTAAAGGCGGAGCAACTATAAAGAAAATTATAGCAGAAACCGGCGTTAAAATAGATACTAATGACGATGGACAAATTGTAATTATGTCGAGCGACAGTGTTAGTGCCAATAAAGCAGTGAAAATTATCGAAGATCTAACTAAATCTGTTAAAGTAGGAGAAATATATTTAGGAAAAGTAACAAAAATTGCTGCTTTTGGAGCTTTTGTTGAAATACTTCCTAATAAAGAAGGCCTAGTGCATATTTCTAAACTTGATTTTACAAGAGTAAATAAAGTAGAAGATATAGTTTCAGTTGGTGATGAAATATTAGTAAAAGTAATGGAAATAGATAATCAAGGAAGAGTAAATCTTTCGAGAAGAGATGCTATGAAAGATAGCGAAAATGAAAATGAAAACAAAGATAAAGAATAATAATAGAAGGGCTTAGATGCCTTTTTATTTTTTTTTAATAATATTGCCCTAATATGCACATAGTAAATATAAATTCTCATTAAGGAGAGGCGCATATGTATAATTTGTTTAAGTTAAATAATGGGTTAAGAGTTGTAGTGGAAAATATTGAGTATGTAAATTCGGTTAGTGTAGGCTTATGGGTAGAAAATGGGTCAAGAAATGAAAATATAACTAGCAGTGGGATATCACATTTTATTGAGCATATGCTCTTTAAAGGAACGTGTGATAGAACTGCAAAACAAATTGCTGAAGCGATTGAAGATGTTGGTGGTCAAATAAATGCCTTTACAGGTAGGGAAGCTACATGTTTTTATATAAAAGCATTAGACACTCATTTAGAACTATCCTTAGATATTCTTTCAGATATGATTTTCAATAGTAATTTATCAGAAGATGATATTGAGAAGGAAAAAGGCGTAATTGTTGAAGAAATAAATATGAGTGAAGATTCGCCAGAAGATGTTTTAGCAGATTTACACACAAAAGCAATCTGGGGTACAGATTCTATTTCGTTACCGATTTTAGGAACGATTGATACTGTAAAATCTTTTAGTAGAAAAATGATAGCAGATTATATTGACTCGCATTATATACCCGAAAACTCAGTAATATCTATTTCAGGTAAATTTGACATGAGAATGATAGAAAGTCTTGTTGAAAAGTATTTTGGTAAATGGCGTTGTAAAGACAAAAATATTACTAAATATAGTAGCCCTGAAATATTAAATCAACATTATTTCAGAAAAAAGGATATTGAGCAATTCCATGTGAGTCTTGGAATACCTGGTGTAGGTCTTGGAAATGATGATACATACACGTTAATCTTACTAAGCAATATATTAGGGGGAGGAGCATCCTCAAGGCTATTTCAAAAAATCCGTGAAGAGCTAGGTTTGTGCTATTCAATCTACTGTTATATATCTACGTTTAAAAACACAGGAGTTGTAAGCGTTTATGCGGGACTCAGTCCAATGAACGTGGAAGTTGCCATTAATGCAATAAAAGAAGAGGTTAGTAAATTCGCTAAACTCGGAATTGACAATGAAACGTTAAGTAAAGCTAAAGAGCAGTTAAAGGGTAGTTATATCCTAGGGCTTGAAAGCACAAGCAGTAGAATGTTTAGTAATGGGAGATCAGTAATGTTTATGAAAAAAATTAATACGCCAGAAGACGTATTGCGAAAAATCAATGAAATAGACATGGAAAGGGTAAATTCTGTCATGCAAAAAACTTTTGAAAAAGGTATAATAAATTCTGCATATGTAGGAAAAGAAAAAGAGATGCTTAAAAAAGTTTTTAAAGGTAATATTATTTCTATGGATAAGTAAATTTATCTATAAAAATGTAGAAATTATGCATAAATCCTTAACAGATTTCATAGTATTTTATGAGAGTTGTTAAGGAGATGATAATATGGAAGATAATATAAAACTGTATAGTGAAATGGAAAGATATGAAATTATCAATATCAATGATGGTGACAAATATAGCAATTTAGGTAATAATGATGTAGTTATTGATGAGAATGGGCTTTTAAAATTTTTAATTATAAATGAAGGAAGCTCTAAATTTAGTTTTTTAAAAAATAATGATATTATTGAAGTACCTTGGGAATATGTTAAAAAAATTGGTTCCAGAACTATAATAATTGATGTTGATAATGAATTTTTAAAAAAATCTCATATATAATTTTGGAGGACAGAAATGAAGATATTAGTGCAAAAGTTTGGAGGTACATCTGTTTCAACAGAGGAAAAGCGGAAGCTTGTAGTAAACAAAGTTTTAAATGCAAAGGTTCAAGGATATTTTCCTGTGGTAGTAGTATCTGCAATGGGAAGAAAAGGTGAGCCTTACGCTACAGACACATTGCTATCTTTGGTAGATGATAATTTCAAAGTAGCAAATCCATTAGCAATAGATTTGCTAATGAGTTGTGGTGAAACTATAAGCACTGTAATAATGTGTAGCGAACTAAATAAAAGTGGAATTGATGCTGTGCCTTTAACTGGTGGACAAGCAGGTATAATCACAGATTCTAATTATAACAATGCAGCAATACTTAATGTGGACACAAAAAAAATATTGGATATTTTACAAAAAGGGAAAACCCCAGTAGTAGCAGGATTTCAAGGTATGGATGAAAACGGCTATGTTACGACTATTGGGAGAGGTGGGAGTGACGTCACTGCTGCAATACTAGGGGCAGCACTTAAGGCCTCTCAGACTCAAATATACACTGATGTAGATGGGATTATGACAGCGGATCCAAGAATAGTTTCTGAAGCGACTTTAATAAAAAAAATAAGTTATGATGATATCTTTCAATTTGCAGATCAAGGAGCAAATGTTATACACCCAAGGGCAGTTGAAATATCTAGAAAGTATAATATACCATTAGTAATAAAAAATACTATGAATGATTGTGATGGAACAGTAATTAGTAATTTGGGAAATGAAGGTTATGAAAATATAATTACAGGTATTACGCATATGAACAATAGAATTCAAATAAAAATATGTGAAAATTCAGGTTCTAGTTATGATGATATATTTGATATTTTAGCTGATGATCTTATAAGTATAGATCTTATAAATATTTTTCCTAAGGAAAAAATATTTACTATTGATGAAAAAGACTTTACTAAATTTGCTGATTTAATAGGAGACCTTAATATGTCCTATTCATTTGTGAAGGATTGTAGTAAACTTTCAATTATAGGTTCAAAAATGAGAGGTATGCCTGGCGTTATGGCGAGAATACTTAAGGCGTTAACTAGAGAAAATGTTGAAGTACTGCAAACAGCAGATTCTAATATGACTATATGGTGCCTTGTAGAAACAGGATATGTTGAAAAAGCAATTAATGCTCTACACAGGGAATTTAAATTAGGATAAAAAATGTATATAGTTTCTCTTAATGCACAAAATAAAATGGATTAGGAGGAATGAAAATGTTGAAAACTGAAAAAAACGTAAATGAACAGGTTGAAAATATTAAAGAACTGGGAACAACTAATATCCCAACTCAGGATGCTAAAATTCAGGTTTTGTCTATTATAGGTCAAATAGAAGGACACATGATGTTGTCCCCTCAAACAAAAACTACTAAGTATGAACATGTTATTCCAGAGCTAATTGCTATGGAGAGGGATGAAAAAGTAAAAGGTATTCTTATAGTTTTAAATACTGTAGGAGGAGATGTGGAAGCGGGTCTTGCAATAGCAGAGATGATTAGAAGCCTTAGCAAACCAACTGTATCACTTGTAGTAGGTGGAGGCCATTCAATAGGTATACCACTGGCAACAGCAGCTAAGTACTCATTCATTTCCCCATCTGCAACTATGATAATTCATCCTATAAGAATGAATGGTCTAATAATAGGGGTACCTCAAACTTTTGAATACTTCAATAAAATGCAAGAAAGAATAACAGAATTTATTATTAGAACCTCTAAGATTGATAAGGAAACGGTAAATAGATTAATGCTTCAAACTGATGAGCTTTTAAATGATATGGGTACTATACTTATAGGAAAACAAGCAGTTGATAATGGGTTAATAGATGAGGTTGGTGGCATTAGTGAGGCATTATCAAAATTAAACGAAATGATAGGTTAAAAATAAATTAGATATAAACAGGTTAAAATAGCCTATTTATGTCTATTTTTAATGATTTGTTACTATGACGAATATAATCTAATAATTTTTTTATATGACTAGTTTAAAATTGATTTATAAATCTATTGAAAGTTAGAGGATATTTCTAAATTTTGTAGAAATAATAAGGATAGAGGTGATACTTTGGCTAGAAAAAAAACTAAAACTAAATATAAAGTTGCAAGTAATGTAGATGCTAATAGTGAAATTTATGGAATTATTTTGATAACAATAGGCATATTAATTTTATTAAGTATCTTCTCAACTGGGGGTTCAAATTCTAATTCCATATCAGGTATGATAGGTAATCTGATTAATCATATGCTTTTTTCAATATTAGGAGTGGGTGCATATCTTTCGCCGTTCCTTATAGTATTTATTGGCATTTGCAAAATCGTTAAGAAAGGTAAGATAAATTTTAGTAAGAGGTTTTGTGGAATAATGCTTTTTATAATAAATACACTATTATTTATACAAATGTTATCTTTAAATAAGTATTACACCAAAGGAGATTTTTTGCTCGGAATAAATAAGATATACAATTCAGAAAGTGTACTACATGGTGGGATTATTAGTTATTCAATTGATGTACCATTACATACACTATTTGGAGCTGCGGGTAGCTATATAATTTTTATTGCTATTTATGTTATATGCTTTATTATAATATTAAACGTATCGCTTAATGATGTCTTTTTTTATTTAAAGGATAAATTTATTATTAAAAAGACTGCGAGTAAAAATGATAGTAAGGATTTATATATAGAAAATAATGATAAGCAAGAAGACTTAGTAGTTCCAAATGGAGAAAAAAATAAATTTATTAAAGCTATTAGCAGCAATAAAATTAAAATAATCGATTTTATAAAATCAAATGAAATTGCTACAGATGCGGAAGGATTAAATAAAGAAGAAACTGTTAGTGGTGTTAGGAATGACAATGCACGTACTTTAAAAGAAAGTCATATAGATAATTCTATCGACCAAGAGTTGGAGAAAGAAATTCAATTAAATAGTGTAAATTCAAAGCCAAACTATAAATATGAATACCCCACTGTAGATTTATTAAATGAAAATAATACTTCCAAAATGAATAAAAACGATAAAAAAGAATTGCTTAATAGTGCCAATAAGCTACAAGAGACACTAAGTAGCTTTGGAGTTGAAGCAAAGGTTATTCAAGTTACAAAAGGACCCTCAGTGACAAGGTTTGAACTTCAACCAAATGCTGGTGTTAAGGTGAGTAAAATTGTAAATTTAGCAGATGATATTGCACTGAATTTAGCTTCTTCCGGGGTAAGAATTGAGGCACCGATACCTGGCAAGGCAGCTGTAGGCATTGAAGTGCCAAACAAAGAGTTAAGCGCAGTATACTTAAGAGAAGTAATAGAATCTAATGAATTTTCAGCTTCAAATAAAAATTTATCCTTTAGTTTAGGAAAAGATATAGGCGGTAACTGTGTTGTTTCGGATTTAACAAAAATGCCACATTTGCTGGTAGCAGGGGCTACAGGCTCTGGAAAAAGTGTTTGTATAAATTCATTAATAATAAGCATACTTTATAAGTATTCTCCAGAGGAGGTTAAGCTATTATTAATTGACCCTAAAGTTGTCGAATTAAATATTTATAATGGGATACCTCATCTATTAATACCAGTGGTAACAGATCCCAAAAAATCTGCAGGTGCTTTAAATTGGGCTGTAAACGAAATGTCAAGAAGATACAAGAGTTTTGCTGAAAACAATGTGCGAAGTATAGGAGGATATAATGAATTAGTAAATAAAGGCATTGTTGAAAATAAATTGCCGTGGATTGTTATTATAATTGATGAGTTAGCAGATTTAATGACGGTTTGTGCTAATGATATAGAGGAATATATTGGAAGACTTGCGCAAATGGCAAGAGCGGCAGGAATGCATTTAGTAATTGCGACGCAGAGACCATCAGTTGACGTTATTACGGGTGTAATAAAAGCCAATATACCTTCAAGAATATCTTTTGCAGTTTCGAGTCAAATAGATTCAAGAACAATTTTGGACTCCTCTGGTGCAGAGAAATTACTTGGGAAAGGTGATATGCTTTTTTATCCGGTTGGAGAGGCTAAACCATTTAGAATACAAGGAGCTTTTGTGTCAGAAGAAGAAGTTGAACGAGTTGTTGATTTTATAAAAAATCAGACGACAGAAGTAAACTATGAAAAAGAAATAATAGATGAAATAGAGAGTAGTTCAAATAATAAAAGTATTGATGATGATATTGATGAATTATTAAATGAAGCAATAAGAATAGTAGTTGAAAATGGACAAGCATCTACTTCCTTATTGCAACGTAAGCTAAAAATAGGGTATAATAGAGCAGCAAGAATTATTGAACAAATGGAGGAACGAGGGATTATATCAGGTAGAAATGGAAGCAAACCTAGGGAAATATTATTAAGTGATAGTGAATTAAAGGAACAATAAAAAAAATGTAAGAATAATTGTAAATACCCTTGTTTAATTTGCAAATCACATTTACAATAATTTATGGGTACAAATGTAGCAAGATAAAAATAATTAGCTATTATTTACATAAAGAGTCAAACAAGTAGTATGATATTTGGTAAATAGGAGTTACTCAGGTTGATAAACAAGGAGGATGACTGGTGGAAAAATTAAAAGTTGGAGTTATAAATTTAGGCTGTGATAAAAATAGAATTGATAGTGAGATTGTAATAAGCAGTTTAAGTGGGAAATATGATATGACAAATGATCCTAAACTAGCAGATATAATTTTAGTGAATACTTGTGGATTCATAGAATCGTCAAAACAAGAATCAATAGACACTATTCTAGAAATGTCAGAATACAAAAAGAAATATAATTGCACAGTATTGATTGCGACGGGTTGCCTTACTCAGCGTTATGGGGCGGATCTGATTGAATTGATGCCAGAACTTGATATAATCCTCGGTGTTAATGATTATGACAAGTTACTAAGTAGTATAGAAGAGGTTCTTTTAAAAAATATTAAAGTACAACATTGCACTTATAGTGATGATAATATTAATGAAGGACAAAGAGTATTAACTACAGAAACATACTCTGCTTATATTAGAATTTCCGAGGGCTGTGATAATGCTTGTGCATATTGCGCAATACCCAATATTAGAGGAAAATATAGAAGCAGAAAAATGGAGAACATAATACAAGAGGCTAAGGATTTAAGTGAACATGGTTGCAAGGAAATTATTTTAGTTGCTCAAGATACCACTAGATACGGGATAGATTTATATGGTGAAAAAAACCTACATAAGTTAATAAGAAAAATTTCTCAAATAAGTGGGATTGAATGGATTAGAGTACTTTACTGTTATGCAGAAGAAATGACGGATGATATTATTAATGAAATTTCTTTAAATGATAAAGTTTGCAAATATGTAGATATACCAATTCAACATATAAGCGATGATCTTCTTAAATCCATGAAAAGGAAAGGAAGAAAAAATATCATAACAGAAAACATAAATAAGATGAGGAAGGGTATTAAGGGATTAACCCTTAGAACTACATTAATCGTTGGATTTCCAGGAGAAACGGAAGAAAATTTTGAAGAATTGAAACAGTTTATTAATGAAATTAAATTTGATAAATTGGGAGTGTTCAAGTACTCAATGGAAGATGGTACTGTAGCTGCAGAGATGAAAAATCAAATTCCAGAAGAAATAAAGGAAAAACGTGAAGAAGAATTAATGATTGTGCAACAAAATATATCAAAAGTGATAAATAGTAAAAAAATAGGAAAGATTTACAAAGTTTTAGTAGAAGGATTTAATGGTAAAACTTATTTTGGTAGAAGTTATGAAATGGCACCAGAAGTTGATGGAACTATTTTCTTTGAATCTGACAAAGCTTATAATAAGGGAGAATTCGTAACAGTAAGTGTTACCAAAGCGTTAGAATATGATTTAATAGGAGTTGTGTGCTATGAATCTTGCAAATAAACTTACAATGATTCGAATTTTTTTAGTACCTATATTTTTAGTATTTATGGCGGTTAAAGGAATACCTTATGGAAGAGAACTGGCTACAATTGTTTTTATAGTAGCATCTCTCACTGATAAGTTGGATGGCTATGTAGCTAGAAGCAGAAATCAAATAACTAATTTCGGAAAATTCATGGATCCTCTAGCAGATAAACTTTTAGTAACTGCTGCACTTGTTTCATTAGTGGAGCTTCAGATTGTGTCTAGTTGGGTAGCTATGATTATAATTGCTAGAGAATTTGCAGTTTCAGGACTTCGAACAATAGCTGCTTCAGAGGGAAAAGTAATTGCGGCTAGTAAATGGGGGAAACTTAAAACCGTTATTCAAATAGTAGCTATAATTACAGCATTGATAAATTTATCTTACGCAAATACAATATTAAATGCGTTAACCAATATTTTCATGGCTGCCGCAGTAATTATTACAATAATATCTGGTGTTGACTATTTTGTAAAAAACAAAGGTACAATTAGAGTCGATAAGTGATTAAATTATTAGAGTTTGTTAATAATACAAATAAAAGGATTTCTTTAGTAAATGAAAATGGCAGATATTGCTTTGTATGTTGACCATATAAAATAAATGGTGTATACTTAAGTTCAGAACAAACGTTCGTCGAAAAAGGATGGTGAACCCGCAGGGGAAATTTATGAATAATGAAAAATTAAAAGCGCTAGAAGTAGCTATGGGTCAAATAGAAAAACAATTCGGAAAAGGTTCTGTAATGAAACTTGGAGAAAATAGTAAGTTAAATATAGAGGCTATTTCCACTGGTTGTTTAGGACTTGACATAGGTCTAGGCATAGGTGGTGTACCTAGAGGAAGAATAATAGAAGTTTTTGGACCAGAATCTTCAGGTAAAACTACAGTTGCACTTCATATAGTTGCAGAAGCTCAAAAAAATGGTGGTACAGCTGCATTTATAGATGCAGAGAATGCTTTAGACCCTGAATATGCTAAAGCACTAGGAATAGATATAGAAAATTTAATAGTATCACAACCAGATACTGGTGAACAGGCGTTAGAGATTACAGAGGCTTTAGTTCGCTCTGGGGCTATAGATGTTATCGTCGTGGATTCGGTAGCAGCTTTGGTGCCTAAAGCTGAAATTGAAGGCGAAATGGGAGACTCCCATGTAGGACTCCAAGCAAGACTTATGTCGCAAGCTTTAAGAAAACTTGCGGGTTCTATAAATAAATCCCAATGTGTTCTTGTATTTATAAATCAATTAAGAGAAAAAGTAGGAGTAATGTTTGGTAACCCAGAAGTAACCCCTGGTGGTAGAGCATTGAAATTTTATGCATCTGTTAGACTAGATATTAGAAAAATAGATACAATTAAACAAGGCGATGAATTTATGGGTAATCGAACAAGAATAAAAATAGTTAAAAACAAAGTAGCTCCTCCATTTAAGAAAACTGAATTTGATATTATGTATGGTCACGGCATATCTCGAGAGGGAGATGTTCTAGATATAGGAGTTGTAGAAGAGATTGTACAAAAAAGTGGAGCATGGTTCTCATATGGAGATATACGACTTGGACAGGGAAGAGAAAATTCAAAACAATATTTTAAAGAAAACCCTTTGGTTATGTTAGAGATAGAAAACAAAATTAGAGCAAAACATAACCTACCATTATACAAGAACGCAGAGACTAGTAAAAAAGAAGTTAGCAAAAAAGAAGCAAGTAAAAAAGAAGCATAAAAGCAAGTTTTTACTTGCTTTTTTTCTTTAACTTATAATTAAGGAATATTATTATGGTATCAGGCATATGCATTCTATGATGCAATATGCTAAAGTTTATCATAACTACTATATAATAGTAATAATAAAGACTTATTTAAACGTTAAAATCTTGACATTAACTGAAAAGTAATATAAAATAAATACAAATACTGGTTTAGTATATTAAAATTGTTACCAATTAAATATAGCACCTTTTCTAGCTTTCATATTTACTCTTAAATAGATTTGAAATAAGCAAAGGAGGTGTTGATAATCAATGGATACTAAAAGTCAAACAATGCTCATAGTAGTTTGTGCTATTTTGGTTGTTGTTTTAGCATGTATTTTTGTTATAATTTATATTAGAAAAAATATATCTCAAGCAAATATTTTCAAGGCCGAAAAAGAAGCTAAAAAAATTATTGATGAAAGTGTAAAAGATGCTGAATCAAAAAAGAAAGAGGCTATTTTAGAAGCCAAAGAAGAAGTTCACAGACTTAGAACTGATTTAGAAAAAGAATCAAGAGAAAGACGTAATGAAGTTCAAAGGTTAGAAAGAAGAAATATCCAAAGAGAAGAATCATTAGATAAAAAAAGTGATGTGCTGGAGAGAAAAGAAGAAAATCTTAATAAAAAACAACAAGAAAGTGAAATGCTAGAAGCAAGTGTACAAGATTTATACACAAAGCAAAGAGGAGAATTAGAAAGATTATCAGGGTTGACATCTGATGAGGCAAAACAAGTTTTATTAGATGAAATTAGAAAAGAAATTAAACATGATGCTGCAATTATGATTAAAGAAATTGAAACTAAGGCAAAAGAAGAAGCTGATAAAAAAGCAAGAGAAATTATTACTTATGCTATTCAAAGATGTGCAGCCGATCATGTAGCAGAAACAACAGTTCATGTGGTTTCGCTTCCTAATGATGAGATGAAAGGAAGAATAATAGGTAGAGAGGGTAGAAATATTCGAACTCTAGAAACGCTTACAGGTGTAGATTTAATAATAGATGATACACCTGAAGCAGTAATTCTTTCAGCATTTGATCCTATAAGGCGTGAAGTTGCTAGAATAGCACTTGAGAAGCTAATAGTGGATGGAAGAATTCATCCTGCTAGAATTGAGGAAATGGTAGAAAAAGCTAAAAAAGAAGTTGATAGTGACATAAAAGAAGAAGGAGAACAAGCAACTTTTGAAACAGGAGTGCATGGACTTCATTCGGAAATTATCAGGCTGCTTGGAAGGCTTAAATACAGAACCAGTTATGGTCAAAATGTATTAAAGCATTCTATAGAAGTTTCATATTTAGCTGGACTTATGGCATCTGAACTTGGAATTGACCCAACACTCGCTAAAAGATGCGGTCTACTTCATGATATAGGTAAAGCTGTAGACCATGAAGTTGAAGGTCCACATGCGCTTATAGGTTCAGAAATAGCTAAGAAACACCATGAGTCCTCTATTGTAGTAAATGCTATTGCAGCGCATCACGGTGACGTTGAGTTAGAATCCCTTGAAGCAATACTAGTTCAAGCGGCAGATGCTATATCAGCGGCAAGACCAGGTGCAAGAAGAGAAACTTTAGAAGCTTATATTAAAAGATTGGAAAAATTAGAAGAAATTGCAAATTCTTATGAAGGTGTAGAAAAGTCATATGCTATTCAAGCTGGAAGAGAAGTTAGAATTATGATTAAACCAGAAATAATTGATGATGCAGGTGCTGTTGAAATGGCAAGAAATCTAGTTAAAAGGATTGAAAATGAACTAGAATATCCTGGTCAAATTAAAGTAAATGTAATTAGAGAAACACGAGCTATTGACTATGCTAAATAATCAAATGTAAGATTAAATCCTCTTGAGATTTAGAATATTTCTAAATCACAAGAGTTTTTTTTATTTCATAACACACATTATTTGAAAAAATATGTAATATGAAATCGGATTGCTCCATTTACATCACAAAAAAAAAGTGATATATTAGTATCATAAGAATTAGATTAATATAAGTATTGGGGGTAAGAAAAATGCTATTATCTAAAAAAGCAAAGCAAATAACAACATCTTTAACACTAGATATAACTGCAAAGGCTAAAAAAATGAAGGCCGAGGGCATAGATGTCATAGGATTTGGTGCTGGTGAACCTGATTTTGATACACCCAAAAACATTCAAGAAGCAGCTATAAAAGCAATTAAAGAAGGCAGGACAAGATATACAGCTGCTTCAGGTATTATCGAACTAAAACAGGCAATAATTGGAAAATTAAAGAGAGAAAACAACTTAACTTACACACCAGCTCAGATTATAGTTTCAGCTGGAGCAAAACAATGCTTAGCTAATGTATTTCAAGCTATTTTAAATCCGGGAGATGAAGTTTTAATTGGAGTTCCATATTGGGTTAGTTATCCAGAATTGGTTAAATTAGCGGACGGAGAACCTATCTATATAGAAACAGAAGAAATTAATGAATTTAAATTAACAATTGCAAGCCTTAATAGAGCATTAACGTCTAAATCTAAAGCAATAATATTAAATAGTCCCAATAATCCTACAGGTACCGTATATTCAAAGGACGAACTTATGGAAATTGCTGATTTTGCAAAAATAAATAACTTAATCATAATATCGGATGAAATTTATGAAAAATTATTGTATGGTAGTAATGACCATATTAGTATAGCAAGTCTTTCAGAGGATGCTTACAGAAGAACTATCGTAATCAACGGCCTTTCTAAGGCTTACGCTATGACAGGATGGAGAATAGGATATGCTGCTGGCAGCACGGAAACAGTATCGTTAATGTCTAATATTCAAAGTCATACTACATCAAATCCCAATTCAATTGCGCAATATGCATCAGTTGAAGCTTTAAATGGAAATCAAGATGATATAGGTAAAATGATTGGACAATTTAAGCTAAGAAGAGATTATATGGTGGAAAAAATTAATAGCATTAATAATTTATCTTGCATAAAACCTGAAGGCGCTTTTTATGTTATGGTGAATATAGGGGATGTTTTAAATAAATCAATCGACGGAAAAGTTATAAAAGATTCGATTGCTTTTTCAGATGTTTTACTTGAAAAAGAAAAAGTTGCTGTTATACCGGGTATAGCATTTGGGGTAGATAATTTTATAAGATTGTCTTATGCTACTTCTATGGAAAATATAAAAATTGGACTTGATAGAATAGCGAGGTTTGTTGAAAATATTTAAAATTGATTTACATGGTTTTTAGTGATATTATAATAGCATGCGTTAATAAATAAGATATTTTATATTATCGCATGCAATAATAAATAAAGTATTGAGGTGAAGTTAATTGGTAACAAAGGAAGTTCTCGTTAGTAATTCTAAAGGATTGCATGCTAGACCAGCTACATTATTAGTAAGAAAAGCCGCGTCTTTTAAATCAGATATAGGTATAGAATATATGGGCAAAAAAGCTAATATTAAGAGTTTAATAGGCATTTTATCTCTAGGAGTCGGTCCTAATACAACTGTAAACGTTATAGCTAATGGTGATGATGAAAAATTAGCTTTAGAAGAAATAGTAAACTTGATTAATGATTTAGAAGAATAATTATAGCCTGTAGATTTTAAAAAGCTGCTAACTTACTGTTTGCAGCTTTTTAAAATGTATAGAAATTTAAAAAATATTAAAGGAGAATACATATGATAAGCAATCTTACAGAATTCAACTATAATTCAGATTTGACTTTAGATAACAAAAATTTTATATGGTATTTTCTTGAAATCAAGTCTAGAAAAAGTAAATATACTGCTGAAAGCTATGAACGAGATATAAAAGATTTTTTTTGCGTAAGTTCTATTTATGACATCACTATAGAAGATATTAAAAAGGTATCTATACTACATTCTCAAAATTTTATAATGAAATTAATGGATAAAAACATGTCCTCAGCTACTATAAATAGGAAAATATCATCATTGAGTGCTCTATATAAGTGGTTATTAAAATATCAAGATAATTCTACAGGCATATATATAATTAAATATAATCCTTTTGGAAATTTAAAAGAAGAAAAACCAGTGATAAATAATAAGGAAACTGAGTTTTTAACAAAAGAAGAGTGTAAAGTCTTATTAAATAGTATAGATACATCCACTATATTAGGACATAGAAATAAAACTATATTAGTACTTGCTTTAACAACTGCTTTAAGGAAATCTGAGATTATAAATATTAAGATTAAGCATATTACGACGCACACAGGTTATGATGTAATAAAAGTAATAAGAAAAGGAGGTAAAGAGGATATAGTAAAAATTCAAGGAAACCTTCTTACTATGATGAATGAATATATTAGGTTGACTAAAAGAAATAAGTTATCAAGTGGCGGGGAGTATTTGTTTATTGGCCATTCAACTAATGGAAATAATAAAGAAAAATTAGATGCAAGCACTTTAAATTACATGATAAAAAGAGTATGCAAAAATGCAGGTATAGATAAAGATTTACGAGTTCATTCTACCAGGCATACAGCTATTACACTAGCAATTTTAGCAGGGGCTACAGTAGAGAAAGTTAGGGATTTTGCTGCACATAAAAATCTAGCTACTACTAATAGGTACATTCACTCCGTAGATAAGCTGAAAAATAATGCTGGAGATCTAATTGATGTATTTTAAATCAAAGTATCGGGAAGGGTTAGCGTATATTGAAAATACGGTTATTGAAAATAATGATAAATATGGCTATATGGCTATATGGTTAGCCGAAAGCATTAGGATGCAATTATACCTTTAACTTGGTTTCGTACCTCTAAGAAGGCATGAGGTTGGTTAAAACATGTAATAAGCAGGAAGTTTAAAACATTAATTAAATATGTTACATAAATCACATCTTATACTTTTGTATTTAGATATAATATAGTATATAAATTATTAAGGTGGTTATAAATATGAAAAAGATTGCTGTATTAAGATGTTTTAAAGTTTCTAGTAAATGCTCAGGTTCAGGTTGTATAAAGGCATTTAACAATAAGACAGCCTCATTTAATGATTATGATGCTAGTTTAGACATGGTAATGCAAATACCATGTAGCGGATGTAACGCAGATTCATTAAAAGAAATGCTTAATTCCTCAGAGGAATTAAAAAAACAGGGTGTAAGCAGTATACATTTATCAACATGCATTAGAGCAACATGTCCTTATTATAATGAATTTGTTAAAGGACTTTCAAAGGAATTTGAGGTTGTTGGATACACTCATGGGAGGAAAAAATAGGAGGTAAATATGAAAATCGGATATGCATGCATACCACTTACAACAAATGCAAGAACAAATAGAAGATTAACGCTCAAGAACTTTTCGGAAGAAATGTTTTTAGAAATATTAGAGCAAAACTTAATAGATCTAAGAGGAATATTAGAGAATAATGAGAAGTATAACATAAAGTTATTTAGAATAAGTTCAGATATAGTTCCATTAGGAAGTCACAGTATTAATGAAATTCCATGGCATAAAAATTTTCAAAACGAATTAAATGAAATAGGCGAGTATATAAAAGAATGTGGCATGAGAGTGTCAATGCATCCAGGTCAGTACACAGTACTCAATGCAGAAAAACAAGAGATTGTAGCAAAAGCAATTAAAGATTTGGAATACCATGCTAGATTCCTTGATTCATTAGGTGTGGATTCAAGCAATAAGATAATACTTCATATTGGTGGCGGTTATGGTGATAAAAGTGCTGCTATGAATAGGTTTATTGAAAATTTTAAAAGATTATCATCTTCGGTAAAGGATAGGCTCGTAATTGAAAATGATGGAAAAATATTTAATATTGATGATGTACTTTTAGTAAGTAAGGAAATTAATATACCAGTAATATTTGATAACCTTCACCATCAGTGTAATCATGAAATAGAGGTGCCTATAAAAGAAATAATGAGGAAGGTAGCTAAAACATGGCAGAAAAAAGATGGTAATATAAAAGCCCACTATAGTCAGCAAAATTTGCATAAACAGATAGGGGCTCATTCAAATACGATAATAGTTAAAACCTTTCTAGAATACTATGATGAAGTTAAAGAATTTAATATTGATATTATGCTAGAGGTAAAAGACAAAGATATTTCGGCTATAAAATGCAATATTATAATTAATAACAGGGATAAGAAATCAAAGGCTGGAATTATAGAAAAACAGTGGGCTAAATATAAATATGTATTAATGGAAAGAAATTATAAATATTATAAAGAGTGTAGTAAATTGATAAAAGAGAATTGCAGTATTGAGGAATTCTATGAGTATACGGATGAAATAATAAATTTTGATGTAGAGAATGGAAGTTTTGTAAGTACTGCAGAGCATGTTTGGGGATATGTTAAAAATGCTGCTTCGGATAAAGAACTAACTCATTTTAAAAAAATCCTTTTAGATATGGAACATAAAGAAAAGGTTAAGCTTTATTTGAAAAAATTAAGTGTTAGATATAATGCTGAATATATACTTAATTCCTATTATTTTTATTATTAATAAAGATTGTTGCAAATAAAAAACGCCATATGGTGTTTTTTATTTGCAATTTTTTATATCAAGAATTTGTTTGAATAAACTATAAATATAAAATTTCTGGATTAAATCATCTCCTGCGGAGCTGCATATTAACGACTTCAGAAGGAGATTTATACTCCCACTGAAGTTTTCTATTTGTTAGGGAATGTAAACCCCACTTATAGAAGTAGGAGACTTTCTTTCTGAAATGTAGTTAAAATATAAATTAAAGCATAGATAGACTAGGAGTATAAACTAAATAAAAGTATATTTGGTTACCATAACTAGGATTATACTCGCAAATTTCTTGATTTTGATACTACAAAAGGGGGGCGGAACGTTAAGAATATTATGAATTAATTTTGGATTTTGCGAACCAAGTTATAGATATAAAATAACCTATTATCGGGGAAACTCCGTATCCCATCAATGGAACTGGAAAATTTCCAAATAGAGTAGAAATTAAAATAATTATAAAATACATACCAATGCTTACTGATAACAATTTATATTTTTTTGGTGAAAAAAATATAAATGGCAATGGCAATATTACAAGAGAAATAACCCCTAAACTAAGCCATATTATTCCCATATTTGCTACCAAACTAACTATATTTTCAACATAAGATACAGGTTGTAATCCATCTAAAAACACCCATGAAATAATAATCAACGCAGAAAGTAACACTACAATACAAGAACGAAAAATATTGTTATTAATCTTATTCCATAACAACATTATCATTGGAATAGCAAATGCAGTTAGCATAGAAGCATCAGGTTGTAAAGTAAGCAAAACTGATATAACTATTGTAATAGCAGCTGAAAGCCACCAATCTCTTATTAGTAACAATTCCCATAAATCTATAATTATAATAGGTATGACAATTACTGCAACGTAAAACTTAATTGGCCCAACAGATACCCATCTATGAACGCCTTCTATTCCTGAACTAATAAAAGTTAGAAATAAAAGAATTACTGCAACTATAATAGTAGTGGTATTAGTGCTTGCATTATTTTTAACTTTAGATTTTTTTAATAGTATAAAGTATGAAATTATTCCAGCTAATACTAAATAAAAAATGTTTTGAACAAAAATAGCAATTGGTACTTTATTGGTGTACATTGCTATCCCTCCAATAGTTATTGATGGTACTGCCATCAATAACGGTATAAAATTCAATAACCTCAATTTTTTCATTTTTAACTCCTTACCAAATAAATATTATTTTGAAATTTATATTAATGAATGATAAAATACAATCCTGAATTAACTGATTTGAATATATTACTATTAGAGTTGTTAGTTTTAATCTCTCCAAAGTATTTTTAAATTATTAGTTTTACTTATCTCCTCTATTGATTTGTATAAAGTTGGCTTTGAAATATCAAACATACTGCTAATATCCTATTTAACTCTGGCATATCTGCTTTAGTTCCTGTGATCTTCTCCTAAATTATTTCTTCAGCCCCTGCTAATTTTAAAGCATCGAGCTGTCTATCTAAACTTTGTCCCATTGTACTTACTCTTGCATATCCGAATATCATTTACATTACCCCTTTTATTTATCTTTATAGTAAACTAAAGGGTTATAATTGTAAATAAGTTTACCTTGATTTATTTACTAAGTTTATTTACCTGTAAATGGCTTATATTAATCAACATCAAAAAGAATAATAAAGTAAATTAAACGGTCGTTTGTTTTACTTTATTATTATATCACTTAAGTTATAATAATATCGGATAGTTTACACGATATCAAGTTCAGATTTAGAAATTGTTAATCCTAAATATTTTTAATTAAGTCCCAGATTAAAGTACAAACTAAAAATTATGACTTCTACTTTCGAAATAAAAGGAAAATACATATAAAAATAGAATGTAAATATGATAAGTAATAGGGGGGAATTATAAATGTCTTACAATATTGAAATAATTAGAAAAAATCAACATAAAACAAGTGAATGGTCTGGTGGTACAACAACAGAGCTTTATATTTATCCTAATGATTCACTATATGGTAATCGTAATTTTAAATGGAGGCTGAGTTCTGCAAAGGTTGGAGTAGAACAATCTACATTTACATCTTTACCCGGAATATCAAGGATTATTATGATTATTGAAGGAAAACTACTTCTTGGCCATGAAGGTCATCATAATGCTGTGTTAAAAGCATTCGAGCAGGATAGCTTTAGTGGAGAGTGGAAAACAACAAGTTTTGGTAAAGTTGTAGATTTTAATTTAATGATGGCACAAGGCTACACGGGGAGATTAGAATCAATTTCAGTTAATAAAGGGGAGTTTAAAGATATATTGTTACACAATAATATCAATGATGTTGAAAAATTTCATCAAATCACAGAAGCATTTTATATAGTGAAAGGTGATGTAGAAATAGCTACAGAAACAAAGGAAAAAATAAATCTTAACAAAGGTGATTTAGCATTAGTAACTACAACAGAGAAAGAAAACAATTTAGAACTTAAGGTTTATAGTAGCAGTCAGGAAGAATCTAAAATTATAAGAGCTTCAATATTTTATTGTGAATAATTTTAATATTAATATATATAAACTGGATGTGGTAAATTGAAGAAAAATAATTATCCGTTTTTAGAATTAATTAAATATATAGTATATTTTCTAGTGGCGCTTTCAGTTGTTATGACCAGTGAATATTCTATGAATATTATGACTAAATTCATTATTTGTATGCTGACATATATATTGAATACTCAGATAAGAATGTATTTTTTATATAAGAGAAAATATGCAGTGATAATTTCTCTTTTTATAGATTTAGTATTAATTTCTATAATCTATTATAGTTTTGATGGGTTTATTTTTATATATTATTTCATTTCAGTTTTGGATGCTGCTTTGATGCTTCCTAAAGCATATGCATACGTAGTTATTTCATTTTTATATGCAGCGGTAGTATTTCAAAGTAGTAAACCAGTTTATGGTAAGATGCAGAATTATATTTTAGTTAATGTGATTTTTAATACGGTAATTGTAGTTATATTTGGAGTCTTGGGAAGATATATTGCAGAAGAAAGCGAGAGGAAAAGTGAAGCACAGCGCTTATATGATAAGCTACGAATATCAGAGGAAAATTTAAAAGAGACCTACGAAAAATTACAGCAGTATTCAAATACTGTGGAAGAACTAACTATTTTGAGAGAAAGAAATAGAATATCGAGAGAAATCCATGATTCTGTTGGGCATACCTTATCTACACTGCTTATTCAGCTTCAAGCAATTCCTTATGTAATGAAAAATGACCAAAATGAAGGTGAAAAAATGGTGAGTAATTTAATCCATTTCACTAAAAATGGAATTGAAAATGTTAGAAGGGCAGTAAAAGAGCTTAAACCAACAGATTTTGACAGTTATCAAGGGGTTTTTGCCCTTCAAGAACTTACTTCTAATTTTGAAAAACTTAGTGGAGTTAAGGTAAGTTTTATTGTTTCTAATGAAAAATGGACATTGAATGGAGATCAGAGCTTCACTTTATATAGAATAGTTCAGGAAGCACTTAATAATTCACTTAATCATGGTAATGCATCTAGTGTGATTATATCACTTCAGTTTTTAGAAGATAGGTTATATTTACATATAAAAGATGACGGAAAAGGCTGTCTTAAAATTAAAAGTGGTTTTGGATTAAAGGGTATAGAACAGAGAGTTAAAAGTCTTGGGGGAGAAGTTAATGTTCATGGTGATAAAGGCTTTGAAATTAGTATGTCCATACCAAAAATTGAAAGCTTTATAGAATAACAGGGGGCAGGAATTTGGAAAAGATTAATATAGCAATTGCAGATGATGAAGTACTTATAAGAGAAGGATTAAAGATTATTTTAAGCTCTGATTTAGAAATAAATGTAGTGGGGTTATGTGGTAATGGAGAAGAAGCTCTAAAATTATGTAGAAATGAAAAAGTAGATGTAGTCCTAATGGATATAAGAATGCCTTTGTGTGATGGAGTTATGGGTACTAAACTTATAAAAAGTGAGTTTAAGGATATAAAAATTCTAATACTAACTACATTTAAAGATGATGAGTATATATATGATGCTATGAAGCATGGTGCAAGTGGCTATCTTCTAAAAGATACATCCTATGATATTATTATGGATGGCATTAAAAGTGTGTATAGAGGCAATGTAGTTATGCACCCTGAGGTAGCAGCCAAAATTATAAATAATACTAAGTCCAATTCCAAAAATACACTAAGTAATATTATGGATAAATATAAGCTAACGTTAAGACAAGTAGAATTTATAATTGGGATTGGAACAGGGCTTACAAACAAAGAAATTGCTAGCAATCTTTTTGTTACAGAGGGAACAGTAAAAAATCACATTACAGAAATACTCTCAAAGCTTGAATTAAGAGATAGAACTCAAATAGCAATTTTCGCACTTAAAAATTCTTTAGTGGATTTTTAATTTTATGACCATTACTTAAGAACATGACTTAAGTAATGGTCAATTTTTTATAGTCATTACTTAACTCAATTGCTATAGATACTGGAAATTTATATAATATAATTATAAGCAAATTATTTAAAGGAGTGTTGAATTTGTCAATAATTGAGATAAACAATGTAACAAAAAAATATGAGGATAAATTAGCTGTTGATAGTATAAATCTTAATATAGAAAAAGGGGAATTGTTTGGATTGGTTGGACCTAATGGTGCTGGAAAATCCACTCTTATTTCAATGATTTGTGGGTTATTAAAAGCCGATAGAGGTGATATAAAAATTTTTGATAATTGCATAAATAAAAAGCCTGTAGAAGCTAAAAGACACATAGGATTTATACCTCAGGAAGTGGCACTATATGAGAATTTAAATGCATATGACAATCTTGTATTTTGGGGTAGCATGTATGGATTAAAAGGAAGCACGCTTAAAAATAGAATTAAGGAGGTTCTTGAAGCTACAGGACTTACTGAAAGATCAAAGGACAAAGTAAAAAAATATTCGGGAGGTATGAAAAGACGTCTTAATATTGCAGCGGCAATAATGCACCATCCAGATATTATCATTATGGATGAACCAACAGTGGGGATTGACCCCCAATCAAGAAATCATATACTGGAGTTTACTAAAAACTTAAATAGTGAATATGGGACAACTGTTATATATACAAGTCATTACATGGAAGAAGTAGAGAGTTTGTGTAATAGGATTGCAATAATAGATGAAGGCAGGGTCGTTGCTAGTGGTACTAAAGATGAAATTAAGAGAATGGTAACAAATGAAGAAAAATTAGAAATTATTGTAGATAATTTTAAAGAAGAAATCATATTAAAATTGAAGAGGATAGAGGGGGTTAAGAGAATAAAATATAGTGATCCGTTGCTAATGTTCACTGTTGAAAATTCGCAGAGGAATCTTCAGGATATTATTATGATCCTTATGTCTTCATCTGTAAGAATAAATAATATAAGTGTTGATTCACCAAACTTAGAAACTGTATTTTTAAGTTTAACTGGAAAGAACTTAAGAGACTAAAAAATGTGGAGGTGGGATAAGTGAAAATATTTAGGATATTTATAAAAGACATCAAGGTATTTTTAGGAAATATAAAATTCTATGTACTTATATATTTGATTATGCCTCTTTTATTAGGAGTTCTTGACGGTATGATGTATGAAAAACAACTTAATCCAGATAGGCATATTCCTATAGTAAATGTAGCCTTAATAGATATGGACAAAAGCTCATACACGGCTCCTTTAAAGGATATTCTTACAAATGATAATATGAAAGAGTTTATAGAACTCAGTAATGTAGTTGATATAAATGGAGTAAAAACTAAACTTGAAAAAGGAAAGATTGAAACAGCAATAGTGATACCAAAGGGTTTTTCAGAAAAGGTTCAAAAGGGTGAAAATATTAATATAAAAATTTTAAAGTCACCTTCTTCTGGTATTGAATCACAGATTATTCTTGATATAGTAAATTCTTATGTTCAGGTACTTAATAATAATGCGAATATATTTTCTATAATAGACGGGAGTGTTAATGATAAAACCTCTATAGGTATGCTGAAAAAAGCAGTTATAACCCAGACAATCACTTTAAATAGTGAAAATTTTATAAATACAGTTAATATGACTAAAGATAAGAAACTTAGTGGAAAGCAAAATTTTACAATCTCAATGTTAGCATTTATTAGCCTTTATCTATCAGTAATAGGGGCACAAAATATGGTAAGAGAAAAAGAAGAGGGCACATTTGCAAGATTAAAATCTACCACTTTAAGTATGAGGAATTTGTATGTAGCTAAAATATGTTTTGTGTTTTTTATAACTCTAGTAGATATTACATTATACATGGGCATTTGCAAGGTCATTGGAATAAGCGTTGGAGACAGTTATGTGAAGCTGATTTTAATTAGTATTCTACATGCCTTTGCTATAACAGGTATTAGCGCTTTCATAATGAACTTATATAAAAGCCAGAAAAATTTAAATGCAATCTTTACAGCAGTAATTATGGTATTTGCTATGATTGGTGGAAGTTTCTATCCTCTTGGAAACAGTGGGAAGATCATGCAGGAAATTGCTAAAGCAACCCCTAATTATTGGATTCAGAATAGCTATAATAAAATAACACTTGGAGGAAGCATAAAAGAGCTAACAGTAAATATTATAGTACTCTTAAGTATTGGAATTTTAGGAATAGCTTTTGGTGCATTTTTCATGAGAAAAAAAGAAGGGAATAATCTATTTAAAACATTAAATAGGGGAGAGAAGGTTGAGATATAGTAAGGGATTTTGAAAAAAATATTGTTAGGAGCAAGGAGGCGGAAAGAATGCAGGTTATTTATATGGCATTTTTACATTTAAAAAGAATGTTAAAGCAAAAAACACCTATATTTTCAATGATTTTAATACCGGTTTTAGTAGTAGGCACAATTGCATATTTTACAAGAGATTCTAAAGATTCATTTAATGAGATTGTTGATATTACAATAGTTAATAAAGAAAAGGGAAGATTAGGTAATAAACTTATAGAAGAATTAAAGACAGATAAAAATTTTGAAATCAAAGAATTAAATATTAAAGAGGCGCAAATAAGAATAAAAGAGAATAAGACAGGAGCAGCTTTGGTTATACCTGAAGGCTTCACCGAAAATTTAGAAAGTGGTAGTTTAAAGAAATTAGACATAATGAAATTGTCAGATAGTAATGTGGACATTGTTATTTCTAAAAAGGTAAACAATTTTGTAACTCAAAGACTTCTTTCAAATAAAGTTATGTCCGTTATAAAACAGAATGATATTGTGACAAATAAAAGCTATGATGAAATCTCAAGGAAAATAGATGCTTCTTTAAGTAATAACCCGGTAAAAGTGGAGCTAGAAGAGATTAAAAAGGATGGAACGCGCACTTTATCAGGTTCATTATCTACAAGTCTTATAATTAATTTTCTTATGTTCTCAATGATATACATTGTCATAGAAATGGTGGAACTTAGAAATAATAAAACCCTAAGAAGAAGCATTTCAACACCAAATAAAAATGGTAGTATAATAGGCTCTGTCCTTTTATCTATGCTATTCTTATGTTGGATTCAAATAGGACTTATGGTAATAGTAACAAAATATATTTTTCATATATATTGGGGAAAATCAATGTTTGCAGTATTTCTAATATTTACTATTTTTATAGTGGTTGTTTTAAGTCTTGGATTATTAATATCAAGGTATGCTAAAAATCAATCTCAGGCTGTTGGTATAGTTAATTTGGTAGTAACCCCAACATGTCTTATTAGTGGAACATTTATGCCACTTGAATTTCTTCCAGCAGTATTTAAGAAAATAGCTTATTTTACTCCACAAAATTGGGCATTGTCTGCACTTAATGATGTGGCATTAAAAAACAGTGGTGTCATAGATATCATCCCAAAGTTAGGGATCTTAATTTTGTTTGCACTTGTCTTTTTTACAGCAGGATCAAAATCATTAAAGGAAATGGTTGAAGTGTAGGCAAACTACTATATAAAAGAATAACAAACATTTGTTTGTATAAAATCTCTTCTTATTGTCAACAATTTTAAAAAGTTAGTAAATAAAAAGGAGAGATATTATATGAATAATGTATCAATAATTGGAAGAACAACAAGAGAACTGGAACTTAAGAATTTTAATGAGGGTAAAGGGTTTTATACTAGATTCACATTGGCGATTAATAAAGTATCACATAAAGATATACAACCTGAAGCTGATTTTATAAACATTGTGGCATGGAATGGAATGGCAGAGACGCTGTGTAAATACTTGAAAAAAGGAAGTCAAATTGCTATAACAGGTAGACTATCAAGTAATAGCTACACAGATAAAGATGGAAATAAAAGATATAGCATAGAAGTTGTAGCAGAAGATTTTAAATTTTTGGATAATAAACAGCAAATAGTATAATTCTCATACTCATTAGATTATTGCTGTGATATAATTTTAAAAATAGTAATAATATAAAATTTGTATCATAAGGCAACTAAAATAAAATAACGCTCCAGAAAGCAGTTGAGTTTATTTTAGTTGACTGAATACAAAAAGTGAGGTGTTATAATGAGAAATATTGTTGTAGCAGGAGGATGTTTTTGGGGTGTAGAAGCTTATATGTCAAAAATAAATGGTATTGTTGAAACTAAGGTGGGATATGCTAATGGTACAAAGAAGGAACCTACATACGAAGAGGTTTGTAAGGGAAATACTGGACATACAGAAGCCTGTTTAATAAGCTATGATGAAGATGTGATATCCCTAGAAAAAATATTAAATAAATTTTGGGGAATAATAGATCCTACTGTTTATAATAGACAAGGAGCTGATATCGGTCATCAATATAGAAGTGGTATTTATTATACTGATAAGAAAGATTTAGACATTATGTTAAGAACAAAGGATGAGGTCCAAAGTAGATTCGATAAGCCAATAGTTACAGAGATACAACCTCTTTCTTGTTTTTATGATGCTGAAGATTATCACCAAAAATATCTATAAAAAAACCCAGGTGGTTACTGTCATATCAATTTAAATGATGATTAAGTTAAATTAATTGATTCTTAAAAATTCCTTGTTTTTTCAGGGAATTTTTTTGCTTATTCGATATTTTCAATAGCCATTTTATACAATTAGACATATAATGATATTAAAATGCTATGAGAGGAAGGATTTATTTGACAAATAAAAAATTGCTTGGTAATTCTGAAGATATTATAAAAATGCGGCAATTATTTGTTTCAAAGGGTATTTTAAATAAAAATGGACTTCGAGATATTATCTCAAAGTCTTGGGAACGAAGTAAGTTGAATGATATAGATCCATTTAAAAAGGATTTTACAATTGAACTTACGCAGGATGATCTAAAAAACAAGTATAAGGAATTTATGCCTCTATTACAGACAGCTAAACCATTTATGCAAACACTGTACAATCTACTACAAAATTCTGATTTTATGATTCGTTTAACAGATAGAGATGGATATGTATTAGATCATATTGGAGAGGATAGCTTAATGCGGCAAAATAAATTTCTGGTATTACAAGATGGATATAATGTAAAAGAAGAAGTAATAGGCACTAATGCGATTGGTCTTTCATTAATAACTGGTGAGCCAATACAAGTACTTGGTGGAGAACATTATTTACATGAGTATCATAATTGGACTTCATCTGCATGTCCTATAAAAAATGAAAAGGGCAGAGTTTTAGGGGTATTAAGTATTACAGGTAACTATGAATTTGTACATCCACATACGCTAGGTATGGTAGTAGCCGCAGCAAAGGCTATAGAAAAAGAAATGAAGTTAGAGTATTACAATAAAAAATTGAGAATAGTTAATGAACAATTTTACCAAATTACAGAATCAATTTCCGAGGGCATTATTAGAATAGATAATCAAGGTAATATAATTAGTATGAATAGATTTGCAAGAAAGCTATTGGGATATAGTGGGAAGGATGTGCGTAATATTCACATAAGTAATCTTTTATCTACTAATAGTGGTAAGGATATTATAAATGTTATGAATAATGGAAAAGAGTATCAGGAGGAAGAAATAGATTTTACTACAAAAATGGGTAGAAATAAAACTTGTATAGTTAACGTTACCCCCATAAAGATTTTTAGCTCTAGTGACTTAGGTGGGGTGCTAATTACTTTTAAAGAGAAAAAGGCAGTTCTAAGTATGATTAATAAAATTGTTGGAGCTAATGCAAGATATACCTTTGATGATATATTTGGAAAAAGTCAAAGTATAACCCATTCTATTAAATTAGCATCAATTGCGGCTAAGACTGATGATACTATACTTTTACAAGGCGAGAGTGGCACAGGCAAAGAAATGTTTACACAAGCTATACATAATGCTAGTAGAAGGAAAGATAGGCCCTTTGTATTTTTAAATTGTGGTGCTATTCCTCGTGATCTAGTTTCTAGTGAACTCTTTGGGTATGTAGAAGGGGCTTTTACTGGAGCTAAAAGAGGTGGACATCCAGGGAAATTTGAGCTCGCAAATGGTGGAACAATATTTCTTGATGAAATAGGCGACATGCCCTTAGACGCTCAGATAAGTTTACTTAGGGTTTTAGAAGACCACATGGTAGTAAGAGTTGGAGGACATGATGTTATACCAATAAATGTTAGAGTTATAGCAGCTACTAACAAAGATTTAAAAAAAGAAGTTGAACTAGGAAAATTCCGAAGTGATTTGTTTTATCGGATAAATGTTATGCCAATTTATATTGCTTCCATTAGAGACAGAAAAGAGGATATTAAGATATTTATTGATTATTTTTATGAAAAATTCAGTGAATCTAATGAAAAAAATATAAAAGGAATAAGTGAAAGCTTTTATAAAAGTATGATTAATTATAATTGGCCTGGAAACGTTCGGGAATTACAAAATGTTATGCAACTTGTATTAAATGTAGCTGAAAATAATAGTGTAATTACAAATAAGTGTTTGCCAAGTTATATAAATGAAAAAGAAAATGTTGGAGAAGTAAGTGGCGCAAAGCAACTACTTACATTAGAACAAATCGAAAAAGATGCTATTATGCAAACATTGATTAATGTAAATGATAATATGGCAGCAGCTTCCAGAATATTAGGTATAGGGAGAACTACATTGTATAGAAAAATGGGAAAATATAAGATTAGTTAAATCATCCCTGGGTCGCTTTAATAAGTTGAATTTCTACACAGATAATGATTAGTGTAGAATAGAGTAATCATTACCAGTTAATATAACTATAAAAATCGTATCAATGTGATACAAGTGTTTCAAAATGGTGCATGTAATCGTTAGCTATAATAATATAGTGTATCGTATTGGTACGATTTTGAATAAGGTGCTTTTATAAAAAAGAAAAATTTCAGTTAAAACAAAAAATGAAGTTTATAAACTATTGAAAATCAATGGTTTATAAACTTCATTTTTTTGTAATAGAAAATTTGGCATGTTTATTGCTAGTTAATTATATAAAGAAACTAAGTGAAAATTTATAGGGGGATTTTTAAAATGTATTTTGGAATTGTATATTTATTATTTTGGATTGTTCTATCAGCAAATGCGAAAGTTGAAACTATTTGTATTGGTATAATAATAAGTTTATTAGTTAGAAATTTAAATAAGGATTTGATGTGTAGTAATAGACAAGTAAATTTCAAGAAAAGTATTGGAAAATGGTTATCTTACACAATTATATTGATAAAAGAAATAATAGTTTCCAATTTTAATGTGGCGAAAATAGTTTTGAGCCCTCGAATAGTAATATCGCCACAGATAGTAACAATAAACACAAAAATAAAATCTGATTTTCTTAAAACAATTTTTGCTAATTCTATAACGCTAACGCCGGGAACCTTAACCATTTCAATGGATAAAGATAAAATTACTGTGCATTGTTTGAAAGATGAATTTGCAAATGGGCTAATTAATTCGGATTTTGAAAAAAAAATTTTAGAAGTTGAGGAAGACATTTATGAGTAAACTATTGATTTTTTCCATTTTATTTTTATCAGCTACAATTTTTTTATGTATGCTGCGAGCAATTAAGGGACCAAGTGCAGCAGATAGACTTATTGCTATTAATGTTATAGGCACTAAAACTATTGTACTTATTCTTATAGTTTCATTTTTACTTAATGAAACTTTTTTTGTGGATGTAGCAATAGTATATGCTTTGATTAGTTTTTTATCTTCTATTGTAATAGCTAAATTTATTGAAAATTCAGAAGGGGGAAATATATGAGAGATTTGATTGTTGCTATTTTTCTCTTTGGAGGGTTATTCTTTTTCATGGTTGGAACACTAGGGATTATAAGATTTCCAGATGTGTTTACAAGAGCCCATAGTGCGGCTAAATGTGATACCTTAGGGGCTATATTATGCCTATCTGCATTAGTAGTATTAAGTGGATTAAGCATGGTTAGTTTGAAAATTGTGTTAATTTTTGTATTTGTATGGATTGCGAATCCAATAGCCACACACCTAATTGCTAAGGCTGAGTATACTCGGCAAGCGTCTCTTGCGAAAATAAATGGGGTGAAAAAACATGAAGATATTTAGTTTGATAATGCTGATGTTTTTAATAGGCTCCGCTGTAATCGTTTCTACTATAAAAAGTTTACTTGGTGCAATAATAGTATTTATGGTTTATAGCCTTATCATGACAAGTCTATGGCAACAGCTTAATGCTCCCGATTTAGCAATAACTGAAGCCGCAGTTGGAGCAGGTATTACTACAATTTTATTTATACTTACACTGAAAAGAGTTAAAGGAGTAAGAAAATGAGAAAACTTTTATCTATTGGGATTACAACAACTTTAATTATGATTTTACTTTTGGGAGTTAATGAACTTCCGAAATTTGGACAATATGATAATCCTGCTAATAATGAAGTTGCACATTATTACATAGAGAAAACAACAGAAGAAACTGGTGCAATGAATATTGTTACAGGTATTATTTTAGATTACCGTGCCTTTGACACTTTTGTTGAGTCAAGTGTATTGTTCACTGCCTCAATTATAGTTTTGTTACTTCTAAAGAAGGAAAGGTACTCTAAGGATACAGGTACTTACGAAATTATTATAAAAAGTACTATTTTAAAAGAAGTAAGCAAAGTACTAATACCTTGTATTCAGATTTTTGGAATTTATATAATTTTTTATGGACATCTAAGTCCAGGTGGGGGATTTGCAGGTGGAACAATTATAGGTACAAGTCTCATCTTATATAGAATAATTTATGGTAAAAAGTTCACAGATAAAAAATTACCATACTCAAGATTAATAACCTATCTATGTGGAGCAATTATATTTTATGGATTATTAAAAGGGTATAGTTTTATAACCGGTGGAAATCATTTAGGGCTTCCGCAGCCTAGTTTAGGAACTCCAGGTAATATACTCAGTGGTGGGTTTTTATTGCCACTTAACATATTAGTAGGAAGTATTGTAGCGATTACTATATACTTTTTTTTCACTTTATTTGACAGAGGAGAAATTTAATTATGGAAGGATTAATAAATAATTATTATGAGACTGGCGCAATCATACTGTTTGGAATTGGGTTTGCAATACTATTATTGCATAATAATTTAATAAAAAAAATAATTGGTATGAATATAATGGATACAGCAATTTTTTTATTTTTTATTGGAAAGGGATATATTTTAGGAAAAGATGCCCCCATTATTATAGGGGCACATAAAGGAATTCAAGGTTACATCAATCCTGTTCCTTCTGCTCTTATGCTGACGGGGATAGTTGTAGCAGTCAGTACAACAGCATTTGCCCTTGCACTAACAGTGAGGCTGTATGAAGGATACGGTACCATTGAACTAGATGAAATTATTAAGATGAGGAGTGATTAAAATGAGCCTAATCGAGAGTTTTCCACTTACAATTATATTGATATTGTTCATTCCGGCATTTATAATGCCTTTAATTAAAAAAACAAAGATTGTTAAGGGGATTAGTTTAATATCAATGACAATAGTCATAATTTTAGCAGTGATAAATTTAATCTTTGTTATTAACAAGGGAGGATATTTATATAGAATTGGACATTTTAATGCACCTTATGGAATTGAATTCCGCATTGGAATAATTGAGGCTATAATGGGTTTGGTTTTTACATTTGTTTCACTTATGATAATTTGGTATTCAATTTATAGTATAGAAAAGGAAATCAAAGAATCAAAGGTAGCTTTATATTATTTACTTATAAACATTTTAATAGGTTCCTTACTCGGCGTAGTATATTCTAATGATTTGTTTAACTGTTTTGTATTTATAGAAGTAGGGACACTTGCGTCTTGTGGCACTATTATTGTTAAAGACAAAAAAGAAAACATAAAAGCCACTATGAAATATTTAATTATGAGTTGCCTCGGATCCGGTCTTGTACTTATGGGAATTGCTTATTTGTATTCAATGACTGGGCATTTGAATATAGATTACATTCATGAAATATTAATTAAAAGCCACTTAAATTATCCAAATGCAGTACTAATTTCTATAGTTTTATTTATTGTTGGCCTTGGAGTAAAAAGTGCTATGTTCCCACTTCACAATTGGCTACCAGATGCCCATTCAAGTGCACCTACCTCCTCAAGTGCACTTTTATCTTCTTTAGTTTTAAAGGCATTTGTTTTACTTTTAATTAAGATATTATATAGACTTTATGGAATGGAAATAATTAAGTATTATTCTGTTTTGAATATTATATTGATATTAGGTAGTTTAGGAATGATAATGGGCTCAGTTTTTGCTATCTTTCAAAAAAACATAAAAAGAGTTATAGCATATTCTACTGTGGCACAAATGGGGTATATATTTCTTGGTATAGGTCTTGGAACTGATTTAGGAGTTTCCATTGCTATATTCCATATTATTGGGCATTCGGTAACTAAATCAGCTTTGTTTTTATTAGTTGGTGGAATGATAGAACAAACAGGACATAAAACATTAGAACATTTAAAGGGGATAGGGAGAGAAATGCCACTAACCTTAGGATTATTTTCTATGGGTGCATTATCTATGATAGGAATTCCAATATTGCCTGGATTTATAAGCAAGTGGCACTTATCTTTAGCATCTATAGCATCTGGAGATACAATTTTAGTTGCAGTTATATTGCTTAGCAGTTTATTAAATGCAGTATATTATTTTCCAATCATAATAAATGGATTTTTTGGAGAAGAAAATTTACAAGATAAAGTATATAAATCTAAAAGCAAACCTGTAAAAGAATTGATGCCTGTAATTTTTCTAGTGATTTCAATGGTTTACGTGGGATTAACGTCTAGTGGTATTATAGATTTAATTAGCTTGGGACTTAAGTAGAGGAGATGCTTCGCAGTTGAATAATATCACAATAATAATACCAATTTTATTCCCATTTATATTAGCAATAATTATGGCAACAATAAAATTAGATGAAAAGAAAAGAAATATTTTTGTTAGTATGGGCGTTATATTAAATTTTATTTTTCTAGTTACTATATTTTATGTGTTTGGAGAAAGTAGAATTCATCTATTTAAAATAAATGAATTTCTAGATATTTATTTTAAAATAGATAAGTTAAGTATATTGTTTTCTTTATTAGTTGCAATTTTATGGATTTTCACTACCTTCTATGCCATGGAATATATGAAACACGAAGGTAAAGAAAGGAAATTTTATACTTTTTTTCTTGCAACGCTTGGTGTAACCATAGGAATCGCCTTTTCAGGAAATCTTATAACACTTTACGCTTTTTATGAATTTCTTACCTTGTCAACATTCCCGCTTGTAATTCACACTGATTCAAAAGAAGCGTTAAAAAGCGGAAAAAAATATCTGATATATTCATTTGTAGGTGCCACATTGGTTTTGCTTGGAATGATTTTATTATTCAGCATTACGAATGATACAACATTTAATGCTCATGGTATTTTGCCATCACTAACAAATGATAATAAAAATCTATATTTGGTAAGCTACGCTTCAATGTTTTTAGGTTTTGGAGTTAAAGCAGCCCTTGTACCATTCCATTCATGGCTACCTGCGGCAATGGTTGCTCCAACTCCAGTTAGTGCACTGCTTCATGCAGTCGCCGTTGTAAAATCGGGAATTTTTGCTATTATACGGATGAGTTATTTTATCTTTGGGACAGAAATAATCAGGCAGCTCCATATAAATATATTTTTAAGTATTCTGATAGTAATTTCAATTTTAATGGGTTCATTCTTAGCATTACATCAAGAAAATTTAAAAAAGAGGTTAGCTTACTCAACAATTAGTCAATTAGGATATGTATTATTAGGCGTGGTTCTTTTAAATGAAGATGCATTTGTTGGAGGTCTGATTCATTTAATTAATCATGCAGTAATTAAGATTGTTCTTTTTTTCTGTGTTGGAGCGATAATGTACACTACGGGGAAAACAGAGATTAGTCAGATTAGAGGTATTGGCAAACAGATGCCAATAACAATGGGATGTTTTAGTGTAGCTGCAATATCACTTATCGGAATTCCACCAACAAATGGTTTTGTTAGTAAGTGGTATCTAGCTCAGGGCGGACTTACAGAAGGGAAAATGGTTTTTCCTGCAATATTGCTTATTAGTGCATTATTAACTGCACTATACCTTCTTCCAGTTATAACAGAAGCCTTTTTCAAAAAAGGGGAGAACACTATAGTTAAAGAAGCGCCAATAAAAATGTTACTACCCATAGTTATGATAACCATTATAATTGTTTTACTTGGATTATTTCCTAATATGCTTATCTCATTTATTCAGAAAATTGCCAGTGAGGTAATTTAAGAAAGGAGGGTATTATATTGAAATCCACTACGTATTTACTGTTTATTTTGTTGTTTCCACTTATTAGTTCTTTAATAGGTTACATCATAGGCATGAAAAATGAAAAATATAGGGATATCTTTAATATTGTAATGACTGCCATTGTATTTGTAGTTATTACTATATTATATAAATATGTTGTAGTACAGCCAATAGAGTTATCTATACCTTATATTATGGGTACAGGTCTTCATTTGAAATTGGATATGTTTAGATATGTTTTTGTCTGGCTTACAGCTATGATATGGTTTTTAACTACAATATATTCAACACAGTATTTAAAAAATACTAAAAACAGGAATAGATATTATCTGTTTTTTATGTTAACCCTAGCAAGCACCATTGGGATTTTCATATCAGAAAATTTTTTAAATTTGTTTACTTTCTTTGAAATTATGTCATTTACATCATATGCCTTAATAATTAACGATGAAGATGATTATTCGCATGATGCAGGAAATACTTACATTATAATGGCAGTAACTGGTGGTCTTATTTTGCTTATGGGGTTATTTTTGCTATATAATTATACTCAAACATTAGATATCAGTGAACTTAGAGCTTGCGTAAGCAAGTTAGGCGATGTAAAGTATCTCATCGTAACTTTAATTATTATAGGTTTTGGTGTGAAAGCAGGAATGGTACCATTACATATATGGTTACCGAAGGCATATCCTGCAGCGCCAACGCCTGCAACTATTGTTTTATCTGCAGTTTTAGCGAAGACCGGTATATTTGGAATTATATTAACTATTGAAGTAATTATGAGTGGAGATTTTATGATTTCTATTATTATTCTAGTGATAGGTCTTCTAAATATGTTCATTGGTGGTTTTCTAGCCATGATGCAGAGAAACATAAAAAGAATTCTTGCATATAGCAGCATGAGTCAAATTGGTTATATCCTTGTTGGAATAGGACTCATAGGAATTTTGAAAGAGCATAGGACTATAGCTATTTATGGTACATTGTATCATGTTATAAATCATGGAATTTTTAAAGCCCTATTATTTATGGGCACAGGAACCATATATTTAGTGCTAAATGAGGTTAGCATAAATAAAATTGGTGGCTTTGGAATTAATAAACATGCATTAAAGATAATGTTTTTTATAGGCGTTCTATCAGTAATAGGGATGCCTGGTTTAAATGGATTCACTAGTAAAACAATGCTGCATGAGGCACTTATCGAAGCGGAGCATATGTATGGGTGGATGTTTTTTAAAATATGTGAAATTGTGTTTATAATAAGTAGTAGCTTTACTGTAGCCTATTTACTGAAAATATTTATAGCTGTATTTATAGAAAAAAGCAATCAAAATATTGAAAAAGTAAAGGCGAAGATAACTAAAATGACACTTTTACCAATGGCTATATTTAGCTTAATGAGTATTTATATTGGACTTAATCCGAGTGTAATCTTACATGTGTTAGATAAAGCTTTAAAGCCATTTGGAAATGCACAACCAATAGCCGTGGATTTCTACACTTTTAATAATATTAAAAGCTCCTTTATAATAATATTAATTGGTATCGTAATTTATATGGGATTTATAAGAAAAGTGTTAAAAAAAGGGGAAGGTACTAATTGGTATTATGTGAATCCAACCTTGAATTGGATAAGTTTAGAAAAACATATATATAAGCCTCTAGGAAAAGGTATTATTTTTATTAGTTGCTTTATTTTTCATATAATTGACCGTTCAGTAGTTAACAGTGTTACTTTTATAGGGAGCAGTATTGATTCAATTAGTAAAAGGGAAATCGATTATGGAAAATCTATTATAAGAAGAATGAGAAGCGAATTTGTTAATTTATTTAGTACTCAAGATATTAACAAATGCAAAATTGAGAGGGAAGAGGAAACGTCAGAAATTGTAAATATAAAATCAAAAATAGAAGAAATAGGGTATAACATGAATAGTTTAACTTACTCACTATTTATATTTGGTATTCTACTCGTGGTGTCTTTGTTATTTTTAATGCCCTAAAAAAAAAGCAAATATTGATTTGCTTTTTTTGGAATATTTATAATTTGAAACTATTCTTATAAATATTTAGTATATCTTCTCGCTTTACAGGTGTGGGATGATTTTTTAACTTATTATTGTTTAAGGTCATTTTATCACTATAAGAACATATGTCTTCATAAGTTACACTATTTACATCACCAAGCATAGAGTTTAAAAAATAGCCAAGTTCATCTAAATTCTCTAGGGTTAATAGATATAAAATCTTTTTAACTTTACTTTTATCATCGCAAAATTCTAAATATGACTTTAAAAGTACTCCATTTGCTTTCCCATGAGGTATATTATGAAAATATGTAAGAGCATAACCCATTCCATGTGGAAGAGATGTTCCAGATTGCGCTATAACCATACCAGCTAAAGTTGAAGCTACCATTAGTTTTTTTCGTATAGTATAGGTGAAATCTTTTTCTTTTATCATATTTAGACATTCACCAAATAATTTTAACCCCTTTTCTGCTAAAGCATCACTTAAGATATTTGCGTTTGTTGACAAATATCCTTCTACTAAATGTGATAAAGCGTCTACTGAAGTATTAATAGTTATTTTTTCTGGTAAAAACATTAGATATTTTACATCTAGCATAGCATATTCAGGAAATATTCTTTGACATATACCATGCTTTGTTTGTAGTTCATTATCTGTAACTATAGAGTATGGAGTTGTTTCGGTTCCTGTTCCAGCTGTTGTTGGTACGGCAATTATAGGTATAGATTTTAAATTTGGGCTTTCAAACAAATTATATATTGTATCATTTGGGTTATTTATGAGCACACCGGCTGCTTTTGCGGCATCAATGGGAGATCCCCCTCCGATTCCAATAATGAAATTAGATTTTTGTAATATTCCAAGTTTTGCAATGGTTTCTACAGTTTCTAAAGAGGGATTTTCTTCTACATTATTAAAAACATCATATGTAATTCCTTCTTTTTTCAACGCATTAGTAACATCTTTTAATGAACCATTAGTGATTGAAGAGGTTTTACCAGTAACAATTAAAGCTTTTTCTCCATAATTACAAAATAAATTGCTGTTTTTTAGTACTACGTCTTCATCTAGTAATATTTTTGTTGGCATGTAGTAATTAGTAAAGTTCATAGTATATCCTCCTTTTATAATAATATATTTTGTGTATATTATAGCATTAGATACATCAAAATAAAAACAAGTTAAATCTATTAGTAATTGAAGTCGTCAATAATGCAATATATTTCCTTGGAAATATATTGCATTATTAACGGTGCTTGTGTTTTAAAATGAAAAATAATTTTTCAACAATTGATTTTTTATTAATATACTATATAATTATCCGTGAAGACTTATTTATATATATATTAATTTTAATTTTAAATCAATTTTAATTCATAATAGATTATGGAATGTGGTTAGAAATATTTGGTGAAAAATACATTTATTGTGATATTCATTTATTAAGTGGAATTTAGCTTATGAAATTTTTTTAATAGGAGATATATATTTATACAGTGACTAAAATAATATTAGGAAGTGATATAGTGGAAGAACGATTGCAAAAATTCATGGCGAGCTGTGGTGTTGCTTCACGAAGAAAATGTGAGGAAATAATTACAGCAGGAAGAGTAAAAGTAAATGATTTAATGGTTACAGAACTTGGTCATAAAGTTGACCCTGAAAAAGATAGGGTACATGTGGATAATAAAATTATCAATATGGAAGAAAACAAAGTTTACATTGCACTAAATAAACCAGAAGGGATAGTATCTACTGTAAAGGACGAAAAAGAAAGAAAAACTATTCTAGATTTGGTGAAGGTAAAAGAAAGAATATATCCCATAGGACGGTTAGACTATGATACATGTGGTTTAATTATATTAACGAATGATGGGGATATCTATAATAAGGTTATTCATCCAAGACAAGCAATCAACAAAGTTTATTTAGCAATACTAGAAGGATGCCCAAATGAAGAAGAAATATCTAAGTTCTGTAATGGGATAGATATTGAAGGATACATTACAGCGAAAGCGGATCTTCAAATAAATAAGAGGGTTGGATTCAACTGCAGGGCTACAATTACTATACATGAAGGAAAAAATCGCCAAATCAGAAAAATGTGTGATGCAATAGGACATCCAGTTATTGCATTAAAAAGAGTTTCTGTGGGCAATATTTTATTAGGCGATATGGAAAAGGGTTCATGGAGAAACTTGACTGAAGATGAAATAAAATATTTGAAAAATCTATAATTAAATGATGCATTATATGTGGGATATGAAAGGATTGAGTTGGTTATGGAAAACAGCAAACAAGATTTGATGAGGTCTATTCAAATCAAGTTTCCACGGTTAAGTAAGGGGCAAAAATTAATAGCAGAATATATTTTAAAACACTATGATAAGGCAGCATTTATGACAGCAGCCAAATTAGGTACTAGTGTAGGAGTAAGTGAATCTACTGTTGTAAGATTTGCTAATGAGTTAGATTTCACTGGTTATCCAAAACTACAGAAAGCTCTTCAAGAATTAATTAAAAATAAGCTAACTACCGTTCAAAGAATTGAGTTGTCTAACGACTTCATTACGCAAGAAAATGCATTAAAAGGTGTATTAAAAGCTGATATGGAAAATATTAGAGCTACTCTGGAGAAGATTAATTATAAAACTTTTGAAGAGATAGTAAATTCACTATTTAAGGCTGAAAGAATATACATAATCGGACTTAGAAGTTCATCTGCATTAGCAGAATTTTTGGGTTTTTATTTAAATCTTATTTTAGATAATGTTAAGGTCGTAGCATATGGTGTCAGCGATATATTTGAGCAGATGCTTAATGTTAATGAAAAAGACGTAGTGATTGGAATAGGGTTTCCAAGGTACGCAACAAGAACAATTGAAGCTTTGGCTTTTGCTAAAAGTAGAAATGCTAATGTTGTAGCAATTACAGATGGTTTATTATCTCCACTAGCTGCTAAAGCTGACTATACATTAATAGCTCAAAGTAATATGGCTTCATTTGTTGATTCTTTAGTAGCGCCACTCAGTGTAATAAACGCATTAATTATTGCTGTGGGATTAAGAGAAAAAGAAAAAATTTCAAGGACATTTTCTAATTTGGAGACCGTATGGGAAGAATATCAAGTTTATTCTTATAAAGATAAAGATTAGGATGATTAGTATGAGATAAGTGGATATAAATATTTGCTTTTTATTTTAAAATATAATTATAATTCTTTAAATGAGGAAGAAATAGTGCATACTATAAATTATGTGCAAAGTAGTAGCAATCTAGTATATATATACATACATATATATGTATTAAATCCAAATAAAACATTAATTTAGGGAGGAAATAAATTATGGAAGTAAAAGAATATATAGAGCAAGTATTAGAAAATGTTAAAAAGAGAAATCCTAATGAACCTGAATTTTTACAAACAGTTGAAGAAGTTTTAGGATCTTTAGGACCAGTTTTAGAAAAACATCCAGAGTATATTGAGGCAAACCTGTTAGAAAGATTCTGTGAACCTGAAAGACAAATGATGTTTAGGGTTCCATGGATAGATGATGCAGGCGTTACACAGGTTAACCGTGGTTTTAGAGTGCAATTTAATGGATGTATAGGACCATTTAAAGGCGGTTTAAGATTTCATCCTTCAGTTTATATTGGAATCATTAAATTTCTAGGATTTGAACAAGTGTTAAAGAATTCATTAACTGGACTTCCAATAGGTGGAGGTAAAGGTGGTTCTGATTTCGATCCAAAAGGGAAATCAGATGCTGAGATAATGAGATTCTGCCAAAGCTTTATGACTGAACTTTACAGATATATAGGGCCAGATGTTGACGTTCCAGCTGGAGACATTGGTGTTGGAGGACGAGAAATTGGCTATTTATATGGACAATACAGAAGGATTAAAGGAACTTTTCAAAATGGAGTTCTTACAGGAAAAGGGTTAGCGTATGGCGGAAGTTTAATAAGACCACAAGCTACAGGTTTTGGGATAGCTTATTTCTGTGAAGAAATGCTTAAACATGAAGGGCTAGATTTTAAAGGTAAAACAGTATCTACTTCAGGTTTCGGAAACGTTGCTTGGGGTGTTTGCACTAAAGTTGCTGATTTAGGTGGTAAAGTAGTTACACTTTCAGGTCCAGACGGATATATATACGATCCAAATGGAATAACAGGAGAGAAAATAGATTACTTAGTTGAAATGTTAAGGGTAAATAAAGGCTCAAGGGTTAAGGACTATGCTGACAAGTATGATGTTGAATTCCATGCTGGAGAAAAACCATGGAATGTAAAAGTTGATATAGTAATACCCTGTGCTACACAAAACGATATTAATATAGAGCACGCTAAACAAATAGTCGCAAATGGAATAAAATTTGTTTGTGAAGGTGCTAACATGCCATGTACTAACGAAGCAGTTGACTACTTCTTAGAAATGGGCGTTAATGTAGGACCATCTAAGGCTGCAAATGCAGGCGGAGTTGCTACATCAGCACTTGAAATGAGTCAAAATAGCATGAGGTTATCATGGACGGCTGAAGAAGTTGATGAAAAATTACATGAAATTATGATTAATATATACAAAAATTGTAAAGATGCTTCAGAAGAATTTGGATTTGGTTATAATCTAGTTTCAGGAGCTAACATCGCAGGATTTGTTAAAGTTGCAGAAGCAATGCACGCACAAGGAAATTATTAATTCTTAAGTATATATTTCAAAGAGAATCCTTTTAGGGGGATTCCCTTTTTTATTTTTTTATTTTTTAGTTATATAAAAGAGTGTGATATAATAGAATGCATATATTTATTTGAATTACGGTGTTTATTTTTAAATAAGGTTGAATAAATTAATGTATTATATTAATTTATAAATTTATAATTGTAAGTATTATAAGGGAGTGATTAGGTGGCAAAAGTAGTTATTATTGGAGGAGGACCAGCAGGTATGATGGCAGCTGTTACAGCTTCATCAAAACATGATGTGGTACTCATTGAAAAAAATGAAAAATTAGGGAGAAAACTTTATATAACTGGGAAGGGTAGATGCAATATTACAAATGCGAAGGATATTGGTGATTTTTTTGAACATATACCATGTAATCCTCATTTTTTATATAGTTCTTTATATTCCTTTACTAATGAAGATACAATGAATTTCTTTAAAGAATTAGGAGTTAACCTTAAGGTTGAAAGAGGAGATAGAGTATTTCCAGAGTCAGATAAGTCTTCGGATATTATAAAAGCGTTTACTACGGAATTAAGAAATAAAAATGTTAAAGTGCAATTAAACTCAAAAGTGAAAAAGCTAGTTAGGGATAATCAGAAGATTGTCGGAGTACAGCTTGCTGATGGAAGTTATGTATATGGAGATTACTTTATATTATGTACCGGCGGTTTATCATATCCACAAACGGGATCATCTGGTGAAGGTTTATCTTATACTCGTGCTTTAGGACACAATATAATTAAACCTAAAGCATCACTTGTACCAATAGAGTTTGATGAAACGTGGGTTTCGGATTTACAGGGCCTCTCTCTAAAAAATGTAGAATTAAAAATTACTAATAGTAAGAATAAGAGTCTATATAAAGAGTTTGGGGAAATGCTTTTTACACATTATGGTGCTTCAGGACCTATTGTTTTAAGCGCAAGTAGTTTTATAAAAGAAGGAGAAAAATTTAAGGCTGTGATAAATCTTAAACCAGCATTAAGTGAAGTTGAACTTGATAAGCGAGTTCAAAGTGATTTCTTGAAATATGCAAACAAAGCTTTTAAGAATTCATTAGATGATTTACTTCCTAGAAAACTAATTAATACAATAATTCAATTATCTAATATTGATGAAGATAAAAAAGTGAATTCTATTACTAAAGAAGAAAGAAAAACCGTAGTAAATTTACTCCAAAATTTAACGTTTAATATTAAGTCTCTTCGCCCAATAGAAGAAGCAATTATAACTAGTGGTGGAGTAGATACTTTAGAGATAGATGCTTCTACCATGAAATCAAAAAAAATTGATAATCTTTATTTTGCAGGTGAAATGATAGATGTAGATGCATATACAGGAGGTTATAACCTTCAAATAGCATTATCAACAGGGAATTTAGCCGGGAATAATGTAGGGTAATTTAATGCTACGTCTAGTAGCAAATTAATGCTATTAAAACTAGCATCTTTATAAACGAGGGGTGAATTAGTATGGGAATTTCCGTTGCCATAGATGGACCTGCAGGTGCAGGTAAAAGTACTATAGCTAAAATGATAGGTGAAAAATTTGGTCTTATGTATATTAACACGGGAGCAATGTATAGAGCAGTTACTTTAAAGGCAATGAATGCAAACATATCAGAAAGCAATGTAGATGATTTACTTAAAATGGTGGAATCTTTAGAAATTCATTTTGAAGAAGATCGTCTATTTGTTAATAAGGAAGATTTGACAGATATGATAAATATGCCTATTATAAGCAACAATGTTTCAAAGTATGCAGCTATTCCTGAAATCAGAGAAATACTTGTTAAGCTACAACAAAATATAGCCAAAAAATTTAATGTTATTATGGATGGACGCGATATTGGTACAGTTGTACTTAAGGATGCTACTTTTAAATTTTACTTAACTGCTAGTAGCGAAGAGAGAGCGAAAAGAAGATATGAAGAATTAATTTCTAAGGATATAGAAGTTGATTACAATACTATTTTAAAGGATATTATAAAAAGAGATTATATTGATACACATAGAGAGACTAGTCCACTTATAAAAGCGGAAGATGCTATAGAAATCGATTCCTCTGATTTAAGCATTAATGGAGTAGTTGAAACAATTGTGGAATATATTAATTTGAAAATTAAGAATAGTTAATTCAGTACTTTTTACGATTACTTATATATGGAGGTGGCAGTATGAGAAAAATAACACTAGCAGATTCAGCTGGTTTTTGTTTTGGAGTTAAACGAGCTGTAGATACAGCTTTAAATATGAAAGAAAAATATAATAATGAAATCTATACACTAGGGCCACTTATTCATAATACTGATGTTGTGGATTTTTTGAAAGAGAATTCAATATTTCCTATAGAACTTGATAATATCTCAAGATTAAAAGAAAATGATACGATTATTATAAGATCGCATGGAGTATCTGAAAAAACAATAAATATTTTAAAAGAAACTAGCCTTAATGTAATAGATGCAACATGTCCTTATGTAGCCAATATTCATAAAAAGGTGAAAAAATATTACGATTTAGGATATCATATAATTATAGTTGGAGATAAAAATCATCCCGAAGTTATTGGAATTAATGGATGGTGTAATGATTCTGCAGTAATACTTAAGAGTGGCACGGAGCTCGGTAATATATCAAATAAAGTATGTGTGGTATCTCAAACAACAGAGAGGCAGGCTACTTGGGAGGATGTATTAACCAAGGTAATAAAAAGCTGTAAGGAAATAGTTGCATTCAACACTATATGCAGTGCAACTGAAGTGCGCCAAAAATCAGCAGAAGAACTTTCAATTAAAGTTGATGCTATGGTTGTTATTGGCGGTTTTAATAGTTCCAATACTACAAAGCTTTATGAAATATGTAAGAAAAATTGTGAAAATACAATACATGTAGAAAATTTATTAGGTATTCCTGATGAATTTATAAAAGATAAAAATGTTAAGAGTATAGGGGTCACAGCCGGAGCCTCAACACCGGATTGGGTTATTAAAGAGGCAATTTTAAAAATGAAATAATAAATTATAGAAGAACAACATTTTCTTTAAGAAAATTTCTCATAAAAAACGTGTTGCATAAAATTATGCAAGCACGTTTTTTTATAATTTTTACGAATTATTGAATACTAAATTAAATTAGCTAATATAATTTAATAGTACTATTATGGGAGAGAGAAAATTGAAAGGTAATTCAAGAACAATTGATCGCTTAAATATAATTACTAATAAAAAGATGCAAACATTAATAAATGTAGTTAGGAAGTATAAATTAGAGTTAATAACTGCTGAAAAAGTTAGAAGTGCATATAAGATTACAACAGATAATGGTGATTTCTGTTTAAAGAAAATGAGGCATGGAAGAAGTAAGGTTAAAAATGGTTGTATTTTAACAGAAGAACTACTACTGAATAACTTTACAAATACACCTAAATATTTTAGAACAAAAGACGGAGCTTTTTCTGTAAGCTATAAAAAAAATATATATTACTTAACAGAATGGTTAGAAGGCTGTGAATGTGATTTAACTGATATTGATGAAGCTGTGAATTGTACAAAACTCTTAGCACAATTTCATAACACCTCAAATAAAATTGACCATAATAAAATTCATATACCAAACAATTTAAAGAATTGGCCTAAAATTTTCACTAACAATTTAAATGATTTTAAAAGATTCGAAAGAATAATTACTGGCAAAAGGATAAAAAATGAATTTGATATTCATTTTCTAGAAAACATTGATAACTTTTATAATAGAGGTATGTCTTCCATTAATATTCTAAATAAGTCACAGTATTATAAGTTATCAAAAGTAGCAAATGATAAAAAAATAATATGTCATAATAACTATTGTTATCAGAACATAATTAAAAAGGATGGAGAGTACTTCATAATTAACCTTGATAGTATTATGATTGATTTACAAATAAGTGATTTGGGGAGACTTATTCGGAGATTGATGTTCGAAAAAGCTTATGGGTGGGATTTTAATTTTGCTAAAGTTCTGATTGAAGCATATAATTCTACTAATAAATTAAACAAAGAAGATTTAGAGATAATGCTTGCCTTAATAATATTCCCTCATAAGTTTTGGAAGTTAGCGGGGACGAGATATATGAAACAAAAAAAATGGTCTGAGACTAAATATTTGCATAAACTTAATAAAATAACATGCCACAATGAAGCTCAAGAGAAGTTTTTTAATGAATATTTAAGCTTTTTAGAAGAATATTCATAAATTATAATAAATTTCTTGTAAAACTATTAATAGTAGATTTATAATTATAAATGTATTAAAATTTTATAAATAATCAAATTTATTTAAAAATAAATATTATTGGAGTAAAGTTAAATGTATAAATTAATAAGTCTAACTTTAAAAAATATTGATAGTTTTAGAAAAATCAGTAAAATTAATACTAACTTTAGCTTATCGAATACAGGTTTCTTTGAACAGTATGATAATAGTAACATTATTCAAAAATTGTTTTTAAGAAAAACTGTAAACTTACTATTAGAAAAAAATAATTATATAGGTTATATATGGTTTGAAAAACATACTAAATATCATAGTTCCATTAATTCAATAAATGTAATAGAGGATAATAATTTAGTCTACTGCTATAAAACTTTAATTAGTTCACTGGTAAGTAATAGCTTAATAACTTATGAATGTGAAGATAATGGAATGAACATAGATATTTTAACTGAGTTAGGATTTACGAGATTAAAGGGAGTTATGGAACTAGAAGTAGAGTGCAAAGAATATTTTAATACCCTTGTTCCTAGTAATATTACTTTTTCTATAGTAAAAAAGGATAAAAATGAAAAAGAACGCTGTTTATTACAAAATGAAATATTTAAAAATGATGATAGAATTCCAATAAATATAGAAGATATCTATTATGATGAAGCACAGGAATATTATTTTAATAAGGGCGCAATATTTATTGAACTTGATAATATACCCATTGGATATGGACAAATTATAGTTGAAGATAAGGTAGCAGTCATAGTAAATTTCGGAATAGTAGAGAAATACAGAAAAGAAGGATATGGGAAAGTGCTTTTAAGGTATTTGCTTAATATAGCTATGGATAATGACTTTTCTAAAGTCTCACTTAAGGTGGATTCTAATAATGTTTTCGCTTTAAAATTATATATTTCATTAGGTTTTAATGTTAAAAAGGAAGTTTATACTTGGAAAAAAACCAAAGCTTAATAATGCACATAAAAAGAGATAGAGGATTCTATCTCTTTTATATTTTATCTTCAATATCAGAAAGCATTCTTATTTTGTTATAGTAAGGAATTCTCACTAACAGAAGTGGGGGATATTCCTTCTGAAATGTCATTAAATCATCTCCTGCGGAGCTGAAATATCAATGACTTCAGATGGAGATTAAGACTTCCACTTAGGTTTTTCTTTTGTTATAGTAAGGAATTCTCACTTATAGAGGTAGGTGACATTCCTTCTGAAATGTCATTAAACTGGTTTAGTATAAGTTCAACAGGAACATAGGATGCTTTCATGTTTAGCATATTACTATGGTTACACATACAATAATAACTTCTGTCACCTATGCAATTGTATTGTAAACTCGTATCTTTAATAGTCTTTTCTTTTTTTGCATCATACATATAAAATCACTCCTCTTAGGTAGGTTATCCTAAAAACAGAAATTTAATCTAGAAATAAAAAACAAATATAAGTGCTAATTAAAAGATTATAATATGTAATTTTTGCTATATTAAAATAGAAAAACAACTGGTAAAAGTATAATCTGATTCATACATATATTTAAAATAGATTAATTATATAATCAATTATTAAAAATGACTTTAAAAAAGCTTTCATATTATATATAATGGTATGTATTAATACTTTTTTTTATAAAGGAGAATGCACTAATGAATAAAATACTTAATTACTACATAGAAACATGGGGATGCCAAATGAATGAGGAGGACTCTGAAAAATTATCTGGTATGCTAATACCAGTGGGATATAAGAGAACTTTGGATAAGGGAACTGCTGATATAATTATATTCAACACTTGTTGTGTTAGAGAGAACGCAGAGCAAAAGGTTGATGGAAATATAGGCGCTTTAAAAACAATGAAAAAAAATAATCCAAAGCTTATAATTGCGATTATTGGATGTATGATGCAGCAAGATGGTATGGCAAAACATATAATTACTAAATTTCCATTTGTAGATATTATCATTGGAACACATAATGCTCATAAATTCCCAGAGTACTTAAATAGAATACAAGGTGGAGAATCATCTATCGTTGAAATTTGGGATAAAGAAGAAAATATTATAGAAGGAATTAAAATAGATAGGGGAAATAATTTAAAAGGTTTTGTTACAATTATGTATGGTTGCAACAATTTTTGCACTTATTGCATAGTACCTTATGTGAGAGGCCGCGAGCGAAGTCGAAAGCCTGAAGAAATTATTAATGAAATAACAGCTATGGTTGCACAAGGGTACAAAGAGATAACCTTACTTGGTCAAAATGTTAACTCCTACGGTAAGGGATTAACTCCTGAAATAAATTTTGCACAGTTACTTAGAAGAATTAACACTATTGAAAATTTAGAGAGATTAAGATTTATGACATCTCATCCTAAGGATTTATCTAATGAGGTAATGCAAGTGATTGCTGAAGGTGATAAGATTTGTGAACATGTTCATTTACCAGTACAATCAGGTTCGTCTAATCTTCTAAATAAAATGAATAGACATTATGATAGGCAGCAATATTTGGATTTGGTTAAAGATATTAGAACGACAATACCTAATGTAGGAATAAGTACAGATATTATCGTTGGATTTCCAGGAGAAACAGAGGAAGATTTTGCAGAGACTCTAAGCCTTATGGAAGAGGTAAAATTTAATTTAGCATTTACGTACCTTTATTCTAAAAGAAAAGGAACTCCTGCTGATGAAATGCTAGACCAAGTGCCAGACGATGTTAAGCATGAAAGATTTAATAGATTAATTGAAGTTGTTAATAGAAATTGTGCAGAAAGAAACAGAGAATGTGTAGGTAAAATAGTGGAAGTGTTGGTAGAAGGTTATAGTAAAAATGATAAAAACAAATTAAGTGGAAGAACTAGAAATGGAAAATTAGTGAACTTCGAGGGGAACGACAAAGCTATTGGAGATCTCGTATCAGTTCAAATAACTGAGGCACACTCTTTTTCACTTTTAGGAGAAGAAATATAAGGTGCATGAGAATAAATGCATATTAGGGGCATGAAAGTAAATAACAAGTCATTAGGCTAGAATACCGACTTGTTATTTACTTGAATGTCCCTTATATAAAAATTAACAATTATTATTTACATGCAGATGAAAGCAAGGTGGTATGACAATGGCATTAACTCCAATGATGGTACAATATTTTGAAATAAAAGAAACATGCAAGGACTGTATATTGTTTTTTAGATTAGGTGACTTTTATGAAATGTTTTTTGACGATGCGCAGGTTGCATCAAAAGAATTAGAATTAGTCCTTACAGGACGTGACTGCGGCCTTGAGAAAAGGGCACCTATGTGCGGAATACCGTACCATGCTGCCAATACCTATGTAGGAAGGCTAATTGCAAAAGGATATAAGGTTGCCATATGTGAGCAAGTGGAAGATCCAGCACTTACAAAGGGCATAGTTAAAAGAGATATTATTAAAATAATTACGCCGGGAACTTACACTGATTCCGGTTTTTTAGAAGAAACTAAGAATAATTATATTATGAGCATTTACATTGACAGAAAAATTAACTTCTGTGGAGTGTGTTTTTGTGATGTATCAACTGGTGAATTTACTTGCACAGATACTAAATTTAACATTGTTACTATATTAGATGAAATTTCAAAGTTTAATCCAAAAGAAATTATTGTGTCAGAGGATATATCTGAGGAGATACTGCGCGCTATAAAAGAAAGATTTAATGTTTTGTATTCGTCTTACCCAAATGAGTATTTTACTCTGAAAGACGAAAGTTTAATTACAAATCAGTTTCATAACTTTTGTGAGAACACCTTCTCACAAACTTTAATTAGCAGCATTTCAGGATTGCTTAGTTATATTATGGATACACAAAAAAAATCACTTTCTCACATAGATACTATAGAATATTATGATATTTTAGATTATGTAAGTTTAGATGCGAATTCTAGGAGAAACTTAGAGCTTACGGAAACTTTAAGAGATAAAACTAAGAAGGGCTCTTTGCTTTGGGTATTAGATAGAACTAATACTGCCATGGGAGCTAGAAGACTCCGTAAATGGTTAGATCAACCTTTAATAAACAAGAGCTTAATAGATGAAAGATTAGAGGCCGTAGAAGAACTAAAAGGTAATACTACCTTCCACGAAGATTTAAAAGATGTGCTCGTGGATATTTATGATATAGAAAGACTTGTAGGGAAAATTTCTTCAAAGAATGTTAATGCAAAAGAATTGATTTCTCTTAAAAATTCTATAGAAAAAATACCAAGGGTTAAATCCATTTTAGCAGGACTTAATAGCAAATTAACGAAAAAAATATATTTAAACTTAGATGATTTGCAAGATATATATAATACTTTAGATAATTCTATCATTGGAAATCCATCTATTTCTATTAAAGAAGGAAATATTATTAAGGAAGGCTTTAATAGTGAAATAGATGAGCTAAGGCAAGCTAAGGCCCATGGCAAAGAATGGATTGCTACATTAGAAAATGATGAAAAAAGAATAACTGGAATAAAGTCATTAAAAGTAGGGTACAACAGAGTGTTTGGTTATTTTATTGAAGTAACCAAATTAAATATTGGGTCAATTCCGGAGGGCAGGTATATAAGAAAACAAACCTTGTCTAACGCGGAGAGATACATTACTCCTGAACTTAAGGAAATGGAAGAGAAAATTTTAGGAGCACAAGAAAAATTAGTCAATATCGAATATGAGGTATTTACAGGTATTCGAGAAGAAATTGAAAAACACATAGAAAGAATGAAAAATACTGCAAAGTTAATATCAGAAATTGATTGTTTAAGTTCCCTAGCTACAATCGCCCTTGAAAATAATTATACCAAACCTAAAATAAATACTAAGGGTATTTTTAATATAAAAGGTGGGAGGCATCCTGTAGTTGAAAAAATGATGCCTACAAATACTTTCATTGAAAATGATACATGCATGGATGCTGAGGATAATCAATTACTACTAATAACTGGACCTAATATGGCGGGTAAATCTACCTATATGCGTCAAGTCGCATTAATAACTATTATGGCTCAGATAGGAAGTTTTGTTCCCTGCATAGATGCAGATATATCCATATGTGATAAGATATTTACGAGAATAGGCGCTTCAGACGATCTTGCTGCGGGTAAAAGTACCTTTATGGTTGAGATGTGGGAAGTATCCAATATATTAGAAAATGCAACAAATAAAAGTTTAGTTTTACTTGATGAGGTAGGTCGTGGTACTAGTACTTATGATGGATTAAGTATTGCTTGGTCAGTAATTGAGTATATTTGTAAGAATTCTAATTTAAGGAGTAAAACCTTATTTGCTACCCATTATCACGAGTTAACAAAACTTGAAGGTATGATTAAGGGTGTTAAAAATTATTCTGTAGCTGTAAAAAAGATTGAAAATGAAATTGTATTCCTTCGAAAAATTGTTCCCGGTGGAGCTGATGAATCCTATGGAATAGAGGTTGCAAAGCTTGCAGGTCTACCAGAGGATGTAATAAATAGGGCAAATGAAATTCTAGCGTCACTAGAGAATCTTAACAATACTACGGAAATTGACTTAAAAAGCAATAAATTTTCCAAAATTAAACAACCTAATAAAGCTAATAATAAAAAAGATATTGAAAATATCGTGGCGAAAGAAGCGGCTGTAACTTATGTACCGAAGATAGAAAACGATGAAATTACTCAAATTAATTTTACAGACATAGAAAAGGATAATATGTTAAAAGAAATTAAAAATATAAATATCCTTAATCTAACACCTATGGATGGGTTTAATAAGCTATACGATCTAGTTAATAGGGCTAAGTTGCTATAGTGATAGGCGGGGGCTATAAAAATAGCTAAGGATGTGAGTTGTCATGAGAATTAATATGTTAGAAGTTGAAACTTCAAATAAAATTGCTGCAGGTGAGGTTGTAGAGCGGCCGTCGTCTGTAGTCAAGGAGCTCGTGGAAAATAGTATAGATGCTGGTGCTAAAAATATTAGCATAGAAATCGTTGATGGTGGTCAAGAAACCATAAAGATAACTGACGATGGTACTGGAATACATATAGATGATATAGAAAAGGCTTTTTTGCCTCATGCTACTAGTAAAATAAAATATGTTGAAGATATTTATAAAATACATACGTTAGGGTTTAGAGGAGAGGCATTACCGAGTATTGCGTCCGTATCTCGTACTATATTAAATAGTAGAACTGAAGAATCCTCATTTGGAAAAGAGATATCTCAGTCATCAGGAGATATACTCTACGTTAAAGAAGTAGGATGTAATGTTGGTACAACAATAGAAGTTAAGGATCTGTTTTTTAATGTTCCTGCAAGGCAAAAATTTTTAAAAACGCCTCAAAGAGAATCGGCTTTAATATCAGATATTATAGGCAGGCTTGCATTAGCCAACAATGAGATTTCTTTTAAACTACTAAATAATACTAAAAAGGTTTTGTCTACCTATAGCTCTACAAATCTTTGCGATACGATTAGATATATATATGGCAAAGAAGTTGTAGATAATATTACTAGTTTTGAAAGGTATAACGATATAATGTCTGTTCATGGATATATTGGTAATGCACAGATAAGTCGTGGAAGCCGAAATAGACAAAGTATTTTTGTTAATAAAAGGTATATTAAAAGTGGTTTAATTACTGCGGCCGTTGAAAATGCATTTAAATCTTTTTTGACTGTTCACAAATTTCCTTTCTTTGTTATATTTTTAGATATTTTCCCTGAGTATATAGATATAAATGTTCATCCACAAAAAACTGAAATTAAATTTCAGGAGGATAAAGCTGTGTTTAAAATTGTTTTTGACGCAGTGCATACAGCAATTGCTGATAGTTTAAGAGGCAATTTTGATATACCAGAAGGAGATAAATCACATGGTAGTGAGAAAGAAATTGAAGAGAACACATTAAGAAAAGAAATTTATGATTTTAACAGGACAGTAATAGATGAAAAGGATAGGGAAGAATTAGAAAAGAGTGTTCAAATCCCAATAGATTTTAATTATAAAACATTAAACAATGAAACGGATAATTTTAAAGAATCATCTTATACAAATGTGAGTGATCTAAAAGTTACAAGTAATTATGGTAGTGAAGCTACTAATGAATTGCAAAGCTCGTGGGTAAGTGAGAATGCTAAAGATAGTAATAGAATTAATTATGAGACGGGTGAAATCACATCACCAAATGAAGTTTCTAAAATTTCAAAGTTTCCAGAGCTTCGAATTATAGGACAATTTAATAAAACCTATATATTAGGCGAAGTATATAATGAGCTTTACCTAATTGACCAACATGCAGCTCATGAAAAAGTATTATTTGAAAAATATAAAAAAGAAATTGCAAATTCCGAGGTGCTGTCCCAAATTTTACTTACGCCAATAGTAATAGAGCTTAATCAAGATGATTATACTTATTATATTGAAAATGAAGCAGTGTTTAAAAATTCTGGTTTTGACATTATTGAATTTGGTGAAAACACAATAAGTATTAGGGAAGTTCCAATAATACTTGGTAAACCGGATATTAAAAATCTCTTTAATGAAATATTAGATAATTTAAAAAATATGGGCAGCGGTAAAACTATAGAAGTTAAATATAATCGTATAGCATCTATGGCATGTAAAGCAGCTGTAAAAGCAAATAATCAACTAACAGAGCTTGAAATGAACAAATTAATTGATGATTTAAGATATATTGATGAACCTTTTACTTGTCCCCATGGAAGACCTACAATAATAAAAGTTACACTTAATGAACTAGAAAAAAGATTTAAAAGAATACAATAGAAAAAAGGTGAAAATATGAAAGATTTATTTATTTTAGCAGGCCCTACAGCTGTAGGTAAAACAGAAATTTCTATAAAACTTGCGCAAAAGCTAAATGGAGAGATCATATCAGCAGATTCAATGCAAATATACAAATGTATGGATGTTGGTTCTGCTAAGATTTCATTCGAGGAGATGAGGGGAGTTCCTCATCATCTAATAGATATCATAGAGCCTAGTGAAGAGTTTAGTGTGGCTGAGTTTAAAGAAAGAGCTGAAAGTGCTATTGAAGATATAAGTAATAAAAATAAACTCCCAATGCTCGTTGGTGGAACTGGGTTTTACATAAATTCGTTAATATACAACTATAGCTTTGCGCGTACCAACAAAGATGAAGAGTATAGAGAGTATCTTACAAAACTTTCAGATGAAAAAGGAAACGAATATGTACATAGCTTACTTAAAGATATTGATGAGGAATCCTATAATAAACTATATCCTAATGATTTAAAGAGAGTTATTAGAGCTTTAGAAGTGTACAAAGTAAGTGGTAAACCTATGAGTGAGTTTAAAGCAGAGCAAAACGTTTTGGATATTCCTTATAATGTACATTATTTTGTACTAAATATGGATAGACAAAAATTGTATAACAGAATAAATCAACGCGTAGATATAATGTTTGAAAACAATTTAATAGATGAAGTTATAAAATTAAAAGAAATGGGCTACAATTCAAATATGCAGTCAATGAAGGGTATAGGATATAAAGAAGTGCTATACTATTTAAATGGTGAAATATCTTTAAATGAAGCTATAGAAATGATTAAACAAGGAAGTAGAAATTATGCTAAAAGGCAGCTTACCTGGTTTAGAAAAGATCCAAGAGTAACTTGGATTAATAAAGATGATTTTAGCAGTGATGATGAAATTGTAGAATATATTGCAGGAATAAGTAAATTATAATAAATATAAAAGAGGTAAATAATGATTAATGAAAATAATATTAAAACCTTAGGAACACATAACGGAAAATTTCATGCAGACGATGTTATGGCTACAGCTATACTTAGTCTACTACTAGGGGATATAAAGGTAACAAGGACAAGGGATGAGAATATACTTAGAACTTTAGATTTTGTATATGACATAGGATTTGGAGAATTCGACCATCACCAATTAGACAAAGAAATAAGAGAAAACGATGTTCCATATGCTGCTTGTGGTTTGGTTTGGAGAGAGTTTGGGTCAAGAGTAATACAAAAGTTTAATTCTGAATTTGATGAAGAGGACATAAGATCCATTTTTGATTGTGTTGATAAAAATTTAGTTCAGGGTATTGATGCTACAGATAATGGAATAGATATAAAATCAGAAATTAATGTAACTACAATAAGTGATATAATCCAAAGTTTTAATCCTGCATGGGATTCTGATGATTCAAAAGATGAGGCATTTGAAGAAGCTGTTGGGTATGCTACTGAGGTTATAAAAAGAATAATAAGCAGACAAGTTTCTGTTATAAAAGCAAGGGTAATAGTAGATGAAGCCTTTCAAAATAGAAAGACTAATGAAATAATGGTTTTAAAAACCGGTTGTCCTTGGCTTAAACAGTTACTAAAAGTAGATATAAATAATGAGATATTATTCGTTATTTCTCCAAATGATAATAATGCAGAGTATAAGATTCAAACTGTAAAGAAAACTGCTGATACTTTTGAAGCAAGAAAAGATCTATTAGAATCAATTAGAGGAAAATCAAGTGAGGAAATAAATTCTATACTTAAAATAGATGATGCTATATTTTGTCACAAAGCAGGGTTTATAGCATCTGCTAAAAGTTTGGAAAGTGCTATGAAAATAGGGAAATTATCTATTTAAAACTGATATAAGGAAAAAAATATAAAAAGGGCCATCTCGCAATAGAAAGTAATTTCTATTGCGAGATGGCTCTTTTTTCTTTTGGTGTATAATTTAAGTATGATTAACGTATATCCTCATATTTTCTTAGAAGCTTAACGAATAATTCAGGAACTTTTGCCATGTTTTCTGGAGTTTCTACGAATGCGATACGCATCTGAGTGCTTCCTGGATTAGATTCGCCTGGTTTAAGATCATAGAAACCTTTCATAGGTGCTACCAGAAGAGTTGTTTCCACTCCGTGGAAATCCACTGAGCCTTCTTGGGCACAATACATAACAAATTCGATTGAATCAAATCCTGGTTTTACAACATTTCTAACGTCGACTACTGAGTATATAGCTGAATCAGGGCTAGAAACAATAAGACCTGGGTCCAGTTTCTTCATACAACTATAGAATTCAAACAAGAGTTTTTTGTAATACTCACGGAGGCCTGTACACCATTCATCAAGCTGTTCTTTACTTTCATGAGCTAGTGCTCCGAAGATATACTGACCTATTACATTGGCGCAAAGGTTAGCAGCATATTCAGCTACTGATTGAGTATGGAACTCTTCATTATCAGTGATTAAAGCGCCTATTCTTAAACCGCAGGCATTCCATACCTTTGATGCGGTATCAAGACTTATTCTTCTGCCTTCTATGCCAGGTACATCTGCATCGGTGATTCCCCAGATACTTATGAGGTCACTGTTAACATAATATAGTTCACGATAAGCTTCATCGCTAATCATCCACATATTATATTTTACGCATATTTTAGCAAGCTCTTTAAGAGTTGCATAGTCGTAGAGCTGCCCTGTAGGATTGTCGTAAGGGATTACAAGAAGTGCGCAAGGCTTATTCTTTTTAATAGCTTCTTCAATTTTGTCTAGCTCTGGAAGGCTGAACTTGCCATCATCGTCTAAATGACGTTTTACTGTAATAGTTTTACGGCCAATTCTTTCTGCAAAAGAAATATAATTTGTATAGGCTGGGTCAATCATCATAAGAGGTTTATCATCAGTGCCTGCAGCTCCGCAAACACCAAGTAATAACATCTCAATACCAGTGGATCCACCATCGGTTACCTGAACAAATAATTTACTAGTATCAAACCCTTGGCAATTGAGAATGTTTTTAAATGCATCCTGAGCCTCGGCTACACCGGCAGTACCTGAATATCTTACAGCACCATTTGCAAATGGGCTTTCAGGTGAATCCAATGCAAACATTCTTTTCTGCATAGCAGGATTTGTTGGTAGGGAAACGTTTCCAATCGCTACGTTGACCAACTCAGGTTTAACTTTACGCTCATTAAATTTCATTTGTCCAATTATTACGGCTGATGGCATCCTTTTCTTAAAAAGTTCCGATATTACTGGCTTGTTCATAAAAAATACCCCCTAAAATTATAATTGTAATTTATGAAATATTTAGCTTCTAACAATATTATAACATTAAAGTCAAATCATGGGTGTAATTATGGTGAGATTAAATTTACTATCTGATATTGGGATCGACTTTGAGGTGAAAGTAAGTATATATCCAGGAAAGTGACTAGATTTTATGTAATATAAATTAGAATTATTAAAAGATGTAATTTTTTCTCCATTGTTAATGTTATAATACTTATTGAAAAAGTTTAGAATGTAAGGGTGTTTATGTTTAGTATATAAAGAAAAACTATGTGCATGTACATAACTGACAGTAAATTTTCGCATAATATTTTCTATGGTATTCCATAGGTTAACAGGAGCTACTAAACTGCTTAAAAAAATCTAAACAATTTTAAACAAAAGTGAACATATTTAGTTGTTCATGCAGTGAACGTTGCTTTCAAGCTTAAGTGAGTGTAGCATCTGAAAAGATCGTAGCACGATGAACTACGTGAAATGACAGGTTAAAGACGTACCTTTAGATGTACTTCAGTCTGATGCTCTACGATAATGAGGAGGAAAATAATCTAAGGTTTTGCTACGGCTTAATTATGATTAGACACACCGAAATTCAGTGCACCATCATTTTACATTGGCAAGAAGAAAAATTTCCCGTAAGGAGGTTGACTAGAAATGGTCGAATATTCATTTGTACTGGACTTAGCTGGCAACAGACTAAGCCCATGCAACAAAAATAAAGCTTATTACCTTATTAGAAATAAAAAAGCCAAAATGCTTAATAAATTTCCGATGGTAATACAATTGTTTAAAATAGTTAAGGAGAATAACAATAATAAAACTAAAACCTATCTTGGAATTGACGATGGGAGTAAACATGTTGGGCTAGGAATAATTCAAGATTGTAATAACAAAGTAAAACCAATTTTTAAGGGGACTATAGAACTTAGAGATGACGTTTCTAAAAAAATGGCTATAAGAAAAGGGTATAGGACATATCATAGATATCATAAAAGGTATAGAGAAAAGAGATTTGATAATAGGCAATCATCTAAAAGAAAAGGTAGACTTGCTCCAACGATAATGCAAAAGAAACAATCCATTTTACGAGTTGTAAACAAAATAACCAAATGGATTAAGATAGATTCGATATATTTAGAAAATGTGTTAATAGACATACGAGTTCTAACTGAAGGTAGAAGTCTATACAAATGGCAATATCAAAAATCTAATAGACTGGATAATAACATTAGGATAGCGGCACTCATGAGAGATAACTTTACTTGTGTTGATTGTGGTTCTAAAGAAAATTTACAAGAACACCACATTAAACCAAGACGTGCTAAAGGAGCCGACAGCATACATAATGTTGTAACATTATGCAAGTCCTGTCACACAAAAACCTTTGGCAGAGAAATCGAGTTAATAGATCAATATTTAGCTATAATAAAAGGTAGAAAATTAAATCTTAGTGATGCATTGCATGTTATGCAAGGTAAAAAAAACTTACAGACTGAACTTAAAAAAATAGCCCCATTATATTTAACTACGGGTGGCGATACTGCAAACCATAGAAATGATTGGGATATAGAAAAAACACACTCAAATGATGCTTTAGTTATATGTAACGTAGATATCAAAAAAAATAATATTGATATCAAAGACTGGCAAATATCACCTTTACGTAAAAAATCTAAGGGTGACGCAGAGCTAATTGTAAAAGGATTTAAGCATAGAGATTATGTAAAGTATACCAAGAAAAATGGAACCGAGTATATTGGATATATTACAGCATTATACCCAAGTAAAAATCAATTTAACATGACACGAACAAATGGTGAGATATTAAAAAGATATGGTCTAAAAAGCTTGAAACTATTATCGAGACCAAAATGTATACGGTGGATATAATATTAAAAATAAGGAGGTGAACTGGTTAATTAAGTCAAATGTATAATTATGTTCAGATTTAATTAACCAGGATAAAATTTTGTATAAGAAAATAGGACCCACCTTTGATTATAAAACAAAAAAAGAGTTTCCAAGTAAGTTGATGGATTGGATCGGCGATGTTTTTTACGATATTCTTCCGAAACACGGATATGAGATACGTGATGAGCAAATATATACTGCTTTTCAGCTTGCTGATGCAGTTTGTAATAAAAAAGTTCATCTGGCTGAGGCTGAGGTCGGTACCGGAAAGACCTTCGCCTACTTACTCACCGCAATTGCCTACGCTGGTTTTAGCGGAAAACCTGTAGTAATTGCATGTGCCTCAACAGCACTTCAGGAACAGCTGGCAGGGCCAAAGGGAGATATTCAAACACTTTCCCGAATACTGGGATTAGAAATAGATGCGCCAATGGCAAAGGATCCTCGTCAGTATGTTTGTGATGAGAGAGTTAGTGGAATAGGGGGAATGTTTGGCGATGCGACAGCCTCTGATGAGATCAATCAATGGTTAGCCAGGACTACAAAAGGTGAACGCTCAGAAATGCCGCATATATCCGATGGTGTATGGAGACAGATTGGATGGGATGAGACTATGCCCTGTGATGCCTGTCCCAGAAGAGGCTTTTGTAAGCTTGTTAAGGTAAGGGAACATTACAGATCTTCCAAGGATTTAATTATCGCTGATCATAATATATTTTTTCAGGACCTCTGGACAAGGGATGAAAGAATTGCAGACGGTAAAATGCCTATGCTTCCAGATTACTCGCTGGTGATTTTTGATGAAGGACATAAAGTCATACTGCCGGCAGCCATGGGTGCTGGAAGACAAATTCATAAAGAGGATATTGATAATATTATCCTTTCGATAGAGGAAATCCAGGGAGCAAGAACTTCACTGGTTGTAAGTGCAATTGCCTTGGACCAGGCCACTTCTAACTTTTTCGAAAAACTTAATCAAAACGTAATAGATGATGAGCAATCAGAGCGTCTGGCGGTTAGCACCGATGATATACTTCTGAAAGCAGCTGATACTTTTCATAAGGCACTAGATCGGTTGCTCTTAGAGATACAAATTGAGGAAGAGCTATACATAGATGAGCTACCGGAAAGCACGTTACATACCTTTGAAATTCAAATAGAACTATCAAATACAGCCTTAGCTAGGTTTGGTAGGGATAAAGGTAGAGAGGTTATTACTTGGGTAGATAGGGCAGACGGCAGCTTTTGGGTAGTTCCTCGGAATTTGAGCAATATGCTAGATAAACATTTATTTTTGAAAAAATTGCCTGTGGTGTTTACTTCAGGAACTTTAAGTGATAAGGGGGATTTTGGTTACCTTATGAGGACTCTTGGTTTAAAAGATCCAGCAATATCAACGGTTGGAAGTCCCTTTGATATTGAGGAACAGGTGGTGGTTTATTTACATCAGCCATCCTTTGAGGACACTGACAGTGCCAAGTTTTCACTCAAAATTAAACAATTACTATGTTTGCTGAAAGAAAATGGAGGAAGAGCGCTGATACTTGTTAACTCTTTGAAGGAAGTTAGGAAAATAAGAAAAGAAATTAGTGGCTATGAGCTACCTTTTGAAGTTTTATGGGAGGATAAAGGTGAGCGAGGATATCTTGTCCAAAAGTTTCGTGCGGAAGTTACATCTGTATTAGTAGGTTCTACCTTTTGGGAGGGAATTGATGTGCCTGGGGAGTCTTTATCTCTCGTTGTAGTTTGGCAGCTTCCCTTTCCTTCCCTAGACCCTTTGATTGAAATGAGGCGTAAAGAAGCAGAAGAAGAGGGGATGAATCCACTTATAACCGTTGATTACCCTGAAATGGGGTTGAAGTTAAAACAAGGTTGTGGCAGATTAATTAGAACTAAGGATGACCGTGGAGTAATAGCTGTCATGGACCAAGTAATAGGAACTCCATGGGAAAAGGTGGTTATGAGGGCTCTACCTAGAGGAGTGAAAATCAAAACTTTGGAACATAGGGATATTTAAACTTAAGAATATATAAATAAATAAAAATTAGCACTAGCTTGAGAAACTGGTGCTATTTTTTTTATGCCATTTGAAAAGGTAATTTGAAATATAACTCAAACTTCGCACATGTAAAACTGTGATAGATGCTTGTTGTATCAACGTTTTAAAGCATTAATAAGTAGGGGAATACTCCTAAAAATGATATAATGTAAGTAACTACACATACAATAAATATCAAAATTAGGAGGACTTATTTATATGTAATATACCACAAATTAGTGAAACTGAAAATAATATTATAACAGTAAAGTGAAATCGTGGATGTAATTATGGTACGATTAAATATACATTCTTATCAAGAAGAAGCTGTTTTCAGTTTATTCTAGGGGGTCAGAACATATTGCAAAATTTTATCTATTTAAAACTGATATAAGGAAAAAAAAGAAAGAGTGTATCTGTATAACTTTCTCCTGCGTGACTTGTAATAAGAGATTGAAACGTGAAATTTCATTAAGAAATTCTAGTGTTTCGCAAATATTAAATTCTCTGTCGCTTACATTCGGAGTCCTACCGGTCCGCTAGCCTGACGTCCTGTCAGGCTTACGAGAATTTAATATTGGCAAAACAAGAATTTCTAAATGGAATTTCAATGTTTCTGCTCTTCTTATTGCAAGTCAATTCGGTCGAAAGTCATACCGACCTGTTATTTACTTGAATGTTTCTTAGGCAGTTATCCTAATATGTATCTAAGGAAAATGGGTAGTTTTCAATAATATGTTATAATATATCAATAAAGAGGGAGATGAATTATGAAAAAGGATAAAGTTATACTTAAAAAGTATAAGGTTATAATTGGTAGTGATGAATTTGAATGTGTTTATTATGAGATAAATTATATATGTATCGAATTTTTTCAGTGTGGTGATGAAAATTACAATAAAATTATTCCTACAAATGTAGTATTCTTAATATATCACATATAAAAACAAACCATAATATAATAAAAAATGATTAAGGTAGCTTTGAGTAATGCTCAGGGCTACTTTAATTTAGGTTGTGATCTATAATTACTGGGTATGATTAGTTTTTTTTATTAAAAATAGTAAGTCATAGGACTTTTTAGTACTTGTTATTACATTATTCTACAAATATAGAAGGATAATAATGGGGCAATGTTGAATTATGTAGGTGAGAAGTTTTTATAGTTAATTAGTGGATTGAAGTGTAGCTAATGTCTATAATGCGAAGGTGAATGTTTTAATTTTTATACGCTATTTATACAAAATTCACAAAAGGTTCTTTACCCTTAGGGGAGATTCTTAGGACATGCAATGGACAAAGTTGCTTCCTTAGTTGATGGATAAGCTAAAGGGTGGTCAAAAGATTAAATTTAATTAGTTGGGTGTAAGAGCATCTAAGTATGATTTGAGAGAGTGGGATGGGGAAAGGGGTTACGCTACACCTAATGGGTTTTTATTTTTATATTTATGTAAAATTCACTATAGATTATATTAAATCAAATGATGTAGGGATTGTTCTAATAGAAAAAACATCATCGAGGCAACAGAGATAACAAATAGGGTAGATGGGGGATATTATGGCAAAAAGTAAACAAGAACGAAAAATGATAAAAATAGTATACTTTGACGAGCAGTCAGCAAGTGAGTATATTGATATTGTAAATGGTGGACATTTAGATTGGAGTACAGAAAAAGATAAAGAAAAAATAGCGAAAATAATTGCAGAGATAGATGCAGAAATCGGTGGTGGTTTTAATTTTCTGTCTTGGATAAAAGCATCTATTAGTGGCAAGGTAAATAGTGCATATGACCATGAGACAAAAACAGCAATTGGAACAAAAATCACGAACACTTTATTGACGGATTATTTAGCTATTGCTGATGAAGATAAGAACATTAAAAAATTTGTCGATGTTGTCTATGCTCCTGAGAATTCAATTTCAATGTACAAAATGTATAGCCCTTATACAATTATTTTTCCAAAAGATGAGATTCCAATAGATCTTGAAAAATTAAACGAAGCTCTTGAAAATGCAAGAGGTTATTATGAGATGTTATTAAGTAGTGAAAATTCTCCTAAAACTATTTTAAGGCTAAATAGCAAAGTATTTAGAAATAACTATAATTTATCCGACTTAACAAAGATGAAACTTGTATATTATGGAATTTGTGTAGGGGTGTGTGACATATCAAGTTTAGATATGTCTAAGGAATTTGATTTTTCTAGAATAGCGCCCACAGCAGAAGAAGTGGTCGACGGCGAAAGTGGATCAAAAGATACACAATTAAAAGTTTATGATATTGTGTTGGCAGGTGTTGAACGATGAATAAAATTGTGATTTTTTATGGTTCACGCTCTGCTTTCGAAGAAATATTACCTAAAAATGGGTGTAGAAATTTAACTGATTTAGTCATGGAAATTGACACAGATAATCGCAGTTTTATATTAGTAAACCAAGAAAAACCCTTGTCTGAAAAACAGAAAACCAAAGTTGAAAATTTCATTATAGAATCTGATGAGTATTCCGGTGTAAGAGAACATGTGATTTTAAATTTCGCTAATTTTTTAGCTAAATTGGATGTTGAAAATTTATATATTCAAAATCCACCTATCTCAATAAGCTCACAAATAGAAAAACTATATTCACAGGTAGATATAATTAAGCAAGAATATAGCACTATTAAAAAAGATGATTTAGTATTATTGTATAATACCTATGAGAGCAGGATTAAAGGACAAGGAAAAGCATTGAAAAGTCTATTGCAAGCTCTTTATCCTATAACAAATGCTAATCGAAATAAACCGGTTGTGATCTTGTTTTATGGTGATACAGGATTGGGAAAAACAGAAACTGCTCATGCAATAAGTGATGTTGTAAAGGAACGATTATTCCGAAAACAATTCTCTATGTTTCAAAATAATCAATTTGCTACATATTTGTTTGGAGGTGCTCATTACGAAAAAAGTTTTGCTAAGGAATTATTAGATAGAGAGTCAAATGTAATACTCTTGGATGAGTTTGACAAGGCGAATTCGACTTTTCATAGTGCATTTTATCAACTGTTTGATGAAGGTATATATGAGGACCCAAATTATCATTTGGAGCTCAAAAAATCAATCATCATCTGTACATCGAATTATAAATCGATTGATGATATAAAAAGTAATCTTGGAAAAGCGATATTCTCAAGATTTGATTCAGTGATAAAATTCGATGATTTATCCATTAATTCGAAAAAAGAAATTGCAAATATGCAATATGAACAAAAATACAAATCTTATACGTATTCGGAACAAACGTTAGTTAGCAACTTTGGTATTAAAAATAAATTGATTGAAAGATGTACACTATGTAGTAACGCGAGAGAGATATCTCATTTAATTGATAATACGTTTGCATTAATATTGTTGAGAGATCTTGTTTCGTAATAAATGAGCTGAAAGGAAAACAAAATTGTCAACAAACATACAATTTTAGTAACAAATCTAGAAATTGTTACTAAATTATGAATAGAGTGGATAATTTAGTTTTAGTATATAATATACTAGCAAAAGGAACTGGGGAATTTTTTATAGGGGAAATAATATAGATTTAATAATTAACTAGAATATAGAAGATGCTATAGTATCAAAAACAATATATTGCAGTCTGTTTTAGTAGCAGAGTTTTAAAGGGGACAAGTACTATATTTGAATATATGTTTATTATTAAGAAAATTCTTCAAGTCACAGGAAAGAATTATTCCTTTATCAAGCCGTTACGATAATGGTAGCAACGTTAGTAACACGGAACACTATGGCTATACCAATTAGGCTAATAATGGAAAGTTTAGACAAACAGTTAAATAATAAAAATAAGAATAATGTATAGGGAGTTGCATCATTTGAAAATCTTTAAAGTATAAGATAAATAGTAATTTACCGAGTTGTTTATTATTATATTATGGAGAAAATTAATAAACAATGAAATGCACAAATTAGAATTTGTCGATGCTATTTCAAAAGTTAATTATTTTTTATATAAATGAAGGGTGAGTGAAAATATGTCATTAGCAAATAGTTTTTATGATTTTAAAAAAGAAATCGATCTTATAATTAAGCAGAATCCTTTGGAGTGTGAATTATATTCAATTATTGCTGCTATTATTCGTGAAAGAGATAGTAGTAAAAGTATTTCATTAAGAGAGGTATCTGCTCTTAAGCTACAAACATATGACCAGAATCAAACAGATAGGATGTATAAAATTAATGAAGCTAAATATGCATCTTCAGATTTTTTGATAATTAGTTTAGATTATCGTTATTCAGAAAGAGAAACCAAAAAAATTCTTGGAGTGATTGAAGTGAAAGCTTTATATTTGAATTTAGAAAAGGAGAAAAACAGTCCACAATTTAATGGTGAATTAAAAACATTCGGAAAATTAATTTACACAAACGGAATAGAATGGCGTTTTTATGAATATAATTCGGATTTAGATAAGGAAGAATTGGTATGGAAAGTTATACTTGGTGAATATTATCTTCTTGGACAAGACAAACCGAAAATATCTGATGAAGATAAAATAGAGTGGCATGATGTTAGTAATTGGCATTTATTATTAAACAAGATAGACAAAATTGATTGGAACGCAACGAAATAATAATTTAACATAGAGTATAATTAAAGAAAATATATATTTTACAAATTCCAATTTGTAGAGTTAGTTTAGCATAATTTTAGCTTCAGTTCCGTTCTGTATTTCTTAAATTATGACATAGCTCCTGAATAAGTAATGGGATTAAGAAAGCATAATACAACTTCGCATTATCCATAAAATCGGACATGTTATGTTTATAATAGACAGTCCCCAAAATCAGCACTAAATTTATGAATGTTAGGAATATCGTATTATGCGATATTAGTTAAATAAAAGGTATAATTTAAAAAAGACGAGGAGGGTAGGTAAATGGAAAGTATTATAGTAAAATTACTTCCTAATAACTTTAGGGAATTAATAGCAAGCGTAGCAATAATTGTTTCTTTTTTATTTATTATTATTTCAATTTTTAAACCTATCAGGGAACACTCATTAAAAATTATAGGTGTGTTAATAGTATCGGCAGTAGCTTTATTTGCTAATGATAGCACATGTTATTTCTTGGCGATTATTATATTAGCTACACTTGTAACAAATTTAGATTTTTTAGAAAATATATCAGCAATTGTACGAAATAGTGATGCATACTTTAAATTTAAAGAAACACAAAAAACGCCAAAAGAAGTTGAGCAATCTATAGAAAAAGAAAATGAAGCTATGGAAAATGCTTTAAAGGAAGATCAAAGTAACGATACATCAAAAACGATGATAAACATATCATTAGACAAATCAAATTTAACACCAGTACAATTTGGATTATTGACAGAGGAATACACAATCAGGTATTTAGAAGGGAAATATGGGCAACTAATTAAAAAATATATTAAGCTAGGTGGTGCTGGAAAAACTGCTGAATTTGATGGAATAATAAATATGAAATCGAAAGACGTAGTTTTAGAAATAAAAACTAGTAAGAGAGGGATTATATCAATAAATTATTTGAAAGAATTAATTCATAGAAACGACAGGTTAATAAGGGAATATAATTCATATTTCAAGAATTTAGTTGAATTACGATTTATTTTAGTTGGAAACTTTACTGAAAATTATAAAAATAGGGTACTTGAGTTAAAACGTAATGAAGAAAATTTAATGACTACAGTGAAACTTGAATTTGAATTTTACACGTTTGAGGAAATTGGATTAGAAGATATTCTAAATATAGAGTAATACCGTCTAACCCAAAACTTCCGTTCATTTTGGTATAAAAAGACTGCAAAAACACATTTTTTCACCAAGTTCGGTTTCACTAGGGATCAAGAATGTTGGGAGTTAGCAACGATATACAAATTTTAGTGCAATTTGAACTTCTTATTATCCAGCTACCCATTAGGCTAATAATTAGAAACCCAGTAAATTACAATTTATAGGCAACATAGTGTTAAAATAATTAATATGATCCATGGAAGGAAGTTTTTTAGAAATGGAATTTAATCTTGAAAAGTGGCGAGCGGAAAATCCTATGGACTATCTACTGGCAATGAACTTGATAAATCAGTCTTCAAACAAGAATGAAGTTTTTATGACGATATATAAAATTACCAGACTACATTTACCAGATGTACTTTTCAAGTATATTTCTTTGACAGATGATATAACCTTAAACGAATCCAAACTTGATACCTTAGAAAAACAAGAAATCTATATGTCTGATGTTAAAAACTTGAATGACCCATTTGATAGCAAAGCATATTTTTACAGGCCAGATGAACTGAAAAAACATGAGAGATTAAAAGAATATGATGGTAAATTGATTGACGATTTCACTTTGTTTGTGAAAATAGCTTCGCTTACAGCTAACAGCGTAAATAACATGCCAATGTGGGCGCACTATTCAAACAATCATAAAGGATTTTGTCTGTCGTACGATTTAAAGGATAAAAGAAATGTTCAACTTTCCAGCTGTACTTTTCCTGTACAATATACCAATAAGAGAATAGATATAACCGATTTAATGGACAATCAAGCTAGTAAAATGTTTTTAGAAATAGACAATCAAATTGCAGAAGGTAAAAAAGAGATTAAACTCGATGACTTATCTCTGGGTTTTATGGCATCACTTTTCTGCAATATAAAACATGAGACATGGAGCTACGAAAAAGAGTATAGATGTACAGTGGGCGCTATCGCTAAGGGGATGCCTTTTTTTTCTGCAAGTCCTAAAGCAATATATATAGGTATGAATTGCTCACAAATTTATGTTGACAAACTCATTAAAATAGCAAACGAGTTGCAAATACCAGTCTTTCGAATGGGCTTTAATGAATATGATACTAATTTTAATTTATCTCTACAAAGTGTGACTTGAATTGTATGTATGATTTTCACTATACTGTGCTTCTCATTATTCTTAAACTGTACAGGCTGCGTCTGGGTTTAGAGAATATCTTAGTAATAGAGGACTGAAAGAAATATTTGTTGAGGATGATACAGTGGATAAAAATGATGACCAGTCGCTATATTGATTATACAAAAGGAGAAGATTATGCGCGAGAATTGTTGCATAAATGCGATTCATCAAACAGTTCAGTTGAGAAAGATAGTTAATTTAGAAAAAATATTTATTTAAGGAGTTCTATTATGAATGAACGAGATAAAAAAATTAATACAATTGAAAGATTTAAAGAGCTTAAAAGGAAAGTTGATAAATACGATAGGTATAATTATTATATCAATGTAAAAGGACGAAAAACACCTGCACTTATAGTAATGGAGCTTAAGCATACAGGAAATGGATATATAAATGGACATTATGCAAATGCAGAGCCTTATGAAATGACCAAAGCCGGTGATATAAAAATGAAGAATCTTACAGATGATGAAATAACAAAATTAATTGAAGAGGCTATGCAGAATATAAAAAATCAATTTAGTATTTAAGTAATATACTTAGTCATTCACTTAAGAAAACCAATTATAAGTATTTGTGAATAAAAAAATTGTATATAAAAAAGAGTGAATTTGAAGTAGATTTTAGCTTTAAATTACCCATATTTGCATCGTACAAATTAAAAAAAGGAGGATATAACATGCCAAAGGGAGAGAAGTACATTGGTTTGACAAACTACTTAAAGAATAAAACGGTAAGGTCTATTCGTATTTCGTTTAATGAGATTGAAAAACAAATAAGGGGTACATTACCAGAGTCAGCGTATAAACATAGAGCATTTTGGTCTAACACCCATACTCATTCAGTTGCTTTTGGTTGGTTAGAAGCAGGGTACAAAACCATTAGTGTAGACTTTAAAAATCAACAAGTAACTTTTGAAAGAGTTAGATGGGAGCTTATATGCTAACCAAAACATTAGATCAACAACAGTTAAAAGCAGTATGTAATGTTTTGGCACATACGAGCCTAGGTTTTACCAAAACAGAATTATTAAGACTATTACAACAGAGTCAAATAGCCTTAGTAGACGATGGTTGTTCAAACAATGGATATACTTATACAATAGGATCGAATAAACGAGATTGGTTATATAATTGCTTGGCAAATGAAGTGAATACCAGTAAATCCATTCAACGAATTTATGACTTTATTATAAAAGCATTAAATCCGGTTGCTTTTACCGGAGAAAGCGATAGAGAAAAGTACAATCACATTTTAGAAGAAACTAATAAGGTACTATTGTTGGCAGGGCTATTGGTTAATCATGAGGGTAGGCTCATAGAAGTTGTGCAGGCTAAAACCTTGGATGAGGTAGATAGACGTGTAAATCACTTAAAAAGGGAACTTTATAATAGAGCAATTCATAGTGAGGTTCAAAAGTATTGCATTAAAGACTATCTACGTAAAGACTACTATGACGCAGTATTTGAAGCCACTAATGGATTAGCGGAACGTGTTCGCCAAATTACAGGTTTAACTACTGATGGTGGTGAGCTGTTCCAAAAAGCATTCGCCAAAGGTAATCCTTATCTGTTTTTTAACACAATGCAGACAGATAGTGAAAAAAGTGAATTTATAGGAGTAAAGGAACTAATGGAAGGAATATTTCATTTAGTTAGAAATCCGGCTGCACATACTCCAAAAATAAATTGGAAAGTGGATGAAACTAAGGCGTTGGACATTTTAACTTTAATTTCATTTGCTCACAAATATTTGGATGAGTGCCATAGAATGCCTGATAAATTACAGATGTAAAGAAGATAGGAGGAATTACACTTGAATATTACTTTTGAGAAATATAAAGACTTTTTGAATGAATACCAAATATATCATACACATACATGCTCTAAATGCGGAATGCCAATGGAGATTACCTTACTCCCCGTTTTAGTAGAAATAGTTGATATAAAGTTGAATTTTGAAGAATTACATGTGTTAGAGTGTATCGATTGTTGTTTTACTTGCTTGCCTAAATATTCAAAAGAAATAATTGGTGGTTGTTATCAAAATGTAATTGAACGTGGCGAAAAGACAGGGATTTTTTCGAGAAAAGGATATCGTAAAAAGTTTAATTATTGCATAGAACAGAATTTTTTATACGACCATAATGACTTTTACAATATTCCGGGATTATCTTATGATGATGAGCATTCTGTAGAGGGTTTTTTAACACCTGTTTACTTTACCAAGAAAGTTCTTCTCTATTTTATGCAAGACCCAGATTATAAAGTTAATTTGTACGCAGAAACTTATGGTGAATTCAGATTAAAAAATGAGTGGAGTATTCCTTTTGGAATCAATCGAAATGATAAAGTAGTCTTTTGGCTTGGAGATTTAAGTTACTTAGATGAGATGACTTTAAGCATAATGAAGCCACATAATGTGGAATCAGATCATCAGATAGTTGCATCAGAATTTTATGCTGGACAGATGTGTTGCATTTGGAGTCATCCAAATAGAGAAATCCGAATATGTGAGCAAAAAAATAAGCTATTTGATGCCTTGAACAAAACTTATGAAGTATCACTTTTTCATCTTAACGATGAGATTAAGCAACAAAAGGAGAAGTATGTAAAGCCTATTATTATCACAGAAAAAACTATTGAACCTACGATTAATATGCTTCATAAAGTTTTAATCGAAGGTATTAATATGCCTGAACTTAGAAAATTATATTTAAAAATTGTTGAAATTCCGGATAAGAAATATGAAGAATGGGGATCAATAAAATTTTATGAAGTTCTTCTCAAAAATATTATTAGCGGAAACGATGATGTCAAAAATATTATTTCGCCACTTTATTTATTAAATGATTTTCGACAATATTATGACCATTTATTATCAGAGAAGGTTAAAGAGAAAAAACGTAAAAATATTATTCAGTCCTTAGGTATTGAGTCATTTGATGAAATGGAAAGAATATATGATGAACTTTTGAAAAAACTTGCTACACTCTTTGAATATATGATTTTAGGATATACATCATAAAAGTTTTAAACGTTATGCAAATAAGGAATATCTTATTTGAAACACAATTAAGATATAATATTTTATATCTATAAATTGGGAGGGTCAGTATGATTGAAAAAATATGTGAAATTATTAATGATGAGTATTGTTGCGATATTGATTAGTTGATTAAACTATATAAAAATGATAAATGTGAAAATCGAATAATAGAATTTAGGCATCAGCAAGTAATTAATTAAAAAATAGCATTGCCTTAAAACCGCAATTAAAGCAGTACGGTGAACTGACCTGATATACTAAAGTTGTAACACTTAGTACTAATAAAATAGTATAATAAAATTAGGAGAGTGGTGTTACAAATGGCAAAAAAAATGTATGATCAAATTTTTAGAGAAAAACTAGTAAAATTAAATCTAGAAAATAGTAGAACTATCCCAAGTCTAATTAAAGAATATGGTGTATCTAGATCAACCCTTAATGTGTGGATTAAAAGCTATTGCGAAGAATGCAAAGAAGCAGAAGAAAAAATATCTCCTAGTGTTTATGAGGAAAATAAATTACTAAAAAAAAGAACTATTGAATTAGAAAAGGAAAATGCTTTCTTAAAAAAAGCTGCGGCATTCTTCGCCAAGGAAATAGACAATTAATCTACCAGTTTATATCTACCAACAATAAGGAATTTGGTGTCAGATGGTTATTACGCCGTTTTGAGCTATCACCCAATGCATATTATAATTATTTGAAATTCAGAAAAAGTATCTATAATGAACAAAAAAAATTAATTTTGAAACATATAGAGAAAATTTTTCACAGTGAAAATGGGAAAATGGGATATAGAATGGTAAAACGCTCATTAGAAAAACAAGGAACTAATTTGAGCTTGTTAACTGTGCATAAATATATGAAAGAATTAAATATTAAGTCCGTTTCATTTAGAAAAAGACCTAATTATGTAAAAGGAACTTCACATAAAGTATTTTCTAATATTCTAAATAGAGATTTTACAGCTGTAGCTAAAAATTTAAAATGGTGTACAGATTTCACCTATATACATCTTTCCAGCGGTAAGATAATGTACAATTGTTCTATTTTAGATCTATATGATAGAAGTATTGTAGCAACTAAGACATCTAGTAATATAACGGCGGAGCTAGCTATTGATACACTCAGTGAAGCCATATCTAATCATAAGCCCCCTACGGGATTAATAATTCATAGTGATCAAGGCTCACAATATACCTCAAAGGCATTCACTTCTTTTTGTGAGAATAAAAAAATGCAACAATCTATGAGTAAAGCAGGTTGTCCATATGATAACGCTCCTATGGAGTCTTTCTTTGGAAAACTTAAGAATGAACATATTAAGCATTACAGTATTAAAGATGCTCTGCATTTAGAAGAGCTAATAAATGACTATATTTTTAGATATTATCATCATAAAAGGCCTCATAGTTCTCTGGGAGGGTTAACTCCTTTTGAGAAAAGATATTCTAAATAATTAATTACACACAAGTGTTACAATTTTGCTTGACCAGGTCAAACATTATCACAAGTAAAGTTAATTATTTTATTATTCTTCAACTACCCATTATTCTTAAACTGTACAGAGTTTGTCTATAATGCGAATCTAGATAATCGTTACTGTCCAGTGATTTTGTAAAATATCATAAACTTGTAATCTGTCACTTGATTGGATGAATAAGAACTTCAAATATGAGCAAGACCATCTGCATCTGTATGAAAGATTTGACGGTAGTAAGCCGGTGGCTGTTTTTATGAATGATTGGAGAAAATGGCGAAGTAAACGTAATAGGCTGTCGAACCTTCATCTGCTTGAAGGTAGAAGTTACGGTAGTAAAAATGATATGCGTCTGGTAGATTATTATAATGATATGAATGATGAACAAAAGGCAAAATTCTGCAAGGAGGCAATAATTCCAGACGGAGTTTCTCTTGAATTAGAGAATTTTGAAGAGTTCTATGAAAAGAGAAAAGTATTATTGACCGCAAGAATACGTCAGTTGCTTGGATAAGGAGGTACCTATGACAGTAGAACTAGATAATGTTGCGGAAAACCACGAGGCAGAAATATTGGATAACGGAGCAAGAAAATCTCTTGTGATATTTAAAACTGATATAGATAGATACGGTCGAGATATTACGGCTATGAGTGATTTCTTCGATGGGTACGTTCAACAGATGTCCTTGGCATTAAGAGAACAATCAAGTTTGGAAATTGTTTCAGACTTACCTGTTGCCAATTTAGGAATAATAAATGATATTATACATCAAGCTGATGTTATTATGCGAGGAAACATTACTTTACTTCCTGATTTTGATAATTTGCCTACTGATATTAAATCCAAGCTAAAAAAAGGAATATACAAAGTGGGAGATTCAAAACAGGTAGACGGGAATCTAAGAGCCGTAATATTGGATGAAAATGATGTAAGGGTTAAAGATATTACATTAAAGAAGGTTATTAATTACCCAGGAAACATTGAAACAGCAAGAAGTATTGGAAATCAACTTCAAATGCGTCAGATATATGCAAAATTAGCTGATATTCAAGAATTTCAAGCGTATCAGCTTGAAAAGGACAGAGATAGGGATATTATTGTTCCATTTTTTGATGCGAGGTCATTGGTATTAGAAGCAGAAAATAAAGAGTCGGAAGAAGAACGTGTTTTATTGTTAAAAGAGGCTGATGGAAAAATCAGAACTGCTCTTAATGCGATTTATGCTGATGTAGAAACAACATCAAAGAGTTTTGCAAGACGTACAAGTATTCCGTTTTTGCAATTTGGTAATCAATTGAATTGTTACATGGGATACTTAACAAGTGATTTCCAAATTGCAACTAAATATGTTGGAGTGCGTATGCAACTTCTGGAATATATGGGAGATGTAAAAACTGCAAAGTTGGTACTACAACAGTATCAGCACGTTATGTATGATTTTTTGACAAAGCCAGTAACAAGGAAAAGACTATCTATTGTAACACTGATGCATGATTATTTCCCTTATGATAAAACCAATATGAACTGTTGGCATACCTTTTCGAAGGAAATGCAGCCTGCATTAGAGTCAGGTATTAAGGCTTTAGAATTAAGTATGAATGGCACATATAACAACGATGTTTATATCGTTTCGGTGGAGGATATTAACGATGAAAAAAAAGAATGAATCTGAAAAAGTATGCCCGTGTGGAAGAATAATAACGGATCCAAATAATAAAACCGGACTTTGCCCTAAATGTCAAAAGCATGGGAATAGTATAGGCGCTGCGTTAGGTATAGCAGGAGTTGCTTTTGTTGCAAAGAAGTACGGAGGAAAATTTCTCAAAGGTGCAGTGAATGTAATAAAAGTCATCAAGAAATAATGACCAAATAATAATTTATAAAAATTTGCAATTCATTATTTGGAGTGCGTGTGATAACAACGGACTGTTGAAAAAGTCCAGAAGGGGGATAATTGTGGACAATAAAGAAATTATTTTATCCAAAATAGCAGAGATTTTAAGTAGAAAAGGATTCTTTTCAAAGAGCAATTCAGAGTTCAAGTCAAGATTAAAATGTGTTGGCTTAGGTGAGTATTTTGAAAAGTACGCTGATTATTTGATTCCATATTATTACAATAATGGATATGCACATAAATTTGAAAATCCTAATGAAGAATATGATGTGTTTCTCGGTTTGGATAACATATTTACAGACTTATATCGTGAAGGAAAGAATGGAGAGATCATTTCTCTATTAAAAGAATTGACCAAATCATTTAACATCGGTTACATCACAGAATCGTTGGCCGATAATTTTGAGGAATTAGCAAATCTGTATGAATTACTTGGTTTGACCATCAGTATTGAATTTGATAAGGTTAGCGTAACAAGTTGTATGGAAAGTAATACTAAAAGAATTGACGAATTATTTTCTGTTGAAGATTGGTTAAAGAATACCCACAGAGAAGTTTATGATTCATATGAATCTGCAATTGATGCGTATACACAAGGACACGCAGGGACTTGTATTGAGGCATGCAGAACGTGTTTGGTAAGCATTTTTTCAAAATATAAAGGTACAGAGGACTTTGCCAAATGGATGCGAGGAATTTATAATACCAGTGGAGAAAATACAGTTTCTTCCGCACAAGATTTATCTCAGGCATTAAACACAGACCTACGCAAGGATGATTTGGCGGATTTCTTTTATGAGAATCGTGCTGGTAAACTGACAAAGACTAAAGCAATTTACATGATTTATTCAATGATGTCTGACTACGGCACACATAGAAATGAAGCAGCTCAAGAGAAACCTACACTGGAAGATGCATTATTTTCGTTGCGTTTAATGGACAGCATTCTTTTCTGGGTATATTCCAAGAAAAAGTGAGACGAAAAATTTGATAGAGTTTTTTTATCGAAAGTAGGTGTTGAAATGTGTATTTACTTAGGTCAAAATAGTAATCTAACATATATTACCCAAGAACACGTGATTCCTGCGGCATTAGGATGTTGTACAAAATTGGGTAAATGCATAGTATCTGATGAGGCAAATAAATACTTTTCTACTATAGAACGAGATGTCATTGAACACTCGCTTATTCAAGTACCGCGGATAATAAATGGACCCGGAAAGCGTGGCAAATTATCAGCAAAATATGCTGCAACTTCAGAAGTGTCTCCGATAGAGCAGAATGGTAGAAATGTCCTGGGGTATATGAAAGGTACAGAGGGGTATAGTTTAAGTCAGTTTATTATTGATGAGAAAAATAATATACAATTCCATTGGCAGCCAGATGATAGTCACGATGCTCAAAATGAAATTGAGAAATTAAAAGAGCGTATTGTTTCAATGGGAGAAAAATATGTGCCTGTTGAAATGCTACAAGATGATGCGTGTATATATATCGCTTATTTTAAGGATAAAATGCATATTGGATTTCATGGCATATTATCAGATGAGAAAATTAAAGAAATCAAGAATTTGTTTGCTGGAAATATTACTAAAGGTGAACAAAATACTTTCTGTGGTCAAATTTCAGCCACTATAAACATTAGGCATAACTTTAAAAATTTATGTATAGTAGCTGCCAAATCAGCCATTAATACACTTTCCTATCTTAAAGGAGCAGAATATATTACACAAACAACTGAGCTTGATGATATCATCAAGCAAGTTATGTCAGGCAGTAATGAGATTTTTAATAGTGTCAAGGGGATTGAATTTGACGGAGTAAAAAAAATGCGTCAATCGTTAAATCTTAATAATGAACAGCAGGCTTGTATAATAATAGGAGAAATGAAGCAATTAAAGGCATGGGTTTTCTTTTATGACCATGGTTTTGAAGTGCTGCTTTGTGATAGTTTAAAATCACCATCTCATGTGCTTATGGATGGAATCGTATGTGACTGGAAAAAGCGTAAAGATCATAGATACTTAGATTATTTAACTGAAATTGGAATATTAAGTAAAAGTTGATATATTCCCATAAACGTAAAGAAATTAGTTGATATGTTCCCAAGAACAGCAAAGACAATTAAAATCCATAAAAGTAGCGTTTGACGTACTTTCTATCATCTCGAGCCATCCTGTATGTGGAAACATAACAATGTTTAAACTGCATGAAATGAGCAGTGGGTAAGATAATATCTATAGTTACAGACTATCAATTATCCATATACCGATTAGGCTAATTATGAGGAGTTCAGAAGTAACTAAATATGTTTGGGGGCTAATAGATGGAACAACAATGGGGGAATTTATCTTCTTTAGAAATTAGGGGATTACTTATGGATACACTTGCATATGAAGAGTGTGATATTGATTCTGAAGGAAAAACATTTAAAAGGTATGGGTATCAAGGGACACAATCTGATTTGTATCGTTTGGCAGAAAATTTGGCTATAAAGCGAGGAATGATACCACATGAAATTAAAGTTTCTAGAGAAGCATGGGGTTGTTCAGGAAATATGTTGCATGCAAGAAGTACCACTAATTTTAGTCGAGACGATATTAAAAATATATACGAGCAATTCCATTTGGTATTAAATCAGGGTATTATTGCTCCAGGAGCAATTGGGAATTATGGTCCTAATCTGCCAAGTTTTCACGTTACAGACTACGGACTCAAATGTATAGAGGCAAAGGAAGTTTTACCATATGATGTAGATGGATATTTTCAACGAATTAAGAATATTCCTTGTGTAACAGAATGGGTAGAATTCTATATCAGAGAGGCCCTTCAATGTTATAATGCAAATTGTTTAGAAGCTGCAATAATCATGCTTGGTTTATCAAGCGAAAAGATTATAGATGAACAAATAGATTCCTTATCAGGATTTTTTTGTAGAAATTATACTGTGGAATATGGTCAAATGGTTACGGAACTAGCGGCTGCAAGAACTGCATCATCTAAATATCTTCTTTTTGTGAAATATTTAGATATCATAAAAAAAAGAATTACGAATCAAAATTTTAAAAAGTTGTTACCTGAAATGGATAGTGTTGCAAAGCAGGTTTATACGAATTTTACTAGGATTACAAGAAATAGTTTAGCACATCCTTCAGACACTAAAATGGAAAGAATTGAAGTGCTTATGATATTTATTTCTTTCATAAAGTATTGTGAAACACAGTATGGATTTATAAATTACTTTGTTAATCACTAAAATAAAAAAGTTAGTGGGGCAGGCTTTTTATTGACTTTCTCCAACTGCCCATTATTGTTATAATGAGAAGCTGGAATATAGGAAATAAAAATAGTGAAGGCTATGAAATGGCAATGTAAAATGAAATAAATATGTAGGTATAATAAATGGCACCCAACCGTATGGTTGGGTGCCATTTGTTATGGTTAAAAATGCTCATATATAAAATGGCAGGAAATTGAACAGTTTTTTTAAAAATTAGAAAAAGGTCCTAAACAACTACTTTAGATATATATTATTTATCTGAATTGCCAGCATAAAACACTATAAGCAAAAAATATATATTGTAAATAAAGGTAAAAAAATGAAATAATCAAAGATATTAGACAATAAGAGAGTTGGAAAAATTGGAGATGAGATTAAGGAACATGTAAAAACAGGTTCTAAGGTATCGGTTGTTTCTGCATATTTCACTATATATGCATATAAAGAATTAGTTAAGGATGTAGCGGACGAAATTGAGAAATTGGATGTTGAAATGCTAAAACTTAGGAGCAATATCAAATATGAAGTTCATTTTAATAAGGAAATTGAGAAAAATATAGAAATAAAGAAGAGTGAAATCAGGAAGAAAAATTTAATTCAAAACCTTAACAATTAATATGGGGGTAAAATCATGGAGAAGTTAGGCGACAAAAGTATGAACATTGTTGCTGAAAATATTATTAAAATGAAAGGATTGTTTCCAGAAGTATTTTGCGAGGATAAAATAGATTTTGAAAAATTAAAGGAAGTATTAGGTGAATACACAGAGGATAAAGAAGAACGATATAGTTTTAATTGGAAGGGTAAGTCTAAATCAATAAGACTTGCACAGACATCTTCAACAGGTACATTACGACCATGCAAAGAAGAAAGTAAGAATTGGGATGCCACAGAGAATCTTTATATTGAAGGAGATAACCTAGAAGTATTGAAGTTACTTCAAAAAACTTATCATAGTAAGGTGAAAATGATTTATATAGATCCGCCTTACAATACTGGAAATGATTTTGTATATCCTGATGATTATAGAGATAGTATTAAAAATTATTTAGAAATTACTGGACAAGTTGATGCAGAAGGAAGAAAATTAGGAACTAATTCTGAAGCTAGTGGAAGATATCATACGGATTGGTTGAATATGATGTATCCAAGGCTTAAGTTGGCTAGAAATTTGTTGAGTGATGATGGAGTAATATTTATTTCAATTAATGATATCGAATTTGGAAATTTGAAAAAATTGTGTGATGAACTATTTGGAGAGAATAATTTTGTTGATATATTTCTTTGGACAAAAACTTCCACACCGCCCTCTTTATCCAATAAAAGCAGAAAAACTGTTGAGTTTATCTTGTGTTATGAAAAAGCTAAAAATAATTACAAATATTACGGTAGCGATCTTGACAATGGAGATGCGCCATTATTAAACACTGGAAATCCACAGAAGACCCTTATTTCCCCTCCTAAAACCATTAACTTCACCTGTTTGAGCGATGGAAGTTATGGATCTGGTCAGTACGAAAAAGTAGAAATTTTAAATGATATAGTAATTGAAAATGGACAAAACCTTAATGAAGTTATTTTAACAGGTGAATTCAAATGGAGTAGCGATACCCTTAAAAGAGAGATTAATGATGGAACTAATTTTATTATTAAGTCTGAAAAATTTTCTATTAGATTTCAAAGAAAGGATAATGACGATAAATTCAAAACTCCAAATAACTTCTTTGCTGATATAGAATTGAATAAGAGCAATGGAGTTGGAACAAATGAAAGCGCCGTTAAAGAGTTGAATTGTTTGGGGTTAAAAGGATGTTTCGACTACCCAAAACCAACTTCATTATTAAAAAAGTTAATTAAAATGATTACATATGATGATAAAAGTTGTATTATTCTTGATTTTTTTTCTGCTTCTGCAACAACAGCTAATGCAGTTATTCAACTTAATGCAGAAGATGGTGGCAAGTGTAAATATATAATGGCTCAACTTCCTGAATCAACTGATAAAAAAGATGTAGCAAACATGCCCGGGTATAAAAACATCTGCGAAATAGGCAAAGAACGTATCCGTAGAGTAGGAGAAAAAATTCTTAAAGAAAACAAAGATAAGGAAGGAATCGAAAATCTAGATATAGGTTTTAAAGTATTCAAACTTGATTCATCTAACATTAAGAAATGGAATGTTGATGGTGAAAATATTGAAATATCTATTGATGATATGATAGATAATTTTGTTCCTAATAGAACAGAAGAAGATATAGTATATGAAATCATGCTTAAGTATGGAATTGATTTAACTTATCCGGTGGAAATGAGGAACATTGCGGATAAAAAAGTATTTAGTATTGGAGTTGGTGCTTTGTTTATCTGTATCGACGATGAAATTACTCTTGAGGTGGTTGAAGGAATTGTTAAATTTAAAGAAGAGTTAAACCCAGAGATTACAAGAGTAGTATTTAAGGATAACGGATTCAAAAATGATTCAGTTAAAACAAATGCTATTCATATTCTTAGAAGAAATAATATACAAGAAATAATGAGTATATAGGGGGTGGCTTCATGAAACTTAAATTTGATTCAGAATTGGATTACCAAAAAGAAGCCATGTCATCTATTGTAGATATATTTGAAGGTCAAAGTGTTTGTAATTCTAATTTTACAGTAGCCAATTCAATATATGAAGCTGGTACAGTCGGACTTTTTTCAACTAACTTGGGTGTGGGAAATAAGCTAGAAATTGATGAAGAAGATATTCTGAAGAATGTAAAAAAAATACAACTAAGAAATGGGTTAGCTCAGTCGAATAAAATAAAAAAAGGTGACTATCATTTTACTATCGAAATGGAAACGGGTACGGGTAAAACCTATGTGTATTTAAGGACTATATTAGAGCTTAATAAAAAATATGGTTTTACAAAATTTATAATCGTTGTGCCTACCGTTGCAGTTAAGGAAGGTGTTGTTAAATCAATAGATATAATGACAGATCATTTTAAACTTAAATATGATAATGTTATATTTAAGTCATATGAATATAAATCTAAAAACCTAGATATATTAAGGGATTTTGCAACCAGTGATAATATTAGAATTATTGTTATGACAATACAATCATTTAACAAAGATACTAATGTAATCAATAAAGATCATGAAAAAACTAATGGGTTAAAGCCTTTAGAATTTATCCAGGAGACTCATCCTATTGTAATTATTGATGAACCACAAAGTGCAGCAAGCACAAAAAAGGCAAATGATGCAATTGATTCTTTAAATCCTTTATGCACCATAGGATACTCTGCTACTCATAAAGAAAAATACAATCTAATGTATCGATTGGATGCAGTTGATGCTTATGAGAGACAGTTAGTTAAACAAATTGAAGTAGCTAGCGTAATGACTAAGGATCATCATAATGATGCATATTTAAAGTTAGTAAGTGTTAGTAATAAAGGTTTACTATAATTGCAAAAATTGAAATAGATAAAAGAAAAAATGGAGCTATTAAGAGAGAAGCTGTAAATGTTAAAAATGGGCAGGACTTATTTGAAATTAGTGGTTGTAGAGAGCAATATAGTGGATATATAGTTAGTGAAATTCATACAGGAAAAAATTCTGAGTATGTAGATTTCACAAGTAAGGATTGTATTAGATTAGGTGAAGTACGTGGAGAATTAAGTGATGATATTATTAAACGTGCTCAAATTAAAAAGACCATCGAAGAACATTTAGAAAAAGAGATGAAGCTTAATCAGAAAGGAATTAAGGTTTTAAGCTTATTTTTCATAGATAGGGTTTCTAACTATAGATATTATGATGAAAAAGGTAATTCTCAAAAGGGTAAGTATGCACTATGGTTTGAGGAAGAATATAAAAAGAGTATTCAAAAACCTAAGTATAAAACTTTATTTGAGGATGTAGATACAGAAACTGAAGCAGAAATAGTTCATAATGGGTACTTTGCTCAAGATAAAAAAGGAGTCTTAAAGGATACTAATGGAGGTACTCTTGCAGATGAGGATGTATATGGTCTTATAATGAGAGATAAAGAAAGGCTCTTAAGCTTTGATTCAAAATTAAAGTTTATATTTTCTCATTCAGCACTTAAAGAAGGTTGGGATAATCCAAATGTATTTCAAATATGTACGCTAAATGAAACTAAATCGGAAATGAAAAAGAGACAAGAAATTGGTAGAGGTCTAAGACTTGCAGTAAATCAAGATGGTGAAAGAATTCATGGATTTAATGTAAATACACTTACCGTAATGGCAAATGAATCCTATGAAGAATTTGCTGAAAAACTTCAAGGAGAATTTGAAGAAGAAAACATTAAATTTGGGATAATTGAAAAACATACCTTTGCAAATATTGAAATTGAAAAACATGGTATTAATAAATACTTGGGGAAGGAACCCTCCGAATATATTTGGAATTATTTTAATGCAAAAGATTATATTGATGTAAAGGGTAAAGTAACAGATAATTTAAAACGAGCCCTTAAAGATAACAAGTTAGATTTTCCGGAGGAGTACATGGATATTAAAGCTCAAGCAGATGTAATCCTGAAAAAAATCTCAGGAAGTCTTAATATTAAAAATGCAAATGATAAAAAGAAAATTAGCATTAATAAAAGAAGATTTTTAAGCCCTGAGTTCAAAGAACTATGGGATAAAGTAAAATATAAAACTACCTATTCTGTAAAGTTTAATAGCTCGGAGCTTATAAAAACATGTTCAGAGGAAATTATGAAGAATTTGAAAGTAGATAAAGCTAAGCTAATATACACTAAGGCGGATATAGAAATTAATGCAGGGGGGAACTAAGACAGAAGAAAGAACTCGATATGCAATGGTTGTTGAGGATGCATGCTTTTATCTGCCAGATATTATAACTTATTTACAAAATGAAACTAACCTTACAAGGAGAACTATTGTGGATATACTTAAACAGTCAAAAAGGTTGGCGGATTTTAAAAATAATCCCCAAATGTTTATGGATGAGGTTAGCTCTATAATTCGAAGAAAGATGAAATATCTGCTTGTGGGTGGAGTTAAATATGAAAAGCTAGGGGAAGATGAGTTTTATGCACAAGAATTATTTCAAGATGAGGAGCTTTATGGATATCTGTCAAAAAACATGATAGAAAGTGAGAAATCTGTTTATGAATATGTAGTATATGATTCCGGTGTAGAGGAGGAATTTGCTAAGAAATTCGAAAAAAATAATAGCGTTAAAATTTATGCCAAATTACCAGATTGGTTCAAAATTGATACTCCGCTTGGAAGTTACAATCCTGATTGGGCAGTTTTGGTTGGAAACAATAATGAAGAAAAATTGTACTTTGTACTAGAAACAAAAGGCAATATTATAGCAGAAGAATTACGTCTACGCGAAGTAAGTAAAATTGCTTGCGGACATAAGCATTTTGAAGCTCTTGGAACTAAGGTTGAGTTTTTGGAAACTGATAATTTTAATAGTTTTATAGAAAATTTATAGATAGTAGCAAGATTAGTAATTTCATTCCACCGCGAGGTTGATTGCTATATAAAGGGAAAGGGCAAGTTTACGTCAGGTGGGACGTATTAAGTTATGAGCATAATGAGTTTATTGAAAGTGGAAAAATATTAGATGATCTTAGGAAACAACAATTTCCCAAAAATATGATATAGCAAATAACAACTTTTGTTTGCTATATATATAACAATATTTAGAAAAGCTAAACTCATACTTCCTCCTTTTATACTTTATGACGATATTCTATGATTATACAATAAATATACACTCTCAAAAATGGAATTTATTGTAATTTGACCATCAGATATATACTACCTGCATCTTGTATTTTATAGTCTCTATTCTACTTTTATATATTAACATTTACTATACATATATACAAATATTATGCCCTAACTCATAGCTAAACCGGTTGTAATTTCTAATGTAACAGCATTTATATCAAGTTCCCGTTCGATACCTAAAATCACTAATTGTGCTTGCTTCTAATAAATTCCTATGCTACTATAATTATGGTGCAATATTACTTATAGTTTGTTTTTAATATTGTATACTCAAACTTAAATGATTGGGAGGAAAATGAAATGTATAATAATGAAATAAATAATAAGAATATAAATACTAAAAAAAACTATTTAATTATTTCAATAATAATAATTATTATCATTGCATTTTTAGTCTATGATGAGCGAGGTAATTCTTTAGAAATTACTAAAACAGACGAAAAAACAATTTTACAATATCTCGATACAAAAACAAATGATATTAATGAAGCAAGGGAAGGAAAAATGTATAGTGCATTTACAATTTTAGGAACAGATAAAGATAAAGTATATGTTTACTTATCAAAAGAAGGTTGTTTTAAAGAGGAAGGTAAGCTAGGCATTGAAAGTGGAGTATCACTTCCCGTAGTTCTATATATACAAAATGGTAAGAATGGAATTGAAATTACCAATCATAAATATCCTGAGGATGGAATTGGATATGTAAAAAGCGAGAAAAAACTATTTCCTTATTATGTTAGATGCGCAATTAAGAATAATTATAATGAACGTGCAGATAAGCTTCAAAAAATTATAAAAAATAAAGCTGAAAAAGATTTTTAAAATTAAAATAGCAACAAGAAATTTTCATTACATTCCAATTTCTTCAAGCACCTCGTAGGCTCTGACATAGTTATTGTTACGTCCCCCGAGGTCGTTGCAAATGAAGTGAACAACTTTTGTTTGCTGTCTGCATAATTCAAATTATTTTCTACGATATAAAAAAGTCCACGTTCAAAAGCACCATTTTTCTTGAGTTTATCTGATTTTGGTATATTTAATTCCTTTCGGATTGACATTTTACAAATCTCTTTAAAATACTTCTTTTCATATTCTTTCAAAAATGCATTGAATTTTATGTTTAAATGTATTATGATGTTCATAGGTTTTTAGTGATAATTTAAGCCTAAACAAGAGGACCCTCCTTTTCCTTATTATTTTTAGGGTAAATATCAAAACAATCACCGTAATTACATTTAGTTTTACTTCTTCTTTATTTTTTTGCATTCTAAAAAGAAGATTCTTGAATCTCCTTATTTTCATTTGAAAAATCTAAAATGTTCTGAAGATAAATTACTTCAGCGTACGCCTCTGGAATTATGTATTTTGTCTTGAACTCAAAATTTATTTTTTCATTCTTTCTCTATGTTTCTACTTGAATAGATATCATTCATATAAGCATAAACTAATATTTTAAAAAGAATCTTCGGCTCAACTACTGGATTTCTTCCTTGAAAAGAGTACGCCTTATTTAGTTTTGCATAATTTAATTCCTCCATTATTTGGCTAAGTAGTCTTACTTAATCATCTTCCGGTACCAATATTCCTGTCTCCATAGGAAAAACTAATTGATAAATCTCGCAATTATTGGTATAATTCTTTTGTCTAATTTCTTTATTAATCATACTTAAATTATACACTAAAAGTGGATTCCTCGGGATCCACTTTTGTATTTATAAAATAAAAAAGAGCCATCTCGCATTAGAAATTATTTTTTATTTTGAGACAGCCTCTTAATTTAATTTGTACCCTATAATTACTGGTCCTGATTATTTTTCACTTAGAAATAGCAAACCCTAGGACTTCTTTGGTGTTTGTTTTTACATTATTCTACAAATGTAGAAGGATAATAAGGGGCTAATGTTGAATTATGTAAGTGAAATGTATTTATAGTTAATTAGGGATTTGAAGTGCAGGTAATGTCTAGAATGTGAAGCTAGAAAACGGGTTGAGTAGTTCATGTATGCAATTTTGATATATGCTCAAACCATTGAAATTATTTATGTTATTAATTAATGGATGTGAAAATGCTCATTTACAGGTAGGAGGATATCAATGGAATATATTTTGCAAGTCAAAAATTTATTAAAGATGTACGATAAAAAGGAAACAGTATTAAAAAATGTATCAGTTAATTTTGTAAGGGGAACGTTTACTACAATAGTAGGGCCAAGTGGATCTGGTAAATCAACATTATTAAATATCATATCAGGGTTGTTAACGCCTACAGATGGTGAGGTTATTTTTAAAGGGATAGATATTACAAAGTATAATAGTGCAAAACTGGCTTTTTATAGAAGACATAATGTAAGTCATATATTTCAGGAATATAATTTGCTTGATGATTTAACTGTAAAAGAAAATATATTATTAGGCATGGATGATAAATCACAAAGAAAGTATCTAGATGATCTTATGAAAGATTTAGGGATTATTGAATTTCAGGATAAGTTTCCTAATCAATTATCAGGAGGCGAGCAGCAGAGAGTATCCATTGCAAGAGCTATGATTAAGAAGCCAGAATTAATATTTTGTGATGAAGCAACAGGGGCACTTGATGAGAAAAACAGTAAAAAAGTAGTTTCTTTACTATGTGAAATACAGAAAAAATATAAAACTACAGTAATATTTATAACTCATAATCAAGAAATTGCAAAGACATCAGAAAGAATCATAACAATGAAGAATGGTACAATCAGTAGCGATTATTTTAACAATAATAGAATAGACGCGGAGGATATGAAATGGTAGAAACTAATATCGCATACGAGGTAAGTGTAGATGGAATATATTAGCAAACAGATTAAAAAAGATTTCATGAAAAATAAGAGTTATGTACTGGTGATAGTTTTAATGGCTCTGTTTACGACATCGATGTATTTATTTATTAGATATTCAGTCGATAAGAATGTAAAAAATGTAAATGAGTATATTCAAGAATATACTCAAGAAGATTTCCGGTTCAAAGTGGATGTATTTTATGATGGACAATTGCGGCAGGACATTATCCGGAAATATAATATATCAAAAGAAGACATAAATAAATATGGAATGGAAACCATTGTAAAAAATAAAAATATAGATGTTTCTGAATTCGAAACCCAGCTAGCCCAAAAGTTAGGAAGTAAATATAGTTTTATGTTTGCTAAAAGATCAATAAAAAAGACTGTTTCAGGTGATAAAACATATTATTTTATTAACAATCTAACAGATATTAATAAAACTAATCTCTTAGAAGGAAGACTTCCGAAAAAGGATGATGAAATAGCAGTTCTTCCTGGATATGCCAAAAAAAATGGATTGAATATTGGAGACACTATCAAAATAAATGACACTACATATATGATTACAGGTTATATTTATTTACCAGATTATATAGCATTTGTTCCATACGGTGAACTGGAACAAACATTTGATAATGCTTCCTTTGTAATTGCGGGTGGCAATACATTTAATCTGATATCTGGAAACTTAACGGAATATTTCTGTGGTAAGTATAATGGAAATGTGGATATTGAAGCTGTAAAAAGTAATATAAATAATAATAAGAGTTTTAAATACTTTGAAGAATCTTCCAAGATTGATGGAGATTCACTTCCAACTATGGGACTTAACTCAAATATAGCATTAGCATTTACATTTTTGCTATCATTTTTAGTTGTATCAGTATATGTATATTCTATGTTCTATAAAAAGTTTATCCAGTTATATAGAAAAAAATTTGGATTGTATAAAGCATTAGGATTTACTACCGATAAAGTTGTTAAAGTATTGCTTCGATGCACACTTCCATATATATTTATCGGAAGCATCGCAGGAACAGTTACCGGCTACTTTTTATCGTCGGTCTTAGTTAATCGATTTGTAGAAACTTATTGCTTTAGTGGATTTACAAAGGGATGTAATATAAGTACATATGCATTTGGTATATTTTTATTGCCGATAATCAATATCATTGTGATTTTAATATATGTATACCATTTTTATAAAGAAGATGCATCATTATTAATGAAAAGTGAAGTTATAAAAAACAAAAGGGGTTTATATATATCTTTCTGTAATGTATTATGCAGATTGGTTCCTGAAAAGAATAAAGTTTCTTATAGAATGCTATTTAGAAAAAAATCAAATATCATAATGAGCTTTGGAGCAGTAGCAATAGTAAGTACGTTATTTGTGACAAGTATATCACTCTACAGATCAAGTGGGTATGCAATGGATAATCAGTTTGAAGGTGTTAGCTATAAAGCAAAAGCGATTAGCGAGGCATACACGGATGACAGGGATGATTACGAAGACTTTATTCAAGTATCAGCAGAACTTTTAATGAAGGATGAGAAAAATAATTTTGATATTATTGGACTTCAAAGCAATAGTAAATATATGGAATTGCGTAATGAGAGCAAGGAGATAGCAATCGATAAAGATAGTTTTATTATATCAAAAGGCGTAAGTATTTTATACAATTTAAAAAAGGGAGATCAGGTTAATTTAAAGCTAAATGGATTATCAAATAATGAAACAATAACAGATGTATGTAGCAATGGTGGTAGTTTTATGGTATATACAAGCAAAGAAAAACTTGCAGGAATGTTGAGTGTGTCAGAAATGGTACATAATGGGGTTTTCTATTCTACAGATACAGTAAAAGTAAGTAATGATTATACTAAAATAATAACAATTAATGAAGAAAAAGCAGTTATAAAAGCAGGTTCTTCTTCAAATCAATCAAGTGCCATTATAAATCAGGTAATCGCAGTTATCTCAGGTCTTGTCTTGTTCTACCTTGCAGTACAAGCAAGTTTTCAGGATAGTGAAAAGGACATATTGATAATGCGTCAATTAGGTTATTCTGCGAAAGAAATCTTTAAGATGATTATAGATGTCTACAAAGGATTAATCATTATGTTTTATTTACTGACATATCCAGTAGCCATGTATATATCGAAATCTATACATGTAAGTATATCAAAACAAACGAATGATTATATACCGTTTTCCACCAATATATTTATCTTTGTTGCAGGATTTGTTTTAATACTTATCTGTTACGAGTTAATTGTAACTTGTTTTAAACTACAAATGAGCAAAAAATTAAAAACTTATAAATCTTTCAACATACAAATATGATATGGACAGGGTTCATTGTGATAGTTTAGAAATAACAAATTTATTAGAAAAACATAATATGCACGGAATTGAAATTTTAAACCCTATAATGTGGGATGAAAATATTATTCCTACAAAAACAATTAAAGGTGTACATCTAAAATATTATCCTGTATGGCTGGATTTTTGGAATAATAATATTAAAGAATTACTAAGACAATTTGGAAGCATGGATGAAGTGAAAAGCTACTATGGTGGAACTACTAGAGAATGTATAATAGAGGGTTACAGAAAAGAAATAAAAGTTGCAGATAAAATGGGTGCACAGTATGTAGTTTTTCATGTATCTCATGTGCAGTTAGAGCATGTTTATACATATGATTTTACATATTCGAATGCGGAAGTTATAGATGCAACAGCAGAGCTTGTAAATGAAGTTTTTAAAGGGTTAGATACTAATATAGAAATATTATTTGAAAATTTATGGTGGCCTGGTTTAACTATGATTCATAAAGATGCAGTGTATAGATTATTAGAAAAGGTTGATTATCATAATAAAGGGATTATGTTAAATACGGGACATTTAATGAATACAAATTTTAATCTTAAAGATGAAAAGCAAGGAATTCAATATATTTTAGATACAATCAATAACCTTGGAGAATTAAAGGATTTTATAAAGGGCATACACCTTAATTGTTCCTTATCAGGCGAATATGTTATGGAGGAAATAAAAAAAGTTAGTAAAGGTGAACTAATATATGATGAGATCAAAGAAAGTGTTCTCTTTCATGTAATGAAGCTGGATATGCACAAGCCTTTTACAGATGGAGATGTGAAAAAGATTATTGAACTTATTAAACCTGAATATGTTGTGTATGAATTTATAACTACATCGCTTGAGGAATTCGAAGAATATATTACAATTCAGAATAAGGCATTAAAAACTTTATAGTTACTAAAGTTGTGAACGTAGGTATATAAAACAAATAACAAGCCATATATAAGGTCTAAACTAACGATTATTTTATTCGTAATGGATTCATTTGTTTACAGAATATTTTATTCATATAGAAAGAAAAGGAGAAAAATTAAATGGAGTTAAGTACAGAGCGTTTAAAAATTATACCTTTGACACTTCAGCAGTTTAAATTATTGCTTGATGGAATTGATAAACTGGAGAAGGAGTTAAAGTTAAGTGCTTCAAATGAATGTTTAGATGGAGATACTCAAGAAGCAATGGAGGGATTATATCAAGAAGCTGTAAAAAATGAAGATAGATATTTTTGGTGCACAAATTGGCAGATTATTTTAAAATCAGAAAATAAGGCTATTGGTAGTGCTTGTTTTATGAAATGTCCAGATGGAAATGGTGAGGTTGAAATAGGATATGGTATCAATAGTACCTATCAAAAAAATGGGTATATGACCGAGGCAGCACAGGCTATTTGTGAGTGGGCTATTAGTCAACATGATGTTTCTATTATCAGTGCAGAAACAGAAAAAGACAATATTGCTTCACACAGAGTTTTGCAAAAATGTGGAATGGAAAAATATAAGGAAACAGATGAGGAAATTTGGTGGCGCATAAAAGTTGCTGAATAATATTTTTTTTAATAAGATGAAAATTGAAGTTACAGTTTAGCGAGGAGTGTTTATTATAAAAACCAAGGAATTAACTATAGCAGCCTTAGTCATGGCGATGTATATAGTAATAATGTATTTAACACAAGGTTTTTCATTCGGACCTTATCAAATAAGGATGGCAACAAGTTTATATGCTCTAGGGTATGTATATCCATTTTTAATAGTTCCTATGGGAGCTGCAAATTTATTAAGCAATACATTAATGGGTGGCTTAGGAGTATTCGATATGATAGGCGGAACGATGGTGGGGATCATAACAACAACATTAATATATCTTATCAAAAGATTTAATTTAAATAAGTGGCTGATTGTTATTCCAATAGTATTTATTCCAGGCTTATTAGTACCTATATGGCTTTCATATCTACTACATATACCATATTTCGCATTAGCCATTAGTCTTTGTATAGGTCAAATAATACCCGGTATAGTAGGTGTTTTTTTAATAAAAAGGTTAAAATATTAAGACTTAATACAATGATAGCTCGTCATAACCAAATGTAAGAATTATTAAAGAGATAGATTATTTGGGCAGGTTGTGGCTATAATGGCAAGATGAATACTTAGTTGATTAGTGTAGGGAATATAAGAAATATCTGAAAAGTCATGGTTATACAAAGATATCCTTCCGTTAAAGAATAGCGGGGGATATGTCTAACTTGTAGAATAAGACTAAGTTTAGTTTAGGAAAATTTTTAGGGGGAGTGGTATACAGGTGAAGTTTATAGATATGGAAAATTGGGAAAGAAAAAATCATTACAATTATTTTAAACAACTTGATTATCCTCATTTTAATATTTGTGGGAATGTTGATATTACTGAATTTTATAGATTTATTAAGGAAAAAGATAATCCGTTTTTTATATCAATGTTGTATGTTGTTACAAAAACAGCAAATAGCATAAAGGAATTTCGTTATAGGATAAGAGAAGATAAAATAATTGAACATGAAATGGTCAGTCCGTCTTTTACAGTAATGACTTCAAATGAAATATTTAGTTTTTGTACAGCTGAATTTATAGATGGATTTAAAGAATTTAAGATTAACACATCAAATGAAATAGAAAGAACAAAAAATAATGTAAGTATTGGAAATGAACCAGGTCGTGATGACCTTATATATACTACAAGTATTCCATGGGTTTCATTTACTAGTATAACTCACCCAATTCAAATGAACCCTGTTGCTAGTGTCCCAATGATAGCATGGGGTAAATACTTTGAGGAAAATGGAAAGATAAAGTTACCACTATCTGTTCAAGTACATCACTCACTGGTAGATGGCGTACATGTTGGACATTACTTTAATAAAATTCAAGAAATTTTAGATAATCCTGTAAAGTATTTATAATATTTGCATTTAGAAAAAATAATTTTACATTTATGCAGTTGGTTTTCAATGTTCTTAAAGTTCGTCTATAATGATACACTTATTTTGGTAAATTATCCCTTATATACTTAATGTTCATTACAATAGATATGATTATAGATGCAAAAACTACAACTACGACTAAAGGTTGTGCCGTACCATCTGAATTGGACATAGGTATATAAACATATTGAGATAGAACAACAAATATAAAAACGCTAAAGTTGTATAACATATGAAAAATAATACAGTTTACAATATTCTTGGTTTCTATATATAATAATGCACTTAACACACCCATAAAAAACCTACCTATAAAGTTTAAATCAAAGTGTACTATTGCAAATATTGTCGCAGATATTAAGATTGCAAGTCTGATACCCGTCTTAAACTTTAATTTATTTAACAATACCCCTCTAAAAAACAACTCCTCAATTATTGGCGCTGTTGTTACTCCAAATATTAAATAGCTTAAAGTTAGACCTGTAGCAGTTACATGTGTACCTACTAATAAAATAAGACCTACTCCAATGTAAAGACCTATATTCAATAGGTATAATCGAGCTATCTTTTTATAACTTATTTCTTTAATGCAACTAACTAAATCGTTTTTCATTGCATTGTTACCTCTAAATACCAGTAGGCTAACAAAAACTAACAATATAATATTTAACATAATTTCAGCTACGTACTTATCTTTCAGATATATATTGTAAATAATAGGTATCTCTAATAATAAAAAAGTTAGTATAATTGCAAGTATATAAAATAGTACGACTTTTTTTACCTTTATTTTCTCAAACATGTTATCCATATATTAATAACCCCACCCACATAAATTTTTATAAATTATATACTAAATAAGTATATATATAAAACTAATATCTGTAAATATTAGTTTATATTTTATAAACTATAACATGAAAATTAAGTATTCTTATTGGACGACTGATTTTTAATAAATTTAGTCGAACTCTATTAAATTTCTCTACTCTGTTTTGTGTTTAATTAATATCATCTAAAATAGATAATATCCTTATAATCAAATATCTTCTCAGTAAGCCCCAATCTTTGTGAATGGGTTTGGAGCTCGCCAGTTGCTTTTGTAGCCCAACATAAGTTGTAGTAAGTAAGGATGGCAAATTAATTCAAGTTTGCATTATATTTATTTAATAAATGTATCGCACATCCATTTATTAAATCTTTCTTTCTCTTCAAATTGCGGATAATGAGCTGATTGTTCAAAGACAATAAATTCTTTTTTATCCGTTTTAATCATATCAAAATATTTTTTTGCTGCACTAGCTGAAGTCATATAGTCATATTTACCCATGATAAAATAGCATGGTAATTTAAGTTTTGTTACTATAGTTGGTAAAGGATTTTTTAATAAATCCTTTACCAAAATCTTTTGAGATAAGGATATCCCATAGTCATAACGGATAACATCTAACAAGTTATACTCACTACTGAATAAAAAACCTATACTATTATTATCGGGGGCATCAATAAGTCTTGAAGCCCCACCATATTTAATAACATAAGATCGTGGGGTATACATATTGCCATTTTTGATTTCTTTAGTTAATCCTTGTAGATACAAAACATCATCTGTATTGGCAGCATTTTGAGCTTGATTAATACAGTAATTCAAACTGTCGATCTCACTTTCTGTTGTATCGCTCATCTGTCCAATGCCAATATATGCTTCATATTTTTCAGGAGCTTTATAGGCAGCTTGCATTGCAATATATGTACCACAAGAATGGCCACTCAGTATAATCTTTTTTTTGCCAAGACGTGCTGAGATATAATCCGTCATATCCAATAAGTCCTTAACCAATAAGTCTGTTGAAAGGTTCGAATAGTCCTCAAATAAATGATATGATTTTCCACTTGCTCTTTGGTCGTAATTAACAACTGTAAATTTGGTTTCCAATAAATTTTGGTATTTATCAGCATATGGTATTTCCGGACATCCAGGTCCTCCATGTACAAAAACAATAACTGGATTATCCCTATCATCACCACGTATCATAATTTCATGATTATTTCCATTTATCTTTACTTGTTCTAATACACTTATACTGTTTTCACCTTTTATATCCGGAGTCCATGTAGGAAAGAGAAGTGCCATTATTGGCAATGCTATAATAATTACTCCGATATGTATATATAATTTCATCAATTTTTTTTTATTTTTCATTCAAGATACCCCTTTTAAATTGCTAGAGTTATTAATCAGTGTTCAGATTTTGAGAATGTTTATTTACCGATTTCATAATTCCTGCTATTGCAAACGACGCAGTCATTCCAAATAACAAAATGAATATAATCATATGTATATTCCCATTCATATATTCGTCACTCCAATCATGAAAATTGTATTGAAATCCAAATACAGAAGGTTCAAGCCCCAATACCATATTTATCAGACCTTGTATAAAAAATTCAAATACAGAAATTACAGCGAAACATCCTGAAGTCTTCAGTAACCCATTGATTCTAGAATATCTAATAATAAGCATCATACTCCACAGAACAATCAGACATAATAACGTAATCGGAAGACCCTTCGTTAAGAACCATCCTCCGCCTGTATACATATCGCATACAAAAATCAGTAATAATAGTAACACGGTATCTACCATAAAACACAGCAATACTTTTTTATTTGCCAAGAACTCCGGAAGCCATATGCGATTTAGTATAATTGGTAAAAAAACAACCGTCATACCAAACAGCAACGGTATAAATGTCACAAAGAACCAGTCTCCATCCGTATAAATGCAGCAAGTCATCAAAAGAAGAACAAGCGAAGTAAATAAAGCTCCTATCGTGATCTCTCCACGATACTCAGTCACCAAAACAGGCAGCAGTGTTAACGTAAATGCAATCAATTCTGCAGTCAGCACAATAAAAAACCACGACAGCTTATGTTGAACAGCCAGATTACATATAAAACATACTAATAAAGATATTCCATACATAAAAAATAATGTATATTTATATCTGTTTACTATTTTTATATATTTTGTGGCTAATTTTTCAGTAGCTCTTGTTTGAAGGTCTTCACTGGCGGTCAACAGTTCATGTTCGTTAATCTTGAGCACCTCACAGATATCACTTATAAGGGTGATGTCAGGATAAGAGATTCCCCTTTCCCATTTTGAAATTGCAGATTCTGTTACAAATATTTTCTCTGAGAAACTCTTCTGAGTCAATCCTGCTTTTTTCCTTTTTTGCGTAATAAATTCACCAAATGACTTTTTATCTTCCATAGAAATTCCTCCTAGTATTTTTTCACTTCCAATACTATACTTACCATTTCTCTATGTCAACGAAACAGCCCGATTTAACAACTCGACTATCAAGCCAGTCGGCTAAAACACTGCATTTACAGGCATCTTTCCTATAAGAATACAATTGAAGATGTGTATTTATCTTCAACGTACAACACACTGTGTGTAAAAGGAGTATAAATAATAAAGTTAAAATATGTTCTTTTTAACGTATCAAGGCATGTGGAGTGCTGTTCGCTACCCGTAAGAAAATAGAGGTATGATAATTAGAAAAAGATAATAAAAACTTTGTTATAAGGTTTTGCTATCTTTTTTGTTAGGCTAGTAATTTAGATGGAGCGGTTTTAGTTTAAATCGTAGATAAAAGTAAAAGAAATATTAAAGGTAAAATAAAGAGATTATGATAAAATTTGTAGTATAATTAAGGTATATGAACTTAGAATGAGGATTACAATTATTATCTTTGAAAAGAAAATATGAAACTAATGTTTTATCTTGTTATGAGTGTGCTGATAATGTCTATAATGTGAAGCTGGAAAAATGAACACTTAATTGATGAGTGTGGGGAAAAAGAATAACGGCGATACGTCGAATTTGTAAAAAATAACGTACAAACCAACATATTCGAAAATAATATTAACTATAAGGGAGAAAACTGAAATGATAGAGCAAAGAAAAGAAGATTGTTCGGGTAACGTAGAATGTGAACAGATATATAAAGAGAAAGATTACAAACTAATTTTAAGAAAAGAAACTCAACATTTTATAATTTATTACACTGAAATAGATAAGACATGTATAGATAAAGTTTCAAATGTTCTCGAAAATAGTTACAATAGAATTACAATTATTTTTAATGAACAACTTAAAGAGAAACTGACTATTGAGATTCATTCAGACATTAATCAGCTTCATATTGCTTTAGGATTTCCCAATGCACCTGATTGGATAAGAGGAGGGATTGGGGTAGACAAAATTGTAATAGCATCTCCTTTAAATCCACCACCTGGTTCACAATTTGATAACGTAGTAAATACAGCTGTTCATGAGTTTGTGCATATAATAGTAAATAAAATAAATAATCATACGCCCAGATGGTTGAATGAAGGAATTGCATGTTACGAAGCAAAAGATAATAATGAAAACTGGATAAGGAAAACAATTAATGAAGGTTTAGTAAACAGTACGATTCCTACACTCAATGATTTAGATACTGGCGATGATTTTGAAACATTTTTCAAACGCAATGGGTATCAATATTCATACACAATAGTAGAGTCAATAGTTGAAGAGTTTGGTTATGGTAAGTTATATAATTTAATAAAATCACCGAATAACGTTATAGGCATTTTTGGCATAACAGAGGAGCAATTGCAAAATAAATGGATTGAGTATATTAAAAAGAATTATCTTCTGACCTAAATATGGAAGGTTTTCTATTTTTTATTATTTCATAATGTTAATAAAGTTGGTTATAAACAATTGTAAATATTGCCTAAGAAATCAGACGAATTAGACAGATTGTGTCTATAATGAGAAGCTAGAAAAATGAATACCTAATTGATGCGTGTAGGGAATATTGGAGTCAGCTGAGAAGCCATATTTTATAAGCATTTCTCTCCGTTAAAGAACGGCGATAACTTATTATTCTGCAAGTATAGCATTTGGCATAACCTATAATATATTGCATTTAGTATATATTGCACTTTTTTCAGCTAGCTTTTTTGGATTAATTATTGCAATTGTAAGTATAGATAAAAAGCAGGTAGTAGAGAACATGGGAGATGTATTACCATACAAAGGAATATATATATTCTTAGCTTTAACCGGAAGTGCACTAATTGTCGCTTGGCTTCCAGATATCATTAATTCACTAGTTCTAGGTCGTTCTTTAGGATTAATTGAAGTGTATACAACACAAATTACATATGTTTTAGATATGGGGGTAATTGCTCCAGCTGCTTGGATTTGTTTGTTTCAATTAAAGAAACGAAGTGGAATGGGATATATTTTATTAGGGATATTGTTGACAGTATGTAGCATTATTGGAATAATGATTCCAATCCAAACGGCATTTCAGTTAATAGCAGGAATTTCGCTTCCAATTGCAGTTATTGTAACAAAGGTAGGAATCTTTGTTCTTCTAGCATTCTTTGCATTATATTTTAATAGAAAATTTTTTAGGAACATTAAGTGATAAAGTTAAATATATTACAAGCTCGTATCTTTCGTAAAGTTCGTCATAAACAACTGTAAGAATTACTAAAGAAATCAGATAAACTGGACATGTTATGTCTATAATGGGAAGCTAGCAAAATGAATACTTAATTGATGCGTGTAGGGAATATCGTAGTCGGCTGAAAAGCCATGTTTTACAAACGTTTCTCTTCGTTAAAGACCGGCGATATGTCGAACTCGTAGTTTATTACGAAGTAAAGATTATTAATAAAATGTGAGTATGGAAGTGATAAAAATGATAAGGCAGATAGAAAGAGATGAGATTAAAGTATGTGTACAAGTAATCAGAAAAAGTTTTGGAACGGTAGCACAAGAATTTAGTCTTACAAAAGAGAATTGTCCAGGGAATGCAAGTTTTATGAAAGTTGAAAAATTATATAAGCAGTATGATGAAGGTCGACCAATGTTTGCTTACCTGGATAATGGTATCATTGTAGGTTATTTTTCGCTTAGCAAGAATAATAGTGGGAGTTTTGAACTGAATAATCTTGCTGTATTGGTAGAATATCGCCATAAAGGTTATGGCAGAGAAATGATTATTTTTGCAATGGATAAAGTCAGAGAAATGGGAAGTAATAAAATGACTATTGGAGTAATTGAGGAAAGTACGAAATTAAGGAATTGGTACAGTGGTTTAGGATTTATACATACAGGTACAAGAAAGTATAAACATTTACCTTTCACAGTGGGCTTTATGAAAATTGGACTTTAGGCTTCTATAGTAAGCAATACTACAAATATATATGATATTCAAGATTGATTCTAGTTACTTGTTTTGATGTTTTTCTAATAATATTTGATTAGTTCGGAATGTTCATAAAGTTCATCATAAACAATTGTAAAATTACTTGAGAAATCAGACGAATTAGACAGATTGTGTCTATAATGAGAAGCATTCAGAAACCAAAGAAAAGAAGATTTTGATAGATTACTTAGGTATATTTGAAATTGCTTTAAATAATACATAGGGGCTATCTGATCCAAATAAATTGAATAACTTGCAATATATAAATTGATACTATCTTAGGAGGGATATTATGACAAGGAAATATAAGTTATATCAAATTGACTCATTCACTAAGGAGAAGTTTGCTGGAAATCCAGCTGGAGTAATAACAAATGCTGATGGATTAACTGAAACTGAAATGCAGAAAATAGCTAGGGAACTTTAAAAAAAATGGAACCAAATTATGATGCCCTTTCTAAATTGAGCAACGATATTAAGTGTAATGGATATTACGTTTTTACAGTTAATTCTCAAGACGATGATATTTTAGTAAATGGCAGAATGTTTGCTCCTGCGATAGGCATTAATGAAGATCCTGTAACTGGTAATGCAAATGGTCCTTTGGGTGCATATCTGGTTCATCACAAATTGGTGAATCATAATAATTCTTTATTTAGATTCAAAGCTAAACAAGGTGAAGCTATAAAACGAACAGGTATTATCGACGTTGAGGTAAAGATAGAAAATAAAGAACCTGTAGAAATTAAAATTTCAGGAAATGCCATAATAGCATTTAAATCTGAATTATCATTAGAATGACTATCTTAAATAACAACCAATTTAGATAAGATAGAATAAAGCATTAGTTTTGATATGTACTAATCAATAATCAGTTTCCTATTATCCATATATCCATTAGGCTAATAATAGGAAGCGAAGATGACTGGAGAAAAGTAGCTAAGTGATTAATGAATTTAGAATGTGATATGCTGAACCGTCCCATAAGTAAATGTCGGTTTTACAAATTTAGGAAAGTTGATAGCTCGTGGATTTACATAGAAATTGAAGTGAAAGTACCATATAATATGACAGATAGAAAACTTTTATAGTCTCTTTGATGAGAGGTATTAAGGAATATTTATATTAAACGTATGTGCATATAATCCCCAATAGTCACAGTTATAAATAAAGAGACAGCGTATTGTAGGAAAACAGTACGCTGTCCTTTTTTCGTAATTCCTTAATTATTTTAACATGTAATTATCAACTTTATTACGATCTATCTTTACAGTGTTAAGATTGTGCATTATAATGTTAACAATGTTAAGTTATAGGAGGCCATATAAATGTCAAATAAACCATATCATCATGGAGATTTAAGAAATTCACTAATTGAGGCTGGTATTGAACTAATTAATCAAGATGGTGCAAAACAACTCTCATTACGGAAAGTATCTGCATTATGTGGAGTAAGTCAAGCAGCGCCTTACAGCCATTTTAAAAGCAAGGAAGACTTATTGGAAGCGATGCAGGATTTTGTAACAGAGCAGTTCATGGAAGTACTGGAGAATACGATTAAATCTTGCCCAAATCAAAAGGATCCAAGCGTGCTTATTCAAATGGGTAAGAGCTATGTTATGTTTTTTGTTTATAATCCTCAGTATTTTTCTTTTTTGTTTTCTCAGCCATGTATGGAGGTTAATCTTTCCTTGGAGGGTGATGGGACGAAGAACTTCCCGCCTTTTGAACTTTTAAAAACCACTGTTTTTCGTATTTATGGAGAGACCAAAATGCCGAAAGAAAAAATGGAAGACACAATAATATCATTGTGGGCAACTGTACATGGTCTTGCTTCTATTGCAACAATGAAAAATGTTCATTATGACAAGGAGTGGGAAACAAAGATTGAAGATATTATTTGGAACAAATAGAGGCATTAGCTGTTTGGTTATATATATGAGGAGTAAAAAATGACAAATAAAAAAATTAAGGGACTTTCAACTAAATCATTTGTGCGAAGGATGGTACGTGTTATGTTGAGTATACTTTCTGTTTTACTTGTTTGTGTATTTATTTCTGTAGGTGTGTTAATGGCATGGAGTCCTGGAAAACCTAAACATTTCTTAGATGAAAATGGAAGTCCGCTGGCAGGTAGCATTTCAGAAAAAATCCATGTCAATATCAATGGGGTGGAGCAGGGGATGTTTATCAAGAGTAAGGATAAAACGAAGCCAGTGCTGCTTTTTGTGCACGGGGGGCCTGGTATGCCCGAATATGGCATTAGCCAGAGATATCAAACCGTTCTTGAGAACTATTTTACCGTCTGCTGGTGGGATCAGCGAGGCTCAGGGCTATCCTACAACACGGACATCTCTCCAGATGCCATGACAGTGGAGCAATTGATATCCGACACGCTGGAGGTAACAAATTACCTTCGCAAACGCTTTGGACAGGAAAAGATTTACCTTATGGGACACTCGTGGGGAAGCTTTCTTGGCATTCAGGCAGCAGCACGGGCACCAGAGCTGTACTACGCCTATATTGGCATGGGTCAGGAATCAAGACAGCTCCAATCGGAAAAGCTGGCATATGAATATATGTTGGAACAATTTACGCTGGAGGGAGACAAAAGAATGTTGCGAAAGCTTGAGAAGTATCCTATCAATAAGATGGACATCTTGCCACCTTCATACTGGTCCTTGCGTGACGAACCGATGCACAGTCTTGGCATTGGCACAACGCATAATATGAAATCTGTAGTTAGGGGTATATTTTTGCCGGTGATGGAAAACCGAGAGTACACCTTCAGCGAAAAGATAGATATATGGCGTGGCAAATCCTTTTGTAACAACTCTACCAACCTGCGGGACAAGATGATTGCAACGGATTTGACTAAGAAGGTGCAGAAATTGGACATTCCTGTCTATTTTTGTGAAGGCATATACGATTACACAGCTTCCTACAGATTGGCAAAGGCTTATTTCGATAAATTACAGGCACCTATGAAAGGGTTTTATACATTTCGCCAGTCAGCCCACAGCCCACTGTTTGAAGAACCGGAAAAATTTGCGCGTATTTTGCAGGAAGATGTGCTGGCGGGAAATGAGAATTGCAGCTACTTTCTATAAAGTGGTTTTTTCTTTGTATTAAAATTTCATTCAATATATAATTATATATATTTACATAAATAATAAAAATTAGGATGGATAGTGTTAAGACTGAAATAGAAAGGCTTTTTAAAGTTGGTTACATACAAAAAAAATAAACGACGCTACTGATTTTTAAAACTATATTCTTATAATTGGAAGTATAAATTTGTAGTTGGGAATAGCACTTAAAGAAGCAAGTAACAGAAAATTGCATCATATCCCCCCTAATAAATACTTATAAAAACCTGGCGAATCTAAAAAAATATGCTGTCTAATTTTTGCTTTTTTATAATTAACAAAAATAAAAAGAAGTTGATACTTTTATTTTAAAAGGGAGAGGAATATGGAGTGGATTGAGTTGATAAGGGGATATAACCCTTATAATGAACAAGAAAAAAAAGATAAAGAGTTAATTTTACACTGTATAAGTATATTTGATGACATTTTAACCAGAGAAAACAAGATTGCACATATAACAAGTTCAGTATATATAGTAAATAAAACAAAAGATAAAGTGTTAATGGTACATCATAATATATATAATTCATGGTCATGGGTAGGCGGTCATGCAGATGGGGAAAAAGATTTATTGGCTGTTGCAATTAAAGAAGCAAAGGAAGAGACGGGGGTGAAAAATGTTTTCCCTATTACTTCGGAAATATTTTCATTAGAGATATTGACTGTACTTGGATATATAAAAAGAGGGGAATATGTATCTTCACATTTGCATTTATCAGTTGCATATTTAGTTGAGGGCGATGAAAATGAATTACTTATTGTTAAAGCTGATGAAAATAGCAATGTTAAATGGGTTCCAATTGATGAAGTTAGTACATATGTAAGTGAAGCCCATATGCAGAAGGTTTATAAGAAATTAATATCAAAAATTAGGGCGGTAACAATTTAAGTAACCTTGTCACAAGATCCTTCGAAAAGTTAACTTCCGATCTGCTTGATTCCTATACTACCCCAAAAAGACTGACGCTGATAAAAAAGCGTTAGTTTTTTTAATGTTATATTTATGTTTCTCATACTTTACAGAAAGGTTTTTCCTTCATACTAAATACAACAAAGCCAAGGTAAGTAAAAAAATAACTAACAATATAATGGAGGATTATAAATGAGTGAATGTATATTAAAGGTAAATAATTTAACTAAATTCTATAATAATGTGAAGGTACTGGATGGAGTTTCTTTTACAATTGAACAAGGAAAAATATATGGGTTTATTGGAGAAAATGGTGCAGGAAAGACAACTACCATAAGAATATTAGCAGGTCTTTCAGAAGCTACTCAAGGAGAAATTGAGATTTTAGGGCGGACAGAGAAAAGACAGTTAGAAGCCGTACGAAGAAAAATGGGAACATTAGTTGAAAAGCCTATTCTATATGATTCTCTTTCGGCAGCTGACAATATGAATATGCAATGTATACTTTATGGACAGAAAAATGCTGATATTGGACCACAATTATTAGAAAAAGTAGGCCTTACAAATGTGAAGAAAAAGAAAGTGAAGGATTTTTCACTTGGTATGAAGCAAAGGCTAGGAATTGCAATGGCTCTGGTTCAAGAACCTAAGCTTCTCATTTTGGATGAGCCAGTAAATGGTTTGGATCCATTGGGCATGGTTGATATAAGAGAGCTGTTAAAATCACTAAATAAAGAATACGGTATTACAATTATTATTTCTAGTCACATATTAACTGAATTATACCAACTTGGAACTGATTATATTATTATTCATAAAGGTAAAATTGTGGAGTTACTGACATTAGAAGAGTTGAACGATAAATGTAAAAAACATATTATTATTGAAACAGATGAGGCTCTGAAAGCTACTGAAACAATTAGGAGAAAATTAGAAACAGAAAACTATAAAGTATCAGAGAATACAATTAAACTTTATGATTGTATAGATGATATTAAAAATGTTGCAAAAACATTATTTGATGGTGGAATTTTAGTTACTAGATTTACAGTAGTAGGAGAAAATCTTGAAGAATATTATATTGATTTGTTGGGAGGGAAATAAGAATGAGCAGAATCTTGAAATGGGAATTTAGAGGATTGTTTAAATCGGCGAAATTTGTAGGTACATTTATCCTTATGTTATTAGTAGGAGCCAGTTATATTGGCATTGGTATGGCCGATGGTGTGAAATCTGGATTTGATGGATTTATGGGGGCTAGTTATTTTGTTACTTCAACTTTATATCTTGCAGGTTCTGTCTATGCCGGGATTTATTTTACCTCAGCGTTTCAAGAAAGAATGATTCAAAGTGCAGTTATGGCTGGTAATAGTAGATTTAGGATAGTAATAAGTAAATGTATAGGTTATTATACCGCGCTGATAATTTTTATTTTATGCCCTATATTGATTGCGACTTTAACAATGACTGGAATTTTAGGAGTTGGCACGATAACAACAGGTAATATTATTTTGGTTATGCTCCGAACTGTCTTATTGATAATATTAGTAAATATTGCCACTGTGGGTGTTTGTATACCAATCTCGTTTTTTGCTAAAAGTATTGGGTTATCAATAGGAATAAATGTAGGAGTAAAAGATATTCCATACACAAAAAATAACGTATATTTATATCTGTTTACTATTTTTACATATTTTGTGGCTGATTTTTCTGTAGCTCTTGTTTGAAGGTGTTCACTGGCGGTCAACGGTTCATGTTCGTTAATCTTAAGCACCTCACAAATATCATTTATAAGGGGGATGTCAGGATAAGAGATTCCCCTTTCCCATTTTGAAACTGCAGATTCTGTTACAAATATTTTCTTTGCAAAACTCTTCTGAGTCAATCCTGATTCTTTCTTTTTTTGTGTAATAAATCCACCAAATGACTTTTTATCTTCCATAGAAATTCCTCCTAGTATTTTTTCACTTCCAATACTATACTTACCATTTCCCTATGTCAACGAAACAGCCCGATTTAGCAACTCGACTATCAAGCCAGTCGGCTAAAACACTGCATTTACAGGCATCCTTTCTATAAGAATACAATTGAAGATTTGTATTTATCTTCAACGTACCACACACTGTGTGTAAAAGGAACATAACTAATAAAGCTAAAATATGTTCTTTTTAAAGCAACAGTAACTTATAAAAATCATTTTAAACAATATTATTTATCTATAAACAACCTATACAGGTTATATTTAGATGGTATATTAAGGAGGCTATATGGATACAGAAAAGATTACCTCGGAAACTAGTATAATTACAACCGCCGGAATTGTAAAACTAGGGCGTATGTTATAAAATATTATTAAGAGGTGGAGAAATGGAGAAACTTACGCAACAAAAACCAGAAAAAATATTATGGGATGCAGCGGAGATTTTAAGAGGGGTAAATTCTTATTGATTAGAAAAGAGCGATATTTTGAGTGAAAACTATATAACAAAAGTTTGTATTGAGAAAGTTAGGAACTTAAGCGATTTAAGTGTAGAGTTGCCTAATAGCACAAGAAGACATTTAATATTAACGGGAAAGAACGGTAGTGGTAAAACTTCAGTGCTATAATTTCTTGTAAAAAAATGAAATTGAAATATGAAGAAGGATTGAAATTATACTTTAATGATGATGATATAATAATAAAACATCAAAGTGGTGAGTTTATTTTAGCGTGTTTTGATGCGCATAGGATAACTAGTGTAGAGATTCCTAGAGGTGTTGAAAAAATAAATTTAGATGAAACTTATAAGATGAATTCAAGGCCTAGCAGTTTATTTCTTAAATATTTAGTGGATTTAAAAACTCAACAATCATTTGCACAAAATGAAGGTGATATAGGCATAGTAGAGAATATTGGGGCTTGGTTTGAAAAAGGTTTAAAAACACTTATGGATGATTTAACCATGAAGTTGAAATTCGACTATAAAAATTATAATTTTGAAATTATTCAAAAGGGAAAGGAAGCTTATGGATTTGATAAGTTATCAGATGGGTATTCTTCTGTTTTAAATATTATTATGGACTTAATATTAAGAATGGAGAAGAAACGAAGGTTGGCTTATGATGTAGAAGGCATAGTTAAGGCATAGTTTTAATTGATGAGGAAGAAACTCACCTTCATATTAGAGGAAGAATTAAAATGATAAGAATAAGTAGAACTACAGAGTCGCCTAAATCTTTAATAATAGAGAAAAATGAAAATAATGGCAATAAAAATACATTAGAGGTTTAAAGGCTTTAAATAGAGATTTTCATAATAAATGCTATATATGTGAAAGTAAAGATTTAAAATCAATAAATAAAGAGCATTTAAGACCTCATGGTAAAAAAGATAAGGAATTAATGTTTAGTTGGGAAAATTTATTTTTATTATATTCTCATTGTAAGAATATAAAACTTGGAAAATATGATAATATTTTAGATTGTAGTAAAATAGATGTATTTGTTTTATTAAAGAAATTATTTAAGTAAATGGGAATTTCATTAAAGAAGGTAAGTTGTAAAAACAGTAAAACTTTATTATAGGCAATATTGTAGCAGATTAATTTTCACATAGGAGTTGTACAAATGATTGAAATTATTGGAACAACAATAGAAGATGTAAAAAGAATTCAAGAAAGTGGTGCTGATAGAATTGAGCTTGTTAGTGGATTATCAGAAGGAGGCTTGACACCAAGCTATTCGCTCATCAAAAGAGCAGTCCAAAGTGTTAAGATACCGGTAAATGTGATGATACGACCACATGGTAAATCGTTTATATATACAGAAGAAGAAATTCAACTTATGGTAGAAGATATTATAATTGCAAAAGAACTTAATGCAAATGGTGTAGTATTTGGAGTTTTAAATAAACACAATGAAATATGTATACCTTCTTTAGAGAAATTGTTGAAGGCTTGTGATGGTATAGATGTAACATTTCATAGAGCTATTGACGAACTCGCCAATCAGGTTAAAGGTATAGAAGTTTTAGCTGCTTATGGTCAAATTAAAAATGTTCTTACATCGGGAGGGAAAGGGAATATACTTAAAAACATTCCAGTTATTAAAAAGATGGTAGAAAAAGCAAAACATATTAATGTGATAGCTGGAGGTGGCTTAGATCTTGAAAATATTAAAGAGGTTATGAAAAATACAAAAGCACCTCAATACCATTTTGGAACTGCAGTAAGAAATGATAAGTCGACATTTGGAGAAATAAATACAGATAGGTTGAGGTTATTAATTAATACTATTAATAAACAGACATAAACCTAAAAATAAATAATAGGCAAAAATATTTTATTTTTTAATGAAAAACTAACTAACATTAGTAAGGGAGTGATCATGTGAAAAAATTAAACAAATACAAGGTACTATCGATTTTAATCTTTATCTGTGGAGTAGGAAGTGCATTCGCCTATGTTCTACATTTCATTATAGGTGGTATTCTTAATCCCAATTACAGTCAGATTAGTAATTCTATAAGTAATTTAACGGCAGTTGGGGCACCTAACCAAGACATCTTATCATCTATTTTAGGCTGGTATGGTCCGTTATATATATTATTTTGCATTTTACTTGTTGCTCTGTTTTGGGAAAAAACCAACAAACAAATGACAATAGGTACAATCCTTTTGGCAATTTCTTCGTTCGTTTCAAAATTTGGATATGGTTCATCTGCATTTGATGGTGAAAATGCAGGAATGACCTCCAACAATGTTATCCATATTGTAGTGACGGTAAGTTGTAAAATGAAATGACCATAGAACAAAAAATAAAGACTCAAGAGAAAAAATCTTGTACAATGTTAAGTGACTAAACCAACACAAGTACAGGAGGATTTCAAATGAGTCAATCAAATTTTATCACAGAGAACAAAAAAGGTAAACACCTAACATATGAGGATCGTATAAAGATAGAGACATTATACAAAATGGGGCTAAATTCAAGCTGTATTGCGGAGCAAATAGGTGGACGTTCAGAGCGTACAATAAGGCGTGAAATTGCTAAAGGAATAGTAGAATTATTGAATAGTGATTTAACCACTCGAATGGAATATAGCGCAGAAATTGGGCAGTCAGAACATGACAGACAAGGCACAGCAAAAGGGCCTGCATTGAAAATAGGGAAAGATCACAAATTGGTGAAGTACTTAGAAAAAGCCATTGGTAAATATGGCGAATCTCCGTATGCAGCTATTCAAAATATAACAAATAAAGATCTACAATTCGAAACAACTATTTGCTTCAAAACTGTGTATAACTATTTGGATAATAATTTATTCTTAAACATAAGTAACAAAGATCTGCCTGTTAAAAAGAATGCCAAAAAGAGAAACTATAAAAAAATAAGGCCGGCGTATAACAATACCAAAGGGACAAGCATATCAGAAAGACCTACAGCGGTAGCTGCACGTGATGAGATAGGGCACTGGGAAATGGACACCGTAGTAGGAAAGCAGGGTACAAAGACTGTATTAATGGTGTTAAGCGAAAGAGTAACTCGCAAGGAGTTAATCTTTAAAATACCTTCTAAATCACAGGTCGCTGTTGTGAAGGAATTGGACAAATTGGAGCGTAAAATGGGAATGGCATTCTCAAAAACATTTAAAACAATCACCTGTGATAACGGCTGTGAGAACCTTGATTTCGAGGGTATTGAGACCTCAGTAAGGAATAAACGAAAGAGAACTAAAGTATATTATGCCCATCCATATAGTTCATGGGAACGAGGCACAAACGAGAATATCAATAAAATGATACGACGATTTATCCCAAAAGGTGTGGATATTTCAGCATTCTCTAAAAAACAAATTATGCAAATACAGCACTGGATCAACAATTATCCAAGAAGGATTTTTAACGGTCTATCTGCTAATATGATGGAACGGAAAACCATTACAACTTAACATTATATTTTTCTTGAAAATTTTGGACATTTTATATTGCAATCTACATTTGCTGTTTTCATCATATATTTTACTGTTCATACAAGCCTAGGTTGTATCCACACTGCATTATCGTTTCCAGAAGGCAAATCAGTAAAAGGGTGTGTGACTATTCCGGGCATGGATTTTATTAATTGAAAGTCTCCGGTCGATATTCCCAGAGTGACATGGCCTTTGTATACCAACCCTTTGCTTGAATATTGACCAAGTGCAATGCTGATTACACCGTTTTGCTTAAAAATGAAACCACACACTATAAAATCATCATCCAGAAGATTTTTAATTTTAATCCAATCCTTAGTGCGTTTGTCTAGATAATATTTACTATCCTTTCTCTTAGCTACTATGCCATCCAATTTATTTTGTTTAGCAATCTTATAAAATTCAACCCCTCGCTTCTCAATATATCTAGAAATAGCAATGCGCTCATTTTCCTTAATAGCTTTTTCGAGTAGTTTTTTTCGCTCCATCAATGGCAAATCTGTAACCTGGTGATCATCATAGTAGAGAATATCAAAGGCGGTGAAACTGGCTGGTAATTTAGATGATGCAAGTTGTATTTTAAAGATATTTGACATCAGAGATCGCCTTTGAATTTCATAAAAGTCAGGTTTGCCGTCTTTAATAACGATTAACTCACCATCTAAAATGCAACGGTAATTTATCCGCTTGTGTATATTCGACAATTCTGGTACCTTTACAAGCATCTTTATATTTCGTTTGTTACGTAGCTCTGTCATGTCTTTATCTAAATAAGCGATGCATCGTTCACCATCTAGTTTTAACTCTTAAGGTTGTTTTAAACTTGAACATTAATCAGTTTATGAAGGTAACTAACATATACGATGTATTTTCTACAGTAAATGTATTGGGCAAGCCTATAATTTATCCGATTTTTGAATTGGGGTATGGAATAGTAATTATAAGTTTATTGTACTTTATTATAGAGAATTGCGTAATGAAGAAACATTCAATATAGAAAAAAATTTATTAATAATAATAATAATTAGTATATGCTAATTGATACCTTTTTTAGAGAAACTAAAAAACATCTTGGTTTAAATAGTTATCAAGTAAGAAGTAACCGTAGTATAAACAAATCTAGGATTTTCTCTTAAAGCTTTTTTTAATCATTAAAAATAGCTTCGGATAGTTGCCATTAATTTTAAATGGAACAATTTATTAGCTAACTCGCTCGTTTATAGATATATCGATTATTTGTAAAAAATTTATTTAAATGATGAAAAATTAACATAAAGATGGTACAATTTTAGTAGCTATTAAATTGTTATTTACTTAAGACCACAGCTTCGCGAAGACGATTTAATATACCAAGGGGGATTAACATGGAAAAAACAAAAGGAATTTTATATATTGTTTTATCTGCAATTGCTTTTGGGTTTATGCCAATACTCGCAAAATTGTCATATAGAGGAGGGGCAAATACATATACCACATTAGCGCTTAGGTTTTTTTTTGCGTCAATTATGTTATTATATTATTTGAAATATAAAGGCATATCTTTAAAATTAACTAAAAAACAATTATTTTTAGTATTAACCACAGGTATGTTTGGATATTCACTTACATCTTGTAGTTTATTTATGTCCTACAATTATATAAGTATTGGATTGGCGAGTATGATTTTATATACACACCCTGCTATTATTACTTTATTGTCATATATGTTTTATAAAGAAAAGATAAAAGCTAGAAAAATCATTTCTTTAATTATTTCCTTAATAGGTATTTATGTTTTAATCGATAAGGGAAGTGTTAGCTTTAATTTAAAAGGAATAATATTGGCAGCCATGGCTTCGCTGCTATATTCAATATATGTGCTAGGAGTATCTCTTAAAGAAATTAAAGCTATCAACAGTTATGTTTTAACTTTTTATATCTCGTGTTCAGCTGCTGTTATTATGTTTATAGCAGCAATCACTACTGGTAATTTTAACATGCATATTTCCTTTTATGCACTTGTGGCAATTTTATTATTAGCATTCATATCTACAGTGGTGGCTTTAATGGCATTCTTAGAAGGGGTTAGAATAGTAGGGCCTTCTAATGCTTCAATTCTTAGTACTATTGAGCCTATAGTTGGGTTAATACTAGGAATACTAATTTTAAGAGAACCTATATCAGTTAGAATTGTAATTGGAAGTATATTGATTATTATGTCAGTCGTGATATTAACAAAAGAATAATTTAATTATATAGAATGGAGATAATAAATGCTTGACTTGTTAAAACAGAAAATATGTGAATTACATAATGTTATCTTAAGCCCAATAGATGATATGTTCAAAATAACTGCTTTAAAAAATTATAAAAGGGAAATAGAAGGAACACAGCAAAAAAGTTTTGGTGAAGTTTATTATGAGTTTATTAAAAATAATAAAGAAAAAGGCACAGTATACACTCCAGAACCTATAACTTCTTATATGATAGAAAACACCATAAAAGCAGAACAGATAATAAAGAATCCGTACATAAAAATTGTGGATCCATCTTGTGGAACTGGCAATATATTAATTTGCTGTTTTAAATTTCTTAGAAATTTATATAAGGATAATTTAAACCTAATAAATGAGAAAAATGGGTTGAATTTAAATGTTCAATGCATTGATGAACACATAATAACACATAATTTGTATGGCTTTGATATTGATGATATAGCTGTGAAAATCCTGATTATAGATTTATATGATTTAAGTCAGGGGAGCATAGCCAGTAATGTTGTTAACAAGGATTTTTTATTATATGAAAGTGAACATAAATATGACGTGTTCATAGGAAATCCACCCTATGTGGGTAAAAAATCTATAGATAATGAATACGCAGCTTATTTAAAAATTCGATATAAAGAAGTGTATAGAGATAAAGGAGATCTATCCTATTGTTTTTTCAAAAAAGCATTAGAAGACTTAAACGAGAAGGGAAAGCTGACTTTTATTACTTCGAGGTACTTTTTAGAATCACCTAGTGGAGAGGATTTAAGGAAGGTTTTAAAAAAACTATGCACGATAGACAAAATTATAGATTTTTACGGGAGAAGACCGTTTAAAAACGTAGGGATAGATCCTGTAATAATGTGTATAACGAATTGTCAAAATGAAGATAGTAAAATTGAAATTATAAAACCTTCAAATGTAAAGAACAAACATAAAAAAGAATTTTATAACAGTGTATTTTTAAAAAGTGGGAATGAATTTAATAGTTTTCTTCTTAATAAAAGTCAATTAAATGACAAGGGTTGGATTCTAATAGATGAAAAGGATAGAAATATAATAAATAAAATAGAGCAAAGAAGTTTTACTCACTTAAGTAATATTTGTAATAGTTATCAGGGAGTAATAACTGGGTGTGACAAAGCGTTTGTAGTAACCAATGATATTGCTCTAAGGAGAAATATTGAAAAAAATATAATAAAACCTTGGATTAAGAGTAGTTACATAGAAAAAAATGAAGTTTCAAGACAAGATAGTTACATAATATATTCAGATTTAATCCATAACACGCATGATTATAATAATGCTATAGCATATATTGAATTGCAGAAGGAAAAGCTACTAAAAAGGAGAGAATGCCAAAGGGGTATTAGAAAATGGTATGAACTTCAATGGGGTAGAGATCAAAACATATTTGAAGGCGAAAAAATAGTTTTTCCATTTAAGGCAAGCAGTAATAGATTTGCTCTTGACAAGGGAAGTTATTTTAGTGCGGATGTATATGCATTGATATTAAAAGAAAATGTTCCGTTTACCTATGATTTTTTATTATATCTATTAAATAGTAAAATCTATGAATTCTATTTTAAGACCTTTGCAAAAAAACTAGGTGAAGATGCTTATGAGTATTACCCAAATAATTTAATGAAATTATGCATCCCAATTATTATAGATTTTAAGGGTAAAGATGAAAATTATTTATATGATTATTTTCACTTTAGTGAAGAAGAAAAAAAGATTATACTTGGGGAAGTATAATCTTTTTTTTTGATGGAAAAGTTGGCATATATCTTGCTGTATATAAAATAAATTATTAATATTTAGGAGGAATTATTGTGAGCAATTTGGAAAAACTAAACAAGGTGTTATGTGATTTATTTGATTTCAAAAAAGTAGAGGACATAAATGATGATTTGGGACCAGATGAAATAGAATCTTGGGATTCTTTAGGCCATGTAGAACTTATAACAAGTTTAGAGGAAGTTTTTGATATAGCTTTAGATGTAGTGGATATCTCCAGAATGTATACCATAGGTGATATTAAGAAGATAGTTGAAAAATATGGTGTTCAGATATGACATTTACAGATTATGTTTTTGAGTTTTCATCAAAACTGGATAAAACTTCTGTAATTTTTAAAGATAAAATAAGTTATGAGGAAATTTTTGAAAATGTAAAAAAAAAGCTTCTTTTATAAAAAGCAAGAAATTTTTAAAAAAGGATGCTGTACTTCTGGTTTCAGAAAATTCTAATTTTTTCATTGAAAATTATTTTGGAATAATTAAAAGTGGAGCTATTTGTGTTCCTATTAACCCAGCTTTAAGTAGCAATGAGATAAAGTATATTGTAGACTCTCTAGATATTAAGCTGATTTTCACTCAAAATAAATTTATTGAAAAAATAAAGCAATTGGTTAGTGAAGACGTTGAAATTTATACAGATATCATTGAATGTAATTTTACTTATGCACATGAAAACAATTATAGTGAGGATATAGATATACAAGAAGATGTGGCTGTAATACTTTTTACTTCCGGTTCCACAGGAAATCCTAAAGGGGTAATGCTTACTCATTATAATCTCATGTATAATACAAATTCTATAATAGAATACCTGAAACTTACAGAGCGAGATAGAGTGGAAACAGTACTTCCTTTTTATTATTGCTATGGGACTTCAATTTTGCATACACACTTTAGGGTAGGGGGAAGCCTTGTAATTAACAATAAATTTATGTTTCCGCAAACAGTTGTTGAGGATATAAATAAGTATAGTTGCACAGGTTTTTCAGGGGTCCCTAGCACTTATCAAATACTGCTTAGAATGACTGATATAAAGAATACTAAACTTCCAACCTTAAGGTACATAACTCAAGCTGGGGGAAAGCTCTCAGAGAATTTTATTAAACAGCTTATAGGTATTCTAAAAGGAGTAGAAATTTTTATAATGTATGGTCAGACTGAGGCTACGGCAAGGTTATCATATTTACCGTCATATTTAATTAATGAAAAGATGAATTCCATAGGACGTGGAATTAAAGGAACGGAGCTTTTGGTTTTAAATAGTGAAGGAAAGCGAGTGAAATCTGGAGAAACGGGTGAGGTTGTTGCCAAGGGTGGAAACATAATGAAGGGATATTTTAATGATAAGGAAGAAACGGATAAAGTTCTAAAGAAAGGATACTTATACACGGGGGATATAGCAAAAGTTGATGATGACGGGTATATATATATAGTTTCAAGAGAAAAAAATATTATTAAAAGTGGTGGGATTAGAATAAGCCCTAAGGAAATAGAAGACATAATATTACAAATTACAGAGGTAGTGGAATGTGCAGTTATTGGAGTGGAAGATGATATTTTAGGAGAATCAATAAAAGCCTTTGTAGTATTAACAGAAGATAACCACTATATGGATTTTAAATATATTTTAGACTTTTGTAAAAATCAGTTACCATCATATAAAACTCCAAGGTATATAGAATTTTTAAAAGAACTTCCTAAAAATTCTTCTGGCAAAATTTTAATAAAAAAGCTCAAGGAGCTTAAGTAAAAGAAATAGTAAGAGGGTGAAGTAAGTGGAGGATTTAGAATTAATAGATGAACTAGTGCTTGGAGCGCAGTTTAATATAGAGCTGAAAAAAAAGGAAAAGTTACTTTTAAATATTATCTTACCTCAATTAGAACACAATAAGGAAAATTTAAGTATAAAAGCTATGTATAATAAATTAAATGTAGACATTAATAAAATTAAAACGTTAGAACAGGTACCATATATCCCTGTAAATATGTTTAAATCTTTCCATCTCAGAATATGTAAGGAGGAGCAAGTAGTTAGGGTGTTACAATCTAGTGCTACCACCACAGGAATTCCTAGTAAAATATATTTGGATAAAAAGACTTCAATAAGACAAACGCAAGCTTTAATAAGTACGTTAACAAGTTTTTTAGGAAGAATGCGAAGACCAATGCTTATTATAGATAACGCAGACAGTAATAAAAGAGGGAATGGAATGACTGCACGTGGTGCTGCTATTAGAGGGGTAAGCACTTTTGCGAGCAAGATGTTTTATATTATGGATAAAGAAGAAGGGGAACTTAAATTAAATATAGATAGACTTCGCGACTTTGAAAGAAAATATAAAGATGAGGAAGTTTTAGTTTATGGATTTACTTATATAGTGTGGTCGAAATTTTTAAAAGTATTAAAGCAGGAAGGAATAAAATTAGACATGCCAAAGTTAAAGCTGTTACATAGCGGAGGTTGGAAAAAACTTATTTCTGAAAAGGTGGAAAAGGAAGTGTTTTCAGAGACTGCTGCGCAGATATTTAACACAAGTAAAGATAATATTATAGACTTTTATGGAATGGTGGAACAGTTAGGAGTAGTTTTTATTGATTGCCAGTGTGGGTATAAGCATGTACCAAATTTTGCAGAGGTTATTATAAGGGATATACAAACTTTAGAAGAAGTGAATTTTGGTGAAGAAGGGCTTATAGAGGTTATGAGTGTTTTGGGCTCTAGCTATCCATCGCAGGCTATTCTTACTGAGGATATTGGAAAATTTATAGGCGTGGATGATTGCCTTTGTGGTAGACGAGGCAAGTATTTTAGATTTAAGTCACGAGTAGACAAGGCTGAAATTAGAGGCTGTGGAGATACATTTGCAGAAAGGGAGGTAGGTAAATGATAAATTGTTACGAGCTAAATGGAGAGTTTTATAAAAAGGGACTAAAATTTGAGGACTTTCATGAATTAGAAACTTGCTTAAATAAGAATTTCAATAAACTTCATGAATTTCCAGTGCAAGTTATAATACTTATTATAAATGAATATAGCAAGAGAATTGCAATAAACAGAGAAATATTAAGAATGGAAGGGGTTCCGTTCTTATGTTTTTATTTAAAGAAAATAAATATGGAAAAACAGTTAAAACTTAACTTATCAAATATTGAATATCTAAATAATTTTGTGCAGGTAGAGAATGAAAAATACATCAAAGCACAGCCAAAGGGTTTAGTGTGTCATTGGATGGCTGGGAATGTACCTACCCTAGGTATCTATTCAGTGATTCAGAGTATAATATGCAAAAATAGTAATATCCTAAGAGTATCTAAAGAAAGTGTCAGTACAGTATATGAACTATTAAAACTTTTGGACAATATTGAGGTTGAGTATGGCGGGGAAACTTATTCTTCTAAGATTATATTGAAAAATATTGCCCTTGTTTATTTTAATAGTGGCGATAAGTATCTTAATTCTCAAATGTCTTTAAAAGCCGATGCACGAATAGTTTGGGGTAATAAAACAGCTGTAGATGCTATTTCTCTTTTACCTAAAAAAACTACTTGTAAGGATTTAATTTTTGGGCCTAAGTATTCTTTTGCAGTTTTTGATAGATCAGCTATTGAAAGTGATGACTTTGAAGAATACTTAGAAAATCTGGTTACAGATATAATTGCATTTAATCAAAAATCATGTTCTTCACCTCAGGTATTGTTTTTAGAGAAAAGTAAACTAACTGTAGAAGAAATAGCGAAAATATTAAGTCGGAAATTTGAGAAAATTACTAAAAGATATACTAATTTAGGTTTAGAGGAGGCTATAGCTGCTAAAATAATTAATAAAAGAGGTGAATATCTACTAAGTATCAATAAGCTTACTTATATGAGTAAGGGACTTCAATATACAATACTAATTGATAGTGAAGTAAGGCTTGAAGAAGCAATTACAGGACGAACTATATTTATAAAAGAGGTGGATGATATATTGGATGTATGCCCTTTAATTACTAAAAACATACAAACCATTGGGATAGCCTCAAAGAATAGTAATAAGACTTTAGAATTTGCAGATAGAGTGACGACTTTTGGAGTAGATAGAGTTGTGAAAATTGGATACATGAATTTCTATGATTCTCCATGGGATGGAAGTTTAATAATAAGCGAATTAGTTAGGTGGTGCTCTCTTAATATAAAGGGAATGATTTAAATCCTATTTTGCAATGGGGGGGGGGAGAAAATGGCAGATTTTAAAAGTTTTTATGTAGGTCAAAGCGAGGAGTATATAAAGAGATTTACAGAGGCTGAAGTAGAATCTTATGCAAGAATCACTGGAGATTATAATTATGTGCATATGGATGAGGAAAAAGCTAAAAAATCATTTTTTAAGGGTAGAATCGTTCATGGACAATTAGTTGGAGGAATGATTTCAGCTTTGCTTGGAACAAAATTACCTGGAGGCGGTAATATATATTTAAGGCAGAGCTTTGAGTTTTTAAAACCAGTAAGAATTGGGGATACAATCAAAGCGAAGGCTATTATAACTGAAATAAATGAAAAAAAGAAAATACTATTACTTGACACATTTTGTCTAAATGAACAAGACGAAATAGTTATAAAGGGAAAAGCTGAGGTTTTAGTATTAAGATAATCTATAATTGAGAGAATGGCATAACATATATACGTTTTACTTAAAACAGTAGTTGAATAGTCACATTAAATTATGCTTTTTCTGATATAATAAAATTAAGCTATGTAATCTATAAATAATGAATAGCTTAATTTTTTATAGATTGAGAGGTGTTTTTATGAAAGTAAGGGATGTTATGATAAAATGTGATTTCATACTTAAAGAAAATAATACTTTTTATGAGGCGTCGCAGTTATTTAGTAATAATGAAGTTGAAGTTATACCTATATTAGATGAAAAAGAAATTTTGGTTGGTATTATAACGAAAAATGACATAATTAAGAATTTTATTGAGGGTACAAGCCCTAATATATGTATTAAATATCTTTCACGTGGTAAAGAAAATATTATCAATGAGGATGATAAAATACAGGATTATGTTGATGCGAAGGAAAGTTATTTGGGAGTTGAAAATTCAGTTGGTAAATTTGTTGGCTGTTTTAGTGTGAATAATATGTTAAAGCGAGGTTTTGATAATCAATCAGAAAAAATAAGTGAGCTAAAGCAAAGATTAAATTGTACGGAAGAATGTGGCAATGCAATCCTTAATTGCACAGAATTAGATGCAATTATTGAATCGTCATTTGATGGTATTTACATAACCGATGGTAAAGCTAATACGTTAAAGATTAATAAATCTTATGAAACCATAACAGGTATACAAAGAAAAGGTATGATTAATAGGAATATGTATGAACTTGAAAAAGAGGGATACATATCTAAATCAGCTACTATTATGGTATTAAAAAATAGAAAATCTAATACCATTGAGCAGGAATTTAGTACTGGTAAAAAAGTATTGGTTTCTAGTAATCCTATATTTGATGATAAGGGTAATATAAGCATGGTGGTTACAAATGTACGAGATATAACGGAATTATACGAATTAGAAGAACAGCTAACTAAAAATAGGAAGCTTACAGAAAAATATTATTCAGAGATAGAAACTATGAGAATTCAATATTTAAATTTGTCAGATATGGTCGCTAAGGATAAAGCGATGATAGATTTATTGGAGGTTGCTAAAAGAGTAGCTAGTGTGGATACTACTGTTTTAATATTAGGAGAAACTGGAGTTGGAAAGGAAGAAATCGCTAAGTTTTTACATAAAAATAGTACGAGACAGAATAAAAATTTTATAAAAATTAATTGTGGAGCAATCCCTCAAAATCTTATAGAATCTGAGCTCTTTGGATATGTAAAAGGGGCGTTCACTGGGGCTAATAAGGAAGGCAAAATGGGACTTTTTGAAGTAGCAGATGGAGGTACAGTTTTTTTGGATGAGATTGGAGAACTTCCTTTGAATATACAAGTTAAGCTACTTAATGTACTTCAAGAGGGCGAAGTGGAAAGAGTTGGGTCGGTTAAATCAATTAAAATTGATGTAAGAGTATTAGCAGCTACTAATAGGAACTTAGAAGATATGACTAAAGAGAAATCATTTAGATCAGATTTATATTATCGTTTAAATGTGGTCCCTCTTACTATCCCACCACTAAGGGATAGGAAAGAGGATATTGTTCCTTTAGTCCAACATTTCTTATCTCAATTAAATAAAAAATATAACTTTGAGAAAACTTTCACGATTGAGGCGATGAATACACTTTATAATTACAGTTGGCCGGGTAATGTCCGTGAACTTAAAAATATTGTAGAAAGGGTTATAGTGATGAGTAGTAGTGATAAAATATTCCAAAGTGATTTGTCGATTAAAACCTCTTCGAATGTTATGGAGAGAAATATTGAATGCGGGGATGCATGTAATTTAAAAGAGGCAGTTGGAAAAGTTGAAGCTAAACTTATTAGCCAAGCGTTTGATAATGCTGGTAATGTCAGGGGTGCTGCAAAAATACTTGGAATTGATGCCTCTACTTTTGTTAGAAAGCGTAAAAAATATTTTGGAAAAGAAGTGTTGCAAAAATGAAACGTGTTGCAATAATGCAAAAACAAGTAATTACCTTCTAAATCTCATATATTATGCACGAGTTTATAGAATTCTGTCGGTTGAGTTTCTAATATCTGTTGCCTTTATGCAACAGATATTTATAAAAAATAATATATTTGTGATTGTTTTCACAGATATATTATTTTTTTTTTATAAATATATCTGTTAAAACAATCACAATAATTCATTAAAATACATTAATATAATAGTATTTAAGAAAACATATCACATATTTGTAACTTTGGCACAGGTATTGCTACATATGTAAACGTAAAGTTACATAAAATACACATGTGAGGGGAATGGTTTTAATGGGATTAATGACTGGCGAACAATACGTAGAAAGTCTTAGAGAATTGAATTTAAAAGTTTATATGTTTGGAGAAAAAGTAGAAAATGTAGTAGATAACCCTATAATTAGGCCTTCAATGAATTCAGTTAAAATGACTTATGATTTGGCACAAATGCCTGAATATGAAGATTTATTGACATCTACTTCAATAATTACAGGTGAAAAAATTAACAGATTTGCTAATATACATCAAAGCACAGAGGATCTAGTTAAAAAAGTTAAAATGCAAAGATTATGTGGGCAAAAAACCGCTTCATGCTTCCAAAGATGTGTTGGCATGGATGCATTTAACTCTGAATATAGTACCACTTATGAAATAGATAAAGCTTATGGAACGGAGTACCATGAAAGATTTAAAAAGTTTTTAAAATATATTCACGAAAATGATTTAATAGTAGATGGAGCAATGACAGATCCAAAAGGAGATAGAGGTCTATCAATATCAAAACAAGAAGATCCAGATATGTATCTTAGGGTAGTTGAAAGAAGACCTGATGGTATTGTAGTCAGAGGGGCAAAGGCTCATCAAACTGGTATATGTAATTCTCACGAAGTTTTAGTTATGCCAACTATTGCTATGAGACCAGAGGATAAGGACTATGCAGTATCATTTTCAGTACCAACAAACACAGAAGGCATTATTATGATTCTTGGACGTCAATCCTGCGATACAAGAAAAAGTGAAGAAGGCGCAGATATAGATGTTGGAAATTATAATTATGGTGGAGTAGAAGCTTTAACTATCTTTGATGATGTATTCGTACCAAATGAACGAATATTCTTAAATGGAGAAACAGAATTTGCAGGTATGCTTGTTGAAAGATTTGCAGGATACCATAGACAAAGTTATGGCGGATGTAAAGTTGGCGTAGGTGATGTGCTTATTGGCGCTACGGCACTCGCAGCAGATTATAATGGAACTAATAGAGTATCACATATTAAAGATAAATTAATAGAAATGACTCACCTAAATGAAACACTATACGCTTGTGGAATTGCATGTTCTGCAGAAGGTCATAAAACTGAATCAGGTAATTATATAATAGATTTGTTACTTGCTAATGTATGTAAGCAAAATGTTACAAGATTCCCATATGAAATAGTAAGACTTGCTGAAGATATCGCTGGAGGATTAATGGTAACTATGCCTGCAGATAAAGATTTTAAAGATCCAATAACCGGACCTTATCTTGAAAAATATTTAAAAGGTGTTGCATCTGTTTCAACTGAAAATAGAATGAGAATATTAAGATTAATAGAAAACTTAGCACTTGGAACCGCGGCAGTTGGTTACAGAACAGAATCAATGCATGGTGCAGGTTCACCACAGGCTCAAAGAATAATGATAGCAAGACAAAGCAATTTAGCCCATAAAAAGGCCTTAGCAAAAGTGATAGCTAGAATAAAAGAATAAATTATTTATAAAATACATTTTTCATAATATGAAAACCTTAAATATATAAGGGGTAACCCACCCCGCATATATTTAAAAGAATGGAGTGACGTAATGTTTGCTGAAATTGAAAAAATCCTTGAGATGAATGTCAGACCAAAGCTAAAAGATCACTATGGAAATATTGAACTTGTTAGCTTCGACGATGGAATAGTTGAAGTTAAGCTTTTGGGGCAATGTAAGGGATGTTTATCTGCAAAATTTACCATTGAAGATGTGGTTGAAGTTGCACTTAAAGAAGCAATTCCTAGCATTAAAAAGGTAATACTTAAAAATGAAGTAAGCGAAGAGTTATTAGAACAAGCTAGAAAATTTTTAAGTAAGGGTAATAGAGGGAAATAATGAAAATTGGTATTAAATATTGTGGAGGATGTAATCCAACTTATGATAGGCCAGGGGTAGTGTCAAGATTAAAGAAATATATTGGCAAAGCGCACAGTATTGAAACGGCAAAACACGGGATTATTTATGATGTGGTTGTTATTTTATGTGGATGTACCAGTGCTTGTGCGAGTCACCAAAATCTTGAAGCTAAATATGAAAAAGTATATATAACTTGTGAAAACGATAACAGAAAATTGCTTAATATTATAGACAAAATCAAAGTTTTGTAATTGGGGAGAGTGATAATTATGAACTTAGAAGAAATTTATAAATCAAAGGTTATTACGGCGGAGCAAGCAGCAGGGAAAATAAAGTCAGGAAACAGGGTAGTTACAGGACATGCTTGCGGAGAGCCAACAGATGTTATAGCTGCAATGGTAGCTAATAGTAAGGCTTATGAAAATGTTGAAATCGTACATATGGTGGCAATGAGTAAAAGTGAATATGCAAAGCCAGGCATGGAAAAACACTTTAGACATAACTCATTATTTGTAGGGAGAACTACAAGGGAGTCAGTAAGCTCAGGAAGAGCAGATTTTACACCATGTTTTTTTTCTAAGGTACCTGAGCTATTTAAAAATGGTTATCTACCAATAGATGTGGCAATTGTTCAAGTTTCAGCACCAGATGAGCACGGTTGTTGTAGTTTCGGTGTATCTATTGATTATACAAAGACTGCAACGGAATGTGCAAAAATGGTGATTGCAGAAGTAAATAATAAAATGCCAAGAACTATGGGAGACTCTTTTATACATATTTCTGATATTGATTATATTGTAGAAGTAAGTCATCAAATAATAGAGCTTAATCCTCCTAAAATTGGAGATGTTGAGAAAGCTATTGGAGAGTATTGTGCTTCTTTAGTTGAGGATGGTTCCACACTTCAACTTGGAATAGGAGCTATCCCAGATGCAGTACTTTTATTTTTAAAGGACAAAAAAGACTTAGGCATACATTCGGAAATGATTTCAGACGGAGTAGTTGAACTTGTTGAAACAGGAGTTGTAACAAATAAGGCTAAGACAATTCATCCAGGGAAAATAGTAGTAACTTTCCTTATGGGAACCAAAAGACTTTATGACTTTGTTGATAATAATCCAATGGTTGAAATGTATTCTGTAGATTATGTAAATGACCCGGTTATAATTTCAAAAAATAATAAAATGGTTTGTATAAATTCTGCTATTCAAGTAGATCTTATGGGGCAGGTCAATGCAGAAACTATAGGTTTAACTCAGTTTAGTGGAACTGGTGGACAAGTTGATTTTATTAGAGGTGCAGCTATGGCAAAGGATGGAAAATCTATTATTGCCATGCCGTCTACAGCAAGCAAAGGAAAGATTTCCAGAATTAAACCAATGCTTGATGAAGGAGCAGCGGTTACAACTTTGAGAAACGAAGTGCAATACGTAGTTACTGAGTATGGTATCGCAGAGCTAAAAGGTAAAACATTAAGAGATAGAGCAAGGTCTCTCATAAATATTTCTCATCCAGACTTTAGACCTTCACTTATGCAAGAATGGGAAAAGAGATTTAAAGCCAAATTTCAAAATTAAATGCAAATTATAGGGGGAAACAAATGAGGAAAGGTTATGTGTATATTATTCTAACTGCTCTACTATACAGCACTCAGGAAATTGCAAATAAAATGCTGGTTAAAAATGGAATGGATTCATTTCAAATTACATTTCTAATATTCACAATCGGCGCAATACTATTAACTCCATTTGCAATAAAAGATATTAAAGCTAAGAAGTTAAAGCTTGGTATAAATGATGTTGGCTACTTTGCATTAAATGGTGCACTATGTATACCCATCTCAATGGCGCTGTTATCATTTGCAGGTAAATATACTCTAGCTTCAACTTCAGCGGTTATATTTAGTTCAAATGCGATATTTACAGTACCCTTTGCTTATTTAATTTTAAAAGAAAAGATTAATAAAGCGACATTAATATCTCTTTTGGTAGGTATTTTAGGTGTTATTATAATTTTCAATCCATCAAAAATGGTAGCAGGAATGAATGGTGAATCTTCTAATTTGTTAGGAATAACACTTGCATTAGGTGCAGCTATAGCCTGGTCGCTATTTACAGTAATTAGCAAAATTAGAATAAATCAATACGGTGGTTATGTATTTAACTGTATAGCATTCTATATTGGAGCATTCTTTGTATTAATAATACTTTTAGCTACAGGAAGACCTATATTCAAAGGAATTGATGGTAATGCAGGTTTAGTACTCGTGTACATGGGCCTATTTATAAAGGCACTTGGATATGTATTCTACCTTGGAGCAATAAGGTTAACATCAGCAGTTACAGCATCCTTAGTATTTTTAATAAAGCCTGCTTTAGCTACTATGCTCGCTGTAATGATACTTGGAGAGAAGCTTGAATTAAATATAGTTATAGGAATTGGATTTATTATTGTGAGCTCGTATATTGCATTTAAATCTAAGCGAGCTTCAGAGATTTCTCAAGTAGTTACTAACTAAATACTTAAGATAATCTTTTACATTTAATATAAACTGGAGGTGTAATTTTGGAAAATACGAGAATAAGAAGTCAAGAAGTTATGAAAAAAGTAGTTTCTGCGCAGGAAGCAGCGGGTCTAATAAAAGATGGTATGGTAGTTGGAGTAAGTGGGTTTACTCCATCAGGTTATCCTAAGGATGTTCCTTTAGCTCTTGCGCAAAGAGTTAAAAGTACTGGCGAAAAAATGAAACTCACATTGTATACAGGTGCTTCTGTTGGTGCAGAAATAGATGGAGCTTGGACTGAGGCGGGTATAATTTCAAAAAGAATGCCCTATCAAACTAACAGCAATTTAAGAAACTGCATTAATAAAGGGCTTACAGAGTATATTGATATGAATTTAAGCTGTATGCCTCAATTTGTAAATTATGGATTTTTACCTAAAGTTAATGTTGCAATTATAGAAGCTTTGGCAATTACGGAAGAAGGCAACATAATCCCTACAACAGCAGTGGGGAATGCAGCTACTTATGTGGAAAATGCAGATATGGTTATTATTGAAGTTAATGAAAATCAGCCATTGTCATTAGAAGGTATTGCAGATATTTATACGTTAGAAAATCCTCCCTTCAGGAAGCCAATTCCAATAACACATCCGGGAGATAGGATTGGAACAACTTATATACCTTGTAAACTTGAAAAAATTGCTGCAGTTGTGATGACAAATACATCTGATAAAACAAGAGCGTTAAAACCTATTGATGAAACTTCTAAAGCAATTTCAAAAAACTTAATAAATTTTCTTGAAAATGAAGTTAAAGAAGGAAGGCTCCCAGAAAATTTATTACCTTTGCAATCAGGAGTTGGGAATGTAGCGAATGCAGTGCTTGCAGGACTTTGTGAAACTAATTTGAAAAAGCTTACTTGCTATACAGAGGTAATACAGGATTCTATGCTTGATCTTATAAGATGTGGCAAAGCAGAAATGGTTTCAGCTACAGCATTAAGCCCTTCACCAACTGGAATGGAAGCTTTTAGACGTGACGTTGGCAGTTTAAAAGATAAAATTGTATTGAGGCCTCAGGAAATAAGTAATAATCCAGAAGTTATTCGAAGGCTTGGAGTTATTGCTATGAATACAGCTTTAGAGGTTGATATATATGGTAATGTTAATTCAACTCATGTTATGGGTACAAAGATGATGAATGGAATAGGTGGCTCTGGAGATTTTGCAGGAAATGCTTCTTTAACCATATTTACAACAGAATCTATAGCCAAGGGTGGAGATATATCTTCAATAGTTCCAATAGTTTCGCATGTAGATCATACAGAACACAATGTTATGGTAATTGTTACTGAACAAGGCACCGCAGATTTAAGAGGTAAGAGCCCAAAGGAAAGGGCAGTTGCGATTATTAATAATTGTGCTCATCCTGACTATAGGCCACAACTTTTGGAATACTTGGAGAAAGCAGAATGTTGTGCTGGAAAGCATACCCCTCATGTGTTATGCGATGCGCTATCCTGGCATGTAAGGTTTATGGAAACAGGTACAATGAAGATGAATAAAAAATTATAAAATGTATTTTCGTTAAATAATATGATAATCTAATAGTAAGTTAATATAAAAAAATATATAAATATATAAAACAATATATAAAACAAATAGGAGGAAGATAAAATGGATAACAAGGCATATATAAATGAAATGATGATTAAGGCAAAGACAGCTCAAGCAGGTATTGCAAATTATAATCAAGAGCAGGTGGATGATTTAGTTAGAGTTATTGGTAAGGTTATATTTGATAATGCTGAAATACTTGCAAAAGAAGCGGTAACTGAAACAAGAATGGGAGTTTATGAAGATAAGGTAGCTAAGAACATGGGTAAGTCAAAGACTATATGGAACAGTTTAAAAGGTAAAAAATCTGTAGATATCATTGGAGCAGAAGAAGGAAAAGAAGGAATAGTACTAGTTGCTAAGCCAAAGGGAGTTATAGCTTCTATTACACCAACTACAAATCCAATAGTTACACCTATGTGTAATGCCATGTTTGCATTAAAAGGAAGAAATGCAATTATTGTTGCTCCACACCCAAGATCTAAGGATTGCTCAGCACATGCTGTTAAACTAATGAATGATGAACTAAGGAAACTAGGAGCACCAGAAAACTTAATTCAAATAATATCAGAACCATCTGTTGAATTAACTGGAGAATTAATGGCAGCTGCTGATACAGTTGTAGCTACTGGCGGAATGGGAATGGTAAGGGCTGCTTACGCAAGCGGAAAACCAGCATTCGGAGTAGGAGCAGGAAATGTTCAAGTTATTATTGATAGAGATTATGATTTTGATAAAGCTGCTAAAGATATTATAGCAGGAAGAAAGTTTGATAATGGTATCATCTGTTCTGGAGAACAATCAATTATTGCTCCAGTTGAAAAACATTCTGAAATAATGAAGGCATTTGTTGATAATGGTGCATACTACATTGAAGATGAAGCAACAATTGATAAGTTTAGAAAGGTTATGTTCCCAGGTGGAAGTATAAATGGCAAACTTGTTGGTCAATCAGTTCAATTTATTGCTGATATGGCAGGAGTTGTGGTTCCTGAAGATACTAAAGTAGTTATACTAAAAACTAAAGGAATAGGATCACTAGATGTACTTAACAAGGAAAAAATGTTCCCATTTATGATCACAATGACTTACAATACTTTTGAAGAAGCAGTAGAACTAGCTAAAACTAACCTTTTATATGAAGGCGCAGGTCATACTACAGCGGTTCATTCAAATGATAATGATCATATTGAATATGCAGGAAAAGAATTACCTATAAGTAGATTAGTTGTTAATCAAACATCATCAACAGGAGCGGGTGGAAGTTTCAATAATGGATTCAATCCATCTACAACTCTTGGTTGTGGATCTTGGGGAAATAATTCAATATCTGAGAACTTTACGTATTACCACTTAATAAACATATCAAGAATAGGATATTTCAATAAGGATGCTAAGGTTCCAACTATAGAGGAAATTTGGTCAAAATAATATAGAGTTATTAGGTTTCAATTTATGTTGAAACCTAATTTCAATTAAATTAAATAGGAGGTAAAATAATGAAATTATTTTCAATTAAGTCACAAATTCATAAGTTTGATACAGCAAGGGATTTTGCTGAAACCTTTAATATCGGTGAAGGAGATTTTGTATTATCAAATGAATTTATATATAATCCTTTTTTCGGAAGCCTAAATCTTAACGCTGAAGTAGTTTTCCTAGAAAAATATGGAGTTGGAGAACCTTCAGATGAAATAATTGATGCAGTTCTCGCTACTATTAAGGGGAAAAGTTTTAAAAGGATTTTTGCTGTTGGTGGCGGTAGTGTTATTGACATAGCAAAGCTTCTTGTAATAAAAGGTGATAATACAGCATTAGATTTATTTGAGAAAAAAGTTCCACTTATAAAGGATAAAGAGCTTATAATAGTTCCTACAACTGCTGGAACGGGTTCAGAAGTTACAAATTTATCTATAGCTGAAATTAAAGCTAAACATACAAAAATGGGCCTTGCTACAGATGAATTATTAGCTGATCATGCAGTACTTATTCAAGAACTAGTTAAAGGACTACCATACAGATTTTTTGTTGCTAGTTCAATTGATGCGTTGATTCATGCTATTGAGTCCTATGTATCTCCAAAATCTAATCCATACACAGAATTATTTAGTGTTAAAGCAATGGAATTGATTTTAAAAGGATACGTTCAAATAATTGAAAAAGGTGAAGAATACAGAAAAGAAATAATTGAAGATTTTGTAATAGGTAGTAACTATGCTGGTATTGCTTTTGGAAACACAGGGGTTGGTGCTGTTCATGCACTTTCTTATCCACTTGGTGGAACTTACCACGTTCCTCATGGAGAAGCAAACTACCAGATGTTTGTTGAAGTATTTAGAACTTATAATAAGAAAAATCCAAATGGTAAAATTAAAGATATTAAAAAAATACTTGCAGATATTTTAAATGTAAATGGTGAAGATGATGTATTTGCAGCACTTGCCAACATACTTGATAAATTATTAACTAGAAAACCTTTGAAAGACTATGGTATGAAGGTAGAAGATATTGAAGGCTTTGCGGATAGCGTTATTGTAGGTCAGGCAAGACTTTTAGCTAATAATTATGTGCCTTTAAGCAGAGATGAAATTAGAGACGTTTATAAGAATTTGTATTAAAATATAATGAGAGAGGTTTAAACCTCTCTTTTTATAGTATATGATATACAACATAAAATTAGGAGGTATTGCATGTCGAATTTAGATTTTATTTATAAAAGACACAGTATACGAAAATTTAAGGACGAAGTTATTCCTATGATTGATTTAGAGGAGATTATTAAAGCGGCTATTCACGCTCCATCGGGTAAAAATGTTCAGAATTGGCACTTTGTAATAATTAGAAATAAAGAAAAGATAAATGAAATTGTAAAAGTCGTGGAAGATAAAAATTCAGAAATAGCATCTAAAATTGTAGATGAAAATATTAAGGCAATTTTCACTAAATCTTTAAAATACCATATTGCATTTAGGAATGCCCCTTGCTTAATTCTAGTATATGCTGGAAATTATAAACCAACAGGATTTGAAGAATTTAAGGCCATTAATGAAAGCGCAGATGATATAAAAGAACTTTTTAATACTGCACCAGGAATACAGGGAGCATCGGCCGCAATGGAAAACTTATTACTTGCAGCAGCGAGTCTTGGCTATGGAACATGCTGGATGACAGGTCCAAATTATGCTGCAAAAGAAATTGGAGATGTGCTTAATTTTAAAAAAGAAGAGTATTCATTAATGGCATTAACCCCTATTGGATTACCATTAGAAGAGGAAAATAAAAGCCCTCGTAGAAAGCCTGTAGATGAAGTTATTACAGTTATACTCTAAAAAATTCTTATTGATGATACCAAAGATTTTTACTAAAAATTAATGAATAGAAGCAGGGTGATTTTGTACTTAATTATCTTGATTCTATTTATTTTCATGTTCTTGGGTCGCGCTTTTTTAGATGAAATGCTGAATTTCTTTTAGGTATACAAGTTAAGATACTTAGTATATACTAAATAATAAGATATATGTATTATACAGGGATTTATAAATTTTTTTGCTAATATTTGTGAAAATAATCACAATAATTCATTGAAATACTAAGAAAAATGCATTCAGACATATTAAAATGACAGTGGTTTTGGTAACGATTTCTCACTAAGTGAAAGCTATATTAAATTAGATAATATATAGTCAAAACAAAAAAATATAATTTAGGATAGTGATAGGTATGAACTTGGAATATATTTACAAATCAAAGGTCATTACGGCAGAACAAGTGGTAGGAAATAAAATCGGAGGTTAACTTATGTCTATTAAAAAAGAGTTTGTGAAAGAACAACCATATATACCTGCAGGTCCCTTTAAAATAAGAATACCTGGAATTCACTATAAGTTTCAAATGGCAGATTATATTCAAGGATTACTGATGTGTGCGGTTTGTCTTGGAGCTATTCCAATGCTCCAGGAATTTTTAGGAATGCCTTTTGAAGTATCAATGGCAGTTGTTGTGTTAAATGGTATATTTTATTGTGCACATGTATTTTTAGGGGATCCAGTTGTGCCTGGGTGGGTTACACCAGCCATTCCACTTCTCATTCTTTATGTAAGTGATTATGCCATAGGACCTGAAAGAATACAAGCATTAATAGCATTTGAAATGAGTCTAGGAGCTTTAGCATTATTATTAGGTGCTACAGGACTTGGCAAGAAGATAGTTCACATTGTTCCTAATGCTATGCAGTCCGGCATTATAATTGGAGCTGGTATTGCAGCTGTAAATATTATATTTGTAAAAGGTGCTCGTTTTGATCAATTCCCTATTTCTATCGTTGTTTGCGTAGGGTTAGGTTTCTACCTTTTATTTTCAAATCATTTTAAAAGTATTAGCAATAAAAATAAAATTTTAAAAGCAATATCTAATTTAGGCATACTACCAATTATAGCACTTGCGATAATATTTGCGCCTTTAGTTGGGGAAACAGCTTGGCCTAAGGTAGAATGGGGTATAACAAAACCAGCTTTTGGAGTTTTATGGACACAATGGACCCTTTTTTCTAAAGATATAGGGTTTCCTCCAGTTAAAATGTTTATAAATGCTCTACCGATGGTTATTTCTGCATATATAGTTTTATTTGGTGATATGATACAATCTCAAGCGTTAATAGGAGACTGTAAGAAGGAGCGACCAGATGAACTTATAGATTATAATTCGAACAGATCTCACATAATATTTGGTCTTCGTAACATGCTAATGTCTGTAATAGGACCAGATCTTACAATGTGTGGACCACTATGGGCAGCAATGCAAGTTGTTATTTGTGAAAGATATAAACATGGCAAGGAATCTATGGAGTCGATATTTGGTGGAGCGGGTTCCTTCAGATTCGGTACGCTTACTGGATATTTACTCTTACCAATAGTTTCCCTATGCAAACCTATCTTAGGAATTGCACTAGCATCTACAATGCTAATACAGGGGTATGTTTCTATAAGGGTAGGAGTTTTGAAGGCACGTACAGCAAATGATCTAGGTATTGCAGGTGTTATGGCTGCTGTAGTTGCAACAAGAGGGGCAGCTTGGGGATTAGCAGCAGGCATTGTACTTTGTATAATCATTCAATCAGGAAATAAACCAAAATTTGATGTTATGCTGTTTGAAAATGAAGAACTGGAGGCATAAGCAAGAGAAAGACTTTTGAATAAAAGGAATAGAAGCGAGGTGATTTTACATTTTATTATACTGCTTCTATTTATTTTCATGTTTTAGTGCCTTTTTTATTTTGTTAAGTTTTGTACAAAATAAAAAAGGCTAATAATAGTTATGAAGTTTCAAAGCGATGTATTTTAATAAATACATTGGAAATATGGTTATATATATAATTAAAGAACCTTATTTAGGTATACAAGTTAAGAGAATTAGTGTATACTAAAAGAATAATAAGTGGAAAGATAAGCCAATTAGAATTGGTGTGAAAATGAACAAGTTTAAAAAATGCAGGAAGAACAATAAATATTAGTATATATATTATGCAGGAGTTTATAAATTTCTGTAAATTCGCTTTCTAACATTTGTGAAATAAATCACAATAATCCATTGAAATACTAACAAAAATGTGCTAATAAAAATTTTAAGAAATATTATAACCTTATTTATAACAACGTTTCCTTAAAAACTGAAACTATGATATTAAAATATTTAATATATAGTCAAAACAAAAATTTTATAATTTAGGAGAGTGATTGGTATGAACTTAGAAGAAATCTATAAATCAAAGGTGATTACGGCGCAGCAAGCGGCAGGGAAAATAAAGTCCGGAAATAGGGTAGTTACAGGCCATGCTTGTGGAGAGCCAACAGAGATTATAGCTGCAATGGTAGCTAATTGTAAGGCTTATGAAAATGTTGAAATTGCACACATGGTTCCTATGGGAAAAGCTGAGTATACTAATACTGGAATGGAAAAACATTTTAAGCATAATGCTTTATTTGCAGGCGCTCCTACAAGAGAAGCCATTAGAGATGGAAGAGCAGATTTTACACCTTGTTTTTTTTCTAAGATACCTGAGCTATTTAAGAAGGGCTATCTACCAATAGATGTGGCAATTGTTCAAGTTTCAGCACCAGATGAGCACGGTTATTGTAGTTTCGGTGTATCTGTCGATTATACAAAGACTGCAACGGAATGTTCAAAAATGGTAATTGCAGAAGTAAATAATAAAATGCCAAGAACTATGGGAGACTCTTTTATACATATTTCTGATATTGATTATATTGTAGAAGTAAGTCATCAAATAATAGAGCTTAATCCTCCTAAAATTGGAGATATTGAGAAAGCTATTGGAGAGTATTGTGCTTCTTTAGTTGAGGATGGTTCCACACTTCAACTTGGAATAGGAGCTATTCCAGATGCAGTACTTTTGTTTTTAAAGGATAAAAAGGACTTAGGTATACATTCGGAAATGATTTCAGACGGAGTAGTTGAACTTGTTGAAACAGGAGTTATAACAAATAAAGCTAAGACACTTCATCCAGGGAAAATAGTAGTAACTTTCCTCATGGGAACTAAAAGACTTTATGACTTTGTTGATAATAATCCAATGGTTGAAATGTATTCTGTAGATTATGTAAATGATCCGGCTATAATTGCAAAAAACAGTAAAATGGTCTGTATAAATTCTGCTATTCAAGTAGATTTTATGGGGCAGGTAAATGCAGAAACTATTGGATTAACTCAGTTTAGTGGGACAGGTGGACAGGTTGACTTTATTAGAGGTGCAAGTATGGCAAAGGACGGTAAATCTATCATTGCAATGCCTTCTACAGCAAGTAAAGGAAAGATTTCAAGAATTACGCCTTTGCTTGATGAAGGAGCAGCTGTTACAACTTTGAGAAACGAAATACAATACGTAATTACTGAATATGGTATTGCGGAGCTAAAAGGTAAAACATTAAGAGATAGAGCAAGGTCGCTCATAAATATTGCTCATCCAGACTTTAGACATTCACTTATTGAGGAATGGGAAGAAAGATTTAACTGTAAGTTTTAGTAAAATATATAATAAACACTAAAGATATAGTAAAAAGAAGCAGTGACTTTGTATTTAGTCATCCTGCTTCTTTTTATTTTCATATTTTACTGTAGTCTCTAATAAAAATGGGTATAACATAAAAAAATGAAAAAATATTACATAAAAAAAGAAGGAAAATCATGTAAGTTATAGAATATAGAATAAAGGTACATTATTTAGGCAATACTGAAAAATATTTTAATTTAAAATGATTTGGGGGGAAGAAAATGCATTTAAATTTTGAAAATAGCGAGGACAAATTGATAGTTTACATGTTTGGAGAACTAGACCATCATAGTGCTGAAGAAGTAAGGAACATTATAGATGATCGTTTAGAACGAGATAGTTACAATAAATTAATTATGGATTTCAAAGATGTGACGTTCATGGACAGCTCCGGTATTGGTGTGGTCATTGGAAGATACAAAAAGTTACATATGAAAAATGGGAAAGTATGCGTAACTAATATTAAATCTTCAGTAAAAAGAGTATTTGAATTGTCAGGAATGTTTAAGATTATTATGTCATATGATGACGTTGAACAAGCTGTAAACAACATTTAGTGGGGGGATTAGTATGTGTTACAATAGAATTAAAATTGAATTTTTAAGTAAATCGCAGAATGAAAGTTTTGCAAGAGTAGCAGTAGCAGCGTTCGCTTCACAATTAGATCCTACAATTGAAGAAATTACCGACGTTAAAACAGCAGTATCAGAAGCAGTTACTAATGCAATTATTCATGGATATGATAATGAAGAGGAAATGATTAATATAGAAGCTATTATTAATGGAACTGAACTAACAGTGATAATAGAAGATGTAGGAAAAGGAATTGACAATTTAGAACTTGCTAGGCAACCATTATACACTTCGCGCCCAGATTTAGAGAGGTCAGGTATGGGTTTTACTGTAATGGAGACTTTTATGGACAGTTTAGAAGTAAAGTCTGATAAAGGTAGGGGAACAAGTATAATAATGAAAAAAATATTTAATCCTTTAAGTTAGGTGGAATATTATGGATCAAAAAATAGTAAGAAAAGAAAACTATACTTATGAAGATAATATGCAACTTATTCAATTGGCTAGAAATAAAGAGCCGGGTGCATTAGATACGTTGGTGGAAATGAATTTACCATTAGTTTCATCAATAAGTAAAAAATTTCTTAATAGGGGATATGAGTATGATGATATATTTCAAATTGGATGTATTGGCTTAGTAAAGGCAATTAATAATTTTGATACTAAGTATAATGTGAAATTTTCTACATATGCCGTACCTATGATAATGGGAGAAATCAAAAGATTTCTTAGAGATGATGGAATTATAAAAGTAAGTAGAAGCGTTAAGATTACTGCAAGACAATTACATTATGATAAAGATACTCTAACCAAAGAATTGGGTAGGGAGCCTACTATTGATGAACTGTCGGTTTTTTCAAAAATTGAAAAAGAGGATATAGTATATGCATTAGAGTCTGCTAGCAATATGCTGTATTTATTTGATACAATACACCAAGATGACGGTGCCCCAGTACTATTAATAGATAAATTAAGTGAAAAATACGAAGAAGATAATCAGGTTTTAGATAAAATTTCCCTTAAAGAAGCACTTAGAAAACTTGATGCAAAATCAAGGCAAATAATTATGCTCAGATATTTTAAAGATAATACACAAATTCAAGTTGCAAAAATGATGGGAATTAGCCAGGTACAAGTATCGAGAATAGAAAAAAAAGTTTTAAAAATAATGAGGGAAAAGTTGATCTAATAAAAGTGAGTGTGTAAGATGATATATAAATAAGGAACTTCAATTTTAAATTTTGAAGTTCCCTATCTATAAATTCGTCTTATTTTTTTTGACTAAAAATAATATTAATGCAAATACTAACATAAAGAATTAACATATTATATTTGCATAATACAATATAATAAATGATTAGTAGTCACTATTAAAAGCGACAAGGAGGACATTTCATGAAAGTGGAAGAAAAAACTATAAGAAAAAAATTTGATAAACTTAATTCTAATAACATCCCTAAACCTAATTTAGGATTGCATTGCTTTAATGCTTTTTGGGTTGGAGGCTTAATATGTGTAATAGGACAATTTATCAGTGACATTTTTTCTGGAATTGGTATTCCTAAAGATGAGGTAGGGACATATGTTTCTATAGTTATGGTTTTTCTGGGAGCTGTGCTTACTGGCATAGGGGTATATGATAAGCTAGGTGATTTTGCAGGAGCAGGTTCTGTTGTACCAATTACAGGGTTTGCAAATTCAATCGTTTCACCAGCAATGGAATTTAAAAAAGAGGGTTTTGTTTTTGGTGTTGCAGCTAAAATGTTTACTATTGCAGGGCCCGTTTTAGTATATGGAATAGGGTCATCTGTAATTGTAGGAATTTTATATTATTTTTTAAGGTGGTGATTTAAAATGGGTAGAAGAATTGGTCTTCAAACAGTAGAAATCGAAAGTAAACCTAGAATTATCAGTACATATAATATAGTTGGGCCTAAGGAAGGGCAGGGACCATTAAAAGAGTATTTTGACCGAATTTTAGAAGATGATCTTAATGGAACTGAAAGCTTTGAAAAAGCTGAAACTAGTTTATTATATACTGCTGTATCAGAGGGCATAAAAAAAGCAAAACTAAAAGAAGTTGATATAAATTATCTACTAGCAGGTGATTTATTAAATCAGTTATCTTCTTCATGTTTTGCAGCTAGAGATTTGAATATACCATTCCTAGGACTTTATGGAGCTTGCTCAACTATGGCAGAGTCTTTAAGCGTTGCTTCAATGATAATGGAGGGTGGGCTGGCTAATTATGTTATAGCAGCTACTTCATCACATTTCTCATCAGCTGAAAGGCAATTTAGATTGCCACTCGAAATGGGAAGTCAGAGAGCTCCAACAGCGCAATGGACCGTTACAGGTGCAGGAGCAATAATTTTGGGAAAAAAAGGTAAATTTCCATATGTTACTCATGTTACAACTGGAAAGGTCAAAGATTATGGAATAATTGATGTGAATAATATGGGAGTTGCAATGGCGCCAGCGGCTGTAGACACTATTAAACAACATTTTATGGACACGGGTCGAAAGCCTTCGGATTATGATATTATAGCTACTGGAGATTTGGGCATTATAGGAAGAGAATTTACAGAAAAACTATTACTAGAATATAAGTACGATATGAAGGGTCATTACATTGACTGTGGTGAGGAAATTTTCGATGCGCAGACCCAAGGAACTAATGCGGGTGGTAGTGGTTGTGGATGTTCTGCAGTGGTTGCAACAGGGTACTTACTAAAAAATATGCTAAAGGGAAAATTTAAAAGAATACTACTAGTTTCCACAGGTGCACTTTTAAGTTCAACTTCGCCGCTTCAAGGAGAAACAATACCAGGAATTGCTCATGCCGTTTCAATAGAGTTTGGGGGTGAATAAATGAATAATTATATTATGTCTTTTATAGTTGGAGGGATAATTTGCATAATAGGTCAAATACTTATGGACACTACTAAATTAACTCCAGCTAGAATACTAGTTTTATTTGTAACTGCTGGTGTAATATTAGGTGCATTAAATATATATGATGTGGTGATAAAATATGGGAAAGCAGGTGGAAGTATACCTCTTCCTGGGTTTGGGTATAGTTTAGCTAAAAGTGTAATGAAGGAAGTAGATGAAGTTGGTATTATAGGAGCATTTACAGGAGGTATAAAGGGTACTGCGGGCGGTATTACTGCTGCAATTTTCTTTGGATATATTATGGCGTTGTTATTCAATCCTAAAACTAAAGGGTAATAAAAAACTACTATCAAATATTTGATAGTAGTTTTTTATTTATGTGTTAAGGCTTAGTAAAATAGTTACCTTTAGTTTTAGGAATGCTAGCTTTAGGAGTGACAACTGGGGGGAATATACTATTATTTGAAAAGGTGTCAACTGCTGTTGGTAATACATAAGCAGAGTCCTCTAGAAATACATTAGGTGTATAATTTCTCTTTATAAAAACTTTTGTTTCAATTTTTCCAGGTGGCGTAAATTCTGATGCAAGAACATATTTACCACTTGGGTCTTTGATAACCTTAGCCAAAACATGTATGCTATCAAGGGATGTAGGTTGAGTTCCATCAATAAATAGTTCGGAGTAAACTCTATTGCCTCTTGGGTCTGCATAAGTTAAATCAGTAGGTATATCACCTGAATCTTTTGATACGGAATAGGGAGATATACCAGAAGGCATTTCTAAGTTTTTCACTGAAAGAGACGTATGGGCTTTTTTCATAATATTGCCCCATAGTGAAGCGGCATCATTACTTCCAATATTTTTAAGTTCATCTCCCTTATCGGTTCCAATCCAAACAGCTGTAGAGTAATATGGAGTTAAACCAACAAACCACAGATTCTTAGAATCGGAAGAAGTACCAGTTTTACCTCTGACTGGCATGTCGCCAAAAACAGCATTTGTTCCAGTACCACCAGGACTTACAGGTCCTTTTAATAAATCATATATAATGTATGCACTTTGAGGAGATAAAACAGGTTTTGTTTCAAGTTTTGTTTCAAGCAATACTTTACCAGATCTATCGACTACTTTAGTGTATAATCTGGGAGTTGTACGTAGCCCATTGTTACCAAAAACACCATATGCCGCTGACATAGTGAGAGGATTAGTGCCTTTATAAGTACCACCATCTAATTGTCCAAGGGCCATAGCAGATATACTATTCTTATCTTGGTCATCTAACTGCAACCCAAACTTTTCGCCATAAGAAACGCCAGTCTTAAGACCAATCATATCCTCAATTTTAACAGCTGCAACATTAACAGAATATTTTAAGCAATCTCTAAGAGGTAAATATCCCTTATATCCAAGCGGGGAATTTCTAGGATTATAAGGAGGTGTACCTGGAGCAGAATATTTCTTGCCAATGTCTTCAGGTATAGGTGAATCTTCAATAATAGTAGAAGCTGTAGCTGTTTTTGAATCGATAGCTGGACCATATACGGTTAGTGGCTTAATGCTTGATCCAGGAGCCTTTAAGTAGTCATTCGACGCACCTCTGTTATAAGACATAGGAACTTGGTCACCACGTCCACCTATAATAGTTTTAACTTCACCTGTATGATAATCTGTGATAACACAGGCTGCCTGGAGGCCTGCTTGCGTTGATTTCATAGGATCATCAATTAGTTTCTGTGATGCATTTTGCATATCTCTATTCATGGTTGTATAAATTTTTACACCATCGTACATAAGCATTGAATATGCTTCCTTTTTACTAATATTATTTTGTTTCATTAAATCCTCAGCAACCTGTAGGAGTACAGGTCTTGAGAAGTACTCATAGTTCATTTTGTTTGCATCTTTTTGTGAAAAACTAAAATTTAAATCTTCAGCCATAGCTGAATCAAATTGTTCTTTGCTGATTTTGCCACTATTGTACATATTATCAAGAACGGCTTTTGTTCTATTTGAATCAAAAGCTTCTTTATTTTTATTTGATTTAGATGCCAAATTATATGAAACACTAGGATTTTGTGCAGCGCTAGCAAGAAAAGCGCATTGTTTTAAGGTCAAATCTTCAACAGATTTGTTAAAATATTGATGAGAGGCTGCTTCTACACCATGAGCATTTCCACCTAGAAAAATAGTGTTCATATAAGTCTCTAAAATTTGAGACTTGGTCAAAACTTTTTCAATTTGTAAGGATAAAGACATTTCTTGAATTTTTCTCTTTATAGAAGTTCTGTTTTCCATAGAATCTTCTAAAAACACTCTATACTTAACTAATTGTTGAGTTATAGTTGAAGCGCCCTGGAGACTTTGACCGCTACCAGCTATTTTTATCTTTATATCATTAAAAATAGCACCACCAAGTCTTTTTAAGTCAACACCTGGGTGTGTTTCAAATCTAACATCTTCAATACTTATAAATGAATCCTGAAGGATGACCGGAACTTTATTAATAGGTACATTAATTCTTCTTTGTGAAATAACATATTCATCCATAGTCTTTCCAGAATCGTCTAATAATATTGTAATCTCATCCAATTTTAAAAATTCATTAATATCTAAGATAGGAGCTGTCTTAATCATAGCTAGAACTGCTCCTCCAATAACTACACTGCTTACTAAGGCTATAATTAGAAAAGTAAAAACAAGGGTTCTAAAAACATGTTTCTCAGTTTCTTTTTTCTTTTTTTTATTATGTTCTTCTTTTTCCATTAAGTATCCTCCTTGCATTTCTCAGGAGCTGAAAACACTTATTAAGTATTTTTCCGCCTTCTAAAAATTCATCTTGTTTAACTATAATTAGCTTTTAATATTATACCATATAATCATGGTATTTATTTGAATGTGGCTTAATATAGAATATTGAGTTTGAGTTGGATATTTAAATTCTTTACCGTAAAAAAGTTACATATAATAGCATATAACCTTAGATGGAGGTAATAAATATTAAAAATAAAATTAAAGTTAGGATATTAATAATTATAGCCATAATTATGATAAATTTTACAATATTCATATACATTTTTGATAAAACCGTAATGCCAACGGTAATGGCGGTAGCGGATGCAGAAATGAGAGCAAAGGCTACAGAGATTGTAAATAGATCAATTATTAGTGAATATTCCAAGCAATTTAACTACGACCAGGTTATAAGAGTGGATAAAGATTCACAGGGGAATATTGTAATGCTAAAAGCGGATACTCTAAAAATGAATAAAATAGCATGTGATGTTGCTTTAGAATCCCAAAAGGAACTTATGAAATTGGGGGAGGTTGGTATGAAAATCCCAATAGGTTATATAACAAGAAATAGTATTTTATCTTATTATGGCCCTAAAGTAACCATAAAAATGCAGCCGATAGGCCATGTAGAAACTAAATATTCTTCTGAGTTTGAAAGTGCGGGTATAAATCAAACAAGGCATAAAATTTATGTTAAAGTAAAAACTACCGTTAAAGTAATTGCGCCTTTAAAAAGTAATGATATCGAAGTAGCTAATGAAGTACCAATTGCTGAAACTATTATAGTGGGAAAAACACCTAATACTGCAGTTCAATTAGATTTAAATGGTACAGATTTTAAACTGGGCAATAGTGGTAGTGATTAACAAAAATATAAAAATTAAAGTACGCTATTAATAATAACGTACTTTATTTTTATAAACTAACAATATGTATTTAAGGAGTATTGAAAAAGTGAGTTATTAAATAATCTCCTGCGGAGCTGCAATATTAACGACTTTCCCTCTGAAATGTCATTAATATGGACTTCTCTGATATAGAAGGTTATTAGTCTTCCCAATTAAATACGTATGGTATATTCCTATAGTAATCTCCGTAATTCAATCCATACCCAACTACAAAAAGATCTGGAATTTCAAAACAACAATAATCAGGTGTTATCTCAATTTTCCTTCTAAGTGGTTTATCTAAAAGAACGCAAGATTTAACGCTGGTGGCGCCTAAAGACTTAACGTGAGCCACAACGAAATCCATAGTTATTCCAGTATCAACAATATCATCTACTATTAATACATCAAAACCTTCAATATTGTCAGGAATATCATTTATAACATTAATTGATCCACAAGACTCTTCACCATCACCATAGCTTGAAGTTGTCATAAATCCTATTTTTGTAGGCACAGTAATTTGACGCACAAGGTCTGCGGTATATATAAAGCTACCTCTTAATAATGAAAGAATATATAATTTTTTTTCGCAATAATCTTTCGAAATCTCAGCACCAAGTTGCTCTATTCTTTCATCAATTTGGTCTTTAGTTATAAGAATATTTCTTTTTTTATTATCCAATGTTAATCCCACCCTCTATATATATTTACATTAATGCTCTAATGGTATAAAATTATATGAAAGTTGTCAAGTATAAGTATAAGGATACTTGTTAAATATTATTAGAATGGAGTGATTTACGTTGATATATGGAAATATTGGTGGAGTTAAAAATTCAATTTTAAATAAATTGGAAAATGCTTGCGATATAACGGTTTCCAAAGATTGCATTTTGTCTGAAGAATTGGTAGACATACTAGTGGAGGTAACAAAAGATTTGGATAGAGAAATTAGCGCTGCAATTGATAGAAAAGGTAAAATAATTAGTATGGCAATTGGTGATAGTAGTACAGTGGAATTGCCTATAATCGATATAAGAGAAGGTCGATTATCGGGGGTTAAAGTAGTACACACTCACCCAAATGGTAATTCTAGGTTATCTGCGCTGGATATGTCAGCTTTAACAAAATTAAAGTTAGATTGTATAGTAGCTATTGGTATAGGAGAAAAAGAGAATTTAAAGTATAACATAGGTTTTTGTGGAATAGAAAAGAGCATTTTAATAGAAGAAGAAATAGGACCAATAACTATAAATGAAGTAATGGAATATGATATTTTAGACAAAATTAGATATATTGAAAAATTAATGAGAACAAGTGAAATTGTTGAGGATGATTCAGAACGAGCTATTTTAGTAGGAATAGAAAGTGAAGATGATTTAGTAGAACTTGCAGAACTTGCAAAAGCATGTAATGTAGAAACTATAGATACAGTACTTCAGAATAGACATAAAATAGATTCGGCTTTATATATAGGTAGAGGTAAAGCAGAAGAGGTAGCTGGTCTTAGGCAAGCAATAAGAGCGAATATAGTTATCTTTGATGATGAATTATCAGGCTCTCAAGTTAGAAATTTGGAGGAAGTACTTGGATGTAAAGTTATAGACAGAACTACACTAATACTGGAAATATTTGCACGAAGAGCAAGAACTAGGGAATCAAAAATTCAAGTTGAACTTGCACAATTAAAATATAGATTACCACGTTTAACAGGACTTGGAACTATACTTTCAAGAACAGGTGCGGGAATTGGAACAAGAGGACCTGGAGAGAAAAAATTAGAAATAGATAAAAGGCGAATAAGAGAAGGTATCTATGAATTAAATAAAGAACTCGAAAAAATAAGAAATACTAGAAATGTGCAAAGAGAAAAGAGAAGTCGCGATAGCATTTCAAAAGTATCTTTAGTTGGATACACTAATTCTGGAAAATCAACACTTAGAAATGCATTATGCGATGTAGCAGCATTAAAAAGTATTGTGCAAAAAGAAAAAGTGTTTGAAGCAGATATGCTTTTTGCAACTCTAGATGTAACAACAAGAGCACTACTATTGCCTGATAATAGAGTGGCAGCAGTAACTGACACAGTGGGGTTTATAAGGAAACTTCCCCATGATTTAGTAGAGGCCTTTAAATCAACCCTTGAAGAAGTGGTATATTCAGATTTGTTGCTGCACGTGGTAGATGCATCATCTGAAAACGCAGTACTACAAATAGAGGCTGTAGATGGGGTTCTAAGAGAATTAAACGCAATTGATAAGCCAACAATATTGGTGTTGAATAAAATTGACAAAGCCTCACAAGAAAATATTTTTAAAATCAAAGAAAAATATAAAAATTTGAAATCAATTGAAATATCGGCTAAAGATGGTACAAATTTGGAGGAACTTCTAAAAAAAACTTGTAAATACCTTCCATATACTCTTAAAAAATTTAAGGTGCTTATTCCATATACTGATCAGGCAATAGTGGCATATTTGCATAGAGGCTCAAAGGTTGATACAGAAGAGTATATTGAAGAAGGAACGCTTATGTCAGTACAAGGGGACGACGAAGTTTATAATAAGTGTGAAAAATATATTTTAGTGTAGTTGAAATTTCTTTTTATAAAAAAATCTTCATAAGTGTAATAAAGTCAATGGGCATCTTATATAATTTAATATTAGGTCCGAAGCATTTATCAAAGAACTTAGGAGTAGATATGGGAGAAGAAAAATCAAATCCAGATAATGAAAAGAGAAAAAACAAAAAAATAAATCAGTATAACGTCAATAACATAATTAAAAAAATTATAGATGATATTAATGAACAAGATAAGGTACCCAATGATGGTCAATTTGATACCTGTGACATATCCAATAATTTTGACGTTAAATCATTAGCAGATAAGGTTGTAAATATAAATGTTTTAAGATTCGAATTAGATAGATTGCAACTAGATTTTAAAGCAAGTGCGTATTTTGAAAATGACATAAGACCGTTAATAGACACTCTATATACATTAGGCCTTGCATCTATTAATTTTTCAACCGCTGCAAGTAATATGTCGAATACAAATTTTGGACGCAGTTCAGAAATAAAAAATGCTCTAGGTTTAGCTGAAGACGTTAATGAAATTTCTGAAGATTTAATTAAAGTGTTAAGATGTAAAGTTGATAACATGCTGAAATTATCAAAGCATGATTGTAAATAATTTTCATAATGATAAGGAGAACAGGGTTATTAATATTAAACTTGATTCTCTTTATTTTTTTATTAGAAAATTATAAGCTTTTCTTTTTTTTATTAAGATTATTATAATAAAAGCTGGTAAAAATAGATATGATAATGAATTTGGAGGTAATATCATGAAAAAAATATGTCCTGTTTGCAATAATTTAGAAAGGAATATTTGTAATTGTGAAAAATGTAGTGCTATAATGAACGATAAAGGAATAATACAAGAATTTTATGATGATTATACTGCTAATATGGAGATTGATGACAAAGATCAGTTTTGCGTTCATATATATCAGTGCAGTAATTGTGATTTTTATGAGAGAATTAAAGTTAATAAAATATTCATTTAGGAATTTGATTTTTAAGACACCTAAACATATTTTAAAATTATAAGGCACATAAAAACTTGGGGGAGGCAAGGAAATGATGAAAACTATTTTGCAATATCAGAAAGCTTTTAATAGTGTAGTAGATAGAATAAAAATCGACGAATCTGTTTTATCAGTAATGGTTTTTGGAAGTATGGTAACAGGCGATTTGTGGGAAGAATCAGATATTGATATTTTCGTAATTGTCAGGGAGAAATTCAGTGAGATTAGGGACATATATGCACAAGAGAAGGATGTTCCTATTCATATTAAACTCATGGGTAAGGAAAAATTCATACAACTTTATTCTGATAATCTAAAGGGCGGATATATACATAGAATTTTCTCATCCTCAAGACTTATATTCTCAAAAGATATGGATATAACAGTAAGGTACGACGGTGGTAGATTTTTCCCGGATGTAGATAGAGAGCGATGGGGAATGTGTTTCCTAGGAAAACTCTTAAAAGATATTGGCGTATGTAAAAAATATTTATCAAGTGATGGTATATATACGGCCTATAGTACTGCGATAAGATGTATAGAGAAGTATTCAAGATTATTTGTCAACTCGTCGGGATATATGATTAGTAAGGATGTAATGACTATGGCGCTTAATTTAAATGAAGACTTTAAACTTTGCGTTGATAAATTGTTTTTTGAAAAATCAAATACAGTGGAGACAATTCAAGAAACTATGACATTTTTAGAACAAAGCATAAACTCAAGTATTAAGAGTAATTGTAGCCTGCTTTTAAACTATATGAGAGAAAAAGATAAGTTTTTAAGTGCTGAGGAAATTATGACGGAGGATTTGTTTAAGGATTTTGATATAGAAATGGAAGAGTTGCTTAATAAACTATGGGAAAGAAATATTATTAAAAAGGAAATTAGGGATTTTAAGATAAACAAGGATAAAATCTTATTTAATCAAAATGTTTACTTTGTTTAACATTTTCGGGATAGATAGGTGGAGATATGCATAAGTATGAAATTAAATTTATCTCCGAAATTCCTAAGTATATAGAGATATCAAAGCATATAAAAAAAATGATTGATGAAAATATGGTTGACGACGGTGAAAAATTACCCTCAATAAGGAAATTATCAAAACTGTTGGTGGTTAATGATGTTACCGTAGTTAGTGCTTATAAAAAACTTGAAGCTGAGGGCTATGCGTATCAAAAGATGGGGAGCGGAACTTACGCTAAACGAAGGGATACAAACAGTAAGTTTAAAAAGGAATATTCTAATACCTTAAAAAAAATTTCTGGTCAAGACCTTAAAAAATATATAGATTTTACGGGAGAAATTACAAGTAGTGAATATTTCCCTGTAACAGTCTTTAAAGACGTATTAAATGAGGTATTAGATAGAGATGGCACGGAAGCATTTGCCTACAAGGAATCTTTGGGGTATGAGGGACTTAGAAATAGTATAAGTAGTTTTTTTTGGGACAATAAGGTAAACACTGAAGATATATTGATTCTCTCAGGTGCGCAACAGGGTATTGATATAGTTTCAAAATCTATAATAAATGTTCATGATAACGTTGTTGTAGAAAAGCCGACCTATGGTGGGGCACTAACGGTCTTTAAATGGAGAAGGGCAAATATATTTGAAGTTGATATGTTAGAGGATGGCGTGAATTTACTTCAATTTGAAGAGATACTGAAAAAGAATAGGATAAAGTGTTTTTATGCCATGAGTTATTTTCAAAATCCTACAGGGGCCACCTATAGTTTGGAGAAAAAGCTAAGAATATTAGAACTTGCAGAGTTATATGATTTTTATATCGTTGAAGACGATTATTTATCTGAACTAATATATGACCAAAAGCAATATAAGAGTTTTAAGAGCTTAGACATATTTGATAGAGTTATCTATATAAAGAGTTTTTCAAAGATATTTCTACCAGGAATAAGGCTCGGATACATGATATCACCAGAGAAGTGCAAGGAGCATATTAAAAATTCCAAAATTAACACAGATATATCAACTTCAAGTCTTATGCAACGTGCTTTAGATTTATATATAAATAAGGATCTTTGGAAAGAACATATAAGTCGTCTAAATATGGCTTATAAGGACAAATATAACTTTATGATAACTTGTATAGAAAAAAACATGGGTGCAAAGGCTAGTTGTTATACCCCTGGAGGGGGAATTCATTTTTATTTTAAAATAGCTACTGGTTTGAAGATTAATTCCATGGAATTGTTTTATTTGTGTAAGCATAGAAAAGTTTTAATAACACCAGGGGTTTTATTTTATAAAAATGCTAAAGAAGGTAATGATTACTTTAGATTAAGTTTTTCAGAAATAAGAAAACCAGAAATAGAAGAAGGAATTAATATTATTTCAGAGATACTAAGCGGAAAGTAGAAAAAATGGCTACAAGGTAAGGAGAGGAGCTTTTGAAAAAGGGATTAGTGGACGTTGATTGGTTGTGCATTAGCAAATATTCTAACGAAGAAATATCTTATTTCTTGTTTTTGGAAGGGAAAACTATGGAAGCCATATGTAAAATTAGAAACTTGGATAATGCCATTGTGCAAAAACACATTATAAATGGTAAAATAAAATATAGATTTTTAGTGCATAGCAATGATACTGATGAGCTTTTTAAGAGTATTGCTAAAGCAGGAAAAGAGGATAAAATTTATTTTTTGAATTCATTGGAAGAGGATAATAAAAATAAATTAACGCAGCTAATAAAAACAAGTTATGTGGAGATGCACCCTAAAGATAAAGAAGTCGCAGTTTGGATATTAGGAGAATTAAAAGAAAAATCTTGTTTAAACATTTTAATCAAAGCTTCCGTGCATAAATTCTTAAATGTACGGAGAATGGCAGTTTCAGCTATGGGTAAAATGGGAGATGCGAGAGCTGAAGGAGCATTACTTAGAGCCTTAGAGGATGAGAATCCACAAGTAATAAGCTATGCAATAAAATCTCTAGGTAAAATAAAAAGTGAAAAAGCTATTACAAAAATAAAATACATATATGACAACGCAGAAAAAAAATACATAATTGATGCTGCTGAGAGGTTTTTATTGCTAATGGAGCAAATATAAATAGAAATTAGAGTGGGATTTTAAATTTTTATTTGGAATATTCAGTAATAGTTGGGAGAATTGAAATGGGTTACTTTACAATAAAAGATGAATCAATCGCTGAATTTAAAGAGAAAAAGTCCATTTTTATTGGACATGGAAAAAGGGTTGAAAGCGAAGATGAGGCTAAGGAATTTATCCAAGCGGTTAAAAATAAACACAAACAAGCAAGACACAATGTTTATGCCTATATAATTGGCGAAAACAGAGGGATACAAAGGTATAGTGACGATGGAGAGCCTCAAGGTACGGGAGGAATTCCTATGCTAGAAGTTTTGAAAAAAAGTGATATTACAGATGTAGCGGTGGTAGTTACCAGATATTTTGGAGGAATTCTTCTAGGCACTGGAGGCCTTGCAAGAGCATATTCGAAAGGTGCATCACTAGCTATTAAAGAGGCAGGGGTAGTGGAAAAGGTTGAAGGTATTTCAATAGATATACTAATTGAATACGATTTACTAGGGAAGCTACAACATGTCTGTGCTAAAGAAAATTTTTATATAGAGAACGTAGAATATACTGACAAAGTGAGGATTAAAATACTTTGTCAGTTTAGTAATCTAGAAAAATTAAGGGCAGAAATAACCCAGGTTACTTCTGGAAAAGCTCTGTTTTATGAAGAAGATCCAAAAATGTACTTCAAATTAGAACATAGATTATATGATAGTGAAATTATAAACTCTATCCTTTAACATATTTAAAATGTATTACCGATTTATGCACGAAAAAAAGTATATATTACGTATAATGTATTGAAGCGAGCGTTAGAACTATAATTTTCTTTTTAATTAAGGTGCGCTAAGAAAAACATATGATTGAGCGATAGCGAATTTATATATTGCGACAGCGAGTTTATGTTTTTTAGCAGATTAATTAAAAAGAAAATTAGTAGTTTTTAGCTAAGTGAATGCATTAATAGTGATATATACTTTTTTATTTTTTATTTGAAAAACGCTTTATTTCTATGATATAATGGGAATGTAATGTATTTAAAACCAATTGATAGAAATATTGGTATTTATTAGAGAAGGTTAGAATATTTCATATGAAAAATAGTTAGTTGGGGGGGATATCAAATGTCAGGACATTCAAAATGGCATAACATACAACAGAAAAAAGGTAAGATTGATGTTATAAGAGGTAAGGTATTCACAAAATTAGGTAAAGAAATAATAATGGCAGCTAAAAATGGTGGGTCTAATTTAGATATTAATGCTCATCTTAGAGATGTAGTTGCAAAAGCTAAATCTAATAATATGTCTCTAGAGACAATAACTAGAGCAATAAAAAAAGGTGCCGGAGAGCTTGAAGGCGTAAACTATGAAGAAATAGTTTATGAAGGCTATGGAGCAGAAGGCGTTGCTATAGTAGTTAAGACGCTAACGGACAAGAAAAATAGAAGTGTGGCAACTGTAAGGCATGCTTTTGATAGACATGGTGGAAACATGGGAGCGGCTGGATGTGTAAGCTGGATGTTTGCTAAAAAAGGACAAATCATCATAGAAAGAAATGAAACTATGGATGAAGATGAGATAATGATGGTAGCATTAGAAGCGGGTGCAGAAGATTTTAATGCAGAAGAGGAAATGTTTGAAATAATTACAGCTGCAGAAACTTTTGGAGCTGTAAGAGAAGTGTTAGAAACAGCGGGTTTTGAATTTGCTTCTGCAGAGGTTACAATGATACCAGATAACATGATACCTATTAGCCTAGAAGGCGCCGGTAAAGTGCAAAGACTTATAGATGCGCTTGAAGATGATGATGACGTACAGGACGTTTATCACAATGCAGAGTACCCTGAGGAATTTGAGGGATAGATGGTTTGCAGGCGATCATCAGAAATTTAGATGTTTGTATAATGACATACATGTTACCATAGAAAATTTAAGACAATGTTTTACTGAATTTAACCACCTCCAATAACAGATACACAATGTATCTGTTATTGGAGGTGGTTTTTTATTTTACAGAAAAATATGATTCAAACATAAGATCAATTTGTATAGTAGCAAAATAGTATATTTTCATTCAATTATTCTAATAATATAAAGAATAAATAATATTAGGATGGTGTGTAAAAATGAAGAATGTAAAAATTGCTTCAACATTTATTATAATTAGTATATCTATTCTGCTATTTACTGCTTGTAATTCCATGAAGTCGCCGACTAATAATACTACAAAAGATATCCTGCCAACAGCAACAAAAACAATTTATTCTGACACCCTTAAAGGATTAGTTACGGCTAAGACAATAACACAAACTCAGTCAGATAAAGTAATGGAAGAAGTAACAAAAGATGTGTCACAAGTTAAAGGTAGTATTAATAGATTAAGTACATTAGTAAAAAATCGTGTAATTACTCAAATACAAGCTGATAAAATAAACCAAGAAATTGAGAAAGCTATGAAAGGTATTGAGGGTAAGTAGCTACGGGTAAGATTACCCGTAGAATAATAGGGGAGCTTAGAGATGAGCTTCTTTTTTGTCGTGCAAAATGATGGTAATATACGAGACCCTATGAAAGAGTGCTCTAATGTAATATTTATATCACATTAGAGCAAAAACTTAGTGGGAGTATAAATCTCCTTCTGAAGTCATTAATATTGCAGATTCGCAGGAGATGACTTACACGATTAGAGTAGGAGAAATACTACTTTCGTTCTTTAGTTTGCAAAAATATCAGGTTTACTAAGAAAGTTGATAAATCAATTAACCAAATTTTTCATAATTATAAAATATTATGTAAAATATGATATAATATGGATATGTAAGAACGGATAAAAAATAATTATATACGAGGTGGATAAGATGAAGTGTTTTAATAATTTCTTAAAAAATATGTTAATTAATGATTTAGAACGTAAGGCATATTATGAAAGTAAGAAAATATTAGAAAAAAGAAAACCTATTTATGTATCAAGACAAAAATGGTTAAATATCCGTAAAGTCGCTATAGATGAATTTGTAGGAGAAAACAAAAATCCTAGAAATATTAGAGAACTTGAATTTAGTACATGCTATAAATTTTTAAATAATAATAAGCCTTCTTATATTAATAACAATGAATGGGATTATATATTGAAAAAATCTACAGAGGTATTAGAGGAACAAATCAAAAAAATAGTTTTGGAAATAAACTATTACAATGATTTTTCAGTGCTTTTAGGTTTGAATAAACCTCAAAATATTAAGCAAGATATATGGAATATAATACAGAATAAAATTTTTGATGTATTTATATTATTAAAAAAATACAATGCTAGTCAATATTATTTTAATACAGATAAAATACTGGATTTATTAAAAGAAAAAAAACAAAATGGAATGTTAGAAGATAAGTGGCTGGATTATTATAATTTCTTAAAAGAGTTGTATTTACAAAATTTATTAAGTAAATTATATTCTATAAAGTCTCCAATTGAATTTATAAATAATCATCCACTAGAATATTTGGAAGACAAAAAAATTTATGAGTTAAAGCATGAGGCATATAGATTAGAACTACTTGCATTTAAAATACTTTGTTATACTAAAAATCCGAAAGAATTAATTAAAAAGGAAAAACCTGCTTGGATTAAAGATATTGATTTTAAAATAATAGTATTAGATTTAAAGGGTAAAATTGAGATTGACGAAAAGAGAGAAGAATACAAAGAAAAACTACAATTGATTAATGGAATTTTAAAATGCAATAAATTACAGATGGATAGACCAAAAAATATAAATGAAGAAGACTGGTCATACTTATTTGATCTAGATAAAAGTATAAAAGATAAAATTGATAATAACAAGAAAAATGATAAGGCGAAAAAACTAATTGAAGATGAAGAAGAAACAAAATATATGAAAAAAATCACAAATATATTATAGGATAATAAATTAGTACAATATATATTCGAATAAAATTTGTTCAATGATGGTATAACACCTTAGTGTATTGATTAATTATCAATACACTAAGGTAGGTTTAATATTAAACACCCTGTGGTTAATTCATCCCTTGAGAAAAAGTCAAAATAACTCAAAATAAGAGCGTTACAGTATATATAGTATAGTCGGAAAACAATAATTAACAATTTCCATATTTAAGTATTAAAAGTGCTTATTTGAATGAAAAGTTATATTTGAATTAATTACGGATATGACAAAAAGACTTTTTTATACACTATTTTAAAAAAGCCGTAGGCTGGTTATTGAATTGAAATTTATTTTAAATTACGCAGCTATATTTTTAAGAGTTGGGAAAATATCGGCAAGGGCTATTAATCTTTCTGATGCCCAAGCATCTATGAAACAGCAAAATGCACCAAGAAATACCCTTGTTATTCTACACCCAACAGAATAAATAATTGCATCTTCAGCATGAAAATTGTTATTTATTCTATCCCAACATCTTTCAGTAGTTGAACGTCTTTTATAAAGAGATTTCCATTGTTTTGAACCTCTTAATATTGGAGTGAAATACCTTGGGTTGTCTAATGTTTTAGTGTAATAAGATTTATTGCTTTTCATAGGACATTTTTCACAGTTTTCACATTGAACTGGGAATAACCATTTATGTCTATATTGTTTACTAATAATTCCCCAATTACGAAGCTGATGTCCACAAACAGTTCCGTGTGGAATAGCATTCTTATCAAGTTTAACAAATTCACTATTTGATGAAGGTTTTGAAGAACGTGAATTTAAATCAATAATAGGATTTATTCCATAATGCATGCATAAAAGATAAAAAGCATTAGCATCATAAGCAGAATCTAAGGCTACAGAATGAAATTTAATTTCAGGATATAAATCCACAAGTTCTTTAAGTGCATAAACGCCAGTAACAGCATCATGGCGTGCCGCGCTAACAAATTTAATATGGATAGGTAGGCTGTAAAAGCTATCACAGGCAGTAAATCCGTGATAGGTATGACCATAGTAATAATGTTCATTAAAGCTATCCCAACCCCAGCTAGCACTGGGGTCGGTAAACTTTCGATAACAGTCACAATGTTCTCCTGGTTTAAGTTTGCAATCACAAACTTTTTTACCGTAAGGCGAAGCCTGTGTTGGCATACAGGTTCCGTCGCCAGCAATATTTAGTTTAGAAGGATCGCCCAAAATACCCATTGATAAAGAAGGAATAACAAATAATTCTTTAAGTATGTTGTTCATTTTGGATTCGCTTCTGTCAAGGAGCTTTGAATTATCATATTTTAAGATTCTTTTAACTAAACGGTCAACTACACCAGACTTGGAGTTATTCATCTTTTGGTTTTTCTTTTGTTTTTTACGTGGTTTACGTTTAATTTTACGCAGTTTGGATTTATTAAGGATCTTATCCTTATGAATCAGCCTATCCATAAAATCATAAAAAGTACCTACACCAGGAATTCGGTCAACATGTATGCCTTCGGCTTTAGAGTCTGAATAGCAAGCGGGTATAAAGCCAGATAAAATTGAATAGAAAGGGTCTGAACGTAATGTTTTTACCCAAGATGATATACTAGTTTCTTTACAATAAGCCATGATAATAAGTGACCTGAGTAATGCTACCGCATCTTTGGGCGGAGCCCCTTGATTAGATTTAGAGTAAGTACTTTCTATTAGAGGGACAATTCCGGTTAGGTCGGTAGACCAGATTTTAGTTATTTGTGAACTACGCTCAAACAAAGTGATTTGTTGATTGGTTTGAATATAGAATTTTTCTAAAAATGTTTCAAGAAAATATTGATATTGAGAATGAGAAACCTTAACAGTTAACATAAAAACACTCCTCGCAAATGAAATAATGTAAAAAAATATACATATTTAATTTTGCGAATTTTTACTAGCTGTCAAGTCTTATTTCACAATGTTTAAGTAAAAAAGATTAAAAGTAATACGAATAGCTTAAATTTTCTAGGTTATTCGTACAATATGAGGCACCACGAATTTTTGAGGTGAAGTTGATTTTTGAGCAAAATGAATCAAGAGTTAGCAGTACCTTAAGAGTTTCCGAGAGTGCACAGTATATACTGTAAGAGGTGAAAAGTATCACAGTGATGGTTGTAGATACTCAAAGAAAAGTAAAATGCATATGTTTTGAATAATGCAAAAGCGGGATATGAACCATGTAGCGTTTGGGGGGCACCTCGTTAAGGAGTTGATTGTATGAAAATAATAATAGATAGATTTGTTGGCTGTTATGCAGTATGTGAAAAAGAAGATAGAACTATGATTGATATTAAAAGGATTAAATTACCTCATAGCGCTAAAGAAGGAGACGTACTTAGTATTGATAATGGTTTGATTACTATTGATACAATGGAAACTAAAAAAAGAATCAGGAAAATTGAAAAATTAACTGAAGATTTATGGGAATAGAATTAATCGAGGTGTTCTTTTATGTTAATGAAAATAAATGAAGAATAACAGCACCTGGATTTCCAAAGTGCTGTTATTCTTCATTTATATTATAAAGTCTAAGATATACTCATCATTTAGACTTTTATATTTTTCTACAAGATCTTGTAGCGTTACTGAATCCATAACTTTATTAATTTGTTCATTAACCTCTTGCCAAACTAGAGTGTTTATACAAACTTTTATGGTTTTATCAACACCTAAGGCGCCACCATCATCTCCAGTAATATCTAAATCACCTTCAAGGGTTCTTAAAACTTCACCTACTGTGATTTTTGATGCTTCTTTTGATAGGGTATAACCACCCTGGGATCCTCTTGCACTTTTTACAAGATTAGCCTTTCTAAGTACTGAGAACACTTGTTCTAGATAATTTTCTGAGATTGACTGCCTTTCAGCGATAACCTTTAAGGGTATATAGTCTCCAAATGAATGCACAGCTATATCAACCATTGCCCTTAAACCGTATCTTCCTTTAGTAGAAATATTCATGGTAAGTTAATTCTCCTTATCTACACTAAAATATACATATTATGCATAATATAATATTTATTCATCAAACTATATACTACTATATTGAAAAGAATAAGTCAACTTAACCAGGCCACAACGACACTTTCTGGGGAACTATAAATTTTCGAATTCATTTAGTGTCTTCAATTTGCTCTCAACTTTAGCCTTTTCACTTCTTATATTATCTAATTGCTGTATTAGTTTTTTATTTTCTACTTTTATGTTTTTGGTTGAATTGTGCTTAAGACCTGTTTCTGAAAGTTCTAATGTATATTGAATTTCTTGCTCAAGCTTGCTTTTATAAGTTTCCTCAAATTCCTTCTCTACCTCAGTTAATTCTTCATTTAAAGTTGTTTTCATACTATCAATAACCTGCCTAGTAACTTCTGATTTAATTTGTTCTTCAGTTTTCATGATTATTTACCTCCTTATAGTTTATTGTTTTAATATTTTTGTTAATAATGAACTCTAACTAGCCAAAATTTAATGTTTTTATCGCTCCATCCAAGATCCCAAGGAACTTTATTTCTATCTGAATTATGACAGCTGACCAAGGAGTATCCTCTTGAATCAGAGCCTGTAACAACAGAAATATGAGTTATGTCATTTTTCTTTTCGTAGGCAATAAAATCTCCTGGCAGGAGATTATAACTAGCCTTATATACTTTGTCATAGCTGCCATAGGAAATTATTGATGCTCTACCGCTATATAGCATATAGTTTTTAAAACCATCCGCATTTAGCCAAGATCTTGTTGCTCCATTTTTGTCGTAGTTCCAAGCAGGATTTTTTTTAAATTTGCTTCCTTCTAAAAGAATTTGTGATGCAAAGTTTGCACAATCGCCACCTTCAGGATTATAATTTCTATATTTTTTGTTATACTTGTATTCATATTCTGAGGTGCTTGCAGCCCCGCAATATTTACCAGCATATTCTACAGCATTTACTCTTCTTTTATCTATGGTAGATAGATCTCGTGCGCTTTGAGATAGTATAAATTTTTTTATAGAATCTGCCTTAATATTATCTAAAGTTAAAGAATTTGCAAATGGATCTTTATACCACTCTTTAGAAATTACCCAAGAACCATCTTTACTCATAAGTTGTAAATTGTGATAGGTTCCAATTCTAGATGTATTTTCTAGTCCGGGCTGATTTTCATATACATATATATATTCTGTTGAACATAATAGATAAACTGAGAAATTATTATCGCTACATTTAATGTTTTTTACAATTACAGTTGGTATAATATGTGTAAACTTAACTCCTTGTTTTTCTGCCCAATTATTAATATACTCCATTTTTCTTTTTTCATATTCATATGCCCAAGTTCCGTATTTTGTGTCCATATTATAAAGTGACTGTATTAATTTTAAATCACTGCTAAGTAGGGCTTTATTTCTTTTTTGAAAAATTTGATCTATATAACTAGTAACTTCTTTTTTTGAATCATCCGTAATAGCATATGTGTAACTATTGCTACATAACTGTATTAATAAAAGAAGTATGATAAATATAAGTAAGTTACTTTTAGATAATTGTAATTTTTTAATTTTACAAAAATTCATAATGTTATACTCCTATTATTTTATTAATGCATTGATTCTATCAATTGCATTCTTTATAGGCACTTGTTGCCATGGTGCACCTTCATACCAAGCATTTTTTGAACCTACATTGCCTGTAAAATAGCGAGCTTTTAAAATGATTTCAGGTCTATACTCGAAATGTAAGATATCAAAGTGTGACCATTTACCACCCCAAACAAAGCCATTATTTTCAAAAACTTTTACAAGCTCGTTCGGATATGAGGATAATCTGTTTTCACCTGCTTCTTTAGATGCCCATTTCCAATAATCACTTTTATCACTAGCAAGATCAATAGCAATACCAAAAGAATGAGGACTTAATCGATTTGTACCTGCAATTACGCGATAATTAAAAGTTCCACTACAGGGAAGAAGACATCTTCTTACATTTTGGTTTCTTTCTGAAAGAGGAATTAGCTCACTCATAACAGATTGTAGTGAATCGGATGCACTACTACTATTATTGAATTGAAAATTACTATAACCTACTTTGACTTTTGTAAGTTTGGATTCTACAGCTTTTTTTGAAGTGCCATAAACTTCTGATAATAAGTCGTAGGACCGAAAGCGACCAGGATCAAAATTAGACTCCATAATGCTTTTAACAGCAGAAAGGGGATAAATTTGATCTAACGTGTCTTGAAGATCTGGGTTTGATAGTTTTTCTTGTGAATTTTTCTCTTTCTTGTCATCATAGCATAACTTTTTTCCAGACTTCATTATTAAATATACGTGTCCATTATTTTCTTCAATATTTGTAATATATTCAGGATAAGCTATCATTAGGCAGAGTAGGTCTTGCTTCATTATTATGTTATACTTATTAGCGTTTTGATCTGTAAAAGTAAAATTTGTAGCCGAGGCTATTGTCATATTGCAAATATTAAGAAGTAAACTAACAAAAAGCGTGAAAGTAAAAATTTTGATTTTGATAATATCTTCCTCCTTAAAAAAATAAATTATTTTAAGAAATTTTTAAGAAATATACAAGGATCAAATTACTTATTAATAATACTATTGGTATATATATTTGCCAATGTACTATTATTATATGTGTGGATATATTAACAAATTAAGTGAAGCTATTTCCAATAGAAATAAAATAATTATAAATTTTTATAAAATTGCAAAAGGAGAGAGGTAGAAATAAAGGTACCACAAAGCGAACAAAATAGGCCTCAAAAAATTGACGCCTATTTTGTATTTTCCTATTTAGTTATGATAAGAAACATGCCACTTGTAAGCTGGATGATACTAGGTATTAACCATTTATAATATTGCCGCCATTTACATGAATAGTTTCACCGCTTATAAATGAAGAACTTTCGTAAGCTAAAAACACATAAGTTTCAGCGAGTTCTACAGGTTGACCTGGCCTTCCCATAGGAGTGTTGCTCCCAAATTTACCAACCTCATTTGCGCTAAAGGAAGACGGTATAAGAGGTGTCCATATGGGGCCTGGAGCCACTGAGTTAACTCGTATTTTTCTACTTGCTAATGAAAGAGCTAAAGAACGAGTGAAGGTAACTATTGCTCCCTTAGTTGAGGAGTAATCAATTAAGGTTTCGTGGCCTTTGTAGGCTGTAACCGATGAAGTATTTATAATAGTAGCACCCTCTATTAAATGGGGTAATGCAGCTTTAACCATATAAAACATGGCAAAAATATTTGTTTTAAAAGTTTTCTCTAGTTGCTGCTTTGTAATATCTTCAATACTATTTTGGGGATGTTGCTCACCGGCATTGTTCACAAGAATATCTAATTTGCTAAATTCTTTTATTATTTTATTTACAGCATCATTACAAAAGGTATCGTCTCCTATATCTCCGGCAATTAAAATACACTTTCTACCCTTTGCCTCAATAAGTTTTTTTGTCTCTTCTGCATCTTCATGCTCATCAAGATATACTATGGCTATGTCAGCTCCTTCTCTGGCGTATGCAAGAGCAATTGCTTTTCCAATGCCACTATCGCCACCTGTAATTAAGGCAACTTTATTCATTAATTTTCCAGAACCTATGCAATTTAAATTTTCAAAAATAGGTCTTGGATTCATAAGCGTTTCTAATCCTGGTTGTTTATCTTGTTTTTGCTCAGGTACGTTCATAGGGTAATTAAAGTTTTCATTCATATAAATGTCTCCTTTTGTAAAAAAAATATTTTGTAGATATAGTTTGTGGTAAATTAACATTTATATTCAACATTATTTATGGAAAATAGAAGAATAGCAACAAGAGTCGAAATATGTTATAATAAGAAAATATGAGTGCAACGAATAGTTGAATTAAAACAGTTATAAGATTGAAGTTGATATAAAAGAAACATATTTATTTATACATCATAGACCTACAAAGTCGGAGCTAAATGAAGAAAAATCAGCCTAAATATGCTCATATCACTAATAAAAAGGGTGGTTTCTTAGATGCAATATAATCATGTAAGAAAGTTGTTGTTTCCAATTTTCAGGAAAATTCATAACAGGATATCAGTGATTTGTGACATTTAAAGTCAAAGACAGCCACTTCCAAAGGAGAAAAAAATGTTATTCGAAGACTTAAATCTTATTACGCCAATAAACAAGGCTTTAAAAACTGAAGGTTATGTGCAACCTACGCCTATACAAGAAGCTGCAATTCCTACTATATTGGAAGGAAAAGACTTTCTAGGCTGTGCTCAGACAGGCACTGGAAAGACAGCGGCTTTTGCTATTCCTATACTGCAAATTCTTTGTGGGAGACAAAAAGTTATAAAGGGACCTAAAAATATAAAGGCCTTAATACTCGCACCTACTAGGGAACTAGCAATTCAAATTGGAGAAAGTTTTACAGCCTATAGTAAACACATGAATCTTACTAGTGCAGTTATTTTCGGAGGCGTATCACAAAAAAAACAAACTGATGCTTTAAAAGGTGGAGTAGATATTTTAATTGCCACTACTGGTAGATTACTCGATTTAATGCAACAGAAATACATTAACATACACCATGTGGAAATGTTTGTACTTGACGAGGCAGACCGTATGCTTGATATGGGATTTTTGCGTGACGTAAAAAAAATTATAGCGCAACTACCTAAAATTAGACAAACTATGTTATTTTCAGCAACTATGCCGCCAGAAATCTCAAAGCTAGTTGATTCTATTCTTGTGGATCCAGTAAAAGTAGCAGTGACGCCTGTTTCATCTACCATTGAGCTTATTGAACAATCAGTATATTTTGTGGATAAAAAAGATAAGAAACCGCTACTTATTCATTTGCTAAAAGATAAGTCCATAGTTTCTGCCTTAGTATTTTCAAGAACAAAGCATGGTGCAAATAAAATCACGAAAGACCTTAACAATGTAGGAATAGAAGCACAAGCTATTCATGGTAATAAATCTCAAAGTGCTAGGCAACTTGCTTTAAATAATTTTAAGGCGGGTATAACAAGAGTATTAGTCGCGACAGATATAGCAGCGAGAGGTATTGATGTTGATGAATTATCTCATGTAATCAATTTTGATTTGCCAAATATACCAGAGACTTATGTTCATAGAATAGGAAGGACTGGTAGGGCAGGACTTGGTGGAGTTGCACTTTCGTTTTGCGATGAAGAAGAAAAACCTTTTCTTAAGGATATTCAAAAGGTTATATCAAAATCAATACCAGTAATAGAAGATCATCCTTATCCTGCAAGTAATGAACCTGTAATAGCAAGTAATGATAAGGCAAATAAACCTTCAACAAGAAAGCCTCAACAATCAGGCAATGCTAGAAGAAATGGAAGAAATCAGGGTGGGAATCAGCAGCCTAAAAATTTTAAATCAACAAGATAAAAAACATAAAGCCAATGATTATATAAAATAATCATTGGCTTTACTAATCCATATAAAATATGGATTTATTACTCCGTATTTTAATTTTCATACGGAATTACTTAGTAGTCCCCATTTTTAGCCCCAGCAATATTGCCTACGCTTAAAATTACAAGTGGTTTACTTATTAACATAACTAACATCTCCCTTTTATAAGTTTAATGTTTGTTTGTCGACTACAATAATAGTATATCCCGCGATTAAAAAGATATACATGAAATTAAAAAAATGTAAGAAGATAATTTAAAATTATCTTCTTACATTTTTAGTTTATTAAAATTATTTTAATGCCTTTTCAAATATACCATTAATAATATTTTTAGAGGCAACGCCTTCATGAACTTTAACTCCGTCAACATAGTAGGTAGGGACATAATAGTATGTATATTGTTTTGCTATATCCGGTTGAAGCTCTTCATCAATTATTTTAATATCAATACCAGCGTATTCTGGATTTTGTTTTTTTATAGCGTCCATCCAAGTAAGTGCTTTTTTACAATATGGACACCATTCAGTTACAAACATAATTACAGGTTTCATTTATTATCATCACCAAACTTTCTTATTAGTATATATATTATACACCATTTTTCTTATTCTTCGTGTATTATAAAATTTTAAATTTAGTACATAGTAATTAATAGAAATAAGTTAAACAATTTGATATAATGAAATAGCCGAAAAATAATTTATTATAGCGAAAAATCAAAATAATGTTTAGTTAAATTTCAATAAATTTTAACAAAAAACAATAAAAAAAGATGAAGGAGCGCCTTAAATGCAAACAATAACACAGTTATTTAATAGAAAAACCGTAGAGAAAATACTATTGCTTTTAGCAATAATATTATTTGCATATTTAATAAGATCCATTTTTAATTTGATTCTATTAACATTTATGATTACTTATTTAGTGAATAGTCTACAAAGTTTCTTAGTTAAGCAAATTAACAGAGTAGTAAAAGTAAATCCAACTATTATTACTATAATTATATATGTGTTTATGACAGTAACTATAGTCCTTCTAGCAGTAAAATATATACCAATTGCTATTTCTGAAGTATATCTATTTTAGGCAAAATGGAATATATTAATTTTTCTGAAAATACAAAAGGATTTACGAAGTATTTAGCACCGATGTTTAATCAAATTAATATTGCAAATTATGCTAAATCGGGTATTCAAAGTATTATGACTTTTGTAACTAATTTTGGAAAGTGGAGTTTTAATTTTTTTATGGCGCTTTTACTAAGCTTAGTATTTATATTAGAGAAGGACAGCGTGTTAAAATTTGTACATAAGTTTAAATATAGTAAAGTATCTGTGGCATATAATTATTTGAGCTATTTTGGTAATAATTTTTTAAATTCCTTTGGTAAAGTAATACAGGCTCAAATAATGATAGCCATTGCAAATACAGTATTATCAGTGATAGGATTAACTATAATGGGATTTCCGAAATTATTCGCTCTTGCATTTATGATATTTATTTTAAGTCTTATACCAGTGGAGGGGTTATTTATTTCGCTAATTCCCCTATGTTTAATTGCTTTTAAAATGGGCGGGTTAGTTAAAGTAATATTTGTGCTTATTATGATTTTTATAATTCATGCTATTGAAAGTTATATTTTAAACCCAAAGTTTATGTCTGATACCACCAATCTTCCAATATTTTTTACTTTTGTAACATTAATAGTATCAGAGCATTTTATGGGAATTTGGGGTCTGCTCCTTGGAATCCCAATATTTATGTTTATATTAGATTCAATTGGAGTAGAGTTTAGCGAAAAAACCATTCTAAAATTAAAGAAAATTAAAGAAAGGCAGTGATTTTGTGACAATAGAAAATAAAGAATCTATATTAAAATGTCCCGTATGCAACTTAAGTTTAAAAAAGTATGAAAAACAATATGTATGTTTAAATAATCATAGTTATGATATAGCAAGTAAAGGACATATTAATCTTTTGCTTGCTAATCAAAAGAAAACAAAAGACCCTGGAGACTGCAAAGAAATGATGGAAGGGCGTAGAGACTTTTTAAATAAAGGGTATTATCACACTTTCTCTGATAAACTAAATGATGTAATAATATCAAATATAAGTGGAAATAATATAAATATACTTGATGCTGGGTGTGGAGAAGGATATTTTTTATGCAGATTAAAGGAAGCCATACATAGAAAAGAAGCTAGCTACACCCGAAATAAAGAAATTGATTTTTTTGGCGTAGATATTTCGAAAGCTGCAGTTACTTATGCAACTAAGAGAGATAAAAAAATAAAATTTATAGTAGGTAGTAATTTTAACCTACCCATAATGCCAGGCACTATAGATATCATTATAAGAAATTTTGCACCCTCAGATGAGACTGAGCTTAATAGGGTTCTAAAGGATAACGGTAAGCTAGTTGTTATAACTCCTGGAGTTCAACATTTATATGGTTTAAAAGAAATATTATATGTAAATGCTAGAAAACATGAGGAAAAAGTAACAACATTTGATGGATTTAAGTTAACTCAGAGCGTGGAAGTTAAGTACAGCATCGATGTCGGAAATGCTGAAGATATAAAGAGTCTTATTGCAATGACTCCTTACTATTGGACCATTGATAATGCAATGAGAGAAAAAGCTAATGATACCTCAAAGCTATCAACTTTGCTCCATTTTAATATAAGTATATATGAAAAAAATTAACCGTATCCTCCATTTGAACTTCTTAGTTTTATTGATAATGCATGTTTGTTTTGGTAAAATCAAATTAGAACTAATGGAACTATATTTATAATGTATAATAAAATATATAGGAATAAATGTTATTGGGGGAGTTTGTGTGAAGTTTTATATCCGAGAAAAGATATTCTCAATAGGTGACAGTTTTAGTATTAAAGATGTTTCAGGTAATGATGTGTTCAATGTAGAAGGAAAGATTTTTTCATTTGGAAATAAACTTAGAATTTATGATATGAATAATAATGAAATTATATACATTGAGCAGAAGTTATTTAAGTTACTGCCGGAATATAATATATATTTAAGCGGAAACTATGCTGCCAAAGTGAAAAAAGAATTCACTTTATTTAGTAATAAATTCCATATAGAAAGCGATATGGGTAATTACGAGATTGAAGGAGACTTCTTTGTTCATGATTTTTCAATAGTGAAAAATGGTAGTATAGTTGCGCAAATAAACAAAAAATGGCTTTCGTGGGGAGATACTTATGAAATTGCCATCAATGAAGAAGAAAATTATGCGTTTACCTTAGCAATGGTAATTGTAATTGATCAAGTATTGCATGATAATAAAAAATAAAATAATGGGTAAATATCATAAATATTCGATTTCTAGAAGACTTTTTTAAAAAAAACTTATTAATTTAATTAGAAATGATTTATTGATGTTATTTAAGATGATATAATGTATTTGATAAATAAGAAATTTGAGGTGCATCCATGACTAATGATGAAATGTATAAACGTATAATAGCTATGACTAGTGTTAAAACTGCAAAAAGCTTTATTAAGACTTGTGATATAAGTAAAGGGGACCTAGGCAAGCTTTGCAAGAAATTTAACATATTTGTAGAAGGTAAAGCTACTAAGGAAGAAATGATTGATAGATTTATAGGCGAAACCCTTGGGAAAAAATTAAAAAATAAGGTGATCAATAAATACAACACTAGATAAAAAATATTAAGTTTGTAAAAGCACTGAAACATAGGGAGAACGGTATATATTTATCATACCGTTCTCCCTATATTTTGGTTTATATGGTAAATATAAAACCGCGGTTTTATTGTGGAATCAGTAGGTGCAATAATTATTGTGTGCTTATAATTAAGAAATAAGGTAAACTATAAAGGATCTAAGATGTATAAATAACTTTGTTTAATAAAATAATACTTATGAGGTGAGGATAATGGAGTTATTTATACCAGACATTGCATATATAGATCCTAAAGTTCTGAAATATGATGCAGCAAAAAAAGTTATAGAACACTTAGAGAGCTTAAAGGTACCCATAGTTAATTCTAAAAGAGTAATAATAGATTGTGGATCAACTGAAAAAAATTATGCAATGTCTAAAAAGGTTGTTCTTTTTACGATAAACGGTCAAAAAAAATTATCGAGTTGCAAACCATCTGCTGATTATCAATTTTCACTATCAAGTTCATGCCCTGCAAATTGTGAATATTGCTATCTTCAGACTACTCAAGGTGAAAAACCTTTCATGAAGATTTTTATGAATATTGAAGAAATTTTAGAAAATATACAAACTTATATAGAGGATAACAAGCCGAATATTACGACCTTTGAATGTGCAAGTATAACAGATCCCATTGCGCTTGAACACTTAAGTGGGAACTTAAAAAGATGCATAGAGTTCTTTGGAGAAAGTTCCAATGGTAGATTGAGGCTTGTAACGAAATTTAATGATGTTGATCCATTTTTAAAGCTAAAACATAACAAGCACACAAAATTCAGATTTACTTTAAATTCGCGTTATGTAATAGATAATTTCGAACACAATACTTCTAGTTTTAATGAGAGAATAGACGCAGTTAAAAAAAATGCTGCTGCTGGATATCCAATAGGATTCATAATTGCACCTATCATGATATATGATAATTGGCGTGAGGAATATAAGGAGTTATTTGAAACACTAAAAATAGCACTAGGTGATTATACTGGGGAAGTAAGCTTTGAACTTATTCAACATAGATTTACTAAAGCGGCAAAGGAGTTGATAGTTCAACGATTTAAAAATACTAAGCTTGATCTGAATGAAGAAAAAAGGCAATTGAAATGGGGGCCGTATGGAAAATTCAAATATGTCTATAAAAAACCAGACAGCGAGGATATTAAAAATTATATCTCAGAACTTATAAATAATAATTTTAAGCAGGCAATAATTGAATATTTTACTTAGTATTCTTTACCAAAGATAAGATGGTAGCATACTATTAAGAGTAGTGTTGATTTCTAACATAATAAAAGACTGCACTATTATATTATGAACGGCACCCTGCACAACGTGCAGGGTGCCCTATGTGTTAAGATAGTTGTCGTAGAGAGAAATATAGTATATTATACAGTATAGGCTTTACGAAAGGGGAAAGATATCATGGTGAGTAAAATTGGGTATTCTGAAGAAATAAGAAAAGAAGTACTTGCAAGAGTAACTGGTTCTGAAAAAGAAAGCATAACTAAAGTATCTCTAGATAAAAAGATAAATAAAGGTACAATTTATAAATGGATTAAAGACGCTGAGAAAAAAGAAGGAATAAAGATTTTAAGGCTAAATGGAGATTGGACATCTGAGGAAAAATTTCATATGGTTCTTGAGTCGGCTACTTTAAACGAGCAAGAGCTTAGTGAATATTGCCGAAGGAAAGGTACATATAAAGATGATATAAAGATATGGAAATCACAATGCATGAATGCAAACAACGTCAGCATCGAAGATCCTAAAAAGTTAAAAGGTGAGCTAAAAGAAGAAAAGGATAAAGTCATAAAGATTCAAAAAGAGCTTAGATTTAAAGAAAAAGCTTTAGCTGAAACCGCAGCACTACTAGTACTAAGAAAAAACGTTCATGCGATTTGGGGGGACCAAGAGGAAGACTAATCAGTGCCTCAGATCGCATTAAAGCTTTAGAACTGATTAATGAAGCTGTACATTCCGGTGCTAGGTTAAGTCCATGCTGCGATGAAGTTGGAATATCGACTAGGACTTATGAGCGATGGTCACTAACTCCTGAATCAACGGAAGATAAACGCCCGCTAGCATGTAGGAAGCCTCCTAAAAATAAACTTAGTGATGAAGAAAGAGCTGAGATTATTCAGGTAATAAATAGTAATGACTATGCCGATTTAGTACCTGCACAAATAGTGCCAAAGCTGGCTGATCGGGGGATTTATATTGTCTCGGAATCTACGATTCATAGAATACTTAGAGAAGAAAAACAAAACACTCATAGATTTAAGCCGAAGGCGCCTGTGAAAAGAGTTGCACCTACGCACATAGCAACCGCACAAAACCAAGTTTGGACATGGGATATCACATGGCTTGATGGCTCTGTGAAAGGTCTATATTTTAAGCTATATCTGATACTAGATATGTTCAGCCGTATGATTGTTGGTTATGAAGTTTGGGAAACAGAGAATGCAGAATATGCTAAAATCCTTGTTAGCCGTGCTCTCCTTTCTCAAAAAATATTAGGTAAACCTCTTATACTTCACTCCGATAATGGAAGTCCTATGAAGGCGGCAACATTCCTTGCCACATTAGAGAAACTAGGGGTCCAAAGTTCATTCTCACGGCCTAGAGTAAGCAACGATAACCCTTACTCAGAATCGTTATTCAAGACATTGAAGTATGTGCCCACATTCCCTAACGGCGGGTTTGTAAGCATTTCTGATGCACGAAAGTGGGTAACGAAGTTTGTCTACTGGTACAACAATGTTCATATGCATAGCGGTATCAAATATTTGACCCCATACCAGAGGCATTATAGCTTGGACAAAAACATTATGGAGAATAGAAAAAAAGTGTATGCAATGGCAAAAGAGAACCATCCTGAAAGGTGGAGTAGAGAAATTAGAAATTGGGATTTACCCAAATATGTATCTTTGAATCCAATAAAAGAAGAAGAGCTTCTTATTATAGAAGAGGCATCGTCATAAAAAGGTTAGAAATAGAAATTGCGACAACTATGTTGACAAACTCCGGGTGCCGTTCATTCAGGTTGTTTACAAACCCAGTATAATTTTTTTATTATACTGGGCTTTTTACATGCAATTATGCGATAGCATTTTGAGTTATGGATAAATTTAAAATAACAACTATGTTCTTAGTTAGAAAATCAAAAAACCTTAAAGATAGCAGGCTAGCTATCTTTTTCATATTCTGCACTGCTGCTGTAAGCAGACACTGCTCTTGCACATTTTCTAATCCACGCATATGGCAATAGCGAAGCCCATGCAGTTGTTTTGAATCTGCGAAGCTTCGCTCTATAGTTTCTTTTCTTCTTCTATATATATTTCTGCCTTTATCTGTTCTGGTGAACTTTACAACATCTTCTTTATACGTTTCCCAAACATGTCTTCTAATAGTTTTAAACTTGCTTTTTGCAGAAAAGCATTGAGCTCTGTTTGGACATATGTCGCAATATTTTGCATTACCAACATATTCTTTATATCCTTCTCTTGTTGTTGTTTTATAATGTAAAGCCCTTAAGTCAGGGCATACGTAAATGTCCTGCTCTTTAACATATTGGAATTTATTTTTTGTGTACATTCCTTTTGTATGTGGAGACCTACGGTATCCCATTACAGATTTTAATTCCCTCTCATATAGTTTTTTACATATAAGATTTGTAGCATAACCAGCATCTGCACCAACATATTTTGTATTAAAATTAAACTTTTTTATTTGCACATCTAATCTATCGATATAAGGATCAACATCATTTATGTTTCCAGGAGTAACATACACATCAGTAATTATATTATGTCTGCTATCGACAGTTCTGTGATCTAAATATGAGAAGCCTTCCGGCTTGCCATCTCTCATCATATATCCACTGTCGGGGTCGGTTGTGCTAACTTTAGTTTCTTTTATTTTGGTAACAGGTTCTTTTTCTTTTAAAGGTTTTTTACCATGGTTTATTCTATCTTCTTCCACTGCTTTATTAAGTTCAGCTACATATTCTTTCGGCGTTTTTTCAACTTCAATTTTCACAAGCTTTCGCTTATTAGCATTTGCTTTTAGGTGTGTAGAATCTGTGTAAAGTATTTTACCGGTTACCATCTTAAGATTTATAGCCTTAAATACTACTTCGTCAAATATTTTTTGAAACACATCTGTTCCTTTAAATCGTCTACGTCTATTTTGGCTAATTGTTGAATGATCTGGAATAGTATCAGTAAGACTTAGCCCTAGGAACCATCTATAAGCCACATTTACTTCAATTTCCTTTACAAGTTGTCGTTCAGATTTTATTCCAAATAAGTACCCAATAAACAGCATTTTAAAAAGTAGAATGGGATCTACGCCAGGTCTTCCATTATCTAAGCAGTAATATTTTTTAGTCAGTTCTCTTATAAAAGAGAAATCCATGTATTTATCTATATTTCTCAAAATATGGTCTTTAGGAACTAAATCTTCTAAATACACCATTTCTAGTTTTTGTTGTGTGAAGTTTTTTTCATTAATCATAATAATGCCCTCCGAATTATAAAGTTTGTATACTATATATATTCGACATTGATGTCCTAAAATCCTTTTTGAATATGAAAAAAACACTCCAATTTTAAATTAGAGTGTTTTACATTTTATGTTTGTCAACGGTCTGTATGAACGGCACCCTGCACAACGTGCAGGGTGCCGTTCATTTTTTTTTAGCTTCTGACTCTATAGTGTATATTGTATAATATTCGATAGCTTTTGCTTTTATAATAAAATAAAGGCTATTGAATGGAGCGTGATAGTATGTCAAATTGGCGGATGCATAGAAATATCATCTTTGAGATAATTCTTTATAAGGAATAGGCTCAACAATAAGGTAATCACTTCTGCACACGGAATAGTTAACCAAACTCCTGTCATTTGCAGAAAATGCGGAAGAATGAAAATCAAAGGGATAACAGTAATAAAACCTCTTGCAAGAGAAACGGTAAATGCTTTTGCAGGTTGATTAATAGAAGCAAAAAATGAAGACGTTAGGATATTAAAACCCATGAAGAAGAAGGAAATAAAATACAGCCTTATACCTTGTGTCGCCATATCAGCAAGCGCAGCATTATACTCCTTGTTAAACAGTTGGATAATAACATTCGGGTAAACCGCCCCCGCAATATAGAAAGCGAAGCCAATACAAAATGCAAGTATCACAGCGTATCTGAATACTTTCTTTATATTGTCTTTATTTCCTATACCGAAATTTATACTCAAAATGGGTTGTATACCCTGTGCAATACCAGTAAAAACAGCGACAACAATTAAAGCAAGGTTAGCGATAATTCCGTATGCTGCAACGCCGATGTTTCCGATGAGATTTAAAATTTCAATATTGAACAAAAGTATAATGAGTCCTGAAGATACCTCTGTGAACAAAGACGGTAATCCGAGCGAAAATATTTTTTTTACATACTTCTTTTGTAAGGATGTTTTTACTAATTTAAAACGGTTTTTCTTCTGTATAAGATGGATAGACAGTATGCCAATACTTATGATAGGGGCAAGACCTGTCGCAAATGCGGCGCCGAACATACCAAGATTCATGTGAAATATAAAAATATAATCAAGAATGACATTGCCAAAGCTTCCTGTAAGCATGGCAATCATCGAGAGCTTCGGATTGTTATCATTCCGTACAAAACAAACAATCACAGTGTTTACCATAAAAGCACAGGAAAATAGCAGTATTGTTCTTAGGTATGAACTTGCCATTGGCATTACCTCTGCATCAGCACCTAGCAGTCTCGCAATATCACCAGAGAAGAATGCTCCGACTGCCGTAAATAGGAACCCAAAGGCAAGAGCCATATAGATGGTTTGCGTAAAGGTCTTGCTTGCATTTTTGAAATTTCCCTCTCCGCAGAGGATGGAATACCTTATGGCACCTCCCATGCCGAGCATTAAACCGATACCATTCACAAGACTATAAATAGGCAATGCTAAATTCAATGCAGTTAAACCGTTATTACCCATATTTCTTGATACAAAAATCGTATCTGCCAATATGTAGAAAGACAATCCTATCATGCTGATTACATTTAACAACACATATTTGAAAAATAATTTATTAATGCTTGTATTAATTTTTGTTTTCATACTATAATCCTCCTAACAAAAAAAAGCATTAGGCGATTCATACCCTAAGACCTAACGGCATGAATTCCTAACGCTTATGATTTCAGTACATTTATCCGGTGACAAAAGTACCTAAGCAATATTTATTTAATCATATTATAATACTTGGAGTTTGTCAATGCGTTTCCATGCTTCGGTGTTTCTGTTTGTGTAGATTGCAATATAAAATGTCCGAAATTTTCAAGAAAAATATAATGTTAAGTTGTAATGGTTTTCTGTTCCATCATATTAGCAGATAGACCGTTAAAAATCCTTCTTGGATAATTGTTGATCCAGTGCTGTATTTGCATAATTTGTTTTTTAGAGAATGCTGTAATATCCACACCTTTTGGGATAAATCGTCGTATCATTTTATTGATATTCTCGTTTGTGCCTCGTTCCCATGAACTATATGGATGGGCATAATATACTTTAGTTCTCTTTCGTTTATTCCTTACTGAGGTCTCAATACCCTCGAAATCAAGGTTCTCACAGCCGTTATCACAGGTGATTGTTTTAAATGTTTTTGAGAATGCCATTCCCATTTTACGCTCCAATTTGTCCAATTCCTTCACAACAGCGACCTGTGATTTAGAAGGTATTTTAAAGATTAACTCCTTGCGAGTTACTCTTTCGCTTAACACCATTAATACAGTCTTTGTACCCTGCTTTCCTACTACGGTGTCCATTTCCCAGTGCCCTATCTCATCACGTGCAGCTACCGCTGTAGGTCTTTCTGATATGCTTGTCCCTTTGGTATTGTTATACGCCGGCCTTATTTTTTTATAGTTTCTCTTTTTGGCATTCTTTTTAACAGGCAGATCTTTGTTACTTATGTTTAAGAATAAATTATTATCCAAATAGTTATACACAGTTTTGAAGCAAATAGTTGTTTCGAATTGTAGATCTTTATTTGTTATATTTTGAATAGCTGCATACGGAGATTCGCCATATTTACCAATGGCTTTTTCTAAGTACTTCACCAATTTGTGATCTTTCCCTATTTTCAATGCAGGCCCTTTTGCTGTGCCTTGTCTGTCATGTTCTGACTGCCCAATTTCTGCGCTATATTCCATTCGAGTGGTTAAATCACTATTCAATAATTCTACTATTCCTTTAGCAATTTCACGCCTTATTGTACGCTCTGAACGTCCACCTATTTGCTCCGCAATACAGCTTGAATTTAGCCCCATTTTGTATAATGTCTCTATCTTTATACGATCCTCATATGTTAGGTGTTTACCTTTTTTGTTCTCTGTGATAAAATTTAATTGACTCATTTGAAATCCTCCTGTACTTGTGTTGGTTTAGTCACTTAACATGGTACAAGATTTTTTCTCTTGGGTCTTTATTTTTTGTTTTATGGTCATTTCATTTTACAACTTACCCGATGTTTCTGTTTGTAAGAAGTTTTAGAGCTTGAATAATTAAGGATTTGTGCAACTTAAAAGCACAATTTTAAAGGGTTTATTGAAATTTCTTTTTTCATAAGTTCCAAGAATTTTTCTCTTGGAATATAAACTGCTCCTAAACTTTCCAAATGAGTTGTATGAACCTGACAGTCAATCATATAAAATCCTTTTTCTTCCAATGACTTGCCTAGAGTAGTAAAGGCTACCTTAGAGGCATTATCCATAGTTGAAAACATTGATTCACCAAAAAAACATTTTCCCATACTTATGCCGTATAATCCACCAACTAACTTATCTTTGTACCAGGTTTCCACAGAATGGGCATAGCCGAGTTCGTGAAGCTTGCAGTAAGCTTCAATCATTTCATTTGTAATCCATGTACCTGTTTCTTTTCTTGTATTAGAACAATTACATATAACATCTCTGAAACAAGTATCAAAGGAAACCCTATATGTATTCTTTTTAAGTAGTTTTTTCATAGAATGTGAAATTCTAATATCTTTTGGATAAACAATAAATCTTGGATCAGGTGACCACCAAAGTATAGGCTCGTCTTCTGAAAACCATGGAAATATTCCATTAGAATACGCAAGTAGTAATCTCGCGGGAGATAGGTCGCCTTCAATGGATAAAAGTCCATCCGCGTCGCTTAGAGATGGATCTGGGAATACTAAATCATTTGATAATCTATAAATCGTCATAATAAACTCCTTTCAAGGTATATATTAATATTGCAGCTCCGAAGGAGATGATTTAATTACATAAACTAAGGGTCTGTAAAATTTATTATATACTATCTGTCTCATTGATACATACTTTCACCTTTATGATTATAGGAAATTGATATTTAAGTTATATTTTTCAATTTATTGAATGAATACCCCCTTATATGGACATAATTTCAAATAAGGAGTGGTAATATGAAAAACAGAAAAATTTTATATTCAATATTTACAATAATTTTAATAACTTTCGTTGGTGCTAACTATTCTCTTAATCACTATATGAATAAAAATGATTTAAAGCTTGAAGCTTGTGGCAAATTGCCATATTTAAAATTCACTGCGAAAAGTATTAATGATAATGACAAAAATAATTTAATGCAAACATCCGTGAATACTAAATTGGTTAGGGTATCTCAGGATACAAAATTTATGTTTAAGATTAGATATAAAGACAATGAAGTTAGAAATATGGTGCTCGAAAAACAATTTAATGGTTCGGATGTGCTAAATAAAAAAACACAGTTAGAACTTAATGAATTTTTTAAAAACCAAGGTTACACAGTTTTTAGTATGAGTAATGATGAAATAGTTTTTGTTAATAATAGTAATAGGTACAGTTACAAAGCTAACAGGTATTTTTTGGGAGTATATGAGGACCTTGTAACAATTTATAAAACAGATGAAAATGGAGACATAACAGCTCATAAACTATTTAATTCAAATGTTTATATAGCAAATGGTAAACAGCAGAAATATGACTTTGAAGCTCGAGACAAAGGGGAATTACAATATGTCAAGATAGGTGATTTGAAAGAGAAAGATGGCTTGGTGGATGACCTAATTCGCGGTAGAAAATATAGTAAAGACAGTGATGGTAGTAAGGATGCGGAAGAAAGCGCCGAATATGAAAAAGGAGAATTTAAAACACCCGAAAAGGCTTTTGATTATGCTAGGGGTTTATTAAAGTCTTAACATCCTAATGTGAAATAAAAAAATATGTACTAAAACCTTAAGAAAAATGTATTTCTTAAGGTTTTTTGACTTATTATTTATTTTCATGCATCTTAATTATTGAATTAATACCGTTTAGGTGGTAAAGTGTTATGTAGCCTTTATAAAAATGTGATGATAGCAATTAATAATTTATATTCACGAAGAAAGCATCAAGGAGGAAATATATGTACGAATATATAAATGGAATTTTTGTAGGCATTAATAAGGACTATATTGTAGTAGATAATAACGGCATGGGTTACAAAATATATACCTCTGGAAGTACTATGGCAAAGATGCCCAAAACTAACGAGCATGTATTATTATATATAAAACAAATTGTTAGAGAAGATTTTATTGGACTATACGGATTTCTAACAAAAGAAGAGATAGAGATGTTTAGCCTTGTAATTAGTATAAATGGAGTTGGGTCAAAAGCTGGCTTATCATTACTTTCTATTTGCAGTGTTACAAATTTAAAATATGCGATTGTATCGGGAGATGAAAAAACTTTAATACGGGCACCTGGAATAGGCAAGAAAATTGCTCAAAGAATAATTCTAGAGCTCAGAGAAAAAATTCATATTGAACAGTCAGCAGCTAACACTTTATCACAAATTTCAGGTAGTAATTTAGAAGATGATAGAAAACTTATAGAGGTTTTAGGAGCGCTTATTTCCCTTGGATATTCTGAAAAGGAAGCAGAAAAAGCATTAAAAGCTATAAGTAAAGAACAATCACTTGAAAATATGATTAAAGATTGTTTGAAATATTTGATGAACTAAGGTGGGAGTACACTATGGATGATATTGAGGAAAGAATTATTACTTCATCGGTCATTGAAGAAGATATGGACGCAGAGTATTCGCTAAGACCCCAAAAACTTAGAGAGTATATTGGTCAACCAAAGATTAAAGAAAAATTAAATATATTCATTAAAGCAGCTCAAAATAGGGAAGAAGCTCTTGATCATGTGCTTTTATATGGTCCTCCTGGGCTTGGTAAGACAACACTTGCCAACATTATTGCAAAGGAAATGAAGGGTAACTTAAAAGTAACCTCCGGGCCCGCGATTGAAAGAGCGGGGGATTTGGCAGCTATTTTAACTAGTTTGAGCGATTATGATGTTATTTTTATTGATGAAATACATAGACTTAATAGAGCTGTAGAAGAAATATTATATCCTGCTATGGAGGATTATGTTTTAGATATTGTAATTGGAAAAGGAGCTTCAGCAAAATCTATAAGACTAGATTTGCCTAAGTTCACACTTATTGGTGCAACTACCAGGATTGGACTATTAACAGCGCCTCTTCGTGATAGATTTGGTGTGCTAAGTGCCATGGAATATTATACGCAAGGTGAGTTAAAAGAGATAGTAATTCGTTCTGCATCTATTTTAAAAGTAGATATTACGGAAGATGCTGCAATTGAAGTTGCAAGACGTTCAAGAGGTACTCCGAGAATTGCTAATCGTTTGCTTAAGAGGGTTCGCGATTATTGTGATGTTAAGGGGAATGGAATTATTGATTTGAATTTAGCAAAGTCTGCGTGTGAACTTCTTGAAATAGACGACGAAGGATTTGATAGAATAGATAATAAAATGATTGAAGCTATTATAGATAATTTTAATGGGGGACCAGTAGGCATAGAGACCTTATCTTATTTTATAGGAGAAGAATTAGGAACTTTAGAAGATGTCTATGAACCTTATTTAATTCAAAAAGGATTCATAATAAGAACCCCAAGGGGGAGGATGGCTTCTAATAAGGCTTATAAACATTTGAATAGGCCTTTTAAAAAATAGAATAAGCATAAAAATCTAAAACAATTCACAGTATTTAATGATGAAGTTTGAATGATTTTTGCTAAAGAAAGGATGTAGTTTTTTTGAAAGTAAAGGATTTTTATTTTGACTTACCAAAGGAGCTTATTGCTCAACATCCAGTTGAAAAAAGGGATGAGTCAAGGCTTATGGTAGTCAATAAAACAAATGAGGAAATACAGCACAAACAGTTTAAAAATATAATAGAGTATTTAAACCCAGGAGATTGCTTAGTGCTAAATGACACCAGAGTTTTACCAGCAAGGCTTTTAGGAATGAAAGAGGAAACAGGAGGTAAAATGGAATTCCTGCTACTAAAGAGAATAGATGTTAACCACTGGGAAACCTTAGTTAAACCGGGTAAAAAAGCAAAGATTGGAGCTAGGTTTGTTTTTGGAAATGGAGAACTAAAGGCAACAGTCATGAGTGTTTCTGAGGGTGGAAGTAGAATAGTGGAATTTGAATTCGAAGGAATTTTTGAAGAGGTTTTAGATAAACTCGGAGAGATGCCGCTACCACCATACATAACTGAAAGATTAGAAGATAAAGAAAGATATCAGACTGTATTTTCAAGAGCTGCAGGATCTGCAGCAGCCCCTACTGCAGGACTCCATTTTACAGATGATTTGCTAAGCCAAATTAAAGCTAAGGGTGTTAAAATTGTATTTGTAACACTCCATATAGGGCTGGGTACTTTTAGACCTGTAAAAGCCGCAACAGTGGAAGAACATGAAATGCATTCAGAGTACTATATGCTTAGTAGTGAAGCAGCAGCGATAATTAATGAAGTAAAAGAGACAGGTGGCAGAGTAATTGCAGTAGGTACTACATCTAATAGAACACTCGAAAGTATAGCAGATGATAATGGCAGAGTAGAGGAAAAATCCGGATGGACAGATATATTTATTTATCCAGGATATAAATTCAAAATTGTTGATGCAATAATAACGAATTTTCATTTGCCAGAGTCCACGTTAATAATGTTAGTTAGCGCTTTTGCGGGCCAAGATTTAATTATGGGTGCATATGATATGGCAGTAAAAGAAAGATATAGATTCTTTAGTTTTGGAGATGCAATGTTTTTATATTAATTATTGTATAGAAAGTAGGGTAAATATGTATAAATTACTTAAGAAAAGTGGTAAAGTAAGACGTGGTGAGTTTACAACACCTCATGGAACTATTCAAACACCTGTATTTATGAATGTGGGAACTCAGGCAGTTATTAAGGGCGCTGTTTCCACTATGGATTTAAAAGAAATCAACTGCCAAGTAGAATTATCTAATACCTATCATTTGCACTTAAGGCCGACAGATAAGGTTATAAAGCAAATGGGAGGACTTCATAAATTTATGAATTGGGATAGACCTGTTCTTACAGATTCCGGTGGGTTTCAGGTGTTTTCTCTATCTAAAATGAGAAAAATTAAAGAAGAAGGAGTTTACTTTAATTCACATATTGACGGGAAAAAAATATTCATGGGGCCAGAAGAAAGTATGCAGATACAAAGCAATTTAGGATCTACTATTGCCATGGCTTTTGATGAATGTATATCAAACCCATCTACTAGAGAATATGTAGAAGACTCAGTAGCAAGAACTACAAGATGGCTAATTAGATGTAAGACTGAAATGGATAGATTAAATTCTCTTGAGGGCACCATAAATAACAAACAGATGTTGTTTGGAATAAATCAAGGTGGTATTTGTGAGGATATCAGAACAGAACATGCTAAAACAATTAGTAAAATGAACCTAGATGGTTATGCTATAGGAGGACTTGCAGTAGGGGAGACTCATGAAGAGATGTACAGAATCATTGATGCAGTTGTTCCACACTTACCACAGGATAAACCAATATATCTTATGGGAGTGGGCTATCCAAGTAATATTTTAGAAGCAGTATCTAGGGGAGTAGACTTTTTTGATTGTGTATTGCCAGCAAGAAATGGTAGGCACGGAAATGTTTTTACGAGTGATGGTAAAATAAATATAATGAATGCTAAATTTGAGCTGGATAGCGCTCCGATTGATGAAGGATGTCAATGTCCTGCTTGCAGGCACTATACAAGAGCCTATATAAGACACTTATTTAAGGCAAAAGAGATGCTCGCAATGAGACTTTGCGTGCTTCATAATCTATATTTTTATAATAAACTTATGGAAGACATTAGGGATGCCATTGATAATGATTGTTTTGAAGAGTTTAAGGCTGAGAAACTTGCTCAGTGGAATGAGTAAATATAATTATTTACTATAATATGATTAACCTATAAATGTACTAAGGGATGTTGTGGTCCTTTAGGAATTAAGTTTATGGGAAATTATTTTATTATAAGTTTAAAAAAATTATTGAAAGGAGGGGAACATAAATGGGACAATTCGGTTCTTTAATATCTATAGTGTTAATGCTTGCGGTATTTTATCTAGTAGTATTTATACCAGAAAACAAAAGAAAGAAAAAATATGCTACACTTTTAAATAATTTAAAATTAAATGATGAAGTAATGACTAAGGGCGGTATAATGGGAAAAATAATCAACATTCAAGATGACTACATTATATTGGAAAGTGGTCCAGACAGAGCTAGAATTAAATTATCAAAAAGTGGAATAGGCACAGTTATAAATTTAAACAGTGATGAAGTAGTAGAGAAAAAGTAGAAAATTAGTAATAAACCCCCCTTTTTAATCATAATTAATACTATAGATTTCAATGAAAACAATATTGAAATCTATAGTAAGGGGGGATATACATGGAAAACAAAAAAAAATATTCTTATGCTGCAGAAGGAGTATTTAGGGCTGCAATTTTAACCTTAATTATATTAGTGATTTATTCTATAATAACAACCTTTTTACCAGCTAGCATGAAGGTAACATCCGTTTTTTATATTGTAATAACATTAGTCAGTGTGCTTTATGGATCTGTATTTGCTGCAAAAAAAGCTGGAGAAAAAGGTTGGCTAATGGGTATCATGGTGGCAGCTACTTACATGTTAGTTTTATACCTAGTTAAAGTAGTTGGTGGTGGAAGCACTGCTATAGGTATGAGGGAAGTAGTAAGAACAGCTTTAGCTCTAGGCACAGGTGCTTTTTCAGGAATGCTTGGAATAAATCTATAAGAATACTTTATTTAGCTAAGATATTATGATATAATTATGCAGAAACTTTACGATATGGAGGAATAATAATGAAACATATAAGAACTATAAACAAATCAAGCATTAAAGAAAGTTTGAAAAAACCAGGATGCAAAGAATGTGCTAATTCATGCCAATCAGCATGTAAAACTTCTTGCACAGTAGCAAACTTAGCTTGTGAAAACGAATAATATTAATGTGGCAGTAACTTAAGGTTACTGCTTTAAATTTGTTAGGAGGAATAAAATTGTCATTAATTCATAAATATATCCAAAATGGAGAATACTACGTAATAGATGTAAATTCTGGAGCGCTACATGTAGTCGATGAAATAGTTTATGATCTTTTAGATGAGGTTTCCCTTGGGGAAAAAGAAGAGTTAATAGAAAGTTTAAAAGATAAATATAATGTAGAAGATATTGAGGAAGCGTATAGTGAAATTCAAAGTTTAATACAGGAAGAAATGCTATACACAAAAGATTTATATGAATCAATTGCAAAAGAAAGTGGACAAGCGGAGTCGTACATAAAAGCTTTATGTCTTAATGTAATACACGATTGTAATTTAAGATGTAAATACTGTTTTGCTGATGAGGGTGAGTATCATGGCGCTAGAGAGGTAATGTCAGCGGAAGTTGGAAAGAAAGCAATAGATTTTGTTCTGGAAAAATCTGGAACGAGAAAAAACATTGAGATAGATTTATTTGGTGGAGAACCACTCATGGCTTTTGATATGATAAAAGAAGTAGTGGAATATGCTAAAGTGCAAGAAAAAAAATATAAAAAAAGTATAAGGTTTACAATGACAACTAATGCTACATTACTTAATGATGAAATCATGAAATATATGGATGAAAATATGGGCAATATAGTACTTAGCATAGATGGTAGAAAATCTGTTAATGATAAGGTTAGAGTAAGAGTTGATGGAAGCGGTTCCTATGATAGGGTACTTCCTAACATCAAAAAAATGGTTGATATGAGAGATAAGTCAAAAGCTTATTATGCGAGGGGAACCTTTACCAGAGGAAATACTGACTTTTTTGAAGATGTAAAACATATGGCAGATTTAGGGTTTAAAGAAATATCTATAGAACCAGTAGTGTTACCAAAGGAACATGAACTTTCAATTAGAGAAGAAGATTTACCAGTTATTTTTGAGCAATATGATAAATTATATACGGATATGCTTCAGAGACATAAGGATGGAAATGAATTTAAATTTTACCATTTTAATATAGATTTAAAAGGTGGACCATGCGTCTATAAGAGAATTTCTGGATGCGGAGCGGGTCATGAATATATAGCAGTTACCCCTAAAGGAGAAATATACCCTTGCCATCAATTTGTTGGTAATAAAGATTATATACTGGGCGATATATATAATGGAATTACTAATAAAAAAATTGTGCAAGAGTTTAAAGAAGCACATATTTACAACAAACCTACATGTATGCAGTGCTGGGCCAAATTTTATTGTAGTGGGGGATGCCAAGCAAATAACTTTAACTTTAACGGAGATATGCATATTCCTTATGAACTTGGATGCAAGATGCAAAAGAAAAGGATAGAATGTGCTATAGCTTTAAAATCAAAAACTATGAGTAAGTAGAATTATTTTGACAAATATTGACTAAATTAGTTAGTTATAATATAATTCACTTATGAATATGCAGCGAAGGGGTGATAAAGATGAAAAAGAAAAAAAGTATGATGCTTTTTCTGACCAGTGTTTTAGTTGTGGGGGTATTGGCATTCGCAGGTTTCTATGGACTTGAAATAGGAAATTATAGGTTTAAACCATTTACTGAAACAATAAATAAAGGGTTAGATCTACAGGGTGGAATTTCTGTCTTAGAAGAAGTTCAAGGTGGGAAGGTTGATTCAAAAACATTGGACACAACAATTGAACTTATATCTATGAGAGTCAACAAAATGGGAGTTAGTGAGACACTAGTTGCCAAAGAAGGTGATAATAGAATTAGAATTGATATACCAGGAAAATTCGATTCTAAAGAAATTCTTGATACTGTTGCAAAATCAGGAGAGCTTAAATTTGTTGGTCCTGATAAAGTGACAATTCTTACTGGTAAAGATGTAAAAGATGCTACTGCATACATAGGTCAAGATAATAAACCTACTATAGGGCTTGAACTTAATGAATCAGGGAAGAATAAATTTGCAGTAGCTACAAAGAAGTTTTTAGGACAGCCAATTACTATTTATATGGATGATGAGGTGCTAACAGATCCTACAGTGGACTCAGTTATAACAGACGGTAAGGCTATGATCTCAGGAACCAAGACATTAGAAGAAGCTACAACAAAATCTCAAATTATTAAATCAGGAGCATTGCCTGTAACTTTAAAAGCTGTTTCTGTTAAAACAGTTGGAGCTACTTTAGGTAAAAATGCATTGCCATTAAGTATGAAGGCTGGAGCTATAGGAATATTAGTTATATTAATATTTATGCTTTTATATTATAGAGTACCAGGTATGATTTCAGGTATATCTTTAATTTTATATGTGGTTTTGGTTCTTGGGACATTCTCAGCAATTAATGCCACTTTGACACTTGCAGGGATAGCGGGATTCCTACTTACAGTTGGTATGGCAGTAGATGCTAATGTGTTAATCTTTGAAAGAATAAGAGAGGAGCTTAAAACCGGAAAATCAATAAAAGCCTCTGTAGATGCTGGTTTTCATAGAGCATTGTCATCAATATTAGATTCAAACATCACAACTATAATTGCCGCCTTAGTTCTATATACAGTTGGAACAGGCACAGTTAAAGGGTTTGCACTTACATTGATGATTGGTATAGGTATAAGTGTATTTACAGCACTTACTAGCACTAAATTCTTATTAAAATTAGCTGTCGAAATGGGACTACTAAGTAAAACATCTCATTTTGGCGTGAAAAGGGGGTAAGCATATGCTAAAAATAGTTGAAAAAACTAAACTATGGTTTGCTATGTCACTATTCATAATTGTAATAGGAATGGGGTTCATGGTAACAAAGGGACTAAACTTAGGTATAGATTTTAAAGGTGGTACAGCACTTACTATAAATATGAAGCAGGAATTTAAAAAAGCTGATGTAGATAAAATAATTGATAAGCACGCAAAGGGTGAATACTTATCAAAAACATTAGATGATGGTAAGGATTTGGAAATAACCATAAAAAGTGATGCCCTTTCTGCTGATGAAACAGCAACCATGCTAAAAGAAATTAAGAAAGAGTTTAAAGCTAGTGAATTAACTGCACAAGATACGATAGGCGCGTCTGTTGGTAGTGAATTACAGACAAAAGCTATGAGGGGCTTAATTATTGCTATGATTTGTATGCTAGCGTATATAGGATTAAGGTTTGAATTTAAATTCGGAGTTGCAGCCATAATTGCATTACTACATGATATTCTAATTATGGTTGGCGTGTATGCAGTAGTCCAAATACCGGTAAACGCAACGTTTATAGCGGCTATTCTGACTATAGTTGGTTACTCTATTAATGATACTATCGTTGTATTTGATAGAATAAGAGAAAATCAAAAGAATATGAGAAAAGTATCTATAGATGACATTACTAATGCCAGTATTACACAAACCATGGCAAGATCAATAAATACTGTTGCTACAACTTTATTTACTATAGTTGCGGTATATGTATTTGTACCATCTATACGAGAGCTTAGTTTACCATTAATAATCGGTATATTAGTTGGATGTTATTCTTCAATTTTTATAGCAAGTCCTGTTTGGGTGTTGCTTAAAAAAAGAAGTAAGAAAGCTACAGTCTAATCTACTTAAGATTACTAATATGTAATAGATAACTAAGCTAAGGATTGTTTCAAATGGTTAAAAATTAAAGCAGAGAAGTATGATGTATTAATTACTTCTTTGCTTTTTATTTTTATAAAAGGAAATTAGAAAATTTAAAATCAATTATTGAGTAGGGAATCGTTGGAATATAATTACTTTTGTATTTATTAAAAAAACTAATTTAAATTATACCAATGTGTTTTTTATTAACTTTGGGGAGCTTTTATGCTGGATTATCTTAAAAACATGCAAATGAATAAAAATAGCTTTATAGACTATAATATGTATAATCCGTTTTTATTAAAAGGAATGGAGGCCGCATTATATAGAGTTGTCAAAGCTATAAATGAGAGAGAAAAAATTGTCCTTTATGGTTTTTATGATGTGGATAGTATTGCGGCAATTTCCTTATTGATGCTAGTACTGAAGTTTGTAAATGCTGATGTTGAGTATTTTATACCAAGTGAACTAAGTGAAAACCGTGATTTAAATGAAAAAGATATTAATAATCATATAAAATATTTAGGACCAGGACTTATAATAACATTAGGTTGTGGAATCAATTCTTTCAGCGAAATAGAATCATGTAAATACATAGGGATTGATGTTATAGTCACAGATTTTCACGAACCTATTAAAAACGTTCCTGACACTATTGTTGTGGATCCACAACAAAAGGGTTGCAATTATCCATTCAAGGGATTATGTGCTTCAGGACTTACATTTAAACTAGCGCAAGCAATTTCGTCTTACTATAAGATGAAGTCCATAAATAAATATATGGATTTGGTAATGATAGGTACTAGTTATAGTAAAACAAAGCTTGAGAGTGAAAATAAAATAATCGCAGAGGAAGGTATAAAGCAATTAAAGTGCACCAATAATTATGGAATTTGTGCACTTCTAAAAACTCATAATATTAAGATTATTAATGAAGATACAGTATTAAAATTGGCATTAAAGGTAATGCCTACAATTAATCCTGTTGGAAGAATGGATAATGCTAAAATTGTTGTTGAGTTATTTATTACCACGGATAAAAATAGAGCACTACAGATATCAAAGTACTTAGATAATGAACTAAAAAATAATCTCGTATTTTAACGACAATTCAGAAGGAAAGCCTCCCACTTATATAAGTGGAAGTATATACCTTGATTTTACTTTAGGGGGAATAACTGTGGATTTAAAAAATAGTATAAGAATAATAGAAAATTTTCCAAAAAAAGGTATCAGTTTTAAAGACATAACTACGTTACTACAAGATGGTAATGCACTTAAGTACACTATAGATGGTATGGTAGCATATTTAAAAGATAAGCAAATAGATGTTATAGTGGGACCAGAAGCAAGAGGGTTTTTATTCGGTGTACCAGTGGCTTATGCTCTTGGCGCAGGATTTGTGCCAGTTAGAAAACCTGGTAAGTTACCTTATGACTCAATAGAAATTGAGTATGCCCTTGAATATGGCACGGATAAACTTGAAATTCATAAAGATGCAATAAAGCCTGGACAAAAAGTAGCGATAGTTGACGATTTACTTGCGACGGGTGGGACAGTTGTAGCAGTAACAAAACTTATAGAGCAAATGGGTGGAGAAGTTGTTTCCTTAAACTTTGTAATTGAATTAACAGAGCTTAATGGAAAAGACAAATTGCAGGGTTATGATATAAAGTCTCTTGTAAAATATGATATTTAGTTCTTATTTAAATTTAGTGTAGTGAATTACTAAATTAAAATTGCAAAATCCTACAAGATATTATATAATATTAGTAAAAAGTATTGGCTGGTTATTTAACCAGCCTTTGATTTTAGGAGTGTATAAGCATGTTAGAAAAATTGTTACATAAGATTGAAACTAATTGTAATGCTGTAGACAAAGATCTTATTATTAAAGCCTTTAATTTTTCTTACGCTGCACATAAAGAGCAAAAGAGAGAGTCGGGTGAGCCTTATATTGTGCACCCATTAGAAGTAGCTTGCATTTTAGCAGAGATGGGACTTGATACTAGCACAATTGTTGCAGGTTTGCTTCATGATGTAATTGAAGACACAGTATATTCTTTTGATGATGTAAGCAGGGAGTTTAACATAGAAGTAGCAAATTTAGTGGAGGGTGTAACTAAGCTTGGACTAATAAAATATAAGACTAAGGAAGAGGAACAAGCTGATAATGTTCGCAAAATGCTCTTAGCCATGGCAAAGGATATTAGGGTTATCCTTATTAAGCTTGCAGATAGACTTCATAATATGCGAACGCTTAAATATATGCCAGTTGCAAAGCAAAAACAAAAGGCAAAAGAAACTTTGGATATTTATGCACCTCTCGCTCACAGACTTGGAATGTCTAAGATTAAATGGGAACTCGAGGACTTATCACTCAGGTATTTAAATCCGAACGAATATTATAATTTAGTAAGAAAAATTGCAGAAAAAAGAGCTGAGAGAGAAGAAAATATAGATAACATAGTGATGGAATTAAAGTTCAACTTAAATATTGTTGGAATAGAAGCTGAAATGGATGGAAGACCAAAACATTTTTACAGCATTTATAGAAAGATGGTTACTAAAAATAAGACTTTAGATCAAGTTTTTGATTTAACGGCAGTTAGAATTTTAGTAAATGATATTGGAAATTGTTATGCAGCTCTAGGTATAGTGCATACTGTGTATAAACCAATTCCTGGAAGGTTTAAAGACTATATTGCAATGCCAAAACCCAACATGTATCAATCATTACATTCAACGGTGATAGGACCGCACGGGAAACCTTTTGAAATACAAATTAGAACATACGAGATGCATAAAACAGCAGAATATGGCATTGCAGCTCATTGGAAGTATAAAGAGGGGATAGAGGGCAGTGGAGAGCAAAATTCTGACCCTAAATTTTCATGGCTTAAGGATATTCTTGAGTGGCAAGGGGAAACTTTTGATGCAGAAGAGTTTATGGAAGGGTTTAAAACTGATTTGTTTTCAGATGAAGTTTTTGTATTTTCGCCAAAGGGTGAGGTTATTAATTTACCACTTGACGCAACGCCAATTGATTTTGCTTATAGAATTCATACAGATATAGGGCATAAGTGCATGGGTGCGAAAGTAAATGGAAGAATGGTACCTTTAGAATACCACTTGAAAACTGGAGAAATAGTTGAAATTGTAACTTCATCTACGCCTAAGGGACCTAGTATTGATTGGCTGAATATTACAAAGAGCAATCAAGCTAAGAGTAAAATAAAAGCTTGGTTTAAAAAGGCTAAAAGAGATGAGAGTATTGAAAAAGGTAAAGAATTATTAGAAAGGGAATCTAAGAGACAAGGATATAATTTTGGAGAAATTGCTAAGGGCGAAGCAATAGAAAAAATATATAAGAAATATAATTTTAGAACTGTAGACGATTTATTTGCTTATGTTGGAGTGGGAGATATTATGCCTCCAACTGTAATTAATAGGTTGAGAGAGAGTTTTGAAAATAAAAACAAGCAAGAGAATATGACCATTGAGGACATTGAGCAAAAGATAACCAAGAGTGAATGTAAAGATGATAAAAAAATAATGGATTACCAAGGTCTAATAGTTAAGGGTGAGGGCAATTTACTTGTGAGGTTTGCTAAGTGCTGTAATCCAGTTCCAGGTGATGAAATAGTAGGGTACATCACTAAGGGACGAGGAGTTTCTGTTCATAGACGCGATTGCAAAAATGTTGAAGCCTTAATAAATAGTGAAATAAATAAAGTGGTTGAGGTAAGCTGGGGAGCGCCCGAAGGAAAGGGCTATATTACTGAGATTCAAATTAAAGCAGATGACACGTATGGACTATTGTCTCATATTATGGAGATAATAACGCTTACAAAAACACAATTATACTCAATCAATGCAAAAACTTTAAAAAATAATGTGGCTTTAATAAATATAAAGCTACGAGTTGCTGATATTGAGAATTTGAAAGAACTACAAAAGAAAATCACTAAGTTAACGGGTGTAATGGAAGTTTATAGAATAAAAAATTAAGAGAATTGTTTTGCTTAATTTAGGAGAGGAATGTTTATGAGAGCAGTAGTGCAAAGAGTTAAATCATCAAAAGTTGAAGTTAGTGGTAAATTAGTTAGTGAAATAGGTTTTGGATTAAATGTTTTACTTGGAATCTGCGAAGGCGACACGGAAGATGATATAAAATTCCTAAAGGATAAGATATTAAACCTGAGAATTTTTGAAGAAGATGGGAAAATGAGTAAGTCATTAATAGACGTAGGGGGGGAACTTCTTGTAGTTTCTCAATTTACGTTATATGGAGATTGCAGAAAAGGTAGAAGACCAAATTTTATGAGAGCTCTTGGTGGAGAGCAAGCTGAAATATTATATTTAGAATTTGTCAAGCAGTGTAGTGAAGTATTAGGTAAAGTTAAAACTGGAGATTTTGGAGAAGATATGCAAGTTTATATACAGAACGATGGACCAGTAACCTTACTTTTAGAGAGTAAAAAAGACTTCTAGGAGGATTAAAATGGAAATTAGAAAAGTTGTTACAGGAATATATGGATCAAATTGTTATATTATAATGGATAAAAACACCAATGAAGCGATAGTGTTAGACCCAGGTGGAGATGTGGATGATATTGTTAAGGCCATAGATACTATAGGTGCAAAAGTTAAGTATATACTATTGACACATGGACATCTAGACCATACATCAGGAGTCGCGCAGCTTAAAACCATCACAAATGCAGTAGTGTGTATGAGTAAAAAAGACGATGATTTAATAACTAAAGGCGTAAACTTGTTTGGGCCGCTTATTGAAGGTGGAGCAGATAAGTTACTAAAGAATGGGGATATAATAAGAATTTCTAATTTGGAAATTACATGCATAGATACACCTGGACATACACCTGGTGGTATGAGCTTTTTAATAAAAAACTGTGCTTTCACCGGAGATACTCTTTTTGCAGGTTCAATCGGAAGAACAGATTTTGCAGGAGGAGATTTTAATACTATAATTACTAGTATAAAATCAAAGCTTTTATGTCTGCCAGAGAACTCTATAGTGTATCCTGGTCATGGACCATGTAGCACGATAAATAATGAAAAATTAAACAATCCATTTTTACAGAATTAATATAAGGGATAATAGCACAAGAAATTTTATAAGCTATGTTTCATTAAGGAGTTAGGATGATTAAGGTAAAATTAAATAACGCAGAATTTAATTATGATGTATATCAAATCATAAATTTGTTTTTTTTATTTCCAGATATTAAATTTGTTGAAGAAAATTATGATTTTAATATTGAAGTAAAAGAAGATATGGTAGTTATACAAAAGGGTTTTGAAAGTTTTGAGTACACAATTAATAAATTATACAAACTTAAAGAAGAGGTTAAAAAAGCTGTTTTCTTATATTTTTCAAAGGATACAACTCGTGAGCTACCGTGGGGAACTTTAATAGGAATTAGACCTTCTAAAAGAGCTCTTGAGCTACTCCAAAAGGATATTTCTGAGAAGGATATCATAGCTGAATTTAAAGAAAAACATATTACAAGGGAAGATAAGGCGCGACTTTGTATTGATGTTGCAAAGTTTGAAAAAAATATTGTAAACAAAGAGAAAGACAATATAAGTGTTTATATTGGTATGCCTTTTTGCCCTACACGTTGTTTATACTGTTCATTTGCATCTAATCCTATAAGCAGTTGCAAAAACATAGTAGAACCTTACCTTGAGGCCTTGTCGCATGAAATTAAAGAGATAAGTGATTACATTAAAGGTAAGAAGCTTAACATTGAATGCGTATATTTTGGAGGTGGTACTCCAACTTCCGTAAATGATGAGCAATTTGAATTTATAATGAAGTGTATTTATGAAGCTTTTATTCAAAATGATAATGTGAGTGAATTTACAGTAGAATGCGGAAGACCAGATAGTATAACCTTTGAAAAATTAACTACAATGAAAAAGTATGGAGTACATAGAATAAGCATAAATCCTCAAACTATGAACGACGATACTTTGGAATTAATTGGGAGAACCCATTCTGTAAATAGTGTTAACGAAAAATTTGCTATGGCAAGGGAACTAGGCTTTGATAATATAAATATGGATTTAATAGTAGGGCTACCGGGAGAGAAGATTTCACATATAATAAGAACTTGCGATAAAATATCCCAAATGCAACCTGATAGTATTACAATTCATGGAATGTCCATAAAAAGAGCTTCAAAACTCCATGAAAATATGCTTAATAATTATAGGTTTCAAGTTCCAGCTCAAGAAGAATTAAACCAAATGTATGAGCACACTGTTGAATTATCTAAAAAACTTCATATGAAACCGTATTATATGTATAGGCAGAAAAATATGGTGGGCAATATGGAAAATATTGGATATGCAACACCTGGAAAAGAAGGAATATACAATATTCAAATGATTGAGGAGAAACAGACAGTTATTGCACTTGGTGCAGATGCAGTTTGTAAAGTTGTTTTTTTAGAGGAAAACAGACATGAAAGGTTTGCCAATATCAAAGATGTTAGAGAGTACGTAAAAAGAGTGAATGAGATGATTGATAAAAAAATTGAACTGCTCAATACTTTATATAATTGATAATTGAGAGTTAACAAATAAGTAATAAAAATAGTATTTAGAGAGGAAGGAAGCAAAATGGCAGAAGCATTAGATGGTTTAAAGAGAACCAATATGTGTGGTGATCTTAGGGAATCGCATATATCAAATAAAATAACAGTAATGGGTTGGGTTCAAAGAAAAAGAAATCTAGGAGGACTTGTTTTTATAGACTTAAGAGATAGAACAGGTTTATTACAATTAGTATTTGGAGAAGAAATAAATAAAGAGGCTTTTCAAAAGGCAGATTTAGTGAAACCAGAATACTGTATTGCTGTAACTGGGGAACTTATTAGAAGACAGTCTCCAAATGAAAATATGCCTACAGGACTTGTAGAGGTTAAAGGTGAAAACATAAAGATATTATCTGAATCAGAAACTCCGCCTATATATATAAAAGAAGGTTTAGATGCCTCAGAAAACGTACGTCTAAAATACAGATATCTTGATTTAAGAAGACCAGATATGCAAAAAATATTTATGATACGCCATAAAACAACTAAGGTTGTTCGCGATTTTTTAGATGAGAATGGCTTTTTAGAAATAGAAACACCTATGCTCACAAAAAGTACTCCAGAGGGTGCTCGCGACTATTTAGTCCCAAGCAGAAATTATAAAGGAATGTTCTATGCACTTCCACAATCACCACAATTGTTTAAACAATTATTAATGGTGTCTGGATATGATAAGTACTTCCAAATAGCAAGATGTTTTAGAGATGAAGATTTAAGATCAAATAGACAACCAGAGTTTACACAAATAGATATAGAAATGTCATTTGTTGAAGAAGAAGATGTTATAGCTGTTAATGAAGCTTTAATTAAAAAAGTATTTAAAGAAGTTGTAAATGAGGATGTTAACCTTCCTATAAAAAGAATTACATATAAAGAAGCTATGGATAAATATGGATCAGATAAACCAGATTTAAGATTTGGAATGGAAATAAAAGATATTACCCAAGAGGTAAAAGAATGTGAATTCGTAGTATTTAAAGGTGCCATAGATAATGGCGGCAGCGTACGAGCTATAAAGGTAAGTAATGCTGCAGATATGGGAAGAAAGAAGTTAGACAAATTAGGTGAATTTGTTAAGACTTATAGAGCAAAAGGACTTGCTTGGATTGCATATAAAGAAGATGGAATTAAATCGCCTATATCTAAATTTTTAAGTGATGAAGAAATGCAATCTGTTCTAAATAAGGTAGACGCCAAAACTGGAGATTTAGTACTTATTGTTGCAGACAAAGATAGCGTTGCATTGCAGTCTTTAGGGGCATTAAGATTACAGGTAGCTAAAGATCTTGAAATTTTAAAAGATAATAAAGAATTTAACTTTGTATGGGTTACAGAGTTCCCATTATTTGATTATAGCGAAGAAGAAAATAGATATGTTGCTGCGCACCATCCCTTCACGATGCCAATGGATGAAGATTTACAGTATCTAGAAAGTGAGCCAGGCAGAGTTCGTGCTAAAGCTTATGATATAGTCTTAAACGGAGAAGAATTAGGTGGAGGAAGCATTAGAATACATAATTCTAAACTGCAAGAAACTATGCTTAAAGTTTTGGGATTTACGCAGGAAAAAGCATGGGAAAGATTTGGATTCTTACTAGAATCATTCAAATACGGTCCACCACCACACGGCGGCCTTGCTTTTGGACTAGATAGAATGATAATGTTCTTAGCAGGAACTGAAAATATTAAAGATGTAATAGCATTTCCTAAGAATCAAAATGCTTACTGTCCAATGAGTGAAGCTCCAAATATGGTTGATGATAAACAGCTTATAGAACTTGGTATCAAAAAAGCCACGGAGAAATAGGATACTGGCTTATTTTTTATTTGTTTGTGACTAACTGTCAATTGTCCACTATATTGTATAGGGGAGTGGTAAAATGATAAATGAAAAAGAAAAAACAATGAACGATGAATTAGTGAAAGATATCCAAGTGAGACTAAGAAAAATTGAAGGTCAGGTTAAAGGTATTGAAAAGATGATTTCCAGCGAAGCTTGCTGCAAAAACATATTGGTGCAAGTTGCTGCAGCTAGAGCTGCTATGAATAAAGTTGGTGGTCTTGTTTTAGAGAGATATACAAAAAACTGTCTTATACATGAAGAGGATGCAATAGAGGAAAAAAAAATCGAAGAGTTAGTTTCAACTTTCCTTATGTTTTTAAAGTAAAAAATAAAGAAGTAAAATTTGATGCTAAATTTTACTTCTTTATTTTTTTGAAAATTGAACTTATGGAGGATACGAATACAATCCCAATTGCAATTGAAATTGCGCTAAATAATGTTTCAGCACCTTTGGATAGAGCAGCATTAAAATTGCCCTTTACGGCCTCAAGAGTAGAATAATACATTCCACCACCGGGTACAAGTGGTATAATTGCGCAGATTACAAATATAGTCACAGGATTTTTATATATTCTTGCCATTATTTCTGAGTAAATACTTCCAACCATGGAGGCAAGAAATAATGAAAAAACTATGGAGGCTTGTAGTCTTGAGGCAAGAAGATAGGTGAACCAGCTGATGCCTCCTCCAAGGGCGGCGATTACTAAGTTTTTACCTCTAATATTAAATAGTATTCCAAAACTAAGAGAACTTAAAAAAGCATAAAAAGAATTAACAATCATATAAGAGTACCTCCAAATAATAAGAACCATGTTTTGAAAACTATACTTGTGCCTGCAGCTATAGCAATGGCTATAAATAAAGCTTCTATTGTCCTAGAGATACCAGAAACTAAATCACCAGCAATAGTATCCCTTATTGCATTTGTTATGGCAATGCCAGGTGCTAGTATCATTATAGATCCTATTATTATAGTATCTATATTACCTACTAGACCTAAAGACTTGGATAAGAGGGCTATGAATGCAGCTAAAGAACCACCAAGCATGTATTTTAGAAAGCTATTTACATCTAATTTTTCTAAAAATAAACTTAAACAATTTATAAGTGCCCCAATTATAAAGGCTACAAAAAAGTCCTTATAATTTCCACCAAAAAGTAAAGTAAAAAACCCTGCGCAGATAGCAGAAAAAAATGTGGTGGTCTTCGGAGAATAAGGTGGTAAATTATTTATATAATCGATTTTTTTTCTTATATCACTCATAGATAATGGATTAGAAACTAATTCTCTAGATAGATTGTTAATCATGGCAACCTTACCAAGGTTAACTGTTCTAACATTTATTCTTCTAATTAATGATATAGTTTTATTTTCACTATTGGTTATGGAAACCATAATACCAGTAGGGGTAACAAAACTTTCAGTGATTGGTATGCCATAGGATTTACATATCATAGTGATTGTTTGCTCGACCCTGTAGGTTTCTCCACCATTTTCTAATATGATTTTACCAGCTTCAGTAGCTACATGAATGATATCATCAATATGCATGTGATCTCCTTTCAATATAAAATTAGTTTTATTTTTTGTAGACTATTATAAGGCTTAAATATTTAATTTTGTATTGCATATAATAAAATTTCTACACTATTATATACCATAAATCTATTAAATAATTATTAGTTGAAAAATTATTATTATTTATTAGCAGTTGAAGTAGGGAAATTGATACGTATACATAAACGTGTATAATATGACCATGGAATTAGAAGGGTGAAAACCCTATAATAATTATAGTTATTAAAAAAATTAGAAGATTTTCATATTCTTGTTGATAAATATGCCATTAACTTTTATAATATAAGTATAATACATATTTATATAATTTTAGAGTATTATTCTTATTTATTTTAAATTATTAATGAAACCGGTTTAGTGAATTGTTTAATCTAAAAGATGAGAGGAAGGATATGACATGACGGAATATTTAAAAAACAATGATTTCAAGGTTTACGATATTATTAAAGAGGAAAATGCGAGGCAAGAGGATCATATTGAACTAATAGCTTCTGAAAATGTTGTTAGCAGAACTGTACTTGAAGCAAATGGTTCTATATTAACTAATAAATATGCAGAGGGATATCCTGCTAAAAGATATTATGGTGGTTGTGAAGTAGTTGATAAAATAGAAAATTTAGCTCGTGATAGAATGAAGGAACTTTTTGGTGCAGAACATGCTAACGTGCAACCTCATTCAGGTTCTCAAGCTAACATGGCTGTATATTTTTCAGTGCTTAAGCCAGGAGATACAGTATTAGGTATGAATTTGAGTCATGGTGGACACTTAACTCATGGTAGTTTAGTAAATTTTTCAGGGATTCTATATAACTTCGTTCCTTACGGTGTTAATTTAGAAACAGAAACTATAGATTATGAAAAAGTGAGAGCTTTAGCTAAAGAGCATAACCCTAAAATGATAGTTATTGGGGCGTCTGCTTACCCAAGAGCTATAGATTTTGCAGCATTTAGAGAAATTTGCGATGAAGTAAACGCATATATGTTTGTTGATATGGCTCATATAGCAGGACTTGTTGCAACAGGAGCACATGAGTCTCCAGTGCCATATGCTGATTTTGTTACTACTACAACACATAAAACACTAAGAGGACCTAGAGGTGGAGCAATTTTATGTAAAGAAAAATATGCAAAACAAGTAGACAAGTCTATTTTCCCAGGAATGCAAGGTGGACCATTAATGCATACTATTGCAGCTAAAGCTGTTTGCTTTGGAGAAGCTCTTAAACCAGAATTCAAAGTTTACATTGACCAAGTAGTTAAAAATGCAAAGGTATTGGGAGAAGAACTTTTAAAATATGGATTTAAATTAGTATCTGGAGGTACAGATAACCATCTTTTACTTATTGAATTAACAAACAAAGATATTACTGGAAAAGCTGCTGAAAAGTTATTAGATATTGTAGGTATTACTGTAAATAAAAATACTGTACCAAATGAAACTTTAAGTCCATTTGTTACAAGCGGCATAAGAATTGGTACGCCTGCTGTAACTACAAGAGGATTTAAAGAAGAAGAAATGAAAAAAATAGCTGAACTTATAAATGAAACTCTAGAAAATAGAGAAGGAAACTTAGAACCAATTAGAGAAAAAGTAGTACAATTATGTAGTAAATTCCCGTTATACTAGGGGAATAGAAACATCATATTTGTGTGTAGAGAAGGGCATCTGCTTATTGGCAGGTGCCCTTTATTAAAATATGGCAATAGAAATATTAACTCCATTATACATTACTATTGATTACTTTCAAGATTTATATTTTAGTTTCTGTGATTTTACACATTTATATCTTGGGTTTCAACGTCGTTCACAGCAGTATCTTTAACTATTAATACTGATTCACAACTACTACAGATTTCAGAAGACTCACTATTAAGTGCGGTGCAATTTGGGCATCTTATCATGATTTTAATTCCGTTTGCAGATTGAGGTGATGTGTTAGTATTATGGTTAGTGTGATTTCGCTTTTGAAATAAATTTTGTAGTTTATTCTTTAATAAAATCCCGTCGTCTGATTTTAAAAGGTGCTTTATTGATTCAAATGCAATATATCCTATAATTGCAGTGTCTATTAATTCATAAGGAGTACTATATTTAGAATGCTGTATTTTTGGCAAAGAGCTAGCTAGCATGATTAATTTCGAGATAGTAATAACTAGAAATGATAGAGAAAGAGCAATGTACTTTTTATTTATAAAGCACAAGGCACCTACAAGCAATAATATTGTTACGCTACTGTTAATCCATATAAAGTCAGTGAAAATGGATATTGCAATGGATATAAAACTTACAAAATATAAAATGAAATCTATAAATGGCATAATAGTTTTTAAGACTTTAAAGGAATAAAGCACTTCAAGAAGATTTTGACAAACTTCATCAAAAGTTATCCCAGTTGCTTCTTTTGCCACAAGGGAATTATCCATTTCTATTATGTTTTTTATGTTCGAAGAGAAAGTATTTCCTAGTGGAAGACTTTTAGGCTGCGATGAGTTGATTTTTGAGAAGCATGAATTTGAATTAGTCGCATTTTTGTGTAAAGCTAATTGTACCAATACTCCAACTATAGAAATGGCTACACTAAGAAGTATATTAGCTAAATCACTATCTGCTTTAAGTATTATAAGTAAACTCATGCCAGCCGCGAAGCCACCTGAAATACTGGTGGAGAGAATAATTACAGTTTTTACGAAAAATAGACTTAAAATACCTACCACTAATGATGTAAATATTGATAATGCAATACTTTGCGTCAGCATATAAGCTAATAAAAATCCCATAAGACCACAAAGAGTAAAAACTCCTACATTATATATCTTTAATGATATAAAAGCTCCTCCTATAGCGAATAGCAATCCGAAAAATATCCCCGCTCCTAAGCTTCCTATAATAAATACGCTGACTAATCCCCCTAGCATACCAAATATTAAAAATCCAAAAACAGCAATCCAAAATTTTAATATCTTATACCCTAGGAAACATTGTAAAATTCCAAAAATAAATAATGTGATAGCAATAAGTTTAATAGATTGGCCAGACGTAGAGCTAAATTGATCTAAAATTTCAATCATTTACATGATCCTCCCATTATAATTTTATTGTTCCTGCAAATGAAATTATAACATATATTTACAAATTATAAAATATTTTACTGAAATATATAATTAAGAATATGGGCATCTTAATATATAAGAAGAGGTGGAGTTATGAAAATTAAGATAGCATGTGTTTTATTATTAGGTATGTGTATGATAGGGTGCAATCGTACTACTGAGGTAGCAACTATGGTAGAAGATTTAAATATGTCACAAAAACAATCTGTAATATCTCAAAGTCAATTAAAAATTATAAATGAAGTATCCGTTGTTAAGCGTGGAGAAACAGGTGTTATAACAATACAAGGAACACCGAATACATTATACAACATAAAGACTTCTTATAAATTAGCAAATAAAACAGTCTCTGTCATTCAATGGCGTGCTACTGATGGTACAGGGGTTACTACATTTGACTGGATTGTTAGCATGGGAACTATGGCTGGAACATATGATGCCACAATCTCTGGTGGAGGAGATACATTAAAAACGAATCATAGAGTTAAAGGGTAAAGCTTTTATTGTAGATTATTAAAATTTAAATAGTCATAAGAAGACAAGGGATTACATTTTATAATCCCTTTTTTTAGTGCATAATCTCAGGAGATGATTTAACTGAAAATTATATATTTATAAACTATGATATAATTAAATAGATAAAAGTAAATAATAGCTTTTACATTATATATAGGAATACTAGGAGGATGGCTTATGATTGACTCACATATACATACAGAATTTTCTTCAGACTCCCAAATGAAGATTCAGGATGCACTAGAGCATTCGAGGAAAAATGGAATAGGAATGACTATTACAGAGCATCTAGATTTGAAATTTCCAACAGGAACAGGTTTTGTTTTTGATATAAATAAATATCTTAATGATTATGAAAAGTATAGAAGTAGCAAGTTTATGCTTGGGATTGAAATAGGTATGCAACTAATCTGCCTAGAGGAAAATAGAGAAATAGCTCGTAAATATCCTTTTGACTATATAATTGGATCTATACATGTAGCCAAAGGAGAAGATGTTTTCAATCCGAAATTTTATGAAGGTAAAACTAAAAAAGAAGCTTTTGAGCAATATTTTTCAAGTATGATTGATTGCATAAAACAGTACGACTTTATTGATGGTTTAGGACATATTGACTATATATCTAGATATGCCACTTTCAATGATAAGGAAATACATTATCATGAATTTAATCAATATATAAATGACGTTTTAAAAGCTATAGTAAATAATGGAAAAATAATGGAAATCAATACTAGAAGATTAGGAAATAAGGAAGCATATATTAATTTGCTTAATATTTATAAAGCATACAACCAAATAGGAGGAAAATATGTAACCATAGGATCAGATGCTCATCATGCAGAGGATATTGGGAAAAGATTCTTAGAAGCTACTAGGATATGCGAGATATGTAACCTCAAGCCGGTGTATTTTAAAAAAAGAAAAATGGAATACATTTAAATGCGAAAAAGTATTTTATTTTAATGAATAGTTGATAAGTGTCCCCCTTTATTTGGTTAATAGTAAATTACTGATATGTTTTGAATTAAGGAGGACAAAAATGAAAAATAGCCAATTAATTAATCAAGTTATCGCATTGTTCTTTGTTATGGCGGTAGGTTTTTATGCTAAGAAAAAGAAGTTTCTTAATAAGGCAGTTGATAAAGGTCTATCGGAATTATTATTGAATATAACTTTGCCATTTATGATAGTTACATCATTTAATATTAAATATGAAGCAGAGATGGTTAATAATACCCAAAAGATTTTAATATATTCTTTTTTAATACACATAAGTTTAATATTTATTAGTAAGATATTTTTCGTTAAGCTCCCTAAAAACAAACAGCAAGTATTTAGGTTCATAACAATTTTTTCTAATACGGGGTTTATGGGTTATCCAGTGCTTGAAAGCATTTATGGAGGAAAGGGCATTTTTTATGCAGCAATTTTCAATATTGCATTTAACATTTTAGTGTGGACAGTAGGGATAACGCTATACACTGGCGAAAAAGATTTTAAATCAATGAGGAAAGAAGTGGTAAATCCAGCGCTTATAGCAGTAATTATTGGCATAATTTTATTCGCTTCTTCAATAAGATTACCTGTACCTATTGAAGCTTCGCTAAAACTAGTTGGAGTTACCACAACACCAATATCTATGATAATTATTGGCTCAATGCTTGCGGAAATGCAATTTAAGAATATCTTTTCTGATTTTTCTATATACTATGCTACAGTAGTTAGACTTTTAATAGTTCCAATGATCGTTTACGTAGTGTTAAAATTTTCAAAGGTAGATGAATTGTTACTTAACATATGTGTTATACTGCAAGCAATGCCGGCAGCGGTAATAACTGGAATAATGGCTGAAAAATACGGTGGAGATGGGTTGCTAGCATCACAGTGCGTATTTATAACTACAATAATTTCTGGGATAACTATACCTATAGTAATATTATTTTTATAGGGTAAATAAAAACAAAATTAAGAAGAGACAAGCTCCGCATAATGAGACTTGTCTTTTTGTAATTTCAGATAAAAACTAAAGTATATTATTTTTATTTACCGGTAAATGAGTTTAGAAGTTATACATCAAAAAGGGTTTTTTTCATATTTTCATATTTGGTAACATAAAAATTTTTGTTTAATGAAATTTTCTTTAGAGCATAAGCTAGGGTATCAATTTCTGAGTAAGTGTTATACAGTCCAAAACTGATTCTAACCATTCCAGGACGGCATAAATCAGGATTTGTTATGAGATTAAGTGTAAACTCATTAGAAATATTCAATAGCTTAGCAAGGTATGGCTGAGCACAAAAACACCCACTTCTCACTGAAATACCCCATTCATAGGAAAGTATTTTTGCAACTAAGGCGTGGTGAATTCCGCAAATATTAAAGGGGATTATGCTAACCCGGTCAACTCCTTTAGAAGTATCACAATAGATTTTTAAGTTTGGAATATTTTTCATTTTCAAAATAGCGTATGCGGTCAATTTTTTTTCAATACATTCCACGTTGTCCATACCAATTTTATTCAATGTTTTAATGGCAGATGCTAGAGCTATAGATCCTATAACATTGGGGGAACCAGCCTCATGCCTTTGAGGAGAGTCATCCCATTTTATAAAATCATGAGTAACAATATCTACTGTGCCACCGCCTACTAAATCGGGCTCACATTTATCTAAGAAATTTTTAGGACCGATTAATACACCGGTGCCAAAAGGGGCATACATTTTATGAGCAGAGAATATTAAAAAATCTATATTATATTCTGAATTCTTATTACTCATAATAAAAGGAGCGTGGGGTATTAATTGTGCACCGTCCACAAGTAGTTTTGAACCAAATTTATGAACTAATTTAGCGATAGCATAAATAGGGTTTTTATATCCAGTTACATTTGAAGCACCTGTAATTGTAACTAATTTTATATGATTATTATATTTATTTAACTTAGATTCTAAATCATCTAAGGACAAGCGACCATCCGCATCTACGGATATATAATCGATAATAAATTTATCTCTCCAAGGTAGGTCGTTTGAGTGATGCTCCATATCCGTTGTTAGAATAACATTTTTTTCATATGGATCGTATAATAGGGTGGAAAGCTTGTTAAAGGCTTCTGTGGAATTTTTAACATAAATGACTGTATTATTAAAATCAGCATTAACAAATTTGCTGACGATATTTCTAGAATCGTCATATAATCTAGTAGTTAGTTGAGACTTATACCCTTCACCACGGTGAATGGAGGAATACCACGGAGCAAAATCAATAATATCTTCCATGACAGATTTAAAGGGAGGTGTAGTTGCTGCATTATCAAAATTAATTGCAGTAACATTTTTTCCGGATATAAGGGGTACCTTTTTGTTTATGCCAAGTATCAAACCCCTGTAGCTTGGACTATTATCTTTACTAGACATATAATCCTCCTCGTAAAATTATTTACAGTATATAGTATTAGTCTTACGAAGAAAAGGTGACTAAAAAAAGAGAAAACTTCAGGAGGAGCTATTGCAGCTTTGTAGGTAATGATTTAAAGTCTACGATCGTTTCATAAAAAAAGTAATATATTTTGCGAAAATATATTACTTTTTGTGAGTTAATGATTTATATATTAACTATTTTATGAGCACCATCAAAATCAGAAGTTATTTGCTCACCAGTGAGCATATTCTTTATAGTAACAGTTTTATTTTGAGCTTCCGTTTCACCGATTAAAAGTACAAAAGGGATGTTTAGTTTATTTGCATAACCAAGCTTCTTTACAAGTTTAGTATCCTCAAGGTATATTTCTGTGATTACGCCCTTATCTCTTAACGCATTTGCAAGAGAAATTCCATAATCAATATTATTATCTAATGGTATTACTAGTGCTTTTGTTATTGAAGAGGTAGTGCTATTTTTAAAGAATCCAACTTCATTTAATTGATAAAATAATCTAGTAAGACCAATTGATATCCCTACTCCTGGTAGTTTTTGTTTTGTATAATACCCTGCTAAATCATCATAGCGTCCACCTGAGCATACAGATCCTATAGAAGGGTATTCGTTTAAAAATGTTTCATAAACAGTGCCTGTGTAATAATCGAGGCCTCTGGATATTTTTAAATCTATTTTAAAATTATCATCAGGAACTCCAAATAATTTAATGTATTTAGTAACTGTTGAAAGTTCACATACACCGTCTTTAAAGTTTGAATTAGAAATGTTTAAATTCTTTAATAATAATAAAATATCATCGTTGCTTCCACTGATATTAATGAATTCAAGAATTTTTTCTACAACTTCTTTACTTAAACCACTATTTAAGAGTTCCTCGGTTGCGGTTGTTACTCCAATTTTATCTATTTTATCAATAGTCTTTAAAACCTCAGATTTATCTTGGATTTCTAAAGATTCAAAAAAACCATTTAATAACTTTCTATTGTTTATTTTTATTGTGAAATTCTTAAATCCAAGATTGTTGAATATTGAATAAATAATGCTAGGTATTTCAGCATCATTCAAAATACTTAAACTGTTGCTTCCAACAATATCAATATCGCATTGGTAAAATTCACGGAAACGTCCTTTTTGATTTCTCTCTCCTCTATATACCTTACCGATTTGGTATCTTCTAAATGGGAAAGTTAAAGAACTAAAATTTTGAGCCACATATCTCGCGAGTGGCACTGTTAAATCAAATCTAAGGGATAAATCATTACTACCCTTTAAAAATCTATAAATTTGTTTTTCGGTTTCTCCGCCTCCCTTTGCTAGGAGTATTTCTGATTTCTCTATTACTGGTGTGTCTATGGGCATAAACCCAAAGCTCTCATATGTTTCCCTTATTGTATCTGCTAATTTGTTGAATTGAATTTGATCTGCTGGCAGTAACTCCATGAAGCCAGGTAAAATTGATGGTTTTACAATTTCATTTTTCATTTTTAATACCTCCTATAAAAATATAAAAAACCCCACGCAAGTGATGTACCTACGTGGGTGATATTCTTCCAAAGCTTTTTTTAAATTATACTATATATAATTAAATACTTCAAGGATGAATATGAACTTTTTTAGTTATAAGATTAAATACGTCTCATAATATATAAATTTGAGCATTATGGATATATATATGGATTATTAATGAATAATTCAATGATTTAGCTTATAAATAGGAATAATAATGAAAAATTGAGTTATTTATAGTTGACAACATTACTAGGATTTGATATTATTATTTTAGAAAGTATAGCAAAACACTCTACTTTGAAGGAGTGATTAAATGAAATTATCTACTAAGGGAAGATATGGGGTTAAAGCCATGGTGGATTTATCAATAAATTATGGAGAACAACCTGTATCTATAAAAAGCATATCAGAAAGACAAAATATTTCTGAATATTATTTAGAACAATTATTTTCATCACTAAGGCGCGCTAAACTTATTAAAAGTATAAGGGGAGCTCAGGGTGGATACATACTAAATAGAAAACCAGAGGAAATAACTATACAAGACGTCCTTGATGTACTTGAAGGTCCAATTGAGGTGTCAAATTGTTTAGAAGACGGAGCATGCAATAATATTGATTGTTGTGCTACCAGATTATTATGGAAGAAATTAAAAAATAGTATAGATAGTGTAACGTCATCAATAACTTTAAAAGATATTGTAGATGATTACAATGAAATTACATTAATTAAAGGAGTGAAAGATAATGAATAAATCAATTTACATGGACCACGCTGCAACAACTTATACTAAACCAGAAGTTTTGGACGCGATGATTCCTTATTTTACAAAATACTTTGGAAATCCTTCATCAATTTACTCTTTATCAAGAGAAACTAAAAAAGCTATTGATGTTGCAAGAGACAAGGTGGCAAAAGCGCTAAATGCCAGCGAAAATGAAATTTACTTTACTGGTGGAGGTTCTGAAGCAGATAACTGGGCAATAAAGGGGATAGCTTCTGCTTATAAGCAAAAGGGAAATCATATAATAACAACAACAATTGAACATCATGCAGTATTACATACTTGCGAATATTTAGCTAAGAATGGATTTGAAATTACATATTTACCAGTTGACGAATACGGATTTATTAGCATTAAAGATTTAGAAAATGCTATTACAGATAAAACTATTCTAGTATCTGTAATGTTCGCTAACAATGAAATTGGAACAATAGAACCAATAAAAGAAATAGGCGCATTATGTAGAAGTAAAAAAATACTTTTTCATACGGATGCAGTTCAAGTAGTAGGCCATATTCCAGTTGATGTAAAAGAAATGAATATAGATTTATTATCCCTTGCTGGTCATAAATTTTATGGACCTAAGGGCATAGGAGCTTTATATGTAAGAAAAGGAATTAAAATAGATAATTTAATACATGGTGGTGGACAAGAAAGAAATAGAAGAGCAGGTACTGAAAATGTAGCTAGCATAGTGGGAATTGGTAAAGCTCTTGAACTAGCTGTAGAAAACATGGTAGAAAATAATAAAAAGCTAGTGTATTTAAGAGATAAGCTTATGAATGGATTATTAGAAGTACCTTACACAAGATTAAATGGACCAATAGGAGCAAAAAGGCTCCCAGGTAATTCGAATATATGTTTTAGATTTATAGAAGGTGAATCTATATTATTGATGTTAGATGCAAAAGGCATTGCAGCGTCAAGTGGAAGCGCATGTACATCGGGTTCCTTAGACCCATCTCACGTGTTACTTGCAATAGGCCTTAAGCATGAGATAGCACATGGATCCTTAAGATTAACATTAGGTGATGCTACCACAGAGGAAGAAGTAGATTTTGCATTAGAAACAATACCAAAAATAATCCAAAGATTAAGAGATATGTCCCCGCTATGGGATGACTACTTAAAGAAAGGGGAAAATTAATATGATGTACAGTGAAAAAGTTATGGACCATTTTACTAACCCAAGAAATGTAGGAGAAATTCAAAATGCTAGTGGAATTGGTGAGGTTGGTAACGCTAGATGTGGAGATATTATGAAAGTTTATTTAAAAGTAGAAGAAAATATAGTAGTAGATGCAAAGTTTAAAACTTTTGGTTGTGGATCAGCTATAGCATCTTCAAGTATGGCAACAGAGCTTATTAAAGGTAAATCTGTAGATGATGCATGGACACTTACAAATTTAGCTGTGGCTGAAGCGTTAGATGGACTTCCAGCAATAAAAATGCATTGCTCAGTACTTGCTGAAGAAGCTATTCACAAAGCAATTAATGATTATAGAAGTAAGGCTGGACTTGAAGTATGGGATTTCGTAGAACATGACGATATACATGGTGAAGTACACGGAGAATAGGTGATATTAAATGAAGAAAAAAGTAGTTATCGGAATGAGTGGTGGAGTAGATAGTTCCGTAGCTGCATATCTTTTGAAAGAGCAAGGATATGAAGTTATAGGAATTATGATGAAGCTATCACCAGATAATCAGGATTATGAAGAAAATGAAGGCGGATGTTGTTCTATTTCTGCAGCAAATGACGCAAGGCGCGTTGCAGACGTACTAGATATACCCTTTTATGTTATGAATTTTAAGGATGTTTTTAAGACAAATGTTATTGATAACTTTATTGATGAATATATGGAAGGTAGAACGCCTAATCCATGTATTGTATGTAATAAGATGATTAAATTCGAAGAATTTTTAAGAAAAGCGAAGGCGCTTGGGGCTGATTATATAGCTACAGGTCACTATGCTAAAATTGAAAAACAAGACGATCGATATATTCTTAGAAAATCAGAAGATGATAGAAAAGATCAAACTTATGCATTGTATACATTAACTCAAGAGCAATTAAGTCACACTTTAATGCCCTGTGGAGATTATGCTAAACCAGAAATACGAAATATTGCAGAGCGAATTGGACTAGAGGTTTTTAAAAAAAGGGACAGCCAAGAAATTTGCTTTATACCTGATAATGACCATGGAGCTTATATTAAGAAGTATAGTGGTAGAGAAATAAAGCCAGGTAACTTTGTTAATAAGCAAGGGGAAATTATGGGAAGACACAAGGGAATAGTGTATTATACTATAGGACAGCGAAAAGGACTTGGGATAGCGGTAGGTAAGCCTGTTTTTGTTACTGACATTAACCCTCTAACTAATCAAGTAATAATAGGTGATGAGGAGGATATTTTTAAAACTGAGCTTATAGCAAAAGATTTAAATTTCATTCTCTTCGATAAGCTCACCTCAAATTTAAGAGTTTCGGCTAAGATTAGATATTCTGCAAAACCTCAATTAGCTAATTTAATTCCTTTGGAAAATAATAGAGTGAAGGTCGTTTTTGATGAGAAACAAAGAGCTATAACCAAAGGCCAATCAGTAGTTTTCTATTCAGAAAACTTAGTAGTTGGCGGAGGGATAATCGAGGAAATTTTATAGGTGTACTAATTTAGTTTATAATTTAGGCAGAGGGATATTTAGTTAAAAAACTAGGTATCCCTCTGTATTTATAGTGGATAATTGTAACTATTTTAAATAGTGAAATTTCAGCTTTGAAGGTGATAATTTTATTATTTTGTTTATAAAAGGAGGAGCAATATTATGATGTATAGTGATAAGGTTATGGAGCATTTTTATAGTCCAAGAAATATGGGTATATTAGGTGATGCTAACGGTATTGGAGAGGCAGGGGACCCTAATTGCGGGGATATAATGAAGATTTATATAAAGGTTGAGGATAATATAATAACTAGTGTTAAGTTTAAGGCTTTTGGGTGTGGCTCAGCTATTGCATCATCTAGCATTGCGACAGAGCTTATAAAGGGTAAAAACTTAGAGAAGGCATGGGAATTAACCAACAAGTCAGTTATTGAAGCTCTGGAAGGATTACCGGCTTTAAAACAACATTGCTCAGTGCTTGCAGAACAAACTATACATAATGCGATAAATAATTATAGAGAGTCATGCATGCTTGAGCCCTGGAAGAATGATTTAAAATAAATATATTTCAGCTACGCAGGAGATGATTTAATGAAACTTCATTGGTGTTAATCCCATGTAGTTTGATTTTGATTTACTCTTTCAATAAGTTTTCTATTTTATTGTTAATTTCATGAATATTTATTGAACTTATTGCAGCGTTATTAATAATATATTTTTCTTTGAGTTTCAGTATTCTATATACACTCTCATTTAACCTATTTTCTGATATTACATTATTTTGTACTGCAGCTTTTAGTGAATTAATTACTTTTAGCTCGTTGTCATATTCATGGCATACTAAGATAATGTCACTTCCAGCATTAAATGATTTAACGGCAGCATCGCCAATGTCATTATATTTTGTAATGGCCGCCATGGTCATATCATCAGTAATGACTACACCGCTAAACTTTAAAGTTCCTCTTAATATATCGGTTATAATAACTTTTGACATACTCGCAGGATAAACAGAATCTATTTTATTAAGTAATATATGTGATACCATAATGGCATCCACATTATTCTTTATAGCTTCATTAAAAGGAGTCAGTTCAAAAGCATTAAGTTTTGTTAAATCCTTATTTACTACAGGCAGGCCTACATGGGAATCAACTGAAGTGTCCCCATGGCCAGGAAAGTGTTTTACCACAGGAATTATATTGTTATCTATCATACCTTCCATGGTTTTAATGCCTAGTTTATTAACAATATCAGTGGTACTCCCAAAAGCTCTGTCTCCTATTACAGGATTATTAGGGTTGCTATTTATATCGAGTACTGGAGCAAAATTCATATTAAATCCAAAGGTTTTAAGTTCTTCTGCAATAATTTTCCCAATGTTGTAACTTAAGGCACCATCGTTCTTTTCCCCTATAACTTGATTGGATGGAAGCTTTTTAATTTCATTTGGAATTCGTGATACCCGTCCACCTTCCTCATCTACAGAAATAAATAGAGGCGTTTTGTTTTGTGAATTAGTAGTTTTTAGTGAGTTAATCAGGCTAACTAATTGATTAGAAGTAGCTACATTATTTCTAAATAAAATAAATCCACCAACTTTATGGTCTTTAATCAAATTATTTATATTATTATTCATTGTATAACCATCAAGCCCAACAATTACTAACTGACCAATCTTGTCATCTAAACTCATAGCATCAATCTTGTTTTGAACTACATCAATATTTTCAGGCTTAGGATTAACAACCTCATCCTTAGAATTAATATTAGGGCTAAGGTTAGAATTTGAATTACTACAGCCAGATAAAAATAAACCACCAATTAACAATATACTTATAACTAATTTTTTCATTACAAAATTTCACCACTTTCTTTTAATAAAATTAATAGGGTAAAGAAGTCATTAAAGAGTAAAATTATTATTGAAAATATTATTTAGAGCAAATATAAAAAATAGGGCTAACAGTAATTTAATATAAGAAATTGTAAAATTACAAAATATTAATCTTTAACATTATTTTTAGTATATGTAATAATTCTTAGATTATTTGGAGAATATAACTATAAATAATAATTAAATTTTTTTCATTTAGGAGATAATATGTTTAAAAGCAGAGATTTTATATTTATGAATGTTGTTAGTATGGATGGCAAGAAAATTGGGTTTATCAGAGATTTGTTAATGGATTTTAATAAAGGAAAGGTAATCGGATTTGTAATATCTCCTTATAAACTTTTCCATAAAAATTTAAGTGTATTAAAAGAAGACATCATATATTTTAATAAGCATATGGTAGTTAAAAAAGTAGAGAAAAATAAATATCTATGTTTACATAGCTTTATTAATATGGATGTAATAGATAAATGTAGCAATGTATTTGGTATGGTGGAGGATATTACTTTTTCATGTGATACATTTGAAATAAAAGGAATTATAGTGTCTTCTGGATTTATTACAAATTTACTTAGAGGGAAAAGAATAATGCTAATAAATGAACTAATACTTGGAGAAGAAAATATTCTCTACATTCCCAATTTTGATGAATCATGTTTTAAAAGTATGCCACATAACTTCTTTGTGGAGGGAAAAGCCGATGAAAAAAATTAGCAAAAAGAAGTTAGCTATTACGATTCTCAGTATTATTATTTTTGTAGTTGTACTCTTTATGTTAATAAAAATCCCTATTGTTAAACAATTAATAAATTTAGTCTTTATTTCTTTCATTGTGGCATATATACTAAAACCATTATATATGCTTTTAATTAGAAAAGGAGTAAATAAAAAAGCTTCTGCTTGTTTAATAATAGTCGGTTTATTAAGTTTAGTATTATTAACGTTTATAGTGGTAATTCCATCAATATTTAGAGAAAGTTTAGACATAAATAAGGCAATAAATGATTTGCAAAAATATTTAATTAATGCAAATATGAAAATAAAAGTATTAAATAGAAGCAGAGTCATGAGTAGTATTATGACTACTATATACCAAAAATCAAATGCTCAAATACTTCTAATATTTGATAAAATATTAGATTCTATCATGGGCATCGGTGAGAATATATTAACTTACATGGTTTCGCCTTTAATAGTATATTACTTTTTATGCGATAGTGAAAACATGATAAATAAGGCATTGATAGTTTTTCCACCAGAGAGCAGAAATATAATAAAGAGAATCATAGCGGATATTGATAAAGTATTAGGAAGGTATATTATAAGTCAATTTATCTTATGTGGAATTATAACCATTGCTACATTTTTGATATTAATGTTTATGAAAGTTGATTTTCCTTTGATACTTTCATTGATAAATGGAATTTTTAATATAATACCTTACTTTGGACCTATATTTGGGGTAATACCTATCATTTTAATAGCTCTGCTTGACTCTCCAAAAATAGCTTTATATACAGCGTTGTGGCTATTTGCACTTCAACAAATCGAAGGAAGTATATTGTCACCAAAAATAATTGGAGATAGTATAAGTATGCACCCATTAACAGTAATATTATTGTTGGTTATAGGTGGGAAGGTTGGAGGGATTTTAGGTATGATACTAGCAGTGCCACTAGGAGTAGTGATAAAAGTTATATATGAGGACTTAAACTATTATCTATTCTAGGAATAAGCAATATATTTTTATTTATAATTTGCATATCTTGAAGTATTAAGGTAAAATGTACTATAGTATATATAAGTTAATATCAGGTAATGATAAGAATTAGTAAATATAGTTAGTCATTTAGAGAGGAAGTGGAGGGTGAAAACTTCTTGATAGCCATATTGAAGCTGTCTTTGAACCTTATTTTGTTGAGAGATATTGCAGTGTAATTAATTGTTATTAATTATATAGTGATATAATTAGGGTGGTAACGCGGAAAACTTTCGTCCCTTGCTTTAGGGAAGTGAAGGTTTTTTTTTATATTTTAGAAAATTATGAATTTTAAAATTCTATATATAAAATTAGCATAAATAGATCGTGTTAACACAGTCTATAAACAATCGGAGGAGATATTATGGAAAAATTAGGATTAAATGAAATTAGGGAATCGTTTCTAAATTTTTTTGAAGGTAAAGAGCATCTTAGACTAGAAAGTTTTCCTCTAGTACCTAAGAATGACAGCAGTTTATTGCTTGTAAATGCGGGTATGCAACCACTTAAACCATATTTTACAGGAATTAAAACACCACCTAATACTAGAATAACTAATTGTCAAAAATGTATTAGGACAGGAGATATTGAGAATGTAGGAAAGACATCAAGACATGGCACTTTCTTTGAAATGCTTGGAAATTTTTCTTTTGGTGATTATTTCAAAAAAGAGGTTATACCATGGGCTTGGGAATATGCAACAGAGGTTTTGAAAATACCAAAAGAAAATTTATATATAACTATATATTTAGAGGATGATGAGGCTTTTGATGTATGGAGTAAAAATACTGATGTTGATCCTTCACGTATTTTTAGATTAGGAAAAGAAGAAAATTTTTGGGAAATAGGTCAAGGACCTTGTGGACCGAGTTCAGAAATACACTTCGATAGAAATGTAGAACTCGGCCAAATAAAAACGGAAGAAGAGTTTATTAAGGCAGGCAATGAAGATAGAGTAATAGAATTTTGGAATTTAGTGTTCACTCAATTTAATAAGGATGAGCATGGTAACTACAACAAATTAAAAAATCCTAATATAGATACAGGTATGGGTCTCGAGAGAATAGCTGGCATAATGCAAGGCACAGATAGTATATTTGAAGTAGATACTATAAAAAATATTTTAGAAGAAGTTTCAAGAATTTCAGGCGTGAAATGTGGCGATAGCTGTAATGAGTCGATATCTTTAAAAGTTATAACAGACCATGTTAGAAGCACAACCTTTATGATAAGTGATGGTGTACTTCCGTCTAATGAGGGAAGAGGTTATGTTCTTAGGCGACTACTAAGGCGTGCGGCAAGGCATGGTAGGTTAATTGGAATTAAAAATACTTTTTTAAGTGAACTTTGCGATACTGTTATTGAAAACTCCTCTAAAGCATACCCAGAATTAAAAGAAAAATCATCCTATATTAAGAAAGTTATAAAAATTGAAGAGGAAAGATTTTTAGAAACTATAGATTCTGGTATGGATATTTTAAAAGTTTACATAGAAGAGCTTCAAAAAAAATACAATAAAATTTTAGGTGGAGATAAAGCTTTTAAATTATACGATACCTATGGTTTTCCATATGAGCTTACAGAAGAAATACTTAGCGATGCTGGTATAAAAATTGATTTAGAAGGATTTAATGCTGCAATGCAAAGTCAAAAGCAAAGGGCAAGAGCTGCTAGAGTACAGTCAAATTATATGGGCAGTGGAGAAAGTTCAATGAACTTAATTCCTAAAAATATAGAAACAAAATTTGATGGATATGATAAAATACAATTAGAATCTAAGGCTAAATTTTTAATTAGTTGCGAAGAGCATGTTACAGACCTTTCAAAGGGTTCAAAAGGGATTATTGTAACCGAAGATACTCCTTTCTATGCAGAAATGGGAGGGCAAATTGGAGATAAGGGAATAATTTTTAATGATAATTTTAAAGTAAAAGTGTACGATTGCCAAAAAGATATTTCTGGAAAAATAATACATTTTATTGAGGTGTTAGAAGGAATATTGATAGCAGATGAAATAGTAACTCTTAAGGTTGACGAAGATAGGAGAGCTCAAATTTGTAAAAATCATACTGTAACTCACATGCTACAAGAAACGCTGAAAAGAGTTTTAGGTGATCACGTTCATCAATCAGGTTCTTATGTAAATGAAGATAGATTAAGGTTTGACTTCACTCATTTTTCTGCACTAACTGAGAAAGAGATTGCTAAAGTTGAGAAAGTTGTAAATGACAATATTATGAAGGCGTATAAGGTAGAGACTGAGGTTATGACCATAGAGAAAGCTAAGGAAACTGGAGCTATAGCATTATTTGATGAAAAATATCAAGGAGATGTTAGAGTAGTATCTGTAGGAGAGTATAGTAAGGAATTATGTGGCGGTACTCATGTTAGAAATTCAGGCGAAATCGGATTATTTAAAATTTTATCTGAAGCAGGAGTAGCGGCAGGGGTTAGAAGAATTGAAGCTATAACTGGTAGTGAATCTATAAAATATGTAGAAGATAAAAGTAATTTATTAAAATATATTGGAAGTACATTAAAATGTTCAGAAAAAGACATAATAAATAAATTACAAACTCAATTGGTAGAATTAAAAGACAAAGAAAAGGAAATAGTATTATTAAAAGAAAAATTAGCCAGTTCTTCAGTAGATGAAATTTTAGAGAATATTAAACAGGTCAAAGGTGTTAAAGTGATTTCGGGAGCTGTAAAAAATATAAACGGAGATGCTTTAAGAGATTTAGCTGATAAACTTCGTAATAAGATTGTTGATGGTGTAGTGGTAATAGGAAGCTGTACAGACGATAAAGTACAATTTGTTGCAATGGCGTCTAAGTCAGCAATAGATAAAGGAATACACTGTGGGAAAATAATTAAAGAAGTTGCTAAAATCGCTGGTGGTGGCGGTGGTGGAAGGCCTGACATGGCAGAGGCAGGTGGAAAACTTCCCGAAAAATTAGATGAAGCAATAATGAATGTATGCTCTATAATTGAAAGATTGGTAAAATAGTATACTTTTTGCAATAGTTGTTTTATAATATAATTAATAATAAGTAATTTAATTATAGTTAGTATGTAATTATGGAACTTATTACAACTGAAAAAATTTACTATATTACCAAATGATTTCCTAGCGTATTCAAATGGGATAAATTTTAGTGTTTAGCGTATGATGAGGAAAGGGGTGTATATAATGGATAATAATCAAAATACAGTCCAATTTGATTTTGTAAAAGATAAAAAAGATTTAACAAAAACTATTTTGACTGACGTATATAATTCACTTATAAAAAAGGGCTATAACCCAGTGAACCAAATGGTAGGATATCTAATTTCAGGAGATCCGACATATATAACGAACTACAATGGAGCAAGAGCGATGGTAAGAAAGCTAGAGAGAGATGAGATATTGGAAGAAGTTTTGAAATCTTATCTAGACATAAAAAAGTAAAATGCCCATAGGGGGCATTTTATTTTTTAAAGTTAATGGTGTACATTAACTAGGCTATTATTAAAGGAGCATTTGGATGAGAATATTAGGGTTAGATATTGGAGACAGAACAATAGGGGTAGCTGTATGCGATCCATTAGGATTAACAGCACAGGGAATTACAACAATTAAAAGGAAAAGCATAGTTCTAGATATAGAGGAACTTTCTAAAATATGTAAGGAATACAATGTAGAAAGTTTTGTATCAGGCCTCCCTAAAAATATGAATGGAACTATAGGACCACAAGGGGAAAAGGTTCAGCGTTTTTGTGAAAAGCTTAAAGAAACATTAAATTTAGAAGTGAAAATGTGGGATGAAAGATTATCAACAGTAGCTGCTAATAGAGTAATGCTCGAGGGCGATTTATCTAGATCAAAAAGAAAAAAGATTGTAGATAAAATTGCGGCTACATTCATTTTACAAGGATATTTAGATAGTTTAGGCACACATCTATAAAATGAAATTTACAAAAATATGCAACGGGTATTAAGATATTATTGATTGCATAAATTGAAAGGAGAAAATAAAATGGATAACAATGTTGAAACCGTATTATTATATGATGAAGAGGGTAAAGAAATAGAATTTGACGTACTAACGAAATTGGACATTAAAGATAAGGAATATGTTATAGTTGCGCCAACTGGTGAAGAAGATATTGATGCAATTGCACTAAGAATAGATAAGGACGCAGAGGGTGAGGATATTTTAGTTACAATAGATGATGATGAAGAGTTTGAAATGATTTCGGAGGCGTATGACGCAATTTCTTCAGGAGAACTATAATAGTATTTAAGCAAAAAGATTCTAAATTAAGACATTTTAATATATTTTCAAACTAATTAACCTATTTTCTTAAAACTAAATGATTATCAATTGACAATATTATAATAAAGGATTAAAATAAAAGTATACTTAATATAATTTTATCTATGAGTCAAATGATGTTTGTAGAAAAGGGGTATATATATGTCAAAGGTATCTCCAGAGAGCGTTGAGAGTTTAAAAGAAACTCTAAAACAAGAGGGCTATAAGCTTACTCCGCAGAGAAGGGCTATTTTAAATGGGATAATTAAGAGTGAAGGTAGCCATCTTACTGCGGAAGAACTATATGACTTGGTTAAATCTGACTGTCCAGAAATAGGTCTTGCTACAATTTATAGAACAGTTCAACTTTTAGAAGAAATGGGTGTAATTCGAAAGTTTGATTTAGATGATGGCTGTAGTAGATATGAACTTAACCATGAAAATGAGAGACATCAACATCATCACCTAATATGTAATCGCTGTGGTAAAGTATTAGAGGTGCAGGGAGATTTACTAGAGGAATTAGAGACTATTGTTGAAAAAAAATATAACTTTAAGATTGAAGATCATAGTTTGAAATTCTATGGTGTTTGTGACAAGTGTATTTGTAAATAATGTAAACGACAAATCCTACAGAGGAAGCATTTGTATTTATGTGGGATGATGTGATGAAAAAACCAAGTAAATGATGTAATTTAAGTAAATGTATCATTTTTTTAATAATGAATGCTATACATAGTTGACTTTTTTGCAAGATAACATTAAAATAAGTATAGTAAATGCGAAAGTTGGGTACTTAAAGACGTATCCAATTTTTGTTTGTGTAATATGTTTAACTTACGAAAAAAAATTGGAGGATTAATATGAATTTATTTACAAGAAATGATGTTAGAAATATAGCAATAATTGCTCACGTAGATCACGGTAAGACAACACTAGTGGATTGTTTACTTAAACAAAGCCATGTTTTTAGAGAAAACGAAAAAGTACAAGAAAGAGTAATGGACTCTAACGATTTAGAAAAAGAAAGAGGAATAACAATTCTTTCTAAAAATACTGCAATAATGCATAATGGAATTAAAATAAATATAGTTGATACTCCTGGCCACGCTGACTTCGGTGGAGAGGTTGAACGAGTACTTAAAATGGTTGATAGCGTACTTCTTGTAGTTGATGCATATGAAGGTCCAATGCCACAAACTAAATTCGTTTTAAAAAAGGCATTAGAATTAAACCTTAAGCCAATCGTTGTTATAAACAAAATTGATAGAAAAGATGGTCGTCCTACACATGTTCTTGATGAAGTCTTTGACCTATTTGTTGAACTTGGAGCGGATGATGAACAATTAGATTTTGCAGTGGTATATGCTTCTGCTAGAGAAGGATTTGCTAAATTAAATGTTGATGATGTAAGTGACAACATGGAACCATTATTTGATTCTATAGTAAAGAATGTAAAGGCACCAGAAGGATATTTAGATATGCCACTTCAATTGCTTATTTCAACTATTGATTATAATGAGTATGTTGGTAAGATTGGAATAGGAAAGATCGAAAGAGGATCAATCAAAAGAAATCAACCTATCGCACTTATAAGAAAAGATGGCACAATAAACAATGTTAAAGTTTCAGCTCTTTTTGTTTACAAAGGTCTTAAAAGAGAAGAAACTGAAGAAGCAATGCTTGGTGATATAGTAGCAGTTTCTGGTATTCCAGACATTAACATCGGAGAGACAATAGCTGATATTAATGAACCAGAAGCTCTTCCATTCGTTGAAATTGATGAGCCTACACTAACTATGAATTTCATGGTTAATAATTCTCCTTTTGCAGGAAAAGAAGGAACTTATGTTACATCAAGACACATAAGAGATAGACTTATCAAAGAGCTTGAAACCAATGTTAGTTTAAGAGTAAAAGAAATTGATGATGGTTTTGAAGTAAGTGGAAGAGGAGAACTTCATCTTTCAGTTCTAATTGAAACTATGAGACGTGAAGGATATGAATTCCAAGTGTCAAAAGCAAATGTTATATTTAAAGAAGAAAATGGCCATAAAACAGAGCCAATTGAGTACCTTACAATTGACGTACCAGAAGAATTTATGGGCGTAGTAATGGAGAAAATGGGACCTAGAAAAGCAGAAATGGTAAATATGACTTCAGCTATAAATGGATACACTAGATTAGAATTTAAAATACCATCAAGAGGATTAATTGGATTTAGAAGTGAACTTATGACTGATACCAAGGGTAATGGTATAATGAATCACGTTCTAGATGGTTACGATAAATACAGAGGTGAAATACCAGATAGAAGTAGAGGTTCTTTAATTGTATTTGAAACAGGAGAATCAATTACTTACGGATTATTTAATGCTCAGGATCGTGGTACTCTTTTCCTAGAACCAGGAGTGCCTGTATATGCAGGAATGATTGCAGGAGAATGTGCAAGAGCTGGAGATATGGAGATAAATATTTGTAGAAAGAAACAATTAACAAATACTAGATCTTCAGGAGCAGATGAATCACCAAAACTAGTTCCAGTAAAACAAATGACACTAGAACAATGCTTAGAATTTATAGCTGTTGATGAGTTAGTTGAAATTACTCCTCTAAATATCAGAATGAGAAAAAGAATATTAGATTCAGGAGAAAGAAAAAGAGCAACTAGCAAAAAAAGCAAATAGCATAAATTATGGGGTGGTTTAATGAAAAAGATAGTGCTATTAATTATGGTTTTAATAGTTTGCGTATTAGCTGGTAATTTTCAGTATAAAAAGATAATACAGCATCCTATTAAAACTAATAAAGATATCTATGTTAATGTGAAAAATGGAGACGCTTTGTATAGTGTACTAGATGATTTAAACCAAATTGGTGCTATAAAAAATGCAAGTATTATAAAATTTTATATCAAATCAAACAAAATAAAATCTAATGTTCATACAGGAAAGTTCTTGATACCAAAGGATGTTACAGTTGTGGAGTTTATAAAAATTTTATCAACTGTAGGAAATGAAAAAGACATTATTAAAGTAACAATACCTGAGGGATTTGATATAAATAGTATTGCAAATATGCTACAAGAAAAAGGCATAATAAACAAAGAAAAATTTATTGATAGCTGTAAAACTTACAAGCTGCCTACTTATATTACGGAAAAAGAAAACCGAAAATTTAATTTGGAAGGTTTTCTTTTTCCATCTACATATGATCTTAAAGCCGGTATGAGTGGAAATGCAATAATAAAATTAATGGTGGATAAGTTTTATAGTACTATAAATGAAATAAATATAGAAACGCCTATAGAGATGAAGAAATTAGATGATATAATAATAATGGCATCAATTGTTGAAAGAGAAACTAGTGATAAAAATGAAAAAGCTAAAGTGGCATCAGTTTTTTATAATAGGCTAAAAAAAGACATGAAGTTACAATCTTGTGCAACTGTTTTATATTCTTTAGGTAAACATAAGGAAAAATTATACAATAAAGATTTAGAGGTTAAGTCACCTTATAATACCTACAAGGTGACAGGACTTCCTGTAGGTCCAATATGTAACCCAGGAAAAGAATCTATTAAAGCAGCCTTATCTCCTACTAAAACAAATTATTTATACTTTGTTTTAAGTAATGATGGAAAGCATTTTTTTACAGATGACTATAATGAATTTTTAAAGGTCAAAGATGTAACACAAGGATTTTAGTTAGTGTTAGTCACATGAGAATAAATAACAAGTCAGTATAATTATATCGTTGACTTGTTATTTGTTTTTATGTGCATTAATGAATTTTGGAGGAAATTAAATGAGTGGGATAACATATGATTATATGGAACAATATTTAAGAGATCTCATTCCAAGTAATGTTGGTATTTTAGATGAGCTAGAGAAATTTGCTCTCGAGAATAGAGTCCCTATAGTTCAAAAAGAAACTGCTAAATTTTTGGAATTAATGATAACTATAAATAGACCTAAAAAAATTTTAGAGCTGGGCACGGCTATAGGATATTCTTCTATTTTAATGAATTTAACTTCCGGTGGGTTAAGTGAAATTACGACTATTGAAAGAGATGAAAGAATGATAGAAATTGCAAATGCGAATATAATAAAATACGGAATGCAGAATAAAATTACTGTTCTAAAAGGAGATTGTTTAGAGATTTTAGAAAGTCTCCAAGATGAATATGATATGATTTTTATGGATGCAGGTAAAGGTCACTATAATCATTTTCTTCCTCACTGCTTGAGACTCTTAAAAAGAGAGGGAGTTCTTATTGCTGATAATGTACTTTTTCGAGGAATGGTTGCATCGAAAGAACTCGCAACACGTAGAAAAATCACTATAATAAAACGTATGAAAAGCTATTTAGAACTAGTATCTAATAATGATAACCTTGTAACTTCTGTAATACCAATGGGTGATGGTATCTCAGTTACAGTAAGAAAGTTTGCAGGGGGAAGTAAGGAGGCATGAAACTAATGAAACCAGAAATATTAGCACCGGCAGGTAATTTGGAGAAATTAAAAGCAGCTATAAATTTTGGAGCAGACGCAGTTTATTTAGGCGGAAGTAAATTGAATTTAAGAGCTTTTGCGGATAATTTTAGCAATGTTCAATTAAAAGAAGGTATAGACTTTGCACATTCCAAAGGTAAAAGAGTATATGTTACATTAAATGTATTTCCTCATAATGACGATTTAGAAGGCCTAGAAGGTTATCTAAAAGAAATATATGAACTAGGTGCAGATGCTATTATCGTTTCTGACCCAGGAATTATTATGACGGCTAGAGAAGTTGTACCAAATTTAGAAATTCATTTGAGTACCCAATCTAACAATGTAAACTACAAATCAGCTATTTTTTGGCATAAGCAAGGGGTCAAAAGAATTGTTCTTGCAAGAGAATTGTCTCTAGGTGAAATTAAAGAAATTAGAGCAAAGTTGCCGGATACTTGTGAACTTGAAGCTTTTGTCCATGGATCTATGTGTATGGCCTATTCGGGAAGATGTCTTATGTCAAATTATATGACGGGAAGAGATGCAAATCGTGGACAATGCGCCCAGCCATGTAGATATAAATATTTCTTAACGGAAGAAAAAAGAGATGGTGAGTACTTTCCTATAATAGAAGATGATAAAGGCACTTACATAATGAATTCAAAGGACTTATGCATGATAGAACATATACCGGAACTTGTAGAATCAGGGATAACGTCATTTAAAATAGAAGGAAGAATGAAAAGCTCATATTATGTTGCTTCTGTATGTAAATCCTATAGAGAAGCTTTGGATACATATATGAAGGATTCAGTAAATTATAAATTTCAAAAAAAATGGATGGATAACCTCTTGAAACCGAGTCACAGACAATATTATACTGGGTTCTACTTTGGAGATCCCAATAAACAGATACATGAATCCTCTTCATATATTAGAGATTACGATATAGTTGGAATTGTACGCGAATACCATTCGGAAAATAATATTGCATTAGTGGAACAAAGGAATAAAGTATTCCAGGGTGATACTGTTGAAGTATTAAGGCCTGTAGGAGATAATGTTTTAATTGTGCTTAATGATATGAGAAATTCTAAGGGCGAAAGCATAGCTGCTGCACCAAGTGCCCAGATGTTATTCACTGTAAATGTTAAAGAAAGACTACATGAGAATGATATACTTATCAAATCTAAGGAGAAAGAATAATGTATCGCCCGGTTTTAATAGGGATAACCGGAGGAACGGGTTCAGGAAAAAGCACTATAGCGAGAGAAATTTATAAACATTTTGATGAGACATGTATTACAATGATTGCACAAGATTCTTATTATAAGGATCAGAGTAATCTTTCTTTTGAAGAAAGAATAAAAACAAATTATGATCATCCGGATGCTTTTGATACTTCACTATTAGTGAGACACCTAAATCTTCTTTTAGAAGGAAAGGTTATTGAAAAGCCTATATATAATTTTGAAATGCATAATAGAATAGAAGAAACAGTTTCCGTGCAGCCAAAGGAAATTATTATATTTGAAGGAATTCTTGTACTCCAGGAAAAGGTTCTTCGTGACATGCTGGATATTAAAATATATGTAGACACAGATGCAGATGTTAGGTTTATACGAAGACTTACAAGAGATATTACCGAGAGAGGTAGAACAACAGATTCTGTTATAAATCAATATTTAAATGTTGTTAAACCAATGCACGAACAATTTATTGAACCTACCAAAAGACACGCTGACATTATTATACCTGAAGGCGGACATAATAAGGTAGCTATAGATATAATTACAGCTAATATAAGCCAAATACTGCAGAAACAGCAAAAGAAAAAATAACATATTTGAAGTATAAAACATCTCAATCTAGGCGAGAATTAGCCTAGGTGAGGTGTTTTTTTATGAGTAGTAGAAATAATATCTTTGGTTACTCAAATCAAAGAAGTGAAATTAAAAAAAGAACTTGGACGGTAATGGGTGTGTTTACGGTATTATTTTGTTTTTTAATTTGGAGAATCATGAATTACATGTATTTTAAATCTGAACCCTTGAAAACTATGTTTAATTCACAATATACAATAGATGAACAATATGGGTCGCTATATAGTTTAACTGACTGTAATGGGCGAGATCTTTTGAATTATGCTGTGAGTTACTATGCGATTATTGATCCTGTCGATTATTTGAGATTTAATGAATATACTAGCAAATATGACATGCAAGCATTAACTATTACTTTAAGAAACTATGATAAAGGCTATGATTTAGAAAAAATAAAAGGTAATGGTAATGGAGAGAAAATAAGATATAAAATTGATGAAGTGACTTATAATAAACTTAAAGATATTAAAAAAGTAAAAGGATTTTATACCTATGTAGCTAATGAAGTGATCAAGGATAGGAATTGGAAAATTGAAAATGTATTGATAGACCCGAAATACAATAAAGAACACGTTGATCCTGTATCTAAAAAAGTCGTTAGTGATTATGTATTCAAAGGTACTGATTCTTTGGAAATGGAAATATACAATAAAACTAAAAATAATGATTATACAAAAATTAGATTTGCTAAAGGGGTTAATGGCGAAATAGCTGCGGGCAAAATTATTAATCCTAAAAACAATGTTAATGTAAGACTTACATTAGATAAAGAAATCCAAGATAAAGCCTGCGCTGTTATTCATGAGGGAATCTACAAAAAGTATAGTCAAATTGGTGTTGTAGTAATGGAGAGCAATAATGGAAAGATAAGGGCGATGGTACAAAAGGATGATAACGCTTATAATGCGAACTTAGGATATCCAAGTACTAATGGAGCTTTGCCGGGATCGATTTTTAAAGTTATTGTGGATGAAGCTGGTTTAGACACGAACAAAATAGATAACTATAAAAAATATACAGTAAGTCCTAAAATATTTCTAGAAGAGCCTTTTAAGGGAGAAACATTTACAGTTGCAGAGGCGCTAGCCAAATCTTCTAATAACATATTTGCTCAACTAGGTTGGAAAATAGGTTTTAAAAATATATATGATTATGCAGAAAAACAAGGGATGTTACATAAAGTATTAAATATTCATCAAGAGGCCAGTGGTAAGTTTGACATGGCGGATTTATTACACCCTACGGATGGTGATACAAGTCAAACAGCTATTGGTCAGAATGTTAGAATAACGCCGCTAGAAGCCATGAGTATTCCTAATACTATTATAAATAATGGAGTGTATGTTCAGCCAAGCATAATAGATGCATACGTAAATGACGATAATAAAATTCTAGGGGAAATTACCCCTAAAAATACGACCATATTAAAAAGAGAAACTGCAGAAGCTGTGAAACTTCATATGATGGATGTAGTAAACAAAGGCACAGGAACCCAGGCTTCAATTAAAGGCATGGATATAGGTGGGAAAACGGGCACTACTACATACTATGTAAATAAATTAGTAAATGGGAAAAAAGAAAGTCAGAAGTGTTCCGATGGATGGTTTGTTGGCTTTTTCAATTTAAACGGGAAAAATTATTCCATGGTTGTATATGTAAATAATATTGAGATGAGTAATGTAAAAGGTGTAGCAGATGAAGAAGGTGGAGGTACAGCGGCTCCGATATTTAAAAAAGTAGTTAACGCCATTAAAACATCTCCTGTGAGGCTGCATTAAAGATTTCGGAAGGAATGTTATTAGCTAAAGAAATATATAAAATAATAAAATAAATTTCCATGTACAGGCACTTTTAGTAAAATAAATCATATTATATTATAAGCTCTATTAGGAGGAACATCTGTGTTTTTCATAAATTGTTTATTAGATATGATTGGAAATGTTACACTTTTGACGGCTTATATAACTGGAAGTAGTTCATTCCCTCAACCATTAAGTGAAGAAGAGGAGAAATCCTATTTAAAAAAGTTAAAGGACGGCGAGTTACTAGCTAAAGGTGTATTAGTTGAACGAAATCTAAGACTAGTTGCACATATAGTAAAAAAATATTCCTATCCAGGAAAGGATGTAGATGACCTGATTTCTATTGGAACTGTAGGTCTTATTAAAGCCATTGATTCCTTTGATATAGGTAAGGGAACAAGGCTTGCCACCTATGCTGCAAGGTGCATAGAAAACGAGATACTTATGCTTATTCGCAATAATAAGAAAACAAAAGGGGAGGTTTACCTGCAAGACCCTATTGGTATTGATAAAGAGGGTAATGAGATATCACTTATGGATGTGTTAAGCAGCGATGAAGATTCTATTATTGATATAGTAGAAAGTAAAATACAAATTAAAAAGCTTTATAATAAGATAAACGTAGCTTTAATGGATAGAGAAAAAACAATAATTCAAATGCGATATGGATTACTTGATGGTAACCCTAGAACTCAAAGAGAAATTGCATTGATCTTAGGGATTTCAAGGTCCTATGTTTCTAGAATTGAAAAGAGGGCATTAAAGAAGCTTAATAAGGAATTAAATAGTACTAGTAAAAATAGGTTGAATAGTTCTAATAAATTGTAACAACTATGGTATAATTATAAAATGTACACCGTTAGTCAAATAAAGCATCTTAACGATTTTCATTAAAGATACAAAATATTTCGGGAAAGAATGTATTTAAATTATTTATCTGAGAAAATAAAATTTCTGCAGTTAGGTGATGAAAATGGAGCAAAAATTTTAAGTGACAAGAAGATTCTAAAATTTAGAACTCAATTTGGCATATATATTTGGAAGCTTCATTAAAAGAACAGGAGGACCAATAATGATACCTCTTAGTGAATTACTAAAAAAGACAACAGAACAAAATGCATCAGATTTGCACCTTACAGTGGACTCAGTGCCAATCATTAGAGTCGATGGTAATTTAATACAAACAGGAAAAGATAAATTAACTCCAGCAGACACTGAAAAATACTCAAGAGAAATTTTAGAAAATTCTTATGAAAAATATTGTCAAAATGGAGAAATCGATACGTCTTACTTTATTTACGGACTTGGAAGATTTAGGGTTAATGTTTATAAACATAGGGGAAGCGATACTATAGCTATTAGAGTAGTTGCATTAAAAATACCTACTATTAAACAGCTTGAGCTTCCAGAGGTTGTTAGGGTTCTTACCACAAAACAAAGAGGGCTAGTTTTAGTGACAGGGCCTACAGGTAGTGGTAAAAGTACAACTCTCGCTGCTATGGTTAATGAAATTAATTCTACTAGAGCATGTAATATTATAACACTCGAGGACCCTATTGAATATTTACACAAACATAACAAATCCATTATTAATCAAAGAGAAATCGGAAAAGACAGTAAAAATTATAAAAATGCATTAAGGGCTATTCTTAGAGAGGATCCAGATGTTATATTAGTAGGTGAAATGCGAGATCTTGAAACGATTTCTATTGCTATTACTGCAGCTGAAACTGGACATTTGGTTTTCTCTACTTTACATACTATAGGTGCAGCAAAAACAGTAGATAGAATAGTTGATGTATTTCCTCCATATCAGCAGCAACAAATTAAAGTTCAATTATCAGCGGTAATGCAGGGAATAGTTTCTCAACAATTAATACCTAAGATAAGTGGAAGAGGGAGAGTAGCAGCGCTTGAGGTAGTGATATCAACTCCAGCAATTCAAAATCTTATCCGCGAAGGCAAGACACATCAATTACAATCTTGTGTTCAAACTGGCGGGAAATATGGTATGAAAACTATGGATATGTCAATTGCAGAGTTATATAAAAAAGGTGTTATATCTAAAGAGGAAGCAATTAATTACTCAGTTGACAATGAAATGATTGTAAGAATGCTATCGCTTTAGTAAATAATTAAAAAACAAGCTAAAAGCATAGATAAATTATAGCTTTCAGCTTTATTTTTAATTTAATGTAAAATTAACCAATTTATATACTATTTGGTTGATTTACTTAACGATATGATATTGCTTTTTCTATATTTTGCTATTATAATTAGTCTAGAAGGACAAGTTAGCTTTTTAACATCATAATATAATGTATTTACTAATTTGAAATTAAGGTTATATATATCTGCAAATATACAATAAAATGAAATTAATTTTGATTATATTTAAATTTATAATAAATATTTAAAAAAATCATTTAAATTAAGAGGAAAATTTATCTTTTTGTTGAATATATACACTTAAGGTTTCTCTTATGAGGGGGGATAAACTTAATGAATGAACAAATAGTAGGGATTGATTTAGGATCATCAAAAATATGTGGATCAGTTGGTAAAATCAGTAGTAATGGAAAACTTCAGATTATAGGCATTACATCAGTTGTATGTAGTGGTTTAAATAAATCAGTTGTAATAGATATTGATAGTACAGCGGAAGCTATAAAAAAATGTATTACACAATTAGAGCGTATGACAGATACACAAATCAATGAAGGGTATATATCTTTACCTGGAGGAATTTGTGAACTAGTAAGAAATACAGGTATGATTGCGATATCTTCTGAAGACAGAGAAATAAAGCAGAGCGACGTGGACAGGGTAATTGAGGCAGCTAAACTCATCTCAGTTCCGCCCGATAAAGAAATAGTAGGTGTTGAGCCCGAACAATATATTGTTGATGGATATGATAATATCAAAGACCCTAGAGGAATGAGTGGTATAAGGCTAGAAGTTGAAGGACAAGTAGTCATGGCACAATCCACAGTAGTTAGTAATTTATTAAAAAGTGTGAAGCGAGCTGGAATTAAAGTTAATGGGATAGTACTTCAACCATCAGCTATATCAGAGGCTGTATTACGAAAAGAAGAAAAGGACATGGGAATAGCACTAGTTGATGTTGGAGCACAAACTATTGATATTTCTATTTACAAGAGTGGAAAATTAAAACATACTTCTATTATTCAATTAGGTGGAGATAACATAACCAACGATATCTCGGTTTGTCTTAAAGTTCCTTTTAGCGAAGGTGAAAGATTAAAGCTTAAATATGGAAGCTTAATTAAAGAAAAAGGAGAAAACGTTGAGAAAATTAGAGTCAAAGATTCTTATGATAATTTAATGGAAATTGATAATAATTTATTAGTTGATATAATTTATGCTAGAGTAGATGAGTTATTACATTTAATTAAAAGAAACCTAGTAAATAGTGGATTTTATAATGAAACTTCTGGAGTAGTAATAGTTGGTGGAGGTATAGCTTTATTAAGAGGCACTAATGAACTCAGTAAAGTTATACTCGATAAGTCAGTGAGAATAGGTTCACCAGAGTATGTAGGAGCAGCTAGCCCTATATATGTTACAGCAGTAGGTATAGTGCTTCAAGCTGTTAATAATATTAAAACTAGTAATAGTTCATTGGAAGAATCAGATGAACATTCATATGATAACAAATGGTCAAAAAACAAAAATATAAAAGTAGAAAATGGATTTGCATCAAAAATAAAAGGTTTTTTTGCAGATTTTTTCTAAAGAGGAGGTAGTGTTGTGCTAGATTTTGATGTTGATGTTCAAGAATTTGCTCAAATTAAAGTAATTGGGTGTGGAGGCGGAGGAAACAATGCTATAAACAGAATGATTATAGAGGGACTCAAAAACGTGGAGTTTATAGCGATAAATACGGATAAACAAGCTTTAATTCTTTCTCATGCAGTTCAAAAAATTCAAATTGGTGATAAGTTAACTAAGGGGCTAGGAGCAGGCGCTAATCCAGAAATAGGTATGAAAGCAGCAGAAGAAAGTAAAGAAGAAATTTCTCAAGCAATAAAAGGAGCGGATATGGTATTTATTACTGCAGGTATGGGAGGCGGTACAGGTACTGGAGCTGCACCTGTAGTTGCAGAAATCGCTAAATCCATGGGAATACTTACTGTAGGAGTTGTAACAAAACCATTCCCTTTTGAAGGCAGAAAAAGAATGATTAATGCTGAAATCGGAATAAAAACGCTTAAAGAAGTAGTTGATACTTTAGTAACAATTCCAAATGAAAGATTATTAACAATGGTAGATAAAAAAACTACATTGATGGACTCTTTCAAAATGGCAGATGATGTTTTAAGACAAGGTATACAAGGTATATCTGATTTGATTACTATACCCGGTCTTGTAAATTTAGATTTTGCAGATGTGAGAACAATTATGCTTGCTAAAGGTCTTGCACATATGGGTGTTGGTAGAGCCTCTGGTGATAATAGATCTCAAGAGGCAGCAAAACAAGCTATTTCAAGTCCGTTACTAGAAACTTCTATAGTCGGTGCTACAGGTGTACTTTTAAATATTACTGGTGGAATGGACTTAGGTTTACTTGAAATAAATGAGGCTGCGGAAATTGTACAAGGTGCAGCTGACCCAGACGCTAATATTATATTTGGTGCAGTTATAGATGAAGACCTAAAAGATGAAATAAGAATAACAGTTATTGCAACTGGTTTTGAAAGTGACAAAGTTGTGCAAAATAAAACTGTCCCAAAGCCTAAAGTAAAAGAACCAGTTAATCCTATTGAAGAAGTTGCATATACTAAAGAGTATGGAGATTCTGATTTAGAAATTCCAGCTTTTTTAAGAAGACAAAGCAAGTAATAAATAGTAAAGTGCCTTTTGGCACTTTATTTGCGTTTAGGGCAATTTTAATTGCTAATAGGACATAATCTCTATGCAAATTCACTGAGTTAACTTAAGTCGTTTTAGAGGGGCTAGTTAACGTGGTGAATTAATAAGGAATGGTCCTTTTTTTTACTTTGTATTTCCTAACACAATATGGAAAAAAATGGTGATTTATAGAAGAATAAAAATAAAAAAATATTGTAAAAAATGACAAAATTTTGATTGCATAAGTTATATAATAATTTTAAAGGAGGAAGAGCAAGTGATAGTATATATAGATGTCCTTATATTAGTGAATTTTATAGTTAATCTATTCATATTGCATATTACAGTTCAAACATTAAAAAAAAGAGTAAATCTTATATGGATGTGTCTTTCAAGTTTTATAGGCAGCTTATATGTATTAACAGTAGTCTATCCAAAGCTTAGATACTTGACATATTTACCTTTTAAAATATTAGTACCAGTCGCGATGATTTTAATTGTTTTTAGAGAAAAAAACATTTTATTCAATATTAAGGCTTCTTTAATATTTATATTATATTCAATACTTTTAGCTGGAATGTGTTTATTTATACAAATGAACAATAGTAAAAATATGTCATTTGATATAATCATAATAAATTTTCCTTACGAAAAATTAATGCTTTCAGTAATGATAATTTATATATTGATATACAGGATCATGATTTTTATTGGAGATAGAAAAAAAATATCAACACTTATATACACTGTTGATATAATAAATAAAAGCTATAAAAAAACTATTAAGGCATTTTTAGATACTGGAAATGAGCTTCGTGAACCTGCTACCAACTTACCAGTATTAATTGTTGAACGGGATATTTTAAGCGAAATTTTGTTAGAAAGAAACAACACTTACTTTATTCCTTATAATGTAGTGAATGGCACTAATGGAAGGCTTATAGGGTTTAAACCACAGTATATTAATATTCATATTGATAAAAAGAATGTTGAAACAAGAGATGTAATTATAGCATTTTGTGAGTATAAATTAAGCAAAGATAATGACTATAACGCTCTTATGTCTAGAGGGATACTAAGTTAGATGATTTAATAGGAAATGATCGCTATGTGCTAATAATATAGATGGGGAGGAAATTATGTTCAATTTTAAAGTGATGTTAAACAAGTTATTTGCTAAATTCAAAATATTTTCAAACAATTTGTTTTATATAGGAGGGAACGATGCATTGCCACCTCCTTTAACTAAGGATGAAGAGTATGAGTTAGTGGTTAAATTAGATACAGGTGATAAGCAGGTGAGAGCTACCTTAATTGAAAGAAATTTAAGACTGGTAGTATATATAGCAAGGAAGTTTGAGAATACAGGCTTAAATGTTGAAGATTTAATTTCTGTAGGAACCATAGGGCTTATAAAAGCAGTTAATACTTTTGATCCTGAAAAGAACATTAAGCTAGCTACATATGCTTCAAGATGTATAGAGAATGAAATTTTAATGTATCTTAGGCGAAATAGTAAAATTAAAACAGAAATTTCTCTTTATGAGCCTCTAAATGTTGATTGGGACGGTAATGAATTGCTGCTCTCAGACATTATTGGAACGGACAACGATGTGGTTTATAATATTATTGAAGAAGATGTAGATAAACAATTGCTTTGGCTTGCTATGCAACGTTTAAATTCAAGAGAAAAAGAAATTGTTCAATTAAGATTTGGCTTAAATGGAACCATAGAAAAAACACAAAAAGAAGTGGCTGATATACTTGGAATATCACAATCTTATATCTCAAGGCTTGAAAAAAGAATAATAAAAAGATTACAAAAAGAAATAAATAAAATGGTATAGGGGCCGCAAGTAGGACCCTTTTTATAATTTTATTTTAGAAACCGATTTTAAAAGTTATTATTTGAAGATTAAATATTAAGCAAAATGAAACAAATAAAGAAATGTTCTAATTATAAATAATATTTTTAATAACTTATGAATATAAATAATATAAAGTGCTAGGCCTCTAAAAATAGACTAGAGTAGTGACTAGCTGGTTTAAAAAAAGGGTTTATGAAAACTTATTGGGGGTGAACAAAATGGAAAGTTTAATGTTTGCAATAAATAATTTAAGACAGATGGAAATTATAGATATAAGTTCAGGCTCAAAAATGGGATATATCAAAGATTTAAAAGTTGATTGTGAAGACTATAGAATTATTTCAATCCTAATGCCAACCCAAAAGTCATCTTGGTTCAATAAAAATAATAGTGTTGAGATACCTTGGGAAAAAGTAAAGAAAATTGGGGTAGATGTTATTCTTGTAGATGGTAGTGATGTAAATATAGAAAACGAATAGGAAAAAGTGTATAATGTTAGTATATTTGCTAACTATACTATGAAAAGGACGTGAAGGCCATTGAAATGTCCATATTGCAGCTGTGAAGAAAGTAAAGTAGTTGATTCTAGATCAACAGATGAGAATATTGCAACTAGAAGAAGAAGAGAGTGCCTAAGTTGTTTTAAGAGATATACTACATATGAAAAAGTGGAAGATGTACCTATTTTAGTAATAAAGAAGGATTCTAATAGAGAATATTTTGACAGAACGAAAATATTAAATGGCCTTATGAAGGCATGCCAAAAGAGGCCGGTGTCAAGAAAACAAATAGAAGCTATTTGTGATGAAGTAGAAAAACAGTTAAACAATGAAATGCTTACAGAAGTGAAATCAGATTATATAGGAGAAATCATTATGAGCATATTAAAAAATGTAGATGAGGTATCTTATGTGAGGTTTGCTTCAGTTTATAGGCAATTCAAAGATATTAATACATTCATGGAAGAGATAAGGAAATTAATGTCTAAGGAATGAAAATGCCCTTAGGCATTTTCAGACCGTTGACAAACATAAAATGTAAAACACCCTAATTTAAAATTGGAGTGTTTTTTTCATATTCAAAAAGGATTTTAGGACATCAATGTCGAATATATATAGTATACAAACTTTATAATTCGGAGGGCATTATTATGATTAATGAAAAGAACTTCACACAACAAAAACTAGAAATGGTGTATTTAGAAGATTTAGTTCCTAAAGACCATATTCTGAGAAATATAGATAAATACATGGATTTCTCTTTTATAAGAGAACTGACTAAAAAATATTACTGCTTAGATAATGGAAGACCTGGCGTAGATCCTATTATACTTTTTAAAATGCTGTTTATTGGGTACTTATTTGGAATAAAATCTGAACGACAACTTGTAAAGGACATTGAAGTAAATGTGGCTTATAGATGGTTTCTAGGACTAAGTCTTACTGATCCTATTCCAGATCATTCAACAATTAGCCAAAATAGACGTAGACGGTTTAAAGGTACAGATGTGTTTCAAAAAATATTTGACAAAGTAGTATTTAAGGCTATAAATCTTAAGATGGTAACCGGTAAAATACTTTACACAGATTCTACACACCTAAAAGCAAATGCTAATAAGCGAAAGCTTGTGAAAATTGAAGTTGAAAAAACGCCGAAAGAATATATAGCTGAACTTAATAAAGCAGTAGAAGAAGATAGAATAAACCATGGTAAAAAACCTTTAAAAGAAAAAGAACCTGTTACCAAAATAAAAGAAACTAAAGTTAGCACAACCGACCCTGACAGTGGATATATGATGAGAGATGGCAAGCCGGAAGGCTTCTCATATTTAGATCACAGAACTGTCGATAGCAGACATAATATAATTACTGATGTGTATGTTACTCCTGGAAACATAAATGATGTTGATCCTTATATCGATAGATTAGATGTGCAAATAAAAAAGTTTAATTTTAATACAAAATATGTTGGTGCAGATGCTGGTTATGCTACAAATCTTATATGTAAAAAACTATATGAGAGGGAATTAAAATCTGTAATGGGATACCGTAGGTCTCCACATACAAAAGGAATGTACACAAAAAATAAATTCCAATATGTTAAAGAGCAGGACATTTACGTATGCCCTGACTTAAGGGCTTTACATTATAAAACAACAACAAGAGAAGGATATAAAGAATATGTTGGTAATGCAAAATATTGCGACATATGTCCAAACAGAGCTCAATGCTTTTCTGCAAAAAGCAAGTTTAAAACTATTAGAAGACATGTTTGGGAAACGTATAAAGAAGATGTTGTAAAGTTCACCAGAACAGATAAAGGCAGAAATATATATAGAAGAAGAAAAGAAACTATAGAGCGAAGCTTCGCAGATTCAAAACAACTGCATGGGCTTCGCTATTGCCATATGCGTGGATTAGAAAATGTGCAAGAGCAGTGTCTGCTTACAGCAGCAGTGCAGAATATGAAAAAGATAGCTAGCCTGCTATCTTTACTGTTTTTTGATTTTCTAACTAAGAAGATAGTTGTTATTTTAAATTTATCCATAACTCAAAATGCTATCGCATAATTGCATGTAAAAAGCCCAGTATAATAAAAAAATTATACTGGGTTTGTAAACAACCTGAAAATGCCCTTAGGCATTTTTTTTATAATTTTTTTTTTGAAAAACTACGAGAAAATTATGACGTAGCAGCTAAATATATTAGAGGCTGATGATATGAAACTATCAGGTAAGTAATAGAACAGTTTACTAGTGAGGATATTTAGAGTAATATTAAGGCTAGTAATAATAAACAAAAGAAAATGTATTATTGTTTATTTAAAACAATAAACTAACGCTGAAATATGGAGGGATTAACATGGCTGAAGAAAAAATATTAGTGGTGGATGATGAGGAACATATACAAGAGTTAATTAAATTTAATTTGGAGAAGAATGGTTATAAAGTTATGTGTGCTAATAATGGTATAGATGCTATAAAACTTGCTAAAGAACAATTGCCGCAATTGATGTTACTAGATTTAATGTTACCTGGAATGGATGGCCTAGATGTTTGTAAGGAAATTAGAAAAGATTCATCTATGTCGAATATGTCAATAATAATGATAACAGCAAAAGCAGAAGAAATAGATAAAATAATAGGGCTAGAGTTAGGGGCAGACGATTATATTACAAAGCCATTCTCAGTAAGGGAGCTAGTAGCAAGAATCAAAGCCATGCTTAGAAGAACCAATATGCAAGTAGCTGAAAAGTCTTTTAGTGTTGGAAATTTGACTATTGATTTTGGTAAGCACGAGGTTATTAAAGGTGAAATCAAAATTGATTTGACATTAAAGGAATTCGAACTATTGGAAATTTTGATAAAGAATAAAGGAAGAGTTATGACTAGAGACTTTTTATTAGATAAAATATGGGGTTATGAATACTTAGGAGAAACAAGAACTGTTGACGTTCACATAAGACATTTAAGGCAAAAAATTGAAGAAGATGATAAAAATCCAATGTATATCCAGACTATTAGGGGCATAGGATATAGATTTAATTTTGGAGAGTAATTATGAAAAAAAAATTACTTATATATTTGTTAAGCACTGTGATTTTTATATTTGTGGTAGTAACTGCATTATTCACGTCTATTTTTAATTATGAATATCAGCAAAATCTAAAAGGGAAGCTTCAAATTAATAACAATATGATTATTAGATTATTGCAAAGTAATAATTTAAGAGACCCTCAGAAATTTTTTATGGAGAACTTAGAAAGTTCGCAGCTAAGAGTTACCTATGTTGATAAGAATGGTAAAGTTATTTATGATTCAAATATAAGCGGGGAAACTATGGATGATCATAATGATAGGCAAGAAATAAAAGACGCAAGAAAAAGCGGCAGTGGATTTACAGTGAGATATAGTAAATCCACTGATCGGAATATGATGTATTTTGCAACCACTTTTGGTGATGGGTTTATTATTAGAAGCTCTATGCCTCTTGAAATTGTAAATGGATTAGGCAGTAAATATTTTAAGCTTTACATCTTAGCCATAATTTTTTCAGCAATAATGTCAATTTGGTTTTCTCTAAAACTATCATATATTATAGTAAAACCAATTACCGACTTGATTTTTATTACTTCAAGAATTAGTAAGGGCGAATTTCATAGAAGAGCTAGAGTATTATCAGATGGTGAAATAGGACAACTAGCTAAGAATTTTAATGAGATGGCGGATAAACTAGAGTCTACATTGAATGAAGTTACCGATAAGCAAAACAGGCTTGAGGCTATTTTGCAAAGTATGGATAGTGGAGTCATTGCTGTAGATAGAAAAAATAAAGTGATAATGATTAATCCATATGCTAAAAAAACATTTGGAATCACTAAAGATATTATAGGGCAGAATCTTCTGGATAATATAAGGGATTTTGAATTAGAAAATATCTTCCACCAAAGTGATAATGATTATAAGGAAATAAAGATAGTTTGGCCACAAGAAAGAGAACTTAGAATAAAAACTACAGATATAATTAACAGAAGCGAACATATAGGCACTGTGGCAGTTGTTCAAGATATTACAGAAGTGAAAAAATTGGAAAATATGAGAACACAATTTGTTGCTAATGTTTCTCATGAGCTTAAAACGCCTTTAACCTCTATTAAAGGGTTTGCAGAAACTCTAAAATATGTTGATGATGCTGACACAAAGGAAAAATTTTTAAATATAATCAATGAAGAAGCTGAAAGATTAACTAGATTAAGTACAGATATTTTAACACTTTCACATATAGAACAACAAAAGGAAGTTAAAAATGAAAAAATTAATATTAATAAAATTGTAGAAAATGTCTACAACTTAATGAAAAACATAGCAGAATTAAAAGGAATCAAGTTAAAGGTTGATCAGCGAAATGTAAAAGAAGTGATAGGTGACGCTGATAGGTTTAAACAAATGTTAATTAACTTAGTAGATAATGCAATAAACTACTCAGAAACTGGAGATAGTGTTTGCATTGGAATGGAGAGCAAGGATGATAGATGCATGCTATGGGTTAAGGACACTGGGGTTGGAATAGACAAAGAACAAATTCCACGTATATTTGAGAGATTTTACAGAGTGGATAAGGCTCGTTTAAGATCAAAAGGTGGCACTGGATTAGGACTTGCTATTGTTAAGCATATAGTGCTTAAATTAAATGGAAAAATATATGTGGAAAGTCAGCTAGGATCAGGCAGTAAATTTATAGTTGAAATTCCGTACGCTAAATAAAAATAAAGCTATCGCGTTATTTAAAATGGATCCTATATGATAGACACTAAAAAAGTCTATTCATATGGGATTTTTTTTTGTACAATTAAATTAGAAAGGTTGTGAGCATTATGAGTAAAAAAGTATTTACTAATGAACAAATTTTAGCGCTCTCAAAAAACAGATATATTAAACGAGTTAGTGAAAAAGGAATTACATATACAGATGAGTTCAAATCCTTATTTGTAGCTGAGCATATAATGGGGAAATTATCGTCTCAGATTTTTCAAGATGCAGGGTTCGATATAGAAACACTTGGTAATACTAGAATCAAGTCTTCTAGTAAGAGGTGGCGCAAGGCTTATAAGGAATCTGGCGAATTAGGCCTTAGAGATACTAGAAAATTCAGCAGTGGACGCCCACTTAAACGTGAATTAACCCTAGAAGAAATAATCACAAGAAAAGATGCTGAGATTGAATACTGGAAGGCAGAAGCAGAACTATTAAAAAAAATCGAGCTGCAAGAAAGGCAGGTGAAAAACGGTAGTTTAAGGATCTCTTCAATTTTTGCACTTATTCAGAACATTCTCTCTAAATCTAAATATAAAAATATGATTAGACATCTATGTGGTGTAATTGGAGTATCAAGATCAGGTTATTATAATTACCTAAAATCAGAATCTACACGTAATATTCGAGAACAAAGAGATTTACAATTAAGGAAAATAGTTCTTAAGGCATTTGAACATAGGGGTTACAAGAAGGGTTCACGTTCTATTAAGATGGTACTCGAGCAAGAGTTCAATTTAATTATTAATAGAAAATGTATTCAAAGAATTATGCGTAAATATAATATCAAATGTCCAATTAGGAAAGCAAATCCTTATCGTAGGATGATGAAAGCAACTCGAGAACATACTGTTGTACCAAATCTATTAAATAGAAACTTCAAGCAAAATATACCTGGCAAGGTATTGCTTACAGATATAACTTATTTGTTTTATGGAAAGGGTCATAGGGCGTATTTATCAACGATTAAGGATTCCTCTACAAATGAAATACTGGCATATAATGTGTCAGCTAATATTAAGATGGATATAGTCACTGATACTATACTAAAGCTAAAAAAGAATAGAAATATTAAAATATCTAAAGATGCATTTATTCACTCAGATCAAGGTTGTCATGTGCGACAAGAAGTCGCGTAATATATTGTCGAAAGACTACCCTATCCATTCGGGGTAACCCTATCATGACTAGCGTGGATGGTAACGTCTGGGTTAGAAAGCTCATGAGACGATGTGGAAGTTCGAGAAGCCTAATCTGGAACAACTGCTAGGGTAAGAATGCTATGGAGAACGTAAAGTGAATCACTGTAGGAATCGTTACGCTGGAGAAAGCGAAATAGGCTGAAACGCTTTGACCAAAAGGTACGGAGTCAAGCAAAGGCCAACTGTTAAACCAATGCGATTGGATGAAGCACTCCCGGTTTAAAGGTGGCTCTTAAGGCATTCATAATTATATATTACGTGGAACTTGGTAAACCCTATATATTCCTTAAACATAAGGTATCTACCCGCAAGGTGAAGAAATGATATAGAGGGCAGAAGAAAAGGATAAAAAGCGAAAGCCGTTTTTGTAATAAAAACAGATAAGAGTTCAAACTTTGCTCTAACCTGAAAGGGTGCTGACTTGTCCTATGGTATTTCTTGTCAGGAAAGGACGGTAAACTTATGAATTTTAATAACTCAACGACGGATAAAACCGAGAGGCTAAAAGACACTAAAACACTTGCAGACAAATGGGATTCCATTGATTGGATACAAGTACAAAATGATGTTAATAGGCTACAGTCCCGTATCGCTAAGGCAACAGTGAAAGGTGATAAAAACAAAGCAAAACAGCTACAATATTTACTGACACATTCTTTTTCGGCAAAAGCCTATGCAGTGAAAAAGGTAACCACCAACAAAGGAAAGAAGACATCAGGTGTTGATAAAAAACTATGGTCCACTTCTGCCTCAAAAATGAAAGCGGTACTTAAACTTAATGGTAAACATTACAAATCAAAACCACTCAAAAGAGTTTATATTGCAAAAAAAGGCAAGAATAAGAAGCGACCTTTAGGAATCCCGACAATGTATGATAGAGCAATGCAGACTTTATATGCATTAGCACTCGAACCGATTGCTGAAACCAAAGGTGATAACATCTCGTTTGGGTTTCGTCAGGGAAGAAGTGCCAAAGATGCATGTGAACAAATATTTAATGTACTAGCAAGAAAATGCTCTCCTACATGGATATTAGAAGGAGACATAAAGGGATGCTTTGATAACATCAACCATAGTTGGTTACAAGAAAACATTCCAATGGATAAAAGAATCATGAAACAGTTTCTGAAATCAGGGTTTATATACGAGGGTAAGTTATTTCCGACGGACACATGTTCTCCGCAAGGAGGTGCCATATCAAGTCTTTATGCAAACATGGCACTTGATGGTCTTGAAAAGGTGATTCAAGATAAATACCATCGTAACACAAAAGGGAATATCGAAAATCACTATCGTGCAAAAACCAAAGTAAATCTAGTACGATATGCTGATGACTTTATAATAACTGCAAATACTAAAGAAGTTGCAATAGAACTTAAAGAAGTTGTTAGTCAGTTTCTTGAAACTCGAGGACTAGTGTTATCTGAAGAAAAGACTAGAATTACCCATATAAATGAAGGTTTTGACTTTCTAGGTTGGACATTTCGGAAATTCAAAGAAAAACTTATTGTTAAACCTTCAAAAGGTTCAATAAAAAGCTTGATAAGGAAATGTTCCACTATTATTCTTAAAGAAGGGAAAGCATGCACTCAATCGGATATAATTCGTAGACTCAATTCTGTAATAAGAGGTTGGACTAACTATCATAAACACACGGTAGCCAGTCAAGTTTTTTCTTACATTAACAACACACTTTATTACTTATTACATTATTGGGCAAAGCATCGACACCCAAATAAAAATAAACGGTGGCGAATTAATAAGTATTGGCATCAGAAGGGATACAAAATATGGGTTTTTATGACAGAAGACTATTCTCTTATTAATTTAAGGCGAATCAAAATAGTCCGACACCCAAATTTGAAAATCTCTCAAAATCCTTTTTTACATAAGGAATATTTTGTTAAAAGAAGAATGAAACTACAATCACTGAATGCCGCCTGAAAAGGTGAAGAAATGCTTGAGCCGTATGAGCGGGAAACTCTCACGTACGGTTCTTAGACGAGGGGAAGGGAGCAATCCCTTTTCTTTAGTCGATTATACCAGTCCCAAATTTCAAAAACTACTTAAAAAATATAAACTTGGACAGTCAATGTCTAGAAGAGGAAACTGTTGGGACAATGCCCCACAAGAATCATTTTTTGGTCATATGAAGGATGAGATTGACTATAAAAGTTGTGATACATTTACTGATTTACAGAATCTAATTGATAATTATATGGATTATTATAACGACTATAGATATCAATGGGGATTAAAAAAGTTGACTCCTGTACAATACAGAAATCAACTTTTAGTTGCATAGTCTTTTTTAAATGTCCTTGACATAGGATCCATTTTAATTAACGTGATAGCTTTATTTTTATCATTGTAAAGTTTAATTAACATTAGCTAAACTTTAGTTAACTTTGTCTTAATACAAAGTTAACTTTCGGGGTATAATATTATAAGTGTAATGAGTAGCTAATAAAACAATCTAAATAAATGAACGGGGGAATTATCAATGAAAAGAAAAAACTTAAAATTAATGGTCGCTGCACTAGCAGTTGCAATGACAGCAGGAATTTCCACGGGTTGTTCAAGTAAAACTGCACCTAAAACTGAGACTAAAAAAAATGAGTTATCAGGTACAATAACAGCAGCAGGATCAACATCACTTCAGCCTTTAGCTGAATTAGGTGCTAAGAGTTTTTTAGATAAAAACCCAGGAGCAACTGTAAATGTTCAAGGTGGTGGTAGTGGTACTGGACTTAAATTAGTATTAGAAGGTAGTGTAGAAATAGGAAATTCAGATATTTATGCAAAAGATAAAGAAGGAATTGACGCAACTAAATTAAAAGACAATAAGGTATGTGTTATAGGAATTGCAGCAGTAACAAATCAAAAATCTAAAGTTGAATCTTTAACAAAGGCTCAATTAATAGATATATTTACAGGTAAGATAAAAAACTGGAAAGAAGTTGGCGGAGCTGACATGAAAATCACTGTTATAAATAGACCAAAATCTTCAGGAACTAGAGTAACATTTAAAGAATTTGGTCTGGATAAAAAGGAAGAAGTCGCTGGTTTAACTCAAGATTCGAGCGGAGCTGTTAAACAAGCAGTTAAACAGACAGATGGGGCAATAAGTTACTTAGCATTATCATACTTCGCTGATGAGGCTAATAAAGAGGGTTTAACCGTACTGAAAATTAATGGTGTTTCTGCAAATGCAGAGAACATAAGCACAGATAAATATAAAATTTGGGCATATGAACATATGTATACCAAAGGTGAACCTACAGGAATAACAAAAGCATACTTGGATTATATGGTAAGTGATGAAATGAAGGCAGGGATAACAAAATTAGGGTATATTCCAATGGCAGATATGAAGGCTAAAAGAGATTAATATTCTCTAAATGCTGGGTAAAACCGGTCTTATTTTGCATTAAATTATCACTTTCGGTTCTACAATATTAACGACTTCAGAAGGAGATTTATAACCTCGCCAAGTTTCATTTTTGTTAGGGTAGTAAGTCCACAATTATAGAAGGTAGGGGGGACTTTCCTTCTGGAATATCGTTAAAATAATTTTTTTGAGGTACAATGATATGAAAAAAAATGCTATGAAAAAAATATTTTTAAAACTAAAGAATGAATATTTAGGACGTGGATTTGCAACATTTTGTGGTGCTGTTATAGTTATTCTTACTTTTTCAATCATATTTTTCCTAACGACTAAAGGATTAAATACCTTTATAAAGCACGGATACTCAATATTTCATTTTATATTCTCTGGAGAGTGGAATCCAGAGGTGGGGGGAGAATCTTTACCTCCTCAATTTGGAACTTTGATATTTATTCTTGGGTCTTCAGCAGTGTCTTTCCTTGCAGTGCTAGTAAGTGCACCGATAGGGGTAGCTTTAGCAGTGTTTATGAATGTAGTATCACCAAAACTTGGCACAAAAGTTCTTCAACCTGCCATAGAGTTATTTGTGGGAATACCTTCAGTTGTTTATGGTTGGATAGGTGTAAGTGTTTTAGTGCCTATTATTAAGCTTTGGTTCGGAGGAATTGGTTTTAGTTTACTCGCAGGAGTATTAGTTATAAGCGTAATGATTTTGCCAACAATCACAAGTATTGCGTCTGATGCTATAAAAACCATACCCAAAGATTATATAGAGGCATCTTATGGACTTGGAGCAACTAGATGGCAAACTATAATTAAGGTGATTATTCCTGCATCTAAAAGTGGAATATTAACAGGTATAGTACTCGGAGTTTCAAGAGCATTTGGAGAAGCATTAGCAGTGCAAATGGTTATAGGAAACTCAGTAGCATTCCCTAAGGGGTTACTCGGAACCACATCTACATTAACAAGCATACTTACTATGGATATGGCAAATACAATCTATGGTACAGCTTGGAATGATGCGTTATGGTCAATGGCATTATTATTACTAATAATATCCTTTGTATTTATACTTATAATTAGAAAACTTGGAAGAAGAGGTGAGGTATAATGAGTTCTAAAGTTAAAGATAAAATAGCAACCATAGTTTTATATATAATTTCTGCTTTAGTAATTCTTTTACTCGTAAGCCTCATAGGATATATACTATATAATGGAAGGCAATCATTAAATTTAAAATTTATATTTGGAGAACCCCAAATTGGTGAAGCCGGTGGAGGGATTGGACGTCAATTATATAATTCGTTACATCTGCTTGTAGTAACACTTATAATCACAGTGCCACTAGGTGTAGGGGCTGGAATATATTTAGCTGAGTACGCAAAAGAAGGCAAGCTATTAAATATTATTAGATTGAGTATTGAGACTATGGCATCTCTACCGTCTATAGTAGTTGGTCTATTTGGACTTTTAGTGTTTGTTAATATGACAGGATGGGGATATTCTCTTATTGCTGGAGCATTAGCTATAACTATAATAAATCTACCTGGACTTACTAGAGTTAGTGAAAATGCTATTAAAGCCGCTTCTTCTGGTGTTAAAGAAGCAAGCTTAGGATTAGGTGCAACTAGATGGCAGACTATTAAAAATGTTATATTGCCATCTGCAATGCCTCAAATTCTAACAGGTGTTATACTAGCGGCGGGAAGAATATTTGGAGAAGCAGCGGCATTACTATATACTGCAGGTATGAGTGCACCAACTTTAAATTTTACTAATTTAAGTTTAACTAGTAAAGCTTCAGCTTATAGTTTATTAAGGCCCGCTGAAACTTTATCTGTATATATATGGAAGTTGAATTCTGAAGGAATGGTACCTGATGCTACTAAGATAGCAAATGGAGCTTCAGCAGTTTTAATAATTGCAGTGCTTATATTTAATGTATCTGCAAGAATAATTGGGAAAAAATTGTATGAATCTCATACAGGAAGTAAATAAGGAGGGTATAATATGGGAATTGTTATAGCAAAGAATCTAAATCTATATTATGGCAACGTTCAAGCACTGAAAAATGTAAACATTAATATAGAAAAAAATTCGGTTACTGCACTTATAGGACCATCAGGTTGTGGTAAATCGACATTTTTACGTACTATAAACAGAATGAATGATTTAATAGATTCTGTTAAAATAGATGGAGAAGTATTATACGAAAATAAAAATATATACAATCCAGATTATGATGTTATAGATTTAAGAAAGAAAATAGGAATGGTATTCCAAAAGCCTAATCCTTTCCCTATGTCAATATACGATAATGTGGCTTATGGACCCAGAATTCATGGTCTAACTAATAAGAAACAACTTGATGAAGTTGTAGAGAATAGTTTAAAGGGAGCTGCACTTTGGAATGAAGTAAAAGATAGGCTTAAAAAGAGTGCACTAGGATTATCTGGTGGACAACAGCAACGTTTATGCATAGCTAGAACTTTGGCAGTAGAACCTGAGGTTTTACTGATGGATGAACCAACTTCTGCATTAGACCCTATTTCAACTTTAAAGGTTGAAGAATTAATGGATGTTCTCAAAAAAAAGTATACAGTTATAATTGTTACGCATAATATGCAACAAGCAGGTAGGATTTCTGATTATACAGCATTTTTCTTAAATGGAGAAATCATTGAGAATGGAAAAACAGAGGAGATTTTTTACAAACCTCGAGATAAAAGAACAGAGGATTATATTACAGGAAGATTTGGCTAAAATATAATAAGGAAGGTGATTTAATGGCAAGAAAAGTATTTGAAGCGAATCTTCAAGAGCTTCATAATGATTTAATTAGAATGGGAAGCATAGTAGAAAAACAAATTTATGACTGCATCGATGCCTTAGTTACTCAAAACACCGAGAAAGCTGAAAAAATAATGAAGAATGATGACATAGTTGATGAAATGGAGCGAGAAATAGAAGATAAAGCAATAAAATTAATCGCTATGCAGCAGCCTTTAGCAATAGATTTAAGAAATATTTTCACTATGACAAAAATAGTAACGGACCTTGAGAGAATGGCTGATTATGCCGTTGATGTTGCTAAAATTACATTAAGATTAAAAGATGAAAAGTATGTAAAGCAACTAGTAAGTATACCTAAAATGGCTGAAATAGTAGTGCTTATGATAAGAGATGCCTTGGATGCCTATGTGGCAGGAGATGTTAAAAAGGCTTATGCAGTTTGCAAACGGGATGATGAGGTAGACACTATATATAAGGAAGTATTTAGAGAACTACTACAATTAATGATTAAAGATCAAAATACAGTAAATCAAGCTACTCAATTTATATTCATTTGTAAGTGGCTAGAAAGAATTGCTGACCATACAACAAATATATGTGAATGGACAATTTATCTAGTTACTGGTGAAAAAATTAATTTAAACGAATAGTTTTTAGATAAAATACAAAAACTACAATGAATACAAATTTAAAATATTGTAGTGGAGTTGTGATTATGAAGAAAAAAAAACTAAAAAAATTTTTTATATTTTTTTGCGTTAGTATGATAATGCTAAGTACAGGGTGTAAAAAAGGTGCAGAATTCAAAGAAAAAAAGCCCGAAAGTATTAAAATAATTTGTGAAGACACAGTTTTTCCTTTGGTAAATGATTTAGCACGTGATTATAATTTAAATAATGAGCATGCAGTTACTGTGGAATCTGCTGAGAAAGAAAGTGCTTTTAATAAATTAGATAATTCTGAAGGGGATGTTTTAATTGGATATGTTCAGCCAGATAAGAAGGAGATTGAAGCTGACATGCTAGCTTGTGATGGAATAGGGATTATTGTTAACGCTAGCAATAAAGTGGATGGTGTGGGAACTCAGGAATTAAAAAAAATATATACTGGAAATATAGTAAACTGGGAAAAATTAAATGGTGAATCAAAAACAATAGTACCTGTAGCATATAAAAATATGTTAAATACAGCCCAGCAGGGATTTAACATAATGATAATGGATACTCCTGTAAAAGAACAAATGGGTAATAGTACTCAATATGTATCAAGTGTAGAAGAGATGAAGAGTTTTGTTGCTCAGAATAAAAATTCTATAGGATTTATACCTGGACAGTGGTATAATAAAGAAAGTAAATTTTTAAAATTAAATGGTATTGAAATTACTAAATCGAATTTGCAAAATGAACTTTACTTTCTAAGGATTCCAATAAAAATGTATTATTCTAAAGAAAAAGAAGACAGGTTAAAGGATCTTTTTCAGTATTTTAAAAGTGAAGATGGTAAGAAAATTATTAGAAAATATTGCATAGAAGCATTTTAATACCTCCTTCTTAGGAGGTATTTTTATTCTGTAGTAAATTGCATAGCAGGTTTAAATCCATTAGTATAAGATAGCTAAAAAACCGCAAAATGAGCGTAATTTGCTTTTTTTCTTCTTTTAACGACTAATAGCGTTGACTTAGGTATTTAATTAATGTAATATAACTTAATGGAATACTATAATTTATTACTTAACTAATTTCTTATTATAAATTTAAAGGTGTGATTTAATCTTAATATAATATTTCTAATTCCTCATAAAACCTTTTAGATGAAAGGTTATGGTTGAGCAGGAGGTAAAAATGAAAAACCAAATAGCTAAGATACTTCCAGGAAGTATCGCAGAAGAAATTGAGTTAGAAGTAGGAGATAGATTAATAAGTATAAATGGCAATGACGTAGTAGACATTATAGACTACAAGTTTTTAATTACAGATGAACTTCTTGAAATTGAAATTGAAAAGATAGATGGTGAGATTTGGGATATTGAATTTGAGAAGGAATATGATGAAGATTTAGGAATCCAATTTGTTGATGCTATTTTGGATAAACCAATGAGCTGTCATAATAAATGTATATTTTGTTTTATTGACCAATTGCCAGAAAGAATGAGAGAAACTTTGTATTTTAAAGATGATGATTCAAGGTTATCGTTTTTTCAAGGTAATTTTGTAACTTTAACTAATATGAAGGAAGAGGACATAAATAGAATTATTCGATACAAAATAAGCCCTATTAATGTGTCAGTTCACACTACTGATCCAGAGCTTAGAAAGATAATGTTAAACAATAAATTTGCTGGAAATGTGTATGATAGGTTAAAAAGGCTGGCTGAAGCGGGTATTAAAATTAATTGTCAAGTAGTTTCTTGTCCAGGTATTAATAATGGAGAAGAGCTTATAAAAACCATTGAGGATTTATATAAACTTTATCCTAGCATAGAAAACTTAGCAGTTGTTCCAGTTGGTATAACAAAGTATAGGAAAGGCTTATTTAATTTAACATTGTATGATAAAAATACTGCAGCAAAGGAAATAGAAAGTGTAAAGCAATTACAAGAAAAATATATTAGAGAAGTAGGCTCACCTTTTATACGATTGTCTGATGAATTCTATGTTGTAGCACATAGTGATGTACCACAAGAAGAGTTTTATGATGGGTATGATCAATTAGAAGATGGCATTGGTATGATTAGACTACTTAGAAGTGTTATTGATAAAGATATAGAAAACCTAAAGCCGAATAATAAGGGAAGCTTTACATTTGTAACAGGGCATTCAGCTTATACAGAAATATTAAAGGTAGCTGAGAAAATTACTGCATGTAATAATAAAATAAAAACTGATGTTAAAAAAATAAATAATGTTTTTTTTGGAGAAACTATTACAGTAGCGGGTCTTTTAACAGGAAATGACATAATTAAGCAGCTAAGGGATGAAAAGCTAGGAGATTATTTAATAATTCCTAGCAATATGCTAAAAAAAGGATATGAACTAGGAAACTATGAGGAACAAATATTCTTGGATAATATTACGATAAGTGATTTAGAAAAAAGCTTAAATACAAAAATTTTAATATGTGATTATTCAGGAGAAGATTTAATCCATATAATAAACCAAAATAGTCGGGAGGAAGAATAATGGCAAAACCAATCGTAGCAATAGTAGGAAGACCCAATGTAGGGAAATCTACATTATTTAATAAGTTGGCAGGTAAAAGAATTTCAATAGTGGATGATAAACCAGGTGTAACAAGAGACCGAGTATATGCAGATGCAGATTGGCTTAGACACAATTTCACATTAATTGATACAGGTGGTATAGAAATTGAAAGTCAAGATATTATTTTAGCTCAAATGAGAAGACAGGCACAAATAGCGATAGAAACAGCAGATGTTATAATATTTATTGTAGATGGTAAACAAGGACTTACAGGTGCGGATACTGAAGTTGCACAGATGCTTAGACAAAGCAAAAAAGCAGTAGTACTCGTAGTAAATAAAATAGACCATCTTGAACTAGAAGCTAATGCCTTTGAATTCTATAATTTAGGTATAGGGACTCCTATAGCTATTTCTGCAACTCAAGCCCTTGGACTTGGAGATATGCTAGATGAAGTAGTAGCCCATTTTGAAAGTGTTTATTCAAACACAGAAGATGAAGAATATATTCAAGTTGCAGTAGTAGGTAAGCCGAATGTTGGTAAATCATCGCTTATAAATAAAATACTTGGAGAAGAAAGAAACATAGTAACTGATATTGCAGGTACTACAAGAGATGCTATTGATAGTAAAATAGAAACTGAAGAAGGTAAATTTATTCTTATAGATACTGCGGGAATAAGAAGAAAAAGTAAAGTAGAAGAAGGAATTGAAAGGTATAGTGTTATTAGATCATTAGCTGCTGTTGAGCGAGCTGATGTAGTTGTACTTATCCTTGATGCTACGGATGAATTAAGTGATCAAGATGAGAAAATTATAGGTTATGCTCATGAGATGAAAAAAGCAATTTTTGTTATAGTGAATAAATGGGATCTTATTGAAAAAGATACAAAGACTATGCTTGAATATAAACAAAAATTACAAGCAGGATTAAATTTCATGGCATATGCACCTTATTTATTTATATCCGCAAAAACCGGCCAAAGAGTACATAAGGTATTAAAAACAGTTAAAGAATGTTATGAGAATTATTCAAAAAGAATTTCTACAGGAATACTTAATGAAGTTGTAAATAAGGCTGTACTTATGAAAGAACCTCCAACGGTGGCAAATAAAAGATTAAAAATATTCTACGTTACTGAAGTAGACTCTAAACCACCAACATTTGTATTCTTTGTAAATAATGAAAATTTACTACATTTTTCTTATGAAAGATATTTAGAAAATCAATTAAGAAATAGCTTTGAGTTTATCGGAACAGGGATAAGACTTATATTTAGGGAAAGGAAGGAATAGAATGTCAAAAGTTGCTTTTTTAGGTGGTGGGAGTTTTGGCACTGCGTTATCAATAATGCTTGCCAAAAAAGGTACGAGCGTTAATATCTGGGATAGAAAGCTTAGTGTTATTGATGATATTAACATTAAGAGAGAAAACATTAAGTACTTACCAGGCATTATCGTGCCAGCAGGAGTAACAGCATTTACGGACATAGAAAAGGTTATAAGTGATAGTGAGCTAATTGTATTAGCAGTGCCTTCGCATGCAATAAGAGGCTTAAGTAAGATGATAGCACCACATCTAAAAGAAAATCAAATTGTGGTTAGCATTGCAAAGGGAATAGAAGAGGGCTCAGCAAAAAGGATTTCAGAAGTTGTAGAGGAAGAAATTGTAAGTAACCCTATAGTAATACTTTCTGGTCCTAGTCATGCAGAAGAGGTTGCATTAGATATACCTACAACGCTAGTAGTTACATCTAAAAAAATGGAGTATGCAAGTATTGTGCAAGATGCATTTATGTCTAGTAAATTTAGAGTTTACACTAATGAAGATATTGTGGGTGTAGAGATAGGTGGAGCAGTTAAAAACATTATTGCACTAGCTGCAGGCGTATCTGATGGTATAGGCTACGGTGACAATGCTAAGGCTGCACTAATGACAAGAGGAATGAGTGAAATTATACGAATAGGCACAAAGCTCGGAGGCAGAATTGAAACATTCTATGGCTTAACGGGTATGGGTGATCTTATAGTAACTTGCACTAGTATGCACAGTAGAAATAGAAGAGCTGGTATTTTGATTGGAAAGGGTGTTCCAATGGAAAAGGCATGCGAAGACATAGGAATGGTAGTAGAGGGTATAAAGGCTGTAAGAGCCTTCTATGAGCTTAAAGAAAAAGAGCAGATTTCTATGCCTATTACGGATGTGTTATACAAAGTATTATTTGAAGGTAAAGACCCTAAATATGGGGTATACGAATTGATGTCAAGAAACAAAAAAGATGAGTTTTAAGAAAACTATTAGTATGGAAAGACCAATTTTTTATTAAGAATTTAATAAAAAATTGGTTTTTTTTTATATATTTTTAATCTATAGTAATAATTCATTGATCTCTAAAATATATTTATAGTGATAATAATAAGTATTGGGAGGTATATATTGGATAATTTTGATATATATAAAGATATAGCGGAGAGAACGCAAGGGGATATTTATGTAGGTGTTGTGGGTCCTGTAAGGACTGGAAAATCAACATTTATAAAAAGATTTATGGAGCTTATGGTAATTCCTAACATAGACAATCCTCATAAAAAAGAAAGAGCAAAAGATGAACTTCCTCAAAGTGGTTCAGGGAAATCGATTCATACTACTGAACCTAAATTCGTACCCAACGAAGCAGTTGAAATTGAGTTTGAAGGGGGAACTAAATTTAAAGTAAGGATGGTCGATTGTGTTGGGTATATTGTTAAAGGAGCGGTAGGATATGCTGAAGGAGAGACGCCTAAAATGGTGACAACCCCTTGGTATGATTACGAAATTCCATTTGAGGAAGCCGCAGAGATTGGAACAAAAAAGGTAATAAATGAGCATTCAACTATTGGTCTTTTAATTACTACAGATGGTTCTATCACAGGCATAGAAAGGGAAGAATACTTAGAAGCGGAAGGAAGGGTAGTTGATGAACTTAAATCCATTAATAAACCTTTCATAATGGTATTAAATTCTAAAAATGCAGATGCTCCTGAAACACAAGTTTTAGCAAGAGAATTAGAAGAAAAATATGATGTTCCAGTTCAAGTTATGGATGTTGTAAATATGAAAGAGGAGGATATAGCTAATATATTTCAAAGAATTCTTAAAGAATTTCCAGTTAAAGAAATTAACATAGATATGCCAGAATGGATTGAAAACTTAAGTTCTAAGCACTGGGTAAAAATTAACTTTATGAAGTTCTTAAAAGATACGTGTAAAGATATTTTTAAAGTTAGGGATATAAATAAATCGCTACTAACATTTAAAGAAGTTGATTTTTTAGACTCTGCAATACTTGATGAAATGAATATGGGAGAAGGTACTGCTAGAGTCAATATAATTCCTAAACACGAATTATTTTACAAAATACTTGGCGAAACTTGTGATTGTGAAATAAAAGGAGAAAATGATTTATTAACATTAATGGGAGAATTCTCTAGATCTAAAGTAGAATATGATAAAATTTCAGAGGCTTTAAAAGATGTTAAAGAAAAAGGCTATGGATTAGTTGCACCACAGCTTTCAGAAATGACATTAGAAGAACCTGAAATTGTGCAGCATGGTGGGAGGTATGGAGTTAAATTAAAGGCATCTGCACCTTCTCTTCATTTTATTAAGGCAGATATACAAACAGAAATATCACCTATTATGGGTACAGAAAAGCAAAGTGAAGATTTCTATAAATCCATTTTAGAACAGTTTGAGAATGATAAATCTCAAATTTGGCAGAGTAATATGTTTGGTAAATCTTTAGAAGTATTAGTTAAAGAAGGCCTCCAAAGTAAGCTGTTTAAGATGCCTGATGACGTTCAAGTGAAAATTCAAAAGACTCTACAACGAATTATAAATGAGGGTAATGGCAGCTTAATATGCATTATATTATAATAAAATTTTTCAGGATATAGTAGCTTTGAGTTATAGGGAGTATTCCTTATGGCTCAAAGCTTATTTTCATTTGCAAATAATTATAATAATACATACAAAAAAATATTATAAAATATTTTAAAAGAGGTATAATAGCTATGTGGAAGTTTATCGTATATGAATATATTAAAATATACATAGAGGTGATCTAATTGCAATTTAAAAAAATACCGTTATTAATAGTATTAACACTTGTGCTTTGTGGTTGTGCAAATGACAGACAAAATCAGATAAGTTTAAGTAATGCAAAGCAAACAAATAGCAGCCTTAAAACGGGAAGTGATGGAAATACAAACTCTAAATCAACTTTAAAAGAGAATAGTCCAAATCTACAGACAAAAACTATTAACTGGTCATGGGCTTATTCACCAAGAGAAAATTCAACATTATTATCGAAATATCATGCTTATGATTTTGGCGAAACTTCTAAAAAAGTAATTTATCTAACTTTTGATGAGGGGTATGAGAATGGTTATACAGCAAGCATTCTTGATACTTTAAAAGCTAACAATGTTAAAGCAGCTTTTTTTGTAACAAAGCCCTATGTAACGGGTTCTTTTAATGGTGCAAAAGATATTGATCTTGTAAAAAGAATGATGAATGAAGGCCATATTATAGGGAATCATTCAGTGCATCATAAATCCATGCCTTCTATAACTAATGAAATGGATTTTAATTCAGAGATTACAGAAAATGAAACTACTGTTAATAACATCCCCGGTTTAAAAATGTCGAAATTTTTTAGACCGCCTATGGGTGACTTCAGTGAACTTTCTCTTTATTACACTCAAAAGCTTGGTTATAAATCAGTGTTTTTTACACTTGCTTATAAAGATTATGAACCTAAGGATCAGCCAAACCCTGAAACGGCAAAAAAAAATCTTTTAAAGCAAACAAAGCCTGGAATGATATGTTTGCTTCATGCAGTTTCAGAAACCAATACAAAAATACTCGACAGTCTGATTAAAGAGTGGAAAAGTCAGGGATATGAGTTTAAAACATTGAATGATCTTCCTTAGAAAATAGCATAGACTTATATAGACATTTTTGGGCTTAGAACTGTTTGAGAAATTAAATGACGATGGAGGGGTGGAATAGTATGAAATTTACAGATTATATATTTGAAGAGGTAAAGGAATTTTGGAATTCATATTTAGAGCATCCATTTATAAAGGAGATAGGAGAAGGTACCTTAGATAAGGAAAAGTTTAAAAACTATCTTATACAGGATTATCTATATTTAAAAGAATATTCAAAGGTATTTTCTGTAGGGTTAATTAAGGCAAAAACTATGGACGAGATGAAATTTTATTATAATTCAATAAGGGGAATTATGGAGGATGAAACGGCTGTTCATATAAAATATTTAGAAGACTTTGGATTAACTGCTAAAGAAACGGAAAAATGTGAATATAAATTAATAACTACAAGTTATACAAGCTATATGCAAGGTGTGGCGCTTACCGGAGATTTAAAGGAGATTGCCCTTGTTGCTATGCCGTGTACGTGGAGTTATAGCTACATAGGCAAATATATTAAAAAGACTTATGGACATAAGCTAGAGGGAAATTTTTTCAATCCATGGATTGAAGAATACGCTTCTGAAGATTTTGAAAAATTCACTAATGACTGGCTGGATTATATAAATAATTTATGCGAAGACATAGATGAGATAGAAAAGAAAAAGTTATTAGCTATTTTTATGAAATCATGCATGTATGAATTAGAATTTTGGAATAGGGCATATAATTAATATTAGATTATAAAATTGGGAAACTTTCCTTCTGAAATGTCGTTAAAGTGAGATTATAAGAGTATAATGTATATATAAGTATAGTTTTAATAAAGTAACAAAATAACTTGTTAAAAAATATTGAATTATTTAGGAGGCAACACATATGTTAAAACAAACACTGAAAGATGATATTATTAAATATATGAAGAGTAGGGATAAGGTAAGACTGACTGCTTTAAGGACTTTAATGGCTGACGTTAAATATAAAGAAATGGATCTGAAAAAAGAACTTTCTGACGACGACTTAGTTGGTATTATTGAGAAAACAATTAAACAATTAAATGAAACTCTTAGTTATGCGAAAGAAGCTAATAAAGAAGATATTATAGCTGAAACAGAAATTGCTATCGAAATGTTTACATTTTATATGCCCAAGCAATTAAGTGACGATGAAGCAAAAATAATTATCAGTGAAGTTATTACCCAAAATCACTTTAGCGGAAAGGGTGACATGGGGAAGGTTATGAAGGCTGTTATGCCTAAGTTAAAAGGAAAGTATGATAGCAGGAAGGTAAATCCTCTTGTGAATCAATTATTGGCATAGGAAAAATGGAGTAATGATACCATTTATTAAAGGTAAAGGCAAATTAGTAATTATGAGTGAGTTTTATCCCATATGTAGGGATAAGATTCACTTTTGAATTTTATTAAGAAAGTATTTTTTTGTGTTAAAATTTATAAAATGGAGTTTTAATAAGTAATGAGTCCTTATTGAATAATCAATTTAAGGGTATAACAATAGTTGATAATACTGGATTTAAATTATATAATAAGTACTAAATAATTGCAAATATAATAGTGTAAACAATTACAATATGATTTATTAACAGGTTAATTAATTCATTGTGATGTTATCTGCCTATAAATATCAAAAAACTCTTAGTAGCAAGTAGTTATCTTCAGGTCATATCATAGTACCCTTGAGGTACTTATTTTTTTTATGTGGAATACCACTTAGAGTCAGATGTAAAATTAATCTTAACGGTAATCTTGCAAAGTAAATAATATTCAAAATATTCAAATTAAAGGTTGTATTCGATATAACCCTAGGTATATTAAGAATTAATTTTCAATTTCAAATGCTTTAAAGCGCCGTAAATCAATAAATATTGAGTAATAAATTAGTCTTAATTTAGTTAAAGACTTACTTGTGATACTTAAAAAGACAGATGTTTATTTGACAAAATTTATTTCAAAGGGTATTATTAGTATATTATAGTAAACAAGGAGGAAATATTATGAATGAAACCATGCAAAAATTTAGGGTGGAAAGCGATTCTGTTGGCTCTAAGAATGTACCTATAGAAGCATATTATGGAGTTCAATCATTAAGGGCGTCAGAAAACTTTAATATTACAGGTAGGAGGATGCACAAAGACTTAATTGTTAGTCTTGCGCAAGTAAAAAAAGCGACAGCTATTGCAAATAATGAAGCTGGATTAATGAGTAAAAAAATCAGCGACGCTATAGTACAAGCATGTGATGAAATAATAGTTGGTAAATTACATAATGAATTTATAATTGATCCTATTCAAGGTGGAGCAGGTACATCGGGTAATATGAATGCAAATGAAGTAATTGCTAATAGAGCAAATGAAATATTGGGTGGTAAATTGGGAGCGTATGATAAAGTTCATCCAAATGATCATGTAAATATGGGACAATCTACAAATGATGTATTCCCAACAGCAGGCAAGATGGCAGCCCTAAAACTTATTCCAAAAACCTTAGAGGAGTTAAGAAAACTTGGTGATGTACTTATTGAAAAGTCTAAAGAATTTGATGATGTTATTAAAATGGGAAGAACTCAAATGCAAGATGCTGTACCTATTAGATTAGGCCAAGAATTCCATGCATATAGCTCAGTAATAAAAAGAAATATTGATAGGTTAGAAAAAGCCAGTGAAGGGCTAAAGAGTGTAAATATGGGAGCTTCTGCTATAGGGACAGGAATAAACGTGGATACAGGATATTTTAAAAAAATCGTGCCAGCAATTAATGATGTTGTTAATTTAGATTTACATCAAGCAGAAGACTTAGTAGATGGGACACAAAATCTGGATGTTTTTGTGGACGTTTCATCAGCTCTTAAAACTTGTGCAGTAAGTCTATCCAAGATATCAAATGACTTAAGGTTAATGTCTTCAGGTCCTAGAGCAGGCTTTGGGGAAATCAATCTGCCAGCAAAACAAAATGGATCTTCAATAATGCCAGGAAAGATAAATCCTGTAATTCCAGAAGTTATGAGTCAAGTATCTTTTAATATTATAGGCAATGACATTACTATAACTATGGCAGCAGAGGCCGGACAATTAGAATTAAATGCATTTGAACCAGTTATATTCTATAACTTATATGAATCTATAGAAACACTAGGTAACGGAGTTAATACCCTTAGAGAAAATTGTATTGCAGGTATTACGGCTAATAGGAAAAGGTGCAAATACTTAGTAGATAATAGTGTAGGTATAATTACAGCGATAGTACCTCATGTAGGTTATAAGGCAGCTGCAAAAATTGCAGCTAGAGCGATTGCAACAGGCGAACCTGTAAGTGAATTGGTACTTAAAGAGAGTATTTTAACGAAAGCACAACTTAATGAAATACTAGATACAATAGCAATGACCGAGCCAGGAATAGCAGCAAAGCATTTAATGGCTATATAAATTATTTTATTAATTAAATGTAAACAATAGTATGCAATTAGGTATTTTTTGTGGTATTATAGTATAGTGAAATTGCAATCATCATGGAATAAAGTAAAGGCTCAGTTAGTTTCGAGGATTGAAACTAGAGATGATCTTAGCATTGCATATACTCCGGAAGTGGCTAAAACATATTGAGTGAATATTAAGAAAACGGTTACCAGTATGCTCCTAAACAAGATTTGGTTGTTTAGGAGCATACTGACATGAAGGGCTCCTTTCGAAATTCATTTTTAGTGTATACCCATCTTGTAAATGTATATGCGCCCAAGGTGGGCGGATTACAGCCATTTCAATATATAAAAATGTGGTATTAATGCTGGCTGTGGCATTTCATAGCCAGCTAATAAAATATATAAAGGAGGGTTTTGTATGAGTAAAAAAAAGGTGAACTTGACAACTAGAATCCTTATTGCTCTATTATTAGGATCAATAACTGGAATTATTGTTTTTCAATTTCCTAATGGAACTTTTAAAAATGCTTTTTTAATAAATGGTGTTTTCCAGTTAGTAGGTCAACTTTTTTTAAGAGGAATAATGATGCTTGTAGTCCCACTGGTGTTTATTTCCTTAGCAAACGGTGCGGCCAGTATGGGAGATGTAAAGAAATTAGGTAGGGTCGGGGGAAAGACTGTAGCTTTTTATCTATCAACTACAGCAATAGCTGTTGCTATTGCGCTAGTCTTAGGTTATTTTATAAAGCCAGGATCAGGGTTAGATTTAACAGCCGTAAAAGCAGTGAAAACTACAATTGCTACCAAAACTCCATTGGTACAAACGTTATACGAAATGGTACCAAGTAATCCAATTTTAGCTATGTCGGAAGGTAATATGCTTCAAATTATTGTAGTTGCTGTATTAACTGGTATAGGCTTATCTTTATTAGGTAAAAAAGGTCAGCCCCTAATTAATTTACTTGAAAGCCTAAATGATTTAATAATGAAATTAGTAGAAATCGTTATGACATTTGCACCTATAGGTGTATTTGGGCTTATAGCTAAAACCTTTGCTACTGTAGGGTATGTAGCTATGATGCCTTTAATGAAATATATTCTTACAATATATTTGGGTCTATTACTTATCTCAATATTAGGATATGCAAGTCTTTTAAAAAGTTTTACTGGGTTATCTATAAAAAAGTTTTACAAAAAATTCTTCCCAGTTATGTCTGTAGCTTTCTCAACAGCTAGTAGTAATGCTACAGTACCAGTGAATATGGAAACATGTGAAAAAGAATTAGGGGTATCAAAGGGTATTGCGGCTTTCACTATTCCATTAGGTGCAACAGTTAATATGAATGGTACTGCTATTATGCAAGGGGTAGCAACATTCTTTGTAGCTCAAGCATATGGCATTCCTGTTACACTAAATATGATGTTAACAGTAGTTCTAACTTCAACTATTGCGTCTGTAGGTACAGCTGGAGTCCCTGGTGCTTCCATTATAATGCTGTCTATGGTATTTCAGGCTGTAGGTCTTCCCTTAGAAGGAATCGGTCTTATAATGGGTGTAGATAGATTGGTAGATATGGGCAGAACAGTTGTCAATATTACAGGAGATGCTATTTGCACTGTTATAATAGCTAAGCAAGAAGGGGAATTAGACGTTGACGTATTCAATAGTGAGAACGAAGAATTAAGTGGCAATGTATAAATAATACAATTTAATAAAAGGGGAAGTATTGAATGAATTATTTTGTAGAAAGTTTAAAACTGCATGAAAAACATACAGGCAAAATTGAAGTAATATCAAAAATAAAAATCCAAACAAATGATGATTTGGCACTTGCGTACACACCTGGTGTTGCAGAACCTTGCAAGAAAATCTATGAAAACGTAGAAAATGTGTATAAATATACATCTAAAGGGAATATGGTTGCAGTGGTTACGGATGGCACTGCTATTCTAGGGCTTGGAGATATAGGACCCGAGGCAGGACTTCCGGTTATGGAAGGAAAGGCTATATTGTTTAAAGAGTTTGGTAATGTAGATGCCTTTCCAATCTGCTTAGACACAAAGGACGTAGATGAAATTGTTCGCACAATACAGCTTATCTCCCCAGGGTTTGGTGGGATAAACTTAGAAGATATTAGTGCTCCAAGATGCTTTGAAATAGAAGAAAAGCTTAAAAAAATATTAGATATACCAGTATTTCACGATGACCAACATGGGACAGCAATTGTAGTTCTTGCAGGTCTTATCAATGCTTGTAAAGTAGTTGGAAAGAAGCTTGAGAATTTAAAGGTTGTAGTAAACGGTGCTGGTTCTGCGGGAACAGCAATATCAAAGCTTTTACTCTCCTCAGGAGTGAAGAATTTAATTGTCTGTGACAAAGTAGGAGTACTTTATAGAGGGATGGCAATAATTGATGATGCAAAAACAGCCCTTACAGAAATAACTAATCCAGAAAATATAAAAGGAAGCTTAAGTGATGCATTAGTAGGTGCAGATGTATTTATAGGGGTTTCTGCACCAGGAATAGTAACACCTGAGATGGTTAAATCTATGAACAAAGATTCTATAGTCTTTGGAATGGCAAATCCAACCCCAGAAATCATGCCAGATGAAGCTAAAAAAGCGGGCGCGAGGGTATGTGGTTCAGGACGTTCAGATTTTCCAAACCAAGTAAATAATGTTCTTGTATTTCCAGGGTTATTCAGAGGTGCATTAGATGTGAGGGCAAAAGAAATAAATGAAGAAATGAAGCTTGCAGCAGCATATGCTATTGCAAATTATATAAAAGATGAAGATTTAAACGAAAACAATGTAATTCCAAGTGCATTAGATAGAGGTGTAGCAACAAAAGTAGCAGAAGCAATTGCGAAAGCTGCAAAAGAAACAGGCGCAGCAAGAATATAACCAAGCGCTGCTAGGATTACCTCTTCATGACCATTGAGAATCATGAATAAATTATAAATGATTTATTTTTTTAATTTAAAAAGATAGTAAAAACTTTATAATAAGGTTTTGCTATCTTTTTTTCTATTAATTTCTTATAGAATTTTTTAGAATAAATCTCCGCCTTATTACATATAATTAGTGGAGGTGGTTAAGTATGTATAGAACTATGGTGTGCAAAACATGTGATAACAATAGAGTACTCATTGAAAAAGTTGGACAGGAACTAAATATCAAGTGCTCAAAATGTGAAAATACAATAATGCAGGCGGTTTACCTAGAGTCTTGGAATGAACATATTGCTAATACATATAAATTTAGAATCGGTATTGATGATGATAGGTTAATTGAGGCGGATATAGTTGAAATGAAAGTTAATAAAGAAGAGCCTCAAACTTCGAGCGAAGAGGGAAAAAAAATTCGGTTAATGTATGTAAAAGAATATGAATTCATAAGGCAACTCCCAGAAGATGAATATGTGGAAATAATCAATTGAAATAGATTGTAGGGGGATGAAAGAGTCGAAGAGCTGCTTTGAATATGAATGTTTATTATAGGGAAAATGAAAAAAAGAGCTCACTAGGGCTTTTTTTGTTTTCAAAACAAATGAATATGGTGATAATATATAATTAGTCTTCATTTTAGTAACTTAAAAATAAATATTGACAGTAAAAGAAAACCTATGGTATTATAAATACAATGCAATACATTACTAAAACGATAGGAATACTAGGAGGGCAATAAATGAAAAAAACATCTGTATTAATTAGTACTTTATTAATAGCAACACTGGGACTTGTGGGATGCGCCGCAAGTAGTAGTAAAAATACTGAATCTAAAGACCTATTATCAAAAATAAAGAGTGAAGGGAAAATACAAATTGGTACTGAAGGAACATACGCACCATACAGCTTCCATGATAAATCAGGAAAGTTAACTGGATTTGATGTTGAAATTGCAGAGGAAGTATCTAAACGTCTTTCCGTAAAACCAGAATTTGTGGAAACAAAGTGGGATGGTATGTTTGCTGGGCTCGACGCAAAGCGATTTGATATGGTAGTAAATCTAGTTGGAATTCAACCAGATAGACAAGAAAAATATGATTTTTCAGAACCATATATAGTTTCAAAAGCAGTACTTATAGTAAACAGTGATGATAACACTATCAAAAAGTTTGAAGATTTGAAGGGGAAGAAATCTGCTCAATCATTAACTAGTAACTTATCTAAAATTGCAAAAGATAATGGTGCAATACTTCAACCAGTTGACAGCTTTAATCAAGCAATTGACCTTTTAGGTTCTAAAAGGGTGGATGCCACAGTTAATGACAGTTTATCTTATCTTGATCTTAAAAAACAAAAACCAGACCTTGCTATAAAAGTTGTTGATGAGGAAGGAAATGCACAGCCAAGTGCATTTATGTTTAAAAAGGGAAATAAAGAATTAGTGGATGCGGTTAATAAAGCACTTATTGATATGAAAGCAGATGGTGCTTATTTAAAAATTTCAAATAAGTGGTTTGGCAGCGATGTATCAAAATAAGAGGGTGATAAGATGAATTTTGATGTGCAAACACTAAGAATATTAAACATAATTAAAGACTCTTTTTTTCCTTTATTAATAGCTGGTATGAAATTTACCATTCCGGTGGCAGTGATTTCTTTCATACTCGGTTCAATTGTGGCTATGGCAACGGCTCTTGCACGTATATCCAAGCATAAATCATTAGTTTTAATATCAAGTTTTTATGTTTGGATAATAAGAGGGACACCGCTTCTCGTACAGTTATTTATAATATTCTACGGATTACCAGCTGCTGGTATAACCATGGGAGCTTTACCGGCAGCAATTATAGGTTTTACATTAAATGTTGGAGCTTATAATTCGGAAGTAATTAGGGCTGCAATTCTATCTATACCTAAGGGGCAGTGGGAAGCGGCATCTTCAATTGGTATGACTCATACTCAGTCGTTGCTTCGTATAATTTTGCCACAAGCAGCTAGAGTATCTGTACCGCCGCTGTCGAATTCATTTATAAGTCTTGTTAAAGATACATCCCTTGCTGCGTCGATTACTTTAGCGGAAATGTTTCAGATTGCTCAAAGAATAACAGCAGTAACATATGAACCACTTGTATTGTACTGTGAAGTGGCCTTTATATATCTATTATTTTGTACTATACTATCTACAATTCAACAGAAAATAGAGAAAAATCTTGAAAAATATGTTGCTAGGTAATTGGAGGAAATTCATGATTAATATACAAAATTTACACAAGAGTTTCGGAAATAATGAAATATTAAAAGGTATAGATTTGCGAATTGTAAGAGGCGAAGCAACTATTATTATAGGACCTTCAGGTTCGGGTAAAACCACACTTCTTAGATGTATGAATTTGTTAGAAATTCCTAACAAAGGGACTATGAGCATTGGGGATAATGAATTAGTGTTTGGTGAAAACAAAAATCCAACTGATAAAGAAGTAATATCACTTCGCAGGAATACCGGAATGGTATTTCAAGGATTCCATTTATTCCCTCACATGACTGTGGTAGAAAATATTATGGAAGGGCTTGTTACTGTACTTAAGCAATCTAAGAAGGCAGCCCATGATAAAGCACTTAAGCTTTTAGATAAGGTTGGGCTTTTAGACAAGTGCAACAGTTATCCTCATGAGCTTTCAGGAGGACAACAACAAAGAGTTGCTATAGCGCGTGCTATGGCTATAGAACCATCAGTACTATTATTTGACGAGCCAACATCTGCACTGGATCCTGAGCTTGAAGCGGAGGTGCTTAAAGTTATGAAGGATCTATCACTTGAAGGTATGACAATGGTAGTTGTTACTCATAATATGAGTTTTGCAAGAGAAGTAGCAGACAATATAATATTTATGGATAACGGAATCATTGTTGACAGGGGAACTCCGAAGGAGTTATTAATTAACACAACTAACCCAAGAATAAAACAATTTTTAAATTTAGTATCTGATTAGAAAATAGATTGTTTGAGAAAAAATAATTTCGACACTAAGAATTTTATTAAGTTGGAGGCGTGAAAATGTTAAATAAAGAAGTTAAAGAGAATCTATTGAGAGAAGGCATTCATGAAGATGCTGTAAGTGCTTTAGATGAAAAGGGAAAGTGCCTATTTGATATAGATAGTACAAGGGATGTATGCTTTGAACTGATTGATGTGGGTGTTAAATTTAGTTGTGAACTAAGTATTTTAGATGATGGATTGTATTTGATAAAAATTTTAAATTAGATTATAGACATAACCATTATTAGGGCTATGTCTATAATAATTATTATGTGTAAAAATTACTATTGGAAATTGACTCCTTCAATTTCCAATAGTAATTTTTGTGTAGGCGTTCTATTACCAGCAAAGCCTACCAACTTACCACTTTTACCAATGACCCTGTGACAGGGTATAATTATAGGCAATTGGTTATATTTATTAGCTTGACCTACTGCCCTTACAGCTTTAGGGTTTCCGATGGATTCTGCAATTTGCAAATAATTCCGCGTTTCACCATAAGGTATATCTCTAAGGGCTTTCCATACTTTTTTTCTGAACTGTGTGCCTTCTATAGATAAAGGTATATCGAAATTTTTCCTTTTACCTTTGAAATATTCGTCTAGCTGAACTATAACTTCCTTGCATAACTCATTATCTTTGGGAATAGCTTCATGTTTTTTCTTGTATTCTATCCAATCTTCTTCAAAAAATTCTACTTTTATAACACCAATCTCATTCACTACTACATGGATAAGCCCAATAGGGGAATCATAAACATCATAACCGATTTTCACAAAACGCCTCCTCAATTGTATAATAGAAACCATAAATAAAATGTAGCATAAGATTCATATTCTGTCCAGTTTAAAGCAATTTTTTTATCATATAAAATGAAAACGTGAATATTAATTTTCTCCAAATGAAAAAGGCCAGACTTTAAGGCGGGCCTTTCAATTTCTTACTCTATATAAGTTTTTTATTAAATATATTAGTTAAATTTAAATTTTCTATTTTACCTTTAATCTCATCTATATCTAAAGTATAGAGTCCAAGTTCCTGCATTATTTTAAAATAGTATTATTACTCCTATGAGTATTCATTTATTAATATTGATTTATCAAAACTTGTTTTTGTAATGCAACATTGAAATCAAGAAAATGTCTAATTGTTGGTTATCAAGTATAAATGCGTAAAAAAATATAATGTGGTAGAATAAATAAAATTTTTAGGGTATGAGTATGTAAAGAGTCCTCTAGTAGGTCCCTTCTGCAAAAGCATTTTAAAAACCGGCCTTAAAAGTTCTTATTTAATAATTAAATAATAGGTACATGAAAACAAATAACAAATCATATTATATTTAGAAGCTCTAGTAGGAGGAACATCTGTGTTTTTCATGAATTGTTTATTAAATATGATTGGAAATATTACATTTTTAACAGCCTATATAACTGGCAGTAGTTCATTCCCTCAACCATTGTGTGAAGAAGAAGAAAAATATTATTTAGCGAGGTTAAAGGAAGGCGATTTGCTAGCTAAAGGTATATTAGTTGAACGAAATTTAAGACTAGTTGCACATCTAGTAAAAAAATATTCCTATCCAGGAAAGGATGTAGATGAGCTAATATCTATTGGAACAGTGGGACTCATTAAAGGCATTGATTCATTTGATACAACTAAGGGAATAAGGCTTGCTACCTATGCTGCAAGGTGCATAGAAAATGAGATACTAATGCTTATTCGTAATAATAAGAAAACAAAAGGGGAAGTTTACCTGAAAGACCCTATTGGCATTGATAAAGAGGGTAATGAGATATCACTTATTGATGTGTTAAGTTGCGATGAAGATTCTATTATTGATATAGTAGAAAGTAAAATACAAATTAAAAAGCTTTATAATAAGATAAACGTAGCTTTAATAGATAGAGAAAAAACAATAATTCAAATGAGATATGGATTACTTGATGGTAACCCTAGAACTCAAAGAGAAATTGCATTGATCTTAGGGATTTCAAGATCCTATGTTTCTAGAATTGAAAAGAGAGCATTAAAGAAGCTTAATAAGGAGTTAAATAGTAGTATAGATATATAGTTGAAGTATAGAATTTTTTAGATACGTATTGTATATTATAGAGTACAGCGTACGAATGAAGTAAGTGATAGTTAATAGCCATTCTCCTCAAGAAAGTGGCTATTTTTACAGTTTGATTTTTAGGACAATTTAAAAGTAAAGCACATTTATATAATAACTAGCCCTTAAAAATCATCTATTTAATTATATTGGAATAGACATAATTTTCTATGAATATTGTTTATAATAATACACATGATAATAGTGTAATTGAAAATGATTATCAAATATAGAGGAGGTTATTATATGTCAAGAAATAGAGTATTGGTTCCAGAGGCTAAGGTTGGATTAAACAAATTTAAAATGGAAGCTGCTAAAGAAGTAGGAGTAAATCTTACAGACGGTTACAATGGAGATTTAACCTCAAGAGAGAATGGTTCGGTAGGCGGACAAATGGTTAAAAAAATGGTTGAGTCTTACGAAAAGAATTTGTAATAAGAAAAGTGGAAGAAGTTAGCCTAGCGTAATTGCTAGGCTTTTTTTGTAAAACCATTTAAATTTGATAAACAGCCCCATAGAAATATGGAAATTGTCAGTTTGCGTGGGAAGAAAGAGAAAATAAATGGTTACACATGGTTTCAAGTAAAGAAGGTATTGCACCAATAAAAGTAAATCAAGATATAAATATATATTCTTTAGAATTGGAAAAAGAGAGTTAAATAAGTTTTCCTATTAATAATGGAAGACAGGTATATTTAGTTCAAATAGAGGGATGTTCGAGTATAAACAGTATTAAGATGAAGGAAAAAGATGCTATGGAAATGCTAGCGTGGTTAATGTGGAGTTTCGTGATTATCCAGCAAATATATCTTTTAAAATTGGACAGAAGGTGATAGAATAAGAACAAACGTTTGTGGGGTGATAAAAGTGGATATAATGAAAAAACTTGAAATATTATCTAATTCAGCAAAGTATGATGCGTCTTGTTCTTCGAGCGGTTCTAATAGAAAGAATACAAAAGGAGGCATAGGTAATGCAGCATCAACTGGTATTTGCCATTCCTGGTCACAGGATGGTAGATGTATTTCGCTACTTAAAATTTTGTATACCAATAAATGCATATACGATTGTAAATATTGTATTAATAGAGCTAGTAATGATCTGGAGAGAACAAGCTTTACTCCAAAAGAAGTAGTAGATTTAACTATAAATTTCTATAGAAGAAATTATATTGAAGGATTATTTTTAAGTTCTGGGGTAGAAAGAAGCCCAGATTACACTATGGAAAATTTAGTGAGAATTTTAAAGGATTTAAGACTGATTCACAAATTTAATGGATATATTCATGTAAAGGCTATTCCAGGCTCTGATCCAAAGCTCATATATGAGGCGGGATTGTATGCAGACAGAATGAGTGTAAATATTGAGTTGCCGTCAGAAAAAAGCTTAAAACTCTTAGCACCTCAAAAGAATAAGGCAGATATATTAAAACCTATGGGACTTATTAAACACAGTATAATAGAATCTAATGAATATAAGAAAAAAGGATTTAAAGCTCCTAGATTTACTCCTGGTGGACAAAGTACTCAGATAATGGTAGGGGCAACTAATGAAAGTGATTTAAGAGTAATTAGTCTTACTGAAGGATTATATAATACTTTTGGGCTTAAGAGGGTGTATTATTCTGCTTATGTGCCGGTGGTGCAGCACGCAAATTTACCTGCTATTCAAAGCACACCTCCAATATTAAAAGAACATAGAATGTATCAAGCAGATTGGCTTTTAAGGTATTATGGATTTAAGGCAAATGAATTATTAGATGAGCAAAATCCGAACTTTGATATAAATTTAGATCCCAAAGCCTTTTGGGCATTAAATAATTTGGATAAGTTTCCGTTAGAAGTAAATAACGCTCCCTATGAAACATTACTTAGAGTGCCTGGAATAGGAGTAACATCGGCTTTAAGAATTATAAAATCAAGAAGACTTTGCAATCTTTCCTATGATAATTTAAAAAAAATAGGAGTAGTGCTCAAAAGAGCTAGATACTTTATAACTTGTAGTGGTAAATTTTATGGAGATAAGGCGATGGAAAGAGGAAGGATCAAAAATTATTTATTAGACTATGAAAGTTTTGATAAGACCACAACAAATGAGCTTGTTTACTCAAAGGAGTGATTTATTTGTTTAGATACATTTATGATGGAAGTTTCGATGGGTTTTTATCTGTTGTATATGATTGTTACTATGATAGAATACCTGAATGCATAGATAGGGTAGATAGATATACTTTTGACATGATATATAAGGACAAGTTTATAGAAACTGATATAATAAAATCAAATAAAGTATCTAAGTCAATACTAGAAAAAATATCAAAAGATGCATTAATTCATGTGTATCAAGCGTTTTTATCTGAGGTACAAAGAATAGAGTTAATATTATTTAAATATATTCAGTTAGGGTTTAAGTTAGGGAGTAAAGTTAATGATTTTCTAACAGATGACATTGTAAATGAAGTACGGAAATATTCTAGAAAAGTTGGATTTGAAGCACATAGATTTTTAGGATTAGTTAGATTTCAAGAATTCAAGGGCATATTGTATGCAGCAATTGAACCTACTTACAATATTCTTGAGCTCATAGCAAATCACTTTAAAGCAAGACTTACAAATGAAAAGTGGATAATTCATGATGTGAAGAGAAAAACAGGTGTAGTTTATGAAAATCATGAATGGATATTAAGGGATTTGAAATTTGAAAAATTGGAAAGTAATGAGAAGGAAGAGTTATTCTATCGAAACCTTTGGAAAGTTTTTCATAAAAGTGTTGGCATACAAGAAAGGAGTAATAAAAGACTACAAATGCAACATATGCCAAAGAAATATTGGGATAATTTAATTGAAATGAAATAGTGTCACTAGTTGCACTATTTTAAATTTCAGTATTTTTAAAAAAAATGTTAACAATCATGTTATAATAGATATAAACACATTATTAGGTTATTGTAATTAAAGGAAGGAACGATGATTATGAAAAAATCAGTAGAATACACAGAAGTTGAAAGTCCTAGCATAAGTATTGAAAGAAAAAAACATATGATGGAAAAAATCTATAAAACACTAGAAGATTTGGGGGCTACCAGTAAAGAAAAAGGTAAAACGAGTAAAGAAATAAACAACTCTATTCCTAAGGAGCCTACAGTTAAAGATATAGATAGTGTGAAAAAAGTCAAGAAAGTACAATTAAATACACCTTCATTTGTAGGTTCACTTGCAGGACTTATGTCTAAATCTCGAATACTTGGTAAAGTATCAAGCGTAGAGAAAAAGGAAGTTAAATGGTACATACTGGGGACTGCAAAAATGATTAATGATATAGATCCTAGAGATATGTAATATTTATCATTTGTTTTTCAGCAATACAAACACATAACCACAATAAAAAACTAAGTCTTAAAAGTTAAGACTTAGTTTTTTTTATGCGAATATATCATTAATGAACATATTGTATTATATTAGCACGTGGAAACTAACATAATTTACACAAAGCTAAATTTAATTTGTCTATCATAAAGTCTACATCATTTTCTGTTATAACAAGCGGTGGCTGGAAAGCTAGCACATTTCTACCTATTCCATTTTTACCTAAAAGAATGCCTTCATCCTTTAATATCTCTAATACAAAGTCAGTTTCTTTAAACGCTGGTTCACCATTTTCTTTTAATAGCTCTACACCTAACATAAGGCCTATACCTCTAACATCATAAATTATTGGGTACTTTTCCTTAAGTTTAAGAAGGCCACTTTTTAATTTTATTCCTAAATTTTCTGCGTTTATACATAAGTTATTCTTTTCAATGTAGTCAAGTACAGCTATAGCAGTACTTGCAGCTACTGGATTTCCGCCTAAGGTAGATGCGGAAGCTTTGGTAAATGTTGCTGCAATTTTATCATTCGTGCAGAAAGCTGATATTGGCATTCCGTTTCCAAGAGCTTTTGCCACTGTAATTATATCTGGAATTATATCATAATGTTCTATGGCAAACATCTTACCAGTTCTTGCAAATCCTGTTTGAACTTCATCAATAATTAATAGTATTCCATGTTTTTCAAGTAGGGTTTTTAATTTTTTGAAATACCACTGAGGTGGAGTTATAATGCCTCCATTACCTTGCACGGGCTCTGCAATTAAAGCAGCAATCTTATCTGGTCCTTTAGCCTCAATTAATTTTTCTACAGATTCTAAGGATTCTGTAGCTGCTGCTTCAATGCTTTTCTCTTTAGCATAAGTATTGGGGACAAAGGTAACACAATCAGAAAGCGTAGGATCTGCCCTCCACATAGGTATTCCTGTAACACTCATAGTTAAATAAGTTCTACCATGTAAGCTATTATTCAATGAAATAAATTCATTTCTGCCTGTGTAAAGTCTAGCAAGTAAAAGAGCACCTTCATTAGCTTCTGAGCCCGTACAGCAGAAAAACGAATGATTAACATCCCCAGGTAATACAGATGAAAGCTTTTCAGCTAGATCAACTATTGGCTGTGTTAAATATATAGTACTTGTATGTTGAAGGGTTTTCATTTGTTCTATTGTTGCATCTAAAATTTCAGGGTTACAATGACCGCAATTAACAACAGAAACTCCTGCAAAAAAATCGAGATATTTTTTACCTTCTGAATCAAATAAATACTGCATTTTTCCACGTGCAATCTGAGGTGGGTTTTTATAAAAATGCTGCGAACAGGGAAAAAGGAATTCTTTTTTCTTTCGAATGATTTTTTCAGGACCTATATAATTACACATTATTATAACCGCCTTCATTATTAAATTGAAATGCTCCAAGAGTAAATCCAGCATTACTAGGACTTAGGGAATGGAATAATTCTTCACATTTGCTTAAGTCATTAATGGCTTCTCTGTAAATGCTTAAAACTTTTCGTAGATTATTAGTATCATAATGACAAGCTTCAATTCTAAAATGGTTTACACCAATATCATTTAGTTCTTTTAAAAAGGGAAGATAACAAAGCTCTTTATAAAGCATCATATGATTCCTGCCATAGTTATCTTGATATATTGGGTGTTCATGTTTTTTTTCATCAACTAAAACTAACACCTTGTTATCAACGTGAGAATTATTCTCGCATATCACAGACTCTAAGACTTTGGTATTCTCATATAAATCATGATCCATATACATAACTGTTGGAGAACCGTGAACTATGATTTCAATAGGAATTGGTGATTTAGCAATGGTCTGTTTAGCGTCTAGCAGTGGGGTCTCTACAGAAAGTGTAGCAACAGATAAACCTTGCTTTTCATAGAAACTAGCCGCATATTGATTATAAATGTTTAAGGAATAATCTCCAATAAGCTCAAGTCCTAAAGATTTGTATTTATGAATAGCTCCTAAATTGGTTACTAATAAGCCATCAAGTCCTAAGTTATTTTTCACAAGTAAATGATTGTATTTTGAAAAATCCTCTTCAAACATCATTTTTGGAAAGCCTAGATATATTTTTGTATTTCCTTTTCCATTTGTTAATTTAAGTATTTCACTCTTGCTAAAAGGAAGGTTTGGCTCAAAAATTTCTCCAGATAAATAAATCGCGTCTACACCGACCTCTATCGCGACTTTAGCTTGTGAATAGGAATTGACTTTTACACTTAGATTAGGTTTCTGTGCTAGAGAAGTTTTTTCATTCAAAAGGGTTTTGATTTGTTCTACCGTTTCTTTACTAATTTCGATTTCTTCTACAGGCTTACTAAAAACTTTACCATGGCTATAAAATTTCCCCGTACCTTCATAGCGTCTATTGATATTTGAGAGCCCTGGTTTTCCAAAGGCACTGCAGGTAGATAAGTCTCTAATGCGGGTTCCATAAATACTTTGGGCATCTTTTTTTCTATCATAGCAAATAGGGTCATCAATATATCTATTTATAGCATCGCTGTAGTAATTAATCATGGTAACTAGATAATCTGCATCTTTCATTCTTCCTTCTATTTTAAAGGAGAGGATACCTGCCTCAATCATTTCAGGTAGATGTTCATACATATACATATCTTTTACAGCCATTGGATATTCTGTATGATAAGCTAGACCATCTTGTTTCATTGTAAAATTCCAACGGCAGGGCTTCATGCAAAGTCCTCGATTACTACTTTTTCCGAAAAGCATGCCACTGTACAAACATTGAGCACCATGGGCAATGCACATATCTCCATGAGCAAAATATTCGAATTCCATATCGGTTTGGTAATGCAAGTTCTTTATGGTTTGTAAATCCATGTCCCTGGACGCAACAATCCTAGTAATTCCACAACCTCGAAGTGCTTTAATAGTCTCTAAGTTGTGGACATTCATCATTACAGATGAATGGATAGTTAGGTTTAAATTTAAACTATTTATTAATTCTAATATGCTAAAATCTTGAATAATTAAAGCATCTGGTCCAGCTTTTTCTAAGAATTTTAGATATTCCACCGCATCTTTTAAATCCTGCTGACTAAAAAGATTGTTTACTGTTACATAAACTTTTTTATTTAAAGAATGAGCAATATTGATTGCTTTTTCTAATTCATCATTTGACAGGTTGTAATCTTTTCGATGCATACGCATATTTAATTTTTTGCCGCCCAAATATACAGCATCAGCACCGCTGTGAATAACCTTTTCAAAAATTTCGAAAGTTCCTGCAGGAGCTAATAATTCTATTTCATTGTTGTTAAAAAATCTACTCATATTAAAGCACCTTCCTTTACTAGTGATGTAGCCTCTTTCTACACTAAGTGAAAAAGAGGTTATATATTATTACAGTGGTATATTATTTAATAAATGAACTATTTGATAAGTCTTGTAATTTGTAATTATTAGTAGTTAGTTTTTTTGCTTTAAGCCAAGTCATAACTTCCTGTAACTCTTTTTCTGGTGGCATAGAAGCCTTTGAATAATTCGGAATAGTTAGTGTGCTTTTTATTGTATCAGGGAAGCCAGCTTCTTTAATTACAAAATCAATATAGCTTTCAGGTTTTTCTTTTTTCAAATATTCAACAGCTTTATTATAAGCTCTATAAAATGATTTTATCTCTTCAGATTTTGAGGATACTGCATCTTTTGTGAATAACATTACACCAGGGTTTATACCTAGTTTATCAGAACTACTCAAAATCTTGCCACCTGCAGAAATCGCAGTACTTGCAAGAGGTTCTGGTAATGTAGCCATATCTAATTTACCATTAGTTAGCATCTCAAGGCGAGTAGGTATTTTTGGTATTGCAACTTTTTTTTGTGAGTTAACATCTATGTTTGAACTTTCTATAATTCTATCTGTTAAGTATTCAATAATAGTATTTTTAGAAATCCCTATGGATTTTCCATCAGCTTGTTCAATTTTAGAAATATTAGAATTCTTTCCAGAGATCAATTTAAAGCTACCTTCTGTTTTTGATGTGATTTTAACATCAAAGTTATTGTCGTTAAAAAATACTACCGAAAGCATATCAGATATTGCTCCATGAATTTTCCCGGTTTGAAGAGCTGTATCCCTATCCGATGCACTTTTAAAATGCTCTAGTTTTACCTGGAAACCTTCTTGCTTAAAATATCCATTGTGCTCTGCTATAATAAGTGGAAGGGAATCTAAATCAGGCATAACACCAATAGTTAGAGTCTTTAGGGATTGTGAACTTGTATCTTTTTTTTGATTGTTAGAACAACCAATGATGCTTATACTCATTATTAATACTAACATAAGTGTTAAAAAAAATTTTTTCATAAAGTGCCTCCAATAATATAATTTTAGAAAGTTTAAAAAAAGTGAAGTATGGATAAAATAATATAAAGCGCTGTAATGAAATGTAAATAACGCAGTTATCATAACACTTATTTAAACTAGTGTAAACAGCTATAGACCCAGCTCGTGGAACATATACATGAACTAAATTAACAAAATACATTATTAATGAACAAATCGCTTTCTTATTTGCTTAGCTAAAATTATTATGATAAAATTTTAACTAAGGAAGTTCAAAATAAATAAAGAATTGGTGATAGTGTTAATAACATATTTAATTTTTTATAAAGTAATATATTTTAATCTAATGTATTAATAATTCTATGGTTTGATATTTATAAACTATGATTTTTATAAAAACAGTCCTATAAAATAATAATTTTAAACAGAAGGGGATATAGTATGAGTGAAAAGAAAAGAATAGCTATACTTGGAGGCGGATATGGCGGAATATTAACCGCGAAGAAACTAGCTAAAAAGTTTAAAAAAGATGAGAATGTTGAAATTACTCTTATAGATCAAAATCCATACCATACATTACTTACTGAACTTCATGAAGTGGCAGCTGGAAGGGTAACGGAAGAATCAATCAGAATTGATCTGAAAAAAATATTTGCAAAAAGAAAAGTAGAGGTTGTACTTGACGAAATTACAGATTTAGATTTTAAAAATAATGTGTTAAAATCTAAAAATAATAACTATAATTACGATTATCTAGTTATTGGTGCTGGCTCCAAGCCAACTTACTTTGGCATAAACGGCGCGCAGGAATACTGCCACAAATTATGGTCATACGAAGATGCTGTAAATTTAAAAGAGCATATCCTTCAAATGTTCAGAAAAGCTGTGAAAGAACCAAACAAAGCAGAAAGACAAAAATTGCTAACGTTTATTGTTGTTGGCGGTGGGTTCACAGGTGTTGAAATGATGGGTGAATTAGGGGAGTGGAAAGAAAGATTATGTAAGGAATTTTACATAGGAGAAGAAGAGGTAACGTTATATTTAGTAGATGACTTGCCTAAAATATTACCTACTTTTCCGGATAAGTTAATTGCAAAAGCTAAGAAAAGGCTTAACAAATTAGGAGTTAAAGTACTAACTAATGCCGGTGTTACGGAAGTTACAAAAGATTGTGCTACAATAAGAAATAATGGTACCATTAATACCTACACGGTAATTTGGACAGCTGGTGTTGAAGGTTCAGATATTGTCAGTAAAATGGATATAGCGCAAAAGGGTAGAAAAAGAATAGTAACTGACGACAAGTTACAATCTTTAGATTATAAAAATGTTTATATTGTTGGTGATAATATCTTCTTTATTCCTGAAGGTGAGGAAAGACCTGTTCCTCAGATGGTTGAAAATGCAGAAGCATCTGCTGAATTAATTGCACATAATGTTTATAGTGATATATTAGACTTAGAAAAAAAATCTTATAAACCTACATTCCATGGTGCAATGGTATGCATAGGTGGTAAATATGGATTAGCAAGCATTGGATCCGGCAAAAAATTCTATAGTTTATCTGGGTTCTTCGCATTATTTGTTAAACACTTTATAAATATTGTGTACTTTATCCAGGTTGCTGGGTTTAACAAATGCTTTTCATATTTATTGCATGAATTTTTCCATGTTAAAGATAATAGAAGCCTTGTGGGTGGACATTTTTCAAAGTCATCTCCAAATTTTTGGCTAGTAGTACTAAGAATATTCGTTGGTTACAAGTGGTTATCAGAAGGGCTTGCAAAATTACCTAAAATAATAGCCGATCCTTCAAAAATATTCTTAATACCTGCTCCAGTAGTTGATGGAGCAACTGCAGCAACGGCTGCGGCAGAAGGAGCAAAGACTGCAGTAGAAGCGGCAACGACTGCAGTGGCATCCTTGCCAGTGCCAGGTTTTATAGGGAAAATGGTTAAATTGTCTATGGATACTTTCTTTTATACAGGGGACGGTGGATTTACGACTTTAGCTTCAGTTTTCCAAACAGGTATGGTAATTGCAGAAATATGCGTAGGATTATTATTGATAGTTGGATTATTTACAGCATTAGCTTCGCTTATGTCAATTGCTATGGGTATAATGATTTGGACTTCAGGAATGGCTCCTACTGAGATGTTATGGTACTTAAGTGCAGGAATCGCGCTTATAGGTGGATCTGGAAGTACTTTCGGGTTAGATTACTATGTATTACCAGTACTTAAAAAATATTGGAAGCGTATAGGATTTGTTAAAAAATCTTATTTATACGTTGATTAACAATTATACATTTAAACAACAGTTATATAATTAAAAATTGAATTTTATAAATCAAATGTCCTTTTAAAAATAATTAAAAGGACATTTGATTTTGTAGTGGAATAATTATAATAAGAAATTAATAGTTATAAAATGAAAAAAAAGATTTTAAAATAATAATTGGACATAGGTGATAAAATGAGTAAGTTTTGGGGTAATTACCCTGATATTGCAGAGGAATTGAAAAGCATTCAGAAAATAATTAAGAACAATGTAAAATCTAGTGAGAAAAAGTTTGATGAAGCTATTTCTCCATTAGTTGACGCAGGAGGCAAGATGTTAAGGCCTGCATTTCTGTTATTAGCAGCAAAATTCGGGGAGTATAACTGTGATAAAATGTATAATTTAGCGGCTGCCATTGAAATGATGCATATGGCAACATTAGTTCATGACGATATTGTAGATGAATCAAAACTGAGGCGCGGCACAGAAACCATACAACATAAATACAGTAAAGAATATGCAGTGTATATAGGTGATTTTTTATTTTGTCAATGTTTTATAATGCTATCTGGATTTGATTATTCTACGGAAAACTTAAGAGATATTTCAAAGGCTATATCTAAAATATGTATAGGGGAAATAAGACAATACAATATCAGATACGCAAGAAACACAAGCCTTAAAAAATATATAAAGATTATATCTGGAAAAACAGCAGCTTTATTTGCTATCAGCTTTTACACTGGTGCAAAGGAATCTAACTGTAGTGAGAAAACTTCAAAATTACTCGGAAGAGTTGGTTACTATATTGGAATGGCTTTCCAAATTATAGATGATTCGCTGGATTACAGTGGAGATGCTAATAAACTAGGGAAAAATCCTCAAAGTGATTTAATAAAAGGGTATTATACACTACCCCTAATATATGCTATGGTAGGGGACAAAGAAAATAGGATTGCTACTATTTTAGATAACTCTTCATTAAGTGATGAAGATGTACGCGAAATAACTATATTAGTTAATAAATACAAAGGAATAGATAAAGCTCAAAACTTAGCGAATAAATATACTAAAAAAGCTTTTGATTATATAGAAAAATTACCTGATTGTGAAAGTAAAGAAATAATTAAAGATATCACACAAAAATTATTAACTCGGAATTCTTAATGAATTCTAGAAAGGAGTCATTTTATGGCTTATAAAGATTTACAGGATTTTATAAATTATTTGAAAGAAAAAAAACTTTTAGATGAAATTGAAATAGAAGTAGATAGTGATCTTGAAATTACGGAGATAGCTGATAGGGTTTCAAAAAAAAATGGTAACGCATTGCTTTTTAAGAATGTGAAAAATTCTGACTACCCAGTATTAATTAATTCTTTAGGAAGCTACGAAAGAATTAACTATGGACTAGAAGTGGAAGATCTTGATGAAATTGCGGAGACTATAATGGATTTTATGGACGTTACTAATTACGTAACGTTAATGAATAAGGTAAAATCTATTCCAAAACTTGCTAGGCTTGCAAGGGTATTTCCTAAAAAAGTCAAAAATGCACCTTGTCAAGAGATAATAGAGGAAGCGGATTTAAGTACACTTCCAATATTAAAGTGCTGGCCAAAAGATGGAGGACGATACATAACACTGCCACTCGTAATAACAAAGGATCCAGAGACTAACCAGCAGAACGTTGGAATGTATAGGCTTCAAGTATATGATAAAAATACCACTGGTATGCATTGGCATCTACATAAAGACGGCAAAGAGATATATGAAAAATATAGGAAGCTTGGAATGAAAATGCCTGTATCTGTAGCCATAGGCTGTGACCCGGCAACTATATATGCAGCAACTGCACCACTTCCAAAAATGATAGATGAAATGATTTTTGCAGGATTTCTTAGAAAATCACCTTTAGAAATTGTTAAATGTATTACCAATGACATTTATGTACCTGCTAATGCTGAATTTGTACTAGAAGGATATGTAGACTTAGATGAAAAAAGACTAGAAGGCCCCTTCGGTGACCATACAGGATATTATTCTCTTGAAGATATGTATCCCGTGTTTCATATTGAAAAGATTACAAGAAAAAAGAATCCAGTATATGTTACAACCGTTGTAGGTAAGCCTCCTATGGAAGATTGTTACCTAGGAAAAGCTACAGAACGGATTTTTTTACCCCTAATAAAGGTTCAATGCCCAGAAATAATAGACATGAATTTCCCTTTAGAAGGAGTATTTCATAATTGTGTAATTGTTTCTATTAAAAAAGCTTATCCAAAGCATGCTCATAAAGTTATGAATGCGCTATGGGGTCTTGGACAAATGATGTATACAAAAATGATTATAGTTGTAGATGAAAATATAGATCCACATGATATTTCAACCGTTGCATGGAAAGTATTTAACAATATTGACCCTAAGAGGGATCTAGTAATTTCAGATGGACCTTTAGATGCACTAGACCATGCATCAAATACTCCTCATTATGGATCTAGAATAGGTATAGATGCTACAAAAAAATGGCCCACAGAAGGACATTTAAGACCTTGGCCAGATGATATAGAAATGTCGGATGAAATTAAGGAAATGGTAGATAAGAGGTGGAAGGAATATGGTATTAAAGAAACTTAAAAAATATGGAGAGTTAGTTATGTTTTCGCATACATTATTTTCACTTCCTTTCGCTTTAATAGCAATGATTTGGGCAGCAGATGGGTTACCTTCAGGTCCTACAATATTTTGGATATTAATTGCTTTGATTGGAGCTCGCAATGGAGCTAATGCTCTCAATAGAATTGTAGATAAAGATATTGATAAAAAGAATCCTAGAACGGCAAGTAGACATTTGCCAAAAGGAATAGTAAAGGATTATGAAGTCTGGGGAATCATAATACTGTGTTTTTCAATCTTTATTTTAGCAGCCTATGAATTAAATGATTTATGTTTTCTATTATCACCAGTGGCGCTTTTTCTTTTTATAATTTATTCCTATACTAAAAGATTTACATGGATATGCCATATTATTCTAGGTATTACTTGTGGAGGAGCTCCTGTGGGAGCATGGCTTGCAGTAACAGGAAAATTTGCGCTCACACCAATTATTTTAGGTGCTGTAGTTACTCTATGGGTAGCAGGGTTTGATATAATTTATGCAACTCAAGATATTGACTTTGATAGAAAGGCAGGTTTATTTTCTATACCTGCTAAATTTGGCCTAAAGGGGGCTTTATACATATCCACCTTGTTTCACTTTATTATGATTTTACTTTTATTTAGCTTATATTTTATAATGCATACAGGTCTTATATATTTATTTGGTATTTTTATAAGTGCTATTTTATTAGCATTAGAACATTATATTGTATCACCAACAAACGAAAAGAAGATGAAAATTGCTTCTTATCACATAAACCAAGTTGTAAGTGTTTTGATATTTGTTTTTACTGTATTAGATATGTTTATATATTATTAGTATAGTCGGAAAACAATAATTAACAATTTCCATATTTAAGTATTAAAAGTGCTTATTTGAATGAAAAGTTATATTTGAATTAATTACGGACATGACAAAAAGACTTTTTTATACACTATTTTAAAAAAGCCGTAGGCTGGTTATTGAATTGAAATTTATTTTAAATTACGCAGCTATATTTTTAAGAGTTGGGAAAATATCGGCAAGGGCTATTAATCTTTCTGATGCCCAAGCATCTATGAAACAGCAAAATGCACCAAGAAATACCCTTGTTATTCTACACCCAACAGAATAAATAATTGCATCTTCAGCATGAAAATTGTTATTTATTCTATCCCAACATCTTTCAGTAGTTGAACGTCTTTTATAAAGAGATTTCCATTGTTTTGAACCTCTTAATATTGGAGTGAAATACCTTGGGTTGTCTAATGTTTTAGTGTAATAAGATTTATTGCTTTTCATAGGACATTTTTCACAGTTTTCACATTGAACTGGGAATAACCATTTATGTCTATATTGTTTACTAATAATTCCCCAATTACGAAGCTGATGTCCACAAACAGTTCCGTGTGGAATAGCATTCTTATCAAGTTTAACAAATTCACTATTTGATGAAGGTTTTGAAGAACGTGAATTTAAATCAATAATAGGATTTATTCCATAATGCATGCATAAAAGATAAAAAGCATTAGCATCATAAGCAGAATCTAAGGCTACAGAATGAAATTTAATTTCAGGATATAAATCCACAAGTTCTTTAAGTGCATAAACGCCAGTAACAGCATCATGGCGTGCCGCGCTAACAAATTTAATATGGATAGGTAGGCTGTAAAAGCTATCACAGGCAGTAAATCCGTGATAGGTATGACCATAGTAATAATGTTCATTAAAGCTATCCCAACCCCAGCTAGCACTGGGGTCGGTAAACTTTCGATAACAGTCACAATGTTCTCCTGGTTTAAGTTTGCAATCACAAACTTTTTTACCGTAAGGCGAAGCCTGTGTTGGCATACAGGTTCCGTCGCCAGCAATATTTAGTTTAGAAGGATCGCCCAAAATACCCATTGATAAAGAAGGAATAACAAATAATTCTTTAAGTATGTTGTTCATTTTGGATTCGCTTCTGTCAAGGAGCTTTGAATTATCATATTTTAAGATTCTTTTAACTAAACGGTCAACTACACCAGACTTGGAGTTATTCATCTTTTGGTTTTTCTTTTGTTTTTTACGTGGTTTACGTTTAATTTTACGCAGTTTGGATTTATTAAGGATCTTATCCTTATGAATCAGCCTATCCATAAAATCATAAAAAGTACCTACACCAGGAATTCGGTCAACATGTATGCCTTCGGCTTTAGAGTCTGAATAGCAAGCGGGTATAAAGCCAGATAAAATTGAATAGAAAGGGTCTGAACGTAATGTTTTTACCCAAGATGATATACTAGTTTCTTTACAATAAGCCATGATAATAAGTGACCTGAGTAATGCTACCGCATCTTTGGGCGGAGCCCCTTGATTAGATTTAGAGTAAGTACTTTCTATTAGAGGGACAATTCCGGTTAGGTCGGTAGACCAGATTTTAGTTATTTGTGAACTACGCTCAAACAAAGTGATTTGTTGATTGGTTTGAATATAGAATTTTTCTAAAAATGTTTCAAGAAAATATTGATATTGAGAATGAGAAACCTTAACAGTTAACATAAAAACACTCCTCGCAAATGAAATAATGTAAAAAAATATACATATTTAATTTTGCGAATTTTTACTAGCTGTCAAGTCTTATTTCACAATGTTTAAGTAAAAAAGATTAAAAGTAATACGAATAGCTTAAATTTTCTAGGTTATTCGTACAATATGAGGCACCACGAATTTTTGAGGTGAAGTTGATTTTTGAGCAAAATGAATCAAGAGTTAGCAGTACCTTAAGAGTTTCCGAGAGTGCACATATTATAATTAAGAGGTGATTTATTTGGGAAGATATATAGTAGGGATTACTGGAGCTAGTGGTAGCATTTACGGTGTACGACTTATAGAAGAACTAATAGAAAAAGATAATGAAGTTTATTTGGTTATTACAGATAATGGTAGAAAGGTTTTAGAATATGAGGTTGAAATTAATTTTGAGGAATGGCTCCAAAATATGAATAAAACCAAAGGAACGCTTAAACTATGTGAAATAGACGATATGTTTTCCTCTATAGCAAGCGGTTCCTTTAAGACTGATGGAATGGTAATTGTGCCATGCTCAATGGGAACCCTTTCAAAAATACGAAGTGGTACTTCCGATAATTTACTAATAAGAGCTGCGGATGTAATTATTAAAGAAAAAAGAAAGTTGATTTTGATTCCAAGAGAAACTCCTCTAAGTTCTATTCACCTTCAGAACATGCTTTTTTTAAGTGATTTAAATGTTAGAATAATACCGCCTATGCCAGCTTTTTATCAAAAGCCTAAAACCATTGACGATATTATAAATATCACTGTGGGGAGGATTCTTGAAAACTTAGATATAGATAGTGATTTATGTCATGAGTGGAGTGGAAATAAATGATAAAAATAAATAATTTAAATGTTTGTTATAAAAATGTAGACAAAAATGTAAAGGCGATAGAAAATGCAAATTTAACAGTGAAAAAGGGGGAAATATGTGCTGTAATTGGCCCCTCAGGGGGAGGCAAATCAACCTTATTAAAAGTTTTAGCAGGAATTATTGTAGACTATGAAGGTGAAGTTTTAATAGATGGAAAAACAGTAGATCCTAAAAATCATAGAATTGGGTTAATACCTCAGAATTACGGACTAGTTAAATGGAAAAACGTAGAAGAAAACATATTTCTTTCAACTAAAATTAAAGATGGCAAGGTGAATATAGATATAGAATTTTATAAAAAAATTCTAAAAGAGTTAAAGCTTGAGGACTTTGTTAAAAGGTACCCCAGTCAGCTAAGTGGGGGACAAATGCAGAGAGTTTCCCTGGCTAGAGCTCTATTATTAAAACCAGATTTACTTTTAATGGATGAATCTTTTTCTGCATTAGATGCTATGACTAGGGAGGATGTTCAAAAATTGTTTTTAGAAGTATGGGAAGAACATAAGGTTACCACCATCCTTGTAACCCATGATATTAAGGAAGCAATATATTTAGCGAAGGACATAGCTGTAATCTCATCGTCTCCAGGAAAAATAGTTGAAGTTATAAGCAATCCATTGTTTGGACGTGTAACTACGGAGGTAGATTTAGAATATATCCATGTAAATAGTCAACTTAGAAAAATTCTTAAAGGGGACGCATAGTAATGAGACTTAAAGAATATAAAATAATTAATTTTGTTATTGCTTTTATCATTATTTTTAGTTTATGGCAAATAATAGCAATGATTATTAGTAAGCCTTTATTTCCACCACCATATGCAATAGTTATAAATATATTTAGAACTTTTCATAAGGATATTTCAATCCATGTTATTTACAGTTTTAATAGAATTATGGTAGGTATATTATTTACATTGGCAATAGGTGTGCCAGTGGGTATTTTAATGGGATACTTTAAAAAAATTGATTTAATATTTTCACCAATTATATATTTTAATTATCCAATACCCAAGATTGCATTACTTCCTATAGTAATGCTTATTTTTGGGTTAGGAGATTTGACAAAAATAGTTATGATATTTTTAATTACCTTTTTTCCCGTAGTAGTTAATATACGAGATGAAGTGAAAAATATTCCTGAAGATGTTTTTTATCCTATGTATTCATTGGGAGCAACAAATTTTCAAATAATAAAAGAAATTGTTTTTCCAGGGATTCTTAAAGCTATATTAACATCTCTTAGGATAGGCATAGGCACAGCAATATCGGTTTTATTTTTTACTGAAAATTTCGGAACTGAATACGGCATGGGATATTTTATTATGGATTCTTGGATGAGAATTAACTATATACAAATGTACTCAGGAATTTTAATTCTAAGTATAATTGGCTTATTTTTCTTTATTATAATCGACATTTTAGAGGGGATATTTTGTCCTTGGATATAAAAATATTAAAATAATTCTCAAGAGTTTTATAATGGACTAGTAAATGGTATACTTGAAATGAGAAGAAGCTCAAAATCGATTTTATTATAATAACCGATATTTACTCCAGAGAAGGTCAAGGGTAATAACAAGAGGGGAGACTTATTTGAAAAAATTATTAGGACTAACTTTAATAATAGTTTTAGCAACTAGCCTAGTGTCTTGTGGTTCTAAAAATATAATTTATAAAGAAGGAATCTATGAGGGAAATGCAGAAGGACATATTGGGCCTATAAAAGTACAAATAGCAACTGACAAATATGAAATAAAAGAAATTAAGATATTGGAGCAACAAGAAATACCAATAATAGCTAATATAGTTTATGAAAAGATCCCAGTGAGAGTCATTAAAGCCAATAGTTCAGAGGTTGAGGTTGTGGCAGGAGCTACATATACGAGTGATGGGCTCATAAAAGCAATTAAGGATGGGTTAAATAAAGCAAAAGTTAAAAAATGACAATATGAGGTGGAGTGTTATTGAAATTACAGTATAGATTAACAATATTTATGAGCATTATAATATTTATCGTGATCGGTAGTATAGGAGTTGTTACTTATTACCAAGCACGAAATTCTGTGGAAACTCAAATGGGAAATAATGCTATGGATTTAGCTGTAACTATTGCTTCTATTGATATAATTGAAGAAACTTTAGCAACCTCAAATGATTATGGAACTGTTCAAAAGACTATAGAAAGTTTCAGAGATAAAACTAGATTTAAATATATTATTGTTATGGATATGAAGGGAATAAAATATTCTTATCCCTTTGGAAATTCGCTAGGCAAAAAATATGCTGATGGTGGAGAAGAACGGGTAATTGCAAAGGGTGAGTCTTATGTATCTAAGGACAGGAATGTGCTGATTTCTGCAATAAGAGCCTTCGTACCCATATATTATAAAGGAGAACAAGTAGGAGCAGTTTTAGTGGGTCTATTAACCGATACCGTGTATGCTGAACTTAGCTTTCATTTATTTTGTTTAAAGATAGCTTTAGTAGGTGGACTTTTAATGGGTATAATTGCCGCAGCCATTTTATCAAATAGAATAAAAAAGAGCATATTTGGTCTAGAGCCAAAGGAAATTGCACTTCTATTAGGTCAGAGAGACTTAATTTTGCAGAATCTTAAAAATGGAATTCTAGCTATTGATAAAGATGGTAAAGTAATACTCTTTAATAAAATAGCTAAGGAAATATTACAACTAGAAGATGAGGATATAGGTAAAAAGATTGTTAATTTTAACTTTAATTATACAGATGAAATGATGGAAGTATTGAGGACTCATGAAGGGGTATATAATCAAGAAATTAAAATACGCCAGAATAGAACCCTTATGTGCAGTCATACTTTATTAAAAAATCATAGAGAAGAGATTATAGGTGTTGTATCCAGTTTTCAGGACTTAACAGAAGTTAAGAATATGGCAGAAGAATTAACGGGAATTAAAAAAATGACCTGTGCCTTAAGAGCACAAAATCACGAGTTTATGAACAAACTTCACACTATTTCAGGACTTATACAATTAGAAGAATATGATGAGGTAATTGAATATATTTGTCATATATCGAAGCTACGAGGCGAAGTTTCTGATATTCTCAATAAAAAAATTAAGAATGCACACATAGCAGGGATCTTACTTGCTAAATATAGCAAGGCAACAGAAGCAAAGATTTCTTTAGAAATTGATTCAAATTCTTATATAGATAAAATTCCTGAAAACATAACAGTAGATGAAATTTGCTCTGTTATTGGAAACTTAATAGAAAATTCTATTGAAGAATTAGTGAAATTTGAAAATGGTAGGATATTTATAAGATTAAATTCTACTAATGAAGCACTTAGAATAAGGATTCAGGATAATGGGCCTGGAATTAGTGAAAATATAATAGATAGTGTTTTTGTTCGCGGATTTACAACTAAAGTTGGAAATAGAGGATTTGGGCTTAGTATTGTAAAGCAAATAATAGATTATGCTGGTGGAGATATAAATATTCTGCAAGAAAATGGAACTATATGGGATATTTTTATACCGATGAAAAGGGGGTAGATGATATGATTAAGGTTCTTATTGTTGAAGATGACCCAATGGTGGCAAAAATCAACGAAAAATTTTTAAAAAAGATAGAGGGATTTACACTATATGATAGCGTTAACTCGATTGAAAAAGCAAAAGAAGTTGTATTAAGAGGGAAACCTGAATTAATATTATTAGATGTTTTTTTTCCTCAAGGGAAGGGTATAGATTTATTAAAGTGGATACGACTCCAAAATTTTAAATGTGATGTTATATTAATCACAGCAGATAGGAACACAGAAACGGTTGAAGAAGCCTTTCGATATGGTGCAGTAGATTATTTAGTTAAACCCTTTATATTCAATAGATTTAAAGAAGCACTTCTTCAATTTAAAAGTAGAAAGAATAGTTTTAAAAACTTTGATAGTATGGAGCAAGGAGCTATTGATAAATATACCATAAAAGAGAATAGACATGTGATAGAATATGATGGGAATATTGGTGACATTAAGGGATTTAATCAATACACCTACGAAAAAGTTTTAGTGGGTATATCTAACATGAAAGATAATTCTTTTACATCAGAACAGATGGCAAAAAATATCGGAGTTTCTAGAATAACTGCTAGAAGATACTTAGATTATTTAGAGAAAGAACAAAAACTTGTAGTTGAAATGGAATACGGTAAAGTTGGTAGGCCTAAGAACAAATATAGAATAAAAGGAGAATATTAGTGTCATCTAAGATGCACTAATATTCTCCTTTTATTATGAGGGTTAGAATTTAAAACCCTTCAGTTTCTAATTTAAAGCCTTCTATAACAATATCCTCATCAATTTCAATAAGTAGACATCTTCTACCGTCCTTATTTTTTACTTGTTTAATTGAATTTAGTTCCTTAGGTGTTAAAGTAATATTTGCAATTTCACTAGTAATTTTAATGGATTTTGCATTAAATTCAGGTACAATATTGTTTATCTTAAAATCATATTCGCTACCACAAGTTTCCTCAAAAGCAGTTTCTATATCGCATATAATCTCTGCACCAGAATTATTAAGGATATTTTTAATATCTTTAGCGCAAAGAGTAGGAGTTTCACCTTCGTCAGCTTGCTCCGCAAATTCGTGGATGTTCGCATAAATATCTTGCATAAGTTCAGGTTTTATTTTATCTCCAATTATAGATTTTAATATATCACTAAAGCAATTTTTTTCATCTTCAGCAGTAAATTTAAAAGCACAGTTAAGAACATTTTCAATAAAGTCTGTGTTTAATTCCTTAGGTTTTGAGGCGTAATATAAAATTTTATTAATATCTGAATACCCATTAGTTAGGCTAGGAAACATAAAGCCTTCCAAGGGGGCATTAAGATTAATAACCGAATCTAGGGCTGAATTTGCTTTAAATTCCTTATCAGTGTAGTCGAATTTTAGGGTTCTCTTTGGAATATCTATTTTGTTTACACTTGCTAGGATAAAGTTAAAGGCTTGGACAGCATCATCGATACTTTCATTTGCATCCATATTTTTGTGGCTAGAGCCTAGCCAGTATTCAGCTTTAATGAAAGTAACCACCACATCAGTTTCATATTTATAGTTAGCCGCAATCTTTTCAATAAGCTTATTAATGTAGCTTTGAATTTCATTTTTATCACTTGATTTTAAAGCACCACCTAAAATTTCTTGAGTATTATTTTCTTCTTCTATATTTTGAACATTCAACTCGAAAATTTTAGTATCAATAGCACCGGTAAGAACTTTCTTAAAATTACCTAAGAACAACTCTTTTTTATCCATATCCATTCTATCAAAGTAATCAAATTCTGAATGAATAACTGGCTCATAATCAATTCGTACATTATCTTTTTTTAGATAAACACTATAAATCTCCTGGATTTTCATCATGCCACTATCTAATTTAAACCCTTTTCTTATGTTTGCCAACTCTTTTTTATTCATCATTAAACCTCTTTTCATTGTTATTTTATAAGCAATTCAAGAAAATATTCTCGAAATCAGTGACTTGTTATTTTCTTTCATATACATAAAATTATACCACAAAATTATGGATTGGAATTATAAAATTTCCTTTGTTGATTAATAATAAATATTGACAAATTATAATTATCATGTTATATTATAAATATAAGAAGCGCAACTTATCATATATTTAGTAAAATCTTTAAACAAACTTGATACCCCCAATAAAATATAATAGAGTGGGGAGAGGTCATAAAAAATATATAGAAACTATACGTAAACTAAGAATTCAAAGATGATTGCCATTGCAATCGGCTAGGAAGCCATTTTATAAATTACTTAGGAATACAAAAGTTAAGTTTAACCGTAATAAAGTAAGTATTAAGATTGTAACACTATACTGATTTATTGATTAAAATTTAAAAAGAAAATATAGTTTAAGGAGAAAAAATATTGTTAAATATATTAAGAACAAATAGAAGTTAGAATCTAATTCGTTGTGAATTAAGGATTCTAACTTCTATTTGTTTGTGTATTAGTATATATATTCTCTGATTTAATTGTTTTCAGTAAACCAGTCAATCAATTTTTTAGCTATGCTTATACTATCAGGTGTTAAAGGTAGTTCAGTAGAACTATACCATTTAGCATGCCCAATTTCTTTTCCGTCTACTTGTATTTCTCCGCTTTCGTATTCGCAAGTAAATCCTATCATTAGAGAATTAGGAAAAGGCCAAGGTTGATTTCCAAAATATTTTATATTTTTTACAGTAATGCCTGTTTCTTCACAAACTTCGCGAACAACACACTCCTCAAAAGTCTCTCCAACCTCTACAAAACCAGAAACTACACTATATAAATCTTTAGGAAATTGATTATTATGAGCAAGAAGTAATTTCCCATCCTTTACAACAGCTACAATTATAGCTGGACAAATCCTAGGGTAATTTACAAGTCCACACTTGGAACATTTTTTAGATCTTTCTCCACCAACGCTCTGAGTTAATGTGCCACATCTGCCACAATATTTATGATCATTATTAAAGCTTACTATTTGTTTAGCTCTCCCAGCTATCCAAAACATTTCGTTAGGTAACTGGTGAGTTAAAGATTTAAGGTCGAGCAAACACATACTGTTTGGGATAATAGCATCTTTATTCATTTCTCCACAAAAGCAATTTTCACCATTTATGGAGCCAAGATATTGAATATTATTTAATTTTAAATCTACTAGATCTCTAATTGTAGGTATTGTTGTTTTATTAGCGTCAGATTTAACTAATAACTCATCCTTGTAAAATAAAAAATAAATATCATTATTTGTTTCAGGTAAAATTGAAGCTACTGAGGGTATAAAAGTTGATATAATTTTATCGTTATGCATTAGTATCATATCTCCAATCTATAATTTTAAATTGTCTAAACAATTAGAATTCATTTTAATTATCATACAATTATATCATACACGAATAATTATTAATATTATAAAAATTAATAAATAAAAAGAATTTGAGATATAACGAAAATAGGTTTACATAATTGTAATTATGTAAACCTACAAAAATGTAAACCTACATTAATAATTAATATTGTAAAAAAGCCGAAATAACAATCTATATATTAGATATGCTTGAGTTTGTAAATTAAATCAAAAATATTGTCAAATAAATAGCATATAGCATTTTTTTATACTTTTAATTTGGTATAATATGAATGTACCTTAATTGTTATTAGTAGGAATACAATTCACTATATTTCAAAAAATAAATATAAGTATAAGGAGGTTTCAATATGATACCAACAGCGCATATTGAAGTAAAAGAAGAAGGAATTATTGCAAAAACAGTCTTAATGCCGGGGGATCCATTACGGGCACAATTTATTGCAGAAACATTTTTACAAAATGTATCCAAATTTAATAACGTACGAAATATATTTGGATACACGGGTACATATAAAGGACGTAAAATTTCTGTAATGGCTAGTGGCATGGGTATGCCTAGTATTGGTATCTACTCATATGAATTATTTAATTTTTATGGTGTAGAAAATATTATACGAATTGGTTCATGTGGTGCTTACACTGCTGATTTAAACTTATATGATGTAGTACTTTGCACTGAGGCTTGGAGTGAATCCACTTATGCAAAAACTCAAAGTGGATATGAATCCGATACAATTGCTGCATCATCTGTTTTAAATAGTAAGTTAGAGAAAACGGCAGAGGATTTAGGCATAAAAATTCATAAAAATAGAGTTCACTCATCGGATGTATTTTATCGTGAAAATTTTGATGAGTATAAGGATATTTATGAAAAGTACGGTTGTACTTGCGTAGAAATGGAATCATTTGCTCTATTCCATAATGCAAATATATTGGGGAAGAAAGCATCTTGTTTATTAACAGTCTCTGATAATTTAGTAACTCATGAGGTGACTACGTCTCAAGAAAGACAAGAAGCCTTTACTAATATGATGAAAATAGCTTTAGAGATGGCTGAATAATAGTCAAGTAGTAAATCTAGTTCCATTCATGCTTAACTCTAAAAAAACCTCAATATAAAATTATTGAGGGTTTTTTAGAGTTAATTTATTATCATATCATTAACTCTAATTTTAGGATGCTATCTTTTAATGTGTATTCATAGGATTCGTTATCTTTCTTCATAGTAGCTGCTATGGAAATTAGATTTTCGTTATTTTGCATTGCTATGCTTTTAGCAATATAAAGTGAATTACCAGTTCCTGAAAAATAAAATATCATAAAATACCTCCAATTAGCAATTACATCATACTTGCCTAATATTAGTAAAATTTCTTTGGTTAAAATTGTAAACAATACATTTCCCAAGGTAATTATATAGAAAGTAGCTACAATTCCTTCAACATATCTTTAAATTTTAAAGATATTAGGCTATAATAAGAAGATACACATTAAAATGAATAATAAGGAGTACAGTATGAGAAAAGTTTATAAGGACCCAAAAGCATTAGCATCATGTTTGAAGGATTTAGTGGATTTTTATTTGGATGATGTTATATCATATGAAAAGTTAAAAGAAAAAATAATGGTATTAGTTAATGCAAATGAGGATAGAATTTATAAGGATGGTAATATATCTTTAAAAATATCTAATATAATAGGTAGTTCCAGAGTAGACATTATTAACAAGGTATTCTCAGAAAGCCAAGATTAATTATGCAGCTATAAGAAATGAAAATAGGTAGCTCCGCAGGAGATGATTTAAGTAAACGTCTTTTTATTTAGATGATGTTACAAATAAAACTAATGATAACCGTACACTGGAGATAAAGTGTACGGTTTTTCACTTGTGGAGTAGGTTACATCCCATTCCGAGGTCGTTAAGCCATCTCATGCGGAGCTATTGTAGCTTCGCAGAAGATGATTTAAGAGAGTAATAAATTACTTGTATATATCTCTCTAAAATTATATAATGGATTAAGATTAAAAATGTTTATATAGTAAGTGGTAGTACATAGATTAGATGACCATAATTTTTTTAGAGGAGAAATTTATGAACTTTGATATACAGAGTAACAAAAGTAAGGCATTTAGCATTTTTCTTGCAGCTATTATAGTTATAACAGAGTTGTTTTTTCAGTTCCCAAGCATGCATACCTTTGCTAAAAGCGGTAAGATGAAGATAATTGTTCATTATGCTAAAAATCCAACCAGTGATTTAAAATGGAACATGTGGTTGTTGACTGATGACGAAGAGGGAAGTAAGTTCGCTTACACTGGCAAGGATGCATTTGGTCAGATATGTGAAGTTAAATTCGATGGTAAATTTAATAAAGTAGGGTTTATAGTACGTACAGACAAAGGGGAAAAGGACGCTGAGGAGAATAGATTTATTGAGAAATTCAATGATGGTGCTATAGAAGTTTGGATTAATGGAGGTGACCCTAAAGTATACTATTCAGTAGCTGAAGCTAAAGCAGGTGCTCCAAAGGTGGTCGTACCTGCTGGAAATGATTTGGATAATTCAGGTGAATTTGTAGTTGCAAAATTAGACGACTTGAATAGCATAAGCATAGAAACAAACTTAGCATTTCAATTTATCGCGCAAAGTACTGAAGGCATTATAGTTAAGGCTGATGGTAAGTCTGTAAAAATAAAAGAAGTAACAAGTAATGAAGTAAAAGATGGTATTACAACAGTTGCAAAACTAGAGCTTAGTGAAAATGTTAAACTAGGTCAAAAACTTACGGTTTCTAAGGATGGTTTTCCGGAAAAGGACGTAGTGCTTGGGGATGTAATGGGAAGTGCTGGTTTTGAAAAAATGTATTATTATGAAGGAAATGATTTAGGTAATACTTATTCTACTAATAAAACAAGCTTTAGGGTATGGGCACCAACTGCAACCGAGGTAAAGCTTGTAACATATAAAAAATGGGATGATAAAATTGGTAATGAATCTAGCATGAAAAAAAGTGTCAAAGGTACCTGGACCTTTGACTTAAATGGAGATCAAAAGGACATATTTTATACTTATAAGGTTAATATTTCAGGAGTTTGGAACGAGGCTGTAGATCCTTATGCTCGTTCTGTGTCAGTAAATGGAGATAAGGGCGCTGTAATTGACTTAAAGGAAACAAACCCTAAAAAATGGAGGCCAAGTGAAAAACCTAATTTTACAAATTTAAATGATGCAATTATATACGAACTACATGTTGGAGATTTTTCTATAGACCCAAATAGTGGCATAGAAAACAAAGGTAAATATTTAGCGTTTACTGAAGCTGGGACAAAGGGAACTGATGGTACCAAGACGGGTGTTGATTATATAAAAGACCTAGGGGTAACTCATGTGGAGCTTATGCCAATATTTGATTATGCTAGTGTGGATGAGACTTCAAAAAAGCCACAATTTAACTGGGGTTACAATCCTAAAAATTATAATGCACCTGAAGGAAGTTATTCAACAGATCCATACAATCCTATCACTAGAGTTAAAGAATTGAAACAAGCAGTACAATCTCTTCACGATAACGGATTAAGGGTAACCATGGATGTAGTTTATAATCACATGTACAATAGCTATGATTCTAATTTCAATAAATTAGTACCTGGATATTATTATAGATACGATAAAGATGGTAGCAACACAGATGAAAGTGGGTATGGAAATACCCTTGCTTCAGAAAATGCAATGACAAGAAAGTTTATTGTAGATTCCGTAATGTATTGGGCAAAAGAATATAATATAGATGGATTTAAATTCGATAATATGGGGCTCATTGATATAAATACAATGAATGAAGTTAGAAAAAAATTAAATAATATAGATCCTTCCATTATCATTACAGGAGAGAGCTCTAATATTGGGACTACTCTTCCAGAAGATAAAGCGGCAATACAGAAAAATACCAGTAAAATGCCTGGAATATCACATTTCAATGATAAAATGAAAGATGGAATAAAAGGTAGCGTATTCGAAGTAAAATCTAAGGGATTTGTTAATGGGAAAACTAATGCGGAGACAGACATTAAAAAGGGAATAGTCGGAGGTATAGATTACTCAAGTGGTATAAAAACTTGGGAAAAAGTTGACCCTGTACAATCTATTACTTATGCTGAGTCTCACGATAATAATACATTATGGGATAAACTTATTTTAACAAACCCAAAAGATAATGATGAAGCAAGATTAAAAATGCACAGAATGGCAGATGCTATAATTCTTACTTCCCAAGGTATTCCATTCTTTCAATCAGGACAGGAATTTTTGAGGACTAAAGGTGGCGATAACAACTCCTATAAGTCTCCTGATAGTGTAAATAAACTTGATTGGACTCGAAAATCAGAAAACATCAACACTGTTAATTATTTCAAAGGTTTAATAGAGTTAAGAAAAGCACATCCGGCCTTCAGAATGTCTTCAGCGGATATGATTAAGAAAAACTTGAATTTTTTAACAGTCCCTGAAAATGTGGTAGCATACGAAATGAACTACAGTGCAAATATGGATACTTGGGCGAATATTGTAGTAGCTTTTAATGCAAATAGAGAAGACACAACCATTAAATTATCTAAGAAAGGCACGTGGAATATTGTTGTAGATGGAGAACAAGCAGGTGTTAAAACTATAAAACAATTTAAAGGTGATTCATTAGTAGTCCCTGCTCTAAGCTCTACTGTAATTTATTTCGAATCAGAATATATTTTTATGACATTAACCTTTTGGATTTATGCTGTATTAATCTTAGCTGGGATTGCTTGCATGATATATGTTTTGAAGGGTAGAAAGAAATCTTAGTATTACAACTTATTGTGTATTTTGAATGGCCCTTATGATAAAATACAAGGGCTCTTTTTTTTAGAGGAGGGATTATCATGATAAATATAGCATTATTTATATCAATTTTAATTATTATTACTATTTTTATTATAGGGTGGCACTTTTCTAGTATAATTATATATCCTAGGGTTGCAAAATATAATTTTACCTATGATCACGAAGTAGAACAAGGGAAAATAGAAATAGAAAAATTTGATAATTTGGAAAAACAAGAAGTATATCTCGATTCCCAGTATGGTTATAAAATTCATGGTTTCTTCTTTCCAAATAACAATGCAAAAAGAACTATAATATTGTGTCACGGAATAACTTGGAGTTTGTATGGCTCTGTTAAATATATGGATATGTTTTTAAAAAGAGGTTTTGCTATCTTTATTTATGATCATAGAAATCACGGTCTAAGTGGTGGGAAAAATACTTCTTTTGGTTATTATGAAAAGTTTGATTTAAAAAAATGCACCGATTGGCTGTTTAATAAATTAGGAAATGATATCATCGTCGGATTACATGGCGAGTCCATGGGTGCCGGCATAGTTCTTCAAAATATTGCAATAGATGATAGAATTAAGTTTTGTATAGATGACTGTGGATATTCTGATGCAGAAGATTTATTTAAACACAGATTAGAAAAAGATTACGGTATAAAGAGATTTCCACTCATAAAATTATCAAGTAAAATCAGCAAAATTCGAGTTGGATGGGACTTCAAAGATGTATCACCTATAACTACTTTGCCTAATGTGAAAACTCCGATATTGTTTATTCATGGTGAAGAAGATGACTATGTACCTACTTTTATGTGTAACCAAATGTACTCAGTAAAGAAGGGCTACAAAGATATATATATTGCACCGAGTGCAGGCCATGCCGAGGCGTATTGGAAGAACAAAGATGATTACGAAAAAAAAGTTGATGGATTTTTAAAAGCTATCAATATTATTTAAAAGGATGTGCTTTAATGTTTCAGCTACCACAAAATGAAAAGAAGTATTTATACACAACTAATTATTCGAGTGATGAAGAAAGCCTATGCAAAATGGAAATAAAGTGCCTCTTTAATAAACACCTTGATGAAAAGCACTTGTTTTCTGATATTTATGTGGATCCATCTAGAAGTCCTTTTATAAAAAAATGCATTTCTATAATGTATACCGGAGAAACAATGAAACAGATTATCGATCAAATTGCTATGGATAAACTTACCGGAATAAATTATAAAGTTGCTTATATCAATGCTACTGATGAAAATATTGGTTTTCATGAGAGGCGTAGGATTGAGTTCGAAATAGGATTTAATATACTAGGAGAAGCTGAAATGAAAAATCCCGAAATTATCTTTGGCATAACAAAAATAGCTAACAAATGGATATTTGGTGAATGTGAGAGCAATGTTTCTGACTGGTTATTGCACAATAAAAAACCTTTTTCTTATTCAAATGCACTAAAGGTGAATGTATGTCGGGCCCTTGTTAATATAGCTGTAGCTAATAATCTAAATTGCAGCGTTGTAGATCCATGTTGTGGCATTGGGACGGTACTAATTGAAGCTATTTCAATGGATATTAATATTAAAGGTTATGAGATAAATCCATACATTGGTGAAAATGCAAAGGCAAACCTCCGGTATTTTGGATATGATGATGTAATAACTATTTGTGATATGAATGATATTGCGAATAAATTTAATGTGGCCATAGTTGATCTTCCTTATGGTATATTTACTCAAATTACGACCGAGGAACAGCTAGCTATTATAAGTAGTACTCGTAGAATAGCGGATAGAATGGTAATAATTACTTTTGATGATATGGAAGAGCAAATTACTTCCGTTGGCTTTCACATAGATGATCGGTGTACGGTGTCTAAAGGGACCTTTAAAAGGCATATATTCATATGTAGTTAATATGGTGAATCATCTCCTGCGGAGCTCTGCAATATAGAACTGTGAGACTTTCCTTCTGAAATGTCTTTAAAAGTAATGTTAAATATAAAACTTCAAAAAATAAAGAGGTGTTAAATATGACAAAAAAAAGCAGTAAAAATAATGATCTTTTATATAATTATAAGGGAACGGCTTCTCCCCAAATATATTCTATATTAATTAATTTGATAAATGAGGATAAGGAAGACTTAGCAAAAGTAGTTATAAAAATTGATTATTTACTAGAATATGCAAGTTCTTGCATAAAGCAACTGGACTTTGATGAAGCAAAGGAAGTTCTAGATAAGGCTAAAAGTAGAATAGATATATTAAAAATGGGAGACGTTAATACGAATCACCTAGAATATTTATATGCTGGAATAGCAAAAAAGGCGAAAAAATAATGTTACACAGGATATTTAACAATAGATATCCTGTGTAGCATTATTTTTTCTCATGAATCCAATAGGATATGTCCCTAGGTTCTTCTTTTTCCTGAAAGCATATCCACGATGAATACAATTGCAGCTATTAGAAGTAATATATGGATCATACTGCCACCAACTCTAAATATAAGCCCTAATGCCCAAAAGAATACTACTATTCCGCCTATCCAACGTAAAACTCCCATATAAAACACCACCTTTCACATTTATATTTATTTTTTAAATTTATTTTAATATTATAATTACCTAAATTCAGATTAAATATGCGAAGTGATTTTAACGACATTTCAGAAGGAAAGTCTCCCACTTCTACAATTGGAAGTTATATGCCCTAACAAATAGAAAACTTCAGTGAAAGTATAAATATCATTCTGAAGTCGTCAATGCATCTTCTGCGAAGATGTTGCAGCTTAGCAGGAGATGATTTAACTCCAGTTCTTGTATAAAAATAACGTATAAATATTTTTTTTATGGCAACCATATTATAGAAAGAGGTGGATACATGGCTAATAAACTTAAAACTACTAATAAACAAATGGCATCTTTAGGAATCAGGAAAAATGAAGTAGGTGATTATGAATATATAAATCCGGATGAAAAAAATAATTCAAAATATAAATCTGTTAAAAAAGAACCCAAGTAATTTAAAATTACTTGGGTTCTTTTTTAAATTTACAAAGTAAAAATACGTATATATGGTATAATTTATTCATATACAAAATCAAACCAATTTTAAAAATATTCACTACTAATCTGTCTGAAACTGTTTAAATTGATATCTTTCTAATCCTTTATGAATATAATGTCAAAGCATATTGGAATAAAAACGATGAAAATTTAATTATTTTTTAGTTTGATGGCGAATACCTTTAAATGAAATTTATGGTTTTAAATTGAATATATATTTATTAAATAAAAGAACTGTAGCAGAGGCTATGAAAGGAAGAAGTATATGTATATAGGTATTGATTTAGGAGGCACTAATATTGCAGTTGGCATCGTTGATGATCAAGGAAACATAAAGTATGAAAAATCATGTGCTACAAGAGTGGGGAGGGACCCCAATGAGATAATAGAGGATATGGTAGTTCTAGTTTTAAACACTTTAGAGGATTTCAATATGCCACTAAAAAGAATAAAGGCTATAGGTATAGGTATTCCAGGCTTAGCTGATAAAAATGGGAATGTAATATTTTGTGTGAATCTTGGATGGAAAAATGTACATTTAAGAGAGATGTTGGGAAATGCACTTAATAAACCAATTTATATAGATAATGATGCTACGGTGGCCGCACTTGCGGAATATGAGAATGGCTCAATGAAGAATTGTAAAAGTAGCTTGATGCTTACATTAGGAACAGGTATTGGTGGGGGAATTATTTTAAATGGTGAAGTATATAGTGGATTTAATGGTATAGGCTCAGAAATCGGACATATGGTTGTTGGTGAAAATTTTTACAATTGCAATTGTGGAAGAAATGGTTGCTTAGAAACCTTCGCTTCATCTACTGCTATAATAAAACATACAAAAAAACTAATTGAGGAAATGAATGAAAGCACTATAATAATAGAAAGGGCAGGAGGGAACGTTAACAATATAGATGCAAAAATAATATTTGATTGTGCTAGAGAAGGAGATATAATAGCAAATTTAGCAGTGAATCGCTTAGTGAAATATCTAAGCATAGGAATACTTAATATAGTCAATTTCATTGATCCAGAAATAATAGCATTAGGTGGCGGTGTTGCAGGGGCAGGCCAATATCTTTTGGATAAGGTTATAAATGAAGTTGCAGCGAACAAGTCTTATTCTGAATTACCTATTGCTAAAATTGTTTTAGCAGAACTAGGTAATAAAGCAGGTATAATTGGTGCAGCGATGATTGCAAAACATGGAACTATTGAATAAACAATAAAATAAGAAAGGTGAAATTAAAATGAGTAAGATTGCACTTATTACGGATAGTACTTCTGATGTTGATAAAGAAACGATTGAAAAATACGATCTATTTGTACTTCCTCTAAGAATAATATATAAGGATAGAGAGTACATTGACAGGGTAACTATTACCCCAAAAGAAGTTTATGATAATTTCGTATATGAGATCCCCTCAACTTCATTACCTTCAATGAATGATATGGAAGACTTGTATTTAAAGCTTGAAGCGAAAGGATATACACATGCCATTGCAGTAGTAATATCTGAAGCGTTATCAGGCACATATAATACATTGAGATTGGTAAGTGAAAATCATCCATCTATAGAAACCTGCGTTTTTGATTCTAAATCATTAACTATTGGCGAGGCGGCAATTGTTGAAGAATGTGGTGAAATGATCAGCTGTGGAAAAGGCTTTGAGGAAATTGTAAAAGATCTTCCTGAAATAAGAAATAGAATCACTGTTTACTATGCGGTGGATACACTAAAATATCTAACTAAAGGCGGTAGAATTGGAAAAGTTTCCGGTACCATAGGGGAAATTTTAAACATAAAACCAATAATATCAATTAATAAAGAGGGCGCATATTATACTTATGCAAAGGCAAAAGGGAAAAAGAAAGCTACAAGTAAACTTGTAGATATTGCAAGAGAAGCTCTTGCAATATCTCCTTGTAAAGTTTGGATTATGCACGGTGGCGCCTATGAAGAAGCAAAGATCTTTTCTGACACAATTGCTGGTCTTCAAAATATTACAAGATTATCCTTTGGAGAAATTAGTCCAGTAGCTGGAGTTCATACAGGGCCTGGATTACTTGGACTTGTGATAGTAAAAGACCCCCTTACTAAAAATTAAAGAGATCTATATTGTTTAATAAAAATACGTTTTAAAACAGAAATTACTAAGGAGTGGTTATGATGGAAATTCAAGATATAATTTCAGGAGATTTTTCTGCATATCCTGAAGAAACACAAATTTTTATGAAAGAATACACTGAAAAACTACGAGAAAATATAAAAGAAGAATTAATAAAGGATATATCATATAAGATGCTTAAGGATATAGATAAAAGTAAAGATTATTTCATAAGTGTTTTAACTGATATATTGGACAATGGATATAAGGGATTTAGTAAATTGTCAACTCAGTCGCTTATAGATACATATTTAGAACGTAAAAATGAAGAAGATTTTTTTATTTTGTTAGAAAAAGTTAATGAACAAGTCTAAAATTATAGTCACTTCTTAAATTTTCTATAAAACAAAAAAACATTAAAATCTTAAGATTTTAATGGATTTTTTGTTTTATTATTTATGATTTATGATTTAATATGATAAGATTTTTATTTTAAAAGAAGAACAGCATTTTAGTACTTAATTGATAATTCTCCACTCAAAGTTGTGTCTTTAGCTTGGTTCCAAGTAGCTTCAATTAAAAGATTTACTTTTAAGCCTGTTTTATAATTAAATGAAATCTCTTTATCATGTACCACATGATAATTTTCATAAACTACTAAATTTTTCCTCGCTTTATCTCTAATTATAATTGTCCATGATCCATTTTTAGGTTGAAAAATTTTTGCTGTAATCATTAAAGTTGACCAAAAAGATGTACTTACCCCAGTTTCATAAAAGCCTTTCCCATCATGGATATTTATTTTAAAGGCTTGCTGAATATTGCCACCGCTGCTTGTTGCTGCTACTTCTGTTAATTCAATATTTTCATTTTTTATATCATTAATTAACTTTTTCATATATTTTCTCCTTTTTATTATTCTCGTCGAATGTTAATTTTCTAACATAAATTCATTATATTTTATTATACGTAGGTATATAAAAAATGTTATTATTAATGTTATTTATTATTTTCAAAGAATTAAATCGTAAAGAATGCTATAATTATATTTTAAATTATATATTGGAATTTACGATTAAAGCAAAAGAAGGTGGAAGTAATGAGTGATAATAAATATTTACCTATTAGTAAGAAAGATATTATAGATAGAGGTTGGACTGAATTAGATTTTATTATAGTTACTGGTGATGCATATGTAGATCATCATAGTTTTGGAACGGCAATTATTTCAAGAGTTTTAGAAAGTGAAGGCTATAAAGTAGGCATAATAGCTCAACCTGATTGGAAGGGCATAGAAGACTTTAAAAAATTAGGCAAACCAAGGCTTGGATTTCTAGTTAATTCTGGGAATATGGATTCTATGGTTAATCATTATACGGTTAGTAAGAAAATAAGAGAAAAAGACATGTATTCTCCAGGTGCAAAGATGGGACTACGACCTGATAGAGCAACAATAGTTTATAGCAATAGAATAAGGGAAGCTTATAAAAGCGTTCCTATTATTCTTGGAGGCATAGAAGCAAGTTTAAGGCGTTTTGCACATTATGATTATTGGAGTGACAAGGTACGAAAATCTATGCTAATTGATAGTGGAGCTGACCTATTAATATATGGTATGGGAGAAAAACAAGTCGTTAAAATTGCAAAAGAATTAAATGAAGGTGTAGATATAAAATTCATTACTCAGGTACCTGGAACATGTTATGTGGTAGATAATATTGAAAATATATGTGACTACATTGAAATAGAATCATATAAAGAAGTCTGCAGAGATAAAAAGAAATATGCACAAGCCTTTAAAATACAATATGATCAGCAAGATCCTATTAGAGGAAATGGTATAATTCAAAAACATTCTAATAAGTATCTTGTGCAAAACAAACCAGAAATGCCCCTTACTAGAGAAGAATTAGATACTGTTTATGGCCTGCCATATGAAAGAAATTATCATCCTATTTATGAAAAGCTCGGTGGAATACCTGCTATAGAGGAAGTTAAATTCAGCTTAGTTAGTTCAAGAGGATGTTTTGGTAGCTGTGCTTTCTGTGCCATAACCTTTCATCAAGGCCGAATTGTGCAAAGTAGAAGTGAAAATTCAATAATAGAAGAAGCAATTCAAATTACAAAACTCAAGGATTTTAAAGGGTATATTCATGATGTAGGAGGGCCTACCGCTAATTTTAGGCGACCTGCATGTGATAAACAATTAAAAGTAGGAGCTTGCATAGATAAGCAATGTTTGCATCCAAGCCCTTGCAAGAATTTAAATGTTGATCATATGGAGTATTTAAATTTACTACGGTCGCTTCGAGAATTGCCGGATATTAAAAAAGTTTTTGTGCGTTCAGGGCTGCGTTATGATTATATTATGGCAGATAAAAATGACACCTTTTTTAATGAACTTATTAAGAATCATGTCAGCGGCCAACTAAAAGTTGCACCAGAGCATGTTTCTCATAAAGTTTTAAAATTCATGGGCAAACCAGCAGGTAAAACTTATGATAAATTCAGGGAAAAATTTTATAAAGCTACTGAAAAAATAGGGAAAAAACAATATCTTATCCCGTATTTAATGTCTAGCCACCCAGGATGTACAATAAGTTCAGCAGTAGAACTAGCAGAATACCTTAGGGATACTAATTACCAACCTGAACAAGTTCAAGATTTCTATCCAACTCCAGGAACACCATCAACAACCATGTTTTATACAGGACTTGATCCAAATACCCTTGAAGAAGTTCATATACCTAAAACTAAAAATGAAAAAGCTATGCAAAGGGCATTGCTTCAATATAAAGATCCTATGAAATATGATTTAGTATTATCAGCTTTAACAGAGGCTAATAGAGAAGATCTCATTGGTTATGAACCTAAGTGTTTAATAAAACCAAGAAGCAAAAAAAATAAGGAACATTTAAATAACACAAATATAAACCCAAAACAACAAAATGGCAAAGATAAAGTGAAAAATATAAAAAGTAAGAGCAAAGATACTCCGATAGATAAAAACTTTAAAAAGAAAAGTAAGCCCCTAAGCACCCAAGACAGAGCAAATTATGGAAGCAGACAAGATAATAAAAATAAGGCAAAGAACAAAAAAAGAAAATAGAACGTTATAATAAATACCTACATCCACGGCGTGGATGTAGGTATTTATTACAATTCTGTTTTAACTATTTTGCTTATACTTTCTTCTTCAACCAGTTCACTTTTACTGAAACCCTTTTTAAAATATCTGATTTGCTTATATTTAATTCCATTCATTTCAAAATCTAAAACATCAATTCTGTCGCCTTTGTAAATAACAGCCTTTTTATTACCTTTTAAAAATATGTGTACTTCCATAGTTTTATTTATTAGCTGCAAAGCAGCTACTCCTTCCTATTTATTTTTGATTTATTAAGGTTTTTGTTTAAGCATTCTTTAAAATTATATATTACTATTTAAATTATAATGCCATTATTTATATTTATCAAGGTTAAGAAGCAACAATTTAATAGAAGACTAGGACCTTCCTTCTGAAATGTCATTAACCATTTAATTATTAATGAATATAATATAAATAAAACTAATGATTCAGATATCTTTTTATTAAAAATTCAATATAGACTTACTTAGAAAAGGAGATAGTACAATGATTTGTAAAGAGTATTTGTTGGATACCAATATAATTATAAAAATGTGGAATAAATATCCTACCTTGCTTGATACTATTGAAAATATGAAATGTATTAATTTTAAAATATCTGAAGATATAGCTGGAGAATTATCAGTGAAAGAGTATGTAAAATTCAATGAAGACTTTGTACTCTCTAATAAATTTTTAAAATTATTAGGGCATATTATTACTAATAATGGTCATGCTTTTATTGAAGAGTGTGTAGGTCGTGATTTTATTAAATATGAGCATAATAAAAGTATATATTTAGTTAATGGAGATAAAATTTCTATAAATGACTATAGTTTAATTGATATTTGCAAGCAGAATGAAGACTACATCCTTGTGACGGATGATAAAAAACTAATTCGAAGCGCAAAAATTATATTAGATTCTTCAAGGGCAATAAACTTTCAAGAATTTCTAGATGAGTTAAGAGAATTAAATGTATTATAATAATACACTAGTATAAGAGGCTGCTCCTTTAGTGGATTACAGCCTCTTATACTATTTTGATGTTCACTTATTCAATGGTTTCTTCTAAATACTGTTTGAATTTAAGGTTCCACAACTTATAGATTTCAGGATTTTCATCACTAACTGTTGATAAAAATTCATCAACTACACCTAAGTTGTTTAGGCCTTTCATTAGATGTCTGGGGTAAATTACATTTTTAGAATAATTATTTTTAGGATCGATTACATTAATCGAAAAATCATCCGTTAAGTATAAATCTTTACACCTAATATCTAGTCTTTTAAATTTAAGCTTCTTAAATTCTGCAATAAGTTTGATTATGTTGAGTGATATTTTTTTGTTTATACCATGCTTCTTGATATACTTATCTAACCGCTCTCCGCTTGCATAATCTCGTACAATGTAGTAAGCACCATGTTCATAAACTTTAGGGAAGTATTTACTTCTTCTAGTTTTTATGAGAATATTATATTCACCCTCACAAACTTTCTTATCTTTAAAAATTTTAATTACTTTTTTGCCTGGAAGCAAATAAACTATTCCATTATGACCCGAACCTAAAAATTCTGATTTTCTAATCATTTTTTCAACCCTACTATTTAATTGAATATAATAATTTTTGTCCTCATTCATATTAGCATCTTCTTTATAAGAGATATTACTATATTATATGATTAAGTCCTGTAAATATTTCCTGAATAAAGATGAATAATATAGGTATTTCATTAATAAAAATAAACTAAGCTAGCCTTGATTAATATTATGTTTAATAATATAATGAGCATAGAATATTTTTAGAAATTAGGAAGTGAAGTTTTAATGTCTGTAACTATAAAAGAAGTGGCTAAGCTAGCCAATGTATCGCCATCCACAGTTTCAAGAGTAATTGCGGATAATCCGAAAATTAGTGACGCCACAAAAGATAGGGTTTATAAAGCAATGAAGGAAATAAATTATCATCCTAATGCGATAGCTAGAAGTCTGGTCAGCCAAACAACAAAGACTATAGGACTTATTTTACCTAATACTGATGAAGATTTATTTGTTAATCCTTTTTTCATTCAAGTTATGAGAGGCATAAGTCACTATGCTCAAAAAAAAGGATATTATATCATGTATGCTTACAGCAGCAATGAAGATCAAGAGGTTGAATACATATCAAGTTTAATGAATAGTAGAAGAGTTGATGGGATTATTTTACCAACAGTAAGGAAGGATGACAAATGTGTTGCTTATTTAAAAGAAGCAGATTATCCTTTCGTAGTAATAGGTAAACCCGAGAGTACCGAAGGGGTCTTATGGGTTGATAATGATAACTTTAACGCTATGTACAATGTTGTTAATACGCTTATACAAAAGGGTGAGAGAAAAATTGCATTTATAGGAGGTTCTCCTATGCTTAATGTAACTATAAATAGATTAGAAGGTTACAAGATGGCTCTTAAAAATATCGGAGTGGAAATAGACGGAAATATGGTACAATTAGGAGAGTTTACAGAAATTAGTGGTTACAATGCTATGAAAAAAATTTTAAATACCTCTACCCCTACAGCTGTTGTCACTACTGATGATTTAATTGCCTTTGGTGCATCCAAAGCTATAAGTGAAATGTCAGAGCGTCATATTTCAATTGTTGGATTTAACAACACGCCACTCGCAGCTTATAGAAAGCCCTCGCTATCTTCAGTGGATATTAATTCTGAAGAATTAGGCTATTTTGCAGTTAAGCTGTTAATAAACAAATTAGAAAACGAAAAAGAGTCAATATACAATTATATTATTGAGACAAAATTAGTTGAAAGGGAATCAACTAAATAACTATAACTTTTTAGGATTATTTTTCATGCGTACTACATATTATGAATAAAGAATCACTTACTCTGTTTTATACCTATGCAAACGCATGTCCTATTTCATAAAATGTCTAACAGCATTTTACAATAAAGTCCGTCATTTTTATATGTGGGTGTTTATTGCCCTAGAAAAAAAGAACTTCAGTTGGAGTATAAATATCCTCCTGACGCCGTTAGTACATCTTAAAAAAGATGTACTGCTCTGCAGGTGATGATTTAATGGATTTTTAAGGAGAGAGATTGATGATGATAAAAGTATTAGAAAACCCAGAATTCACATACTATGGGAATGATTTAGGCGCAGTTTATACTATTGAATACACCACATTTAAGGTTTGGGCACCTACTGCTCAGAAACTTGTAGTAATAGTGTATGAAACTCCCGATGATGACTTAGGACAAAAATATGAAATGAACAAGGAAGAAAAAGGAGTTTGGGAATTTAAACTTAAGGGTGATTTTAAAAATAAATACTATAATTATTTAGTATCAGATGGTTCGGAGGAAAAGGAAACACCAGATATATATACTAAAGGATCAAGTGCTAATGGTGAAAAGGGTATGATTATTGATTTTACTTCTTTAAATCCCCCTAATTGGGATAATCATAAAAAACCTTTACCAATTAATAGAACCGAGGCAGTAATATACGAAATTCATGTTAGAGATTTTTCAGTATCACAAGATTCCGGAATGGAAAACAAAGGGAAATACTTAGCGTTTTGTGAAAAAAACACCAAAACTTCAAAGGGTGTTGTTACAGGACTAGACCACCTTAAAGATTTAGGAATAACTCATGTTCATTTGATGCCTGTTTTTGATTTCAAAAGTGTGGATGAAACTAAGGGTGGATATAATTGGGGATATGACCCTTATTTATATAATGTTCCAGAGGGTTCTTATGCTACGAATCCCTATGATGGTACTGTGCGAATTCGCGAGTTTAAGATGATGGTTCAAACTTTGCATGAAAATGGCATCAGCGTAATTATGGATGTTGTATATAACCACACTTTTACAACTGGTAACTCACCAATGGATATCTTGGTGCCTGGCTATTATTATAGAACAGATGGCGAAGGCAACTATACTAATGGTTCAGGCTGTGGAAATGAAACAGCGTCAGAGAAACCAATGATGAGAAAATTTATAGTTGATAGTGTTAAATTCTGGGCACGAGAATACAAGATAGATGGTTTTAGATTTGATTTAATGGCGCTTCATGACATTGATACAATGAAAGAAGTAACGCTACAAGCAAAAATTATTAATCCGAATATTATTATTTATGGTGAACCATGGACAGGGGGAACATCATCATTACCATCTTCTATGCAGCTTAGAAAAGGTAGTCAAAAGGGTATGCAAGTATCTGTATATAATGATGCTCTAAGAAATGCAATTAAGGGAGATAATGATGGTATCCAATCAGGGTTTGTAAGTGGTAAGGTAGGCCTTGAGGTAGAAATTAAAAAGGGGATTGTTGGTGGCATTCAATATAACAATGAAATATATGATTTCTCGCAAGATCCTGGAGAAACAATAAACTATGTAAGTGCTCACGATAATTTATGCTTATATGATAAATTTGAAAAAAGCAATTCTAATAATACTCCTTTGGAAAGAGAAAAAATGAATAGATTGGCTTTATCTATAGTCCTTACATCTCAAGGAGTGCCTTTTATTCAAGGTGGAACAGAAATACTAAGGACCAAACAAGGAAATCATAATAGCTATAACTCTAGTGATGCTGTGAACGAAATACTATGGAGTAGAAAAGCTGAGTTCCCAGAAACCTATGAATATATTAAAGGGCTAATCTCTTTAAGAAAAAGCCAAAAAGTTATGACCTTAGACAATGCTTGTGAAGTAAGAGAATCCTTGATATTCCTTGATTCGCCTCGCAACTGTGTAGCTTATGAATTAACTTCACCATTCAAAGATGGTTATAGTAAATTAATTATAATTCATAATGCTAACAAAGAAGAAATAAAAATAATTTTACCAGATACTAAAGAATGGACTATTATAGCAAACGAATATGAAGTTGATAAAATAGGGGTAAGTAGAGGCATTAAAACTTGTATTAATGAGGTAAGTGTACATTCTCTTTCTACCTATATATTATGTAAATAATCAATAAAAAGGAAACCTAAAGGTCGTCTTGTTGGATAACCTGAAAATACGTAAGTTTATAATTAATATATACAAAAAACCTGCATCCTTATAGAAATGCAGGTCTTTGTATTTTATTCCAATTCATATGAAGAATTATTCATTACTTTGATATATCACCAAAACCTAAGGCTCTATCTCAATATAAGCTATTGCTTTCTTATTAAACAAATATTTTTTACCCATAGAATTAACTTCATGAGGCCTGGAGTTTTCAAAATTATAAAACCAACTTTTAAACAGATCACATTCAGATTGTTTTAAATCAAATAGTTCCGTATCACCACTAATAAAAGAAATCGTTAACATTATAAACACTCCTTTTTAATTACATTCTCTCTACTAACACATATTCTCTACTTAAAAGAAATTTCCTCTATTTATAGCACTATTTATTTTAAAATATTCATTAGAGATTAAGAACTTGGCAATACTCCATAATATAACTTTAAAGTAAAAACTTATAAATTGTATTTATATAAAAAAAAGAAACCTACACTAGAACGTCAATAGTGACAGATTTGCTTTTTTGTTGTTAGTCTAAACATTCTAAACATTCATTAATTACATCTTCTGTAATTTCAACTAGTTCGTCTTTTCTCATATAAACACCTCCTTGCTATTCTATGAGAGCACATGAAACAAATATTAATTGCTTTGCTTCCTTAGAGTGATTTGAAATACCGCTAAAACAAATTAGGATATGTTATAAGCGTTATCAGTACGTTATTCAACATAATTTTAATAAGGGATTCATTAAGAAATTTCAGAGTGAAAAGGGTAAGAATTTAAGAATTGGAATTTTAAAATTCAGGTCTTCTCTTTTGCTAAGTGTTTTAATGATCCGACTTTGCATGTGTTTGCAGATATTCTATTTTTACTAGGTAACTTTATTATTATATATCATTTCGGTTAAAAATGCAAGGGAATGATATATAATAAAAGTTAAAAGTCAATTTACAATAGTAAATTGACTTCAAACTATTAGTTTTTATTTTGATATAATGGCTTGGACTCTTCCTACCTGGCCATCTTCTAGCATAACCTTTATACCTCTGGGGTGCACTGCAGAGTTGGTTAACAACCTTTTTACTACACCTCTGGTTAGTTTAGTTGTTCTTTGGTCTTTTTTTAATACAACGTCTACTGTAATACCTATTGGTATATTATTTCTTATTTGTCCTCTGTTATCACTTTGTGTATTCATGAGTTTGTAGTCTCCTTCATTAAAATTACTTTAAAGCATATTTTTACTCTAGTAAAGATCGTATTTTTGTAAGCTTTACATACAAATAATACTCTAATTACCGCTTACTTGTCAAAATATATTTCAACCTGTTAATTCTTCTATGATTAGAATATAAATTAAAAGTATAGAATGGTAGACGAATAAAATTAATTTGTAAGGAAACTATATTGTAGAAAATACTTTTTTAAAAAGGAGAAATTGGAATGTTAAAATCGTTACTATTCATACCTGCTAATCTTATAAATCCAATTATATCCTCTGTCTCCATTATAATTGGCGCTATTTTAGGCGGTGTTTTTAGTTGGTTCATAAATAAAAATTCTACTAATATTGCAATTGAGAGGGAAAGCAAAATTGAAAAAGCAAATAGAGATCATCAGAAGCAAAGTAAATCTTTAAGGCTCAGTGAATATGCTGCTATTATTCAATTAGATATATGTACCACTTTATTTCAAAGTTTAAGAATGTTGAAAGAAATTGATGGTAAGAATAAAATTAGTATTTATCCTATACCTATGAACTTTAAATATGCTGAAGCTATTGTAGCTTTAGATAAAATTTTCAGTTTAAAAGAAATGAGCTATATTTATCAATTATATGGAATTATAGAAAAATTGAATAATGATATAAAAGGGTATCATTGTGATGAAATACATTATACATTAATAAAAGGAGATTTTGAGACGTTTATTAAAAAGATTTACGGAAACAATTTCTCAAAAGCATTAGCCTTTGATATCGATAAAGCAACCTATGAAAATTTGTATGATAATGAAATTATAAAACCAGGATATAAAAATGTACTTATTAAGTTAAACAGAATTACTTATTAATTGCTATGTATATGAAAATCTAAAAATATTTTACAGACTAAATGGCATTTTAATAAAAAAGTACTGTTATCTTTCAATATTATATTGAATTTTTACAAGAATTGAGATAAACTGATTAGTAGGGAAAACAACAAGTTGAGTTTGAGTGTAGAAAATAAAAATGTAGAGATTATGAATTGAAACATAAATTCTATAGGATCTAACATTCTTTGATTTGATGCCAAAGGAGGAAAAATTTATGTCAAGTAATAATATTGAAATGATGAAAAAACTTATCGAGGAAAAGAAAAAGAAAAGTTCTGAGCAAAGTGGTCTTTCAAGAGCTGATAAAGTAATCGGAAAATCAAAAAAAGCAGCAAGGAGCACTAAAAAAACTGGTGGTTTATTTGATAAATAGGATTATATTATTAATGGGACATTGTTTCGATAATATATTTATACGATAATACTAAAATTAAATTAGTAATGGTTAAAATAAATGAGCTCTTATTTTTAGAGGCTCATTTTTTATGTTATTATTTTAATACATTAGTTTAAAATCCAATTTGAAATTTACAAATGGAGGAATGTCGTTAAAAATTAGATAGGTAAAAAAATTAACACTTTATTAAGCATACTATTAAGTATATCAAAATATCTATACTATATAAAGAATAAAACGCTATATTCAAAATAGGAGGATTTTATGATATATCTTGATAATGCTGCCACAAGTTTTCCAAAGCCTGTGGCAGTTTATTCCGAAGTGTTAAGATGCATGGAGAATTACGCTGCAAATCCTGGTAGGGGTTCGCATGATATGGCAGTTGAGGCTTCATCTAAAATTATGGATACCAGGCAAGAGCTAAGTGAATTTTTCAACATCCCTAATTTATTAAATATTATTTTTACATGTAATGCTACCCAAGCGCTGAATATAGGGATAAAAGGAATCTTAAAGCCAGGAGATCATGTTATTAGCTCGATAATTGAACATAACTCAGTTCTTAGACCATTAAATTATCTAAGTGGAAAAGGAATAACATTTACTCTTCTTGGTGTAGATGAAAATGGATATTTGAATATTAATAATCTAAAAAAGAAGATATGTAGAAATACCAAAGCAATAATAATAAACCATACTTCCAATGTATTAGGAACAGTTCAAGATATAAGATCAATAGGGGAGATTGCTAAAGGAGCAGGAATAATATTTATGGTTGATGCGTCTCAAAGCGCTGGTGTTATACCGATAGATGTGGCATGCGACAATATTGACTTATTAGCTTTTCCGGGTCATAAAGGATTATATGGTCCCCAGGGAACAGGAGGCTTATATATAAGAGAAGATATAGAGCTTGATTCATTTATACAAGGAGGAACTGGAAGTGAGTCTTTCTCTATGAGGCAGCCTGACTTTTTACCAGATAGATTTGAAAGTGGAACCTTAAATACGCCAGGAATAGCAGGATTATGTGCAGGTATAAGGTTTATTAGAAAAGTGGGAATAGAAAATATAAGAAAACATGAAATTATGTTAGTAGAATATTTAGTAAAAGAATTAAGTAAATTATCTTATATTAAAATTTATGGAGGATGCGATTATAAAAACAGAGGAGCTGTAGTTTCTTTAGCTATAGACAATATAGATGTTTCTGAAGTAGGAGAGTTCTTAAATAAAAAAGGAATAGCAGTGAGAACAGGGTTTCACTGTGCACCTTTAATACATGGAATAATTGGTACAAATCGCAAAGGCACAGTTAGAATAAGTCCAGGATATTTTAATAATTTAGACGATATTGAAAAACTTATTAAAGCTTTAAAAGATATACATGAAAAAAGGCCCTTTTTATAGGGCCTTTTTTATCTGTTATATTATTAGCAACGATCTCCTTCTACTACTAAAGCTGAAAGGGTTGCATTAGTTATAGAACTAGCTAGATCAACGCCAAGAGTTGCAATATTTACAACTACGGAATAGGTACAGCACTCATCTGGACATACGTCACAGTCACAAACAAAGAAGCTGAAAGTATTAGATCCAAGAACCGATAGTACTTCAGAAAAAGTAAATGTAGGGCCAACTGGGATTGGAGCAAATTGATTCTTGCATTGCTTAAATATTTGGAAATTAAGAGTTATAGGTAAACCTACACCAACTGTAATGTTAATATTGCTTGCAAATTCAAACTTAATACATGGATCGCAGAAGTCCTCAGTATTTACAGTAACGGTACTAGCTGTAATATTGTTTGTTGTTAAAACACCACCTAATGCAAGTACTGGCAATGTTACTGATCCTGGACATCCACATTTCAATAAAACTGGAGTTCCTTCTTTTTTGCAGCAAACCTCTTTTTCTTTTCTATTGCAAACCTCTTTTTCTTTTTTGCAACAAACTTCTTTTTCCTCATGACAATTGCATTTTGACATTGAATTCATATATTAATTCCTCCTTAAATTTTAATAATATTTAGTAAAAAGAATTCCAAAAGGACCGTTTATAGTAGCTGAGCATTTTAGAATCCTTATACTATAATATATGAGATAGGCCTATAAATGTTCTAATTATTCGTAATTTTTCTAGAATTTACTTACTCATCATCTTCACATTCATCATCAAATAAAGGTCTAAGCTTTTGATCTGGGAAGAATTTTGGAACTGGTGCGCGATCAAATTTTTCACAAGCATCTTCTTCACATTCCTCTTCACATTGACAAGGTACAGGACAATAACCATATGCAGGAATTAATAATTGAACAATTAGTTCACATTTTACAATAAGATGGAATCCTAAAGTTATATCTAAAAAACTATGACAATCGTCAGCCTTACAGAAAACTCCATCTAAGCATTCTGCCACCAATTCTAGTTTTATAATTTCAGAATCAAGATCCTCGGATTTACCAGGCATAAAGCTAGCAGATATTTGTGCTATTGAATCTGGGCAATATAGTTTTGATATAACCTCTGTACGATTAATTTCAAAAAACTCGCATTTAGTCTCTCCGTTACAATTTATAAAATCTGCATAAAATGAAATTCTAAAACAAACAATCACCTTTTTGTAACTAGGATTTTTCTTTAGTGGGATTTTCTCTACTGATATAAGCTTAAGTTGAAAATCCCTGCATCCTGTAAATACTTTTGGGTTATCAAGGGCGTCACTTCTTAATTCTTCATCTGTATCTACCGTATCTTGTCCGCAAGCATAAACTAAACATCTTTTAATTAGGCACTGGTCAAAAACTTTTGGAACTTCAACGCAAACTAGTTCTGATGGATCAGGAAGGTGCCCTTGTTTGTTAATAATACCAGGTCTTGCAATAAACTCTTCACGAGTAATAGCCATAAATTATCCTCCTTTTATGTTAAGCGATACACGTTTAATTCGTGTTCTCTATATTATATTATGCAGGTGCCTATAAGTTGTGATTAATATATTTTCTAATTAAAATAAATAGTTTTTAAATGTTACTTTAAATTTATATATGGAGATTTAGTACTAAATGAATTAAAAAAGCGTCCTTTTATAGAGCCTTTTTATCTATTACAGTACTAGTAGCAACGACGTTGGGTTTGTACTACTATAGCTGAAAGTATTACATTTTTAGTTGAGCACTAACTGTATAATCAATATCAAGCCTCAGTACCATCTACCATTTGTACTGAGGTTTGATTTGTACATTCACTTATTTATCAGATTCACTTTCATTACATTCACAATCATTATCGAACAAAGGTCCAAGATTTTGATCTGGGAAGAATTTTGGAACTGGTGCACGATCAAATTTTTCGCAAGGGTTTTCTTCAAAGTCTTCTTCACATTCCTCAGGGACTGGGCAATAACCATAAACAGGAATTAATAGTTGAACCATTAGTTCACATTTTACAATAAGATGAAATCCCAAGGTGATATCTAAAACACTTTCGCAACAATCATTTTCACAGAAAACTCCATCTAAACATTCTGCTACCAATTCAAGTTTTACAATTTCAGAATCAAAATCCTCTGATAAGCCAGACACAAAGCTAGCAGATATTTGTGCTATTGAATCTGGACAATATAGTTTCGATATAACTTCTGTACGATTAACTTCATAAAACTCACATTTTGTCTCTCCATTACAATTTATAAAATCTGCATAAAATGAAATAACAAAACAAATTATTACTTTTTTATAACTATGATTTTTCTTAAGTGGAATTTTCTCTACTGAAATAAGCTTTAACTCAAAATCCCTACACCCCGTGAATGTTTTGGGATTATCAAGAATGCCACTTCTTAAGTCAGCATCTGTATCTAGCGTATCTGGTCCGCAATCATAACCTAAGCATCTTTTAATCAGGCACTGGTCAAAAACTTTTGGAATTTCAACGCAAACCAGCTCAGCTGGATCGGGAAGGTGTCCTTGTCTGTTAACAACACCAGGTCTTGGAATAAACTCATCACGAGTAATAGCCATAAATTATCCTCCTTTTATGTCAATGGATACACCTCTAATGCGTGTTCTCGATAATATAGTATGCAGGTATCTACAAGGTGTGATTGGTATACTTGTTTAGTAATACAAATAGTTCCTAGGTGTTAATTTAAAATTATCTAGTACTATATTATGCAAATAATTTATATATTGCCTCTAATATTAATTTTTAGGTCATATATTACTTTGGAATAAAATATAATTTCTATAAGGAGATGAGTAATATGAGAATATGTAGTCCATGTTTATGTTATGATAGTGAAGATCATATATGGAGATTCTATGTAAATGATGATAGGGATTTAATGTACAGTATTATGTATGATGAGAATAAATGGACTAAAGAAACCAAAATTGACAATGAAGTTTTTGATTTCACCGTTAATTTAGATATAGATAACAAAATTTACATTATATATAGTGTTGGAGCTAGCGATCTTAAGTATTGCGAATGGGAACAAAATAAATGGTTTGGAAAAACCATTTATAGTTTTGAAAATGAAGGCTATGAGATGACTGAATTAAATGTTATTACAATTGGTGAACAAATGCATATATTTTTCATTGGCAAAAATAGCATAAAGAAAATCCAATGTTCTTTAATGCATTTGTGCTTAAATAAAAATGAAAGTTTTTTTAATACAATAGATACCATACCATTTCTAAAAGATGTTTTCTGCCATTATCATGTACAGTATTTAGAAAATGGTGATTTATCCATAATATTTATTAAGCATGAAAAAAATGAAATAGTAATTAATTTCGCAGAATACAAAAACAGTAACTGGAGTATTCCAAGAAGATTATATGGTATTATCGGTAATAGCATTAATTTTTGCACATTATTATATTTAAATAAAATAAATATAATGAATCTGTCTAAAGAGGGCTCTTTGCATTTTATAGAACATGTATTAATTGAACCTGATGGAAAAATGAAAAGCTATAAAATTCATGAAAGTTTTGATAAGCCAACCAATCTATTACTAGTTGAAATTAGTGGAGTCCTTTGGTCGATATGGACTGAAGGCAAAAACATTCTAACTTCTTCATATAAAAATCAATGGAGTGAACCCAATAAAGATTATACCGAATTAAACAATGAAATTTCACTATATAAATTTTTATCTTTAAGTAAAAAGCATAGTGATATAAAGTGTAAATATATGCTAGGAACTAATTCTCCAGAAATAAATTTATTATTACCTCAATACAAAGGTAATGACTATAGAGATGACTTCCCAGAACTAAATAAAGTAGCTCCTGAAACTAAATTAGGTTCTGATATGCAAAAAAACAAACTAGATATTCAAGAAGAGATTTTAGTTTTAAAAAAAATTAACAAAGATTTAGAAAAAAAACTAATAGATTTACAAATAAAATATCAGCAAAAACTAAGAATTCTAGCGGAATCAGATAATAATTTCTTTAAGATTTCAAATGCAAAGAAAAAAGCTGAAGAGAAATTGAAAATAATAGCTGAAATACACCAAACTTCTATAAAAAAATTAGAAGTAATGAAAATCGAAAAAACATCTACGGATGTAGTAATAAATGAATTAAAGAATAAATCAGAACAACTTACTAATGAATACGAGGGATTGAAAAAACAGAAAATGTTCAAAGATATTGTTGTAAATGAATTGAACAATGAACTAGAGCGACTAACTAGTGAAAAAGAATCTCTGAAACAAGAACTAAATTATGAAAAAAACTTAGGGATTGTAGATAGAATTTTAAAAAAGAGACCGGTCAGATAGATATCACATCAATAACATATTTTCATATTATGGAGTAGTCTACTAGTTTATCTATTATACAAATTAATTTATTAACTTGATTAGCTAAAAGGGAGATGTTCAAAGCTATGAAAGTAGAAGAAAGTGAATATTTAGTTGTTTACCCAGGTCATAATGTTGCAACACTTTTGTACCAAAGACTTCTAAAGAAATCTTGCAAGGTTGAATTAGTATCAACCCCAACAATAATATCCTATGGTTGCAGTCAATCCATTAAATTTAAAGAAGTCTATATGAATATTGTTAGTGATGAAATTCGAAAGATTAATATAAAAGCAAAAGGTGTGTACAGAATCGTTAAAAATGGAAAATTTGATAGCTACGAAAGGGTCTAGTTTATATCCAAAGAAATTATTAGGATTTGGAATTTCCAAATCCTTTATAATTTTAGCATATTTTCTATTGTTAAAGCATATTTTCTATTAAGAAAGATAAAGGGTGTGATTGAAATAGCTGAAAATATTAGAAAAAGTTTTTATTTTGTTTCAAACATTAAAACTGGAACCTTAACTATAATTGATGGTCTTTGCAATACTATATTAAAAGAAATATCTGTAGGGAAAAGCCCATTTAGATTAGCCTTGAAAGATAACAATACCATTGGCGTTGCTTGTGATATGAGTAATACTATCTCATTTATTAACTGTATTACTGGTGAAATAAAAGAAAATATTATTCCCAATAATGGCAACTTTCAAATTGATACCATAAACAAAAAAATATACGTTTCAAATACTTCTGAAGTCACTGTATATGATATAAACTTAGACAATTTAATAGGTCGCATTAAAGGATTGTCAGCAATTATTGATTTAAGACTTAATAAAGAAGGGTCTAAGCTATATGTATTAGATACATTACTAAAGGAATTAAGAATTTATAGTACAGAAAATTATGGACTTATACATTCATTTAAAAACCTAGGTATAAATCCAACTTATCTTTTAATATCCGAAGATGATAAAACTGCATACATTTCAATGCGAAATAATATATTAAAAATAGATATTAACTCAGAAAAGTTTACTGATTTAACTTTACCTAAGGGATCATTAATTGCTGGAATGATCTTAAAAGACGCTACCTTATACGCATCAAATTTTGGTCTAAACAGAATAGAGTTAATAAATACTAATACTAATGAAGCATATGATTTTATTATTACCTCAAAACCTGAACCTACCAGACTTTTTATAACTGACGACAATACTAAGCTCTTGGTAGCTAACAGAAACCGTGAAAATCATGGCGGGATTGATATAATTGATTTAAAATCTAATTCTGTAATTGGTTCGATTCTGATGAATACACTTAATAGCCAGCCCTATGATGTTATTTCACTGACACTTCCTTATACATATGTTCCACCAGCTGCAATAACTAATTTACAACCAGGCAATCAGATAATAACCATTATAGCAAAAAAAATATTTGCATCATACAATGAAAATCTTAATTTCCCTATCATAAATATAAATTTACCTAAAAATATAAATTCTTCTTATATTTTTGAAAAAATAAAATTTGAACCTGGTATTATTGTAGAGCATTCCGAATTTAGAAGCCTTTTATCTACTACATCTGGTTTTTCAAGTATTAAATTTATTGGAAGAGTTAATTATATAATTGATTATCTTGAAGACAACAAAAATAACAGTATAAATGGATTTTTTGAAAAACCTATAGAAGTTTTTTTAGATATTCCTAAAGACCGTGAATTAAATGAATTTCAACTCAATATTAAAACAATCACTGAACTTACAGATGCTCCAAAAATTCTTCATAATGTTATAAGATTTGGTGTAACTACTTTGATGGAGTTAAATATAATAGGTGACGATGAAATATCTATTATTAATTCGAAAGAAACCCCTGATAATGTGGAAGAGCACTTCGAAGTATTCGATGGTTTTAGCGGCTCAATTTTTCCAGATGACACAGTGTTTACTCTTTAAATAAACATTTCAACATATTTATTCTGCTTACAAGATGGTTTCTGTAATATAAACAGAAGTCATCTTTTTTGGATTACATCAATATATCATTTATAGTGGTTTGATCAGATGCTTTAAGTTTCTGTTATTATAATAATGTGCACCAGCGTGTATTACTTTCCAAAGACAAACCCTTCTGAATTATGTTATAATATTCTAATGTACAGGAGGGGTGATTTTATGAGTAGCATTGCAGGAGAAGGTTGTGAAATATTAGTTCCATTTAATGAAAGAAAACCACTAGCGGAAATAGAACGTAGTCTTATTACAACCTTTAGAAAGCCTATTTGGAGAAAATTCATTAAGGCTATAATAGATTATAATTTAGTTTGCGAGGGTGATAAAATTGCTGTAGCTATCTCGGGAGGTAAGGATAGCCTAATAATGGCTAAATTATTTCAAGAGTTACAACTTCACGGTAAATTTAATTTTGAATTAGAGTATATTGCTATGGATCCCGGTTACCATAAAAATATAAAAGAACTATTAATTAACAATTGTAAACATCTAAATATTCCTGTAAAAATATTTGAGTCAAAAGTTTTTGATATAATTGATAGCATAGCTAAAGATTATCCTTGTTATATGTGTGCAAAAATGCGAAGAGGTGCATTATATGCAAAGGCAAAAGAGTTAGGTTGTAATAAACTTGCCCTTGGTCACCATTTTAATGACGTAGTCGAAACCACTATGTTAAATGTTCTTTATTCAGGAAATTTTAAGACTATGCTTCCAAAATTAAAATCACAAAATTTCGAAGATATGGAATTAATTCGTCCTCTTTATTATATTGAAGAACAATATATTGAGGATTTTACTCAAAACAGTGGTATTTGGCCACTAAATTGTGCATGCATGGTGGCAGCTAAAAAGATAGGCAATAAACGTCATGAAATTAAAGATTTAGTTAAAGAGTTAAAGAAGAATTTTAGTGGTGCTGATAAATCTATTTTTAGAGCGGCACAAAATGTTAATATGGATTCTATCTTAGGTTGGCAAAAAAACGGTGAGAATTATTCGTATTTAGATTTTTATGATGAAAAAGAAGGTTAAAAAATAGTGCTTATTGGCACTATTTTTCAGTTGGTTTTAATTCTTCTATCATAAATTTATCAAAGTAAATTTCCTCTATAAAATTATTTTCATCAAAGGCAGTTTTATGTCTTTTATTGTATTCATTAATATTAGATTTTAGCCAGTACGGTGTTGAAATATCAAATTTGTAACATAACTCTGATATGCACGCTTTTAGATTTTCTTGGTAATTATCTTCTAACTTCGACATTGACACTTCATCCACAACAATTCTATTATCTTTGATTAATTTACCCCAGATTTTTAACATCTTTTCCTCCTTGCTTATCTTTGCATATAGATAACAGCTGTTATCTATTATCCTCTTGGTTTAGAAAATATAATTTGATTGAATGTCCCTTAGAGTCGGATATTTTTTGCTAATCACAAGTTTATCATAAATGAAAGTTAAAGTCATGTAATATGTTATGTCCATAAACATAAATAGTAATACAGTATACTAGCCTATTTATATTTATGTTCCTCAATAATATATTGCAAATTTTTTATCTTAATTGAAATAGTAAAAATTGATTATTTTCTTTGAATATTGCATATACTCAATTTAAGATATCTTAAAAAAATAATTAGATAGAGCGTTTCGATTCTTAAAATAGTTAATCAAATTAATACACCAATATTTGTATGCATTGAGAATAAAACATAGGAGGGGCAACAACATATGATAAATTTAAGTGTAATTCATTATGCATATATAATCATTATTCTAATAATTACAGTTATAATTACACTTAAAAAAGATGTAATACTTCCATGCATTGTGGGCATTTGCGTAATAGGTTATATTTTTACAGGTGATGTTCTAAGTGCTGTTCAGATTATATATAAGGCCGTAGTAGTGTCGGGTAAAGAATTTATTGAAATAGTTGTAGTTATTGCTTTAGTTAATTCAATGTCTAGTTCATTACATGACCTGGGTGCAGATGAATTAATTATAAAACCTATAAGGAAATTAATGATAAATAAAACATTGTCATTTTTTGTTCTAGGAATTACGGTTACTGTAACCTCGTGGTTTATTTGGCCCACACCAGCAATAGTTTTTATAGGTGCTTTAATGGTGCCTGCAGCAATAGAATCTGGATTGCCACCTGTATGGGCCGCAGTTGTTTTATGTTTATTCGGAAATGGAGTTGCTTTATCAAGCGATTTTGTTCTTCAAGCAGCACCATCAATAACCGCTAAGACTGCAAACTTGCCTAATGCATTAGGAATTATTAAAGAATGTCTTCCCTTTTGGGGTATAATGAGTATAGTTACTATAATTTTAGCATTTATACTTATGAAAAAAGATAAAATCTCTAAAATTATGGTTGATGCAAGAATAATTGAAACTAAAAAATCAATACAAAATTATTCAATAGGGATAAAGATAATGGCAATTGTTACCCCTTTATCATTTATAATAGATATCATATTCATTAAAAAATTCAACTTCATAGGTTCAGACTCTACAGCTCTAATAGGTGGTACAGCAGCAATAATAATGATTATTTCTTCTATAATACATACTGATTTTAAAACGTCATTAGGAGAGGTTACTAAATATATTAAAAGCGGTTTTACTTTTGGTATAAACATATTTGCACCAATTATAATTATTGGTGCGTTCTTTTTTCTAGGAAGTGAAGGGACCGCAGTTGATATATTGGGCAATGGAGCTAGCGGCCTTCTAAGTGATATAGGAATATATGCTGCAAGCAAGATACCACTATCTAAATACTCTGTTATAGGCATACAAACAGCAGTAAGTACTCTTCTTGGACTTAGCGGTTCAGGTTTCGCAGGGTTACCGCTCGTAGGCACTTTGGCTAACACCTTTTCAAGTACTATTAATATAGACAAAGAAAAGGTTGCGGCATTTGGTCAAATAATTACCATATGGATAGGTGGAGGAACTATAATTCCTTGGAGTGTAGTTGCTGCAGCAGGAATATGTAAGGTTGAACCCTTTGACGTAGCTAGAAAAAATGTTATTCCTGTTATTTGTGGAATAGTTGCTACTGTGCTACTAGCTATGATAATATTATAGTCTAACGACATTTCAGAAGTCTTTGCCGCGGCACCGCAGGTGATGATTTAACCATTTTAAAAAAATAGAATAATATATTTTAAGGAGAATTTCAAAGATGAATATTCAATGTTTTGGAAGAAAAAAGTGTTTTGACACACAAAAAACTGAACGATATTTTAAGGAAAGAAATATAAAATATCAATTTATAGATTTAAATATTAAAGGACTAAGTAAGGGTGAATTACAAAGTGTGAAACATTCTGTAGGATTAAACAATTTAATTAACACGAAAGCAAAGGATTATAAAAAATCAAATTTACAGCAAATTAGAGGTGAGGAGACCAAAGAAGAAATTTTATTGAAAAATCCTCAACTTTTTAATACCCCTATAGTACGTAATGGAAAGGAAGCCACTGTGGGCTATGTACCAGAGATATGGACAACCTGGGAATAAGGGATATTCAATTAAATAATAAGTCAGTATACTAACAGCTTTGACTTGTTATTTATTTTCATGCCCCTAAATAATATTAAATATGTATTTTAGAAGATATCATTAGATTATCTCCTAAAATACTACAATAACTTATGAATATTAATTGGAATTCGAATGTTTTGATAATCTAGGGATTAATTGTTTAGCTATGATTATAGCTATAATTGCCTTTATAATATCTCCAGGTATAAATGGTATGCAAGCGTATTTAAGAGCTGCATAAAAATTTATATTTTTCCCTAAATAATTCGTAAAAATAAAATAAAAGTAGGGTATCCCCATAAGATACATTACGGAACTTCCTAAAATAACAGAACATATTATTGTAGAAAGAGATTTATTTTTCTCTGTAATCTTGCCAATTACATATGCTACAACAATAAAAGATATTAGAAATCCAAAGGTAGGACTTACTACAGAAGTTAATCCTCCTGTTCCGCCAGAAAAAACAGGTAATCCAATTAACCCCAAAATAACGTATGTGATTTGAGATAGTGCACCTAACTTGGCACCTAATATAAGTCCAGATAAAATAACAAAAAAAGATTGTAGCGTTATAGGAACTGGACCTAGAGGTATAGAAATAAAGCCTCCTACTGCCGTTAATGCAGTAAATAATGCAGTAATTATTAAATCTCGTGTAGATAATTTCAAAATAAATCCCTCCCTAAAAAATTATAAATATGATGTCTGAAACATTGTAAACTCAATTAAATTTATGGTTTACAATGATAATATCATGGATTATTTTGAAAGTCAAACAAACTATAGCTAAGAATTTATTATTCAACAGGAGGGTTTAAAATTGTATTTAATTAGTTTTCTTGAATTTATTGAAATTAAAACAAAATTGGCCAGTATGATACCATTTATATTGGGAACACTTTATTCTTTATACCGATATAAAAGCTTTAATTTGAAAAATTTTATTATTATGGGTATCTCACTATTAACATTCGATATGGCTACAACCGCAATTAACAATTATATTGATTACAAAAAAGATTTAAAGTGTAACAGACATAATCATGAAAATAAAAATGGAATCATAAGATATAACATCAAAGAATCCACAGCTGTAGCTATAATTTTTACCTTACTTGCAATAGCAATTTTCTTTGGGATTCTATTAACTTTAAACACTAATGTAGTTGTGCTCTTAATTGGAATTATTTCATTTTTAGCAGGTATATTCTATACATATGGGCCTATTCCAATTTCACGTATGCCACTAGGCGAAGTATTTTCTGGAGTATTTATGGGATTTATAATTCTATTTTTAGCTTGTTACATTCATATATCTGATAGAAATATAATTTCTATCATGTATGTTAGTAATATGTTAAACATCAGCATAAATCTAGTAGAATTATTTTATATCTTCTTAATCTCCATCCCAACAATCAATGGCATAGCAAATATAATGCTTGCTAATAATATTTGCGATCTTGAAGAGGATATAACAAATAAGAGATACACGTTGCCTTACTACTTAGGTAAGGGGAATGCACTTACCCTATTTAAGACCCTATATTATATTGCATACCTAGATATTATAATTTTAGTTATATTGAAAATTTCGCCAGTTTCAACTTTACTGGTAATTTTAACCATAATACCATTGAATAAAAATATAACATTATTTCACCAAAACCCTATTAAAAGTGAAACCTTCATTTTGTCCGTGAAAAATTTTGCGTTAATGAACATAAATCACATCATATTAGTATTAATAGCGCTTATATTTAATTGGTAGGTATAAAAGAAACTCCCTTAAATAAGAACTATCCATGTTGGATAAGCTTATTTAAGGGAGTTAATAAAACTATAAATATTTCAAATACATTCAATAAAATTCAAAAAATTGTTTATTGACAAGAAACAATTAAACGTATACAATTAGCTTAATCGGTTTAGTTAATCGGTTAAGCTAAGAAGAGGTGATCTATTATATGAGTGGAATTTGCGTACTTGGAAGTTTAAATATGGATATAGTATTAAAAGTAGAAAACATGGCTAAGATTGGTGAAACCATTTTTGCAAAAAGTTTAACTACTGTTCCTGGAGGAAAAGGGGCAAATCAAGCAGTTGCTTCTAAACGAATGGGTTCATATGTCTACATGATAGGCAAGGTTGGATTAGACAGTAATAGTGATTTCTTGCTTAGTAAGCTTTCGCGAGATGGTATAAATACAGATTATGTTTTTAAAGATAATAAAGAAACTACTGGCACTGCTATAATTAATGTTGACTGTGAAGGGAATAATTCTATAGTTGTAGTCGCTGGTGCTAATATGAGTATTAATATAGATGAGATAAAACAAAGCTATTCAATTATAAGAGATTGTAAAGTAATAGTTGCACAATTTGAAACGCCTAGCGAAATGACAATTGAGGCTTTTAATTATGCAAAATCCCAAGGAATTATAACAATATTAAATCCAGCACCAGCAAAAAAAATAGATAAGAATTTGTTGAAATGTACAGATATAATAATTCCTAATGAAACAGAAGCTTATGATATTACAGGAATCTTAGTTGAAGATTTAGGAAGTGCTAAAAAAGCAGCGACGAGTTTTATAGAAATGGGAGTGAATTACGTAATAATAACACTAGGTTCAAAGGGTGCAGCATTAGTAACTAAAGAAAAAGCAGAATTAATTCCAGCAATAAAGGTTGTAGCTATTGACACGACTGCTGCAGGAGATAGTTTTATTGGAGCAGTAGCAAGTAATTTAGGGACGCAAAAATTGAACTATGAAAATCTAAAAAAAGCTATAACTTTTGCTAATAAAGTTTCTTCAATAGTAGTTCAAAGATCAGGAGCACAGCCCTCAATACCAACAATGCAAGAGGTAATAGACATTTACGGTGAAGATAACAATTTGTAGTTGTTATTGCATACAAGGAGGATTAGTCATGAAAAAAACCGCATTACTAAATTCACAAATATCTGAAGTAATATCTAAAATGGGACACAAAGATATATTAGCGATAGGAGACTGTGGTCTACCAATACCGGATGACACTAAAAGAATAGATATCGCATTAATTAAAAATATACCAGGCTTTATTCAAACTTTAAAATGTGTATTAACAGAACTTCAAATAGAAGAAGTAATAGTGGCTAAAGAGACCTTTGAAGTTAGTCCGCATTTATTTAATGAAATAAAAAAAGCAGTTGGAGATGTAAAAATTACATTTATAACTCATGAGGAACTGAAGTCTCAGTTAAAAGAGTGCAAAGCAGTGGTAAGAACTGGTGAACAAACAGCCTATGCAAATATAATACTAAAGTCAGGAGTTGTATTCTAACTATAGATGATTTAAGTAAGTTTAAGGAGGAGATTCAATGACTAACATAAAACCTCTACTTCAGATGAAAAATGTTTCAAAAGCATTCCCAGGAGTAAAAGCTCTTGAAGATGTTAGCTTAGAAGCTTATAGTGGAGAAGTTCTAGCTCTACTAGGAGAGAATGGGGCAGGAAAATCTACTTTAATGAAGATTTTAAGCGGAGTCTATCATAAGGATACAGGAAGCATTATTATCCAAGGTTCTGAAGTAGATATAAAAGGTATAAAAGATGCTGAAAAACATGGAATAGCAATTATTCATCAAGAACTAAGTCTTCTTCCTAATTTAAGTATATGGGAAAATATTTTTTTAGGTAATGAAGGATTTAATGGAATAACAAGGAGAATAAATAAAAAAGAGCTAAAAGAAAAATCAAAAATATTACTTAACGATATTGGTTTCAATATTGATGTGGATACTTTAGTTAAAGATTTGAATGTAGGTGAAAGGCAACTAATAGAAATAGCGAAAGCTCTTTCCAAGAACTCAACAGTAATAATAATGGATGAGCCTACAACTGCATTAACTGATGTTGAAACGGATAATCTTTTTAAAGTAATTACCAAACTTAAAAGTGAAAATATGTGCATTGTGTACATCTCTCATAGAATGGATGAAATATTTAGAATTTGTGACATGATAACAGTTTTAAGAGATGGTAAACATATCGGCGAGGTTAAGACAAAGGACATTACTAAAGACGATTTAATATCAATGATGGTTGGTAGAAAATTAGAAGAACAGTTTCCATACAGAAAATCATCCAAAGGACACACTATCCTTAAAGTTGAAAACTTAAGCTTTGATGAAAAGGTTTGCGATATTAGCTTTGAAGCGAAGAGCGGAGAAATTTTAGGAATATCAGGCCTCATGGGTTCAGGTCGGACAGAAATGGCAAAAACTATATTTGGAGAATATAAAAAATCTTCAGGTAAAATATTTGTTGATGGCGTCGAAGTTAATATTTGTTCTACTAAAGATGCTATTGAAAAAGGAATTTGTTATCTTTCTGAAGATAGAAAAAAAGAAGGTCTTATTCTAGGCATGTCAGTAGGAAGCAATATGACCTTAGCTAACCTTAAAAAATATGAAAATAGAGCTAAGCGCATAAATAAAATAGAAGAAAGTAAGGAAATTCAAGAATATATAAAGAAACTTTCTATAAAGACGCCCAGTTCCCAGCAGTTAATTAAAAATCTAAGTGGGGGTAATCAACAAAAGGTTATATTAGCTAAATGGCTCATGCTTGCACCTGAAATATTAATAATAGATGAGCCAACTAGAGGCATAGACGTAGGGGCTAAAAAGGAAATCTATGACGTTTTAAATGAACTAAAGGCTATGGGTAAATCAATTATTATAATATCCTCTGATATGCCTGAAATACTCGGGATATGCGATAGAATTATAATAATGCACGAAGGCGAAATATCTGGTGAACTTTGTAGGGAAGAAGCTTCACAAGAAGCTATAATGAAATATGCAGTAGGTATAAAAAGTTAACTTTTAAAAAAATAACCCTCACCAAGGAAGGAGTCTATATTGTGAAAAGTAATTTTAAAAATGTAGTTTTAAAATATAAATCTTTAATAGGTCTTTTGATATTATGTATCGTTATATCATTTATTACACCTAGATTTTTAACCATACAAAATATTAAAAATATATTCACTCAAGTTTCGGTAAATGCGGTTATAGCTATAGGAATGACTTTTGTAATTCTCACTGGAGGGATTGATTTATCTGTAGGATCCATACTTGCAGTAAGCGGCGCTGCTGCTGCGAGTATAATAAAGACCACAGGTAACTTGTATTTAGCAATAATTGTAGCTTTAGCTATCGGCTGCGTTATAGGTCTTATAAATGGTATTCTTGTTTCAAAAGGTAGAATACAAGCTTTCATAGTTACACTAGCTACAATGACTATCTTTAGAGGTGTAACTTATGTATATACAAATGGTACTCCTATTTCAGGACTTGGACAAAATTTTTCAGGGATAGGAAATAAGATGTTTTTGGGATTACCAATTCCAGTTATATTTACAATTTTAGTATTTGGAATTGCATTTTATGTTTTAAGTCAAACTAGATATGGTAGATATCTTTACGCACTAGGTGGAAATGAAGACTCAGCAAGATTATCAGGTATTAATACAGGTAAGATTAAAACACTTGTATATGTTATTTGTGGCGCAACAGCTGCCTTAAGTGGCATAATTGTTGCCAGTAGAATAGGATCTGCTTCTCCAAATGCCGGAGTAGGTTTTGAGTTAGACGCTATCTCAGCTGTAGTACTCGGTGGTACTAGTTTAACTGGAGGAGAAGGAAGCGTAATAGGTACAATAATAGGAGCTTTAATAATAGGTGTACTTAATAATGGGTTAAATCTTATGAATGTGTCACCTTTTTATCAAGCAATAGTTAAGGGCTTAGTTATTCTACTCGCCGTAATGGTTGAAAAAAAGAATAAATAAAAAAATGGAGGATGATTTAATTGAAAGAAGTATCAAAATTGCTATCAATATCATTATCAACTGTACTAATTATGGGAACTTTGGTTGGCTGCAGCGCGCCTAAATCCGCAGAGGGTGGAAAGAAAATTGGGATGGTAGTTTCGACTCTTAATAACCCATTCTTTGTATCAATGAAAGAAGGTGCGGAGAAAAAAGCGAAGGAATTAGGATATGAAATTGTAGTCCTTGACTCACAAAATGATGCTGCAAAGGAAAGATCTAATGTAGATGATTTAGTTCAACAAGGAATAAGTGCTTTAATTATTAATCCAACAGACAGCGATGCAGTTGCAAACTCAATAGCAGTTGCAAACGATAACAAAATAAAAGTTATAACAGTAGATAGAAAAGCAAATGGTGGAGAAGTAGTTTGTCACGTTGCATCTGATAATATAAAAGGTGGAGAAATGGCAGCGGAGTTCATACTTGAAAAATTAAACGGCAAAGGAAATCTAGTAGAATTACAAGGTATTCCAGGAGCTTCCGCTACAAGAGAAAGAGGTCAAGGCTTCCACAACATAGTAGATAAAAAAGCCGGTGTTAAAGTTGTTGCTAGTCAAGCAGCAGATTTTGATAGACAAAAGGGATTAACCGTTACTGAAAATATTATTCAATCCACCCCTAAGTTTGATGCAATATTTACACATAACGATGAAATGGCACTAGGAGCTATAAAAGCAGTTAAAGCAGCAAATAAAGATGTTATCATTGTAGGTTTTGACGGTAATGATGATTCAAAAGCAGCAGTTAAAAGTGGGGAACTTGCAGCTACCATAGCACAAAAACCTGCTTTGATGGGTTCAGTTGCACTAGAAAATGCTGTTAAAATAGCGAAAGGTGAAACAGTGCAAAAAGAAGTTCCAGTAGATCTTGAAATTATAAAAAAATAGTAATGAAATATTATTACCCCAATAATAATCTAATATAAAAATTATAACCCAGGGGATTATCCTCTGGGTTATAATTTTATGATATTATAATTATTAAAAGTATACTTTGTGAATAGGTTACTACTATTAGATGCTAGATGTTCAACGATATTTCAGCTTCGAAGAAGATGATTTAATCAATAGCATTATTTACTACAAATCGGAGGATGATTATGAATAATGTAACAATGAAGGATATAGCGGAAATGGCTGGTGTTTCAAAGGCCACAGTTTCAATGGTAATGAATAAAAAGGATTCTAGCATAAGCGACGCAACCAGAAAAAGGGTATTAGAAATTGCTAAGAAAATGAGCTATATTCCTAACTCCATAGCTAGAAGTCTTAGCACTAAGAAATCCGGTACTATAGGAATTATACTGCCAGATATCACAAACCCATTTTTCTCAGAAATGGCGAGAGCTATTGAGGACGAGGCAGAGGGATTAGAATATAATTTAATAATATGTAACACTGATAATGATATTGATAAAGAGCAAAAATATATTGAACTGCTTATAAGTAAACTTATAGATGGCATTATTTTTATGTCTGGAGGTAAAAGTAATGAAAGTATAACCATGCTAAAAAACAATAACATTCCTTTTGTATTGGTTGATAGATATATTGAAGGATATAAAGATGATTATGGGGTATTTTGTTTAAACAAGCATGGTATAAAAAGTGGTATTAAATACTTATATGAAAAGAGAAACCGTAAAATAGTTTTCGTAAAGGGAAGGGAAAATTTAGAAGTATCAAAACAAAGATTAGAAGGCTATATTGAGGGAATGAAGAATTATGGAATATATGATGAAAAGTATATATTTGAAGGAGACTTTAATGTTGAAGGTGGTGTACTAGCTACGCAAAAAATAATTAGTACTTTCCCCAATTTGGATGCTATTTTTTATAGTAACGATATGATGGCACTTGGTGGAATGAAAATTTTACTACGAAATGGGTATAAAATTCCAAGAGATATATCCGTTGTTGGATTTGATAATATCCGTATATCAGAAATTATAGAACCAGAACTTACAACAATAGCACAACCTATTTATAAAATGGGCAAAAAAGCCTGCAGTATTTTAATAGGTGTAATAAATGGTGAGTTACCTATTGAAAAACAAGTTTACTTTGAAACAGAGCTTATTATTAGAGGAACTGCATAGATTTCTGTTTTTATTAAAGACAATAAGTCTTTTTTGTTAAAAACAAGAAGGATATTTTTGCCATCCCCCCGGAAAGGGGGAATAAGCAAATTACTAATCAGGTAATACCTGAAACTGAGCCAGTTCCTGAATGATTACATCCACGTTGATAGGCTTTAAGCCCAAAATATTTAGGTGAGTGGCGAGAATTAATGGTGTTAATATTAGTTTCAAATTTTTGTCCATCACTACTTGAATGGATGACTTCCTCAATATCATGGTCGATACCAAAAGATTATAAAAATATAGGTGGCATGAAACCTTTATAGCTAGGTCTTCACATCTTTATGGAGAAATATAACCTATACTGCTATGAATTCTAATTCTGTTATACTATGATTCTAATAAAGAATAGTTAAAACATATAAAACAGCAACTAATAGAAATACAAGAAAATTGGTACAGAGCAGAAAATAATTTAGTTGGTACAGTATAACTTTTTTATCCTTAACCGCATACAATGATGTGACCAAATGAAAATAGAAAAGTATAATAAGGGGATAAAAAAATGAGTATTAGACATTATGTTTTGTTAGCTACAGATGGATTAATTGACTTACCATTAGATGGAGAATTATGTACTAAAAATAGAAAAGAAGTCTATATTTTTGGGTTTGCAGGTGGACTTTTAGAGGTAGATGGAGTAAAAATAAAAGGAAATGAATATCTAGATTATACAAACCCAGATAACTGGGGGATGCTATTAAGTAAGAAAGGTACAGCTACTATTCCTTCTCCTATGGTTTGGGGAGAGGTAGATGATCATATATATATAACTCTAATTAATATTGGTATGAAATATCTTCCTACTTTTAAAGATTTACACACTGTGCATTTGCATGGTGCTCATGTTGCTACTCAGCTAGATGGTTTTCCTGAAACTTCCTTTGGGGTTCCTATGTGGGAGGCGACTAATCCTCTTACACCACCACCTCAGGCGACTTATTTCTTTCATCCGGAAAATCCAGGAACCTTAATGTACCACTGTCATGTAGAAGCTTCTGAACATGTTCAAATGGGAATGTATGGATCATTAGTTATTTATCCTTCTATGGAAAGCTTGGCTAGAAGCGGAATTACTAAATCTAAATCATCAGGATATTGGAGATTTCACTGTAAAATACAACCTGATATCCCTCAAACTGCTACGAATAGAAATTTTGCTTATAATAATATTCACAGCTATTTCGATAAAGAATATGTGATGCTTCTATCTGATATTGATTCATTGTGGCACGAAAGCGTTCGTGCAGGTATACCTTTTAATGCAGTAAATTTTAAACCAGACTTTTGGTTGGTGAATGGAAGAGCTTTCCCAGATACACTTCTTAAGCATCCTTTGACCCCAATTGTTGGAGACAATCCTAATCTCACGCAAATTAACTATGAATCCTATGTTCATGTGAAAACTAACGAGAAATTCCTGCTTAGAATGACCAATATGAGCTATCAAGTGGTTCCATGGCACATTCATGGTTGGCATTTTATGGTAGTGGGAAAAGATAGTCATCTAAGTCCTTTCCTAAATCTTAGTAAAGATTACGAGCACCTTGACCCTGGATCAGAAGAAATGGGCTTTACGAATACCATTGGGTCTGGTGAAACCTATGATTTAATTCTTATGGCCGATGATAAGAGGGCTCTATACAGAAGATATATTGTGAATGGCCAAGATGGCTTTCCTTCTCTTTGCAGCCAGCTTAGAAAAATACAAAAAATTGATCCTAATGCTATTTTTGGTATTCCAGAAGAGCCAGTAGATTGTGCTGATCCACAGCTAATTAACGATATAGAAATTTGTAATCAGCCTTGTGGTGATCCAAATGATCAGTTTTTCCCACAATTTTATCCAATGCATAATCATGATGATTATAAGGCTACCAATAATGGAGTATATCCAGGTGGTCAGTTAACCTTTATTCAAGCAGACGAGCCAGATAAGGAAATTTTGTAAGGATTTTAGTCTTGTGTAGAAAATATCATTAACTTGAGTTAATTCTTGAATGATTTCCCATGTTTGTATTTCAAAATATGGAATAATCATTTGAAGTATGTCATAAATTGTAATTTATCTTCTTCGAAGCTGTTTATCTTCTTCGAAGAAGATAATTTAATGTAATAAGACAATATTGAGTGTATAGACAATCATTTTTTTTTAGGTATAATATATTGCAGAGTTTAAATCATTAGTAAACATAAAAAGTACAATGCATTGTATGTTTTTTTAAAATCAAATTTGAAGGGTTGTAAATTAATGAATAAAAATTCGTCTATACCGATTTATACCCAATTGGAAGAGGCTATAAAAGAAAAAATAAGAAAAAAGAATATCTTCCTGGTGAAGAGCTTCCAACTGAAAGAGAGCTTACTGAACTCTTTGGTGTGAGTAGAATGACAATAAGACAGACTATTACAAAGTAGAGAATAGCATTAGAAAATAAAGGCCTTGAAGCCAGTGAAATTAAAACTTGTGAAATGGTTCATGAATATATTGATAGTCTATATTTTGAGCTTATCAAATTCCCTAATAAAGTTTTCAATACCTTAAAATTAATATTTGAAAATGTAGTTAGGAATGGTCTGAAATCTCATAAAAAGGATAAGAAAACTGTTTTTGATATTCTTGGAGTATGTTATAAATTAACATCATCGCAGGCTAAAGTTGCAGCATAAAACAACTTGATAAAATTGTAAAAATCCCACTATATACGTGGCTTTTTTTCGTGTACCCTAAAATTGTTTAAATACTAATGTACACTTAAAATTTCAATGGTAAAATATAGTATTTGATGATGACTTACTAATATTCAATATGACTTAGCTTGATGGCTATGTTTCCAGACCCCTAATAGCTATATATTTAAAACCATATATTATAAATAGAATAATGGACGTTCGACTATCATAGTTCTAGTTGGTATATCTCTTTTTATTATTAATCAGTATCTTTAATGTATGCTGTACGTTCATTAAATTTTTTAGTTTCTTCTAATGAACCATAATTAATGTTACTTGTTATCTTAGACATATTAGCACCCTTGACAGCAGTAGCTTGTTCATTACTTAGCTCTTTTATTGAACCGACAGTAAAACCGGTGGATTCATCACTTGATTTTAAATTAGCACCAGTACTGCTGCTGTTCACAGTAGCAGTTGAATTAGTGATTGAACCCTTATCAGTGTCTGATTGCTTATTTAACTTTTTTGTTTCCTCTAAATTATTTTTATTCATAATTTTCTCCCTTCAACTACATAAATTACACTGTATGTATTGTATTCAGCGCATTATTTAGTTTACCCATATTTATAAAATATATTTGAAAAGCTTACTTCATTGTACGGCGATCCTATAGTACAATTCTTAGGGTCTTTACTTCTAAAAGGATATAAAGTTGACTTACGACAAAAGTATGTGGTCATTTTCTGAAATAAATTTTAAATCTACTTTTTATTAAATTGCTTTTTTAGATATGTTGAAATTTCAATTAAAGCCTCATCTGATTTACTCGTAATCTTATTCATTGAGACGAAACCATGTGTAACACCTTCATATCTGGTAGAAATCACATTCACACCTGCTTCTCTTAATTTATTTCCATAAGCTTCACCCTCATCCCTTAATGGATCAAATTCAGCTGTGATTATGAGTGTGTTAGGTAAACCTTTAACGTTCTTAGATAATAAAGGGGAAGCATATTCACTTTTTCTATCTTGTAATCTTGGAGTATATAGCGATATAAATTTTTCAGAGTTTTCCCTAGTAAGATTATAATCCATAGCAAAATATGACCAGGATTTTGTATTTAGTTGATAAATGTTTGTTGATGGATATATTAGTACCTGAGAGGTTATGTGGGGGCCATCTTTATCACGTGCCCTTTGTGATACTACAGCAGAAAGATTGGCACCAGCGCTGTCACCTGCAACACATATTCGGCTGTAGTCCCCATTAATACTTTCAGCATTTTTGTAAGCCCATTGTAGCACATTATATATATCATTAAGCCCTGCCGGATAAGGATCTTCTGGTGCAAGACGATAATTTACAGATACCACTATTGCATTCGAATTTTTTGAAAGTCTTCTGCAAATATTGTCATAGTCATCAATATTACCACTTATCCAACTACCACCATGTGAATAAATTATAATAGGAAATTCATTTCCCCTATCAGGTGTGTATATTCGTACTGGCACCTGATTTGAAGTTGTCTTTATATCCATATTTTTTATATTGGAAAAGCGTATAGGATTGGAACTCCATATTGTTGTTGACTTATGTAAAGCTGAACGTATTTCATATATTGACTTTCCTTTAAGTGAAATTGGATTAATATATGCTTCTATTTTAGACATCATACCAAATATTGTATCAAGCTTGCCATAACCTGTTGTAGCTATACTTTTAATTAAAAAACCGTATATTACAATGATAAGGACAACAGCAGAAAAAACCCACAAAATTCTTTTCTTTTTCATATAATACCTCCACTATAATATTAATCTCAAATACAAAATTATGACCATACAAATTATATTAATAAATTAAATTGGAAATTAATTATATTTAGCGAGTATATATAAGTTATGTCCAATCTTATATAGCGAAAACATGGAGGGTTTTCAGCACCAAGTTTTGAAAATCCAAGAAGATTATAAGAACCTCATCTCTTTGTATTACTAAAAGAGTGGAGTTATTTTAAAAAATCAGAATTATAATTATATTTATAGGTGATGAAAAAACTAAATATATGTTTAAAAAGCCACTAATATTCGAATAAATATTAGTGGCTTACTTTCTTTTGTGTCTAATTATATTAATTCTAACGTTTTTAATATGGGTAGTTTTCGCGGGTAAGGTAAAAACTTATTTAGTTTATGTTAACCTTACTTTTACTTCTACTTCTCGACTGTAGATTTAGATTTGTTAAAACTATTAACTAGTTGTTGTGAAGGTGCATCATAAGGGGATACCCACTTACGGTTTACAGCTAGATCAGTTAATGCTGAATGTCCACCTATAATTTGAGTTAAGCTTGCTGAGTATATTGCTCTTAATTCAGGTGTAGCGCTTGTTAAAGTTGCTGCTAGATATGCATCAGCTGCACTTTTTGCGGACCCAATCATATTTCCAGCTATTACTTCATCATTAATGTCTGTGTTATTTTTTACAATGTTATTTGTTATCATTCCCATATTATTTTGCTCCTCCTGTAACCTGATTCTCATTAATAAATTGTTGAACGCCTTTTATTCTTCCCTCTGTTGCTAAAACCCCATTCTCTGCTTGACTTTTTAATTCTTCATCACTAATTAAATTTTTCATAACTCTTGCTACCGCTAATCCGTCTTTTTCCATACTTAATAAGCCTGTCAAAGATAATAATTCACCTTCTGATAGTTTTCTCATATTAATACCTCCGAATTTATTATTTTATTATGCTAGTATGTGCAATTATAAAATAAATAAACCTTAATTTGTTAAAGGATAAATAATTGCAGTGAGTCTGACTTAATCTCCTAATATAAATAGTATTTTTATAAACAATTCAATTTAAATTACATTAAAATCCACTGTATCTATACTTGGAAGAGTAGATGATACTTATTATCATTCTTTTTCACATTAATATAATGAAGTTCAAAACGATATAAACTAAACCGATTAAAATAACCAATGTCGAATTCATTAAAGAGTCTTTCGCAGTACCATTGTCAATGAGAGTAACTATTACAACTGTACTAGTTATACAAATAAATATAAAATAATTTAAAATCTTATTAATCAATTGTGATTTCAAGTATCAAAACCATATATAAATGGGTAAATATACGGAAATGTAAACAACAGTAAAAATTGAAATTATTATTATATCAGTTAAATTCATAAATCTATTAATATGACTAAGTCCAGAAAATTTGATTATAGAAGCAAATAATATGGTAATAGCAATTCCAATAATAAGAAAAACAAAGCTAGATAAATATCTGCTAATAACTATTTCCTTTCGGCTTACTGGCAAACTGTTAATCATTCTATCAACATCGTTTTTTTTACCAAATCCGCAACTGCTTGTAATTAATGAATTTGCAAATATAGATGGTGTTAAAATATAAATAGATGCAACTCCTAGAAATTGTAGAATACAAATGATAGTAAAATTTAATAAGATTGCTATCATTAAATCCTTAGTACCTTTTTTCTGCATAAGAATATCCTTTACAACTAAGTTAAACATTCCTACCTACAAATGCGTAAAATCGATAACTTGATGCAACTTATTAATATAGTAAATGGGTTTGTTATTATTAAATTGATTCATATTCTTTAATTCTTCTATAAAAAGCATTGTTTTTCATGGCAATAATACCCAAGGATTAATTATTAATGCTTAAACGTTCGTTCCCTCCCTTTTGCTGGGTAAATTTTCATATTAATTTTATGTTAGTTGGAATATAATAAATTATGATTATTGCTAGTCTTATTATATAATATAAAAGAAAGTTGAAAATTAGTATTGAATTTTAACAAACTTTTAATAAGGAGAAAATATATGAATGAAACCATTTTAATTGTAGATGATGAAGAAAGAATTAGAAATCTTGTGTCCATTTATTTAAGGAAAGAACAATATAATATTTTGCAAGCAGAAAACGGCAATGAAGCTGTAAATATATTTAATAAAAATAAAGTGGATTTGATTATTTTAGATGTAATGATGCCTATCATGGATGGCTGGGATGTATGCAAGGAAATAAGAAAAACCTCTAATATCCCTGTTATAATGCTCACAGCTAAATCCGAAGAAGATGATGAATTATTGGGGTTTGAATTAGGCACGGATCATTATATTACGAAGCCATTTGTCCCAAAGCTACTAGTTGCTAAAGTGAAAGCAATTATAAGGCGAACTTACAGCACTGAACCTGTTCTAAAGGAAGGAAATAACTTTGACGGCCTTGTAGTTGATAATTTAAGCCATGAGGTTACTGTAGATAATAGTGAAATATATCTATCCCCAAAGGAATTTGAACTACTAAATTATTTTATACTTAATAAAAGTATCGTATTAAGTAGAGAAAAAATATTGGATGCTTTATGGGGTATTGACTACTTTGGAGATTTAAGAACTGTAGATACTGTTATAAAAAGATTAAGAGAGAAGCTAGGTGAAAAATCTTATCTTATAGCAACCATAAGAGGAGCTGGATATAAATTCGAGGCGAAAAATGAAAAGTAAAAAGAGCATCACTAGAAAGCTTTTCGCTATAACCTCTATAGTTTTTATAGTGTTTATAACTACTAATTTGATAGTACAGTCTGCATTCTTTGAGCAGTTTTATATAAAATGGAAAAAGGATAACCTTGAACATAATCTTGTTAAATTCAAAAGCGAATATTCTTTACTCCAAAAAGATGAAGATAAAATTAATTTAGTTAGTTCTTTTGAAGAAAACAATAACTATAAAATAATTACACGAGATAGATTAGGAAATTTAAAATATCTTACAAAAACAATTGATGAAAGAAAAGACTCTATAAAAGTTAGAATCATGAACCAAATAATGTCATCTGAAATAGAAAATAGCGGTGGTATTAATAAATTTAAAGAAGAAGGAAAAACCCTGATTTTTACTACTGAAGAAACCCCCGATATGGTAGAAAGTGTATCAGGTATATTATATGCTGAAAATAGCGATGAAATTGTGTATGCTTTTGCTTCGCTACAGCCAGTAAATGAAGCAGTTCAAGTTATAAAGGTATTTTACTTGTATTTCTACATAGGTGCCCTAGTTATAACTCTATTTCTTTCTTTAATTTATTCAAGCATGATTGCAAAGCCATTGATAAAAATAACTAAGACGGCAGCTAAAATGGCAAAGCTTGACCTTACAGAAAAATGTGAGGTTAAAAGTGAAGATGAAATAGGAGCTCTCGCGACTTCACTTAACCTTCTATCAGAAAATTTAAATGAAGCATTAACCTCACTTAAAGAATCTAACGTACAATTAGAAAAGGATATTGAGAAAGAAAAGAAACTAACAGAAATGAGGAAAGACTTTGTGGCATCAGTTTCCCACGAGCTTAAAACTCCTATAACCCTTATAGAGGGGTATACACTAGCGTTAAATGATGATATTTTAGAAGGCGCAGAAAAACAATATTTTATTGATGTCATAATGGATGAATCAAGGAAAATGAACAATTTAGTATCAGATATGTTGAATTTGTCTCAACTAGAATCTGGGAATTTTAAATTGATTGAGGAAGTATTTTTTCTTGATGAACTAATAAATCCAGTTACTAAGAAATTTTCATCCCTACTTAATGAAAAAAACATTAAGCTCGAATTAAATTTAATCCAAAATGTAAAAGTAAATGCAGATTGGAACAGAATAGAACAGGTACTAACAAACTATATGACTAATGCAATAAGACATACTTATGATGGCGGATCCATAACAGTAAAAATGATAAATATAGAGGGTGCTATCCGCGTCGAAGTGGAAAATAGCGGAAGTAAAATTGATGATACTGAAAAAAGTAAGATATGGGATAACTTCTATAAAATCGATAAATCAAGGACTAGAAAGCTTGGGGGCACTGGTCTAGGTCTTTCGATAGTGAAAAACATAGTAATACTTCATGGTGGTAGCTGTGGAGTAGAAAACACAGAAATTGGAGTTGAATTTTATTTTATTTTAAAAAAACAATAGTTAGCCTGTAATTATAGCTACTATATTTCAAAAAATGGTATGTAAAATGATTTGCTTTATCGTTACTACTCAGGCAGTCCAATAGTGAATAGCTGAGTAGTAACTATCATTTTACATGCCATTACATATTTAAATTATAATTTTTATAAACTTATTTTTAAAAAATGTACACGATTTGCTCCCCAAGAATCTCCATAAAATATGTTTAAAGCCTCAAAGGTATGATGAGAAATTAAAGGCTGTGAATATCTAAAAGCGGTGATAATCGCAGAGTGAAAAATATTTCCATTATTATCTTCAAAAAAAATCAAATCACCTAATTCAAGAAGGCGAGTATCATATATTTCAAGACCCTTAATCCCTGAAGCCTCAGATTGTTGATTAGTCTTTAAAGACCAATAAAGGGAATTTGCCACAGCCCATGGAACAGACCATGTGTCATCATTTGTACTATTAGTATTAGCCTTTCTGTACCACCAAGGATGTGAGCCATTAAACCTCATAGGTGCTCCACCAGCTAATAGGCACTGAGATACAAAGTTTGCGCAGTCGCCACTAGTCTCATTATTAATAAGAGGGAAGTACCTAAAACTGGGGTTTGGATGCAAGGCATAGGTCATTGCATAATTAACCGCATTTATTCTAGAATATTGATTTGATCTAAAAAAATCCATGTTACACTCCATAAAATTACTATTATTAAATTCTATGATGAAGACAGTGAGAATGTTCATAATAGCCTCCTAAATTAATGTAATTATATTTAATATTTGATATATAAATTACTATTGTGTATAATTAAAATCAATTAGAATATTATAGTAGTTATAATGAAAATATGGGAGGGGGATTATTATGGATTATGGATTAATGATTATTTTAATAATTTTTATTATTTATTATGCTTTTCAGTATAAAAACACTAAAAAGGCTATGAATTTATTGATGATATTTTTCTTTGTTGGATCAGCATTATATAAAACAAAGTATCCTATTTATGATCAGTTACAAGAATTTCAACAAAAAATCTTGAATATAAGTTATATGCTATTTGCATTGATTTTATTATTTATAGCCTATATAAATAAAACAAAGAAGAAAAAAACAAATTAAAAGAACCGTATCCTCAATCAATGGAGAATTTGCTGAATACTACTGATTATCAATAAATGAAGCTGGGTCTTTCATAAACTCATCCAAATTTTCAACTGTTTCCTTGAAAGTTTTCTTAATATCATTTAGCCTGTTCTCAACTTCAATATAACGTTTCTCCAAATTTTCAAGTTGATTATTATGTTGTTTTGTTAAATTTTCTATTGGCTTATATTTGTCCATTTTTTGGTTTGTGGAATCATTTAACAGATAAAATTTATACATTTCGTGTTGAAGTTTTGCCATCTCCTTGGCATAATCTACAATTGATGCATTGCTAGACATGTAGTCACTATTATCAAAAGAATTTTTAATATTATCTAAAATAGTTGAAGCTTCATCATTAGTATAATCTATACTAAAATCAACGTAGTCATTGGTATTTAGTAAAGCTAAAGAATACATTTCATCTGTTTTAAGTTGATGTTGATTATTAGGTACACTATGCCTTGATATTATTGTATTTATAGGATTTAAAATCATACTAATTCCCCCCTAGGTTATAATATTAGTACTCTCGGAAACTCTCAAGCCATTGCTAATTCTAGGTTCATTTTTATTCATATATCAACTTCACCCCAGAATTTCTTCGAGTTTTATATCTTTCGGGTAGCATAGATAGTCTAAGCTATCCCTAGTATTATCGATTTTTTTTAATTAAATAGTTTTAAATAAGACTTGACAGCAGTAAAAATTTCGCAAAATGAATTTTGTATATTATTACCATTTTTCATTTATAAGGAGTGATTTTTATGTTAACTGTTAAGGCCTCACATACTCAATATCAAAATTTTGTTGAAACATTTCTAGAAAAATTCTTTATTCAAAATAATCAAGAAATTACTTTGTTTGAGCGTAGTTCAATAATAACAAAAATCTGGTCTGCCGACCTAACCGGAATTGTCCCTCTAATACAAAGTGCTTATTCTAAATCCAATCAAGGGGCTCCGCCCAAAGATGCGGTAGCTTTACTCAGATCACTTATTATTATGGCTTATTGTAAAGAAACCAGCATATCATCTTGGATAAAGACATTACGTTCAGAACCGTTTTATGCAATTCTGTCAGGCTTTATCCCTGCTTGCTACTCGCCTTTTAAAGCCGAAGGCATAGTTGCTGATCAAATACCTGGCATAGGTACTTTTTATGATTTTATGGATAGGCTGATTCATAAGGATAAAATCCTATATAAATCCAAACTGCGTAAATTGAAACGTAAACCAAGTAAAAAACAAAAGAAAAACCAAAAGATGAATAACTCCAAATCTGGTGTAGTCGAACGTTTAGTTAAAAGAATCTTAAAATATGATAATTCTAAGCTTTCTGACAGAATAGAATCCAAAATGAACAACATACTTAAGGAATTATTTGTTATTCCTTCCTTATCAATGGGCATTTTGGGTGACCCTTCTAAACTAAATATTGCTGGTGATGGAACTTGTATGCCTACACAGGCTTCGCCTTATGGTAAAAAAGTTTGTGATTGCAAACTTAAACCAGGAGAGCATTGTGCTTGTTATCGAAAGTTTACCGATCCCAGTGCTAGCTGGGGTTGGGATAGCTTTAATGAACACTATTACTATGGTCAAACTTATCACGGGTTCACTGCCTGTGATAGTTTTTACAGCCTACCTATCCATATTAAATTTGTTAGTGCAGCACGGCATGATTCTGTTACCGGTGTTTATGCACTTAAAGAGATTGTAGATTTATACCCTGAAATTAAATTCTATTCCGTAGCCTTAGATTCTGCCTATGATGCTAATGCATTTTATCTTTTATGCATGCATTATGGAATAAATCCTATTATTGATTTAAATTCACGTTCTTTAAAACCTTCATCAGGCAGTGATTTTGTTGAACTTGACGATAAGGGCATTCCTCATGGGAAAATTTGTGGACATCAGCTTCGTAATTGGGGAATCGTCCGTAAGGAATTTAGGCATAAATGGTTATTCCCAGTTCAATGTGACCACTGTGAAAAATGTCCTATTAAAAGCAAGAAAATTTATTACACTAAAACATTAGATAATCCAAGATATTTTACTCCTATACTAAGAGGTTCAAAGCAATGGAAATCTCTTTATAAACGACGTTCAACTACTGAAAGGTGTTGGGATAGAATAAACAACGACTTCCATGCTGAAAAAGCGATTATCTATTCCGTTGGTCGCAGAATAACAAGAGTATTTCTTGGTGCATTTTGCTGTTTTATAGATGCTTGGGCTAATGAAAAAGAGGTAACAATTGCTGATATCTTCCCGGTTTTCAAGAAAATAGCTGCCTAATTTATAATCAGTTTTAACTCAATAACCAGCCTACGGCTTTTTTAAAATAGTGTATAAAAAAGCCTTTTTATCATGCCTACTATTAATTCAAGTATAGCATTTCATCCAAATAAATACTTTTATTCCTCAAATATGGGAATTGTTAATTATTGTTTTTCGAGTACACTCATAATATGTGTATTAATGAAAAGTTATAGTAGCGGCTTAAAAGACTTGTACTTTACAGAAAAAAAGTTAGTATGTCTTTGTAATTACTCAACTAGTGGTTTATGTTGAAGATACACTAATATGATGAATCTAGTATAATAAAAGCAATCTGTACTCAAACATCAAGATCAAAACTCCGTAACAAAATAATTTTTTATTCATAATATATGGTGAAAACTATTTTTTATGGAGGATATACATGTACATGTGTCCCTATTTTTATAATATGATGAGATTAAATAAATATATGCAGCAGAACAATGAAATGATGCTTGCTAATACGATGCGATCCATAGCACGAGCTTCTGATGTATCCTTAAATGACACCAATATAAATTTAATTTTAGATTTAAAAAATCATCTCTATGAAATTCCAAAACATTTTCGTAAGTCGACTGATATATTAAGTATACAAAGTAGTAAAGAATTAAATCTTAGTGGATTAAACACATTAAACATTTCAGGTAGTCAACAATTTTCCGAGTATAATCTACCTCTTGTAATAAATAGTCTAGGAACTTCATTACCTATAGCAGTTATTGATTTGAGGCAAGAATCACATGGGTTTATTAATGGAATCCCTGTTAGCTGGGCTAATGCAAAAAATGATGCTAATATAGGATTAACAAAGGATCAAGTGATGTCTGATGAATATAATAAATTAAATAGTATTAAATTAAATGTGCCTATTACTTTTTATAATCATAATAATATAGGTATAGTTCCAAAAAAAGTTGAAGATGAAGAGCATCTTGTTAATTCTAAATCACTATCATATAAACGCATTCCTGTTACTGATGGTAAGATTCCAACAGATGATATGGTTGATTACTTCGTAGAGCTCGTAAAATCACAATCTAAAAATACCTGGGTTCATTTCCACTGTAAACAAGGTATAGGAAGGACTACTACTTTCATGATTATGTATGATATGATGAAAAATGCCCACCAGGTTATGGCAGATGATATTATAACTAGACAATTACTATTAGCATTTGATGAGAGTCATATTAAATCTTTTTATAATAATAATGAAAGAATTAATTTTTTGCGGAATTTCTATAAATACTGTAAGGGAAATATAGATGTTTAATATTAAATGGAGCGACTTTAAAAAAACTCTCAATAGTAGTAATTTTATGAAAAATCCTACAACTCCAACTTATTTATATGTTATTTCTCAAGATACAATGACGCCTTGTGAGCGGACAATGATAGCCACCCTTCAAGGTCTTATTAATAGTCAATCATCTATTCAAATATATACACTTAATTCCTCACAACCAGATTATCAAATATGGCTAGATGATTTAAAAAATAGTTATGGAGTTTTATACGAAAACATCTCAGATCCGTGGCGCTTATTAGATGTATTTAAAGATTATATTGATGGATATGTGCTTTACAATAATAAATCGCTAAAAGATCCTTCAATAAATAATGCTTGTTCACTTGCCTCATTAAATAATTGCATTGCAGTTGATGAAGCTATCCAAGATAAAGTACGCGCCTATGGAATCACAAATATTAAAGGCGACTGCAGAAACACAGATGAAAAATGGGCGTACGTTAATTTATGGGATTCTGGCCTCAATCATTCCATAATAATTGAGTTATCCCCGAGCAAAGATTCCGCCTTAAGAGATTATGGTATAATGACCAAATCCCTAATATTTTATGAGGATAAAATAAATGATACAACTCTTCGCGATAAAATATTTTCATCCATGGAAAAGAACTCCATTTGCTTAGGGTGGGGACCCGATGAATTTATTAATATAAGTACAGTTTCGAAATATGGTATTAGCATGGTTGCTGCAGATTGGTCATATAATTTAACTGTATTAAGTTCATTCCCATCATTACCAATGACTCAAAAAACGTTAATGAACATTCCTAATAAAGAAAATGTTCATAATGTAACATTTATTGTGTCTGATGGAGATAATCAACAGTGGAACCTTGGAACTAATTATGGTTCTCACAAATGGTATGGTTCTCCTTATAAAGGTAAATTTAATTTGGGTTGGTCATTAAGTCCATCTTTATATTACCTTGCACCTACTGTATTTAAATTATATTATGAAAGTGCAGCTCATGGATCTACTAATGATTATTTTATAGTACCACCATCTGGAAATGGGTATATGTACCCAAGTAAATTTGATAAGAATGCTCTCGGAATATATATTAATAGATTAAATGATTATATGAAAAAAGTAGATCAAAAATATATATCAATTATAGATGACTCGTCTTTTTATGACAATGAGCTTTGGGGTAAATTTACTATTAAGTCTAATATACATGGGTTGTTTTATCTTGATTATCATAGGCACGACAATTATCACGGAGAAATTATTTGGTCTAATAATAAACCTATAGTGTCCTGCAGAGATTTACTTTGGGATAATCTTGAAAGTGGAGCTGAGCTCGTAAAAAATATTAATCATAGAGTTGACTCTGGACAAACAGATATTTCCAATTCTAATAGCTACACCTTTGTTTATGTTCATGCTTGGAGCAAAAGCCTTAGTAATATCGAAAGGGTTGTGGATAAGCTAAAGGAAAATCCTAAAGTGGCGATAGTAACCCCTGAAACATTTATGGAATTAATAAAAAAACATGTTAAATAATCATCTTCGACGCTGTACAGATTCGAAGATGATGCACTAACGACTTCAGAAGGGGATTTATATTCCCACTGAAGTTTTCTCTTTGTTATAGTATGTCCTTTGATAAACTTCTGGTATGGATATGGCAACGATTCATGAAAAACCATGGTGCGAGTAAAAATTTTACATATGCCCCTATGTAAGATGTACCCGAGCTATATTATTCATACCCTTATTTGTCTAATACAACATAATTGGTGATGGTTTTATTATTGGGGCTCCATATTTCTTTAGACTGATTGGTGTGTAAATCATAGTAAAATATAGTGTTAAGCTTTTTTGTATATCCTCCATCATTTACGAAAGATTTTGCATCAAGTTTTGTTGCTAAATAAAAAAAACCCTTTCCATCTGCTGAAAATCTTGCATTTTTAATTTCTTGAAATTGCTCCGAGCTTTTAAATACTTGTTTTATTTCTCCTGTTTCTACATTTTGGGTGCAGAAAATATTTTTCTTGTTATGAGCATCATCTAACCACTCCGTACTTATAGAAATTAATAGAAGACTTCCATCTGGTGATAATGATATATTATTCACAAAATCCTTCATTGGCTTACATTCCTTAACCATTTTCCCATCTTCATCATAGATTGTGAAATTATACTGTGATGGTTCCAAAGCAAGTTGACTCTTACTTGCTTTATCCATATTATTTAAACTTTTTGCCTTAGAGTATGTTGCAACTGCTACCATTTTTTTGTCTTTGCATATATCAAAATTTAAAACTTCTATATCATTATCCTGATTTCCAAATACCTTCACTTCTTCTGTTTTTAAATTATAGGAAGCCAATTCAGAGTTCTGATGATTCTTTCTAATAATGCGCATAAATATTTTTGATGTCAAATTATCAATATACAAATATTCAACTAAAACAATGTCATTTTTTTTTAGACTTGTAAGCTGAAGTTCTTTCTGTGATGTTAAATTAAACTTGAATAACTGCGCAAATTTTTTGTTGGGATCCATTTTAGGATAGTATAAATTACCGTCATCTGATAATACATTAGGCATAAAAATTCCCGGAGTAACTTGGGTTTTTAACAAAACAGCCTTCTTTGATATAGTATCCAGCTTGTAGAGACTAATATCTGCATTTTTTTCAAAACAGGAAATAGATACCATTTGAGCTGCATTCTTTGTAATATTTTTATTACTCTCTGAGGCCTTATTCGAATTACATCCAGTAGATAGTAAGCTTAAGATTGAAAATAATGATATGACAATAATCACTTTAAAGTTAATATTTTTAAACATAATACGCTTACCTCCCTAAATTTATTTTCGTTTTTGTATATAATCAGATTGTTAATCAACAATCTTTAGCCAGCTTTCCAGCTGTATTTTCTAACTGAAAATTCCCCCATATTATAATTGAAAAATTCCCTCGCCCTTATATCAATTGATAGTGCATATGGGTTGACATTGAGCCTATGCACATATGATTACAGGCCATTAGCCAAGTCATTGTTAACAATGGCTTAGCATAGGTATAGACTACCACATGTACTCTCAATGTAAATGATACGCTTCGCCAACCCACATTAAAATTCTCAATTGCAAATTAGGGTAGAGGAAAAATTCAACTATAAAGTGGGGGAGTTTTCAATTAGTACATACACCAGCTAAATATATCGAATTTCCTTTTTTATTAATGTATCTTAATAATAGTCTTAGCACGAATCTTCGACATGTTCATAATTAATTATGAACATATTTCCCTTGAAATACTCCGGTTCCAAGAGAAAAGCCAAAGTCTTTAAACGCCTCTGGTCGTAAGTCTAATACATGATTATATTTTCTTAAATTTCCAATATCATTTTTATAAAAATACGCTAGTCTTCCAGTAGATGCACAAGTTAGTCTTATTTGTGTATTCTTTGCACAATTATCAGCATACATATCTGTCGCACAATCCTTATAACCTAATGTATTGTCATACATTCCAATAGCATCCGTATACCATGTAACTCCGCCAGCTGGTGAAGTATATTGAGATGAAGCAGCAGCATATGAACGTGTAATAGCAGAAGCAGTCTTATCGGAATAGATAACCCCGTTGATTGTTATTTTTATAGGCTCTCCTAAACCATCATAATACACTTTCATACCGGCTTGAGGTAAAGGTGTTTTAACGGCAGATGTCGGTACTTTCGATGCTACCGTTTTATCAAGAACAACCTCTTTACCATCTTCACCCTTATAGCCATCTTGTACTAACATCAGTTGAACACTTTTATCATATTCAATTATTGTACCTGGTTTCATTTGAGCAGGAACTGCATTAATTGAAGTACCTACTATTGATTGGGACGCACTACTTGTATTGGTTACGGCTTGTACACCATAAACTGGTAAAAGTGACACCGTCATACCGAGACTTAAAACAATGGTTAGTAATCGTTTCTTCATTAATAATTCAACTCCTAATTTTAAATTTTCCACTAAATATAAATAATCATTTATATTTAGTTGGATTTTTGTAACGGATGTACCAAAGTAATTATATAAGAACAAAATACCAACTTCTACATATCTGTATATAATTAGTATTTTAATTTATTGTAACAATGACCTGATATACTAAAGTTGTAACACTTAGTACTAATAAAATAGTATAATAAAATTAGGAGAGTGGTGTTACAAATGGCAAAAAAAATGTATGATCAAATTTTTAGAGAAAAACTAGTAAAATTAAATCTAGAAAATAGTAGAACTATCCCAAGTCTAATTAAAGAATATGGTGTATCTAGATCAACCCTTAATGTGTGGATTAAAAGCTATTGCGAAGAATGCAAAGAAGCAGAAGAAAAAATATCTCCTAGTGTTTATGAGGAAAATAAATTACTAAAAAAAAGAACTATTGAATTAGAAAAGGAAAATGCTTTCTTAAAAAAAGCTGCGGCATTCTTCGCCAAGGAAATAGACAATTAATCTACCAGTTTATATCTACCAACAATAAGGAATTTGGTGTCAGATGGTTATTACGCCGTTTTGAGCTATCACCCAATGCATATTATAATTATTTGAAATTCAGAAAAAGTATCTATAATGAACAAAAAAAATTAATTTTGAAACATATAGAGAAAATTTTTCACAGTGAAAATGGGAAAATGGGATATAGAATGGTAAAACGCTCATTAGAAAAACAAGGAACTAATTTGAGCTTGTTAACTGTGCATAAATATATGAAAGAATTAAATATTAAGTCCGTTTCATTTAGAAAAAGACCTAATTATGTAAAAGGAACTTCACATAAAGTATTTTCTAATATTCTAAATAGAGATTTTACAGCTGTAGCTAAAAATTTAAAATGGTGTACAGATTTCACCTATATACATCTTTCCAGCGGTAAGATAATGTACAATTGTTCTATTTTAGATCTATATGATAGAAGTATTGTAGCAACTAAGACATCTAGTAATATAACGGCGGAGCTAGCTATTGATACACTCAGTGAAGCCATATCTAATCATAAGCCCCCTACGGGATTAATAATTCATAGTGATCAAGGCTCACAATATACCTCAAAGGCATTCACTTCTTTTTGTGAGAATAAAAAAATGCAACAATCTATGAGTAAAGCAGGTTGTCCATATGATAACGCTCCTATGGAGTCTTTCTTTGGAAAACTTAAGAATGAACATATTAAGCATTACAGTATTAAAGATGCTCTGCATTTAGAAGAGCTAATAAATGACTATATTTTTAGATATTATCATCATAAAAGGCCTCATAGTTCTCTGGGAGGGTTAACTCCTTTTGAGAAAAGATATTCTAAATAATTAATTACACACAAGTGTTACAATTTTGCTTGACCAGGTCACAATGCGTTTAAGCCTAATTAATAAACACATTATACTTGCCATAATAACTTTCTTGTCCAATAATTATTTTCCTTATAATGATTATTGTTGATAATTATGTATTTATTACATTTATTTGATTTTATATGCTCATATTACACCATACAAATATTAAATGCAATATTTACCACGATTACTTTTATAATAACAATAAAGAGAAAGGGAATTAATGAAGTATATGACAATAATGCTGAAACCTTAAAGGATTATAGAAAAACAGATAGAATATATTGGTCAATTTTCTAATATTATTAAAAAGTCTATAAAATCTAATATGGTGGTGAATAAAATAGATTGGAGATCGTTGTCGGATAGGATAGTGGTCTTTTTGGTATTTATAATTTGCTTTCTCTTTTTGAACTATAAGTTTTTTAAACACTATCCCTGTTCTTCTCACTTCCTAATTTATTCATTATGTTATTTAGTTAATATTACTTATAAATTATCATTATAAGCGCAAACAAAACCATTCAATATAATAAAAGTTATATTGAATGGTTTTGTTTTTACTTGTTTTCAAGCCTTTTTACTGATTTTATATGTATTTTTCAAAGATTTCATGTATATTTATAATGTAAACATAAAGTATACATAGTGAAATACATTGTAAACAATGGTATACACGTGTTAACAATTAAAAATTATTTATATTATATAAAAAAATTCAATGATAAATATAAGTAAATCACTAAAAAATCATTGAAACCAAGTATCCTAGGAATTATACTGTTTATATAGCAGCTTCTAAGAAGATGAACAGCTCCGCAGGAGATGATTTAACAAGCTGTAGATAAATTTAGAGTATAAATGCCATTAAGTTATGAAAATAATTAAATTTATTCTACTTATTATAGAAAATACAGGCCTAAGAGAGGAAGTACGAAATGGATGCAATATTAAGCGTAAGAATCAGTGATGAATTAAAACAAAAATTTAATGAGTTAGCTCAGAGTGAAGGAATAAACAATAAGGAATTGATGGAGCAAGTAGTTAAGTATTACGAATTAAATAGAGCAAGAGAAGGGGACAGTACTATGTCCGAAGATATAAAAGAATTACAAACAATAACCAGTAGAATGGCAGATATATACATAAACATAGTAGAAAGAAATAACATTAAAGCCTTAGAGGTAAAAAATATCCATAGAAATGAGTTAATAGACAATAATAAGGAAAATGAAAAACTAAAAGGAGAAATTACATTATTAAAAGAAGACAACAAAAAAATAAGCTCACTGGGAAAAGACCTATCTGATGCAAAGCATATAACTAAAGAATTACAAGAAAATATTAAGAACTTAAAAACCCTTAATAATATGCAGGAAGAAAAAATATTAAGCCTAGCTAATACCAATGAAAAATACATTAAATTCGAAGATGAGATTATAGAGCTTAAAACATCCTTTGATAAATCATTGGATGAAAATATGCAACTTAAGAATGAATTGTTAAGTAAAAAGGCTGAACAAGATAAATTAATAAAACAGATAGATGAATTAAACCAAATAAACAAAAATAAAATAGATGAGCTGCAAATTAAAGCTAAGCAAGATGTTGAAATACAGCGGGAAAGAACAAGCTTTGAAATGGACAAAGAACTTTTAAAATTAAAAGAGGGGCAACAACTCAAAACACAGGAATTACAAGAAAGCTTTAATGAGAAAATTACTAATTTATTAAAAGAAAAAGAGGAAGTGGCGGAAAAATTTAAAAATATGATTTTAGAAATGGATAAAAAAGAAAATGAAGCTAGCGTTATTTCTAATAATAAATAACACAACAACAGAGACTGATATAACCTATATTTTTAAAAGGTAAAATTGAATAAAGAAATAAGAGGTATACTTTACTATAAAATATCCTGCTTCGGGCCTGTAAATAATTTTGTGTAAACAGAATAAAAAGCACTCTTTCTTGGCAATAATTGAGATAAGCTAATTATCAAAGATTGCAAGGAGGAGTATTTTTATGTCAAACATTTTGAAAGATATTTTAAGGGATTATATCAACGAGCAAAAGTTTACAAGTCCAAATGAGGTTTTAACTGCTATGAAAAGTATGTTTAGAGACGTTCTTCAGGAGACATTAGAAGCAGAAATGGATTCGCAACTTGGATATGATAAATATGATATATTCGAAAAACGAACTCCAAACAGTAGAAATGGTTATTCTAAAAAAACTGTAAAATCTGAGTTGGGAGCAGTAGATCTTAATATACCTCGTGATAGAAATGGTGAATTTGAGCCTAAAATATTGCCTAAGTATCAAAGAAATATAACTGGTATCGAAGATAAAATAATGGCGCTCTATGCAGCTGGAATGACTACAAGGGACATATCAGAGCAAGTATGAAATATATACCACATAAAGACAAGAAGGCATTTGCTAAAGATTTGAAAGCCGTTTATGGCTCAGTAAATGAAGATCTTGCACTAGCAAAATTTAAATTTTGCTAAAGAAAAATGGGGTAGTAAATATCCAAATGCAATAAAAAGTTGGGAAGATAATTGGGATAATCTCATAACTTTCTTTGTATTTCCAGATTATATTCGTAGAATTATATATACCACAAATGCTATAGAGAGTCTTAACAGTCAATTTAGAAAAGTTACGAAGACAAAGCTTATATTCCCGAACGATGATAGTCTTATGAAGATGCTATATTTGGCAACTGAAAAGGTAAGTAAGAAATGGACTAGAGTATATGCAAATTGGGACCTTGTTATTAGCCAGCTCAATATATTATTTAGTGAGATCCTAAATGAAGGAGCGTAGCTTTGTGACTCCGTCCCCAAAACCCCTTAAAGTAGATAAAAAAAATTATTTTTTATTTTGTACTGTGACAGTATCTTTTTTAACTCTTGGGGTTGTTTTCTTCTTCTCCAGTTCTTCTAAGAGTGATTTATATTTACTTTGATATTCTTGTATTTCTGCATTATATTTCAATTGGTTTTGATTTAATTTCTCTTGTTGTGCCTTTTGTAGTTCTAATAATGCCTTATCCATCGTTATATTTGCCTTCTCTTTCAACTGTTCAATATCTTCGATATGTTTATCCTTTAATTGCTCTTGACTCTCATTCAATCCGTTAACAACCTTCTCAATGTCTTTTCCTAAATCACTAACAGTAAAAATTTGTCTATAACGCTATTTTTTAACTTCATATTTTTAGATTGAGTATCTGCAAGTGACTTCTTATACTGTTCCACTTCAACTTTATATTGTTTATATTCCTCAAGTATTCCTGTAAGAGGGGTAGTAACCGTAAAGCGTAAATTTACAACGCTAAGCCAGTTATTTACAGTTGGATATTATTATTTGAATATTGCGAGTTAGAATTAATATGTAAAAGTTCTACCTTGAAAAAGTATATAACATCAGTGTAAAGCATTGATATACCTAGGGTTTAATGACTAAATGATAAAGCTCTTATTTTTTTGCTCAAAACAAGTTAGTTAAAGTAGAATTATAGTATTAATAACACTAACTAAGCGAGAGATAAAAATGGCGATAATTCTGATTATGATTTAGTAGATAACATGAGACCTTTGAAAGTAATTTAACATTACTCCGATAATGGGTATAATATTCCTAAAAGTTACGTCAAATTGATAAATTAATGCGTCATATAAAGTATTAATAAACACATGTAAGTGGTAATTTAGTAATTTTAAAAAATGTCTTGTTTTCTATTTTAAAGCATTATATGATGTTTATAGACATCGATGTACTTTATAAAGAAAGGAAGAATTATGAATATAGAAATTGAAAAAACTTTATTTTATAGAATTGCTTATATAAGGCAGGTTGGATCTTATGGGCAGAATAATATTAAAGTAATGGAAAAATTAAAGAAATGGGCTAAGTCTAATGGACTGCTTAATGAGCAATCTATCATACTAGGAATTGCCCATGATAACCCTAAAATAGTAGAACCCGAAAATTGTCGTTATAACGCAGGTCTCGTTATTTCAAATGATTATTGCATTAGTGATGATTATATTAGTGATGGTAACATTCTTGGAGGAAAATATGCAGTTTTTAAAATAAGACATACAGCTGAAGAAGTTCAAAAAGCGTGGCTTGCAATTTTTCCGGAATTATTCAAGAAAGGGTATCAACTGGATGAGGCAAGACCTATTCTTGAAAGGTATAAAACTGAAATGGTTAAAAACCATTTTTGTGAAATTTGTGTACCAATTAACTAAAATTTAGTTTTAATAAATTTTAGGTTATAGAATTTATTAAAATACGTAAGTCTTACGCATTAGTTGTGTCCCATTCTTCATACTTTACATCATAACAGCCACAAAATAGTAGTTCCGTTTTTGATTTATAGTTCATCAAAAATGGAGAATACTGTCTTATGGCTGTTTTTTTCACGAATCGTCTCAATACCCCATATATTTAATAACTGTTTTATTGTATCAGTGTCTTGGGAATATATGTCTTAACCGGGCGAATTTACGCTTTGCGGTTTCTACCCCAATAACATCTCCATCCTAAAGCATTATCAAATATATATGATGCTATAAGTAATGTATTCTTAAATTTCAAATCCATTTATTTACATGCTTATAGCCGTTTTTGGTTCCGTTACTACATATACCCATAGTAGGTTGAAAACAAAAAAACAGATCCTGCTGTAGTGCAGTAGGATCTGTTTCCCTTGGGGGAAGGGGAAATAATTTCATTTGCTTTGGACAAGTTTACTGACTGCTACTAAGATTAAATAGAATGATGAATGCTTAGGTACTTTAATAGATTAGTTTACTTTTGGGCAGTGAGTAGGATTGTCCAAAGCTTCATTTGTGACCTAGAGTAGTGAAAGAGCTTGTGCCACATCGGGTTTTCGTATGAATAATGAAGGAGAAAATATGCTGTGGATCAGCCTTTGACTGCGGAGTCTTATTATTATATTAAGACTGATTTGTAATACATTCAAAGTAAAGAGTCAATACGTTATGTTACATTCAAAATGAAACTTCAAAGGAATAGTCAAAGTGAAAGTAACACAATTACCATTGTGTTACTTTCACTTTGGCAGGTTGTTTACAAACCCAGTATAATTTTTTTATTATACTGGGCTTTTTACATGCAATTATGCGATAGCATTTTGAGTTATGGATAAATTTAAAATAACAACTATGTTCTTAGTTAGAAAATCAAAAAACCTTAAAGATAGCAGGCTAGCTATCTTTTTCATATTCTGCACTGCTGCTGTAAGCAGACACTGCTCTTGCACATTTTCTAATCCACGCATATGGCAATAGCGAAGCCCATGCAGTTGTTTTGAATCTGCGAAGCTTCGCTCTATAGTTTCTTTTCTTCTTCTATATATATTTCTGCCTTTATCTGTTCTGGTGAACTTTACAACATCTTCTTTATACGTTTCCCAAACATGTCTTCTAATAGTTTTAAACTTGCTTTTTGCAGAAAAGCATTGAGCTCTGTTTGGACATATGTCGCAATATTTTGCATTACCAACATATTCTTTATATCCTTCTCTTGTTGTTGTTTTATAATGTAAAGCCCTTAAGTCAGGGCATACGTAAATGTCCTGCTCTTTAACATATTGGAATTTATTTTTTGTGTACATTCCTTTTGTATGTGGAGACCTACGGTATCCCATTACAGATTTTAATTCCCTCTCATATAGTTTTTTACATATAAGATTTGTAGCATAACCAGCATCTGCACCAACATATTTTGTATTAAAATTAAACTTTTTTATTTGCACATCTAATCTATCGATATAAGGATCAACATCATTTATGTTTCCAGGAGTAACATACACATCAGTAATTATATTATGTCTGCTATCGACAGTTCTGTGATCTAAATATGAGAAGCCTTCCGGCTTGCCATCTCTCATCATATATCCACTGTCGGGGTCGGTTGTGCTAACTTTAGTTTCTTTTATTTTGGTAACAGGTTCTTTTTCTTTTAAAGGTTTTTTACCATGGTTTATTCTATCTTCTTCCACTGCTTTATTAAGTTCAGCTACATATTCTTTCGGCGTTTTTTCAACTTCAATTTTCACAAGCTTTCGCTTATTAGCATTTGCTTTTAGGTGTGTAGAATCTGTGTAAAGTATTTTACCGGTTACCATCTTAAGATTTATAGCCTTAAATACTACTTCGTCAAATATTTTTTGAAACACATCTGTTCCTTTAAATCGTCTACGTCTATTTTGGCTAATTGTTGAATGATCTGGAATAGTATCAGTAAGACTTAGCCCTAGGAACCATCTATAAGCCACATTTACTTCAATTTCCTTTACAAGTTGTCGTTCAGATTTTATTCCAAATAAGTACCCAATAAACAGCATTTTAAAAAGTAGAATGGGATCTACGCCAGGTCTTCCATTATCTAAGCAGTAATATTTTTTAGTCAGTTCTCTTATAAAAGAGAAATCCATGTATTTATCTATATTTCTCAAAATATGGTCTTTAGGAACTAAATCTTCTAAATACACCATTTCTAGTTTTTGTTGTGTGAAGTTTTTTTCATTAATCATAATAATGCCCTCCGAATTATAAAGTTTGTATACTATATATATTCGACATTGATGTCCTAAAATCCTTTTTGAATATGAAAAAAACACTCCAATTTTAAATTAGAGTGTTTTACATTTTATGTTTGTCAACGGTCTGTCAAAGTGAAAGTAACACAATTACCATTGTGTTACTTTCACTTTGGCGCTACTTGTTATGTTAAAAATGCAGTTGATTTCTGACATAACAAAAGAGTTCATTACTCATTCATCAGGGCTCCTCGCTTGTCTTATTGTACTTTTCACTTTCAATTATCAAATAAGTTTATATGTGTTGAATTACGTTTGATTGTATTTGCAACATTTCATATATTGCTTTCATTTACCACATATAAAAAGTAGCCTTAATTAATGCAACAAGGGAAATAATTAATGTTTTAAAATATATTTACAAATTTAGAGGGTTTTTGTTATTAATATAGAATCTATTTAATTCACAATAATAATCCTCAAATAATGTAATGGGGGTACCATACTCAAAAATGATATTTCGTACGTTAAGAAAAACATAGCCCATAAATGTAACGATTAAGGCTGTAAAGTGCTTAGTTTAACAATTTAAATCTTTAAGATGTCAATTTCAATATAAATTAAATTTATGATGTCTTAAACAATCAATATTATTCATCAAGTGAGTGGTTATTACTATCATAAATTCACTCCTAAAAAGTGTCCCTGAGAACACAAAATCAATGTACTCCATTTATAATATATCAGATAAAACAATACATTCAAATATACAATAAGGGAAAAGGCGTTAGTTTAATTTGATATAAACCTTTATATATCAACGCTTTATGTTGCTTTTATGAATGTAAGGTTTTGCTTAAAAGATTACATCCGTACATAAGAATTTAAAACTTGAGATTTATAAAAATAATCTGATCTATGAATTCAGCAAGTGAAATAATTACATTTATGTAACTACACTTTCCTTAGCGTACGAAATATCATTTTTGCTGACGATACCCCAACATTATATTTTTCTTTTAATTTCCGGACATTTTATATTGCAATCTACATTCTCAAAGGTTTGAGTCACAAAAAGTTGACAAAGTAGTATATTACTAATATAATACCCATTAAACATATAGGTATTATAAAAAAATTTTAATGAGGTTCACCAGAAAACTGGAGTATGAAATTATTTCTAAATTATAGAAGCTGTTTTGATCTTTTTATTTATATTTTAAACAAATAAATCAAGAAAGGAAATGAAAATATGAATAGGCAAAATTTAAAAGATGAAATGACTCCAAAAGAAAGAGCGGAAGCAATAGCAAAAGGTAAGTCTTATGATAGAATTCAATGTGGACCTAGTATTGGTGATCATGCTGCAAATCTTATAAATGTAAAGGTGTCTGAACTTCATTTTTCAGTTGAAAAATTTTTACAGGGACAAATTGCAGCAAATGAAAAATATGCCATTGAGTCAACCATTATTGGGCCAGGACTTGGAGGAATCGCAGAAGCATTGGGAAGTAAACTTGTTTTCCCTGACCATGGGGCTCCTTATGTTGCAGATTACGCAATAAAGAACTTTTCGGATTTGGACAAGATTTCCTTGGCAGATCCTCAAAAGTCCGGTAGGTTCCCCTTTATTTTACAGACTGCTGAAGCTCTTGTAGATAAGTTAGGAAAAGAAATACCAGTTTCTGTTGGAATTCCAGGACCTTTTACAACTGCAGGAAATCTTAGAGGTACAGTAAATTTCTTACGAGATTTAAGAAAAAATCCAGAATTTGCACATAGGATTCTTAGACTTGTAACAGATACAACTATTGCGTTTATTAAGGAAGTGGCTAAGCGTGATGTGAGCATAGAAATTGATGAACCAACTGCTTCAGGGGCTTTAATAAGTAAGGACATGTTTGCAAAATTTACTTTGCCATATTTAAAAGAGGTTATTGATGCAATTATCAGTTCTGGTAAAAGTGCTCCTTCCCTACACATTTGCGGAAATACAACAAAGATTTGGACACTTATGGCAGATGCCGGGGCAGGCGCTTTAAGTCTTGATGAAACTATAGATTTAAAAGAAGCAAAAAAGGTTATAGGTCACAGAGTAATCCTTGTAGGCAATGTGAAGCCTACAGCCACCATGTATTTGGGTACTCCTCAAGATGTTGAAAGAGAAGCAAAGGAATGTCTTAGAAAAGCTTATGACAGTCCAAAGGGATATATTCTTGCTTTAGGTTGTGGTTTGCCAATAGATACTCCGCCTGAAAATATTCTTTCCTTACGTGCTGCAGCTAGGAAATACGGCAAATATCCATTTGATCCTGAGCTTTTTAGATAAGGGGGGATTTATATGACTATGAAAATTATTGCTTGTGAGGTTATGAAAAAAGAGTTGCTTTCTATAACACCAGTACTTGATGTTGAATTTGAGTTTATATCTATGAATCTACATCTTTATCCTGAAAAACTTAGGAAAGAATTGCAGTGCATAATTGAAAGATCAACAGGGTATTCGAGAATTATTTTAGCTTTCGGCTTGTGCGGTGGGGCAGCTAAGGGTTTGGTGCCCACCCATTGCACTCTAACAATACCTAAAGTACACGATTGTATTTCAATTTTTCTTGATTCAGGTAAATTAAATCAAGGTATTTATGAAAAGAAAACAGGTACCTTTTATTTATCTTGTGGTTATATGAACTCAGAGAAATCAATACTTGCTGAGCACAATCGTATTAAAGATAAATATGGTGAAAAGAAAGCTTTAAAAGTCCTCTCAAGAATGTATGAAGGTTATAACCAGATATTGTTTATTAAAACCGGTTGTTGCAGCGAAAAGGCTGATATTGAACAATCTGGAGAAATAGCAAAACTGCTTAACCTAAGTCATGACACAATTAAAGGAAGTGATACTTTTATTGAACAGATTGTAAAAGGTCCATGGGACAATGATAAATTTATAAATATAAGTCCCGGGGGTATTGTTAAAGAGGATGATTTTAATATTGGTATAAAATAATGCACTAAAAATGGAGGGTATAAAATGTCAGATAATAAAGAAATGTTATTTAAGAAACTAGCGGAATCAGTGGTTGATATGGATGAAGATGTAGCAATAGCTATTTCAAAAGAGGTAATTGCGCAGAAGTATGATGCATTTGAAGCAATTGATAAAGGATTATCAGCAGGTATGGAAAGAGCAGGAGAGCTTTTTGAGGAAGAAGAATATTTTATTCCAGAGCTTTTAATGTGTTCCGATGCAATGTATGCAGGACTTGATATTTTAAAACCACATATAAAAATAGATAAAAATGAAGTGAAACACAAGGTTATTATAGGTGTAGTTGAGGGAGATACTCATGATATAGGGAAAAATCTTGTAAAGATTATGCTTGAGACTTCAGGCTTTGATGTTATTGATCTTGGAAGAGACGTTCCACCTTCAATATTTGTAGAAAGAGCGAAAGAGGAAAATGCAAATATAATAGCACTTTCAACTTTAATGACTACAACTATGGATAACATGGCAGAAGTTATAAGAATTTTAGACAAGCAAAATATCAGGGATAAATTTAAGATTATGATAGGTGGAGGTCCAATTTCACAAGGGTTTGCGGATAGAATTGGAGCAGACGGGTATTCGGTAAATGCAGCAGAAGCTGTAAGACTGGCAAGGAAATTAGTTGCTGCTTCAATTGTAGTCTAATTACTTTTTAAAATTAAAAAGAAAAGAGGGTTAAAAATGGAAGTACTTACTCAAAAAGAAAGATTGCTAAGAGTTTTAAATAAAGAAAAAGTAGATAGGCCTCCTGTTATTTGCCCAGGGGGAATGATGAATGCGGCTATAATAGATGTAATGAAAAAAACCGGGCATACTTTGCCTCAGGCACATAAGGATGGTAAGCTTATGTGCTTGCTTTCAAAGGATGTTCATACTCATACAGGCTTTGAAAACTTGGGGATTCCATTTTGTATGACTGTAGAAGCTGAGGTTCTTGGAAGTAAAGTAGATTTTGGAACACTTGCCTGTGAACCTAAAATTATTACAGAAGTATTTTCTTCCGTTTCAAATGTAGAATTTAAAAATATAAGTGAAATTCTTAAAAACGGACGTGTTGATACCATTATCCAGGCAGGTTATTATATATCAAAGCAAAATGAGGACGTGCCTGTAATTGGCAGTTTGACTGGACCTATAAGTACTGCTGCCTCTATGGTTGACCCAATGACATTTTTGAAGGAGTTAAGAAAGAATAAAGAAGGATCACATAAAGTTATTGATTATGTAACAGATTTTTTAATAGAGTATGCAAAACTTATGATTGATAACGGAGTTACTGTTATATCCATTGCAGATCCTACAGCAACTGGAGAAATACTTGGACCTAAAATGTTTGAAGAATATGCTGTAAGATATTTAAATAAGCTTATCGATGGTATTCATTCTTTGAATGTACCTGTTATAGTTCATATTTGTGGTAAATTAAATGCTGTAAAAAATCTGTTGCCCAATATAAAATGCAATGCTATAAGCACAGATTCACTAGTGAATTTGCGTATTCTTAAAGAAGAGTACCCGTCTCTTACTACTATGGGGAATTTAAGTACCTACCTATTAGAATTTGGTTCTACAGAGAAAGTTGCCAGTCAAACTGAGAAGCTTTTGCGAGATGGTATAAATATTATATCTCCTGCATGTGGGTTAAGTACTTCTTCGTCTCTTGAAAATATATATACTTTTACGAAAACAGTTAGGGAAGGAAGTGTAAAATAATGGTTCAGGTAAAATTTGTTCCGGATAATATAACAATTAGTGTTGAAGTTGGAACTACAATTCTTCAAGCAGCGCGACTTGCAGGGGTAGTAATAGAGTCCCCTTGTAATGCAGCTGTAACCTGTGGTAAATGCAAGGTAAAGCTTGATAACATCTCAATAAAGAATGTAATTTCAAATGGAGTACATCATTTATCCAAAGAAGAAGAGAATGCAGGATTTGTATTATCCTGTGCTACAAAAGTTATAGGGGATGTTTTAGTTGAGGTAACTCGTAAGGAACAAAATGAAAGCTTAAAAATTCTAAATCATGGCAAAAGTTTTGAATTTAAAATTAACCCTATAATTAAAAAGAAGTATTTTGATGATGAAGGCGTAACGAGAGTATATGCAGGGGAACAAATTATTGGAATTGAAGCAAATAATACGGAAAATAAGAAGTTTGGTGTTGTAGTTGACATTGGTACAACTACCATGGTTGCTTCTCTTATAGATTTATTTAATGGAGTGGAAATTAGTTCAACTTCTTGTCTAAATCCACAAGCAATTCATGCACAGGATGTTTTGTCGAGAATAAAGTTTGCATCTGAGAAAAAGGGCTTAAATACCATGTATAGTGGTGTTACTCGTGAAATTAAAAATATGATAAGTGAAATAAGTAAAAATGCAGGTATAGCCAATGAAAATATCTATGAGGTTATTCTAAGCGGAAACACTTGTATGTTACATCTAGCAACAAATATAAACCCTAGTTCGCTTGGTAGGTATCCTTATACTCCTAAAATTTTTGGCGGGAACCATGTTGAAGCGTTGCATCATGACTTTAATATTTCCCCTTTTGGACTAATATATCTTCCACCTATAATTTCTGCTTATGTTGGATCAGACATAACATCAGGTATCCTTGCAGCTAAATTATATGAAAAAGATGGTGTTACACTTTTTGTGGATATTGGGACAAATGGTGAGATGGTTCTAAGTTTAGACGGAGAATTATCTGCGGCCTCCACTGCTGCAGGCCCCGCCTTTGAAGGAATGAATATAACTCATGGCATGAGGGCGTCTAATGGTGCTATAGAGTTTTTCAATATAGAAGATGACGGAAACATAACTGTCAAAACAATTGGTGATGACAAAGCAATTGGAATTTGTGGAAGTGGACTTTTAGACATTGTTGGTGAGCTTGTTAAACATGGAGTAATTAAGAAAAATGGTAAGTTTGTTGATACAGATAAAGAAGAAGTGAAACCTCTATTGAAGGAAAAGATAGTTAAACATGAAGGCAAAACGGTATTTAAAATAACTGATAAAGTTTACTTATCACAAAAGGATATAAGGCAAGTACAGCTTGCAAAAGGTGCAGTTAGGGCTGGAATAGAATTTTTACTGAGGAGTAAAGACATTACGGCTAATAAAGTAGACAAAGTACTGATTGCAGGGTCTTTTGGCTACCACCTCAGAGCAAAAAGTTTAATAAATATAGGTCTACTACCCTTAGAACTTGAAGACAAAATTGACTTTGTCGGAAATACTTCAAAATCTGGAGGGCAAATATTTTTATTAAATAAGTCTTATAGGAAGGAAATGGAGACAGTAGTTAAAAAGGTTGACATTATTGAACTTTCAAACTATGAAGACTTTGATAAAGTTTTTGTACAAAGCTTGAGCTTTAGATAGAGTGAAGAAATAAGTGTTGATAGTGTTAACTAATTTATGTGATAACTAAATATTAGGAGGAATTAATAATGAATAAAGAATATTTAATTAACAAAGGATTTGCTACTAGAGCTATACATGGAGGAAGTAAGGTGGATCAATACGGAGCACTAGCTACTCCAATACATCAAACAGCTACCTTCGTTTTTGACTCAGCTGATCAAGGTGGTAATAGATTTGCAGGAAGAGAAGATGGCTATATTTATTCAAGACTGGGAAATCCCACTAACACAGTTTTAGAAGAAAAACTGGCAATACTTGAAGGTGGAGAAGCATGCATCTCTATGTCATCAGGCATAGGAGCCATAACTTCAGCAATGTGGTCATTATTAAAGGCTGGAGATCATGTAGTGGCATCAAAAACTATTTATGGCTGTACTCATGCATTTTTAAGTCATGGTATTGCAAGATTTGGCGTTGAGGTTACTTTTGTTGATGTTACGAATCTAGAAAATGTAAGAAATGCTATGAAAGAAAATACAAGGGTTGTTTTCTTAGAAACACCTGCAAATCCAACGTTACTCATAACAGATATTGATAAAATATCAAAGATTGCACATGAAGTAGAAAATTGCATAGTAATGGTGGATAATACATTCAGCACGCCATATATACAAAGACCATTAGAACTAGGCGCAGACGTGGTAGTGCATTCTGGAACCAAATTTCTAAATGGACATGGTGATGTAATTGCTGGCTTTGTTATTGGATCTAAAGTATTTATTGATGAAGTTAGATTATTCGGTGTTAAGGATATGACAGGAGCTTGTTTAAGTCCTTTTGATGCATATTTGATTATACGAGGAATGAAAACACTAGAAATTAGAATGGACAGACACTGTGAAAGTGCAATGTATGTAGCTAAATTTTTAGAAGCTCACCCAGCAGTAGAAAATGTATATTTCCCAGGACTTGAGAGTTTCCCACAATATGCATTAGCAAAAAAACAAATGAGCCTTCCAGGAGCGGTAATTGCTTTTGAAATAAAGGGTGGAGTAGAAGAAGGCAAAAGGGTTATAAATGCAGTTGAAATGTGCAAATTAGCTGTTAGTTTAGGCGATCCTGAAACTTTAATTGAACATCCTGCTTCAATGACTCATTCTTCATATCCACAAGAAGAAAGATTGGAAGCTGGTATAACTGATGGTTTAGTAAGGTTGGCAGTAGGGCTTGAAAATGTTAAAGATATTATTTCTGATTTAGATGGAGCACTTAATTTGATTGTTAAATAGTAAGTCAAGATTTATAGATAAACACAGCTCATGACTGTGTTTTTTTTGTTAATTACCAAGACAAGTTTTAGGTGGATAATCTAAATTTTGAGTGTATATAAATTGATAAAAAACAGTAAATCTTTTTTAATAAAAGTAAAAGAGCATACTTTTATTAAAAGTATGAGGCTATACTAGTAATGGTACGAATATAACTTTTAATGTCAAGACAGGAAGTTACTCTTATAATAGCACTGGAGCAGCTACTAATAAGTCAAATACCGTATTTAATAACTATAATAGGGGGTAAGGCAACATAGCCATCAAGCTAAGGGAAGTCTATAAAAATAAAGCCCCCCATTTGTAAAAATGTTATCATTTAAAAGATAACAAAACACATCAATGGGGGTAATTTACAAATGATAGAAGAAAACTTAAAATTGGATAAAGATATGAAACATTTTGCAGCTGAAATTAAAAGATGCTTTTCAAAAGAGGAGATTGAAGAAATAGCTAGAGTAACAGGCTTTGTGAAAAGAAAAGGTAAAATTAAAGCATGGGAATTCGTTTGCTTATGCTGCTTTATGGATGCAGAGGTTGCGAATAATACACTTGTTACCTTATGTACAAAACTTAGTGCAAAAATAGGAATAGTTATTTCTAATCAAGCATTAGATCAACGTTTAAATGAAAGATGTGTGGAATTTTTAAAGAAAATTTTTGAAAACCTGTTGCGCCAAACAATAACAAATAATACTTGCATACCAAGTGTATGGGATGAACATTTCAAACGAATAAGAATACTTGATTCTACTGCTTTTCAAGTACCAGAAAGCTATAAAGATATTTATCCTGGATCTGGTGGCTGCTCTCAAGCTTCAGGTGTAAAAATACAACTAGAATATGAATTGAAATCTGGAAATCTTCTTAATATACAAGTAGGAGCTGGCTCAGGAAGCGACAATACTTTTGGGAGCAAAATAAGAGATACTATCAAATCTGGGGATCTTATTTTAAGAGATCTTGGGTATTTCAACTTTGAAGATTTTTTGGACATAGAAGATAGAGAAGCGTTTTACATATCAAGACTCAAACCTAATATAGCAGTATATATAGAAAATAAGGATATAGAGTACTATAAGAATGGTGCTCCTAAAAAATCAAGCCTTTTTAAAAGAATCTATATTTCTGACATAATGAAACAGATGGGCGAGGGGGACCGTTATGAAATTAAGGATGTCTATGTAGGCAAGGAAAAGACGCTAAAAACAAGGATTATTTTATATAAACTAACAAATGATCAATTGAAAAAAAGAACAGAAAAATCTGTGAAGAATGCTAAAAAAAAGGGTATAGAAAAAAGTAATAATACGATTGAATTATTAGGTATATCTATTTATATAACGAATATTAAGGAAGAAGTTTTAAGTTCAAAGCAGGTTCATGAGTTTTACAGTTTAAGATGGCAGATCGAAATAATATTTAAAACGTGGAAATCCATATTTAGTATACAGGTTGTAAAGTTAGTTAAAATAGAACGGTTTCAATGTCAGCTTTATGGAAAACTTATTTTGCTACTAATAAGCTCTGCTGTAATGTTTAAAATGAGGACTTTAGCTTTAGAAAATAAAGGCCTTGAAGCCAGTGAAATTAAAACTTGTGAAATAGTTCATGAATATATTGATAGTCTATATTTTGAGCTTATCAAATTCCCTAATAAAGTTCTCGATACCTTAAAATTAATATTTGAAAATGTAGTTAGGAATGGTCTGAAATCTCATAAAAAGGATAAGAAAACTGTTTTTGATATTCTTGGAGTTTGTTATAAATTAACATCATCGCAGGCTAAAGTTGCAGCATAAAACAACTTGATAAAATTGTAAAAGCCCCACTATATACGTGGCTTTTTTTGGTGTACCCTAAAATTGTTTGAATACTATTGTACACTTAAAATTTACCATTAAAATTTATCAAAATAAATTTCGATGGTAAAATATAGTATTTAATAATGACTTACTAATATTCAATATGGCTTAGCTTGATGGCTATGGGGTAAGGCAACAATTCGTCAAAAAACAGCCACAAGACAGTATTTCCCATTTTGATGAATTATAAATCAAAATCGTGACTACTATTTTGTGCCTATTATAACGTAAAAAAAGAGAATTGAGAACTAATATATAACCATTGTTTGAAGTCCATCCTAATAAATTCTTTTCAATCTGGCAGCATATATCTTTTGTGTTTAATACAATTAAATTTAATGATAGAGAATGCTTCTTTAAGTCTGTACTCATTAATGTCATGATGAATGGATAAAATAGGTTCTAAATGTGAATCATTCTTTGAATTACTTACAAATGAATTGCTATTTTTCGGGCGTGTAAATTATTTTGTGTATACTCTTTCTATAGGCAAAAAATCGATCTATTAATTTTTGTAAAATAATGTTATTTAAAGTCGATTAAAGTTTTTTATCTATTCTACGAATATAATCTGGAAATACAAAGAAAGTTATAAGATTATCCCAATTGTCTTCCCAACTCTTAATAGCATTTGGATATTTACTTCCCCATTTTTCTTTTGCAGAAATTAAATTTTCAAGCGCAAATTGTTAAAATCATGCCATTTTATAAAGCAAGAATGTGGGGTGGGGGGGACCGGCTGGTCAATGAATTCCACTATGTTGGGCGAAGTATATAATGTTGTGGCTTTAAAGAATCATGCAGATTGTGAAATCCCGGAAATGAAAATGACATTATCTGAATTATATGAAGCAGAGCCAAAATGGTTTCAATGTAATACCAGTGAGTTGCCTGTTCGTGTAAATATTTTAGATCCAATTGATGATTTACCAGTGCAGATCCATCCGGGTGATGAATTCGCAAAGAAATATAATAATGGAAGAGGAAAGCCAGAGGCCTGGGTTATTTTAGCTAGGGGTAGGGCTCGCAAAGCGTAAATTTACAACGTTAAGCCAGTTATTTACAATTTGACACTATTATTTGAATATTCCGAGTTAGAATTAATAGACAATAGTTCTAACTCAAAAAAATATATAATATCAATGTAAAGCTCTTATTTTTTTACTCAAAACAAGTTAGTTAAAATGCAGTCATAGTATTGATAACGCTAACTAAAACAGTAATAAAAAATATATATTAGTTAATGTGAAATTTAAGAAAAACATTAAATTAACACGAGTATATTTAATATGGGGTAGCATACGCAAAAATGATATTTCGTACGTTAAGGAAACTAAAATGCCATAAATGTAAATACTTTACTCGTTAATTAACGGTAATAATAGTATAATTAAATAAATGTTTTGTGTCGCAACAGTAAAATATTGCGTCTTAGATAATAAAATAATAATTAATCATATGGGAGGTACAATGGAAAAAGTAAGAGGTAGATGGAGTAAAAAACAAACAGATGAAAAAGTGCTGTCTGTACTTAGCAATATTTGTTCTATAAGCATAATAATATTTGTATGTACGCAGATTTTAGGTGTTTGGAAAATTGAAACAGATGTATTTGTTCCATTGTTGGGTGTGTCAATGTTAATTCAAGCCATTCAGTATTGGAAGAAAAATAAAGAGGTTGCTAAAGGTCATTTATTGGCTGCGATACTTGCTTTGGTGTTTTCAATTTTTGAATTTATAATAAAATAAACTCAAATTTGTAAAATGGATTGGATTAGCGAAAGTAACACAATAGTAATTGTGTTACTTTCACATTGGGGATATTGTTTATTCCTTAAAAATTTCAATTTGAATGTTACATAACATGTTGATTCTTTACTTTGAATGAATTACTAATTGATATTAGTATAATAATAAGACTCCGCAGTCAAAGGCTGGTCCACAGCATATTTTCTCCTTCATTCTTCATACGAAAACCTGATGTGGCACAAGCTCTTTCACTGCTCTAGGTCCCAAATGAAGCTTTGGACAATCTTATTCACTGCCCAGAAGTAAACTAATCTATTAAGGTGTCTAAGCTTCAATCTTTCTATTTAGTCTTAGTAGCAGTCAATAAACTAGCCCAAAGCAAATGAAATATTCCACCTTCCCCCAGGGGAAACAGGTCCTACTGCAATGCATTAGGGCTTGTTTTTGTCTTCAAACTACTAATATTTAAAAAAATCCACATAACTTAAAGATAGAACCTCGCAACCCTCGGGTGAAAAATGGACAGGTTTCTCACCTCAGATTAGCATATCAGTGACTTTTGCTTCATGTATTTAGAGTTTCAATAAAATAAATTCATAATAGAGGGCAAAAACTCGTCCATTTTTCACGGCAAATAGACAGGCTTACCCGCCACTTCGTACCCCAGTAGCTGGGCTAGTCCATTTGCCAGCATCCTACAAGTTTAAAAAAAATAACTAGTTATCGTGTTTTCCTTCTTGGATATCGAAATATTATTATAGTATATATATTTTATAAAACCTTATTATAATAATTATTATATTTTATATCTATAGTTACTAATAGTATAGCGAATTTAGAAGGACAAGGTCTGGGCACGTATACCGTCACCCAAAAAGAACAAGCTTTATCATAAGACTCTCTAAGCGTACCATGGTTTTCGTCCCTCAACCACTGGTAAACTAAGAGCTTCTAATGATAAAGCTGGTCCTTTTTTTGGTACCCGACGGCGTGCATCGATTCTAATTAGATTTTAATTAAATTTAATTCAATCATTCTATATAAATAATCAAAAAAACTAAGTCTGCGCACGCATCTGTAGTTTAATCATACCTTTAAATCTAAATACGTCTATTGCCGGTGGACAAGCCCAGGGCTGGTCCACCTTGAACAAGTTGTGATTAACCTACAACTTGCACAAGGTGGCTAGGTATTTCAAATATATGTGCGTAGTATTGTTTACATCTGATACGCATGTAATTTATATGAATGAGATAATAAATATTTTTATTGCTATTTTAGTTAGTATTATCAATATTATAATTGTATTTTAACTAACTTGGGTTGATGCGTAAAATTATAAGCTGTGATTTAAGTGCAAAGAATAAAAGGGCTTTTAAGGCATATAAATGGGTTGAGGTGATATTCGTGGGAAATTTATATGTTGAAGAGTTCAATCCTAAGAGAAAAAAGTATTATTACAATAACTGTACTAAAGATTTTTGTTATAAAACTAAGAATGGTATATGTTCATTTGATTTAACCGAAGACGAAGTAAGGTCGATTCCAACCGAAGAATATCCAGGAAAGGATAATGTTAATTATTGCAGAAATATTTATAAATCTTTAATAAAAAACAGACAACAATATCCGATATATATTAGTAGCAATAAGTGTGATCACTATACATTTAATGATGGTCAACATAGAACATGTATCGCTAACAAAAAAGGACTAAAATTAAAGGCTGAGGTATCTCAAAATGATGAAATTTGCCATGTGTGCTATAGAGAGAATAGCATTCAAAACTCTATAAGAAGTGTAGAAAATATGGTAAAACAAACTACTCCCAGAAAAACTATATTTGATAAAATTAAAAAGATAGATCCACAAAGTAATTTCCAAGGCAGTCTAGATAAATGGAAAAAGGATTTGAGTGACTATCAATTAGAAAAAGAAAGAGACTTTAGGGAATTTTAAGCATAAAAACAATGATATCTTTGGTATAGTGACTTTATTATTAGTTATGTTTATGAAGAGTAAAGAGCGAAAGATCATTACTAAAGTAGTTTATTATGAAGGAATTTTATATTATTATAATAGTGCATTGTAACAAGGGCAAAGGATTCGGAACTTTCCTATATGGGGTAGAGCCAACATTTCCGACAAAATCCACGCTAAGACACAAAATGGATAAATTCTTTATAATTCTCCCACTATAAAGAATAGTGATTTTTTGCTCACAATGGTATAATTTATTTATATGTTGTTGCGAAATTTTAGATTAAAGTGTAGCAACAGTGATATAAAATGAAGATAATTAATCGAGCGTGGGGGATTTAAAAATGAAAAAAATATGTACTCAATGCCAGACTGAAATGATAGAGAATTTTAAAGTTGAATCTTTTGGTGGAATTACAATTTCAAAAAAAGGCAAATTTTTTTTGAATACAACGTATGGTACACCCAAAGCAGCGGTTTGTCCTAATTGTGGCTGTGTAATTTTTTATATTGATAACTATAAAGACGTTGTTAAGTAACCATATATAATGGTGGAATACATTAACGTTTTATATAGTATCACAAGGTTATAAAACGTTCTATAAATAAATCTAAAACTATAAGGAGCTTATAGTTAGTTGTATAATAATCCCTGATATTAAGACGCATCTGTAAATTCTCGCGACACAAGAGTAACTTAAGTGAAACAAAGGTTATTTGTATTTTGAGGAGGGGAAGTAAATTGAAACTAACGGAAACATGGTACAAACATATGTGGGTATATTTACTGTTAATATTAGTTGTGCTTGGAATCATTGTAACCATACAATATACCATTGATATTCGCAAATCATATGAAAATCTTAATCATTATGATGTTAAAACCATTGATACTGAATATGGTAAAATGAGTTATATGGACGAAGGTTCCGGTGAAACAATAGTCATATCCCACGGTATCTTTGGTGGATACGATCAAGGCTCTGTATCTTTAAAAAGCCTTATGGGAAATGATTATCGAAAAATAGCTCCATCACGTTTCGGTTATCCTGGCTCTGATTTACCCTCTGAACCAACACCGAAAAATCAAGCAAAAGCATTTTTAAGCTTACTAGATCAGCTTTCGATTCAAAAGGCATATATTATTACCACATCTGCCGGAGGTGCAGCAGGAATCACGTTTGCCATTGAATATCCCGATCGTGTCAAGGGGCTAATTTTACTTTCATCTGGAGTTCCTACTACAAAAAAGACACGTGAAGAAATAAAAGGCATGACGGGTCCGCCTGCAATAATCGTTAATGATTTCCCAATGTGGCTTTCAACAAAGTATTTCGGCTTTGTTTTTAAATCTATGTTTGGATCCGATATTAACAATGATATATACAATACCATGCTACCTGTAGAACCACGTAAAAACGGAATAAAGGCTGATGGAACAATAACGAATTTAGACATGGATATTAATTTTGATGATTATAAAGTTGAGAAAATAACAGTTCCTATTTTAGTGGTTCAATCAAAAGATGATCCTATGGTAAAATATGAGGATACTCTGTTGAGGAAGCTACAAAATTAGCAAGGCCCGTAAGCTATGATTATTTTGATTTGTTGGACAGTAGATATAATCAGCTTCGTAAATATACACCTATTTTAGTTAAGTATCTAAAGTAAAGTTTGATTCAACCAATCACGCATCAAAACCCTTAATTGAAGCTGTAAATATATTAAATAATATGCATGAGAATGGAAACCGAAAAGTTCCTGAAGATGCTCCAACGAATTTTATATCTAAACGTTGGAATAAATATTTATATGAAATAGCAACACTTAGTGAACTTAAAAATAGATTACGTTCTGGAGATGTTTCTGTTGAAGGAAGCAAGAATTTCAAAGATTTTGAAGAATATCTTATACCACATGATGAATGGAACACTATTAAAAAAACAGGGACAAGACTTGCAGTAAACCTAGATGTTAGAGAATACCTACAATAAGAATAGAATCGTTGGACAGTAGATTAAAGTGGTTCTCAGAAAATTTTGATACATTAGAGGGTACACCCTCTATAAGAGAAGGAAATATAACCAATTCCCTTATAATGGGCAAAACGGGTTCTTATTCAAGGCGGAATGCTTTAGCCACTTCATTATGATAAATGGGAATAATTGAAAAAACTATTTTCATATTAGACTAGATAACTAATAAATCACTTAGAAGGCGTATTCAGAGAGGCCTTAATAAAGGAGAAGCTATGAATGTATTTGCTAGAGCTATATTCTTTGGTAAGCGCGGAGAATTTAGAGAAAGAGAGTTACAGGATCAGCTTCAAAGAGAAAGTGCTCTAAATATTTTAATTAATGCGATAAGCATTTGGAATACAATTTACTTAAAAAAGGCTATAGACCATTTAAAACAGAATTATACATTTGATGAAAGTTTGCTTAAACATATATCCCCATTAGGATGGGAACATATTAACTTACTTGGAGAATATAATTTTGATGTTAAAAATGTTCTTGAATCGGATGAATTGAGACCATTGAATATTAATAATCCATAAAATGGCTTAGAATGGGTAAAAAGTCAACTTTTTATCCATTTAATTCCTTAACGTGGGGTTTGTCGGAAATGTTGGCGCTACCCCCTATAAAGAATTGCAAATATACTTAATTTATGGTAATTACGGTATAGTTAAATATATGTTTTATTAAGTTGTATTAAAAATCGAGAAAAAAAGTCAAGGCAAGAGACTGAAAAAAAGTTAATATGAATATATCAGCTGATGAGGGTTAAGTATTGAATTATATTGAATTAAATATTGAAACAAGTTTGAACTACAAAGGGTTGCTAATGAAGCCTGTATGTAACTTGCTGGTTTATATAGAATTTTTTATTCTCTGGTCGGATACACAATTAAGGAATATATTCAGTTTCATCAAGAACAATTATTTCACTTGAAAAAGGACAGTATAACCCCTCAATTATGCTTGCATATAAAATAGCTTCCGTTTTCAACACCACTATTGAAAAATTATATTGTTTAAAGGAGAATTTAAAAAATGAAGAAAAAAACATATAATAAAAAGAACTTTTGGAGTGGTATAATATTTTTATTCTTAGCAGTAATTAGCATTCCAGATACAATTACGCGGTTTAATACTTTGAATGCTTTAAGAATTACCAAGTCTATTATATTGGATATTTTTTGTATTCTATTTGGAGTTACAGAAATATGGAAAGGTTTGAGTAGCAGATGTACAAAACAAGATGTTCAAAATGATGATGAAAGAGTAAATTTAATTAATATGAAATCAAAAACCAGTGCTTTTAATATTACACTGATCATTTGTGTTACTTTTTTAATACTATCAATGGTTGTATGGGGAGTAACAAAAAATGATATTTGTCTCGGCATTTTCAGTTGTTTCGGCATCATTTTTGCGATTATGATGATTGCTGAAATAAGTAGTTATTTTTATCATGACAAGCGGAATTAATTTTATAATTGGGTACTTCATTAGGCCAATTTTTTTTGAAAAAGATATAAAGAGAAGCAATGAAAAAGAGGAATTTTCTAGTATTAAAACGGTAAAGTCAAATTTAGACCAAACTGAGGTTTCAAAGCGAGATATATAAATGTTGATTTCTAAGCGAATTTGAATAGTAGTTAATTTATGGTAACAATATTACTATCAAAGAATACACTGAAAATGTTATATCATAAAAATTCATCTTATCTTACTGATCTATAATAGATAAATAATTTGTACTAAATATTATGATCATACTTTGTATTAATATGTGTCAGCTAGATCATTCCTGCCTTTTAATACATCCTGCTGTATAATCTGTAACACTTTTTCAGACTCTTCAAATATTGGACTGTGGGCAGATTCCTTAAAAAGATAAAATCCCTTTGCAGGTGCACCAAGTTTTTTAAGATAAGCTTCCGACATCGAATAGTTTACCGTATAATCATATATTCCCGAAAAGAAATATACCGGAATATCAAGTTTTGTTATCTTGTTACTCAAATCCGTTCTGTAAAGCTCCTCGTTTAAAACAGTAGAATTTGAAAATGCTTTTCCACGCCATATATTAATTTTTTCTCTCAAGGTATATTCGCGATTCTGCATAACTGGCATAAAAATTCCGGTGACTACTGATTTCATCTTATGCGTTGTACCAATTCCTGCTCTATGCATCACATTATCCCTTATTTTATTGTATGCATCTGGCAGATGATCTATTGTTTCAATAGGTATTGCCTGAAGCTTCTTTACAGTTTTTTCATACCTGTTACCTTGTAGTACTTAAGCATATATTTATATGCAATTTTTTCCGATTCCATTTGATTTGATATTTGTCCGACACCAATATAAGCATGGTATAACTCATATGATTTTGCCGCTGCCTCTATAGCTATGTATGAACCCCATGAGTGTCCCATAAGGTATATTTTATCTTGTCCAAACCGTTTACGCAGATAGTTCGTTACTTCTATTGTGTCAGATACAAACTGTTCTGTTGTCATTGTTTTTGCTGAGATATCACTGCTATAGGACAAACCCGCGCCACGCTGATTCCACCATACTACCGTAAAATATTTCTCAAGTCCCGTAGGGTATGCTTCGGTAAGTGGATATTCCGGCATACCAGGGCCTCCGTGAACAAAAAGCAGTACTGGATTTGATGCATTCTCACTTTTAATAATCATTCCCATCTTAGCTCCGTTAATTTTAACATAAACTTTTTCCGAAATACTCCCCTCTATAACATTCCCATTTTTATCTAGTAATGGGTTCACTTTCCCAGGACTTTGTATTAATAAAATAACTGCAAGTGCAATGAGACATAAAGTAATGGCAGAAATTGAAATCAACATTATTTTCCCCACCTTTCGTGCTAAAAGTCTACCAAAAGAAGTACTTGTTTCGTGGCTTTCCATTTTGACGATTCCTTTCATTTATATTAATTTAAGTGTCTTAAATTAGTAAAATATACAGGCACTAAATGTTAAAATGATATTTTGCATTTGTATAATGTTTACTTTCACTTTATTTTTCAGTAATATTACTGCAAACGCAGTATTTTATAACACCTTTAGGACAATTATCAATACTTTAATTTTAACATATAAATGAAAATAAGGATAATATAAACAATTAAAATAAAGAAATTAGTAGTATGTATAAATTAACTCATCCACTTTAAAAAACAGTAATTTATGGTTCATAATGGTATAATTGACTTAAAATTATTGCATGATTTGAATTACTAAAAACAAAGTGTCATAATTTACAATATCTAACGTGTTTGTACTATTTAAGTGAATTGAGAATCAAATTATTTTATGTTGAAAGAGTGGTGATTCATATGTCCATTAGTATTAGAAAAAAATTTCATGACTTAGTAAATAAGGCAGAATATAATAGCTATGAAAAAACAGTAGAACAAATAAATCGTCTTAGATTTGATTCATTGGATAATACTGAATTTCTAAATAAATCACATGGGCTCAGGAGTAAGCTTTTAGAGGATACATCTATGGATGACATAAGTATAGAAGTCTTTGCACTTACAAAACAGGCGGTTAAAAGAGTACTAGGACTCATTACTTACGACGAGCAACTGATTGCTGGCATAGCTATGCATAATGGAAGATTAATAGAGATGCAGACCGGTGAAGGAAAAACTTTAGCCGCGGTGTTCCCCGCAGTCTTAAATGCACTTACAGGTCGTGGATGTCATATACTGACCTTTAATGATTATTTAGCGCGTAGGGATGCAACTTGGATGGGACCTGTATATGAAATGCTTGGATTAACTGTGGGGTTCGTACAGGAAACTATGAAACGGCCTGAAAAACAAAGAGCTTATGGTTGTGATGTTACATATGTAACTGCCAAGGTAGCTGGATTTGATTATTTAATGGACTCACTTTCTTATAAAAAAAGTGAAATTGTGCTACGTCCATTTAATTTTGCCATAATAGACGAGGCAGATTCCATAATAATTGATGAAGCCAGAATACCATTAGTTATTGCAACAGGAGGGAACGCTGCTGATGATACTCTTTGTTTAACAATGGAAGCTCTAAGAAAACTAGAGCCTGAAGTTGACTATGAGAAAGATGAAGTTAAAAGGAACGTATTTTTGACTAATAAAGGACTACTTCGAGCAGAAGCTATGCTTAATTGTGAAAATTTATATGCAGAAGAAAACTTTAAATTATTAAGTGAAGTACACAATATTCTTCATGTAATTGCTTTATTGAAGAAGGATATAGACTATATTGTAAGAGACGGTAAAATTGAAATGGTAGACGAATTTACTGGACGCATCGCTGAAAACAGGCTTTGGCCCGATGGAATTCAAGCAGCCCTTGAGGCCAAGGAGTGCCTTAGCCATAAGTCAAAAGGACGTATAATGAATCAGATAACTTTGCAAAGTTTCATTTTGCTTTATAAAAAAATTTCAGGGATGACCGGTACAGCAATGGACTCATTGAATGAAATCAGCGAGATGTATGACATGGAGGTGATAGTAATTCCACCACATATTCCTTGCAATCGAATTGATTATCCTGATGTAATATTCACGCACAAAAAAGCCAAATGCAAAGCTTTGAGCTCGGAAATCAAAAGAGTACATGACACAGGACAGCCTATTTTAATCGGCACTTGTAGTGTAGCAGAATCAGAATATTTGGCTGAAGAATTAAACAAAATAGGAGTTAAATATAAAATTTTGAACGCAAAAAACGATGAACTTGAAGCACGTATTATTGAACAAGCAGGTACTCTTCATGCAGTTACTGTTTCAACTAATATGGCTGGCAGGGGTGCTGATATAAAACTTGGGGGCCCAGATGGAGCTAATAAAGATAAGATAGTTTCCCTTGGAGGATTATATGTTATAGGTACGAATAGGTACGAAAGTATTCGCATTGATAAGCAGCTTAAAGGAAGAACTGGACGTCAGGGTGATATCGGCATTTCAAAATTCTTTATAAGCCTTGAAGATGACCTCATTAAAAGATATGGTATCGATGAAATATTACCTGTGGCAATTAAACCTTCTATGCAAGAAGAACCTTTGATTAATCCTAAGATAGCAAGTAAAATAGAACACGTTCAGATGATTATTCAGGGCCAGGATTCTGATTTACGTAGAGAATTATGGCAGTATTCCTTTATCATAGAAAATCAGCGACTTGTTGTTCACCAAAGGAGAATGGAAATAGTATATGATATTTTACCTTTTAATATATTAAGCCTGGAAAGTCCACAGCTATTTACAAAATTAATTAACTTCTTTAGTGAAGACACCATAAAGGAACTTGAAAAACAAGTAGCACTATATAATATCGATGAAGTTTGGGCTGATTACCTCGCTCATGTAGAATATCTTAAAGAGGGAGTAAAGTTACGTATACTAAGGCTTAAAGATCCGTTGCAAGCATTTCAAATAGAAACAGCTGGCATATTTCAGACGATGCAGCAAGAGATACAAACGAGAATTTTACAAGATTTTGAAACGTTAGATTTATCAACGCAGGGACTCATTAACTTAAAAGAACGAATAAAGCCACCCTCTTCAACTTGGACTTATCTTGTTAATGACAATTCACTAATGGATCCACTTTCTTCATTATTTATTGGTAAGGCAATTTCATCCATAGGAATGTTTCTTGCCTTACCAATTCGATTTGGAACTTTGATTTATAGAAAAATTTTCAAAAATAGCATTTTAAATGAAAAAAGTTAATCACTTTAAAGGTGATTAACCCAGACCGTTGACAAACATAAAATGTAAAACACTCTAATTTAAAATTGGAGTGTTTTTTTCATATTCAAAAAGGATTTTAGGACATCAATGTCGAATATATATAGTATACAAACTTTATAATTCGGAGGGCATTATTATGATTAATGAAAAAAACTTCACACAACAAAAACTAGAAATGGTGTATTTAGAAGATTTAGTTCCTAAAGACCATATTTTGAGAAATATAGATAAATACATGGATTTCTCTTTTATAAGAGAACTGACTAAAAAATATTACTGCTTAGATAATGGAAGACCTGGCGTAGATCCCATTCTACTTTTTAAAATGCTGTTTATTGGGTACTTATTTGGAATAAAATCTGAACGACAACTTGTAAAGGAAATTGAAGTAAATGTGGCTTATAGATGGTTCCTAGGGCTAAGTCTTACTGATACTATTCCAGATCATTCAACAATTAGCCAAAATAGACGTAGACGATTTAAAGGAACAGATGTGTTTCAAAAAATATTTGACGAAGTAGTATTTAAGGCTATAAATCTTAAGATGGTAACCGGTAAAATACTTTACACAGATTCTACACACCTAAAAGCAAATGCTAATAAGCGAAAGCTTGTGAAAATTGAAGTTGAAAAAACGCCGAAAGAATATGTAGCTGAACTTAATAAAGCAGTGGAAGAAGATAGAATAAACCATGGTAAAAAACCTTTAAAAGAAAAAGAACCTGTTACCAAAATAAAAGAAACTAAAGTTAGCACAACCGACCCCGACAGTGGATATATGATGAGAGATGGCAAGCCGGAAGGCTTCTCATATTTAGATCACAGAACTGTCGATAGCAGACATAATATAATTACTGATGTGTATGTTACTGATGTGTATGTTACTCCTGGAAACATAAATGATGTTGATCCTTATATCGATAGATTAGATGTGCAAATAAAAAAGTTTAATTTTAATACAAAATATGTTGGTGCAGATGCTGGTTATGCTACAAATCTTATATGTAAAAAACTATATGAGAGGGAATTAAAATCTGTAATGGGATACCGTAGGTCTCCACATACAAAAGGAATGTACACAAAAAATAAATTCCAATATGTTAAAGAGCAGGACATTTACGTATGCCCTGACTTAAGGGCTTTACATTATAAAACAACAACAAGAGAAGGATATAAAGAATATGTTGGTAATGCAAAATATTGCGACATATGTCCAAACAGAGCTCAATGCTTTTCTGCAAAAAGCAAGTTTAAAACTATTAGAAGACATGTTTGGGAAACGTATAAAGAAGATGTTGTAAAGTTCACCAGAACAGATAAAGGCAGAAATATATATAGAAGAAGAAAAGAAACTATAGAGCGAAGCTTCGCAGATTCAAAACAACTGCATGGGCTTCGCTATTGCCATATGCGTGGATTAGAAAATGTGCAAGAGCAGTGTCTGCTTACAGCAGCAGTGCAGAATATGAAAAAGATAGCTAGCCTGCTATCTTTAAGGTTTTTTGATTTTCTAACTAAGAACATAGTTGTTATTTTAAATTTATCCATAACTCAAAATGCTATCGCATAATTGCATGTAAAAAGCCCAGTATAATAAAAAAATTATACTGGGTTTGTAAACAACCTGAGTTAATCACTTTAAAGGTGATTAACCCCAACAATTTTTTCCGCAAACGCATTGATTTTTTCTTCTGATAATTCGTATACACTAGTGGTTACATTATAGTTTTGAATTCTAAAGGGGTGCTTAAATCCATAAGAATATACTTCTTAAGAGCTTCCTTAAGCTTTTCCTTAGGATCTTTATCTGATGGTGTTATGGAATCCTTATTCTTAAAATAATAATAATATATAATAGCTGGGGAATATTCTATTTTGTAACAAAACAATGAAAGAAGAATAATATAAATGGTAACTATTATTTTGGAGGTACTTATGTACGACTATCGTTGTAAAGACTGTGAAAATATTGGACAAAATATGCCAATGGCAAATATGCCTATGGCAAATATGCCTATGGCGAACATGCCTATGGCGAACATGCCTATGACGAACATGCCTATGACGAAAATGCCTATGATGAACATGCCTATGATGAACATGCCTATGATGAATATGGCCATGATGAATATGTCCATGATGAATATGGCCATGATGAATATGCCTATGATGAATATGCCTATGATGAATATGGCAATGCATGATGAAGATGATGAAGATTTAAAAAGCATGTATCCTAAGATCTATAGAATGATATATCCCATGGTAAAAAAACATTGTGATATGATGGAATCCAAGTATGGCCCAATGTATTGCCCTAGTAAGGATGAAATGGAGCATATGTGTAAAGAAGTATCTGACAAGTGCGAAAAACATTATAGGGATGACGATGATAATGATGATGAGGATATGAGGGACACACGCCGTCAAGGCAGAAGAGGTCCGATTCAAGATTTAACCAGAATACTGTTTATCAGAGATTTACTTGGACGAAGGAGAAGAAGAAGACGGGGAAGAATGTTTCATCATGGATATTAATACCTAATTTGTTAAAATCCTTTTGCTATACTTTATGAATACATTTTATAAATTTTTTAACCCTACGTAAAGGGTATACCTTTACGTAGGGTTATTCGTTTTAACAACAAACTATCGTTTCTATTTAAATTATGAGATATGTAATGTGATAAAATAGAAGAAAGATAATACTTACTAAGTATATAAAGGAGATTATACACAATGAAAATACTATTTGTTGAGGATGATAGAATAATTGCATCAGGGCTTTGCTACTCACTGACTCAAGAGGGATATTTTGTTACCCATTGCTTGAATGTGGAATCAGCAAAAACTATGCTACATAAAAATAGCTTTAACCTGGCAATACTTGATTTATCTCTTCCAGATGGAAGCGGCTACGATATTTGTAAAGCAATCAAGACAAAAGAAGATATACCAGTAATATTTCTAACGGCAATAGATGATGAGGTCAATGTAGTTATGGGTCTTGATATGGGAGCAGATGACTACATAACAAAGCCATTTCGTATAAGAGAGCTTCTCTCTCGGATTAAATCTGTACTTCGCCGATATGACAAGACAGAGTTTGCAAAGACACTATTCGAGTTTAGTGGTATAAAGATAGACACAGCGCAGGCAAAAGTATATAAAAGAGAGCAGGAAATTATATTAACCTCTCTTGAGTACAGATTGCTTCTAATCTTTGCAAATAACCAAAGGCAAGTTCTTAGCCGTAACCAGCTTTTAGAAGGTCTATGGGATTTTGCCGGGGATTTCGTAAATGACAATACATTAACCGTGTATATTAAACGTTTGCGGGAAAAGATTGAGGATGACTGCCAAAAACCAAAAATTATAAAAACAGTTCGTGGAATTGGGTACAAGGGAGGCGATTAATATGCTACGTAGCAAAGAAATAAAGATATATATAACTCTTTTAGCTTCAGTTTTAATAATAGGATCTGTTGCCTGTTTTTTTGTTAAGATAATTGCAGGAATTATAGCACTTTCAGCTTTGCTTTTAATGATTGTTATATCTTTCATATTTACTAAATGGAGATATAAGCAATTAGAGAAATTATCTGAGTATCTAAAGAGAATTGCAGGCGGGGAATATGCTCTTGATATTAGAGATAATGACGAGGGCGAGCTTAGCATACTTAAAAGTGAAATATATAAAGTAACTGTGACCCTATGTGAGCAAGCTGAGCTGTTAAAGAAAGACAAGCTTTTCCTTGCGGATTCAATTTCTGATATTTCTCATCAGCTTAAGACTCCAATAACCTCAATGTTTGTTATGACTGAGCTGATATGTGATAAAACCCTTCCCCAGGATAAACGCCAAGAATTCACGCAAAATATTCGGTCACAACTTGAAAGACTTCAATGGCTTGTTGCGTCACTTCTAAAGTTATCTAAGATTGATGCAGGTACAATTGAGTTTAAAAAAGAGAATGTAAATGTACGAGAGCTTATCAGTAGGGCTATCCAGCACCTGCTAATCCCTATGGAAATTAAAGATCAAACCCTTGAAATTAGCGGTGATGAGCATACTAATTTTATTGGTGATTTTAATTGGTCCTCAGAGGCTGCTTCAAATATAATAAAAAATTGTGTTGAACATACACATTTAGGTGGAAATATAGGTGTTAATTTTTGTGAAACTCCAATATATACAATGATAAAAATATTCGATAATGGTGAGGGTATCCATAAGGAGGATTTACCACATATATTTAATCGGTTTTATAAGGGTAAAAATGCTCATGATGACAGTATAGGTATCGGACTTGCCATGTCAAAAATCATTTTACAAAAACAAGGTGGTACAATTGAAGTTATTAGCGAGAAAAACAAAGGTACAAAATTTACTATAAAGATTTATAAAAGTGTTGTGTGACAAAATCGTCACACAAATAGTCACTGTAAAGTCATATTAGACAGATATACTAAGGTTATAAACTAATAGAGGAGTGAGCAGCAATGGAGATATTAAGAGTAGAAAATCTGTCTAAAATATATGGCAAAGATGAATCAGCCGTAAAAGCTCTAGATAATGTGTCTTTTTCTGTTAATAAAGGTGAATTTGTTGCAATTATTGGACCATCAGGGTCAGGCAAATCAACACTTTTGCATATCTTAGGAGGTGTAGACACACCAACTACTGGTAAGGTTTTTGTAGAGAATACTGATATTTACGATCTAGACGAAACAAAGCTTGCCATATTTAGACGCAGGCAAATCGGTCTTATCTATCAATTTTATAATTTAATACCAGTTTTGAATGTGGAGGAAAATATTACCCTACCGCTACTGCTTGATGGACAAAAGATAAAAACCGGGCAACTAGATGAGATAATTAGCACGCTAGGTCTTGATGATAGGTTAAATCATCTTCCAAATCAGCTTTCAGGCGGGCAACAGCAACGTGTATCAATAGGAAGGGCATTGATTAATAACCCAGCGCTCGTACTTGCAGATGAGCCTACAGGAAACCTTGATAGCAAAAACAGTGGAGAAATAATAGAACTTCTAAAACAGTCAAATAAAAAATACCATCAGACCTTAATAATAATCACTCATGATGAACGCATTGCTTTGCAGGCAGACCGAATAATTTCAATTGAAGACGGGCGAATCGCAAAGGATGAGGTGATTCGAAGATGAATATCATAAATGCTTTGACACTTCGTCACATGAAATTAAATAAAAAGCGTACTATTGTTACAATTATTGGTGTTATATTATCAGTTTCTATGATAACAGCCATACCTACCTCTGTGATGTCTTTCCTTAGTATGATGCAGCAAAATACCATAGAGGATACAGGAAATTGGCATGTACGCTATAACAATTTACGCAGTGAAAACATTAATGTAGTGATGAATGATAAAAATACGGCAAATGCAGCTCTAAGCAGGAATATAGGATATTCAAAGCTTGAAGGTTCTAAAAATAAGAATAAACCCTATCTTTTTATAGAAGAATATGATAAGCAGGGCATGGAAAGCTTTAATTTAGATTTAGTTAAGGGTCGTCTCCCTAAAAAATCAAATGAAATAGTCATATCTTCTCAGATTTCAGAAAATGGTGGAGTGGCATATAAGGTCGGTGATGTGCTTAAATTAGATGTTGGAGAGCGTTATGAAGATGGAAATAAGGTAGCCCTTGGACAGGATTGTAGCTTCGAAAATCAAAGCAAAGATAAAAAAGGTGAAAAATTTATTGAGAAATATAAAAAAGAATATACTATAACAGGAATTATAAGTAAGCCCAACTTTGAACCCTACTGGTCACCGGGATATACAGTGATTCCCTATCTTGATAGAAAGGAGCTTGCGCCTACTGACACTGTTAATATGTCGGTAGTTTGGAAAAATGTGAGCAAAAAAGTAAATACACAAGCAAATGAGCTTTCAGAAAGAATAGGGGTTTCTGGTGATAGTAAAATCTATAATAGTGAGCTTTTAAGGTACTATGGAATTATTAATGATGTTTCACTCGTAACTCTAGCTATTCTTGCAGGTATAATGATAACTATTATCATTATAGGTTCCGTAGCTCTTATATATAATTCTTTCGCAATTTCACTATCGGAGCGTAGTCGTCATTTACGAATGCTTGCAAGCGTAGGCGCAACAAAAAAGCAAAAGAGTAAATCAGTATTTTTTGAAGGCTTTGTTGTTGGGGTTATTGGGATACCTATAGGTGTGTTTTTGGGGACAGTAGCAATGGGTATAACTTTTAAGATTGTGCAACCATTAATAGAAGGCTTCGGAATAGTTGTTAAATTAAAACTTGTAATATCTCCTGGTGCAATACTCGTGGCTATATTACTTTCTATTATTACTATTTTAATATCAGCTTACATCCCCGCAAAGCGTACCTCCAAGATATCGCCTATTGATGGTATACGTCAATCACGAGACATCAAGCTCACCGGTAGGGTTGTGAAAACATCTAAACTGACAAGGTTTATATTTGGATTTGAAGCAGAGCTTGGGCTTAAAAACTTAAAGCGCAATAATCACCGATATAAAGCTACAATATTTTCGCTGGTTATTAGTATTGTCATGTTTTTATCAGTTTCATCCCTCTCCTTGATGTCTCGAAAATCAGCAGAAAGTGCAGCTAATATTATTCCTTATGATCTTAATGTGTTTGTATCTTCCTCTGGCACATCGCAAGAGAAGAAGAATTTTTTTAATGCCATAACAAAGGTGAAGTATGTGGATGAAAGTATTATCGACCAAACCATGAATGATGTTGTCGTAGATGTTAAAAGCGGTTTAATTCCAGATGAAATTAAAGCGAATATTGAACCAACTAATAAAGAAAAAAAGATTGAAACATATGAAACACATTTTCAAATAAAATCTATTGATGAGATAGCACTTAAAAAATATGCTAAAGAAACGGGAACTGATATTACTGGTTTAAAAGATATTGAAAATCCCTCTGGTATACTCATTAACACTGTGTCTATCAAAGCGGACAATAAATACAAACGTATGAACCGCTTTAGTATTACGCCAGGAGAAAAATTGAAACTTACTTATCCGGTAGATGATAAGATTAATGAATATAGTGTTTTGTTAGAAATAGTAGCTCTTGCAGATAAGACGCCTATTGGTGAAACCATGTTAACTAATATAGAAGAACCTATGATTATAGTATCAGAGAAGGTATATGCTAGTATACAAGGGAAGCTTCCAAAAATATCCGAGAATGACAATGTTGATATGTTTATTAAAAGTTCTAATCCTACAAAGCTTGTGGAAAGTATTAAGGAATATCAAAATAATACCTCAATTGCAAGTGTGAATATTATTGATTTTACAATTCAAGATAAACAAAACAGGCAAATGCGGATTTTTATCCAGGTATTTTTATACGGCTTTATAGCAATTATTACCGCTATTTGCGTAGCCAATATTTTCAATACCATATCAACTAGCATATCTCTGCGTAGACGGGAATTTGCAATGTTTAAATCCGTTGGAATGACACCAAAGAGTTTCAATAAAATGATTAATTATGAAAGCTGGTTTTATGGAATTAAGAGCTTACTCTATGGACTTCCAATTAGTTTTGGAATGATGTACTTGATCTACAGAGTTTTGAAAGATTCATTCGATCTCCAATTTGCTGTTCCATGGGGTAGTGTTATTGTCACTATAATTGCTGTATTTGCAATTGTCCGTTCAACGATGATATATGCAAGTTCAAAGATTAAGAAAGAGAATATTATTGAGGTATTGAAAACAGAAAATATATAATATGGTTAGTAATAAAAAACAATTTACAAAAGAAGTGTTTTAGAGATTAGTTTTTAAATTAAAATTTTAATTTAATAGTAAATATTAATATTAAAATGGGGGGCAAGATATTTTTATGATAAAAAGTTTTATAATATCAATGATAACATCAATTTTTCTAATAACTATTTTAAATGTTTTCTTAAACAATAATAGTAAGAGCCTTAAAAAAAAAATAGGATGGCAACATTACTTTTTTGGATATCTTTTCATATTATATCTTATGGTTTCGTTAACAGCAGTAGTAGGATTTCCTTCTTTGAGCCAATTGCAAAGACTTTCAAGATTAAACGAGCCAATGTTTAATCCTATTATAAATTTAGTACCTTTTAACGATGGAATTGAAATTTCATCTATACTTAATATAATATTTTTTATGCCTTTTGGATTTTTATTGCCAACATTATGGAAAAAGTATAGAAAATTATTGCCGACATTATGTACTGGATTATTATTTTCAATAATTATTGAAATTGGTCAATTGTTTGTTGGATATCGTGCATCAGATATTAATGATTTAATAATGAATACCATAGGAACTATTTGTGGTTGGATTAGTTTCAATATTATTAGCAAGATTTTTCATAAACTTGCTAATAAAACAGTAGTTGAAATTTCTTCTAATGATAGTATGACTATTAAATTAGAACCTTATCTATACATTGCGATTGCAATTATAAGTACATTTTTAGGTTGAAGAAATAATTAATTATGAATGTTTTTCTAAAAAGCTAGTTTTGAGGTTAGCATCTCCTGGCTGGCTTTTTAATATTGCAGCACCGCAGGTGATGATTTAATTCACAAGAAAATTTTTCTTATAGTGTAACTTTTTATGAACTTATACGTGTAAGAAGTATAATAAAATAGTTAAGCTATGTTTTTTTCGCAAAGAGGTGATGATTTGATTGATGATAATACAATAATGGATCTAGTCAAAAGTGGTAATAAAAAAGCTTTTGAGGAGATTGTTATTAGACACAGATTAAAGGCTTTAAGGTTTGCACAGAAATATGTAAAAGATGAATTTATATCAGAGGATATTATACAGGATAGTTTTGCTTTAATCTATATAAAAAGAATGGATTATAACACTAAATACAGTTTTAAAACATTCTTATATACAGTAATAAGGAATAAGTGCATCGATTATCTAAGAAAACAAAAGCCTGTAAATATTGATGATATAAAGCTACGGACACCTTCCGCAGAGGATATTGTTATGAAAAATGAAGACAAATTATTTGTAACAGAATTATTAGGTAAATTAAATAAGGAATATAAGACTGCATTGTACCTTTATGAATATGAGGATATGTCCTATAAGGATATTTCAAAGATAATGATTAAGTCTGTAGGTCAAGTGAAAATTATTATTTTTAGAGCAAGAAAAAAACTACAAAAACTTGCTAAGGAGGAATATAGATGTTAAAAGATGAAGAATTTCTAAGCATAATGTGGCAGAGGGTTGAAATATTTGAAAATGAGCAATTGGAAATAGAAAGAATTTTAATAAGAGATAAGGAAATTAGAAAAAAACAAACTTTTGTCTATTTGACTTTAATTGTAATGTTTATAGGAATTTCAGTTCTCTCTTTGTTTGTTTATATTGATATATCTATAATTGCCATTTTATCATTCATTACTCTTTTATCGTCAATGGATTATGAATCTAAATTAATAAAATTTACGCCAGTAATTAATTAGGAGGTAGGAATCATGCAAATTAATATAAATAATTTATCAAAAAATTTTAGTGCTAAGAGCGCATTAAAGGATGTTAATTTAACAATAGATCAGGGAATGTTTGGACTGCTTGGAAGAAATGGAGCAGGCAAAACCACTTTGATGAGGATACTAGCAACTCTGCTTAATAAAAGTAGTGGCGAAATCAGCATTTGTGGAATAGATATTTTAAAAACTAAAGAATTAAGAAAACTTATTGGATATCTTCCTCAGGACTTCTCAGTTTATCCAAATCTATCCGTTTATGAAGCCATGGATTATTTAGGAGTTTTATCAGAGGTTCCCTCAAGTGAGAGAAAAAAAATAATTCCAGAACTTTTAGAAAAGGTTAACTTGTTAGATTGTAAAAAGGTAAAGGTTAGGGCTCTGTCTGGCGGAATGAAAAGAAGACTTGGAATAGCTCAAGCACTTTTGCATAATCCAAAGGTTTTAATAGTCGATGAGCCAACCGCAGGGTTAGATCCAAAGGAGAGAATTCGATTTAGAAACCTTCTTTGTGAACTAGCAAAGGATAAAATAGTTATTCTTTCAACACATATAATCGGAGATATTGAGGCTACCTGCAAAAACATTGGAATATTAGACAATGGGAGCCTTATATTTAAAGGAACTGTTAATGAATTAAAAAGCAAAGCAGAAGAAAAAGTTTTTTCTATGAACGTTAACCCCGCTGAATTAGAAAAAACAAAGCAAAAATATGTTATAACAGGTATGGTTATGTTAGGGGACAGTATCTCCATTAGGGTTATTTCAGATGTTCCTCCAAGCGATAATGCACAAATCTGTGAACCCAATATTGAAGATTCGTATATGCTTATGATTGGAGGGATAGATAATGTTTAATCTATTTTTAAAGGAGTGTAAGCAATTAGGTAAGAGTTTGATTTATATAGTTTTTATTTGTATCGCCATAGTATTTTATAATACCCAATACTTTTCAGAAATAAAAGGAAATGATCCACAGTATCAAGGAAGTGCTTTGATAAAGCCTTCTTATGTTCAAGATGTTGAAAAGTACAATAAAGAGAATGATGGGTATCCTTATGGATCTACCTTTAAAGAGATACCAGAACAAATTATTTCTAAATCAACATCAATGATGTATGGAGAGCATATGCAAGGAACATACTCATCCTATCCACATAGCTTGTTTAAAAATGTTAAATTAGATAAGGAAGACACGAAAAAGATAGAAGAAATTTTATGTCAAATAACAGGAAAATCTCTAAGCGAGTTAGACAAATTGCATAAAACTGAAAAATGGAGTGAAATACATTTTAGCAGCAGCTCAAAAGACTATGCTAGCTTTAAAGTATTAATGGAGGAAGCTAATAATATAATAGGAGAACAATCTAATTATTCAAAAGAAAATTTAAGAAGATTTGGCGTTAGACCAATAACATATGAAGAAGCTATGAAAACTTATAAAGATTTAATAGATAAGGATAAGATTACAAATGGTTTTGCAAGGATATTTTGCGACTTTATGGGAATCGTAATGGGCTTATTTCCGGTGTTTGTTGTAGTATCTTTTATTAGGAAAGATAAAAAAAGCAATATGAAACAAGTCATTTATAGTAGAAGAGTAAGCTCTACTAAGTTAATCCTGTCGAGGTATAGTGCCTTAGTTATAATGATGATGGTTCCAATTTTCTTACTTGCAGGCGTCTCAACACTTCAGGCCGTCAGTATTAGTGGAAAACTTAATTTAACGGTAGATTATTTTGCGTTTTTTAAATATTCAATAGGATGGCTTATGCCAACGCTTATGGCAGTAACTGCGGTAGGGATGTTTTTAACCCTTCTTACAGAAACAGCAATAGCTATTCCAGTTCAAATGATTTGGTGGCACTCCTCTATATTTAAAGGTGCCTTAATTGGAAGTTATGGTTTAAGTAAATTAACGATAAGATTCAATACAATATATGAGAGAGATGAATTTGTTTCTATTATAAATAATATATTTTTAAATAGAATGTTCTTTATATCGCTATCGGCAATTTTCGTGATTGCATCTATTTATATATTAAATCTAAAGAGAATAGGAAGGATTGATTTTTATGATAAGTATTCGAAATGTTTTACAAATTTCAAAGGTAAATTTAAGAATAGCTTTTCGAAATAATATATTGCTATCAGTTATGTTATTAATTTCAACTCCCATAATCTTTAGCATTACCAACTTGGATTTTCCAATGGCTGCACGAATATGTGAGCAATTTATTGTAATGATTGGAGTATTAATTCTAGTGCCAATCTTTACACCGGAGGAAGATGGAAATATAAAAGAGACAATAAACACAAAGGCTATTTCTCCTATATTGGTTTATATAATAAGAATACTAATATCAGTAATTTTATTAGTATCACTAATAGCATTATTTGTTAATATATTGATTTATCTTGGTGGAACCTTTACTTCAGGAAGGTTAATAATTGGAACATTTATATCTGCATTATTTCTAGGCGGATTAGGGTTATTTGTTGCTACCCTTACTGAAAATGTAAGCATAGGGTATATGATATCAATAGTTTATTTTGTCTTTGATATCATGACAAAGGGTAAATACACAAAGAACTTGTGTATATTTTCTTTAATGAATAATAGCTTTAAAGAAAAGTATTATCTGCTCGTATCAGCAGTAGTGCTAATAATTTTATCATTATTAGTTTATTGGATTAAGAATAGTAGGGGCGTCGCCAACATTTGAATTTGTTTCTATTATTTGTTTATTGGACATTAGGAGCAGGATGCATTAACTCCTCAAAAACCTCCAGAAAATAAAGTTATTAGAATCTTATCTAAAGTAGGATTTGGAGGGAATATAGTTTTATTTATATGCTCTATATTAATTATTATTGGATTTGGTATTATACCTTAATAATTAAGTGACATAAAAAAGGTGTTCATAATAAATTGATACAAATTTATTATGAACACCTTTTAATTTTTGATATAAATAAAAATAATATAAATTTGAAACTTTATTCATTAATTATGTGTATATAATAGAGAGAATTATTTTAATTTTTAAGGACATTTCAGAAGGAAAGTCTCCCACTTCTATAAGTGGGAGTATAAATCTCCTTCTGAAGTCGTTAATGCATCTCCTGCGGAGATGTTGCAGCTCCGCAGGAGATGATTTAAGGTAGAAGCCGGAGGGGATGTTGTGGAGATTGAAAAAAAATTAATATCGAGATGCAAAAACTATGACAAATCCTCCTTTATGGAACTTTTTAAGATTTACGAGCGGTATTTGTATAGCATTTGCTATAGTTACACTCAAAATGAACAGGATTCTCTTGATATTGTACAAGAAATTTATATAAAAATTTTTAAAAATATATCAAGTTTTGATGAGACAATGCCTTTTCGCCCCTGGTTACGAAGGATTTCAGTAAATACTTGCATTAACTTTAAAAGAAATATTAAAACCAACGTCATTTCATTAAATTATGAATATGCTAATAAACTTTGTTTAGAAGATACTATTGTTTCTGACTACAATTTAGAAGAGGAAGTTGAGAAAAAGGAGTTTAAAAAGATTATTGAGGCTGGACTTAAGAACTTATCTGATAATTATAGAATGGTAATTGCATTAAGATATTTTGATGATCTGAGTTACTTGGAAATTTCAGAATTGTTAAATAAACCACTTGGAACAATTAAAACGGACTTGTATAGGGCTAAAGCGATATTAAAGAAACAACTAGAAAGTGAGATGGAGGCGTAATTATGTGCTGTAAATTTGATAAGGAACTGTTATATGCTTTTGATGATAAGACAATTGAACCATTGGAGAAAATATTCATTGAAGAGCACATAAAATACTGCACTGACTGTCAAAAAGACCTAAAGCTAATAACTATTATTAATGAAAATATTAAAGATGAGCTAAGTCATATTGAATTTCCTGATAAACTAAGCATAATTTCACAACTTGTTGCAGAAAACTGCATATCCGAAATGGACAGTATTAGCATTAGGATGAAGGTTCACAATATTATTGTGACATACAAGGGCATACATAAGGTTATAACAGAATCAAGCGGAGCATATAAACATAATCCATATAATAATTTCATAAGTAATAGAATTGATGCTACTTTTAACTATGTTAAAACACCTGTAAAACATATGATTAAAAATAAGATAAATGAAATGAGTATATTAAAAAAATTAAAATTAAAAGTAGGTTAGACAGCTAAAGCAAAAGGAGGTGTAAGCTTGTTTGTTTTATTTTCAATAATAAAAACACTACTTTATTTATTAATCACTATATTGGGCTTGATTTTATTGTTTATAATAATACCACTTGAATATGAATTCAATACAAAAATTGATGAAAAAATTAGGGCAGATGTAAATCTATCATTTTTTAAAAAATTTTTAAAGATGATGGTGGCATATGAGGATAAAGAAACATTATTTTTAATAAAGGTGATGGGATTATGCATTATTAGAAAAAAAGTTAAGATGTCTAATAGAAAAAAAGAAAATGAAAAGGTAAAACTAAAAAAGAAAAAGAAAAAAAATGTTGATTTTAATATAAAGGATTATATCCAAGGGGCATTCATAAATGACTTAATTAATTACTTTAAAGATATAATAAATATTACTAAACCAAAAAGAATCAAAATCAATGGCATTTATGGATTTGAAGATCCTTCATTAACGGGTATAGCTTGTGGAATCGTCCCTTTAGTACCAAGTCTTATTCCTACAAGCGATATTAATTTGCAACCAGTGTTTGATGATGAAATAATTGATATTTATTGTGAAATTCATGGCGAAATTTCTTTATTGGCAGCTACAATAAGAACACTTAAATTCGTTCTTAAGAAAAATAATAGAGGGAAAATATTTAAAAATTTAAAAAAACCTGAAACTTATTAATAATTCATGTGTATTGTTAAGTATAAAGTTAATAATGATTGCGTAATCAATAAATACTTAAATTTAAAATATTAGGAGGATTAAGTTATGATAAATATTCCAGAAAATACCGAAGCATTATTCTCAAACCTTGAAAAATTTTTGAAAACAGAAACAGTAGTGGGGGAGGCAATAATCATAGGAGAAACAACACTCATACCACTTATTACGGTTTCATTCGGATGTGGAACTGGCGGTGGCACAGGTAACTCTACTAAGGACGGCGAGGGTTCTGGTGGAGGACTTGGAGCAGGAGCTAGAATAACCCCAACTGCTATTTTAGTTATAAAAAATGGAGAAGTAACAATGCTTCCTATAAAGGGTAAATGCAATCTTGAAAGTCTTATTGAAATGGTACCAGAAATAGTATCTAAAGTAAGCTCAAAAATGGGATGTTGTAAGAACAAAAAAGAAGGGTCTGAAGATGATACTAAAACGGAAAAAGAGTAATTAAGTATTATTAAATTCATTTTTAAAAAGCATCTATAATATATTTATAAATGCTTTTTTGTATTGATAGAAAATATTTAATAAATTTATATATAATTTTATTAAATATTTGAAACTTATATTAATATTCTGTATAATTGAATAATTACACAATGGTAATTTAAGGGGAAGAGAGCTAGCCGTTTATGAGAAAATTTAACAAAGTATATTTAGGTATTATTTTAGGTGTTATAGTCGGTGTTATAAATGTTTTACCGATGATTTTGCAGAAAGTAAGTTACGATGCTAATATATCAACTTTTTTAACTTGGATTATAGTTGGATTTTTTATTTCAACAACAAACTTAAAGATCCAAGGAATTTTAAAAGGAATTATTATTTCTATACTTATATTTATTCCATCAACCGTATTTGTAATAGAATCTAATTTAACAGGTGCAATTTGGATTATAGTAATGACATTAATTTTCGGTAGTTTATTAGGATATTTAATTGATAAACTCGGTGAATAGCAGTCCATATTTTTCTTAACATTTAAATTAAGGGAGGGAGTCGAAATAGAAATATTAACTACTAATAGATTGATATTAAGGGAGTGGAAAGAAAATGATAGTGAAAATTTATACGAATATGCTAAAAGTGAGCTAGTTGGTGCTAATGCTGGCTGGCCAGCGCATAAAAATGAAGAAGAAAGTAAAGAGATAATAAAAATGTTTATTGAAAATAATGACACCTATGCTGTTGTTTTGTAATCAGTAAACAAAGTTATTGGTAGTTAACATAATGAATAGAAAAAAGGAGTTTAGAATTATGCTGAATTTACGCTACAAAGGATATGCAATGGCTATAGTCGGTGCGATTTTGTGGGGGATTTCTGGTACTGTTGCACAAAAACTTTTTCAAAACGAAGGATTTCAACCTGGCTGGCTAGTAACAGTAAGAATGATAACATCAGGTGTACTATTGCTCTTATTCGCAAGTATTAAAACTAATGGACAACATAAGGTTTGGTCTGTATGGAAAGACTCCTCTAAACGATTACATTTGATTATATTCGGGATAATTGGGATGCTCGGAGTACAATATACTTATTTTATGTCCATCAAATCAGGTAACGCTGCGACAGCCACTTTGTTGCAATATTTAGCTCCGATATTTATAGTCGCATATTTGGCAATACGATTAAAAAAAGTCCCAAGCCCAAAGGAATTTATTTCAGTTGGTTTAGCTATTTTGGGAACATTTCTTCTTGTGACTAACGGCACGGTTGATAGACTTACTATTTCGTTACCTGCCATTGCTTGGGGAGTTGGGTCAGCAATTGCCCTTGCCTTTTATACATTATATCCACATAGTTTGCTTAAGGAGTGGGGGGCTGTGATTGTTGTAGGTTGGGGTATGCTTATAGGCGGAGTTGGGCTGAGTTTCATAAACCCGCCATGGAATATACAAGGTCAAATTTGTCTTTGCTTTCTAGTTTATTTGTTGGATTTGTGGTTTTATTCGGTACACTAATTGCCTTTTATTTGTACATAGCTAGTTTACAATATATTGCACCTACTGAAGCTAGCTTATTGGCAAGTGCAGAACCTTTATCTGCTACACTTGCTTCTATATTTTGGTTACATGTTCCTTTTGGATTGTTTGAAGTAATCGGAGGAATGTGTATTATATCTACAGTAGCAATTTTAACTTTAGGGTCTAACACTAATAAAAAACCCTTATAAGAAAAAGAAAAAACCAATTATAAAAGGTTATGTTTTAAAAAACAAAAATATTGTATAATGTTGTATAGAATGATCGTTAAGAAATTTTTAGTGGCAACTTTTTATTGTGAGAGGGGTATAAAAATGATAAGAGAAGCAGTAGAAAATGATTTGATTGATATTTTAGAAATTTGTAATGATGCCATATTAAATACAACAGCTGTCTATGATTATAAAGTTCACACAATTGATGACAGAAAACAATGGTATGAAAAAAAGAAGCAAGAGGGGTATCCAATATTAGTAGTTGAAGAAAATAATAAGGTTATTGGATTTGCTACATTTGGGCCATTCAGAGCATGGCCTGCATATAAATATACTATTGAACACTCTATTTATGTTAATGGTAACTGTAGAAACAAAGGCATAGGAACACTACTAGCTAAAGAACTAATAAGATTTTCCAATGAAAGAGGATTTGCAACCATGGTGGCGGCTATTGATGACTCAAATGAAAAAAGTATCAAAATGCACGAAAAATTAGGATTCGAGTATTCAGGTAAGATAAATAAAGCTGGATTTAAATTTGGGAAGTGGCTCAATCTTGTTTTTTATCAATTAGAGCTTAAAGGCCCTGAAAACCCAATAGATGGTTAGTGTGTAAGTTTTATAATAATTATAAAATACATAGAGAGTAGGAAATAGAATGGCTGCAATGATATGAGAGCAATTTATTGTAATAATTGGAGTAGTAATTCTAGTGCCTAACTAATCAAAAATTCATTTAGACAAAGCATCTATATTAATTTATAGATGCTTTTTTGTGTTAACAAAAAAAATTTAAGTAAAACTTGATTAGTTTAATCACATATATCTCGCAAAATATAATCTCTTTATTGAAGAAACTAAAAAGCGGAACAAGAGCATACTAATAATGGAACAAATTTAATCAAACAAATAAATAAGGTATCAAAAATAATTATTAACAAAATTATTTTCCAACTACGACTTAAAATATCCTTTGCTCAGAAATACTTGTATGTTATTTAAATCAACAAGTAGAAAAAACCAATTAAGGTTACTATACGGGGTAGCGTCAACATCATAATGAAGTATTTTATGATGTTAAATTTTTATTAATGATACCACATTTGGGGAATTTGATTTGCTATCATTCGATATATGGAATATAATGAAACAAGTATTTTAACGATACTTCATTATATTTCTAGGGGGACTACAAAGAGAGAATTTCAGTGTAGGGAGCAATTAACAGGAAGCCATTGGCAAGACCATGTCTACATTAAGATGTGTAGCTACTATTACTTAGACTCTTGGATAAATCTTCTCAATTTAATTTTTAAGTTTGTCACAAGTATCCATCTACTTTATAATTTACTGAAAGTGAGTAATATAATTATGTAGCTGGAAAAACAGTAAAAAATAAGGGAGCGAAAATTAATTTTATGAATATTATTAAAACTGCAATTATAACTATAATAATATCATTTATATCTGGATTACTATTAGATTATTATAGAAATTTAGGACCTAGAATATTATGTAATGTACGAAATGGTAAACCTATAAAAACGGATGGCAAAGAACATTGTACATACATTATTACTGTTAAGAACCCATCAAATAAAACAATTCATGAGTTAACTATAAATATACAGGGTTCACAAACTAACTTAAAGAGTGCGGGTGCCACAATAACAAAAGGTTTAAAATTTGATTCTTCAATAAAGGATAACATTTTAGAGGTTTATATCCCTTTTATAAGTAAGGGTGATGAGTTTTCAGTTACAGTATATGTAGAAAAACAATCTAATTACAATAATAAGCCTATTATTGTAATCAGATCACCTGAAAATTTTAAGGAGATAGACTCTGTAGAACAAAAGGGAATACTATCATTTTTGTTTAATATACCTAAAAATGTAAAACAGGTAATCTTTAAGGCAGTGAGAAAGAACGAGGCAATAGTTCCTAATGAAAAAGAAGATTTTACAGCGGTTATGAATAAGGTAACAGGCGCTGAAAAAACAATAAATAAAGAAAATAGGGAAGCGCTCTCTAGAAATAAGAAAACTAGTAAGAATAAAAAAGCAACGATAATTATTGCAACAATTATTTTAGTTATAATTGTTGGGGTTTTAGGAAAACTTTATTTTAAAGGGACATCTCCTAATGTAAAAACTCCCGTTACTAAACTATCCACAGATGAAAAAAAATCAACTGGAACTCCAGATGAAAAAGAATCACCTGTAACTCCAGATAAAAAAGAATCACCTGGAACTCCAGATGAAAAAGAATCAACTGTAACTCCAGATGAAAAAGAGTCAACTGGAACTCCAGAGGAAAAAGAACCAACTGTAACTCCAGACGAAAAAGAACCAACTGTAACTCCAGACGAAAAAGAACCAACTGTAACTCCAGACGAAAAAGAACCAACTGTAACTCCAGATGAAAAAGAACCAACTGTAACTCCAGACGAAAAACAATCAACTGTAACTCCAGGTAACTAGTTAGCTATGATGTGATAATGGAAAAAATCGATATATCAGAAATTAAAATAAAAGTATTGGAACGTAGGCCAGTATAACTTAGCAATTGTGAACTGAGCCCAATTAAGAGGGCCTAGAAACCCAATAGATGATTTAATATAATCAAAAATACTCCATAATAATTTACGGAGTATTTTTCTACTAATATTACACTATTTAAGATAATATTAATAGAAAAGAGGATCTAATTTTTTTTATTTCTCGCTATGAAAACAATAATATTCACAGCAGATAATCCTACTAAAATGTATATTGCTCTAGCAAGGAAGGGAACAAATCCAAAGATAAGACTAACTAAGTTAACATTTAACAATCCTAAAAGTCCCCAATTTAAAGCACCAATCAATACAAACACGAATGAAAGTTTGTCGATAATACTAAGCTTATACATAATTACCCCCAGACTAATATAATTATTCTATTTGTATAAATTATATTATAAATATAATATTTTAGAACTGTTTAATAATTTCTTTAAAGCGTATATAATGTTATGGTATATAAATTTATATACTAAAAAATAATTTGGAAAGTACAAATCAAGTATACGAACATTTTCATTACTTTCAACACTATTGTATGTTATAATATGAATGAAATTTGTTTTATATTTAAAATTGTACGTATGGAGGCAGAATATGAGAAATTCTTATAATACACCATTAAATAGTAGATATGCATCAAAAGAGATGAGTTATTTATTTTCAGATGATATGAAGTTTAGAACATGGAGAAAGCTTTGGGTTGCACTAGCTGAAGGTGAAAGGATATTAGGAATCAATATTACAGAATCTCAAATTGAAGAGCTTAAATCCTATGTAGATAATGTGAATTACGAAGTGGCTGAAGATAAAGAAAAAGAAATACGACATGATGTAATGAGCCATGTATATGCATATGGGGTTCAATGTCCTAATGCGAAGGGTATTATTCATTTAGGGGCTACTAGCTGCTATGTAGGCGATAATACAGACTTAATAGTCATGAAAAAGGCTTTATTTTTAATTAAGAAAAAATTAATTAATGTAATTAGTAAATCTTCAGAATTTGCATTAAAGTATAAAGATGTTCCTACACTAGGTTTTACCCATTTACAGCCAGCTCAATTAACTACTGTAGGTAAAAGGGCAACCCTATGGATTCAAGAATTAATAATGGATCTAGAAAATTTAGACTTTGTAATAGATAGAATAAAGTTACTAGGGGTTAAAGGAACAACTGGAACTCAAGCGAGCTTTATGAATCTATTCGAAAATGATGAGAAAAAGGTAAAAGACTTAGATAAATATGTAGCGAATAAAATGGGTTTTGAAGATACATATCCCGTTACTGGTCAAACTTATTCTAGAAAAGTAGACTCTATAGTATTAAATACTTTATCAGAAATAGCTCAAAGTGCATATAAATTCAGTAATGATTTAAGGATACTTCAAAGCATGAAAGAAGTGGAAGAGCCTTTTGAAAAAAATCAAATTGGATCCTCTGCAATGGCATACAAAAGAAACCCTATGCGTTCTGAGCGAATTAGCTCTTTATCAAGATATATTATAGTGAATTCATTAAATCCTGCTATAACAGCTGCAACACAATGGTTTGAAAGAACATTAGATGATTCAGCTAATAAGAGAATATCCGTAGCTGAAGCTTTCTTAGCACTTGATGGAGTATTAAATTTGTATATGAATATAGCCGGAAATATGGTAGTATATGAAAAAGTAATTACTGCTCATGTAAACCACGAGCTTCCATTTATGGCTACAGAAAATATCCTTATGGAAGCTGTTAAAAGGGGCGGGGACAGACAAGAACTTCATGAGAACATTAGAGTTCATTCTATGGCTGCAGCAAAACGCGTTAAAGAAGAAGGCTTAAATAATGATCTTATAGAAAGAATAATAAATGATGATAGTTTTAGGATGTCAAAAGAAGAGATATTTGCTGTAATTGACCCGATTAAATTTGTAGGTAGAGCTCCAAGTCAAGTAATAGAATTTATAGATGAATATGTAAAACCAATAATCGAGGCCAATAAAGATGCATTAGGAGTAGAAACTTCTATAAACGTATAATCCTTAGTATTGGATAGAAATTATACTATAAAAAGCTATCAGTGATGCAAACAAAACTGATAGCTTTTTTAGTTTAACGACATTTCATAAGGAAAGTCTCCCAATTCTATAACTTTCGAAGAATAAAATTCAAATTGTATGTGGAAATAATAAAAATAATAAAAACATTTATTTATTTTTATTATTTTAGAAAAATCAGGATTTTGCTCCCCCTCTTGTAGTATAATAATGTCGTGAAATGTAAGTTTCACGACATTATTATGATTTTTGGAGGTACTTATGAAATCGAATATAAATACTATTTATAACAATGAACTCCCACCGTTTCTAAATGATTATCTGAATTATTTATCTACTATTAAAGGCTGTTCTAGTTCTACTGTTGTTGCTTATACTGCTGATTTATCATTGCTATTAAAGTTCTTAAAAATGTACAAAGGTCTAGTCTCTTCAGAAAATGCTCTACCTCTTGAGACCATTATAATTAGTGACCTAACTTTAGATACATTAAGAACTCTTACATTGCGGGATTTATATGCCTATATCTCCTATCTTGGGAAATATAGGGCTAATGGTAACTACGCTAAAGCAAGAAAAATTGCATCTATAAAGTCCCTATTCAAGTATTTAACCACTAAGGCTAAAGTGCTAACTATAGACCCGACAATAGATTTAGAGTCACCAAAACTTGGTAAAAGAAGTCCTGTTTTTTTAACATTAAGTGAAAGTAAGGCACTACTCGACGCTACAAGCTCTAGAGATAAGCATTCTATTCGCGACCATAGTATTATTACATTATTCTTAAATTGTGGTATCAGGCTGTCAGAACTTTGTAGTATAAATATATCCGATTTTAAAGATGATACATTATCTATTATTGGGAAAGGAAATAAAGAACGAACCATTTATTTGAATAAAGCTTCATTGAAATCAATTTATAAATATTTGCCTATTAGAAATACGAACATAGATAAAATTCATTCTGAAGATAAGGATGCCCTTTTTATAAGTGGTAAATATGGAAGAATTAATAAACGCACTGTGGAGAGAATTGTAAAAAAATATATAGGTAATGCTGGACTTAATAAAGATAAGTATACTCCTCATAAATTAAGACATACCTCCGCTACCCTTATGTATAAATATGGAAATGTAGACATTAGAAGTCTACAAGAAATATTAGGCCATGAAAATATATCTACCACCCAAATATATACTCATGTAGATAATGATAAATTAAGAAATGCGGTTAAGTCAAACCCACTTTCTGATGAATAAAAAAAAGTATATATTACTATTAATGCATTCACTTCGCTAAGAACTACTAATTTTTTTTAATTAATCTGCTAAAAAATATAAACTCACTGTCGCTCAAACATATATTTTTCTTAACGCATATTTATTGAAAATAAAATAAGAAATTCTAAAGATTGTTCAAATGCATTATACGTAATATATACTTTTTTTGCGCATAAAAAATATGCAATAGATTTTAACTATTTCTCTATTTACTTTTAATACTTATATTTTTTTTAGTCTTATAAGTCCAGGAAATTCTTCTTGAAGTAATCCTGAGTTATCATCTTCATTTTCAAGTAGCTCTTTTGCCCCGTCTATGTCATCTATAAATTCCCAAACCTCATTGTTTTCAGGTATGAACTCATCTTTATGTAGTTTTAAAAATTCATCGCTGGCTACCACTGAGTCATAATCTTCAAGTTTTGGTAGTTCATCATCTTCATTTTCATCATTATCTACTTCTTCCGATAAATTAATTTCAGAGCTGTCATAAAGAACTTCTTCTACCTCTTCAATCTCATTATCCTCAAAAACTTCATCAATTTTTATAGCTTTTACATCGTAACCTTCCATTTCTAAACATTTACCGCAATTATTACATTTTTTATTTGAATTTAATTCGCAGACTTCACATTCTCCACAACTATTACAAATTTTCTTATTATTAAATATACAATTTTTAGTCATACAACACCCCGATCTATTTATTTCGAATACTTTCATAATAGACTATTATAGCAAATATATTTTCAACAATCAAACACTAACACTCTTTAAATGATGACTTATGTATTCTCACATAATAATATACAATTTTTCACTTGTACTAATTCCTATAAAACAGAACGTAAGTTTGATGTTTTTACATTTATATGGTATAATTATACTATGAATGGGAGGCGTTTACATGTTAATTGAAAAAAAAGATAAACAAAGTGAAATATATAACTTTATAAAGAAACAGGTTCAATTAAAAGGATATCCACCTTCAGTCAGAGAAATATGTGATGGCGTAGGATTAAGATCTACCTCGACTGTTCATGGGCATTTAGCAAGATTAGAAAAAAAGGGATATATCCGTAGAGACCCTACCAAGCCTCGTGCAATTGAATTAATAAAGGATTCTGTCATAAGAAAAGAACTTATAGATATCCCTATTATAGGGAAGATCACTGCTGGCAAACCAATACTTGCAGTTGAAAATGTTGAGGATACATTTACACTTCCTTTAAATTTCACTAAAACCAATAATGAACTATTTATGCTTAAAGTTTCTGGTAGCAGCATGATTGAAGCAGGAATATTGGATAAAGACCTTGCTATAATTGAGAAAATCAATACCGCTAAAAATGGCGATATAGTTGTAGCTCTTATTGATAATGAAGCAACTATTAAAAGATTTTTCAAGGAAAAAGATCATATAAGGCTTCAGCCAGAAAATTCAACTATGTCCCCTATCATAGTTGATGACTGTGCAATTTTAGGCGTACTTGTTGGTGTTTACAGAAAGTATTAAAGATTCACTTTTAAAGATTTTATGGAACAAAAAAATCCTGCAATGAATATATCAATTGCAGGATTTTTTTATTCTATTACTAAGTCATAAATATTTACTTTCTAGTTCAAATAACTCTTGAAAGTGCTATTAGTATTCCAATTTTAGCATGATCAAACGTTAATCCACCCTGTAAATATGCTATATAAGGCTCTCTTATTGGAGCGTCTGCAGATAATTCTATAGATGCTCCCTGAATAAATGCACCTGCTGCCATTATAACCTTATCTTCATATCCTGGCATGTCCCACGGCTCGCATTGAACAAAAGAATCAATGGGTGACCCCTCTTGTATACCCCTACAGAAATTAATTAACTTTTCCTTATCATTAAATTTAATTGCTTGAATTATATCACTTCTTTTATCAGTATACTTAGGAAGAACTTCAAAACCTGCAAGTTCCATAATTCTTGCACAGAAAATAGCGCCCTTCAATGCTTCCATAGCTATATGTGGTGCTATGAATAGTCCTTGATATAAAGAACGCATAACTCCAAACGTAGAACCACATTCCCCTCCTATTCCAGGAGTTGTTAGTCTGTAAGACGCTTGTCGTACATATTCTTCTTTACCTGCAATATATCCACCTGTAGGTGCAATTCCACCACCAATATTTTTTATGAGTGATCCAGCAACTATATCTGCTCCTCCATCTGTAGGCTCCGTAACATCAATAAATTCACCATAACAATTATCTACAAAACAAATCACCTTTGGATTTATAGCTTTTGCAGCTTTTATAATATCATCTATTTCAGAAATTAATAATGCTTTTCTCCAGCCATATCCAGTAGATCTTTGAATATGAATTAGCTTTATTGACTTATCTTCAATTAATGTCTTTTTCATTAGATCAATATCAACTTTAGAGTTATCGTTTAATTCTAATTGTTTATATTTTACACCATAATCTTTTAATGAGCCTATATCCTCCTTAGCATTTATACCTATTATATTAAGAAGTGTATCATAAGGTGTTCCGCATACCGACATCATGGTATCATTAGGTCTTAAATTACCAAATAAGGCTGCTCCAATTGCATGTGTTCCATTTACGAAATGCGGCCGAACAAGTGCACTCTCACAATTGAAAATTCTTGCATATACTTTATCTAATGAATCTCTCCCAATATCGCCATAACCGTATCCAGATGAATTTGTAAAATGACATTCGCTAATTCGTTCATCTTGTAGTGCTGTCAAAACTTTAAGTTGATTAAACTCTCTTATTTCATCAAGAATTTTAAACTCCTCTTGTACATCTTGTATTGCTATATCATAAAGTTCTAGCGTTTTTGAACTTATTTTATACTTCTTTTGAAGGTATTCTTTTGTTATATCTATCATGATTCCAGGTCCCCTTTGTATTATGTATTTATTTTAAATGCCTTAATAATAGTAACATAAATAATACCGATGTAGAATAGTTTTATTTATATATCACTTATATTCGTAGGCCTTTAATTGTCTCTTTCTATACTATTGTATCACTGCAGATGATGATTTAACTTCTTCAATAATTTCTTCAACAGTTTCCTCTAATTCTTCACCCACTTTTTTATATTCAATTTCAAATTTTTCATTTTGATTTTTCATAAAGTACATTAACGCATAATAAGTAGGCTTAAATTTATCCTTTAGATTAAATTCAGTTTCATTAAATAGTTTAAATAAGGAGTTGTATTGTCTTTTAGCCATTAGAAATATTAAATATTCATTAATACACCTATTATCTTTATCTGTATTATTAGCTATTTTTAAAAATAAATGAGCTTTTTGTAAGGATTCTTCTATTAGATCATTACAAAGTAAGGTTTCCGATAAGATATAAATGGTGTTAAAATCATTTTCTTTTTTTTCACTTTTGTTAATTAGTTCCTCTTTATTGCACCAGCTTTCAAAAAAATCCACAAGCCATTTCACCTGCTGTTTTTCTTTTTCTCCCCCAAATCTCATCATGTACCATATGTTAAAAAATCGTTCGTTTATTTGGTACATATAATTTTTCTTATTTACAGGTATTTTATTTATTACTCCATTCTTTTCTAATTGATTTAGCTGAGCGGATACTTCTTTGCTTTGCATTCTTATTTTGTCTGCTATTTCTTTTGTGGTTATGGCATCAAAGCGTAAAGCTATAACATCAACAATTTCCTGTTGCACTGGAGATAACCTATCCATTGTGTGTTTATAAAGAGGTGTTTCTCTATCTATTAATATATCTAGTATTTTGAATATGGGTTCGTTGTCAATATTTAAAATATCAAAAAGTAATACCATTATTCTTGGCACCCCACCTGTTAACCGCCTTAAAGCTTCTATTTTTCCACTGTTACTTTTAACTATCTCATTTATACCATTCTTATTAAAAATTTCACCTAACTTTTCGAAAAATTCCGCAGTTTCTTCTGAATTTAACCCTTCTAATTTTATCAGCTTAAAGAAATTATAGAAGGGCTTCTTATAATCAACCGTAAATTGTAAAACTTCTGAAGATGCTCCTATAATTCGAATTTCAGCAGAAGTTAAGAGAATTTCTCTAAGTTTTTGCTGCTCATAGATTTTAAACTTCTTTAGAATATCTTCAATGTTATCTATTAAAAGTATTAATTTTTTATTTTGTTCTTTAAGTTTTTTCTCAAGTATTTTAAAGCATATATCTTCGTAGTCTTCTACCTCTGCATATTTATCCATTTCATCATAAAGCCCTACAAATTCATCATTTTCCATTTCAAGATTTGCAGCTGTTACCTCCCAAAGTTTAAACAGTCTTCGTATACTGTATTGCTCCTCAGGAAATATAACAGGAATAAACTTTGCTTTTAACTGCTTATCTCCTTTTATTTCAAAGTATAATCTTTTTAATAAAGTTGTTTTACCATAGCCTGTTTGACCTTCTATGATATAATGCTGCTCTGGATATTTCATGTCAGATTTTTTTATATCTTTAAAAATCTTTTGAAATTCTTTTTTCCTTATTACAAATCTATCAACTAATTCTTGATGCGATAAATTATTGGGATTATAAAAACTTAAACTACTAATTTGCATTTTTTTTACACCACCACATTCTTAATATAGGAGAGGTAAATGTATATAATTTTTCCTCCTCATCATTATTTATATATCCATCATCAATAATAGTATTTAAGAGATCTTTATATGTTTCGCAAAGATTATATTTTACAGCTAAATCATATATTTCGTTATAAGTTATCTTCTTAGCTTCTGTTATAGCTATTATGTTTAATACTTCTATAATAAACTTATAATCATTATTTTTGTACACCTTAAGTCTCTCATGCCAACTACTAAATTTATTATTTTCCTCTATCATACGTTTAATTGCTATATCAACCGATTTATTATATATAGGACATATTTGATCTTCATCATAAATATCCTGAATTTTATCCATAGCAAGTTGAATATAAAAAGGAATTAACCACTTAATTTTATGTAGCATATGGTCTATAGTATCATTATCCATAGTAAAATCAAGCCCTTTAAGTAGTTCATTTATAAGACTTTTTCCTTCTGATTCACTTAGTGGAGTGACTTTTAATATATCTAGATCATTTATAAACTTTGAAGAATCCATTCGTCTTGCAATACCCTCGAGGCTTATGGAACCTGTATATATGAATTGAAATTTATTATTTATATTACTATTTTGTCTTAATGCTCTATTACTTTGAAGAAGATGAACTGCATATGTAGTGCCTTCATTTTGTTGAATATTTTCTATTGTTTGAGCAAATTCATCTATCATTATAATTAATTTGTGCCCTTCTAAATCAATAGATCTCATAATTTCTATGAACTTTTCATAATAATTTAATTCAATAGTTTTAGTAAACTTAACAGAGTCTATGCCTACTTCGTCAATACTTTTAAAAATATTTTTAGCTAAATCTTTAATTGAATTTATTACTTTATCTCTTTTCTTTATTGAATCACAATTTAAAATGGCCTTTACGATCTCCTTATAATACTTATTTTCGTTATACACGGACTCTGTAATTACATAGATTATATAGTATTTATCCTTTGGATTATCTTCTATATACCTCATTAACGATGTTTTTCCAACCCTTCTTGGAGCTGAAATTATAATACTACTAGCTGAATCAATTTTTCTCCATAATTTGTTTATTAAAATAGGCCTTTTAAAAAAATTTTCACCTCGTGCAGCTTGCCCTGTTGTAATTTTCATAATTAGCACCTCCGCCATTCCTTATATTTACAATTATATCTAACAAAAAATATTTTGTCAAGTATTTTAACAAAATATTTTTTGTCATAATTGGTGGAACCATAAATAGTGACGGGAATGGATTTTTATCTGTTTTAGAAATTCAAAATTATTTATTAGCATAAAGATTATTTTGCCTTTAACATATCATAGGTTAAAATTATTTCATTGCGCTTCCACTTTGATTTTACATGTAATTTGTTGTCCACTATTTTAATATCACAATTCCAGAAGTAAGTTTTCATCCATAGCTTACCAGGCATTGGCTGCCAACCTTTTTCAGGATTCATTTTAAATACAATTGCATCCATACTTTTATTTATTGAATAAACGCCACCCATTATACCTTTAACCTCATCAACACCGATTGAAAAGTGTCCCTTAACTTCTGTATTATTCTTTAATGATATTATATTGGGTATAGCAGGCGAAAAAGATATTCGCATTTCACTATTACTATCTTTGATTGCTACACTTTTTATTTCACTATGTCCATTATTTTCAATAGTTGAATAAATACAATTATCTACCCTTATCTCTTCTACATCCTTAGTAACTTCTACAGGTTCCATAATATCCATGTAATCATTATTCAACTCTTTAATATTATTAAAATATGAATACCTAGCCAAATAAACCCTTTTAAAATTGCATAATGGAAAAAGTTTAACAGGCTTTAGATTTTTCCCATTAATCTTTACAAATATCGCTGTACCCTTTTGCTCCACCATATTAAATTTTTTTAAGTAAATAACAGGAAACTTATCTGGATTTTCGCTCATATTTCCCACTGGAGCAATAAGTCCAAAACTATCTATTTTATTTTTATTCTCCTTTATTTTAAATTCTATGCTTCTTTTTTCACTATCTTTAAATGATAGATAAACATCAATCCCCTTTTCAGTAGCCTCAAAATGAACCTTTATTGAATCAATTTCATTTAAGGTTACCTTATTCAATAAAGACGTGTAACTATCAGCATTAATCTTCAATCCAGTTGTATAGTAAATATCGGTTTGAGCTTTCTGCCCTGCCATAAGTACAATATAATGTATAGAATTCTCCTGTTTCACCTGCTGCAATTCTATACATTTATACCTAGTGTCTCCCTGGAAATCAATTAAACAAAGCTTCTCAATTAGTAATTGCTCATTTTTAAATTTTATTAGAGGATAAATGTATTTATTGTTTTCTTCTTCATAAATAGAAGGATTATTTTTTTTATTTCCCAAGTATTTTACTTCGTTAACGGGGTTATTTTCAGGAACCATAAAGATTGGACAAATTTTCGAAATTAATTTTCCTATCACTTTTAAACATCTCCTTTGAATTTTTCAGATAAAGTAAAATTTTAATTCATAAAGTCAAATTAATTGTTATTAATTAGTAATTCATATAGTTGTTTAAGGTTTGAAAGTATCTTTATTTTTATTTCCTCCTTATCTTTTATAAAAGTCCGATTATAGATCCATTTACATACTTCCCCATGCAAATAACTATGTAATATGTCGCCAATCAAGCTTGCTTTTTCTTCTGAAATTTTATTGTTACTTGATTTCATAATGCCAGCGGTAAATCCTTGACTTGGCATTTCCAATATTTTAATAACTTCCTTGGAAGGTGTTCCACCTATAGATTTAAGCCATATCAATTCATACCAACCAGGATGATTCATGGAAAAATCAATTATATTAGACAAAACCAAATAAAAATTTTCTTTCGGATTAGTCTTACTGCTTATACCGTTGTCTGCATAGTCCATCATCATAATAAGTACTTTTCCAAGCGATTCCCAAAATATATCATCTAGGCCGTTGAAGTAATTATATAAATTGGTATGAGCACAACCAGTCTTCTTAGCTATATCTCTTAAAGTTACATCCTTTCTTCCATGGCGTTCATCAATTAGGCTTAATGTGTTTTCTAAAATTATTTCTTTAGTTACACGATTTTTATTAGTCTGCATTATATCTACTCCATTCTTATTACCTATGGTAATTAAATTTAGTAGTATAATATCAAAAATAACTTTATATGTCAATAGGATTCACAAAAACAGCAACTCTAATAATAATCAGGACGACACATAGTCTCCACTTCATTGATATATCAATAATGTGGAGACTAGTACAGGAAACGGAAAGCAGTCCTATTTCGCAATTTAAATTAATTTGTCTTTGTTTTCTTCGATACTAAATTTATTATAAAATCATTAAACTTGTCCGGTTCGTTTCTCCATGGCTCGTGCCCTGAGTGTTCAAACCAAATGAGCTCTTTAGAAGGTGCTTTTAGTGAATTGAAATACTCCTCAACCAATGATGGTGACGCGTTGACATCGTGTCGACCTTCCATAAAGTACACTGGAACATCTAACTTTATAGCTTGTTTACGTAAATCTAAATTGTATAACTGAGGATAGACATGATTAAAGGTAGTAATCAAACCATGAAAATAATTTGCTTTATCATATAAACCATATTCAGTACCTCCAATTTCACCAAATGTATTATATCCTGCTCCCTCAATTTCAGAATTTTTTGTCATATGTTTACTCAAATACTGTGAGAGGGTAGAAAATTTCCAAACTACATCTTTACCATGGTATGGTGGCAGGCCTTGATTTTTCATTTTTTCAATTTGTTTTGTATCTCCGCTATCTTTTGCCATCTTGAGCACTAGTTCATACATACGGACATCGGTTTCAACGAATTCAACCATCTGACCAGTACCAATAAATGCATGATATAGTTCTGGGTAACGTTGCACAAGCAATATACCTAGTGCACTCCCCCACGACTCACCAAGTACATATACCTTTTCTTGTTTAAATCTCTGGCACAGATACTGTGTTAGTTCATATCCATCAGAAATGTATCGCTCAGGGGTAATTAATTTATTAGGTACAGCATTAGTTGACTTACCCGCCCCTGGTTGATCCCAGTTAATAACCACATAATTATCTTCAAGTTTTTTTAGTTGAATTCTGGTTGCGGCTAGCTGTGTTCCACCGGGTCCGCCAGCTAGAAAAAGTAGCACCGGATTATTTCTATTTTTTCCACGAATAGTTATCCACTGATCACTGCCACCTAGATTTACTTTCTCTAAGGTAGCAATACTACCCACTAATGGTTTGCCATTGTCCCCAAGAATAGGTGGAGTGTATGCCATCCACTGGCTGAATATCACCGAAACAACATTTACAGATACTAATATTATTATTACTATCAACTGACTGCGTAGTTTCAAAAGCCAAGGGGTTATTCTTGATCTTGTACGTGTATAAAGAGCAATAATTAATGTAATCAGAATTGAGATAAAAAGAGTTAATATTGCTACAACCAAAGAAAGTATCAATATTAACGCAAACCCTAGCTCTATGGGGACAGTTTTCATAGTAGCCATTAGATATGGACGTATAGCAATAATATAGAAAGCTATTATAACTGCTGTGATTAATGGTAAAAGAAAACGTAGATGAAGCAACAAATTGGTTTTCCCCCCGCGAAAAGTTGTATCTTTTTTAAACAATAATTTCATATCATTCTCCCTTCTATAAATATTTAGTCTGTTTTTTTCAAATAACTTTAAATCTTTATTTCTTACCAAAAATGGAAAACAGCCCCCTTTAGTATCCCTTGCTCTTACTATAACAAGGTATACTTAACTGAGACTGTTTCTAATCTTAAATCCATCTTAAATTTTAGGAATATTAATAATATACTCACACCCACAGTTGACCTCTGTGTTTAGACAAATGCTACCTCCATGTGTTACAATGATTTTTTTAACTATGGCTAGTCCGAGGCCTGTGCCACCTGTTTGTGAGTTTCTTACACTATCTGCGCGTACAAATGGATTAAATATATCTTTTGCAATTTCTGAAGGTATTCCAATTCCATTATCCTTAAAGATAATAACGACTCCATCACCCTGCTCAAATAAGCTGATCATTAAGAGTGTTCCTTTGGGATTATATTTTACTGTATTAGAAACAAGATTTTGGACTACTCTATTCATCTGCTTTAAATCAATGTCAATAAAGATTTCTTTTTCTGGTATCTCAAAATCATATGTAAATTGGGCCTTATCAAAGGTAGTTATAAAAAAGCCTATTTCTTCCCTCATATATTCACATATATCAACTCTGGTTTTATTCAATGAATATTCTAAGCTTTCCATTTTAGACAGCTCAAATAGGTCAGTAACTAAATTGTTTGCTCTTAAGCTATTTTCACATATTACTTTCATGTATGTACGGTGTTCTGCTTTTGATAAATCAGGTTTGTTATAGCTAAACTCTGCATAACCCATAATACTTGCAAGAGGGTTTTTAAGATCATGAGAAATATTAAGTATAAGCCTTTTACGGTTTTCTTCAGACTGTTTTCTAAGATATATTCCCCGTTCAATTTGTTCTGCCATTTCGTTAAATATATATTCTAATTCTCCAAACTCATTTTTCAAATTAAGCTCAACTCTTGAAGAATAATCTCCATCTTTCAATCGAGAAGCACTGTGACAAAGTTTTTTTAAGGGGTTTATAATGCTTATAGATGATAGCTTTGAATATATCACAGTGCATATTGCAAGCAGTATTGAGTAAAACAAAATAACAGCAACAATAACACCAACTACTCCCTGTTTATCAACGGAATTGTATTCTTTGTTATATACTAAATGCAAATCAATTCTAATAGAAGTGGGAAACGTCACTACCAGCCAAAAATGCTTCTTAGAATTGTATTCAATACTATAGCTATAACGTCTTTCAATACTTTTACTCTTCATCAAAAAATCAGTGAACTCCGCTGTGGTGAGTTTATCTTTTGCCATAGTGTTAAGACCTGCAGAATATGCAACTTCATAATCGGTGTTAATTACCTGTACACCGCCACCGTTATCAATAACATGTGCTACGTCAATCCTTTTATAATCATCCTTCATTAGGCTTTCTGCAGTATAATTATTCTTAACAAGGGTCTTTGATATAACATCGTTTGCAAAACCTAAAAGCATAAGTGCAAATAGAGCTATCATTATGGAAATAATAAACATGAGGACATAATTTGCTAAGAATCTGCTTTCTATTTTTCTGTTCATAGGCTAACCGAGCTCTGTTTATGAAACTTGTATCCAATACCCCTAATGGTTTTGACATATTCCGGATTTCTTGGATCAGTCTCAATCTTATTTCTGATATGACTTATATGCACCATGATGGTGTTATTGTCACAATAAATATCCTCATCCCATACTGCCTTGTATAACTGCTTCCTGGTAAAAACCCTTTCCGGATTCTCCATAAGGTACTTAAGCAACATATATTCTTTTGCATTCAGTACCACCAGCACATCTTCTTTATATACGCAGCAGGCATCTTTATCCAAGCACAAATTGCCATACTTTATTTTGGAGAAGGCGTGTGGCTTTTGGGACGAATATTCAAGGTTTCGCCTAAGCTGTGCACTAACTCTTGCAAGCAGTTCTGGCATACTAAACGGCTTTACTAGGTAATCATCAGCACCAATCCCAAGTCCTAAAATCTTGTCCATATCATCACCTCTAGCGGTTAGAAATATGACAGGAAGATTGCTTGTTTGACGGATTTTTCGTAGCAGATTGAATCCATCCAGTCGTGGCATCATAACATCGAGGATGGCAAGATCAATAGCTTTGTTTCGTATGATTTCTAAAGCCTCTATGCCATCCTTTACAGCAAATACAGAGTATCCCTCTTGCTCAAGCTCTAACTTTAAAAGGATTCTGATGTCCTTTTCATCTTCTGCGATTAATACATTCAAAAAACCACTTCCTTATTGTATATTTTATTTTGCAAACTGATATCAACCACTATTCCTCCTTAATTAATGCCTACCTTTAAACAAAATAACTTTTATGTTTCCTCAATCTACATTTACGCTTGTTCAACAAGCAATTTAATATTTTCTTCCGTTAAAAGCAACCCATTTTGTATACTCTCGAGCTTTTCTTTCAGTGAACCTATTACATTCTCTACATTGTTTGCAACACAATGTACACTATCTAATGATTCACAGATTTTTGATTGTACAACCCAATCAGATATAAGACCATCAATAAAATAATCTGCAAATGTTTCGAAAGAACCAATATTTATATCTATATTCATTATTAAATTCACATCGGATAATTCATTTTGAAATCGTATCAATGCAATTTTTGTATTATTTGCATATTCCTTAGCTTCATCAATATGTGAGTGCTTAGCTGCAGTTGCAAGTAAGCCTCCCCCTAGTATATCCCATGTTCCCCAGCCTTCAGCACTTTCAAGAGAATTTTTTACACGTCCAAGTTCAATTTGTACCGCCTCACCTGACGCAATTGCTTCCTTCAATTCTTTCTTCTGTGCTTCAAGGTCAGCTAGGTTGTCTATAAGTTCAAGTAACTTTTGAGATTTACCATCATTTAACCGCAGTATAAACTCTTCTTTGTGCTTCAATACAGTTTCATATTCACACTCTACGCCAAGTAGACTGTTTAATGAAGCTTTATAAGATACAATTTCCTTCTCTAATGCTAAAACTGATTTACAACACTCATCATACTTTAACCTAGCAGAAAGCAACTCTTGCCTCTCTTTTTCAAGCTGTTGATGTTTGCTCCCGAGTATCGAATAAAATATACTGGTAATACTTAATGATTCAAGTTTTTTAACATCCTTATCTTCATCTTTAAGAATATTTTCGAGCTCTATCTTTCTATCTAATTCTTTTTGTAATACTTCCCTAGTCTGGTTAACCGAACTTTGAAATTTCTTTTTTCTCAGCAATTTTTCTTTGACATTTATAAGTTCCCTGTTAAGTTCTTCAAACATACTAAACTTCCTTTCTCCATATAAATTTTTTGTACACAATAAAATACAATACGACGCAGATGTCAACAAAGGTTAAATTTTCGGCTTCGAAGGTTATGATTTAACAAAACAACAATGATGCAGTGGATCCAAAACTGCCCATAATTAACATTACCAATATTAATGCTATAGCATTTATAATTATCCCTAATTTTGCCAATCTATTAGATTGTATTTTTAGTGATATAGAAGCTAAAACGCCACCTATTATACTTATAATAGGTGTTATGAACACTATTAGTCCCCCTGAATTTTGAGACGGTATTATTTGAAAAATACCGTTTAATATAAGCATAATCATAGTTAATGATATACTTATAGAAGTTATAGCAAATACTTTACTAATAGCTTTCATATAGTGTTTATTTTTCATTGAATTATCTCCTTTATCACAAATATTTACTCAATTACTTTTGGATGTTTCAAAAAAACTCATTTTCTTATCCTCCTCATAGGGATTACATAAATAATCTTTACTTCGCTGTTTTTTACCAGTGTGACGCACTTTAAGAACATTACGACATAACTAAAGCTAAAAATCATGCTAATTTTATTTGATTCTATAAATCGGAAATTATCATTTGCTTCTTAAATTCTCCATTCTTTGATTTATGTTTTTCTCGAATTCTTCATCCGTAAATTTAGGGTCTCTCGTATTTCTCCATATTGAGCAAGGCACCTCACCAAAAGCAGAACAATCACCATATTTGTGGTTATTGATAGCACATTCATAAATAGCACATGCCTTTCCTTTTTCGCTATGAAAAACCATGCCTTTGATTTCATTACATCCATTACACATAGTTCCATAGCAACCACAGCTACTGCATTCAGTACCACAGTAACTAAAGGTACTTATTTCTCAAATCCTCCTCTTTTATTTCTTTATCTTTTTTTTTGGTTTCGGTTCGGGTAATTCTTCATACATAGCTACTACCATTTGTTTTAACAACTCACTATTATCGATAATATCTACAGGCAACATTGGCTTTGCACCCTCATATGGACTCTCTAAAATGATATCAGGCATATAATGTTTACTTGCTTCAGTAATTTTTACCATAAAGCCTGTTCCATAGATTCCACCAAATATTCTGCCTTTATAATAGAATATGTAACCACCCATCATAGGTATAGAGTTTATATCTTCCAATCCCTCTAATTGCTCCATTATGTATAAAGCTAATTCTTTGTTTGCCATATTACCCCCCCCCTTACAAATTTCGATTTATGGTGTTGTTGTAAATAATTCATATGTGACGCATTATTTTACACTTGCGACACAAGTCTTACGAAGATTATAACATTATTTTACATAATGCTACATACATTTATATATATATCTATGCACAAAATTATTTTATGCTTATATTACTAAATAACCATTAAAAAAACACCAACAATTATGTCAGTGCTTATATAAAGATTTAAATATTCATTAATAATTAATTTAATTTTCTTCCTGATTCCCAAATTGACTATTATAAAGTTTTTCATAGAAAGCACCCTTTTTCATTAACTCATTATGGGTTCCTTGTTCTATAATATTTCCTTCATCTATAACCAATATTAAATCTGCATTACGAATAGTTGAAAGTCTATGTGCAATAACAAAGCTAGTTCTTCCTTTCATTATATTCCTCATAGCTTTTTGAAGTAATATTTCTAATCTAGTGTCAACTGAACTAGTTGCTTCATCTAATATTAATATTGCCGGATTTGATATTATAGCTCTTGCTATAGTCAAAAGTTGTTTCTCTCCTTGAGATATGTTAGAAGCCTCTTCATTTAGAAACATGTTATACCCTTCTGGAAGTGTTTTAATAAAGTGATGTACGTTAGCTATTTTAGCCGCTTCAATAATTTCTTCCTTGGTAGCTCCAAATCTACCATACTCAATGTTTTCAAAAATTGTTCCATTATATAGCCAAGTATCCTGAAGAACCATACCGAATATAGAACGTAAATCTTCACGTTTCATATCTCTAGTATCCACTCCATCTATCTTTATAGCTCCCCCTTGAATATCATAAAATCTCATTAATAAATTTATTAATGTTGTTTTACCTGCTCCTGTTGGACCTACTATAGCAACCATCTGACCACTTTTTATCTCTGCGTTTAAGTCCTCAATTAAAATTTTATCTCCACTATATCCAAATTTTACATGTTCAAAAGTAACATTTCCACGTACATTCGCGAGCTTTATAGAAGAGGCTTTATCTGGAATCTCCTCCTTCTCATCTAATATTTCAAATACACGTTCAATTGCAGCAAATGCTGATTGTATTGCAGCAGATAATTGCGTTACTTGAGAAATTGGTTGATTTATTTGCCAGATATAACGAATAGATGCTTGAAGATTACCCACTGTCATTATTCCATTTATAGCATATGTTGCGCCAAGAATCCCAATGGCTGCAATTCCTAAATAACTTACTAATGAAACTAATGGAGACATTATACTTGATATAAATTGCGCCTTAAATCCAGTATTAAAAAGTTCTTCATTAATATTTTCAAAGTCTTTTATAGCATCTTCTTGCTTTCCATACAGTTTTATTTCATTAAAACCAGTATATATTTCTTGCACTTTACCATTCAATTCGCCCAAAACATTTTGCTGTTTATAAAATAAATTTTGTGATTTACTAACTATAAATTTTGACACTAAATAACTTAGCGGTATTATAAGTATAGCTAACAATGCAAGTTTTATATTAATTGTAAACATCATCGCAATAGCTAGAGTTATTGCCAATATTGAATTTATAACTTGGCTAAAACTCTGTTGAAGTGCATTAGAGATAGTATCTATATCATTTGTTATGCGGCTCAACATATCCCCATAGCTATTTTTATCAAAATAACTTATAGGTAATTTTCTAATTTTACCTTGTACAGCATTTCTTAAATCTTCCATAGTGTTTTGAATAGAATTAGTTAACAACAAACTTGCTGCATATGTTGATAATGTTCCAAATATATAAATAAAGGCCAATATTCCCAATACCCTTAAAATATAATTAAAGTTAACTGAAGCTCCTTTTACACCTTTTGCTATATTCACAACATCTTTGGCAAGACTAGTTGTAATTAATCCCTCTATTTTTGGAGCAATAGCAGTAAAAATAGACGCTACTACTATAAATAAAATTGCGCCAATAAGTGCTCTCCTATATGGTTTTACGAAGGGAGAAATTTTTCTCATATTATCCGTTAACTTTTTCATTGTTCCAGTTCCTCCTTTGTAAGTTGGGATGATGCAATTTCATAATAGATTTCGCAGGTTTTTAGTAATTCTTTATGAGTTCCTATTCCTACTATCTCGCCTTCATTCAATACTATAATCTTATTAGCATCAATTATTGATCCTATCCGCTGTGCAACCATTAAAACTACGGAATCTCTAGTTTCGTCCTTTAATTTTTCTCTAAGCATTGCATCTGTTTTAAAATCTAAAGCGGAAAAGCTATCATCAAAAATATAAATTTCAGGCTTTCTAACTAATGCTCTTGCAATAGATAATCTTTGCTTTTGGCCTCCTGACATATTAGATCCACCTTCACTTATTAATTCTTCAAATTTTTTATGTTTACTATTAATAAAATCATAAGCCTGAGCTACCTTAGCAGAATGTTCAAGTTCCTGTTTATCTGCAGCATCTTTACCAAATTTAATATTAGTACCTATACTGCCAGTAAACAACAATGTTTTCTGAGGTATAAACCCCATTTTTTCACGTAGTGCTTTTAAATCATATTCTCTCACATCTACGCCATCTATCTTTATGCTACCTTTTGTAACATCATAAAATCTTGGAATTAAATTAATTAACGTACTTTTCCCACTGCCTGTACTTCCTATAAATGCAACTTTTTCTCCTTTTACTGCTGTAAAGGATATATCACTTAAAACTGGAATCTCTCCATCTGGATAGATAAAGGTAACATTATCAAACTCCACAATCCCCCTAATAGCTGTATTTTTAACACCATATTTCGGATTTTTAATAATAGGCTCTTCATCTAACATCTCATTAATTCTATCAGCTGAAATTTGTGCTTTTGGATACATGATAAACATCATTGAAAAAAGCATAATTGAAAACATTGCATGAAACAAATATTCTATAAATGCTACCAGTTGTCCAACTTGTAGCGTTCCTACATTTATCATTTTGCTAGAAACCCAAAAAATAGCGAGCACTGCTAAATTCAACAAGAAAAAGAAAGTTGGCTGAGAAATTGCCATAAGCTTATATAACTTCTTAGATAGATTTGTATAGTCATTGTTAATTGCTTCAAATCTTTGATTTTCATGATCATCGTTACCAAATGCCCTAATTACTCTCGTTCCAGTTAAATTTTCTCTTGATATTCTATTTAATTTATCTAATTTTTTCTGTTGTTTTTCTGATATTGGATAAGATATCTTAGATATAATAATTACCCCAATCACTATGAATGGCACCGTTATTGCTAATACTACAGACAAATGTAAGCTCGTTCTTATAATCATTACCAAACTTACAATAAACATAACTGGTGCAAGTAATGCTGTTCTTAATAATGTATTTGTAAATTGTTGTAATTGAAAAACATCATTGGTTGTTCTGGTTATCATTGATGATATCCCAAACTTATCATATTCACTATGTGAAAATTCCTGAGATTTTTTAAAAATATCGTTTCTTAAATCTCTAATCATACTAGTAGAGATTTTTGAAGAACAGTACCCTAATAATATTGTACCCATGGCTCCAACTATAGATATTCCTACAATTATAATCCCCATATGTTTTGTATATTCTATATCCTTATTAGCTATTCCTGTGTCAATCACTCTAGCCATTATTGTTGGAATTCCTAATTCCACTAATGCAAATCCAAAAACTGATATTATATTCAGCACTAGAAGCAGTTTATATTTTTTTATATATTTTAATATAAGTTTCATTCCTTGTATTCACTCCTTTTTTAAGTACACTTGAAATCTGGTTGCAATAATATTATAATAAAGTATACAGTTACCGTATAGTCAAGAGGAGTAATTAACTATGAATGAAAAATTTAATAAATATTGAAGAACTTAAAAAAATCTACGTCATTTATGGTGCGGATCACCTTTGATAATCTTATCTTTTATTTAAACAAAAAGTGAGAACCACGCTCTTTATCGTATAACTTATCTTACTAGTCTTAAATTCACTAAAAAATTGTTATAATTACAGAAACAAAGATTACGAATATTACACTTAGAATTAACAAAATTGATTCTCCTTTTTTGTTATTAATATATGAGTCATACCCATTTGATATGCTCAAGATACCAAATAATAGTAATTCAATTGGCATTATAATTTTTATATTAATCATATTAAATAAACCTAAAAGCGATAATATAATAACTATTGGTCCAGTAATTTCTACTCACGACCTATAAAAAAAATAAGCGTTTATAATAAATCCTAAGCTTGTTTTTAAGTATTGGCACTTAATTTTTTATGTTTAAATTTATACACTGCTAAAATTAAAATCAGTATTATAATTACAATAATTGTTACATAATCAAAATATAAACTGAAAACCAAGTTACTAATTTTTATATCGAAAAGTAAAAAATTGTTAGATTCACCTGTTATGAAACTATAAAAATCTACTACGAAATGTAACCCTATAGGCAAATATAAAGATTCTGTTATTATATACAAATACCCCAATAGAATTCCCATAATAAATACAACAAATAGGGCATGAAATTGTTGATAATACTGCGTATGAAATATTGTGAATATTAATGAGCTTATTATCAGAGCAACGACTTTCCCTTTAAATTGCATTAAATGCTTTAAAATAATACCCCTATATAATATTTCTTCAGTAAAACCGACTATTGCACAAGTCACGAATGCACTAATAATAGCTACAATAATCTCATTTGTAGGGTAGAACATAAACCCTATACCTTTGAATTTTACAATTTTCATTACACTCAAAATCAACACCCCAGCGAAATACATTAGCGTTCCTATGCCAATACCTATAAATAACTGTTTAAAACTATTTTGTTTAAACTTCATGTCAATAAAATCAAAACTAACTCTGCCATTATTGTACTTTTTAATAACAAAATACTGGCCGATTAATATACTAATTTCTAAGCCACTATAATTTATAAAATTATTTTCAAGCAATTTAAGCCCAAATTTTCTACTAATAAGTGTTATTACATACCATACAAATGCAGCTAAGATAATATTTACAAAAGATACTGCTACGATTTTTAAATTTCTATTTAACCTTCTTCATTTTAACCCCTACTTTAATTTACTCGTATTTAATTAAACATATCATTCTTATTAAGCGTCATAACTATAAAACCGAACAATTCAATGTTTGTGTTTATGATTAGTGTTTTACGTTCATAGCATTCCGATAGTAGTACATCTAAGAATATTTTTGCATAAATGCAATATTTACTTACTTATTTCATAGTAATCCATAGTATAAGTCTCTTCAAAGCCACATGATTTATAAAGATTTAAAGCATTTTTGTTTTTTACAGACACTTGAAGCATAATATCCTTTGAGGTTTTCTCTTTCAATTTTTCTATTGATGAGAGTAAAATGTCTCTCCCATAACCATTACCACGGTATTCTGGAAGCACACCAAATCCATAAATACCTCCTACACCATCACATATTTCTAAACGAACTTTTCCTATGATTTTATTATTAATTTCTGCTATATAAGTAATTGCGCCACATTTTTCTTCTTCCTCAAACATACAAATATCCTCTTCTTTGAATTCCACATTTGAATATATATAATCCTGCACTGCAATTTCTTTTGCATCCTTATTTGTAGTTTTTCTTAAAACTACATCATGCGCTATTGTATTTTGTTTTAATTTATTTCTTAAAAACATCTCATATTCAGAGTTATCAAAGCTGGCACCTGTGGATTTAATAAATTCCAGTCCAGACCTAGAATTATTATCACTTAGCAAAAGCATTTTTGTTGCATCGCCTCTTCTCCATTCATCTTTAACTAAAGAAAATAACCTTTTAAATACACCCATTCTTCTATACCCGGGGTGCACCATACCATTTACTTCTAGTACAGCTCCCCCAAAGTTACATATACCAGCATAACCTATAAGCTTATCTCCATCATAGTACATGAATTCACTAATTTTGCTTAAAGTATCAATCTTTCCTTCTGCCCTGCTTAGCTTATAATCAATCTCTAATTTTAGTTTTACTCTATCCATTTCTAAACAAATCCCTTGAAGAGCATATATATCTTCATAGTCATTTTTATTTAATCTTTCTCTTAATCTTATATAGGGACTTTTTATTTCTCCCATAATCTATATCTAACCCCTTTTTATTATTTATTAGTAATAGTTAATACTATATATTTGCACCATCATTTTCTCTTACAGTTGTTTATGACGAACCTTAAGAATGATTTGTCTTAACTGTTAATTGATATGGATAATGCTCATTTTAAGAATATGCCTTTCTTATTTACTTGCAGTTCATTTGATAATAGATGAATGAATAATTCTTCAATAGCAGCGGTACTTGCAACCATACAAATTATATACATCAGCACATCTGATTGGGAAAAAGCAAGTGATAGTGGGAATGTAAATAGCACAAGCCCTGTAATTTTATTCCCATAAGTATGAAGTATCCCAAATGTTTTATACTTTACAAACACCACTATCATTGACACTACTCTTACTATTCCGATGATAACTATCCAAACAATGATTTGAACTGTTGGATTTATAATTGAATTAATAATTGGATATAGTACAATTGTCAGTATCACAACCATTATCAAATCTGCAACAGAGTCAAGTTTTTCACCCAATTTACTTCCGGTATCTGTTTTTCTTGCTATATATCCATCAAAAACATCGCTAATTCCACAAACGAGATAGATTGCGAAGAACACTATACTTAATGGTTTTGCCACAAGTAATGTAATGGAAAAAAATATTCTCGCAATTGATATATAATTTGCTATTGACTTCACTGCATCACCTCTTAAAATATAAATTAGCCTTGCTTCTTATAAGAATATAAGTTTGACATACCCCCGTTATTCTTTAAGAATTCTTGCTGTTGTTTATGACGAACTTTATGAAAATCGGACTTAACACAACCACACATTATGCTCATGCTCTTACCATATTAAATACTTTAAAATCACAAAACATATCCCTGAAATAACAATCGACCCAATTACTGATATTACACTCCCCTTTAAGAAACCGATAAAATGGAATTTATAATCTTTGTACGCTTTATTTCCCTCACTCCCAGGAAGTACAATAAACTTCGGCTGCCAAGTACAAAAAATAAGCCAGTCCATCACGATTAAATCAAATATATTCCAACACAGGCACACTATAAGTATATGGCAAAAGATTACCCAATAACTTACTGAATTTTTATGATATGTATATATTCCACTCCAAAATATAAAAGCTACAATTAAAAGCATCGTTATTGTTTCAAACATATATGCAGCTTTTTTATTTGTAAATGGAGGAAGATTAATAACATCATGTAGTTCTTTCGGATAATCTTGTAGAAATAAATGAGGCCACTTTATTTCAATAAATGTAACCGTACTGCTCCACATAAGTGCCCAAATTAATCCATGTATCAATGCTGTTCCCAAATTCACTAACATACACATCCTTTCATCTTCACATTATAGGCATATCCTGTCCAATTCATCTAATTTCTTTAGTAATTCTTACAATTGTTTATGAAAAACTTTATGGAAATTGTGTACTAATTAAAACTAAATATTACGCTCATTTGTTAAAATTGTTGTCGTTATTTTTCTGTGATTTATAGTTTGTAATACTACAACAAAAAATGGTAACGCTAGAAAAAAATATAGTAACTGCAGGCCACATTGTCATTCCGTTAATTCTTGAAAATACAAGGTTTATGGAAGTAATAATAAGTGAAAATACAGAAAGAATTAGTGTTATTTTTGCACTTTTCGTATTAGCTTTCATTTGAATCTCCTCCTATACACAAAATACCAATAATCCTCATTATACAGTTTTTTATGATTGATGCGCTTATTCTTACATATAATAATCAAATCTGCTACAAATGTTCCTAATAAAGAAATGAAAGTATATATAAAACAATAAATTAGAAAAATTGAACCCATTACAGTAAATGTTTCAATCAAACAGCATATAAAGCTAATCAATAAAATAATCGCCCTTTTTTTTACTATAAGTTCTAATCCTAAAGATAATACAAAAACTAATAATGGATATGTGAATAAGAGCATTCCCATTGGGTCATTTTAGTTTTCTTATATTCTATATAGAATTAAGAAACTTTACTGCTTCATCCATTGCTACTCTGGAACATTTCCTTTTATAAAAATTCAAAAATGCATGTTTTGCTTCAGGATACTCCTGTTTACTTAGCATTAATAACTTATAATTCACCTTATATTTACTTAATTCTTTAGCAAGTTCAACAGATTGAGGATGTATAATATCTACTTCACCTGTACATATGAAAGCTGGAGGAAATTTTTTATTAATGTAAAATATTGACGAAGTCAACTTGACTCTTTTTTTATATAAATCCAAATCCTTACCTAAAAAACTTTCATTTTGTATTTTTATAATCGGAGAATTAAGCTTATCTAAATCGCTAATATTATACACTCCATAAAACAATAAGATACCTTTTATAACATCAATTGAAATTACTTTTTCAATATTAGTAATTTTTTTCAAGTCTTCATTCTCTAAAATCGTTACATAATGACTTATCAAATGTGCACCTGAGGAATCTCCTGCTAAAAATATTTTTGTTTTATCTCCACCATAAATTTCAGCATTCTTTTCAACCCAATTTATTGCACTGGCTATATCTTGAATTTGTATTGGGTAGCTGTATTTTGGTGCTAATCTATAATTAATATTAAATGTTAAGTATCCGTCCTTAGCAAAGCTTTTACATATTCTTGTATAACTATTTTTATTGCCACTCATCCATCCTCCACCATGAACATAAATGATTATTGGAAACATCCCGTTACCATCTGGCACTGCAATATCCAATAATCTAATACTATCCTGATCCTCAACATATTGTATATTCGTAATAAACTTAAATATATGAGGAGGATTATTATTAAAAATAAATTTTTCACCTATCAGATTCATAACATTATATTGCCATTTTATTAAATAATATTTCATAAATTTCACTCCCAACCTATATAAAAATATTTAACACCTACTAAAGCCATATCTCCGCTATTCTAACTCTTTATAAAACATGACTTTCAGTTGAATACTATATTACCTACATTTATCAATTTAGTATTCATTTTTCAAGTTTCACATTATAGATATAATTTTTTTTCATAACATTTGCTCTAATACCATAATTCAACAAATGAACTTAATTACCTTTAAATTATATAAGTTTCGAATATTTTATGAAACTATGTGTGCTAATATTCTCAAGTCCTAAATAATCACATGCTAATTTAAATTGCTTTTATATAAATATTAAAGCAGCAAACGAAATAATAGAAATTAGAGTGTAGACCTCGTTTTGGGAGTGCGGAGTACGTACTTGAATATCTTGGAAGATACACTCATAGAGTAGCTGTATCTAATCATAGGATTGTAAATTTAGAAAATGGCTATGTAACATTTAAGTGGAGAGATTATAAACTTCTTCTATAAATTACTACTTATATTTTTCTATCATACAAACACATTTTGACTTCATTTGAATATATATAATAGGGTAACATAATAATTTTTGGAGGAACAATATGAATCAAATGTACAATATGGAAGAACCCATGATGCCGTGGAGGATGGCACCTGCACCTATGCCTAATATGCCAAACATGCCAAACATGCCCAATATTCCTATGCCCATTATGCCTATATCTAACAGTACTATGCCTATGACTATGCCTGAGCATATGCAAATGATGCACATGCATATCATGATGCAAATGTATATAACTATACAAATGAATACTATGAAAATGATGGATAAAATGAATAAGATGGATAATATGGATAAGAAATAAATGCAGGAAAAATTAATAAGTATGTAGTAGTTAAAATTAGAAAAGCATGAGTCTTAAACTATACTTATGCTTTTCTAATTTTTGTAAAATATAAATATTACCACATCCAGATTTTATTCTTTATTTACACAACATTTACACCCAGCATATTCCCTATATTTTCATTTTTAACAATTAATTCCACATATCGATTCAACCATTATTTTCTTTTGAATTCTTTTTTGTTAAGAGCCTAAACCCAATTTATATTACAATAAATTAAGCTACTATATTACGTAATAAAAAAGAAGCCAAATTTTTAAGCTTCTTATTATTCTATATTTATTTTATTATTCTTCTTAATAATCCTTTTTCTTAATAATTCTTTTTCCTTAATAAAAAATTCTTCTTCTGTTATAATTCGTTCATCTAATAATTCTTTATATTTCATAATTTCATCTGTTACAAATTCCAATAACATTAAACAATCACCTCATTTAATTTTTTTCAGAACGAGGTACAACACACTCTTATTTATAAGCGTCTCATAACTCATTCGTTTGTCATTATATTTCTTTAGCATTATATATTTTGTTTTCAGTTAAATTATAGTCTTAATAATTTATTTTGCTATCGATTTAAATAATACTGTCTGTTCTTTAATACCTTTCTCAGCTGCAAATCTTTCAATACTTGATGCACCAAAAAAACCATCTATTCCTTCTGTTCTTTCAATTACATATGTAGCATCTTCTGGTTCTGCAATTGGTCCCCCGTGACAAATCACCATAATATCTGAATTAACTTCTCTACCGGCTTTAATAATAGCTTCAATCTTCTTAACACAATCATCTAATGTAAGAGCTGTTTTTGCTCCAATTGTGCCTTTGGTAGTCAAACCCATATGTGCGACTAAGATATCTGCTCCTGCTGCTGCCATTGCTTTTGCTTGATCTGGATTAAATACATAAGGAGTCGTAAGCATGTCTAATTCATGTGCTGTTCTAATCATTTCTACTTCTAATCCATATCCCATACCTGTTTCTTCTAAATTTTGTCTGAATACACCATCAATTAAACCTACTGTTGGGAAATTTTGAACTCCATTAAACCCTTGATCCTTTAATTGTTTTAAATATATCTCCATAACTCTAAAAGGGTCAGTACCACATACCCCTGCTAAAACTGGTATGTTTTTTACAACAGGTAATACTTCTGAACCCATCTCAACCACAATTTGATTTGCATCACCATAAGATAATAATCCTGCAAGTGATCCGCGGCCTGCCATTCTATATCTTCCAGAATTATATATAATTAGCATATCAGCTCCGCCAGCTTCGCTGCTTTTAGCAGTAATACCCGTACCCGCTCCTACTCCTAATAGTATCTTTCCATTTTTAACTTCACCCTTAAACTTTGTAATAATTTCTTTTCTCGTCATTTTATTCATTTATAATTCCTCCTATTTATTCATTAACGCTATTAATTTTTGTGCTGCTGCTTCTGCAAATACTACATCATTAATCTCGCAATCCATTTCAATTACTTCTACAATGTTTCTGCTCACACCATTTCTTAAGGTGTCAAATAGCATCTTATCTTCTTCTACACCATAGAACGATTCACCTTCTACATCAATGGTTGATATGCCTCTAAGCGGTAAAAATAAAGCAGTTTTCTCTTTCGCCATATTTAATTTCTCAACAAGTTTCCTCCCGATTGCTTCATTTTCTCCTACAGTTGTTCTCATAAGTGTCACTGTCGGGTTGTGCTTGTAAAAATTACGTCCCGCAAACTTTTTTGGTATTGTATCGTATGGCCCAAAGTTGCACATATCAAGTGCCCCTACTGATACAACCTGTGGAACATGATTTTTACTTGCTGCCTCTAAACGATGATCCCCTGCATTCAAAACTCCACCGATAACTTCATCTGCCCACTCTGTTGTTGTAAGATCTAATACTCCTTCAATAAATCCAGCCTCAATAAGTGCTTCCATCGATTGTCCACCTATACCTGTTGCATGGAACACAAGCACTTCATATCCTCTATCCTCAAGATATTTTCTGGCTGCCGTTACACATGGAGTTGTTACCCCAAACATAGTTGCAGCAATCAATTTTTTTTTCTCTACTACTTTTATGCTTTCAAATTTAACCATACCTGCGATTGCAAATGCTGCATTTGCAAAAATCTTAGTTGAAATTGAATTAAGCCCTGAAACATCTACTACGGATGGCATCATAACAATATCACTTGTTCCTACATATGGAGCAGTATTTCCCGATGCTACTGTAGATACCATAACTTTTGGCACCCCAATAGGAAGTGCCCTCATAGCTGGTGTGACTAGCGAAGTTCCTCCACTACCTCCGAGGGATATAATTCCATTAAATTTACCTTCTTTATATAATTTAGGTACTAATTTTTCCATACCTTTTGATAATATTTCAGTTGCTAATGCTCTGTCCTTTTTATCAACGAGAGTTTTAATGTCTATGCCTGCTGCCTCTGCTACTTCATTGTTTGATACATCTGGTTTAAATGTTGACTTAAACACACCTGTGTGAATCGTAAAAGTACTTAACCCCAAACTTTCAATCAATTCTTTTAAATATAAATACTCATCACCTTTCGTATCAAATGTTCCTGCAATTGCAACTGTTTTCAATTTTTTAGCCCCCTGTACAACTTTCGTTTTATCTATCCTTCACAATACTAGATAAATGATTTTAAGAATGTTCTCATTAAAAAACGGTATGATTTATTACAAATTAATCATACTGCCATAGCTTCTTACCGTAAATGCTTTTATGTCTTATGTTTTTGTGCTTATGTATTTTTTTTAGATTTATATTGTTTTGGAGACAATCCCTTATATTTTTTAAACATTTTGCTAAATTGTGCATAATCATGATAACCGACTAATGATGCTAACTCTGATAACTGGATATTTTCTCTTTCTAAAATTTCTACTGCTTTATTTATACGGAATTTAACTATATACTCTGGAAAACTGCAACCAACTTTCTTTTTGAATAGACTGCTTAAGTAACTCCTAGATACATGCGCTACTATAGCTAAATCTATAAACGAAATATCATTCATATAATTTTCAGAAACGTATTCCTGCACAAATCCAACATAATCATAGTGTTTTGTAACTCCATCCAACATCTTAATCATTAAATCATCTTCATTCAGCTGCCCTGCTATTTTAAAGGCTTTTGTTATATTTGTAATCGCCTTTTCTGATGGAATTCTCTCAAATGCAGACCCACCTATATATCCCATTAAGTTTTTATTACTACTATACATATACTGAATATCAATTGGTGTCTTTACAGGGCCACCATAAACCAACTTAATTACTTCTGGCTTTAATTCATTACATTTATTAAATATCTTGTCCACTTTAACCTTTGCGGCTTCCAGAGAGAATACTTTTTTTGCCCCTAATAACCCTCCTCCCGTTAATCCTAAATGTGCACAAATTATATCAGCTCCAGCATCAATCATCTGAGCTGCTTGTATCTCGTCAAATACAAATGCAACTGTAAACATATCTTTTTCATGGGCTATTCTTATTGCTTGCACTTCAATTAGATAATGCTGTCCATTGTCTTTTAGAGCCTCGCTAAATTGACCGTCAATTAGTCCAACTGTCGGGTAATTATTAATACCAGAAAAACCCATGCCTTTTATTTCACCTATGTAACTATCTATGTTTTTAGTAGGGTCTGTTGCATTAAGGCCAAAAATAATAGGTATGTCAGTTACCAAAGGCATTATTTCTTTAGAAGCAAAGTCCATTACCATATCATTGCTATTACAAAACGGTAAAAAACCTGCTAGTGAGCCCCTCCCCATTTGGCGAAACCTACCTGAATTTAACATCAAAAGAAAATCAGCCCCACCCTGTTTGGCATATGTTGCCGTTATTCCTGCACCTGCAGCTACCCCAATAATATGATTACCCATTTTTATTTGTGATTTTAAATTTTCTAGTATTTTTTCTCTCTTCATGCTTTCTAAGCCCCTTATTTTATTCATAATTCATTTTTTTGTTCATATTTTCTCTTCAAAAATAATCCTTGCAGTCCTGAACCTTATTCTATCTTCATTATACTACAAATTTTATCATTTTATCTTTATTTTACCTTTAATTTCTTTGTTTTACCTATAATATCTTTTTTTGCTTTTATCCATATTTAACGACATTTCAAAAGGATAGTATCCCACTTCTATAAGTGGGAGTATAAATCACTTTGCTAATAAAAAAGATAGCAAAACTTTAATACAAAGTTTTGCTATCTTTTCTTATTATGGCATATATATTTTTTTTATTAGCATCAAACATCACTCCACATATGAGGTATATGGTAAGATAATTCAATTAAAATAGATTACACTAAACTTTTTTAATCCCTAATAAATAGTTTTTACTTATAATAAGGAAATATATTAATTATTCATTACACCTTATTCTTTCAATTACAGTTTCACCGTGTAGTTTTCTTTCTACAATATAAGTTATAACATACTGAATTGCTATAAATCCTATTGCTACTGCAAGTATTGATCCAATTGGTAATCTATATATAATGTGTTCATTACCGTCTTTATTAGCAAGGTAAAATAAATACCCTAGTGACACTCCTCCTGTAATAGACATTATTAAGCTTATTACAGAATAGTACATACCTTCAATTTGAAGCATAGCTCTCAACTGAGCGTTTGTAAGTCCTGCTGCTTGCATCATTGCTAATTCTTTTTTTCTAGCCATTATGCTTGTAATCATTGTATTAACTAAATTAATAACCCCAATTAAGCCAATGATACCAACTAAGCTCATACTAGCAATTTTCATTCCTAGCATATCCTTTTCCTGTTTTTCTTTAAACTCTTTTTTAGATGAAAATGATATTCTCTCATTTTTAGAGGAAAGTTTTTTTATAGATTTTTCCACACTTTCGTATTTAGCCTCTTCAATATTTATTGATATTCTTGCTATTCGCTTATCATTAATATTTCTATCAAAAGTTGCTTCATGGACTATAAGAGTTGGTCCCATATGACGAAATGGTAATTTTTCAGGTAACTTGTTAAATGATCCACCAACTATAAACTCTTTTTCAATATCTGAATCTGACGCTTTATCATGAACCACAACTTTTACTTTGTTTCCAACTTTTAAATTATTATATTTGTAACTAGTATCCTCTAAATCTCTTTTAACTAATATTATGTTTTTATTTTTCATATCACTTATTGATAATTTACCATCAACCATATATTTTTTGCATTCTTCAAGTGAATTCTCATCATATCCATATAAATCGCAATGTTTTCCATCTGTATATTTTGGTAAATTATGCTTAAAAGTAGTAACTTTTTCTATCCCATCTATCTTTTTAATATCATTTAATATTTTTTTATCTAGTGGGTCATCTCCTATATCACCATAAGTGCCTAAAGCATTAACACTAGTAAGTTCAATATCTCCTGATACATAAGTATCTACCAATGTATCTAAATCAATTACATTAGCCATACTTGAAAATAATATGATTAAAACTCCTGTTAATGATATAGATATCACTGTGACTATTGTCCTTTTTTTGTTTCTCCAAAGATTTAAATATGCTAATTTTTTTAAGCTTATTATTTTCTCTCCCTTTCTTTTCTTTTTCTTTGAACTAATTTTTACACCACTATATCTTATGGCTTCTATAGGCGATATTTTAGAAGCTATTTTACTAGGCTTTCTTAGAGAAAGTATAATTGTGATTAAGCTAATAAAAGTTGCTATTAATATAATAAAAATTGAGGTTTCAACTTTTATATATGAATCCGAAATAAAAACTAAATGTCCTACACTAAAGCTTAAAATGTGTCCAAGTATAATACCTAATGGAATTCCTAGGAGTGATAGCATTAAACCTTCTTTAAACACTAACTTTCTAATTTGTTTTTTAGTTGCTCCAAGTGCGGATACAAGTCCAAATTCTCTTATTTTAGTTCCTATATGAATAACAAAAATGTTATTTATAACAAGTACACATGCAGCTATTATTACAATACATATAATGGCTGAAACCATCATAATATCATGTTCAACTCCCAGTGCCTTTAAATATTCCTCATTTACATGTACATTCTTATTATCAATACCCAAATCTTTTGCTACACTATATATCGTGTCTTTAATATTAAATCCTTTTACAGTAAAATCCGCCTGTAAATCAATATCCTTATTCTTTACATGCTTAAGTATATATTCTTTTGATACAAGAGATACAGCAGTGTTCCTATTTTTTTCTTCATCACTATCATTTAAAATTCCACAGAGTACAAATTCTCCTTTTCCTTCATAGTGTGATTTTAGCTGTTTATTACTACTGCTATAATGAATATTTATTTTTTCTCCTATACTACTTTTTACTCCCATTTCTTCTAACATCCATTTTGGCACTGCTATTTCATTTTCTTTTTTAGGAAAAGTACCTTCTATAATTTTCTCATTATTATTTTTCGCATAAATTGCATCATTATAAGATAATCTTAATAAATTTGGTGCAAACCTAATGTCTTGATAATTTCCTAGCTGAATGCTTTCTCCTACTTCTTTAACATTTTTATGGTTTTTTAAAATCTCCAAATTTTTAGTTGAAAGATGACTAAACGTAGCATGACTATATCCTACTTGTTTTACTACTTTATCTACATTCATTTCATGCATACTATAGGTTAATATGCTTATTGCAGTAATAAGACATGTGGATAAAATTATAGAAATCATAGCTACTAAGTTTATTCTTTTATTCATTTTCAGGTTTTTTTTTGAAAGATTTGATAAACTATTCATTTACAAATCCCCCTTTTATCTTACCATCCTCAATTCTAATAATTCTATCTGCCATTTGTGCTATTTTATCATCATGAGTTATCATAATAAGTGTTTGGTTATACTTCTTAGCAGACATTTTCAATAAATTTATTACTTCCTGTCCTGTTTTAGAGTCTAAGTTTCCAGTTGGTTCATCTGCAAGTATAATTGCTGGTTTTGTAGCAAGAGCTCTTGCTATTGCCACTCTTTGCTGCTGACCTCCTGACAATGCATTTGGTAGATTGTCTTTTTTATCATATATCTTAATAGTTTCCATTAATTCTTTTATATAATCTTTATCTACGACTTTATTATCAAGCCCTATTGGAAAAGTTATATTTTCCCAAACATTTAAAACTGGAATTAAGTTAAACGCTTGAAACACAAATCCAATCTTTCTTCTTCTGAAAATAGCAAGTTTATCATCCTTCATAGAATAAATATCTGTGCCATCAATAATAACCTTTCCGGACATTGGCGTGTCAAGTCCACCAAGCAAATGTAGTAGAGTACTTTTTCCTGAACCTGAAGTTCCAACTATAGCTACAAACTCACCCTCTTTAATGGATATACTAACATCATCTAGCGCCTTTACTAGATTTTCGTCTTTACCATAATATTTTTTTAAATTAACTGTTTTTAAAATTTCCATATTTGTTATCCCCCTATATTTTGAAGTTGAACGTGGGAAATTGAAAGTTAAAATTTAAATTTATTCACTCTTAACTTTTAACTATCAATTGTCTTCTGTCATCTATATATAAAGAATAACATTATTTTCTTTCAATACGCTTTCATACTAGCTAACACTTTTGTAAGAAAAAGTTAAACACAGTACCTTCTCCTTGCCTTGAAGTTAATATTATACTTCCACCTTGAATTTCAAGTATTTTTCTTGTTAAATATAACCCTACACCACTACCTTCTTTTACTTGAACGCCCTTTGATTTTCCCCTGTAAAATCTTTTATAAACATCACTCATTTCATTTTCTGATATACCAATTCCGCTATCTTCAATATCTATTCTAATAAATGATTCCATTTCGATCATATCTACAGATATCTTTCCACCTTCATTTGTATATTTTACTGCATTTTCTAAAACATTAAATACTGCTTCCTTTGTCCAATTTGTATCGTGATCTATAAGCATGTTTTTGAAATTTCCAATAATTATTTCAATATTCTTTTCCTCTGCTTTAAAATAAATTTCATTAATAGCTTTTAAGATAGTATTTTTTAAGTCTTCTCTGTGCATTTTAATATTTATCATACCTACTTCGAGTCTTGACAACTTAACTAGTGATCCAACTAACCATTCCAAGCTATTAATATCACTTTCACTTCTAGTTAAAAACTCTATTCTCTCACTACTGCTTATATCGTCCTCTAATAAAATTTGATTGAAAAGCTTAATAGATGATACTGGTGTTTTTAATTGATGTGAAATATCAGTTACTAATGATTTTATATTTTCTTTTTCTGCCTCAAGCGTAGTTATATTACTTTCAAGTTTCTTACTCATTTGCTTAAATTGAAAATTTAGCCTAGATAAAATACCCTGGTCATAATCATTCATATCGAAAGAATAATTATCCTTCATGATTTCATCCACAGCTAAAGAAAAACTATCTATCTTGCGAAAAAAATATTTTATTGTGAACCACAAGAGAGCAATAACAATCATAGATATTACTACTATTATTATTATGTCATAGGTTATTATATTAAAAAAATATTCTTTTTTCACCTTATCGTAGGCTATGGTTGAATCATCATGATATCCGTATTTTGCAAGTATATCTTGTCCACTTTTATTATATTTATCATCACTTTTATCAATAACGGCCTTTACAATTTCAACTTCATTTTCTGGATACATACTAGTAAGCGTACCAACCATTGTTTGATTTATCTGAAACTGACTATTATAAAGTTTATTTATAAAATAATATTGCGAACCTAAAAATATTGTACCCATTATAAATACACTTATCATTACTATTACTGTAAGCTTCTTAAATAATGGCTCTTTTTTTATATCTACAGACATTTTTTACACTCACCTACCCACATATACCCTACGCCTCTCACTGACTTTATATATATTGGATTTGAGGCATCATCACCAATTTTTTCTCTAAGTCTTCTTATATTTACAGCTATAGTATTTGGGTCTATAAAATCCCCATCAATATCCCACAATTCATTTAAAAGCTGCTCCTTTGTAAGAATTTGCTTAGGATTCATAATTAAGTATTTGAATAATTTCAGTTCTGTTTTACTTAAAAATATTTCCTCTAGATTTTTTAATATCTTCATATCCTTAAGATAAAAAACTATACCTTGAGACATAATCTTTTCTTCTCCTTTTTTCACACAATTCCTTCTAATAAGAGCATTTATCTTAGACAAAAGCACCATAAAACTAAACGGCTTTGTAATGTAGTCATCAGCACCCATGTCTAGACCTGTAACTATATCTACTTCCTCATCGCAAGCTGTTAAAAATATTACTATAGCATTACTTTTTTTTCTGATTTCGCAGCAAAAATCAAATCCATTTCCATCTGGAAGCCCTACATCAAGTATAATAAAATCAATATTTTCATTATTAAAAATCTCTCTTGCCTCTTTAATACAACTAGCAGTAAATACCTTCATTCCTTCTCTGCTTAGCTAAAAACTAATACCTCTATTCAATGATTCGTCATCTTCAACTAATAAAACCTTTACCACATTTCCCGCCACCTTATTTATCTATGTAATATTTGTACTTTCTTTAATATTTAAGTTAACAAATCTTGATATCATTTTTGTCTCCATTACTTTATGGTATATTGTTTATATTAGTAAATAAGCCTAAATTAGACTTTATTTATATACTAAATATAACATAAATTTCAATTATAAGAAATATTCTGTACCTTCTACACCTCAAAGAGATAAAAATTGAAAATATTATAAGTATATATTAGCTAATGTAACTTCTTTGAGAAAAATATTAAAATAACACGAGTATTTTAAATATTCTCCTGGATTTATCGTTATTTTGGCTATATTTTCTTAACATAGTAAATTTATGATTAATGGTTACTACCCCTTTTTCAGCAATAATGGAAACAAATGATAAAGAAAAACTCATAGAATTCATTCAAGAAAGCGGTAAGAGTAGTAAAGAGTTTATGGGAATCCTCATGGGTGATTATGAATTAAACAAGGTAAAAAGTGAAAATGAAACAGTTAAAACCTTACTTGCAGATAGTCAGGCAAGAAAAATAGATCTTGAGAATAAAATAATATCCAAAGACATCGACGTTGATACCCTAAAAATAAAACTTGAAGTTTCAGCTGTGGAAGCTCAAAAAGAAGTAACGAGAATTTCTGAATTGAAAGAATTTGAAAAGGAAAAAGCACTACTACTGTAAGAGAAGTCTAATAAAAATATATTAGAATACCAGAAGCAGGCAGAAGAATATATAAGAGAGATGCAGAGACAAAACCCATATTCATTTTAAAGAGGGTATTTTTAAAAGGCTCTTTTTTTTAAAATGTCATTGACATATGGTCCATTATAATTTTAGTTTAGTACGCCTTTTTTTTTATTGTTATTTACAAATGTACTAATAATTATTCATTATGAATTACCTAAATTGAATAACAATTTATAGTTGATTTTATATTGTTGCTGTGAATAAGAATTACCCGCTCTACTGGATAAATCCATATATACTCTATTTAAAAATTTATGGTATTATTAGTATAATTAAATAAATATTTCATGTTATACTCGTAAAATAAAACGTAATAAAGTTTATTAATCTAACTTTTATGGAATTGGAGGAATATTAATGTCTCTTGAGAGAAATAAAGATAGCAGTATAACTATTCTAAACAATAATGTAGTAAAATTAACAGATGATAAATGGGAAGAAAAATTCCAACAGGCGTTGCAAGAATATGCTAAATTAGTGACTGCATGTGCCCATACATTTAAGGAAACAGAGCAATATTTTTTAGAGCAGTGTGATGCGCTGCCTCTAACCTCAAATGATAGGCGTATGAAAAGTTTTCAATTAAATGTGATTATGAGCCATTTTAAAGATAAACTGGAGCATAAAGCACCAAGATTTTCATTTGATATGACAGACGAGGAAATAGAAAAATGGGATAAAGAAGAAAGTGCTATGCGTCAGGAAGCAGAGAATTCTTCTCCTCAACAGTTTGGACTTAATATTCATGGATACTATTTACCTCATACAAAACGTAATGAGGTTTTTTATGAGCAGGAGTATCAAGACGTACAAGAATTTATGGAACTTACAAATCAAGATGCTAAGAAAATAAAAATGGAGGATATTTGTTTCTTCTTTGAGGAAACTACGGGAGATTATCTTTTTAGCTGCGGTGGATGTAGTCTCATTTATCAAGTGATAATTTTTATAGGTATAAGTGAGGATGATATTGAAAAACATACTCAACGTTTCTTAGGATATATCAATGCAATGCTTAAAATGGGATATTTGCCTGATTTGATTGAAGAACAATAAATTTTCATATTTAAGATTAGTTCATATTTTTCATTAATGATACATGTATGTATCGTGATTCTACGATACATGTATCATTGTAAAATTATTATGCAACTGAAAATTCTTATATCATAAAACTAATAAAATGAGATGGTGCTACATGTACTTGGTAAGTTCCTGTTTAGCAGGAGTTAATTGTAGATATGATGGGAGAAATAGTGAGAATAAAGTTATAGTTGGGTTGCCTACTCAAAGACCATGTTGTGAGATTGTCATATATGAAAGTGACAATAAAAAAGTAATTAGTAAAGAGGGGCAAGATTTTACTAAAGAGTTTATTGAAGGTGCAGAAAGGGCTTTAGCAATTGCTAAAGTCAGAGGTATCAAAAGCAATACTACAACCTAAAAGTCCTTCGTGTGGTTGTGAACTTATATATGATGGCACATTTTCTGGGAAACTAGTAAAAGGAAATGGTTTAACCGCAGAACTATTAATTAAAAATGGAATTGAAGTGTATACAGAAAATCATTTAGATAAATTATAATAGTCGTCTTATTCTTATATAGTACATCAATCGTGATTCTGCGATACATGAATAATTGTAAAAAATAACGTACAAACCAACATATTCGAAAATAATATTAACTATAAGGGAGAAAACTGAAATGATAGAGCAAAGAAAAGAAGATTGTTCGGGTAACGTAGAATGTGAACAGATATATAAAGAGAAAGATTACAAACTAATTTTAAGAAAAGAAACTCAACATTTTATAATTTATTACACTGAAATAGATAAGACATGTATAGATAAAGTTTCAAATGTTCTCGAAAATAGTTACAATAGAATTACAATTATTTTTAATGAACAACTTAAAGAGAAACTGACTATTGAGATTCATTCAGACATTAATCAGCTTCATATTGCTTTAGGATTTCCCAATGCACCTGATTGGATAAGAGGAGGGATTGGGGTAGACAAAATTGTAATAGCATCTCCTTTAAATCCACCACCTGGTTCACAATTTGATAACGTAGTAAATACAGCTGTTCATGAGTTTGTGCATATAATAGTAAATAAAATAAATAATCATACGCCCAGATGGTTGAATGAAGGAATTGCATGTTACGAAGCAAAAGATAATAATGAAAACTGGATAAGGAAAACAATTAATGAAGGTTTAGTAAACAGTACGATTCCTACACTCAATGATTTAGATACTGGAGATGATTTTGAAACATTTTTCAAACGCAACGGGTATCAATATTCATACACAATAGTAGAATCAATAGTTGAAGAGTTTGGTTATGGTAAGTTATATAATTTAATAAAATCACCGGATAACGTTATAGGCATTTTTGGCATAACAGAGGAGCAATTGCAAAATAAATGGATTGAGTATATTAAAAAGAATTATCTACTAACCTAAACATGAAAGATTTTCTATTTTTTATTACTTAATAATGTTTGGATACCATATATATTTATTAGTTCCTCTGCACATGATGCACTTCAAAGAACAACACCACTAATATATCATACTGTTTTCTACGTTAGTCGCAACAGTAGTTTATTACGAAGTAAATATTATTAATAAAATGTGAGTATGGAAGTGATAAAATGATAAGGCAGATAGAAAGAGATGAGATTAAAGTATGTGTACAAGTAATCAGAAAAAGTTTTGGAACGGTAGCACAAGAATTTAGTCTTACAAAAGAGAACTGTCCAGGGAATGCAAGTTTTATGAAAGATGAAAAATTATATAAGCAGTATGATGAAGGTCGACCAATGTTTGCTTACCTGGATAATGGTATCATTGTAGGTTATTTTTCGCTTAGCAAGAATGATGGTGGGAGTTTTGGACTGAATAATCTCGCTGTATTGGTAGAATATCGCCATAAAGGTTATGGCAGAGAAATGATTATTTTTGCAATGGATAAAGCCCGCGAAATGGGAAGTAATAAAATGACTATTGGAGTAATTGAGGAAAGTACGAAATTAATGAATTGGTACAGTGGTTTAGGATTTATACATACAGGTACAAGAAAGTATAAACATTTACCTTTCACAGTGAGCTTTATGAAAATTGGACTTTAGGCTTCTATAGTAAGAAATACTACAAATATATATAATATTTGATTAGTTCGGAATATTCTTAAATAGTTCATCAATTGTAAATATACGGTATAAGTAAAATAATATTTTAATGCGAATTAGTTGGAGGGGGATGTTGGCGTGATTCAGATTAATAAATTATTGGATAATGAACAAAAATCAAATACTACAAATTCTATATTGAGAAAATTTACTATGGTAAAGACTTTAGGTGATTCACATCCCGATAAACATTATAAGATAACGAGTGAGTTTCATAAAAATGTTGAATTCTACCCTTTAGAAGAGATAAAATCATGAAACGTATTTTTATTTTCACATTAATTATAGGCTTATTAATATTAATTTTCAAACCTTATGATGATGAATTCACAGGACTTCTACACATGAATATGATATTTTCTCTGTTGACATAAACGGAAAGAACTTAAAGCAACTTACCTTTATTAAAGAGTATCAAATAAAAGATTTAAATATCACAAAAGATGGAAACACTTTAATCTTTAACAGGTCTGATGAAGTAGGAAATAACATTTCCACAATTTCATTAAATGCTTTAAACAATCCAATTTCAATTCTATCCATAAAAGATTATGGAACAATTGAAGAAAATGACACAATTGGCGATATAAAATTATCGCCCGATAATAATTCTATTGCTTTTTCAGCTGTAGCTAAAAGTCTTAGCCCCTTTGAATATGAACTGTATACTATGGATATTAAAACGAGAAGAGCTAAACAATTAACTAATCTAAGAGTATCTGAAAATAGTCCTACTTATTATCATAAGAGCGATAAACTTTTATTTTTTAAGTATACAAACTGGCCTGATTCACCTCCTGCATACGAACTATATTTAATTAATACAGATGGTACTAATATGAATAGAATTAGTATAGATATACCGTTAACTACTTATGACTAAAGTCACTAGTACTTAGTATTATAAAATTGCTACCACTACTATCTTTCAAACCATTCAAATTCATAAGTTCATTAACTGTCATGTTAAATGATTTTGATATAAACCATAGGGTGTCTTCTTCCTACACAGTATAAGTATCTTAGCTACGATCGCTAGCTAAGATACTGCATACCATGGATTTAACCTCCGTTAAAGGAAAGTTTTGTCCTGGACAGGAAGTATCTCTTAACTCCCTATGGCATTTTATAGTGCTTATTCTGTATTTGTTACACATGTAATGAAAAATTAGAATCCATTTTCCACTAACCATTTCATAATGCTTTCTTCCCTTTCCTTAATATCGTCATGCTGCGCATCGTATTTACGCATTTTGTTCTGTGCAACAATATTTCCATCTACCATATACAATATTCTTTCGGTTTTTGATGCCACCTTTACATCATGCGTAACGAGCATTACGGTTGTTCCTTTTTTATTTATCTCTGCAAGAATTGACATAATCTCTGTTGCCGATTTGGAATCTAATGCTCCGGTTGGTTCATCTCCAAATATGATATCCGGATCATTTATAAGTGCTCTGCAAATGCCGGCTCTCTGCAGCTGTCCACCAGATGCCTGGGTGACATTATTATCTGCAAGCTTTTCAATTCCTGTCATTTTAAGTAGTTTTTTTGCGTTTTGATATACCACATTTTTATCCGCATCTTTTGATACAAAGGCAGGAAACATAACATTGTCAATCACTGACAGATTCTTTAAAAGATTAATATCTTGAAAAATAAATCCCATGTTATTAAGCCTAATCTTCGCCAGTTCTTCTTCTTTTAGTCCAACCATTTCACGTCCCTTAAATTTCACACTACCAGAAGTAATTCTATCCATACCACTTACATTATATAGCAGTGTTGACTTCCCGCTTCCAGATGGCCCCATGACCGATACGAATTCACCTTTTTCTATCGCAAAGTTTACATCCTTTAAGATATGAAGCTCATTATCTTTCCATAATTCTACTTTTTTATTATATAGGAAACAGCTTGCGGAAACCGCTGTGGATAACATTCTAGCTAAAAAATAGATAGAAAAAATCAGATAAATATGAGATGATTAAATCATGAAAAAAAATAAGATTACTATAAAACAAATATTTGAAGATAATTATCCAGAGTTTTGGAAATTGAATAAAGAAAAGTATCCTGAAAAGATGAGAGAACATATGAATATCGAAGTAATGAAAATGATAGGATGTGGAGATATTTCATTAGGTTTTGTTGCGTATATATGCTTAAAATGTTTAGAAGTATTTAAAATAGGATTTACATGCAAAAGTAGATTTTGCAGTAAATGTGGGAAAAAGTACATAAGTGAATGGGTAGAAAAACAAGTAAACAAGATTTTAGATGTACCACATAGACATTGTGTGTTCACAATACCCGCTGAGTACAGAAAATATTTTTTCTGGAATAGAGAGAGTCTTAAAGACCTGCAAGACATGGTGTATGAGGTTATAAATGAGTTTGCAAATGGTGTAAACTATAAAAATAGAGAAGAATATCAAAAGAAGAAAAGGAGCAAAAAAGGAGGAGTACTTTGGCAAAGTGGAATGATTGGAGTAGTTCATGCATTTGGAAGGAATATAGGATTTAACCCTCATGTGCATGCATTGGTTCCAGAAATAAAAACAAGGAGTAACGAAGTTAAAGATATGTGCTTCTTCGACTATGAGTATTTTAGGAAGGTATGGCAGTACAAATTAATAAATTATATGATTAGTAAAAATCCAGAGAAAAAAACAGAGTACTTAAAAATGTTCAAAGATTATCCAGATGGATTTTATATAAATGCAAAATCAAGAATGAAAAGCGCAAGAGGTGCAGCAAGATATATCGGTAGATATTTAGCAAGGCCCGCGATAGCAGAATATAGAATACTTAGTTATGATGGGAAAAATGTAACGTTTTGGTATAAGAGTCATGAAACCAATGAAAGAGTAGAAGAAACAGTTACAGCGCAAGTATTTGTAGGTAGATTATTAATGCATATTACCCCTAAATATTTCAAGATGGTTAGACTATACGGAGTATATGCAGGCAGTATAAGTGTAAAAGTTCGGAAGTGTTTTGGTCTTTTGCAATACATAAAAAGTGGTCTTAAGGCAATTCAGTTCACACTAAAAATAAATTGGAAAAAGGAAACAAGAAAAATGACTTATAGAGAATTAATGATTATTAATTTTTCCAAAGATCCGAGAAAGTGTTTAAAATGCGGCCAGCTAATGGAATTGTGGCAAATATGGCATAGAAAGTATGGGTATATATATGATATGGGAACGTATTAAAAGAATTTTTAAAGGTAAAGTGAATGAGGATAGCATACCATTTCGACCACAAGAACGTGATAAAATGATACTTTTTAAATGTAAAAAATGTGGGTTTGAAGAAGAAGTGCCTGACTTTGTTGCGTTTGAATGTTATACGCCTGAAGAATATGACAAGAAAAGTGGTAGTCCTATTGTTTTGTGTATAGAATGTGGTTCAGATATGATAATTAAGAGGTGATGCCACACTATTTGTGGAGCATCACTTTAATACTCGACCGTAGGGAGATTTTGTTCTTCATACTTCTTGCTTCTAATATATTGCTCATATATATTCCTCCAATGTAAAATATTCAAATCAAAGTCTATATCCACAGAGGCACCCCGGAATGCCTTATTTTTCGGCAGTTCTAACTTCTTAAACCTACAGATAAATCATCTTCTACTGTTACTGTGCAGCACACAGATATAGTAACTCCAACTACTACAATCAGCACTAACGGACATAGCAGTAAGGTCTGCCATGCAACATTAACAAATTGAATTCTTGCAGCTCCCATAGAGGACATTGCCATACTTACAAGAAACTCCCCTAAATAACCAGAAGCCAGCACTCCAAGTATGATTCCCAATATCAGTACCATCAAAGTTCCTGCCATATATTGATGTTTAATATTTTTAGAAGTTAATCCCACACTTCGCATGATTGCAATCTGGGACATATCCTTTGCCAATAACATCTTAAGGAATAATACAGTTACCAATGCAACAATTATTAATGCAATTGCGATTCCGCCTATAACAATTGTGCTCATCTGATCAATGATATTTCCAAGAGTCTGCCCAGTATATTCTTTGATATCATTTACCTTCGCAGAATCATAGGTATTCTGATAGTAGTCCATTTTCTTTCTAATATCAACGCCGGTCGCCACATCCATGTTTACAATATACCAAAGAACGGCATCTTCATTTAAACCAAGACTAGTATCCGACTTTGCTGTTTTCCCACCATTTGTAATATCTTGATAAATACCACATACTTTCATAGTCTTTTCTGTCCCGGCAACCTTTACTACTACTTCATCTCCCACTTTCTTGTTTAATCCGTCTTTTGACGCATTTGCATAGGAAAGTGCGATTTCTCCTTCACCCTTCGTTGCTCTCCCTTCCACATAATTTAATGGAAATAGGTCAAAATCTCCGGTTTCAATATTAATATAGTCCCAGGAACCTTTAGCATTTTTGACCTGGTAGGAACATGTTATGTAGGCAGCATGCTTTTCAATATCCGAATCTTCCTGCAGCTCTTCCTGCAGCTTTTCAAAATCTTGTGTAATCGTATCTGTCTTTCGAAGATCGATTCTCATGTCGCATTTTCCTATTCCCATGTATGTGGAAAATGACCGTGAATTCATGGTGTTATACATATTTAACGGAAGAATTACAATAACCGTACATACGGCGAAAATAAAAATCAGTAACCTGTATAACTTGAAACGCTTCCATACATCCCTAATTCCCATGTAAATATTGGTGCGCAGGAATTTGTTCTTAAGCAATGGAAACCTGTATTTTCGGTTCTTTCCACGCTCCATGATATCTGTTCGCAAAGCTTGCACCGCAGAAATCTTATCGATTCTTTTCAGTACTTTCTTGCAGTACATCACAATCATGAAATATACAAATAATGGAGCTATAAGAGATAGTACATATTTTAAGTTTCCTGATAAATCCGAAGATATATAAAGTCTCATATTACCGTTAAACAGATTTACCACTACAAAGGAAAGCACATAGCCTATTATACAGGCTACCACTGACATAACTCTGTATTTGGTAATATACACCTTCTTTATATCCTTTTTGGATATTCCCATTGCTTTCATAACACCGATTTCTCTTAAATCTTCATCAATCGTTGCCAGAAACGTAAGTCTGATACAGACCGAGGATATAATAATCATCAAAATACTGATAAGTATAATTACCATCGCAACTGCCACATCTGACATAGCAGCAAACACCATAAATATCTTTGCTCCGACTGTAGGACCGTTTGCCGGAAGACCTGCGACCATATATGCAGTCAAAGCAGCCTGAGAATCCCCGTTTTTATTAAGTTTAAATTCGATAAGATATTCCAGTTCCCCTACCTGTTTCTTAAGCATTTCATCATAGTTCGCCTGATTAATAACAAACCGTTTCGAAGAAGTAAGGGAAGAGTTCATCTCATAATCTCTTGCATAATCTGAAATGACAAACTCTTTCAGGTATCCTTCACTTTTCACCGTAATCGTATCACCTATTTTTAAGTCATGTCTTTCCATGAAATAGATGGGAACCGCCACTTCACCTTCCTTTACATTCAGCTTTTCATTATTCAGATTTAATATAAAATCAAATTTCTTATTCTGTACAACAAATGAAATATCCTGTACTGTTCCAGCCATCGTTTCATTTTTACCTAAAAGGATATCATTTCCACCGAAATTTAGAAGAACCATCGTCTCCTGCATCGCTATATTCTCACGTTGCTTTTCTGTAAATTTATCTATTTCTGCCTGGTCATATTTTCCGGAATGCATCTGCGTAATGTCAGATGGGACTGCACATTTCTGAAGTTCCGACATCGACTGAACCAGATTTGCAATGATATTTGTTGCACTAGCTGCCAAAATAACTGCCATGGTTATAAATACAGACACTGCCACAGTTATGATTTTCTTCCTGCCGAAATCATTCTTTACAATTTTAAAAAACATTATTTTTTCTCCTTCCGACTATATATCTTTGCTTCGCAAGCTCTCATCATTGAAATGATTGTTATTCATCCAAACTACCTTCTGCTTCTTTCTGCGAATCCATTTCACGGATAGTCTTTGATTTAGAAACAATAAGTGCTGTAATTACAAGGCCTAGTCCGGCAAGAATTAGTAAGAATCCGATTCCTCTTGTTTCACCAGTTCCTATGACTTTTCCAACAGTATCCGCCAGCACACCGCCTTCTACCAGTGCCGGATTAAATACATAATCTGCAAGAACACCTGCCAAAACATAAGCAATTACATATCCCAGCTGTGAAATCAAAGAAATAAGTCCCCATGCTCTACCCTGTTTCTCATTATCAATGGATTTCCTTATGAGAACATCAATACTTGTAGTTGCATATGGTAGCGAAGCAAAGAATAAAAATCCAGAAATAATAATGACGGTCATGCTTGTCGTTGCACCAAATCCTGCCATAGTAATACCAGACACAATAAAGCTTGCCACCATGACATTTACATATTTGCTCTTTAAGATTCCACCGCCAATCATGATACTGGATACCATCATACCGCAGGCAACGACTGTCTGCAGAATTCCTGTTGTTTTCTCACTGGTAAAGGATAAAATCATCGGTTTTGACAGCACCTGAATAAATCCCATATAAAACATTAAAACGGAAACAAGTACAATTAACAGCATGACTCCTTTAGCCTGGAGAATAATCAGCCATCCTTCTTTTAAGTCCCTTAAAAAATTCATTTCTTTCTTAACTTGTGACTTTACCGCAAGAGATTTTCTTACGGAAAAGATTGCAACAACCGTTACAACAGAAGTGGATAGGTTATAATTAGTTGTACAATAAATATTCGGACATGGTATAATATAAAAATATGAGAAAGAGAGAGTGGTTTATATCATGGGGAGAAATGGGAAAAATTATACTGAGGAATTTAAAAAACAACTAGTAGCACTTAGGAATAATGGTAAGGTTATTGCAGAAATATCAAGAGAATACGGGGTGGCTAAATCCACTATTAATAAATGGGTTGCAGATTATAGTAGTACTGGATCATTTAAAGCAAAAGATAATCGCAGCGATGCCGAAAATGAGTTGCTTAGATTGAAAAAAGAAAATGCTAGATTAGAGATGGAAAATGATATTTTAAAGCAAGCAGCGCTGATAATGGGACGAAAATAGAACTTATTTTAGCAAATAAGTATAAATACAGTATTAGCGCAATGTGCAGAGCACTAGGCATTCCAAGAGGGTTAGTTTACTATAAACGTAAAGAACGCAGGTTTAATTCAGAGTTAGAAAATGCAATTATAAAGATTTTCAAAGATAGTAAAAATAACTACGGTACAAGAAAAATAAAGGTTGAGCTATCCAAGATAGAAATTCAGGCATCAAGAGCTAAAATAGCATGCATAATGAAGAAATATGGACTAGTATCAAATTATACTATTAAACAGTTTAAAATACATAAATCTGGTTGTAACAATGATAAAGTTGACAACATCGTTAATAGAGATTTTCAAAATAGATCCAATCTAGATGTTGTTGTAAGTGACCTAACCTATGTAAATGTTGCTGGAAAATGGCACTACATATGCCTTCTTATAAATTTACATAATAGAGAGTTAATAAGTTACTCTGTGGGCAAGAATAAGGATGCTAAGCTTGTATATGAGGCCTTTATGAGGGCAGATTGTAATCTAAGCAACATAAATATATTCCATACAGACAGGGGCAACGAATTTAAAAATAAGATTATAGATGAGGTTTTAGAAACATTTAAGATCCAAAGGTCACTTAGTAAAAAAGGCTGTCCATACGATAATGCAGTTGCAGAAGCAACGTATAAAATAATAAAAACAGAATTTGCATATGATAGAGTATTTAGCAGTTTTGAAGAATTGGAACGAGAGTTATTTGATTACGTAAACTGGTATAATAACCATAGAATTCATGGTTCGTTAGACTATATGACACCAAAGGAATATAAGGTTAAGATGTCCGAATAAAGTTTGTACAAAAAAGTATTGACAATCCAGTTGCTACAATTACCATTGTTGTTACAGGTATTATTCTATAGGCTAGTGTCTTTTCACTTGATGTAATTGATAGATAATATCCTACTGTCAATAATACTATGCATATAATTGACAAAATAATAGATGATTTTGGTTCTGTTTTTGGTTTTTTAGTTCCTTTAAGTAATCTTAAAACCATATCTTCTTTTATAACAAATGAACAAAATATTGGAATTACTATTCCTATCAATATAAATGCAATTAAAGTAATAATCATAGCTTTTACTGGAATATAAAATCCTAGTGCATTAAATCCTAATAATTTTCCACTAACTGCTAATAATATTTTTGAAAATACTATTCCCACTATTATCCCAACTACTGCTGATACTGAACTAATTATTATATTTTCAATACTTATAATCCTCTGTATTTGTTTTTTTGATGAGCCTATAATATAAAGTATTCCAAATTCTTTATATCTACTTTTTAAAAATACACTTACTGAGTAAAATACAAAGAAGCATAAAAACAAGTATGCAATTACAGTTGTAACATAAAGTGTATTTCTTATGTTATTAGGTAATTTAAGCTTCACGAAGTCAGGATGAACTATAATCATAGTAAAAGAGAATAATAGTGTCGCTGATATGCTACTGCTTAAAAAGTAAGCGAAATAACCTTTTATATTTCTATACACATTTTTAGTGTCAAACTCTCTAAAATTCATTAGTTATCACCTCCCATTAGTGCAAGTACGTCAATAATTTCCTGGTAAAATTGTTTCCTGCTATCTCCCTTATAAATTTCATTATATATTGTTCCATCTTTTATAAATAGAATTCTATTACAATAACTTGCTGAAAATGTATCGTGAGTTACCATCATTGTAGTTACTTTTTCATCTTTATTTATTTTTTCAAATAATTCCATTACATTTTTAGCAGCTTTTGAATCCAAGTTACCAGTTGGCTCATCAGCAAGTAATAGAGTAGGATTATGTATTAATGCTCTTGCAATAGCTGTTCTCTGAGCTTCTCCCCCTGATATTTCAAAAGTTCTCTTATTAATTAGATTCTCTATTCCAAGTATCTTTGCTATTCTATTAAGTTCCTCATCCTGATCTTTAACTAGTACTCCATCTAATGTTAGTGGAAGTACTATATTTTCACCAACTGTTAAAGTATCTAACAAATTGAAATCTTGAAATACAAATCCTAATTCTCTCCTTCTAAATAATGCCAAATCATCTCCCTTAAGATTTAGTGGATTTTTATCTTTTATTCTTATTTCTCCTGATGTTGCCTTATCTACTGTTGAAATCATATTTAATAATGTTGTTTTGCCACTTCCTGATGGGCCCATTATTCCAACAAATTCTCCTTCTGCTATGGCGAAACTTATATTATCCAATGCACTGAATGTTATTTTATTACCATATACCTTGCTTAAATTCTTTACATCTAAAATCTTCATATACTTAGTCCTCCTATTATATTAGGGTGATTATGTTAAGGTGATAACCTTAGTTAATACTAGTGCTCCAAGTAAAATCCCTACTACTATTCTATATACTGCAAATACTTTCATTGGCTTCTTTTTTAAGTACTCAACAAATTTTTTCATAACAATTAAGGACACTATGAAAGCCACAACAAATCCAGCTATTAATGAAATCCATAATGTTAGTGTCATTATAGAATAATCAAATTCAAATAAGTCCTTACCTGTTGCCCCTATCATAGCTGGAATCGCTATGAAAAATGAAAATCCTGCCGCTATCGGTGTTGATAATCCTGCAATCCATCCACCCATAATCGTAGATGCACTTCTTGACATTCCTGGCCACACACAAAGAAGTTGTAATATGCCAATTTTTAATGATTGTACAGGGGTTATGCCATCTATACTAGCTACTTTATGCTTCCTATCTGCAAATTTCTTTTCGATTATCAGTAGCAATAATCCACCAACTATAAATCCTACTATAACAGCTTCTGGTTTAAACAATAATTTTATTTTATCGTAAAATGTTACTCCTACAATAGCCATGGGACTCGATGCTGTAACAACATTAATCCCAAATCTAAATCCCTTTTTTCCCTCTCTTCCTCTAGTAAATATAAACTTAAAAAATTCTATTATACTTTCTTTAATCTTCTTCCAATACAAAACAACAACTGCCATTATTGCTCCAAGTTGAATTACAACTTCAAACATCTCTACGAATTTCCCTTCAAACCCAATTGCCCATCCAATTAATATCATATGACCTGTAGAAGATACTGGGATAAATTCAGTTACCCCCTCTACTATTGCTATTATGATTGCTTTTAATAAAAATATTATATCTATGTCTTATCACTCCTCGTATAATGTAGTTGTAATCATTGATAATAAATCAGTCATAATAACTACGAATGTTATCACTAATCTCTTATCTAATATTCGCAACTCATAATTTTACTTTGTTTAATCTTGTCTCAATTCTGATTACTGATTACTGTCAATTACCAATATTGGATACTAGGAACCAGTTAGTCCACAATGATATAATATCTCCTGAATAGAGAAGATAGATGTTTCACTCCTGAGCGGTAAGTAATTACCAATACTCGTAAAAAAGCGTATCATTCCATCAGTGAGTTTTCTGTGTTTTAGCTGGTTGGGTTTCCAATTTTGGAACTACCCGTGTCACAAACGAGGTTACAGCCTCATTGATAGAAGTGGAATCTTTATTCTATCTCACTTTTACAAAAGGAGATGTTATATATGTCAAAATACTTAAATAGTCTTGTAGTAGGCATTGATGTTGCTTCTGAATTCTCTTTTGCAGCATTCCTTGCGCCTGACGGCAGTAAATATCGGAAGCCTTTTAAAATCTTCCATACTGCTGAGGGTTTTAAATACTTTATTGAGCAAATAAAAAAAGCAGAAGAAGAGTTTTCCACAAAGCCTGTGTTCTTTATGGAGTCCACAGGCGTGTATCATCTAACTCTTTTCCACTTTCTAAAGGATAACAATTTCGAAACCTTTGTTATCAATCCTCTTGTTACTAATTGTAACAAAAATAAAGACATTAGGAAAGTGAAAAATGATAGAAATGATGCATTATCTATCGCAAGTTTAGGAAAATTTGAAGATATCAAGGTATCATCCGACTCTGACATCAACATTCTCACTTTAAAGCTATTAGTACGCGATTACTATAAGCTTATTGATACTAGGTCAGTATTTAAAAAGAAACTTAGTAGTTCTTTGTGCATAACTTTTAATGGATATCAAAATGTATTTTCTAATACCTGTGGATTAGTTTCAATTAACATATTGAAAAAGTATCCTAATCCACAGGCAGTTATTTCAGCTCCAAAGCAAGATATTATAGATATTTTGATTAATTCCAGAAAGGGTATTAAGTGGGCTGAAAAAAAATACACTAAGCTCATAGAATCGGCTGAGAATGCTCAATTTGTTAGTTTAACATCACCATGGTTATCAGTTTCTATTACCACTTCTATATCTATCTACGAGGCCATTGATGGTGAAATAGCTACGCTTTTAGCAAAGATTGAAGGGTTCATAAACAGTGATCAAATGTCTCCTGCTTTTCGTAAAAATATATTATTACTAATGTCGATACCAGGTATTGGATATAATACAGCAATAACAATATTAGCCGAAATTGGTGCCATTGATAGATTTATCACGCCTAAGCAGCTTGTTGCTTTCTTCGGAGTTGATCCTGCTGTTAATGAATCAGGTAAGTTTAAGGGCGATAGAGTTAAAATATCCAAACGTGGTACAAGGTTTGGTAGACGAGCTCTATATGCTGTTGCCTTAGCTTCTATTAGGATGAAGCGTAATGGAGAAGCTACTAATCATATTTTACTTAAATATTACAAAGAAAACTTAAAGGGCAAGAAGGCAAAAGTAGCTTTAGTAGCAGTTATGCACAAGCTTATCAAATATCTATTTGCGGTTTTAAGAAATCAACAAGAGTACCAAATTAGAGACCCTAAATTACACCAAAAGATGTTTTTAGAAAATAAAACTGTTCTAGCTGCCTAATTAACTATACCACCTCCCTTTTTTTACCATCATTCGTGTTTCGAAATGGTCTTTTTGTTGAGCCTAAAATTAAACTAAATAAATTTCAAATTAATAGTTGACTTTAACTAGCTGGTCTTACAAACTAATTATTACTTTATATATAGTTTATAATAAAAATGTATAAGGTACTATCTGCAAAGCTTACAGGAATGTGACATGGTTGTAAGCTTTGCAATTATTAGTTGTTGCAGCTCCGCAGGAGACAATTTAACACCCTAAAAAAAGCATATAAAATAATATTATTTTATATACTTCCATTCACATATTATAGAAATCCTATTTTCTTCGAGTTTTGATATTATAACTCCATTCATCTTTTCCATTAAACTTTTTACAATAGACAGCCCTAGTCCTACACCATTTCCCGTTCTCACCTTGTCTGCCATATAGAATCTATCAAACATATGTAATACATCTTTTTCATCAATGCCTATACATATATTTGAAATTTTAAAAATAACTTTAGCATCACATTCTTCTAATTTTATTTCAATAACTTTCTCAGCATATTTTAATGTATTAGATAGCAAATTATCTATTATTCTCTCTAGACTATCCTTATCCCCCATTATGAAAATTGGCTTATCCGAAATGCTTATTTTTGGTTCTATCCCTTTGCTCTCAAAAGATTCATAAAGTGATAAAATTTCGTCACGTACTATATTAGTTAAATTTACTTTTGTCATCTCTAATTCATAATCTTCAGTCTCTATTGAAGCTAACTCAAAAAAATCATTTATAAGAACATTTAATTTATTAGTTTTGTTTTCAATTATCTCTAATGCCTCTTCTTTACCTATGGTATTCTGCTTAAGAAGTTTTAAATATCCTATTATTGATGTTAAGGGGGTCCTTAAATCATGAGACATATTAGCTATCCCTTGTTTTAATGTATTTTCAAACATTACTTTTTCTTGTTCATTTCTTCTATAAAGTTCTAAATATTCATTAATTTCAAAAGCTAAATCTTCTATATATTTATCAGCTATTTCAGTATTAACTTTTTTATTGGTTTCTCGTACTCTAAAGTTTTTAATTTGCTTAGTTATAGCTCTTATTTCTCTTTTATATAAATGTAACTTAATAAGAGCTACTGTTGAAATTAATATCATAAAAACAATCATTAAAATAATAGCTAAATACATCTCATTTCTCCTACTCATATAATAAAATTTTTACTTATCTTTTACTTAATATCTTCACGCCCTACATAGAACATACTCACTCCAATTGTTATAATAAAAGTTAAAAGTGATGAAATTACCCCAAGTATAATCTCTTCTTTAGGTGCAAATCTCGATATTGCCCCTCGCCCAGCAACATAAGGAAGAATATATGCACCTATATTTGAAAAAGACAATTGAAGACTCAAAAAGAATATAACTGGTGAAACAAATGTACAAAGAGCACTCTTTGTTATCATAGCAATCATAGCAATTATGCATATTGTTGCTGCATTATACATTATTCCAACAATAATTACTCTGGTTAAATATAAAATAGCACTTAAATTTAAGACTTCACAAAATCCATAAATTGTTGAAACATGTATAACTAAAATTGTTGTATAAATTATTTCTAAAAATAAACAAGCAATTATAAATACTATTAATTTACTTAATATAACCTTACTTCTCGTATATCCATAACTGAAACTTTTACTTATATTATTATTCTTAAAATCTTTAGCAATAAATTCTCCGCCTAATAATGCAAATATAAAACTAGTATATATAATATATTCGAATGCGTATTCTATTGAAGATGATCCATTCATAAGAAAATTAAGATGTACTTTCTGCAGTCGTTGTATATCCTTATCCCATACAGTAATTAAAAAAAATGAAAGCAATATCGCCATAAATATCATTCCAATAAAATATCTGCTTTTTCTTAATTTATAAAATTCTCCTCTAATTAGATTACTCATTATCTTCTCCTCCAACTAACTTAGTAAAATAATCCTCCAGAGATTCACCCATTTGCATTATTTCTTTAACTCCTATGTTATGTTTAGATAGAGCCATAGTAATCTTTTCTCCATCAAATTCATCATATATTCTTATGATATTATTTGGAAAAACTTCAAAATCTTTTATTCCAATCTCATTTTCTAAAATAACTGAGACATCCGAAGAATCATTTACTTTCAAATGAAGATAAGTTCTACATTTATTTGAAAGTTCATTAGCCGTCATTACATCAATTAATTTTCCATCATTTATAAAACCATATCTATTGGAAATGTGAGTAAGTTCAGATAACATATGACTTGATATTAAAATAGTTGTTCCTCTTTCTTTGTTTAATTTAAGTAAAAGCTCTCTTATTTCTTTTATTCCAATTGGATCTAACCCATTCATGGGTTCATCTAAAACCAAAAATTCTGGTTCACTTAATAAAGCCATAGCAATTCCTAGTCTTTGTTTCATTCCTAATGAGAAATTCTTGGTTTTCTTTTTCGCTACATCCTTAAGTCCTACTAAATTTAAAGTCTCATTAATACATTTGTTTCCTGGAATTCCTCTTTGAATTTTGACAAGTTCAAGATTTTCATCCGCAGTCATATTAAGATAAAGAGCTGGTGATTCTATTAATGTACCAATTCTACTTCTTTCCTTAATAATCTCTTTCTCCCCACTATGTCCAAATAGTTCAACTTGTCCATTGTTAGGTATAACAAGACCTGTAAGCACTCTAATCATAGTTGTTTTTCCAGCACCATTTTTCCCTATAACTCCATATATATCACCTTTTTTAATATTTATGGACAAATCATCTAAAACTTTGTGATTACCATATGTTTTTGTAATGTTACTAGCTCTAATTACATACTCACTCATTTTTATTACCTCCTTATGAATCATGCTTTTATCATAACTAATGTTTCATAAGAAAACTTTGCTAAAGTCTTTCAAAAGTCTTAATTTTTCTTAATTTATACCCCATTGCCCAAATTGTTTCTATGTAATCTTCACTATTATTTGCACTAGATAGCTTATTTCTTAATCTACTCACATGTACATTTACAGTATTATCATCACCTAAAAATTCTTCTCCCCATATACTTTCAAAAATATTAGATTTACTGTATACCTTATTGGGATTAGTTAATAATAATTCTAGTAATGCAAATTCTTTTGCAGTTAACGTAACTATAGTTTGTCCCACTTTTACTTCTTTACTTTCTGTATTTAAACTAATATCTTTATAATGCAAAATATTATCTCTATTTTTCTTTCCCTCATCGGTGAAAAATTCTAAATATCTTCTCAAATTACAATTAACTCTTGCAACCACTTCATCTGGATCAAATGGCTTACAAATAAAATCATCAGCCCCACTTTCTAATACTTCTATCTTAGTCTTTTTAGATGTTTTTGCACTTACTACAATTATTGGAGCTTTTGTGATTTCTCTAATTTTTAATATAGCTTCTTCTCCACTAATCCCTGGGATCATCAAATCTAATAAAATCATATCCCACCGTTCATTTTCTACACACATTAAAGCTTCTGTCCCTGAAAAAGCTGCGCGAGCTCTATAACCCTTATTTTCAAGAATACTACAAAGCAATTTATTAATATCATTTTCATCTTCAACTACTAAAATCTTAGCTCTTTTATCCATATTCCACCCCATTATAATCTATATCTAAAACTATTTTTCATTTTATAAATCTTATTGTAACCACTGTTCCTTCATGCACAGTAGATTCTATCGCTATTGCATGGCCTAAATTTACACACACCTCTTTGGCTATATATAATCCCATACCCGTTGATTCTCCATAGCTACGTCCATTCTCTCCAGTAAAGAATAGGTCAAATACCCTTTTAATATCTTTCCTTGGGATTCCTATTCCCTCATCAATAACACTTAATTTAATTTCTTTTCCATTTTTCAATGCCTTTATAATCAATTCTTTTCCCGTGCCTTTTGAATACTTTACACCATTAATAATAAGTTGATCTAATACAAATTTTATCCACTTCACATCACTATATACTTCAATATCTTCATCTATTTCTACTCTAGGAATTATTCTATTTTTTATGAAAAGCTTCTTTTCTTCATTTACTGTACCAAGAACTAACTGCTTCAAAAAAATTTGCTCTGCTACAAAATCCTTTTGGAAAGAATCTATCCTTGCAAAATTCATTGCCATATTTAAACCTTTATTTAATTTATTAACCTCTTCTTCTATACCTAGCGCCTTTTCTTCTCCTGCGTATTCTTGAAGGAGAAGTTGTATTACAGAAAGAGGTGTCTTCATTTGATGTACCCACTGATTTATAAAAGTTAAATGCTCATTATGATTCTTATTACACTTTTGTATTTCAGCTTGATATAAATTATGTTGCTTCTTTAATATTCCAGAAATGTTTTGACTCAAATCCGAACTATCAAGTTCCAAAAAAGCATCATTTAGACAATTTAATCCATTTCTTAATAATTTGTATAACTGTCTATTTTGATAATACCTAAAAGCTAAAAAGCATACCAAAATAAATGTATTAAATACCAGTATATAAATGATTTCACCAAACTCTATAAACCCCATAATATTACAATACATAACTGTAAGAGCTAAACTTAATAAATATGTAAAAACATAAGCTCTATTATCCTTTAAAAATAATTTCATATTATTCCACTACCAGGTTTTATTTAATCTATAACCTGCTCCTCTTATAGTCTCTATGCCCATATCTATTCCTAAAACCTGCAACCTCTTTCTTATTCTACTAATATTTACGCTTAGGGTATTTTCCTCTACAAACTCAATATCATCCCATATTTTTTCTAAAAGGAAATCTCTACTAACTACCTTAGGATACTTTTCCATAAGGCATTCTAGTAGTACTCCTTCCCTTTTAGTGATAATTAATTTTTCACCATTAAATTGTACTTCTGACCTTTCTGGGTAGAACTTAAGACTATCGACCTCAACTATTCTTTCCTCTACCTTAGGTGCATAATCTCCAAAAGCTCTTCTTATATGGCTTTTTATCTTTGCAATAACAACATCAACATAAAAAGATAGGAATAGGTAAGACTTTGAAGTTATCTCCGCCTTTTCCCCTCCTCCACACAGTGCTTGCGACTTTCACCGCACACTGCGTTCCATCAATATTTATTACTTATTTATATCACGTAATTTCCAACAAGTTTACGAAGTATATTAATTTTAACCAAACCTATGCTATCAAGCTTTATCTTATTTTTAAGTCTTTCTATTGCCTCTTCTTTTTCTTCATGAATTAGCTCATGAACGTATCTATTTACATATGTTAAGTTATTGTAGTTGTCTTTTCCACCTTTGTTTTTAGGAATTCTACGATGAGCAACCATACTAATTTTCTTTAATGTTGCTCCCGACACTCCACATTTCCCATTCTGCCCTATATATAAGGATATTCTATTATCGTTATATTCTAGGGTTTCATTGATTACATTGTTATCCATCAAGAACTTAATGGCTTCGCCATGGTCTTTTTTCAGCTTTTCATGGATTATACTTCTACCTTCTTCAGTGTAATTGCATGTTTTGGGTGAAAAATTCTTTGCATACTTAAGCTTAACTCCATGTAAGGGAAAGATTGTTATCCCTGCAATAGTTATTGTTTTACAGTTATATCTACTATAATTTTTTTTATAGGCTTTACTTATTATATTTGGACTACCTCGTATACTTCTTGTGCCATTATATAGGTTCTTTTTAACTAAGAAAGATATTTCACTAAAATCTAAGCTAACATTTGTTGCTACATTGTAATAGTTATGCCACCCTAGTATTTTACTATTTAATTTATTTACTGCTTGGCCAGAGGGGTTTTTTCTTATGTCTTTAACCATTTTTTTAAATGTTTTTATTATTCTAGCACTTGCTTTGTCACTAACATGAGTTTTAGCAATTCTTTTGTTTCTATTAACCCTAACTTTTAATTTAAATCCTAGAAAATCAGAGTAGTTCTTTCTTAAATTCACAACCTTTGATTTTTCAGGACTAATATCTAGGTTAAGTCTTTCTTTAAGCCATTGCTTTACTGCCACAAATACCTTTTGTGCAGTTTTAGCATTTCTACAGAAAATTTTAAAGTCATCTGCGTATCTAACGATATACATTTCCTTTAAGTTGGTATTCTTCAATGCACGTATTTTATTGCTATTATCTGAGTATCTATAATAGGTCTGAAAATACTCCCATTGATTACACATCCACCAGTCTAGTTCATTTAATACCACATTAGAAAGTAACGGTGAAATTACCCCTCCTTGCGGAGTACCTTTGTTAGGAATTCCTATGCCATCTATTTCAGCTTTAAGGATTTTAGATATTAATTTAAGAAGTTCTTTATCTTTTATCCCAAGTGACCATAATTGCTTTAATAATTTATTATGGTCTACGTTATCAAAGAAACCCTTTATATCAATATCAACTGCATAATGTAACCCAGCTCTGTTAGTAAGAAACATACATCTAGCTATGGCGTGTTTCGTACTTCTATTTGGTCTAAAACCATAACTGTGAGTATAGAACTTTGCTTCGCATATAGGCTCTAATACTTGTTTTATACATTGTTGCAGATGCCTATCTTCTATAGTTGGAATACCTAGAGGTCTTATTCCTCCGCCTAGCTTTGGAATTTCTTTTCGCCTTACTTTATGTGGTGTAAACTGTTCTAATCTGTTTCTAACATACTCAATTATAGTTTCAATGTCTTTTTTAGCTATATCTATAATTGTGTTTGAATTTATTCCTGGTGTTTTACTCCCTTTATTCTTTTTAATATTTCTGTAGGCTAATAAAATGTTCTCTTTTTTCAGTATTAGTGGTACTAGATTTTTAAATTCTTTTCCCTCTTTACTAAGCTTATATAAATTATCTTGTATTGCTTGAGTATTATAATACTCATTATTTCTTAGTTTCTGATTTTTCTTATACTTCATCTGTCTTGTTGTCATTAGTCAGCATTCATTCCTTTAAATTCTTGGTTTAAGGTTTATGCTTCTCTTAGTCTTACTCGAACCTAATGGACTTACGTAATATATCTTTTCTTAAATATTAACTTGTGGCTGTCCCTCCACTAACTTTCGTTAACTTCAACGGTACTGTGCCACTACTTTCACTGATATTAAAGCAAGTTATAACTATCGTCTTTCCTTGCTACCACTTCATAGAAAATAAGTCCTCCATGTTACCAGCTTACCACGTTCCAATAACTTTATCCTTACATATACCCTTAGGTAGCTCCTCTAGTCCTGTCTGTAACATACTGCCTGTAACAGTATAAGGATTTTCATACCAAACAATCTTACTCATCCTCACAGACACTACAACTTAGGTAGTTGAAGTATTTCTACCCCCTCATCATTTAGAACCTTACATTCGGAACTTTGTCAGTCTCTTATATTTAGACATTCTTACCATAGGTATTTTATGGACTCCCGACCTATCATACACTCGACCACCTCTGGTTCGCTTTTCCATAACTTCTTACGAAGTCATTAGGGTGTACTCTCAGCCGACTTCACCGAGCTTATAACAACTTCACTCTTCTTAGTAAAGATGCTATTCGGAGTATCAGAGAAAGCCCTTCGAGGCGTTACCCTCTCATTTGACTTTTCAAGTTATTAGTTCTTAGATAGATTTGCTATCTAGGCAATATTTTTAATATTGCAACGTGTCGCACGTTTGGTTATATAATCATCTGCGCCACTCTCTAAAGCCATAACCTGATCCATTCCACTATCTCTTGCAGATATAAATATTATAGGAATCTTTGATTGCTGCCTTATCTTTCTGCACCAATAAAATCCATCAAATTTAGGTAAATTAACATCTAATAATACTAAGTCTGGATTACACTCGTTAAAGCCTGTCATTATTTCTTCAAAGTTTTTTACTACTGTTACCTCAAACCCATACTTAGCTATGTATTCTTGTAATAAAGTACTTATTGATAAATCATCCTCTACAATATATATTTTGTATTTCATATTTATTTCTCCCTAATTTAACAAATTCAAAATTATTTTCAACGACATGCTTCTAAACCATATTTCTACAAAGTACCCTGATTACCCTTCTAAATTTGTAGAAAGAAGTAAAAAACATAGTAATCTCACTTTGCAAAATCCTCTTATAGCCTTAGAATAAGCCACACATTTTTATGGGGAATCATGACGAAAAAAAGGTTTTGGTTAAGCTTGTAATGTAAATCTCTTACGTATATAATAAATCTATACGGTTTAGGTATACATTCGAAAAAAATTCCAAGTATGGTTAATGCAGTAAAACATATTGATTAGATGTATTCCAAATGTAAAAATAATTGGAGGAGTTTGATGAGTTTTGCTTGCAGCAGCTCAATGTTGTGGTTTTACAGATTTCACAAAGCAACATTTACAAAACCGTATTAATTAAAGGGGGGTATATTTATGTTTTTTAAGACTAGGCAGCAACATGAAAATTTGAGGACAAAGATCAGAGAATTTGCAGAAGAGGAAGTTAAACCTATTGCATTTACCTTGGATCAGGAAAATAAATTCCCTATGGAAGCAGTTAATAAGTTAGGTAAAATGGGAATGCTGGGGATCCCATATCCAAAAGAATACGGCGGAGCAGGTCTGGATGTAATGAGCTATGCAATTGCCGTTGAAGAATTATCAAGAGTGGATGGTGGTACAGGCGTAATTCTTTCCGCTCATACATCTTTGGGCACCTACCCAATTTCTGCCTATGGAACAGAGGAGCAGAAACAAAAATACTTAGTGCCACTCGCAAAGGGAGAGAAACTTGGTGCATTCGGTCTTACCGAAGAAAATGCTGGTAGTGATGCTGGCGGTACGGAAACCATTGCCGTACTCGATGGTGATAATTACATTTTGAATGGTGAAAAAATCTTCATAACAAATGCTGGTAAGGCTGATATTTACGTTGTTTTTGCAATTACTACGCCGGATATAGGTATTCGTGGTATAAGTGCATTTATTGTGGAAAAAGATACAGAGGGCTTTACCTTCGGTAAGCATTACGACAAGATGGGTATTAGATCATCTGCAACTGCAGAGCTAATATTCAATGACGTGAAAGTCCCTAAGGAAAATCTACTAGGAAATGAAGGTGACGGGTTCAAGATTGCTATGGCAACTTTGGATGGTGGTCGTATCGGTATTGCAGCTCAGGCTCTAGGAATAGCTCAAGGCGCGTATGAAAATGCTTTAGAGTACTCAAAAGAAAGGGTTCAATTTGGTAAACCTATTTGTCAGCAACAGATTATCTCTTTTAAGTTGGCAGATATGGCGACAAAACTTAGAGCAGCTAGATTACTTATTTACAGTGCAGCAGAGCTTAAAGAAAATCATGAGCGTTACAGTATGGAAGCTGCTATGGCGAAACAATATGCTTCAGATGTTTGCCTTGAGATTGTAAATGACGCACTTCAAATATTTGGTGGAAACGGCTATTTGAAAGGTATGGAAGTTGAGCGTGCTTACAGAGATGCTAAAATTTGCACAATATATGAAGGAACTAATGAGATTCAACGTGTCGTTATCGCTGCTCACATCATAGGCAAGATGCCGAAAAACAAGAATACAGGTAAAGCTACTGAACGTGGACCTGCAACAGGTTATCGCAGAAAAGTGATTTTCAAGGAAGGAACTGCGAGTGAAAAAGTAAATGCACTTGTGGAAGCTCTTAAGGCTGATAAATATGATTTTACAGTTGGAATTCCAATGGATACTCCTATAACTAAGGCTGAAAGAGTAGTCAGCGTAGGACTAGGTATAGGGGAAAAAGAAAATATGAAGCTTATAGAAGACTTGGCAGTTCAAGCTGGTGCAGCTATAGGATCTTCGCGTCCAGTAGCTGAAACACTTAAATATTTACCACTCAATCGTTATGTTGGTATGTCTGGTCAAAAATTTAAAGGAAATCTCTATATTGCTTGTGGTATTTCAGGTGCAGGTCAGCATTTGAAGGGCATAAAGGATGCTGCCACAATAGTTGCTATAAATATTGATCCCAAAGCGAAAATTTTTAAGAACTCTGATTACGGTATCGTTGGCGATTTAATGGAGATATTACCATTACTTACTGCTGCTTTAGATAACGGAGAAGCAAAGAAAGATGCTCCACCAATGGTTAAGATAAAGTCAGCTACTCCTAAGAAAATTGTTCCAACCTGGAAACATTATGTATGTAACGGATGCGGTTATGAATACGATCCTGGTATGGGTGATCCCGAAGGCGAAATAGCTTCAGGTACTCTCTTTGAAAACATACCTGAAGGGTGGACTTGTCCATCTTGTTATGAAGAAAAAAATATGTTTATAGAAGTCTGATTTTTATAATAATTAAATTTAATAATGTGTTTTTAGTATAAAGGAGGATTATATATATGTATTGTGTTAGAAATATAACTGAGGATCTTTATTGGGTTGGTGGAAGCGATCGTCGCCTTTCCCTTTTCGAAAACATTCATCCAATTCCACGAGGAGTTTCTTATAACTCATATTTGCTAATGGACGAGAAGACAGTACTCTTTGATACAGTAGACTGGTCAATTTGCCGTCAGTTCCTTTTGAATATTCAATCAATCCTAAAAGGCAAGCCTTTAGATTATATGGTAATTAACCATATGGAACCTGATCATGCAGCATGCATTGAAGAGATTATTCTTCGTTATCCTGATGTAAAGATTGTATGCACCCAAAAAGCTTCCTTGTTCATGCATCAGTTCGGTTTCGCTATTGATGGCAAAATAATGGAAGTTAGTGAAGGAGATACAATGTCCTTTGGAAAACATAACGTTACATTTGTAGCTGCTCCAATGGTACATTGGCCAGAAGCTATGGTGACATTTGATACTTACAATGGTGTATTATTTTCAGCTGATGCCTTCGGTTCTTTCGGCTCATTAGATGGTCAGCTGTTTAATGACGAAATGAACTTTGACCGGGATTGGATTGACGATGCCAGAAGGTATTATACAAACATTGTAGGAAAGTATGGTCCTCATGTTCAGAATCTTTTAAAGAAGGCGGGCACTCTCGACATCAAGATTATCTGCCCGCTACATGGACCGGTATGGCGTAATGATTTGGGGTACTTGTTAGATAAGTACGACAAGTGGAGTCGATACGAGCCTGAGGAAAATGGAGTAATGATCGTTTATGGAACAATGTACGGCAATACGGAGGCCGCTGCAAGTGACCTAGCAACAAGGCTCGTGGAAAAGGGAATGACTAATGTGGTTATGTATGACGTTTCAAAAACTCACGTCTCCTATTTGATTTCTGAGACATTCAAATATAGTCATGTGGTTCTTGCCTCTGTAACCTACAACTTGAAGATTTATCCACCGATGCTGAATTATATGATGGATATGAAATCATTAAATCTTCAAAAACGTACTTTCACTCTTATAGAAAATGGCTCATGGGCCCCTCAATCCGGCAAATTGATGCGTGGACTTTTGGATGAGATGAAAGAAATGACTATTTTAGATAATGAGATGTCATTGAACTCCAGCATGAAAGAAGATGATGCGGATTCAATGGATGCCATTGCAGGCAGCATTATCGAGTCAATGAAGTAATTTTAGAAAAATATAAATTTAGGACCTGCTCATGGATAAAGTTCATGAGCAGGTCCCTTTTGGTATACATGTTACTATTAAATTTATATTTGTTTTTTTATATAATTTATCAGTAAGATTAGGCATGCATAACTAATCTTTATTGCATACCTAAACTTCTCCCTCTACTAGTTGTTTAAAATTTATACTTTCTAATTCCGCATTTAAATTCTTTTGTACTTTTGTCATAGCTCTATGCACAATGCATTCACCACTTCTATTCAAATTACAAAAGCTTGGTTCAATTACGCATCTATTAACACATATTGGACCGTCTATTGCTTCTATAACACCTTTTAATGTTATTTGTTCTGGCAATTTGTTTATAGCATAGCCTCCCTTGACTCCCCTGTAAGATTTTAGAATATTTGCTTGTATAAGCTTTCCTAAAAGTTTTAAAAGAAATCTTAGCGGTATACCCTCTTTTTCTGAAATTACTTTTGCCTCTATCTTTTCACCATAGCCTAATTTGCATAAGTAAATTACTACTCTAAGAGCGTAATCTGCTTCTTGTGTTATTTTCATATTATATTTCTCCCTAAAGTATATACATTTGGTATAGTTTTATCTTAAAACGTTTACCCTATTTTGTCAATAGTTCTTGATGTTTTTCATACTAATTAAGTTTCAGAGTAACATTGTTATAACCAATACACCATTTATATAAAAAATTATGATATTATATAAATAAAAGTGTTATCTGCACACAGCAGGCTAGGAGATATTATGGAAAATAAGGGCAATATTTATGTAGTTTTAGGTGTATTATGTGAAGTCTATTTTATAGGAACTATAATATTTGGCGGGAGAGTAACTTTTGCAGAATTTTATCTAGGCCTCGGAGTATTATTAATATCACTAGGATTAATTAAACGGAAAAGTAAACGGGAATATATTTTAATAAAACCAGGAAAGATTAGAACAGCGATAAAAATATGCTTTTTTATGGGACTAGCTTCTTTTGTATTTATTGAAGGGTGCATAATTCAATCAGCTATATCAAAGCATAGAGAAAAAACAGATTATCTAGTTATTTTAGGGGCTGGTATTAGAGGAGAAGTTCCTTCAACGGCACTTTATCAAAGGCTTTATGCCAGTTTAGAATATATTAAATTAAATCCTAATGTTAAGGTAGTGGTTTCAGGTGGAATAGGTCCTGGTGAAACTATTACGGAAGCAGCGGCTATGAAAAGATTTTTAATAAAGCATGGAGTGGCAAAAGAACAGATAATACAGGAGGAAAAGTCAACCGATACTTTAGAAAACTTTAAATTTACAGCAGCGCTTTTAAAAGGATTAGATAAAAAAGAAAATATAGAAGTAACTATTGTTACAAATAATTTCCATATGTTTAGAGCTAAGTTCTTAGCAGAAAGGCAGGGATTAAAAGTATATGGGTATCCTGCCCCACTTCATCCAATTCTGGTGCCTACTTGTTTTGTTCAGGAGTATTTAGCAGTAATAAATTCATTTATTTTTGATAGATAATTATGGGCTAAGAATTTTTAAATCTTTTTTTCTTTAAAGATATTTTTAATGGCATAATTGTAAACTAGATGGGGTGGTGACAAAGTGAAAAAAAAATTTGTTGTAATTTTAATAATGATTTTTTTAATATTAACTTGTGCTTATATATATTCACCTTTTAAATCCATCATTAATGAATATGTTTTTAGCATCTTTAAACCCAAATTTATAGTATCTGAAAATTTTCCAAAAATTGATAACAATAAAAACGGAGTAGCAGATGCATTAGATATAGTTAATGGTGCTAATAATGAAGTTCTTAATAAAACAAAATATATAAGTAATTATTATAATGGTGGCTATCCACCTGAAAAAGAAGGGGTATGTACCGACGTAATTTGGCGAGGTTTTAAAACTGCTAACATTAATTTAAAAGACCTTATTGATGAGGACATAAAAAGCAATATTAAACTTTATCCTAGAGTAGATGAAAAGCCAGACCCTAATATTGATTTCAGACGAGTGCCCAATCAAGATATATTTTTTAGTAGGCACGCTCTAAGTTTAACCACCGAAGTTAAATCTAGGAATGCTGAAAATTTAAAAGAATGGCAACCTGGTGATATTGTGGTATTTACTAAGGGGTATGAACATATTGGTATTATTTCTAATAAAAGAGATAAAAATGGTATTCCTTATGTCATTCATAACACCAAACCTCATGCTAGTATACTGAAACTCTATTACTTTACATCTCCTATACACGGTCATTATAGATGGAAATTTGATTAAATAATTCATATTTAAATTAAGTATACTGATTTAAAATTATATTTAGTTTCCCTTTTATGCATGCAATTAACTCAAAAGGTTTTTTGATAATTGCATGTTTACTATATGTAATAAAGTAATCAGAAAAAAAATCAATATCATGTTTTGAGATATTCCCATTCAAAAATCCTGAACCATCTTCTTGTTTATTCAACTCAATATTTGGCCATTTTGCAGATTGATATTTTTCTACACCTTTATTAGTTAACTCCACATATAATTCAAATGTTTCTTTAGTATCATTAAGGATTGAAAAACGGTTCTTTAAATTAATATTAGACATGTCGATAGTATCGGTTTTTTCATCAAGTTTTACAGACTTTATACGGTCACACCTAAAGACTCGATAATCTTCAGTTAAAAAGCAATAAGATGGACAATACCACATTCCTTCATTTGCATAAATACCAATTGGTTGAATACTTCTATTGCTGGTTTTCTCATTTGTCACATAGTTAATTATAATAACATCTTGCTTTATTGTTGCATCTAATAATTGTCTTAAAAATGGAATTTCCTCTTGTTGATGTACTGACAAAAAATCAACACGGTCTTTTATTCTATCTATCGTATCTCTAATATCTCCAGAAAGATTTAAATAAAATTTCTTTTTTATTGATTCATACTCACTGTCAAATGGGAGAGAAATATAATATCTTAATGCATGAATAGCAAAGAATATAGATATAGCCTCATCATCAGTAAATGTGATGGCAGGAAGAATTCGTTCATTTAAGACTTGATAGCCCCCATGTGGACCTACTTCTGAATACAATGGTACACCCATTTCGCCCAATTCTTGCAAATCTCTCAAAATGGTTCTTTTAGAAACCCCAAATTCTTGTGCTAATTCCCGAACCGTAAATCTCTTCTTTCGATTGACCATCATAATCATTTCATTTAATCTTTTTGCTTTAGACATATATACCTCCCAAAAATAACTATGACATAGTTTGTCACCATTATAATATATAATAATAAATAGAGCAATGAATAAGGATATTTGCTTTTGTAGAGACTAAATTTGAATTATATTAATCCTTATAAAAATTTACAAAGGAGATGTTTAATTATGTCATTAAAAGTCAGCCCTTTTATTCAGATAATGGATGGAAAAGCAAAAGAAGCAATTGAATGCTTCTAAGTATAGTTAAGTCATAATGTTGTACCGGTATGGCATATCAATAAAACAAATAAAACTATAACCAACCATGATAATCTTTACCTTTAAATTCAAAGAAACTTTTTGTTATAGACTTGTAATATCGTATATTCTTTTCTCAAAAGCAATTCTTTTACTTTTGTCATCTAAATAAATTATGCCACAATACTGAAACCCGCTTTTCGAAAGCAACTTCTGCATAGATATGTTTTCTTTATGTGTATCTATTCTGATACTGTATACACCCTTATTCAAACAAATTTTCTCTATATTTTTGATAATTACAGATGATAATCCTATTCCCTTATAATTAGAATCAACAGCCACTCTATGAATAACTGCATATTTATCATTACTGGCCCATTCACCATTATAAATAGATCCATAGTTTTTTTCTTCGTCAAAAGTAACTGCTACAGTACCAACTACGTTGTTATCCTTTAGCAAGACGTATCCATTTTTATTGCTAATATCATTCATTACCACTTCAACGTTAGGATAATTATCCTGCCATTGATTAATCCCATGTTTCCTAAAGTAATCTTGTGCTTGCTTAATAATATTCATTATACTGTTAACATCTGCTTCAACTGCTTTTAAAAATTCCATTTTAATTCTCCTTCGCATTATAGACGCAATTCGCCTAATTCGTCTGATTTCTTAAGTGATTTTTACAAATGTTTTAAGATTCATGTATTAATACCACTTATATTGGTATTCCAAAGCAAATAATAGTCCCATTTAATGAAGATTCAATGCAATTTATAAAGCCACCATGCGCCTCAACAATATATTTAGAAATGGAGAGACCAAGACCGGAGCCGGGAATATTTTGATTTCTGCATTTCTCGGCTCTGTAGAATTTACTAAATATATAAGGAATATCAGCTGAGGATATCCCTATTCCGGTGTCTTTTATGTATACATTAAGATACCTACCAGTGTTTTCAAAATATATTGAGATGGCTCCATCTTCTCTTGAATACTTAATACTATTTGAAACTAAATTGTACATTACTTGAGAAAGTCTTTTCTTATCACCATTTAACAAAAGGTTAGGTATTTTATCAGGGAAAATAAAATTAATTTCCTTGCTAGTTATCTCTACAGATAAATCTTCTAATATATCCTTAAAAAAATCACCACAATAGAACTCAACTAATGATATGTCCATTTTATTAAGCTCTGCCTTTGAATGCTCTAGTATATCCTCTAGAAGCTTAGATAACATTTTCACTCTATTTAATATTATTGTACAATATTTTTCAATACCTGCCTTATCTTTAACAATACCATCCTTAATACCTGACACATATCCGTGAATGGCAGTTAGAGGGGTTTTAATATCATGAGATAAGCAAGCTAAAAGCTCCTTTTCACTTACCTTTATTGATATTTCTTTTTCCTTTGAAAATTTAAGTTCATCTCTCATAGCTTCAAAATCGTGGCAAAAAAGACCCATTTCTGTATCATAGTCATAATGAATCTCATATGTGAAATCACCGTTTAAAATTCTTCGCGCACTTTCATGAAGAGAATCTAAAGGCAATAAAATATCCTTTTTCAATAAAATATAAGTGAGGATTATCAGTATAACTATTTCAGATAAAGCGATGATAATAGGTAGTACATCTATAAATGTAACTAGCTTGGGTGAAGTAGATAAAAAGTCCTCCTTAGGAATTAAAAAAATTGCTGTACCAACTTGAGTACTATTTATAATTAGTGGAGTAGTATATTTAATTAATCCCGGCTGGGCTAAAGAAGCTTTATTATCGTACTCCATAAATTCATTTAAATTAGATACAGCATCTTTTTCATAAATACTTATAGAAGAGTACAAGACCTTTCCATTTAAATCTATAACAGCATAAGGGAAATCAGTTTTCAAAGGAAATTTAGAATTATTACTTACTAATGTTTCTTCTACACTTATTTTTATGGAACTTGTTAAAAGTCTTCCCTTATTAACTGTAGGATAAAAGCTGTTTTTATTATATATAAGATTTGTTGAATAAATAATTACAAATGCTACTAATACAATTACAGATAAAACGAAAACTTTTACTTTCAAAGCTATGCTTTGCCTATTCATCTATTGCTTCCTCCCATTTGTAGCCAACTCCCCAAACAGTTTTAATAAAATTAATATTTTTCAAAGAAAATTTCTCGCGAATTCGGTTTACATAAACAGCAACTGTATTTAAATCTCCAAAGTCGCTTACTCCCCAAACATTATCATAAAGCTGCTGCTTAGAGAATACTTGACATGGATAATCAGATAAAAAATCTACTATTTCAAATTCCCTGGAGGTTAAGTGAATCTCTTTCTTCATAAAGGTTACTTTATAGCTTTTACTATCTACCGCTAACTTACCAAACTCTTTTATTTCAGAAGCATACTTCTTTGAAGGATAATCATCTTTTAATGGAATTGAAAAGGTTTTATATCGCCTAAGATGAGCTTTTATTCTAGCTATTATCTCCATGGGGGAAAAAGATAGGAATAGGTAAGACTTTGAAGTTATCTCCGCCTTTTCCCCTCCTCCACACAGTGCTTGCGACTTTCACCGCACACTGCGTTCCATCAATATTTATTACTTATTTATATCACGTAATTTCCAACAAGTTTACGAAGTATATTAATTTTAACCAAACCTATGCTATCAAGCTTTATCTTATTTTTAAGTCTTTCTATTGCCTCTTCTTTTTCTTCATGAATTAGCTCATGAACGTATCTATTTACATATGTTAAGTTATTGTAGTTGTCTTTTCCACCTTTGTTTTTAGGAATTCTACGATGAGCAACCATACTAATTTTCTTTAATGTTGCTCCCGACACTCCACATTTCCCATTCTGCCCTATATATAAGGATATTCTATTATCGTTATATTCTAGGGTTTCATTGATTACATTGTTATCCATCAAGAACTTAATGGCTTCGCCATGGTCTTTTTTCAGCTTTTCATGGATTATACTTCTACCTTCTTCAGTGTAATTGCATGTTTTGGGTGAAAAATTCTTTGCATACTTAAGCTTAACTCCATGTAAGGGAAAGATTGTTATCCCTGCAATAGTTATTGTTTTACAGTTATATCTACTATAATTTTTTTTATAGGCTTTACTTATTATATTTGGACTACCTCGTATACTTCTTGTGCCATTATATAGGTTCTTTTTAACTAAGAAAGATATTTCACTAAAATCTAAGCTAACATTTGTTGCTACATTGTAATAGTTATGCCACCCTAGTATTTTACTATTTAATTTATTTACTGCTTGGCCAGAGGGGTTTTTTCTTATGTCTTTAACCATTTTTTTAAATGTTTTTATTATTCTAGCACTTGCTTTGTCACTAACATGAGTTTTAGCAATTCTTTTGTTTCTATTAACCCTAACTTTTAATTTAAATCCTAGAAAATCAGAGTAGTTCTTTCTTAAATTCACAACCTTTGATTTTTCAGGACTAATATCTAGGTTAAGTCTTTCTTTAAGCCATTGCTTTACTGCCACAAATACCTTTTGTGCAGTTTTAGCATTTCTACAGAAAATTTTAAAGTCATCTGCGTATCTAACGATATACATTTCCTTTAAGTTGGTATTCTTCAATGCACGTATTTTATTGCTATTATCTGAGTATCTATAATAGGTCTGAAAATACTCCCATTGATTACACATCCACCAGTCTAGTTCATTTAATACCACATTAGAAAGTAACGGTGAAATTACCCCTCCTTGCGGAGTACCTTTGTTAGGAATTCCTATGCCATCTATTTCAGCTTTAAGGATTTTAGATATTAATTTAAGAAGTTCTTTATCTTTTATCCCAAGTGACCATAATTGCTTTAATAATTTATTATGGTCTACGTTATCAAAGAAACCCTTTATATCAATATCAACTGCATAATGTAACCCAGCTCTGTTAGTAAGAAACATACATCTAGCTATGGCGTGTTTCGTACTTCTATTTGGTCTAAAACCATAACTGTGAGTATAGAACTTTGCTTCGCATATAGGCTCTAATACTTGTTTTATACATTGTTGCAGATGCCTATCTTCTATAGTTGGAATACCTAGAGGTCTTATTCCTCCGCCTAGCTTTGGAATTTCTTTTCGCCTTACTTTATGTGGTGTAAACTGTTCTAATCTGTTTCTAACATACTCAATTATAGTTTCAATGTCTTTTTTAGCTATATCTATAATTGTGTTTGAATTTATTCCTGGTGTTTTACTCCCTTTATTCTTTTTAATATTTCTGTAGGCTAATAAAATGTTCTCTTTTTTCAGTATTAGTGGTACTAGATTTTTAAATTCTTTTCCCTCTTTACTAAGCTTATATAAATTATCTTGTATTGCTTGAGTATTATAATACTCATTATTTCTTAGTTTCTGATTTTTCTTATACTTCATCTGTCTTGTTGTCATTAGTCAGCATTCATTCCTTTAAATTCTTGGTTTAAGGTTTATGCTTCTCTTAGTCTTACTCGAACCTAATGGACTTACGTAATATATCTTTTCTTAAATATTAACTTGTGGCTGTCCCTCCACTAACTTTCGTTAACTTCAACGGTACTGTGCCACTACTTTCACTGATATTAAAGCAAGTTATAACTATCGTCTTTCCTTGCTACCACTTCATAGAAAATAAGTCCTCCATGTTACCAGCTTACCACGTTCCAATAACTTTATCCTTACATATACCCTTAGGTAGCTCCTCTAGTCCTGTCTGTAACATACTGCCTGTAACAGTATAAGGATTTTCATACCAAACAATCTTACTCATCCTCACAGACACTACAACTTAGGTAGTTGAAGTATTTCTACCCCCTCATCATTTAGAACCTTACATTCGGAACTTTGTCAGTCTCTTATATTTAGACATTCTTACCATAGGTATTTTATGGACTCCCGACCTATCATACACTCGACCACCTCTGGTTCGCTTTTCCATAACTTCTTACGAAGTCATTAGGGTGTACTCTCAGCCGACTTCACCGAGCTTATAACAACTTCACTCTTCTTAGTAAAGATGCTATTCGGAGTATCAGAGAAAGCCCTTCGAGGCGTTACCCTCTCATTTGACTTTTCAAGTTATTAGTTCTTAGATAGATTTGCTATCTAGGCAATATTTTTAATATTGCAACGTGTCGCACGTTTAGTTATATAATCGTCAGCGCCAACTCCGAGGGATAATATCTTATCAATATCTCCACTTTTAGCAGAAAGCATTATTATAGGTATTAGAGAGGAACTCCTAATGATTCTGCAGATTTCGATGCCATCCACCTCGGGAAGCATTATATCTAAAACAATAATATCCGGATTAAAAGAATTAAAAACAGAAAGTGCATTTCCTCCATTATCACAATAATCAACTATAAACCCTTCACTCTTTAAATAATCTTTTAATATATTTCTAATATCGATATCATCTTCAATGATAAGAATTTTTTCATTTGCCATAATTACCCTCCAAATGCTTTATAATTACATTTTACCATAAAAATATAAAAAAGAGAGTTTACCACCCTCTTTCTTTCAAAAATTCAAATATTAAGACCTCTCTATTTTCATGATCTGCTTTAGAGAACTTATCTAACTCAAGTTCGCCGTCTATTCTACCATCCTTTAGATATACTAATCTGGAAGCACGAGCAGCGGCCTTTAAATCATGAGTAACCATAACTACTGTTTGACCATTATTATTTAAGTCCGATAATATGTCTAGAACCTCTTCTCCCGCAGTGGAGTTAAGTGCTCCTGTGGGCTCGTCCCCAAATAGTATTTTAGGAGAAGTGATTATAGATCTTGCCACTGCTGCCCTTTGCTGCATACCACCAGAAATTTCCGATGGATATTTTTCCTTAGCATCTTTTATACTAAGGGTTTCAAGAAGCTTTAAGGTCTTCTCATTGACTTCTTTTTTATTTTTATTTACTCCATAACCACAATAAGCTATGTTTTCAAAAACCGTTATGTCCGGCAGTAAATTTATACTTTGAAATACAAAGGATATATCTTTCTTTCTAATTGATGAAAGTTCCTCCTCCTTCATTGAACTAATATCATTGCCTAAGAGATTAACACTGCCACTAGTAAGTGAGTCCATACCACTTAAAGTATATAATAATGTAGATTTACCAGAGCCTGAGCTTCCCATAATTACAGTAAAGTCCCCTTCATAGATGTCTAAACTTAAATTTTTTATCACATTAAGCGCAGTTTTACCTGTGACAAAGGATTTGCAAAGGTTATTAGCTTTTATAACTGATTTTTTCATCAAATCACTCCTCCATTAATTCAGTAGGCTTAGTATTTTTTATAGAGTTGCAGCATATAAGTGTTGTTACTAATATTAAAATAACCATAATGATTATTAGTAGTAACATTGTTACTGGAGATATTATTAACACATCTAATTTACTAACTGCTGCAGCGATCATAGGTCTTGCTAGCGTTAAATTAAATATGATAGTTATCATGGTGCTAAATAATGTTAATGTTAATATCCTATATAGATATCTGTTTCTTATTTCTTTAGATGTAAATCCTAGTGCCTTCATTATTCCAAAGTTTCTTCTATTATCCCTAATATTCATTATGATAATGTTTAATATCGTTATTGAACAAAATACTATAAATACCACAATTAATAAATTGGTAATAGGGAGTAACATTCCAGGAATAGGGGCTATTGCGGTTTTAATTGATGGGTGAATATCACTGGCATCTAAATTAGGATATCTATTATTAATTTCTTTCTTAAACCCTTCTATATCAGTACCAGCTTTAAGGTTCACAAAAATTTCACTACCTATAAATTCAGGAATCTCCTTTTCTATCACAGAATTTAATATTCTTATACCATATCCATCGCCCTGCATTGAATTATAAGACCCTGTTATTAAATAGGATGTTTTTTTATTGTTTATTGATAGTTCTATATAGTCTCCTATAGATAATCCTGCATCTTTTAGTATTTTTAAAGAAACAGATACTTCTTTAGAATTTTCAGGATTATGCCCCTCAATGATAGTAAACCCTAAAGAGCTCTTATAGGAATTCATAACAAACACATCGTACACTGTACTCTTTATGGGATATTTTTTAGTATCAAGTTCTACTACACCTGATAGAATCATAGATCCATAAACATAATTTTTAATCCTATTGTCTTTCTTTACCTCATTCAAAATCTCCTTTAAAACTCCTGCTGGGCTACCAGCTAGTGGAGCACTGATTGTTACTTCACTTTTAGGTGTTCCAAACCAAATAGCAGCATTTTCCTTCATCTTTGATATAGTCACATTTAAATTACCAAAGAGCAATACTAAGGTTAATGATAAGGTTAATGTTAAAGTGATAAATGCGGTAACTTTTTTATATTTGAAAATATCGTTTATTGCTAAGGCTAATGGAGATATATTATTTTTAATAAGCGATTTTGTTAACTTTTTTCTTGAAGAAGTAACACCAGTTCTAATCGCTTCTACAGGGGTGATTTTATTAGTTTTTCTAATTACAAAATACAAATTAATAATTACTACTAATGTAAATATAATTATTGTAGCCAAAATAACAGAAACATTAATACTAACAACTTGGAAATCACCAATATACTTTAAAACTTTAGCGGCGGTGTAATTTAATATAGGAATGCTACACAAAGCTCCAAGTGTACTTCCAATAAAAGCAATTGTTGAGTAACCTGTAATATAGAATCTAAGGATTTCTCTTTTAGAAAAACCAAGAGCTTTGTATATTCCAATAGATTTATATTCTTTTAAAATATTATTCCATATAATAAATCTCATAAGAAACACTGAAACAATAAACACTAAAATTGAAGCTAAAGTTGCTACACCACCTATCATAGAAGGAGCCGAAGTGGCGCTTAACATTAACATTTCACTATCAACAATAAATCCACCAACTTTTACAGTAGCTGTCAAATCCTTTTCTACATTAGCTACATTCGTCCCACTTTTAACATCTATAAATATTAATGATGTTTTCCTAAAAGATGAAAAATCCTTTGCACTATTCTTATTAGTATATAAATTAATTGCACCTACAAGAGAAGAGGGTTGAAGAGAGTCATTAATTAAGGAAGAAACCTTTAAAGTGACATCTTTAGATTTTGTTTTAAATGTTAAGCTATCTCCAAGGTGAATATTATTATTTTCTGCGAGCATCTTAGTAATCCACACTTCACCTTCTTTAGGACAACTGTCATTGCTTGATGAACTACCCTTATTTAAACCAAATGGAAGATTTTTTCTATCTTCTATGGGAACAACGTCATACATTGAAATCTTTAAATTTTCACCTTTGTGATAAAGGTCGTTTCCAGATATGAAAGCCTCAATAGCGTTAACATCCTTAACCTCTGAATTACTTTCGCCCCACTTAAGTACATCATTTGTAGCACTTTCATAAGCGTTATAACAAACTATATCGTAAAATTTATCATTAGAGTAAAATTTATTAACATACCCTTGAATAGAGGTTAACATGGACAAACTACTTGTAAATATTAAAGAGGATAAAAATAATAACACTCCTATTAAAAAACATTGGAGTTTTTTCTTTTTCAACTTTTTAAGCCACATATAAGCACATCCTTTCCTTAATTCTATAATACATAAGAAAGGTTAAAGAAAAATATTCAAATTATTAATGAAATCTTACAATAGTATTTATTCAACAAATATTTCACCCGACTACCTCAAAATTATAAATGAATATCTGAAAGTTCCACTTTTACGCTTTCATTTTTGCTTGATATTTTGTTACTATGTATCACATTTTCATGGGATATATTTCTTGAAGGAATCTTAACTAGGCCATCGTTAAAATATCACCATATATTACGATTTATTCATATACTTGTCACTGGGTTTAATATGAAAAGGAGCCCTTAGGCTCCTTAATTGGTTTGATACGATAAGCTATTAAATTTAATCTAATAGCTTATCGTATTCATTTAGTAGTTCATCTAACTCTTGACTAAGTACTACTAATTTGGGATCAGTTAAGATTTCTTTTTCATCCATTAACTGATGCAATAAAGCTCTGTATTTTTCAATTTTTTGTGATATTTCATCCAATTGTGTCATAATGTCCCTCCTTTCTCCACCAATTATAGCGAAAATTGGTAGAGGTTTGTCTGCCATTATGTAACACCCGTATTTTAATGTAAAAGAAAAGACACCCTTTCGAGTGTCCTTAGTTGTGACTGACTATTTTCCAAAATCGAACTACCATTGCTCCCCTTGACATGGTCAAGCAAAATTGTAACACTTGTGTGTAATTAATTATTTTGTGATAATTAAATTTCACTTTTTATTTCATCAATTAAGCAACATATTGATGATCCCAGATCACTCCCCCCTTTTTACTTTCTTAACTAATAACTGTAAATATGGCTTTTCTTACAAAACAGTAAGATAACTTTTTTATTTGTAAGTGGATCGACATGGAGTGTTAGCAGCTCGTGGAGTATACTATGGTTATAGTGATGAGAAAAAAAATTCAGGGGGCATATTATGGCTGATGAAGTATTAAAAATCGAAAAACTAAAAAAAGTGATTGGCAAACGTACAATCGTTTCAGATATTTCCATTGAACTTAAAAAAGGAGAAATATTCGGTTTTCTAGGACCTAATGGAGCTGGAAAATCCACTACTATTAAGATGATTGTAGGATTATCCAAAATTACTGAGGGAAATATCTATGTAGGTGGATGCTCCGTAAACGAGGATTTCAAAGGTGCAATGCGTAACATTGGGTGCATAGTTGAAAATCCGGATATGTATAATTATATGTCTGGACTGGATAATCTTAAAATATTCGCTAAAATATATAAAGATGTAGATGAGATTCGAATCAATGAAGTTGTGAAAATTGCAGATCTCGAAAGGGCAATAAATGATAAGGTGAAAACTTACTCTCTGGGTATGAAGCAGCGTCTAGGTATTGCCCAGGCATTACTTCACAGTCCAAAACTTCTTATACTTGATGAGCCTACAAATGGTCTTGACCCAGCTGGAATTAAAGATCTGCGTGAGCTACTTCGAAAGCTTTCATCAGAAACTGGTCTTACGGTGCTTGTATCTAGTCATATACTAGGTGAAATGCAACAGATGTGTGACCGTGTTGGTATAATTAATAAGGGGAAAATTATAACGGTAAAATTATTGAAGAACTCCTTAACATGTCGCAAAATGGTGAAAAACTGTTCTGATATTAGAATCTGATAATAATGAAAAGGCAGCTTCACTTCTAACAAGCGTTAATATAAGTAACAGCATCTTGGAAGGTGGATTACATATTGAAACAACCAAAAATCGTGTTCCAGAAGTAGTTACAACATTAACTTCTGCAGGCATAGCTATTTTCGCTATGGACAGACAAGTGATTCAATCACTTGAAGATGTATTTATGAAGCTTACAGGGGAGGAAAAATAACATGGGGAATTTTTTTACACTTATTTCACTAGAAAATACAAAACTTTGGAAAAGACTTTCTACAAAAGTAATGTTACTCATAATGATTGTAATTGTAATAGCTGCAACGGGTATTTGTAAATATTACAATGTATCTCATAATATTTCAACCACTACAAAAGTTTCCGAAAATTGGAAGCAGGACTTACTGATAAATCTTCCTGTAAAAAAAGCTGCTCTAACGCAAATTGAAAAAACAGATAAAACGTCACCAAGCATAGGGAATATGGAAAAAAGCATAGCTGAAGATGAATATAGCATTATTAACAATATCAAGCCAGAATCCAAAGACAGCATTTGGACAAGAATCACAAAGTTTGATATATACGTTCCATACAGTTTAATTATTTCACTTCTTTTAATAATATCATGTTCAGCCTTAGTTGCAGGTGAATTTTCTGAGGGTACAATAAAAATGATGATATCACGCCCATATAAACGGTTTGAAATTCTTACTGCAAAACTAATTGTTACATTACTTTATGGTCTTGTACTTTTAGTAACAACATTTTTGTTAAACTTTATATTGTTGGGTATATACTTCGGCTTCAACGGCATGGGAACTAAGGAAATGATGTGGACGAGTACCAAAATAATATATATACCTGCCGCACTGAAAACAATTATTATTTATGGCCTTAATTTTCTTACTGTGCTTGTGTATGTATTAGTAGCTTTTGCACTTTCAATAATATCTCGTTCCCGCTCAATTGCAACCGGATGCTCTTTATTCTTGCTTTTGGCTGGTAGTTCTATGGTGCAAATATTCTCATCCTATTTCAGCTGGGGTAAATATCTTCCTTTTGGATTGTCTGATTTTACTTACTTTATTGTTAACGGATCATTCGTCGTTGGTACAACACTTGCATTTGCTATTGGCGTATCCGCTATATATTCTGTTATATTCTGCGCTGCAGGTTATTTAGTTTTTGAGAAACGCGATATTTAACGAAATTTCAGAGGGAGAGTCTCCCTCTTCTATAAGATGGGGTTACGGACTATAATAAAGAAAAAACTTTAGTGGGAGTATAAATCTCCTTCTGAAGTCGTTGATATTACAGCACCGCAGGTGATGATTTAACTGGTAATCATATTCTACCTAGATTCTCCTAAAAAGCTCTGATTTTCTTAAGAAAATCAGAGCTTTTTTAATAACCACCATGTTCTGCTAATGTTAATATTGCAGCTCCGCAGGAGATGATTTGATTATTATTTATTTAGATATTATCTCTATACCATCCTCAGTTACAAGAAGTGTATGCTCCCATTGTGATGAAAGAGATCCATCAGCTGTAAGCGCTGTCCATCCATTATCTTCATCTATATATATTTTATGACTTCCGCCATTTATCATTGGTTCAATCGTAAATACCATTCCTGGTGCTAAAATCATACCTGTTCCTCTAGTACCAAAATGAAAAACAAATGGATCTGAAGTACATCTAAAGGTACGTCTTTAACCTGTCATTTCACGTAGTTCATCGTGCTACAATCTTTTCAGATGCTACACTCACTTAAGCTTGAAAGCAACGTTCACTGCATGAACAACTAAATATGTTCACTTTTGTTTGAAATTATTTAGATTTTTTAAGCAGTTTAGTAGCTCCTATATTAGTATTAATCTATTATTTAATAGTTCCACCATGAAAAAAGCACTCATATACCGACCTATCATCAAAATAAATTTCCTCATATCCTTGAAACCATTTAAATTCACCATTAACAATGCAATGATATTTATATTGTCCATTTTGATATACCATAGGTCCACGATATGGATTTTCTTTTGGTACTAAGCTCAAGGCTTCTTTTAAAAAGTTTCCTGAAAATCCTTCCTCTATAATTCTGCCTGTATAATTCATTGACCAAAATGGAATATCATCCTTCCATAAAGCCTCTTCTCCTGCGAATTGCCCTCCCCTAAATAGGTATCAATATATTTTAGATTTCCTTCTACATACTCTAAATCATGTGAATTAGGTCTTGAAGATTGGATCTCGGCACCCGTTCCTGCATATGTAGATCTCTTTGCTGTACATAAAAATTCTATTATTTTTTCATTTATAGAAGCAACTTTATTCTCTTCTATACATAAACGGCAATTTTCTTCATAATCATTAACTAGTTTATCAATACTCACTTTAAAGAAATCACTTAATGCAATTAGTCTTGCAATGTCAGGATATGAATTTCCAACTTCCCACTTTGCAACTGCCTGTCTTGATATACCTAGCATTTCAGCTGATTTTTCTTGCGATAATCCTTTTTCTTTTCTAAGAATTTGCAATTGTTCCTGAAAACTCATTTTTAATCACCCCTACATAAGTCTACTAATAAAACACCATATTGCTACCAATTAAACATAACATTTTTGTCAACTAGAGGTTGCCCTTAAATTTTAAAACGCTTTAATTAAATCATACTACAGTACTATTATAAAATATAGTTGCATTCACAACTATATTGCTCTATTATATAATTAGTAGGAATTGCAACTAATTTAGGAGGAATACGACAATGAATGAAAATAAGAACTCATTAGGAAGGTGGATTTCTCTTTTGCATAGACATGGTCATGTATACGTGGGAAGGCAACTTAAGCAATATAATATAAGTAAAGGTCAGTATACATTTTTAAATGCATTATATAAAAAAGATGGAGTACGTCAGGAACAATTATCAGATTACCTTAAAATTGATAAGGGTACCACAGCAAAGGCTATAAAAAAGCTAGAAGATGATGAGTATATCATTAGAAAAATAGATGCAAAAGATAAAAGAGCATATAATGTTTATCTTACTGAGAAAGCATTGGAACTAAAACCTATGGTTAGAAAAGCCATGATGGATTGGATGGATATTTTATTCTCAGGATTTAGTGAAGATGAAAAGAAAACCTCCTTAGCACTACTCGAAAGAATGGGAGAAAATGCCACAACTTACACACATGATTATTTTAACAATGATGCAGTTCATTAGGAGATGATAAAAACAAACATAACGTTTACTACTAAAAGGATTATCAACAGTAACTTTCATGCTCTTACACATAAAATTATAGATATTTTTGGATGGGTCAGTGTCTTTCTTTAATAGGTACCTGGACACAAAATATAGGGCAATCCTGGCTAGTACTTTCTCTAACAGGATCTCCATTTTTACTTGGACTTGTCGGAGCAATGCAGTTTTTACCCATAACCTTTTTCTCATTGTTTGCTGGGGTACTAACTGATAAGTTTCCAAAGAAAAAAATACTGATTTTCACTCAGAGCGTATCGATGATATTAGCTTTTATATTGTCTGCATTAGTATTTACAAATACGTTAAAGTATGAACATTTAATCGCTTTGGCTTTATGTCTTGGATTTTGTAATACTTTAGATATGCCAACTAGGCAAGCCTTTAATGTTGAAATAGTAGGAAAAGACGATTTAATGAATGCCATTGCTTTAAACTCAGCCACTTTTAATTTAGCAAGAATTATTGGACCGGCTATTGGAGCTCTACTTATGGGATATCTCGGAGCAGGATGGTGTTTTTTATTAAATGGTTTTAGCTTTATGGCAGTTATCTATGGTCTGGTTCATATTGAAGCAATCAATTATGTTAGAAAGAAAACTTCTGAAAAAGGCATGCTTAAAGAAATATTGGATGGCCTTAAATATATAAAAAGCAAATCTATATTACTCGAAACCTTGATATTAATTAGTATTATGGGAATATTTGTTTTTAACTACAACGTTCTAATACCTGTATTTACGAAAACCGTACTACATATGCAGGAAAAAACCTATGGAATTTTACTATCTTCACTTGGAGCAGGTTCTCTCATTGGAGCACTTCTCATGTCTTTCAAAAGTAAAAATGGTCCAAATAAAATTCTTATGATTGGTAGCTCTATTGGAATTGGCATAATGTTAATTTTTACAGGCATAAGCAATTTATATTATTTTACTGCCTTAAGTTTAGCTGTAACAGGAATATTTAATATGTTTTTTTCCACCACCGCAAATTCCATGTTACAACTAAATTCTAAGGATGAATACAGAGGACGAGTTATGAGTGTATATTCACTTGTATTTGCTGGATTCACCCCTCTTGGAAGTCTTCTTTCAGGGTTTGTGGCTGAAAAATACGGTGCTGACACTTGTTTCATATTATCAGGTATTTCTGCAATAATATTGATATTGTTACTTGTTACCTGGGCTAAACTTAGAGAAAATGGTAAAGTTGCATCCGTATAAATTAAAGCTATTGCTACTTCCTTTTCTAGCATTGTTAAAATAATTCTACTATGCTAAAATTATATTAACAATAATTTAATAAAAAAAAAGAGGTGAATTGTTTATGGCAGCATACTCAACTGGTGAAAAACCTGGAAATGGTAAATATGTTTGTAAAATTTGCGGTCAAAAGGTAGTATTAGATGATAATACCGATACTTTACCTCCCTGTCCTAAATGTAAAAAAACAAATTTTAGGAAATTTTAATATAAAATAATGGTACAATATAATCAAAAAGACAAGCCCTTGTGTGGGCTTATTTTTTTCTTGTAACAACCTATGCATTTATTAGCATGTATTATTCTACAATAGAAATCTTATAACTATATGTAAACTCTTCTCCAATAGTTAATGAAATCGAGCCCTCTTTATCTTTAAATTCACCAGTAAAATCTTCATAATCTGCATGTCCAAACCAAGGTTCTATGCATAAAAATGGTGCTCTGCCTTTTGGTGACCATATTCCCATGTAAGGGAATCCCTTAAATTCTACTGATACTGACTTTTCATGATTTTTTGATTTTATAGTTATTTTATCAGATTTCAAATCATCAAATACTAAAGCATCATCTTTAAATAACTCTTTTGATAGTATCATGATATCAGTATCCTTCAAACATTCTTTTCTCTTATGTGAAAAATAAGCATCTTTAGTTAATTCCATAATATCACTTGTTTCTTTCTTATTAAATTCAAGGTAATAATCTTCTAATTTTTCATTTTTTTCAATAGGACACATAAATGCAGGATGTGCACCAATTGAAAATGATATATCCTTATTATCTAAATTTATAACATTATACGTTACTTTAACTGTATTCTTTTCAATTGTGTAATTAATAAGTAAAGAAAATTTATATGGATATCTTTTTATAGTATCCTCAGAATATTTTAGTTCAAAAGTAATTGAATCATTAGTTTGTGATATAAATCTAAAATCTGATATCCTACCTAATCCATGAGATGGCAATTCATATAGCTTTTCATCAATTTTATATTTTGAATCAACTAACTTTCCGACTATTTGAAATAAAATTGGTGAATGATATTTCCAATAGTTTGGGTCTCCATTCCACAGATACTCTGTTCCTTCTTTTTTTGCAGTTATTGAATGTAGTTCAGCACCATGAGCGCTAGCCGTTATTTTAATTGTTGAATTTTCTAAAGAATAAATCATCAAAAACACCCTTTCATTATTTACTTTACATAAAGCCGCATAAGCACATCCTTTAGCCTTAGGACTTCCATTAATTAGTAATACTTTCATCTTTACAACTAATTTTATATTAAAAATAACTATCAACTACTAATATACATCAGTATAACTATAAATAGTAGAATGAAGAACAAAATCTCCCTACGGTCGAGTATTAAAGTGATGCTCCACAAATAGTGTGGCATCACCTCTTAATTATCATATCTGAACCACATTCTATACACAAAACAATAGGACTACCACTTTTCTTGTCATATTCTTCAGGCGTATAACATTCAAACGCAACAAAGTCAGGCACTTCTTCTTCAAACCCACATTTTTTACATTTAAAAAGTATCATTTTATCACGTTCTTGTGGTCGAAATGGTATGCTATCCTCATTCACTTTACCTTTAAAAATTCTTTTAATACGTTCCCATATCATATATATACCCATACTTTCTATGCCATATTTGCCACAATTCCATTAGCTGGCCGCATTTTAAACACTTTCTCGGATCTTTGGAAAAATTAATAATCATTAATTCTCTATAAGTCATTTTTCTTGTTTCCTTTTTCCAATTTATTTTTAGTGTGAACTGAATTGCCTTAAGACCACTTTTTATGTATTGCAAAAGACCAAAACACTTCCGAACTTTTACACTTATACTGCCTGCATATACTCCGTATAGTCTAACCATCTTGAAATATTTAGGGGTAATATGCATTAATAATCTACCTACAAATACTTGCGCTGTAACTGTTTCTTCTACTCTTTCATTGGTTTCATGACTCTTATACCAAAACGTTACATTTTTCCCATCATAACTAAGTATTCTATATTCTGCTATCGCGGGCCTTGCTAAATATCTACCGATATATCTTGCTGCACCTCTTGCGCTTTTCATTCTTGATTTTGCATTTATATAAAATCCATCTGGATAATCTTTGAACATTTTTAAGTACTCTGTTTTTTTCTCTGGATTTTTACTAATCATATAATTTATTAATTTGTACTGCCATACCTTCCTAAAATACTCATAGTCGAAGAAGCACATATCTTTAACTTCGTTACTCCTTGTTTTTATTTCTGGAACCAATGCATGCACATGAGGGTTAAATCCTATATTCCTTCCAAATGCATGAACTACTCCAATCATTCCACTTTGCCAAAGTACTCCTCCTTTTTTGCTCCTTTTCTTCTTTTGATATTCTTCTCTATTTTTATAGTTTACACCATTTGCAAACTCATTTATAACCTCATACACCATGTCTTGCAGGTCTTTAAGACTCTCTCTATTCCAGAAAAAATATTTTCTGTACTCAGCGGGTATTGTGAACACACAATGTCTATGTGGTACATCTAAAATCTTGTTTACTTGTTTTTCTACCCATTCACTTATGTACTTTTTCCCACATTTACTGCAAAATCTACTTTTGCATGTAAATCCTATTTTAAATACTTCTAAACATTTTAAGCATATATACGCAACAAAACCTAATGAAATATCTCCACATCCTATCATTTTCATTACTTCGATATTCATATGTTCTCTCATCTTTTCAGGATACTTTTCTTTATTCAATTTCCAAAACTCTGGATAATTATCTTCAAATATTTGTTTTATAGTAATCTTATTTTTTTTCATGATTTAATCATCTCATATTTATCTGATTTTTTCTATCTATTTTTTAGCTAGAATGTTATCCACAGCGGTTTCCGCAAGCTGTTTCCTATATAATAAAAAATTAAAAATAAAAGTAACTTCTTTGTAATAACTCTCTATCAAAAATCAGTTATAATGTACTTAGTTGCAACAAAATATGTATTAATATACGGATTATAGTCGAAAAACAATAATTGTAAGGAGAGGTGCAAAAAACATGAGTTTAAATATTATGTCAAAAGCAAGCAAAAAAAGAAAAAAAAGGTTAAGAACAACCTTGATTATAGTAGGAATAATTGTGTCTCTAATAGGAGTCCAATTAATTATTATGTATTCTACTATATCAAAATACGACTTAAAGATCTATCCCGAGGTATGGGTGGAGGATATAAATTTAGGTGGCATGACTAAGGATGAAGCGAAAAATGCTATTATTAAAAATCGTAATAATATTATTGCCAAAAAAGATATAACAATAAATCTTAATGACAAACACTATACCGTCCATACATCAAAACTTGGAATAAAACATGATTACAATGTTGTCATTAATAAAGCTTACGATATTGGTAGAAAAGAGAATTTATTTAAAAACTATTTTGCTATAACGTCTCCTGGCAAGCGAACTTTTGATGTTAAATATACCTACAATTATGCCATTCTAGATACCCTACTTAAAGATATTGCTAAGGACAACAATAAAAATGCAATAGATGCAACTATTTTCAGAAACAATTCAGGTCAATTAGTTATAACTGAAGATGAATATGGTCTTAGTGTTGATTCTGCCAGTTTAAAAAAAGCTATAATTAACAAAGTTAATAATATTGAAAAAGATCAAAATTTAGTAATCGAATCTAAATTAAAAAAAGTTGAACCTAAAATTAAAGAAAATGATTTAAAATGTATCAATGCTCAAATATCTAGTGTTACGACTAACTTTAGAAATTCAAATGAAAATCGTTCAGAAAATATTAGAGTATCTTCTAATTCTATAAATGGGAAGCTACTTATGCCAGGAGATATTTTTAGTTTTAATGATATAGTAGGCGATAGAACTATTGAACGAGGCTATAAAACATCAAAAGAAATTATAGGCGACAAATATGTAGATGGCATAGGTGGTGGAGTATGCCAAGTTTCAACTACACTTTATAATGCAGTACTTAGAACTAATTTAACATCTGTAGAAAGATATCCGCATACAATGCATTCTAGCTATATTGGTGCAGGATTGGATGCTACAGTTGCCTACGGCTCTCTCGATTATAGGTTTAAAAATACTACTTCTTATCCTATATATATAGAATCTGCAGTACATAACAAAAATGTAACATTTAGTATCTACTCAAATTCAATTCTTAACAATAAAAAATATGATATTGTTAATGAAATTGTAGGAAAGAAAGTAAATGTATTTAGAATAACATATGAGAACGGTAATCAAGTGTCTAAAACCTTTCTTTATACTGATAAACTTTCATAGAAAATATTAACATTAGTTGGACAACCTACCTTTCCTATGAACTGAACCCCTAAAAATGGTCATTGCGAAATCCCCACAATTGTAGGATAAGAAAACTATAATTGGGGGGATTTTTATATTCAAGGCAAATTTTCTCTAGACAAAGCTTTTCTTTTTTTAATTTACTCTATATCTAATCCTATTTTCTTAATATCCCTAATTAATTCCGACATTTCAATGTTTATTATAATTCTATAAAAAATTTAAAGACCCTTTAATATTATCATTTAATTTCGGTAAATAAAAAAACATCTAAGCAGATGTTTTTTGCTTATGATTAAGACCACAACACACAAAATTATTTACACAGTAAGACAATGGAATACAAATACAATTAGAATTATTAATAACATTATTAATGCAAATAGACTTATTAATAACACACGGAATACTTTTCTTATATGATAAATCCGCCTTTGCTTTTTATATCTTTTATAAGAAAGAAGTTTATCATCATCTATAAAACAATTTAGGTCATTAAAGAGAATTATATTTTTCATTTTTTCTTGTATTAATGATTTAAATTTGTCTTCATTTCTAACTTTATCATAAATGGAATGTTCAATTTCTTTGTAATCAAAATTTAAAGGCTTTTTATCTAAAAATATTTTGAAATTTTCATAAAACTCTATGTAGTTATCCTCTATAAGATTTATTTCTGCTAATATTTTATACAAACGATATTCATGAGCGTTTGTATTTATACCTTTTAAGATATATTCTTTTGCTTGTGAAAAATCTCCCTCTATCCTAAGTAAATTAGCGTAACTTATACAAGCAGTACAATTTCCAGGATTTATTTCCAATGATTCCAACAGGTTGCTACCTGCTTTATCATAATCTTTTAGTTTAATATATGTTGATCCTAAGTGAGCATATATAATGCTCTTGTTATGTCTATATTCAAGTGCTCTATCAAAACTTTCAATAGCCTTATCATACTGTTTCGTCCGATAATAAAACAACCCCAAAGATAAATGCGTCATACTAGACTTAGGCTTAAATTTAACTGCTTTTGAAAAGTATTTAAAGGCTATACTATATTTTTTAACTGCACAAAAAAAATCACCCATTAATACCATATTTATATCTGGTATTTGAACAACTCTAATAGAATCTGATAAATCGTGTAAAGCATCAATATATCTACCCATTTTCAAATAACAATTTCCTCTATAAACATATCCTTTAGCCCTTTTTACTTTACCATGACTGTCAATAATATTTGAATAAATATCTATTGCTTTAATATTTTCACCTTTATCTGAAAAATTTGCTGCCTTTTTTAATTTATTTACAAAGGTAACATGCATGTATATTTTTATAAAAATTTCAACTACTACTGCTATACAAATAAATAAAACAAACTTCATTTTTTATCACCTTTTATCACTTTCAATTTTATGTTGTAAATTTTCTATATTAAGTCCTTGGACCATAGTAATAGTCTGTTACATATGCAACAACAATTATAAATTAAAAAGGTTATGATAAAAAGTGATTAGTATATCATCTTTTAAAATAACCTCATTCTTAGCTTTTACCCATTTTATATAGCTTTATTATTGATAATATTGCTAGTATTATTAATAACACAACTGATACTATCTTTATATAATAAATACTTTTTTGCTTTTTATATCTTTTATAAGAAAGAAGTTTATCATCATCTATTAAACAATTTAGGTCATTAAAGAGAATTATGCTTTCCATTTTTTTTTCTATTAATGATTTAAATTCATCCTCATTTCTAACTTTATCATAAATAGAATCTTTAATATATTCGTAATCGAAATTAAAAAATTTTCTATCTAAAAATGTTTTAAAATTTTTATAAAAATCTATGTAGTTATTCTCCATAAGATTTATTTCTGCCAATGTTTTATATAAACCATATTCATGAGCGTTTTGTTTTATGGCTTTTAAAGCATAATTTTTTGCTAGTAAAGAATCTCGCTTCATCACGTGAAGATTAGCATAACCTACACTGGATTGTCAATACTTTTTTGTACAAACTTTATTCGGACATCTTAACCTTATATTCCTTTGGTGTCATATAGTCTAACGAACCATGAATTCTATGGTTATTATACCAGTTTACGTAATCAAATAACTCTCGTTCCAATTCTTCAAAACTGCTAAATACTCTATCATATGCAAATTCTGTTTTTATTATTTTATACGTTGCTTCTGCAACTGCATTATCGTATGGACAGCCTTTTTTACTAAGTGACCTTTGGATCTTAAATGTTTCTAAAACCTCATCTATAATCTTATTTTTAAATTCGTTGCCCCTGTCTGTATGGAATATATTTATGTTGCTTAGATTACAATCTGCCCTCATAAAGGCCTCATATACAAGCTTAGCATCCTTATTCTTGCCCACAGAGTAACTTATTAACTCTCTATTATGTAAATTTATAAGAAGGCATATGTAGTGCCATTTTCCAGCAACATTTACATAGGTTAGGTCACTTACAACAACATCTAGATTGGATCTATTTTGAAAATCTCTATTAACGATGTTGTCAACTTTATCATTGTTACAACCAGATTTATGTATTTTAAACTGTTTAATAGTATAATTTGATACTAGTCCATATTTCTTCATTATGCATGCTATTTTAGCTCTTGATGCCTGAATTTCTATCTTGGATAGCTCAACCTTTATTTTTCTTGTACCGTAGTTATTTTTACTATCTTTGAAAATCTTTATAATTGCATTTTCTAACTCTGAATTAAACCTGCGTTCTTTACGTTTATAGTAAACTAACCCTCTTGGAATGCCTAGTGCTCTGCACATTGCGCTAATACTGTATTTATACTTATTTGCTAAAATAAGTTCTATTTTCGTCCCATTATCAGCGCTGCTTGCTTTAAAATATCATTTTCCATCTCTAATCTAGCATTTTCTTTTTTCAATCTAAGCAACTCATTTTCGGCATCGCTGCGATTATCTTTTGCTTTAAATGATCCAGTACTACTATAATCTGCAACCCATTTATTAATAGTGGATTTAGCCACCCCGTATTCTCTTGATATTTCTGCAATAACCTTACCATTATTCCTAAGTGCTACTAGTTGTTTTTTAAATTCCTCAGTATAATTTTTCCCATTTCTCCCCATGATATAAACCACTCTCTCTTTCTCATATTTTTATATTATACCATGTCCGAATATTTATTGTACAACTAATTATAACCTATCCACACAAGCTGAATAATTTTCTGGCTCTATATCCCATGATTTAGATAGGTTTTCACTAGCTTTATCATACTCTTTTAGTTTAATATAGGTTAGTCCTAAACTAGCATATATTATTGTCTTGTTTCTTTTGTTGTTTTTACAATTTAGTGATGTATTAAAACTATCAATAGCTTTATTATACTCTTTCGTGCGAAAATAAAATATCCCTAAAGCTAAATGCGTTCTACTAGACTTAGGCTTAAAGTTAACCGCTTTTGAATAGTATTTAAATGCTCTGTTATATTCGTTAACTGCACAAAACAACTCACCCATTAAACCCATATTTATCACAGGGAGTTAGACAAGTCTAATTGATTCTAATAAATCGTGTGAAGCATCACTATATCTACATAGATTTAAATAATGCATTCCTCTAGAAGCATATCCAATAGATCTCAATATTTTAATAGGACCAACAATAATATTTGAAAAAGCATCAATTTTTATCTTATCATCATCTTTGTCTAAAGAATATTTTATCTTCTTTGATTTATTTCTAAAGATAACTTCTTTAAGTAATATTATAAAAATCCCAATTACACAACTATATAATACAAAAATCATTTCTTATCACCCTTCATTAAAGTTAAATACCATAATACATTTATTATACACAATATATATAATGTTGTAAATTTTTCATGGTAAGCATTTAGAAAAAAAGTAATAGTATGTTATATCTCCAAAAATACTTATATATTTAATTAAAATTACCAACATTAGTGTTTTTATAACAATTATATTTATGGTTCTATTACCGAAAAACCAAATGTATTTAGAGCTATAAATGTTGTAATGGCAAGCATAATTGGCACTGTACTCCGAGTAGTTTATGATGTCCGAATGGAAGATGTTTATAAACAATAAAAAAAACAGTTAGAAAAATTCAGATAAATATGAGATGATTAAACCGCTAGATCAAGAATAAAACTTAAAAAGCAGAATAAGTTAAAACATCAAATATAGAAAATCAAAATATAATTGTAAATAAGAAAAAGCCTAGCGGAATTGCTAAACTTTTCTTGTCTTAAATATTATACGTATAATGCTTTTAGCCAATTACATTTGTTTGTTTTTTCAGTTTCTATCTTTGTTCCTTCAAATTCCATCTTTAGTAATGTCATTTCTTTTTTAAATTCCATTAACCCCATAGCTATTAACACACTACCTATAACTCCTACTATAACATCTGACCCCATATGATTTTTTCATCTCCTAAAACATCTCATAATTTTAATCTATGTTAAAACTATACTATGATATATAAAGGCTTATCAACTTCTCAAATGGGTGGTTAATACGTTTACTTAGGTAAAATCATTTAAAATGATCTTAATTGCTATTATAAACTGAGATTGTGAAAAAATACTTTCACGAGGTTAAATGCCTCTTTTTAAAAAATTCAATAATTTTATACCATGAATCCATCTGCATATATGCATTTCCTTCTAATGTAACACCAGTAGTAAAAACAAGTCTTGGTGCTAATCTCATACTGGCTGTTTCACCATAGATTACAGATACAAGAAAGGCTTCAGAATGCTTACTTTAGGCTGGTCTGTTGGAAATACTTTTCTTCCTTTAGCTTTTACATTGTTAATCCCTGAAAAAGAGAAAAATCGTATATGTCCAATGAATCCAACTACATACAAGTGGAGCAACCGCTATAAAAAAATCACCAGATGTAATGATTGACCTACTAAAGCAAGCAGTATCTTATGCCATACCTGGAACCTATGTTTTGTTCGATAGTTAGTTCACCTATCCGAAAACTTTAATAAGAATTTTGGAACTTAAATTTCATACAATATCTATGGTTAAAGCTATGCCAAGAGCTTACAAAGGCAGAGAACCAATTTTTAGATAATTTAATCCCTTATACTTGAAATTTATGTTATAATTAGTATTTAAATGAACTATAATTTAGTTAACACTTGTAAAAATGACTGAATTTACTTTTATTTATTTAAAAATATTAAATGAGGTGAACTATGAAAGATTATAAGGAGAAATCAAAACAAAATTTCAATATGCAAGCTAAGGTATATGATGAAAGTAATTATAGCAAGTATCCAAGAGAATGTTATCCTAACGTTATAAAAGTATTATCTGAAATAGAGTTTGACACTATCTTAGACTTAGGATGTGGTACAGGCAGTGTTTTAGCTTTATTATTAGAACAAAAGCCTAATATACATGCTTATGGGCTGGATTTATCAGATGAAATGCTAACAATCGCAAGGCAAAAATTAGAAGAAAAAGCAGAACTAATACAAGGTGATTCGGAAAATCTACCTTATAAAGACAATAGCTTTGATGTAGTGATATGTACGGAATCCTTTCACCACTATCCTAACCCATTAAAAGCTTTAGATGAAATTCATAGGGTATTAAAACCACAGGGTAAATTTATTCTTTGCGATACGTGGATGTTTACTCCAATAAGGCAGATTATGAATGTTTTTATTAAATTCAGTGATGGCGGTGATGTAAGAATATATTCAGAAATTGAAATCACAAAAATGTTTGATCAAAGCAATTTTAGAAATATTAATTGGAATAAATCAACAAAATATACCTATATATGTATCGGCGAAAATAACTATAACAACTAAACTATAATTTAAATCCATTCATTATATACATAAATAATATATTAATAACCGAAGCCATTATAATTACTGAATATAATACTTTCCATCTGAGTAAGAGTTTATTTTTTATCCAATAATTAATAATATATATACTGGAAATAATTGTGAATATAAATGAAAGGTAACATATTATTCTTATTAGAGGTATTATTGTATGAAAAACAATACTTGTATCTGCTTGCATGGATTTTATACACATAATTCCATTTAAAACAATATACATAATCATAAGAAAACTCAATATAATTACTACACTTTTAGAAATAACTACCTGTTTATCTTTAAGTTTTCTGTTTGTAAATAAAGATATAAAGATTACTATAATTGATATAAGAAAAGCTGCTAATCCTGCTATTACTGCATAAAATAAATAAATATTTATATCAGGTATTTTTTCAAAATCAAAGCTTAATATTGAAAATATCATTTGATTGTTTTTTTCACTAATCTTACAATAATCATTTTCTTCTTTACTATAAAAAATGCCATTACCTATATACTGATAATTTATTTTATCATTGCCATAACTAAATGTAAGCTTCCCTTTATTATCACATTTAATCTTAGAGTTCGCTGCTATACATTTTATTTTTGTTAAATCGGTATGTGGATATGAATCCATCGCATACATACCATTTATTTTTTTAATATCCATATCAAAAGGTACATTAGTATTTAATGCATCTTCTTTTTCCCCTCTATTAATTTTTGTAGTAAAGAATTCATAAATTTTATTAGCAAATTCATTACATACATTACTACTGTCTTTCGAATCTGTATTCAAACTAATAAATATGCCTATATTTTTTTCTGGCATAATACTTAAAAGACTGCTGAAAGATGGAAGATATCCATTATGCTCAATTACCTTATGACCATTTCTTATATTTTCATAAAATCCTAATCCATAACCTAATAGCTTTTCATCGCTTGAATAATTACGTTTGTGCATCTCCTGTGCAGTACTTTCGTTTAGTATTCTAACCCCATTGTATTCTCCATTATTAAGATGCATAATCATAAATTTTGCCATATCTGAAGCTGTCGCACACACTGCCCCACTTGGATGATCACTACATAATGTATATGCTGCATCTAAAAATTCGCCTTTTTCATATTTATACGGTCTTGACATATTACCTATTATACCTTTATTTAACCAATATGATGAATTTTCCATTTGCAGAGGCTTTAGTATATAGTCAGTAACATACTTATCAATAGTCATACCAGATGCTTTCTCAACTAAATAACCTACTAGTGCAAACCCATGAACACTATATTGCCAATAGCTCCCTGGTTTTGTGATAACTGGTGGAAGATTTATTTTTAAAAATTCTCCCAAGGGTTCAACAGAATCATAAAATTTATCACCTGTACTTTTATAGTAAAGTGGCAATCTATCATCAAGGCCTGCAGTATGAGTTAACAAATTTCTAAGTGTAACTGGTTTTGAAAAATCATTTTTAATTTTAAAATCAGTTAAATATTTATTTACATCCTCATCTAATGACAATTTTCCTTCATCAACCAATTTCATAGCTGCAGTTGCTGTGATTAGTTTTGAAATAGAAGCAATTTGAAAATCTGTTTTGTCTGGATCTACAGGTATTTTTTTCTCTAAATCTGCGTAACCATAACCCTTCTTAAAAAACACCTGACCATCCTTTACTACTGAAACAGTTACTCCTGCTACCTTATACTCATCTAAAACCTTCTTCATATACTCGTCTGACATTTGTTCAAAAGCTTGAACTGATTGGTCAGAGGATTCCGCTAAAGCAATATTTGTACTAAACAAAGGAATTAAAATAATAACTGTTACTAATAAGCATATAAACCTACTTAATACTTTCATACTATTTCTCCTCACCATACTTTAAACTTCTTGATATATACATAACATTTTGCCTAATTGTTAAAATGGATTACCAACATCTAACAACTATTAGTATATAGATTATCTCTTAAAATGTATTTCAGTATTTCTTAACTTTTTCTTACGATTTCTATATAAAATGTAAGCATAAATTTGATACTCCAATCAATTTTTATGCTTTTACATTAACTATTTTCCAATAAGACTTAACAGTTAATATATAATATATTAAATAAATCAGAGTATATACTCCTACAGTTAAAAGAACGGGATATACTAAGCTTGAGCTAAGTACAATTTGCAGAATTGTTAATGCAATAATGCTATGTGTTATTCCAATGACTAAAGGTAGTGCGAATATAAAAACCATTTGCCTTGCTATAGAAATTCTTATTTCTGATTTTTTTACACCAATTTTTTTTAGTATATCGTATTTGTCCTTATCCTCACTAGCCTCTGATAGCTGTTTGAAGAATATTATACTTCCAGTGCATATCAAAAACACAAAACCTATAAATGAAGCTAAAAATATTACAATACCCATATTAATCATGGTATCTCTGTAACACTGATAATTTGAAGTGAGTGCTTCTTTACTACCTAATGCTGTTTCTATTTCTCCTGTCAGCTTTTTACTTTCTTTCTGATTTTCAATATTTATAAACCTCCTTTTTATAACTTTATCTTTATCATATAATTTATTGTAAACCTCATCCATTACAACTACGGTATCTTGCATATATGAATCATTTATATCAAGTGGATTAGTTAAAATCCCCTCTTTAAAATCTTTTATTTTGAAGGGAACTGTTCTATCCTTTATTTTAAGTTCTATATTCTTCCCAACGGGATTCTCCATCATCTTATCTGAATACATACGCATAAAAAATAATACTTCATCTGAATTTAAAGATATATTATAATCTATTCCTCTTGCTTTTGATAATTCTTTCATAGTACTTTCTGATATAACAAAGGATTTTGAATTTGTTAATGGATGCATTTTCATCTTGGATATCTCAGGCCATTTACTATCTATAATTAAAAATTCGCTATTAGTAGAACTTTTAATTTTATTATTCGGATGTTTATTTATGATCCGATCAATTTGTTCATCTAACGTTTTGCCATTGCTCTTATAGTCATAACTAAATGGGGTTAATTTATTTATACTATTTACTTGATCATAATAAAGCGATGCTGCGGTTCCCATAGCCGTAATAGTTGTTGCACTAAGCACTGCAATAGTAGCTAAAGATCTTCCATTAGCTTTTATTCTATATAAAAGCTGAGAAGTACCTATCATATTTAAGCCCCTAAAATATTTAACCTTATTTTTCTTAGAAAGCTTAATAATAAATACTATAAGTGAAGAGAAAAACATATAAGTTCCAATAACTGTACTAACTAATATAACTAACAATTTAGATAAATTATCAAATTTATAGGTTAGTGCCATATAATAACCCGTCCCAATAAAAATTATTGAAAGTAGAGCCAATATTAGTGAAGCTTTTGGCTGCTTCTGTGCCACCTTCTCTGATTTAAAGAGTTCTATGAGCTGAAATCTATAAATTAGTGTATATGAATGCACGGATGCTATAATAAATATCACTAAAAATACTATAATTGTGCCAATAATAGCCTTTAACGATATAGCAAATTTAACATTTACATCAAAGCTCATAATATGAATTAAAATCATTACAAATAATTTTGAAAATAAGGTTCCTATTAATATGCCTGCCACAAGTGCCAGCGCTCCCATTACTAGATTCTCATAAAATAACATTCTTCCTATCTGCTTTTTCTTTACTCCAAGCATGGAGTATAAAGCTACTTCCTTTTTTCTTTTTTTAGTAAAAAATGAATTTGAATACCATATAAACATAGCTACAAACACTGCTATAACAATGGAAGCTGCATTAAAAGCAGTACTTACTTTCATAGAACCCGCCGCTAAGTCTGAAACCTGTTTATTGTACTCGATGGAGGTAAAGGTATAATAAATCATTATACAAAATACCATGGATACAAAATATATTAAATAGTTATGAAAATTTCTCTTAATGTTTCTAAAAGTAATATTAAATAAATTCATCTGTATATCACATCCTTTCTAAGTTAAATTGATACTTCATCGAAGTTCCCGCCTAAGGCAGCCAATACATCTAGTATCTTTTTAAAAAATTCTTTTCGTGACGTTGTGCCCTTGACAAGCTCTGTAAATAGCGAACCATCTTTTATAAAAATTATTCGTTTGCAATAGCTGGCAGCAAAGGCATCATGCGTTACCATCATAATAGTAGCCTTTTGAGTTTCATTTAAATCACTTAAAGATTGTAAAAGTTCTGTGGAAGATTTAGAATCCAATGCACCTGTCGGTTCATCGGCTAGTATAATCTTGGGTTTAGTAATAATAGCTCTGGCAGCAGCGGCTCTCTGTTTTTGTCCCCCAGATACCTCATAAGGATATTTATTAAATATATCCTTTATACCTAAAGTAGCTCCTATAATACTAGCCCGTGCTTCAATATCTTTTATGTTTACTCTAGCAAGAGCTAATGGAAGCACCACATTTTCTTTTAATGTTAACGTATCGAGTAAATTAAAATCTTGAAATATAAATCCTAATTTGTCTCTTCTAAAAGAAGCTAACTTATCTTCATTCATTTTTGCAAGATCTTCCTTATCAATAGTTACTACTCCTGAAGTTGGTTTATCTATAGTTGATATAATATTTAATAATGTAGTTTTTCCTGCACCTGAAGGCCCCATTATTCCAATAAACTCCCCTTCTTTTATTTCAAGGTTTATATCATTCAAGGCAGTGTAAACATTCCCCCTTGCGCCGTAAACCTTTTTCAAATTTCTCGCAACTAATACATTTTCCATTTTTATTTCCTCCTTAAATCATCCTCTTCGAAGCTGCAATATTAACGACTTCAGAAGGAGATTTAGATTTCTACTGAAATTTCTCTTTGTTGTAGTATATGACCCCCACTTATAAAAGTTGGAGACTTTCCTTCTGAAATGTCATTAAAACCCTTTCGCTGATTACAATTCTATTTTATAACAAATCTAATACCCAATCCATTGTGTAACATTACAAAGTCCATTCTAAACTTACATTGTTGTAAGTTTTAAAAAAATAGGGCTACAAACCAATTCTTAGTTTGTAACCCTATAATACTCTATAAGCTTTGGAAAATGAACTGTTACTCTAGTAAATTCAGAATGCTTTGATTCAATAGTTATATGGTGACCAAGCTTTGTAGCAAGATTTTTTGATAGATAGAGTCCCATACCTGTGGCTTTAAAATCATCCCGTCCATTATATCCAGTAAATCCTTTGTCAAAAACCCTATTAATATCCTCAGATTTTATTCCAATTCCATTATCTTGGATAATAAGCTGTTTTTCATTGTGCTTTAATACTCCACTAATTTTAATAAGTCCATCGCTTGTTGTATATTTTAATGAATTTGATAAAATCTGATCCAAAATAAAGAAAAGCCACTTTTTATCTGAGTCTATAGTAAATTCTAAGTCACTTAATTCTATTTTTATTTTTTTACCTATAAACTCCTTTGCATGTTTTTTTACAACCCCAACAATTAGACTATGCATATTTATTTCATTTATTAAATAGTCCTTTGAAAAGCTATCTAATCGTGAATAGTACAATGCTTGTTCAACGTAATTCTCTATATGATCTATTTCATCCTCTAAGTTACTTAAGGTTTCCTCCTTAGACTTGTACATACTGTTCTCTATAACCAATCTACATGCAGAAATAGGCGTTTTTATCTCATGAACCCAGGAATTTATAAAGTCTACATTTTCTTTTTTTCCTTCATGTAATCTATCTGTTTTTAAATTGAATTCTTCGTTAACTTTCATAAGAATTTCTCCATATAGCCTTTGTTCATAATTTAATGGCTTAGGCAACGAATTAATAATATTTTCTTTCTGGTTATCTATAATACATTTAATAACATTATAATATCTTCTATTTTTTAAATACTCAAATATTAAGTAAAGTATAAACATAATAAACCCTACTATATTGATATAGGCTATATCGCCAACACTTATTTTTACTTCATTGTTAAAATACACCACCAAAGAAATAAATAGCATCAATATAAAATAAAACAAAATTAAAAATATCCTGTCCCTTAAAAAATTTCTAAATCTCATAGTATTGTATACCCTTGCCTTTTTTTTGTTTTAATTAAGTCTTCTAGTTCAATATTCTCTAATTTTTTACGCAGTCTATTGATATTCACTGTAAGGGTATTATCATCAACAAAACTTTCATCCTCCCAGAGACTTCTCATAATTTTATCTCTGCTTATTAAATTGCCATTATTTTTCATAAGTAGATATAGAATGCTAAATTCATTTCTACTAAGTTCTACTCTCTTATCTTTAAAAAACACGCTATTATCCTTCATATTTAAAACAATGTTTTTATACTCAAGCACATTAGTCTGCGCATCTGCGTAGGAATATGTTCTTCTTATCAATGCATTTATTTTGGCCATCAATATTTCTAAGGAAAAGGGCTTTTGAATAAAATCATCTCCTCCCATATTAATTGCCATTATTACATCCATATTATTATTCCTTGAAGAAACAAATATTATGGGAACCTTTGATATTTCTCTGATTTTATAGCACCAGTAAAAACCATCAAAATAAGGAAGGTTTATATCCATAAGAACTAGATGTGGAGAGTATTTTGAAAACTCGATAAACACATCATTAAAGTTCTCAATGGCTTTTCCATCAAAACCCCATCTCATTACATTTTCAAGCAATATTTCTTTTATCCTAATATCATCTTCTACTATCATTATCTTAAACATGTGAAAACCTCACTTTAAATATAGAATTGGATTCTTCTCCATTATACTATAAAATGGGTACCGACATATTTATGTATTCACCATAAAGTTTAAATTATATAAGTAATTAAAAAATATTTATTTAACATAGTATTAAATTTGCTTTCTATTAAATTGCTCTTTTAGATATGTTGAAATTTCAATTAAAGCCTCATCTGATTTACCCGTAATCTTATCCATTGAGATAAAGCCATGTGTAACACCTTTATATCTGGTAGAAATTACATTCACACCTGCTTCCTTTAATTTATTACCGTAAGCTTCACCGTCATCCCTTAATGGATCAAATTCGGCTGTGATTATGAGTGTGTCAGGTAAATCTTTAAAATCCTCAGATAATAAAGGCGAAGTATATCCACTTTTTCTTTCTTCTAAACTTGGAGTGTATAGGGATATAAATTTTTCAGAGTTTTCCCTTGTAAGATTATAATCCATACCAAAATACGACCAAGATTTAGTATTTAGCTGATAAATGTTTGTTGATGGATATATTAGTACCTCAGAGATTATGTGTGGGCCACCTTTATCACGTGCCATTTGTGCAACTACTGCAGAAAGGTTGGCCCCAGCACTGTCCCCTACAACACATATTCGACTGGAGTCCCCATTAATACTCTTAGCATATTTATAAACCCATTGGAGCACATTATATACGTCATTAAGACCAGCTGGGAATGGATCTTCTGGCGCAAGACGATAATTTACAGATACAACTATAGCCCTTGAATTTTTTGAAAGCTTCCTGCAAACATTGTCATAGTCATCAATACTACCGCTAATCCAACTACCGCCATGGGAATAAATTATGATAGGCAATTCATTCCCATTGCCGTCAGGCGTATATATTCGCACTGGCACTTGATTTGAATCTGTTTTTATATCCATATTTTTTATATTGGAAAAGGGTATAGGTTTGGATTTCCATATAGTTGTTGACTTATGTAATGCTGCACGCATTTCATATATTGATTTTCCTTTAAGTGAAATAGGATTAAAATGTTCTTCTATTTTTGACATTACACCAAATAATGTATCAAGCTTACCATCACCTGTTCTAGAAAAGTTTTTAATTAAAAGAAAACAGTATATTGTAACAATCAAGACAATAGCAGAAAAAATCCAAAATATTTTTTTCTTTTTCATTCAATACCTCCACCATTAACTTAACTATTTACAAAATTCATTTTTATTTATGATTGGTACCAATCCTATGCAGTACTATGGATGGATTAATAACTAACTAAACTCATTGATATATCCATAAGTTAATATCACGAATAGATAGATATGTTAATCGCCTTTGTATTTTATAACGACTATATTATATTACCCTATTCAAATTTTGTTTATACTGACCATATAATGAAGATAGGTTAATAATTATATGGAGTGAGCGTATTGGATATTTTATTTGAACATCGTTTAGTTACCAATTGATATTGGAAAGTTAATAGTTGTTTTATAGCTTTCTACATTTAAGCTAGTTGCAACTTTGATAGTTAATCAAACAGTAGCAGAATAATTTAAAGGGCAGTCTCTTAGGAGATTGCCCTTTTTGTTGTTTTATAATTTCTTTAATAAGGTGTTGGATAATCATAATCATAATCGTAATCATAATATGGATAAGGATAAAGATATAATGGAAAAAAATCAAAGACACCAAAAAGTCCACCACCGTGACCGAAGTTACCACCATGTCCAAAATGTCCACCGCCCCCTCCGTGACCGTGTTGTCTTACAGGAAAGTCTTCATCTTCTTCTCTTTCTGTTGGATTACTCATAGACATTTGTCCCATCATACCAGTATAATCCATAGGTTGTTGCAACATAAAAGGGCGAGGTTGATATGTTGGTTTACTATCTTTTATTTTTTCTTCCAAAATAAATCCTCCTAAATAAATTCTATGATATTATTATATTCACGGGATATGAAAGGGTACCTACCAGCAAAATTATTGATTGTTGAAAAGGATACATTATCATATTATGCCAATATCTTAATAGAATTGATGTATAAATAAAATACTGCATTAGGACGAATGCCCAATGCAGTATTTTATTGGAATTGCCTTTGTAAAATATAATTCCAAGGTGACTTCCTTCCATTGCTAAAACTCTAGTTTCGGCTTGCTTTATTTAATCTTCATCGCTTATTAGATTTTTCATAGATGTAAGGGATAATAATTCTCCTTCTGATGTTGTCTCATATTAATACGTCCGAAATTATAAAATTGCACTACGTTATATTATGTGTAATATAAAATTAATTAACTAAAAAAAACTATTTAAAACAAAGTGGTTCCTACCATTTATAAAAACCATACTCACTATAAAATACAATTTCCTCCACTTGATCATCGATTAGATCCCATTTGATTAATTTCATATATGGCATCACTTTAATCTCTTCAGCTTTTTTATATCCATAATTTATATTTATCCTCTTAATCTAATACTTAGTTTATTTTTTACCTGCAGCTATAATAGCTTCTGAACGTTCATTAAATTCTTTTACATCTTCTGAAGTGCTAGAATTAATATTATTAGTCATAGTAGACATATCAGCGCTTGGATCGTCCTTGGATGCATAAGATTGTTCATTACTTAGCACTTTTACTGAACCAACCTTAAAACCAGTTGATTCTTTACTTGATTGTAATGTAGCACCACTAGTGCTACTGCTTACATTAGCGTTTTTATTATTCATAAGTATTCTCCCTCCAAATATATAAGTTACACTGTATTAATAAGTGTATACTATAGTTTACCCAATTCTATAAAATATAGTTTTAAAATAGTTATTATTATATAATACAATTTTAAGTGTTTTATCGTCGCGAATCTCACAAAAACCAGGAACTCCATTTTTAATTAATTTAAAAGTTTTATTGGTAATATTTTTTTAATATATTTGACAGATTACGTTTTATTCAGTAAAATATAATTGATAATGAGTATCAATGTCATACTGAGGATGTTTAATAATATGATTGATTACGCTGATATTAATAAGGAAAATAAGAAATAAACTTTTGAGAATATAAAATAATTTAGGAGGACTTTATGGAGTTAAATGAAATAATAAATAAAATAGAAGCATTTGGGACCCCTCAAATAAAAAATGTATTGTCTAATCATGGAATATGCGAACCGTTCTTTGGAGCTAAAATAGCTGATTTGAAAAAGTTAGTTAGGTTTGTAAAGAAAAATGATGATTTGGCGAAAGAATTATATAAAACAGGGATTTATGATGCTATGTATTTAGCGGCATTATCTATAAATCCTAAAAGTATGTCAAAGGAAGAACTAGAAGGGTGGATAGATAAAGCTTATTGTTATCCAATTGCAGAATATATAGTTGCAACTGTAACCGCCGGAAGTGATTATGCAATAGAACTTGCAAAGGAATGGATAACATCTGAAAATGAACTGATTGCAGCTTGTGGTTGGAGTACATATAGCATTTATATATCTGTAGCAGAGGATAATCTAATTGATATTAATGAAATAGAATATCTTTTAAATAAAATAGAAGCAAATATACGGAATGAAAAGAATAGGGTTAAATATACTATGAATGGGTTTGTAATAGATGTTGGAACTTATATAACAGAATTAAATGAGAAAGCATTAAAGGTTGCTATTAATATAGGTAAAGTTAATGTTTTAATGAATAAAACTAGTTGTAAAGTGCCACTAGCTAAGGAAATTATAGAAAAAATGATTAATATGGATAAAATAGGCATTAAAAGAAAGAAATATATTTGTTAGGGATTTAGCTCAAAATAATTAAAAAATAGCAACCAAGTGAAGGAAGAGACCCTCACCTAATAAATTTGGCATAAACAAGTAAAAGAAGAAATTAAATATCCATTTATTGAAATTTATGAATGTAACACGATACTGTTGAGTTACATTCATAAAAACTACTTTTTATTTTAAAAGTTGTATTGTGGTTATTGGCCCGACAATTCCATCTGATTTTAACTCTCTTGAAGTCTGAAAATGCTCAACCGATACTAATGTGTTCAATCCAAAATATGAATCAGATCCAGTTTTACCACAACTAAATCCTAATGCAATAAGTCGCTGCTGTATCCACCTTACAAGTTCATTATGGGCGCTTCTAGTAACAAATACCTTAGCTACAACCTCATTAGTATGTGTACCTTTGATGCCATCTTCAACAAGCTTGTCGCCGTTTTTATCTTTTAATCCGACTAAGTTGACAGCATGTTGAAAATCTTTTACAACAATATTTACAGGTACATGTGAGATTGAATTAATATAAATAAATATATCAGATTTAAATTCATTTAAATCAACAGGTCCATTTATTCCGTCTACTCCCCCTGAGCTTGAGTATTGAAATCCTATATAATTAATTACATCGGGCTTTGCTACTCCATAATGAGCCACCCACAAAGGAATATCTTTAACTGAGCTATTTAAATTGTTTGTGTAAAAATAATCTCCTGTATAAATACATACTTCCTTATTATTCGATATTAGATAATCCGCGAACAGTCTTACATTAGAGCTTGTCTTAGTTACCGTTTGCCCTAATGCCACTTCTACATCTATAGCGTATTTACAATCGGATGAAAGCCCTTCTATAACACTTAGAAAATGTTTTGCTTCTAATATTGGATCATTTGCTCTTAAAAAATGATAAAACCCAATTTTAAGTCCTGCTTCAATTGCTCCACTATATTGTGATTGTAACAGTGGATTTTTATAATTGATTCCTTCCGTGGCTTTAATATAAACTATTTCTATTCCACTGTTTTTTACTTTTTTTAAATCTACATTTTGTTGGTAACTAGATATATCTATTCCTTTCATAAAACCCATCTCCAATTTTAATCATTTTCTCGTAACAATATATGCTTCAACCCATATCTTTGATAACGCTCAGGTGTTTATGATATTTTTAGGTAACAAAGGAGTATCTTGCTGGTGAAAACTTCTCTGATATTTATTGTCCCCTGCCATTGCAGACGCTATCTCAAGCTGTAATTTAAGATATAGGATAAGTTGTTTAATTTCATTGTAGATAACTTTTAATTTATATTGTCTTTCTTTTATTGTTGTACGTACGTCCCCTGCCATATAGCTTAGTAGCTGTAGTATCAAATCAGCAATTAAACTTTCTATACCTTTCATATCCACAATACTATCCTCAATTACCTTTAAAAGTCACACTATTTTTAAGTTCATTGTAACTTATTGTACTTGCAATTATATATAAAGGTCTGTCTTTACTCTCATCAGATATTCTTCCAATATATTGCCCTATAATAGCGAGAAGGCAAAACATAATGCCAAACATAATTAAGTTAATGGAAAGTATTAGACCTAAATTTAATATATTGCTTTGGTTAAACAGTGAGGTTGTAATACTACTAATTAATAAAATAATACCTATTAAACCTGCAAATGCTCCAAAGTAGCCCGTAATCATTAATGGTTTATAAGAGAAAGAGGTTATCCCATCAAAAGCTAATTTCATCATTTTATTTAGAGAATATTTTGTTTCACCAGCAAATCTTTCTTTACGTACAAATTCTACAAAGGTTTGTTTATATCCAACCCAACTAACTAAACCTCTTATATACCTATTTTTTTCTGGTAGTGAATTTAGGGCATCACATACTTTTCTATCTATAAGTCTAAAATCTCCAGCATCAACTGGAATATCAATACTCGTCATGCTTTTTAGTAACCTATAGAAAGATTTAGCAGTAAATTTCTTAAAAAAGGTTTCACCCACTCTCTTAACCCTTTTGCCATATACAACCGCATAGCCTTCTTTCCATTTTTTAATCATATCTAAAATAGCTTCAGGTGGATCTTGAAGATCCGCATCTATTACAATAATAGCATCACCTAAGGCCTTATTCATTCCCGCAGTTATTGCAGCTTGGTGTCCAAAGTTTCTCGAGAAATTTATAAGTTTTATACTCTTATCTTTTCTACATATATTTTCTGCTTTATCCCTAGTTGAGTCACTACTTCCATCATTAATAAATAAAATTTCATGATTTTCAAGTGTTCGATCCATGACTGATTTTAATCTTTTGTAACTCTCATTTATAACAAGTTCTTCATTATACAAAGGCACTATTACAGAATAAATAATTCTATTACTCATTATTATCATTCCCTTCACTTTAATTATTTAATGTTTCTCCATAATTAAAATTATAAGGGCAAATTGTATCAGCAGTATCAAATTAATATGTGAACTTTATGTGATAAGTTATATAAAAAGGCTACCTAAGAAAGGCAGCCAGTTACTGTTGGGGTGGTTACTACTATATTAAATCGTTTTTAAATCCTTTACCTCTTACCTCTGAAGCATCAACTATTATCATAAAAGCATTATTGTCTATTTCTTTAATTATTAATTTTAATTCGGGGATCTGATGGAGTGCTACTGTACAAAATAATATTTTTTGATGATTACCAGTATATGCACCTTCTCCATATAAAAAAGTAACTCCTCTATGCATTTTATACAAAATTCCACTACAAATTTCTTTTTCTTTTGTAGTAATAATAAGAACTAATTTTTGTTTTTTCATTCCATGAATTATTCTATCGGTAACTTCAGCCGTTATATACATAGAAGCTATAGTATACAACGCGCTAGTTACTCCAAAAAAGAAAGTACCGATACAAACAATTATCATATTAACACAAAATGATATTTGTCCTATATTAAAGTTATCATGTTTTACTTTTATTAAAGCTGAAACAATATTGGCTCCTCCTCCGGAACCGTGATTGCTGAATATTATTCCTATGCCAATTCCATTTAACACTCCACCGTATAAACATAATAGTAACGTATCGTTTGTGCCAATCAGTTCTTTTAAAGGAGCAGTTAAAATTAAGAACAAAGAAAATGAGATTATACCTATAATTGAAAAAATAGTAAATCGTTTGTTAAGATATTTATAACTTAGTATTAATAACGGAATATTTAATAATAGTATAGTATATCCAGCAGGAAATTTAAATAAATATTGGATAATTAACGATATACCAGTTGCACCACCACTTAGAAGTTTGGCTTTGGATATAAACAAATTAATTCCGAGTGAAGATATCAAACTTCCCAGTAGTATAAAGAAGATATTCTTAATGATATTTTTGTTTATATAATTAAACATATTGTTTCCTCCTCCAGAGTAAAGCTATTTTTCAGAGTCTATAATAGTCTTTAACATGAAAACTTTATGAATTAATCATATAGACCTTCTTGTTATAGTGTGTCATAACAGTATCATTATATGAATTAAATGTAAATAAGAATAAAAAACCACCATGTACCTAATACAGTTCTACTGCATAGTAAATGGTGGATTAAAACTAGATTTTTTTTTGTTTTATGGCGTTATCCTAATACATAAGTTTGTTATTTTGCAGTATCGGCAGCTTTTAAATCATATAACTCTTCGGAACTTCCACCATCAGGTTGCTGATTTTTTGAATTTGTAGAATCTTTCCATTCACTCTCTTTAACGATTTTACCGGCCTTTTTAGCCCAGGTCATGATTTCGTTACTTGAGCCGCCAACTTGGCCGCCTATCATTACGTACCTAACTTCTCCTTTATTCACTAGGGATTTAAACTGAGCGAGTGTTATTGCCTTATCAGTTCCGAAAAAGCCCCCTGTCATTACAGATTCATCAGTTTTAAGTATTATATCTGTTGCATTTCCATTGGTAGATGATGTAACTAGGATATATTTTTCAGTTGTTTTATGACTTGTAAGGAATTCTATTAATTTTGAACTACTAGTATTATTAGAAACATTCATTTTTGAATCTCCCTTTTGAGAACTAGAGATTAAACTAAGTCCTGCAGATGGGAAAGTTCCAGACATAGTGTTAAATATAGTAGTTCCAGACCAAATTGTAGGTGTTATTAAAATCCCTGTTATAGCAGTAGCTACTAATAGCTTTTTTAACTTTATATTTTCGTTTTTTATCTGTTTAAGAATAACAAGTATAATCGATGAAACAAAACATAAAACGGACATCGAAATCATTAAAATCTTAGTAATACTTGAGGTATTGTAAAAATAAGATAAAATTAGTAACTGAACTAATCCATCTACAACAAGTGCTAATGGTAAAATCCAAGATTTCAATCCAGCCTCTTTATGAAGTTCCCACATAGACACAATTCCGATTCCGGCGAGTGCTGCGATTGGTGGAGCAAGCATTGTTAAATAATAAGGATGAAATAAACCTGTTGTGAAGCTGAAATATATAAATTCGGGTAGTAACCACATTGACCATAAAATTAAAGCTAGTTTTTTCTTGTTATCAAAAGCAGGTTTAAGTTTTTCTTTTATTGCAGCTGCTATAAATCCTAAAACAGCAATAGGGAATAGCCAAATTATTTGATCAGACATACTATTGTTAGAAAACAATCGTGTAATGCTAGATCGTTCACTGCCACCCATGCTACCGCCGCCAGCATTTCCTCTTTGAGACTGACCGTTTTGACCGACATCACCCGTTGGCATCGTGCCACCTTGACTACCATCTGTAGGAGGGGTGCCACCTTTTCCATTATCTGTAGGAGGAGTACCACCTTGCATTCCTTTTTCAGCGGTTTTATCATTGGTAGTGTTTTTTGAAGCATCTGTGACTACATCATTACCAGTTGGAGGAGTTCCACCTTGGGTTTTACCACCACCCATACCACCGGTGGTACTACTTCCAATTCCAAGCCTTTCGAGTCCATTATGTCCAATTATCAGTTCTAATTCTGAATTATTTGTGCTACTTCCCACATAAGGTCTGTTTGCAGCAGGTATTAAATCTACTACAATAGCCCAAGAGAATGAAAAAACAAGTAGAACCAGCGTTCCTGAAATAAGATGAATTAACCTCTTTTTAAGTGAAACTGCCTTTGATAAAAGATATGTTATATAGATAGCTGGAATCACCATATAAGCTTGAAGCATTTTTATATTAAAACCAATACCCACAATAGCTAAACTTAAAAGAAGATATTTAAGTTTGCATTTCTCAGCTGCTATAGAAATAGCCCAACATGCGAGTAGTAGAGTTAAAACAAGCAAGTTATCGCAAGTATTATTTCTGCTCAATGCAACGAAAACTGGGGTTACTGCAAGAAATAATGCTGAAAGAAGACCAGCTGTAGTTCCAAAGGATCTTTTAACAATAATATATATTATTAAAACGGAGATTACTCCTGCAAGAGCCTGTGGAAGAAGAATGCTCCATCCACTAAATCCAAAAACTTTAGCAGAGATTGCTTGAACCCAAAAACCTAGAGGCGGTTTGTCAATACTTACAAAACTAGTTGGGTCAAAAGATACGAAAAAGAAGTTTTTCCAGTTCATAGTCATACTTTTTACACCAGCAGCATAATACAGATTTGAATATCCCTCTATGCTTAAGTTAGTAAAATTTAATATTCCAGACAATAATAATATTAATGATAATAAAAGTTTTTCCTTTGAAATTTTTAATTTACTCATTTTAATTTGCCCCCTTTTTAGAATAAGTATTAGCCATAATAACAGGCATGCTCGTAATTGATTTGAGATTATATATTTCTGCTGGCTACTTTATTAAATACCCATAGCCTATAAAACAAAAAATTTGTTATTTGAGCCACAAATGTGACAATTATTTTAGATATATATATGTTAATACTTAACCTCTTTACTAAAAAATTCATTGTTATAAGGGTTATAATAAGCGAAATTAGGTTAACTACAATAAATTGAAAAAGTTCATGACTAGTTTTTTTATTGGAATTATTTGTAGAAAAAGTCCATTTTTTATTAAGCACAAAACTGTTAGCAACTCCAAAGCTATACCCGATTATCTGGCTTGCAATGTAATTTAGGCCAATTAATCCATGAAACAGTGTAAATATTAAAAAATCTATTAAAGTATTTGCTATCCCTACTAGTGAAAACCTGGATATATGCTTGAGCTTTCCATTTAAAATATAATTTATAAAGTTATTTAATGTTTTGATATTTTTTCACCCCCATTTTATTTCAATATAAATTTACTATTATTTGAAACGTATAGTACGAATATCTCGATATATAAGATTATAATCATCAATTGTAGTATCAGTATCAAATAATTGTGTGAGCTTTATGTGATTGGGTGTAACGCACAAAAAGCAATCAACAGTTCTGTTGATTGCTTTTATTTATAGACGATATTTAATTGAAAAACTAACACCAATATCCCTATTTGTAACCTCTATTTCACCATTGTAATACTTTATAATTTTCTTGCAAATAGCAAGGCCCAGACCAAATTTACCAGTCTTATCTTTATAGAAATTATCAAAAATATGAGACAAATGTTCACCAGGAATATTAGGCCCATTGTTATATATGCTGATTACTGCAAAAGCACCTTCTTTTTTTAAGCTTACGCATATTTTACTCTTAGCGTATCTAATGGAATTATCTAATATGTTTTCAATAGAAACCTGTATTTTATCCACGTTTCCATATATAATAGCTTCCTCAATGTTTAAATCCCACTTAATATTATTATTAATTAATTCGAATCTCTTTATAATATGGATAAGTAAGCGATGTAAATTAATATCTATACTCTCAAAGTTATTCTCTAAAACATAATCAAGGGTATTTAAATATAATATTTGTTTAACTTTTTTTTCTAGGCTCAAAGCTTCATCTCTTATGATTTCAGCATTTTTCTCAACTGATTCCACATATACACCGTCAATAATAGCCTCAGCATGACTCATAATTACCATAACGGGTGTTTTTAAATCGTGAGATATACTCTGCAGGAACATTTTTTCCTCTTCGTCAGTACGTTTTAATTCTTTTTGCATCATATTCATCGAGTTTGCGAGTCTTCCAATCTCATCTTCATTTTTAACATTAATAGGATTACTCCAATCTTTATGTGCTATTCTAACCGTATAATTTTCAAGTTCTTTAAGTGGTTTTGAAATATAATTTGCAACTAATTTAGAAGTTAAAAAACCAATAGCTATAAATATGCTTCCTACCCAAATCACCATATAAAGCAAACTATTATCTTCGATTTCAGGCATGTAGGTTATTAAATATGACTTTCCAGACCTTTCATATTGGATTGAACTTATTATGAAAATAAATTTTGTGTTATTGTATGATTCTTTAAATTGTTTTTGATTAAGAGTGCCTGGTGTAATAAAGCTTGACATCCATAGTTTAATATTTTTATCATTTACACTAAAAGGTACGCTAAGATCTTTAGGATCACCTGGTGGCAAACCTCGCCCTTTATTTATATTTATAATCTCAGGGTTATTATTTTCATGCACATTAACAATATAATAATCGCTACCTAATAGATTTTTCATCTCTTCAAATCTATTAGGCTGAGTAAAATTATTAGTCTTTAACATATCATGTGATACTTTTAAATCTTGAATTTTACCTTTTTCATTTATGGTTTTAAAAGTAACGAGATATAAAAATGAAATGCTAGAAATTATTATAAGTATTATGATTGTAAATGTTGTCCATATTCTCATGGTTAGTGATTTAAATTTTCTCATGATTTGTACACTAGTTTATAGCCATACCCATATACAGTTTCTATGGTGAATTTATCTATCTTTTTTCTAAGTCTTCTTATAACGTCGTCAACTACTCTATCTGAACCGAAGTAATCATCGCCCCATACAGTATCTAATATTTGTTCTCTAGACACTAAATTGTTTTTGTTTTCAATAAAATAATAGAGCAGTTCAAATTCTTTTTTAGTTAAAATAACCTCTACAGTTCCTATAAAAACCGTTCTTTGTTTCTTGCTAATACAATATCCTGCCATATTTAAGTGATCACTTATTTGAGTGGCATCCCCTTTAGATATTCCATAAATTCTTTCTAAAAGTTTATTAGTTCTAATAATAAGCTCTCTAGGTAAAAATGGTTTTGATAAATAATCATCGCTGCCTAGCTCTAGTCCCACCACGCGATCAAGCTCTTCATTTCTTGCAGACATAAAAATGACAGGTGTATTTTTATTGTAAGATTTAATAGCTTTAATAATTTGATAACCATCAATATCTGGAAGCATTATGTCTAGTATCCAAAGATCTGGTGAATCTTCAATCTTTTCTATTGCAGAATTACCATTTGAAAAAGTAGTTACGGCATAACCCTCACGTTGTAGATATTTTTCCAGCAAAAGATTTAAACTTATTTCATCTTCAACAAGATATACTTTCTTTGACAAACGTATCACCCCCGACTTATTGTGTACTAAATTCTATAGTTTATAAAAACACTTAAATTAACTGCATCCCATATATACTCATTAGATTATATTCTATCATATAATTCTCAAAACATTTTAAATTATTTATGTGAAAATTATGTGTTTTGCAAAAAACAGTTATGAAATAATTATTCGTCTTTCTTCTAAAAAAATTTAGTATTCTGTGAAAAAAGCATTACTAAATGTGAATTAAGGGGAGCATATCATTTGTCTTCCCTTAAAAATTTTCATATTTTGACTATTCTTAAACATACCTAACCTATATAAATAGGTAAAATCATATTGTTTTACTTTTTATATCGGTGTTTTATCTTAATTTGCTTTGTCTGTACACCTTCATAAGATATGAATATATACACTAATAAGAGAAATAATAAATAAAAATAACGTTCCGTAATAATACATTTTTATTGATATATTTAAATGTACGTGCTAAGGTGTTAAAGTAACAGATACAAATTAATTTTACCTTTTATATAAATTTGATATCATTTAAACAGTACTCTAATTTTGTAGTACAGATAATTGTTTAATTAAAGATAAAGAGGAGTGATATGCAGTGGCAGAGAAAAATAAAAGAGAGATGTTTTCTACAGGATTTGCAATTTTTTTTGCAACATTAGGTTCAGCCGTAGGTTTAGGTAACATATGGAAATTCCCTTATTTAATAGGGTCTAACGGTGGAGGAGCTTTTCTCTTAGTATATCTTTTATGTGTTGTATTAGTTGGTATTCCCATTATGGCATGTGAATTTTACATTGGAAGAAAATCAAGAAAAAATGCAGTCGGAGCTTTTAAAAAATTAAATGCTGCTAAAGGCTGGAAAACTATTGGATTAATGGGGACATCTACAGCATTTCTAATAGCATTTTTTTATAGCTGTGTTGCAGGATGGGTTTATTCCTATGTATTCAAAGCAATAAAGGGCGATTTTAGGGGGGTTACTTCTAGTACTGCTTCGGCAAAATTCATGTCAACCTTAATTGGACCACTGTCTCCAATAGTATGGCAATTTATAGTTCTCATCGTAGTTTCAATAATCTTAATTGCAGGAGTTAAAAATGGAATTGAAAGAATAACAAAGACACTTATGCCTGTATTATTCATACTAATTATTATATGTGGTGCAAGGGCATTAACACTTCCAGGTGCATCACAAGGATTAAAATTTTTATTTCATGTGGATTTTTCACAATTAACTGGACGTGTTATATTAGCAGCTCTTGGTCTAGCCTTTTTCAAACTGTCCCTCGGAATGGGAACAATGATTACTTATGGAAGTTATTTTACACCTGATAATAATATGATAGCAACTTCAGTTAAGGTTGCTTTATCTGACTCACTAATTTCAATATTGGCAGGAATTGCAATATTCCCAGCCGTATTCTCTTTTGGTCTAAAACCTAGTGAAGGTCCTGGTCTTTTATTTATGACTATACCACTTGTATTCTCAAAAATACCTTTTGGCAGTGTATTATTAGTCGCATTTTTCTTTTTAACTGCAATAGCCGCTACAACAGCACTAATATCTATGGTTCAAGTCCCAGTTGCGTATTTTACAGAAGAAAAGGGTATGAGTAGAACGAAAGCTGTGTTATTTACAACAAGCATAATGATGGTGTTTGGAATTCTCGCAACATTATCGGCTCATCCCACGAGTGCCCTTGCTAATATTCATATAATAGGCCAGAGAGGATTTTTCGATACCTTTGACTACTTATCTTCAGATATATTACTTCCAATAGGTGGGCTTTTAATAGCGATTTACGTTGGATACTTTACTAAAAAGGAAGATTTCAAACTAGAACTATCAAATCAAGGAACTTTAAATAACGATTCTGTGTTAAACATTATATATGTATTTATTAAATTTATATCACCAATCCTTCTTTTAATTATTTTCTTAAATTCTATAGGAATAATTAAATTTTAAATAAAAATATTTATTAACAAACCACTTCATTACTGAAGTGGTTTACCTTTCACATCTATGCCACTAATTTGGTTTTCAACCTTAATAACATCAACTACTGTGATGCATTTCTTCGGCTAATTCCAGTTCGTTATCAATCTTTTCAAATCTATTTACCATTTTACCATCAACTTCTTTTTTCTCTAAAAACATACTTAATGGTCTAACCCATATTCCTCTTTCTCCATAAAGGGCCTGATAAACCACCATATCTTCACGCGTTTCTGAGTGTTTTGCTACATAAAGCACTAAATACTCATTGCCTTTAAAATGTCTATATTTTTTACCGATTACAATATTATTTTCATTCATTAATACATACCTTCTTTATAGAAATATATTTTTTAGGCTTTAAATCTTCCAACTTATTATCTCTTCTAAATTGAAATGAGTGAGTTTAATTCCATGCTTGATCTGAAGACATTACTACCACTCCCTCATTTTTCTATTTTTCACGCTTAATAAATATTTGTTTTTTTATAAAATTTAAGTTTAATACGTAAGTTACCATTAGAATTATAGACATACTTAGCTTACTTCATTATACCCGCTTTTCTTACCTTATGTACTCAATACTTTCTACAGTATTACCTTCTTCTTGCCAATTTAAAAACATCCTCAATATATCACTAATAATTTCCTCAGGAATCGTTTTCGCTCATTTATAGATATATAACAAATCGAGTAGGAGCTAAATAATTAGTTTATTTAGCGACCTCTCACACCACCGTGCATACCGTTCGGTACACGGCGGTTCAATAAGAATTAATGTTTTAATAAATATGTCTCAGATATAGAAACTAATCCTATATTTTTAAGGTATTTATTGGTCAATGTTTTGTTTAATATAGGGCTATTGGATGTTCTCCAATAGCTCTTCCTTGTGTTTGTATATTGCCAGGCTTTATTCTTGTTCAAGCCTAATTTAACAAGGTTTTTATATTTGGTTTTAATCTTTTTCCATTGTTTCCAAAAACACATTCTAATCCTTCGCCTTAACCATTCATCAAGTGTTTTGAGAATGCTTTTAATATCTGCGATAGCAAAATAATTTACCCATCCAACTATCACTTGCTTAAGTTTCATAAATCTATATTCCATGCTCATCGCATTACTTCTTGAAGTTAATTCCTTTAGCTTTGCTTTGAATTTACTTATAGGTTTTTGAGGAACTCTCATTCTGTATTCACCTTTTGCTCGGTAAAACGAAAATCCTAAAAATTTAAGTTTCCAAGATCTATCTACTGTACTCTTTTCTTTATTCACTTTAAGCTTTAATTTTTCCTCAATAAATCTTGTAATACTCTTCATTACTCTATTTGCTGATTTCTCACTTTTAACATATATATTAGCATCATCAGCATACCTACAAAAGTTTAGTCCTCGCTTTGTTAGTTCTACATCAAGTTCATGTAACATTACGTTACTCAATAATGGGGACAAGGGTCCACCTTGAGGTGCTCCTTCTTCAGTATTCATAAATACCCCATTTATCATCACTCCACTTTGTAGATACTTTCGTATCAGAGAGATTACTCTACTATCTTTAATATCTTCCGATAGTATCCTTATTAATTTATCGTGATTTATCGTATCAAAGTATTTAGAAAGGTCTATATTTACTGTCCATGTATGTCCAGCATTAATATATCCCCTACATTTTTCAACAGCTTGCTTTGCACTTCTTAAAGGTCTAAAACCATAGCTATTATCTGAAAATTTGTTTTCATATATTGGTATTAGAACTTGTGAGATTGCTTGTTGAACAACTCTATCTACTACAGTAGGTATTCCAAGTAGTCTTATTCCCCCATCAGGTTTGGGTATTTCCACCCTTCTTACTGCTTGAGGTCTATATCTGTTTTCCAGTAATGATTGCCTTAATTCTTGTCCATGCTCTTTTAGGTGTTGTAGAAGTTCATCTACCGTCAACCCATCAATACCATGACTTCCTTTATTTGCTTTTACTCTTTTATATGCTTTATTCATATTATCTCTCGACGATACTTGTTCGAGTAAATCATTACCGTATCTATTCACATCGTTTCTTCCTTCTTCTGACATAGGAGAAATACTATGCACTTCTACGTTACCTTTAAGTTCCACTTTATTCTCTCGTAGAGAGCCTTCTTTATGAAGTTGTCTGCTTTCATCATATTTCTTCGTATCTTTCAAAATTTCAAAACCTCCTATTGTTCAGTCCTTCCCACGCTAACGCGTTTAGCATGGTACTATGACGTCTGCTGACTTCTGATAGTTCAGCCATACATCACTGTATAGTTTGTTATTTCTAAATTCATATCCACAACTTACCTATCAGATCTCCCCGGGTAAGAACGCAATCTTTCACTCCATCTATCTGCTACATTTACATCGCCTGTTTCGAATAGTTTTGGGCTTCATTTTGTATTGCAAACTTACCCACAAGCATATGCCTTATATGTAGTTTCTGTTCGTCAGACCAGAGTTTCGCCGCCAACTTCCTTCAGATTCCACCTCGCGGTGGACACCCTTGTCTTAAGCTATGCGCTTGGCACTATTAACCCGCGCTAGGGACTTTCACCCATTAGATTGCGCCCATGCCGGGCTCACAATAAAAGCCCTATGTCTGCATTTGCAGACATAGGGTAATTTTAAAAAATCATCTAAATCATAATTTATTTAGTGTTTTCAGCATAGGCATTATCCCAAGTATTCAAGAATACATAATCTTTTGCATCTTTTTTATTGTTATGTTCTTTACTTTCTGCAATTTCCCCAATAGGAGTCATTGCAACTACTTTGTAATTTTGTGGAATGGCTAATGCTTTTTTTATAATATCTTCATCAATTGCAGCAATCCAACAAGTTCCATAACCCTCATTAGTAGCTGACAAAATAAAATGCTCCATAGCAATGGCACTATCCACTAAATAATACTCTCTGTTTTCAACTTCTCCAGAAGCATCTGGCTTTGCTACTATAACCGCCGTCATTGGAGCATCTAATATTGATTGTGCTGCTGAATTGTCCTTATTCATTATAGATTTAGAAATTTGTTCTAGTTTGTTTTCTTCATCAACTAAAATAAATTTGTATGAAGTATTATTTTTCCATGAAGGGGACATCATAGCTGAATCAATCATTTTTGTTAATTTTTCTTTATTTACTGGGGTATTCTTAAATTTTTTAATACTTTTTCTACTTTTGACTACATCATAAAATTCCATATAACACACTCCTTTAATTATAGTATGTGTAATCGCTCCATAAATAATGTAGTTGTTTCACCTAAAATTTTAAAGATAGAATTAAAAAAAGAACAAAATCTCCCTACGGTCGAGTATTAAAGTGATGCTCCACAAATAGTGTGGCATCACCTCTTAATTATCATATCTGAACCACATTCTATACACAAAACAATAGGACTACCACTTTTCTTGTCATATTCTTCAGGCGTATAACATTCAAACGCAACAAAGTCAGGCACTTCTTCTTCAAACCCACATTTTTTACATTTAAAAAGTATCATTTTATCACGTTCTTGTGGTCGAAATGGTATGCTATCCTCATTCACTTTACCTTTAAAAATTCTTTTAATACGTTCCCATATCATATATATACCCATACTTTCTATGCCATATTTGCCACAATTCCATTAGCTGGCCGCATTTTAAACACTTTCTCGGATCTTTGGAAAAATTAATAATCATTAATTCTCTATAAGTCATTTTTCTTGTTTCCTTTTTCCAATTTATTTTTAGTGTGAACTGAATTGCCTTAAGACCACTTTTTATGTATTGCAAAAGACCAAAACACTTCCGAACTTTTACACTTATACTGCCTGAATATACTCCGTATAGTCTAACCATCTTGAAATATTTAGGGGTAATATGCATTAATAATCTACCTACGAATACTTGCGCTGTAACTGTTTCTTCTACTCTCTCATTGGTTTCATGACTCTTATACCAAAACGTTACATTTTTCTCATCATAACTAAGTATTCTATATTCTGCTATCGCAGGCCTTGCTAAGTATCTGCCTATATATCTTGCTGCACCTCTTGCACTTTTCATTCTTGATTTTGCATTTATATAGAATCCATCAGGATAATCTTTAAACATTTTTAAGTATTCTGCGTTCTTCTCTGGCTTTTTACTTATCATATAATTTATTAATTTAAACTGCCAAACTTTTCTGAAATATTTGTAGTCAAGGTATTCCATCTCCTTAACTTCATTGCCTTTTGTTTTTATTTCTGGAACCAATGCATGGACATGTGGATTAAAACCTACATTCCTTCCAAATGTATGCACTACTCCTATCATTCCACTTTGCCAAAGTACTCCTCCTTTTTTACCCCTTTTCTTTTTCTGATACTCTTCTCTATTTTTATAGTTTACACCATTCGCAAACTCGTTTATAGCCTCATATACCATGTCTTGTAAATCTTTTAAGCACTCCCTATTCCAGTAAAAATAATTCCTATATTCAGCTGGTATTGTGAATACACAATGTCTATGCGGTACATCTAAAATCTTGTTTACTTGTTTTTCTACCCATTCACTTATGTACTTTTTCCCACATTTACTGCAAAATCTACTTTTGCATGTAAACCCTATTTTAAATACTTCTAAACATTTTAAGCATATATACGCAACAAAACCTAATGAAATATCTCCACATCCTATCATTTTCATTACTTCGATATTCATATGTTCTCTCATCTTTTCAGGATACTTTTCTTTATTCAATTTCCAAAACTCTGGATAATTATCTTCAAATATTTGTTTTATAGTAATCTTATTTATTTTCATGATTTAATCATCTCATATTTATCTGATTTTTTCTATCTATTTTTTAGCTAGAATGTTATCCACAGCGGTTTCCGCAAGCTGTTTCCTATATAATAAAAAAATATACTCATTATTTTTTTAGTATACTCTTATAAATTTCAAAATAATTTTTCCAAAACTTCTCTATAGTAAAATTATTTACAACAATGTTATATAACTTTTCACCCTTTATGTTTAAATTGCTCTTATCTAAATATGCTTCTTTCATAGCTTTATAAATATTTTCGTTGTTTTGATTCTTCACTTTATACCCGCTGTCTTCGCCTAATATACTTTGTAAGTCGCCCACTTCAGTATAAATCAAAGGTTTCTTTACAATTGCTGATTCTAAAACCGTTAAGGGTGGTGCTCCACCCTCGCTTAAAGAAGCTAAAACACTAACATCAGAGGCGTTTATATAGTCTATTGGATTAGAAACATTTCCGGTCATTATAACTTTATTTTCTATTTTTAGCTCCACTATTAACTTCTCTAGTTCGGATTGTAGCTCACCATCACCAACTAAAAGCAATTTTACATCATGAAATTCAATAGTAAGTTTTCTAAATCCCACTATAACTTCTCTATGATTTTTTATAGGATGTAATCTCGCAACCATAATATATACAAAATCATTCTTCTTTAAATTCAAATTATTTCGTATATCTTCTGTTGGCGTCACAATACTAATTTTCTTTATATCTATACCATTATTTACAACTGATTTACTTCCTTGAATATTTTTTTCTTCTAATAAAACCTTCAAATTATTTGATACACAAATATAATTATTAAAGCTCTTTAGACCCTTAATACTCAGGGGAGTAAAAATAAAATATTTCACTTTATTATTAAGGAAATCATATCTAAAATCACTGTGAACTACAGCTACTGTAGGTACGTTTAATTTGCTTTTTAAAATTAAATGCATTAGGAACGGCATTGCTCCATGGAAATTTACTAAACTTATCGAATTGCATCTTATAAAATTCACTAGCTCAATATTATTAAGCTTCTTACTAAAAAGTTTGTAGCTAATATCCATAACTCTAACTTTTGAGTAAAGTGGACCTTCTCCCAAGCAACCGACTATATTCTCAAATTTGTTATTGTATTTACTGCATATGTTTAATACGTGTTTTCCACCACCACCATTATCATTTCCTGATATGACATGCAAAACTTTAATATGGATCCTCTCCTTTACTTCTCTGATGTTAATAACAATTATTTACGTTTATACTTGTCCTTTATTACCATTAAAATAAACTTAGGTATAGATGATAATCTTTTAATTCTAAATGGTTCTTTCGCAACTCTGTATAACCATTCCATGCCTATATTTATCATCCATTTAGGTGCACGTTTAACATTACCAGCTATAATATCAAAACTTCCTCCAACTCCCATAAATACTTTGCAAGGAAGTCTGTCCATATATTTCGCTATAAATACTTCTTGCCTTGGGCATCCCATAGCAACAAATAAGACTTGTGGACTAACTTTTTCTATTTCTTTTAATAGTTCTTCACAATTGTCCATTTCGAAATATCCATCATGACTCCCTAAAATATTTAATTTGCGATATTTAGTTCGCAGATTAATATTGCACATATTCACTGTTTCCTGGGTGGACCCTAACAAATATATTCCTTGGCTTTCTTTTTCACATTTTTTTACTATACAATCCATAAGTTCTACACCAGCAATTTTTTCTTTCACCGGTTGTCCTACAATTTTAGAACATATTACTGTACCAATTCCATCTGGAATAATGATTGAATTTTTACTAGTGAAATTTTCTAACAATAAATTATTTTGTAGCCCACTAAAAAGAACTTGTGGATTTCCTGAAACAATATGTACCTTTTTAAAACTGTTTATGTTTTCAAACAATTCTTCTATGGTATCATTAAAAATTTCGAATTGAAAAATTCTTGTTATCATAAATAAAACCCCTCCAAATTAACAACTCCCTAATAAGCGCCGTCTTTCTTAAACACAGATACAACTGTTAAGAAGATAATTTTTATATCTAATTGGACTGAAAAATTTTTAATATAATTCAAATCATAAGTAACTGTTTTCCCTAGTTCGATTTCTCCTCTTCCACTAATCTGTGCAAGTCCAGTAATTCCTGGCAAAACTAAGAGTCTTTGGTAGTAGCTTTCGGGATAATACTTAACTATCTCTGGTATTTCAGGCCTAGGGCCTACAAGGCTCATTTGTCCAAACAAAACATTGAAAAATTGTGGAATCTCATCTAGGCTGTTGCACCTTAAAAATTTTCCAACCCTTGTTATTCTAACGTCCGACTTGTCTTGAAACACAAAATTCTCCAAATCAAACGGATCTATATTAAGTTCTATTTTGCTTTCAGCTTGAGCTATCATAGTTCTAAATTTATAAATATTAAAGTTTTTTCCATCTTTACCTACCCTAACCTGCTTAAATACAGTTGCTCCTTTTGAATCTAGTTTAATAGCAATAATGATAATTAAATATATAGGCAATAATATAATTATACCTATAAAAGACAATGTAATATCCATTAATCTCTTAAGTCCAAATTGAAGCTTCTTATTCTCAATATGCGCTTTTTTATCTATATTTATCATATTGCGTTAACTCCTACTTTCTGATGAATATTTAAGCGTCCCCCTGTATTTCTAAATTTCTTCACCAACTTATATATTCAAATTATTTGTTGATGCGTTTAATAAACTTTCAGCTGTAGCTACTATAAACCAAAAATATGTTGTAACTTTAGGCACAAAAAATAGATTGTCTGATAAATTCATAAAATAGAATGCTACCATCGATGCCAATGCACCCATGTAAAAAGCTTGCAAAAATTTGTCATCTGTTATAGTAATTAATTTTTTCAATCTAATAAGCACTGTTATTAAAATTACTAAAAGAGATGTTATTCCTATTATGCCCAATTCACTTTGAGTCTTTAAATAAGAACTATGTGTAGGATATCTTGTATACGAGTTGTAGCTTAGGCCTTTATACTTATTAATATATTCGTTATACCTACTGATATAATTACCATTACCAACTCCTAGAATTGGATGTTCCTTAATCATCATTAGAGCCGTTTTCCACAATTTAATTCTAGCCACATTTTGTCCATTATTTGTTAAATCCTTAACTGTATCAAGAACCGCCGGACTAAATAAAGCCAAAATACCTACCCCTCCAAAAACTACAATTAATTTTAAACTATATAGCACACATAAAACCGCTGCACCGATACAAACGCCTAATAAAACATTTCTAGAATAAGTCATAAGTATATTTAGAAATATTAGAATTGATATTATTCCATACATACTCTTTAATTTTTTATTTTTTTCATAAATTGTTAGCATTACTAATGGAAAAATAATTAAAATAAGAAAACCCGCATATGCATTAGGATTTTGCATTGTTGCAGCAATCTTACTTGCTCTATATCCATAGGAGTATTTCACAATAAACCTTTTATCTAATCCAATTATTGTAAAGTATTGAATTATACCAAAAATACTCAAGACTCCTGATGTGAATATAAAGCATCTCAATAAGTTTTTCACTAATTTTTTTGTATTAAATTCATACTTAATTATAAAAAATATAAATACATATGTTAAAAATCTTGCGCTTTCGCTTAATGCTAATCCCTTTTCTAATGCATAAAAGGTTGATAATAACATAATACCCAATAACATCACTATGCAAATACTTAAAGTACTACTAAAGAAGTCTCTAATCCCATAAAGAAACCTTCCCCTCGTATCCCTATTAAAAATCAACTTTATGAGATATAAGCACATAATTATTCCTAATAAAATATCTGAAACAGATACTCCTTTTAAATTTGTTCCCTCTTGAATCAGAGGCATTATCACTATATAAGCACACATTAAATAATACAAAATACTACACTTAGCTTTCATTTTTTACACCTCTTTATAGACTAATATTATAATTTTTATAAATTCATCAATATTTTTTCTAATTTTCTTGTTATATCCTCTCTAGCATAATTCTCCATAACATAAGCCCTTCCATTTTCACCCAACCTATTTCTAAGCTCCATGTTATTATATAACTTTAACACCGCTTCTGCAATTTCTTTTGAATTTTCTGGTTCTACTACAATTCCTGCATTTGCACTGTTTATTAGTTTAGCCGCTTCACCCTGTACTGGTAAAATAATAGGTATTTCTGAAGCTAAGGTCTCAAACATTTTTGAGGGTAGAGCACCTTTAAAAAGTTCTAACTTCTTTAAAGGAATTATTGCAGCATCCATAGAAGCTACTATTTTAGGCATATTTACCTTTGGCTGAAGAGGTAAAAAGGTAACATTTTTTAATCCTTTTTCTTTTGCGATATTTACAAGATCTTGTTTTTCCGGACCATCACCTACAAAAACAAATTGAATGTTTTTTTCCTCTTTTACTATCTCTGCTGCATTTATTATAACTTGTAGTCCTTGTGCAAGTCCATGAATACCAGCGTAACATAGTGCAAACTTATTTTCTACTCCAATTTCACTTCTAAAGGTTTCATCCCTATTTTCACTTTTAAATAGCTTTGTATCAACTCCATTAGTTAGCAGATGTACTTTGTTTTTATCAAATCCTCTACCGACTATATCATCAACTATTCCTTCTGTTTGACAAGTAACAGCTACTGCACGTCTATAACAAAATTCTTCTAACCATACAGACATTTTAATGAATAACTTATTATGAAGCATACCTAATTTTATAGCTGATTCTGGCCATAAATCAGATATGTTAAAAACAAATTTAGCTTTTTTAAGCTTAGCTATTACATACCCTGAAAAGCCTAGAAACAGTGGTGGAGATTCCGTTATTACTACATCCTGCTTATTTATATGAATAGCCCCCTGAAGTACAGAAGAAAAAGTAAAAGATAAATAATTTCTTAATCTCTTAGTAAAACTCTTAGATTTTGTAGCATAAATACTAGTTCTAATTATCTTTATACCTTCAATTTCTTCTATGACCACCTTATTACCTTTATAATCATCAAAAATCTCCCCTCTAGGGTAGTTAGGCATTGCTGTTAATATTGTAATTTCATGGCCAAATTCCTGTAATTTTTTAGCAAACTCAAAAATTCTATTTTGAGGTGCCCCCACCTCTGGGGGACAGTACTGAGTTAAAAATAAAATACGCATGTTTTCACCTCTATTGTTTGTTTATAATTTTTAAAATTTTCTCTGCAGCATGGCCATCTCCAAAAACATTTTGCTGAGATTTATTTGGCATAAAATTAACTATGCCCTCTAAAATCTTAGTTTTATCAGTTCCAACAATAATATTCCATCCATTTTCTACTGTTTCTACCCATTCTGTTTCTTCTCTCATAGTAATACAAGGCTTATTCATAAAGAAAGCTTCCTTTTGAACCCCACCACTGTCTGTAACAATCTTTTTGCAGTACATTTCTAAACTGATCATGTCTAAATACCCAACTGGGTCAATTATCTTTATATTATTATTAAATTTCAAATCATAATCATCCATATATTTTTTTGTTCTTGGATGTAGGGGTAATATTATTTTTTTGCCGCTCTCATTTAATGCCTCACTAATATTTCTTAATCTATTTATATCATTAGTATTTTCTGCTCTATGTATAGTAGCTAAAATAAATTCTTCCTGGTATAAATTAAGTTTCTTCATAATCTTAGATTTTTCTTTTGAAATCTTTAAAAAATTAAGGGTCGCATCATACATTACATCCCCTATATTATGAACACCCTTAGTTATGCCCTCAGTACTTAGGTTTTTAACCGCTGAAGTTGTAGGTGCAAACAGATATTTTGAAATATGATCTGTTAAGATTCTATTTTGTTCCTCCGGCATATTCATGTTAAAGCTTCTAAGTCCCGCTTCTATATGTGCTACTGGAATACGTAACTTACTTGCACAAATTGCTCCAGCAAAGGTTGAGTTCGTATCCCCATAAACTAAAACCATATCTGGCTTTTCTTTTATATAAATTTCTTCGAGTGCTATTAACATCGTACCAGTTTGCATGCCGTGTCCACCTGAACCTACTTCTAAATTATAACTAGGCTTAGGTATTTTAAGTTCTTCGAAAAAAATCTTTGACATATTTTCATCATAATGTTGACCTGTATGTATTAAAATTTCTTCATGCTCATTTCTAATTATATTCGATACTGCAGCTGCTTTTATAAACTGCGGTCTTGCTCCTACGACTGTTAATATTTTCATATAGACTCCTGACTTTTAATAAGTTTTTTTAATAAAGTTTTTTATAAAAATTAGAATTTCACTTCCTTTTCAAATCATCATTTATAAACTTTCTATAATACTCATCAGTTCTCTAGTTAAATTTTCTCTGTTGTACTTTTTAACTTTTTCCCAATGAATATCTAACTTTTCCTGCGTGCCTTTCCAAATGCCATAGGATTTATATATAACTGCTTTAATTTCATCTATTTGTTGAGGATGACAACAAAATCCTGTGTTCGTATCAAGTATTAAATCTTTAGCAACACCGTCCGGTACAATGCCTATAACAACCCTTCCACTTCTTATGTACTCAAATATCTTTCCTGTATATACGCCTTCGCTTCTTTCAAAAGCTCCTATAATTAGAAGCGCTGCTGAAGAATTTTCTAATTCCTTCAAACTTTCTTTATGGGGCAAATATGATATAAATTCAATAACCTTATCATATTTTGCAAGAAAAAACGTAATATCTTCCTGGGCATCCTTGCCTATTTGCCCGACAAATCTAATGATAAGCTCTTCAAGTTTTATTTTTTTATCCTCAATAAGCCTATCTATAGCTATTAAGAAATTCTTTGGTGATATCTTCCCATACAGGGTTCCATTATAAGTTATAATATATTTGGGCGGTATCCTATCTATATTATAATCATCAAAATCATCCTCATCATATCCATTAGTAATTATTTTAAATTTATCTGACCTCTGATTTTTATATCTATCAATAAAATCATCTATTATAGGTTTACTTACAGATATTACAACATTCGCTTTTTCAATAACTGTCGTCTCCATCCTTTCATTTTTTCTCTTAGCATAGGGCGTGTAATCTGTGAATGGGTTAGTTACCCATTGGTCACGAAAGTCAGCAATCCACGCTATGTTAGATTTTTGCTTTAATTCACAAGCAATTAAATGCGCAGTATATGGTGCTGAGGTAGAATATATTATATCAATTTTTTCTTCCTTAATTATTTTAAGTCCTAATTCTACCGCATCTTTTTTCCATGAAATTTTATCATCCGGTATGTACATATTTCTATAAATACTTAATAAGATTTTTTTTATTTTTCTCTTAACTTTAGATTTAAGTGTAATTTCAGAGGTTATTTTTATTATATCCTCTTTATTTTCAACCTTCATGGTTTTGACATGGGTTATATTCCTATTAGCAATAGTGTTGACAATAAAATTATCTCTTTGCATAGCCCTAAATACCTTTATTCCATCCGTTGATTCAGCTTTCAAAGACTCATCCTTTATAGTGCTCTTTTCATTATTTACAGTAAGCACGTTTACGTTGTATCCAAATTTCTTTAGAAACTTAGCAAATTTTAAAGTTCTCTGAACTCCTGCACCTCCTAGTGGTGGGTAAACATAAGCTACAATTAATATGTTTTTCATTATTAACACCTCTCATTGTCCTAAACTTAACTAACAGATTTCCCTTCTGAATATATCATTAATATCATCACTACAGTAAAAACAAAAGCAGGCACTACACTTATTGGATCTTTTGAGGCCATAAAGGATTGACCTGTAATATTACCATAAACAAAAAGACATAAAAGCCCAATAATTCCTGGCCATTTAAATTCCTTGAAATCTTTCTTATTAGTTTTAATTATACCCAATACTGACCTTATTAAGCTGCTTAGCCAAGCTAACATAAAAGTAAAAGTAAATACAACTCCAAATTCTGTAATTAAATTAAGAATTATATTATGAGCATCTATGTACATTTTTTTAGAATTCCCACCATATTGTAAATAGTAATATTTAAAGTGCCCTGGTCCCACACCGAAATAAAAGTGGTCATTTATCATTTCAAAAGCTAAAGCCCATATTGGTCTCCGACTTTTAGTTTGCTCTATTAATTTTTTAAGCACTCTGGCATTGTTGCTAACAAGGTCTTCTATGCTGTTTATCTTTATGCCTGTTGCAATTTCTTCCACCTCCCACCTATGCATAACATTAAATGTCATGCAAGAAATCACAACTATAGAAATTAGTATATATTTTTTCCAATTCTTTATATCAACTATAATTACAATAAAAAAACACATAGCTAATGTTAGGAGAATTCCTCTTGATTTTTGAGTACTAAAATTAATTATTTGAATTAATAATAAGAATATATATACTTTATTATGTCTCCCTGATAGCTCTTTATTTATAGCATATAACAATATAAAAGGCATTACTATTATAGTGTATCCAAGCATGAAATTGCTACCTAAGACCCCATAGAGATGCTGATTATTGCCGCGTACAATTAAATTATATAAAGTTACTATTATATCTGGTATTGATGATAACGTAACTCCAATACATAAATAGCGCAATATATCTTTGTAAAACTCTTTATCGCTTTTCTTACAGCAAAGCATACCTACGCTATAGATCATCATTGAAACTATGTTAAGTAGCACTAGCTTAAATGATTCTAAAACATGAATACTTCGCATAGAAGATATAGTCGCTAATAATAACAATATAATATAGAGTACACTTAGCTTGGTGTATTTAACCGTAAGCTTTGAAAAATCAAATCCTCCATATTTAAATTCGCGAGCCATATTTGTTAAATATATAGCAAAATAAGCTAAATATACCACTTCACCTATCCCAGCTATATTTAACCTATTCATAATATACAACGCCATAGGTATTATTGGTATTGCTACCGCGTAAACTAAACTTGTGGTAACAAAATCTTTAAACATTAAAATCAAACTACAAATTACGAACAAGGTTACAAATATGCTACTTACGAACATGAGCACATTTGATGTACCCATCTTTATAAACAACCCTATTTCTATAACAGCATATAATATTAGAATTATGTGAATATACTTTTTCAAATAATAGTAATACTCTTTAATCTCTTGCGTTAATTGCATTTTTATCCTCCTACATAGTTTCTGATATTTTCAAATGACAAGTGCATTGCAAGCTAGAATATACCATTACTATTTACTAACCTTCTCAAGTGTTTTATATATATCATTCATGATTTTTGCATTGTCAAACCAATTATACCTCTCCCGGACTAATCTTCTTGCATTTTTTGAAAATTCCTTCATTTGATCTTCATTTTCAATGATTTTCATAAGTTTTAATGTTATATCATAACTACTCTTTTGCTTGATTACAAAACCGTTATAGTTATTAAAAATTATCTCTTTTAATCCACCTACATCTGTAGTTATTATTGGCCGTCCACACGCACAGGCCTCGACAGCTGAAACTCCAAAACTTTCACTTAAGGATGGCAGACATACTATATCCATCTTGTTTATGTATTCAGGTACTTTTTCATTATCTATTTTACCTGTAAATGTAACCTTAGAATTTAAATTTAATTTCTTTACTAAAGACTCAAGCTCTAATTTTTGGGTACCATCTCCAACAATTAAAAGTCTTAAATCTTTGGTTCCGCTGTATTTACGTATAAGCTCTGAAAATCCCTCTATAAGATAATTTAGTCCGTATATTTTTTCTAAGCCCTTAATAGCACCTATGGTAATATAACTACTATTTAATATGGGTGTACTACATTTAAATTTATCTAAATCTACACCAAATGGGGTTACTACTACCTCTTTGTTGTAGTATTTTTTTGTTTCCTCAGCCATATTATAACTTGTAGAGCAAACTTTATCCGCTCCTTTTAATATATACTTAAGTAGCAATTCTTTAGCTTTATTATCTTTAGGGAACTCATACACATCGCTACCCCAAACAGATATTACAAATGGATGGAAATTGCACATTCTCCCATAAAGTCCATAGCTAGTAGCATAGTGACTGTGTAATATATCTGGATTAATGTCTTTTACTAATTTTTTAATTGATTTAATTAATAAAAAATAACTTAACTTATTTGTACCTATAGTTCTTAACACATGCAAATTTACATTGTTTTCATACACATAATCTGTTTCTCTCATCGAAATTATATGAATCTCATTACCAAGTCTCGCAAAATATTGAACCCATTTTCTTGTATGTATACTATGTGCATCTGCTAAAAAGCAAATTTTTCTCATAAATTTCCTCCTGTTCTTTTACACTATTTAAGTATAATTAAGAATCTTAGAAAGTTATCTTTAATTACTCATTCTTTATTGTTTCTAAAAGCTTCTCAGGAGAATTTACTATAATATTTATTATCCTCTCTGTTACTTTTCCATCCAACTTATAGAAATTTTCATGGATATACTTTTGCATGTCGTGGTTTAGTGTCACGTCACCTATATTTATTTTAATCATACACTCTAAAAGCTCATTTTCATCCTTAACTCCAAAGGATACCCCCTCTTTAACAAAACCACCAGCATCATTATATTTAGGGATTAATATACATATAGAAGGTTTATTAATAAGTGCCGCTTCTACAACTACTGTAGAATGTACGCTTACTACCAAACCACTCCATTTAATTAATTCATACAAATCTCCATCCTTCATTATTTTACAGTTTTTAATGTGGAACTTTTCCACCATAACTTCATAAAATTCAAAATTCAAATCTACAGGATGAAGTTTTATAATTAATTCGTAATCTTCCTTCATTAAATTTAATGCCTTAAATAGCATTAAGGTAGCCGGTTCAAGTAAATCCCTAAAATATTGAGTGGCATAAAGTATTCTCAGTGTCCCATTTTTTTTAGACTTTTTCAAATATCCATTTTGAACTAAATTGTCTGTTCTTACTTGACCAACTACATTAACATTTTCTTTATTATATACATTTGTATGAGATATCAATAATTCTTTATACTTTTCCCCCCAGACAAATGTATTACGTGGCACCAACAAATCTTTATACTTTGAATTAATTATGTAAGTAGATGAGGTTTCATTTATTATTCCATGTTGCACAGCATAAGTATCTATATTTAACTTATTTCCTGCGACTATAAAGCACCTTCCTCTGTCGCCTTCTCCTGCTACTAAACATTTTTTAATTTTCAACTTTCTAATAGTTTTTCCTGCCATTAATAGTTCATATAAATAAGAAAGATAACTCTTTCTTAAATCATTCATCACAAACCCTAAAAGTATATTTTTAAGATCAAGTTCATTTAAGCGAAAATCTAACTTATCTAAATAACTTAAATTATCTACCAATAAGTTATTATTTACATTTTTCTTAGCTTTAAGCCTTTTGTATAAAATAAATAATTCAAATGGCACAAAATTTTCATGACAATTTAGGGTCTTATCTATGATGTATTTATTGTTTAAGAGTTGAAAATTTAAAATATTATAAGTTTCTTTTAATTTATCTATAACTTTCCCTAATTGAGTGTCATAATAACCATTGGTATTGCCTTTAACTAAGTTTAAACTTGAAGCATGCGAAATAATCAAAAATGGCTCTTTATAATTTCTCTTATTCATTAAAAAGTTTTCAAATGTAAATTTACAATAATTCCCTATCCCCCTGATAAAACGTCTAGTTAACTTACCTTTACTTATAGCTTGAATATTTTTTCCACTATGAATTCTCTCACATTTAAGGTTGAATACCTCTACACAAACCTTTTCCATAAAGTCATCATCTGTTTTTACTTGTATTTCTTCATTCGTTTTACACTGAGCATTTCTTATAACCATAATACAGAAAATCAAACCATTTAATTTTCTATAAATAGTGGGTCTACTAAAAATATATAATGGTATATCATCATATAAATATAATTCTTCAAGCTTTAACCCGTTAACCTTTTGGTTTTCTAAATAAGTTAAATACTCAAAAGCTTCCTTTTCTACGTTTATATTTCCTATATATTCAAATAAATTCACAACTTTTCTATCTATTATCAGTTCTTTTTTTTGTGCTGTATAGATTAATTTAACCATTAAATCATCTCCTGCGGAGCTGCAATATCGACGACTTCAGAAGGAGATTTATACTCCCACTTATAGAAGTGGGAGACTTTCCTTCTGAAATGTCGTTGAATCATCTCTTTTAACTCATTTTTGCATTAACTTTCCACTAATTTTTTTCATCTGATATCCTAGTACAATTAATGTTGCTATTAATATTCCATATCTCAAAACCCAATTGTTTTTCACTATAAAAAATATTATACTACTAAGTACTATGTATAAAATGCCATATGCAAAAGGTTTAAACGTATAAATTCTTACGTCAAATATGCATAAAGATATATAATAATGATATAAAAACAATAAGATATACGATATTATCGTTGTCCACGCCCCTGCAACTGCACCATATCTTGGAATTAAAATGTAATTTAATATACCATTTGTTAAAGCTGCAATTAGAGTTCCTAGGGAAAGGAACTTTGTGTTTTTAGTATAGAATTCAATATTAGCTGGTATACTGTATAGAAATTGAAAATAATATCCTATTATGATTAATGGAACGTAATCTAATCCTTTGTAAAATTTTTTTGTACCCATTAGTTTTCCTATTTCAGGAGATATAAATATAAGTATAAAACCCATGATAGAAAATAACATAATATAATATTTAATTTTCAGCTTTATATCATCATAATTTTTTTCTTTCATATTCTCATAAAACCAAGGTACCCAAGCCTTATTACACGCCAACCATACAATATACAGTATCATTCCAATTTTATATGCAAAGGTATATATTCCTGCAGCGCTAGACCCTATCATACTATTTATCATAACCGTATCCACAGACTGTAAAATTACGCCTGATAAAAGATGTACAATTGCCGGTATAGATATGACTAATCCATACTTCCAGTATTCGAAACTAATTAGTTTTTTGCCTTTTTTCATAGCAATTACATATAAAACTGTACCGTAAATTAAAGCTACAATAATTAAAGAACCAATCCTACCATAATACTTATCACTTTTAATATTACTTATGAGTATTATAGCCAGAATTGTGTTTATAATAGCACTACTTATTGATATAAGTAAATATTTCTTATATTTATATTCAGCATTTAATTTGGCATTAGAAAAATCCACGATAAATCCAAAAAAACCTTGAATAATAAGGAAGATGACTAATATAGAATTTAAATTAATAATAGAAGATATTTGCTTTTTAAACACAAATCCAATTATAAGCCACATAATAGCAAATAGTGTGACTAAAAAAAGTATAGATGAAGCATACTCATCATATCTTTCCTGAAAATCCACTTTGGCATTATTAACTGTAGCCAATAGCCCTAATGTAATTATAGTTGTAAAAACGGAAAGCCATGTGGTATATACCCCAGTTATTCCATAATCACTAGTACTAAGTAACCGCGTAAAAATAGGCATAGTTACAAATGAAATGCCTTGAACAAAAAAGGTCCCTATAGTAAACCAAATTCCACTTCTCACCAATCTGCTTTTGTACAATTTCTTTATAAAATCTATATTCATATTATCTCCTATCCACCTTACCAATATATCATAAACCTCCACTAAAGCGGCTTAATTAATGACTTTCGCCCTTAAATGCAAATAAATAACAGAGTTATTTATTGCATTCTTTTATTATTTCACATACCTTTGCAATGTCTTCTTTTTTAAGTCCAACAGAACTTGGAAGATTTATTCCACGCTGATAAAGCTCATTTGTAACACTTAAATCCCCATGTGTACAAGTTTTATATGGAATCATATCATGTATAGGCATAAAGAATGGTCTTGCTTCTATCTTTTCTTTATTCAATTTTTGTATAAGCGCGTCGCGAGTTATACCATACTTTTCCTCAATTAGGATTGAGTATAACCAGAAACAATTTTCTACATTCTCTTTTTCTATAGGTAAGGTAATTCCTTTAATTTCACTTAATAGTTCATTGTAATATGCCGCATTTTGTCTTTTGATTTTTAAATATTCTTTAATATTTTCAAGTTGAGCCACTCCAAATGCAGCCAAAAGATTTGGCATTCTAAAATTATATCCTATTTCTGAATGATAGAATGCTTTATTTTCAGTAACTACTTTTGTTTGAGTGGATAAAAATTTCGCTCGTGCGCCATATTCTGAATTATTAGTTACAAGCATTCCACCTGCTCCAGTAGTTATAATTTTGTTCCCATTAAAACTAAAACTGCCTATATCCCCTATGGTACCTGTCATTCTGCCATTAAAAGTAGATCCTAATGATTCAGTTGCATCTTCTATAACAAATAGATTATGTTTTTTAGCTATTTGAATTACTCTATCCATATCTACAGGATGGCCATAAATATGTACTGGCATTATAGCCTTTGTTTTAGGTGTTATTAATTCCTCTATCTTTTCTGCATCCATGACAAAGGTATCTCTACATACATCTACAAATACAGGCTGTGCTCCTACGTATTTTATAGTGTTAACTGGAGATATAAAAGTTAAAGATGGAACTATAACTTCATCTGCGTATCCTATTCCAAGGGTTACTAACGCTAATTGAAGTGCTGATGTACCATTATTTGTGACAACTGCACTTTTGCTACCTACATATTCACTAAATTTTTCTTCAAATAAATTAACATAACTACCTACTGAAGATACCCAATTAGTATCTATACAGTCCTTAACATATTTAAGTTCGTTTCCTCTAATTTCTGGTATACATAAAGGTATCATAACAAAACCCTCCCACTTTTTAAACATTATTCTTTTGCTAAATATTATATATGTCTGTCTTAAAATGTTGCATATTATTTTTTATCCAATCTACTGTCACTTCAAGACCTCTGTCTATAGTGTAATTAGGCTTCCAGAGCGTTAATTCCTTTATTTTAGTATTATCAGCCCATAATCTATTAACTTCGCTGTTTATAGGTCTTAACCTTTCATCATCGCAAATAATTTTTACATCCTTACCTATTATACTTATTATTTTTTTAACTGTTTCTCCTATAGTTATCTCGTGATTTGAACCAACATTTATAACCTCACCAATAGTTTTTTCACTTTCTGCTATTTTTATGAATGCCTGGGCAGTGTCCAATACAAAGTTAAAGTCTCTAGTTGGAGTTAGGCTTCCAAGCTTAATTTCTGTTTTCCCTGCGAGTATCTGTGATATTATTGTTGGAATTACAGCCCTTGCGGATTGTCTTGGTCCATAAGTATTAAATGGTCTAATAGTCGCTATAGGCATATTAAAACTTTTATAGTAACTTTCCGCCATTTTATCTGCTCCTATTTTTGATGCTGAATATGGAGATTGACCCTGCATTGGGTGTTTTTCGTCAATTGGTACATAAAGTGCTGTTCCATAGGTTTCACTAGTAGATGTGTGTACAATTTTTTCTACCCCATATTCTCTACAAGCTTCTAAAACATTAGTAGTACCTTCCACATTTGTTCTTACATAGGCCATAGGCGATAAATAAGAATACGGGATTGCAATGAGAGCCGCAAGATGAAACACTACCTCTTGTCCTTTGATAATTCTTTTCATTCCATCATATTCTCTTATGTCTCCAGTAACAACTTTAATACTTTCTTTTACTGACTTATCAAAAGTATCAATCCACCCCCAGTTATTAAATGAATTATATTGAGCCATGGCTGTAACATCTGCTCCAAGTTCCACTAATCTTTCTGTTAAATGGCTTCCTATAAAACCTTCTGCACCTGTAACTAAAACTTTTTTCCCTTGCCAGTTCATTTCATCTACTCCTTTTCTTATAGTTTAAAATATTTGTGAATATCCGTGTTGGCCTTTTTATAGTCTTCCATTCTGCCTATATCTTTCCAGTATTCAGTTATCTCATAAATACCTGACGTACAATCATTGTTAATTGCATCTTCTATTAAATCGGTCATATTATAGACTTCGTCTTCATGTATGTACTTTATAATTTCAGGATTAACAGCATATACTCCACCATTAATGTGAAATTTATATGTAGGCTTCTCTTCTACAGACTCTATAAGCATATTATCAGTGACTAAGACTCCATAAGGAACGTTAATTTCATAATCTCTAACACCTACAGTTATATTAAAGTTGTTTTTCATATGATGATTTAAGAACTTATCAAAATCAATTCCTGTTAATATATCTCCATTTATAACTATGAAAGGTTTTGTAAATCGTTCTTTTACTAATGCTATTGAGCCTGCTGTTCCTAGTTTTTTAGTTTCTCTAATGTATTCTATGTTTACATCAAATTCTTTTCCATCTTTAAAGTGTTCCTCTATCATTTTCCCTTTGTAATTAAGAGAAATAATAAAGTTCGTAAACCCATATTCTTTAAATTGTTCTATTATAAGCTCCAAGATAGGTTTATCACCAACTGTTAGCATAGGTTTAGGTAGTGATTCAGTTAATGGTCTTAACCGAATACCCAAACCTCCTGCTAAAATAAAAACATAATTTTGCTTTTTATCATAAGATAATATATCATCTAAAAAATATAAGTCTATGAGTTTTTTATTTTTATCAATAACAGGTATCTGTCTTATCCTTTTCTTAAGCATATACTCTTTTGCTTTCTTTTTACTATACTCTTCTGTAACAAATTTAAAATCCTTAAAATATGTATTCTCTATATCCTCATTTATACTGTGGCCTTTAAGTATAGCACGACGTATATCCCCATCTGTAATAGTTCCCACTAATTCATTATTTTCATTTACAACTAAAGCTCCCCCAGTTAAGTTTTTATCTATAACCTTCATAGCTTCTTTTATACTAGAATCCACTCCTATACAATAATTATCAATTGGAAATTTCATAATATCACCTGCACTTTATAATTTTCGATGGAATTCCTACAGCAACTACATTATCTACTATATTTTCAACAACCACAGCTCCTGCTCCAATAATTACATTATTCCCTATATGCACTGATTGAATTATAGAACTCCCCATACCTACATGGGTATTGCGCCCTATGCTAACCCCGCCAGCTAAACAAGCCTTAGGTGAAATATGTGTATTCCTTTGTAGCTTGCAATCATGTTCAATTACTGCACCGGTGTTTACTATGCAATTTTCTTCTATGTAAGCTCCTGGATTAATTATGGCTCCAGGCATTATACAAGTTCCTCCTGCAACATTTGCATAAGATGAAACCATTGCATCCTTATGTATAAGTACAGGTATACTAAATCCTATAGCTTTTAAATTATTATATATCTTTTCGCGAGTTAAAATGTTTTGGAGTGCACCAACACATACAAATGCATTTTTTACACCAGTATTATATAATTCTTCTAAAATGCTATCATCGCCTATTATAGGTATATCTAATACAAATTTATCGTAGTTATAATCTTTATCAGTTACACCCACAATATTATATCTAGAAACACTTTTTATAATATCTATAATAACCTTGCAATGGCCACCTGCACCTACAAGTACAATTTTCTCCATAATGTCACCCCTAACTATCAACTAATAAGTTATCCTTTTTTGTATAAGTTCCCTATCTATCTTTATCTCACTTAAAATTTGTGCTATTTTACCACTTGCATTACCATCACCATAAGGGTTTGTGCAGTTTTCTAATTGCTTCTTAAAGTTCTCATTGTCTATTGATTTTTTAATGCCTGCTTTTACAGCTTCCTTTCCATAAGGTACGTCTATTATATTGAGTGCTCTTAGTCTTCCGTCCTGCCTTGACCCTATGTTTACTACAGGCAGTTTAAAGCTAGGTGCTTCAATTATACCTGACGATGAATTTCCTATCATTACCTGAGCTATACTTAAAAAACTTAGGTACTCTATTTGACTTAAATTTCTAAATACTTTTAAAAATGGATATTTCGCTCTATACTCCTCAATAACCCTTATAATTTCGCGTCCTCCATTATCACTGTTAGGGTATGAAACTATAGTTTGATATCCAAGTTCTACAACAGCATCTAATGTTTCTCTTACTTGCCATTCCACCATGTCTCTTTCTGTAGTTACTGGGTGCTGAGTCATTAAAAATATCTTATCATCTTTTAATTTAAATTTTTCTAGCATTTCTTCCCTTGATAAATATTTTGCTTTCACAATATAATCAAGTCCCGGCGCTCCTACTACAAAAATATTTTTTTCCTTTTCGCCCAATTTAAGGATTCTTTGCATACTGTCCTCATTTGCTGGAAAATGAATATGAGAAAGTTTAGTTATAGCGTGCCTTACGGATTCATCTACTGTTCCCGTTACTTCTCCTCCATGAATGTGAGCCACAGGAATATTCATATGAATAGCTGCTGTTGCTGCCGCCAGCATTTCTCCTCTATCACCTAGTATTAATACTAGATCTGGTTTTATTTTATCAAAGCTTTGAGCCATACCTATAATTGAAAGTCCTATAGATTTAGCCATTGCCGACCCTGTATCAGAAGCTAAAACAGTTTCAAATTTATCTGATACTACAAAGCCATCTTTTTCTATTTCATTTATAGTCATGCCAAATTCAGGACATAAATGCATTCCACAAACGATAAGCTTAAGATCCAATTCTTCATGCTTTTGAATTTCTTTAAGAACATGATAAAATATACCATAATCTGCTCTCGTGCCCGTTATAACTGCTATTTTTCTTTTCATATTTACTCTCCAATTCTATAATTGCATATTCTATGTACTCATGTTCTATGTACTCATGTTCCATGTACTCATGTTCCATGTACTCATGTTCCATGTACTCATGTTCCATGTGCTCGAAATAATTTAGCTAATTTTTATTCCACCATGTTTAAGGATATTTGCTCATCAATTTTTATATCTCTATTAGTTTTTCTCCCAACAATATCAATGTAGACTTTAGGCGGAAGTCCAGTTCCTGGTCTTTTATAATCTAAGTCCGAGAATCTTATACTCTCCCCTGCTTTTATATATCTAACTGCGACTATACTTTTTCTAGCTGCCTTCATGGTATCAACTTCACTAAAATTATACATTTTAATTCCAGTTCCGAGTGCTATTTCTACATCTCTAATCGCTTTAACCATCTCTTTTAGCTCTATTGGATTCAGAGAAGCTTTATGATCTGGTCCTTCCATACTTTTGTCCATTGTAAAATGCTTTTCTATTATATTTGCTCCCATAGCCACTGCTGCAATAGGCACTGTTATTCCTTCAGTGTGATCGGAATATCCAGACACAATTTCAAAAGATTTTTTTATGGTATTCATTGCATTCAAGTTAACACTTTCTAATTTAGCTGGATAATTTGAAGTACAGTGAAGCACTGCTATTTCTTTATTACCCAGGAAATTTATTACATTTATTGTTTCTTCAATTTCTGAAAGTGTTGCCATGCCAGAAGATAAAATTATAGGTTTATTAAATCTTGCTATATGTTCTAAAAATGGAATATTAGTTAAGTCTCCCGAACTAATCTTAAAAGCCTCCACGCCTATATAGGCTAAAAAATCAGCGCTTTCAAAATCAAAGGGTGTAGATAAAAACATAATTTTCTTATGTATACAGTATTCTTGTATTTCTATGAAACTTTCGCGCGATAGTTCTAGTTTCTTTAACATATTAAACTGTGAGTCACTTTTGCCTATGTTGTCCTTTTGATATTCAGCCATTTCTGCATATCCAGTAACTAATTTCTCTGTAATAAATGTTTGAAATTTTATGGCATCGGCCCCTGCAAATACAGCTTTATCTACCATATCTTTTGCTATATTTATGTCTCCATTATGATTAACCCCAGCCTCCGCTATAATAAAAGTTGAATTTCCATCGCCTATAGCCTTATTTCCTATCTTAAACATGAATACTCTCCTCTATTATCAGCTCTACAAGTCTTGCATCGAGCATCGTGTCAATATCTATGGAGCTTTCCTTGTTCATTACATAAGGGATTGTGTTTTCATCAACAAATTTTTTTTTGTTAACTAACATATTATTTGAATTTATATATAGTGCACCATTAAATATATAAAAAGTAGGTAAGTCTTGCCTTCTGAGATTTGTTCCTTCAAAACTTATAACTTCTTTTAGCTTTTCATTTTCTATGCTTCTCATAAGTACAGGATTTTCGCTAGCTTCACATACACTTACTAAAGAAGTACTTTTACTCTCAATAAGCTTTTCTATAGCTTCATCCAGGTGCTTAAACGTTCTTAATGGAGATGTGGGTTGCAATAATACTACGTAATCAAAACTTACATTATTTTTTTTGTAAAAATCTATTGAATGTATAACTACGTCTATGGATTTTGAAGTATCATTTGATAGTTCTTCTGGTCTTAAAAAAGGTACCTTAGCCCCATATTGCTGTGCTATAACCTTAATAACCTCACTATCTGTTGATACAATTAATTCATCTATATATTTAGATTTTTTTCCTGATTCAATTGTATAAGCTATAAGTGGTTTACCACTTATAGCCATAATATTTTTATTTGGTATACCTTTCGAACCACCTCTTGCTGGAATAATAGCTAGAAACTTCTTATTCTTATACATAATTATCACCTTTTGCTTCCTTTTATTGATTTTTAAGCAATTGATCCTCTGGTACAGATCGAAGCACTTTAGCTGGATTACCAACTACAATTTTACCTGCTTCCACGTCTTTTGTGACCATACTACCTGCTGCCACAAAACCATCTTCATGTATAACAATACCTGGCAGGATAACTGCTCCTGCTCCAATTCTACCACCTTTTTTTATAGTTACCCCTTTGAATTTTCCAAATCTTTCTTTTGATCTGCCTGCATAATTATCATTAGAGGTTGTAACACAAGGCGCAATAAATACATAATCCTCAACTTCTGAATAAGCTGTTAAATACACATTAGTTTGTATTTTGCAATTAGAACCAACCTTACAGAAATTTTCAATAGTTGCTGCGCGGCCGATAATTGTTTTTGAACCTACAATTACATTTTCTCTTATTACAGCAGTGTCAGCAATAAGTGTTTTTTCTGCAATTGCGCATCCACAATAAATAATCACTCCTGCCCCTATAATGCAACCTTCACTTATTTCAGCTGGAAGCAATTTTTCTTCACTTTTGAATATACTGTTTACTGATCTCATAGGTTGTTTACCTATTACCGTATTATCATCTATTCTAACATTATCTGCTATAACAGATCCTATGTGAATAACTACATTACTTCCTATAATACAATTTTCACCTATTACTACATTATCTTCTACTACCACAAAATGTCCCATTGTTACATTATTGCCAATTTTGCTTTTTTCTGAAACATAATTCATAAAAATACCCTCTTTTCATATAATATCTTCAAAATTATTTTTTCATTTCGAGTGTTGAGAAATCCCCCATTGGAAATTTAACTGGAAGACCTGTAAGTCTTGATTTATAAGCTGCAAGTATAATAGACATACCTTTTTTTCCTTCTTCGCCATTTATAAGCGGTTCTCTATGCATATTTATAGCATCTATCATATCTTTAAATAAGGGGGTATGTCCGAAGCCATATACTGAATCTGGATTTCCCTTTTGCTGCGTTAATATTTCCTGCTCAGTATCCTTATTATCAGCAAATCTCCAAGTTTCTATTGAATTAACTGCAATGCCTCCGATAGAAACAGTACCAGTTTCACCAAAAATGCTCAATGTTTCTTCCAAGTTTTTAGGATATACACAAGCCGATCCTTCAACTATACCTATAGCTCCATTAATAAATCTTATAATTATTGCCCCAAAATCCTCACTTTCTATATCTCGAAGGAAAGTACCACACTGAGCATAAACCGTATCTATTTCTCCACCCATCATCCATTGTAATAAATCAATATTGTGAATACATTGATTCATTAAAGTACCACCATCCAGGTTCCATGTTCCTCTCCAAGGTGCTTGCGCGTAATATCCCATATTTCTATTCCAAAGAATCCTCGCTGTTCCATTAACTAATTTTCCAAACCTATTTTCTTCGACTGCAGCTCGTAGTTTTCTTATTGGCTCATTAAACCTATTTTGGTGACTAACACAAAGCTTTACATTATTTTTTCTTGAACATTTAATCATTCTATCTGCATCTTGAGTAGATAATGCCATTGGTTTTTCAACAATTACATGTTTCCCACTATTCATGCAATATATAGCTATTTCTGGATGATACCCACTTTCAGTAGCTATAGAAACCATATCAATATCAGCTTTCTCAAGCATTTCTTTATAATCTATATAAACTTTTACATCTGAATTTTCACCTATTGCTTCTATATAGTCATCTCTTTTGGAGGTAGCATTAACTTCTAACGCATCGCAAACTGCTACAAGTTCAATTTCTGCTTTATTTTGTGTTATGGCCTCCACGTGTTTGTATGCTATTCTTCCACATCCTATTATTGCAATTTTTAATTTTTTCATTTAAACCCCTCCTTGCAATTACTCTTAAAGGTGACTTCCTAGGATTTTGGCATGCAATATTATAAAATATTTTACAATGCTCGCATGCATTATTTAGAGTTTATTTATCTTTTCTCTATTATTTACAACATGCTTTGTAGCATTTCTAGTATCATATAGTAAACTAGCTTCTTCCACAATTTTTTCATAATTATAACCACTATGATCTGTGGTTATTACTACTATATCCGCATTTTTTATTTCATATTCCCAAGTTACAGATACATATTCTTTACCCTTGTGTGTGAATTTTTTAATAAATGGATCATTTATAATTATATCCGCACCATTTTTTTCTAATTGATCAATAACCTTTAGTGTTGGTGATTCTCTCACATCATCTATGTCTTTCTTGTAAGCTACACCCATAAGGAGAACTTTTGCTCCGTTTAGTGCCTTTTTATTACCATTTAAAAGTTTCATAACATTTTCAAGCACAAACTCAGGCATATAATCGTTAATTATACCCGACGCTTCTATTAATTTTGTATGATAATCATACTCTTTTGCTTTCCACTCTAGATAGAATGGATCAAGTGGTATACAGTGTCCACCAATCCCTGGGCCTGGGTAGAATGGCATAAATCCATAAGGCTTAGTTTTAGCTGCATCTATTACTTCCCAAACATCTATATTCATCCTTTTACACAGAATAGCCATTTCATTAGCTAGTGCTATATTTACATTTCTAAAAGTATTTTCAAGAATTTTTTCCATTTCAGCCACTGCTGGAGAAGACACTTCCAATATTTCTCCCTCTAGTACACTTCTGTACAACATTCCTGCTACTTCAGTACAATTAGGAGTACATCCTCCAACTACCTTTGGGGTGTTTTTTGTATTAAACTGTTTATTCCCTGGATCAACTCTCTCTGGAGAAAATGCCAAGAAAAAATCTACTCCACATTTTAAACCTGATTCTTCAAGTATTGGTTTTAGTACTTCCTGCGTTGTTCCTGGGTATGTAGTGCTTTCGAGTACTACTAACATCCCCCTATGTAAATACTTAGCTACACTTCTAGTTGATTCCACTACATATGATAAATCCGGTTGCTTATATAAATCTAGTGGCGTAGGGACTGCGATACACACTGTATCAACATCCTTAACAAAGCTAAAGTCTGTGGTAGCTTTAAGTTTTCCTTCTTGTACTAATCTAAGTAAATCTGAATCTACAATATCACCAATGTAATTGTGTCCCTCATTTACCATTTGAACCTTTCGATCTTGAACATCAAACCCTATTACTTCATATCCTACTTTAGCCTTTTCTACAGCTAATGGCAATCCCACATAACCCAAGCCTACTACACCAAGTTTAGCTGTTTTATTTTTCAATTTTAATAATAACTCCTCTTTAAATTGAAACATTTTGTTACCTCCTATAGCCTTAGATCATATGATTTTGACAAATCTTTTATCAACTGCTTCATGGCTACATTTTACCACATTATAAGTTCCTACCCAAAACCTCTCAATATATTTTTTATAATAGCATATACTATATTTCATCATATAATATTTTACCCCAAATATTTCTATTTGTTCAATCTATGGGAGTTTATTAACTATTTATTTATAATTTCTTAAAAATTAAGTAATCTATTTTCTAATAAATTTACTTGATTCATCCCCCATACTGAGCGCACCAATCGAGTAGGAGCTAAATAATTAGTTTATTTAGCGACCTCTCACACCACCGTGCATACCGTTCGGTACACGGCGGTTCAATAAGAATTAATGTTTTAATAAATATGTCTCAGATATAGAAACTAATCCTATATTTTTAAGGTATTTATTGGTCAATGTTTTGTTTAATATAGGGCTATTGGATGTTCTCCAATAGCTCTTCCTTGTGTTTGTATATTGCCAGGCTTTATTCTTGTTCAAGCCTAATTTAACAAGGTTTTTATATTTGGTTTTAATCTTTTTCCATTGTTTCCAAAAACACATTCTAATCCTTCGCCTTAACCATTCATCAAGTGTTTTGAGAATGCTTTTAATATCTGCGATAGCAAAATAATTTACCCATCCAACTATCACTTGCTTAAGTTTCATAAATCTATATTCCATGCTCATCGCATTACTTCTTGAAGTTAATTCCTTTAGCTTTGCTTTGAATTTACTTATAGGTTTTTGAGGAACTCTCATTCTGTATTCACCTTTTGCTCGGTAAAACGAAAATCCTAAAAATTTAAGTTTCCAAGATCTATCTACTGTACTCTTTTCTTTATTCACTTTAAGCTTTAATTTTTCCTCAATAAATCTTGTAATACTCTTCATTACTCTATTTGCTGATTTCTCACTTTTAACATATATATTAGCATCATCAGCATACCTACAAAAGTTTAGTCCTCGCTTTGTTAGTTCTACATCAAGTTCATGTAACATTACGTTACTCAATAATGGGGACAAGGGTCCACCTTGAGGTGCTCCTTCTTCAGTATTCATAAATACCCCATTTATCATCACTCCACTTTGTAGATACTTTCGTATCAGAGAGATTACTCTACTATCTTTAATATCTTCCGATAGTATCCTTATTAATTTATCGTGATTTATCGTATCAAAGTATTTAGAAAGGTCTATATTTACTGTCCATGTATGTCCAGCATTAATATATCCCCTACATTTTTCAACAGCTTGCTTTGCACTTCTTAAAGGTCTAAAACCATAGCTATTATCTGAAAATTTGTTTTCATATATTGGTATTAGAACTTGTGAGATTGCTTGTTGAACAACTCTATCTACTACAGTAGGTATTCCAAGTAGTCTTATTCCCCCATCAGGTTTGGGTATTTCCACCCTTCTTACTGCTTGAGGTCTATATCTGTTTTCCAGTAATGATTGCCTTAATTCTTGTCCATGCTCTTTTAGGTGTTGTAGAAGTTCATCTACCGTCAACCCATCAATACCATGACTTCCTTTATTTGCTTTTACTCTTTTATATGCTTTATTCATATTATCTCTCGACGATACTTGTTCGAGTAAATCATTACCGTATCTATTCACATCGTTTCTTCCTTCTTCTGACATAGGAGAAATACTATGCACTTCTACGTTACCTTTAAGTTCCACTTTATTCTCTCGTAGAGAGCCTTCTTTATGAAGTTGTCTGCTTTCATCATATTTCTTCGTATCTTTCAAAATTTCAAAACCTCCTATTGTTCAGTCCTTCCCACGCTAACGCGTTTAGCATGGTACTATGACGTCTGCTGACTTCTGATAGTTCAGCCATACATCACTGTATAGTTTGTTATTTCTAAATTCATATCCACAACTTACCTATCAGATCTCCCCGGGTAAGAACGCAATCTTTCACTCCATCTATCTGCTACATTTACATCGCCTGTTTCGAATAGTTTTGGGCTTCATTTTGTATTGCAAACTTACCCACAAGCATATGCCTTATATGTAGTTTCTGTTCGTCAGACCAGAGTTTCGCCGCCGACTTCCTTCAGATTCCACCTCGCGGTGGACACCCTTGTCTTAAGCTATGCACTTGGCACTATTAACCCGTGCTAGGGACTTTCACCCATTAGATTGCGCCCATGCCGGGCGCACAATAAAAAAAAGCCAGTTTCACTTGGCTTTTTACTAATACTCTCTATTATAGATTATTACTACATTTATTATAAATTTCTTTAAAAGTATCGTTATCCTTAATAGTTAGGAGATATTTCATAAATGCTTCTTTAAGATCATCTCTTTTAAGTGCATATTCTACATTTGCTTCTAAAAATCCTTCTTTATCCCCTACATCATATCTTCTGCCCTCAAAATTATAAGCATACATATTTTCCTCTGCTATTAAAGTTTTTAAAGCATCTGTAAGTTGAATTTCTCCACCCTTACCAGGCTTTGTATTTTCTAAAATATCAAATATTCTAGGTGTTATAATATATCTTCCGAGTATTGCTATGTTTGATGGTGCTTCGGATGCGTTAGGCTTTTCAATAACATCTTCAACCTTATAAACTCTATCTTCTACTGAAGTTCCATTTACTATGCCATATTTGCTAACTTCACTTAAAGGAACCTTTTGAACTCCTAAAATTGAAGTTTCATATTTGCCGTAGCAATCTATGAGTTGTTTTAAACAAGGTACTTCACTATCCACCACATCATCGCCGAGCATTACAGCAAAAGGTTCGTTCCCCACAAAGGTTTTTGCACAACCTATAGCATGACCTAGTCCTTTAGGTTCTTTCTGACGTATGTAGTAAATGTTTGCCATATTAGATATATCCCTAACCATTGTTAAGGTATCTTCCTTACCGTTCTTCTCTAATTGTTGTTCAAGTTCAATCGACTTATCAAAATGATCTTCGATTGCTCTTTTATTTCTTCCTGTTATAATTAATATTTCCTCAATCCCAGACGCAACCGCTTCCTCTATAATATACTGTATTGTTGGTTTATCAACAATTGGTAACATCTCTTTTGGTTGTGCCTTTGTTGCTGGTAAAAATCTTGTACCAAGCCCCGCTGCTGGAATTATAGCTTTTTTTACTCTCATAGTTTTTCTCCCCTCAAATAATGCATTTCTATATTTCAACCTTATTTCTCAAAATTCATTTGATAAAACTTAAAAATGAAATTTTTCCTTTTTCTTTTTTAAGTTTTATTTCTAAGACTTCCAATGAGGAAACATTATTAATAATGTTAGTTTGATTTTCAGCAATCCAGTTATATACAGCTTGATTTTTACGTTTTATAATTGCATAAGCTTCTTTTATCTTCGTTTTTCTTCTCGTAATATTATGTCCGTCACTACCCATCAAATGTATCATGTTCCTTTTTACAAATTCTTCAGCTGTTTTTTTAACTTCCTTACCATAATCACCTAATAAACTACCAGAATTTATTTGCATCAATACCCCTTGGTTAATTAAATTAATAACTAAATCATAATTTTTCATAATCCTAAGATTTCTCTCTGGATGTGCTAAAATGGGTTTTGCCCCAAGTAACATTAATTCATAAAATACATCTTCAGTGTACAGAGGAAACTGCCCCATAGGAAGCTCAATAAGTAGATATTCCGAGTCGTTAATTCCCCAAATTTTCTTTTCTTTATAGAGTTTTGGCAAATCGGGGTGCATATAAATTTCTAGTCCAGATAAAATGTTAATATTAAGATTTTCTTCTCTAGCTGCTAAAACTAATCTGTCTAGTTTTTCAATATATTCCTCGTGACTAAATTCAAATTCTTCAGTTATAAAATGAGGAGTAGCACAAATATATTCTACACCTTCACTATCTGCTGTTTTCAACATTTCAATGGACATGTCTAAGTTTTTTGATCCATCGTCAATAGCATATATTATATGACTATGAAAATCTATCATAAATTTACACCTTTTAAATCTTTAGTTTTCATTTCCATAATAGCCCTTATAATATTTTCCATAATAACCGCTTACAGATTGAGGAACTTTATTAAATACAACTCCCAGTATCTTTCCACCAACCTTATCAATCAATTGTTTCGCATCTACCAATGCTTTTTTTTGAGCTTCACCATATGAAGCTACAAAAATCACACCATCCACTATTGTAGATATAATTTGTGCATCCGTTACCGCAAGAACTGGTGGTGCATCAATAAGAACTAAATCAAATTCACTTTTTAGCACTTCAATAAAGTCCCGCATTTTTTTACTTCCTAATAATTCTGCTGGATTTGGGGGCACCGGACCACTAGTTAGTATAAAAAGATTATTAACAGTTGACTTAACAACACATTCCTCTTTTTTCACACCTTGAACTAATATATTTGTTAATCCTACAGAATTGGTAATTCCCATTTTCTTGTGGATTGAAGGTTTTCTAAAATCACAATCTACAAGAATAACATTTTTACCACTTTCAGCCATAGTTATAGCTAAATTTGACATTACTGTACTCTTACCTTCTCCAACGCCAGATGAAGTAACTACTATGGATTTATATTCTTTATCCAAGGAAGAGAATTGAATATTTGTTCTTAATGTTCTAAAAGCTTCTGCCGTTCTAGATTTTGGATTTCTTAATGTTACTAATTTTTTTAACATATTCTCACCCTCCTATTTTTTATCTTGAGTTAAAGGAATAATACCTATAACTGGTAACCCAGTTAATTTTTCTATGTCCTCTTGGCTTTTTACAGTGTTATCTAAGTACTCCAATAAAAATGCTATCCCAAGCGAAACCATAAGTCCAATAAAAAATGCAATTGCTATGTTTAACTTTGAATTTGGACTATCTGGTCTTGTAGGTTGTAGTGCTTCATCTAAAAGCTGTACATTATCCACTTTTTTGACATCGTTACTTATGTATTTTAATGACTTCGCTAACTGATTAGCAATGTTCATAGCTTCTTTGGGATCCTTAGATTTAACTGTTATCGTTAAAAATTCAGTATCTCCTTTAGGTGCTACTGATATCATTCCTTGAAGCTGATTAGGCTCTATATTTAACTTAAGTGCTTTAATGACATGTTCTGAAACTTTTCGTGATTTAGAAAATTCACTATAAGTTTTGACTAATTTTTGATACATAATTACATCATTATAACTATCCTGCGGCGCCGCAGATTTACTTTCTGGTTTTCCAATTATTACCGATATATCAGATTTATAACTAGGTGTAATAACAAAATAGCTTAAAACCCCACTAAGCACCGTTGCTCCTATTGTTACTAAAATTACTAACAGTAACCTCTTTTTTATAATATTAAAATACTCCACTAACTCCATTATTTACCCTCCGCCAATTGATTTTCTAGTTGCATTACAATTTCATCTTGTGGATCTATTTTTTTAGCCATATCTAAATGTATTCTCGCCTGCGCAAAGTTTTCAACATTTAAATAACACATAACAAGATTTGTACATATCTCTATAGACTTTGTAACCTCAAATGCTTTCCTAAAATATTGAATAGCTGCTTCGTAATTTTCAAGACAAGCATAGTTAATACCAAATTCATTTACTACCTCTATCAAATCGTTGTCAATTGCTTGTGCTTCGTTTAAATAGTATATAGCCTTCTCATAATTTTGTAAATTCCTGTATGCTACAGCAGTGTGATAATATATATCTGCTCTATCTCCTAATTGTTCCATTAAAGGAATAAAAATTTCAAGTGCACCTTTAGGGTTATTAGATACTAAATCTTTCGCTTTTTGAAAATTTGTTATGGTTTCCAAATCGTTTTTAAGTTCAATAACCGCTTCCGTTTGTTCTCCACCAATTATAGTATAATTGCTTATTGCTATTAATGCTAATTCATGTTTACTTTCACTATTTAAAACTAGCGCCTCATATAAATATGGATTACTGTAATTAGTGATTTGTTTAGCTTTTTCTACAAGTTTTAGTTGCTCATCCTTGAATATACTATTTGTAGCTCTTAATTTATCAACTAACAAAAAAATCTTATCGTAATTATCTTTATTTTCTTCTATAGTTAACAATCCTTTTAAGAAGATAAATGCTTCTTCGTACTTTTCATTCTGAATTTCTTTAAATATCACGCCCTTAATAAATCCTATTGAATTTGGAATAGTATTTATAATTTGTTTATACTCTTTATTGTATTTAAAAAGTTCATCTGCTCCTAAAACATAGAACATCCCTTCTATAAATAGATTAACTGGTATATTATCGAAATCTTCTTTATTCTTTACTTTTTGGATTATCTCATTAGTTCTCACTGGGAAATATATGTCCTCTAAAATCACAAAATCATTAATTTTGCTGTCTTTTTTTATTTCTAGAAAAAGAAGAACTGATAATTTTTCAGAAAAATATGTTTTAATATCCATGATTACACCTTCCTACTGGTTTAAAAATTTATGCTACAAATGTTACTATTAATAATAATAGTATACTGAGGTTGTTTTGTAAACCATATAAAATCATAAAAATGAAAATTATGGTTTTATATGCATTTAATAACTAACTACGATACGTTTTTAATTTATGCCTGCTTCATCAAATATTGACATAACATTTTCTTTTAGCTCAGTTATTTTTTTATATGTATTCTCTAATGAATTCCCTTTAACAGATAAATAAATTTTCATTTTTGGTTCAGTTCCAGAAGGCCTAACTACAAACCAAGAACCATCCTCTAAGACAAACTTTAATACATTTGATTTTGGCAATTTAATTATTTTTTCTTTATTTGTGATTAAATCCACTTCTAAACCAGCTCTATAATCCATTTTTTTTATAATTCTGTTATTACCTATTAAGCCATTCATTGAATGTCTTAAATGGTCTATTATATTACCTATTTTTTCTGCACCATCTTTTCCAGCAAGTTCTATTGAAACTAAACCCTCCTCGTAGTATCCATGTTCTTTATAAATATCCATCAAAGCATCATACAAACTCATGCCTTTGTTTTTATAGTAGAGTGTCATTTCACAAATTAGCATTGCAGCTATTACTGCATCTTTATCACGCACAAAATTTCCTGCTAAATAACCAAAGCTTTCTTCAAAACCAAATATAAATTCTTTTTCACCCGCATTTTCAAACTCTTTAATTTTTTCTCCAATATATTTAAATCCTGTGAGTACATCTAACACTTCAACATTATATTTTTCCCCAATACTCTCTACCATATTTGTAGTAACAATAGTTTTTATTACTACGCCATTTTTAGACAATCCATTAGTTTCACTTAATGAACTTAAAATATAATTACTTAATAATACACCTGTCTGATTTCCTGTAAGAACCTTATACTTTCCTTCTTTGTCTTTAACTACTACTCCAATCCTATCGCAGTCAGGGTCCGTACCAAAAATAATGTCAGGATTAATGTCTTTTGCCATAATAAGCGCCAATTCAAATACCTTTGGTTCTTCTGGATTAGGATATGGCGCCGTAGGGAAATTCCCATCTGGCATTTCCTGTTCTTTTACAACAAATACATTATCATATCCTAATTCTTTTAAAACTCTCCTCACAGGTACGTTTCCAGATCCATGAATAGGAGTATAAATTATTTTTAAATCCTTGGCATATTCCTTAACTAGGTCTTTTCTCATAGTTAAATTTTTAACCTTATCAATGTATGATAAATAAAGATTTTCTCCAATTATTGTTAACATTCCATTGGTTTTAGCTTTATGAAACTCCATAGTTTTAACCTTAGAAAAATCTTTTATGCTAGCTGCACAATTTATAATTTGGCTTGCAGCTTCATCAGTGACTTGTCCACCATCATCTCCATAAACCTTATATCCATTGTACTCTTTAGGATTATGTGATGCTGTAATAACAATACCGGCTTTACTTTTTAGTGCGCGTACAGCATAAGATAAAATTGGAGTTGGTGTTAATTGTTCAAATAAATTAACGAAAATACCATTACCACAAAGAGTTTCTGCAGCAGCTATTGCAAATTCCTTAGACATATTTCTTGAATCATACGCTATGCTAACTGATATATTCCCCTTATATCTTGAGTTCAAATAATCTGCTAACCCTTGATTAGCTTTACCTATGGTATGTATATTCATTCTGTTTGTTCCTGCTCCAATTACACCTCTTAATCCCCCTGTACCAAACTCTAAATCCTTGTAAAATCTATCTTCAATTTCTTTTTCATCTACTAATTGCTCTAGCTCTTTCTTTAATTTCAAGTCTATCAAATTAGAATTAATCCAACTTTTATATTTTTCTTTGTACATTTTATATTACCCTCCTTATATTCCCCTGAGGAAGCAAACAATTATTATCTTCCTTTCTATTCCTCCTAATCTATCTTTAGTCTATTATATTATACTATCAATGCATTACAAATAAAAGGCATTTTTTACAAATAACCCACTTTTTCATGTTTTCAATTACTGTATTTCTACTAAAAAGCTTAATTGCCTAGCATTTACGACATGATTATCTTTTATTTGAAGATTATAATTGCATTTATATATCTAATCATTTATAATTATAAATTGGCTGAATGAATATACTATAAAGAACAGTTTTAAAAATTTGGAACATTTAAATAAATAGCCTAACATACTGACTCGTTATTTATTTAAATGTTTTCTAATATAAATTCTTTTGAAAGGGGTGTATAGATTGTATAGATTAAATCAAAATGAAACTCCACTATTTGATGCTCTAATGGAATATGTAGACAGAGAAACCTTACCTTTTCACGTACCTGGGCATAAAAAAGGAATAGGCGCTGATGAACAATTTAGAAATTTTATGGGGGAAAACCCTTTTAAAATTGACGTTACGGTTTTTAAACTTGTTGATAGTTTTCACCACCCAACTGGACCTATCAAAAAGGCACAAGAATTAGCAGCGGATGCTTATGGTGCTGATGCATCATTTTTCTCAGTACATGGAACTTCTGGCGCTATTCAAGCTATGATAATGTCTGTAGTTGGATCTGGTGATAAAATCATTGTACCTAGAAATGTACATAAATCCATAACTGGTGGTATCATTTTATCAGGTGCAGTTCCAGTTTATATGCAACCAGAACTAGATAAAAAAATAGGTGTTGCTCATGGAGTTTCCCCAGAGACAGTGGAAGAAACCTTAAAGAATAATCCTGATGCAAAAGCTGTACTTATAATTAACCCAACATATTATGGAGTTTCCACTGATATTAAGAAAATTGCAGATATTGTTCATGAATACGATATTCCTTTTATAGTTGATGAAGCTCATGGCCCTCATCTTAATTTTAATAGCAAATTACCAATGTCAGCAATGGAAGCTGGTGCAGACATCTGTGCTCAAAGCACTCATAAAATTATAGGTTCATTAACTCAAAGTTCAATGCTACATGTTAATTCAAAGCGTGTTAACCCCGCTAGAGTTAAACAACTAATAAACCTAATGCACACAACGTCACCTTCCTACATCCTAATGGCATCACTGGATTGTGCTAGGAGACAAATTGCATTAGAGGGCACTCAGCTTTTAGAAAAAACTATTGATTTATGTAATTATGTAAGAAATGAAGTAAATAAAATCCCAGGATTTTATTGTTTTGGAGAAGAGGTTTTAGATGGTTTTGGTGCTTACGCTTTTGATCCAACTAAAATAACAATAACTTGTAGAGATTTAGGAATAACTGGTTATGACTTGGATATGATTTTATCTAACAAATATCATATCCAAATGGAATTATCTGATCTCTATAACATATTAGCAGTTGGTTCGTATGGAGATACAAAAGATGGAATGGAGCAATTACTTCAAGCTTTAGTAGAAATAAGCAATGAGTACTATGGCAAAGGCACAATAAAATCTGATTTTATTGATATTCCTAGTATTCCAGAGCAAGTCCAAATTCCACGCGAGGCTTTCAACAGCGTAAACACTGCTGTTGAAATCAAAAATAGTGTTGGTATGATAAGCGGAGAATTCTTGATGGCTTATCCACCTGGCATTCCAGTACTTTGCCCCGGTGAGAGAATAACTCAAGAAATCGTAGATTATGTTGAAAAATTAAAAAACACTGGATTATATGTTCAAGGAACTGAAGACCCTGAAGTTGAATATATAAAAGTTGTTAGAGAAGAAGATGCTGTTTATATAACTGTTGAATAGAAGAAAAAGAACTCCTAATTTAGGAGTTCTTTTTTCTTCTATTCAATTTTACCCTATAATCAACATTTGCTTTTTCAATAGTTCCTAAATACTTAAAATATTCAGTGTCTTGCATTTCACTTATTTTTTCACAGGTATTAACTGTTTTAATAAAATACTCCATAACATGAATTATCTTTTTTAAGGGTTCAGCTAATTTTTGATTAAACCTAATGGACATTTGTTTTCTCTTATTTTCGGAAGTTCTTTTAATATTTTCATAGCATCCACTTGCAGAATATACCAATCTTATCTTTTGTAAATTTATGCTTAAGGCGTCTCTGTATGTTGGCAATAATTCTTCCAACATATGCTCATTAATATATTTTTTCTCCTCTTTAAATTCCTGAGATTTATCCATAAGTTGTTTTAAAGTTTCATTATTCTTTTTTCTAATATCAGGCAATTGAATAACAATTTGTTTTACCTGTTCTGAGTCCACAACTCCTTCTTTAGCTAATAACTCTAAACCCTCAGCCACTAATTTATACTCTTTCTTATCCTTTTCAACTGTAGATTCATCTTGAAATGAATTAACTATGCATGCTCTGTTTTCTGTATTATAAAATATTTCTGAAAAATAAGCTAATTTCGCTAGTCTTTCTTGTAAAGATTTTTCAGTAGCAATTTCATTTTTTTCATTAATATAAAGATATCCCAAATTTTCTTTACGAAAATTCCCGAACAATTTCTTAGAAAATACAATCTCTCTATATAATATATTATTATATTCTAAAGGGGTAGAGATCCTAACTACTTCACCTTTCTTTGTATATTGCTTTATATGCTCTAATATTTCTTTAGATGCTAGTGTGTATATTGGCATTTTTATTCCTCCTTTGTTTTCTCATTTACGATTCTAAGGGCTTTTACAAATGTTTTTGCCAATTTAACGACATTTCAGAAGGAAAGTCTCCTACCTCTATAAGTGGGAGTATAAATCTCCTTCTGAAGTTGTCAATTCATCTTCTTCGAAGCTGTGCAGCTCCGCAGGAGATGATTTAATCTAATAACAGAAGTAGGGAATTAAAAAGGTCACAATATTTCAGTGACCTTTTAATATTTAATATAAAATTCTATCATTAACATTTTGTATAGATTTACACCCTGTAAGCACCATAGCTGATTTTAATTCACCTCTAAGGTAATCAATATAAGATTTTACGCCTTCAGCCTTGCCTCCAAATGATGCGGTTACAAATGGCCTCCCAATAAGTACCGCGTCTGCACCTAGTGCTAGCATTTTAAGTATATCTGCTCCACTTCGAACTCCACCATCAGCTAAAATAATTACTTTACCCTTAACTTCCTTCGCAATTTCCGTAAGAACATCTGCTACACCCGGAGTTTGGTCTAATACTCTCCCACCATGATTTGACACTACAATTGCGGATACCCCTGCATCCACCGCAAGTTTTGCTTCGTCTGCTGTCATTATCCCTTTTAAAATAAATGGAAGCTTCGTTGATTCAACAATTTCTTTAATCTCTTCTACGGTTTTAGGCATAACTGGTTTGCCATGAAGTGCTAACGTAATAAGACCGCAAGCATCTATATCCATACCTATAGCAAATGCGCCTGCTTTTTCTGCTAATTTAATTTTTTCTATAACGTTTGCATTTTCCCAAGGTTTTATTATTGCAATGCCGTTTCCACCCTGTTTCTCTAATTCACAAAGATTAGTTGTAAAAAAAGAATCTACAGCAGTATCTCCCACCATTGGAATTATACCCCCCTCAAGGCATCCGCTAATAACCCAAGATATATATTCTTCTTCACTAAATTTACCACCCATGTTTAAAGTAGTTCCAGATACGGGAGCTGCAAATACAGGTATATCCATTTTTCTTCCAAATAATTCTATGGAAGTATCTGGATTTTTTGCATCATGTATAGTTCTCATATTAAGTTTATAAGCTGCCAGTGACTCTATATTAATTTTAAAAGCATCCCCTGTTCCTTTTCCGCCCATTCCAGGTACCTCTCCAGCACAAGCTACTCCATTACATATAGGACAAACTCTACAGCTTTTGTTTAAATTCCCTCTAGCATCTTTTAAAACATCTTTATAATTCATTTTATTTCCCCCTTAGTTATAATCTAAATCATCTAGATTTTCTTCTGTAAAAACTTTTATACCCCTGGATAATAATAACTCCGCAGTAACTCCATTACCTTTTTTTTTGGTTCCACTAAAAGTTCCATCGTATATTTGGGGAGTTCCACAAGAAGGACTTCGTGCTTTTAAAATAGCAATACTAGCTCCAACGTTTTGTGCAATTTCAAGAGTTTCATAAGCCCCTTTTATAAACTTTGCAGTTACATCATCATCCTCTGGTCCAAGAATTCTAGCTTTACCTTCTAGCACATCTCTACCATTCCCGTTTACAATTTCATGAGGAGCCCTAGGGGTTTCTTGTCCCCCTAACTGTTCTGGGCAAACAGGCATAACTTTTCCTTCTTTCAATAGTTTAAGCACCCTTAAATCTAAATTGTTGCCACCATTATATTTACAATTAACTCCACATAAACAAGCACTTGCAATAATCATATCGTAACCATCCTTTATTTTAGTTCTACTACAGTAACTCCACTACCGCCTTCACCGTAATTTCCCAATCTATATGTTTTAACATGGCCATGCCTCTTTAACATATCTGTAATAGCTTTTCTTAAAACTCCTGTCCCCTTGCCATGAATAATTGTAGCTTCTTTAAGTCCTCCTAAACAAGCTTCATCTAAATATTTATCAACAGTATAAAGAGCTTCCTCCGAATCCATACCTCTTAAATCTACAGAAGTTGACACACTTCTTATATTTAGCTTCATTTCTCTCTTAATTATCTTTGCCTTTTTCTTATCTTCCTGCGTAAGCTTTGATTCTCTCAGATCACCCACTTTGACATTTATCTTCATAATACCAGCTTGAACCTGCACCTCACCCTTTTTATCAGGTTTTGAGATTACAATAACCTTTTGGTTAAGAGATGGTAAATATACTTCCTGACCTTGTTTTACATTTTTTAATTTTTCTCCTAGTTCGTCATTGCTTTTTTCTACATGTCTCTCTAATGTTTCAATCTTATTTTTAATTTTCATTCTTTCCTCTTCAAGCTTTTGCCTTGCTTCAGAGGAATATCCAAGTTTTTCAAGTTGTCTCATGTTTTTAAGAATGACATCTGATTCTTCCTTGGCATCTTTTATAAGTCTCTTTGCTTCCCTTTGAGCTTCATACATTGTATTTTCTCTAATGTTTTCAAGTTTATATAATTTTTCCTGGTATTTGTCTTTTAACTTACTAGCTTCTAGCTTCAAAGCTTCAGCTTCCCTAGCATCACGCTCTGCCTTTATGCTCTTTTCTTGCAAACTTTGAACTAATTCTTCAAACTCTAATGTATCTTTAGAAATATTCTCTTTTGCATTTTTAATAATGTAATCTGGGAGACCTAGTCTCTTAGATATATCAAAAGCATTTGATTTACCTGGTACTCCAATTATCAGTCTATATGTTGGGCTTAACGTGTCTACATTAAATTCTACAGAAGCATTTTCAACCCCTGTAGTTTTTAAAGCATATCCTTTTAATTCACTATAATGGGTAGTCGCAACTACTTTTGTACCTCTTGCCCTTAAATTTTCGAGAATCGAAACAGCAAGTGCTGCTCCCTCTGTAGGATCTGTTCCAGCTCCTAATTCATCAAATAGAGCTAGAGATTTTATATCTGCTTTTTCAATTATATTTACTATATTTTTCATATGGGAAGAAAAGGTAGATAAGCTTTGCTCTATGCTTTGCTCGTCACCTATATCTGCGAAAATCTCATGAAAAAAGCTTACCATGGACCCTTCTCTAGCTGGAATTAAAATCCCACTCATAGCCATTAACTGAATTAAGCCTACAGTTTTTAAAGTTACTGTTTTACCCCCGGTATTGGGTCCTGTTATTACTAGTGAAGTAAATTCTCCTCCTAAATAAATATTACTAGGTACTACAACCAACGGATCTATCAAAGGGTGCCTTGCTTCAATTATATCTATTACTCCCTCTTCATTAACCCCTGGAATAATAGCATTAATTTCTATTGCATACCCTGCCTTTGCAAAAATAAAATCTAATTCCCATACTATATTTGCATTGTTACCAACAATATTTATATTTTCATATATCTTATAGGATAATTCAGCCAAAATTCTTTCAACCTCAGCCTTTTCCTTTAGCATAATTTCCTTAATTTCATTATTTAGGTTCACTAAACTCATTGGCTCAATGAATAGTGTAGCCCCTGAAGAACTCTGATCATGCACAATTCCTGGTACACTACCTTTATGTTCTATTTTAACAGGAATTACGTATCTATCCCCTCTTATAGTATAAAGGCTTTCTTGAAGATATTTTGCATTTGATCTAACTAGTGAAGTTACCTTATCTTTTACTGAAGCATTTTTCTCTTTTAAAGATTTCCTTAAGCTAAAAAGCAAACTACTAGCCCTATCAGAAATTTCTTCATCACTAATTATTGCTATAAAAATTTCATCTTCTAATTTTTTCATTGGGACAATCCCAATACATATATCTTCTAAAACTCTAGAGGACTGCTCATCTGACTTGTTACCAACATAATTTTGAAATAATCTAGCACACCTAAGCATTTGCGCTATCCTCAAAAGCTGCGTTGGCATAAGTGATGCTGCTTTTGATGCCCTTATTATTGCAGATCGAACATCATATATACCTTCAAATGGTGCACTTCCTTTTTTTGATAAAAGCAGTAGTGCCTCATTAGTTTCCTGTAAGTGTTCTTTTACTTCATAAATATTAGTGTAAGGCTCCAAACCCTCTATAAGGTCTTTACCTGCCGTAGTGTGCGTGTATGCTTTGATTTTTTCTTTAATTTTATAGTATTCTAAAACCTTTAATGATTTTGTATTCATAATAATTCACCATCTTTCCTTTGTTAAAAAATTTAAAAGCCTACTATTATTTATTCGACTCCTCTTTTATAGTGCCCTCTAGTATAATTTTTAAATTCTCCTTGCCATTCTTTATTGATATAATTTCTAAGAACCTCTATAGTTTCCTCATAATTTTCATGGATAAAATCTAATCTAAAAGAGGAAATATTATTTTTCTTGATTTCATCCATATTTGAGATCAAATTCACAGGCACATTGTTATAAATATAGCTTCTACAATATTTGTCAGTATCAATACTAAATTCTGCGCCCATTCTATCTTTAAGTGTATAGAATCCTTTGATGCATTTCTCTTTGCAGGTATTATTATCACTCTTGTTTCCAAAAACGCTTCCTATAGCACAATATTCACTAACCATAAGCTCATATTTTCCGTAAATCATAATTTGCAGTGGCAAAGAACTTTTAGTTGCAATTTTCTTGATTTCCATTTGGTTTAACTCAGCACTAATACAAGTTCCCGTTAGAAAATCCTTGTAAAAATCTCCTGCATAGCTATTAAAAATATTCAATTTATAATCCCCAATTACAGTTATTTTTTTATTAAATCTACTAATTATTCCTAGATTAGCAGTAATAATACCTTTTAATTTACCTAAGTTATTCTCAATAAATTCACAAATACTTTCAAATTCTTCTTTGATAATATTGGGAACCTTAAAATAAATATTTACATCATACTCATTAAAGATGATGTTACATCTTCTCATAAAAGGATTTATAGCAATATTATCAAAGCCCATTTCAAGTACCGCCTTTAATTGCTCTTCATTTGTTACATATATAAGTGTCTCAGGTATAATGTTATTTTTATTCTCATTAAATTCTAAATAATTCTTTTCTCCCTGTAGGCTAAGTCCTTTATTGTAATTAATCTGCACATTATTTTTTTCTCTTTTATATTTTGCTATTATATAATTTTGAACGTCATCTATTAATTCTCGCCTAACTAAATTCAATGTTGCCATTGGCACAAAACCTTCTTCAAAGCTTTCAAAATTCACTTCATTTATTTTGAAAGGAGTATCTCCTGTTTTAGATAGATTTTTGGTTATACGTTCTCTTTCAAGTGGTTTATTTAAAGCTTCTTGAACAATATCTCCCTTAACATTAAAGCCTTTTCCCATATAACTTGTACTTATGCTTAAAGGCTTATTTGTGGCGAACTCAATCGAAAGATTTATTTCTATTTTCCTCTTAAATTTATCCTTATACCTATTTGAAAGATCATCCATTAACTTAACATCAGAAATTTTGTATAAAAAGTCTCCAGCTTTAAATTTAGCTGGTTTTAATAAAACTCTATCGGAGGTCACTGCATTTTCGACCTCTATTCCATTCTTTATTATTTTTGAAATAGCAAACCCATCCTCTAAAAACATTACACCATCTTTTAATGCTACATTCTCTAAAAGTGTTACTGACAAGTCATCATTTGCGATGCCTATTGGTAGCCCAGAATTTTTAGGCACTTTATATGCCATCATATCTTTTCCTTTATTACCATATAGGTAAGCTTTTGAAAATCCTTCTCTATTAAATAATTGTGTTAAAACTTTAATATCCTTATCTAATTTTTGTATTTTATTATTACAAATATTGTCCAGCGCTCGTCTATATATTTCCACAACACCTGCAACATATTCCGGTTTTTTCATCCTTCCTTCAATTTTTAGTGAAGACGTGCCACTTTTAGCTATATCTTTTAAGTTTTCTATTGTACAAGTATCTTTAGGGCTTAAAAGGTATGCCTTATACATTTTGTCAGTGTTTTTATCTGTTAGTGAATAAGGTAATCTGCAGGGTTGAGCACATCTGCCCCTGTTTCCACTCCGCCCTCCAATAATACTACTCATAAGACACTGTCCCGAATAACATATGCATAAAGCTCCATGAACAAAAACTTCTGTTTCCACTTTTAAAGTGTTAGATATGTAATCAATTTCTTTTAAACTAAGCTCTCTTGAGAGAACTATCCTAGTAAATCCCATCTCTTTTAAAAACAAGGCAGCTTCGCCATTATGAATCGTCATCTGTGTGGACGCATGAAGCTCAAAATCAGGAAAATTATTTCTTATTAAGTATATTAATCCTGTATCTTGAACAATCAGTGCATCTACTCCTACACTATATAAAAAGCCTACATACTCCATAATTTCTTTTAATTCGTTATCCTTTAGTAATGTGTTTAAAGTAACATATACTTTAACTCCATAAATATGACAGTAATCTACTGCCCGATCGAGGTTCTCATTATCAAAATTAAAAGCATAAGCTCTTGCTGAGAATTTACTTCCTCCTATATAAACTGCATCTGCTCTCATTTGCACTGCTGCATATACGCTTTCCATACTTCCAGCAGGGGCTAGTAATTCAATCTTTTCCATTTACATCTCTCCTAATTAGTGTTGTAAGTCTTATTATACAGTAAATGTTGTCATCAATACAACAAAACCTCCACTGGATTTCCAGTAGAGGTTTCAATACTTATTTAATTATAATAGACTTAAGAAACTTCAATTCATTAAAATTTTATGATTGTAATTTCCAAACATATTCCCCTAATTTATTAATATATCCAATTCTTTTACCTAATTCAACTCTTGCAATTCCACCAATAAATTCATATGCTTCTTCAAAACTTGGCTCTATAACTATTTCCCCAACGCAATCTATGTAACCCCACTTTTCTCCTATTTGAGCTGCTATTAAACCTTCACTCATAATATCTACATCTTCAAACTTAGTGGGTATTATAATGCTTCCATTTTTATCAATGCAACCATATTTTTCATTCTCACAAATTACAGCTATGCCTTCATAGAAACTATCTGCCCATTGAAACTTAGGTTTTATAATAAGCTCGCCGCTGCAATCTATATAGCCGTATTTTTCCCTCATTTCAACTGGTGCGAGTCCATCATTGAACTCCCCACAAACATTATATCGAAGGGGTATAATTATTTCTCCCTTATTGTTTATATAGCCATACTTTCCATTAGCGCAAACAGATGCCATCCCATCGTTAAATGCATGGGCATACTCATAGATCGCATCTATTATAACTTTTCCATATTTATCAATATAAGCTATTCTACCACCTATTTGCACTGCTGCTAATCCTTCACTAAAGTCGCCTGCATCTAAAAAGTTTACCGGCACTATTTCCGTACCTTCAGCATCTATATATCCCCACATATATCCATTCTTTACTGCTGCTCTTCCCTCCATAAAGTAGTTAGCTTCATCATATTTAGGCTCAACGATAATTTCACCGTTTAAATTAATATAGCCTTTCTTTCCTTCCAACTTTATTACTGCAGATCCTTCGCTAAACTGCTGAACTTCATCATATTTAGGTTCTATTACAACCTCTCCAGCTTTATTAATAAAGCCATACTTTTCCTCTATTCCAATTATGGCTAGTTCGCCTTCAAACTCCTCAGCATAATTATATTTACATTCTATAACTACATTGCCTTCCTTATCTATATACCCATACCTTTTTTTTGATTTCACAGGATATAATGTTTTCTCATTCTTCATACTATAACTTCCTTTCTTATATATATTTATAAAATAATGCTCACAGGACAATGATCCGATCCTAAAACATCATTTAAAATATTAGCTTCTTTTAATTCACTTACTAACTCCTCAGTTACAAAAAAATAGTCAATTCTCCATCCTACATTTTTTTCTCTAGCCTTAAATCTATAACTCCACCAAGAATATTTGGTTTCTGCCCCGTGGAGATATCTAAAAGTATCAACATAACCATATGATATAAATTTATCCATCCAAGCTCTCTCTACCGGTAAGAACCCTGAATATTTTTCGTTTGCTTTTGGATTTTTAAGATCTACTTCTTTGTGTGCAGTATTGTAATCCCCACAAATAATTAATTTTTTCCCTTTTAGTTTAAGCGTCTCACAGTAGGAGAGCAGTGCATCATAAAAGTCCATTTTATAATTTAACCTTTCTTCGTCTCTCTGCCCATTAGGAAAATATATGTTAAATAGAGTAAACTTTTCAAACTCAGTTATTAATATTCTGCCTTCACTATCAAATCTTTCTATTCCAATACCGTACGTAACAGATGTCGGTTTTTCCTTAGTGTAAGTAGCTACACCACTATACCCCTTTTTCTCCGCACACGAAAAATATGAGTAATAACCTTTTATATTTTTAAGCTCCTCAACTATTTGGTTTTCTTGGATTTTAGTTTCTTGAACACATAAAATATCTGGCTGTTCTTCTTTAATCCATTCAATAAATCCTTTATTTTTTATAGCTCTTATGCCATTTACATTCCATGAATAAATTTTCATAAAAAAACCTTCCTTCTACAGTTATTTCATACAAGTGCATTACCTATATAATTTTCATATATTCTTTATTTAATATATCATATTATTGAATATTATTGAATTATTTATTTAGCTATGCCTATCAACAAGTATTATATCCTAATTTCACTATATTTAAAAATTGCCTTTTAGTAAAAATACACATAATTACTATCACCTTTATGATTAAATCTGAATATTATTATAATGAAAGGGGGTTTATACATGAATTCTATAGAAAGATATGTTGGAAGCAAAGAAGATTTTTACTTTTTCCTAAAAGATGAAGTTATAAGATTATTCAAAGACAAACTCAAAATAGACGGAACCCGTGTTTTAATACCTGACAATGAAGAATTAGATTATGAATTTAAATTTGTTAGGGACGAAAATTATGGTGATTTCTCAATTAAAGTTAAATGGGGACAAAAACCAGAAAAAAATGAAGATTTTCAAGAAAATTCCCAAGAAAATTTTCAAGAAGACTCCGAAGAAGATTTTCAAGAAAATTCTGAAGAAGATTCAAAAATGATTATAGATAAACATTTCACCATGAATAACTATTAAATTATTTATCAACTAGCATGTTTATATAAAATTTTTCTTTTCCTCAACTTAACGACTTCAGCTCCGCAGGACCTGATTTAAGCAAATTCATTATTTTTTGATATTTAATAAAAGCACTATATTGTATATTTACAATATAGTGCTTTATTACATATTATTGAAACTTTAAATTTAAGCAGATAATTTATCTTTACTGTCCGTCTTAACATTTTTCTTTAATCTAACATTGGGTTCAGTCGGCAATTTAAATAATGGTATGAATCTATCTAGTCCTGTTATAGTAAGTAGTAATAATGAACCTACCGCTACCATGGCCATAAAGTTATATTTTATTATATCAAGAGGTACAAACTTGTGAAGTGGATAAACTGATGAAGCTATACCAATATAAAAAGCTATATATACATGCCATGGAATAAGCTGTGACCCAAATACACCAAGTGCATCACCGAAAGTAGCATTTCTTAAACGTAATGTATACATATCTTCTTCGCTACCCTCTACGTTATCTTCAAGTAAATTTTTGATTATTGGTCCAACTGTTACTATTTGTGCCATTTCATCTGCTAATGCAGCATTACCTAAAATTGACAACATTCCATTCCAAAACATAAGTTGGCGTACATTTTTTGAAATTTTAGAAACTAATCTTGATAACGGAGCAAATGCATTCATTTTACCCATGATACCTCCAAAGGCACCAACCCACATCATCATGACAATAACCCATGAACCTGCATCTGCAAAACCTATTTTCATTAATCCTAAAAATTGAGGTACAGATTCTACTGTTCCTGCTGTCAATCCAAGGATTAAAGATGTTATTATTCCAAGCCCTAAACATGCAAGTGTTGGAAGTCCTTTAATTGCTACTACAAGTACAACCAATAATGGAATTACCATATAATATGGAACCCCGGTTTTAACTTGATTTAAAAGTTCAACTGCTGAAGGTCTAGCTTTTTCAAGTGATACCCATACATCTTTTGGAATTTTATCTATTGCATCCGCTGCATTACCAATTACTGTTGGAAGTCCCATTCCAACGCTTACAGCATAGAAAATAATTGCAGTTATTCCTAAACATAAAAGTGACCATACTCCTTGATGCTTTATTCTATCAATAACCTCAACTTTTTGAATACCTGAACTTACGACAGTTGTGTCAGAAATAAGCCCTATATTGTCTCCAAAGCAAGCTCCACCAGCAATTGCTGCTGTAGTAAGCAATAAATTTCCTCCTACTATATGGTTTAGCCATAAAAAAATCGGAGCACAAGCTGCAAAAGTTCCCCATGAACTACCGGTTGCAACTGAAAGCACTGCTGTTACCATAAATCCTGTTACAGCTACAGTTCTAGCTGTTAATCCAAGTGTTAATGAAAAATTAATTATTGATGCACCCACTCCTGTTGACATAAAAGCCTCTGCCATTGCATAAGCTGCCATCAATATAAAGAAAACCAATTGCATTTCTTTTACGTTATCCACCGCACCATCAACAATGTCATTAAATTTAAATTTACATACTAATGATGCTATTATAGCTGCGTAAATAGTTGCAATTGGTGCCGCAAGTAATGCATCCATTTTAGACATCATGAGTCCTGCCATTAAAAATACTGGTGATAATTTTAGTAAAGCGTTTAAGAAGCCAATCATGTATAAGTCCCCCTTTTTTGATTTCGTTTACATAAATAATAGATATGTATATAATATATAATGTACACACTTTCTTGTGTACATTATATATTATATATTATATTAGTTCAATTGTTTTTTATTTAGTAATTTAATACATATATATATATATAATATAGCAGGTTATGTTATAATTAAATTAGATTTTTTAATCTTATTATAAAACGAATATATTAAAATTAAGAGGTATAAAATGAGCTTTAATAAATTCCCGAAAATCTTTAAATATATGTATAAATTACATCGTAGAAACTTTAAATTGTACTTCAATCCCATTAGTGTGCCATCGTATGAGCCCGTAGTAACAAATTCTATTCATTGGGTAGGCCATGCTACTGTAGTTATTAATTTAAGTGGTAAGGTTATAGTAACTGACCCTGTAACTAGTATATATCTTGGTCAATTAAAAAGATTAGTTAAACCATCTTTAAACTTAGCCTCCATTAATATTGATTATATATTGCTGTCTCATGGTCATATGGATCATATGAATTACTCCACTCTAATGAAACTAAATAAAAGTGCTATAATTATTGCTCCTAAAAACCTAAAGATTCCTTTAAAACTTTTAGGGTTTAAAAGTATAATTCTTCTAAACAATGATGAGACGTATAATGATAATCACATAAAAATAAAGGCTTTAAAAGCAAATCATGATGGTAGACGTTATCCTTGGGGAGCTGAAGCTGAGAGCAATTCCTATATAATTGAAAGTAGTTCAAAAAAGATTTTTTTTGCTGGTGATACTGCATATACTGATACATATAAAAATTTAATAGCAGATGTTGCTATCATGCCTGTAGGCTGCTATAAACCTGATGAGTTTCAAGAAATGCATTGTACTCCTGAGCAGAGCTTTAAAATGTTTAAAATGACAGAAGCTAAAATCATGATCCCAGTTCATTATAAAACCTATATTTTAGCTCAGGATGAAGATGAGGTTACCTGTGATACTTTAAAAAGAATAAATGATGGAAGCATAAAAATTATTGATATCGGTCAAACTGTAAAATTGTAATGATTTAAACAAAATAAAAAACAGGCACTAGAACTTTCAAATAAGTCTAGGCCTGTTTTTTTATAAACAAGAAGTTATATTTATGATATCTTTAATTAATTAACTATAACTTGTTAATCCGGCAGATAGATAAATCTTAAAATAAATAACGCTGCAAGCACATAAACTATTGGATGAACTTCTTTCCTTCTTCCTGTGCTAACCTTAAGTATAGGGTAAAATATTATTCCCGCCGCTATACCATTAGCTATGCTATAGCTAAAAGGCATTATAGCCATAGTAAAAAAAGCTGGAAGTGCTTCTGTAAAATCATCAAAATCTAATTTAGTAACTGCACCCATCATAAGGACTCCGACCATTATAAGCGCAGGTGCTGTTGCTTCTGGTGGCACTATCCCAACTATACCTGCAAAGAATAAAGAGAATAGAAATAAAACGCCTACCACGCAAGATGTTAACCCAGTTCTTCCTCCTTCAGCTATGCCCGCAGTAGATTCAACATAAGTTGCCATAGTGGGTGTACCAATACAGGCACTTATAGTTGTTGCGATAGCATCTGATAAGAGCGCTTTTCTCATATTTCGAACTTTTCCATTTTCATCCAACATCTGGGCTTTTTCTGCTGTTCCAACTAAAGTACCAATTGTATCAAATAAGTCTACTAAACTAAAAGTTAAAACCACCATAATTATGCTAGTTATCGCTCCTATAACACCTGCTCCTCCAGCTCCTAAAAGACCCTTAAAGTCAAAAGCCATAAAAGTTGGAGCAATGGATGGTGGTGTACTTAAGAGCTTTATTCCAGCTAAATTTGTTATACCCATAGGTATTCCAATTATTGTCGTTGCGATTATTCCAATAAGCATAGCTCCTCTTACATTTCTAGCCATTAAAATTGCTGTTATAATTATACCGATAATTGTAAGAGCAGCGTGTGGATTTGTGAATTCACCAAAACTTATAAGAGTTCCTGGATTCGGAACTACTATGCTTCCAGTTTTAAAACCTATCAACGCAATAAATAATCCTATACCACCGCAAATAGCTATCTTGAGATTTGCTGGTAGCGCATCTACTATTTTTTCGCGTATTGAAGTAACCGTAATTATTATAAATAAAATTCCAGAAATAAATACAGCTGCTAAAGCCTGATTCCAAGTATAGCCGAGTGTTAAGCATACACTATATGTAAAGAAAGCACATAATCCCATACCTGGTGCAATTGCAAAAGGTAAATTTGCATAGGTACCTATTAATATAGTACCAATTCCAGAGCCTACACATACTGCTGTAAAAATTGCTCCTACCACAGGGTCATTTGTTGCTGTAAAAGCTGCAGCACCATCACCCTTTATTCCAGGAAGATTCATACCACTAAACTTTAAAATATTAGGAATTACTAATATAGTATATGCCATAGTAATAAAGGTAGTAACACCCGCTAATATTTCGGTCCTAACGTTTGAATTATTTTCTTTGAGCTTAAAAAATGATTGCAAAAATGATTTCATGCCATTTCCTCCTTGGTAAAATATAATGTTGAATTTATAAATCCTTATTAAGCAAAAAAAAATGCCCATGGATAGGATTAATCCACGGGCATTTTTTCAGTAAAAATCTTTACTTATAGGATTAATCCATAGTTAGAAGGTTAATGGCCTTCTAGTAGAAACTCTTGAACCTTATTATCAAGATTATACGGATTATTATTATTCGTTTTTCAAAATAATAACATTCATTTCTACATAAGTCAACATTTTTTTCGTTTTTTCACTAAAAATCCCAATATTATTTTCCCATAGCAAGATACTACTTAATAAATTTATTCAGTTAAATCATCTCCTGCGGAGCTGCATTATTAAACAAATAAATCTTCAATTTCATTTTGGCTCATCTGAGAAAGAAATAATTCTGCTCCTGTTTCATCATTAATAACGCTTTCAACAATTTCTTTTTTCTTTTGTTGCAACTTAAATATTTTTTCTTCTATAGTCCCTCTTGCTATTAATTTTATCACCTCTACTGTCTTCTTTTGCCCAATTCTATGAGCCCTATCTGTAGCTTGAGACTCCACAGCCGGGTTCCACCAAGGGTCAAAGTGTATTACCATATCTGCACCTGTAAGGTTTATACCTGTACCCCCAGCTTTAAGAGAAATTAAAAATACCTGTGTGTCTCCTTCATTGAAGGTTTTTACCATTTCTACTCTTTTTTCAGCCTTAGTAGAGCCATCTAAATACATGTACCTTATCTCTTTAGGATCTAACCTCTTAGAAATGTTTTTAAGCACCCTAGTAAATTGAGAAAATATTAATATTCTATGACCTTCTTCTAAGCTATTTCCTAAAATTTCATCTAGAGCTTCCATTTTACCGCTACCCCCAACATAGTCCTCTATAAAAGTAGAAGGGTCGCAACATATCTGTCTTAGCCTTGTTAAAATTGACAGTACTTTAAACTTGCTTTTATTAAACCCTTTCGCCTTAATATCTTCTTCTAGTTCTCCCTTTGCATCCTTTAAATAGGCTAAATACACCTTTTTCTGCTGCTCCGTCATTTCTACTGAAATTCTACGTTCTATTTTAGAAGGCAAATCTTTTGCAACCTCTAATTTAGTCCTTCTAAGTATAAATGGTTTTACATGATTATTTAGTTCTTGTAGCGCTTCATGACTTCCATCCTTCACAATTGGCGCTTCGTATTTTTTTGAAAAAGCACTATGATTTAAAAGATAACCTGGCATTATAAAGTCAAAAATTGACCAAAGCTCCGTAAGAGAATTCTCAATAGGCGTTCCTGTAAGTGCGAATTTACTTATAGCATTTATACTTTTCACAGAATGTGCATTTTGCGAATTAAAATTCTTAATATACTGTGCCTCATCTAAGAAACAATATCTAAATTTTATCTTTTGATAGTCCTCAAGGTCTCGCCGTATAAGTGCATATGATGTAATAATCACATCAGTCTCATCAATGCTTTGTTTTTGCTGCACTCTTTGACTTTTATTTCCGGATATTACTATACAATTTAGTGATGGTGCAAATTTTTCTATTTCATCCTTCCAATTGTATACAACCGACGTAGGGCATACTACCAGGGATGGTTGCCTATTTTCATTTTCCTGCACTTCTGATTGAATAAATGCTATAGCCTCAAGTGTTTTACCCAGCCCCATTTCATCCGCTAGTATCCCTCCAAATCCACAACTTGCAAGCGTTTTTAACCACTTAAACCCTACCTTTTGGTAATCTCTCATTATACTATCTAAGGTTTTAGGAACTATTACTTTCAATTCTTTAATATCCTTAACAGTATTAACTAGGTCTCTAAATTTTTTATTTGTATCCACAAAATCCATTTGTTCTCGTTTTAATTTTTCTTCTATATATATGGCATTATATTTTGAAAGTAGAATTTTATTCTTCGCAATATCGCTATCCTTTATATTTAGATACTCTATCATTTGAGCAACTTTTAATAAATTATTTGAATCTAATAAAACAAAACTGCCGTTTTTAAGCCTATGATACTTTCTTTTTTCTCTTAAAGCTGAGAAAACATTACTAAGTTCAGTATTATCTACCCCCTCAATGCTAAAGCTGAATTCTAAAAGATTATCCTTATTAAGCTTTATATTCGACTTATATCCGGCATTTCCGTGCACCTTAATCTTCTTGAATTCTTCAGAATAATATACCTCCGCCACTTGCTGAAGCTTTTCCAGTCCTGAAACTAAAAACTCTAGGAACTTTGCTTCATCTCGAATATCAAACCCCTTATTTGTACTAACAAAACCAAACTCAAGAAATTGATTTATGATACCCATTTCCTTCTCTATGTCTCTTATAAGTACTCTTCCCTCTTGTGCTTTGTTTTCTTTACTATTAAAAGGATTTATCTCAACCTCTCCATACTTGAAAGTTATGAACACCTCTACATTTTTAGACTTTTTTTCAAAATGAACAACTGCCTTAAGCTCTTCTATATAAAATTCTTTTTCTAATGATGTGTCTATGGCAACTCTATCACTTATCTTGTTTAAAGTTGGAAGTACAAATGATGCTACATCATCTTTCTCTTGTTCATAAAATTCTATGCAATTATTATTTTCCTCTTTAAATCTATTATAAAAAGGTAAATATGCGTCCCTTTGAGCAATAGGTGGCCGGTATATTTCACCTTTATAGAAAAAGAATTCCCCATCATTGCTTATTGCAATAGGCATATCTTCTTTTTGCTGAAGTATAAATTTACTATCTTCTCTATTGATTTCGAATTCTAAGGGCATGGTTTTCTGCCTTATGTGTACATTAGTAAACGTTTCGCCTTTTATTACCACAGTTAGATCCCTATTGTATAAGCATTTAAATAACCTTTTAACCATGCTATCTGTAAAATAAGCTTTTTTACCAGACAGAAATTTCACTGTATTTCCCTTATATGTATTTGCAGCCCCAGCCACCGCTTCAAGTTCACTCGCTTCTTTGAAAAGTTCTATGATATTTAAATCACCTTCTTTAAATGAGTGCAAATAGGGATTGTATGTAAATTTTTTCCCAAACTGCATCGACTCAAAACTTTTATTATAGCAAATAAAAAATTCTTTTATGTTTTTAACTACGTATTGCTTATCCTCTCCAACCTTCAGACTCACAAAAGATTTTCGGTTATCACTATTAGGATCATGCTCATATTTTACATCTACATTTAGATATGATTTTGTCCTTTGATCACCATTTATACTTTTAGTTATTTGTTTAATTAAACTATTTGTTTTAGCCATTTTTTTTGCTTTAATAATTTCGTCTTTCTCATAAAAATACTTTAATAATGTAGCCACTACATGCTTGCACATGCTCACCTCTCCATAATAACTATAACAATCATTACATTGACAATGATAACCTATAAAAGAATTACTATTATTAAAACTTGTGTCTACTTTATACCGAGTGAAATTTGTTGACTCCACATCTGAAGTTATCTTAGTTTCCTTGTAATCTTGTCGCTTCTTTATTTCTATATCAATATGCTTAACCTTATTACTTAAATAATACTCTGTTCCACTTTTATAAGAATCTTTATCACTGTATTCTCGTATAATCTCTTCATTAATATCAATCAAAAGTTTCACCCCATCGAGTTTTTTCTATTTTATATATATTATAAATTCCAGAAGGTGTTACCATTATATACTATACGCACACCCATATTTTTCAACCAAATAAATTCAAAATACATTGTAAAAAAGCACACTCAAAGGATTAAATGAGCGTGCCAAAATTTTTACATTTATATTGTTTAATAATAACGAATATTTTTACATTTTTTGAACATTAATAGCTTGAGGTCCTTTAGGTGCATCTACAACATCAAATTGCACTTCTTCTCCCTCATGTAAATCCTTTCTTGGCCCTTGTTCTTTTATTGCTAAATGATGAACAAATACATCCGCGCCTTCTTGAGCGGATATAAATCCATATCCTCTTTCAACATCATACCACTTTACTATACCTGTTTTCATATATTTCCCTCCTTGTCCTTCTCTGAAGTACAAAATAATTCAGAGTTTAAATATAGTATTAACTATAAATGTCTAACTAATACTTTTTATTATGCCTAACTTCTTCATCTAACAATATAATTATTAACATTATTTTAAGAAAAAATATACAAAAAAATAACCCCAGCAAAATAAACATTATGCTAGAATTATTTATATTCATTATGGTAATATATTTGGCTGAGATGGCAGGATTTGAACCTGCGGATGCCAGAGTCAGAGTCTAGTGCCTTACCGCTTGGCTACATCCCAATAAAAAAAAGTGTTAATGGTGACTCCTAGGGGAATTGAACCCCTGATCCCACCGTGAGAGGGTGGTGTCTTAACCGCTTGACCAAGGAGCCTTATTAGTAATTAACACTACGAGATATAGTATACTTCATTATGTAGTATAAGTCAACTATATATATAATAAATTTCTAATTAATTATTTATTTGGATATGACTTAATAAAATATAGGGTATACAGCTTTGCTGCACACCCTATCTAATTTTAAATTATAAGTTTTTTTCGTATTGTTCTACCATTAATTTAACCATTTGTCCACCAACTGAACCACATTGTCTTGAAGTTAAATCTCCATTATAGTCCGTAAAGTTTACTCCTAATTGGTTTGCTGTTTCCATTTTGAATTTGTTTAATCCTGCTTTTGCTTCTGGTACTAAGCTCCTGTATGCCATACTATGTGCCTCCTTTAAGTTGATTTTTTTGTTGTACTAATATAATGTACTTATTTAATATATTTTATAACAGCGTTTTGATGGGAACAAAGTTAAAAAAAGTATAGCAAATAATTTCAATACTTTTAAATACTATTTTCTATAAGAATCATTGAGGTTATCATTTGTTTTATATACTTTTCAAAATTTCATTAATATCTTCACTGACTTTTATTCTATTCTCATATACCCATTGTTCATCAAAATTCAACTTAAAAACTTTTGAGAAGGAATAATAAATATTTATTTTCTGGTAGTAAAGTTCTAATTCATAAAGATCTTCTAATAGACGCTGTGGTTTTGAGATAATCTCTCTTTTAGCTATAAACAATTCATCTACATAGTTTAAAAATGCATTCATCATCTTATCATTAGATACATCAAAAGGAATTTTTAGCAGTCTCCACTGAACTTCTTCTTCCAATTTATAACTTTTTAAATTATCTAATACCACCAAATACTCGCTTATATCCATTTTTCTATAAAAAGGTGTTTTTTCTTCTTTTGTACTCCATAACGCTAATTTTTCTCTAAGAGAAAGAGAACTGATTTTTAATATAGCTTCACTTGGACCTATTACTCCTTCTTCTATAATTACATCACGCGCTTCTAAACTTTCTCTTATAAAATCTTGAGTATTACCATAAGATGCTACATATCCAACCTCATATATCCCTTTTCTACCTGCCCTTCCCGCAATCTGTTTCACTTCTTGAGAAGTTAAATACCTTATCTCATTACCATCGAATTTTTTAATTTCCATAAATATTATTCTTTTTATAGGAAGATTAACTCCCATACCTATTGCATCAGTGGATATTAAAATTGTGCTTTCCTTGTTAATAAACTGATTGTACTGTTTTTTTCTAACTTCTGGCGGTAAATCTCCATAGATTAAACTTACTTTTATACCTAGGTTTGAGTAATGATAAGCTAGTTCTAACACTTTCTTCTTCGAGAATGTAACAAGTGCATCACCTTCCTCAATACTTTTATATACAAAAGATTTATCTTCCATCACAAGAGGAAGATCTCTTTTATACTCTATAATCTCGTACTCCTCATCGCAATCCTCTATTATTTTTACAAGTAGTTCTTTTGCATTCGTTGCGCCACAAATGTGTACCTCTTTACTTTTCAATCCTAAAACAGCTCTTGTCCAAGCAGCTCCCCTCTGGTCGTTATCTATCATTTGAATTTCGTCTATAATACCAACTTCATATTCCTCATTTATATTTAATTTTTCTATAGTACAGCATACATGAGCCGCATCATTGCATTATAGGTTTTCCCAGTATTAGTTTCACCTAAATGGAGATAAAATTTTCTCTTGAATTTTCTTGATCCCTCATATTCATTTTTAGGATTAGATGGAAACACACGATCAAACTCACTAGATATAATCTCAGGAATATGCTCCGTTATTAACACACTTATAATTCCTGATTTTAAATAGCTTTCACCCTTATTCTTTAAGATGTTCTTAAAATTAAAATTTGTATTATTTTTCTTGTTGTAGTCCTCAACAAGCCTTATTGATATATATTTAAGTAATGCTGAATAATTTTCATGAACTCTTTTATAGTCTTTAAAATTTTCTTTCTTAAACTCATTTAATTCCTTTAGTTTCTTTCTTACCGCAGCCTCATGTTCCCATAGTGCATTTGACTTAGTATGCTTTACTATTTCTTGAATCTGAGCAAACTGACTTTTTACTTTTTTAAAATTCCTGTCTAGTGCTCCCTGTTTCATTTTGTTTCCTCCAATATTGAGTCGTTATCATAGTATTTTCTCACAACTACGCATTTATCATACGTTCCTTAGGTACATAAAAATAAAACACCCAACTTAATTACTTTTAAGCTGAGTGCTTACCTTATAATGTTTGTAAAATGACTTTCTTTATTTTATTGAATTTTACTGATGTGACTATATCTTTTGTCCTATTTTTAGGTAAATCAACAATTATTTCTTTCTTTATAGTTGCTGGTTTATTTGATAATACATATATTCTATCAGATAAGAATATCGCTTCTTCAATATCATGAGTAATAAATATTATGGTAACTCTTAGCTCTTTAATCACGTCTATTAGCCAATAGTGCATCTTTGCCCTAGTAATTGCATCAAGTGCACCAAAAGGTTCATCCAATAGCATAATATCAGATGATGACATATATGTTCTAAGTAATGCAGCCCTCTGCCTCATTCCTCCTGAAAGCTGAAAAGGATATTTATATTCGAAGCCAGCAAGTCCAAATGTTTTAAAATGACTAAGCGCCTGAGCTCTTGCCTCTTTTTTAGATTTTCCTTTTATAACAAGAGGTAGCGTAGTGTTATCTACAATATTTTTCCAGGTAAGTAGTAAGTCCTTCTGATGCATATAACTTACTTTTTTAAATCTACCACAGCATTCCTCTCCGTCAATTATAATTTTACCCGCATCTTGATGTAAAAGACCTGATATAATATTAAAAATTGTACTTTTACCACTTCCACTTGGGCCCAGTAAACTTATAAATTCATTCTCTCTTGCATAAAAAGAAACATCCTTTATTATATTCATACTTCCAAAAGTTTTTTTAATATTTTCTACTCTTAATTTTTCATTATTAGTTTGGTAAGTACTCATTAGTAAATGCCTCACTCGCCTTCATATCTTTTCCTATAAGCTTTTTATCTAAAAGAAATTTGGTGTAATTATTCCAAACTGATTCTTTCATTATGCCCCATTTTTGAGCTTCAGCTTTATATTGATCCTTTAAATATTTTTGACTTGCGACGGCAAGATCTTCATCTGTCTCCGGTGCATTTTTCAGTAAAACCTTAGCACTTTCCTCAGGTTTTTCCATGCTGTATTCATATCCTTTTGTAACTGCCTTTAAAAATTTCTTTGCCGTTTCGGGATCCGCTTTTAATTTGTTCTCATTAGCTATAATTACTGGAGTATAATAATCTAAATCTTTATTTAATTTTCCAATATCAATATAGTCAATAGGAATATTTTTAAGCTTTGCTTCTATTCCTGTCCATCCATAAAATACCCATTCAATATCAATATTTTTCTTAGTTACAGCAAAGAAATCTTCTGATCCTGCATCCACCATCTTTAGTTTCGAAAAATCTGCATTATCTTTTTCCATAACCGCCTTTAATATTGCATTTTCAGAAGGAGATCCCCATCCACCATAGGTTTTGCCTTCAAAATCCTTAGGAGATTTAATGTTTTTTTCCTTAGGTGCTGCAAACCCAGAAGTATTATGCTGAATAATAGTGGCTATAGCTTTTATCGGAAGTGGATCTTTAGCAGTTCTAGCATAAGTTACATCTTCTTGATAGCTTACGCCAAAATCTCCTTTGCCCGCTGCAATTAAACTTGCAGTACTCCCCTGCGCTGGCTGAATAATTTGAACGTCAAGTCCTTCTTCTTTAAAATATCCATTATCTTTCGCTACATATAATCCAGTATGATTAGTGTTTGGTATCCAATCTAAAATAACAGTAACCTTTTTTAAGGTATCTTCCTTCTTTACATCTTCTTTTTTCGCAGCACAACCCACAAATAAAACCGTAGTCATTGAAACTGTTAATAATAATGAAATTACTTTCTTTAGCATAATTTTACCTCCAAATAAAATAATATGTCCTATATAAATTTAGTCATCGTTATCCGCTTTATTTCTAGTCCAAGGAGTAAAAAAATATTGTATTAAGTATAAGAGTCCAAATAGTCCCATGCTTAGCATTACAATAATTATAATTACTGCAAAAACTTTATCAAGTGCATATGAATTTTTAGCTCTAATCATATATACCCCAAGACCCTTATCTCCTCCAAGCCATTCTCCAATAACTGCCCCCATAATACTATAGGTTGCTGCTATTCTAAGGCCCGAAAAAAAATTCACAGTAGAGGCTGGTAGCTTCACCATGGTGAAAATTTGAAACTTACTAGCCCCCATAGTCTTTAAAAGGTTTACCATATCCGCGTCTACTGACTCTAATCCATCAATCAAACTAACAACTATAGGGAAAAAGCACACTAACACTACTACAATAATCTTAGGTAATATTCCAAAACCAAACCATATTATGAAAAGTGGCGCTAGGGCAATAATTGGAACAGTCTGAGATACTACTAAAATTGGATATATGCATTTTTTAATAATTTTTACATTGTCCATTAAGATAGCTAAAATTAGTGCAATCAAAATTGATATTGCGAATCCAATCAATGCTTCATATAAAGTCGCATAAATATGCTTAGTAATGCTTGGAACTATATTCACCAAGGTAATAATAATAATATCTTTTGGTGAAGGCAATATGTATTGTGGAACCTTCCACCTATCTACAGATATCTGCCATATAAAAAGAAATATCAATTGAAAAACTATAGGAATAAGCTTATTTTCTATATTTATATACTTTTTCATTCATAGTCACGCCTTCAGCTTTATAATCGATTTTCACTATAGAAACAACCCTAGATGCTCCATGCTCTACACAAATCTCTTGAGCCTTTTTTACTATATCTAAAAGCTCATCCATTTCGCCTTCCATAGTAGTTTCCATTGGCCCTACCTCATATTTCACTCCGCTAGCCTGAATATACTCTATAACCTTGTCCACTACCGGGTAAATCCTTTCCTCTGCCACCACTGGTATAACTTGAAGACTTACATTTACAACTGACATTTCAATTCCTCCTTAGAATATTATTAAAGTAAAATAAACCCTTTGCTCATATTTAAGCGAAGGGTTCTATAATCGTACAACTTTGCACCATTTATATAGTCATATTTGAAACTAAATTCAAATCATATTTTCCCTCCGCTGGCATTATCCAATTCAGGTTATAAGGGTCGAAACTTAACTGTTTCTTCTCAGACAAAAATATTGACTCCCCTAGTTTTTAATATTAAATTACTTTACACATATATATTACCTAAAATTTCTTATAATGTCAAACCATTAAAAAACGCATCTTTTAATCAGTGCGTTTTTCAATTCGTATTATCCTCAAACTTTTTAATATATTCCTTAAGTTCATCTATCTGTTTTTGCAAATCCTTATTACTATTCTTCGAATTACTATTCTTCGAATTACTATTTCCATTATCTCCAGATTGATTTCCATCCTGCGATTCAAGATTTTGAGTCTGAGCTGCAATTATCAAAATGCTTTGCGCCAAACCGGTTAAAAAATTGCCTAATGCATTTTGTTGGTTAACATTAAACTTAGAAGCAATTATAATCCCTATTATTGTTGCTAATATAGCCAATTCAGAAGGTGTGAATTCTTCTAACTTTTTCATACATTGCCTCTTTTATAAAATCACTATAATATATAGTATTCTTTTCATAGAAAAAAGTGTAACTAAATATTATTTTTTAAATCTATGACGTGAAGATATATTTATTCATATATTACTCATAAAGGAGTGGTATATATGAATATTTACAATAATAGAAAATTTGCAGATATTGTGTTCGAAGGTGGCGGAGTTAAGGGCATCGGTCTTGTAGGCGCCTTAAAAACATTTGAGAATGATGGATATAATTGGAAAAATATTTCAGGAAACTCTGCTGGATCTATTATAGCTGCACTAGTTGCAGTAGGGTACTCTGCTGATGAGATAAAAAAATTAATGCTACAGCTAGACTATACAAAAATTACTGATAAAAGTCATTTTAATATGCCTATATTCTCTGATGCTTACAATCTACTTTTAAAAAAAGGCATTTATAAAGGTGACTATATAAAAAATTGGATTGATGAAGTTTTATCGTATAAACTTAAGCTTGCAAATAGAAAAAAAGTAACCTTTGGAGATTTGATTATTCCAGGGGAAAAAGGTATTCTTCTAAATAATAACAAGTATAAAAGAAAATACAAACTGCATATTATAGCAACGGATATAAGCCGTGGAAAGATGCTAATACTACCAGAAGACATTGCGGAATACGGGATAAATCCTGATGAACTTGAAGTAAGTCTGGCAATAAGAATGAGCATCTCTATTCCCTATTTTTTTCACCCTGTAAACTTATATAATATAAATACTAATAAAAAGTCTCTCATTGTTGATGGCGGTGTTTTAAGCAATTACCCAGTTTGGCTTTTTGATGTGAATGGCGTTCCTCTCTGGCCAACCATCGGTTTTAAACTCGGAGGAAACAAAGAAATACGGGAACATAAAATCACAAATATCTTAAATTTCACTAGCTCAATTATTGAGACCATGCTAGAAGCACAAGATGATATTCATATAAGAGAAATGGATTTCTTGCGTACTGTAAAAATCGATACTCTTGATATTAAAACCACAGATTTTAATATTGGAAATAAAAAAATTATGGAGTTATATAATTCTGGTGAAGTTTGCGCAAAAGAATTTCTTAAAGATTGGGAAGATAATTATAAAAAGCATAGAATCTTTAGAAGTAATTCTTTCAAATAACAATCGTTGATAAAAACACTAATGGAAAACTTGAAATTATGGGAGTACTAATAACTATGTTTAACAGCAGAAAAACCATTGCTAAAAATATCAGAGGAAGTCTTATAGAAGTGTTTGGAGATAAGGTTTTTGATAGTGTTATTAGAGTTGATAGTAAAATAGAGTACAGTCAAGATGCTCAGTCACCAGTAATTTATTTTAATAATAAATGCGATTCTTTCAATGATTACATGAGCTTAAGTAAGGAGATTTTAAATTATGAGCAAAAATAATAACAGTGGAAGCAAAGGGATTTTAAGTGGGCTTAAAAATATTAATTCTAAAGAAGTTAAGAATGAAAATTCTTTAGAACTTAAGAATTTATATTCTTCGGAGGATAATAATGAGGAAGATACTTTATCTGTAAAAAGAAGCTTCGCACAAAAACCATCAACAGTAAGAAAGCTTCAAGGATTAAAACCTATGTATGATAATATCAACATAACTTTTAATCAAATAGTAGATGAAGCAATTAACAAATTATATGAAGAAAAAACTAAATAAATATTTATAAAAACATTCTAAAAAAGACACTAATGTGTCTTTTTTAGAGTAATGAAATTATTCGAACTTTACAAATCAATGGAGTTATTTCTTAAAAAACTCCATAAGGGTACAATGTTTATTAAGACGGTTTGTAATACGATAAATCAAATAATGTATTAAGGCACTGGAATGTTTATTTTTATATTCAATCGCAGTCAAAGGATAGTGCACATTAGTTTTTCTCTTTAATGATTCACATGAAAACCTGATGTGGCACAAGCTCGTTCGCTGCTCCTAATATAGGTTTAAATAAAATGGAATTAGTAGCCAGTAATCTAGTCTAAATAAACTAACTTACCCAGATTATTAAGTTTTTTTGCTATTTTTCTGTGATATATTTAAAATGAAAACGTGGTTTTTTTAATATTAGTATTATTTATAATACATTGAACGTAACAAATCAATATATTATGTTACATTCAAATTGAAAAAATTAAGGAATAGGCAATAGCCACAAAGTGAAAGTAACATAATTACCATTGTGTTACATTCACTTTGATTTTCATAATTAAGGTTAGTAGGTAATTTAAGAATATTATGAATCTATAGAGAGTGATTTATTATAATTAACAACCATAAAATTTTAGATATTTTTCGATATTTGATTTTATATATTCGACATTGTGATGACCAGGGAATATATTGTTTTGAGATTTTATTCCTTTTTCTTTCAATACTTTATGTAAAATTGAACAGCCTTCATAAAATTCACCTTCATCCTTATCACCAGCATCAAGATAAATATCAATACTAGAAGAAATATTGTTGTTTTTTACAATGTATATTGGATCATATTTCTCCCATGCACCAATGTTTTTATAATATAGTTTAGCATCTTCTTCAAGTTTCAGTTCCAAAGCAGGCATATGTCCGCCTACTTTGGAAAACATATCTTGATGCCGGAATATATTATGAAGAGCTACATAACCACCAGCAGATGCCCCTCCTATGTATCTTCCTTTTCTATTTTTTATAGTGTTGGATTGTCAATACTTTTTTGTACAAACTTTATTCGGACATCTTAACCTTATATTCCTTTGGTGTCATATAGTCTAACGAACCATGAATTCTATGGTTATTATACCAGTTTACGTAATCAAATAACTCTCGTTCCAATTCTTCAAAACTGCTAAATACTCTATCATATGCAAATTCTGTTTTTATTATTTTATACGTTGCTTCTGCAACTGCATTATCGTATGGACAGCCTTTTTTACTAAGTGACCTTTGGATCTTAAATGTTTCTAAAACCTCATCTATAATCTTATTTTTAAATTCGTTGCCCCTGTCTGTATGGAATATATTTATGTTGCTTAGATTACAATCTGCCCTCATAAAGGCCTCATATACAAGCTTAGCATCCTTATTCTTGCCCACAGAGTAACTTATTAACTCTCTATTATGTAAATTTATAAGAAGGCATATGTAGTGCCATTTTCCAGCAACATTTACATAGGTTAGGTCACTTACAACAACATCTAGATTGGATCTATTTTGAAAATCTCTATTAACGATGTTGTCAACTTTATCATTGTTACAACCAGATTTATGTATTTTAAACTGTTTAATAGTATAATTTGATACTAGTCCATATTTCTTCATTATGCATGCTATTTTAGCTCTTGATGCCTGAATTTCTATCTTGGATAGCTCAACCTTTATTTTTCTTGTACCGTAGTTATTTTTACTATCTTTGAAAATCTTTATAATTGCATTTTCTAACTCTGAATTAAACCTGCGTTCTTTACGTTTATAGTAAACTAACCCTCTTGGAATGCCTAGTGCTCTGCACATTGCGCTAATACTGTATTTATACTTATTTGCTAAAATAAGTTCTATTTTCGTCCCATTATCAGCGCTGCTTGCTTTAAAATATCATTTTCCATCTCTAATCTAGCATTTTCTTTTTTCAATCTAAGCAACTCATTTTCGGCATCGCTGCGATTATCTTTTGCTTTAAATGATCCAGTACTACTATAATCTGCAACCCATTTATTAATAGTGGATTTAGCCACCCCGTATTCTCTTGATATTTCTGCAATAACCTTACCATTATTCCTAAGTGCTACTAGTTGTTTTTTAAATTCCTCAGTATAATTTTTCCCATTTCTCCCCATGATATAAACCACTCTCTCTTTCTCATATTTTTATATTATACCATGTCCGAATATTTATTGTACAACTAATTATAACCTATCCAGTGTTGAAAGTTTTATCGGTTAAGGGTATTATCTCTTTTATAAAGTAATCTTCGTACATCCCTAAATTTGTGATTCTATTATTATCTTCAGGATTAGGTACTTCTTTACATATTAAGGATGAATTTACTCCACGGCTGTTTTCAATTCTTGGACATACAATTATCATAGGCTATAAATGAGCGAAAATGATTCCACCAATTTCCATATATCAAAAAAAGAAAAACATTTATACATTCTCCTGTTATAATTAAGTCACTACACAAAATACAACTAAGGAGAAAACATAAATGTTTAATAACTCAATTGTAACAAAATCATCGACAATATACAAATTTTTAATTGAATTAAAGATAACTCTTTATCTCACAACTCCTCAAATTCATCATCTAATATTATTTATAAATTCTATGGTGACAAAAGGCTACTGTGGAAAAGTAACCGACGTTTCAGATTTTATGCCGGTTAGGCATAGGACTAATATTGGAAAGTTTCTATCGGAGAGTCCATGGGACGAAAACTTTGTTGAAAAAGCCCTAAAAAAACGTGTAATTATGAGAATATGGGAGACGTCTAAAACAACTGGTAAACCTATTTATGTTGTAATAGATGACACTATTTCGGAGAAGACTGTGCCCTCGTCAAAGGCTAAGAAACCTACTGAAAAATGTGGATTCCACCATTCTCATTTAAAAGGTAAAACAGTTTATGGTCATCAATTAGTTACCGTTATGTTACTGTGCGATACACTTGTGATGCCATATACTATGGCGATATACGACAAAGAAAATATGAGTAAAATCCAAATGGCAATTGAGTTTATAAAATCATTACCCAAACCAGTAAATGAAGGTTATGTTTTATGTGATAGTTGGTATAGTAATAAAAAATTGTTCGCAGTTTCTAAAGGATCAGGCTACGCCTATATTGGTGGTCTAAGAACAAATAGAGTGATATATCCAAAAGGTCGTGAAAAACTTGGAATTAAGCTTAATCATATGTGCGAGATATTAACTAAGGATGATGTCGACCTAGTCAAAGTTGGCAACAATGAATATTTTGTCTACACATATAGAGGCAAGCTTAATGATGCAAATGATTCTTTGATAGCTCTTTGTTGGCCTAAAGAGGCTCTATTTAAACCTGGTTGCTTAAGAGCATTCATAAGTCTAGATACTACTATTACTACTGAAGAACTCCTAAATCACTATAAATTTAGATGGCCAATTGAAACCTTTTTTAGAGAAACTAAAAAACATCTTGGTTTAAATCATTACCAAGTAAGAAGTAACCGAAGTATAAACAGATACTTCTTGCTGCTAATGATTACCTACGTATATTGCGAATTGGAAGTAAGCAATGGCACGTTAAATTTTAACGTTGGTATTAAGAATGCAAGAAACCAATCTAAAAAAGAAAGGGTATCTTGGATCTTTAATCAAGCTGACCTAGGAAATTCTCTTGAAGCTATTTTTAAAACACTAAAAATAGCTTAGGACAATTGACATTGATTTATAATGGAATAATTTGTTATAAAATTCGCTCGTTTATAGTCATAGGTTTAATTTCTCCATCTTTTATCATTTGATCAGATTTACTGTTTATATCCAATTCGAACATTATATTTTCATTTCCATTTCTTCCATGTAGAAAATATAATACAGGTAGAGAAGTAAACCTATTATAATCTTCAGGTAAATACACCAACATTGGCATTTCTTTACCAAGTATATTGCTATAAAAGTTTACTTTTTCAACTTTTGATTTATTCATTTTTATACCACCTAATTTAGTATTTTTTTAAACTTTATTTCTACATCATATAATATCATTACGCAATAAAATATTTATCTAATTATACTATTATTGTAGTAATCTGGGCATATAAAAGTTAAGTAAATACAAATACAACAAATGCTATGAAATCATATTTCATGGCATTTGTTGTATAAAGTTCGCGTTTTGTCAGCTTAAAGTTCGTTTATTATTTAGTGAGATTATGAGACTAGTCATATAGCCAAAGTTCGTGTTTAGCATAAATAACGAACTCTGACTATATTTATTACGTATTTTACGAAAGATACTAAATAAATTAATTGTAAATTATGCTGATTTAGTGTGTTCCATATAAAAAGTTGCTCAGCTTTAAACGATCAAAGGGCATTCAATATAATAAATGTTATATTGAATGGTAGTATATTTACAACCTAGGCTAACACCCTTAATATTTCTTTAGGGTCATTTAGTGATTGGGTATGAAGTTTAATATCTCCTTTACTTTATTCTCATCTTAAAACGTTTTCTATGGCGTATATTTGCTATTCTATTTTAGAATTTCTTAAGGAGAATTATTTAGTTAAATCATCTCCTGCGGAGCTGTAACATCTTCATAGAAGCTGAATTAACGACTTCAGAAGGAGATTTAAACTTCCACTAAAGTTTTATTTTTGCTAGGGTAATTAACTTCAACTTATAGAAGTGGGAGACTTTCCTTCTGAAATGTCGTTAAATTTAACTTGATTGATTAACAACCCATATGAATCAATGGTTTACTCAATAAACTGAATGTACATAATAATTAGGGTTAGCGTTAATATTTTCAATAAAATCCACGTTAAAGAATTGTTGGATTTAACCCAGTATAATTCGTCGCAGTCAAAGGCTAGTCCACATCAGTTTTTCTCCTTCATGCTTCATACGAAAACCTGATGTGGCACAAGCTCTTTCTGGTGTTAGTATAATATTGTAGACACGGAAAGCCGAACACATTAAAATATAAATAAGATAAGGATGTGTTTATAAATAAATCACTAAATGCACTGGGGATAACTATTAGTTTAAAAAGAACACAAAGATTGATGAAAAAATTGGGGATAAGATCTTTAATAGTAAAAAAATATAGACCAACTTCATCTAAAGATAAAATAATAGGTCATGCTATGTCTAAATTCATTGATACTACATTAGCCCTACAGGCTGTTAAAAATGGTATACAGCTACAAAAACCAACTAAGCATCTAATACTTCATAGCGATTTGGGATGCCAATATACAAGCTCCGCTTTTAAAGAATATATAGAGAGCACTAAAATTATTAAACACTCATTTAGTGCCAAAGGTTGCCCATATGATAATGCTTGCATTGAATCATTTCATGCCTCATTGAAAAAAGAAGAAGTTTACCATGTTAAATATTTTGATTATGACGCTGCAAGATTAGGAATATTTGAATATATAGAAGCTTGGTACAATATAAAAAGGATACATAGTAGTATTGGATATATTACTCCTCAACAGTGTGAAGATTTGGCTAAAAAGGCTTCATAAAAAGTTCGACTTTTTTTGTCTAAGATATTGACATAGATCCAATAAAATACCTAAAGAAAAGGTCGGAACAGATGACTATAGCAACCTAATATTGCTGAACCATCACGTACATAAACTTGTTCATGTAGTTGTAGAAGACACAATTAATAAATATATGGTAAATCTCACTCTTGATGAAAAGGCTCTTAATAAGATTAATTCACTTAGACAGAAAGTCGGAAAATTCTAAAATTCTTGATGGAACGCCGTATGAAGTGAAAGTTTCACGTACGGTGTGGACTGGGGAAAAGGTAACGATAATTTCAAAGCCTTACCTATCAGTATCTTACTCACTGCATATTAATATTGTTTAAAAAAAGTATAATTAGCAGTCAGTAAACTAGTCCAAAGCAAAAAAATATAACCCCCTATCCCAAGGGGTAACAAGTCCTGCGGTGATTCCGCAGGACTTGTTTTTTTCTTCAGCATATCATTAGTGTATAGGTTTCATTAACCAGCTAACGGTTTTCTCATAAAATAGCTAATCGTAAGTTTTTGACCAATGCTTAAATTTTTAATTCACTGTTTTAATAAAAACACGAGCTTTGTTATATAGAACACTATCGCATTTATTTTATTGAACAATACTAGGAATCTAAAAGTGCGCTAAGCTTAATAATAATTATCGTTTTTAAGCTTAGTTGTTTTTTTCTTTGTTCATAAATTTAGTCACAGTTCAAATTATGTGATATTATAATTATGAAGAAAAAAACGAGGTGAGTTCAATGAAAAAAGTATTATTAACCGGCTCTAATGGTTTCTTAGCATCAAGATATTATACCTATTATAAAGATAAATACGATATAATTCCATTAGGACATACAGACTTAGATATAACAGACGAGAGGAAATCCTTAGAAATTATCCAGAAATTCAAACCTGATTACGTGATACATACTGCTGCCATCGCTGATACAGGTTTGTGTGAAAGAAATCCAGAACTTTCTTATGAAATAAATGTAAAAGGTTCAATTAACATTGCTAAAGCCTGTAGTTTAACAAAATCTAAATTAATATATTTAAGTTCCGAACAAATTTTTAATGGTAATTTTGAATCTGGACCATATAATGAAAATCACACTCCAACTCCAAATACCATTTATGGGAAACATAAACTTGAAGCTGAAAATGAATTAAAAGGAATTATTGATGAACTATGGATTTTAAGACTTACTTGGCTATTTGGATTCCCAGAAAAAAATTGCAGGGTAAATTCTAATATACTATGGAATGTTGTATCTTCTATTTTAAAGGATAAAAAAATGAAATTACCCTCAAATGAATTTAGAGGAATGACCTATGTTTATGATATAATAGCAAATTTTGATAAGATTTTTACTCTTCCATACGGAACTTATCACACTGGAAGCGAAAATAACTTAAGCACTTATGATATAGCTTTTCTCATATTAAAAGAAATTGGCTTAGATCATAAAGCAGGTAATTATTTAGAAAAAGATACCGAAAAATACAAAGAACATCCAAGGGACTTACGAATAAGTAATAGTAAATTGAAGAATTATGATATTGTTATGCCTAAGACTGAAGATGGCATTAAAAAGTGCCTTAAAGATTTCAACTATTAATTATCTACTAAAGTAGCTTTATCTACTAAAGTAGCTTTATCTACTAAAGTAGCTTTATCTACTAAAGTAGCCTTATCTACTAAAAAACACGTAACAGGTGGGATTCACCTGTTACGTGCCTTATATTTAAAAGGGGTATTCTGCCACCTCTAAGGATGTCTTTACATTTCTTTTTTTATACCTCGGCTTAATGTCTTTTCATAATCTATAAATTCATATACATCATTTTGGAATAAATCACTAAAACTTTTAAGTTCTTCTAAACTTAAATCTTCTATAGCCTTATGTTTTTTTTCACAATTTATAACTATAGCACCTATAACTCCATGGGCATCTCTAAAGGCTGCTCCTTTGCTTACAAGATAATCTGCAGCTTCCGTAGCATTTAGAAAACCTCTTTTAACTGCGTTATACATATTGTCTTTTTTAATTTTTAAAGTACTCAGCATTTCATTCATAACCTTTAAGCATTTTAAAACAGTGTCAACTGCATCAAAGAAAGGTTCTTTATCTTCCTGCATATCTTTATTATAGGCAAGTGGTATCCCTTTCATAGTGGTAAGGAGACTCATTAAATCTCCATATACTCTTCCAGTTTTCCCTCTTATTAGTTCTGCTGCATCTGGATTTCTTTTCTGTGGCATTATACTACTACCTGTGGAAAATTCATCGCTAATTTCAATAAAATTAAATTCTTTAGTACTCCATAAAATGAACTCTTCACTTAATCTACTAAGATGCATCATTATTATAGAAAAATGTGATAAAAGTTCTAATAAATAATCTCTATCACTTACTCCATCCATAAAATTATCTGCAGGTTTTTTTAACCCTAGCTCGCTTGTTGTAAAATTCCTATCTGTATCATAGGTTGTTCCTGCTAGCGCACAGCATCCAAGAGGATTTTCATCCATAATCTCTGTAGCACTTATAATTCTTTTCTTATCTCTACTTAGCATATTAAAGTACGCCATAATGTGCTGTTTAAAGGTTACCACCTGAGCTCTTTGCATATGTGTATAACCTGGCATTATAACCGCATTATCATTTCCAACTTTTTCAATAGTGTTTAAAATAAGGTCTAAATTATCAATAACTTCTAATGCTTTATATTTTGAATATAACCTCATATCCACTGCAACCTGATCATTTCGACTCCTTGCTGTATGGATCTTTTTACCTACATCCCCTACAAGTTTTGTAAGCTGTATTTCCATAAAACTGTGAATATCCTCATAATCACCTTCAATTTTTAGTTTTCCTTCTTGAATATCTGAAAGAATAAAATTCAGACCATTAACTATAGTCACGCTTTCCTCATTTGTTAAAATACTACATTTAGCAAGCATTTTAACATGAGCTATGCTGCCCATAATATCTTCATAATATAATCTTTTATCAAAGCTTAGAGAACTATTAAAGTCCTCCATAAGCTTGCTTTCTTTTTCCTTAAATCTTCCACCCCAAAGTTTCATATATTTCACCCACTCTTCCTTCGTAAATTTTGTAATTTTTCTTAGATACTATTTAAATTTTTATATGCTTTAATTTTGCTTGGTAATGAAAATAAGTTTATAAATCCCTCTGCATCCTTATGATCATATAAATCACTTGCTCCAAAGGAAGATATACCCGCGTCGTAAAGAGCATTAGGTGATTCTTTACCCGCTGACATGATATTTCCTTTATAAAGTTTTAGTTTAACAGTCCCTGTCACCGTTTCTTGAGTCTTATCTACAAATGCATCAAGGGCCTCCCTCATAGTACTAAACCAAAGTCCATTATATACTAATTCCCCATATTTTTGTGATACTAAGTATTTAAAGTGGAGTGTATCCTTGTCTAAAGTTATTTCCTCTAGTTCTTTGTGTGCCGCATAAAGTACAGCACCACCAGGAGTTTCATATATGCCTCTTGATTTCATTCCCACAAGTCTATTCTCGACTATATCTATAACTCCTATTCCATTTTCTCCACCAATTTTATTTAATGTTGAAACAACATCTATTGGCTCGAGTTCAATGCCGTTAATTTTGGTCGCAATTCCCTTTTCAAAATATATCTCTACATAAGTAGGCTCATCTTTAGCTTTTTCTGGAGGTGTAACCATAAGATACATATCTCTTTTATGCTCATTATTTAATTCTTCAATATCTCCACCTTCATGACTTGCATGCCATAAGTTCTGATCTACTGAATAGATTTTTTCCTTGGTAACTGATATTTCTATGCCTCTAGCATTAGCATAATCTATAGCATCTTCTCTTGATTTTATATCCCAAATTCTCCAAGGAGCAATAACCTTTATAGAAGGATCAATAGCTGCTATCCCAACTTCAAATCTAACTTGATCATTTCCCTTTCCGGTACATCCGTGACATATATATTTTGCCCCTTCTTTATGAGCGATTTCAACAAGTTTTTTAGCTATTAATGGTCTTGCAAATGCTGTGCCCAATAAATATGTTCCTTCGTATGCAGCATTCGCTTTAACTCCTTTAAACACGTATTCTTTTATGAATTCATCTGTTACGTTCTCAATATATATTTTTTGCGCTCCTGAACTTAAAGCCTTTTTCTCAATTGCCTTCATATCATCTTCTTGCCCAACATTAATGCAAGCTGCTACAACGTCCATATCATAGTTTTCCTTAAGCCAAGCTATTATTATAGAAGTATCTAATCCTCCTGAATACGCTAAAACCACTTTTTCTTTCATTTTAATATCCCCTTTCGATTTTGTTTCTTTTATGTTTTAATATATTTTTTATAAAATAGGTTATGCCTAAAGTATTTTATTTAAAAATTCCTTAGTCCGTTGCTCTTTAGGATTATTAAAAAATTCTTTTGGCGTTCCCTCTTCTACTATTTTTCCTCCATCCATGAAAATTACTCTATCTGCCACTTCCTGGGCAAACCCCATTTCATGAGTTACGACAACCATAGTCATGCCTTCTTTTGCAAGTCCCTTCATTACTCCTAAAACCTCTCCAACGAGCTCTGGGTCTAAAGATGATGTAGGTTCATCAAAGAGCATTATGTCAGGTCTCATAGCTAACGCTCTCGCTATAGCCACTCTCTGTTTTTGTCCTCCTGATAACTTCGATGGGTAATCATCTACTTTTTCTTTAAGACCTACCTTTTCTATAATTCCCGTCGCTCTCTTTAAAACTTCTTCTCTCGCCTCATGCTTAACGGTAATTGGAGCCTCTATAACATTTTGTAATACAGTCATATGATGGAACAAATTAAAGTTTTGGAATACCATTCCTACTTTTTCAATGGTGTTTCTCATATGCCTTTTATTTTTAATATCCAGCTTTTCTCCTTCAATGAAAACTTCTCCCATATTAGGCTGTTCGAGATGATTTAAACACCTTAAAAATGTGCTTTTCCCTGAACCAGAAGGCCCTAGTATAACTAGTACTTCTCCTTTTTTAACTGTTACATTTAAATTTTCAAATACTGTTAACGAGCCAAATTTCTTAGTTAAATTTTTAGTTTCTATCATATACATTCTGTATCACCTCTACTAATATACTGACAGTCTTTTTTCATAATATGAAAATACTGTAGTGAAAATTGTTGTCATTAAAAGATACAAGCATCCTGTTATAAAGAAAGCTTCCATAGGTCTAAAGCTCGAAGCATATAAAAGCTGCGCTGATCTCATAATTTCAACCATTGCTATAGTTGACACTAAGGAGGTATCCTTAAGCATTGTTATAAACTCATTACCTACAGATGGAATAATTATTTTAAAGGTTTGAGGTAACACCACTCTTTTCATAGTATCAAAATAAGTGAACCCGAGTGACCTGCAGGCTTCAAATTGGCCCTTATCAATTGAAAGTATTCCACCCCTTATTATTTCTGCCATGTATGCTCCTGCATTTAAGCTAAGTCCTATTAACGCTGCCTGAAAAGATGTAAATTTGATAGCTAAATAGGGCAAACCATAATAGAAAACAAATAATTGAAGCAGCATCGGTGTCCCTCTAAAGATCCAAGTATAAAAACCTGCTACAGTAGCCATTAACTTATTTTTTGAAAGCTTTAGTAGTGCTGTACCCATACCTATTAAACTTCCAAATACTAATGATATAAGAGTTAATTCCATAGTCATTAAACTTCCTTGTAATAATACCGGAAACATATCCTTTAAAACATTTATATCCATTCTTGTTCCTCCTAGCTATTTCTTATATGCGTCAAATCCAAACCATTTTTGCGAAAGCTTAGATAATGTTCCATCTGCTTCAAGTTCATTAAGTGCCTTTTGCACAGCTGTTCTTAATTCTTTATCTTCCTTTTTAAATCCAATTCCAATAGGTTCTTCACTAATTTTGTCAGTTAAAACCTCATACTCACCTGATTTTTTTGACACATAATATCCACCGACTTGAGCATCCATAATTACTGCATCTACTCTTCCTGATGATAATTCTTGGAAGGCTTCTGTAATTTTGTCATACTTTTTAACTTCTTTTAACCCTTTCATTGCAGAAGCTGCAGTATCTCCTGTAGACCCTAATTGACAAGCTGCCACCTTACCCTTTAAATCTTCCAATTTCTTTATTTTTGTATTTCCTTGTTTTATAGCCGCAACTTGTCCACCCATTACATAACTGTCTGAAAAATCTATACTTTCTTTTCTCTTATCCGTGATACTCATAGCTGAGAGTATTACATTAAATTTTGATGATGTAAGTGCCAAAAGTATTCCATTAAAATCTGTAGTAGTATACTCTGTTTCCACCCCTAATTTTTTCCCTATTTCATTTCCTAAATCCACATCAAATCCTACTAAATTATTTTTAGAATCTCTAAACTCCATCGGAGGATAAGAATCATCTAATCCTATAGTTAATTTGCCCGCTTTCTTAACCGCTTCTAAAGAATTAAGTTTTTCCTGTTTTTGACCACATCCCACAAGTAATACACCCGCTATAGTAACCGTTAATATAATTGACACGATCTTTTTCACTTTATCACTCCCCCATTTATAATTGCACTTATGAATATTTATGCATATACATGTATAGCATTTATTTTTTCTTACTTTTTATTGTTTAGTTGTTTTTAACTCTTATTATTGGTTTTACTGGTTTGTTTTTATTTATTATATGTTAATTCTCATAATAATGCAATACTTTTTTCTTATTATTTTATTCATTTTATATAATATTTATACAAGATATATAATAAACCCTTGCCAAACTAATTGATATTACTCATTTTTAGCAATATACACTTTTCGTTATAGCACAAACTAAAAAAAACACGTAACAGGTGGTATTACCTGTTACGTGTTTTTTTATAACTATTTTTTTCTAATCTACAATATTAAATACTCCTAAATCTGCACTCACAATATCTTTCTTCATAAGTTCCACAACTGCCTTTGCAGTATCCAATGAAGTAATAACTGAAATATTACTTTCAATAGCTGTTCTTCTAATTCTAAAACCATCTGTTTTCGAATCATTTCCTTTAGTAGGTGTATTTATCACTAAATCAACCTGCCTTTTCTTTATCACATCAATGATATTAGGGGCTCCATCCGTGATTTTTTTAACACCTAAGGCATCAATCCCATTATTTCTTAATAACTTAGCCGTACCTTTCGTCGCTATAAATTTATAATTCAATTCATTAAACTCCTTTGCAATATGCAAAAACTCTTCGTAATCCTGCGGATTTATCGTTGCCAAGATAACTCCTTTTTCTTTTTCAACCTTCATTCCAGACGCTACAAACCCTTTATATAGAGCTTCTTCAAAGTTTCTTCCTATTCCAAGCACCTCTCCTGTGGATCTCATTTCCGGCCCAAGGCACACCTCAACCTCTGGAAGTTTTTGAGTTGAAAATACCGGAACCTTAACTGACACCAACTCCGCTTCTTTATAAACTCCATTACCATACCCTAAATTTTTTAATTTTTCTCCCAGCATTACCCTTGTGGCAAGCTCTACGATCGGCACTTTGCTAACCTTACTAATGTACGGAACCGTTCGGCTAGCTCTTGGATTAGCCTCTATTATATACAATTCACTTTTAAATTCTATAAATTGAATATTAATCATGCCTATCACTTCGAGTCCTATTGCTATCTTCTTAGTGTATTCTAATATCTTTTCTTTTATAGCATATGATATATTTCGACTTGGATATATTGTAATACTGTCTCCAGAGTGAATTCCTGCTCTCTCTAAGTGTTCCATAATGCCCGGTATTAATATTTCCTCACCGTCACAAATAGCATCAACTTCTATTTCTCTACCCAATAAATATCTATCTATTAAAACAGGATTTTTCTTATCTTTATCAAATGCATTCTTTAAATAATGCTCCAATTCTTTTTCCGAATAAGTTATTTCCATTCCCCGTCCACCTAATACATACGACGGCCTAACCAAAACCGGATAACCTATGTTTTCAGCCTCTTCTAATCCTTGTTTTAAATTCCAAACAGCTTTCCCCTTTGGTCTATTTATATTTAACTCTTCCAAAAGCGCATCGAATTTTTCTCTATCCTCCGCTACGTCCATTTGCTCAGGCTTAGTTCCATATATAGATATGTTTTTTTTCTTCAAGAATTTAGCAAGTTTAATAGCGGTCTGACCTCCAAATTGAAGTATAACCCCATCAGGATTTTCTTTTTCAACAATATTAAATACTTCTTCTTCTGTTAATGGTTCAAAATATAATTTGTCCGAAATATTAAAGTCCGTACTTACTGTTTCCGGATTGTTATTTACTATTATAGTTTCAATCCCCAACTTTCTAAGAGCAATTACACTATGAACAGATGCATAGTCAAACTCAATGCCCTGCCCTATCCTTATAGGCCCCGACCCTATTACCATAACCTTCTTTCTATCACTTATCTCTACCTCATCATATTCATCATAAGTCGAATAGTAATATGGTGATAATGCTTCAAATTCCCCTCCGCATGTATCTACCATCTTATAGACAGGTTTAATATTCCATATATTTCTCAGCTCATAAATTACATTTGGATTCACCTCTAATAAATCCGCAATACCTTTATCCGAAAATCCCTTTTTCTTTAATAAAAGCAACCAATCTTTATTCATACCTTGCACTGACGTCTTTTTTATCTTTTCCTCTTCATCCACTATCCACTTAATTTTATTTACAAAGAGTTTATCTATTCCTGTAATTTCCGAAACCTTTTCCACCATATAATCACGCCTAAGCATTTCAGCCAAATGAAATATTCTCTCATCATCAGGAGCCATCACCCTTTTCTTTAATTCATTTAAACTTTTTAGCGCTAGGCAGTCGTATTGCAATGAATACTTCTCTATTTCTAAAGAGCGAATTCCTTTTAGTAGAGCCGCTTCAAAATTGCTTCCAATTGACATTATTTCACCTGTAGCCATCATCTTCGTACCTAAAGCCCTATTCGCACCCTCAAACTTATCAAAAGGCCATCTAGGAATTTTAACTACCACATAATCCAGCGAAGGTTCAAAACAGGCATAGGTTTTTTGCGTTACTGCATTTTTTATCTCATCTAGTGCATATCCTAGCGCTATTTTCGCCGCTACTTTAGCAATAGGATATCCCGTAGCCTTCGAAGCTAGCGCAGACGATCTACTCACCCTCGGATTAATTTCTATAACTGCGTACTCAAAACTTTTGGGATCAAGCGCAAGTTGAACATTACATCCACCCTCTATTCCTACACTATTAATAATATCAATAGATGCACTTCTAAGCATCTGGTATTCTCTATCAGAAAGAGTTTGGCTTGGCGCTACAACAATACTATCTCCAGTATGTACTCCTACAGGATCTACATTTTCCATATTACATATGGTGATGCAATTGCCATTTCCGTCCCTCATAACTTCATACTCTATTTCTTTCCACCCTTTAATACTCTTTTCTAAAAGAACTTGCCCTATAGAGCTTAACTGCAATCCCAGCTCTAGGATTTCAATTAGTTGCCCCTCTGACTCGGCAATTCCACCCCCACTTCCTCCCATAGTATATGCAGGTCTTACAATTACGGGATATCCCATTTCACTTGCAAATCTTAATCCTCCTGCTATATCTGTAGCAATCGCGCTTTCCACTACCGGTTGATCAATTTCCTGCATAAGATTTCTAAAAAGTTCTCTATCTTCACCTTTTTTTATCGCTTCTATCGAGGTTCCAATTACTCTCACATTATATTTTTCTAAAATTCCATTATCAAATAGTTCAACCGCTAAATTAAGTCCCGTTTGCCCGCCCATACCTGCAAGTATACTGTCCGGCCTCTCCTTATCAATAACCTTCTCCAAAAATTCTATAGTTAAAGGTTCTATATAAACTTTATCAGCAACTTCTTTATCAGTCATTATAGTTGCCGGATTACTATTCACAAGTACAACTTCTACACCTTCCTCTTTCAACGCTTGACAAGCTTGCGTTCCAGAATAATCAAATTCCGCCGCTTGCCCTATTATTATCGGCCCTGACCCAACTACTAATACTTTTTTAATGCTTTTATCTAATGGCATACGAATCCCCCTATATGTTATTTCTTCTTAAATTCTATTTATGTATCCTAATTTCATTAGTTCTTAACTTTCCTTCTCAACTTTCAGTTTTAAATATCTAACCTATATCAGCGACAGAAATTTATCAAAAATAGCATCTATATCTTTAGGCCCCGGACAAGCCTCCGGATGGAACTGTACGCTAAGTATCGGTAGTTTTTTATGTCTCATTCCTTCTATCGTTCCATCATTTACACTTACATGCGTAACCTCCATATCTTCCGGCAGTTTACTCACATAATATCCGTGGTTTTGCGATGTAATATAAACCTTATTCTCTTCTACATCTTTAACTGGATGATTACACCCTCTATGACCAAACTTAAGTTTTTCAGTTTTTCCGCCAAGGGCTAACGCTAAAAGTTGATGCCCTAGGCAAATTCCAACTATAGGTTTTTTACCTATAATCTCTCCCAACATCTTGATCACTTCTTGCAAATCCTCCGGGTCCCCAGGTCCATTCGATAAAAATACTAGATCAGGGTTAAGCTTTAATATTTCTTCCGATTTCTCGCATGCAGGAAATATTGTTAATTTGCAATTTCTCGCAATAAACGAGCGAAGTATATTTTCCTTTATTCCAAAATCTATAATAGCCACATGTCGTCCCGTGCCCTCAATCGTGTAGCGCTCTTTCGTTGTAACTTTCATCACCGCATCGTTATTATTAAAACTCGCAAATTTTTGATTTATTTCAATTTTAGTAAGTTCCTTTGTAGCAATAATACCTTTCATGGTCCCGTTATTTCTAAGTATTTTTGTTAATGCCCTTGTATCAATTCCTTCGAGTCCTATTATTTTATTTTGTTTAAAGTATGCTTCCAAATCCATTTCGCATCTAAAGTTATTAGGATAATCACATTTTTCTCTAACAATGAACCCCTTTACCTTCGGATACTTTGACTCTACATCCTCCAAATTAATTCCATAATTCCCGATGAGCGGATACGTCATTGTCACTATTTGTCCATAATAAGATGGGTCCGTTAAAACTTCTTCATATCCAGTCATACCCGTATTAAAAACTACTTCCCCAACATTTTCTTCTAAACACCCAAATATATCGCCTTCAAATATTATTCCATTCTCTAAAATCAACTTACCCTTCATACTAAATCCTCCTTAGTAAAACTAAAAATTTTCTCTAATTAATAAAAGACATCTATGAATATTTATTCATTTTCATGCATATTATATGTTTTCTAATATATATATATGTTTTCAAAGTTACTATTAGCCATATTCCCCATACATACTGGCTTAATTCTATTTATTATATATTTTTTTTTATAATATTGCAATGTTTTTTCTAATTTTATTATTCATTTAGTATAATATTTATGCACAATAAAAATCAAGTGCTTTCCATATTAATTGGTTTTGCTCATTTTTATTAAAAAATCATTATGTTTTTTCAATAAAATAAAGGATAACAGAGAGATTATTTAAATAATCTCTCTGTTATCCTTTATTAATATATTAATAGCATTTATTAACAAAATAGAAAATAAATCTATAGTATTATTCTTAATATTATTAATTGTGTTATATTTAATAGTATTAAATTCAAAATTGACAGAACAAAAAACACATGCCATAATTAACTATACTCCTTCCTAGTCTCACAGGACTAATTTAAAAGTGTACTTTACTTTTATTTGTAATTTTTATGTTTTATAATTTCTTTCTATTTTAATTTAAATTTTATTATTTGTCAATGTATAAATGTAATTTTAGGTTGCAAGTTTATTCATACTTTATAACTTATTCTATACATCTATCACTAATTCTAATTCACTAAACTATATCTACCCTACAGAATAAAACAGGAGGCAACAGTGTGCAAAAAATAGGAATGAGAAATATAAAGACTGCAATTTCAGTTTTTTTATGTATAATTATACTAAGAGCTTTTCATAATACATTTCCCTTTTATGCATGTATAGCTGCTGTAATAACAATGCAAAGTGCTGTACATGATTCCTTTACTGCTGGTAAAAACAGAATGATTGGTACTATTGTAGGTGCAATTTGGGGATTAATATTCACACTTATAAGTCCTAACAATGTATTTCTTACCAGCATTGGAATAATATTCGTAATTTATTCTTTGAATCTTCTTAATAGAAAAAAGTCTATTATAATTGCATGCGTAGTTTTTTTAGCAATAATGACGAATCTTAAACAAGGCACTCCTCTATTTTATAGTTTAAGTAGGGTTGAAGAAACTCTTATCGGTATTTTTGTATCAGTTTCAGTAAACTATCTTATATTCCATCGTAAATACTTAGATAACTTACATAGGGATGCAGAAAATCTAACCCATAATGTTTTTATAATTTCTAAAGAGATGATTAATTTCAATACAGATATTAATCTTTCTAGTTTAAACATCCAAATATCCAAATTGGAAAAATCATTAGACTCATACTTAAGTGAAATACAAAGTGAGAATGTTGAAAGCCACCATATACTTAAAATTAACAAAGTCATAGATACTTCTAAAACTGCTTATAATCACCTAGTTATACTAAAGTCTTTAACCTTTACGCCTTCTCATTCTAATTGTTATATCAACGAGAGTAACTGTATTAGAATAAATGAATTATTTAATGAAAATATGTTTAGTTACCCGTACATTAGTAATGATATAAACATAGTATTTAACTTTCACCTTCAAAATTTAATTGAAACTTTAACTATTTCAAAAAAAATATACTAAAAAGACTACTTAAAAACATAACTTACTAAGTGTATCTCGTGTTTTATTCAAATTATTTTATAAGCAAAGCCGTACTATATATACACAATACGGCTTTACTTAATTTATAAATCTGTCTTTGTATAATAAACAATACCTAATGCACCAGGTCCAACATGAGTTCCTATTACAGGACCAATTGGAGCTATGTCTATTTTTTTTCCTATACATTCTTCGACTTTTTTTGCAAAAGCCCGTGCTCCTTCAACATCATTTATGTGATGAATCATTACCTCTCCAAGTCCATGTTTTGTTATGTCCTCAATGAATTTATCAATCATAGTTTGTATTGCACGTTTTTTAGTCCTTACTTTATTAAATAATTCTGTTTTTCCATCCACTACGGTAAGAATAGGTTTGATTTGAAAAATAGTACCTAACAGTGCACTTGCACCACCTATTCTGCCACCTTTTTTTAGATACTCTAAATTATCAGGAATAAACATAAATCTACTTCTTTTTATATTGTTTTTTACTATATCAACTACTTCATTTATTGATTTTCCTTGTTGCGACGCAATCGCCGCTGTTAAGGCTGCAAAGCCTAATTGCATGCAATTGGATCTAGAATCTATAATCTCAATTAGTGCATTTGGGTAGTTTTCAAGAATCATACTTTTTGCAAGGCATGCATTTGAATAAGTTCCACTCATGTCTGAAGAAAGGAAAACACCAACCACTTCATTATTATCTCTTACCTGATTTTCTATCATATTGTACATTTCCACAAGCGATGGTTGTGATGAAGTAGGAATACTTAAGTTCTTATCTAGTTTTTCGTAAAAACTTTCATTTTCAATAAGGGTTTCTTTGAACTCCTTATTTCCAAAAATAACACTTAATGAAACTATCGAAATATCATATTTTTTCCTTAAATCCTCACTTATATATGAGGTACTATCAGTGACTATTTTTACCGCCATTATACATCCCTCACTTATTAATTTTAATTATATTATACTACAGTCTTGTTCTAAACAAAATCAATCTTTATATTACATTATAAACACAATAACTGTAATATATTTCACAAAATATTAAATTACTTTAAACTCCTACAAATAGCACTCAGATACCTCTTAATATGTTATAATTATAATATAAAAAGTAGGTGGTGTAAATAATTTAGTAAACTGTGTCAGTTGATAAATAATTTTTAAAATTAAAGCTTTGATAGAATCAATATAAAATAAAGGGAGGTGCTGCAAAAATATAGGTTACCCGATAAATTTCTACCTATATTGGCAAGCAGAAAAATATGAATAAAGAGGACCTAGTAAATAATGAAAATAATGAAAATAATGAAATTATAAATAATTTGTATTCAAACAAAAATATTCCTGAAAAACCTGACTCTAAAACTGACAATAGTGAAGTTGCTAAGTTAAAAGATGATGAGGAAAGTGAAAAATACATAAAAGAAATGCATGAGTTAGCAGACAAAAACGAGTTTAAGAACAATGCGGTTGTTTTAGGACTTGGTATAGTTATAGTATCTATAATTATATTTTCTATTTTTATGAACACCTCATTCATGAAACCCAAAGCAGATGTAGCTACCATTAAATCAGTCCAAAAAAACCCCAATGCTAGCCCATCTACTAAAGCTCCTGAAGTTACTGAAACTACTAAACCTGACACCATTAACCCTACCGTAACTTCAACTAAAATTTATGAATATTTAAATATAGACGCAAATAGAACATCTGTCCTAAAAAAAGCAATTACTTTAAATAGTGGAAATCAAAAGGGTGTTACTGTATGTCTCTTATCAGAGATTTTGAGAATTAATTCCATTGCTATCCCTGCGAATACAACAACAGTAAAGGGATTAATGGAATCTTTAACTTCTATGGACTGGAAAAAGAATACTGACTTCACTAAATTAAAAAAAGGTGATATATGTTTCACTACAGATATGCCAGAAAGTCCTGGTACGCCTTCCCATGCCTATGTATTTATGGGTTGGGTAAAAGATGGTAAAACTGATTATGCCTATGTATGTGATGGTCAACTTGAAGTATTTGATAGTATACTTCATAAACGAAATCTATCTGTTACAACTACAACAAAGGATCAATTTAGCTTTTTTCTTAGAAAATAAAAAATAATACCTCAGGGCACCCTGAGGTATTATTTTTTATAATTTTATTTCTTTTATAACAGCGCCATCTAAATCTTTTATTTGAAATAAATCATCTTTGAGTATTGCATAAGAATTAGGGTTATTTTCCTTAGGTAAAGATACCGAGCCAGGATTTAACACATATATTTTATTGTGTTTTTTAGCTACAGGGACATGCGTGTGTCCAAATACCATAACATCATTTTCACTTAGTTCGGGCAAATTATCCTCATTATATATGTGCCCATGAGTCAAAAATAATCTTCGATTATTGCATAATATTATAGAATAATCAGACATCATAGGATACTCAATAATCATTTGATCCACCTCACTATCACAGTTCCCTCTAACAGCTATTATTTTATCTTTATATTCGTTTAAGAGACTAGCTACTAATTGTGGATTGTAATCCTTTGGCAATTGATTTCTTGGGCCATGATATAACACATCTCCTAAAAGCACTATATAACCCGCTCCCTCTTCTTTATACCGCTCTATAGCCTTTTTAAGATAGTATAAAGAACCATGGATATCGGAAATAAAAAATATCTTCATCATAACTTAGCTCCTTTCAAATAGATTAATTTTCATGCTTTATAATTCCTATAGCTACTCCTAAAATGTATGTATCTTCACTATCTACTACAATAGGCTGATATTTTTCATTCTCTGGCATAAGTAATATTCTATCTTTGTTTATAGAAAGTCTCTTTAAAGTAGCATTTCCGCCTATGTCAACTGCTACGATATCCTTATTATTTGCAGCTTGTTCCTGCCGTATTACTACATAATCTCCATTATTAATGTGAGCCCCAATCATACTGTCACCTTTAACCTTTAAAATGAATGGGTTTTTTACTCCCTTTAACCAATATTTCGGGATATAAAATTTACCTTCCATTTCAGAATTAATAAGCATAGGTTCGCCTGCTGCTATATCACTATACACGGGTAGCTCCAATAATTCCTCATTTATATACTCATAGTTGCCTTTTTCATCATTTACTATAATATCTGATCTTCTACTATAATCCCTCATAAACTCATATGCTCTGTTATGTCTTATATCACAATACTTAAAGTTCTCAAGTGAATTAATATCCAAGTTTTTGCTTGTTATTTCATCACACTTTTTTTGGAGCTTTTCTTGTGTTTTATAGTATTTTTTGAATGAATAAGACTTTACTTTTTCTCCTAGCGGTTTAGTATTAACTCTTTTGCCTTTCATCATCCATGAATTAGAATTGTGTGGTCTATCCACATCAAGAAGAAACACCATGTTCGAATAAGATTTTTCATTAAATAATGCATTAATAAAATCCACTTGTATCTTAGTTAAATTATTACTTTTGTCAATTATGATATGAGAATACCTGCCCACTGTAGTCGTTTGTGCCATTCGCAGAGCATATATATTAATATCTTCATTGTCAACTAAACCCTCTGATTTAAGCTTTTCATTATACGTGATCATAAGTTGAAATATTGCTTTCCTAGCAGTTGAATTTTTAAGAATTCTTTGAGGTCCTTGTCCTTTTTCGCATTTTCTTCCTCTTCTATTTACATGCAAATACAAATCAGCTTTTAAGTAATTGCAACTTTTTATCCACTTTACTTCTTCTATAAAAAATTGAGCATAATCTGTATGTAATATTCTTAGTCTTGGATAAATATTTTTAATTTCTAATATGCAATCTTTCATAATGCTATTTTTTTTATCATTATGAAAGATTATTTTATTTTTTAATTTATGCTTGTTTTTATATTTAATAAAATATCTATGTAAAATACTTTCTAATGTAACCACATGAAAGTTTCTTTCACTATTAGAAAATAGACTTAAATAATCTAACCTAGTTTCTTCTTCTGCTCTGTTATATATATTTTCAATATAATTTATGTCTTCATCCTTAGATGCTAACATTAATATTTTATCCTCTTCATATAAACAATAGTTATTTTTTAAATAAAGACTTCTATAAATGGCTGCTGTCGTTTTACCTGAACCTTGAATTCCTCTAATTAAGCTATATCTTGAGGGTTTGATATGAATCATTTTTTGTTGCTCTAAACTTAATTCCATTTAATCGCCTCCACTGTAGACATACTAATAGTATACAATAATAATAACCTGAAAGTAAAATTTTTATGAAATTGTAACTTCAAAATGTCGTGAAGATATATTTATGGGAATATTAATAAAAATTACTAATTATGTAACATTAGATTCAAGAATATCTACACACATCTACTGAGCATACTAAGTTATATATTAATCTATCTAAATAAAATAAACTAGAGGTGATTGTTCTGAAAGGAAAGATGTTAAGTATTATTGTTTCTTCAATGTTTTTTGTTAACTCTTTTTCAAGTGTTGCTTATAGCAAAGATTTAGGCAATATTTCAATTAAAGACTCAAACAATGGATATTATAATAATCAAGGTTCAAAAACACCTAGCATAGTAAATTTTTTCAAAAGTGTCTTTAGTATTACTAAGGCCTATACTGGATTAAGCACTAAAGAATATAATTGGTATTTCCAACCACGTAATGACAATAATCCACCTGAGGGACCTAAAGAAACCAAAGGCTTTATATCAAAGTATGGATGTTATCATTTAGGAGATACATCGAAAAAGATATTATATCTAACTTTTGATGAGGGTTATGAAGCTGGATATACCGCTCCAATTTTAGATGTTTTAAAAAAGCATAATGTAAAAGCAGCATTTTTCGTTGTAAAACCCTATATTACTTCTAACCCAGAATTAATTAAAAGAATGGTAGCCGAGGGGCACTTAGTATGCAACCATAGTAATCACCACCCTTCAATGGCTTCTATAAAGGATGAAGATAAATTCAAAAAAGAATTATCTGATGTAGAAGAAGCATTTGAAAATATTACTCATAAAAAGATGTCTAAGTATTTTAGACCTCCGATGGGGAAATATAGTGAGTTATCCTTACAATATACTCAAAACTACGGATATAAAACCATATTCTGGAGTTTCGCTTATATGGATTGGCTTACTGACAAACAACCATCCCATGAAGCTGCAAAAAAACGTATTATGCAAAGAACCCACAATGGTGGAATTATGTTACTACATGCAGTGTCAAAAACCAATGCTGAAATATTAGATGATGTAATTACCGAATGGGAAAGCAAAGGCTATGAACTAAAAAGCTTAGATGAATTGCCTGCTAAACATTAAAAAATTATATATTTTCTATAACTTAAATTAAACCCTATATATATAGATAGGGTTTAATTTATTTTTTATAAAAAGGACTATTAAGATGAGGCTGATGCTGAAATGTCGTTAAAGCTTTTTATATAACATTTCTATATGTGGAATGTTATCTTCCAAATATACCTCAGAAACCCTCACAAACCCTAAACTCGAATAAAAATTTATTAAATACTCTTGTGCTCCAATCCTAATTGCCTTCTCATTTAAATTATTCTCGATAAATCCTATTGCTCTTAGCATCATTTGTTTTGCTAAACCTTTACCACGATATTTTTTATCAGTTAAGACCCTTCCTATAGATATCTCATTATAAGAAACACCTTTTTCTAAAATCCTTAGGTAAACAATGATTTGCCCATTTTCTTTTGCAAATAAATGATAAGATTTATTATCTTTACCATCACACTCCTCATAAATGCATTGCTGCTCTATAACAAAGACTTCACTTCTAAGTTTTAAAATTTCATATACTTCTTCACCACTTAGTTCATTAAATTTTTTTATTTCCCAGTTCATACTTCTTAACCCTCCTTTTCTTCATGTTATCTTTCTAATAATTTCTTTGTGTATTCATTATTGATATTATAATAATGTTTTACGCAAAGATTTTTATTAATCCTATTACTAATAAATGTACTGGATAAAAAGCATAAAAAAAGTATTTTAAATCTTTACCCTTCTTATCATTATACCTAAATATAAAAATTAATGCTAATAGGGATAATGCTTGATTAAACCAAACTAGCTCTATTGTCGTTACTGAAAATTCGTACATATAGAATAATATTTGTGATGCATTAAATAATACATATACACCAATCTGAGATATAATTGTTTTAATCTTACTATCTCTAAAAACGTAAAATGCAAGAAACATAGCAACTCCATAAATTCCGTAATCCGCATGAAACATTTCAGTTGTTAGTCCCATTGCTACTGCAAATACTATTTTACCAAATTTAGACTCACTTTTATCTCATTTATCTATTACCAATAATCCATATGCTAATGTAAAGAAAATATTTAAATGTGGATCTGGACTTCCTATAAAAAATCTTACAAAATCAGAGAAACTCTGTATACTAAACTGTTCCCCAAAAGCTAATGAAAATTGTATTTGTGATACAACTGCAAATATTAATAATCTTCGTAAAGATTTAGAAAATGATTTTGTTTTAGAATATCCTACAACAATTAAATAAGCGAATATAGGAAATGATAATCTCCCTATCATTCTTAGAATTATAACCTCTGGGAAAAGTGCTGCCCCTACTTGGTCAATTAACATTAATAAAATTGCAATAACTTTTAACATGCTGGTTGTCATCAATCCCCCCATAATTAGTTTTTCATTTAACGACATTTCAGAAGGAAGTCTCCCACTTCTATAAGAGGGAGTTACATACCCTAACAAACAGAAAATTTCAGGGGGAGTATAAAGCCCCTTCTGAAGTGTTAATTTATCCTCTGCGAAGCTATGCATCTCCTATGGAGATGTTGCAGCTCCGCAGGAGATGATTTAACTATATTTATAAATGATACCATTTATTTCATGTTTTTGCATTACTATATTTTTAACACTACTAGTCTATAAATGAGCGAAAATGATTCCACCAATCTCCATATATCAAAAAAAAAACATTTATACATTCTCCTGTTATAATTAAGTCACTACACAAAATACAACTAAGGAGAAAACATAAATGTTTAATAACTCAATTGTAACAAAATCATCGACAATATACAAATTTTTAATTGAATTAAAGATAACTCTTTATCTCACAACTCCTCAAATTCATCATCTAATATTATTTATAAATTCTATGGTGACAAAAGGCTACTGTGGAAAAGTAACCGACGTTTCAGATTTTATGCCGGTTAGGCATAGGACTAATATTGGAAAGTTTCTATCGGAGAGTCCATGGGACGAAAACTTTGTTGAAAAAGCCCTAAAAAAACGTGTAATTATGAGAATATGGGAGACGTCTAAAACAACTGGTAAACCTATTTATGTTGTAATAGATGACACTATTTCGGAGAAGACTGTGCCCTCGTCAAAGGCTAAGAAACCTACTGAAAAATGTGGATTCCACCATTCTCATTTAAAAGGTAAAACAGTTTATGGTCATCAATTAGTTACCGTTATGTTACTGTGCGATACACTTGTGATGCCATATACTATGGCGATATACGACAAAGAAAATATGAGTAAAATCCAAATGGCAATTGAGTTTATAAAATCATTACCCAAACCAGTAAATGAAGGTTATGTTTTATGTGATAGTTGGTATAGTAATAAAAAATTGTTCGCAGTTTCTAAAGGATCAGGCTACGCCTATATTGGTGGTCTAAGAACAAATAGAGTGATATATCCAAAAGGTCGTGAAAAACTTGGAATTAAGCTTAATCATATGTGCGAGATATTAACTAAGGATGATGTCGACCTAGTCAAAGTTGGCAACAATGAATATTTTGTCTACACATATAGAGGCAAGCTTAATGATGCAAATGATTCTTTGATAGCTCTTTGTTGGCCTAAAGAGGCTCTATTTAAACCTGGTTGCTTAAGAGCATTCATAAGTCTAGATACTACTATTACTACTGAAGAACTCCTAAATCACTATAAATTTAGATGGCCAATTGAAACCTTTTTTAGAGAAACTAAAAAACATCTTGGTTTAAATCATTACCAAGTAAGAAGTAACCGAAGTATAAACAGATACTTCTTGCTGCTAATGATTACCTACGTATATTGCGAATTGGAAGTAAGCAATGGCACGTTAAATTTTAACGTTGGTATTAAGAATGCAAGAAACCAATCTAAAAAAGAAAGGGTATCTTGGATCTTTAATCAAGCTGACCTAGGAAATTCTCTTGAAGCTATTTTTAAAACACTAAAAATAGCTTAGGACAATTGACATTAATTTATAATGGAATAATTTGTTATCAAATTCGCTCGTTTATAGTACTAGTATTATTAATGTTAAAAAATCCTGAACTCTTTGAGCTCAGGATTTTTTACTTTTTAGGTCCTTTACTTAATCTTTATATATTATAATAAATATAGTGAACTTATTAATCAATATTTGCGTTAAAGGATTGCTAGGAGTGATTATTATTGGATGAACTAGAACTTATTAATAAAGCTAAGGATGGAAATAAAATCGCGCTAAATTCTCTTTTAAAAGATAATTACAATATTTTAAAAGGCTATGTTATTAAAATGGTAGGAGACCCACACTTAGCACAGGATATTATTCAGGATGCATTGCTTAAATCTGTGATTAATATAAATAAGTTTGAGCCTAGAGCAAAGTTTTCTACCTGGCTCATAAAAATAGCCACTAATGTTTACAGGGATTATTTAAGAAAGAATAAGTCCTTTAAACTAGTCGAGGAAAGTTTAACTGATAAAGGTAAACAGGTGGAGGATATTGTAATATCAAATTATGAATATAAAGAGATAATGAAAATAATTTTAAAACTACCCTATGAGAAAAGGGCTGTATTTATTTTAAAGCATTATTATGGTTACAAATATGAGGAAATATCAGAAATTTTAGGATGTCCCCTTGGAACAGTTAGATCAAGGCTCCATAATACAGTGAAATATATAATAAGTGAAATTGAAAGGAATGGGATTATGTAAATGAAGGATTCTGATAAAATTAAAAACTCTTTAATTGATGAATTTTATAATGAAGCTCATGAAAAGGTTGATAAAAATACAAAGTTTAGTGACGATTATAAAGAATTTAAAAGTGTCCTTAATTCCACAGCTAATAAAATGGACGTTTTAAATGAAGATATATTTGATTTTGATATAGATACATTAAACATAATAGAACAAGGAGAGTCTATAAGAGAAAAGAGAAAGGCCAATAAAGAATTCATTTTGTTTATATTATCATCTTTTATAATTCTTTCTGTATATGCTATAGCCATCAGTATCTTAGGTCCTAAGATGCTAATTATTTCACAAATTTTTATTATTACCATTATTCCTTGGATAATAATACCTGTTTTAGCAATCAAAAGAAGGGGGAGTGAAGGTTAATAGTGATTTTAAATAATAAACTAATTATAGTGATTGCAATAGCTATTCCTATCTTATTAATCCAAGGAGCTTGGGTATTTTGTGATGCAAGAAGACGTAAAGAAAAATATTATTGGCTTTGGGGCATTTTTGCACTGATTAATATTCCAAGTAGTCTTCTTATTTATTTATTAGTAACACGAGTAATATTAAAAAATAAAAAATAAAAAAGAACAAAATCTCCCTACGGTCGAGTATTAAAGTGATGCTCCACAAATAGTGTGGCATCACCTCTTAATTATCATATCTGAACCACATTCTATACACAAAACAATAGGACTACCACTTTTCTTGTCATATTCTTCAGGCGTATAACATTCAAACGCAACAAAGTCAGGCACTTCTTCTTCAAACCCACATTTTTTACATTTAAAAAGTATCATTTTATCACGTTCTTGTGGTCGAAATGGTATGCTATCCTCATTCACTTTACCTTTAAAAATTCTTTTAATACGTTCCCATATCATATATATACCCATACTTTCTATGCCATATTTGCCACAATTCCATTAGCTGGCCGCATTTTAAACACTTTCTCGGATCTTTGGAAAAATTAATAATCATTAATTCTCTATAAGTCATTTTTCTTGTTTCCTTTTTCCAATTTATTTTTAGTGTGAACTGAATTGCCTTAAGACCACTTTTTATGTATTGCAAAAGACCAAAACACTTCCGAACTTTTACACTTATACTGCCTGCATATACTCCGTATAGTCTAACCATCTTGAAATATTTAGGGGTAATATGCATTAATAATCTACCTACAAATACTTGCGCTGTAACTGTTTCTTCTACTCTTTCATTGGTTTCATGACTCTTATACCAAAACGTTACATTTTTCCCATCATAACTAAGTATTCTATATTCTGCTATCGCGGGCCTTGCTAAATATCTACCGATATATCTTGCTGCACCTCTTGCGCTTTTCATTCTTGATTTTGCATTTATATAAAATCCATCTGGATAATCTTTGAACATTTTTAAGTACTCTGTTTTTTTCTCTGGATTTTTACTAATCATATAATTTATTAATTTGTACTGCCATACCTTCCTAAAATACTCATAGTCGAAGAAGCACATATCTTTAACTTCGTTACTCCTTGTTTTTATTTCTGGAACCAATGCATGCACATGAGGGTTAAATCCTATATTCCTTCCAAATGCATGAACTACTCCAATCATTCCACTTTGCCAAAGTACTCCTCCTTTTTTGCTCCTTTTCTTCTTTTGATATTCTTCTCTATTTTTATAGTTTACACCATTTGCAAACTCATTTATAACCTCATACACCATGTCTTGCAGGTCTTTAAGACTCTCTCTATTCCAGAAAAAATATTTTCTGTACTCAGCGGGTATTGTGAACACACAATGTCTATGTGGTACATCTAAAATCTTGTTTACTTGTTTTTCTACCCATTCACTTATGTACTTTTTCCCACATTTACTGCAAAATCTACTTTTGCATGTAAATCCTATTTTAAATACTTCTAAACATTTTAAGCATATATACGCAACAAAACCTAATGAAATATCTCCACATCCTATCATTTTCATTACTTCGATATTCATATGTTCTCTCATCTTTTCAGGATACTTTTCTTTATTCAATTTCCAAAACTCTGGATAATTATCTTCAAATATTTGTTTTATAGTAATCTTATTTTTTTTCATGATTTAATCATCTCATATTTATCTGATTTTTTCTATCTATTTTTTAGCTAGAATGTTATCCACAGCGGTTTCCGCAAGCTGTTTCCTATATAAGAACAAAATCTCCCTACGGTCGAGTATTAAAGTGATGCTCCACAAATAGTGTGGCATCACCTCTTAATTATCATATCTGAACCACATTCTATACACAAAACAATAGGACTACCACTTTTCTTGTCATATTCTTCAGGCGTATAACATTCAAACGCAACAAAGTCAGGCACTTCTTCTTCAAACCCACATTTTTTACATTTAAAAAGTATCATTTTATCACGTTCTTGTGGTCGAAATGGTATGCTATCCTCATTCACTTTACCTTTAAAAATTCTTTTAATACGTTCCCATATCATATATATACCCATACTTTCTATGCCATATTTGCCACAATTCCATTAGCTGGCCGCATTTTAAACACTTTCTCGGATCTTTGGAAAAATTAATAATCATTAATTCTCTATAAGTCATTTTTCTTGTTTCCTTTTTCCAATTTATTTTTAGTGTGAACTGAATTGCCTTAAGACCACTTTTTATGTATTGCAAAAGACCAAAACACTTCCGAACTTTTACACTTATACTGCCTGAATATACTCCGTATAGTCTAACCATCTTGAAATATTTAGGGGTAATATGCATTAATAATCTACCTACGAATACTTGCGCTGTAACTGTTTCTTCTACTCTCTCATTGGTTTCATGACTCTTATACCAAAACGTTACATTTTTCTCATCATAACTAAGTATTCTATATTCTGCTATCGCAGGCCTTGCTAAGTATCTGCCTATATATCTTGCTGCACCTCTTGCACTTTTCATTCTTGATTTTGCATTTATATAGAATCCATCAGGATAATCTTTAAACATTTTTAAGTATTCTGCGTTCTTCTCTGGCTTTTTACTTATCATATAATTTATTAATTTAAACTGCCAAACTTTTCTGAAATATTTGTAGTCAAGGTATTCCATCTCCTTAACTTCATTGCCTTTTGTTTTTATTTCTGGAACCAATGCATGGACATGTGGATTAAAACCTACATTCCTTCCAAATGTATGCACTACTCCTATCATTCCACTTTGCCAAAGTACTCCTCCTTTTTTACCCCTTTTCTTTTTCTGATACTCTTCTCTATTTTTATAGTTTACACCATTCGCAAACTCGTTTATAGCCTCATATACCATGTCTTGTAAATCTTTTAAGCACTCCCTATTCCAGTAAAAATAATTCCTATATTCAGCTGGTATTGTGAATACACAATGTCTATGCGGTACATCTAAAATCTTGTTTACTTGTTTTTCTACCCATTCACTTATGTACTTTTTCCCACATTTACTGCAAAATCTACTTTTGCATGTAAACCCTATTTTAAATACTTCTAAACATTTTAAGCATATATACGCAACAAAACCTAATGAAATATCTCCACATCCTATCATTTTCATTACTTCGATATTCATATGTTCTCTCATCTTTTCAGGATACTTTTCTTTATTCAATTTCCAAAACTCTGGATAATTATCTTCAAATATTTGTTTTATAGTAATCTTATTTATTTTCATGATTTAATCATCTCATATTTATCTGATTTTTTCTATCTATTTTTTAGCTAGAATGTTATCCACAGCGGTTTCCGCAAGCTGTTTCCTATATAATAAAAAAGTATATATTACTATTAATGCATTCACTTCGCTAAGAACTACTAATTTTATTTTTAATTAATCTGCCAAAAAACATAAACTCGCTGTCGCTCAAACATATGTTTTTCTTAACGCATCTTAATTAAAAATAAAATAAGGAGTTCTAAAGCTTGCTTCAATGCATTATGCGTAATATATACTTTTTTTGCGCACAAAAATCGGAATAAAAATAAAATGAACTTTTTGATATTGATTACGTTAAAGTTATGAAAATATGAAAAGGGGGAATAGAATATGTTTGAAGGAATGGCTTTACTCGATATAATAAAATTACTTGCACCTGTAATTATACTAGAGGTAGTTCTTGTGGTTTTCTGCTTATATAGATTATCGCGAGACAGAACAAAATTTTTACCTAAGTGGGTATGGGCATTAATTATAATTTTCATTCAATTAATAGGTGCCATAACTTTTTTATTAATAGGAAGAGAGCGTGAATAAGATGATTAAAGTGGTAAATATAAATAAAAAATATGGAGACTTTGAAGTTTTAAAGAATATATCCTTTGAAATAAAAAAGGGAAGCATATACGGATTTTTAGGTCCTAATGGAGCAGGAAAAACTACAACTATGAATATACTTTCAGGGTTAATTGATTTTAATAGTGGAGAGATATATTTAGATGGAGAAGATTTTAAAAAGAATAAAAGACAATTATTAAGAAAAGTGGGGTATCTTCCACAAAATCCTGTTTTCTATAATTACATGAATGCTGTTGAATATCTGCACTTTATTGGTGAAATAGCTAGAATGCCCCAAAAGAATATAAGGGAGAGAACTACAGAGATTTTAAAAATTGTAAAGCTCAGCTCGGTAGCAAAGAGAAAAATAGGACAATATTCAGGTGGAATGAAGCAGCGATTAGGAATTGCAGTTGCACTCTTTAATAAGCCAGAAATAGTTTTTTTAGATGAGCCAACCTCTGCACTAGACCCTGAGGGAAGAATGGAAATATTAGAATTTATTAAAGACTTGAAGTCAAATGGAACCACTGTTTTTATCTCAACTCATATTTTGAGTGATATAGAAAGGATTTGTGACGAGGTAAGTATTTTGGATAAGGGGCTAATACTCATATCTGATAATTTAGAGAGTTTAAAGAGTAAGTATATTCAACCTATATTCGATATTGAGTTTGAAAAACACTGTGTAAACTTAGATAAAATTCTTTTAAACTTTAAGTGGGTGGAAAAAGTTTTGATAAATGAAAATAAGGCCTCTATCTATGTTAATGATTTAGATGTTGCTAAATCTGAACTTTTAAAACTACTTGTTAAGGGAGAAAATAATATTTTATCTTATCATTTAAGAAAAAGTAATCTTGAAGATATTTTTATAAGGCTGGTGAATAAAAATGACAACCTTTAAGGCGTATTTTAAGAAAGAAATAATGGAATCCAAAAGACAATATAAATATATAATACTTGCTGTAGGAATAATTGCATTCGCTATTTTAGATCCATTTATGTTAAAATTACTTCCAAAAATATTAGAAAAGCAATTACAAGGAGATTTAAGTTCACTTTTTATTGCTACTCCTAAGAGTGCGATTAATAATTATATTAAGGATCTTTTTCAAATTGGAAACTTATTCATAATATTCACATTGGCAAGTACTTTAAATGATGAGATAAATGGCGAAAAACTTGTGTTTCCATATTCTAAGGGAAGTAAGCCAATTGGCATAGTGCTGGCTAAAATAATTCATTATACCATTGTAGTAACCATACTAACCTTTATAGGATTTTTAACTTGTTCTTATTATGGAGGTATTTTGTTACAAGGGGAATAGGCTAGTTTATCAGGTATTATGATCTCTGCTCTTTTAATGTCTGTATACTATTTTTTCAATATTGCTTTGGTAACGCTTTTTAGTAGCTTTGTAAAAAAAGGCGTAACTGCTGGTTTTATAACCGTTATGATAACTTTTTTAAGTGCTGCACTTGTAAAGCTAAATACAGTTGGAGAGTTTATGCCATACAAATTGGTGGAAGGAGCAAATTCATTTACACTAGATAGCTATTTATACACCATAGAATTTTCAGTTGTATGTAGCATGCTTTTTATAATAATTACTATCTTTAGGATGAACAAAGTCGAGGTAATTTAATCATTACTTTATGAGATCCAAATAAAAACATTTTGAAACTTATAAGTGAAAAGGAGAATCGCCATGTTAGTCCCAATAGATTGTAAAAAAGTAATCGCCTATATACCAGATAATCCAGATTTATATGAGCATTTAACAGGTATTCAATACTTGAATTTTATCTCTGATATTTTTGAAGTTGGAAAACAAGAGAGAGAAGAACGCATGTGATAAAAGAAACTGAATAAATCAGTTTCTTTAAAAAAGTTCCATTTGATCAATTTCTTCTGCATCAATTGCTACTTCTTCTAATTTAAACCTTGACGCAACTATAGTTTCTATGTATTCTTCCCCTTTTATATGCTCTGATTTTAAATACTTTAACCCACTTTTAAGCTTTGATGGTACTAAATCCAGCACATATATATTGTCAAACCTATTTAATACAGATTCTCCTCCTAATCCAGACAAACAAATAAGTTGTGTATTACTCTTTTTAGCTATATCCATAAGAGGTTTTAATAAATGTTCTGCATTAGTTTGTGCAAAAGGGTTATCCATTATGATAACTTTTCCGTCTTCGTTTCTTGAAAATATATCTGTTTCATCTCTTCTCATGTAAGATAGCAGGCTTGATAATATTACAAATGCTGAAAGGAATCCTTCTCCCCCTGAGTTTAGTGCAATTTCATTCCACCCTAATTGAATTTGTCTATCCTCTTCTATTTTATACAGTTTAACTTCTATATTGCTTATGGATACAACTTCATTGTAAAGTTCACGGGTGTTAATGCTCTTTGATATTAAGTCTTCTATATTTTCATTGTTTTGAAGTCGTTCTATTGCTTTTATAGTAAGACCTTCTAAAAAGTCATTAACTCTTAATCTATAAAGCTCGCAGCTTGTATCCCACTCTGGAAGCTTTATACTGAGCATTTTCACATATTTATCTCTTATTTTTATTGAAGAGTTATTATCAATTTTCCCTAAATTAGTATGTACTTCTAGCACATATTCGTAAATACTTTGGGCTACATTATCTTTTTCTCTAGTTATTAAATCAATATCTGCTTGGAGTTTTGCCATTAATGCCTTATGCGCATCTAGTGTTATATTTAAATTTTCTATTACTATATCTGGCTTATCTATACTTTTTTCAAAAGTTTCTAATGACTTTTTAAAGAAATCATCATTTAAAAATACTGGTTTTCGTGATACCCTGTTTATTTCATTACTGAGGGTAAGACTTTTCTTTGCTTCTTCTTCTAATGAATATCTATAGTCCCTTTGAAGCTCTCCTCTATATTTGTTAAGTCCTTGAATTGCAATATCAACTGCAAGCTCCTCTGTTATAACAAAATCCTTAAACTCTTCTAAAGTAGATAAATTGCTTTCAAGCTTTTCTACAGTTTTTACTGATAATATTTTCTCCTTTTTAACCTCTTCTAATTCATGACCTTTTTCAAAGGTTCTTTTATTAAAATCTCTATCCAATATTTCTTCTCTTGCCTTTGGATTTTCTTTGTTAAATTCATCTTTAATTCTTTTATAAAGATTTTCTATGTTAGTATCAATTTTAACAAAAGCTTTTTCTAATGTCTGTATGTTATAATTAATTTTATCTAAATCACCCTTAAGATTCTTTAATTCTCCTTTTATTTCTTCTTCTTTAAATCTATCATAAGTCACTTCTCTATATTCAATTTCATTTATAGAATATTCTTTACCTTTAGCTATTAGATCTTCTTCTTTTACTTTAAATCTTTCATTTGCATCTCGGAGACTTTCTTCTAAAAGCTGAATATCCGTGGATATTTCCCTGGTTAAGCTATCATATCTAGCTTCTAAGTCTTCTATATCCTTTTGCAAAATTTCACCTTGATTATATTGATTGTACTTATTGAAATTTTCATGAATTTTTTTAAGTTTTCCTAATAAATCTCTAAATCCATCTTGAAGATTTGACAGTGAACCTTCTAAGTCGATTTTATTTTTTTCTTTAATTTGTTTATCATTGTTAAGTCGTGCTATATTTTCAGAAATCTCATCCAATTTTTTCTTATCAAAAGCATATTTTTCATAGCTTTTTACCAATAAATTAAAATCTTCTATTTCCCTTTTCAGCTTGGGTAATTCACTTTCTTCTATATTTGTTATTTTGTTTGTTTTTTGTAAAATTTTATTTGTATCAGTTATAGTATCGCGAAGCTTATTAAAAGTGTTTTCCTTTGAAATTAATTCTTGGCTTTTTAAACCTAAGTTCTTTTCTAAGTTTTCATAAATTTCTTTATCCAAAACAGAAAACTGAACCGCACTTCTATTTGTTTCATAAAACTCAATATCACTTGTTTTTCGATCTAATATTCCCTCTAATGAAGTTATTTCACCTTGTTTTTCACTTAATATTTTTTTTAGTTCTTGCTCATTTATAAGATTATTATTAAAAGATAAATAAAAAGTGATATCATTTAAATTGCATAAGCTATTAACTTTTTCACTAGACTTATTAGTTAAACTCTCCCTTTTTACTATAGGAATAGGATTTGACGTAAACACTCCAAGATCTTCCTTATGAAGCTTTATTAAATCCTCGTTTTCCATAATTAAAGAAAATGGAAGAAATGGATTATCCTCTATGAATTTTATATTTTCTGCTTCACTATAATTGTTTTTCTTAAGCCAATCCATACCATATATAATGTTTATATCTCTTTGGCGAAGCTTTTCTTCCATGTCCCTTGGAATTTCTAGAGTTCTCCCAGTTTGAAGTTTTTTCTCCTCTTGCTTTCGTTTGTTTAATGCAATAATGAATTTACTTTCTTCTTCTTTTAAAACTCTAATTTTATTGTTAAACTCATTTATTATATATTCTTTATCAAAAAGCTTCATCTCATCTACATCTATGTATCTTATAATTTTCTTTCTATTTTCTATTTCTTTAAGTAACTTATTTTCCTCGATTTTCATATTGGATATTTCATTAATAATATTACTTATTTTTTTTGAAATATCATCTTTTTCTCTTTCTTTAATCTTAACCTCAATAGATTTCTCCTCATGTAACCTTTTACTCTCAGCAATATCCTTTTCTTTTTTATTTAAACTTTCACTATATAATAGCGTTTCCTTATTTATAAAATCATCATTACAATATCCCATTAAGTTTCTTTTAAAAGCTCTTTTATATCTGTTGTTGAAATTTTCTTCCTCGATAGAAAATGAATTTATATTACTTTGAAGCCCTCCCTTCACTATGCTCTTTTGTTGAAGCTCCTTATTAATTTCATCTATTCGGTTTTTTGATTCATCTATATTTATTTTTGTATTCTTTATATTTTTCTCGTTTTCTTGTAAAAATTTTGAAGTCGCCTTTTCTTTACCTTCATAATATTTCTTTAAAGTGAATCCCGTATTGTCTCTTTCTGGTTGTAAATCCTTACTCTTTTCCTTTGAAACTTCTATTTGATTTTCATATTTTTGAACATCTCTTGAGGCTTTAACATACTCCCCATATATCTTTGAGCACTCGAGTATCCTCTGCTCCTTTTGAAGAAAATTTGTTTTTTCATTAATATTTGAACCTTCTTCTGCAGCTATTCCTTTATCTACATTTATTTCCTTAGCCTTACCGCAAAGTTCATAAACCTCTGACGATATCTTTTCATATTTGATTTCCACAATATATGATTCTATTTGTGATATTTTAAACTCTAGTCCGTCTTTTTTATGCTCTGCAACGCTTAAACTATCTTCTAAATATTTTATAAGATTAGCTATTTTATTTTCTAAACTTTTACTATGAGATCTATTGTCCATAAAATCTTCTGCCGCAACTAATATTTCCCTTGCACATAAATTAAACTCTTCTATAGCTTCTTTTTTTTCTATTTTAGACTGATTATATCTATACTGATATATGTACTTTTTAACTATTTCACTGAAATTCTTTATTTTATCCTCATCTTTATTAATCTTATCTTCTACAGCTTTAATAAACCACTTCTCCACAAGCCCTGATACATTTTTTGCTTCTTGAAAAAGTTCTGATAACCCTGATTCTTTCATATTAATCTTTTTTATTATGCTTTCCCATTCTTTATTATTTATCTTATACTGCCTTAAATTATCAAAATAATTTTTACTCTGCGCATGTGCAGTCATATCAAAGTAATTAAAGTTTATATTCTTATCTTTTTTGAGCTCCTCAAGTAACCTTTTAGTCGAAGTAAAACTCTTGATTTTCTTAATATTCTTTTCAATTTCAACTGCTGGAAAATTATAAATATCATATTTACTATTACCCCTATACTCATGTATAAAAGTTATTATATCTAAATCCTCACCTGAATCATCATCAGACGAAACCAATCTTTTTCTAATCATCATACCAATAAGCACATACCCCACACCGCCATCGAGCATCCACTCTGTTAAAATATAGCTTGGTGATGTTTTAGTAAAATAGCTTTTAAATGTTCTATCTTTTAAATCCCTATACCTCTTATTCACAAAAGGAGCCATCATTAGCTGAACCATTACAGACTTCCCCCCGCCATTTCTAAGACTCAAAAGGGTACTCTCTCCACCTAGTTCAAATATTTCATCATCTATCTTCATTGAGTTATTATTATAACTAAAGTTTACAATCCTAAGGGCATTTATTTTACTCATTAATTTCACCCCCAAAAGCTTTAACTACTCTTTCATAGTTATTTTTATTTAATATGTTCCAATCCATAAAGTTATCAAGCTTTGCAGTTGTAATTATCATGTCATCCGCCTGCACATAATTTATAAGTCCTTGATTTTCTAAAAAATTAAGTATGGTGTATATAAACCCTTCCTTAGTAGTTTTAGAAGTAGTTTGCTTATCGGAACTTTTAAGTGCTTCAAAACGTTCTGAAATATTAGTATAGGCAATACCCGTTTTGCTTTGAAACTCTTCAAAATTTTCTTTTTCGGTACTCTCTTTTAATCTATTACTTATTATATTTAATAACTCTCCACCCTTTAAAAAATCTCTACATTTACTTGTTCTACTCTTAGAACCATAGAACTCAACTAGCATAGTAAGTATTACAAACTGTGATAGGTAGTAGTCCTTGTCATTGCAATTAGACTTACACAGTTCTTTTTTAAGTACACCCTTAGAGTATCCTAAAAAATCATTTTCCTCACTCGGTATAAGATATATAACTCCACTGTACTTTTCCACCCTGCAGTCACAATTTTCTCCTTGTCTTTTCACTAAATTCATTATCTGCTCACTTTCAGAATACATTCTAAATAGATCTTTTTCCTTTTCTTCTGAAAGTTCTCCCATTTGAATTAAATAGTAAAATATTTTGTTACTAGTATTTATATCCTCTATATTGTACATAACCTTACCTCACTACCTTTCTATCTCAAAACACACATCTGAGCATTTAACAGTTTTAACTATACCTTTATCACTTGGAAGTCCATAAAATTTGATTTTTTCTTCACTATTAATTATTTTGGAAATATAAATGTTTTTAATATCTCTAAGCTCAATATTCTCGCACATTAAGTCTAAAATAGTTTCATTTAACTCAAATTCGAACTTTTCTTTTTCTGATATTGTTTCTTCCTTTTCTTGTTTTAGCTCTGCTATATCAATATGCTTATATTTTAAAAGTTCAATTATTATTTCCCTAAATATCTCAACGGTTGGTATTAAAACTTCTTTACTGCTAGGGTCCTTTTTAATCTTATCTGATATTTCTTTAAGGGATACTTCGCCTTTTTCAGAGGTAAATTCTAAAATAAATTTTAAGGAGCTTTTGTATTTCGCAAGTTTTAGTTTTGCTTTTTCTCTTTTTCCCTTAAGCCAATTACCTTCCTCAAAAGATACCACTTCATCTTCTTCAATTTCTTTTACCTTTATAGTTTTCTGGTACTGTAAACACTTATTAATGTTATAAAATTTATTAATCGGTGCTCTATATAGTGGTCTTAAAATAGAATCAATAGCCTCTAGCTTTGAACTGTCGCAAATAATCTTGTCATATATATCCGTTTCTATATTAAATCTCTTTATAAGTGACATAGATGCCATTTCCTCTAGTTCTTTTGAGTAAACACTTTTAAAATCAAAATGAGTGTTTAATATCTTTTGCTGTTCTTCAATTGCGCGACCAAGATACTGCTCAATTATTCCTAAGAATTTTAGATTTTCAAGTTCCTTATCACTAAGCTTTTTAACGTTTATGTCCCACTCGCTAATCTCTTGTATTTTAAGGTTAACCATATTTCTATATTCATTAAATTTCTTTCTTGTTGCATTTAAGGAATCCATATTACCTTCTAATAATTGTCTATATTCTTCCACAGAATAGTTAAGAGCATTTTGCCTAATTCTCCGCGTTGCATCATGCATCTTCTGAAGTTGTATTCTAAGAAGATTAAATATATTTTTAATATCATCTACAGCCTTATCATAACTAGCTTTTTCAAGATGAATCTTAAATATCATTTCATGTATGGTGAGCTTCATATAGCTTTCAATTTCTAAAGTAGATAAAAGAAGCGAATAACCATCATCCGTTAAATAATAAGAAGTCCTCTTTACCACATCGTCAACATAAACTATCTTATTCCCAACGAAACTTATGTATATGTCCGTGTATCCCCCTTTTCCAAAGTCAAATCCTTTAAAATACATGGCCTTTCCTTCATCACACAGCACTATAGTTACTATAAATTCACCCAAATCCGTGCACTCTTCATAGCTTAGTGGTTTTTTAAAGTACTTCATATTAATATCATCAATAAAACTCCCTATACTATCCTTAGTACAGTATTCATCCTTCAATGACTCCTCCATGATGTAAATCATTACTGCAAAAATTAAATTTATGTACTCATGAGTTTCCTCAAATCCATAATTCTTCCATGTATTCTTAAACATACTATTTTTACAAAGGAGAACGTAGGCTCCAACCTTCTTCATTCTTATATCAAAATCTTTAAGAAAATCTACCCGCATTTTTTTAATTCCTCCTATTCACGCTTCTAAAAATCCCCAATATTCAATATTTCTTGAGGTATATATTTATTTGAGCTAAGTATATTCATTATAACATCTCTATACTCCTGCGTAAATTCTCTTAAAAATATTTCTCCTATATTTCTATTTTGACCTTCTTTTGTATCTGGCAAACTTATATTTTCCTTAATAAATTTATCTAACATAAATTCATATCCTTTAACAAAAGATTTTATATTAAAATTTCCTTTGAATATTTCATATAACCCCTCATAAATTATTATTCCCTCATAATCCAAATCTCCAAGATATAAAATTTCATTATCCTTATGCAAAAGATAGGGCTCAGCGCAAAGCTCAAAATCTTTAAATGTTTTATATATATTTTTCCCTCCACCATATATTAATGTGAAGATTTCTTCACTAAATATTGTGTTATTCCCTTTTATAAGATGTTTTCTCATACTGTAAAATGTATCTTTGTTTTCAATTATTAAAATCTTTTGTGGTGAGTTTTTGCTATAAGAATAATAAGAAAGAGGCTGCGTAGTGTCGTAAATATTTAAAAATTTTTCAGATAAGTTAAGATTTCTGAGTATCCTTTTTCCGCCTTCTCTATTAAGGAACTTCTCTCTTTCCCAAATTTGAAAGCTTCTTTCATTAGCTGCTACTTCTGTATTCAATAAATCTATTCGCTCATCAAGAAACCTACTTAAAGAAAGAATGAAGTTCCTGTCTTCTTTATATTTACCAATGTTTTTCATATAATAAGTTTTGTCTAACCGGACATTAATACCATATGATAATTCTTGTGTATACTTAGAATTTTCTTGTTTCGCGTCTATAATTGTATACCTATTATATAACCCTGGTTTCTTACCATTTAGATTGCTACTTTTTATTGGTAATATTACTTCTTCATTAATTAAATTCCTTACTACCTTTGCTAGTTCCATATAATCTTCTATATTAAGATATTGTTGCAACTCATCAATATCTATTCTTTTTTTGTTAAAATCCCTTAAATTCTTCATTGTTTTCTCCCTACCTCATCGCAAACCTGGTTGCATCCACCGAATTCACAATATTTGCACTGCGTGCCATATAGTTCACTATTAAAATCCAAACTAAAATTATAATTATCTAATGAACACGTTATCTCCATAATTTTTTCTTCTTGAATTCTATGATTACTCTCTGAATAATTAATAGTAATTATATCATCTTTAAACTGAGGTTGCCAAAAATTCATACTTATATTTTCTAGGGGTATATCTTTATCAAATATTTTCAAAGAACTCTCTCCTAATATGTACATATAAACAATAGTTTGCATTCTTTTACATACTTCTTTATAGTCAAGTTTTCTATTTTCGGTCTTCCAGTCCCATATTTCTATTTTGTTATTCGGTTTAATAATTATCAAATCATACTTTGCCTGAATTCTTATGTTTTCTTTTCTCATTTTTATTTCATATTCAGTAAAATATGTATTTTCATCTAAAACAGCAAATTTTTCTTTTAAGGAATTGAACCAATTTATTAAATCCGTATTACTATTATCTATACCAACAGGGATATTTGAAAAATATCTTTCACAGATAAGATGAAAATCGAGTCCCATGTTCATATTTTCATAATAATCCTCATTATCTATTGAATCCTTTTTCCACCTAACATTATCTAAATACTTGATTTTGAATTTTAAAGGGCATTTATCAAAAGTGTTTAATAAATTTTGACTATAGTAAACGTGATTTAATTTTCTAATATCTAACATTTACCATCACCCCTTTGGCTGTTTATGTAGTTTTGAAGCACATAAAAGTACTCTGAAGGTTTACTTTCATTCCATTTACCTTCATTACACTTAGCTGCCATTAAAATCAAATATTCTTTAGCTCTTGTTATTCCTACATATAAGAGCCTTATTTTTTCATTTATGATCTGTATTTTGGCTTCCCCAATTGGATCTTCGCAAATATTATTACCAAGAATTTTTGCAATTTCAGCTTTACAAAGAACTGTGGGATTTTTAAATTGTTGTTTCAAGTAATAGTACTCCCTAAATTTATCTGTTGTCATATATGGGTATTGGTAAGCTGTTATACTTAATATAAATACACAATCCCATTCCAGTCCTTTAGCCTTATGACAAGTAGAAACTGTTATTCTATCTGAGGAAGGTTCATATCCTTCTAGGTCATAAATTATACCTGAAATATGATTTAATATACCGTTTTTTTCATCTAGCAACTGATCCACTATATACTTTGAGCAAAATTCACTATCATCTTTTGATAGAAGTCTAATATACGCTGCAACTGCATCTGCCATCGCTCTATCCTCAAGACTAAAATTTAAAACATCGCTAATATGCAAAATCAGTCTATCTAAATGTGTTTGTGGATATTGAAATATTATTTTAATCTGCTGCATGCACTTTATAAATTCTTGATACACCTTTGAATCTAATATTTCGCGAGGAATATCTTTCTGATCTATGACTCCACCACCTGGGTACATTAGCTTTTCTACTTTATAATCTTGTATGAAATCAAACAACCTTTCACTTTCTTCGTTGTTATCTTCTATAAAGACATTCTTCACTAAATCTTTGAATTTAAAACTATCATGTGGCTCTGAAATAAACTGCAATATATATCCTAATGTAAATGCAGCCTTACATCTTTTATCTGATTTATTTGACAATTCATCACACTCTATATTTAACACTCTGAGTTTATCCGCTATTTCTTTAACTTGATTATTATACGGAACTAATATTGCACAGGTTTTATTAGGATATTTTTCTTTGAATTTCATTGTTAGCATAGTAGCTTTATTAATTTCATCCTGATTTGAACTACAAATTATAGTGCTTATTCCGTAATTGTCAACATCATGCTTTTTTATTTTGAAAAATTCTGGTACTGTTTTAATTTCTTGCTTTACTAATGCACACCTACATTTTTCTTCTCCATGATGATTATTGGTATGCTGAACTAATTCGTTTGCTAAATCAATAATATGTTTTGTACTACGGCCCGCCATATACATGTCAAACTTTTTATTTGCATTATCACAAAACTCTCTAAAAAATTTTGGATCTGAAGATGTAAATGTACCTGTTATACTTTGATTAACATCCCCTACCCTAACTAAGTTTCCATTTTTTTCAGAAATCAAACCCAATATTTTTCCCTGAATTAAATTAGAGTCTTGGCACTCATCTTCAAATACAAAGGTATATTTCACATTTAATTTTTCACGAAGCACATTATCAGTTTTTAAAAGCTTATATGCAAAAATTAACAAATCGTTATAATCTATATATCCCTCTTTTTTTAGAGTTTTAGTGTATGAATCATAAATTTCAGCTATATGCTTTAAAATACTGTCTTGGTTTAAATTTTTTACTTCATCTTTTAACTTTTCTGGAGAAATATCATTTATCTTTAATTCCCCAATAATTGTATCCACCGTCATGAAAAAATCATTCCACCAATCATTTTGTTTTCCTGCGTATTTATTTAGGGATTTATCTAATATCATAGCCTTAAATATATTTTCTCCACCGTTTCTTCTCCAATGCATAATGCACTTATTTAAATATAAGCTTTTATTTACATCATCTAATATTTTAAATTCTTCATTAACTCCCACTACATCTGGTCTATCTTTTAAAATCTTTAGCGCTAAACTATGAATAGTCATAACTTCATAATCATTACTTGCTGTTATCCCCTTATTTTGTAAAACCATTGAAATTCTATGTTTAAAGTTATTCACTGCACTATTCATAAAAGTAACTATAAGTATTTTCCCAGGTTTATGAATTTTATCTTTTATAAGTTCACATACTAGATTGCATATTATGAAAGTTTTCCCTGCTCCTGGAACCGCTGGAACTGCCATGGTTCCTCCTCTATATTCCATTATAGGCAATTGATCATCCCTATAACTTATTTTTACCTCTTCATTACTCATATCCCCTATCATAATTTTCACCTCTTCCGCTTAAGATTTCTACAAGGATATCCGCAAATATACTTTGTTGTTCATATCCATTTAGACAATACTCACTGCCATATATGTATAATTCACCCCTACATTTTCTTAAAAGGCCATCAACAACGGACATTAAAATTCTATATATATTATTGTTTTCTGTTTCCTGCGTATAGATATCATTAATATCCCAATTACTTCTTAACACATAATAATTTGATAATTCCTTTACATTTCTTGAGCACCACATATTACTGTTAATATCTGCCCATATCTGAACCACGCTACTTAAATTTGAAGTTAAATATGTATATGGTGATGTGAAAACTATACTATTCTCTAGTAATAGCATTTCTTGTATATCATTCAACGAATAAAAATCTTTTCCATCACGCCTTATAAATTCTATAAATCTCTCCTCAGATGACTTCCCTTTAAATTGTAATTTATCTAAAGTATTTACGAAGCTTTCACAGTTTTCATATATACTTATATAGTCCCCTACATGTTGTTTAACTTTTGGTATAATTATAAACACTTCTAAGAATGCTTTTCTAAAAAATTCTCCTAGTGGTATATTGCGTTCCAAGTTACTTTCTTTATAATCACCTATCCATTTTTTTAATTCATTATAATTACTTGCGACCTCACTGCCTACTCTATCTTGGACCGCTTTACTAATATCTCGCATCTCTCCACTCGCATTTACTAAATGAGAAAATAGCGAGCTCCTAATTATATCTAGCTGTAACATAAAAGAAAAAAAGTTTTTATAATCTTCACTTGTTAATCTTATGCTTGTATAAGAATTGCATAATACTGCTAATATAATTAATGGATGTAAATATTCATTGTCAATAAATCTATATTTTTTAGAAGTTTCCATGACTGATATACCTAATTCTTTTGTTTTTTTCTGTAGTTCATGAGAAATAACAAAATCATTAAATGGACATATTACAGCTATATCCTTAGGTTTAACTCCCTGATTTACTAGTTCTTCAATTTTAAATGATATTTTTTCAACCATTTCGCATCGAAGCTGTGAAGTCAAATCTATATAAACTGGTAGGTTGTCACTTATTTTCTCCTCTTCGTAATTATTATGTGCCCTGTTTTTTATTGCCCTCGAAAAATCAATAAATTCATCATTACAGCAAAAATGCTCATCTAAAGTAACTTCATCATATTCAATATTTAATTTTTCCTTTAGATAATCGTAATTAGCCCCATAATAACTACAAAATCCACCATTTGGGTTGTAAAACAAGTATGCCTTGTCTACGTTATTAATAAGCTTAAATATCAGCTGCATCTCTGCTGGTGAAGCCTGATCTATATCGTCTACTATAAGATATTTTATATTATTCATATTAAAGTATCTTGCATCTTTAAGTAAATACTTATTATACAGATAAAAACACAATCCATAATCTACAACACCACTTCCCAATAATTTTGAGATATAATATTGAATTACTTCATCCAATTGATTATATGTTTCTTTTGCACAAAAGTCCTTTACCTCTAGTGAATTATATAGCCTAGTTCCTATTTCATTAAAAGGCACTAATGATAGTGCAGCATTATTTATGTTAGAAATCAGATCTGAGGCTATTTTAGAAGAAGTTGATGTAATATCTATAAAGTACCCTTTAGATGTTCTAAAATGCTCCACTAGTGCTTTCATAGCATAATTTGTAGCATCAAAAGATGCGAATTCAGGTTTCAACAAACTAATTTTTAATTCCTTGCAATTTTCTACTACATATGGCCAATAAAGTGATAGCTCTTTTCTAATAAATCCATAATAAGAGTTTTTTCGAGTCTCACTGGTCATATTAAAATCCATCTTTCTTGTCCATGTTATATTTTGATATTTATTCATAAATAAGCATAATATATTTGAACTTTTTATATTTTCATTTTCTATCATATTCTTATATTTAGAAACTGCCATAGTTGTTTTACCACTAGCAGATTTCCCTTTAACTAGGATGCATCGGTGGATAAAATTATTTTCATTTATTTTGTTGTAGACTTCTGCATATTTCATAGTATCACCTCCATATAATCCATATTTTATATTTTACCATATTTATTATGAATTAAACAAAAGCAAAAATAAAAGAGAACAATTCTGTTCTCAATGTTTAATCTTTTTAATTTTTTGTAATAATAGACCAATCTCCATTATTGTCTTTTGAAATATTTATATTTACTATGTCATCTTTATTAAAATTAGACGTAAATTCTTTGCTACAAGTACTCTTGTTGTTTTTATCTTCAAATTCCACTTTATAAGTACAATTTTCTTGTACACCCATATCGAAATAACAATGCTGGTTAGTCTTAAGATGACTACCTATTATATTAGTTTTATCAACTCTATGAATTACTATATCACTAATAATTTCTGAACTTTTATTTCCTATAATTAGATTGTTTTTTGTGCCTTTTTCACCGCAAACAGATATTGAGATTGTGATAATTATGCAACCCAGTAAGATTAAATGTGGTATTTTTTTCAATTTAAAACACTCCTTAAATTAAAATTAGAAACATCTCCACCATCTATTAATATATTTTTTTCTGACATGTCGTTAAATCATCTCCTGCGGAGCTGCTCATCTTCGAAGAAGATAAATTAACGACTTCAGAAGGAGATTTATCTTCTTCGAAGTTTTCTCTTTGTTATATTATGTAACTTCCACCTATAGAAGTGGGAGACTTTCCTTCTGAAATGTGTTAAAACTGGCTATAAATTTCATTTAGTATATCTATTAACGTATCCTTATCAACACCTATATAATGTGCTTCTATAATTATTTTCTTCATATTTTCTTTTATTTCTCTCATCTTTTCTTCACTCATGATGGGTTTAAAATTTTCTACTACAAAGGTTCCTTTTCCTCTTAAAACTTCAATTGCCTTCATTCTTTCCAGCCCATTATACGCTTTGCTTATAGTATTAGGGTTAATTGTTATAAGCGATGCAAGTTCGCGTACAGAAGGTAGCTTATCTCCTGGCTTTAATATTCCTTTTATTATATTTTCCTTTATTCTCTCAATAATCTGTTCATAAATAGGTTTACCACTTCTGCTATCGATATTTATCAAGGTTTCACCTTCTCTCGGATAATTAACTCTTCACTGTGCGTACTGCGTGTACTATTTGTTGTAGTTCACTATAAATATAATACTATATACTTATATTGTCAAGTACGAATAAAACTAAAGTAAAAAACAGTAAATAAAAATTTCAATACATATTGACATTTTGTAAATTAATGTTATTATTATGCCTAGAGTAACTATGTATAGATTTGCTAGGTATAAATTATGCCATTAGCTCGATATAAAGGAGGCAGAAAAATGTCAATAAACAAGGAACTTTTAAAAGGAAGTACGGTAATTCTTATTCTAAAATTAATTAATAAAAAACCAATGTATGGCTATGAGATGATAAAAGAAATGGAAGAAAAATCAAAGGGTGTATTTACATTAAAGGAGGGGACTCTTTATCCAATTCTTCATACCTTAGAGACAAAAGGATTGGTAGAATCATATTGGAGTGAGGGTTCTGGAAACCGCCCTAGAAAATACTACAGGATAATGGATGAAGGTAGATTATCTTTAAAGGAAAAAGAAGAGGAATGGGCAACTTTCCGTTCTACAGTTGATAAAATATTACAGGGGGCTATCTTATGGGCGTAGGAGATAATTCTAAAATTAGCGAATATATAGATTATGTATGTTCTTTTGTAAAATATAAAGAAGCTCATAAAGAAATACAAGAGGAGTTATCATCACACATTGAGGATATCGTAGATGAATATTCTGAAAAGGGAATATCACAAGAAGAATCAGTAAATAAAGCTGTTAATCGAGTGGGGGATGGCATAACCGTAGGTAAACAGCTAAATATAGCACATAAGGGAACGCCAGATTGGATTACATTAATTTTAACTATATTACTCGTAAATACAGGCGTTGCATTGATGTATCTTATGCAATATAAAAGTTCATACAGAAGTAGTGATTATCTATTTAATCACAGCTTATTATATGCTGCTATTGGTACCATATGTATAGTAGTATTATATTTCTTTGACTATAGAAAACTTCAAAGGTATTCGAAACATATCTTTGTAGGCATGTGCTTATTATTTATCTTATCATTTTTTATAAGCAACCCTATAAATGGAAGTCTTTTTATTAGTGTAGGAAGATTCACATTTGATATTAAAGCAATTAGTTTATATGTATTTATAATTGCACTTGCAGGTATATTCAATAACTATGACTGGAATAAAAAAATGAATTTAATTAAAGCTGTAGGGTATTTAATTATTCCAATGCTTTTAATGCTGGCTGCTCTAGGATTAGGTTACTGTGGAATTTATTTTATTGCATTTATAGTTTTAGCACTTAAATCTAATATGAAAAAAAGATATGCAATTTACATTTTTGCATTTAATACTATTTGTTTGCTATTTTTTTTTGTATCAGAACCATACAGAATAGCTAGATTTATGGGCTTTTTAAAACCCTTCTTTGATCCAGAAGGAGCTGGATACTTAGGTGTACAAATGTATAAGATAACACATACGTCTGGAATTTTCGGGCATGGATTTTCTGCAAATAAAGCACTATTACAACTACCTGTTATGGAATCAACATTGGTGTTTAGTTATATAGTACACACCTTTGGTTGGCTAGGAGCTGCGGTTATTATTTCTATTATTGTTTCCTTCATATGTAGAATTCTACATATTTCAAAATATGTAAGAGATAATTATGGCAGATTACTTATTAGCGGACTAATTAGTATATTTATAGTTCAATTTGCAGCAAATATATTAATGAATGTAAATATATTTCCTGTTATAGGAATTGCACTTCCTTTTATAAGCTATGGAGGTTCTTTATGCCTTGTTAATATGATGTCTATAGGTATCATTATGAGTGTGTATAGAAGGAGAAGTTTATCTAATTCATAAGCTCCCATTTTATAAATAGGATAAAAACTAATGAATGTAATTCAACTACTGTAAACTGCTCCCTGTCAAGTAGGCAGGGAGCAGTTCACTATTTGTATTACATTCATTAATTGTTATAACAAACATAATACATTGTTTATATCCATAATTTTATTCACCCGAAGCATTAATAATAGAATTACCCGAAGTTGTATTTATTTTTATTGTTTTATTTCCATTACCTACAGTACCTTTTATTTCATGTTTGTCAGCTTCTCCTGTTACCGTTATAGGAAAATCATTTTTAAGATTACCTGATGTACTGTCAAAATCTAATTTAAATTCCGACTTTTTAGGAAGTTTTAATTCTACATCTCCTGAAATAGTATCTATATTAATACCATTATCAAAGTTTTTATAATCAAACTTGAAACAACCCGAAACTGATTTTCCTAATATATCTCCTGTAACATTTCCTATTTTTGTATCCCCCGAAGTTGTCTTAAATCCATTCTTCTTACTTAATAAAGATTTTACATTTACTTTACCAGAAGTACCCTCAAATATTGTTTCATTAGCTGTTAATAAGTTTATCTTAGCATCTCCTGATACTGTATCAAATCTAAATTTATCCAACTGTACATTTCCTATAATAGCATTTCCTGATGTTGTATTTATTTTTAAATCCTTTTTATAGTTTTCCGGAACATATATATCTAAATTTATTTTTGTGTTTATATTTATACCAAAAATTTTACCTGGATATTTAATTAAAACATCTAGATCATCCCCATTTAAATTTGCCTCTAAATGTGGTGCTGACTTTTTCGAATTTGAATTACCATAAAAATGAACTTTTATTTTATCTTCTTTGGTAGTGATAATGTTAACGTCTGTGCTTACTGTTCCTACATTTATGGTTTTAATATTTCCTTTACTAAATTCCTTTGTAGCATCTATATTAAACTTATCATTAGATGTACTGTTCCCTTGTATTATATCATTGTTAGATTTTATAATACCTACTTTATACTCAAGCACGTACCCTACTCCTCCTAGTATTATTGAACACATAACTACAATTATCAACCATTTTATAACCTTTTCTTCATTAAACTTTCTCATAGTCTTGCTCCTTTTTACCATTAATTATTTTGATATTTGTTTTCAAATATTTAATAGTCACTTTATATAGCCATTTGGTTAGATGTTTACAGCCTATAAACATTAAAGATCCTAAAGCACTAAGGCCTATACCAATTGCAATACTTATTATCCAATTTACATCCATGGATATATACTGTGGAAATATTGGTTTAAGAAATGTCCCTAAAACTACCCCGATTCCACTCATTGCGAACCCAAAAGCTGTTGCATACAATCCTATGAGCACTCCAACAATACCTATAAATGGCCCTAACAATATTATATTAAAAAAGCCTAATCCAACGGCTGCAATTACAGCTCTACCAATGTCCCCTGAAGATTTTGTATTTTGTGCTTTCTCAATCATATAATTTGCTCTTAACTGTTTTGCAATAGTTCTAATCTCTCCAAGAGATAGGGCTATGTCTTCTTCACTTCTTCCTTGTTCTGTGCCTATAGTAAAATATTCATCATAATCAGTTAAAATATCTTGTTTTTCTTCTTCAGGAACTTTAGGTAAATTTCTTGAAAGTTCTTTCATAAATTGATTTTTATTCATATACTCATCTCCTATTTCTGTTCTATTTTTAAAACTTTGCTCACTGTGATTACAAAATCTAACCACTCATCTTTTAGCTCTTCTTTTGTATTCTTACCAAGTGTTGTAATGCTATAATACTTCCTTGGTGGGCCTTCTTGTGATTCCTGAAGATAAGTAGTTACAAATCCATCACTTTTTAATCTCCTAAGCAAAGGATATATGGTTCCTTCAGATATATCTATATCTTGTGAAATTTCATTTACAAGCTCATATCCGTAGCAATCTCTACCATCAAGTACAGATAACACACATAATTCAAGAACGCCTTTTTTAAATTGTACATTCATTAATTCACCTTCTCTTAGATTATTTTCCTTTATTATATACTAGCACACGCTATTATACATTGCAAGATACCGATTAAAGTTTGTTACCGTTTTATACTTAGTACATATTAAATTATCTCATGCCTATATCACTTACCCATAAGTTCCATATACTATAATTAGTATATATAGTTTTTAAGGGGGTTATTATTATATTTAAAACAATAAATTTATGTCACCCCAGAAAAGCCTTAGTAGATAGAATTAATAATGCTATCTTCAAAGCAAAACTAAAAGATATTAAATTTAACACATATCCAGCCATAATAGGTTGTATGGTAGGATGTATATTGCTAAAACCAGATTACGTATATGCTAAAGACACTGTACAGGAAAGTACAGAAGTCATTAATTTTTTATCTAAACTAGGACCACCGACATTATTTACAGCAGTAGAAATTTATAAGGTAAGATCTTACATTAAAAATTTAAAATCACACTTACATGAACCGTCCACATCACCATAATTATTTAAAACAAAAGAACATTCCATAATTAGTCCAACTAATTATGGAATGTTCTTTTTACTCTATTTCAACCAAACTTTATTTATATTTTTGGTTTATGTAATGATTGATACTAAAATGATAGGAGATTCCTTTACTTTTTATAGAATTTCTTAATAGTTTCACAAACAAATTCTACTTCTTCCTCAGTTATCTCTGGGTATATAGGAAGTGCAATGATATCATTTGCTATTCTTTCAGATACTGGGAAATCACCTTTTTTATATCCTAAGTATTCAAAACATTTTTGAATATGAAGCGGTATTGGATAATAAATACTATTTCCTATTTCATTAACTTTTAGATATTCGCAAAGTTCATCTCTTCTTTCGGCTAATATATTAAATACATAATACACCGGCTTTTGATTTCCTTTAATTTTAGGTATTTTAATAAACTCACAATCTTGTAATCTATCTATATATAATTTTGCAATATGATTTCTCTTTTGAATTGCTTCGTTTATATATTTCATTTTCACTTGTAATATAGCCGCTTGAATTGAATCCAATCTTGAATTATATCCAATGTAATCATAATGATACTTCTTAGAAGCCCCATGAACCCTGTACATTTTAGTAATACGTGCTAAGTTTTCATCGTTAGTTACTAACATACCAGCGTCGCCATAAGCTCCTAAAGTCTTGGTAGGAAAGAATGAGAAAACACCAAAGTCTCCTATTGTACCTGCATGTCTAAAGTCTGATCCATTCCCTTTCCATCTCATACCAAACGATTCCGCAGCGTCTTCTAAAACCTTCAAATTATTTCTACTGGCTATGTCCATAATTTTATCCATATCACCCATTTGTGAAAATAAATGAATTGGGATAATTCCTACGGTATCCTTTGTTATTTCTTCTTCTATTTTGCCTACATCTATACTAAAAGTTTCTTCATCAATATCTACAAATACAGGTTTTGCCCTATGCTTTGCAATGCAAGATGTAGACGCTAAGAAAGTAAAAGGTGAAGTTATTACTTCTTTCCCATCTTTAAAACCTAGTATATCAGAAGCCATTACTAAGGCATCTGTACCCGATGCAACACCAATTGCATATTTAGCTCCAGTAAATTTTTTAACTGCTTCTTCGAAGTCAGTTACCTCTGTGCCTAGCATCGATATTCCTCTTTCCATAACTCCTAGAACAGCATTGTTAAATTCCGACTTTTTATTAGTATATTCTCTTGTAGATGTATAAAATTTAACCTTCATAATAGGACCTCCTTTTATATAGTTGGCAATGTCAGTTAAATTTGAGCTTTATCCCATTATCTCTTCTACGCATCTTATTACTTTTTGCACCACATACTCTGCATCTTCTAACTTAAGCGTTGAGTATACTGGAAGTGTTATTTCATTTGCATATTGATTATATGCATTTGGATAATCCTTTATAGAATACCCAAGATTCTTATAAAGTGTAAACATTGGCAAAGGTGTAAAGTGAACATTTGTAGCTATGCTTATATCTGCAAGTTTTTGTATTACCTCATCTCTTTGTATCTCATTAATTCCTTTTACTCTTAAAGGATATAGATGATATGATGTCTCTCTATTTTCATCCTTTATAAAAGGAATAATCGCCCACTGTTTAGTTTCAAGAGCTTTGGTATACACATTAAAAATATCTCTTCTTTGCTCAATCATTCCTTCATATCTTTGAAGTTGTGAAATCCCTATAGCTGCACTAATATCTGTCATATTACATTTCATCCCATCTGTTATGATATCATATTTCCAAGCTCCTGCTTTCATCTTAGCAAATGTATCCTTTGACTGACCTTGATAAGACGTTATTTTAAACTCTCGCAATAAATCTTCCTTCCCCTTAAATTTATTATCATTAAAAACAATTGCTCCCCCCTCTGATGTTGTTAAATTCTTCACCGCATGGAACGAAAAAACATTAAAATCAGCCTGTGTTCCAACTTTGTTTCCTTTGTATATTGCTCCAAATGAGTGAGCTGAATCTGATATAAATATAATATCTTCTCTATTTTTTTCCCTAAGTACTTCTTTTATAGCATCATAATCTACAGGAAGCCCTGCAAAATCCACAGTTATTATAGCTTTCGTTTTAGGTGTAATTGTCATACCTAATTTTTGCTCATCTATTAAAAAACTGCCTTCTTTAACATCTACAAAAGTTGGCTTAACTCCCCTATGGATTATTACACTTGCTGTAGCTGTATATGTATAAGGTGTTGTAATAACTTCGTCACCCTCGCAAATGTTATAAACCTTTAATATAAGTTCTAAGCCTGCACTTGCACTTGAAAGTGCTACTGCATTATTTGCATGACAATACTTAGCAATTTGATCTTCAAATTCCATAGCCTTAGGCCCACTTGTAATCCACCCTGAATCTAGCACCTCCATTACAAGCTTTTTTTCTGTATCAGTTATGTCTGGAGGTGAAAAAGGAATATTCCTTATTTTCATTCATATCCTACCCTTCAAATTAAATTTTATTTTAATGTTTAACTATTCTAATTTATTTTTACTTAAATCTATAATTTATTCACAAGAATTTGCAGATATAAATCACTATAATTACTAAATGTCGTTAAATCTATTTTATCATAGTACTGCAGTATTCTTAAGGTAACACCTACTTTTTTTAAAAATTCATCAGTAGTGAAAAAAAATGCGATTCATTATTTTTCAATGTGATCACTTCTATATACGGACGCCATATGATAAAATATACTAACTATTTTCTCTATAATTATATTATATATTATCTTACGTTATACATTAATTTCTTAAATATTAAAACAACCTTTTAAAAATTATTATACATTACTACCAATAAAAAAACTAAGTGATTATGAATTTATCTTCCATAATCACTTAGTTTTCATTAAATCATCACTTTTGCAGCTACAATATTAAAGCATTTCCTGCGGAGTTGCTCATGTTCTTATAATCTGAATTAAAATATCGTTAACATTTTCCAATCAATTCTTTCCTGTCAACATTAGAATTATATATTAGCCCAAATAGAATTAATAAGCCACCAATAATTTTCCCTTTTGAAATAAAACCCATTCTGAAATAATCAATAAGTATACCAGTAAAAAGCTGACCCATAAATATCAGCAAAGTAGTATAAATAGTAGGAATTTTAGGAATTACAATGTTCGAACTTGCAACAACTATTACTCCTAGTAACCCCCCTAAAAAAGCCCATGCTGGTATTGTAGTGTAACTACTAAGTGATGTGTTTACAGTGGTTTTCACTATAACTATAAGTAATATGGTACTTAATAATCCTACAATATAGTTTATAAGGGTTCCTTGAAAAATCCCTATTTCTTTAGCTAGATGTGAATTTACAATCATGGATATTATAGTAATACAGCCACATAAAATTGCTAAAATTATATACAACATATTTCCCCATCTCCCATTTAATATATTATCATTGTGACTAGCCCTAAAAATATTATAAAAAAACCGACAACTTTTTTCTTTTTAAACTTATAAATATTTAAACCAAATAGGCCATAATGGTCTATAAAGCAGGCTAATACTAATTGTCCAAATATACCTAATGATAAAGTTAGAGAAGCGCCAAGTAAATTGAAGCATAAACTATTTAAAAACACCATAAAAACTCCTATGAATCCACCGCTAAACAAATATAATGGAATGTTTTTGGGAATCTTAAACTTTTCTTTTTTAAATAATAAAACAGTAATAACAGCAATAAGTCCAACTATGTGAATTATTAATATTGATACATACTGATCTGTATAATTTGCTAAAATCCCATTAAAAGTCACCATTATAGCAATTAATATACCTATAAATACCGCAGATGCTTTATACATTTAATTTCCTCCACTCTTTAATTTGTTCATATGTCCCTTTTATAAGGGTACCATAGAAATTAAAAAAACACACCATTTCCAATCTAAATACAAGTGCATTAGAAAAACTTGCAGGGGATTTATACGAATAAAGGGTATATATTTATATATAAATATATACCCTTCTTGCATATATTCCTATAAGCTTATTCACTTATAATATTATATACCTTTTATTCCCAAATGGAGCTGCACAGATGATTATTAACTTAACTTCAATTAGTTCATTATTATTTATAAAATAGCAATGCTATCTATTCCCATTCATTTTACCCTTTAGTGCCTTAACTCTCCCATTTACATAATTTATAAGCTCACGCATATTGTCTTTTATTTCAGTTGGGGCACTAGTAACCATGGTAATTATATCTAATTTATTACCTTTTATTTCTTTGGCAACTTCATAAGCTAAGCACTTATTTTTCATTTTCCAATATGTAATGTTAAATTGATCTGCTTGGCGTTTATTATAATATCCTTTTTCAATACCAAATTGAAATAAATCTGCTGCTGATTCTAATTCCTCTAAATCTTGAACATCTAAAGTCTCATTCACTAAATCTTGAAATGTTTTCATTATAGCTCTCCTTTTTAACAAGTAATATTATTGATAATTTATATAATACTTAATATTACCTAGTTGTTTGTTTTTTTTAAGTTACCTTGACGAAATCTTTCCCACAACTTTTATATTTTAACACATATTAAAGAGTATTTAAATTGTATTTAAAAACAATTTTATAACTCTATGTTTAATCTATAACATTAAGATATATATTATCGCGTGAAGCTCACATGACTGAAGTCACATGCTTCTAAGATTGCTCTTAGATTTTCCCACATCATTGTCCTCGTTACCTACTAACTCCATGGGTGTTAAATTTCGGATACTTCCTACCCGCTTTGTTTATATTATATTAGCAAACTTCTTCTATATCTCACTTACTGTTGCAGCGAAATATGAAGGTCTTCATAAATGGCCTCCACATAATTTCTTCTTTAGTATTATTCCATATTCTTTAATTAATAATCTAGCCGATACTCCTTTTAATGCTTTCATTATATCAGGAATATATTGTTGAGTAATGAATTCTATTAATAAATGAATATGGTCTAAGTCACCACTCATTAAAACTACAGTAAATCCATTATCTTCAGCCATTTTATACGCTATCAAACAGAAAACTTCAGTGGGAGTATAAATATCCTTCTGAAGTCGTTAATACTTCAGCTCCGCAGGAGATGATTTAATATAAAAATGAGGTGGATAATTAGATTATCTACCTCATTTTGCATTCTATAGTATTAAGTACTATTTGTTTGCTTTTTCTACCCTAATTGTTTTTCCCTTTATTGTCCCGTTTTTAAGGGCTTCTAATACTAACTTGCCTTTTCCAGCCATGATATCTACATGAGAGAAACTATCTTGAATATCTATAATACCTATATCCTCAACACTAACACCCTCAATATTGCAAATAGTTCCTACAATATCTACATTTCTTATTTTTTTCCTTTTACCTGCACTGATATATATTTTCATTATATCGCTACTAAAATTAGATGCTTTAGTCTTTTTAATAATAGGCTTGGCATCATTTTTTTCATAAAATGCTTCCCTATATGGCTCAGACTCTTCCTTTGATGGAATTGGTTTTTTAGGTATCTCCATACCAATATAGTTTTCTATGTTTTGTAAAAATCTTTTTTCATGACGCGTTGTAAAAGTTATAGCTTTTCCCTTTTTGCCTGCACGTCCTGTTCTTCCTATTCTATGCACGTAATTTTCTTTTTCTAAGGGTAAATCATAATTTATAATATGAGTTATATCTTCTACATCAATACCTCTAGCAGCAACATCCGTAGCCACTAGAAATCTAAATTCACCTTTTTTAAATCTTTCCATAGCATCTAATCTATCATTTTGAAGTAACCCTCCATGTATCTTAATACATGAATAATGGCGATTTTTCATTTGATTTGTTATTGCATCAACATTTTCTTTTGTTCTACAAAATACTATACATGAATCTGGATTTTCAACATAAAGCGTTCTCTTAAGCAAACTGAGCTTCTTATCTTCCTCTACTTCATAGCAAACTTGATCAATTTTTTCAACGGTTAATTTTTCAGGGTTTATTTCTATTTTAACAGGATTCACCATGTATTTCATGCAAATTGCTTCAATAGATTCTGGTATTGTAGCTGAAAATAACATAGTAACTCTATTTTTAGGAACAGCTTTGATAACCTCTTCTACTTGTTCTATAAATCCCATGCTAAGCATTTCATCTGCTTCGTCTAATATTAAATATTTTATCTTATCTAAATTAATAGTTCCTCTTTCAATATGATCTAATGTTCTTCCTGGCGTACCTACTACTACGTGCACTCTTTGCTTTAACTGTTTCTTTTGCATTTCTATAGGTTGTTTACCAAAAACAGCTACGGCTCTAATTTTCTTATATCTACCTATTTGTGTTATATCCTGGCTCAATTGAAGAGCTAGTTCTCTAGTAGGTGTTAATACTAATGCTTGAGGCTCTGTTTCCTCTATATCTGCACTTTCACAAAGTGGAATAGCAAAAGCAGCTGTTTTCCCACTACCTGTTTGTGATTTTACTATGATATCATTACCTTTTAGGGCTATAGGTATTACCGCAGCCTGAACCTCTGAAGGATTTTTATATCCTAAATTATTAATTGCTTTTAATATTTCTTCACTAATATTAAATTCCTCAAATTTTATGTTACTCATTTTAACTTCCTTTCTTTTGTTCCATATATAATTTTTAAGTATAACTTAAATATATTTTCAACTCATAAGTTTATATTATACCATGTTTAAGCTTATAATTTCTATTATAAGTTTTAATATTCGACAAATTTATTTATTTGCATGCGACTAGTTTTAATAAAAAAAGAGATAATGAAGATTAAATCTTCATTATCTCTTTTTATAGTTACATAGTTATTTTACTCACATGGAAATAAATAATTAGCTGCAATACGTACGTCTACTTCTTCTGGCTCTTCAATATCATCTGGAAGTACAAACACAAGTTTACGTCTAATCGTACCACATTGATTGCATTCATCCTCTTTACATAGTATTGTAGTAAACCCTCTAAAAGTGATTATTCTACCAGCATTATCATATATAATGCATGCAACGGCTACTTTTTTGCCAAAACATACGCCATTCACTTGTATTCTTACAGTTAATAATTTTGCACCATGTTTCTCTATATTTACTGGATCTGCATTAATAGAATGACATAATTCACATTCACATTTGTTATTATTATTTAAACAATCTGATTTACAATTTCTTTCATCTTTACTCATTTAATAAAACTCCTTTTTGTGTAAATTTAAAATGAGACGATACACACTAATACCGAGTTATAAGTTATTCATAATTTTTATAGATACATATATCACTAAAATATATTGCGGACATAAGTTTTGTGCGTTGATATATGTACTAATAAATCGGATTCATAGTTGAATTTATCATTATTATAAATTTACAATTTGTTTTATTAATGAGCTAAATATACTATATACTTCATATTTTTTATTATACTATACTATATTCAATGGTGTAGATATTGGTTAACAAAAATCACAAATTTTTAAGGAAATTTTTCTTAAAAAAATAACAAAATAACAAAATAGTAATTAATAAGCCCTTAAGGAGTTATTAATTACTATTTTGTTATGGCAAAGCGAAGCTTACTTGTTAAGATTAGCTTACTTATTAAGCGAAATAATTCTAGCTATATTTTCACTAGCTCTTTCAATATTTTCTGGACCCTTTTCAAGTGCCTTATCAATTGTTTCAGCTTCTGATAATATGCCTATTATTGAATTTATTCCATGTTCATATAAAGCCTCTGTTCCATCACCTATTCGTCCTGCAAATGCAATAACAGGTATATTATATCCTTTAGCTATTAAAGCCACTCCAAGAGGTGCTTTCCCATAAAGTGTTTGTCCATCTATGCTTCCTTCTCCAGTAAATACATAATCTGCATCTTGCATTTTCCCTTTGAGATTAGTATGCTCCATAACTAAATCTATCCCTCTTTTAAGTTCTGCGTAGAAGAAAGCAAGAAGTCCTGCACCTAGTCCCCCTGCCGCTCCTGCTCCAGGAATACTTTCAATATCTAAGCCTAACTGTTCTTTTATAATTTTTGCATAATGACTTAAATTATCATCTAAAATTTTAACCATTTCGCCTGTTGCACCCTTTTGTGGTCCAAAAATATAAGAAGCCCCATTTTTGCCTGTTAAAGGATTAGTAACATCACAGGCTACTTCGATCTTAGTACCTTTTAGTCTCTTATCTAGTCCATTTAAATCTATCTTATGAAGAAGATTTAAATATCCACCGCCTAAATTAATCTCTTCATTATCCTTTGTTAAGAGCTTTCCACCAAGTGCTTGTATCATTCCCGCACCGCCGTCATTTGTGGCACTACCGCCTATTCCTATAATCAGATGGTTAACTCCTGCATCAAGAGCCGCTTTAATTAATTCTCCCGTACCATAAGTTGTAGTCAAAAGAGGGTTTCTTTTTTTACTAGGCACAAGATGCAACCCACTGGCGCTAGCCATCTCAATTACTGCTGTTTTTTTATCTCCAAGTACTCCAAATGTAGCTAGAACTTCATCACCAAGTGGCCCTTTAACCAGCTTTTTGTATAGTTCACCTTCTGTTGCATCTACAAGAGACTGCACCGTTCCTTCTCCACCGTCAGCCATTGGAACCTTCACACATTCTGCATGTGGAATGATTTTTTTGATTCCTCTCTCCATTGCTTTTGCTGCTTCTTTTGCTGTCATACTTTCCTTAAATGAATCTGGTGCTAACACAAATTTCATATATATCTATCCTTTCCAAAGTGAATTACTAATTTAAGCCTGTGAGATATTCTTTATTATTAATTGTTACGATCAATTACTTAGAGTTCTATTTCATTATTCCAAATATTATAGTTGACACTAAAGTCATAGTTAACCCTACTAATGATTCATATGGTATAAGTTTTAATCTTTCCTTCATATCAATAAATATACTTCCACCTGTTGCATGAAAGAAACTTCCGTGTGGAAGATGATCTAAAACCGTTGCTCCACTATGAATCATTGCTGCCGCTGAAAGAGGTGAAATTCCCAGTTCTAATATAGTTCCACCAAATACTGTGCTTGCTACTGCAGTACCAGATGTAGTTGATGCTGTAGCCGCAGACATTAATATTCCCGCTATTGGCGCTAATGCATATGCAGGAAGGCCCGAAGCATTAAGTCCTTGAACAATTACGTCTTTTAACCCAGAATTAGCTATAATTCCTGCAAGAGTTCCTGTACCAATAAGTAAAATAGCTACTCCACTCATTTTTGTTAACCCAACAATTGAGTATTTATTTAAGTTTTTTATTTTTCCCATAGCAAGAGCACCGACGGCCCCTCCGATTGGTAATGCTATTAGTGGATCTATACTAATTTTGAATAAAGGTCTAAGAGAAAGTAATACTATAGCAACTAGTGGTCCAACAATTGCTGATGAAAAGCTTGGTTTTTGCTCAACTTCACTATCAACTTCACCTTTTTCAACAAAACTTCCTTTTTTAATTAGCTTTTTCGCTATTATGCATGTAACAATAAGCCCAAATACTGCTGGCACTATACCTGCTGCCATAACTGATGTTAATGGCACTTTAAATGCATCCGCTGCTGCTATAGCATTAGGATTAGGAGACATAATATTTCCTGCTTTTCCCCCACCTATCATAGCAATAAGAATCGATGATTTAGATAAATTAGCACGAATGGCAATAGACATCGCTATTGGTGCTACTGTAATAACTGCTACATCTACAAAAACTCCTACAGATGTCAGTACTAAAGTTGCGAGTGCTAGTGCTACTAGAGAATTATTTTCTCCTATTTTATCTACAATAGTTTCTGCAATCTTTGCAGCAGCGCCAGATTCTATAAGGACTCCTGCTAAAACTCCGGCAGTAAGTATTCTAAGGATTGCTGGCATGATACCTTTTGCACCATCAATCATAAATACTACAGTGTTTGTTAGTCCTGCTCCACCCACTAGACCACCTATTAGTGCACCTAATATAAGGGCATATGCTGGATGAACTTTTTTAATTATTAAAAAAATTGCTAATATAAGTGCAATAATTGCGCCTAATGCGGTTACTTGCATATAAATTCCTCCTCTGTTGTTCTCTATCTATATAGTAAACGAATTCAAAAAAATAAACATTAGGCATTTGTTTAATAATCAAACTATAATTTTTATGCATCTGAACAATTATAGTTTGGATAAGATATATGCAGTATATAATTGGAACAAATCAATAAAATTTTTTGGGTTTTTCCCAGTAACTTCCTCGACCTTCTCTAACCTATAATTCAATGTATTTCTATGAATATGAAGTTCCTCAGAAATTTTATTTACTTGTCCATTCATATTTATATAAGTACTTAATGTTGAGAATAAGTTTAATTGATTCTCAGCTTCTAAATTCTCAATTATTTTTTTCATATCATTATTTCCTTTAAAACTTGATAACAATGAAATAAAGGCTATATCTTTGTATAAATAAATTTTTCTTTTGCTTTCAAGTTTTTTCCCAATTCCAAGTGCCTTCGTTGCTTGCTTAAATGATGTACCGAAAATATTTTCACTATATCCTACTCCTATTTGAAAGCAACACTCCTCTTCTTTGCATAAGAACCTTTCTAATCTCTTAGTAACAAACCTATCGTAATACATAAAAGTTACTATAGTTGATGGATTTAATTTCAAATAAAATTCATCATTTCTTAAAAAATTCATTAGTTTACTTTTTACTTTCCCAATGGAGTCCTCCCTAAAAGTTAAAACCACAGCTACCCGGGGAATAGATACATCAATTCCCAAAGAATCTCCTCTTTCTTTAAAATCCTGAGTATAGTCATCGTTTAGATAAATTAATTCATATAAAAACTCCTCTTTTAGCTGTTCATTAATTTTTCTTTGAAATAAAACATACTCCTGATTTACTAAAAGTTCCGCAGTTATTCTAACCAACTCAACAAAAGGACGAACCTCCTTTGGCACACCTGAAATCCCTATAACGCCAATGATTTTGTCTTGAAAAATTATTGGCGTATTTACTCCTGGTTTTGTACATAATCCACCTTCTGAAATTTCAATCATCTTTTTATTAGAAATAGCTTCCATAGCCCCCTCATGCAACTCATAAAGTCTATTTTTATCTCCACTTCCAATAATCATTCCCTTATCATTCATTATATTTACGTTATATGGTATTACATTCATCATTCTATCCACTATACTTTGTGCTTGTTGCTCTGTCAGCGTAATCATATGTTTATCACTCCTTTCTTAAAATATACTGATATTAATATTTTACACCAATTTTCAATGTTATTCTAAAATTAAGATCTAAAATTTAAATTTCTAATGTAATTTTAATGTTCTACTAATAAATCTTTAATCCTCCAATCTTATAATGAAAACATAGAAAAGAAATAAAAACGAGGAGGAATTAAAATGTCAATAAATTTGGAACAAATTGATGAATTAAGAAAAAGAGCTAATGTAAGCTATGAGGATGCTAAAAATGCCTTAGAGCAAAGTGCCGGAGACCTTATTGAAGCTTTAGTATATCTTGAAAATCAAAACAAGATTAGGTCGGAGGATACCCCTTGCAGTGAAAGCATTTTTTTTAAAGAGGTAAAAAAACTTATTAAAAAAGCCAATGAAACGAAATTAATAGTTAAAAAAAATGATGCTGTAGTATTAAATATATGTGTAACACTAGCCATTATATTAACTATAGCAGCTTTCCCCATAGTAATTGGAGCATTAATATTAGCCTTAGCAACTAATCATAAAATAAGAATTCAAAAGAAAAACAATGAAGATTCAGAAGCAAACAAGATTTTTGATAAGATGTCTGTTGCTGTTAATAAGGTAACTACAAAAATTACCGAAGAAATGAAAACTGAATAAGGAACACAAAAATAACCTACGTTTTATCAATGTAGGTTATTTTTTAAATAGTAAAATTTAAAATATGGAGTTAATTGCCTGTAATTATATATGAAATAATATATAATAAAGCTATTAATATAATATATTTTGGAGGTAAAGTCTATATATGAGCGGGCAAAAGATTTTAATAATTGAGGATGAAATAAAAATAGCTCGGTTTCTTGAGTTAGAATTAAAATATGAGGGTTATATTGTTGAGCAATGTCATGACGGACGTGAGGGTTTAGATAAGGCCACTAATGAATTTTTTGATCTCGTAATCCTTGATGTTATGTTGCCTTCCTTAAATGGCCTTGAGGTATTAAGAAGACTTAGACAAGTGTCAGCAGTTCCTATTATAATGCTTACTGCGAAAGATGAAATAATGGATAAAGTTATGGGCCTTGACACAGGTGCCGATGACTATATGACTAAGCCTTTCGCTATTGAAGAATTACTTGCAAGAATGAGAACAGCGTTAAAAAAGACACTTGCATTCAATGAAAGCAGAAATATATTGTCTATTGGAGAATTGACCATAGACTTAGATCAACATATGGTTACCTTTAAAGATAACTCTATAGAACTAACTAAGACAGAATTTGATTTACTTAAATACCTAATTGAAAATAAAAATATTGTCCTTACAAGAAATAAGATTATAGATATCGTATGGGGATATGAATATATGGGTGATACTAATGTAGTAGATGTATACATTAGCTATTTAAGAAGTAAAATAGATGATAGATTCAGTAAGAAATTCATTTATACAGTGCGAGGGGTGGGATATCTTTTAAAAGATGAATAATTTGAAATTTATCTTTAAGGTTATATTACAATGTTTCCGATTTTTCTTCAACATAATAACAGTAATACTCAGTTTTATACCAGGGCTATTAAAAAAACTAACTTACAAAATTCATAAACGTTTAAGATTTTCAATTAGTTTTAAAATGACCGCAGTATATACTCTTATTTTTTCTGTTACGATGTTCCTGTTAAGTGTTGGTTTAATTATAGGCTTTAGATTCTATCTATTGAATGAATCTAAGGGTGAGCTTACTAAATATAGTACAATAGCTATTAATTATGCTAAATTAGGCAAAGGTCCTCAGGACATCAATGTTGATATTTTTTCTAATATAAAATATGTAACGTTCAGTGTTTTTGATGAAAGTGAAACTCTTCTTTATTCTACTGAAAAAGATAAAAAGAATCTTTCTTTTCATGAAGATAGCTCACCTTTTCCTTTTACTAATAATTTAAATCAACAATCTGTTTCTGTTACTACTAAACTAGATCTTAATAATGAAATTATTTTCCTTCAGTTTTCTAAAAATCTAGATAAGGAAAATGAATACGGGGGTATTTTTACTTCAATTATTTTCATCATAAATATATTTTCTTTAATTATTACATTAGATGTTGGCTCTAAAGAAAGTAAAAAAATGCTTCTCCCTATAAAAAACATGACAAAAGCTACAAAGGCAATTTCAATTAATGCCTTGGAAACGAGAATAAATGTTAGCAATTCTCACGATGAGTTAAAGCATCTAGCCGAAAACTTTAATGAAATGCTGGATCGTATTCAAAATTCCTATGAAATACAAAATCAATTTGTTTCAGATGCCTCCCATGAACTCCGAACTCCCATAGCCGTTATAAAAGGCTATGCAAATATGTTATACCGTTGGGGAAAAGATGACAAAGCGGTATTGGAAGAATCCATAACAGCTATTAAGGGCGAATCTGAAAATATGCAACAATTAGTAGAAAAGCTTCTCTTCCTTGCAAGAAGTGATAAGAATACTCAAAAAGTTTCCAAAGAAGAATTTTATATCAATCAATTAGTAGATGAAATTATAAAAGAAACAAAGCTAATTGACGACTATCATGAAATCTCAACTAATATTAATGAAGAGACATATATTTATGCTGATAAAAATTTATTAAAACAAGCATTACGAATTTTCATTGATAATAGCATAAAGTATACCCAAAGTGGTGGTAGTATAAAGTTAAATAGCTACGTTAGAAAAAATAAATTAATAATTGAAATTATTGATACGGGAATAGGTATTTTTAAAGAAGATCTCCCCTACATTTTTAATAGATTTTATAGATGTGATAAATCAAGAGCAAAAGAAAGTGGCGGAACAGGACTTGGCTTATCTATTGCGAAATGGATTATCGGTGAGCATAACGGCTCCATTGTAGTAGAAAGCAAACCTAAAATGGGAACAACTATAAGAATTGGACTTCCACTAAAAAATAAATTATAACATAAAAAAGAGATGATACTCACATTACTACAATTAATTGTATAATTCAAAAAGCGGCAGTTCACTTTCATGTACTGCTGCTTTTTTTGTATATTAGTTGTAATAAACTTCTCAAGATTGGCTTTTAAAGTTTATCTGATTAATTAATTAATTTTATAATTTTATAATTTTATAATTTTTTATTTTTTAATGAGTTAACGCATCAATACCTGACGCTAATGTTAATTACTTTGTCGTATTCATGATCAATTCATCATTTATCATAGCTATCTCCACAAATTTCATAGCTAAATCTTCGAATCTTACTTATAAATGTTTGAGCTCTTGTTTGTATGTTAATTATATCACAATTTTATGATAGTTGTAAATAGTTTTTATGATTTTTTTTACATATTCTATTATGTAGTGATAACAAACAACCTCTTACAATTCTTTAAGATCCTCTGAAAACGATTATATACTCCGGGTTTATTCTAATTAACATCGAATTTTTTTCATCATTATTAATTTATGCCAAAACGAAAGTATGTTATCTTTTAAACAAAGTATCCTCTTTTTTCATTTAGCTTAATGTGTGTTATATTTCTTTTACAAAAAACCATATTTCTAAAATTTTATAAAATAAAGCCCTTTATATTTGTATTTTTTCTTTTTTTGTAATGAAATCCTCTAAAACATGCAAATATTTATTCAATTGTATGTATATTGTTTTACATACACTATGATTATGTGATATGATTAAATTTGAGTTTATTATAAAATCTATTCAGATATTATATTTATTTAATAAGATGTTTTTAAGGAACGTTTAAATATTGTTTATAACTTTTGAAATATGGGGATTTATCTCATTAGCAAATTTTTATACCTTTACTTAATACGTTTTTACAATAGTAATTTATCTTCGCTATTGTACTATTATTGCTATAAAATTATGCTTATTAAAATATATTAAAAAATATCAGTTAGTAGAGATGTCTTAATTTATATTCAAATTTATAACTATATTATATGAGGAGTGATATTATGCAAATAAGATTAGGCTACGTGGCTACTGCCTTAAAGTCAGCAAAGATAACTTCTGCTAGCACAGTAACTTTTTCTACATATACCAAACAATCGACGGCTAGAGATAAGCTTGAAAAGCTACAAAAGGTAGCTGTATCAAACGTTAATGATTTGCATAAAATTCTAGAATACGTTGTAAAAAACAATGTCCACTTTTATAGAATAACTTCTGCTTTAATCCCTTTAGCAACTCATCCTGAAGTTACAGATTGGGAGTTTAGAAGAATTTTAAAAATGGATTTTGAATGGCTTGGAAATTTTATTAACGACAACAATTTAAGAGTAGATACTCATCCTGATGAATCTAATGTCATAAATAGTTCTAAGGAAGAAGTAATAAAAACTACTGCAAAAAATCTACAGTTCCACGCTAATCTTTTTAAGGATATTAACTATCCATTAGGAAAAATGGTATTACACATTGGTGGTAAAGAAGGCGGAAAGCTCGCTGCTACAGAAAGATTCTTTAAGAATTTTAATAACTTACCAAAGGAAATAACACAGTTATTAGTATTTGAAAATGATGATAAAAGCTTTACTACTAAAGAAGTATTAAACATATGCAAAGAAATAAATGTACCTATGGTACTAGATGTACATCATCATAACTGCAACAACGGTGGTGATGAACTAGAACCTATGTTGAAAGATATATTTTCTACTTGGGAAGGTGAACCTTTACCACCAAAAATACATTTTTCGAGCCCAAAAACTAGTGAAAAAGATAAAAAGCATGCTGATAATATTGATGCAGCATCATTCATCGAGTTTATTGAAAAATGTATTCCTTTAGGAATAGACTTAGATATACTAATAGAGGCAAAACAAGCAGATTTGGCCTTCGATCAACTTTTAGAGGATGTAAGGGTTTTTAAACCTGAGTGGACTTGGCTTGATAATAGTACCTTAGAATTTCAATAAAATAGATTTATAAAAGAGAAGATTTTAACAATAGAAATATTGTTGAAGTCTTCTCTTTATGTAAAATTATTTACATATCTTAGTGGGCTTTTATTTATAAAAACAATTCTTAATGAAAATAATTGTTTACATATAATAATTTTAATGCTATTATTATAGTAAATTCGTTGAACAGGAAGAGTAGTTAAAGCCATGCAAATTCAGAGAGCTGAGGATAGTGTAATCTCAGTATTGATAACTTTAGTGAATGGACCTGCTAGAAGTAACCCGAAATCAAATTTTGAGAGTAGTAGTTACCGGATGCCCACTGTTAAAAGGGCTAGAGCATTTCAGTGCTCGAATTATAAGATATGCTTAGTTTTTTCGTAGCATAATTTAGGTGGTACAGCGAATATCCTTCGCCCTAATACAGGGCGAGGGTTTTTTTTATTTTAAATAATAAAGTAAAGGTGGTGGTTAATTTGATGTGCTGAAAGATATTTGCTTTTAAAATAATAATAATAAAGCCTTTAACTCTAAATTATTTTGACAAGGAGCTGTTTTTTATGAAAACAAATAAACTAATAATAACTTCTCTATTACTTGCAATAGGTCTTATATTGCATCAAATTATACCAGGTATCTTTTTAGGAATGAAACCAGATCTTTTATTAGTATTTATGATTTTGTCCCTAACATTAACTAAAGATTTTAAGATCACCATTATTACAGGAATAGTAGCAGGTATTTTAGGTGCCTTAACTACTACTTTTCCAGGTGGCCAACTTCCTAACATTATAGATAAGGTTATAACTTCAATAGTTGTATACGGATTATATAAGAATCTCAATCCTAATTCTCCACTTAAATTAGGGTGTATTTATTTTCTCGGAACTATAATAAGTGGAAGCATTTTTCTTGGTTCAGCTCTTATCCTATTTGGCTTACCTGCACCCTTTTTAATACTCTTCGTATCTATAGTGCTTCCTACTTCAGCGATTAATTCTTTCATTGGATTTTCCCTACATAAACTTATTATAACTAACCCAGCAATTAAGAGTTTATTTATAAACTTTTAAATCATCTCCTGGATCGCTACAACAGCGACCCAGGAGATGATTTTTCTATTTTGTTACAACTATAAAGATACTAGGACTTATTTTTGTTTTGGATAGTATTCTTTAAAAGCATCTTCATAATCCTCTGGTTTATGGAATTCTTGAACTTCACTTGTAAAAGTTTTTTTATCTCCATTTTGCTTTTCTTTTCTCACTTCTCTATTCTTATCATTACCCAAAATAACATCTCCTTTTGCTTATTTTGATATCGAAACACTTATTGTATTTTCTAACTATTCTTCATATAGTATTTACAAAAATAAATTAATTATATGTTTTTAAGTGATTTTTTTTTGAAACACTCCTACATTAGTACTTTGCCAGTTTTTAGCATAGCTTAATTTGTCGCTTAATGTTACAATATGGTTATTGAATTGCCAAATCTCCTAAATGGAGAACGGGGGATTTCCTTATGGGGTGAATCTCTTATCTAGAGTAGGGTGCCTTTAACCCGAATCCGTCAACTAACCTCATAGGCATACAAAGGATGACTCGTTATTATTAAATTAAATTTAAAAACTACACTATTAGCGTTAACCTTAGCTTTAGTAAGTAGCAGCTCTGTATATGCTGCTTCATATACAGTTAAATCAGGTGATACATTATATAGTGTCAGCAAGGCTTATAACACAACTACGAATATTTTAATGAAAGATAATGGACTTTCAAATAGCACCATATATTCTGGACAAATACTAGATGTAACTAAAGGAGCCTTATATTTTTTTGATGATTCTGTAACAAATGAGTGGTTAACTTCAAAGACAGTAGCTACTTCCGTAGGCAATTTAACTTTTGCTTACTAATGAATGTATTTTGAGTATTTATTAAATATAGAAAAACAAACTTCCACTATCTTGTGGAAGTTTGTTTTTTATCATGCACATACTCTTTATATATTTTAGTTTAACAATATTTTAGTTATATATATAACTAAAATATTGTTAAACTAATCAAAAAATGTAATGAACAACAATAAACACCAAAAGTGCTTTTATAATTGCTCATTACATTTTTAGACTATTAGTCTCTCAAAATTAAACAGAGAATTAGGTACGATTAATTACAATAGATATTGTGCATCGACCGAAGTCAATACATCTACTCCCTAGAAAGGAGGTGATCCAGCCGCAGGTTCTCCTACGGCTACCTTGTTACGACTTCACCCCAATCATCAATCCCACCTTCGGCCGCTGGCTCCATAAACACCTAAGTGTTAGGTTACCTCACGGACTTCGGGTGTTACCAACTCTCATGGTGTGACGGGCGGTGTGTACAAGGCCCGGGAACGTATTCACCGCGACATGCTGATTCGCGATTACTAGCAACTCCGGCTTCATGTAGGCGAGTTGCAGCCTACAATCCGAACTGGGATGAGTTTTTGAGTTTGGCTCCACCTTGCGGTCTTGCATCTCTTTGTACTCACCATTGTAGCACGTGTGTAGCCCTAGACATAAGGGGCATGATGATTTGACGTCATCCCCACCTTCCTCCCGGTTAACCCGGGCAGTCTCACTAGAGTGCTCAACTTAATGGTAGCAACTAATGATAAGGGTTGCGCTCGTTGCGGGACTTAACCCAACATCTCACGACACGAGCTGACGACAACCATGCACCACCTGTCACCCTGTCCCGAAGGACTTCGCCCATCTCTGGGTTATGCAGGGGATGTCAAGTCTAGGTAAGGTTCTTCGCGTTGCTTCGAATTAAACCACATGCTCCGCTGCTTGTGCGGGCCCCCGTCAATTCCTTTGAGTTTTAATCTTGCGATCGTACTCCCCAGGCGGAATACTTAATGTGTTAACGGCGGCACCGAGGTTCGACCCCCGACACCTAGTATTCATCGTTTACGGCGTGGACTACCAGGGTATCTAATCCTGTTTGCTCCCCACGCTTTCATGCCTCAGCGTCAGTTACAGTCCAGTAAGTCGCCTTCGCCACTGGTGTTCTTCCTAATCTCTACGCATTTCACCGCTACACTAGGAATTCCACTTACCTCTCCTGCACTCTAGACACCCAGTTTCAAATGCAGCACCCAAGTTAAGCTCGGGTATTTCACATCTGACTTAAATGTCCGCCTACGCATCCTTTACGCCCAGTAAATCCGGACAACGCTTGCCACCTACGTATTACCGCGGCTGCTGGCACGTAGTTAGCCGTGGCTTCCTCCTCTGGTACCGTCATTATCGTCCCAGAAGACAGAACTTTACAACCCGAAGGCCTTCATCATTCACGCGGCGTTGCTGCGTCAGGGTTTCCCCCATTGCGCAATATTCCCCACTGCTGCCTCCCGTAGGAGTCTGGACCGTGTCTCAGTTCCAATGTGGCCGATCACCCTCTCAGGTCGGCTACGCATCGTCGCCTTGGTGAGCCGTTACCTCACCAACTAGCTAATGCGCCGCGGGTCCATCTCAAAGTGGAAGTTTCCGAAGAAAAATCCTTTGATGTCTAGGTCATGCGACCAAAACATATTATGCGGTATTAATCTCCCTTTCGGGAGGCTATTCCCCTCTTTGAGGCAGGTTACCCACGTGTTACTCACCCGTCCGCCGCTAATCAACATCTCCCGAAGGAGACGAATCATCGCTCGACTTGCATGTGTTAGGCACGCCGCCAGCGTTCGTCCTGAGCCAGGATCAAACTCTCAATTTAAAAGTTTACACTTTTTTAGTTGAAATGATTAATCTGCGACAACCGTTAAGTTGATTCGCAAGCTCATTACATACTTTTAGTCTTACGACTAAATTTTACTTTATACTAAAGTAATTAACTGGTTTAACGAAATATTATTTCGCTATCTTTACCTATTTCTCTGTTTAATTTTCAAAGACCAATTTACGTTATACATTCGTCAACAAGTGACTACTTTTACTATTCTATCAGTTAAAATTGTACATGTCAACACTTTTATTTGTTTTTAGATATTTATATGATTGATTTATGATAATGTCTTACTATACCACATTTGATTATGTCCCAAATATGAAAACATTGTATAATAAACCTCATGACTAGAAATGAGGTGCCGATAATGAGAAAGGTGAATTTAACTATGGAAGAAATAGATAAGTACTCTACTATAAAAAAATTAGTAGAAACAGATGGAAATAAAAAGCGAGCAGCTATAGCTCTCAATTGTTCAGTTAGGCATATTAACAGAATGGTTAAGGGATATAAAGAAAGTGGAAAGGAATTCTTTATTCATGGTAATCGAGGGCGGAAGCCCTCACATGCCCTCACTGTTAATACAAAGCAGTTAATCCTGGATTTATACCGTACCAAATACTCTGAAGCCAATTTTACTCACTTTTCTGAATTACTAAAAAAACATCACAATATAACGGTTTCTACTAGCACTATTCACTCTATCCTTATACAGGATTTCATCCTGTCCCCTAAGGCGAAGCGTGCTACAAGAAAAAGGATCAAGGCAGAATTAAAAGAACTACAAAAAACAACTAATTCTATTAAAGAAATTGCTGAAATTCAAAGTTCCATAATTGCTGCCGAGGATGCACATCCTAGACGTCCAAGATGTGCTTATACAGGTGAAATGCTTCAAATGGATGCTTCGGTACATCTTTGGTTCGGTAATGAAAAAAGTCAGTTGCATATCGCTGTAGATGATGCCACTGGCGCTATTATGGGGGCTTATTTCGATCCACAGGAAACTTTAAACGGATACTATCATGTACTACACCAAGTGCTTACTGACTATGGTATTCCCTACATGTTATTCACTGATAGACGTACTGTATTTGAATATAAACAAAAAAAATCCCCTTCAGTTGAAGAGGACACATTTACACAGTTTAGCTATGCGTGTAAACAATTGGGTATAGAAATTAGAACCAGTAGTGTTGCACAAGCCAAGGGACGCGTAGAAAGAATGTTTCAGACGTTACAATCACGCCTCCCCTTGGAAATGCGACTAGCTGGTATAAACACAATTGAGCAAGCAAACGAATTCTTAAACTCCTACATAAAAGAATTCAATGCTCAGTTTGCATTACCTGTTGATGATATCAAATCTGTCTTTGAAATGCAACCAGATAATGAAAAAATCAACTTAACTCTTGCCGTATTGACTAGTAGGAAGGTAGATAACGGAAGCTGTATCAAATTTAAAAAGAATTACTATTTACCTATAGATTCCAATGGTCATCCTGTACATTATCGCAAAGGAACATCTGGAATGGTAATTCAGGCATTTAGTGACGAGATTTTCTTGTGTGTAGATGAAAAGGTTTATGCGCTAGATTTATTACCAGGGCATAAACTTTCCTCTAAGAACTTTGATTTAGTTGTTCCAAATGACCAACCTAGAAAACGCTACATACCACCAATGAGTCATCCTTGGAAACAAGATTCTTTTGAGCGGTATCTAAATAAACAGGCTCACCGCAGCGATAATGTAGCATAGGAACACTAAAAATCTGTTCATTTTAGATCTTTGAAAAAGACAATCTTCTAAGGTTTATTAAGTGAACCCAAAACATATCTCAATAATAGATTAAGAAACTGGCCAATGGAAGCAAAAGCTAATAAAATCAAATTGACAAAAATAACTGGATTCCCATTCACTAGCTACGCTAATATAAATGGAAGGATTCTTGCATACCCTCAAAAACAATTTTTCAGTTTTAATGACATTTCAGAAGGAGATGCTTTAATGCATCAAAAATTATAAGCCTACGGCTAAAAGATATTTAGGAAAGATTTTAGGAGAAATTTCAAAGTAACTAAATAATCTTATATCCAGTTTGCACAACATGCATTAGGTAATCAAAATCAATGTAAAAGCACCAGAAAAACTGGTGCTAATGTTTTAAATATTTTGGGACATTTTCAAAAATGCTTGACACACTTTTATTTGTTTTTAGATATTTAGCAACATTTTATAAACAAAGCCCCTACTTTTATAAGTGATATAATGACATTGATAATTGTCATTATCCCTAGAGATGATTGTTACCAAAAAGAAAAAGAAGCTTATAAAGCTTCTTTTTTAACATATATATTTTATTACTTTTATAGACCTAATTTAGCAACTACTTTTTCCTTATCAAACCCAACCATTTCTTCTCCATTTATATCTATTACCGGCACTGATCTATAGCCTTTTTTTATAAGTGCTTTTTTTGCTTCTAAATTTTCAGAAATATTATGCTCTATATATACAATATTATTTTCTTCGAAAAACTCCTTAGCCATATGACAAAATCCACAAGCATTACTTGTATAAATCTCAACTTTATTCATAAATAACCTCTCCTTTATTCTTGTTCTTTAACTTAAATTTCATATAATTAAACTTATTTTTATAGTAGCACCTTTCTTTTCTTAAGTCAATAATATTAGATGCCAATATTTACAATAATTACTAATTTATATCAATAATATTATTTAATTTATTAATATGTTTTCTTTATTTTATATTTACATATATTATTTATAATATTATGATAGTCTTAACACTATATGTTAGTGACAAAATAATTTATAATTATTTTATATTTTAGTAACTACAATAATAAATAATAGGAGGTAACCGATAATGATGAAATTGTTAGAAATAATAAACATGGCAAAAACAGAACATAAATTGTGCAAAGAAGAAATCATCTCTCTTTTAAGTTGCAATGATGTAGACCAAGAACTATTTGATGCAGCTGATGAAGTTCGGAAAAAATATTTAGGTGATGACGTTCATCTTAGAGGTCTTATTGAATTTACCAATATATGCAAAAGAAATTGTCATTACTGCGGACTCAGACGGGATAATAAAAGTTTAGTTAGGTATAGATTAACGCAGGAACAAATTTTAGACTTTGCCACTAAAGCTAAGTCTTTTGGCTATAAAACAATAGTGCTCCAAGGTGGTGAAGACGATTATTACACAAGTGATAGACTTATCAAAATAATAAAGGGCATAAAGGCTTTAGATTTAGCTCTAACTTTAAGTGTAGGTGAAAAAACTTATGATGAATATAAAGCTTTTAGAGACGCTGGTGCTGATAGATATCTTCTAAGAATTGAGACAACGGATAAAAACCTATATGAAGATATAGATCCAGGCATGAGCCACGAAAACAGACTGAATTGCTTAATGACTTTAAAAGAATTAGGCTATGAAGTTGGAACTGGTGTTATGGTTGGTCTCCCAAACCAAACTATAGAGTCATATGCGGATGATATATTATTTTTCAAAGAAATAAATGCTGACATGCTAGGTATAGGTCCTTTTATTCCAAATGAAGACACACCACTTGCAAATGCCAAGGGTAAGGAGCTAACTATGGCACTTAAAGTTATGGCTATAACCCGTTTACTCCTACCAGACATTAATATACCTGCGACAACTGCTATCGAGTCCTTAAACAAAAACGGAAGACTAATGGCCCTTAAAAGCGGCGCCAATGTAGTTATGCCTAATGTTACAGAAGGAGAATACAGAAAACATTATGCACTGTACCCAGGTAAAATATGTACTGGGGATACTCCCGCTCATTGTCGTGGATGCATAACAGGTAAGATTAATAGTATTGGAAGAACCATTTCAACTAATTATGGATTTAGAGGAGATCAACCTACTAAGTAATTTTACAATATAAAAAGAGCCCTAGGGCTCTTTTTTAACGAAATGTTTTTTTAGCTTCTTTTATTGCTTTGTTATTAACTGGTTCCCCTTCCGCATCCACGATTCCAGGCTTATTATGTTTTTTATTTAAATCATGCTGTATATTCATTTTTGTAGCTTTATTTGGCATTAAATCATCTCCCCTTTCTAAGATTATATTATCCTAGAAAGATAGTTTTTATTCTATACTTTTAATATTTGAAATTTCAATATATTAAAGTATGAACTTCTGTACTATTCCATCTAATTTAGCTACAATCTTCTCAAGATTTTCAGCAGTGTTTGATATTTCTTCCATAGCACTAGTTTGCTCTTCCATAGATGCAGATATTTCCTCCGTTGAAGCGGCAGATTGTTCTGATATTGCTGACATTCCTTCTATAGATTGTAATACTCTATCTTTATTTTTATCAACATTATTGATATTAGAACCCAATGTGTCAATTTGAGCAATCATATTAGCAATAGCTTCTTCTATGCTATTAAAAGATTTTTGGGATAGCGTCATAGCCAAATTTGCTTCTTTATTAACACTTGCCCCCTTATTTATGTTCATTGTTACTTTAGTGATTTCTCCTTGAATTTCACCAATCATATTTGTAATTTCATTAGTAGCTTCTGCAGTTTTTTCTGCAAGTTTCCTTACTTCCTCAGCTACTACTGCAAATCCTTTTCCAGCTTCCCCAGCTCTGGCTGCCTCTATAGCCGCATTTAACGCCAAAAGATTTGTTTGTTCTGCTACCGACTGTATAGTGCTTATTATTTTTCCGATAGAATTTGATTTATTCTCAAGCAAAGATATATTTTCAACTACTTCTTCATTGGACTTGTTACTTTCCCTAAATTTTTCAGTAAGTACCTTCATAGATTGTAATCCTTCTGTATTTACTAATTTAGTTTCATTAGAATAATCTTTTAACAGCGCTGAACTATTTACGGCAGTATTAATTTCTTCTGCAAGATTTGACAATTCACTAGCACCACTTTGCGCATCCTGTACTTGATTTGTTGCACCCTTTGCTAGCTCCTCAATTGCTACCGATACCGCTTCTATAGATTTCACAGTTTCATCCGTAGCAACAGCCATATCTTTTGAAGACTTAAAAACCTCCTGAGAATTTTCTTGCAAATTAATAGTGATCTCCCTCAATGAACTTCTTAAATCAACAACTGATTGTGCAATAACTCCTGTTTCATCTTTATATTTTAAAATTCTTTCATAATCCCTATCATCAGTTAAATCAAATTTTCCTGTTTTATCCAATAGTTTGCTTATAATTAAAATAGGATTGGAAATCTTTTTGCTAAAATAAAATGCAACAATTACAGATAATGTAATAACCGCAACAGCTAAAATTATAAAATTAATTACACTTTCAGAAAAAGCTTTGCTTGAAACAGTTTTTTCATTTGCAACAAATTTGTCTATATCATCAATATAATTTCCTGTGCCAATAACCCAACCAAAATCTTTAAATTCCTTACTATATGATCTCTTTGGTAATGGTTTGTCTTCCCCGTCCTTAGTAAACCAATAATCTGAGTATCCCCCTTCTTCCTTTAATCCATTTGCAATAATTTCTTTTATTAAGTATTTTCCTTTTACATCCTTTAAATCATATCTACTTTTACCTTCAATCTCTCCACCAAGGAGTACCACATTTACTCCTTCAACAGTATCTATCCAAAAATAACCACCTTCACCATATCTCATTTCACGTGTTAAATCAGCTCCAAGTTTCTTAGCCTGCTCTAAAGTCATCTCTCCACCTTGATATTTTTTACTAATTCCCTCGAGCATAGTTATAACATTTTCTACTTGATTTTTGATTTTTTCATCATAACCTGTCCTAACAGTGGTATCAATTGTTATAATAGCATTGTTACTAAGCACTGACATTCTATACATTGCCATGCCTCCAATTAATAGAGCTGTCAATAGTACAACTAAAACATTTAAAGCTATTATTTTTGCACTTATTTTTTTCATCGAATATCGCTCCCTTATCTTTAATTTTTTTTAATTTGTTCATATCTTTTTATAATTGTAGCCGTTACATTAATTATCGTAATTCTTTTGCAACCCTTTAGGCATATTATTTGCAACCTTGCGCTAGCTTAAGTCATCACCTGCGAAGCTGCAATATCTTCGTAGAAAATGCATTACCAACTTCAGAATTAGTAAATGGAGTAATAGATGTAATTCTGTAAACAAAATGGAAAAGAACTGCTCAAGTTAAACTTAAGCAGTTCTTTTCAATCTTATAAAATACTCTATTATCGAATAAAGTTCATGAATATTTTTTCTTCTCTTTCTGGTGCTTTAATATTTTCTTTTCCATTTTCAACTAATTTCATAAGCCATGCCATATTCTTCCCAAGCACTCTCATAATTTGCACCCCTTCTTCATCTTGTAATGCCTCACCGGTGCTTGTACCGTGAATAACATTCCAATAATTTGAAGTTGGCATTAACATTTCCGAATAATTAATATAATTGTTTAGCTGATTAAACGTTGGAATCCCACCAGAACGCCTAACAGCAACAACAGATGCACCAACCTTATGTCTTAGCATTCCTTCATTATTACCTATAACATAGAAAGCTCTATCTAGAAATGATTTCATAGTTCCTCCCATTGATGCGTAATGTACAGGCGAACCTAAAATTATTCCATCCGCTCCATTCATTTTTTGAATCCACTCGTTAACATCATCACCTGGAAGCACACATTTTTCATTTTTATTTTTTGCACATTGATTACAAGCAATACATCCTCTAATTGACTTGTTACCTACATGAATGATTTCCGTTTCTATTCCTTCTTTTTCAAGTTCATTTGCAACCATTTTTATTGCATGATAAGTATTTCCTTCTTTATTGGGACTACCATTAAAAGCTACAACTTTCATTTATGCTACCTCCTAATTTCATTTTCCGAATAAAATATTTTGTTATATCAATTTATATAAATTAATCTCTGACTGACTTTCTTGTAAATCTTCAAATTGGGGAACAATACTAGTGAAATGTTCTGAGGTATTATGACTCTTAATTACATCTTCATTTTCCCACTCTTCTATAAATGTTAATATATTGCATTTATTAGTGTCTTGATATAAATTGTACGATATATTTCCCTTTTCTTTTCTGCTTTCTTTTATAAGTTTTTCTGCTAAACCCTTGAATTCTTCTACTTTGGCTTGTTTAATCGAATTTTTTGCGACTATAGTAATCATTAAAATTTCCACACTCCTTGGCATTAAATTAAATACATTTCTACTTGAAAGTATACGCCATTAAAAAACATAGGACAAGTACGCACTTTTTTGTAAGGTAACTTACCAAAAGGTATGAATTGCTGCATTTCAAGTGCTCTTCACCATATTTATTTCCATGTGAATTGATACTAAAACTCAAATAGTATATAATAATATTTATTTATTATGTTTTCATTTGATTGATTTATATAAGGTGGGTGTAAAAATGATTAGCTATAATGGTAAGCAATACGTTTGTAATATAGATCTTGGAATGGAATTAATTAGAGGAAAATGGAAAGCTGTAATCTTATGCCATCTAAATGATGGTCCAAAGAGATTTTTAGAACTTCAAAGGATAACCTGCGGTGTTAGTCAAAAAGTTCTTAATGAAAAATTACAGGAACTTCAGAGGGATGGTTTAGTAAAAAAAATTATTTACCCCGAAGTTCCTCCTAAAGTAGAATTTCTACTAACACAAATTGGGAAAGACCTTTTTCCCGCATTAGAAATGATACAAGATTGGTCAATTAAGAATTTTCCTAATACAAATTAATTATTATACTTTAAAAACTGTATTAAAATAGTATAGCCTCTTACATTACTAGGAAAGGCTATACTTTCTTTTAAATTCATCAATTAATTGTATAAAAAAGTATTGATTTCTACAGCCACCTAAAAAAAATGTATTCACTTTAGATATAAATGTTATTAACCATATTCTGTGCATGTCTGTTGTTTTATTACTTTAATGAATTTTCAATAGCCTTTAAATATGCTTTGGAAGTTACTGTTGCCCCTGAAATAACATCTACATTTAATCCCACCATCCCTCAACTTAACCATTGTTTATTAACTGTGCAAATTTATTAATATTTTCCTTTGAAAGCGTTGATGTATCCTTATTAGTTTTACTAATCTTCTTAATAATAAATCTTTCAAGGACATTCATTTTTTTAAATATGAACTCTCCTCCGAAGTATTGTGTTGCAATTGCATCTGTTAACAATTCTTCGGGAAAAGATGTGTGTATCTGTTTTTCTGCAATCTCATTTTCACTCATACAACAAATAAAAAATCCAAGTTTCTTCTTTTTTAATGCACTGATATTTTTTAAACAAAACGCATTTACTTCCTTTTGAATTCTTCCCATGTAGATTGACCCGCCGATAATAATGTTATCAAACAAAATTATTTCCGGCATACTTTCCTTTTTTATGTCTACAATTTTCACTTCACCATGTAGCTTATCCTTTAAAAGATTGCTACATTTTTCTGTGCAACCATGTTTAGATGCATAAATAATAACTGTTTTCATACTTGCATCTCCCCCTTATTTTAATAATCCATTAATAAGAATTTCAAAATGATGATTTATAAGTCTCTCTTTTTGTTGCTTAGTAATATTTTTTTCTAATATTAATCTAGAAACAAGACCATGAGTCGATGTCCATATTATTTGTGCAGTAAGCTCAATATCCATTTTTCTGAAAATGTTTTTTTTAATCGCCAATTCTACTAACTTACAAAGCCCTTGTATACTTTTTCTTTCCTTTGAAATACCTTCCTGCAGCATATTTACTTTCTCTTGTATAGTTTCAATATCATTCATTAAAACAACCCTAAATTGCTGTGGATTTTCTAGCATAAGTTCAATATAAGATCTCATCCCATTTACTATTGTCTTATCTGGGTTTTCAGTATCTATAGGAATCTCACTTATAATTTTTAATATGTTTCCATACCCTTCCGCTACAACAAAAGATACTATTTCAGCCTTATCCTTAAAATAGTGATAAATAATACCTGGAGAATACTCAATTCTACTAGCAATCTTACGAATAGATAAATTTTCATAGCCTTCTTCCACTAATATATCATTTGTGGCATCTATTATTTTTTTTCTTATGATCTCCTTTTCTAATTGTCTTCTTTCTGTTATTCCCATAACCCCTCCAATAATTAATGTTTTATTAATCACTGTAATTATATTAAACAGCGTTTAATATAATTTTACCATTGTCTTGATTACAAGTAAATAGATTGAAACATATAATTTTTGCGTAATGACGATCCAAAGATATTTGTAGAACTTCAACGAATAGCTTACAGAATCAGCCAAAAATAGCCTCTCCCATTATTAGGAAAGGCTATACTTTGTTTTAAATTCATTAACTAATTGTATAAAAAGCATTTATTTCTACAAAGAAGCTATTACATTGTACACTCCATCTTCATTATTGCTTCCTGCAATAAAGTTAGCATGTTTTTTCACATCTTCTGGAGCATTCTTCATTGCATAACTATAATGCGCTGCTTTAAACATAGTCAAATCATTATAATAATCTCCAAAAACCATTGTGCTTTTTTGATTTATTTTAAATTTTTCTTGAATCATATTTATAGCCTTTCCTTTACTTATACCTTTGTTCATTATATCTATCCACTTGTCGCCAGATACAACAAATTCAAGCTTATCACTCAAATTCTCCTTTATATAATCCACTATAGATGGTTTAACTCCATCAGTCATATAATAAGTAATCTTATATATTGGATTTTTTATTTCGTTAAAAGATTTTAATATTACCACAGGCACCTCAAAAGATGTAAAGTTATTCAACATATCTTCTGATGGATTTACTATATATGCCTCATTTTCTCCAGCTAAAAATAATTCCTCTCCTAGCTTTGGATTTAAATTCACCACAGAGTCTATTTCTTCTCTATCAATACTGTTTGAATACAACGTCTTACCCTTGTTATTATACTTAACAAGGGCTCCATTATGAGCAATAAATATCATATCAGTATTCACCTTTTCAAAATTTTTGCTCAGTTGAGAATAAAATCTGCCACTCGCTGCTGCAAATTTTATATCCTTATCATTAAACGCATGTATTAAATCAAATATTTTTTCATTTATATTTCCATTGTCATTTAATAAGGTGCCATCCATATCTGTTGCGATGAGTTTTACCATAAGCTCTTCCTCCTTTGTAATATTCAACTTATTCTTTAATAATAAAAATGAGCTATAAACGAACTAATGTCCATTTATAGCTCATAAATATGCTTAAATTTTCATTAAAAGCGTATTTTCATTATATCATCACTTTGCATATATTGTTTGTGAATTCTACCGGATCATTAATCGGTAATCCTTCAATAAGTAGTGCCTGATTATATAATATATTGGTGTATAAATCTAACTTAACTTTATCTTTATCGAAAGACTCTTTAAGTACTTTAAACATATCATTATTTATATTTATTTCTAAAACCTTATCTGCTTTTATGTTTTCATTGTTAGGCATAGAATTTAATGTTTTTTCCATTTCTATTGTAAGGTCACCATCATTTGATAAACATACTGGGTAGTTCTTAAGTCTTTTTGATGCCCTAACATCCTTAACTCTACCTGCTAAAATACTTTTCATATGTTCAAATAATTCTTTATTGTCTTTTTCATCAGTGCTAGAAGGATTTTCTTTTTCATCTACTTCTATACCTAAGTCACCACTTGATACAGATTTAAACTCCTTTTCTTTGTACTTCATTATCATTTTCACAGCGAATTCGTCTACCTCATCCGTGAAATATAAAATTTCGAATCCTTTATCTGATACCATTTCAATTTGTGGTAATTTTTCAATTCGCGCGTTTGATTCTCCAGAAGCATAATAAATATATTTTTGATCTTCTGGCATTCTAGAAACATATTCATCTAAAGTAACATTCTTTTTCTCCTTTGATGAATAAAACAACAATAAGTCTTGCAAAACATCTTTATTACTTCCAAAATCGCTATAAATGCCATACTTCAATTGTCTTCCAAATGCTTTATAGAATTCTTCATATTTTTCTCTTTCGTTTTTAAGTAAACCATCTAACTCATTTTTAATTTTAGTTTTAATGTTTTTAGCTATAAGTTTAAGTTGTCTATCATGTTGCAGTACTTCTCTAGATATATTAAGTGACAAGTCTTCTGAATCAACTATTCCTTTTACAAAACTAAAATAGTCAGGCAATAAATCTGCACACTTATCCATAATTAAAACGCCACTTGAATATAATTCTAAGCCTTTTTCATATTCTTTTGTATAGAAATCATAAGGCGTTTTTTCTGGAATATACAAAATTGAATTATAACTTACAACACCATCAACACTAATATGGATATGCCTTGCTGGTTTATCAAATCCATAGTGCTTTTCAGCGTAAAAATTGTCATAATCTTCATCAGTAAGTTCGCTTTTGTTTTTTCTCCATATAGGAACCATACTGTTTACAGTCTTTTCCTCAACAAAGTCCTCGTACTCTGTTTCACTACCTTCTTTAAGTCTTGACTGACTTATATCCATTTTAATTGGGTACCTAATAAAATCCGAGTATTTCTTTATAATAGATTTTAGTGAGTTCACATCAAGATATTCATCAAAATTATTATCTTCTGTATTCTCTTTTATTTTAAGTGTAATTTCTGTTCCAACAGTATCTTTTACGCAAGTTTCTATAGTATAACCCTCTGCACCATTAGATTCCCACTTGTAAGCTTTATCACTACCAAAAACTCTACTTATAACAGTAATATTATCTGCTACCATAAATGCAGAATAAAATCCCACTCCAAATTGTCCAATTATGTCGTACCCATCTTTTATTTCATTTTCTTTTTTGAATGCTAAAGAGCCACTTTTAGCTATAACTCCTAGGTTATCACTAAGTTCAGCTTCTGTCATTCCAATTCCTGTATCAGAAATTTTTACTGTTCTGGTTAACTTATCACTGGCTATTGTAATGTAATAGTTATCTTTATCAAAAGTCAATGAATTATCTGCTAGTGTCTTATAATAAATTTTATCAATAGCATCACTAGCATTAGAGATAAGTTCTCTTAAAAAAATATCCCTATGAGTATATATGGAATTTACCATCATATCTAGAATTCTCTTAGACTCCGTTTTAAACTGCTTTTTTTCCAATTAAAATTTCCCCTTTCGTACCAACTATTCTTATTTTTTATTTTGTTAGCACTCTATGTTATCGAGTGCTAATGTTAGTTATAAAATACACCTTTTTTTATAATTTGTCAATGTACATAATGTATTGTTATACATATTATATTATTATCTAACTTGCTGCATCTAGTATTCTGTTCATTTGTACTTATAATGGTTTATTAAAAAGAAATCTTATTTTTGTGGTATAAGTAAGTCTTTCTCTAATATATGATTAATGAGCCAATCATTTAAAAAAGTTAATATTCCCATTATAGCTTCATCTTGGTTTTCATCAATTTTATTTAAATTTACCTCCTCTATTTTTTTAATAAAAAATGCATGGTCGATTTTTTGGGTAAATAATCTTTTATAATTTATACTCATCATATATTCCTCTTCATCGTTAAAATGATAAACTGTATACTCTTTTAATTCTTCAATTACTCCAACTATTTTATCATATTTATCCGTATCATATTTATCCTTCAGTAACTGATAAGCTCTTTCTCCTATTTCAAAAAGTTTTTCATGTTCTACATCGATATGCTCAATACCCGTTTTATATTTTTCTTTCATCTCAAACATTTATTAATTTCCTCCTAATTTGACTCTCCATTTTAAATATAGATAATTTATTGTTTTGAATTTAATCTTATATATCTATATTACTTTATTTGAATTCATTTCACAATAATAATTTCCATATTATCCAATTCTAAATGATTAAATACTTTTTTTATTTTTCTGTGGCTAATTAACTAATATAGGCTGAATAAATAAACTGTTGAGTCATCAACAGCTTTTATTCCGTGTTAAATTATTTGGTTAGCGATATCTCATTTGTATATATTTCTATAATATTGTTTACTACATCGTCAATTTCTCTAATATTCATGACCTCATGGTCACAATATTTTTTATAAAATTGCCCTCGTTCCTCAAACAATGTGTAAATCTTAGATGGATCCTTTGCAAGTAATGGACGAACCTCAGTCTCTATATCTGTAGCTATTAGCTCAATAGGACGGTTGATGTAAATTATAATTCCATTTTTCTTTAGATTTAAAATATTTTCATGTCTTTTAATCACTCCACCACCAGTTGAAATAATTACGGAATCTTTTTTAGATAACTCCTCAACTGCTATAGCTTCTATGTCTCTAAATCCAGCCTCACCATTTTTAAATATTTCAGTAATAGTAAGCTTTGTACTAGCTTCAATATATGTATCTATGTCTATAAATGCCATTTCTATCTTTTCTGCAATCATTTCTCCAATAACACTTTTACCACAACCGGGCATTCCAATTAAAACTATATTTTTCATCTTCTAATTTTCTACTCCCTTTTCTAGTTCATCATAAATTTCATCAATTATAATCTTTGGAATTTTAATATCATTCCAGATTTCCTGGGCAGCAATTGCCTGACCAACTAGCATATAAAGACCATTAACTGCTTTTAACCCCGTCTCCTTCGCATAATTTAAAAATAGAGTTTTCTTAGGATTGTAGATCATATCCACAGCGGCTCCAAATTTACCGATATGTTTCTTTTCAATTGGGGAATTGTCCAAATTAGGATACATTCCAAGTGGTGTACAGTTTACCACTATATCTGACTCTTTAAGTCCTTGAATTTCATTATAAGAAATCAATTTACAATCACTAAATTTGCTGTTTTCCTTAAGCCTTGGTATATCCCTTGTAACTACAGTAATTTCAGTTATTCCCTTATTTAATAAATACGTAGCCATAGTAACTGCTACTCCACCATTACCAAGTATTGTTGCTTTTTTGTTTTTCACCTCAATATCATACTTATTGAAAAGCATTCCAATTCCAAAGTAATCCGTATTGTATCCAATAGTTTTGTTTTCCTCAAACTTTAGGGTGTTTACAGCTCCTATCGCTTTTGCTTCTATGCTAACCTCATCAAGAAATTCCATAACTTTAATTTTATAAGGAATAGTTACATTAATACCTCTGGGTTTAATAACATTAAACCCAGCCATTGCTGCTTTAAGATCTTTGCTTTTAAATTCGAAGAGATGATAGTAACCCTTCATATTCAATTTATTAAATACCCTTGAATGTATTTGTGGAGAAACACTATGTGCTAGTTTTTCTCCAAGTAAACCATATAACTCTGACATAACTCTCCCTCATTTCTTAAATAAAAGTTACTAACATAATTTATTCAATATCAATCATTCCACTTTTATAACTGCCCAATATCTTAAAATAACGACTATTCTTTTTAATTAACTTAATTGAAGATATAATTTTATCTTCATCTATACCCCCCTGGAAATCTATGTAAAATAAATATTCCCATGGTTTATCCTTTATTGGTCTAGATTCAATTTTCAAAAGATTTATATCGTTTTCTGCAAAATGCTCTAAAACATGATAGAGTGAACCCGCCTTGTGGGTAGTAGATAAAACTAAGCTTGTTTTATTGCTTTCGCTAGTTGACTCCATCTCTTTGCCAATAACAACAAACCTAGTCATATTTGATGCATTTGAATTTACATTTTTCTGCAAAATCTCAAGATTGTATATTTCTGCTGCCTTAGTGCTAGCTATGGCTGCCAAGGTTTTATCCTGTCTATCTTTAACTAACTGCGCACTTTTTGCAGTACTGTTATAAGGAACTAACCTCCACTGCTTGTAGCCTTTTAAAAATTCCATACTTTGCTCTAATCCCTGAGGGTGAGAATAAACCTCTTTGATATCATCTAATGTTGAGCCTCTAATTCCCATTAAGTTTTGACTTATTTTAAGATATTTTTCCCCTGTTATATAAAAATTATATTTATTTAGAAGGTCATAAACCTCAGATATTGCCCCTGTGGAAGAATTTTCTATAGGGATAACGGCATAACCTATTTTCCCATATTCTAATTGCAAAAATATATCTTCAAACTCGCTTATTGCTTTTGCATGCACATTTTTACCGAAATATACCTTTAAAGCTTGTTCGCTAAAGGAACCTGTTACGCCATAAAACCCAACAGTTTGCTTTTTATAAGTAGCCAAAGCTCCATCACTGTTTAAATTTTTGTTTTGAAACCCTCTACTTATTCCCATAACGGATTTTAAAAATTCTTCTACCTCTAAAAACAAATTTTGATTTTTAACTAAGTCTAAATTCTTCTTTATAACTATTTCTTCTCTAGCCTTATTTAAAACTTCCATATGATTATTTTTTTTATATTCAGCTATCTTTAAAACTACTTCCATACGATTTTCAAATAACGAAACAAGGCTAGAGTCAATTTTATCAATTTCATTTCTTAAATTATCTATATCAAAATTATCTAATTTACTCATTAAAACACATCCTTCTGAAATATACTTAAATAAAATCTAAAATGCTCATTGCAGCGCAAGCTTCAATTACTGGTAGTGCTCGCAAGACTATGCAAGGGTCATGCCTGCCTGTAACAGATACTTCTGAATTTTCACAAGTCACCATATCAATGGTATCTTGAGGTTTTGCAATAGAAGGTGTTGGTTTCATTGCTACTCTAAAAACTATAGGCATTCCATTAGAAATACCCCCATTAATTCCACCATTATTGTTAGTTTTCGTCGCAACACTACCATTTTTCATGTAAGGTACATCATTTGCTACGCTTCCCCGAAGTTTTGTTATTTCAAATCCCATTCCAAATTCTACACCCTTAACTGCAGGCACAGAAAATAGTAATTGAGCTAAATTACTCTCTATAGAATCAAAGAATGGTTCCCCCAGTCCACAATGCACATTTAATATAGTAGCTTCAATTATACCTCCAACCGAATCTGTTTCGTCCTTCGCCTTTAATATAATGTTCTTCATTTCTTTTCCCTTTGGATCATCAAGTACAGGGAAATCTTTCTTTAGAATATCTGCTAATATATGTTTCTTTAAATTAACACCATCAAAATAACTATCAAACACATTCCCAATACTTAAAACGTGACTTCCTATTTCGATTCCCTTACCTGCAAGTATTTGTTTCGCAACAGCACCTGCAAAAACAAGTGGTGCTGTAATTCTTCCTGAGAAATGACCTCCACCTCTATAATCGTTAAAGCCTGAATATTTAACCTTTCCTGTGAAATCTGCATGACCCGGTCTCGCTAAATCCTTTAACTTATCATAATCCTTCGAATTTTGATTTTCATTAAAAATAACGCTGCAAAGAGGTGTCCCTGTGGTATATCCATTAAAATATCCACTTAGTATTTCAAATTTATCTTCTTCTTTTCTTTTAGTTGAAAATTCATCGCGTCCTGGAGCGCGTCTTTGCATTTCACTATTAATAAAATCCATATCAAGCTTTATACCTGGCGGTAATCCATCAATAATTATTCCTATCCCTCTTCCATGAGATTCTCCAAAGATAGAATACTTTACTTTTTTACCCCATTGTCCGCTCATTAACTTTTCCTCCTAACCTCTTAAAATCATCATAAAACTCTGGATAGGATTTTTTCACTGCCCCACTATCCTCGATTGTGAGCTTCTGCGTGCATCTAATTGAAGCAATTGCCATAGCCATAGCTATCCTATGATCATTCCAACTGTTTACAATTCCGCCCTTTAGCCATGGTTTACCATGAATTAGAAGTGAATCCTCTCTTTCAATAACCTCTGCTCCAATTTTATTTAGCTCTGTTGCTATAGCTTTTAATCTATCAGATTCTTTTATTCTAACTCTAGCAGCATTAATGATTTCTGTTGTGCCATCGCTTAAAGCGCCAAGCACCGCAGCTATTGGTACAAGGTCAGGGCATTGTGATGCATCAATAACGGTGCCTTTTAAATCTGATTTTGAAGCACTTATAATACCATCTTCAATAGTAATCTTTCCGCCCATTTTTTTAATTATGTCCAATATTACTCTGTCCCCTTGAAGTGATTCCATATTTAAATCAATGCATTCAATTTCTCCACCTAAAACACCAGCGGCAAGGTAAAATGCAGCTTGAGAAAAATCGCCTTCAATTCTATAATCTCTTTTCACGAAGTGTTGATTTCCTTTTATTTTAAATTCTCTATAATTATTATTTTCTACCTTTATCCCAAATTTATCTAATACATCTAAAGTTAAATCTATGTACCCGATAGATTCTATTGACCTAGTAATTTTAATCGTTGAATCTCCATTTAATAGAGGCAGTGCATAAATAAGACCAGTAATAAACTGAGAGCTTACATCTCCTCTAAGTTCAAAAATTCCAGGTTTAAGGGTCCCGTCTATGGTTAAAGGAAGACAACCATTGTTAGTTGTGTACTTTATATTCTGCTTATCAAAAATTTCATAATAAGGTTTAAGTGTTCTTTGTACTAGTTTAGACTTTCCTTTAAAAATTATTTTTTCTCCAGTTAGCATGGCTATAGGAATTAAAAACCGTAGCGTTGATCCACTTTCATTGCATTGTAGCTCACTTCCCAAAGTTCCACCGCATGCAATCTGAATCTTACCTTTTCCACATACCACAAGATTGTTTGGGAATTGTCTAATCTTAACTCCAAGTTTCTCCATTATTTCACAAGTAGCTATTATATCCTCAGACATACTAATATTATCAATCTCACATTCACCGCCACTTAATCCTGCGGCTATAACTGCTCTATGAGATAGGGATTTTGAAGGCGGAATTTTGACTTTTCCATTTAAAGAAAAAGGTTGGATCATAACTGACTTCATCACTAAACACCTCAATTCAATATAGTTTATTCAAGAATTTTTTGCAGATAGCCCTTTATCTTAGCTTCATTAATTTTTTCAATAAAACTATTACCGATGGATTCTATTAATATGAAATTCATAGATTCTCCAATATTTTTCTTATCATGACTAATAGTCTCAATTATATCTTCACTTTTTATTTCAGGCAACATCCAAGGCAAATTATACTTAATTAAAATCTCTTTTATAGCACTTGCTGTTCCAGTTTTAGTCACTCCTAGCTCTTCTCCTAGTTTTGTTATAGAATACATTCCCATTGCCACTGATTCTCCATGGGAGTACACTTCAAAATTAAAGAATTTCTCAATTGCGTGACCGATGGTATGACCATAGTTTAATAACATTCTACCTCCAGTATCCTTCTCATCATCTTCAACAATAGCGGCCTTAATACTAAGGCAAGTATAAATGATTTTATCTATCTCTTTTAAAAGGGCTTCTTTGTTTTCACAATTCATTAATGTATAAAATAGCTCACTATCTTTTATTGCTCCATATTTTATAACTTCACCCATTCCATCACTTAAAAACCTGTCATTAAGTGTTCCAAGCAGTAATGGATCAATAAAAACTGCTTTAGGGCTATAAAAGCTTCCAACAAGGTTCTTTCCACGAGGAAGGTCTACTGCAACCTTACCACCTACGCTACTATCTACCTGTGAAAGTAGTGTAGTTGGAATTTGTATGAGTGGAATCCCTCTTAAAAAAGTTGCGGCTGCAAAACCAGTCATATCTCCCACAACTCCACCACCTAAGGCAACTATAATATCTCCTCTGTTTATCTTAAAATCTAAAAGTTTGTCATACACCTCTAAAAGAGTTTCAAATGACTTGCTTTCTTCACCAGCTTTTACAACAATTTTAAAAGTTTCAAATCCCGACCCTTTTAATGAGCTAATGACCTGTTGCCCATAGAATTCATTAACATTAGAATCTGTTACTACAGCTATTTTTCTTCCTTTATATATCTTCTTAACTTCTGCTCCAATTTCCCCTAGTAATCCATTCTTAATGTATATTGGATAACTTCCGCTAGAAGCTTTAACTTCTATACTATACACCTTGGCCTATCTCCTTTCTCTTATTCGTTGCATCCTAAAATTATTCTATTTTGTGTTTTTGCAACTGCTCTTAAGGAATTTACAAGAGCCTCAAATTTCTCTGGTAATAATGATTGTTGTCCATCACTCAATGCATTAGTAGGATCGTTATGAACCTCAATTTCAAGGCCATCTGCTCCAACTGCTATAGCTGCTTTTGCAAGTGACTCTACTAACCACCATTTACCAGCGGCATGACTTGGATCCACTATAACTGGCAAGTGACTAAGCCTCTTAAGCACTGGAATTGCACTTAAATCTAAGGTGTTTCTTGTGAACGTTTCAAAGGTTCTAATTCCTCTTTCACATAAAACTACATTTTGATTTCCTTCAGACATTATGTACTCCGCAGACATAAGCAGTTCTTCAATTGTTGCACTCATACCTCTCTTTAAAAGTATTGTCTTATTACATCTCCCTACTTCCTTTAAAAGATCAAAATTTTGCATATTTCTAGCTCCAATTTGAAGCACATCAGCGTATTGCGATATTTTCTCAACTAATTCAACACTCATAACTTCAGTTACTATTGGAAGCCCCGTTATTTTTTTTGCTTCTAATAATATCTTTAGACCTTCTTCCTCCATTCCTTGGAAACTGTATGGAGAAGTTCTTGGCTTGTAAGCACCTCCTCTTAGAAAATTAGCTCCTGCTATTTTTACATCTTTTGCAATAGTTATCAATTGCTCCTCACTTTCAACAGCGCAAGGCCCTGCAATTATCGCTAGTTCTTTTCCACCTATTGTTCTGTTTTCTACCTTTATTAATGAATCATCAGGATGAAAAAGTCTATTAGCTCTTTTGTAAGGAGCTTGAACTCTCATAACATTATCAACACATTCCTCTGCTTCAATCTGGCCTGCATTTATTGAACTTGTGTCTCCAACAATCCCTAAAATGCAACAGTTTTCTCCCTGTGTAATAAAGATGGCACAACCTAACCCCTCAAGTTTTTTCTTAATATTCATAATCTGTTCTTGTTTTGCAGTTGATTTCATTACGATTACCATTTAAAATTCCTCCTAAAATATTATTTTGATCTTAGTCTTAATAAATCATTTAACTTATAAAAAATTATAAAAAAAGAAAGACCCCTTATAATGGGTCTTCCTTTTAAAAAAGGAGAACCCCTATAATGAGTCCTCCTTGCGTACAGACTTAGTTTACTTTCTATAAATCAGCATACGCTGGTATCATAGTTTTATTACTAAACTCATTATTTAAAAAAACCATATATTTTTTTTTGCACAAAAAGTAACTAACGCTAAAATAACGATAGCCCCAGCTAAAATAAAAATATACTTTTTTATTGATTTCCTTAATAATGATATTTTTCATAATAATAACACCTCACAAAAGTTTAAATTAATATCTGCAAATTCTTTAATGTTTAAATGATATAACATGTTAACATGTTTGTCAATGGTCTATTTCTCAAAAATTATAGGAACATAAGTTGATAACTAATTACCAACTTATGTTCCTATAAAAAAATCTCATCTTTACTATTCTTCAGATAAACCCCATAATTCTTGTTTTGACGTTGAAATAGCCATTGCTCCTGCGCTAATTGATTCCATTATATCCTTCTTATTTTGAATCAATCCCCCTGCTATAATTGGTACTCTCACTGCACTTCCTATATTTTTAATAATCTTACTTGCAACCCCAGGCATAACCTCTACAGCATCTGGGATTACAGATTGTATATTTCTTATTCCCGTTTCTAAAGCCAAAGAATCTACTGCAAATATTCTCTGTATAGCGCAGAATCCTAGCTTTCTCCCATTTTTTATATTTGTTGCCCTTGTAGTTATAATTCCATAAGGTTCTCCACATTGTTTTAGAAAAAGCAGCCCTGCATAATCTGCCTTTAATCCTTCTATTAAGTCCACATGAACAAATACTACTTTGCCCGCCTCTTTAAGGTCCTCACATGTTTTCTTTAGATTTATTATGCTCCCATATAAGACAAACACAATATGAACATTACTAAGAATCACTTTTTTTAAATCCTGCTCATTTCGTATGGCTGCAATAACTGGGTTCTCTATTAATAATTGTTCTAGGTTTTCCAATGATGTACCCTCCAAAAATTTATTTAGGTTTATAAGATATAATTAATTAAATACTATCACATTCTCATTTCTCATTCAAGCAAATTCACATCATTCTGTTGTTGTTTCGAAATTATGTGGTAAGTTGTAAAATGAAATGACCATAGAACAAAAAATAAAGACTCAAGAGAAAAAATCTTGTACAATGTTAAGTGACTAAACCAACACAAGTACAGGAGGATTTCAAATGAGTCAATCAAATTTTATCACAGAGAACAAAAAAGGTAAACACCTAACATATGAGGATCGTATAAAGATAGAGACATTATACAAAATGGGGCTAAATTCAAGCTGTATTGCGGAGCAAATAGGTGGACGTTCAGAGCGTACAATAAGGCGTGAAATTGCTAAAGGAATAGTAGAATTATTGAATAGTGATTTAACCACTCGAATGGAATATAGCGCAGAAATTGGGCAGTCAGAACATGACAGACAAGGCACAGCAAAAGGGCCTGCATTGAAAATAGGGAAAGATCACAAATTGGTGAAGTACTTAGAAAAAGCCATTGGTAAATATGGCGAATCTCCGTATGCAGCTATTCAAAATATAACAAATAAAGATCTACAATTCGAAACAACTATTTGCTTCAAAACTGTGTATAACTATTTGGATAATAATTTATTCTTAAACATAAGTAACAAAGATCTGCCTGTTAAAAAGAATGCCAAAAAGAGAAACTATAAAAAAATAAGGCCGGCGTATAACAATACCAAAGGGACAAGCATATCAGAAAGACCTACAGCGGTAGCTGCACGTGATGAGATAGGGCACTGGGAAATGGACACCGTAGTAGGAAAGCAGGGTACAAAGACTGTATTAATGGTGTTAAGCGAAAGAGTAACTCGCAAGGAGTTAATCTTTAAAATACCTTCTAAATCACAGGTCGCTGTTGTGAAGGAATTGGACAAATTGGAGCGTAAAATGGGAATGGCATTCTCAAAAACATTTAAAACAATCACCTGTGATAACGGCTGTGAGAACCTTGATTTCGAGGGTATTGAGACCTCAGTAAGGAATAAACAAAAGAGAACTAAAGTATATTATGCCCATCCATATAGTTCATGGGAACGAGGCACAAACGAGAATATCAATAAAATGATACGACGATTTATCCCAAAAGGTGTGGATATTTCAGCATTCTCTAAAAAACAAATTATGCAAATACAGCACTGGATCAACAATTATCCAAGAAGGATTTTTAACGGTCTATCTGCTAATATGATGGAACGGAAAACCATTACAACTTAACATTATATTTTTCTTGAAAATTTCGGACATTTTATATTGCAATCTACAGTTTCGAAATTATGTATGTTTTAATTGGGACTTGTACTTCTTTAATTATTATGTTAGTATGTACTTAAATAAGTAAAGGCGGAGAAAAGAGAGCCTTGATGTATGGGTATTTTATACCTATTAATCAAGGTTCTCTTTTTATTTGCATTTAGGAGGTAAAAGGATGTTTGACGTAACTATTATTGGTGCTGGCATCATTGGCTGCTCAGTATCAAGAGAGCTATCTAAATATAATTTAAAAACATGTGTTATTGAAAAATCTAGTGATGTTGCTTCTGGTACAACAAAAGCAAATAGTGCAATAGTGCATGCAGGGTATGATGCTAATCCAAGTACTATTAAGGGAAAATTAAACGCAAAAGGTAATGAAATGTATACAAAGCTTGCAAAGGAATTAGATTTCCCATTTAAGAGGAATGGATCATTGGTTCTGTGCTTTGACGAGAAACACATGAATGATCTTAAAGAATTACTAGAACAAGGCGAAAAAAATGGAGTACCTAATCTAGCTATTCTTGATGGAAATCAAGTTAGAGAAATGGAACCTAATGTAACATTGAGCTGTGTCGGTGCATTATATGCTCCAACAGGAGGAATTGTTTGCCCATATGAAATGACTATTGCTATGGCTGAAAACGCATACACCAATGGCGTGGAATTTGAATTTGGAACTGAGGTCCTTAATATAGAAAAAAAACAAAGTTGTTACGTTATAAAAACTAATAAAGGCGACATTGAAACAAAAGTAATAATAAATGCAGCCGGTTTATTTTCGGATGAAATTAATAATATGGTAAGCAATAACAAATTTAAAATACTTCCCAAGCTAGGAGAATATGTATTATTTGATAAAGCTTGCGGAGATTTAGTTACAAAAACTATTTTTCAACTTCCAACTAAACTTGGAAAAGGAGTTTTAGTTACTCCTACTGTTGATGGTAACCTTCTAATTGGACCTAATGCTGTAGATCAAGATAACAAAACTGATCTTAGTACAACTCGCGAAGGCATCGATGATATCGTTTTAAATGCTCAATTAAGTATCCAAATGCCACTTCCTATGAATATGGTTATAACTTCTTTTGCAGGGAATAGATCCAAATGCGAGGGAAATGATTTTATAATTGGGGAAGCAGAAGACGCTAAGAACTTTATTAATGTAGCAGCAATTGATTCTCCAGGTTTAACTAGTGCTCCAAGTATTGCTGCAATGGTAGCTGATATAGTAACAGAAAAATTAGCACCGCAGGAAAATGTAAAATTCAACCCTATACGAAAAGGTACAAGAAAATTTAGAGAAATGTCAAACGATGAACGAAAAAAAATAATCAAGGAAATACCTGAATATGGAACAATTGTTTGTAGGTGTGAAACTGTAACAGAAGGTGAAATTATAGACTCTATAAGAAGACCTCTTGGAGCAAAAACACTTGATGGAGTTAAAAGAAGGACAAGAGCTGGAATGGGGAGATGCCAATCGGGCTTTTGTGCAACAAAAGTTGTAGATATTCTTTCAAGAGAACTTAATATACCACGATGCGCCATTACAAAATCAGGCGAAAATTCTATACTGCTCACTGGCAAAAATAAACAATCTTTATAAATTGGAGGAATATATATGCAAGAATATGATTTAATCATAATTGGTGGAGGTCCAGCAGGCCTTGCAGCTGCAGTTTCTGCAAAGGATCAAGGGATAAACAGCATTTTAATTATAGAAAGAGATAATCAATTAGGTGGTATTCTCAATCAATGTATTCACAATGGTTTTGGTCTTCACACCTTTAAAGAAGAACTTACTGGTCCTGAGTATTCACAACGGTTTATTGACAAGGTTATTGCACTTAATATCGAGTATAAACTAAATACCATGGTTCTAGATGTAAATGATAGTAAACAAGTTACTGCTGTAAATACAGAAGATGGTATCTTGGAGCTTCAGGCAAAAGCAATTATACTTGCAATGGGATGCAGAGAAAGACCAAGAGGCGCTTTAAACATACCAGGTGCAAGATGCGCAGGTATTTATACAGCTGGAACAGCTCAAAAATATGTTAATGTTGAGGGTCTAATGCCAGGAAAAGAAGTAGTAATACTTGGTTCTGGAGATATCGGACTTATAATGGCAAGACGAATGACCCTCGAAGGTGCAAAGGTAAAGGCTTGTGTAGAACTAATGCCTCATTCAAGTGGGCTTAAGAGAAATATTGTACAATGCTTAGACGATTTTAATATTCCTTTAAAATTAAGCCACACTATAACAAATATACATGGGCATGATAGACTTTGCGGAGTTACTATAGCTCAAGTAGATGACCATAGGAAACCAATAAAGGGTACTGAGGAATACATTGCTTGTGATACATTACTCTTATCTGTTGGCCTTCTACCCGAAAATGAACTTTCTAGAAAAGCTAATGTTAAACTTTCCAGAGTTACTGGGGGTCCTGAGGTAGATGAAAGCATGCAGACGAGCATTTCTGGAATATTTACCTGTGGCAATGTGCTTCACGTTCATGATTTAGTAGATAATGTAACCACTGAAAGCTACACTGCTGGTAGAAATGCTTCTGATTATATAAAAGGAATTCACCATGCCGGAAAGAGTATTGAGATCTTCGCGACAGACGGAGTTAGGTATACAGTACCAAGTACTATCAATCCTGAAAACATCGATAACATAATAGATGTTAGATTTAGGGTTGGTGAGGTACATAAATCTGCTTATATATCTGTTTATTTCGATGATGTGCGCGAAATGCATTTAAAGAAAAAGATTCTTACACCAGGCGAAATGGAAAGCGTTAAATTAACTAAAGCAGTTTTTGATAAATATAGTAACTGTAAAAAGATTACCATAAAGGTAGAAAAGGAGTAGTTAACTATGAGTACAAGGGAATTAACATGCATAGGCTGTCCAATAGGTTGTGCTCTTGTGGTAGCGCTTGAGGGCAAAGAAGTTATTAGCGTTAAAGGAAATACCTGTAAGCTCGGAGAAACCTACGGCAAGAAAGAATGCACTAATCCAACAAGAGTCGTTACATCCTCTGTTTTAGTTTCAGGTGGGGAAAATGAGATACTTCCTGTTAAAACTGAGAGAGATATTCCAAAGGATATGATTTATGACTGCGTAAGATCATTAAAAAATGTTATAGTAAAAGCTCCTATTTCTATAGGTGATGTGGTTCTAGAAAACGTACTTGACACCGGAGTGAATATTATAGCAACTAAGAACGTTAAAGTGGTCTAATAGTATTACTTTAATAGTATATTAGTAATAGTATATAACCCCTTCTTCTATAAGAGGGGGTTTCATACTATAATAAAGAAAAAACTTCAGTGAGAGTATAAATTTCTTTCTGAAGTCGTTGATACTGCCGCTGCGCAGGTGATGATTTAACATTAACAACTAATCCAATAATAATTCACGATATTATATTAATTAATATCATGTTTCCATAAATCATTAAGTAAACGATTACTATTAAACCGAAAAAGGAGTGTACAAATTATGGCTAAGTATGTAATGGCACTAGACCAAGGAACAACAAGTTCAAGATGCATTTTATTTAACAAAGAAGGAATTATTGCAAGTGTAGCTCAAAAAGAGTTTACACAAATATTTCCGAGTCCAGGTTGGGTTGAGCATGATCCTATGGAAATTTGGGCTACTCAATTAGGTATGGCACAAGAAGCTATGGCTAAAATTGGTGCCACAGCAAAAGATATCTCCGCTATTGGTATTACTAATCAAAGAGAAACTACAGTGGTTTGGAATAAAAACACTGGAGTACCTGTATACAATGCAATTGTTTGGCAATGTAGAAGAACCGCTGGCATGTGTGATGAATTAAAGACTGTAGGCTTTAATAAAGTAGTACGCGATAAAACTGGACTTATACTTGATGCTTATTTTTCTGGAACAAAAGTTAAATGGATACTTGATAATGTCGCTGGTGCTAGAGACGAGGCTGAAAAAGGTAACTTAATATTTGGTACTATTGATACATGGTTAATTTGGAAATTAACAAATGAAAAGGTTCATGTAACAGATTATACAAATGCTTCAAGAACACTTCTATACAACATTCATGAATTGAAATGGGACGATGAAATACTTAGTACTTTAGATATACCTAAATCAATGCTTGCAGAAGTAAAACCATCAAGCTGTGTTTATGGATACACCGATAATTCAATATTTGGTTCTCCAATTGCAATAGCTGGCGCAGCCGGTGATCAGCAAGCTGCCCTGTTTGGACAAACTTGTTATCAAGCTGGAACGGCTAAAAATACTTATGGTACTGGTTGCTTCCTATTAATGAACACTGGTGAAAAAGCAGTTGATTCCCACAATGGTTTACTTACAACTATAGCTTACGGCATTAATGGCAAAGTTAACTACGCTCTTGAGGGCAGTGTATTTGTTGCAGGTGCAACTATTCAATGGCTAAGAGATGAATTAAGAATGATAAAGACCGCACCTGAATCAGAGGAGTATGCCTGTGCTGTTGAAGATACAGATGGTGTATATATGGTGCCAGCATTCGTTGGACTTGGTGCTCCATATTGGGATCCATATGCAAGAGGAACAATAGTTGGTTTAACTCGCGGAACTAAGAAAGAACACTTTATACGAGCAGCACTTGAATCCTTAGCTTATCAGACAAATGATGTATTAAAAGCTATGCAAGAAGATTCAGGTATTACACTTAAATCATTAAAGGTGGATGGTGGTGCATGTGCTAATAACTTCCTAATGCAGTTTCAGTCAGATATATTAGCTGTTCAAGTTGACAGACCAAAAGTAATTGAAACAACAGCGTTAGGTGCTGCCTATTTAGCAGGCCTGGCAGTTGGATATTGGAAAGATCAAGAGGAAATTGCGAAAAATTGGGCACTATCAAGATCCTTTGAACCAAAAATGGGAGAAGAAAAGAGATTAGAACTTTTAAAAGGATGGCATAAAGCTATTGGAAGATCAAGAAATTGGTCAAAATAAGGAAAATAAAGCTATAATATGATATGATATGAAATGTATTCAAATATAGATGCAATGCAATACATTTCATTAATAAAGATATTCGAAAATTAGGGGGAAAATAAAATGTCAACAAAACTATTAGCTGAATTTTTTGGTACTATGATACTTATTCTTTTAGGAGACGGTGTAGTTGCAGGCAGTGTATTAAACAAAAGTAAGTCTCAAAATAGCGGATGGATTGTAATTGCATCTGGTTGGGCAATGGCCGTTATGTTGCCAGCGTTCATTTTTGGTGCAATAAGCGGTGCTCACTTTAACCCAGCACTTACTATTGCTTTAGCTGTTGCCGGAAAATTCCCCTGGGCGCAGGTGCCTGGTTATGTTATAGCCCAAATGTTAGGAGCTATGGCTGGAGCTACACTAGTATGGCTTGCATACTTAGAACACTGGAAGGCAACAGATGACCAGGATGGTAAACTCGCAGTATTTTGTACAGGACCAGCAATTAGAAAGTATTCTTCAAATTTTTTAACCGAAGTAATCGGAACATTTGTATTGGTTTTTGTTATATTAGGTATAGGTGGTGTTACAGCAGCTGCAGGATTACCAACATTTGTTGTTGGAGGATTAATTTTGGGTTTAGGACTTTCCTTAGGTGGACCAACGGGATATGCAATAAATCCAGCAAGAGATTTAGGACCAAGAATTGCTCATGCAATATTACCAATAGCCGGTAAAGGAGATTCTGATTGGGCGTATTCATGGATTCCAGTACTTGCCCCAATAGTTGGAGCAGTACTTGCAGCATTAGTTTGGGTAGCTGTATTTTAGTAAATCAGGTAGTCGTTAACTTGGAACACATAAATTCTCAATAAACTAAATTAAAAGTTTACATGTAAGCCGTAAGTATTTTCATCTTATGACTTCCATGTAAACTTTTTTATTTGTAAAATATATTAACTTTGTAAGTATAAATTATTTTAGATTAGCTTATTTATCAAACTTTGTTAAATAAGCAGATAGCTCTTTTAATCCATTTATTAATATATCTGAATGCGAACAGTATCCTAACCTAGCATGACCCGGAACATCAAAACGATTGCCTGGGACTAAAAGAACTCCTTTTTCTTTTAAAATATCTATGCAGAATTCTTCAATATCAACAGGTATATCTAATTTTATAAATGATGTAGAAACATATTTCGGAAACACTAATGAAACACGAGGTTCTTTTTTAATCCATTCCTTAACAATTTCTAAATTCGTATGGATAATTTTTTTATTTCTATCTAGGACTAATTCTTTATTTTTTAACACATGAACAGCTAGATAATCATCAAAAACACCTGCGCAAATCATAGTGTAATCACGATACTTTCTAAATGAATCTGCTAATTCTTTATTGCTAGCAATCCAACCAACACGTATTCCTGGAACTGAATATGTTTTTGATAGACTGTTTGTAGAAATCCCTTTATCATATAAGTCTACTATTGATGAAACAGAAATGTCAGAATCTAAAGGTTTATATACTTCATCAACTAAAATGTAAGCACCCACAGCATCCGCAATCTTAACTATTTCTTTTAGAAAGTCATCATCAAAAATAGTTCCAGTAGGATTGTTTGCATTATTCAAACAAATTAATTTTGTATTTGGACGTATTAATTTTTTTAATTCATCTAACTTAGGTAGCCACTCATTATCTTCATAAATTTCCCAAAACTCCACTTCAGCACCAAAAGACTTTGGAATCTCATATAATTGTTGATAGCTAGGATGCATGGCAATCACATGGTCACTAGGTTCAATTAATGAATATAATGCTAATAAATTTGCGCCAGTTGCTCCATTAGTTTGTAGAATATTTTCAGCTGGAACATTTTTATATAATTTACTAACCTCTTTTTTAAACTCTGGGGACCCTTCTATCCATCCATAGTTCATTTTTGTTTTTAATAGTCCATGGAAAAATTCCTCTGGAGTTGTCCCATCTATAGATATTATTTCTTCTAATGAAAATGAAGCTATTGAGCTTCCTGCTATATCATAGATAGCATCATTTTCCCAAACATTTAACCATTCCTCAACGCCAAAATTTGCAATTTTCATATTAAAGACCTCTTTTCAACAATTTAAATAGTAATTTTACCTATTGTTAATAGATAAATAACATATATTGATCCAATAACAATTAAAGAAGTTAATATAAATTGGTTTTTTGTTAATAATTTCTTTTCACCATTTTCTTTTCTAGCAATTACAAAAAATGCGATTCCAGGAATATAAGCCAAAAGGCAAAGCAGAGTATAGTTTAGTCCTGAAACTAGAATTCCCCAAATTTCAAAAATCACTGTAATTAAACCTATGATTATTTGTTTTATTTCACCTTTTTTATGTCTGTCGATATAAGATATTTTAAATTGATACATTCCAACGAATAAATAACATATTAATATTGCAGCAGTACCCATGGAATAAGCAAACTGATATGCTTTATCTGTAAATAATAAAGTGAAAATAAATAATTGAGTTAAAGCCGCCGTGATAATTAAAGAAAAAGTAGGCGCACCAGCTTTATTTACTTCACCAAATTTTTTCGGCAGTAAGTTTGCACGTGCCATTAAAAGAGTGGTTTCAGCTGGTAACATCGTCCACGATAACCATGAACCTAAAATTGAGATTATTAAACCTATGTTTATGAATGTAGCTCCCCATGGCCCAACAATATCTTTTAAGATATAAGCCATTGTAGGAGTTGGTAAATTTACTAGTTGCTCTTTACTCATAAGACCATAAGGAATCATAGAAGCTAAAAAATAAATAATTAATAGGCCTAATAGTCCAAGAACAGTTGCCCTGCCTGCTTCAGATTTCTTATTAGCACGAGAAGATAACATAGAGGCCCCTTCTATACCGACAAAAACCCACATCATTACCATCATACAACTTTTAACTTGCACGAATATATCTGATATCTTAAAATTAGTAGATATGTTTCCCCAAAAATGATATGTAAATAAATCCACCTTAAAAGCTATAATACCTATTACTATGAATAAAAAGATTGGTATTAATTTAAATAAGGTAACTAGTGTATTTATAACAGCGGCTTCTTCAACTCCTCTATTAACTATGTAAGTAAGTAACCATATAAAAACACTTGCACCGATAATTGATGGTATATTATGACCATTTCCAAAGACAGGAAAGAAATAGGAAAGTATACTCATAAGCATTGTGGCAAAGGCTACATTGCCAAGCCAAGATGATAACCAGTATCCCCATCCACTAATAAAACCTCCAAATTTTCCAAACCCATCTTCTGCATAGCTGAATATGCCATTTAATTCAGGCTTTTTTAATAATAAATTGTTAAAAGATAACGATAACATTAAAACACCAAAACCAACAATTATCCATGCAATAATTGCAGGTCCTGCTGCTGCACCAGATACTAAATCACTAGATATACTAAATATACCAGCACCTATTGAGGACGTAATAACTAATGCTGTTAGTGAAAACAACCCTAGTTTTTTTGATCTATCAGACATTTTATAATCTCCTTTTGATTAATGTATTAGCCATATTTTAAATTGGTGAGAGCAATAATATTGCCCTCACCAATTAATTTTATAATTATTTTAGGCTAGTTTCCAAGTGTAGCAACCATAATTGCTTTGATTGTATGCATTCTGTTTTCTGCTTCATCAAATACTATAGAATGTGTACTTTCAAATACTTCATCTGTAACTTCTAAACCTTCAAGACCATATTTTTCAAATATATCTTTACCTACAAGTGTCTTTAAATCATGAAAAGCTGGTAGGCAGTGCATGAATTTAACGTTTTTGTTACCTGTCTTATTAAGCATTTCCATATTAACTTGGTATGGCCTTAATAATTCTATTCTTGATGCCCATACTTCGTCTGCTTCGCCCATAGAAACCCATACGTCTGTGTAGATTACATCTGCATTTTTAACTCCTGCATCCACGCTATCTGTAATAGTAATTTTTGCTCCTGTTTCTTTAGCAATTTCATTGCATTTTGAAACTAATGCTGTTTCTGGGAATAAGCTCTTTGGTGATACTATTCTAAAGTCCATACCCATTTTAGCAGCACCAATCATCAATGCATTTGCCATGTTGTTTCTTCCATCTCCAGCATATACAAACACAATGTCGCTTAATGGCTTGTCAAAGTGTTCTTTTATAGTTAAAAAATCTGCAAGAATTTGTGTTGGGTGGTCTTCAGTTGTTAATCCGTTCCATACTGGAACTCCTGCATATTTTGCTAGTTCTTCAACTATTTCTTGGCCATATCCTCTATATTCTATTCCATCATACATTCTTCCAAGAACTCTAGCTGTATCTGCTACAGATTCTTTTTTGCCAATTTGAGTTCCTGTAGGTCCAAGGTAAGTTACATGAGCCCCTTGGTCTAGTGCTCCTACTTCAAAAGCACATCTTGTTCTTGTAGAACTCTTTTCAAATATTAGCGCAATATTTTTACCTTTTAATTTCTGTTGTTCTGTACCTGCATACTTAGCTCTTTTTAAATCTCTAGCTAAATCTAAAAAGTAGTTTATTTCATTTGGAGTAAAGTCCATCAAAGTTAAAAAGTTTCTGTTTCTTAAGTTAAACATAATAAATTCCTCCTAATATTGTTGTTTTTATAAGTTATCTCTATTTAGTGGCATACTCATACATCTTGGGCCGCCTCTTCCTCTTGAAAGTTCGGCACTTGGCATTGTGAGCACTGTTACACCATGTTTTGATAAAATTTCATTTGTAACATAATTTCGTTCATAAGTTATAACTTTTCCTGGTGCAATAGCTAGAGTGTTTGATCCATCATTCCATTGCTCTCTTGCCGCTACAATAGCGTCACCACCACCACATCTTATTAAATCAACTGAAGGCACATTTAATGCAGATTTTAATACATTTTGCAATATATCTTTTTCTTGCTTAATATTTAATTCTCCATTGACACCTTTTGTAATTTCAAAGACATTAAGTGGTCCTTCTATCTCTGGATGTATTGTAAATTTATCATAATCAACCATAGTAAATACAGTATCAAGATGCATAAATGCTCTGCTAGATGGAATTTCTAGTACTAATACTTTTTCAAAAGTAGTATGTATTTCAAACAAATTTCTTGCTACAACTTCTATAGCTTCAGGTGAAGTTCTTTGACTGCATCCTATTGCAAGGGTTGTGGCAGATAATATAAGTTCGTCCCCACCTTCGATATTATTTGGGAGGCTTCTATCATACCAAAGTGGCACTTCATTTTGTTTGAAAGAGCTATGATATTCATGAATAAATTCTAGGAACAAAGTCTCACGTCTTCTAGCTTCAGTTTGCATAGTATTTATAGTAATACCATTTCCAATTGAAGCACCTGGATCGCGAGTAAAGTAAAGATTAGGCATAGGATCTAAGTAGAATGGATACTGGGTTCCTATTAATCCTCTTAGAGAATGAATCTCCTTAACAGCTATTTCGTTTTTTCTAACACCAGCCATAAGTATATCAATCATTTCTCTTGTAGGCTTTGACATTAAATAATCATAAAGAGATTTATATATTTCTTTATTACTAATGTGGCTTTCATGTAAAAACTGTTGTAAAAATATTTTTTTTGTTTGATCCTCATTCAAAGCCTCTGTAACAAGTTCTTCTAAATAAAGAACTTCAACATCGTTTTCTTTTAATATTTTTGCAAATATGTCATGTTCTTTTCGCGCTACTTCTAAATAAGGAATATCATCGAAAAGTAATCTTTCAAGAAGATTTGGCACTAAATTTTCTATTTCTCTACCGGGTCTATGTAGCATTACTTTATTAAGTTTTCCTATTTCAGAAGTTACATTTATAAATGATTCCATTTAACTTGGCCTCCTATTCATTTTTATTTATACTATCATTATAAAGTGTACGATTTTATAAGGGAACCCCATTATTTCACTGTAATTGCATATATATCTTGATTATTAGCTTTGCTCCTGAATTATCACTATATGGTTATGAAAATCTCTATTTTGCGCAATAATACTACATACATCTCCTCTTGATAAGTTAAAACGTCAGATTGTTTGTATATATATTCGCAATTATCTAATTTGCTATGCATAATAATAAAACTAAAGTATAAATATTCATTCAACTTATTTTTGGTTATTTATACTTATAAATGTGTTTAATGATTTTTGTTAATAATTTGTTCATAATTCTGTTAAGATTTTACCATCTTTGTATATGGAAGTCAACCGCCAATTTTTTTTATAAATTAAAAGCTTAGGATTGTTTTCACAATCCTAAGCTTTATTATCATTTATATGTGTACTTATAATTCATTATCTCATTGTAAACAAACGAGGTTCCTGTAAGTAATCTTGAACAATCCTAAGAGATTCACCAAACCTTTGATAGTGAACAATTTCTCTTTCTCGTAGAAACTTCAATGGATCTAATACATCAGGGTCATCTGCCATGTTAATTAGATATTCATAAGTGGCCCTTGCTTTTTGCTCTGCTGCTAAGTTTTCTGTTAGATCAACAATTGGATCCCCTTTTGATTGAAGATAAGAAGCATTAAAGGGTACTCCTGAAGCACTTACAGGGTATACTCCTCTACCATGATCTACATAATAGCCACTCATGCCTCCTTTTTCAATTTCTTCAAGACTGGCACCTTTCATTAGCTGCCTAACCATAGCACCTACCATTTCTAAATGGGCCAATTCTTCCGTACCAATATCAGTACATGTTGTTATAGCTTGAGGCGTAATCATAGAAAAGCGCTGACTCAGATATCTTAATGAGGCACCTAATTCACCATCCGGTCCGCCATATTGAGTAATAATAATTTTCGCCATTGCAGGATTTGGATTTTTAATTTTCACTGGATACTGTAAAAACTTATCGTATGTCCACATAAATTACATATCCCCCCTTTCAAGTTTGAAATTAGCATCAGTTTCCCAAGGCCATGGATTATTTATCCACTGCCATGGATAAGGGCTCAGCGAGTTGTCAGACAACATTCCGTAATTCATCTCATAGCTTTCTCTTAATCCTCTTGATTCCATCACATAAAAATTATATTTTGCAAGAGCCTCTTGATCCATTGGATGGGTATTAAGAAACAAACCTAGGTCATCTTTCATAAATTCTGAAGCAACAATTAGTTTTAAAAGTTCCATTTTAGTCTTCATAAGTTCTCCCCTTTTTACTTGATGCAAATGGACTATTTTTTTTGTTTTCCCCCTCAAACGGACTATAAAGTTCTGGGAAAGCAGTTCCTCTTTTAAGTGCTTCTAAAGCCGCAAAAATCGTGCAAAGTTTTTGGTACGGAACGTAAGCTGCGGCTAATCTAACATTTTCTATTATAGTTTCTTGTGGAATACAATTACTCATTGTTGGGCAGTTTGTTTTTTTTCTCATTTCATTCTGTTCCAATTTAATCCTCCATATAATATTGTTGAGTACATAATATTATATTCACGAATTTAAAAATGTGATAATTTTCTTTTAATAAATTATTGACTTTTATTGAAATTGTGTATACTATTTATAATGAATGTAAAAACTTCTAACCACCTTAAAATTGGTTAGAAGTTTTTTTAAGGTATACTAATATTAAGGAAGGCAAATAAATGCATTTGCCATGGAGGTAAAAATGGGTAAGAATCAAAGTGTTAAAGGTAATTTTATTTACAACAACATAGAGAAAATAGGTAAGAATTTTATGTATAAAAATCTTGAGAGAAGCAATTGTTATAATAGTGATTTTTCAAACTCCAATTTTAATTTTGTAAATTTTAGAGGTGCGCATTTTAAATCATGTGTGTTTTTTGAGTGTACCTTTAAGTGGGCCGAATTTATTGGAACAAATCTAAAAGGCAGTGATTTCAAAAATACTATATTTGAAAATACTATATTTGATTCTGTGAATCTAGACGGTGTTGATTTTAAAGATGCGGAATTTAAAAATACTATATTTTTGTCAACTGATGTTACAAAAGCTAAGAATCTTAGCATTAAAAACTCAGACATCAAAATCTTTGATGAAATGCCACAATTTGAAATTAGTGAGGACCTTAGAATAGCTATTCTAGATGCAATGAAAAATAAATATGTAAAGGCTGCAAGGGTTCTAGATACAAAAGATGGTGGCATTAACATGATAAATTTAACAATATTATTAGAGAACTTTGATGAGGATACCTTAATTAAAGGATTAAATATCATTAAATCCAATTTAAATTGTGATTTTCACACATTAAGTTATATAATTAAGTTTTTAAAAAACAATATGTAATGTAATTTATAAAAAAATTTACAATGACATCAACGGACGTAAGGAGTACATAAGATGAATGGGCGATCACATCAAAAAATAGCGATATTATCATATGCTATAGTAGCAACAATACCTTTAATTAATTCAATGCCAATATTCAACAATAAATATATACATGTTCCAATGGGAATAAGCATTATTGGCCTTGGAACTGCCTCTCTGGCGGGATTACTTGTTGATGCAGATAGTCATAATAGTAAGATAAACCAAATGAACCCACTTACAGGCACAAGTACTAAAGTAATAAATAGTATGGAAAAATCATTAAAGTTATTATTAAAATTATTATTAAGTATTGGACTTGGGACACTGATTTTGTGGTATTCAAAAACTATTGTACAAGAGTTAACAATGATAAAATATATAGGTAAATATGCTGAGATATTCACATATTTTATATCTTTCCTTTTTATAGTTTTAGGAATCACCAATGATAGGTATTATAAAAGGATTCCTATCATTGGTTTAGTTTATAAGAAATTATCAGCCACAATAAGTAAAGGAACAAATAATTTCAAAAGGTCGACCATGCTTGTAACTTATATTGGTTCGAGTGCAATTTTAGCAATGTATAACGTTACTAATTTAAACGATGCATTTATTTATCTTATTTGTATTTTATTAATTTGTATAGCAATATTCCCCCACAGAACATTTTTGCACTCAATAGAAGGCGTTACTATTTTTACTATTTCAGCTTCATATGTATTTAATAAATTAGGCTATGAATATTTAACGGGATGTTTTTTCGTTGGATATATAAGTCATATTTATTGGGCTGATATATTTACTAAAGAAGGAGTACCAATACTTTCAATACCCAGGTTTATTGCGCAGTTATTGAAAAAATTAGGTATTCATAATAAATTTGTTAATATATTAGAAAAAATAGGTAAGTTTAAACTTAAGTTCCCACCGCATATTACCACAGGCTCTGATACTGGAAATTTATTTGAAGTAATATATATTGTATTATTATTTGTAGTAGTCGTGATAGGTTTCAATGTTTATGGTGGAGAATTCAGAGTAATATAAGTAAAATATATCCCCTTTTTAAGCACTAGCATGGATTTTGGGATACAATTAAATATATACAGATGGAAAAGTGAGAGGAGAGATTCTATGAAGTTTATTGCTGATTTACATACCCATACTATAGTTAGTGGCCATGCATATAGTACTTTAATGGAGAATGCGAAATATGCTAGTGAGAAAGGTCTTGAGATATTAGGAGTTACAGATCACGGTCCTAATATGCCAGGGGCTCCCGACCCTTGGTATTTTGAAAATTTTAAAGTGCTGCCAAGAGAATTATACGGTGTTAAAATGCTTTACGGATGTGAAGCTAATATAATTGATTATGAAGGTAATCTTGATATACCAGTAAATCTACAAAATGTTCTTGACATAATGATAGCAAGCATGCATGAACCTCTAATGGAAGGTGAAAAGAGTGCAGACTTAAATACAGCTACTATTTTAAAAGCTATGGATAATCCTTATGTGAATATTTTAGGACATATGGGAAATCCTAAATTCCCTATACATGCGGAAGAAATCGTAAAAAAAGCAAAAGAAAAAAATATACTAATCGAAATAAATAATAGCTCTTTTGTAACTTCAAGAAAAGGCAGTGACAAAAACTGTCTTAAAATTCTAAAACTTTGCAAAGAATTTGGAGTAAGGATTATTGTAAACAGTGATGCTCATTTCTGCTATTCTATAGGAAATTTTAGTGTTGTAGAAAAACTACTTAGAGATATAAATATGCCTGAAGAACTTATTATTAATACTAATAAAGAAATGTTATTATCATTTCTTAAAGAAAAAGGTAAAAATATATAATACAGTAGCTAAAATCATTAAACAGACATAAATAAGACTGTTCAAAAAGTTCTTACCATTTACAGAGATTGGAAGCTTCTAGAAGCTTCCAATCTCTGTTGTTTTTAATCCTCTTTCTTAACTATTAGCATATAATCATTTTTTATAACTCAAAGTTTAACGACATTTCAGAAGGAAAGTCTCCTACTTCTATAAGTTGGGTATAAATCTCCTTCTGAAGTCGTCAATTCATCTTCTTCGATGCTGTGCAGCCCCGCAGGAGTTGATTTAATATATACATATTATTTTATAACCTCATCCTTGCTTTGTTTCTCATCTTCCAAGTCTTCAAAGGCCCTCTCCATTGCAATTCCTACGTCACCTACAGATTCATCATGTGCTTTATCCAATGTTTGCTTAATTTCATCTCTTTTAGTATTTGTATCTTCTTCAATATCCTCTTCAATATCTTTTGCATTACTAATAATAATATTTTTTATTTCGCCACAACAACTTCGAACGAACAAACCTGCAATAGCTCCTCCAATTGCGACACCTATCACTGCTAAACTGTTAATAGGGCAAACCCTTTGTTTTCTTTTTTTAAATTTATTTTTATTTGATAATCTGTCTAAAGAATTCATACAACAACCCTCCTAAATATAATAAATATTTTAAAATATTTATTATATTATTTCCCCATTATTATAAAAAAATTCAGTTAATGAATAAGAATAAATATGTAAATATATACACACACTAAAGAAAATGAGGTGCTATAATGAATAAAAAACTAAGTCTTATAATGTTTAGTGGAGAATATGACAAAGCTTTAGCTGGATTAATACTGGCAAATTCAGCTAAAGAATTAGGAATGGAAGTATCTATGTTTTTCGCCTTTTGGGGCCTGCTTTTATTGAGAGATCCAAATATAAATACAAGTGAAGGTAAGTCTTCGCTAGAGAAACTTATGGGTGCAATGACTCCAAAAGGTCCAGATGAATTACCCCTTTCCACCATGAATTTTAGTGGTTTCGGAAAAAAAATGCTTGAAGCTATGATGAAGGAAGACGGAACACCTACCCTTTCTAAATTTCTAGAAGGTGCTGTAAAAAAAGGTGTTAAGTTTTATGGATGTAAGCTTTCAATGGAAGTTATGGGCCTTAAAAAGGAAGAACTCATTCCAGAACTTGAGGTAATTGAGGCTAAGGACTATCTAAAGGATGCTCTCGAATCAGATATACAATTATTCATATAAGGGTAAGTGCATAAATAAACTGGCACCTATAGGGTAAGCACATAAAAAAGTGTTTACTCTATAGATGCCAGCTTACTTAGGATTTACTTCCTTATTGCTAGAATAAAGCTCCACTAAAGCCATTCTCATGACTGCCCCTGTTTATTTAGAACTTTGGGCTTTGGGCCAATCTAAGAATATTGAAAGTAATCCGCAAACTATCATTAAATAAGAATATATTGAAAAAGGAATAATTTGAATAGGTGATATCTTCCCAATTGTTGCTGCTAATAGCATTTGCCCTGCATAAGGACTTACGCCTTGAAACCCAGCCGAAAATATATCTAGAATACTTGCTGCTCTTATTGGACTAACCCCATATTTCTCTGACAAATCCTTTGCGAGTGGTCCTGCCGTAATAATAGATATTGTATTATTTGTTGTAGTTATATCTAGCAAGCTTACTAGTGCAGCTATTCCTATTTCTGCTCCTTTTTTTGTTTTAACTTTAGATGCTAAATTTTCTAGTAGATACTCAATCCCCCCATAATAATGCATAAGGCCAACCAATCCGCCTACTATAATAGATATCAGTGCTAAATCTTCCATCCAGCCCATCCCTCTTTGCAATATTGCAAACATCTCAACTATATTAAAACTACCCATTGCAAGTCCTATTATTGATCCAGTAGCTATACCTATTCCTAAAACAACCATAACATTTAGGCCGATTGCCGCACTAGCAATAATTGATATATATGGAATTATTCTAACTAACGAGTATTCAAGTGCTTGCAACTGAACATTTCCACCAGATAGAAAAGTCAATATTATTACAGTAATAACAAAAGCGGGTAAAATAATTAAACCGTTTGATTTAAATTTATCTCTCATTTTTACTCCTTGCGTTCTTGTAGCTGCAATTGTTGTATCTGAAATAAAAGATAGATTATCCCCAAACATTGCACCACCGACTACAGTTCCTAATACCAAAGGTAATCCCATACCCGTTTGCGATGCTATACCAACTCCTATTGGCGCTAAAGCTGTTATAGTTCCCATTGAAGTGCCCATAGAAAATGATAAAATAGAACAAACTATAAATAAACCTGGTAACATCATATTGGCTGGTAAAACACTTAATCCCATATTTACTATGGAAGTAACAGCACCCATTGCATCTGCAATTGAATAAAAAGCGCCTGCCAATATGAATATAACTACCATTAACATAATAGTAGGTTCTCCAGCCGCTTTCGCAAATATATCAATCTTGTCGGACAACGATGTTTTCTCTCCTTTTTTATCCAATAATAAAGCAAAAGCAGTAGCAAAAACAAATGCTAGCAATAATGGCATACTAGAGAAGTTTCCCGTTAAAATACCAACCCCCATAAACAATATTAAGAAAAATACCAAAGGTAATAACCCTATAAAATTAGTTCTTTTTTCCATTTAATTTTCCTCCTAAGTATAATAATAATTATTCTTTCATGTTAAATCATCGCCTTAGTCTGTTCTAAAGCTTTTGTTTAGATATAACCATTTATTTTGTATATCTTTTTACTATTCTATCATTTAATTTCGTTTATTTCGATGTATTTTGATATATTTAAGTGTTTTTTTATGTTTTGTTTAAATAAACACAGCCTTTAATAACTTTTACTATATTAAATATTCATATATTGTTATTATATAGGTATCTCTATCATATACTTGTCAAAAATGAACAAAAATCATATAGAGTAATATTTAAGTTTAAGTTTAAGTTTAAGTTTAAAATATTATAATAAAGGAATAGGTGGAAAATATGAAATTACAATCATTTAAATTTAGGGTAATAATCTTTGCTATTCTTTCTGCTATAGGGATAGGAATAATGGTTAATTCTACAATGAAAAATAGCAGTGTGATTGTATCGAGCAATAAAAACGAAGAAATAAAAAAGCAACAATTAAAAGAAAAAGAAAAAGAAAAAGAAAAAGAAATAAAAAAACAGCAACAGATAAATCAAAAACAAGAAAACTTAGAAAAGATATGGAAGAAAGGGTATGATGAATTTTTCGATAAGAAATATAAGCAAGCTATTGAAACGGAAAGACAAGTCATAAAAGATGATCCTACTTTTTATAAAGCATATGCTGTAGAAGGAATTGCCTTAGCTTACAGTGGAAATTTTGAAAAAGGTATGCAACAAATCGATCAATCATTAAAACTTAACCCTAATTATGGATATGCAAGATTTAATAAAGCACTAGCCAATGAATTATACGAACACTATGATGAAGCTATCACATGGTATAAAAAAGATTTAGAAGTAGAAAAGTTTGAATGGAGCTATTATGGTATAGCTAGTATCTATGGAAGAAAAGGTGATGTTAATAATACCGTCAAATACTTAAAACTAGCTATTGATATTAATCCAAGTGTAAAAAATAATGCAAAGAATGAGGAAGATTTTGATAATGTACGTAATCATATGGAATTTAAGGAATTAATAGAATAACTTTTCTTTGCCATAATACTAATAATAACCACCGGCTAAGATGCAAACAGCATCTTAATCGGTGGTTATTATTAGTATTTTACAGTCGACTTTGTAATATCTAAAACATTGAGAACTTCAAAATAAATGCTGCGAATACTATTGATACCATTGAAAGTAATTTAATCAATATGTTTATGGATGGACCTGAGGTATCCTTAAATGGATCTCCTACAGTGTCACCAACAACGGCAGCTTTATGACAATCCGATCCTTTTCCACCTAGGTTTCCGGCTTCAATATGCTTTTTAGCATTATCCCAAGCTCCACCTGAATTTGCCATCATAATAGCAAGTACAAAACCTGTTACAGTTGCTCCTGCTAATAATCCTACTACGCCATTTACACCTAAAAGTAAACCAACTACTATTGGAATAGTAATAGCGAGTAATGCTGGCATAATCATTTCCTTTTGAGCTGATTTTGTACAGATATCAACACACCTTGCATAGTCAGCTTCTGCTTTACCTTCCATAAGACCCACTATCTCTTTAAATTGTCTTCTAACTTCTACTACTATAAGTTGTGCTGCCGTTCCTACTGCATCCATGGTGAGTGCTGCAAATATGAAAGGCACCATTCCACCTATAAATAACCCTATAAGAACCTGTGGATTTAATACTGACAAATTAAAAACAAAATCCAAATTTTCTTTTTTTATAATTATTTCCACTTGATCTCTATATGCTGCGATAAGCGCAAGAGCAGTTAAAGCTGCAGAACCTATAGCAAAACCTTTTCCTGTAGCTGCCGTAGTATTTCCTAAAGAATCAAGAGCATCTGTTCTTTCTCGTACTATAGGCTCTTGATGAGTCATTTCTGCAATACCACCAGCGTTATCTGCCACAGGACCATAAGCATCCGTAGCAAGTGTTATACCTAGTGTACTAAGCATACCTATTGCAGCTATTCCTACACCATATAACCCCATATTGTAATCTGCTGATCCTCCAGCAAAATAAAAACTAGTTGCTATAGCCACAGCTACTATTACAACAGGAAGAAAAGTAGACATCATTCCAAGTGAAAGACCACCTATTATAACTGTTGCTGCACCAGTTTTTGTTGTTTGTGCTAGCTTTTGGGTAGGCTTGTATGTGTCTGAAGTAAAGTACTCTGTACAAAACCCAATTAAGTTACCTGCTATAAGACCACTTAATATTGCAAAGTAAACTCCAATGTGATCCCATCCAAGTACATTCCAGACTAGGAAGAAGGTAGCTATTGCAATTATTGCAGAACTAACGTAAACACCTCGTCTAAGAGCTGATAAAAGACTTTTTTGCTCAGCTTTCTCCCCTGATTTAACAAAGAAGGTTCCAATAATAGATGCAACTATACCTATAGCTGCTATAATCATAGGAATTGTAACACCTGAAACTCCAAGTCCAGCTGCTACGGCAAGAGCAGCAGTAGCTACTATTGACCCAACATAGGATTCATATAAATCTGCACCCATACCAGCTACATCTCCAACATTATCTCCAACGTTATCCGCTATAACTGCAGGGTTTCTTGGATCATCCTCAGGAATCCCTGCTTCAAGCTTACCAACAAGATCTGCACCTACATCTGCAGCTTTAGTAAATATACCTCCACCAACACGTGCAAATAATGCCATGGCACTAGCTCCCATTCCACATGTAATCATTGCACTTGTTATATTTTGAATTCTTATACCCGCTTCTAAATCTCTATAGAAAAAATCCAATAAATAATAAAATATACTAACATGAAGAAGTCCAAGACCTACAACGGTAAGTCCCATTACTGCACCGCTTGAAAAGGCAACATTTAAAGCACTATTAAGACTTTTCCCAGCTGCATGTGTAGTTCTAACATTTGCACGGGTGGCAATTTTCATCCCTATAAAGCCTGAGAGCCCTGAGAAGAACCCTCCACTTATAAATGCAAAAGGTGCAAACAAGGTAATAAACCCAAATGCTGCAAGTATTCCCAATATTGCAAACATAGCCGCAAAGAAAATAATCACTCCTGTATACTGTCTTTTTAAATATGCATCTGCACCATTTCTAATAGCAGCTGCAATTTTTTTCATCTGCTCGGTTCCTTCATCTTCTTTTAGTACTTTAGCTGCAAGATATCCAGCAAAAGCAAGGGCTAATATGGAACAAGCTGGGGCTAAAATCAATAAATTCATAATAATTCCCTCCTAAGTATTTTAGTAATAGCATCTTTATTAATATTACAATATTGTATTATTATACCATGCTATAAACTCAGTTGAAAGCTTTAAGATATCATCAAGTTTTTTTCTACTACTTTCCGCCAAAATTAAATGTTCTTGCAGTTTACTTCTCATATATTGCTTTTTGAAAATCATTCGTACACCTAATTTATCAGTATATATAAAAACCCTCAAACCCTAATTTAACAAGTTTTTGAGGGTTTCAAACCTTGAGTATTAATTCCACTTATATAGTTCACTTATTTTAATAGATATACTCTTGCTTCATAAGGTTTAAGGTTAATTTCATCTATGGACTCAGTCTCTACAATATAATTTGAAATTAGAAGATCTTTATGTTCATACTTTATATTGTTGGAAAGAGCAAACTTAGCAATATTCTCACAGAAATTACATATTACTAAAAGAGTCTCATTTTTAAATTCTCTTGTATATGCATAAATATCTTTGTTATCCGCCAAAATCAAAGTATATTTTCCATATACTATTATTTCATTATTCTTTCTTAGTCTTATAAGTTTTTTGTAATAGTTAAAAATAGAGTTTTCATCTTCGAGTTGCGATTGCGCATTAACATATTTGTAATTTGGATTTACCTTGATCCAAGGAGTTCCATCAGTAAAACCTGCATTTTTTTTGTTGTTCCACTGAAATGGCGTTCTTGCGTTATCTCTACCCCTTTTATAAATAGAATCCATAATCTCATCATGACTTTTTTTACCACTTTCAGTAAAATCTCTATATGCATTTATGGTTTCAATATCTTTGTAATCATTAATGCTATCAAATTTCACATTTGTCATACCTATTTCCTCACCTTGATAAATGTAGGGAGTACCTTGCATCATATGAAGAAAGGTTGCTAACATTTTTGCAGATTCAATTCTATATTTATTATCATTTCCAAAACGTGAAACCATTCTTGGTTGATCATGGTTATTTAAATAAAGACTATTCCATCCTTTAGCTTCAAGTTCATTTTGCCATTTTGACATAATAGTTTTAAATTCACTCAGATCAAATTTTGTTTTGCCCCATTTCCCTTCTGGTCCATCTCCTACACTCATATGTTCAAATTGAAACACCATATTTAATTCATTCCTATCTTCACCTACGTATTCGATAGCTTGCGCAGGTGTTACATCTGGCGTTTCGCCAACAGTTATAATATCATACTTACTTAATACTTCTTTATTCATTTCTTGTAAATAATCATGAACCTTTGGATGATTTTTGCTGAAATTACCTGGATCTGCATAGTTATTATCTCCATTAAGAATACCGTCAGGATAGCTTTGATCTTTTCCAATCATATTAATAACATCCATACGAAAACCATCAATTCCTTTTTCTAGCCACCACTCCATCATACCAAAGATTTCTTTTCTTAGATTTTCGTTTTCCCAATTTAAATCTGGTTGTTTTTTCGAAAACAAGTGTAAATAATACATTTGTGATTGAGGGTCTAATTCCCAAGCAGAACCACTAAAGCACGATCCCCAATTATTGGGAGGCAAGCTATCTTTTGCGTCCCTCCAAATGTAATAATCCCTATATTTATTTGTTTTAGATTTCTTACTCTCAATAAACCATTTATGCTCATCAGAACTATGATTTACAACAAGATCCATCATTATCATAATTTTTCTATCATGAGCTCGTGATAGCAATAAATCAAAATCCTCTATGGTTCCAAATTCTTTCATTATCCCCTGGTAATTACTTATATCATATCCATTATCATCATTAGGTGATTCATAAACAGGCGACAACCATATTACATCAATTCCAAGTTCCTTAAGATAATCAAGTTTTTCTATTATTCCTCTTAAGTCTCCGATTCCGTCTCCATTACTATCTTTAAAACTTCTTGGGTAAATCTGATAAACTACACTTTCTTTCCACCAATATTTATTCATAAACTCTCCTTCTTTCTATTGTTTTATAACTTCCTTAACTTTTGGTAACAATACCCGTATAGTATGGCTTGTTTTTGTCTTTAAGTTCCTAGCAATTGCATTTAGTCGATATCTAATTTACTTTACCACATTTTACCACGTAAATGTAAATTAGTATATATTTTTTACTTGCTATAAAAAATATTTCATGAAAATTAAATTTATTTAGATAAAACAAGCTTTGATATAGCAACTATTAATAATAATCGAGTAGGAGGCTAATCATTATTTGATTAGCCGACCTCTCACACCACCCTGCATACCGTTCGGTACAAGGTGGTTCTATAAGAACTAACAAGTTCTAAGATAATATTTCGTTATACTGATTAGACCTAGACTTTCTAGGTCTTTATCTTTATATGCAATATTCATAATTGGACTCTTGGATATTCTCCAATAACTTCTTCGTGTATTTGCATATTCCCAAGACTTTTGTTTTGATAGCCCTCTCTTTTTAAGTTCCTTGAATCTCGTTCTGACCCTTTTCCATTGTTTCCATATACAGAGGCGTATCCTTCTCCTTAACCATCGGTCTAGCTCTTTTGCTATAGTTTTCATATTAGCTATTCTGAAATAATTTATCCATCCTCGAAGTTTCTGATTCAGTTTTTGGAATCTCCATTCTAGGCTTTTCCCATTACTTCTTGAAGTTACTTCTTTGATGTTTTTCTTAAGTTTTTCTATAGCTTTCGGGTGTACACGTACTTGAATTCCACCTTTGCCATTGTAAAATGAAAAACTTAAGTATTTCAGTTTCCATGGCCTAGCTACCTTACTTTTGTTTAGATTTATTTTCAGTTTCAGTTCTTCCTCCAGAAATTTTGTAACTGACCTCATTACTCTTTCCGCAGATCGTTTGCTCTTAACGTAGATATTGCAATCATCTGCAAAACGACAGAACCTTAATCCACGCCTTTCCAGTTCTTTATCCAATTCATTTAGATAAATATTACTGAGTAGCGGACTACATGGACCACCCTGCGGGCATCCGAGGTCTGTTTCTGCGACCACTCCGTTTATCATTACACCTGATTGTAAATATTTCCTTATTAATCTTAATACCTTTTTGTCATCTAAATCCTTGGATAGGATGGACATGAGTTTATCATGATTTACAGTATCAAAATACTTAGATATGTCAATGTCAACGACCCATTTATAACCGTCGTTGATGTGTTCTTTACATTTTTCAATCGCTTGGTGTTGACTTCTTCCTGGTCGGAATCCAAAACTTGTTTCTGAAAACTTTTCCTCGTAGATTGGTGTTAACACTTGGGCTATCGCCTGTTGTACTACCCTGTCTACTACCGTAGGTATTCCTAGAAGTCTTTTCCCACCGTCGGGTTTATCTATTTCTACCCTACGGACTGGCATTGGGGTATAACTTTCTTCTATTAAATCCTTTTGAAGTTGGCTGTTGTTACGTTTTAGGTATTCTAGTAGTTCATCTACTGTCATTCCATCCACGCCACTACTTCCTTTATTTTTCTTCACCTTTTTGTATGCTTTGTTCAAATTGCCACGATGAAGAATTTGCTCCATTAGGTTATTAGTATCTCGTTTCTTGTCGTCTCTTCCATTCCTTGACGCCGAAGAAATACTCATCACTTCTATGTTATCTTGGATTTCCAACCCTACCTCGCATAGATAGTCTTCATTATGAAGTTTTCTGATTTCTACATATTTCTTTGAGTTCTTCAAAATTTTCAAAACCTCCTATAGTTCAGCCCTTCCCAAAATATTTATAAATATTTTGGTACTATGGCGTCGGCTGACTGCTCATGATAAATCTTATTTCAACCATGTATCGAAATACATCTTAACATGTCCATGAGCTCTCCCCGGGTAAGAACGCAATCTTTCTCTCCATGTATCTGCTACATTTACACAGTATATTTTTTTTTTGAATAGTTTTGGGCTTCAATTTGTTTAGCAATTTTACCCAGTATACCATGCCTTATATGTAATTTCTGTTCGTCAGACTGGAAATTTGTCTACACCTGCCTTCAGATTCCTCGTCGCCGAGGACACCCTTGGTGTTCAACTATGTGCTTGGCACTATCAACCCGCACTCGGGACTTTCACCCGTTAGATTACGCCCATGCCGGGCACACTAAAAAAAAAGCTCTTGATTTTAATCAAGAGCTTTTACTGAATTTCTTTCTGCTACGCTAAGTACTTCGTTCATACTTCCAGTTCTATAGCCTAACAAATCAAGGGTTACATATTTAAAACCAATACTTTTCAATTCGTTTCCAACTTTATCCATCATTTCAATATTGAAAAATTTATTTCTTTCTTCAACATTAACCTCTACCCTTGCTATATCTCCGTGGTGCCTTACCCTTATCTGTCTGAACCCTAAATCCAATAAAAACTGTTCGGCTCTTTCAACCATACTTAGTTTTTTCACCGTTATCTCATTGCCATATGGAAATCTTGAGGATAGACATGCAAATGCTGGCTTATCCCAAGTAGGTACACCAAATCTCTTTGACAGTACTCTTATATCATTTTTCGTAAATCCAGCATCCTTTAATGGGCTAATAACTTTTAATTCCTTAGCTGCCTTCATTCCCGGTCTGTAATCGGAAGCGTCATCAGCATTAGAACCATCTAAAACCGCATTAATGTTATTATCATCAGCAACTTTTCTAATCTTTGAGAAAAGTTCTTTTTTACAAAAATAGCACCTATTAACAGGATTTTTAGCAAATCCTTCAATTTCTAATTCTTCCGAAATTATGACTATATGCTTTGCTCCGATACCTTCAATATATTTAACAGCTTCCTTAAATTCTCTTTCCGGGTATGTTGATGACTTTGCCGTTATTGCTATAACCCTATTCCCCAAAACATCAGCTGCTACATTTAAAAGAAACGTGCTATCAACACCCCCTGAATACGCTACCGCTACACTTTCTAAATCTTGAAGAATCTCCTTTAACTTTTGAAATTTCAAATCTAATTCCATATTTCATCCTCCTATTCTTATAAGACTATTACTATTTACACTAAAAATATATCACTATATTTAATTTACCATAATATTTAAGCAATAGCATCTTTTTTCTTTGGAGTTTCAAGTTTATGTCCTGAGATTTTATTTATTATTACAGCAATTGCTCCGTCTCCAGTTATGTTGCAAGCAGTACCAAAACTATCTTGGGCTACATATAGAGCTATCATAAGCGATGTCAATGTTTCATTGAATCCGAGCATACTTTGAAGAAGTCCAAGTGATGCCATAACAGCTCCACCAGGAACTCCAGGAGCCGCTACCATTGTAACTCCTAATGCTAAAATAAATCCAAAGAAAGTTCCAAAACTATAATTCATACCATTTAACATCATTATTGCAAGAGAACAACTTACCAAAGTTATTGTACTACCTGAAAGATGTATAGTTGCACAAAGTGGAACTACAAAGTCAGCTACTCCATCACTTACTCCATTTTTTTTAGTTTGAGCAAGAGTAACAGGAATAGTCGCTGCAGATGATTGAGTTCCTATAGCTGTTAAATATGCAGGAATCATTTTCTTAATTAATCTGAATGGATTAGCACCTGCTATGCTTCCGGCAACTACATATTGAAGAACAATTACTATAATGTGAAGTAAAATAACTAAAATGAATACTTTTGAGAATACTTTTAATATAGATTCAACTTGACCAGCATAAGTCATATTTGCGAAAGTACCCATAATGTATATAGGTAGTAGTGGAATTATTATTCCAGAAATCAGTTTAGTTATAATTTCTTGGAATTCCTTCATAACACTCTTTATGGCAGTAGATTTTATTGCAGCAATTCCTATCCCTATTGTAAATGCAAGAACTAAAGCAGTCATTACATCCATTAAAGGTAGTATTTTAAATTCAATAAAGGCTTTAGCAAGCCCACTCTCACTACTACCAAAATTTGATCCTAGTGCTCCAGGTTTTAAAAACATTGGAAGAATAGTAATATTTGCAAAGTATGCTATCGATCCGGCAATTATAGTAGAGGCATACGCTATTCCTGCAGTTAAAGCTAGAATTTTACCAGCCCCACTACCAAGATCACCTATACCAGGTACTATAAATCCTATAATTATAAGCGGTATAGCAAAACCTAAAAATTGACCGAATAGTCCATTGAATGTTGCAAAAACCCTAATCCCTGTTCCTGGAAGTATTTTTCCTAAAATGATACCTAGTATGATAGCAATAATAAGTCTAGGAAGTAATCCTATTTTTTTCTTTTTCACTGTTTTTTTCATTTTTATTCCTCCTTATAAATAAACGCCTTAATTTGACGTTTAAATTTTACTTTTAATAATTACTTTCATAAATAATGCATTTTTGTTATAGTTTTATTATAGTTCTTCTATGGTTATCTCACAACCATTATTTTACTTTTCTTCCTGTTCTTTAAGTTTATATTCATAAGAAAGATAAAGTTCTTCTAGTTTAGTATCCAAATATATAGGAGCTATTTTAACTTGTGTTATGTTCCCAAGCTTATTTAAATCCTCAAAGAATTTTTTGATTCTATTTTCTATCATCTCTATATTACTAAATTTAACCTTTTCAATTATAGAATCACACTCATCATTAAAAATCCTAAGGACTAATTTAATCATATCCTCTGTCATATCCCCAACTAGTTGATTGCCTTCTTTTATACTTCCATTAACAATCCACTGCTTAAATTCTATAGCTTCCTTAGATTTGATCATCTCAATTTGCTTTTCTCTTATATCCTGAAGCATTGTAGAACATTTTTCTGAATTCATTAAATTATATTCAGATTTATAAACTCCAAAACTTTGCATTAAAATATCATCATCTAAATTTATTATTTGAGACTTTAAGCTATCCACACATGTTTTTATATCGTTATATTCTGCATTAAGTTCCTCAATGGATTTTGTTTTAGTTTCAATTAAAACTTCATATTCATTTGATTTCTGTTCAATTTCATTAGCTTTTAGTTTGAACATATCCTCATATTCTTTACTTTTCATTTCAATAAAGTCATCATACTCTGTTGATTTATCTTCAAGTTCTTTATCTTTTAACTGGATTAAATTATCGTACTCTTTACCTTTGTTTTCAATTAATCCATCGTATTCTGCTGATTTATCTTCAAGTTCTTTACCTTTTAGCTGAATTAGATCATCATATTCTTTACTCTTGTTTTCAATTATGCCATCGTATTCTGCTGATTTATCTTCAAGCTCTTTACATTTCAGCTTAATTAAATCATCATATTCATTCGATTTTTGTTCAAATTCTCTAGACTGATACACAGCTTGATCATTATATTCTGTTTTAAGTTCTTGTATGTCTTTTGTTTTTGTTTTGATTATATTATCATATCCTTCGAGCTCTGCTTCAAGTTCTTTAGTTTTAGATAAAATTTGACTCATTCCCATTTGAGTTGGAGTTAATTTTATATATTTTAAATTTTTATTTTCCTCGATTAGTTTTTCAACCTCAGATTTATATTGCTTCGCATTTAAAGCATCTTTAATAGACGTAAGTATTGCCATTGAAAACCCTCCTATTTCTTTATTAATTTACATTATACCACAAAAAATTCACTCGTAAATATAGTAATAAGTCAAATTTTAGCTCAATAATTACCAAACTATTAATATTTTCCTGATTTTATCCTTATGTATACTGTAGCTCACTACCCTAAATATAAAAAATGCACCTATTTCTAGGTGCATCATCTTGTTATATAATCTCTAACTTGTCTATACACAACCATAGATAAAATTATCATCCTTTGACAGCACCGTCAGTAAGACCCCCTACCAGATACTTTTGGATAACACCAAACATAATAAATATAGGTATTAAAGCAATAACAGAACCCGCTGTCATCATACCCCAATCTATATCATATTTCCCGATAAAAGCATTAATCCCTGTTGGCAGAGTTTTAAGGCCTTCACGGCTTATAAATAGTGTGTTGAAGAATAATTCATTCCAGGCTCCCATAAAAGCAAAAACAAAAGTCGCAATAATACCTGGTTTCATTACAGGAAGTATTATTTTTATCAATGCTTGTATCCTTGAACATCCATCAATCATTGCAGCTTCTTCCAAAGTATAAGGTATTTTTTCAAAAAAGCCCCTTATCATCATAGTACAAAAAGGGATGTTCAGAACTATATAAATTATTATTAATCCAAGAAGATTATTTATAAGGCCTAGTTTTGAAAAAAGTATAAATATAGGCACTATAATCGCTGCCACAGGAACCATCTGAGTTGCAAGGAATAGAAATAGGGTAAGTTTTTTACCTGCAAATTTAAACCTTGCTAGAGAATACCCTGCAAATAGTGATATAATCAAAGTCCCTATTGAAGCAGTAGTACCTACAATCACACTATTTTTAAAGTATACTGGAAAGTTTGTAGTTTTTAATATATTTTCATAATTTTCTAAAGTAAAATGTTTTGGAAAGTATGTTATAGGTATGGTCACTATCTCCTTAACTGACTTTACCGATGTAATAAATATCCAGATGATAGGAAAAGTCATAAAAATAAAGAATACTACCATTAAAGAGTATCTCAATGCTCTGATTAATTTATCTTCCTTGTTCATTAAAAATCACCTGCTTTTTCAAATTTCGTAATTGATAGATAAAGTATAGTATATATGAGTAGTATTACTAAAAATATGACACTTAGAGCTGATGCCTGCCCAAAATCAAGGGCTTTATATGCTTTAAAAATAATATAAGAAGCCAGATTATTTGATGAATTCAAAGGCCCACCATTTGTCATTATATATATAATATCTGCAAAGCTAAATATCCATATGACTCTAAGCAGCAAAGTTGTAATGATAGTGGGTTTTATGTATGGCAAAGTTATTTTGAAAAATTTTGCTACTTTTCCTGCACCATCTATTTCTGCAGATTCGTATAAAGTCAACGGTATTGACTGAAGTGCAGCCAAAATCATTATGGTAAAAAACGGTATACCATACCAAATATTTGCCACTATTGTGCTTGGAAGTGCAGTATTTAATTGTGCCAAGAATGAAATAGGCTCTTTTATTAAATGTAATTTAATAAATATATCATTTATAACTCCATATTGCCCATTAAGTAACCATTTCCATATAAGTCCTATTAAAAATCCAGGTACTGCCCAAGGAGCAAGGACTAAGGCTTGATATAAGCTCCTAAATTTAAATTTTCTATTTAGTAGCAGCGCCAAAATTAACCCAAATGTAAACTGGAAGCTTACCGAACCTGCAACCCACCAGAATGAATTTTTTAAAATCTTCCAAGAATCTTTTTCTGCCAGTATTGCTTTGTAATTTTCAAGGCCATTAAAATATATGTTGGGATCATTTAGTCTGTAATGATAGAAGGAGGTTGCTATCCCCTTTGCAATTGGATACCCAATAAAAACAAACATTAATACTAATCCGGGCATTATATATAAATAAGGCTCAATATTCTTTTTCTTAACACTGTTTATAACTCGTTTTTTTGGTGTTAATGATTTTCTAATATCCAAACTACTCCCTCCTATAAAGAAGAATGGAGAATTTCTCCATTCCTATTGATTTAATACTATTATTTTTTATTGTATTTTGCATTTGCATTTTCTAAATACGTAGATATATTGTTCATAGTTTTTTCTGCAGTTTGCTTTTTCAAGAGATATGACTGAAGTTCTTGCCCAGCAATCTTTCCTGTAAATTCTCCCCATTCTGGCAAATATTCAGGAGCACTGAACAATACTGTATTCGAATCTTCTAAAGTATTTGTATATGCAGAAATATAACCTTTTTTTAACTCAGCGCTATCAGCAGGTACTTTTGTTGCAGGAATAACTGAGTTTTTAACACCCCATTTAAGGTTAACTTCAGGGCTCATCATATAAGAAATAAATTTCCAAGAAGCTTCTTTCTTATATGACGCAGATGTCATTGAGAACCCAATGTATCCTCCTTGTAAATATCTCTTGCCATTAGGACCTACAGGACATAATCCTGTTTCAAATGTTCCTTTGTCCATTTTTGTTTCACATGATTTTATTACTTCAGAGTCCTGTATGATTAGGGCTGTATTACCTGATGTGAATGCATCAACTGTTTCTGCATATCCCCAGTTAAGAGCATCCTTTGGGGCAGCCTTTAGATACATATCAGTGAATTTCTTAAATGTTTCAACGGATTCAGGTTTTCTAAATACACATTTACCGTTTTCATCAAAGTAATTTGTGAATCCTCCATTAGTCATAATGAAGTTCGACATAAGGGTCCAGCTTCCCGCTCCTCCTCTGAAGGAATATCCATACCTGTTTTTTGATTTATCCGTGATTTTTTCTGCAGTATTAAAGAAATCCTCTGTTGTTTTTGGAAGATCAACACCTGCGGCTTTAAACCAATCGTTCCTATAATACATTGACTGGAAATATAAACTATGTGGAACGACATACAATGTGTCTTTGTATGCTTTACCAAGCTTAAGGCTTTTCTCTGTCAAGGTATCTTTTTTGTCCCATTTATTATAATATGGTCCTAAATCTTCAAGCTTTCCGGTTGCACCGATTTCAGAAACCCAATTTGCAGCCATTTCCATTACATCTGGCAGTTGATTTGCAGCTGACATTGTAATGATTTTATCATGGGCTTGTTCCCACGGCTCAGAGATTAGTTCCACTTTTACATCTTTATTCTTTAATTCAAAATCAGATATAAGCTCTTTTACAAATTTAGTCCTCTCAGGACTGGTTAGAGTCTCCATAAACTGAATAGTTGTTACCTTTGGCTCAGTAGATTTACTGCATCCGAAAAAAGACATGGAAGCAATCATAACAAATGCTAAGGTTATTGATAACTTTTTCATTATTCTTCATCCTCTCTTTTCATAAATTTCGATTTCTCCCTCATCATATTAACTCATGTCTTATAATCTATATTCGACCACAATAACCAATATCATCTTTTATGTAAATATCTTCCTAAAATACATAAATTAGTTTGCTGCGGATTAAACTCTAATCAACAAAAAAATAAGAATAAGAAAAACACTAAGGCTTAATAACTTTAGTGTTTTTCTTACTCTTATTTGAATTTTATTTGCTAATTTTTCTAAGCTATTTTAAATTTATTAAAAGTTCTCCAGCCTTTACCTGTTGTCCTTCTATAACATTAATTGACTCAACCACACCTGTTACACTGGTGCTTACCCTTGTCTCCATCTTCATAGCCTCCACTGTCATTAATGGTTGATTTTCAGTTACTGTATCTCCTTCTGCTACAAGAATGGCTAAAACAGTTCCTGGTATAGGTGCTCCGATTTCTAAAGGATTTGATGAATCTGCCATTTGTGGTCCTTGGAAATCTTGCAACGCTTTATTGTTTCTATCCTTTATTTTTATTTCGCGTCTATTTCCATCCACCTCGAAAACAAGAACTTTGTTACCTTCTAAATCCAAGCTACCAATGTGAAGCAACTTTATCATATAAGTTTTCCCATCAGCAATTTCGACTTCGCAGGTTTCACCCTCATTGAGCCCGTGGAAATACACATCACTTCCGATTCTACTTAAATCTCCAAACTCCTTAACATATTTTATGTAGCCATCGAATACCTCAGGGTATAATGAATAGCTTAATATATCTTTTTTATCTGGAGCAATATTAAATTTCTCTATTAAATGTTTCTCTATCTTGCTAAAATCCTCATCAGGAAGTAATTCACCCGGTCTACATGTAATTGGTTTCTCACCCTTTAAAACTAATATCTGAAGTTTCTTTGGAAATCCTCCCATTGGTTGACCCATCATTCCTTTAAAGTATGATACAACTGAATCTGGGAAAGACATATTGGTTGCTTTTTCATATATATTTTCTGGTGTAAGGTCATTTTGAACCATAAATATTGCAAAGTCTCCAACCATCTTAGAGGATGGAGTTACCTTTACAATATCCCCTACCATTTCATTTACTTCTTTGTACATTTCTTTAATTTCATTAAATTTATGTGAAAGTCCAAAACTTTCTACTTGTGGTTTAAGGTTAGAGTATTGACCTCCTGGAATTTCATATCGATAAATTTCAGCGGAACCAGAATTCAACTCTGATTTAAATTGGTCATAAACTGGTCTTACTGCATCCCAATAATCTGAAATTCCCTGAATTCCTTTGAGTTCTATCCCAGTATCCCTGTCGGTATTCTTAAGCGCTGCAACAACTGAGTTTAAAGCTGGCTGACTTGTAAGCCCTGACATACTGTTAAAAGCAGTATCTACAATGTCAACGCCTGCTTGAGCCGCCATCAAAACTGTAGCAACTCCATTTCCTGTAGTATCATGGGTATGAAGATGAATAGGCATTCCTACTTCTTGCTTTAGTGCACTTATTAGCTTAAACGCAGCATGAGGTTTAAGCAGTGCTGACATATCTTTTATTCCTAAAATATGAGCACCTGTTTTCTCAATTTCCTTTGCTAGCTTAATATAATAATCCAAATTATATTTATCTTTTTTATCATTTAAGATGTCTCCTGTGTAACAAATGCAAGCTTCTGCAACCTTACCACTTTTAATAACTTCATCTATTGAAACTTCCATTCCTTTTAGCCAATTTAGAGAATCGAAAATTCTAAAAACATCAATGCCTGTAGCTGCAGATTCTTTAATAAATTCACGAATTATATTATCCGGATAATTCTTATAGCCTACCGCATTTGCTCCACGTAACAGCATCTGGAAAAGCACATTAGGAATTTTCGATCGTAGTTCTGTTAATCTTTCCCAAGGAGATTCATTTAAAAAGCGATATGCTACATCAAAAGTAGCGCCTCCCCACATCTCAAGAGAAAACAAATCTCCTCCATAAACAGAGGTAGCACTTGCTATCTTTAACATATCCTTTGTTCGCATTCTAGTTGCCATTAAAGATTGATGAGCATCTCTCATTGTGGTGTCTGTTATTAGTAATTTATTTTGATTTTTAATCCATTTTAAAAGACCCTCTGTACCCTGCATATCTAAAATCTGTTTTGTCCCACTAAGTTTATTTGGCATTATGATTTTAGGAACTACCGGCACATCATAAAGCTTTTTAATGCCACTTACTTCATTCACCATTTTATCTCCAATGAATTTTAGCACTCTACCTTCTTCATCTTCCTTAGGTGCAATGGATATTAATTCTGGATTTTCTTCAATAAAATTTGTATTACATTCGCCCCTCAAAAAAGTAGGATGATTTAATACATTAATTAGAAAACCTATATTAGTCCTTACACCTGTAATTCTAGTTTCCTCCACGGCTCTTATAGATTTCCTTATAGCATCTTGAAAAGTTCTAGACCATGATATGTTTTTTACCAAAAGACTATCATAGTAAGGGGTAATTACCGCCCCAGCAAAACCATTACCGCCATCTAGCCTTATTCCAAAGCCAGAACCGGTTCTATATTCTTCTATTTTCCCAGTATCCGGTGAAAAATTATTAGAAGGATCCTCTGTTGTTATCCTGCACTGAATAGAATATCCTCGAAGCACAACATCTTCTTGAGACGAAATTCCTATTTTAGAGGAATTTAAAGCGTAATCTTCTGCTATAAGTATTTGGCTTTGAACTATATCAATACCTGTTACCATTTCTGTAACGGTATGTTCAACTTGAATTCTAGGGTTCATTTCTATAAAATAATGATTTCCATTAGTATCTACTAAGAACTCCAAAGTTCCAGCACTTCTATAACTTACTGATTTAGCTATTTTTAAGGCATCATTGCAGATTTCATTTCTTTTTTCTTCTGATATTGAAAAAGCTGGGGTGTACTCTACAACCTTTTGATGTCTTCTTTGAATAGAACAATCTCTTTCAAATAAATGAACAATATTACCAAACTTGTCTCCAAGAACCTGTACTTCTATATGTTTAGACTTTTCAAAATATTTTTCTATAAATAAATGATCAATACCGAAAGCTTTCTTTGCTTCACTTTTAGCACTTCTATAAGCAGAAGCTAATTCGCCTTCATTTCTTACAATTCTCATGCCTCGTCCGCCGCCGCCAGCAACTGCCTTTAGCATAATAGGATATCCACATTCCCCTGCGAGTTTCTTTGCAATGTCTACTGTTTCAATTTCTTTTTCATAACCAGGTATCGTAGGAACTCCTAATGATTTTGCCACAATTTTGCATTTAATCTTATCTCCAAGTTTATCCATCATTTCAGCTGTAGGTCCAATAAATTCAATACCTGCTTTAGCACACTTTTTCGCGAATTCAGGGTTCTCTGATAAGAATCCATACCCTGGATGAATTGCATCTACACCTTTTTTAAGCGCAATACTGATTATCTCCTCAATATTTAGATATGCCTCAACAGGACTTCTGTTTTTTCCAATTAAATAAGCTTCGTCTGCCTTAGTTTTAAAAAGTGAATATTTGTCTTCATTGGAATAAATTGCCACCGTACGAATCCCAAGTTCATTACAAGCTCTAAAAATTCTTATAGCAATTTCGCCTCTGTTTGCTACTAGTACTCGTTTAAATTTTTTCACGTTTGTTACCCCCTGTTTTAGCCTTTAATCTACTTCATTATTCATAAGAATACAGGATTTTTAAAAAAAATGCAATAAAATAAATATTATATTGCAATAGTCTCCCCTATCCACTCAATTACTTACAGATGACACCTGTAAGTTATCTCCATCCTAATCTAAATATTAACTAATCTTAATTTTTCAATAAATGACTTAACAGTGTCTTCATTTGTAGCCAATAATGTTACTAAACGGATTGCAGAATTATCCGCATCAATTTTTTATATTTTTAAGTTTCTGTATCTATTGTACGCTGCCATTATTTCTTGCTTTCGCGCCATGGCTAAGTTTCCACTTCCACCTTTTAATTTATCCATGGATATTAACCCATTTTTCTTTATTTTACAAATTATATCATCAACCATACTTTCAAATCTTAAGCCCTTATTCATAATATTTACCTCTGCCCATTTCATAATTGTGCCTATAGCATTTACTTGTTCACTATCAACTATTTGCTCTACAGCTCTTAAATCTATGTCATCTCTGTTTATACACAATATATTGAGCCCCATTGTTTTGATTTTAACTCCCCTTTCTCCTTGTGAAATAGTTCCGGCTTTAACTACTCTGTTAAATGAGATATCTATTTTTAAATTTCTTTCGTTAATTCTTTTTGTAATATGACCACTACTTAGCTTTTTAGCCTTTTTTGTGACGTCCTTGGCCTCATAATTATCAAGCTGCACTACAGAATCCGCTACATCAAAAAAATCTCCAGAGCTTCCTACTACCATTATTGTTGAAATACCTTTCTGGTTATATAAAGATCCCACTATTTCAATAAACGGTGTGATTGGTTCCTTTTCTGTGCAAACTAATTTTTGCATTAAATCATCTCTCATCATGAAATTAGTAGCTGAAGTATCTTCATCTATTAAAAATACCTTAGCGCTGCTTTCTATCCCCTCAATAATACTCGCCGCTTGTGATGTACTCCCACTTGCGTTCTGCGTAGAGAATTCTACAGTGTCTTTCCCGTTAGGTAAGTTACTTATAAATAGTGATATATCCGTTTTAGTGACGCATCTACTATCTTCTGCCCTTACTTTTAAAGCTGATTCATCTGTTATAACAAACTCGCGACCATCACCTTCAATATGATTATAAACTCCAATCTCTATTGCTTTTAATAATGTTGATTTACCATGATATCCTCCACCTACTATAAGCGTTATACCTTTTTTTATTCCCATTCCACAAATTTTGCCACGGCTCTTTGTATTAAACTCTACTTCTAATTCCTTTGGTGAGGCAAATACCATGCCAGCTTTTAATGCTTTTGTAGATATTCCACTTTCTCTCGGCAGCATTGATCCATTGGCTACAAATGCAACTAGCCCTCTACTTGCAAGCGACCTTCTTATATGCTCTTGATCTTCTACTAAATTTACTCTGCTTATTAATTTTTCACTATTAATATTTTTATATATTAAAGTTCTCTCTACAATATTTGGTATAACATTATACAAAATTTTCTCAAGCTCTCTTGATAAAACGCTTCTTCCTCTCGCTGGAAATCCAACATAAAACCTTGCTTCTATTTTATCCTCATCTATAATTATTGAAGTTCTATTTAGTATCTCTTGTGGACATTTGCTTATAGCTATTAATCCACTCTTCCCAGATCCAAAAACTTTTACGCAGCACTTATTTATATTAGAATAAAATTCTCTTGTTAAATAATCAGCTACTGCAATATTTTTTATTTTATTATCAAAAGTCTCCTTTGGAAATTTAGCAACCCTCTGATTTACTATTACCCTAATTCTTGATGGTGATGCAAAAGGATCACCTTGAACATGATCTATGCAAAGTGCAAAACCCCCAAAATCATACTCTCCCTCTAACTCCTTGTACAACCTATAACTTTTCCCATCAATTCTAGCTAGTTCTTTTTTTAACAACTCCAAACTTTTCATTAAACTCTCCTCTTATTCTTTATAAAGTAAATTTCACTTTCTTATAATATAAAAAAGCTACTAAACTATGGATTTTTTGTTTAGTAACTTATAATCTACAATACAATGTCTTATTAATTAATACACCTATATTAATTATACACATCTTTATTTGTTGCATCAATAATCATGTAAAATTCGATAAAAATAGTTATTTTTTTCATAAATTAAAAGGAGGATTATACCCCTCCTTTTTGATTTAAATCTCGTATTCTACTATTTCTTCTATAATATCTCTAAACTTTATAGTTCTATATTTAGTGAAATTAAGCCATTTATTTGCAAAAATATCGTTAATGCCTTTTTCGTAATCAGCGATATAGTCCAATAAATCTTTATCAGCGCCTATATTGATACCAAACCCATTTTCATTAATAGTGACTACGGCCTCATAAGAATACTTATCTATTGAGATAACATCCATTAACTTACCAGCTCTTATTTTAGCAACAATGCTAGCATTTAATACTATTACATCGAAGTTTTCTTTAAAATCATAACTTTGTCCAAGGAAAGGTACATTATCACAAATATTATATTGCACGACTTTTGACAAGTTCTTTTTAACTTCTGCTGTTTTAATATCATAATAATATTCATCAAAACAATTTATTGGAATCTTAATTCCATCTTTAATAAAGCTAGTCACCGTTACTTCATCAGGATCAATAGCGCCCGAAATAATTCCACCACCACTTACATCATAACCATCCACTATTACAAATCTACCAGTGTTTTGGTTATCTGAAAATTTATCAAAGCATATATTCTCCTTTGTTTTTATAGTAACTTCAGCTACATCATTAGTTTTTGCCTCAAGTGCATTTTCGTAAGTACTTAAAGTAGTTGCATCTATAACTTTATTAAACGATACAATTTCACATTCCACTTCTTGAGTTACAAGCTTTATCTTATATTTCCTACCTTTTACAAAATTGCTTTTCCCCATCCAAAATATATTGGTCTTAAAAATATTTGAGACAATAGGTGTATTTTTTTTATGAGAGATTATTTCTCCTCTTTTATTAAAAAATTCATCTTCAAAAGTAATACCTACAGACATACCTGCACTTACAGTTTTTACATTATCTTTTTCTACAAAATATTCAATAGTTTTAACTTTTGTAGTTTTATTTTCTGGTGAAATAAGAATCTCATCCCCAATATTAAGTGTACCTGCCTCTACTCTTCCTGCAATTATTCTCCTATTATCAAACTTATATACATCTTGTATAGGTAATCTTAGAGGTTTTGCTTCGAGGCCTGTTTCTTGGGTAAATAAATCTAATGCTTCAAGCACAGTTTCTCCCTTATACCAAGATAATTTATCGGATTTTGAAGTTAAATTTTCACCGTAAAATGCTGATATAGGGATATAACTCATAGGGTGTACATTTAGATTATTTAAAAAAGCATTCATTTCATTTTTTATAACATTAAATTTTTCCTGACTATAATCAATAAGATCCATTTTATTAACTACAACGCACACCTGTCTAATCCCTAAAAGAGAAAGTATATAACCATGTCTTTTAGATTGTTCTTGAATTCCTTCTTCCGCATCAATTATTAAAAGTGCAGCTTCAGCGCTGGCTGCCCCTGTGATCATGTTTTTAAGAAACTCTACATGTCCTGGAGCATCTATAATTACATAATCCCGCATGTCCGTATGAAATTGAAGAGAAGTTGTATCGATTGTTATTCCTTGTTTTTGTTCTTCTTCAAAAGCATCTAATAGGTATGCATATTCAAATGGTTTACCTTTTTCTTTAGCAATTTTTTTAACTCTGTCTATTGCACCTTCTGGCAATGACTTTGTATCATAAAGCAATCTTCCAATTACTGTAGACTTGCCGTGATCTACGTGTCCCACCGTAACTATTCTTAATACTTCTCTTGTATTTTCCATTAGTAATAAACCCCTCCCTTACATATACCCATCTTTACGAAGCTTTTGCATTGCGTAAGCATCCTCTTTATCTTGAGCTCTACCTGCGCGTTCACCTGTTGTAGTGTTTTTTAGTTCTTCAATAATTTCATCAATAGTCGTAGCCGTAGACTCTATCTTACCAGTACACTCAGCGCAACCAAGACTTCTATATCTTTTGCCGTCTTTAGCAAAATACAAATCTATAATTGGTATATTTTCTCTCTGTATATAAGCCCATATGTCAATTTCACTCCAATGAAGTATTGGATGAACTCTAATATGATTCCCCTTTGGAAAATCAGTTTTAAATTGGTCCCAAAGTTCTGGTGCTTGATTAGTATAATCCCATTCTGAATCCTTATTTCTTTCACTAAACACTCTTTCCTTTGACCGCGAACCTTCCTCATCACTTCTAATTCCTAGAATTAATCCATCAAATTCATACTTTGTAACCACCTGTTGAAGGCCATCTGTTTTTAGTGCCTTGCAGCAATTAAGTCTTCCGCAGTGTGGCCCCATACCATTCTTTATAGCTTCCTCATTCGTGTGTACTATAAGGTCAATATTAAACTCTTTAGCAATTTTGTCTCTATATTCAATCATTGCAGGTATTTTATGTTTGGTATCTACATGAATAAAAGGAAAAGGACAATGTCCAAAAAAAGCCTTCTTAGCGAGCCACAACAGTACTGTTGAATCCTTTCCAATTGACCATAACATCCCAAGCCTACCTAATTTTTTATAGGATTCTCTTAATATAAAAATACTTTCTGCTTCTAATGTATCTAAATGATCCATAATTTTACCTCCCTAATATTTGTTAGCCTCTGCTACATTTGTTGTAATAATGATTTCTTCACTATTTGGTCTAAACATGTGCCAATGAAGAAGATTTTTTTCTTTTTTTGTATTTAAATAAGTTCCTTTGCCTCCAATATCTGCTCCAAGATAATAATTTATAGCCATAGCAGGACATTCTTTAACGCAAGCACAACATCCCCAACACTCCTGTGGGTATTCTATAAAAGCTTTTGAGTCATTCTTTTTAAATATAAGATTTCCCGGGCAAACGTCCATACATTTTCCGCAACCCACACATTTTTGTGGATCTATTTTAATGCTCATAAATTTCATCTCGCTTTATTAAATTTCTAAAAACAACTTTAACCTTTCCATCTTTATATATTGTGTTGATATATTTAAGTAAACCATCATCTTTATATGGAAAATCCGCATTATCTCCATAGCATTTCCAGAGGGTTTCTTTTCTTTTTAGAAGATGAACTATTAAAACTTTGCAAACATATAACCTATCTATGACTTCAAATATTTGCAAAAGTTCTCGCATGTCCTTGGCCCTCAAATCCTTTGAAAGCACTAAAATCTCATCTATTTTACCACTTGCAATTCGCAATTTTGAAGAATTAAAAACATAGTTTTTAGATATACCACCTGCATATTCATCCATTACCTTTTGCATAGCCTCTTCAACAGCATTTATAGAAAACAAACTGTCATTATCTTCAAGAAAAGTTTCTAATAATTTAGCTTTAGATAAAATTTCTTCTTCCTCTATTAATTTATTTTTCTTGTTTTTTATAAACTTCGTTGCGGCATCAGCTGCAATTTCACCTTCGACAAAACAACCAGTTACATATTTTTTAGGGCTTCCCCCTGCCACATCCCCAGCTGCATATAATCCTGGGATAGTAGTAGCTCGTTTTGTATCCACCCAATAACCGCTAGCAGAGTGACCACCTACTATATAAGGTTCTGTACCTTCTATCTCCAAATTTTCTGTACTAGGCCCCAAACCATCTTCAATCCACTTTAAAGTCTGTGCTGGAGCCATATTAAGATATGCCTTGTAGAGTTCTTCCTCTACTTCCTTTGAAATGCCCTTAGTTTTCAAATAGCAAGGTCCTAAGCCTTTTTTATTTTCCTCTACAGTTGCAAATAATCGTGTAATAGTTAAAGGTCTCCCATAGTTTTGCACATACTCCGTATCGTAAGCATTAATTTGCTTAGCACCAATACCTTGAGCCACAGTGCCTGTAGGTGCTATGGTGTCCTTACATCTAAGCGCAATAAACCTCATTTCAAAAGATGTCATCTCAGCGCCTGCTCTTATTCCCATTGCATACCCTGCTCCGGTATTAAAAGGTGAATACCACATCTTATGTTTAGAAAATCCAGGATTATTAGGTTTATAAAGGCCTGAAGCTCCACCGGTGGAGCAAATAACTGCCTTTGCATAAATCACATAAAAAATATTTTTTTCTATATGGAAACCATAAGCACCTATAACCACTTCATCTTTAACAATGTAATCTATTATATTTACCTTGTTTAAAACCTTTATGTTTTTCTTTGAGTTAACCTCATTTGCAAGAAGAGGTTTTATATTTTCCCCATTGATTTTAATGCTTCTTTTGCCACGAGTAACATATTGGCCATGTGAATCCTTTAAGATTGTAAGCCCTAGTCCCTCCATATTTTTTGTAACTTTGTTTAAATTTTTAGCAATAGAATATACCAGGTCTTCCCTTATTATTCCCTCAGCTTCATTTTTAACATAATCTACGAAGTCATCTGGGGTATATCCTTTGTTAATATAGGCATTGATTGCATTAACTCCTGCCGCTAGACATCCGCTTCTTTTTATATTAGCTTTGTCCACTACTAGAATGCTTATGTCTTCTCTCTTAGTTAAAGTAAGTGATGCATAACATCCGGCTGTGCCTCCACCAACAACTAATATATCTGCTACCAAAGTTTTCATTTCTAGCTTCATCTTAACCTCCTAAACTATAGCTTTAAATAATCTAATATTTTATCTACACATTGATCTATAGTTTGCTCTTTTGTATTTATCACAATTTCTGGGTTTTCTGGATTTTCGTAAGGTGAAGTTATTCCTGTAAACTCTTTAATTTCACCGAGTCTCGCCTTTTTATATAGATTTTTAGGATCTCTTTTCTCACATTCGCCAAGTGGGCAATCTACAAATATTTCAATGAAATCTTCACCAAGGGTTGCTCTTACCATTTCACGGTTTTCTTTAAGTGGGGATATGAAACAAGCAATAGTTATTAGTCCTGCATCTACAAATAGCTTTCCAATTTCACTGATTCGCCTAATATTTTCACTTCTATCCTCTATAGAAAATCCAAGATCTGAATTTATGCCAAGGCGAATATTATCACCATCTAATAGATAAGTTGACTTTCCTAGATAATCTAATTTTATCTCTAAAGCGTTTGCCACTGTAGACTTTCCAGAACCTGATAACCCAGTAAACCATAATAACTTAGATTTTTGTGTAAGTGTGGTTTCTCTATGCCTACGGGTTACAACCGTATTATGCCAGGTTAGATTTTCTGCACTCATTTAACTTCACCTCCATCAATTTTTAAAAACTAGACCCTATCAAGACCCCAAATATGTCTCATACTTTTCTCTAATCTTGAAAAAACAAGTTTATCAACAAATAACCCAAGAATTATTATCACTATCATTACTGCTACAACCTGGCTAATGTCTGCTAAATCTCTTCCTACCATTAGTACTTGACCAAGCCCCTTTGTAGACGAAAGCATTTCCCCAGCCATTAGGGCCCTCCATGCAAAGGACCATCCCTGCTTTAATCCACTAACTATATCCGGCAACGCTGCCGGCAGGATTACCTGAGTATAGATCTTACTACCCTTAGCTCCCATCGTTCTTGCAGCTCTTATATATAAGGGATTAACATTTTTTATTGCATAATTAACTGATATTGCCACCGCAAATGTGGAACCAATTGCAATTACAAAAATAATCGAACTCTCACTAAGCCCAAACCATAAAATCGCAAACGGCAACCAGCAAATACTTGGCAATGTCTGAAGGCCTAAAATTAATGGGCCCAGGTTCTTTTCTAAATATTTAAATTTAGCAATTGTGAGCCCAAGAGTAACTCCAATTACTACTGAAATAAAATATCCCACTAGTATTCTCTTTAAACTTGCAACAATGGCTATCCCTATAGTATTATCCTTTATTAGAACTGCCAGAGTCACAAAAACATCTATAGGTGATGGTAACGTATAAGGCCTCCAAATTCTTAGAATATCAACTCCTACTTTATAAATCGCCTCCCATATTAATATTAGAAGAATATAAAACAGAATTTTCTTCAATATTCCAATCACCATCGTATTCTGCTTTTGCAACCTTCTCCACCTCCTCTTTTAATGCTTTCATTATTTTAGATGTGTAATAAGCAATATCACAACTTTCCATCTGTCTTGGCCTTGCAAGCTCTATAATAAATTCCTGCTTTATTCTACCTGGATTTGCTGCCATCACTACAACTCTATTGGCCAAATAAACTGCCTCTTCTGCGTTGTGAGTAATAAAAATGATGGTTTTTTTTGTATTTACCCATATGCGTTGCAATTCTTGTTGTAACATCATTTTAGTCTGACTATCAAGAGCCGCAAAAGGTTCATCCATTAAAAGTATTTCACAGTCAAGAGATAGTGCGCGAGCGAGTGCTACTCTCTGCTTCATTCCCCCCGACAGCTCATAAACATAGGAATTCTGGAACTTTGAAAGATGAACCATTTTCAAATAATGTAGTGCCTTCTCGTATCTAACTTCCTTAGTCACACCTGCCATTTTCATTCCAAACTCTACGTTATCAATTACCTTAAGCCATGGGAATAATGCAGCTTCCTGAAACATCACTGTCCTATCTGGTCCCGGCCCAGCTATCTCATTACCATTAAGTATAACCACGCCCTTAGTGGCCTTTTCAAGTCCTGCCAAAATATTTAGCAGTGTTGATTTCCCACAACCAGACGGTCCTAGTATACATACGAAGTCGCCCTTTTTTATCTCTAAATTAAAATTTTCAAGTGTGCTTGTTTTTTTATGTTTTGAAACAAATTCTTTGCTTACGCCCTTAACAATAAGACTCAAATTTATCACCTCTTTTATTTGATTTGATCTTGCCCTTTTTCTTTTAAAACTTTATTCAAAATACTAAGATTAAACAACGCCTTAGTATCTGGCTCTAATTTTAAGAAGCCTGCATAAATTGAATATTTAACAAAATCAATTACTGAGTCCTTTTCCGGATTATTTGTAATTGTTAATCTCTTAAAAGCAGCATCTAAAACATCATTTGGTATTCCTTTTTTAGTTAATTCAGTAATTTGTTTGTTTACTATTTCCTTAGCATTATCTGGATTTTTATTAATATAATCAGTTACTTCTACATGATTTCTTATAAAATTTTCAACAATTTGTGGATGCTGCTTTAAAAATTCAGTTCTAACAACTACTACAGCAGTAGTATATTTTCCTTTTCTAAATATTTCTTTATAATCTAAAATAATATTTGCTTTCGCCTCTTTAATAAATCTTGAACCCCATGGTTCTGGCACTAAGGCTGCATCTATATCCCCTTTTTGCATCAGAGATAAAATATCCGCATTTGCTGCTTGCCTTACTTCCACGGTTCCACCCTTTGTCGTGTCTTTAAGCCCATTCGCAGATAATATATTTCGAAGTGTTATATCTTGTGTATTACCAAACTGTGGAACTGCGATTTTCTTGCCACTTAAATCTTTTATATTTTTAATAATTGTTCCTTTTTTAGATACAAATATTGCTTCTGCGTCGGTTGCCCCTGCAATAATCTGAATGTCGCCTTTGGACTTTGCATATCCATTAATAGCTGGACCAGGCCCTATATATGCTATATCAATAGCTTCTGCAAAAAGTGCTTCTATTTCTGCTGGCCCTGCATTAAATAATCTCCAATCTATCTTGTTTTTTCCACCGACGGCCTTTTGAAAACTTCCCTGTGCGCGTCCTACAAGAGCTTGTGAATGAGTTATGTTTGGAAAATACCCAACTCTAAGATTAACATTATCATTTCCTACTTTTTTAGATGAACATCCTGCTAATCCCCCAAGTATTAAAATACCTATGAATAATACCATTGAAAATTTAAAACTCTTTGAATTTTTCATTTTATCTCTCCTTATTTAAATCCCCACTTTTAACAACATTTCAAAAGGAAAGTCTCCCTCTTCTATATATTTTATATAAGTATATATTCCATTTCCTATAATGTCAATAGGTTTACTATGTTTTATAGAAATGTCTTCCACTTCTATAAGTGAATGGATACAATTAAGATGCATACTATAACAAATAAGATGCATACTATAACAAATAAGATGCATACTATAACAAATTGAAAACTTCAGTTGGAATATAAATCTCCTCCTGAAGTTGTTAAACCCTTCGAAGCTGCGCTAGTTATAATTTAATTGATAGCAAAGTTTTTTATTCAATACGTAGTTTCAATAACTACGTATTGAATTATTTATATTCATATGATATATTATTAATATATATAAATTAGCTCAATCAATTTATACGATTATAATTTAATTTCATGGAGGTATATTATGGAAATAAAAGATAGTTATATTTTTATAGCATTTGGTGATTCTATTACAAAGGGAATCATTTATGATGATGAAAGATCTAAATACGCAACTTTAAAAGAAAACTTTACGAGCATCATTGAAAATAAAATAAAAGGCCCAGTATATAATGCTGGTAAATTTGGTAGTACCATTATGAGAGGCGCACGTAAGATGTATAATGATGTCATCAAAAAATCGCCTGATATAGTGTTAATAGAATTTGGTGGTAATGACTGTGACTATAACTGGAATGACATCGCTAAAAATCCTGATATGGAATACAGACCTAATACTGATATTTCTATCTTTCGTGAAACACTACTAACAATGATAGACACATTAAAAACTAATCACATATTCCCTATACTTATGACGTTGCCACCACTAGATCCTTTGAAGTATTTTAAATGGATTACAAAAGAAGATTCTACTTCAGAAAAAAATATCTTACAGTGGTTAGGCACGAAGGATAGACTCTTTAATTGGCATAACTCATATAGTAAAATCATTACTGAGATAGCCGCTGAAACTAGCACTGTTCTTATAGATGTACGCACAGAGTTTTTAAAGTACAGCGACTATAGTCAGTTTTTATGTAAAGATGGAATACATCCCAATATTGAAGGTCAATCATTAATAGCAAATGTTATATTAAAATTTTTAAAAGAAAACTACAACTTTTTATTACAACATTAAAAATGTTGATACGCTCATAGAACATATATTCAGACGTAGCATATAATTCCTTAGCAACAAAGATTGGAAATTAACTTTCAATTTTTGTTGCTTTTGTTATTTTTTAAATACAATTCATTAAGTATAATTTGTTAAATATGATTTTTTTTAAAATGAAACTTGCATTTTCATAAAATCATGGTACAATTTATATAATTCATTTATAAAATTCATTTATAAAAATCATTTATAAAATGAAAAAGGGGGTAATATCATGAGTAATAGCATTGGTTATCCTGAAAAGCAAGGATTGTATGATCCGGCCTTTGAAAAAGATAATTGTGGCGTTGGCTTTGTAGCAAATATCAGAGGTGAGAAAACCAACGGTATTATAAAAAAAGGGTTAAAAGTTCTTGTGAATTTAACTCATAGAGGTGCAGTGGGTGCAGATCCTAAAACTGGAGATGGTGCAGGTATTTTGGTACAAATTCCTGATGAATTTCTTAGGATTAGCTGTGACAATTTAGGCCTAGAGTTACCAATGGCAGGCAGCTATGCCGTAGGAATGATTTTTTTGCCAAAGGAACCTGCATTAAGATTTCAATGTGAAGGAATACTTGAAAGAATTGCCGAAGAAGAAGGACAAAAAATATTAGGTTGGAGATCTGTTCCTATAGATAATAGAAACATTGGAGACACAGCAAAAGGAACAGAGCCAATAATTAGACAGATTTTTTTAGGATCAAATTTTAAAGATCCGACTCTAACAGATGAGCAACTTCAAGAAGAATTTGAAAGAAGACTTTATATTATAAGAAAAAGAGCAGAAAAAGAAGTAATCAAATTGGTTAATAGAAGCACAGAATATTTCTATATCTGCAGTCTTTCTAGCAGAACAATTGTTTACAAGGGCCTTTTACTTGCCGACCAAATAAAAGGATTTTACATTGATTTACAAGACATAAATTTTAAGAGTGCGATTTGCCTTGTTCATCAAAGATATAGTACAAACACCTTTCCAACTTGGGATTTAGCACAACCCTTTAGATATTTGGCTCATAATGGCGAAATAAATACAATTAGAGGAAATAGAAACTGGATGAATGCTCGCGAAGGAGTTTTAAAGTCCAAGGTGTATGGAAAGAACATAAAGAAATTATTCCCAATTATTAGCCCTAATGGTAGCGATTCAGCTTCCCTGGATAATATGTTAGAACTTTTAAAAATGGATGGAAGATCTCTACCTCATAGCATAATGATGTTGATTCCTGAAGTTTGGATGTCAAATAATGATATGGAAGATTATAAAAAATCTTTTTATGAGTATCATGGTTCGTTAATTGAACCTTGGGACGGTCCTGCTGTTGTTGCATTTACAGATGGTATTCGAATAGGTGCAACACTCGATAGAAATGGACTTAGGCCCGCAAGATATATAATAACAAAGGATGGCTTTGCTGTTCTTGCATCTGAAGCTGGAGTACTTAAGTTTAAACCAGAGAATATCAAAGAAAAAGGCAAGCTTCAACCAGGAAAGATGTTTTTGATTGATACAAATGAAGGCAGAATAATTGAAGATGAAGAAGTAAAAAAAACAGTTTGCACAAACAAGCCTTATGGTGAAATGATTTTAAAAAATAAACTTTATCTAGAAGATTTTGATGCTGTAATTAATGACGTTAAAATAGACAAAGATATTTTAAAGGAAAGGCAACAAGCCTTTGGATATTCTCTAGAAGATTTAAGGATTATACTATCTCCTATGGCAAGAGATGGTAAGGAACCCATTGGCTCTATGGGAAATGATACACCACTGGCTGTATTATCTAATAGGCCTCAACTCTTATTTGCTTATTTCAAGCAACTTTTTGCTCAGGTTACCAATCCACCAATAGATCCAATTAGAGAAAAAATGGTAATGTCACTTATGAACTATTTGGGATCTCAAGATAATGTTTTAAATCAAGATCTTACTGATAACCCATTTATAGAAATAAAGAGCCCTATCTTAACTAATTTAGAAGTAGCTAAGATTAAAAATTTAAAAGATAACGCTTTTAAAACTACAACAATTCCCATAACTTTTAAAGCAGATACTGGAATTGAAGGATTTAAAGATGCCCTAGACAAGCTTTGCAAAAGAACATCTGCAAGAATTGAAGAAGGCTATAATATTATCGTTCTTAGTGATAAATCAGTAGACTCTTATGATGCTGCAATCCCAAGCTTACTTGCATTATCTGCCGTTCAGCAGCACTTAACCCGCAAAAAGACCAGAACCTCTGTTTCTATTATAGTCGAAACAGGAGAAGCTAGAGAAACAATGCATTTTGCCTTATTAATTGGCTATGGGGCAACAGGTGTTAATCCATATCTTGCATTTAAGTCTATTGATAATATTATAAATGATGGCGATATAGAAAATGTTTCTATAGAAAAAGCCCATGAAAACTATATACTTGCAATATCACAAGGGCTTCTAAAAATATTATCAAAAATGGGAATTTCAACTATACAGAGTTATCATGGAGCACAAATTTTTGACGCAGTTGGCTTAAGTTCTGATTTACTCCAAAAATATTTTGGTGGAACTTCTTCTAGAATTGGTGGAATTGGTGTAGATACCGTAGCAAGAGAAGTATTAATTAGGCATAAAAATGCCTTCAACAAATTAAGAAAACCTATAGCTGAACTTGATGTAGGAGGGGCATATTCTTGGAGAAAAGGTGGAGAACACCACTTATTTAACCCGGATACAATCTTTAAACTTCAAGTTGCTACAAAATCAAATGATTATAATTTATATAAAGAATATGCAAAAGTGATAAATGAGCAGGACAAGAACTTATGTACAATTAGAGGATTATTTGAACTTAATTATGGGAACGGAATTCCAATAGAAAGTGTTGAACCAATTAGTGAAATAGTAAAACGCTTTTGCTCAGGTGCAATGTCCTTTGGGTCCATCAGCAAGGAAGCCCATGAAACTATGGCTATAGCTATGAATAGGCTTGGTGGAAAAAGCAACACTGGTGAAGGTGGAGAGGATGCCGAAAGATTCAAAGTTGATGAGAATGGTGATTTAAGAAGAAGTGCAATTAAACAAATAGCTTCCGGTAGATTTGGTGTAACTGCTGAATATCTTGTAAATGCAGACGAATTGCAAATAAAAATAGCTCAAGGAGCAAAACCTGGTGAAGGTGGTCAACTACCAGGCAAAAAAGTTGATGCAAATATAGCTAGGCTAAGGCATTCAACCCCTGGGATTGATTTAATTTCCCCACCACCTCATCACGATATATATTCTATTGAAGATTTAGCTCAGCTTATTCATGATCTAAAGAGTGTAAACCCTAGGGCCAGAATAAGTACAAAATTGGTTTCAGAGTTAGGTGTTGGAACCATAGCCGCCGGAGTTGTTAAGGCACATTCAGACGCTATAGTAATAAGTGGTCATGATGGAGGAACAGGTGCTTCCCCACTTTCCTCAATAAAACATGCGGGGCTACCTTGGGAGCTTGGACTTGCTGAAACCCAGCAGGTATTGCTTTTAAATAATTTAAGAAGCAGAGTAACCGTTCAAACTGATGGTCAGCTTAAAACAGGACGCGATGTTGTTATTGCAGCACTTCTTGGAGCAGAAGAATTTGGGTTTGCAACTACAGCTCTTGTAGTGCTCGGTTGTACTATGCTAAGAAATTGTCATTTGAATACTTGTGATATGGGCATAGCTACGCAAGATCCAGAACTTCGTAAGAATTTCAAGGGAAAACCTGAATACGTGGTGAATTTCTTTACATTTATTGCCAAGGAAATAAGAGAGCATATGGCGAGACTTGGTTTTAGAACTATGAATGAAATGATAGGTAGAGTAGATAAAATTAATCAGAAAAAGGCTATAGACCACTGGAAAGCAAATGAACTAGATTTATCAAATATTCTATATAAACCTGATATGCCCAAAAGGATTAAGCGGTACTGTGTAATATCACAAGATCACGGGTTAGATACTTCTTTAGATTTCAAGCTTATTGAAATGGCAAAAATATCCCTAGAAAATGGAATGAAAAGCACCTCTAATTTAGAAATTGAAAATGTTAATCGTTCTGTTGGTGCAATGTTAAGTGGAAGAATTGCTATGAAATATGGCGCCGCTGGACTTCCTGACGATACAATAACATTAAATTTTGTTGGGGCAGCAGGTCAGAGTTTTGGAGCCTTTGGTGCTAATGGATTAACATTAAACTTAGTAGGAGATGCAAATGATTATGTTGGCAAAGGATTATCAGGTGCTAAAATAATTGTAAAGACACCAGAAAATTGCAGTTTTATTCAAGACGAAAACTTCATCGCGGGTAATACAATTCTTTATGGAGCGACTTCTGGTAAGTTGTTTATAAACGGATTAGTAGGCGAACGCTTTGCAGTAAGAAATTCAGGAGCCCAGGCTGTAGTTGAAGGAATTGGAGACCACGGTTGTGAGTATATGACAGGTGGAATTGTAGTTATTATCGGAAGAACAGGCAGAAACTTTGCAGCCGGAATGAGCGGTGGTATAGCATACGTTATCGACGAAGATGAAACATTAAAATCAAACTGTAATATGGAAATGATAGAAGTAGAATTAATAACTTCAGAACCAGATTTATTACAACTCCATTCGATAATAAAAGAACATTTTGAAACAACTAACAGCCATAAAGCAAGTAAAATTCTAAATAACTGGAAAGAATACAAGTTAAAGTTCAAAAAAGTAATACCAACCGCTTACAAAGCAATATTAGAAGGTAAATAGAAGCTATAGAACTGTCTCTCTTTAGGGACGGTTCTCAGTTTTCAATTTTTGGAGGTGTTAAATTTGGGAAAATTGTATGGTTTCAAAGAATTCAAAAGAGAAACTGCAAATAAACGCCCTGTAAAAGATAGAATTAAGGACTCTAAAGAATTATTCATAGAATTTCCAGTTGAAAAACTGCGTCAGCAAGGTGCAAGGTGCATGGAATGTGGTGTTCCTTTTTGTAACTGGAGTTGCCCTCTAGGAAACTTAATTCCAGATTGGAATGACATGGTATATAAAGAAAAATGGGAAAAAGCATATAACAGGTTAACCCTTACAAATAATTTCCCAGAGTTCACTGGCAGGATTTGTCCCGCCCCTTGTGAAGGTTCATGTACATTAGGAGTTAATGGAGACCCTGTTGCAATAAGGGAAATAGAATTAAATATTATAGAAAAAGCATTTTCACAAGGATGGACAAACCCTTTAGAGCCTAGAGTTCGGACTGGTAAAAAGGTCGCTATTGTTGGTTCGGGTCCATCGGGCCTTGCGGCAGCTGCTGAACTTAACTCTGTAGGCCATGATGTAACTGTTTTTGAAAGGGACGATGAAATAGGCGGGCTTTTAAGATATGGCATACCAGATTTTAAATTAGATAAAAGCATAGTTCAAAGAAGAGTGGATTTTATGATTGAGGCAGGAGTTAGCTTTAAAACTAATGTAAATGTCGGAGTTGATTATTCTGTAGACACTCTTTTATCTGAATTTGATGCAGTAGCTTTAACTGGTGGTAGTACAATTCCTAGAGATTTATTAGTTGAAGGCAGAGAATTAAAAGGTGTACATTTTGCTATGGATTATCTAAAACAACAAAATAGAAGAGTTTCAGGCAAAACAATAGAAGCTAGTGAGATAAATGCTAAAGGCAAAGTTGTACTGGTACTCGGAGGCGGAGATACTGGCTCAGATTGTATTGGAACTGCAATAAGGCAAGGAGCTAAGAGCGTATATCAATATGAAATTATGCCAAAGCCCCCTGTAGATAGAGACGACACAATGCCATGGCCTTCATACCCTAGAACACTAAAAACTACTACTTCTCATGAAGAAGGTTGCAACCGCGATTGGAATATTACTACAAGAAAATTCACTGGTGAAGATGGCGAAGTTACTACGCTCCATGCATCTAAAGTTGAGTGGACACGTAATGAAAAAGGTATGCAACAAATGAGTGAAATACCAGGTTCAGAATTTGAGCTCAAAGTTGACTTGGTTATTTTAGCTATGGGTTTCTTGCATCCACAACATGAAGGTATGCTTACGGACTTAACTTTAGACTTTGATAACCGCGGAAACGTTATTGTAGATGATAATTATATGACTAATTTACAAGGCGTTTTTGCAGCTGGAGATATGAAAAAGGGCCAATCATTAGTTGTTTGGGCAATATATGAAGGTCGCGCAGTTACTAAAAATATTGATAAGTATTTAATGGGGGAAACCTCATTAAGGGGGTAATAATAAATAGGAGTGCGAGAACTATGAACTTTCTCCTGCGTGACTCCAAATAAGAGTTTGAAACGTGAAATTCCATTAAATGTTTCTACTCTTCTTATTCAACACACCTAGGTACGAAGTCACTTCCGGAGAAAGTTCATACTATATCGCATATATAGTAATTAGTACATCCTATGGTATGTATTTTAATAATATAAAAGATAAGCCGAAAGTTTAAACACAGCCTTCTGCTTATCTTTTATATTTTGCAATCTTTAAGAAAATCCGCAAATTTTGAGTTTCCCTTAATTCGGATTATGAGAAGAATACGTAGTATGTTGACTAAAGATTATATTATTCAGCAACTTTCATACGCCACCAAATTTCCTCGTCTGTTTCCTTATATTTTTCCATTCCACACTTTTGCAAAACTCTGTGTGAAGCAATATTGTCTTTTTCTGTTTCCGCAATGATAATAGAAACATCATGTTGACTAATAGCCCACTCACAAATAGCCTGTGCTGCCTCGGTCATATACCCACTATTTTGATAGGTACTATTGATACCATATCCTATTTCAACCTCACCATTTTCATTTGGACATTTCATAAAACAAGCACTACCAATAGCCTTATTTTCTGATTTTAAAATAATCTGCCAATTTGTGTACCAACAATATCTATCTCTATTTTTTACAGCTTCTTGATATAATCCCTCCATGGCTTCTTGAGTATCTCCATCTAAACATTCATTTGAAGCACTTAATTTTAATTCCTTCTCCATTTTATCAATTCCATCAAGCAATAATTTAAACTGATGAAGTGTCAAGGGGATAATTTTTAAACGTTCTGTACTTAACTCCATTTAATTTTTCTCCTTTTCTTTTTATATGAGTAAAATATTCTATAATTAATTCGCCATTTTTTACGAGTACAACATAGCTATTTTTATGCGAAAAATATTAGTAGAACTCTACCTTTAATTCTCCATTAAAATATTTTTCGGCTTTTAACAAAAGCTGTAAGGTTTTGTCTGCATAATCACCTAAGTTAGTTTTACTATCTTGAAAGTTACTCCATACGACCGTTAATGGAAGCTCAATTTCTCCTGTAAGACAATCCCATAGAGCATCTAGATTTTTGCCATAATAGTCAGGGAGGTTTAGCGCTGATTTAAATATTAAATGAAGTTGCTCCATATTAGTAAAATCTTTACCGTCTAAAACTATTGTTTTCATGTTAAATCCCCTTAGAACCATAGTTGTCATAATAACATATAAATGTCTGATAGTGATCTATTGTACCATAAATCATACCATCATTTGAGTATAGTATTCTATCAGCACCTCTATGTCCACCAAAATAATTAATATCACATTCATGCCATACTCTACCATGTGCATCTGGCAAAACTCGTTCTGAATTAGTAAATATATCTCCTCCTATACTTTTATATGGAGCATATTTCCATAAATCCTCACCTGGGCGCCATCCTAATTTAGATGACTGAGTCTTAGTAATGTAATTGCTTGGTAATTTCCGCTGTGCATGAATATAATCCGCTACACCTTGAAAACTATTTATACCTGGATTAATATTAGTACTAGCAATGACTGAATTTTGTGGTGAAAAACCTATTAATCCAACAAGCAAAACAACAAAAGCAATACAAAGTTTTTTTAAATACTTTTTCATACCAAATACCATCCTTCCCTTTTAATTTAATCCTTATATGCTTATATCATATTTTAGTTTTTATGGGTAAGGGCACACTGCTAATATAAACACATCTACATTATACTCTTTTTTTGTAACAAGTGTATTATATTGTAATTACATTACTAAAATTTATATAAAAGCCACAGATGAGAATTTTACTCCTAACCTCAGGCTTTAACGACATTTCAGAAGGAAAGGGTAAATAAGTCCACCTAGAGAATATCTAAAATAAATATATCTAGAAGAGACGGTTACTATAAGAATTGATGATTCAGGAACGCATGTTGTGAAATTTAATCATGCACATGTGAAGTAGTAATTCAAAAAAGGAAAATACATATGGAAAAGGTATAATTAAACTTTAATAATTTTATTCTTTATTGGATAATATAACCCATTAAAAAGTATAGGTACACTCTTGCCTTTCCAATATTGTCCATCTTCACATTTTGATACTTGCATATGCAAATGAGGCCGAGGGGTTAACCCACTGTTCCCTATAATTGCTAATCGTTGCCCTGGTTTTACATCATCACCTACTTTTACAGTTATGCTATCCTTCTCCAAATGTCCCATAACTATATAATAATTATCTATTTTTAATATTACCCGATTTCCAACATTATAAGGATATTTCCCACCAAATGGAATATTATCTTCTATTCCATTTACTATTTCAACTACAGTAGCCTCACATGGGCAATATACCTTTTCATGAAATATCTCATAGATGTATTTGATTTTCCACTTTTATGTATCTGAGCTTTATTATGATAATTGAGTAATGAGCTAATCTTACCATCCCCACCATCCGTAATAATATATTTACCATCTTTAAATGGTAATAATAAATTTACACAATCCTCTGGCTTCTTTGAAGCACGAATAGCACTAATATTAAAATACATTAAGATTAAAGATGGAATTAAAACTAAAACATCTGTAAAAACTTTAATATCAAATATACTTTGTATGCCTGTATTAATAAAAATAAAATTTCTGCAAGCAACTATTAAATAAATCAAAACTAAAAAATATCTAATATAGTAGTTTGTAAATTCCCAAGGAGCTGTCTTAAATAATAATAATATGAAATTACCTACAAAGAAAATATATATAATATTATCAATGAGATTACCTTTTCCAAATTCAAAAATACCAAATAAAATTAGTATAGGTAATACTATATTTAATATTTTTGTTGCAATAAATAATTGAACTCTACTTAAAAACATTACTATTCTCCCCCGTCGTTATTAATTCTTCACAATAGCTTACAATTATGTATGTATCGCTCTTTTATGATATAAATAACCTTTAATAAAATTATAACATATTTTTCATATTATACTTAAGTAATTATTTAATAATCAACATAGAATTAGCACATTCATGAATTGGATAAACTTCGCCTTCTATACACACTCATAATAATGCCTACGGATACCATATTAATAATCCCTAAAGGGCCTCCATAGCTTATAAAAGGAAGTGCAGTTCCTATCATAGGGAATAAATTTAGATTCATTAATATATTTGCTGCGAATTGAACTATAAATATACTAATCAAACCGCTTATAAGTAATCGTCCATAATTATCTCTAACATATTTTGAAACATGTAGAATTCTATATATGAAAGAAACAATAATAGAAATAATAACCGCGGCTCCAAGCCACCCAAAAGTATGTACTATATAAATAAAAACAAAGTCTGATTGCATCTCAGGTACTTTTAACAGTGCCTCATTTGCAGAAAACCCATGTCCGAAAATTCCCGATGTATGAGCTATTTGTACATCTGTACATTTAAGAATCCTACTCCTCTTGCATCCGAGAATGGGTGTAAAAAAGTAAAAAACCTACTTATTCTATATGGTTCTGATACAATATAATACAGAAAACAAATAGTATTAAGTGCAACAATGTAAATTACATATCTTTTTTTCAGATTAGATTTAAGAGCTAAAACTATAAATGTAATAAAATAAATTCCACAGTAACCTAATCCTTGAGCAGCCAGCATTAAAAGCATTGGAATAATTAAATACCCTACAGCTTTAATTAAATTCATTTTTTTATTCCAGTCATCGTTATTGAATATACCTGCTAGTGCTATTATAAATACATATAAACTAATTGCTTTAATATCAAATGTAAATCTCCCTACACTAATAAAAGGACTTCCATTTATAGGGTGACTTATAAAAAATGATAAGGCAAATAATAAGCACATGCACCCCCCCTTATATTTTTATGGCATATGATACCATTTATACCTAGTAATCCGATACATCGATATCATAAATATAATAATAACATTATATTCCAAAATATCAATATAGAATATAATATTTTTTAATTTTAGGGACTATATTTCTCTTAAAGAAGATAATAATTAACGAAATTGTATTAAATGAAATAACAATAGACAATAATGCTGATGTTGTACTTCCATGTGAATGGAGTATATTTTCAATTATGTTTTTAACAATACCTCTTCTATAAGCTACTTCCAAATCCTTCAAAATAAAAACACCTAGAAGAATTTCTTCTAGGTGTTTTTATTTTGTCATATATTACATATCATTACTTTTAGGATTCATGATTTTCTACCCTTCCATTGTCGGGCAGGGGTCACTCATTTGAATAACTTTCTTTAGAACTAGCACAGTTCTACTAGGTGAATACACTATAATCCCAGGTTTATTCCCCTTATTTCGTAATGTTTTCGCGCTGTATATATAATCTGTTGCAATTCTGTGTTGGCCACCGAATATCGTTTCATCACTATTAAAGATAATCTTATATTCACCCATCTCGCCAGTAGGTAGTTCATATTCTGAGAAAGAAGCAGATGGATTAAAATTAAATAAAAATACTAATTCACCTTTTCTGAAAGCAATCATATTTTGCTTATCATCAGTCCAAAGATTTTGGAGGTCTGTTGCACTTAAAACATTATATGTTTTTAATAAAATTAGCATTTCTTTATCAAAATTTGACAAATATTCATACTTAAGATCTTTATTATCCATCAGACTCCATTGTCTTCTTGCGTAATTATAACTCCAATTATTACCTTCTCTTGGGAAGTCAATCCATTCCGGGTGACCAAATTCATTCCCCATGAAATTTAAATAGCCTTCACCAGCTAAAGTTATAGTAATAAATCTAATAAGTTTATGAAGTTCTACTGCTCTATTTATTATTAAATTATCATCACTTTTTAGCATGTGAGAATACATTTCCTTTCCGCCTAAACGGAACATTAAGGTCTTGTCACCTACAAGTGCTTGATCATGTGATTCAGAATACCCTATATTCTTTTCCTCAGGCCGTCTATTAGTTAACTCGTGCCACAATTGACACATGCTCCATTTTTCATCTGGCAGTTCTTTTAACAATTTCACCCAAAGATCAGGCACTCCCATAGACAAACGATAATCGAAGCCGATGCCACCAAAATCAACTGGCAGACACATTCCAGGCATTCCGCTCATATCCTCTGCAATAGTTACTGCATTAGGTTTTACTTCTCTTACTAAGTCATTAGCAAATTGAAGGTAAGTAATTGCTTCTATATCCGTATCCATACTAAAGTATTTACTGTAATCCGAGAACACTACTCCAAGCCCTTGGTGGTGATATAACATCGATGACACACCATCAAATCGATAACCATCAAAATGGTATTCCTCTAGCCAAAACTTAATATTCGACAAAAGGAAATGAAGAACTTCTGGTTTCCCATAATTAAAAAGTTTTGTACCCCATGCTGGATGATTCCCCTTAACTCCAGTATGGAAGAATTGATAATCAGTTCCGTCAAACTCATTAATCCCCTCAGCTATATTCTTAATTGAATGAGAGTGTACTAAATCAAGTAATACCGCAATTCCCATAAGGTGGGCAGCATTAACTAATGTTTTAAGCTCTTCAGGGGTTCCAAACCAAGATGAAACAGCAAAAAAATTAGATACTTGATAACCAAAAGAGGCATAATATGGATGTTGCATTACCGCCATAAGCTGCACAGTATTATAACCAGCAGCCTTTATCCTTGGAAGAATATTTTCTGTAAACTCGCTAAAAGTACCCATTCCTTCTTTTTCCTGGGACATACCTACATGAGCCTCATATATAAACAATGGCAATTCGCTATCAACATGAAATTCACTATCCCGCCACTTAAATTCAAAGTCTGGTTGCCAAATTTGTCCTACAAAATCATTAGTAATAGGATCCTGCATCGTCCGCTTAATATAAAGAGGAATTCTATCTCTTGATACACCTTTAGCCACTACCCTTACCTTAACATAGGATAAATGTTTTAGGGCTTGTACCCCTGGCAAAAAAATCTCCCAATTTCCACTTTCTTTTCTTATCAATGGATGTGTTTGAGGATTCCAAGAGTTAAAATCGCCAATTAAATAAAGAGCATCAGCCATAGGGGCCCATTCTCTATAAACCCATCCACCCTTAATTAAATGGAACCCGTAAAATAAGTCGCCACTCGCAAAAGAGTCAAAGCTTTGATTATTACCAAGTAATTCTTTTTTACAAGATGTATAACGTTCCACTCTAATCCTAATATCACTTTCAAACGGCTTGAGATATGGATCAATCTCTATTATTTTGATGTTTTTATTTTTATAATCCTCCATTTAAAAATTCCTTTCGTATTTGAAATTATTGCAAGCCAAAATATTTATTACTAATATATCTAATTCGACTAAATATTATCAATTCCTTTGTTCTTCAAATAAATAAATAAATAAATAATAAACTCAAAAATAATTATAACGACTTAAATTTAGTCTATTAGTAATGAAATTATTATATCTATTATATTTTTCTCACTTGATATTATCTTGTTTTATAAGGGCGTTTATTATAGCTGAACTAGCTATAAATAATAACCCAGCTTGTGGTGCAATCATTGTGAAGTCAACCAGTCCATGCCCAATTATTACAGCTTGAATACCTGCCAACATTGGAACTAATCTACAATTTTGTGCATGAAGTATCTTTAAATTTCGGAATAAATTAATTTTCATATAGGTATATATGAGAAGCCCAACAGCTCCAAGTGTTGTCATAATAGTAATCCAGATATTGTGACCGTGGTATAGGGTTGCATAATAATACCCTTTCATGAAGCTTTCTCCATGGTCAGTTATCCCCATAATACCCCAACCCGTAAAAGGCTTAAGTTTTATCATTTTTAAACATCCATCCCATATTCCAAAACGACTATTGAATGAGGTATCGAAATCATGTCCGGTTAAATTTTTAAGCATTTCTGGTGGTACAAAAGTAATTACAGCCGTAATTATAAATATTGTGATAAACAGCCATATATCTTTTTTATTACCTTTAAGTAGATAAAATATAAAAACGCCAAATAATAGCCCCATAAAAGCACCCCGAGATCCCGTTAAACACAATGCAATAACAAAGAGGATTGTCGCTGTCTCATAAAATAATTTTGCAGTTTTTGATTTAATGCTACAAAAATAAATACCTACAAGAATCATTATAGCAAACCAGTTCCCCGCTACATTAGGATTTCCAAAGGTGCTATATATTCTACCATTAACTGCTGGCTGAGCTGTGCTTTGAAGAAATCCCCCCCAAATATTAAAATTAAAATACTCATATAACACTTTCTCAATAATTCCAAAAATTGCTGAGAACAGAGAAAAAAACACTAAATACATATATATCTTTTCCACCATATTTTCATTTGTACAATAATTTTGCAAAAAAATACTAACACATAGATATATAAAGAGAGCAAAAGATGCAACAATTGATGTAAAACTATAATTTATAACTCCTACTATTAAAGACCAAATAAATAGTAAACAAAGTCCTATATTCCAATAATTTTTATCTATCTTAATTTTTTTAAATAACACCATATATATCATATATAATAATGGTATTATGGTCGTATAAGGAGAAATGATTGTTAATAAAACTAAAATGCCCATAATAAAGCCACCTTCATCTCTAGTAATTTTTTTTCGTAAGCATAATGATAAGTGCCCAAGAGAATTAACTTATCATTTTGTAAACTGCAATTCCATTAAGTACTAATATTAACCTTGTCACCTCTTTCTATTATATACTAGCCTTGGTATTATTGTTTACTTTATTAAAAGGGTATATTATTATTCTACAACATATAAGCCCTAAAGCTACACCGACTAAAATATCTGTAGGATATCATTTTTATTATCCCCCTTCCTCCATTATATCTCTTTTCCCATATTGTTTCAAAAAAATAAATGTAGCAAAGGATTACCCTTGCTACTAAAATGGCATAATAAAAGTTTTACCCGTTTTAGGATTTTTAGTTATATATACATCTAATCCGTAAACCTCTTTAATTATATCTTCTGTTAATACTTCCTCTGGAGTTCCATCTTTGTAAACTAAGCAATCATGCATTAGTATCATATGATTGCCATATGCAGCCGCTATGTTCAAATCATGTAGCACAGCAATAATTGTTATGTTTTTATTTTCATTTAATTGTTTTAATTGATTCATCATTTCAATTTGATGATGAATATCTAGGTGAGAAATAGGCTCATCTAAAAGAATTATTCCTGTTTCTTGGGCAATCGCTCTTGCCACTACCACTCGTTGTCTTTCTCCGCCACTTAATGCATTTATGCTTTTATTTCTAAGACCCCAAGTGTTTGTCATTTTCATAGCTTTTATAGCTATTTCCATATCTTTTTCACTTTCTGAGCAGAATCTAGAAATATGAGGCGTTCTTCCCATAAGAACTATATCTTGTACTGAAATATCGAATTCGATTTCTGTGCTTTGCGGTACCACTGCTATTTTCTTTGCTAAAACCTTTGATTTCATTTGGGCTAAGTCCTTTTCATCAATAAAAACTTCACCCTTTTCAGGTTGCAGTGATTTTGATAATATCCTTAGAAGTGTAGTTTTACCTGAACCATTTGGACCTAGAATAGTGTGAAATTTTCCTCTTTCTATGTTTATACTAATATCCTTTAATACTTCCTGTTCAAAGGAAAAACTTACGTTATTTATCTCTATCAATTACATCGCCTTCTTCTTTGTTCTATATAATAAATATATAAAAAATGGAACTCCAAAAATTGAAGTAATAATTCCTACTGGTATTTCTGATGGAGGCACTACTGCTCTTGCAAGCGTATCGCAAATTATTAAAAATATAGCTCCCCCAAGTGCAGAAAATGGTATAACCACCCTATTATCTGGTCCAAAAATCATTCTAATAGAGTGCGGCACTATAAGGCCTACAAATCCAATTATTCCACTTACAGATACGACTGCTGCCACCATCAAAGTACTTATTAAAAGTATATACTTTTTTAATCCATTTACATCTACACCAAGACTTCTAGCACTCTCTTCTCCAAGAACCATGATATTCAGATCTCTTGAAAATGTAAAAATAAATAAAATTGAGGGAACTACTATTATAAACAGTAAAATTACCTCGTGATATCCAGCTGTTGAAAAACTTCCCATCGTCCACATAACTATTTTTTCAATATTATCTCTATTAAAGGTCATCATTAATGAAATAATGGATGATAATAAATAATTTATGGCAACACCCGATAGTAAAAGTGTGGTAACTGGAACTTTAGTACCGACTCTCGCAATATTATAAACCAGAAAAGTAGTTATTATAGCACCTACAAAAGCATTGAATGCCACCATGCTCATCCCTAAAAAATTGATTTCATTAAGAAAAACCATGGTTATAGTGGCCCCAAGTGCAGCCCCTGATGAAACTCCGAGAATAAATGGATCTGCCATTGGATTTTTGAAAATACCCTGAAAAGAGGTACCAACCACTGAAAGTGCTGCTCCTACTAAACAGGATAAAATGATTCTAGGAAGTCTTAACTTTACCAATATGATTGCAGATGTAGGATTAATTCCATCTAAGGATACACTGTTATTTAATATTGGAATTTTGCTTATAATAATTAGGGCTGTCTGTTTTAAAGAAATATCTGCTACCCCAAAATTTGTTGCTACAATCATTACAATTAGGAGTAAAAATACCCCTACTGCAAAAACTCGTCGATAATAACTCTTATTTTCTATAAACGTCATGGTTATTTAACCCCTTTTATTTAAAAAGTTCAGGATGAACTAATTTAGCAATTGCTTCAAGTCCTTCTGCAAGTCTCGGTCCCTGCCTAACAATAATGTTTTCATCAATCTCCAATAATTTGCCGTTCTTAACTGCATTCAAATCTTTGTAACCATTGGTAGATTTTATACCTTTTTTTGAATCATAGAGCTTTGAACAAATTAGCACATCAGGATTCTTTTCTACAAGCTTTTCTACACTGTAGTTCCAACCAACTACGTCGCCCGCAGCATTTTTTCCGCCAGCAATGTCTATCATACTACCTATAAATGTATCTTTTCCTGCTGTAAAATCACCACTCTTGCCAAATCCTGCTACATAGTACACTGTTGGCTTCTTAGCATCCTTAACCTTATCAGTTATTTCTGCAACTTTCCTTTTCATATCTGATATTATTGTCTGGGCTTCCCCACTAGCATTTACAACCTGACCAAGTTTTGACATTGTGTCATACACACCATTAAAATTTTCTTCACCACCAAGCGCTACAACCTTTACATTAAGATCCTCTAATTTTTTAATAATAGCCTTATCAAAAAGAGCTGATACAATAACTACATCAGGTTTTAATTCAACAATTTTCTCTACACTTGGTTGCAATAAGTCACCAACAGATGTAACCTTAAGGGCCTGAGCTGGGTAATCATCGTAATCACTTCTACCAACTACACTGCTTCCTTTACCAAGTGCATATATTCCCTCTGTTATATTTGGTGCAATTGTAATAATTCTTTTAGGTTCTTTTTCAATGATAACCGTTCTATTATATGAGTCAAATACCTTTAGCGGATATACTACAGCGTTAGTTTCCTTTTTAGTAGTATTAAGAGACCCTTTATTCTCACCTTTGCTGCCACACGCGCTAAATACAACACAAACAAAAACAGCTAAAACTAGACTTATTATACCTTTTCTTTTAAACATAAGTTGCCTCCATAAATTGTATTTTTTTAATTACTTATTTAATTTTAATTGGGATACCACAAACCACCATGTGAACTTCCTGAGCCCTTGATGCAATATACTGATTAACTCTACCCGCAATATCTCTAAAAACCCTTGCCATCTTGTATTCTGGTACAATTCCAGAGCCAATTTCGTTAGTTACAAGAATTATTGTTTTTAAGTTTTTTTCTGCTTCGTCAAGAAATACTGCTACCTCTTGTAAAATCCCTTTTTCCATTGCACTTATAGCTTGATTATTAAGATCATCGAAATTATCCCCCGCTTCATCAAACATAAGATTTGTAGTCATTATTGTAATACAATCTAATAAAATCGTATCAAACTGCATTTCTTCGTTATAGAATACCTGTTTTAAATTCTTATAGCCTTCAAAAGTATACCAATTAGCTGGTCTTCTTTCTTTATGTTTTTTTACTCTGTCCTTCATTTCATCATCAAACGGAATTGAAGTTGCAATATAAAGTACGTTGCCCTTCTCTTCTTTGGCTAGCTTCTCAGCATATGTACTTTTCCCACTCCTTGCTCCACCTGTTATAAGTATAATTTTTTTCATAGTATGCTCCTTATTATTTTAATAATATACTCTAATGTAAAAAAATCAACAAAGAACAAAATCTCCCTACGGTCGAGTATTAAAGTGATGCTCCACAAATAGTGTGGCATCACCTCTTAATTATCATATCTGAACCACATTCTATACACAAAACAATAGGACTACCACTTTTCTTGTCATATTCTTCAGGCGTATAACATTCAAACGCAACAAAGTCAGGCACTTCTTCTTCAAACCCACATTTTTTACATTTAAAAAGTATCATTTTATCACGTTCTTGTGGTCGAAATGGTATGCTATCCTCATTCACTTTACCTTTAAAAATTCTTTTAATACGTTCCCATATCATATATATACCCATACTTTCTATGCCATATTTGCCACAATTCCATTAGCTGGCCGCATTTTAAACACTTTCTCGGATCTTTGGAAAAATTAATAATCATTAATTCTCTATAAGTCATTTTTCTTGTTTCCTTTTTCCAATTTATTTTTAGTGTGAACTGAATTGCCTTAAGACCACTTTTTATGTATTGCAAAAGACCAAAACACTTCCGAACTTTTACACTTATACTGCCTGAATATACTCCGTATAGTCTAACCATCTTGAAATATTTAGGGGTAATATGCATTAATAATCTACCTACGAATACTTGCGCTGTAACTGTTTCTTCTACTCTCTCATTGGTTTCATGACTCTTATACCAAAACGTTACATTTTTCTCATCATAACTAAGTATTCTATATTCTGCTATCGCAGGCCTTGCTAAGTATCTGCCTATATATCTTGCTGCACCTCTTGCACTTTTCATTCTTGATTTTGCATTTATATAGAATCCATCAGGATAATCTTTAAACATTTTTAAGTATTCTGCGTTCTTCTCTGGCTTTTTACTTATCATATAATTTATTAATTTAAACTGCCAAACTTTTCTGAAATATTTGTAGTCAAGGTATTCCATCTCCTTAACTTCATTGCCTTTTGTTTTTATTTCTGGAACCAATGCATGGACATGTGGATTAAAACCTACATTCCTTCCAAATGTATGCACTACTCCTATCATTCCACTTTGCCAAAGTACTCCTCCTTTTTTACCCCTTTTCTTTTTCTGATACTCTTCTCTATTTTTATAGTTTACACCATTCGCAAACTCGTTTATAGCCTCATATACCATGTCTTGTAAATCTTTTAAGCACTCCCTATTCCAGTAAAAATAATTCCTATATTCAGCTGGTATTGTGAATACACAATGTCTATGCGGTACATCTAAAATCTTGTTTACTTGTTTTTCTACCCATTCACTTATGTACTTTTTCCCACATTTACTGCAAAATCTACTTTTGCATGTAAACCCTATTTTAAATACTTCTAAACATTTTAAGCATATATACGCAACAAAACCTAATGAAATATCTCCACATCCTATCATTTTCATTACTTCGATATTCATATGTTCTCTCATCTTTTCAGGATACTTTTCTTTATTCAATTTCCAAAACTCTGGATAATTATCTTCAAATATTTGTTTTATAGTAATCTTATTTATTTTCATGATTTAATCATCTCATATTTATCTGATTTTTTCTATCTATTTTTTAGCTAGAATGTTATCCACAGCGGTTTCCGCAAGCTGTTTCCTATATAATAAAAAAACCACATCTCAAGGATGTGGAATAATGCAATTAAATTTTTCACATATTGGATAACCCAATATTATTGTTAAATCATGCATTTTTCATCCTCCCTCCGAAGACTAAAATTTCAAGCAATAGGCAGGTTTACTGGCTTTAGCATCATCTTACTCTCCAACCTTCTCAGTTTCCCAATGGTTCTTTGGATTTCATCCTCTAATACAGTAGCGGTGGGCTGCAGTGGTTTTATAATCACTTTCCCTTTTAACCCCTGTTACAGGGCACCTAAAACAATATTTAATTTTTATTAAGTTGACTATTTTTATTGTAACATCAAAAAAATATTAAAGCAATGTAAATCATTCTACCTACTTTCTAACGCTATTTCAGTGTTTTATTTAAGTAATATTCCATTACTCCTTTTACAATAGGTACCACATGGTGACTTCCACCTTTCTCTTTAACGTTTTCCATTAACATTGATACTACTATTTTAGGACTCGCTGTATCCATACATATAAACCATCCATTTTCTTCTGCAGCTTTATCCTTGTCATCTTTCTTAAGTTCCGCTGTTCCAGTTTTACCCGCGAGAGCTTGCCCATCAACTTTTGCCGCATGACCTGTACCATTTGGGTTATCGATAACTCCAGTGAGACCATCTTTTACAAATTTTATATTATCCGCGGAAATTGCATTAGCTTTCCATACCTTAGCCTTTACCTTTTCATTCAAACTTTCTAAAGTTGGAGACATAATATTTCCATCGTTAACAACTGCGCTATACGATAGTGCAAGGTGAAGTGGGCTCATAAGGACCTCCCCTTGACCATAACCAGTATCTGCTAATGCTACATCATTCTTAATGTTGTTACCATTGGCTACTTGTGAATTTGCTATTGGATAATCTATTGGAAGTTTTTGACCTATTCCAAAATTGTTGCATCCTTTTATAAATTCCTCTTTACCTATATTAAGAGCTGCCTTTGCGAAATATATGTTATCAGAGTATACAAATGCATCCTGTAAATTCACTGACTCTCTCGGTTCACCAACCCTAGTAACCTTATTGAGTCCCCATGATTTATCTGGTTGCCATTCGTTTCCCGGTATGTTAATAAGTTCACTAGGTTTTATCTTCCCTTGCTCTAACCCAACTGCAGCCGTTATCAGTTTAAATGTAGACCCTGGAGAATATACAGCCTTAAATCTATTTTTAAATGGATCCCCTGTTTTTTCCCATTCTGCCTTTTGGGTATTAGAAACATAAGTAGTAATTGCATTTGAATCATATGACGGGGAACTTACTAAAGCCAATACCTCTCCAGTTTTTGGATTTATTGCTGCACTGGCTCCCGGCTCTTTATTCATCCCTTCATATATTTTCTTCTGTAGTTCACTATCTACTGATAATGTTATATTTTCACCTGCTTTTGATTCTTTTTTAAGAATTACAACCTTATTGTTATTATTTTGTTTTGATATATATATTGTTGCCCCATTTTCACCCTTAAGCTTGTCTTCATAAACCTGTTCAAGACCTGCCTTTCCTATTAAACTAAATGAGTTATACCCTTTACTAGAATTCTTTTGTAGTTCCTCAGCGGTTATCGGCTTTATGTATCCTATAAGCGACCCCAAAGCTTCCCCACCTGGATATACTCTACCTTTAGGCTTGTTCTGGATTACCCCGTCAAGCTTCATAACTCCATCTATTTTTACTTTTTCAGTGCGTAGTATGTTAATAATCGGTATAAATTGATCAGAATTTTCATTATCCTTTAGTTTATTTTCTATAACCGAAGCATCAACATCTAGTATCTTAGCCATCTGCGATATATTAGCATCCTTATTTTTAATAAATGTAATGGGTTTTATTCCAATCGTAACAATTAAATCATTTATTGCAAGTGGTTTTTTACTCCTATCATAAATTTCTCCACGTATAGCCACTTCTGGCTCTACCCTAACCTTATCTCCCGCTTCCATACTAGGAAATATCATTTTCTCATTCCAAACTAATGTCCATTGCTTTTTATTGTTAACTTCTTCCTTCACCATAGTAGCCTGGTAGCCTGGCATTTTTAATTGCCCTGCTGCAGTATCCATAACTATAGAAAATGGTATATTTATAGCTTTTTTATTTCCTTCCTTAATTTTATCTTCATTCTCCACATTAATAGATATACTTTTAGCCTCTATTCCACTATAAATAGCATTGTATTTGTCTACAAATTCCTTTTCAGTTATTGTTTCCTTAGTTTTAACTGAAAGCATGCTATACATTGTTTTGAAATCCTGCTTTACCCACTTATTCTTATATGTATCAAATGTTTTTGTTGCACTATCCACTTTTGTAAAAAAATTAAACATAAGTACTGCCATTACTATTAATATAATCCCTATCGTTGTAAAAAGTATTACTTTTAAGTTTTTTTTCGACATTTTTTTACCACCCCTTACTTATTATAACACTTGAACCGTATAATTAAATAGTATGATTTTTAAAAGTTTATTTTTTGCATATTAAACAAATATATTATAAAATAAATTATATTAACTAGAGAATTAATACCCTCAGGATACTATTTTCAACACATCTTTACCCCTGTTGCTTATAATGTATTTAGTATATAATAACTATTAATTGGTGCAATAAATATTATACTCATTATTAAGGAGGCATTATTATGGATAATAAAGTTTATACTAAAAAAAGTAAAGAAGAACTAAAGAAGATCTTAACTCCAATTCAGTTTGAAGTAAGTCAGGAAAGCAGCACAGAAAAATCTTTTGAAAATGAATTTTGGAATAATAAAGAAGAAGGCATTTATGTAGATATTAATAGTGGAGAGCCCTTATTTACATCTCTTGATAAATTTGATTCAGGTTGTGGGTGGCCTAGTTTTACAAAGCCTGTTGAGGATGCTAACGTTAAAGAAAATAAGGATGCAACCCATGGTATAATGAGAACAGAAGTAAGGAGCAAATATGGTGACAGTCATTTAGGACATTTATTCAACGATGGTCCGATTTCCCAGGGTGGATTAAGATATTGCATAAATAGTGCTTCACTAAAGTTTATACCAATTCATAAGCTCTGCGATGAAGGGTATGGAGATTACTTAGAATTATTCAATAAATAAGGAGAGCGTTTCTCGCTCTCCTCCAAAACTGTCGTTACAAGTATACCTATACTTGTAATCCATTAATAGCTACTTGCTGATTATACAAAGCAAATGTCTTATCTTTCCATTTTAAAGTATTTAAAACATATCCTAAGGAGTCTGCATGGTATCTTCCAGCTATTTTTTGATAACCCAATAGCTCATATACTTTATCTGAATCAAAATCCACAGGATATAAGCCGCTTATAGGATCAACGAATCCGTTGATTGGATTCTTTAGCTTTCCGTTTTCGTCGTATATTTCATTTAAATAATCGGCGTCCTTGTTGGATATATCTATAATGTATTTTTGGTTATTTTTCTTACTGATAACTTCAACCTTGTAATCGTCTTTATAAGTAACATCGTATTTATATTGCTCATTATATACATTAAAGTCAAATAGTAATTTTACTTCATTGTTAATAAACGAATAAATGTAATAGTACATTATTCCACCACTACCACCTGTTGCAATACTTATTAAAATATCATCTACACCATCTCCTGTAAAATCCCCCAAAAATAGTGTAGGATTGTATCCTGTATTTTCACTAAGTGGCATACTAGCAAAATCACCTGTTATTCCATCTTGAATTAAAAGGATGATATTTTGAGTATATGGACTATCTGGTGTCTTTATACCTGTTAAGTACACAGCATCTGTTATTCCATCACCATTTACATCTCCACTTGCATAACTAACAACGCTCGGATTTATCCTATTATATCTATTATACATAACTGCTCCTTTGCATTATAAGATTTATAAAATATCTTATGAGCCAAGCAATAAATTGTTCCATTTATTGATTTTTATATGCCTTGTAATTGGGCGAATCTTCGCCAACTAATTTATCTAATTTCCAGTTATATCCCTTGTCAGCATCGTAAACAAGAAAATATAGCGCTACAAAAGAAACGTTTTTGTTTTCATTCTTTTTCTCATCTTTATAAGTAATACTTCCATAAACATATTTTATATTATCTAATCCCTTCTTAGACAATATTTCATTAGATTTAAAGGTCTTCGCTTCTTTAGCTGTTATTTTATGGTTATTAGACCACCAGAAAAATAAATTACTCCCTTCAATTTCGGCATTGGTAATAGAGGGTACTATTATCTCCGTAGGCACATTGTTTATTGTCCCACTATCAACGGTAGTTTTTGACCTGTTTAAAAAAGATATATTGGCGAAAGATATTGAGAAAGTATAATTAGTTGATAATACCAACTTTATTTCTCCCACTATACTTTCCCTCTTAGCATTAACAATTAATGTTCCATTTTGTACATCAAACTTTTTATCAGATATATTAATACTCTTAGTAAATCTATCATTTATAGCAAACCCCTTGCCACCAAAAAAACTTGAATAGGATACTGTTTCTCCCACTCCTTGTTCTTTTATAGTTTCAATAACCTTTTCATCAGAAAAAGTTGGTGATAAGACTAATTTAGATCCCTCTGCGCTGTTTTCTTCAATGTTATCAATTCTCCAAGTTTCATTTTCAAAAACAAGGTTACACTTTATCTTTCCTGTAGAAACCAGAAGTCCACTGTCTATAGAAGCTGTCACCAAAATTTCTTCTTTTTTGTTTTCTAAATCCGGTGTTCTTGAAACCATGCCAAGATTTGTGACATCTTGTCCGCTTAATACTTTTGGTATATCTGCAATATTAATACTTAATTTTTTTAATCCAACCCAAAACTTCTTTTCATTCATACCTACCAACGGTTTCAATGAATTAACGCTCTCAACTATAATTTTAGGGCTAATCTTCCATTGATTTTTTCCTTCATCATTATATACTAGAGCCAAAGAAGTCTTTGCCTCAATAGCGCCATTGTTTAAAGTTAAATCTACTTTTATGTCATCCTTGCCCTTATATGTATTCCTACTATTTATCTTAAAGCTTTTCATATCATTTTTGCTTATTTTTATTACTGTTCCTTTAGGAAGAGTTACTACTTTTCCTAGCAAGTCGTCTTTTATTTTCACTTCATCCACTGGTTTAACAATAAAAACTGTGTATGCAAAGACTGCGACTGAGGTAACAACTAATAATGATATTATAGGTATAATTACTTTCCTATGCACAAATGTTTTTTTAAAATAAGCAAAAACCTTATCCCTTTTATCCTTTTTTATGTTTTCCTCAGTTATTGCAGGCATCGCTATCGTCTCCTGATGTTTTTCCTCTTTTTTGTCCGCTCCAACTGTCTTTTCTTTATCCCTGTTATTATTTTTATTAGTAATCTGTTCATCTTCTAAATCTATTTTTTCTTCTATTTTCTCTCCACAATATGGGCAAAATTTTAATCCATTAATATTAGTAAATTCATTCTTACAGCTGTAGCAAACCATTTTCTCCCTCCAAACATTTATATAAAATAAACAATATGTTGTATTTAATATATTATAGCCTGTTTGCATACTATGTTCAAACATATTCACATCACTGACTGTAGATAATATTAAAAACTAATATAAATAGTAAAATAAAAATATAATTTTGACTTACTAATTTTCTTCATATGAAACTGGCACGTTATTTATTCCAAGTTCTTGCGCTGCTGCATATTGATCATGGCCCGATACAATTACAAAGCTTCCTTTTTTAATAACAATAGGTTTGTTAAACTTTTTATTATTCTTCATATAATTTATTGCTTTGTTTTTTGAACGTTTTATTGACAAATCTTCATTTTCATTTACTAACTTTGAAATATCCATTATTTCGTCTGTTCCAATTGGCATTTCGTAATTTAAATCTATTTGACCATTCGCATCTTTTAACAGATTGAATATTTTAATTGATGATGCTTCAACTGAAATAAAAGGGGTTCCCTTGCTATTTACGCACGCTTTTAATTCACCTTTAATTACAAAATAATTTACATCCTTCATACCTATTACTGCATCTCTCCAATAATCTTTTTTGACAATTACTCTATAAATTGAATTCATATCATCATAAGTTCCTATTTTAAATAGTAAATTAACATCTCCATTCTCTAACCTATTTGTTTTTACAGGTAATCCCTTAATTATAATCTCACTCTTATTCATATTTAAACTCTCCTTTTAATTGTATATATTTTAGCTCTTGAATTCCAAAAATAAAACACCTAGAAAGCTCATAGCCCTTTCTAGGTGTTTTTAACTATATTATAATTTAACTTCATATTAGTTTTCACGCAAGTAAATTTACCTATGACTATGTTAGACGTTTTTAGATATTTTTCAACTGTAGAATTTTTTTCATTATAAGCTAACACAGACTTCACCCCATTCGTAAATTCAAAAATTTTATTTGTAAATCTTAACTATTACTTATCACTATTCTTACCTATACATCTATTATATCATTGTATGCATAAAGTTACAATTCAAACCCTACAATTGCAGGAAATAGCATACTTTTAGGGTTTGAACTATCTTTTTATGCTACTATTTGCCACTTACTTAACGAAACTTTCCAGTACTTAAATCATCTCCTGCAAAGCTACACAGCTTCTAAAATGTCGTTAAAATACAGTTCTAAACTGTTCAATATGAGTAATTGTATACTCCATGCATCCCATGCCCATTGCAAAGAATGATAACATTATTATCAGCATTATTGCGCCAAAATCGTATTTCATTGCTTCTTTTTTGTTTATTAAGTAGGCTACAATAATTTCAATTCCTAGTAGAACTAAAACTAGTGGCCACATCGATGCTATTAGTAAATATTTAATACTTGGATTTATTAATCGTAGTAAAAACATTATTCCAAATATAACTAAAACTATTCCAGTAGTAAATGTTCCCACTCTACGTCCCTTAATCATTCATATCACACTCTTTTTTCTTGCCTATAATAAGTTTCGCACCCACAACAATTATTACAATACCTATTATTACTTGAGGAGCCACTCTTGTTACCTCATTAATAATATTATATAGTTCTCCCGATATATTCATACGTCCAAGTAAGGTGATTATGATGTTATTCCATATTAAATAAATGCCTAGAAACACTAGTAATATCCCTGCAATCAAGCTGTGTTTCTTAAACATTCCTTTATCTATTTTCACTAATTCATCGAGAGAAAATAAATAATTGTCCTCTAAAAGTAAAAACTCCTCATCCGTTGAATAACGTTTATTCATACAATCGAAAAACGAATAAAACCAAATCAATGGTAAAACGAATAGTAGTGGCCCTATCGAAAGCCAGCTAGAAAGAAATATTAAAAAGAAGAATGCTGTCATAAGTGATAAACCCATCTTCATAAATCCCATATACATGTGACCTGCGCCAGGTAACATTGAAAAGCTAAAGGTTAAAAATTTACTTTTTTCCTTTTTCATTATTAAAAACCTCCAAGTTAATTATTTTTTGCGAGAAATTATTAAGACTTTCATTAATTGAGTTTATGGTACTTAAACTCATAGGGGTTACCTCCAGTGTTTCACTTTTAGCATTGGCCACAAAATTTAATGGATTTGAAAAAACGAACATTAATGCTATACTTGCTGCCATTACTACTCTAAGAGAATAAAAGATAAATTGAGTATTAATTTCTTTTTCCTTATTTATTTTGTTTAGTATTTCCTGCTCAAATCCTAAAGGAGCATCAGTAAGCTCATTATCATCAAAACTATTAGCTAAAGCATCAGCACAGCCTTCACAATGGCAAATATGTTCTGATAATAAAATTAGTTCATTATCACTTAGAGATCCCTCTTTAAGTCCTTTTATTGATATTTTACTTAAGTGTCCGTTTTCTTTAAATAATGTACCACTCACATAAACTCCTCCTTCCATAAAACTTTCAACATCTTTTTGGATCTATAAAGATGTGTTTGCAATGTTTTCAAACTTTGACCTGTGTTTTTTGCCATATCAGAAAGTTTAATATCTTCACAAAAATAGTTTACTGACACCGCCCTATAAGGCTCTTTTAATTTCTTACATAAACTATATATTTTTTCGCTACTATGTTTTTTTAAAAGCGACTCCTCAGGTGTTTCCCCCTTATCCTTTATACCCTCAAAATCTTCATCAGGGATGCTGTGAATTTTTCTTGCAGGACTTTTAAGAAAATCTTTACATTTATTCACTGCAATTGTTGTAAGCCAAGCTTTAAAATTTACCCCATCAAATTTACCAAAGCTTGTATATGCAGACAAAAAAGTTTGTTGTGCCAGATCTTCTGCATCAAAGTAATTTTTTGTAAAGGATAGACAAATAGTAATGATTAAACGTTCATATTGTTTTATATAGTTTGCAAACTGTTCTTTTTGAATAACCATCACCCCCTTTTTTGCCCTTACACTTAATATAACGATTGAGAAATAAAAAACACTTCAATTATAACATTTAAAATGTAATGTTATTAAAATTAATGTTACAATTATCATGTAAATAAAGTACAATTTAATAAGCAATAGCTGTTAGGCTATTGCTTATATATTTATATAGTATAGTCGGAAAACAATAATTAACAATTTCCATATTTAAGTATTAAAAGTGCTTATTTGAATGAAAAGTTATATTTGAATTAATTACGGACATGACAAAAAGACTTTTTTATACACTATTTTAAAAAAGCCGTAGGCTGGTTATTGAATTGAAATTTATTTTAAATTACGCAGCTATATTTTTAAGAGTTGGGAAAATATCGGCAAGGGCTATTAATCTTTCTGATGCCCAAGCATCTATGAAACAGCAAAATGCACCAAGAAATACCCTTGTTATTCTACACCCAACAGAATAAATAATTGCATCTTCAGCATGAAAATTGTTATTTATTCTATCCCAACATCTTTCAGTAGTTGAACGTCTTTTATAAAGAGATTTCCATTGTTTTGAACCTCTTAATATTGGAGTGAAATACCTTGGGTTGTCTAATGTTTTAGTGTAATAAGATTTATTGCTTTTCATAGGACATTTTTCACAGTTTTCACATTGAACTGGGAATAACCATTTATGTCTATATTGTTTACTAATAATTCCCCAATTACGAAGCTGATGTCCACAAACAGTTCCGTGTGGAATAGCATTCTTATCAAGTTTAACAAATTCACTATTTGATGAAGGTTTTGAAGAACGTGAATTTAAATCAATAATAGGATTTATTCCATAATGCATGCATAAAAGATAAAAAGCATTAGCATCATAAGCAGAATCTAAGGCTACAGAATGAAATTTAATTTCAGGATATAAATCCACAAGTTCTTTAAGTGCATAAACGCCAGTAACAGCATCATGGCGTGCCGCGCTAACAAATTTAATATGGATAGGTAGGCTGTAAAAGCTATCACAGGCAGTAAATCCGTGATAGGTATGACCATAGTAATAATGTTCATTAAAGCTATCCCAACCCCAGCTAGCACTGGGGTCGGTAAACTTTCGATAACAGTCACAATGTTCTCCTGGTTTAAGTTTGCAATCACAAACTTTTTTACCGTAAGGCGAAGCCTGTGTTGGCATACAGGTTCCGTCGCCAGCAATATTTAGTTTAGAAGGATCGCCCAAAATACCCATTGATAAAGAAGGAATAACAAATAATTCTTTAAGTATGTTGTTCATTTTGGATTCGCTTCTGTCAAGGAGCTTTGAATTATCATATTTTAAGATTCTTTTAACTAAACGGTCAACTACACCAGACTTGGAGTTATTCATCTTTTGGTTTTTCTTTTGTTTTTTACGTGGTTTACGTTTAATTTTACGCAGTTTGGATTTATTAAGGATCTTATCCTTATGAATCAGCCTATCCATAAAATCATAAAAAGTACCTACACCAGGAATTCGGTCAACATGTATGCCTTCGGCTTTAGAGTCTGAATAGCAAGCGGGTATAAAGCCAGATAAAATTGAATAGAAAGGGTCTGAACGTAATGTTTTTACCCAAGATGATATACTAGTTTCTTTACAATAAGCCATGATAATAAGTGACCTGAGTAATGCTACCGCATCTTTGGGCGGAGCCCCTTGATTAGATTTAGAGTAAGTACTTTCTATTAGAGGGACAATTCCGGTTAGGTCGGTAGACCAGATTTTAGTTATTTGTGAACTACGCTCAAACAAAGTGATTTGTTGATTGGTTTGAATATAGAATTTTTCTAAAAATGTTTCAAGAAAATATTGATATTGAGAATGAGAAACCTTAACAGTTAACATAAAAACACTCCTCGCAAATGAAATAATGTAAAAAAATATACATATTTAATTTTGCGAATTTTTACTAGCTGTCAAGTCTTATTTCACAATGTTTAAGTAAAAAAGATTAAAAGTAATACGAATAGCTTAAATTTTCTAGGTTATTCGTACAATATGAGGCACCACGAATTTTTGAGGTGAAGTTGATTTTTGAGCAAAATGAATCAAGAGTTAGCAGTACCTTAAGAGTTTCCGAGAGTGCACATTTATATGATGAGAGGTAACAGTATGTTTAAATTAGCAATGAGTTCACTCATAATAGTTCTGGGAATAACACTCATTTTATTAGGAATTTATAATACTCAAAAAAAACACTAGAAATAAACATTCAAGACAAGAATGTACTAAATAAATATCTAAAACATCAAAAAGTTTCAACTGTTATAGCTGGATTTAGTTTTCTACTATTAGGTATATTATCTATATTAAATTTACTAACTGGTGAACAGATCGGGCTTTTGGGCAGTTCTATTATTAAGTAGAGTAACCGATTTTGCATTTGAAAAAAAATACCCAACAACAAATTTGTAGTTAATACTAATATATGTTATTCCCTATCCTATCTGCTTCTAATTGATTACTTATGCACTTTTTAATAATTACCTTTAAAGTAGTACCACGTCCAAGGCAATATTCGATACAAAGTGTGCACTAATTATAATAACCCTCATATTATATCAGTAGATATTAATACTATAGGAGTTAGTAATAATGAGTAAAAAAGTATCAATTAACCTGCCAGATCATGTGTATAAATTAGCACTGCGAAAATCTAAATTAACTCATGGAGAAAATAATTTTTCAGGTTATTTACGTGAATTAGTATGCAAGCAATTTACAGATAATGAACTAGAACATGAGCTTTTAAAACTTAATGAACCCCTATGGTTAGGGATTACAAAGACAGCTGAGTATAACTCTACTTGTCAGGTATGTACTAATTCCATTTCTCCTGGAGAATTAATTTGTTATACTGACTTAGGATTTCAAGAAGACTATAAAAATTGGGTTCACAAGAATTGCTGCAGAAAAGATTAATAAGTAGAACTAGAGATGACAAATTAACCTCACCCTAACTTGCTACATACACTGAATCTAATAACGTAAAAAAATAGGCCTTTTAAAGGCCTATTTTTACAGACCGTTGACAAACATAAAATGTAAAACACTCTAATTTAAAATTGGAGTGTTTTTTTCATATTCAAAAAGGATTTTAGGACATCAATGTCGAATATATATAGTATACAAACTTTATAATTCGGAGGGCATTATTATGATTAATGAAAAGAACTTCACACAACAAAAACTAGAAATGGTGTATTTAGAAGATTTAGTTCCTAAAGACCATATTCTGAGAAATATAGATAAATACATGGATTTCTCTTTTATAAGAGAACTGACTAAAAAATATTACTGCTTAGATAATGGAAGACCTGGCGTAGATCCTATTATACTTTTTAAAATGCTGTTTATTGGGTACTTATTTGGAATAAAATCTGAACGACAACTTGTAAAGGACATTGAAGTAAATGTGGCTTATAGATGGTTTCTAGGACTAAGTCTTACTGATCCTATTCCAGATCATTCAACAATTAGCCAAAATAGACGTAGACGGTTTAAAGGTACAGATGTGTTTCAAAAAATATTTGACAAAGTAGTATTTAAGGCTATAAATCTTAAGATGGTAACCGGTAAAATACTTTACACAGATTCTACACACCTAAAAGCAAATGCTAATAAGCGAAAGCTTGTGAAAATTGAAGTTGAAAAAACGCCGAAAGAATATATAGCTGAACTTAATAAAGCAGTAGAAGAAGATAGAATAAACCATGGTAAAAAACCTTTAAAAGAAAAAGAACCTGTTACCAAAATAAAAGAAACTAAAGTTAGCACAACCGACCCTGACAGTGGATATATGATGAGAGATGGCAAGCCGGAAGGCTTCTCATATTTAGATCACAGAACTGTCGATAGCAGACATAATATAATTACTGATGTGTATGTTACTCCTGGAAACATAAATGATGTTGATCCTTATATCGATAGATTAGATGTGCAAATAAAAAAGTTTAATTTTAATACAAAATATGTTGGTGCAGATGCTGGTTATGCTACAAATCTTATATGTAAAAAACTATATGAGAGGGAATTAAAATCTGTAATGGGATACCGTAGGTCTCCACATACAAAAGGAATGTACACAAAAAATAAATTCCAATATGTTAAAGAGCAGGACATTTACGTATGCCCTGACTTAAGGGCTTTACATTATAAAACAACAACAAGAGAAGGATATAAAGAATATGTTGGTAATGCAAAATATTGCGACATATGTCCAAACAGAGCTCAATGCTTTTCTGCAAAAAGCAAGTTTAAAACTATTAGAAGACATGTTTGGGAAACGTATAAAGAAGATGTTGTAAAGTTCACCAGAACAGATAAAGGCAGAAATATATATAGAAGAAGAAAAGAAACTATAGAGCGAAGCTTCGCAGATTCAAAACAACTGCATGGGCTTCGCTATTGCCATATGCGTGGATTAGAAAATGTGCAAGAGCAGTGTCTGCTTACAGCAGCAGTGCAGAATATGAAAAAGATAGCTAGCCTGCTATCTTTACTGTTTTTTGATTTTCTAACTAAGAAGATAGTTGTTATTTTAAATTTATCCATAACTCAAAATGCTATCGCATAATTGCATGTAAAAAGCCCAGTATAATAAAAAAATTATACTGGGTTTGTAAACAACCTGAAAAAATAGGCCTTTTAAAGGCCTATTTTTAATAAATAATCTATTTAGCTAAATCTTCTATAGAATTAATGTTCATATATTTAGGAACAACTAACCCTATTTTAGCTCCCTCTAGATTTGGACCTAGATCTTCAACTTTACCTTTGTAGTCAGCCATATATTTAGCGTGTGTTCCTGGTAACCATGCTGCAACAATAGCATCTACATCTCCAGTAGCTACAGCCGCCCACATAGGACCTGATTCTACTTGCGTAAGTCTAACTTTGTATCCCATATCTTCAAGTACTAATGCAATTACATTAGTAGATGCAATTTCTGTATCCCAAGAAACATAAGCAAGCTTGACTTCCTTACCATCCACTTTTTTTGCACCCGCTGTCCACTTACTTACTTTATCTTTATTGTCAGTAATCCATTGTCTTGCAACTTTCTTTACATCTTCACCCTCGTTAACTTTAAGCATAACAGCTTCCATATCATCAGCTGTCCATGAAAATTGGTCTAAAATTTTATAAGCATCTGGCTTATCTTTTTTTAATCCTAAGCGTGCAATTGTATTTATATTTTCAGCACCACCGAAAGATCCCTTAGGGTCCTTTAAGTATTTCAAATCATATTTACTAAACATCCAGTGAGGTGACCAACCAGTTATTATAATTGGCTCCTTATTTTTAATTGCATCTGAAAGTGCTTGTGTCATAGCAGCGCCTGAGCTAGTTTGCACTTTATAATCTAATTTATAGTCTTTAACAGCTTTTTCAGCAGCTTGCACTACGCCCGCGCCCGCATCTATACCTGTAATCTTATAATTTAATTGTTTTTCAATACTTGAATTATCAGTCTTTTTTACTTCGCCACTTTTACTACTACATCCTACAAAAGTCAGAGCTATTAGACTAAATGTTACTATTCCAAATTGTTTCCAATTATTTTTAATCATTAATTTACTTACTCCTTTTATTTTATTTTGAAATGTCGTTAAATCATCTTCTTCGAAGCTGCTATATTAACAACTTCAGAAGGAGATTTACACTCCCAATTATAGAAGTGGAGACTTTCCTTCTGAAATGTCGTTAAAACCTTATGTAGTGTGTTTTTTATTTAGCGCTTGAGTAATACGATCCAATATCATCGCTAATATAACAATAGCTAAACCTGAAGCAAATCCTTGTCCGGCTTCATTTCTTGTAACCGCTCTAAAGACTTCAACACCTAACCCGTCAGCACCAATCATAGAAGCTATAACAACCATAGATAGTGCTAACATAATTGTTTGGTTAACCCCTGCCATAATTGTATTTTTCGCAATCGGAAGTTGAACCTTAAATAATTTTTGTGCAGGAGTTGACCCAAAGGCATCTGCTGCCTCAATAAGTTCTGTTGAAACTTGACGAATACCAAAATTAGTTAACCTTACAACTGGAGGCATTGCAAATATAACAGATGCAATAATTCCAGGTACCATTCCTATCCCAAAGAAAGAAACAGCTGGTATTAAATAAACAAAAGCAGGCATAGTCTGCATAATATCTAATATAGGCGTTACTATATCTTGCACCATTCTGCTTTTTGACATCCAAACTCCAAGAGGAATACCAATCAAAATTGATATTGAACTAGATGTTAAAATCAATGAAAGGGTAAGCATGGTTTGTTCCCAATATCCAAGATTTAGGATTAATAGCAACCCCAATAATGCAAATATAGATAAACCCCATTTTTTCTTAGTTATAAATATAGTTAATGCTACGATAATCAGAATAAAAACCACTGGAGGGATAGCTATTAATGCGTCACTTAACCCATTTACAACAGCATTTAGAGTATCTTTAATTGGTTCAAAAAACCACTGAGCGTTATCTCTTAACCATGCTACAAGCATGTCAGCCCATTTAACTATTGGTATCGTTGGTATTTGTTTCATCGTTATTCACCTCATTTCCTGCAAGAGCCGCGAGTACCGCACCTCGAACTATAATTCCTTTTAATATTTTTTCTTCAACAACAGCTACTGGTACAGGAGAATCGTGTATTATCTCAAACAAATCATTTAATGATAAATCTGGAAGAACCACAGGAACATCCGTAATCATAACATCATAAATATCTTTAGTTCCATTTTTCACTGCTTCAGCTGCTGCATCTGCAGTTACAACTCCTAAGAACTCTTTGTTTTTATTAATAACATAGATACTTGAAATTCCGGCCTGTCTCATACGTTTTAATGCAACTCGTGGACCATGTTTTTCTACATCTATGGTCTCTGGGCGTTTCATAACATGTTGTGCAGAAAAAACCTTGGATCTATCTACATCCTCAACAAACTTTCTAACATATTCATCAGCAGGATTTGTCATAATTTCTTCTGGAGTACCAACCTGCACAATTAAACCATTTTTCATAATTGCTATTCTGTCTCCAATTTTAAGTGCTTCATCTAAGTCATGCGTAATAAATATAATTGTTTTATGCATAGTTGCTTGTAAATCTATAAGCTCATCTTGCATCTCTTTACGATTTAAAGGATCTAGTGCTGAAAAGGCTTCATCCATTAATAAAATATCTGGATTATTAGCTAGAGCCCTCGCAAGACCTACTCTTTGCTTCATCCCTCCTGATAATTGACTAGGATATTGATCCTCGTATCCTTTAAGCCCTACCATTTGTAATGATTCAAGGGCTTTTTCCTCAATTTCTTTTTTATCCATACCTTGTATTTCTAATCCGAATCCGGCATTCTCCAAAATAGTACGATGGGGAAATAATCCAAATCCTTGAAAAACCATGCTTAGTTTCTTTCTTCTAGTTTCTCTTAATTTATGTTTATCCATTTTCGCCAAATCCTCACCATCTACTAACACACTACCTGCATTTGGCTCGATTAGACGATTAATCAATCTAACAAGGGTGGACTTCCCACTTCCTGATAATCCCATAATGACAAAAATTTCTCCAGAGTGTACTTCAAACGATACCCTATTTACACCTACAGTCATTCCTGTTTCTTTTAAGATATCTGGTTTTGTTTTTCCTTCTTGTAAAAGTTTTATTCCTTGTTTAGGGTTTTTACCAAAAATCTTGGTCAAACCTTTAACTTCAATTTTCAACATTTATTCACCTCTTTGATTATTTAATCTATGTATTATTTGTAAACACATCCCTTTAGATTTAAGCGATATTCTTACATTGTACTAGACCTCGACAGTAAATACAAGTTTTCGACAATCGCATTTTCCCTATTATATTACATATATGCTATGAATAAGGTATTTGCACACTTATTCAACCTCCTGAATTATTAAAAATAATTAACATAAAAAGGTGTTCTTTATAAACACCTTTTTTTGTTGGATCTATTTTGTTATTGTGTTACATTTGTTGTTTTTCTATACAATGTTTTTACATTTAAGTTTTTTAATACTTTTCCATAAGAAGAATGCGGTTAGTGCAGTTGCGATCAAATCTGCACAAGGTTGTGAAAGCCATAATCCATCCAATTTAAAAAATAATGGAAGAATAAGAATAAGTGGAATTAGTACTATGACCTGTCTTAATATGCTTAAAATCATTGAGGTTTTTGCCTCATTTATTGCTTGAAAATAGCTTGCCCCTAAAATTTGAAACCCTAATATAGGTAAAAAGATTAAGTCTATTCTAATTCCACGTGCACCTAGATTTATTAGGTCAGTATTACTACCTACAAATACGCCAATAATCTGCTTCGCAAATACTTGTACTCCTATAAATCCAATTATAGCAATGCAAGTGCCAAAAGTTATGGCAAGCTTTAAAACCTTTAAAACCCTTGGATACAATTTAGCCCCATAATTATATCCTATTATAGGCTGAATCCCTTGACTTATACCAAATATAGGCATAAAAATAAGCATTGATATACTATTTAATATTCCCATTGCAGCTATTGCAAGATCTCCTCCGTAAGAATAAAGACCTTTATTATATAAAATAATTACAAAACTTGATGCAATTTGCATTGAAAAAGGCGCCATGCCAATAGCAAAAATATCTTTTATAATATGTTTATGCAGCTTTAAATTGGTTTTCTTTATTTTTAGCACGCTTCCACTGCTTTTAGATGTAAAATATTTCAATACTAAGATAGTATTAAAAGCTTGAGAAATTATGGTTGCTATTGCAGCACCTTGAATTCCCATATCAAAAACGAATATGAATATTGGATCTAATATAATATTAATAATTGCACCAAATACCATTGTAAGCATTGCCATTTTAGGATTACCCTCTGCTCTAATTATATTATTAATACCAAATCCTATATTTTGAAAAACAGCTCCCATAAGTATGATTTGTATATATGCTTTTGCATAGGGGATACTATTTTCACTTGCTCCAAATAAGATTAGAAGTTTATTTAAAAACAAAACTCCAAGTATACTAATCACTAATGATATTATCGTTATAAGTATAAAGGCATTTCCCAAAATATTATCTGCCGCTTCCTTGTTTTTTTCTCCTAGTTTTATTGATATAACTGCACTAGCACCTATCCCAATAAGCATTCCAAAAGCCATTATAATAACTGATATGGGGAACGTTATAGCAAGTCCTGAAAGTGCATAGGATCCTACCCCTTTAATATGCCCTATATACATTCGATCTACAATGTTATATAACGCATTTACAATCATCCCTGTTATAGCCGGCACCGAAAACTTAACCAATAGTTTTCCTATACTTTCTGTTCCTAATTCTTTTGTTTGATTCATAAAAACATTCCTCCATACTAAAAATATAAATTTAAAATGTCAGTAAGAAACTTTTACAATTTCCAGTAATTTTATATTATTCTATTTAAGTCACATATGTTTAGATATGCGGCATTAACCATTGATATACCTATTTTATAGTATAACACATGTTCTACATTTTTTCTTATTCTGCAAGCCTAAATTATTCAATCTACTTCAGGGCTCATTAACAACAAAATATATTGCAGTTTTTATAAATATAGTTTGTAATGTTTATTAGAATACATTCAAATAAACATTAACTTCAAAATTACATTTAATATATTGTCCAAAAATGTGATATAATAATTCTTTATTGTCTTCTCTATATTTAAAAAAATTTGATATGTCTAATTTATTTTAAAATAGAAGACAGAATCATATACGCAAAAATTGTTAGGAGTGACAAAACTATGAAAAATACAATATTAACACCTAGTGGAGTAATAAAATTAGAGGAAGAATTATCCCTTCGCACAGGAGAAAAAAGAAGAGAAATAACAGCCGCAATTAAAGAAGCAAAGGGCCATGGCGATTTAAGTGAGAATGCAGAGTATGATGCAGCTAAAGATGAGGAAGCAACCAATAATGATAGAATAATTGCAGTTCAAGAGTTACTTAGGAACTCTACAGTCGTAGATGATTACAGTAGTGACGACCAATTAGGTCTTGGAGGTCAGGCTGATATTAAATTTCTTGACACAGGTGATATTGAGAACATACACCTGGTATCAACAGTAGAGACCAACCCTGATTTAATGAACATAAGTATTGAATCCCCTCTTGGAATGGCAATATATAAAAAGGCACTTGGGGAAAAGTGCTCTGTTATATCTCCTGAAGGCAATTATGAAGTAAGTATAGAAAAAATTTACGAGTAAAAAAATTTAAGCAGAGATCACTCTCTGCTTAAATTTTTTTTATTAATTCTTGTTTTGTAAATTTAAAATTACCCCTTATCATTGCTTTTATGAATTCACATTTCAAACCCTTATTTCAAGGCACGGCGGAGAAACTTCATACGGATGCACGACACCCTTTACTTATTATCCACCATATTTTTTTCTGCTGCCTCTACCATTCTCTTTACCATTTCTCCACCGACATTACCTGAATTTTTTATTTTATTTACAATATTACTTGGCACATCGCCCATATCTACATTTCTGCTTTCAATATTATCTACTGCCATATCTTGTGCTACTTCCATCTTAAATTTTTGAAGTTTTCCCGCTGCTTCTGGTACTAATGTTCTTTTAGTCATTTTACTACCTCCATATAATTTTATATTGTAAATACCCAAGATATATTGTAATAATTTTGATCTCAACCTTGTATATCTACAACTAGTATTTTTTAAAACGAACTTTTTATTCATTAATTCATCTTTAAAATTTTTATTTAGTTTTATTAATTTTGATTGTGTTTGAAATAAAATAAAGAAGATAACTTTAATTATCTCCTTTTTCTATTATATTTATTTATAATAGTTATCTATTTTTTTATGCGGCTTATAAACTCTACCATTAATGATTTTTATCAGTAGAAGATGTCTTGAAACTTTTTTCAAGCCTATCCACAACTTTAGTATACTTGTCCTTTTCATTTGCTGGAAATTTAAAAATAAAAGTATTTGTTGAAGCTTTTCCTACTACTTTTTTTTGATATACTATTTCGTCACCTTCAGTATAAGATATTACAAACCAACTACCACCTTTAGCTTTATAATACATATTATTATTTTTAATTGCTTTATTGTATATTGAATCAATAGTATCATTTGGTGCATTATTAGTTCCATATACCTGCAAATAAACCTTTCCATCGTCAGATTTAAGTATATTACCATTTGCAGTATCATTAACTACTTTAAGATCATTAGGATACATAATTGAATATGAAAATTTTTCATTACTATAACTTTTATATTCATCTTCCTTAAGTTGATTCCCCTGAGACTTTGCCTCTAATATTTTTTTAGTCTCGATTGCTTTTAAATCCGATGTTTTTTTTGCCTCCGCCGCTTTTGCATCTTCTATTATTTTATCTGCTACTATTTTTGCATCTGCTATTTTTTTATCCGCTACTATTTTCGCATCTGAAATCCTTTTATCCGCTATTTGCTCTGGTGTTCCTGTTGCAGCTTCTGATGATACTTGTGATGGTGGTGTTGAGACTATTCTGTATATACTTACTACTATAACTAATAGTACTATGAGTGATAAGATTACAAGTGCTTTTACTGACTTTTCCATTTGTTTTTTCTCCTCGCATATGCTTTTATAGTGATAACTTTATAATCATAATTATTTAAAAGTTATTTGTTTTTTTTAATAAAAATGCTAAATACAATTGCTATAATAAACCCAATTAAAAACGACACCCAGATTGGCATAATTTAAACCCTCCTTAACCATCACATTAAAAAGGATACAGACTTCATGTCTATACCCTAATCAATTGTAGTCTCTAAACTTTTAAGCTCAGCTTTTTCTATTTTAGATCACTTATGAAATTTGGAAGATCAAAGCAAGATTTTGCAATCTCCTTTGTTAAATAACGAGTTTCAAGAGGCAATTTATTTACGTCCATGTTACTAGGATCATAAACATCTGAAGCCATTGTAAAACTCCATAATCCACCTGGATAAGTTGGAACAAACGCTATATAGGTTTTTACAATTTTAAAGTTATTCTTTAATATCCTTCTTGTATTCTCAATTATATTACGATGAAGCATTGGAGATTCACTTTGACATACCATTACTCCATCAGTTTTTAATGTTCTTTTTACATTTTTATAAAATTCTTCTCCAAACAAATCCTTAGCAGGACCCTCAGGGTCTGGTGAATCGACCATGACTATATCATACTTAATATCGGTCTTCTTTACGTATTCAACTCCATCACCGAATTTAAAATTGATTCTTTTATCAAAACCTGCGCCTCCGCTTATTTCCGGAAGAAATTTTATGCTTTCTTTTGTTACTACTTCGTCGAGCTCAACCATGTCAATTGTCTCAAGTCCTTTATACTTTGATAATTCTCGTACCGCTCCACAGTCTCCTCCACCAATTACCAATACGTTTTGTGGATTTTTATGTGTGATTACTGGAATATGAGTAATCATTTCATTATATATAAAACCATCTGCTGAAGTAGTCTGCATTGACCCATCAAGCACAAGACATGGACCAAATGCCACAGTATCAATCAAAGCTACCTCTTGATAGGGCGATTTGCTATATGAAAAACATTTATTAATTTTGTAAGTAATTTTCAAACTTTTTTTCTCAACTTCAACTTCCTCAAACCACAGTTCATTATCAATTTTTTTAAAATACTTTGGCAATTCATCCATTTTCATAATAATTCCTCCATTATAATAAATTTAAGCTTGTAAAGATGCAACTCTATTATAGTTAATTCAACAATTACAGCTTTAATGTTTTCTTTTGTATCTCCGAAAGCCACCACTTCAAGTATATCATAGATATTCGAAAGTTCAACTTGGATATGCTAATGATAACCCAGCACCACAATATCTTATTCTATTTAAATCTCCATCAACCAATAATAGCCAACTGAAAGTTATCCCATGGTCACTCAAGAAAAAAAGCTGAACATTATAATTAGGTTAATAATATTAATATCATGTTATTTTTTTCTAAAACCCTTTTTAAAACATAATTAAGAAAAAAGAATAATAGAAAATAATTATAATGTTTTGCGCAAACTAGAGGATGTAGATGTTGCTACTGTGGAGATGAAAATAAACAAAAATCATTAACTAAATGATAAAAAAGGCATTGATAACTCAAAAGAAACAAAAGCCACCTGCATAAAGGTGGCTTTTTATACTATAAATGTTAATTATTTATATTGCTGAAACATTCTCACATTTCAACAATTGAAGTAGCATCTTCTTTCGATTTTATTAAAATGTTTGAAATTACAAAAGCTAGTAAAGAAGGTACAAGCCATGAGAATCCTGCACTTGCTAGAGGAATAAATTTAATAAATGCGATGTTATTCCCACATAAACCATTTACTGTATCTAAAATAGTTATTATTAAAGCTGTGTATACAGTTATAGCAACAATCTTATCATTTTTCACTTTATCACCAAGAAAAGTAATAGCTATTAGAATAATTACAATTGGATATAAAATTTGTAAAATTGGAACTGCCAATATAACTATACTATCAACGCCTTTTGTAGCTATTACTCCACTTACTAAAGCCATAGAAATAGCATTAGTCGTGTAAGATACTTTGCCATTTGAGAGTTTAGTAAAGTATTTTGCTCCACTTGAAAGTAATCCTATAGAAGTTGTTAAGCATGCAAGACTCACAGATAAACTAAGAATAACGCTACCGATACTGCCTAAGTCTAGTTTTACAATTTGTGTAACTAGATTAGTTCTAGCTATATCTTCAGAGAACAAAGTAGATGTTTGAGATCCAAGATACATAAGTCCAGAATATACAAAGGCTAAACCCACTACAGCCACCATAGATGCCTTTATAGTCATCTTCATTATATCTTTTGGATTTTCATAACCCTTTGCTCTAACAGCTGAAAGAATTATTGATGCCAATATAACAGAGCCCATACCGTCCATCGTTTGATAACCTTCTAATAAAGATTTTGAAAATGCACCTTGGTAATGTGTATTTACAATTGGTCCAATAGGAAATATTATCCCTTTAAATATAATTATAGCGAGCATTAATAAAAGTGCTGGTGTAAGTATTTTACCTATATTATCAATTATTGAAGAAGGTTTAAGCACGAATGCAAGTGTTATTGCAAAATACAATATAATAGTTATGTTTTGCCCCATAAATGGGAATAAAGGCTGTATTCCAAGTTCGAAAGTCGTTGCGGCTGTTCTTGGAACTGCAAATAAAGGTCCTATAACAAGAATTAAAGCTACACCTGTTATTATTGCAAATTTTGAACCTACTCTATTTGCCATTTTATCGAAAGAACCATTAATTTTAGCACAGGCAATTATTCCAATTAGAGGAAGACCAACTCCTGTAAGGAGGAACCCTATAATAGCTATAATAAACTTGCTTCCTACCGCTTTCCCTAAGTATGGTGGAAAAATCAGGTTTCCTGCACCGAAAAACATTGCAAATAGTGCAAACCCTATAACCAAGGAATGTTTTGTTGAAGTTTTCATTTGTGTATACCTCCAGATGGATGAATTTATGTAATTTTAAAAAATAATTAAATACATACTATTATTTTAAGAATAAGGCTTACCTTATCTTTCTAAATTTCTAATTGATCCATAATGCATAGTAATGCTAGGTTGAACAATAGTTTTCCTATTTTACCGTTTTCAAAATCTGAATTCATGACAAAATCTCCTTATTAAATTATTCGAATAATAGCATTGTATAACAATGCGTGAATAATAACAACTATGAAAAGTATACCAATGAGCTAACTTCCGGATCACTGTGATGCACCCAATACATTTTTTTGCTGTTGCAATTCCCCTAGGCCATTGACATAATTACACATATTTTTTTATTTACAAACAAGCCTTTAAATGCTAAAATTAGTCCATAATTGTTATAAATTGTGAAGTAACAACATTTTTTTACACCTAGTATTAGTTACTGTAAACCTTACAGCATGATAGATTGTAGAATCTAATAAATTAAAAGTAAAAATTTGAAAATTTACATTAGTCAAGTGTATCATTATTTGAATATGTTCTTTTATCATCTAAGGAGAAGTGATTTAATGTATGAGTATTAAAATTAAAATAATTATTAGTTACCTAATATTAATTATACTTACAGCAAGTTTTTTAGGTATTTTAATTGGTAAAATATCAAAGGATGCAGTATTTAAAGAAGTTAAAGAAAAAAGTCAAACTGTAACAGAATTAATTAATACTACAATAAGTGTAAGAAATGATTCCATTATAGAAAAGTCTTATAGTAATTTAGATTCTGCTGAGAAGTTATTATGTAGTTTTGGTAATATAAACGTAGATAATACCCAAAGTATAAAAGTAGGGGATTATTATTTACCAGTTTTATATGCTGGAACACATAAGCTATCATTAGACACTAATATTGTTGATGATATACATAAATCTATAGGTAGCACAGCTTCTATATTTTTATTAAGTAATAATAAATTAATAAGGGTATCTACAACCCGTATTAAAGGCAACCAAAGACTTGAAGGGACATACTACCCTGCTGGCTCAGATATTTACAATACAATAATTAATAATCAAGAGTATTGGGGCGTAAATTTATCTGAAAATGAAAGTTATTTGTCAAGAATCAAACCATTACTTAATAAAGATAAAAAGGTTGTAGGAGCGATAGCTGTAGGGAATACGTTACTTAATGATTATCTAGAAAAAACAATAAATAACTTTAAAATTGGAAAAACAGGTTATGTATACATAATGGATTCTAATGGAAAAGCGATTGTCCATCCTACTGATAAGGGAAAGAATCTAAGCAACTATGAATCAAGTAAAAAAATAATTTCAAATAGAGATGGATTAATTGAATACACATATAAAGGTGTGCATAAATTAGCTTACTCTATGTATTTCGAACCTTGGGATTGGTATATTGTTACCACAGCTAACTATGATGACTTAGCATCGTCAAGTAAATCAATTTTGAATACCACATTATTAAGTGGGTTATTAATGATTTTATTAGGTGGGATTATAGCTGTGTTTATGGCTAACAACTTGGTTAAACCCATTAATAAATTAAAGTCATATATGGAGATTGCGGGCTCAGGCGATTTAACAGTACACTCGGACATAAAAAACAAAGATGAAATAGGGGTATTATCCGATAGTTTTAATAATATGATAACTGAAAATAAACATCTGATAGAAGAATTGGTACAATACGATAAATTAAAAACTGAATTTATTGCCAATATGTCTCATGAATTAAAGACACCGTTAAATATAATTTTTTCTACAGCACAATTATTTTCTGTATATATAAGCAAAGATATAACTTCAAATAACATGGACAAGTTAAACGAATATACAAATTATATAAAACAAAATTGTTATAGACTGTTACGACTCGTAAATAATATAATTGATATTAGTAAAATCGATTCTAAATTTATGGAGTTAAATTTAAAGAATCAAAATATAATACAAGTTGTTGAGGAAATAACCCTGTCAACTATTCCGTATGTGCAAGGCATGTCAAGAATAATTATTTTTGATACGGATATAGAAGAAAAAATTATGGCTTTCGATGAAGAAAAGATGGAGAGAATTTTACTTAATTTAATTTCTAATGCAACTAAATTTACTAGGCCTGGAGATAAAATCGAAGTTTGCGTTTACGATAAAGATAGTCACATTATACTTTCTGTAAAGGATAATGGCATAGGAATTCCAGAAGATAAGTTATCACAAATTTTTGAAAGGTTTAAGCAAGTGGACCCTATACTAAGTAGAGCACATGAAGGTAGTGGTATAGGACTTGCTCTAGTTAAATCTTTAGTTGAAATGCATGGAGGTATAATTAATGTACAAAGTAAGTATCAAGAAGGTACAGAATTTACAATAAGCTTGCCTGTTAATATAGTTGACGGTAACGATAATCCGAATTCAAAAATAGGTTTAATGAATCAAACAAACAGTGAAAAAATTCAAATTGAATTTTCCGATATATATAAATAAAAAAGCTGCATTGAATGCAGCTTTTTTATTATACCCTTTACTTTTTCTTTAATATTTGAATTTGTCCTAAAGATCTTTCCTCGCCATCATTCCCAACTCTAGTCATTATGTATATTTCATAAAAATCTCCGCTTACCTCAATATTATTTCTATCTATATACTCAATAAGACTTTTATAATACTTGCTAGTATCATTATAATCATCATCAAAATTTAATGTTATATATTCCCCCTTTGGCAAAGTTATTAAATTATCATCATTTGTAACACACTCGAAACCATTAATTAGCATATTATTATATATTAGTTCATTATATTTTTTTATATCTTCATATGATACAGCAAAAGCAAGTTCTTTAATTGAACTACTATACTTCTGCTCCATCGATACTAATATTTCACTTAGATTTATTTCAAATTCTTCTGTATATCTCTTTGTATTATTATATTTTTTGAATTTTCTTTCCTTGTTATATTTAATAAAAACATCATTAATACCTTCTTTTAAAGAATTTTTTATACGCTTCTCAAGAAAACTAATATTATTTTTTACTGTGTTTAAATCTTTTATTTTGGTATCTATCATTTCCTTTTGCTTACTTATTATATTAAGTATGGAATCAAATGAAGTATAATTTTCTATTAATTCCTTTATTTCATCTAAAGATAAGCCCATAGCCTTACATTGTTTTATTGAATTAAGTATTACAAAGTGTTTTGCAGAATAATATCTATATCTGCTCTTCTCGTCTATATATGACGGTTTTAGTAGTCCAATTTTATCATAATATCGTAATGTCTGAACTGATATATTTTGTAACTTTGACATTTCTCCTATTGAAAAGTTTGTCCCCATATTCTCACCTCATTTGTATTTAATAGTGCACTCTCGGAAACTCTTAAGGTACTGCTAACTCTTGATTCATTTTGCTCAAAAATCAACTTCACCTCAAAAATTCGTGGTGCCTCATATTGTACGAATAACCTAGAAAATTTAAGCTATTCGTATTACTTTTAATCTTTTTTACTTAAACATTGTGAAATAAGACTTGACAGCTAGTAAAAATTCGCAAAATTAAATATGTATATTTTTTTACATTATTTCATTTGCGAGGAGTGTTTTTATGTTAACTGTTAAGGTTTCTCATTCTCAATATCAATATTTTCTTGAAACATTTTTAGAAAAATTCTATATTCAAACCAATCAACAAATCACTTTGTTTGAGCGTAGTTCACAAATAACTAAAATCTGGTCTACCGACCTAACCGGAATTGTCCCTCTAATAGAAAGTACTTACTCTAAATCTAATCAAGGGGCTCCGCCCAAAGATGCGGTAGCATTACTCAGGTCACTTATTATCATGGCTTATTGTAAAGAAACTAGTATATCATCTTGGGTAAAAACATTACGTTCAGACCCTTTCTATTCAATTTTATCTGGCTTTATACCCGCTTGCTATTCAGACTCTAAAGCCGAAGGCATACATGTTGACCGAATTCCTGGTGTAGGTACTTTTTATGATTTTATGGATAGGCTGATTCATAAGGATAAGATCCTTAATAAATCCAAACTGCGTAAAATTAAACGTAAACCACGTAAAAAACAAAAGAAAAACCAAAAGATGAATAACTCCAAGTCTGGTGTAGTTGACCGTTTAGTTAAAAGAATCTTAAAATATGATAATTCAAAGCTCCTTGACAGAAGCGAATCCAAAATGAACAACATACTTAAAGAATTATTTGTTATTCCTTCTTTATCAATGGGTATTTTGGGCGATCCTTCTAAACTAAATATTGCTGGCGACGGAACCTGTATGCCAACACAGGCTTCGCCTTACGGTAAAAAAGTTTGTGATTGCAAACTTAAACCAGGAGAACATTGTGACTGTTATCGAAAGTTTACCGACCCCAGTGCTAGCTGGGGCTGGGATAGCTTTAATGAACATTATTACTATGGTCATACCTATCACGGATTTACTGCCTGTGATAGCTTTTACAGCCTACCTATCCATATTAAATTTGTTAGTGCGGCACGCCATGATGCTGTTACTGGCGTTTATGCACTTAAAGAACTTGTGGATTTATATCCTGAAATTAAATTTCATTCTATAGCATTAGATTCTGCTTATGATGCCAATGCTTTTTATCTTTTATGCATGCATTATGGAATAAATCCTATTATTGATTTAAATTCGCGTTCTTCAAAACCTTCATCAAGTAGTGAATTTGTTAAACTTGATAAGAATGCTATCCCCCACGGAACTGTTTGTGGACATCAGCTTCGCAATTGGGGAATTATTACTAAACAATATAGACATAAATGGTTATTCCCAGTTCAATGTGAAAACTGTGAAAAATATCCTATGAAAAGCAACAAAACTTATTACACTAAAACATTAGACAATCCAAGGTATTTCACTCCAATATTAAGAGGTTCAAAACAATGGAAATCTCTTTATAAAAGACGTTCAACTACTGAAAGATGTTGGGATAGAATAAATAACAATTTTCATGCTGAAGATGCAATTATTTATTCTGTTGGGTGTAGAATAACAAGGGTATTTCTTGGTGCATTTTGCTGTTTCATAGATGCTTGGGCATCAGAAAGATTAATAGCCCTTGCCGATATTTTCCCAACTCTTAAAAATATAGCTGCGTAATTTAAAATAAATTTCAATTCAATAACCAGCCTACGGCTTTTTTAAAATAGTGTATAAAAAAGTCTTTTTGTCATGTCCGTAATTAATTCAAATATAACTTTTCATTCAAATAAGCACTTTTAATTCTTAAATATGGAAATTGTTAATTATTGTTTTCCGACTATACTAATTTAATATTTCCAAATAGTGATGTTATTTTTTACTTTTAATGCATCTTCAAACTATTATTTTCCTTTAAGTTCCACATTTAACTCGGTTAAAACCGCTTGTGTAGAAGTTTTTATGTTTGCAATTAATTTTATAGTTATAAATGTTAAACTTTCGGATACTATTGCACTTATCCATATTCCATTTATTCCAAACATACCTCCAAATAAAGTTAAGCATATTGGCAAGAAAATAACTGATCTACATACACAACTTATATTTGCATACTTTGGTTTTTCTATAGCTTGATAATACACAAGAGTATTTAAATTTATTCCTACTACAAAATAGCTAAAACTTGCTATTCGAAGGGCCTTATATGCTAATTGTGCTATGTATGGATCTCTTGTGAATATTCCTATAATCTTCTGTCCAAAGCTAAAACTTGTTATAACAAAAAAACCACTTATTAAAATTGATGCTACGCATGTTATTTTAAAGAATCCTATCAATTTCTCAACATCTTTTCTTCCATAGCTGTAACTTAAAAGTGGTTGTACTCCGAGTGTTATTCCATAAAGAACCATATAAATATTTGTAGTTAAATAATTTATTATACTATATGCAGAAATCCCTACCTCCCCTACATATTTTGCTAAAGCTATATTATGCAATAACACAATTATTGAATAACTTGCTTGTGCAAAGAATGATGGAAACCCTATAAGTGAAAACTCTTTAATAAGTCCCTTACTAATCTTTACATTCCCAAAAGTTAATTGACCTTCTCCTTTTAAGAAATGACGGAATAGCATACATACCGTAACTATTTGACCAAGGCCTGTAGCTATAGCTGCTCCTTTTATTCCAAAACCAAGTTGAAATATAAATATATAATCTAATATTACATTAGTTATTGCACCACTTATTGTAGATACCATTGCAAGTTTTGGTCTTCCATCGTTTCTAACAAAACTACTAAGAACTATTCCCGTTAAATTAGGAATACAAAATAGTGCATAAAACCTTAAATACTCTACTGACAAACCCTGTAGCCTCTCTGTTGCTCCTAATAATTTTACTATTGGTTCTGTAAATATAACACCAATTACACTTATTACAACACTAATTATTAGCAGAAATTTAAATACTTGTCTAAATATATTTACTGCTCTTTCAGTATTATTTGCTCCAAAATTTTTAGAGACTAGAGCTCCTCCACCTATTGCAAACATAGAAGCTAATCCAAATAACATAACTGTAAATGGTAGCACTATGTTGACTGCTGCTAATGCTGAATCACCAACACCTTGTCCTACGAATATTCCATCAACAACTGTATATAAAGATGAAATAAACATAGCAAGTGCTGATGGAATAGCATATTTCAAAAATCTCTTTGTCATATATATCCACCTTTTTTCATTATTTTCACACTTTCTTATTATAAACTGTATTGTTACTATAGAGTCAACTTCTTTCTAAATAAGCAAAAGTATTACTAAAAAATAGAGCCAACAGATAAATTTTCATCCGCGACTCTATTTTTTTATTTTTTTGAATACTACAGAAATAACGTTAAAATGTCTAATTTATTATGCTCTATCCATTTAGAAAAACGTGTTTAAATAAATTTCTCAGCACTCTTCCAATGTTTTGAAGCTAAATCATACTTTTTAAAGTCTGGTATAGTTCCACCTGTTTCAAGTAAAGCTTTTGCCACTTTTTTAAAATCCCTTCTTGTTTCACATTTAAAAGAATTTGATTCTTCTATTGATTCCATTACATCTCCAATTTTTTGCTGAAAGCTATTCATTCTTAAACCTCCTTCTATTTTGATGTGATAGATAATAGCCCTGAATTTTATCTACTTCAGCTTTATTTCCCTACTAGAGCCTCATTTAATAAACACTAATGCCTTGATTGCGTAGAACTTTCACTTGATTTTATTTCTTCTTCTAAAGCGACATCAGTAATGTCACTAGACATATTAGATATGTTATACATAATAGACATCTCAGTGTTTGAAACGCCACTACTTCCTTTATTAGCATCTAATTGATTAATTGATTTTTTTGCTTTTCCTAACTTATTTTTATTCATTAGTATCTCCCTTCGAGTACTGAAATTACACTATATATTACACTATATAGTTTAACCATTTTGTTATAAAGTATAACAGGGAACTAATGAACTCTATTTTTAATAGGTTATTAAGTATGAGTCATATATGTAAATCAGATATAAATAAATATGTTTCAGCAATAAGTATAAATAGTATTTTTACACATACTATATTTATAGTAAAATTGGCGGTGAAGGATAAATGAAAATTTTATTTATGACAGTTACCCTAAGAGCATCGTGGTCGCATTCATTAAAAGAAAAAAGAATGGTTGTAAAAAGCATAGTTCAAAAACTAAAAAACAAGTTTAATATATCAGTAGCAGAAGTAGCTGAGCAGGATATTCATCAAACAATAGTTATCGGTATCGTAGGAATATGTGGAACTTCATCACAACTAGATTCTACAATGGAGCATATTATAACTTTTATAGAATATAATACTGATGCAGAAATAATTGATATTCAAAAGGAGGATATCCAAGGTATGTAGACTTTCTATTGATGCTATAATTGGTCTTGTTGCAAAAAAATCTGCATAACATATTCAATGTGAAGAGTTGTTGAATATGTTATGCAAGTGTTTTTTTGTATGTGGGTAAAAATCTTTTCCCTTATATTTCTATATCCTTCCAACACACCTTGAAACTAGTTTTCCAAAGAATTACATTAACTATCAAAAGCACGATCGCATAAATACCAATAAATGTCACATTATTTCTAATAACTACATGGATTCCAGCAAATACTAGAAGCAGCATAATTGTAATTACTGATGGTAGTATAAGTTTACCACTATCAGCTGTAGCAAACTTTACACTAAAGGGCATTGCCTTATTTGCTGCTTTAAAATACACCAATGATAATATTAAAAGAACTAGAAACATTACTATTAAGTCTAAAATTATAGACGGTCCTTTAAATATTGTGAACACTATAGATTCTAATATATAGAGTGGTAGTATTAGTTTGAATATAGTTCCTTTTACTGCCCCTTTTAATATTACTCCTGGATTTTCTATTGGCAATACCTTGTATATAAAGGCCCCCTTATAATTATCACTATTATTTATAAACGCTGTACAAAAGCATAATAGGAATATAGTTATATACATTAATAAATGAATTTTCCCACCATATCCTGTTTTAATATTAGCCATGAAGGATTTATCTTGTCCGCTACCCATAAACATAAATAGAACTGGCATAAATACTGCCATTGCAAGTGTTGGATACACCTTAAGCTTCAAGTTTCTTTCTGTAGCTATCATATTTTGAGTAAATTTAAACATACTCTTTTCAATCTTGTCCTTGCAAACAAGTCCTGCTATAAATTCTTTTCTAGTTTCACTTTTGCGACTTACGGCTCCCCCTCTATCATTTAATTTTTGGAGGTTCTTTTCAAAATAAGGTACTACGCTTTTAATATAAAGCGTCATCAACATAATCGGACCTAATATTGCGAGTGTACATAAAAATATTAGAAAAGGTTGTTTATTCCCATCTATTAGTATACCAAATGGAGATGCAAGCCACATAGATGGAAGTAATGCATGCCACAACTTGGGTATATATTCACTGTTCATATTTGTAGCATCAAAGACTCTTGCAACTAGTTGATATCCAAAAGCAAATACAAATGCTAATAATATTTGAAAATAGTTTATTATATCCTTTAATTTTTCTCCATCAAAAAATTCAAAACTAAAGTATATAATAAAGATGTTAAAGCTATAACTAAGAATACTACAAGTATATTGTCTATAAAAAATATCGCAGAAAATAAAGCCCCATATTTTACGCTGCCAATAACTAGTGGAATCAAATTTAATGACAGTGATAAACCTATTAAATATATACATATATGAGTAGTCTTTGCTGCATTAAATGTTTTACTATCGATTGGCTTAGGTAGTAATATATTTTTCTCTTTTACATCTAGTAATACTGCCGAAAAATCAGATATCATAAGTGATACCATCATAAATAAATTTATACCTATTACAATATTTGCAGCTTTCATAGATGACATATCACCTGTCATTATTAATCCAATAAAAATACTCATAAATACATTGAACATCAATAAGGATAGAAAATTATTCTTGTCCTTGCTTTCATCTCTCTTTTTATTATTCCCCATAACAGTACTTACTCTACGACCATCCGTGGTTAATTTTATCTGAAGAATCATTCTCATAGTCTTATAGTTAACGCCTAATTTTTCATATAATGATTGATATTTATCCAATATCGCGAGTACGGTGAAATTCTTCATAATTACACCTCGCAAACCAAAGAAACAAATTCTTTAGCAACCTCTGCATGCTCATTAAAGCCTGTTAGCTGATTGAATATTTCTTCAAGTGTCCTTTCCTTCTTATTATTCTTAAGCTCTTCAAAACTTCCATCAGCAACTATCTGGCCCTCATTTAAAAGTAATATTCTATCGCTTACCTTCTCTACAACATCCATTATATGTGAAGAATAAAATATAGTTTTTCCGCTCTTTGCAAGAGTCTTCATAACCTCTTTAAACACCATTACACTATTAGCATCTAGTCCAACTAAAGGCTCGTCAAAAAATAATATATCAGGATTATGAATTAAACTACATATTATAATTAACTTTTGCTTCATGCCTTTTGAATATGAAGATATTCTAGAATCTATAGCTCCCTCAATTCCAAATAAGCCCATTAACTTCGTTGATCTCTCAATAAGTTTTTTCTGTTCTAATCCATATATTCCCCCTAAAAAGCTTATATACTCATAAGCAGTTAAGTTTTCATATATATCTGCAAGCTCTGGTACATACCCGATCTTCTTTTTATACTCTATGCTTCCATTACTTATATCTTGTCCTAATATTTCTACTTTCCCCGTGTATCCTTCTAATATCCCAAGCATTATTTTTATAGTTGTGCTTTTACCAGCACCATTAGTCCCTATATATCCTATTATCTGTCCTCTTGGAATTTTTAAATTAATTCCATTAAGCACCTTTTTACTCCCATAGCTCATTTGTAAATCTTTAATTGATATTATGCTGTCTAATTTTTCCATAGAACCCTCCCCCTAAATGTATTTTTTATCTGTCTGTATAATTGATTATACTGCTTAATTTGGTAATTTCAACAAGTTTTTACTTATTGGTTGTATGTAAACCTTTTAATGACATTTCACAAGGAAATTCTTCCACTTCTATAAGTAGGAGTTCCACCTAAAAAAAATAGCACCAGCCTAAGCAGGTGCCAACACTTCATTCAGTTACTTTTTAATATTACCAATTAATATATTGCTTAACCTCTGCTTTCTCCCCCAAAGTCACGTCTTTTAAAACCCATTCCTTAAACACTGGATATCCTGTTCTATCAACAATATAACCTATGTGTTCTTTTCCTCCTGGAGCATTTGCATCCATATACTTATCGATATATGAATATGTGTTTTTTATTATTTTAATTATACTTTCCTCGTCCACCCAAGTTATAAAATCTTGAGCGAGCCTAGGATTTTTCTTGCCAGTCCTACCCATTATCACAAGTTTATAATATTTCTCATAACTTCTGCTCCAACAACTAGTTGGGCATTTGCCTATGCATTCTCCACATCCAATACACTTGTCATGGTCGCGAACTACTTTAAAGTTCTCCATTTTAAGTGCACCAGTAACTCTTTTTTTACAGTTAGCTACGCAGGATTTGCAACTGATACATCTATAGGATTCATATTGGGGCTCTGTCATTCCTATGATCCCAAAATCTTGTATTCTAGCCTTTATACAATCATTAGGACAACCTGTTAAAGCTACCTTCACATGGTAATCATTAGGGAATATTTCTTTTTCAATTCTTTTTGCAAATTTTGTAGTATTATAATTTGCAAAAGGACAGACATTTGCCCCTATACAAGCTGACACATTTCTAGTACCTGCGGCCAAGTATCCTGTATTTTCTGAAATCTGATTTATATCAAGACCTTCTATGACTGATTGAATCATCTTATTAACTTCCGGTATTTTATCTATATCAATATTTGGTATTTCAAAACCCTGTCTTATAGTTATATGAATATTTCCATCTCCGTAAGTTTCTGCTACTCTTTGCAAAACTTCTAAATGTTTGGCTTCTATATGCCCACCAGGTACCCTTATTCTTATAGCTGTTTTACCTCTTTTTTTAGTTATTCTGTATGCATTTTTCTTGAGCAACTTGGTATTAATATCCATTACGTTTTCCCCCTTAATCCACTAGATGAACTGCATCCAAATAGTTAAAAACAGGTCCATCTAAACATATATACGTATCATCAATTTTGCAGTGCCCACATTTCCCAACTCCACAACACATTTTTCGCTCATAAGATACCCATATATTTTTTTCTTTTACTCCTTTTTTTATAAATCCAGCTACTGTAAACTTAAGCATCATTGGTGGTCCTACTACAATAACCTGTACTTCATCCATATTCAGAACTTGAATATCTGCAATATATTTTGTTATGAGTCCTACAGTTCCAGTGTAGCCGTCATCAGCACTGTCTACAGTTAACGTTACACTGATACTCTTTTCCCAAACTTTGAAATTTTCTTTAAATAAGATGTCACTAGGCGACTTAAAACCTGCCATTAAATTAAAGCCCGTACATTCCTTTGGATTTTTCGCAAAATAATCTACTATCCCTTTTACTGGTGCCAGTCCAGTTCCCCCAGCAGCTACAATAACTTCTTTATTTTTATAAAGGTTAACATCAAATCCATTTCCATAAGGCCCTCTTAAAAACAAGGTTCCTCCTACAAAAAAGCTATGAATTACATCCGTAACAGTGCCGACACGTCTAATAGTAAAATCTACATAACCCTCACCTATCTCACTAACGGATATAGGTGATTCTCCAAATTTCGGTATGGATACTTCAAAAAATTGACCCGGCTTTACAACACCTTCGAACTCCATTCTAAATGTATAATCCGTTTCTGTATGCTTACTTATATTAAGTATCTTAGATTTAAAAGGCATGTATATATTTTTCATTTATTCCACCTCATCCATTGCTTTATTTAATTTGTTTACACAATTTGAGAAAGATATATATTCAGGGCATATATCATCACATCTACCACAACCTATACACATATGATATCCGGCTCTCTTTTTAAAATCATATACCTTGTGCATAATTTTGAATCTCATTCTGTCTTTTTTATCCTGTCTAAAGCCATGTCCGCCTGCCATGTCGCTGTATCCGTCTACATGACAAGATGCCCAAACACGCCTTCTTTCTCCTACGTTTTTATTTTCTTTATAGAAAATGTCCTGCATAGTAAAACAAGAACAAGTACCACATACAAAATTACACCTACCACAAGCAATGCATCTTGAAGAATATTCATCCCACATTTTTGATTTAAAAATTCTTTGATCTAAGTTTTCAGGTATATTAACCTTTACTTCATTAGTCAAAACAAACTCAGGCTCTACCACGACGTTACTAGGTTTATCTATGTTAAAGCACTTCATCAGTTCCTCGGATTTACAATTCACAAAGACCTCATCATCTTGAATTTTAGTGTACATATCATAATCTTCTATCATATTCGATCCCATACTTGCGCAAAAACAATTTTCAAAACTTTCACTACAACCCATAAGTACAAATTTAATTTTATCTCTTAAAACCTTATAATAATAATCTTCATTTCCATTTTTAAGGTAAACTTCATCTAATCTCTTTATAGCATGAATATCACAACTTCTTAAGAATATTAATATTTTCTTCTCATCGCATTTTGGCTCTACGCAATCATTTTCAGTAAAGTAAAATAATGTTTGAGTAATTGGCAATGTTATTTCTTTAGGAGAAAAACTAGATTTTAAATCAAACTCTACTTCCCTTATACTCTTTATTTCCTTATACCTAACAGTATCTGTATCCGCAAAAGTTCCTTTTCCCTTGAGCACTACTGGTGCATACACCTTATATTCATGTCGCAATGTTTCAAGATACTCATCAAACTTCTCTATTGTAAGCTTAAATCCCATAAATGCACACCTTCCATTATAATAAATTTTACCTAATCGCTAAATATTGTTAATTAATTAACTTTATTAGTTAGTTCCTATAAAAATTAAATTTATAACTAACTATGCATATTGTATTTTAAATCATAAAAAAAGTATGTGATTTTCATCACACACCTTTAAAGTATTTGCTTAACTTTTCTCTATTAACTATGAATTTTCTATATTTTATTCTAACCATATCCATGTTTTCAAGCTCTTTTACTGCCCTTGAAATTGTTTCACGAGAGCTACCTAACATATCTGCTAAATAAGTTATGTTTATTTTAATATCTATTAAAACGCCATCTTCTGTTTCTACTCCATAATCTTTAGATAGCTTCCAAAGCTTTGCGGCTACCCTTTTGTCCATTTTAGTAGGAACTGTGTTCTTAATTTGTCTATACACTCTTCTTATTTTTTTACTCATAGAGTTTAATATAATCTCTGTAAGCTTAAAATCCTGTTTCATAATATTTAATAAGTCTACTTTTGATATGCTTATAATTTCACTATCTTCAAACCCTTCACAATTAATAGATGTCGTAAAATTGTCAAAATTGACCTCGTTTATAATCTCACCTTTGTTTAGGATATAGATAACCCTCTTTTGACCCTTTTCCGATACTCTGTACATAGTTACCTTTCCCTCTAGCACTATATATATATTATTTGTGATTTCTCTTTCAGCAAATAACATTTGTGATTTTTTCAATTTTTTTACTACAACACTCTCTCTTATTAAATCCAAAGTTTTATCCTCAACACATTTAAATAAAGGAAGGTCTTTTAATTGCCTAAGCGATATTTGTGTCATATTAACTTCTCCTTATGATTTCATTTTATAATCTCATTATAATAAAAATACTAATATTCTTATTATATAGCAATAAGTTTTAAAATAAAACAAAAAAAGAAATTATACATTACTTACCTTTATTAATCCTAGCTTTAATAATATATATTTTTATTGTTTTATTTCTCTTTTGCTACGTACCAATATGCTGCTCCAATAAATACAGCTCCACCTACAAAGTTTCCTAGGGTAACCCAAATTAAGTTGTGCGCTAATCCTCCTATAGAAATCGCTGCGGTGTGAGGAATCATTAGTGCCGTTGTAAGCAAAGTCATATTCGCAACACTATGTTCGAACCCTATAGTTATAAATGCAAATAGGCACCAAAAAATCATTATAAGTTTAGCCGTTTCTTCCTTTAATTTAATAGCACACCATACGGCTAAACAGACTAACATATTACAAAGTAACCCTTTTAAAAATAATTCTATGCTTGGCGTTGCCATTTTCCCTTGTGATGTTTTTAAAATAAAAGTTGCTGTGCTACCCTTTGCAAGCCCAGAACCTACAAATATTGCTGCTAGCGCTGCTGACCCTATAAAGTTTCCTATAAAACTGTATATCCAAATATTTATTGAATCAAGTAAAGGAACTTTCTTTTCTAGATACCCTATGGTCATAATCATGTTATTTCCTGTAAAAAGTTCGGAGCCCGCCATTATTACAAGACTTAAGGCAATCCCAAAGGAAGCTCCCATAATAGTTTTTGTTGCCGGTGACTCAGCTGCTGCAAATGATCCTCCAATAGTAAATATCAATAAAATTCCAAATCCCACATAAGCACCAGCTAGGGCCGCTGCAGTGAGGTACCTCATTTTACTTTTCTTTAAAAGTTCAGATTTTTTTACCGCCGATATTGAAACTTTGTTAATTTCTTCACTAAACAAGACATACCACTTCCTTCTATAAAAGATACCCACATTCTATCATTACAGAAAAAGAAAATATGTGACTAATATCACATATTTTCTAAAATTATTTTTTACTAACAATCTAACTTCCAGGACGTTAGTTATTAATAAAAAAGAGCACTCAGGTAATCAATCCTTATGTGCTCTCATTTTAATATAAAATTATTTTTTAGGTCCTTTTTCTAATATTTTTATTCCAAAATCAGGAAAATCAGTAAATAAACCATCTACATCAGCTTCAAAGTAGAATTTTTGCATTAACTCTTCTACACTAGTTACATATTTAGGGATTTCATCTTTTCTAAATGTATATGGATGAACAACAAGATTATGTTTATGTGCATCTTTTACTAAATTAGGATTTATAACTGGTTCTTTATCGTTCTTCCCATTTTCATCTATTATTTGTTGGTACCAAGGTCCAATACCATTTGCATATTCAGCTACTTTTGCTAGTCCTTCATCCGACATCATTTTTTTATAATTTGCCCCTGGACAATCTGCTTCTTCACCAATTAGCTGGACCATTTTCATTTTTGCGCCCATTTCTGTCCTAACTTTTCTTAAGTAAGTTGGATCAAAACATTGTAAATAAATTTTTGATTCAGGCGTATCATATCCATATTTTCTAAGAACTTTTAATACCACAGATCCAATATCTTGTCCATTATCTGTATGAAATTTAGGCTCTTTTAATTCAGGGTAAATTCCTTTTTCTTGACCTGTACTTTTATTCAGCCCTTGTACAAGTTGTATCATTTCTTCTAATGTTGGAACTTCAAAATGAGCACTATTTAAAGGAAATCTATCAGGGAAAACAGGATCCTTAGACCCTTCTTTTGTACGTTCGTGCACGTTAAGTGTTTTAATTTCTCCTAGCGTGAAATCAATTACATAGTAATGTCCATCGCTTCGTTTTCTATTTGGGTAACGCTTTGCTACATCTGTTGTCGTATCTAACATATTATCATGCATTATTACTGGAACACCATCTTTAGATAAACAAACATCACTCTCTATGTAATCTGCCCCTAGCCCATAAGCTAAAGCATAGGACTCTAAAGTATGTTCAGGTAAATATCCAGAAGCACCCCTATGTCCAATCACTATTTTATTGCTTTTATTTTTTGTTGAAACAGTTGTGGTATTACTTGCTACTGGAGGAGACTGTTTAGACTTCTGTCTACATCCTGCGAATAATCCTGCTGTTATGGTAAGTGTACATGCTAGAGCAATTAGTTTTTTTTCGTTCTTCATGTTATATCCCCCTTGTATAATCTAGTTATACGTTTTCAAATCTTGTAGATGTGATAACGTTTTCTGTTAGCTACCAAATTGATTATAACTAAACCAAACGAAGAATTCAAGAAAAAAAACAGAAAATTTTTCTAGCATTTTCATATTTTATCACTAACTTTAAATTAACAGCGTATTTTACATAAATGTAAAAACAAGTTACCCGACGAATATTTATGAGGGAAGAACAACTGAATTCGCTACATCATCCATTATTTTGCTTTGCATTAATTTGGTTATTATGGTAATATAACATTAAATAATTAAGGGCGGAGAAAAGAGAGCCTTAATGTATGGGTATTTCATACCTATTAATTAAGGTTCTCTTTTTATTCGCATTTAGGAGGTAAGATAATGTTTGACGTAACTATTATTGGTGCTGGCATCATTGGATGCTCAGTATCAAGAGAACTATCTAAATATAATTTAAAAACATGTGTTATTGAAAAATCTAGTGATGTTGCTTCTGGTACAACAAAAGCAAATAGTGCAATAGTACATGCAGGGTATGATGCTAATCCAAGTACTATTAAGGGAAAATTAAACGCAAAAGGTAATGAAATGTATACAAAGCTTGCAAAGGAATTAGATTTCCCATTTAAGAGGAATGGATCATTGGTTCTGTGCTTTGACGAGAAACACATGAATGATCTTAAAGAATTACTAGAACAAGGCGAAAAAAATGGAGTACCTAATCTAGCTATTCTTGATGGAAATCAAGTTAGAGAAATGGAACCTAATGTAACATTGAGCTGTGTCGGTGCATTATATGCTCCAACAGGAGGAATTGTTTGCCCATATGAAATGACTATTGCTATGGCTGAAAACGCATACACCAATGGCGTGGAATTTGAATTTGGAACTGAGGTCCTTAATATAGAAAAAAAACAAAGTTGTTACGTTATAAAAACTAATAAAGGCGACATTGAAACAAAAGTAATAATAAATGCAGCCGGTTTATTTTCGGATGAAATTAATAATATGGTAAGCAATAACAAATTTAAAATACTTCCCAAGCTAGGAGAATATGTATTATTTGATAAAGCTTGCGGAGATTTAGTTACAAAAACTATTTTTCAACTTCCAACTAAACTTGGAAAAGGAGTTTTAGTTACTCCTACTGTTGATGGTAACCTTCTAATTGGACCTAATGCTGTAGATCAAGATAACAAAACTGATCTTAGTACAACTCGCGAAGGCATCGATGATATCGTTTTAAATGCTCAATTAAGTATCCAAATGCCACTTCCTATGAATATGGTTATAACTTCTTTTGCAGGGAATAGATCAAAATGCGCGGGAAATGATTTTATAATTGGGGAAGCAGAAGACGCTAAGAACTTTATTAATGTAGCAGCAATTGATTCTCCAGGTTTGACTAGTGCTCCAAGTATTGCTGTAATGGTAGCTGATATAGTAACAGAAAAATTAGCACCGCAGGAAAATGTGAAATTCAACCCTATACGAAAAGGTACAAGAAAATTTAGAGAAATGTCAAACGATGAGCGAAAAAAAATAATCAAGGAAATACCTGAATATGGAACAATTGTTTGTAGGTGTGAAACCGTAACAGAAGGTGAAATTATAGACTCTATAAGAAGACCTCTTGGAGCAAAAACACTTGATGGAGTTAAAAGAAGGACAAGAGCTGGAATGGGGAGATGCCAATCGGGCTTTTGTGCAACAAAAGTTGTAGATATTCTTTCAAGAGAACTTAATATACCACGATGCGCCATTACAAAATCAGGCGAAAATTCTATACTGCTCACTGGCAAAAATAAACAATCTTTATAAATTGGAGGAATATATATGCAAGAATATGATTTAATCATAATTGGTGGAGGTCCAGCAGGCCTTGCAGCTGCAGTTTCTGCAAAGGATCAAGGGATAAACAGCATTTTAATTATAGAAAGAGATAATCAATTAGGTGGTATTCTCAATCAATGTATTCATAATGGTTTTGGTCTTCACACCTTTAAAGAAGAACTTACTGGTCCTGAGTATTCACAACGATTTATTGACAAGGTTATTGCACTTAATATCGAGTATAAACTAAATACGATGGTTCTAGATGTAAATGATAGTAAACAAGTTACTGCTGTAAATACAGAAGATGGTATATTGGAGCTCCAGGCAAAAGCAGTTATACTTGCAATGGGATGCAGAGAAAGACCAAGAGGAGCTTTAAACATACCAGGTGCAAGATGCGCAGGTATTTATACAGCCGGAACAGCTCAAAAATATGTTAATGTTGAGGGTCTAATGCCAGGAAAAGAAGTAGTAATACTTGGTTCTGGAGATATCGGGCTTATAATGGCAAGACGAATGACCCTCGAAGGTGCAAAGGTAAAGGCTTGTGTAGAACTAATGCCTCATTCAAGTGGACTTAAGAGGAATATTGTACAATGCTTAGACGATTTTAATATTCCTTTAAAATTAAGCCACACTATAACAAATATACATGGGCATGATAGACTTTGCGGAGTTACTATAGCTCAAGTTGATGACTATAGGAAACCAATTAAGGGTACTGAGGAATACATTGCTTGTGATACATTACTCTTATCTGTTGGCCTTCTACCCGAAAATGAACTTTCTAGAAAAGCTAATGTTAAACTTTCCAGAGTTACTGGGGGTCCTGAGGTAGATGAAAGCATGCAGACGAGCATTTCTGGAATATTTACCTGTGGCAATGTGCTTCACGTTCATGATTTAGTAGATAATGTAACCACTGAAAGCTACACTGCTGGTAGAAATGCTTCTGATTATATAAAAGGAATTTACCATGCTGGAAATAGTATTGAGATTTTCGCGACAGACGGAGTTAGGTATACAGTACCTAGTACTATCAATCCTGAAAATATCGGTAACGTAATAGATGTTAGATTTAGGGTTGGTGAGGTACATAAATCTGCTTATATATCTGTTTATTTCGATGATGTGCGCGAAATGCATTTAAAGAAAAAGATTCTTACACCAGGTGAAATGGAAAGCGTTAAATTAACTAAAGCAGTTTTGGATAAATATAGTAACTGTAAAAAGATTACCATAAAAGTAGAAAAGGAGTAGTTAACTATGAGTACAAGGGAATTAACATGCATAGGCTGTCCAATAGGTTGTGCACTTGTGGTAGCGCTTGAGGGCGAAGAAGTTATCAGTGTTAAAGGAAATACCTGTAAGATCGGAGAAACCTACGGCAAGAAAGAATGTACTAATCCAACAAGAGTCGTTACATCCTCTGTTTTAGTTTCAGGTGGCGAAAATGAGATACTTCCTGTTAAAACTGAGAGAGATATTCCAAAGGATATGATTTATGACTGCGTAAGAGCATTAAAAAATGTTATAGTAAAAGCTCCTATTTCTATAGGTGATGTGGTTCTAAAAAACGTACTTGACACCGGAGTGAATATTATAGCAACTAAGGATATTGGAGCTGCATAGTGGTATTAACGCGAAAATAATGGCAGTAGCCCAATAAGCAACAAGTTCAAGATGTATTTTAATAACAAAGAATGAAAGGATGATGAAAGACATGGGAAATTTATTTAATTTTTTAAAACCCGCTCTACCTATTGAGCGATTACCAAAAGAAAAAATTGATCCAGCTTACAAAAAATATCGTTTACAAGTATTTATAAGTATATATATTGGTTATATGGGTTACTACTTTGTTAGAAGTAACTTCTCACTAGCTAAGATATACCTCATTCAAGAAGGATTTACAAAAACGCAACTTGGATTCGTTGCATCTGCACTAGGGCTAGCTTATGGTATCAGTAAATTTGTTATGGGTAACGTATCAGATCGATCCAATGCGAGGTATTTTTTAGGTATCGGTTTAATTTTGTCTGGTGTTACGAATATATTTTTCCCCCTTACCTCAAGTCTTACAATAATGTTTATATTGATGCTTGTGAATGGATGGGTTCAAGGTATGGGCTGGCCTCCATGTGGAAGAATAATAACTCACTGGTTCTCAGATAAAGAACGTGGCGTTAAAATGTCTATTTGGAATACCGCACACAATGTGGGTGGTGGATTTATAGCTGTCGTTGCTCTTCTTGGTGTTCAGATATTCGGAAGTTGGAAAGGAATTTTTTATTTACCAGCTATTATTGCAATCGTGATTGGAACACTGTATATGGTTTTTGCAAAAGACACACCTCAATCTGTAGGACTTCCTCCTATAGAAGAATATAAAAATGATTACCCTGCTGTAAAAGTAGACAATCGAGAAAGAGAAATGACTGGAAAAGAAATATTATTTAAATATGTACTTAATAATAAATATCTATGGTATATCGCTCTTGCAAACGGTTTTGTATATATGGTGAGATATGGTATTATTAATTGGGCTCCAGTATACTTACAAGAAGTAAAAGGTTTTAATGTTACAGAGTCAGCGGTCGCATTCTCTTTATTTGAATATGCCGCAATTCCGGGAACTATACTCATCGGATGGATCAGTGATAAGATATTCCATGGTCGTCGTGCACCAGTAGGTGTAGCTTGCATGATAGGTGTTACAGCTGGTGTGTTCGTTTATTGGCAATCTTCAAGTATTTTAGCAATAAATATTACCTTAGCTTTAATCGGTGCCTTAATATATGGACCCGTTATGCTTATTGGAGTAAGTGCCTTAGATCTAGTTCCTAAAAAAGCCGCTGGGACTGCTGCTGGCTTTACAGGACTCTTTGGATATCTTATTGGACAAGTTTCAGCTGAAATTGTAATGGGAATGGTTGTAGATAAATACAATTGGGATGGAGGATTCACGCTTCTTATGATTTCTGCTGTACTTGCTATTGTATTTCTATCTCTTACTTGGAACGTACATGATAGGTCAAAACCAGAATCTGAAGATATTACGGCGGTTTAAAATTAATATTGCTTGGCTATAAACATTTGAGCAATAGCAAATAAAATTAAATCTTACATAAAAAAACTATTGATTTAATTTATTTCTTGTATTATGCAATTAAGACTGCATTTGATTAAACTGACATCAGTTAAATTAAATGCAGTCTTTTGTTATGTAATCTTGCATTAACAAAATGCGAATACCATACTCATGTCGAAATAGGCAATTTTCCATAAGGGTATGAAAGTAAAATTTATTTAATAAAAGACGAAAAGTTATTATCTCTATAGATAATAACTTTTCCAGACCGTTGACAAACATAAAATGTAAAACACTCTAATTTAAAATTGGAGTGTTTTTTTCATATTCAAAAAGGATTTTAGGACATCAATGTCGAATATATATAGTATACAAACTTTATAATTCGGAGGGCATTATTATGATTAATGAAAAAAACTTCACACAACAAAAACTAGAAATGGTGTATTTAGAAGATTTAGTTCCTAAAGACCATATTTTGAGAAATATAGATAAATACATGGATTTCTCTTTTATAAGAGAACTGACTAAAAAATATTACTGCTTAGATAATGGAAGACCTGGCGTAGATCCCATTCTACTTTTTAAAATGCTGTTTATTGGGTACTTATTTGGAATAAAATCTGAACGACAACTTGTAAAGGAAATTGAAGTAAATGTGGCTTATAGATGGTTCCTAGGGCTAAGTCTTACTGATACTATTCCAGATCATTCAACAATTAGCCAAAATAGACGTAGACGATTTAAAGGAACAGATGTGTTTCAAAAAATATTTGACGAAGTAGTATTTAAGGCTATAAATCTTAAGATGGTAACCGGTAAAATACTTTACACAGATTCTACACACCTAAAAGCAAATGCTAATAAGCGAAAGCTTGTGAAAATTGAAGTTGAAAAAACGCCGAAAGAATATGTAGCTGAACTTAATAAAGCAGTGGAAGAAGATAGAATAAACCATGGTAAAAAACCTTTAAAAGAAAAAGAACCTGTTACCAAAATAAAAGAAACTAAAGTTAGCACAACCGACCCCGACAGTGGATATATGATGAGAGATGGCAAGCCGGAAGGCTTCTCATATTTAGATCACAGAACTGTCGATAGCAGACATAATATAATTACTGATGTGTATGTTACTCCTGGAAACATAAATGATGTTGATCCTTATATCGATAGATTAGATGTGCAAATAAAAAAGTTTAATTTTAATACAAAATATGTTGGTGCAGATGCTGGTTATGCTACAAATCTTATATGTAAAAAACTATATGAGAGGGAATTAAAATCTGTAATGGGATACCGTAGGTCTCCACATACAAAAGGAATGTACACAAAAAATAAATTCCAATATGTTAAAGAGCAGGACATTTACGTATGCCCTGACTTAAGGGCTTTACATTATAAAACAACAACAAGAGAAGGATATAAAGAATATGTTGGTAATGCAAAATATTGCGACATATGTCCAAACAGAGCTCAATGCTTTTCTGCAAAAAGCAAGTTTAAAACTATTAGAAGACATGTTTGGGAAACGTATAAAGAAGATGTTGTAAAGTTCACCAGAACAGATAAAGGCAGAAATATATATAGAAGAAGAAAAGAAACTATAGAGCGAAGCTTCGCAGATTCAAAACAACTGCATGGGCTTCGCTATTGCCATATGCGTGGATTAGAAAATGTGCAAGAGCAGTGTCTGCTTACAGCAGCAGTGCAGAATATGAAAAAGATAGCTAGCCTGCTATCTTTAAGGTTTTTTGATTTTCTAACTAAGAACATAGTTGTTATTTTAAATTTATCCATAACTCAAAATGCTATCGCATAATTGCATGTAAAAAGCCCAGTATAATAAAAAAATTATACTGGGTTTGTAAACAACCTGGAAAAGTTATTATCTCTATAGATAATAACTTTTCTTATAATAATGTGGAGGACTAAATGAGGAACAAATATCCTTAAGGATGTAGATATGTTCTTTATAATTATATTAACAGTCACTGTTATTTTATGCATAAAAATATCTAAAACTAAATATATTTAATTTAAAGTTTTTATGTTTTCACCATTCGGCTAATTTCAATACAAAATCTGAGTTCAGAACTTCTTTTTATATTGTAAATATAAGAATTAACACTATTTATATTGAGGCTCTTGTTTTTGAATATATTTCTGTCTTCCCTTTAAAATGTCCATTGCAGAATCAAGTTGCTCTGCGATTTGTGTAAAATCATTTTTTGCTTGTTGATCCTCTGTTTCTAGAGAAAAAGTCTTCATTGTAGCAGAAGCGCTTTGCATTCCTGCAATTGCTTGTTGCATTTGAGTTCCTACAGTCATAGTTTTCACCTCCCTTCAAATATGTATTTAACCTTTGGGTTTAAATAGTATAGCACCAATAAATCCAAAAACTATCGCAGCAGAAATCCCCGAACTTCCTGTCTTGAAAATGCCAGTAAATATCCCTATAAATCCTGTTTTTTCAGCATCAATTAGGGCCCCTGTTACTAGAGTATTTCCAAAGCTGCTTATAGGTACAAATGCCCCTGCACCGGCAAGTTTTACTAAAGGATCATATAAACCTAGTCCTCCTAAAATTGCTCCAATTACAACTAGTGTACATGTAGTATGTGCAGGCGTAATCTTTAAAATATCCATTATAAGTTGGCCAATAACGCAAATTAGACCGCCTATTACAAATCCATAAATAAATTTTTCCATAAATAAACTCACACCTCTTTTTTACATTTCAATAGAAACTGCATGAGCAATGCAAGGTATGCTTTCCTTTTGTTGATAGGATATTGGAGACATTAGAGCACCAGTTGCAACTATTAATATTCTCTTTAATTCCCCTCTTCGCATACGGTTAAGAAAATGCCCATAAGTTACAGTAGCAGAACAGCCACAGCCACTACCTCCAGAAAAAACTGGTTGGTCCTTTTTATATATTAAAAGTCCACAGTCTGTAAATATATCTGATGGCATTTCTATACCATGGCTTTTTAATAAACTAATAGCGAGTTTATGCCCTACCTTGCCTAAATCACCAGTAGCAATAAGGTCATAATAGGAGGCATCAACATTTAAATCTCTAAAGTGTGCTTCAATTGTATCTACAGCCGCGGGTGCCATAGCTGCCCCCATGTTAAATGGATCTGAAATTCCCATATCTATTACTCTTCCTATTGTAGTCGAAGTAATCTTAGGTCCGAATCCTTCTCTTCCAAGCACCGCAGCTCCAGCCCCCGTTACTGTCCATTGAGCAGTAGGTGGTTTTTGTCCACCATACTCTGTAGGATATCTATATTGTTTTTCTGCAGCCGCATTATGGCTACTTGCAGATGCTATAACATATTTAGCTGACTTACTTTCTATCAATTGAGCAGCCATAGCTAAACCTTCCATGGAACTAGAACAAGCGCCAAAAATTCCTAAAAAAGGTATCCCTAATGTTCGTGCAGTAAAACTACTGGAAGTAATCTGATTCATCAAGTCTCCACTTATAAAAAAATTTATATCTTCTTTTTTTATACTTGATTTCTTTATCGCTCTTTCACAAGCATGTTCAAGAAGAACTCTTTCCGCCTTTTCATAACTATCCTGTCCAATCCATAAATCTTCATGAATTATATCAAAGTCATCAGCTAAGGCCCCATTACCTTCAAAAGGACCACCAACTGCCGCAGAACCTAATATTGTAGGTTTAGAATTGAAAATCCATGATTGATGTCCTTTAAGCATCTACATCACTCCCAACCATTTTATTGTGATTTTTATCGTAGCGACCACAAAAGCAGAAAAAACTCCATAAACAATGATTGCTCCAGCAAGCCTAAACATATTTCCAGCGACTCCAAGTACATATCCTTCGCTTCTATGCTCAATTGCAGCAGAAGCTATAGAATTAGCAAAACCTGTAATTGGAACAGCAGATCCAGCTCCAGCCCATTGGCCAATGCGGTCGTAAATCCCAAGTCCAGTAAGTAACGCTGAAACAAAGATTAAAACTACTGAAGTCGGACTAACTGCTGTTTTTTCATTAAAATTAAAGTAAGTGATAAAGAACACCTGTAAGCATTGACCAATGGTGCATATGATACCACCTACAAGGAATGCTTTAATACAATTTTTTAAAATAGGTCTTTTAGGTTCTATGCTTTTCACCAATTCACCGTATTGCAGTTGAGTTGGCGTTAGTTTTTTCTTTTTCATATTAGACATTATTTCACCTTCTAACGTAATAAATATGGTTTTATTTTTTTCATAACCTTTTCTAGATTTTCAGCATTTTTTAAGTACATAGATTTTGCTTCATCAGTTTCTGTTTCTAAAGCAAAGGACATAAGGTCTGCCTGACTTTTTTGAATACTGGCATATAGCATTTCTTTAATTTGTGATATTGGGACTTGAATCAAATCATCAAAAAGATCCAGATATAAATCTCCAGAAGAATCTACTTGACCAATAAAAACATTCTCAAGTGCTACTCCTTTGTTTTCTAACTCAGTCTTAAGCCACCCTTTACTCAATCCAATATTGGTAAGACCTTCATTTAACATATTCCCGTCTAAAATAACTGTTTGTGATTCAGCCTTAGACGCAACTTTTATTCCTAAATCATATGAGGTAACAGGCTTTTTATCAGCTTTTAAACTAACATTGATATCTCCTGTTGTTTCCATAACGGCAAATTCAACATCGGCTAAATCAAATGCTTTTTTTGAACGTAATTCTTGTAGAAACTCTTGCCCAGTCATCCTTTCTTTAGCTAGATTATCTTCCATGATTTTACCATTTTTAATTAATACCCTTTCCTTACCCTTTATTACATTGTAAATCCATTTACTTTTCATGGAGGAATAATCTAAGATAATAGGCATCAGTACCCAAACAGCTAGTGCAGTTAGTCCAAAATAAATATTCGTAATTATACCCAATGAAATTAAAGTAACTATAAGAGCAATAATTACATAAGAAATAAACTCAAAAGGCGTAACCTTAAATAAGTTTCTTTTTTTCATAAATCTTGTTAAAACCAATGTTAAAAAATATAAAATTATCGTGTTGAATAATATTGTTAACCAATTACTCATCATTTCACCTCACTTAGTCACCTTTGTATTGAGGCTCCTGAAACTCTATAGAGCCTACTCTTTTTTCCAAATCTATTTTAATTTTACCTATCTCTTCAGATGCCTCAGTATAAATAGCCCTAGCTTCTTTATTTCGTTCTTGCAATGAATATAATCTTAAAGTAGCTTCAGAACCTTTTAAAGTTGCTAATGTTTGCTTTACCTTAGAGCCAACAGTCATATGAACCTCCTTAATGCTTATCAATTCTTTTCCTCACGCAGTATAACTAATATGCTTTTATTAAAGTCTTTCTCTTTTTTTATTATTCATATATATTCTCCTATCTTCAATATTTTACTCATTAAACTTTAAATAGTTATATATTATTTACTTAGCTTTATTGAATTGACTATCTTTATGTTATTATGGCCAAAGTTTCCTTTGAAAGATGAAAACGATTGGTATTTGAGATAGTAGAAGAGACGAGGAGGAAACAACATGATTTTAAAAATTATTTAAACACCATAAATGCAATAGTAGAAATTACAAGTGAAAAAGAAGTTAAAAATGAATTGAACAAGTATATTATGTCTTTAAAATATTCGAATAATATTATAGAAGATATTATATATATATATATATATAATATTATTGTTAAACCTATAATCTACAATAAATTATGTGAATCGAATAGATTAAATATAAAATTCTTATTTAATGTAGCCAATAATACACTAGAAAACAGTCTAAATGATTATGAAATTTCAGATATGCTAAATAATCTATTGGATAATGCTTTTCAAGCTGTCATAAATAGCACTAAGGATAAGGTTGTTATATTAAATATATGTGAAGAAGAAAATGCTAATATTCTAGAGGTTAGAAATAGTGGAATAACAGTAAAGTTTGATAATATAGAAAAAATATTTGAAAGAGGCTTTTCTACTAAAGAAGGAGATAATAGAGGCTATGTACTTTATTATATAAAAGAAATAGCTGAAAAAAAAGGCAGTGATGTTCAGCTATTCTTTGAAGATAATTATACTGTTTTTAGAATATTGTTCAAACAAATTATTAGGGGGAGTAAGTTTTCAAAAAATCAAAGCAAGTAGCTGAGTTATGTAGAGTCATAGAAGTTACTCTTGTTACATATCTTCTATAGAAATAGCTCTGACTGGTGAACCATCAGCATTTTTATTTTTAAGTGGCATAATACTCAAAATAAAATACTCACTGCTAATGGAATCTAAATTTGCTAGGTTCTCAATAATTATGATGTTCTTTGGCATTAATATTTTATGAACTGCAAATGTGGTTGAGTTTATATCATCAATTGAAATTGCATCAATACCAATGCCTTTTAAATTAAATTTTGACAACCAATTGGCTGATTCTTCACTTAAAGAAGGAAAATCCTCAAAGTATTTTTTATCACCCCAGTATTTACTCCATCCTGTTTTTATTATAATGAACCCAACATTTTTTATCTTTTCCTCATAGGACCTTAGGCTATCAACATCTATTAGTTTCATACTTTCATCTGAAAAATCAAGAATAGTAGCATTTCCAATAAAATGTTCTATATCTAAATCATTTAAATAAGGACCATCACTGAGCATATGTGCAGGTGCATCTATATGTGTGCCTGTATGTGAGTGCATAGTGATTTTAGCCTCTTGAAAACCATCCTTTTCCAAAGTATTTGACTTGTCAAAAATCGGTTTCTCAGTTCCTGGAAAAACTGGCATGTCGGAACAAATAATATGTGTTAGATCAGTGACTTTCATAATAGCCCTCCCATAATATCTATGTCGTTAAATCAGCTTCGAAGCTGTTAAACCCTTTTAACCACAGCTTTTCTAACAAGCAAATAAATAAAAACCATTGTTATTATAAATAAACATATAAATGTCAATACAGCCATATAAGAGTTTCTTGTGCTTATCCCAAGTATCTTATCAATAAAAATCATTTCCTTTTCTCCAAGGTCAGGATTATTGCATGCAGCTCTTCCATATATAGCAATAGGTATTAAAGAAACTAAAATTTTCATTATTTTATTACACTTATAATATATCATAGTTATTAATAATCCTATTGCAAACGCTACAATGTAACCAGCAAATAAAAAGGTAACTGTCCCAAATAGTGCTTGCATGCTACTGCTTTGTATCCATACTGTGCCTACACTATAAGACTCGTTATAGGCCATATCATACATTGTTGGACTTACCATAAATATATTATACACTCTATTTATTATGACATCTAATATAGACATAGCGAGTCCTATTGATAAAATAGCTATTGCTGCAGCTTTAAAATAATCTACCCTAGTAATATTATTAGCTTGGGCAAAATGAAAATTTTCTTTAAAAAAGTTTAACCCTATCACAAATAAAAATACTACAGATGAAAATTCTAATCCTTTTGTATAACCATCTCCTCCATTTGAAAACTTATTTGTCATTTCTATACATGTTAATGCACCTATGAAAATAATGTAATAAATTATTATTGATTTTAGGCTGCTTTTAATATTGTATTTAGCAAGTTTAAAACTTTTCATTATTTTATTCTCCCGTCACTAGTCAAATGAATAAATAGTTTCTGTAGTTCAACCCTTGAAACTTCTAAATCTAGTTTTTTCTGTTGCCTTTTTTCATCATCTGCATTTTTCCCTGTTATAATAGCTGATTTAAAAGATGCCATTCCATCTACACTTACACAATTTTTATCTTTAATATAATCATCTATATTTTTATTTAATCCAGAAACGCAGTAGCACCCTTTTAATAGTTCTTCTACACTTTCGTCCTTAATTAATTTCCCATCTTTAATAATAACTACCCGCTCTATTAATTGTGCAACTTCTTCTATAATATGAGTAGATAATATAATAGTCTTAGGATTTTCTATATAACTTTCCATAAGTTCTTTATAAAACATCTCTCTATGATTAGCATCTAATCCTAAAACTGGCTCGTCGAACATTAATATTTCGGCACCTGATGCCATGGTATTTATAATTTTACATATGGAGGAATACCCAGTTGAAAGTTCCTTAATCCTTCTATTTATATTTAGTTCAAACTTTTTACAAAGCTCTAATGCATATGACCTATCAAAGTTTGGATAAAATTCTTTAGTCCAATTAAATAGCTCTTTTACTTTCATAGACTGTGGATATAAGTTTTGCTCTGTCATAAAATGAATTTTCCCTAGACCATTTCCATCCGAGGGCGAGCTATTATTATCTATAGAAATAGTCCCCTCATTCAAGAAAATTCTTTTGTTTATAACGTTTAAAAGAGTTGTCTTACCTGCACCATTTCTTCCTAATAATCCATAAATTTTATTTTCTTCTAATGTTAATGTAATATTATCTAATGCAAAGGTATCCCCATATTTTTTACTTGCATTTAAAACCTTTATTGTGCCCATATTAAATCCCCCCATCAATCATTTTAATAATATCTGTACTTGAAATATCTAATTTTTTAGCTTCCTCTATTAAGACTAATATATAGCTTTCATAAAAATTTTCTTTTCTTTTTTTCATTAACTTTTCTTTACTTCCAGTTACAACAAACATACCAACGCCCCTTTTTTTATATATAATGCCTTCATCTACAAGTATATTAAATCCTTTTGCTACTGTAGCTGGATTTATTTTATACTTAACAGATATTTCTGTTGTAGATGGAATTGCAGTTTCTTCCTCCAATACCCCCTTAAGAACATTGTTCTCAATAGCTTTAGCAATCTGCATATATATAGGTAGCTCATTATTAAAATCTAATTTCATATTATTACCTTCTTCACTTGCTTGGTTAATTACTTATGTAACTAACTGTATAACCAAACGACTCCATTGTCAATAGTAAATTGGTTTATTTCAGGTTGAAGCTAATAAGCTCACTTAGAAGATCCCCGGGGATATTAATAAATTACGAATATAATTTGTTTTGCTAATAATACATAAAAGACACAACAATACAGTTTTGTATTATTGTGTCTTTTATGTATTATTCATTTAATAAATTCTTAAAAGTATCACTATTACAGCAAATACCACAACTACATCTAGTATCACCAAATTGTAGAGAATAAGCTTGTGAAAGTTCGATATTTGATTTAGCTACTCCTTTAGCGAAATCCTCATTACTTTGTGATACCATTGCTAGAGCATTGGCTTTTTCTTGAGTATTTATTATGGCACCAGCAGGAACATATCTATTAGCAGGAATTCTTACCCCATCTGTAACAAGAGCTGCCAAATCAATGTAACAGCTATCTTCCACAATAGAATTAAAAACAATAGCGTTAAATCCAACAAAAGTATTATTTCCAATAATACATGGACCATGAACTAAAGCTCCATGAGCAATACTAACTTCATTTCCTATATAAATAGAATATTCTTTTTTATTTACAGAGAATTTCATGTTTTTCAACCCATGTAATATTACTCCATCTTGAATATTAGTTTTAGTTCCAATATAAAATGGTGTTCCTTCATCCGCTCTAAGAGTTGTATTACATCCAATTAATACTTTTGCGTCGATTCTTACATCGCCTATAATGCTCGCGAAAGGGCCTATGAAAGCAGTTTTATCAATACTGGGATACATACTAATAGGATTAAAAGACGTAGGTGGATTACTACTAACAAAATATGAATATACATTAGTTGGGCCTACAGGATTATATCTAACAATTTTATATTTACTCATAATATTTCTCCTAAATATTTGATACTATATTATACGTATCCTTTAGAATAATTGTGATAAAGTATTTAATGATGTTACTGTTACCGCTCATATTATAGTGGCGCAGATGTATAACCAATGCTGATATGCTTGCAACAATACAAATATTAATAATGTGCATTATTAATTAAATTAGTCTGCTTGAGATGTGTATTTATGACCAGCCACATGGGCAGTTGCCGCAGCATTAATGATATAATTAGATATATTTATTTTAACCAAATAAAAAACACTAAGTTTATAACTTAGTGTTTTTTTCTTACCTGGCGACAACCTACTCTTCCACAAGGTCACCCCTGCAGTACCATCGGCGCATTGAAGCTTAACCTTCGTGTTCGGTATGGGAACGGGTGTTACCTTCATGCCATAATCACCAGATTGAGAATATAAATATTCTCTGAAAATTGCACAGTGAATTAGTCTTTTCGCTCACGCTCAAAGCCTCGCTTCTTTCTTACGAAAGAAGTATATCGCATTACTTTTAATTATATATTTAGGTCAAGCCCTCGACTTATTAGTATTAGTCAGCTGAACATGTTACCATGCTTACACCTCTAACCTATCAACCTGGTGGTCTTCCAGGAGTCTTACTAACATCGCACTTACGTGCGAGTTATGGGAAATCTCATCTCAGGGTGGGCTTCACGCTTAGATGCTTTCAGCGTTTATCCCTTCCAAACATAGCTACCCAGCGATGCCACTGGCGTGACAACTGGTGCACCAGAGGTTTGTCCATCCCGGTCCTCTCGTACTAAGGACAGCTCCCTTCAAATTTCCTACGCCCGCGACGGATAGGGACCGAACTGTCTCACGACGTTCTGAACCCAGCTCGCGTGCCGCTTTAATGGGCGAACAGCCCAACCCTTGGGACCTACTTCAGCCCCAGGATGCGACGAGCCGACATCGAGGTGCCAAACCTCCCCGTCGATGTGGACTCTTGGGGGAGATCAGCCTGTTATCCCCGAGGTAGCTTTTATCCGTTGAGCGATGGCCCTCCCACGAGGTACCACCGGATCACTAAGCCCGACTTTCGTCCCTGCTCCACTTGTAAGTGTCGCAGTCAGGCTCCCTTCTGCCTTTGCACTCTTCGCGCGATTTCCAACCGCGCTGAGGGAACCTTTGGGCGCCTCCGTTACTTTTTTGGAGGCGACCGCCCCAGTCAAACTGCCCACCTAACAATGTCCTGTGACCAGATTCATGGCCTCCAGTTAGAACCTCAGTACTGTCAGGGTGGTATCCCAAGGATGACTCCACACAGGCTGACGCCCATGTTTCTCAGTCTCCCACCTATCCTGTACAGACAATACCGAAATTCAATGCTAAGCTACAGTAAAGCTCTACGGGGTCTTTCCGTCCAATCGCGGGTAGCAAGCATCTTCACTTGCACTACAATTTCGCCGGATGTGTTGTTGAGACAGTGCCCAAATCATTACGCCATTCGTGCGGGTCGGAACTTACCCGACAAGGAATTTCGCTACCTTAGGACCGTTATAGTTACGGCCGCCGTTTACTGGGGCTTAAGTTCATACCTTCGCTTGCGCTAAGTAATCCCCTTAACCTTCCAGCACCGGGCAGGCGTCAGCCCCTATACATCAGCTTTCGCTTTAGCAGAGACCTGTGTTTTTGCTAAACAGTTGCTTGGGCCTATTCTCTGCGACCTACTTACGTAGGCACCCCTTCTCCCGAAGTTACGGGGTCAATTTGCCGAGTTCCTTAACAACAATTCTTCCGATGGTCTTAGGATTCTCTCCTCACCTACCTGTGTCGGTTTGCGGTACGGGCACCAATATCCTCGATAGAGACTTTTCTTGGCAGCGTGGAATCAGATACTTCAGGAATAAATTCCCTTCCCCATCACATCTCAGCGTTAAGAGCAAACGGATTTGCCTGCTTGCTCCGCCTAAATGCTTAGACACACATCCAATAGTGTGCACATCTTATCCTCCTGCGTCATCCCATTTCTAATAACGTCCATTGGTGGTATCGGAATATCAACCGATTGTCCATCACCTACGCCTTTCGGCCTCGGCTTAGGTCCCGACTAACCCTGAGAGGACGAGCCTTCCTCAGGAAACCTTAGGTTTTCGACCGTTAAGATTCTCACTTAACTCTCGCTACTCATGCCAACATTCTCACTTCTGTACCGTCCACCACTCCTTACGGTATGACTTCAGCCAGTACAGAAAGCTCCTCTACCGCGTACACAATTGTGTACACCCATAGCTTCGGTGGTAAGTTTTAGCCCCGGACATCTTCGGCGCAGGATCTCTTGACTAGTGAGCTATTACGCACTCTTTAAATGAGTGGCTGCTTCTGAGCCAACATCCTAGTTGTCTTAGAAATCCCACATCCTTTTCCACTTAACTTACACTTTGGGACCTTAGCTGATGGTCTGGGCTGTTTCCCTTTTGACTACGGATCTTATCATTCGCAGTCTGACTGCCGAAATAAAAGTATATGGCATTCGGAGTTTGATAGGGTTCAGTAACTGTTGTCAGCCCCTAGCCCATTCAGTGCTCTACCTCCATTACTCAATTAATCGACGCTAGCCCTAAAGCTATTTCGAGGAGAACCAGCTATCTCCGAGTTCGATTGGAATTTCTCCGCTATCCACAGCTCATCCCATGGTTTTTCAACACCAACGTGGTTCGGACCTCCACGGAATTTTACTTCCGCTTCATCCTGGCCATGGATAGGTCACCCGGTTTCGGGTCTACGACATGCAACTTCGTGAACTTGCGTTCACAACGCCCTATTCAGACTTGGTTTCCCTTCGGCTCCGTACCTTAAGTACTTAACCTTGCTACATATCGTAACTCGTTGGCTCGTTCTACAAAAAGCACGCCGTCACACATATAAAGTGCTTCGACCGGTTGTAGGCACACGGTTTCAGGTTCTATTTCACTCCCCTTCCGGGGTTCTTTTCACCTTTCCCTCACGGTACTTCTTCACTATCGGTCACTAGGTAGTATTTAGCCTTGGGAGGTGGTCCTCCCAGCTTCCCACAAGGTTTCACGTGTCTCGTGGTACTCTGGATTAGATCTGACTGTTTTTCCTTTTCATTTACAGGCCTATTACCTTCTGCGGAGCAGCTTTCCAGCTATCTTCAATTAAGGAATTGCAGTATTTATGATCTATCCTCAACCCCCAGATCAAAGACCTGGGTTTGGGCTCTTTCCCTTTCGCTCGCCGCTACTTAGGAAATCGATGTTTCTTTCTCTTCCTCCGGGTACTTAGATGTTTCAGTTCCCCGGGTCTACCTCTGCATACCTATTTATTCAGTATGCAGTACATAGTTGTTACTATGTGGGTTCCCCCATTCGGAAATCTTTGGATCACAGGCTATTTGCGCCTACCCAAAGCTTATCGCAGCTTAACGCGTCCTTCTTCGGCTCCTAGTGCCAAGGCATTCGCCATGCGCCCTTTGTAGCTTGACCTTGATTCTGTCTATTTACATAGACGGTTATATTAATTTTGCGAAATTGTATTAAATTAATTTATAAACTACTTGCGTAGTTTTAATTTTTTTAAAACAACTTTTTTCACTGTGCAATTTTCAAAGAACATTTTAAGAAAAACTATTCATTATCTAACTCCTAAGAGTTAGATAAAATTAGTCTCTCAAAATTAAACAGAGAACTAGGTACGATTAATTACAATAGATATTGTGCATCGACCGAAGTCAATACATCTACTCCCTAGAAAGGAGGTGATCCAGCCGCAGGTTCTCCTACGGCTACCTTGTTACGACTTCACCCCAATCATCAATCCCACCTTCGGCCGCTGGCTCCATAAACACCTAAGTGTTAGGTTACCTCACGGACTTCGGGTGTTACCAACTCTCATGGTGTGACGGGCGGTGTGTACAAGGCCCGGGAACGTATTCACCGCGACATGCTGATTCGCGATTACTAGCAACTCCGGCTTCATGTAGGCGAGTTGCAGCCTACAATCCGAACTGGGATGAGTTTTTGAGTTTGGCTCCACCTTGCGGTCTTGCATCTCTTTGTACTCACCATTGTAGCACGTGTGTAGCCCTAGACATAAGGGGCATGATGATTTGACGTCATCCCCACCTTCCTCCCGGTTAACCCGGGCAGTCTCACTAGAGTGCTCAACTTAATGGTAGCAACTAATGATAAGGGTTGCGCTCGTTGCGGGACTTAACCCAACATCTCACGACACGAGCTGACGACAACCATGCACCACCTGTCACCCTGTCCCGAAGGACTTCGCCCATCTCTGGGTTATGCAGGGGATGTCAAGTCTAGGTAAGGTTCTTCGCGTTGCTTCGAATTAAACCACATGCTCCGCTGCTTGTGCGGGCCCCCGTCAATTCCTTTGAGTTTTAATCTTGCGATCGTACTCCCCAGGCGGAATACTTAATGTGTTAACGGCGGCACCGAGGTTCGACCCCCGACACCTAGTATTCATCGTTTACGGCGTGGACTACCAGGGTATCTAATCCTGTTTGCTCCCCACGCTTTCATGCCTCAGCGTCAGTTACAGTCCAGTAAGTCGCCTTCGCCACTGGTGTTCTTCCTAATCTCTACGCATTTCACCGCTACACTAGGAATTCCACTTACCTCTCCTGCACTCTAGACACCCAGTTTCAAATGCAGCACCCAAGTTAAGCTCGGGTATTTCACATCTGACTTAAATGTCCGCCTACGCATCCTTTACGCCCAGTAAATCCGGACAACGCTTGCCACCTACGTATTACCGCGGCTGCTGGCACGTAGTTAGCCGTGGCTTCCTCCTCTGGTACCGTCATTATCGTCCCAGAAGACAGAACTTTACAACCCGAAGGCCTTCATCATTCACGCGGCGTTGCTGCGTCAGGGTTTCCCCCATTGCGCAATATTCCCCACTGCTGCCTCCCGTAGGAGTCTGGACCGTGTCTCAGTTCCAATGTGGCCGATCACCCTCTCAGGTCGGCTACGCATCGTCGCCTTGGTGAGCCGTTACCTCACCAACTAGCTAATGCGCCGCGGGTCCATCTCAAAGTGGAATTTTCCGAAGAAAAATCCTTTGATGTTTCGATCATGCGACCAAAACATATTATGCGGTATTAATCTCCCTTTCGGGAGGCTATTCCCCTCTTTGAGGCAGGTTACCCACGTGTTACTCACCCGTCCGCCGCTAATCCACCCCGAAAGGTTTCATCGCTCGACTTGCATGTGTTAGGCACGCCGCCAGCGTTCGTCCTGAGCCAGGATCAAACTCTCAATTTAAAAGTTTACACTTTTTTAGTTGAAATGATTAATCTGCGACAACTGTTAAGTTGTTACGCAAGCTCATTACATACTTTTAGTCTTACGACTAAATTTTACTTTATACTAAAGTAATTAACTGGTTTAACGAAATATTATTTCGCTATCTTTACCTATTTCTCTGTTTAATTTTCAAAGACCAATTTGCTTTGTCATCATGTGACGACTTCTACTATATTACTAGGTATTTCTTGTTTTGTCAACATTTTTTTAATTTATTTTAATTGAAAAATTTATTAAAAGTTATTAACAGTTAGCTTATCGTGCCACTCGTTTGTGATGACAAGGAGTATTCTATCACATAAATAAGAGCATAATTTCACAACATAGCTACTCTAGCTAGATTACATTCATATTTCTACATATTAGTCTAAATAATTCAATGTTTCGCATCCTGATACGCATGGCTAAATGCTAGAACTACCTCTTTATCTACCATAAAAAAACTTACGTCATTTGTAGTACTAGCTAAAAAAACCACTACTCCTATAAGTAGTGGTTACATTAAGAAATATTTTTTCTAATCTTTAAAAGACATACTCCGTACAATTCTATCAAAGCCAATAATAGTGTTTTTAAAAATGCCTTCTGCCCTATCTTTATACTCTTCCGGATTAATCATTGAAGGGCTAAAATGTGCTAATAAAAGTTCTTGTACATCTCCACTTAAAGCAAGTTCTGCCGCCTCACTAAATGTCATATGTTTGTTCCTTATGGCTTTTTCAATATCATTTTCATTACCATAAGTACCTTCACAAATGAACAAGTCACTTCCTTTAATAAAAGTGTTATTTTAGGAGTTGGTCTTGTATCTGTTATAAAACTAATCTTTATCCCTGTTCTTTCTTTTCCCATCACCATGCTTGGAAAATATGTTTTATCATGTTCATTTATAATCTCATTTTTTTGCAATCTACTCCAAAATCTCTTTGGTATTTCATTTTTAGCTGCACTTCCTACATCAAATTTTGGTTTTCTATTAAAATAGAGGCTATAACCCAAACAATTAGTTGAGTGCTCAAGTTCTAGTGTTGAAATTATTAAATCATTAAATTCTCCTACTGAAGTATTAATACATTTTAATGAAGCTTGTATTTTCACGGGTTCTTTAGGATTTTCTAAGATATTAAGTTCGTAAGGAAGATAAGGTGCTGCAACCCTTAGCCCTTTCACAATATTAGTAATACCTTTAGGCCCAATTATAGTAATGGGATCAGTTCTACCACTGTTACCAATCGTTGCAAGAATACCTGGAAGTCCTACAATGTGGTCTGCATGTCCATGAGTTATACAAATCACATCTATCGACTTAAACCCCCAGCCAAGTATTTCCATTGATACCTGGGTACCTTCTCCGCAGTCAATAAGTATTTTTCTTCCTTTATAGTTTATGAGAAGTGAAGATAAATATCTTTCGGGAATTGGCATTCCCCCTCCACATCCTAGCAGTGCTAAATCAACCAATTAAATCACCTCCTGCTGAACTGCATATTACTATATTTTTCACAAAAAATATATGTATTCCTTATAAGACTATATTCTATTACAGTCTTCTCATATTCACGAACCCTCATCCAAACTCTTTTATTCTAAACTTATTTATAGGTGCTATATTATGAAGAGATTAATAAAAAACACATCCAAGCTGTAGAATTACAAAACTACAATTGGCTGTGTTTTTGTTAGCCATTCTAATTTACCATTAAATTAGAAAAACGAGTTTTAAAACTAAACTTCTTTAACTATCTCATCGTAGCCTCTTCTATATGCTCTTGGATAAAGTGTCTTACTTTCATCTAAGTATCCAAGTGAGATTAGCATTACTACTGTCTTATTTTCATCAAGTCCAAATTCTTTTCTCACACCCTCAAAATCCATGCCACTCATTGGATGAGAATCTACTCCAAGGTTCTTAGCTGCATACATTATAGACATTGCTAGAAGTCCTGCATTACTCTCAGCGAACTTTAATTTATTTTCCTCTGATGTACCATATAAACTATGTGCAAACCCTTGTGTACCTGCTAATTTTTCTTTATCACCACCAAGTAGCTTTAACATATCCTTCCATGTAGGATTTGTTTCATCATATCCAGTTTTATTACCTACAATTATTAGGGTAACTGGGGCCTCTAATATCTTAGGCTGATTACTTGAAAGTTTATATAATTTCTCTTTAGCTTCTTTAGATTTCACTGCTATAATTTCCCAAGGTTGAAGGTTAAATGCTGATGGAGCTAATACCGCAAGGTTAATTATATCCTTTAGTATTCCCTCTTCAAGACCTTTATTTACATCAAAAAAATTGATAGCTCTTCTATTTTCAAAAACTTCTTTTAAATTCATTTAAATACACCCCTTAATTTCCTTTTTTAAGATTATTCATTACTAATAATTATTACTTAATTTATATTATTATACCGATAATTTACTGATTATGTCAAGCATATATTGAAATTATTTATATCTTTAATGATAGCACTCACAAATATTATAAGTTTATAGTAAGGGTCGTCATTCTAGCACTGTTAGCAACAGTAAATCAACTTGTATCAGAAAAGGTATAGCAAAAATTCTGCTATACCTTTTTTATGAATTCTGTATATAAACCTGTTGGTATTTCATTTTCTAATTCCATTTATAGATATTAAAAACCAGTTTATTTAATCTACTTAGGCATCTTTGACTTGTTATTTTGTTTCAGGAGCCTTAAATATATTCAACACTGAGCTAAGTGATTCACGGAGATTATCATCCCTTAGCATAGTCATAGCTGAATCAATTACTACACGGGTATCATATTGTCCCTTGTAAATAGGAGTAACCTCTTTATCTAACTTGAGAAGAGAATAAACTGCTGTTTGTGCTGATCTAACCGAGTAATCAACTGTAAAAACAACATCGTCAGGCATTTCACAGAACTGACCAATAAATGCCAAATTAGTTGATCCTTTTGGTACAACCGCAGGCCTATCTCCCATTGATCTAGGTAAAAATTGACTTGTTATAAAAGGCATTATACATGGTATACATGTAGATGTTTTAAGAATTAAAGGCATCTCTTCTTTCAAAGCAAGATGGCAACATAATTCTGTTAAAATCTCTTCACCAGTACATTCAGACATCTTTTTTTGCACATAGTTACCTTTTTTATTTGGAGACAAACAATATCCCCAACATATATTAACATTTTCAGGTTGATTATTATAATATGGTTGATGAGGTAAAACAACTGACATAAGCCAATTAGAGTCCTTGAAAGTAAATACAGAATTTTCATTAAAATTTTCCATTAATCTGAAAAATGTTGGATCTCTAAAAGTAACTGTGAATGATTCCCATAGCGATTCATCTATATGATCATCAAAAACGGATGGCTTACCAAACTCAGGTCTATTATTCGCTATATTTTCCCAAAGATTCCACGAGCCTCCTAATCTCTTAGTTTCAATCTTAGGTACAGTTGACATTGATCCAAGGCTTGATCCTGCTGTCATAGATCCAATGGTTACAAGAACATAGTCTCCGTTTTCAATCTGAATACTTTTTTGTTTTCCATTACAAGTATAATGAATACGTTCTACAGTTTTTTCATTTTCAGAAGTTTTAAAATCTAGATTAGTGACTTCACAATTCATTTCAAAGTGGACGCCTTGTTCTTTTAGCCATTTAACTATTGGCAAAACCATAGAATCATATTGATTGTACGGCGTACGACGTACACCAGATAAAGTGTTAATACGAGGCAACTCATGAATAAATCTATGAAGATATCTCTTAAATTCTACTGCACTATGCCATGGTTGAAACGCAAAAGTTGTACACCACATAAACCAAAATTTACTTTTGAAAAATGAATCTTCAAAACAATCTTTTACCCTGCTTGTTCCAAGTGATTCTTCAGATTGAGCCATAATTTTAATTAAATCCAATCTATTTTGTTGATTAAATCCAAGAGAAGATACATCAATTACTTCTTTATTTTCACCAACTAATCTAGCTTTAGCACTAGACTTAAATTTCTTATTGAATTCAACAAATTCATCATATAATGTTTTTTCTGAATCAGTTAATGACGGAATGCTTGATAAAAGATCAAAAGTGGCGGTGTAGGCTTCTTCATCGAACATTCTTCCTCCACGATAAACATACCCATCTTCAGCTGAACCCTGAGCATCTAGACTACCACCTGTTAGATTTGATTCTTCAAAAATAGATATATTTTTTCCAGAAACATGTCCATCTCTAATAAAATAAACAGCACTCGCAAGGGATGCAATTCCACCTCCAACAAGATAAGCTTTTATTTTATCATTATCACCATTAGAAAATTCATTTATATTTTTATAGTTTTGTTCCATTTTCGCCTCCTGTTTTTTGGTTTATTCACTAATACTTTATCATATTACTGTCTTAAATTACTTAACGCCTTTTATTACATTCATAGATGGACTTCCACCTTCAAACATATTTTTCACTCTCAAACCTATAAGTGGATTTAACTCTAAATGTGTCAAGATATAAAATTTTTCTTCCTCAATTGCCTTGAATATGGTTGCTCCAATTGTATCAATTGGTATGCCGCCTTTAATAACCTTATGTTTCTTTTGCTCTTCTTCTTTATACAAATCACTTTGATAATAAGGCTGACTCATGTCATTTTTATAAATATCTGGTCTGTGCCTCTCACAATTATCAAGGTCTGTTTGAATAAATCCTGGACAGAATACTGACATTTTTATTTTGTCCGTTTCGCACTGAAGATCTAAGTAGGTAGATTCAGAAAGACCAACCGCTGCAAATTTCGAAGTGTGGTAAGCTGACATTCCATTCAAATCCAAAAGTCCAGCTACAGAAGAAGTATTAACAATATGGCACTCAGTATCCTGTTTTAACATTATTGGAATGAACACTTTTTCGCCATGGATAATACCCCAGACATTAGCTTTCATAACCCATTCCCAATCATTTAAAGATAGTAACCAAGCTGGCCCTGCAACTACAACTCCTGCATTATTAAACAATAGATCTATATGTTGAAATTTTTCAAGAGCAATCTTCGCTAGCATCTCCATGTCTTCAAATTTCATGACATCCATTTCAACAGCTAATACTTCAGCTCCCTCTGCCTTAAGTTGTTCTTCTGCTCTTTTTAAGTCCCTTCCATCAATATCTGCTATTACTATTTTGATCCCTCTTCTTGCGCATTCCTTAGCTACTGCAAGGCCTATTCCATTTGCAGCCCCTGTAATAACTGCTACCTTACCTTTAAACTCTTTCATAATATAAATCCTCCTTTTTATACTGTTTTATAGAGTATCTTCCCACCAATCCCATTTTGAATTAGAATAAGGTAAATACGCAATTGGATCTACTTCTGCCAAAACCTTACCCCTTAAAAGTACTGAAGTTCCTACAGTGTAAGTGCAACCTAGCATCTTTACAACTTCTAATTCTGCCCAAGGGTCATGTGGTGAGTCTTTCAGATTCATCTCAAATTCTCCAGTTTTAAACACTTTATTATCCATAGTTGCACCTTGCTCTATAAGTAGTGGGCTTAAGTCGAATCCACTGCCATCTGGTGACTTAGAATATTTGAAATTAAATATAGGTAACCCCTTTCCATAATTATCAGCAATTATTTTCTGTCCATCTTTAGCATTACATTTTCCATTAAGATTTGCTTTTACACTAAAAAAGTTTATTCCATTTCGAGATACACTTCCGTAAACAGAGTCTCCATCTTTCTTAAGTTCAATTTCTGCCATCTTCTTTGGAAAACCATAAATTTCTCTGCCAAGCCCCATGGCCATGCCATCACTTATAGGCATTGAAAGACAATACATTCCAATTTGACCATTAAAATCTGCTGGTATAAATAAAGCTGCTTCCTTGTATGGGGGGCAAAAATTTGTTCTAGGATAATTAGCTACAAAAGCATGTACCAACGGTATTTTGAGAGGCTTTAGAGGCAATGGAAGTATACGTGCAATAATCTCGGGCTTTGTTTCCCAATAAGCTGTAAGCATCTGCGCATCGTAAAAAGTTGTAGGTTTACTAGCATATTTTTTAATATCACTTGGATTTTTTATAAAACTATTCATTAATGATACCTCCCTATATTTTATATTTCAGAGTTGTTTTACTAATATCTACATCATCGACATCCTTTCTTTAAATTTATATTTTTATACAAGAATTCTATGTTTATAATATAACTCTAATGCAGAAGGGGTTAAATAATCAGTTTCCATAATTTGTCTAAAAAACATACACTCTACTCAAAGTGTATGTTTTTTAGCAAAAATAAATGCTGCAGAACAGCTTTCATTAAAAAAGGTATAGCAAAATGAGAGAAACTTTACTTTTCCACTATGTTCTCAATTTCTATCTGCCAATTCTAGATTTCAAAGCCATCTATTAATTCAATAGTCACACCATTTGGATCTTTTATAAATAACATTTAATTCCTGCAGGAGTTTCAATTAATTCTCCAAGAAACTCAACAGCATTTTCCTTAAGATAACTGACAAGACCATTTAAGTTTCCAATCTCTATCCCAACTGCCTTCAGCACATGAGTTCCCGTCATAGCTTCTTTTACATCATTAGTATCTTCAGCAAGCTGAATAATTCCACCACTTTCCCCTTGAACAAATACAAATATCAATGCTGGATGTGGGCTAAATCTCTTAGACTGTTACACTCACCCCTTTTATGTATAGGCACATTTATATATAGCACTCAGATAGTTTGTCAACAGTATTTTTTGGCTTTAGTAGAAACTAAAAATTCATTTTTTCTTGCTTTATTAAAAAAAATAGCTATAATAGAACTAATTTAATTTTTAAACTACATATATTAATTAATCTGGAGGTATGCATAAATGAAAGATTCAACAAAACATTCCGTTATTATAGGTTTTGCACTATTTGCAATGTTTTTCGGTGCAGGGAACCTAATTTTTCCACCATTCTTAGGAAAAACTGCAGGAAGCGCATTTTTTGCATCCATACTAGGCTTTCTCATTACCGGCGTTGGTCTTCCACTAACTGGAGTAATTGCCTGTGCCAAAATTAATGGTACTTACGACAAAATGGCCAATAGAGTAGGTTCAAAATTTGCTATAATAACCGGTGTAGCTTTAATTCTTGTTATAGGACCGTTATTTGCGATTCCAAGAACCGCTGCAACAACTTTCGAGCTTGGAATACATCCTATATTTCCATCTGTGTCACAAAACATAGTCGTTATATTGTATTTCGCAATAGCACTTGCGTTTGTGCTTAAACCTTCTTCAATAATTGATAATATAGGTAAAATACTTACACCCGCACTTTTATTAATGCTCGCTATAATTATATTTAAGGGAATAATAGATCCTATTGGACCAATTGTAGCTACATCTTACAAAGGTGGATTCTCAAAAGCTTTAATAGAAGGTTATCAAACAATGGATGCTATGGCTTCTGTTATATTTGCAGGAATAATTATTTCATCTGTTAGAGCAAAAGGTTATAAAAATACAAATGATATAATGAAGATGACTATAAAATCAGCACTAGTTGCTGTAGCAGGTTTAACCTTTGTATATGCAGGCCTTATGTATCTTGGAACTCAAACAAGTACTTTGTTCCCCGCAGATATATCTAGAACTAATCTGGTTACCGAGCTTGTTAAGTTAGATCTAGGCAGCGTTGGTGCAGTTGTTCTTAGTTTATGTGTTGCTCTTGCATGCTTAACAACTGCTATAGGATTACTCGCAAGTGGAGCATCATTCTTTGCTAATCTTTCAAATAATAAAGTGTCTTACAAAACTGCTGCTGTTATTATGGCTGTAGTAAGTGGATTAATAGCTACGAAAAACGTTGATAGTATAATTACATTGGCAGGCCCTGTTTTACAAATTTTATATCCAATTGTAATTATCCTAATAGTTATTACATTACTTGGAGATATTGTGAAGAGTAATACGGTTGTTGCCATAACTACATACACAGCGCTAATTATAAGTATTTTAGATACTATAAATGGTATCTATGCAAATAGCATTGGATTTATTAAATTTATTCCTCTAGCAAGTGCAGGATTCTCATGGCTTATACCTGCTTTACTAGCTTTTATAATTTCTAACATTTTAATAAAACCAAAAGAAGTTATAAATGAAGATGAAGCTACTTCAATTTTTGAAGGGTAAGATAATGTAACACTGTTGATTAAGAATTAATATGGTAACATAGAGAAAATTCATTTTCTCTAAAGTAGGTTCCAGCAGATATACAAGCCTTAGGACAGCTTCTATCAGAAAAGGTATAGCAAAATTAAATCTTGCTATACCTTTATTCATTTTATATTACCGTTACTCCACTTTTAATTACAACGGCGCTCTAAATCCCCAATTAAGGATTTGTATGCTTCCTTGCCTTCATTAGGAAGAGCGAATAGTTAATTTTATTACCTTCTATAATTTTTTCTCCATAAAAAAAGGAATTCGATTCTATGTCGTTAAACCCAGCACTAATTAATATGCTTTTTAAGTTTTCTTGATTAAACCCATTATGACCATCAAAATCTGGATGTTCTTTATGAAAACTGCCGTCTTCTTCATCCAAATCTACAATACATAAATAACCATTTTCATTAAGTAATTCGTAAAAGCTCTTTATTATTGATGCAGTATTATGAATATGATGCAATACCATAGAATTATAAATAACATCAAAATTCATATCTAATGAATTCTTATCAGATATATCTAAATAATTAGTAAACATATTATTTACTTTGTATTTACTAATTTTAAAGTTGAGTATATCTATCATTCCTTTTGATGAATCAACAAGATTAATTCTTTTAAATTTATCATAAAGATTAAAACTTACAAGACCAGTCCCACATCCAAACTCCATAGCAGAATAATTCTTATCAATGTCAATTGATTTACTTATTTCATCTGCTACTATTTTTGCTCTATTAATTCTTTCATCGGTATCCCAATTTTTAGCATAGTCATCAAAACTCATTTTTAAATTGCCTCCCTAAATTTAGTTTCTCTTACGATAGTGCATCAATCATATATCTAAGTCTGAGTCCAATTCTAAATGGCGAAAATCTTCTGTTTGTTGCCGATGAAACCGTACTTTTGATACTCTTCTAACTCTTCCTTTGGGTAGGCTACAGTCCAATGGTAGAGCTGTATATCGTCTTCCTAATGTAAATCCAGAAAACTTCTGATTATTGATTTACCATAAAGTTTAAAATATGCTCTTCTAATGTTCTTAAATCAGTTTTATCACCATTCACCTTTATCATAATTCCATCTACTATTTCTATAGTCACATTCCCTATAGTATACTCTTTCACTTTATCTTTCTTATTAGTTTTAGTATCCTTGTCTTTATCTATTTTCTTAATTTTAACACCCTTCTCTTTTGCTACTTTCTTTAGTATTTTATACACCTCAAGTTCTAAGCTACTTCCTACTTTTAGCTCATGGGTGTTTTCTGCATTTTTCAGAAGATATAAAGTTGTATAAGTTACAAGTCTAGTTCCTGTTTGAATTGGTACTATACTATCTACTTCTTCTATAGATTCTAAGTTAATTCTTATGTAAATATCATTCTCAGTACCAGCTCTTGCTTTAAGTTCAGTACATTCTCTTCTCTTATATTCTTTGCACTCTTTTATCCTGCCAAAATATCTTATTCCACCACCATCTTTAAAACTTTCTTTTGATTGATAGAATGCTAAATACTCAACCGAATCTCTAACCTCTTTTAATTTCGCTATTGGAATATGATAAAAGAGATTTTCTTTATACTCTTTTAAATGCTCTTTATTCTTCACATTAACAAGCATTACGTTCAGATGTTTAAACTTCCCATAGTCATCATATTCATCTATAACTACCCTGTCATTTCTTGCATCCAGTGGGGATTGTTCTATTATTTTCTTTAACTGCTTGGTTATTAGCTTCGTACTTCCCGGTAGCATAGGAAAAGCTCCTATATTTACTTCTTCTATACTCTTATAAAAGTTATGTTCTTTAAACTTCTCCTCATCTCCATACGGAAACATAACATAGGCCCCAAAGGTATCATATTTAAATTGAACCTTGTTATTAAGTTTTGATACTATTGCATCCCTATATCTATGCATTACATTTATATCATCCTCAACTGGACCTATACTCCCTTTATCATCTACATTTATTCTATACTTAGCATCGAATATGTAAATTCTATTGTCATCTTTATTATTTAAATTTCTAATATTAAGTACAGTATCTGGTCTTTGATTAGTTGTTTGAGACGAATATGACTTGTTATACCATAACTCTAACCTATTCTTCTTGTTAGAATAAATCATCTTAGCTTCCGAGTCCTGTGATAGTGTTAAATAGAACCCATTGTCCTTATACTTTAATATTCCATATTCCTCTACTACATAACCTAAATCACTGAGAATATGATGTATTTTCATATAACACCACATCTCGTATAATAAATATAACTTTTTAGGAGTCATTTGATAAATGCCATCTCCTAAAGCTAGCCCCTTACTTAGCATAATATATTTTTTGTAAACTTCTCTATAGCCAGGAGCTATTTGAAAAACTAAACTCATAGTCTTTTTGCCTGTAAGATTACTAACATTACTAAATCCATTTTTTAGATGTTTTTCTAATATAGATATCTTATCCTTTAAAAACTTATGTAGTTTCACTTTATCATCAGGATTATTACCATTATTGTTGGCTTTATTGCAAAGCATATTTATATCTATATTTTTCACAATAACATTTAATCTTTTTATAATACTGGTTATCATGTACTTAACAAATCTATTTTCATATATATCTATAGTTGTGATTTTCCTTTTATCTACAACCCTAGTTGCAACGTAGTTTTTACCTTTCCCTTTAATAAATCCGTTTTGATGCTCTACAAGCACGCTCGAATGCTTCCTAAGATAAGAAATTGTATTACGGGAAGGTACTCTTGATTTTTCTACCCTTCTTATAGATTCAATAGTTTCTACGTTATGCTTAGGGTTTGCTATAATTCTTTTTATAGCTTTTTCTAGATCATCAAATATACATCTCAAAATACTAATAAATTCTGCATTAGTTTGATGATTAGTATCCACCAGCCTGGTTTCTAAATAAGTTTTACCCATAAGGGCAAATGCTAAAGAATATATCTCGTCATTTACTTCATTCATTATGTCTTTGTAATCTTTTTGATAATCGATTTTAGACGGAAAGACTTCTATATCTATAGATAATATATCCTTTCCATCCTTAGTAATTATAAAATTAGACAATCCAATATCTGACGAAAAATCAATCATTCCAATATAACAATTACTTATTTTCTGAAACCCATTATTTAAATTACTGCCCATATGAATTACTTCATAACTGCCCTTATCTTTAACTTCTAAGATGAGCTGATATTTCCCATTTTCATAAAAACATGGTTTAACATTAGGCCCACTAACTTCTGCTAACTCACCATTATCAGAAACGACTTTCACTGTAACTTTATTCTTATCTTTATATTCCAGTGCTACAGCAAGTGTTGCGGTTGTATTTATGTTAATACTTAAATCTCTTGCCTTCTTATTTATACTTTCACCACTAAATGTTAATGAGAATTCGCCACTACAATCTATTTCTAAAAGCTTATCATTACGCCCAGAAAGAAGTAAATCCATCATCATAACCTCTTAACATCATAAGTATTTTTTTAGCACTCTTCTTATACTTAATATTACCTGATTTAAGCTCTGTTTCACAATCTTCAATATAGTCCAATGAAGCGGTGACTTCTTTACCACTCGTATTACAGTAATTAAATAATTTAATTAGAATATCTTTAATTACAAGCTCACTCCCAGTTATAATTGGTAATATCTTTTGCATTATTTGAAAGTCAAAAGCTTCATCTTCACTTAATAAATCATTGATCTTGTTTTCTAACATATAAAATACAATCTCATCTCTAACTCTATATCCGAAATTCTTATTACCTTGCTCTAATATCTCATTTATATCTTTAACCTTACTATTAGTTTGCCTAACAAATGCATCATCACTATTTAAAGCATCCTTAATAGTTAAGAAGCTTGTCTTAAAGAAATCGTTATCTACATTAATGCTTTCACATTCTTCATTGCTAAAATCCAAAGCATCTAAATCTACATCTGAAAACTCAATAGTATTCGCTCTATCCAATACCTTTCTGCTAAAAGCAAAAGTTGTATCATCCATATTAACAGTACCTACGATATAAATATTTTCAGGTATTCTTAAATTTGCATACTCATTTCCTTCAGCTAAATACCCCTTAGAAAATAATCTATCTGTTTTAATATTATTATTCTCATCCAGTTCCCTAGACTCTATAATGCTTAAATATTCACTTAAGTAATACTCCACCCTAGCTAAGTTCATTTCATCTAAACATATAAAGTAAGGCTTATTAATATTCTCTTCTTTTGAAGCTCTAAAAATAATTTCAGTTAACTTACCAGGAACAAATTCATCATTTATATTCTTATAACCAAATAATTCAGTACTATCATTCCAATCAGGTTTAACACTAATAATATTATATTGACCATTTTCGGAGGTAGCACCGATAGCACTGGCAAATAATTTAACTAACTTAGATTTACCCGTTCCACTTATTCCTGCAAGGATGACGAATGGTTTCGTTTTAAGGGAGAGATAGAAGTTACAAATGGCTGCATTAGAGTAAATGAATGATTTCTTTTTAACGTATTCTTCAATGTTCTTTATTTTATTTTTGATAGTTTCTACATCTTCAAGTTTATCTGCATTTTTAATTGTTGTATTTTTGTTGCTTCTTAATAAGTTTAATAAGAATTCCCCCGTTTCTCTGTTAAATTGTATTGATTGACTTACTTTTTCTTGTATTTTTCTGTCTGGAGAACCATATGTGTCTATTTGCAAAAACTGTTTACCGTCTTTATTAATAAAAACTGAATATGAGCCATTAACTTCACTATGGATTTTATTTGTTTTTCTATCAATTCTTTTTATATTGTTTTTATTTATTAATGCCATAATACACCATCCTTAGATATGAATATATATATTATAAATGTAATTCTAGTGACTTCTCCGCAACAACTTATTTATTAATTTAATTTTTAAATAGAAATTTTAAAATCATCAACTATACCCCTATTAAAGTTTAATAATCTTTCATAAAAGTTCTGCTGATTAAATTATTTAGGCTTAATATTAATTATAAACAACACCTTATTTGCTGTATAGTAATAGATTTTGATATATTGGTTGTATACCCTAATAAGTAGTAATTAATTTTTTACTAGTTACTCCCCTACTTAATTTACTACCTATAATAATATCAAACAGGTCCCCCTGTGTTGGTTCATTTACTTCATTATCACAATTAACCTCCATTCTTCCGTATTGTGTATTAAAATAGAAAAAATGCATTAGCTACAAACTAATACATTTTTTCACACCCATTATTTCAAGAACTCTAACACTTTCTCAGCTATAGCTTTCCCAAGCAACGGAGGAACAGCATTCCCAACTTGTTGATATTGTGAGTCTTTTGTTCCTTTAAAAATATACGAATCAGGGAAAGATTGTAACCTTGCTGCTTCTCTTATGCTCACAGCTCTATCCATTTTAGGATGAATCCACATTGACTTCCTTACATTTACAACTGTTCCACATTGCGTGTCATATTTTAGTCTTTGATAAATTGTATTCTGAGTTCTGCTCGGATCAGTGTACGTGCTTTGTTGTTCCTTACTAAGATCATGGAAATTTTGTCCCTCTGATAATATTTTAAACCTTCCTAATGCAACTTCTCTAGTACTCGTATTTACATGGTTATATATTACTTCTGAATCAAAAACAAAATCTGAATATGTAAAAGGGCATTTAATGTCCGTATTTTGCTTTATCTTTCCAACTTCATTAACAATTTTATCTGGTACCATTAATTCTAAATCACTAATAGCATTAAATATCGTTGTGTACTCTTCTTGTTTGGTAAAGACTGCTAGTGGTAATTCCACTTTTTTCTTTGAATTACCAATTATATCATCTCTGGCACCAATAATGATTAATCTTTCTCTTGTTTGAGGAACCCCAAAGTTAACTGCCTTTAAAATTCCGCTATCAAATGTATATCCCGCTTTTCTAAATGATTCTAATAAAAAATCAAAAACGTTATAAGTTTCTACTTTTATCGTAATATTTTCATTTTTAATATAAAAACCGATCAGCTTAATGTTATGTTTAGAAATTTCATTAAATTTATTTAATACTTTTTGTGCCTCAATTATATTCTTTATATATTTTAAACACTCTTGTGGCCTATTATTATCAAAGTTTTCTTTTATTAAATACCACTGAGTTCTGTATTCTTCAATGTAATAATTATTATGAAAGCAATCCCAATTTGGAATTATTTTTTTTAATTTAACTAACTTGTCTTTTGCCTTCTTTTCATTTTTTATTATTGAATTCAGCTCAATATATATATCATTTCTTAAAGAAAATTTACATAAATTATTAATTCCATTTTCATTTACAAAATCAACAATTAATGATGTAAGTGTATTATTTATTCCAATATCTACTTCTTCAACTATTGTTTTCAAATTAAGTCTATTAATTAGTGCTAAATCATCTTTTCCAACAAAAAACTTATGTTTTACAGATCTTATAGCTTTTACATTTTCAAAGACAAATACCTTCGGTTTAATTGTTTCAATGAATTTTACGTATTCTTTAACAAGTTGGTTATTATTTGATATTAATGAACTCTTCTGCCTATTAGCATTTGAAAATCCTTGACAAGGCGGTCCCCCAACAACTACATCCATATTTACAAAATCTCTTTTTATTCTATCTATATTCTTAACTATATCAATGATATCACTCTCCATTCTTACGTTTGAATGGTTAGCAATATAAGTTTCTTGCATAAATCTATTTATTTCTACTGCTAAAGTAATCTCAAATTTTTTAGTACTTAGAAAACCCAAACTTAATCCACCTGCACCTGCAAAAAGATCAATAATTTTATATTTACTCATCGTGTTCCACCTATCTAGAAATATTTATTCTATTTAGCAGCATAACATCAAACTAAAAGAATTTCAATACTTAATAAATACCTTTATTGTAATTACCTAGGTGTACCTGTCTCCCACCTATAATGGCATTCAAAAGCTTTCTTGTTTATTTTCTTATCAAACCAGTTTTTTAATCCAAAGCTCAAACAAACAAATCATATGCATTATCATTTCTCCACAAATTTAATAAGTGCACCTTAACACAAATAAATTAAACTGTCGATTTATCACTTTATTTCAAACTATATTTCTTCTTTTATATATCTCTCTTTTAGCAATAACCAGCAATCTTCTTTTTTACACCATTGCCCTATATTTATACCTTTAACCTTTGGCTTTTCAAAATGATTGAAAATTTTATATGCTAACTCTTCGATTAATATTTCTAATTCAGCAGGTATTCTTTGATTTTTCCATATGTATTCATCGCTTACTTCATTTTGATGAAATTCTGATAGCAATGCTATCGTATAGTAATTGATTTGCGCTTTATATCCTCCAAATTTTAAACTATCAACAATTTTGTCACAACCTTGAAATAAAATAACTTTAGCAATCATATCTTTATAGCTTTGTTCACAAGGTGCTACTATTTCGTCAAGTTTTATTTTTTCTGAAAATTTAATAAAATTTGTCTCTAGACCTTTGCTAACAATATCAGGATATTTAAGCCAAGCCATAAGGCACTTTGCTGCAACGGTTTTAGATATACATTGACTTTTAGGATTTTGTTCTTTAAATTGACGTTTTGTACCTGCCGTAGGTTGTCTACCTAACTCAACCATATATTGACCTCTTGCTCTTTCATAAAACCATTTGCTAGTACTTTTACCCTTATCTGTCGGTATAAATATTTTCCTTGAAAGTCTTTCCATATCAATATGATACTCATCATTAGCACTAAAGTCTGACATATTAATTTTGTTTTGACTGTTCGCATATTTTGATATATTGCTTACAATTTCATTAGCTTTTTCTTTATTTTTTATTACAGTCAATTTCATTTGAACATTTACATTATCCAAGGAAATCTTATTTTGTAATGCATTGTATATAGACGCTGTAGTCTGTCCACCATTAACAATTTGCCATCCCTTTATTTCTTTAATTCTAACAAAATTATCTGTAGAATTTTGTTCATCCAATATAATTTCTTCAGCCACTGTAGAAATTCCATTATTGTAAGCCATAAACATTTCAGATGATTTAGACAACGTCTCTTTTAACCCTTTATTAATTTTACCTGTTGCCTGTAGAAATGACCGTACATTTTTTTCTATTAATCGTTGCCCTTCGTCTTTATAAATATTAGCTAAACATATACCTGGTATTATTCCTATGTAACAGTCATAAGTATCATTTGAACCCTCTACCTTTATCATTTTAAGACTATGCTTGTACTTATTTTGGAATCGTATAACAATATCTTCTTGTATTTTATTTTGATATATAAATTGACAAATCCGCTCTAAGTCCCACACATCATATTTAACAGTAACTTTATCTATATGTATATCATTAGGAATGTGACATGCCGCTTCCTTATTAGTTAATAAAACAACTTCTAATGTTTCTATAAACGATATTTTTTCTTTAATAAACTCATATGCACCATACCCGACACTTGATTCTTCTATATTTAGGAAATAATCTGTTTTACAATTTCTATAAAATTTAGTTGCTTGCTTTAAATTCTTGTCAATCTCTATTTTACCTATCTTATCAATACTCTCTCTATTATTGAAATCACTAATAATTAGCGTAAGTGTCTGGAAATATTCGTCATAAGCATATCCATTAATTCTCATTTTTTCACTTGTCTTTTTATAATTTAATATTTCACAATTTGACGCAAATGTTTCACCTGCACCAACAATGTATGATACAAAAACAGCAGTAAAAGCGTCTTCACTCCCTGTTTTATTAACCATCGGATGCAATTTTACTTCTTCAAGCAGTTCATTATTAAATTCTTTCATTTGCTCAGTTATCATTTTGGCACCTCTTTAGCGCATTATAGAGTTCTTCCTCACTTATTTGAAACTGTTCACAGATAGGCAGATCTAACTCATACGTTATATTTCCAATACCTGTTGGTAAGTCTTTACTAACGATTTTAGGAAACTGACCATTTATTTCATAATTACACATTTCTCTCTGTTTAAATCCAATATTATATAACTCAGGATGTTCTTTAATGAACCCGTATTTATACAATTTATTATTAAATTCTTCTATGTTACCTTGATGATCCATAACTGTAGTTTTTATTTTTTCAATTAATTCTGGCAAATGTTCTCCATCTGTTTCACTTTTCCTTAGCGCAATAAATTTCAAAAACAACCTACCGTTGACATCCATAGGATCTAATTGATACTCGCTACTAATATTTATCTTATACGGTCCTTTTGTACTTGTGGTCTTCACTTCTACAGCATTAGTATCTATATAAAAATCATGGGTCTCCATATTACAACCCGTCCACCAATGTACTGCCTGTTCACCATACTTCTTAATTAATTGCTCGAGCAATAATAATTCTCCATATAACCCTTGTTGCTTTATTTCAGACATTTTAATTTCTGGCTGAATGAGAAAAAACTTTTTCCATTTTGTAAGAACATTTATTAAAGTTATAATTGTCCTATTAGGCTCTCTTAAGCATTTCAGTGTATCAAAAATGTCTTCAACTATTATTTCAAAAATGTAGTTTTCATATTGTTCTAATTGTTGAAAAACAATGCAGTCATAGTTTTCATCCTCATAATCATACATATGATTAATAGCTATCTCTATGCCTTTCCATTTAGGTAACGTATTTATAACCTCTCTACTATAATCCATATTTAATTTAATTCCAAATTCACGGGTTTTAGTATTTGCATCAACAAAGAAGATTGTTCTAATTGAATTGTCTAACACTTTAGATCTTGATAACTTTTTTTTACCTTCATAGATTGGAAGTATGAGATCGCATTCAATAGTCTTATACATTTCACTAATATAACTCATTTTCATCACCCCTAACTCCCACAGCATTTAGCTTATAAGAAACCAAATCTCCAAGCTTTTTATTATCAGGAAATACAATAGCAAAACCTATTGCTGTTTTAATAATTTCACCCTCAATTTTTAAATCTTTGACTTCCTCCACGTTAATTGGATAGATAATAATCAATCCATTAAGTCGATCTCTAATCGTTGCTCTTATGAATTCAGACGTAGTTTTTCCTTTGTCCTTTTCCTTTGCTACCTGTTTTTTTCTAACATCATCCATTTGAGCCTGTGTAAAATCATAATACTCCTGATCTTTTGAAGTTAATGTTCTTATAGAGCATATGTCACCGACCTTATCGAAACCTTTTTCCGTTCGTGTAATACCTTGGCCGATTGTCAAATCAGCAATTTTTAATTCTTTGTTTTTTCCAACATTTATTAAACATACTGTCCAATTAGTTAATCCTCCAACTTTCATTTGAGATTGTATATATTCAGCCATATACTTACTATTAGCCTTATTTGCATTTTTAGAAGTCTCATACTCTAAGAGAAAGTCCACAATATAATTACCATTTACATTCTCCCAAAACAGGTGGCTATTGGTGCTTTTCTCTCTCCCTTTTTTCTCCCAATAATGTTCTACATTCTTCCCTAATGACTTAATAAATTTTTCTGTAGCAACAAAATTTATACGATATTTTTCTGCATTTATATCAATTGATCTAGTTTGACTCAACGTATTGCTAAATGACATCCTTCTATCATCACCACTTTTAATTTTTTTCTCATTTGATATTTTTAATCCTGGATGCGTCGCTACTCTTAACCCAAAGTTCTCAGGTGTTTCTTCAATATTATTCATATAATCAATTTGGTTTCTAAGATCCTCCGTTGCAAAAGATATTTCTTGAAACCAAAGGAAAAGATTTTTCTGAGTGTATATTCTACATAAATCAGCATATCCAGGTCTAAAGCCAAACCATCTCCCCATTTGCATTAATGTATCATACATTTTAGATTCCCTTGTAAAATAACTTACGGTAAGACCTTCAAGCGTCAATCCCCTTGATAACTTATCGCCACCAATTGCAATCACATTGTATTGCTTGCTTTTATGTTCTTTATATAATAAAGCATCTTTACTTTTCCCATTAATACTATACACTTTTATCATATTATCACACATTATATTCTTTATTTCACCAAAAATATCTTTCCATTCAATTATTTTAATATTATCCATATATTTTTTATGTTTTTGTAACATTGTAGATGTCGTTTTTTTATAATCACTAATCCAAAAATCATGCAATTTATCCGCAATTTCTGTATCTCCACCTTTTATTTGGCACATTAAATCCTCATAGTATGTTTTAACTTTACGATGTACCATTTTTTGAATATCAGTTAACCTGGTGATATGAATTAACATAGTATTGGGTTTACCTTTTTCTCCTCTGCAATTTCTTGTGGCAATAGATATTATAAATGACATAATAGCTTTTTCTAATTCTTTAGGTAACTCACTTCTTACAGATTTCTTTTTTGAATCAATAAATGTTAAATCCTTTACTTCCCTATATAATGGCATACCTGGCTGTTCTTCACTTCCAAAAAACTCCACAGCGCCTATATATTTATTAGGTTTTGGAAGACTAAGTATAAAATCTTTTGGAAACAAATCGCTACCATATTGATCATCATATACTTTATCAGGAATAAATATATTAGCATATGGTGTAGCTGTATATCCTACGTAAGACCTACAATCAAATAATTTAAATAGTACTCTTATTAATCTATTAATTGTAGATGGATCATACTCTGAGCGTATATTTCCATTTTCATCAAAAGCATAATTCGTATTTATAGAAGCCTGATCTGCTTCGTCATCAATTATTAGAAGTGGATAATTAGGTGTGATATGTACAGTATTCTTTTCAAAGTTAACACTAGCAATATGATTATTTTTAAAATTTTCAATTAAATTTTTTAAGACAGACACCTGTTTTTTTACAACTAGTAACACTGGATTTTGTGGGATAACGCTTATTCTAGACTTTGCTTTATTAAAATCACCATTTTCATCTCTAGATGTAAGCGGTTGAACATAGAAATCTGTTTTTGATCGTGCTCCTACTCCAACTCCTATTTCGTTTTTTATAAGCTCTACTTGTTCACTTAGGTACTTTGTACTTGTTTCAAACCCTAATACTTCCTCATCTATTCTTGATTGTGTTTGACTACGCAAATTATTATGCATTCCTGCTAAGACTATTATGATTTTGTATCCTGCATCTACCGCTTTATTTATCAATCCAATATAATGAGCCGTTTTACCTGATTGTACATACCCCACAACCATACCCTTTCTTTCCTCTTCTATATTAAGAAGTGGGTTAGCCATTGCATTTAAAACTTTATCCGTGGTATTATCAATGCCGATATCAATGGCCCCCCTGTCCCATCCTTTTTCAATTAAATAGTTATAGTATCTATTCCAGAACTGAGACTCTATCGTCTTCTTGTAATCTTGCCACCACGTAACATCTTTCACTTCAGGACCTACTAAAAAAGATTCCCTATCATATTCCATACTAATCTGCTCAAATAAATAATTATTAAGTTTTTGAGAATCATTAACTTGTGCTCCCATAAATTTCATTGTTTCATCAATAGCATCCTTTATTAACATATTATTTTTAGCAATCAATCCCATACAAAAATCATATGCAGAACGATAAAACATTTTATCATTACTATCAACCTCACAAATATTAACCATTTGTTTTTCCTCCTAAATAATTTGTTTAATCTCGTCTTTTAAATATATATAGTTTTTCATATCCATAAGTGTTGATAATATCTCTTCCTTTATATATCCATTTTCAAGGAATATTTTGATCAAACTTCTAATATGCAATAAATCCTTTTGTTTTGCTATATCATCAACAATGCTCAAACTATTATTCTTCCTTAAATTATGCATAGCGTCTGCCACCCCTGAAAGCATGACTGGAGAAAAATTTTCCACCAATGCTAAATAAGAATTGAGTATGTTTTTGTTTTCTTCATCTAAGGACTTCTTTAAATTTAATAAAAGTGAATGTTTCTTATTCAAATAAAATTTATATTCTCCTGTGCTACTTTTCCTTTGTTCCCAAACATAACTTAATTGAGGTGAATTAGAATTTGCATTTTTTAAATAAGTACCTCTTGAATTATATACACTGGCTGACTTCTCCCCACATATATTAGCCACCTGTTCAATAAGTTCTTCTATATATACAGGTGGAACGGCTTTCGATTTTTTTATATCTATCTGCCAATCCAAATCACTATCTGCATTAATATCTAGTTTAATACGTGCAAGATTAAAAGACGGTTCCTTCTTAAAAAGTCCAAACCATGTCCCATAAACTAATAATCTTCTATTCCTATAAACATAAAAACCCTGATGCTGCTGCCAACCTTTGATACCACCAGCATCTTTATATCCCTTATCTGAGTCAAATTTATTTTTATGTGGCAAAATAAAAGGTTCTATATTAATTTTCTTACCTTTCTCGTAATGAATCTCCGGACTTAATTCCTGTGTAGCAGTATTACATAATACAAATGGGTCCCAAGCAAGAACTAAATTTCCATTAACATTAATAAATACATCATCTTCATTGATAAATCTATGAAATACTAACCCTATGTGCTTACTTACCTTATTCATAGTATTATAAAATTTAGTTTTTGATTTAATAATATTATTTTCATCTATCATTTTATCTAACATCTCAATAAATACAATTGTTCCATTTTCTATATTTTCTAGCATACTGTTTGCATTTCCAATGATTTTTTCATCATCTTTACAAATAATTAAATCCCATTCACGTGTTGTTTCAATATAATCTAAATCCCAACATGCATTAGCTACTACTCCATTTTTTTTTGTAATTACGGTAAGCCGCTTTCCCAAAGAAAATGCAGCTGTTTTCATACCCATTCCAAATCTACCAAGATCGTAATATCCACGTTGTTCATTAGGATCTGAAGACCCTATTCTCATTGACTTAAATAGTTCTTCTGAATCCATACCTATTCCATTATCAATAATACTAATTCTCTTATTGTTCCAATCAAATTCTATATTAATTTCAGTAGCTTCCGCTGAAATACAATTATCTACAATATCAGCTATTGCTGTCTCTTCTATATACCCAACTGCCCTTAGTGAAGATAATAATAAATGGGCATCTGGTATGGATGATTTAATTGTTTTTTTATTTTTCATAATTACCCTCCTCTATGGTTTATTAAAGTTATTTTCATAAACTAACCCTTAATACTACTTCATTATACACTTTTTTTGTTTTATTTTCCCATATTGTTAGCAAACAGAACTTGTCTACCTCGTGACCAATTTATGTAATGGGGTCAGACCCCATGAAAAAACTGCAAACAGTTTCTTCTTACTAAATCTTTATATTGATTATCATATTTTTTTAATCTTTCTTTTAAGTTTGCTATGGTTTTCTCGATTTCAGCTTTACTTAGTAGTTTGTTTTCAGTGTTTTCTATTAATCTATCATTTATTTCTAAGTCTTGCATGTATTCATTAATTTGAGCTTGTACTTTCTCTTTCATTACCGTAAGCTTACGTTTACTAATATGTCTTCGTTTTGACGCAGAAGCTTCTATTTTTGTTCCATCTATAGCCACTAGTGATTTCCCATATAATCCGATTTCATTGCAAAAATCAACAAACACATCAAATACTTGTTTTATAGCATTGGTGTTTTCTTTTCTGAAGTCAGATATAGCCCTTTGCTTTGGTTGCACTCCTTTTAGTAACCAGATAACTTCTCTATTAATTATGGTTTGTTTTTGTAGTTTTCTTGAAGATCTTATTCCATTATAATATCCGTAAATGTAAAGTTTAAGCATATCCTGTGGGCTGTATTTAGGTCTACCTGTTTCATCATTCTTTCCTATCAAAAAACCAAGTGAATATAAGTCAAAGCTATCTACTAATTTGTCCATAACTCTAACTTCACTATCATCATGTACATATTCTTCAATGGATTCAATAAGAACTTGATCTCTTTGTTTTCCAAATACATAATTCATTTAACCCACACTACATCCACTTATTATAGTTATATAACACCATAATTAGACAAATATTGATAGTTTTCGCTCAACCTGCCGGGGTACGTCACCTAATTGTAAACACAATTTGTTTTGCTACAGACTGCATTATTATGTTTACCCTTTGTAGCTAAGTTGTATATGTAAATTGGGATCAATGGGAATATTTTACGTTCCATAATGTTTGAAATTCATACTACCGCTATAAACTTTTAAAAAATAACTAAAAACCCAATTTGCAGATTCTTTATTTTTTAAATTAGATTTATAATATAATTAATCTAAGATACTTTAAATTGTTTGATTTTTATAGACTCTCTATACTGCTCTGCATCTGGTATTTCAACGAATTCTACAGTTTTATCAAATTCAGCCTTTACTACTTCTTTAATTTCATTTAATGTTACCTTAAAAAATTCTCTTCTTTTATTTACCATATTGATTTTTTTATTGTCAAAGGCTTTATGTAGAGCGTTTTCTAGTTTAGGTGCATCGTCCGTAAATATCATAGCGTGAACATCAAATCTAAATGGAACTGAAGCATCACCTAATTCATCTACTCTATCCTGAGGCTCTAAACGTCGTGTCATGCCTATTTTATAAACATTTTCTCCGAACGCTCCTATATTACTTATAATATAAACATATCCTGCTCTTTGATTTGCTTGTCTATAATCAACATCTCTTAAATTATCATTTAATGTTACGAGCTGAGCCTCTAATTCTATTTTCTTCAAAAGTAATAATTCCTTTTGCTGCTTATCTAAATTTTCATTTGCTAATTGCTCTACTACTTTACTTAATGCATTATCATAATGTTTTAATTCTTTATCTATATTTTTTTTCATTTCTTCTAATTCCTTTTGTAATTTTGCTTGTTCTCTTAATTCCTCACGAATACTTTTTTGTTCTTCTTTTTCTTCTTGTTTTTTTACTAAATATTTATACGCTAGATTTAACTCTTGCAATTTTAATTCTAGGAAACTATTTCTTATAGATACCTTATTGGTTTCATTAAGTTTGTTTAATGCATCATACGCTTTAATAATCCTTTTTCTCATACTTTCGATATTATTAAATTTAACTCTATCTGTAGCATTTTCACATTCATTATTAAAACACCTTAAAATTTGCTTAATATTATCATTAGTCATCTTTTTACCTTTAGCTAGGCTTCCATCTACTGTCCATGATTGTGAATAACTAACTGCACTCTTATCTTTTATTTTGTTTTTTTGTAATTGTCTTATAGATTCTAGTTTATCTTTATACATTTCAGCATTAGCAAAGTCATATGTCGGTTTATATAATCCGAATTCTTGCATCAATAGCACTTCATCTAAAATAATTAAATCAGATTTTTTTTCATTCGTTTCTTTCTCTAATCTCGATTTTTCCGTAGTTAAACGTTGCAACTCATTTTTTAAATTATTTTTATCTAAGTTAAGATACTTTATTTCTCTGTTTAGCTCCTCAATTTTATTATGTTCTGGTAATAGCTTTGACTTTAAAGATTCTATTTCACTATGTAATTGTTCGTTTTCTTTTGCTTTAAACAAATCCATTATTCCCATATATTTTTAAATCCCCCTCTTGATTGTTCATATATTGTTATCATTACGGTCTAAATTATATCACATTTTGCTCAACCATTTATAGCAAATTCACTCCATTCATAAAAACCCCAGGGGTACGTAAACAAATTGTGAACACAATTTGTTTTACTATAATTCAAACAGATTTATATATAAAACGTTTTAAATATAGAAGATTTGCTTGTTTTAAACAAAATATCTCCTCAAAATAAATTTGCATATCTAAACATCCAATACACACCTGTCACACTATAATCATCCATCGCCAGCATATATAGAATCCCAGGAAGGTCATACCTCGTTCGCATGTTTTCGAGAAAGGTGGATAAAGATAGAATTATCACTCTATATATATTATCTTTTAGGCTCTCATCAAACTATTAAATTGTATGTTTTTCACCTTTCAAAAACCATCATTATTATTTACAATTATCCTTGATCTCTCTAATATAATTAAATTAAAACCTGAAACTCCCACGCTTAAAAGCATGGGGTTCTTAGGTACTAAATAACTTTCTTTAATATCACGAATGATATTAACACTAATTATTTTCCCCAAAAATTTCACCATCAAGGATTGCAACCAACCCGTTAGCGATAGCATAATGCCCGTTTCAAGACATTTTTTTATTCTAAACTCCCATACTACTTAAATTATCTAATCCTTGCAATCTTTTAATTTCTTTATTATGCAACAATAAAAACTTTTCAAAATCTTTATTACATGCATCAAAATTTATACTGCATAGATCATCATTAACATTTTTAATTAAGTATGCCGAATATATATCCCGTTGGACTTTAATTTGTTTACCATTATGTTCAAAATAATTCCACCTTTGTGATAATTTCTTTTTACTATATTGTTGATTTAAGTGGTTATACTGTGAAGCTTTCACTCGCCATGTATTAATTTCAAAGTATTTTCCACCTTTAGATTTTAGCTTGTTTTCTAGCATTGTTAAAAATTTACTAGGTGCTTTATTTGCTAATGATTTGCCAAATCTCTTTTTCTTGTTAATCCTTCCAGTTTTATCATTAGTAGTTGTATTTTTAGCACGTTTTTGCAATCCTTTAAAGTTCATTTCTTCAACATAGACTGCATTGCAATTTTTTACTATTTCATTAATCATTATATTATGATCTTGTTCTCTTATATCCCTTTGTTTCCTTTATACATCTTTAAGTTTATTCTTAGCTTTTACGTATTTATTTGAATATTTCCATTCTAATTTAACACCTTTTTTTATAGTGCAATTTTCATCGAAATTATTAGGATTAGTTTTTCTCTTACTTCTATCCATATATCTTTGAATTCTACGTTTTTCACTTTCAATGTTTTGTACATGTGGAGCCAATTCATATAGCTTAACATCAGATTCACAAGTATAAGCAATTGTCTGTGTGCCTATGTCAATTCCACAATATCCAAGGCCTATATCATTTCTAATTTATCCTGTCGCTTGGTTAAACTTAGTAGGAGCTACTCCATCTAAAACTATTTGAAGTATATATTTATAATGCCCTCGTACAAATTTTCTTTTAATTCTACAGAAACATATTTTATTCCTTAAAGCATCTATCTCATATTGGTTATTTATATTAAGCATTGTTTTAATCTTTAACCCTTTCCATTTAAGCGTATTTGTTTCAATATCGTATCTTATTCCAGTACCATTAGATTTACCTTCTAATGAATTTAACGGATTGTTTCTGCCTTTAAAGTGAACTTGTTCACCTTTACCAAACAAATTAGTTTCTAAAGATTTCCATACTCTAGATGCAATCTTCTGAGCAGTGAAGCTGTCTAAATTATATTTAAATGTATGTTGCGTTGATTTTACATCTTCATGAAGTGAATATTCGATTAGCCTAAATTCTTTAAGCATTGCATTTTTAATATCAAAATACGGAGTGCAAAGCTTACTCAATTCTTTCTTGTCCCATTTATTTTTATAAATATTTGATAATTCAGATTGATTTTTCCTCCAGTTTTTAGTCTTGCTCATTTTATTATACCTACTTAGAGTTTTACCTAAAACTGAATTATAGATTTTTCTTCCGATTTCAAATCTTTTATCCAATATCTTTTCTTCAAAATTTTCAAGATTAAGCTTTAGGTTCAATACGAACCGTCGTTTGGCTTCTTTTTTTGCCACTGAATATTCACCTCCTTTTCTATAGTTGAAGTTTCAATTTTAACGACATTTCAGAAGGAAGTCTCCCACTTCTATAAGCTGGAAGTACATACCCTAACAAACAGAAAACTTCAGTGGAAGTATAAATCTCCTTCTGAAGTCATTAATGCATCTTCTACGAAGATGTTGCAGCTCCGCAGGAGACGATTTAATCCCCTTAGTTATGTATTTAAGTCTTCTTCTACCCTAGATATTAATAGTATTTTCTCCTATCCCTTGGACAATATACAAAAATGATAATTAATTATAGTGTTGTATTTGTTCCTTTATTATTTTTTTTATAATTCTTTTATTGCCTATCGACAAGTGCTATCCATCCCACACCTTAAGGAGTGGGCTTTCCGCACAAATTCATTGTAAGAAAACCCACAACTAATTGAATAGTTGTGGGTTTTACTGTATAATAAATACGATTTTAATACACTTTAGCTATAATTAATTCTGACAAAGAATCAAAAAATTCAGTCCAACGCTTTCTTTTAAGAATATATACATTATTATATAAATATTTATTCCCAATGGCACAAAAATAAATAAATAAATAAATAAATAAATAATATTTTCTATTCCTACTCTAGATTTTTTCCGTCTAACAAGTAAAGTTTATCAGCATATTTAGACTCATCTGAAATCTTCAGCTCAGAATTTTTAGCCGCTTGTTTAACCTGAGCACCAGCCATGTTAGGTTTGACAATACACCCAGCTCCAGCCACACAGCCACCCGGACACGCCATTCCTTCAATGAGATATCCATCATACTTTCCTTTTATGGCATCATTACACATCTCCCTACATTCTCTCAGTCCATTCGCAGCTTTAATCTTTACTTCTCGCCCTGGATGTTCTTTTTTTATCAAATCAGCTACAGCCTTAGCGACTCCACCTGCAACCGCAAAGCCTCTTCCTGAACCAGTTGCTTCATTACTCAAGCTCATATCTGTACCAATTATTTCTACTTCTTTGGCTTCCAACATTCCAGATAACTCCTCATATGTAATTACAAAATCAACTTCACTTTTTACGCTTTTTCTGGAAGCTTCTAATTTTTTCGCACTACATGGCCCAACAAAAACAATCATTGCATCTTTATGTTTTTCCCTCACAAGTCGAGCAGCAAAAACCATTGGAGTCAAAGTCATTGAAATATTTTCAGCATATTCAGGATATAATTTTTTAGCCATAACAGACCATGAAGGGCAGCATGAAGTACCCATAAAGGAAAGTTTTTCAGGTACATTTTCTATAAAATCTTTTGCCTCATCAATTGTACAAATATCTGCACCAATCGCAACTTCAACAACATCTTTAAATCCAATTGTAATCATCGCTCTTTTAAAATCATTAAATCCAACATTTCTACCAAACTGCCCCACATATGATGGAGCTACAATTGCAATTACTTCTTTCTTTTGATTAATTGCCTGAATTAGTTGAAATATTTGGCTTTTATCGGATATTGCTCCAAAAGGACAATTTACCAAACACATTCCACAGCTAACACATTTATCATAATCTATTGATGCTCTGCCATATTCATCCGTATATATTGCATCCACTCCGCATGCCATGGCACATGGACGCCCATGTTTTATTATTGCTGAATACGGACACACTTTAGCACATAAACCACACTTTATACATTTTTCCTGATCAATAACACTTTTCCCATTAGCCATACTAACTGCGCCTTTAGGACAAACTTCTACACAAGGGTGTGCTAGGCAACCACGGCACATATTTGTAACTTCATAGCTATTTGTTGGACAAGAATTACAAGCAAATTTTATAATATTTACAAGTGGCGGTTCATAATATTTTGAAGGTTTTGTTGCCTCCTCTAATCCCTCCGTAATTGATCTTGGTTTATCACTTGGTCTTAAATTTAGTCCCATTGCCAAACGGATTCGCTCACTAACTATTGCTCTTTCAAGAAATGTACTTTCTCTATACTTACCCACCTCTCCACGAATGATCTCATATGGAATATTCTCTATATCTTTTAAATTGTCTTCAAAGGCCATCTTACTTACGGCCGTAAAAACTTTGTGTCTAATATCAGTAAGTGTTTTATATTCGTATTTCATTATTACTCCTTTTATGCTTTAATATTTATAAAAACTACATATATATATTCTTCGTTAGAATATCATATAGTAATAATTCAGTCAAATTTGTTTATGTATTTATTTTACTTATAGTTTTTATATTATAACTGGTTAATTATCATGAATTTTTCTTTAATTGCTGTGATTGCACCTTGAACAGCGCTCTTACCTTTTTTCTATATGACTATCCCATTACAATGGTCTACTTCATGTTGAATAATTTGAGCAATCCATCTTTTTTTATTATGCCCGAAAAGTAAAAAAGGATCAAGATTTCTGCCATAATCGGCTAAAATCTCGATGCTTTTTCATCTACGCTGTTAAAAAACGGGAGCTGTCTCAATTTTCATTTGAGACAGCTCCTTTTTATGATTATGATATGCGATTTCGCATTCACCATCGACATTAACAAGTAACTTTGATAGTTCCTGTATTTACAAACAAATACCTGTTATGCTTTTGGAGGTGTTCCTTCAGCGTTTGCTACAACTACATCGATTTGGACTAAAGCATCTTTAAGTAAAGCTGATACGCCAACTGTTCTTCGTGCAGGAACACCGCTTGGGAAGAATGTTGTGTAAACTTCGTCTACAGCATCAATATCTGCAATATTTTTAAGGAATATATTTACTTTAACCACATCGTCGATAACGTGATCGACACTTTCTATAATTGCCTTGATATTTTTTAAGCACTGTCCAGCTTGCTCTTTTACACCACCAGCTACCATTTCACCAGTTTTTGGGTCTAAAGGTAATTGAGCTGAAATATGACTGTAATGAGAAAAAGCTACAGTTTGTGTATATAGAGAACTTTTTGGTGCATTTTCCGTATTGTTTGCTGCTATGATGAGTCCATGCCTGTCTTCAACAAGTTGTGGTGGTGTACCATCTCCGTGTGACACCACTGCTTCAATTTGTACCAAAGCATCCATAGGCAAAGCTGAAGCTGCAACTGTTGTCCGTGCAGGGACATAGGCCACGGCCCTTGCGATAGCCGAGTCTGGGAAAAATGTTGTATAAACTTCGTTTACGGCTTCAATATCCGAGAGGTTTTTAAGGAGTATATTAATTTTAACAATATCGTCAAAAGGAACGTCGATACTTTCTAAAATTGCCTTGATATTCTTTAAGCACTGTCCAGCCTGCTCTTTTACACCACCAGCTACCACTCTACCATATTTTGGATCAATAGGTAATTGAGCTGAAAGATTATTGTAATGAGAGAAAGCTACAGTTTGTGAATATGGACCGATACCTTTTGGAGCATTTTCCGTATTTCTTGCTAATACTGTGTTATAACCACTCATGATAGTATTCCCCTTTTGTAATATTTATTGATAGAATCATTAAAATTCATCTAAGTAAATCATAAACCTTGGACTAGCTCTAATGTCAATAGGTTACATTCATATTTTTTAATAGCTTTAATGTTACTTAGTGGTTTATAATAATAGTGATAAATAGTTTAATATTTATAGAATGGAAGTGACATAATTATGAAGGATACTTTTTTAATTGGAGAATTAGCGAAGCTTTTTAATATAATCACAGATACCTTAAGGCATTATGACAAAATCGATCTTTTAAAACCTAATTGTGATGTTGTAAATAAATACAGATTCTATAGTGTTCGGAATTTTTTCAAACTAAGCAGAATCCTATTTTTTAAAAATCTTGATATTTCATTACAGGATATTAAAAGATATATGAATAATAAAAACACAAATAACTTAATGACCTTACTAAAAAATAAGGAAGAGGAAATTGATGTAAAAATAAATAAGTTAGTCAATTTAAAAAACAAAATAAATACAAAACTTGAGCTACTCGAAAATATAAAACATGAGCTGAATATTGTAAAGATAAAGCGCTTGACTCAAAGAATTGGAGTGGTTTTAGACATTAAAGATAGTAAAAACGAGTACGAACTTAAAGAATCCGTTAAAAAAAACGAAAAATATTTAAAGCTCAGTTCCTGGCTTATTGAAGGTCAAGTATACACTTCTCTTTCAAGAGAAAACATGACAAGTGGAAATTTTAATAAATTTAAATATTTCATCGAAATCTTGTCAACTGAAAATATAGTAGAGTTGGATTTGATAACGATTCCAGAAAATGAGTTTGCTTGTGTTGTTTTTTTAGGACCCTATAAAGATATCGAAAAAAATATAGTAGATTATGACTTTTCAGATTCTGAAAATGAATATGTATCTGAAATACAAATACCTATTAGAAAATTCGCTTCGCTCATAAAAACCCCTGAATAGCAAACATAAACTTACAGTTTATGTAACGACCTCAGAGGTCGTTGTAAAAACTGAAAGTTTTTACTTTTTTATAACATCTTATTTAAAATTACTTACAAAAAAAGATTCCACCAAGTTAATTCTTAGCGAAATCTTTATTATTATGCTAAAGTCACAAAAATAAATAAATAAATAAATAAATAATATGATTGCACCTTGAACAGTGCTCTTACCTTTTTTCTATATGACTATCCCATTACAATGGTCTACTTCATGTTGAATAATTTGAGCAATCCATCCTGAGTATTTTCCCCTTCGCTTCTTAAATCCCGAATCAAAATACTCTACTTCTATCTCTTTGAATCTATTAGTTTTTCTAACACCTATAAGTGAAAGACATCCTTCTTCTGTTTCATATTGACCCGATTTATTCACTATCACAGGATTAATCATCGGAACGTTCATATCACCCATACTGATCACAATAATTCTTTTTTTGACACCAATCATATTAGCTGCCATTCCTACACAGCCTTCTTTATTTGCTTTAAGCGTATCAAGCAAATCCTGTATCACCTGAGCATCTGCTTTTGTAGCAAGTTCTGATTTTTGATTAAGAAAGAATATGTCTTTCATAATTGATCTAACCATATGTTATACTCCTTCTTTAGTCTTATTTATATTTTTAAATGATTCCTCTATTGTACAAATACATTATGGAGCTTGTATTAGGAAATGCATAGCAAAATTTGATTTTACTATACATTTTCTATGAATTCAATATAATTTCTTAATTAATAATGGTAACTTATCTAATTTTTCACTATATCTTTCTTCATTAAATAACTCCTCGTTTTTCAAAACATAATATAGCTCTTCCACTAAAACTGCTCCAATCATTTTCTTTGCCATATCTTGTGCATATCCACAAGCTACTAATTTTCCAAAAACTTCAGTTGTACATTTAGGATTGTTATCCTTTATTTGATTTTCAACAGTTTCCATAATATGGTCTTTTAATTTATCCTTTACCAAGATTGCATTTCCCCTTTATTTAGTTATTGTTTATCGCAAACATTGTTCTCTAAATACTAAACATCTATATCAATGATAACATAGCTGATAAGAAATATTAATACATTCATCCCTTTTATACTATCTTCTTTTATTGTAAATTCAAAACTGTAATTAGTTTTGAAAAATATATTGACTTCAAATTGAATAGTAGTTTGTAAATGTTACAATAAGCCTGCGAATTTTTCAGTGAGATAATAAAATCCAAAGAATAAAAAGACATTTAGGTGTGCAGTGGTTTATATTAATAAGCTTAGGGAGAAGAATGCTTATGTAGATTTTATTGCAGATGATAACATGGTGGATTGACTATACGAATATATTAAAAGGAAATTCATTTGAATTCCCTTTTAACTTGTTAAAGACTAGAAATGCAGTAAAAATAAAATAAACATTATCTACTCTGCATCAACATGATTTGATTAAGCCACTCAAATGTTGCAGTATATATAATTAAAATATCCTCTTTAGATTCTCTAAAATTCACATTATATCTTGGCTCTGATACCCATCTAATAATTTCAAATTTCCTTTCGACTATTATATTCGGCACCTGTGTCCCTTTAGGAAGAGACGAAATTAAATAACTTATATTATATGTCTTATACTTTCTGTCAGTCAAATCATTCCCATTAAGCTCTAAAAGTGCTTTAATTATTTTTTCAATTGCTTGATTTACATGATAAGCCGCATAATTAATTTCTACTTCGTCTGTGCAATTTGTAAGACCAAAATTCGCATACTTCAAATCACTCTTAGCAAGATGCAGATAATTGCTCATATATTCTTACCCCTTTCGCCCAAGCGTTCCTATAAAAATTATTATTTTCCATATCACTAAGGAATAGTTTTTTATTATATCCAAATAAATCAATTTCTCCAAACTCGTGTAAATCTACAGTTGGATAAAACTCAGAAAAATCACCTAAAACGATTATATCAATATCACTAAAGCTACTACAGAAAAGCGTTGTGGCACTACCAAACACTATAATATCAGTGATGTGCTTACCAACATTATCTTTTAATAATAGATTAGCAATTTCATAAACTTTCCTTTGTTTGACTGGATGTATACATTCATAATTATCCAACCCAATTAAATTTTCAAATCTATAATTGGTATTATTACTTGTATTAAAAATATTATCTAATGCATAGAAATCTTTTAAACATTCTATCATAATATTTCACCTTCCTATTCTTATATTGTATCACTACATAAATTGAGTGTAAATAACAAAGGGTGACTGTCACTTGTCGAAAGGTGTAAAGTTAGTTGTTTTAAATCAAATTATCTATACCATTAACCGTAGTTTGTTCATTGTCATTAATAGGAATAACTATGCATTTTTGGCCATTAATTATTTGAGATTTTATTTGAGATACTTTTTCGGGTTTTACTTGTAGTATAACATCATACTGAGGGGTACCATTATTATCTTCTGAATATGCATCTGGAACTTTCTCTAAATTAGTTTCTAGAGCTTCTTCTAAAACCACATTATCATCATTAACTTCTGTAGACAGGTGAGTTTCATTATCTATAGTATTCTCTTGTTTAACTTGATCAAGTCTAGCTTGAAGTATTTCTACTTGTTTGTAAAGGCGTTCTTCCTTTTTTCTTTGCACATTTGCCTTAAGAGCCTTTGCGTCAATTAAATTTTTAGCTATTGTGATATCATCACCAAAGTTCTCTACATAGGAATTTTCAATCTCAGTAGTAATTTCCTGGGGAACTTCACTTTCTATTAAAAGTTTTTGTATATCCTTCTTTGTTAAGCTTATAGGTTCACAATCTGCATCATCGTTTAAATCATTGTATTCTTCTATCATAGTGCTTAGATTTTCTTGTATATCCATAAAAATTTTATCAGCTTTATTTTCATCAGAACTAAAAGAATCTTTAATAATTGATTGGAATGTTTCCTTTTGCACCGTAGCCGTTTGTTTTGAAAGACAACCTAGAACATTTTCCATTAATTCAGTATGTGTATCCTTTGCATTTTTTGTATAATACATAATAGAGTTAACATCTGAACTACGATCAATAAAAGCAGGAAACACAAAGCCATTAGTTGGGGACTCGACTACCCAATCTCTAATACGTGCTTTAATTTCGTTTTTTTCTTCAAAGTATCTAAGACCAGGCTCTGAAAGTGAAACTGGACATATTGCACATAACACATATTCATATACTTCTTCAGATTCATCTATCTTTATATTATCTCTGGTTTTGCTAACAACATCATAAGCATCATGAAAAAAGAGTATTAAAAAATTACCAGTGTAATCATAATTGTCTATAATTAAATCATAAAGGTTACCTACAAGAGCATCATCTTTTAATTGACTGTTTTTAAGCTGCATAAGCGAAATTTGTCTTTCATTTGTAAAATCTTCATCAGTTGAAAAATTAAGTTCTAAAATATTATTCCCAATAGTTCCAGACATTACTTTTTTAGCAATATCTAAATATTTAAAGTATTCATCCTCATCTAAATTTAGAAAGCTTTCTCTAAATTTTAAAATAGTATGTTTTTCTCCATTAACATAGCAGCCACACATTTTAGTGAAGGTACATTGTTCTTTTTTAAAACGTCTTTTTAACTCAAGTATATCTTTTCTTCTCATGTATAAGCTCCTCAATTTATAGACAAACCTTACGTAAATTTATAGTTGAAGTGGTTTGTCTTTAGTATTTTTTGTTTGTAGCTATAATTAATATATTATCGTTATTAATTATAGTATTTTTTTTACAGAAAATAAAGGATTTATATATCAGTTTTTTAAATGATTTCTATTGAGAATAGAATAGCAACATAGTTTGTCCGTTTCACTTCCAATTTATATAAGGCGCCAGGCCCTTGCCAGAAACTGGAACAGTATTTGTTCTAATTTGGAAGAGATATCAATTAAAACTCTTATTTTTAAATTTTTTTTAATTTATGGTATTTGTTTTTCTAACCCTATAGTATGAATTATTGGTAATTAATCTTTGCAATCTCACCAATAGACTGTGCGAAAACACAACATCATGGTATAATTTTATATAGTATAAAATTTTATAATAAAAAAAACAATATGAAGGAGCAAAAAAATGAATGGATTAATGATACTTATTGCTATTTTATTTATTTGCTTGTATGGAAGCATAAATTATTATATAGGTTTAAGGATGTGGCAGAACCTATTTCGCCATATTCCTTTTATAAATCCCAAAATATATTGGATACTGTTTTCAATAATAGCATCATCATATATTGTAACAACGCTTATACCTTCTTTCATACCAGCAATAATATCAACTAAATTAAATATTATAGGATCATATTGGATGGCAATAATGTTTTATCTTATTTTAATATTGCCTATAATAGATTTAATAAGAGTTATAAATAGAAAAATTATAATTCTCCCAAGAAGTTTATCTGGCGATACTAATGTTTCGTTAATAGTAATGGGTCTAGTAGTTGCATTTATATTTGGTGTAATGATATATGGTACTTGGAGTGCTCGTAGCGTAAGAGTAACAAAATATGATCTAAATGTTGATAAAGTTGCGGGTAATCTAGAGACCTTGAAGGTTATTATGGTCTCGGACATTCATCTTGGAATTATGGTAGATAATAATAGGCTTACAGGTATGGTAAATAAAATCAATGATTTAAAACCTGACATTGTGTTAATACCTGGAGACATTATTGATAGTAGCATTGACCCTTTTGTAAAAGAAAACATGAGTGATAACTTTAGGCGGATTAAAAGCAAATATGGAGTGTATGCCTCCCTTGGTAATCATGATGGAATGGGAAGTAATGTAGATGATGTAGTTAAAAATTTTGAGAATGCAGGTATAACTGTGCTGCGTGATACTTCAGTTTTGGTAAGTGATAGCTTTTATGTTGTAGGTAGACAAGACCCATCCTTAGAGCGTGTTACAAAAATTAAAAGAAAAGATTTGTCATCCTTAGTAAAGGATTTAGATAAGTCAAAACCATTTTTGCTTATGGATCATCAGCCAGTAAATTTAAGTGAACCTGAAAACCAGAGGATTGATTTACAACTATCAGGTCACACCCATAGAGGTCAGATATTTCCTGCAAATATTATAACCAATGGAATTTTTGAAATAGACTATGGGTATTTAAAAAAGAACAATTCTCAATTTATTGTATCTTCAGGTTATGGAACATGGGGACCTCCAATTAGGATAGGTAGCCGCTCGGAAATTGTTGAAATAAATCTTAAACTCAAATAATAAATAGTTATTTATTATGTAGACGAAGCTACTATATTTCTTAGTTTAAAGTAATGTAGTAGCTTTTCCTTAATGGTTTATGGTTTATGGTTTAATTAGTAAGTGGGTCCAGCAAAGCATGTCCCCACAACAGGGTCAGACCCTTGGCAATGAAAATACATCTGACAGACTTAAAATACTATAGTAAAATAAATATGAAACAGAAAACTTGAAATAATTTATATACAAAGGAAGTATACAATGGAAAAAAATATAAAAATGAGATATCCGAGCTATCTTAAAGAATTTAAATGTATAGGTGGAAAATGTACAGATAGCTGTTGTATTGGATGGGATATAGATATCGATAAGGTTACCTTTAGGCAATATTATAAGGTTCAAGACAAAGAAATGAAGCGGATGATTCAAAAAAATGTACATAATAATGATGAATACCTAAGTCCTGATATAGATTATGGAAAAATAGAATTAAAAACTGGAAAAAGGTGTGCTTTTTTAGATGACGAAAATTATTGTATTATTTATTCCAAAATTGGAGAAGAGTATCTTTCAAATGTTTGCACATCTTTTCCTAGAATAATTAATAAAGTAGATACATGTTATGAAATATCACTTGATATTGCCTGTCCGGAAGCTGCAAGAATTATTTTACTAAAAGAAGAAGGAATTGTATTCAAAGAAAGTGAAGAAACTTTAGGCAAACATATACTATCAGGTGATATTGAAACCAGCTCTAAAGAATATGATAATTCAGCTTTTAAGTATTTTAAAGAAATTAGAAATCTAAGTGTTGAAATAATACAAAACAGAAAGTTCGACTTAAGTAAAAGACTTTATATATTAGGTGATTTTATAAAAACATTAGAAGAAGAACTTAAATACAAGTATGGTAATGTACCTAAATTTATTAGGGAATATGATATGAACTTAGTTAGTGATGGTTATGAAAGAGATCAATTAAGTTATATTGTTCAGATAGATTTTTTCAAAAAGATAATAGGCTTCTTAAATGTATCTAAAGAAGTGGATAGTCTTTATTTTAAGGAATATACTAAGCAAATTATAGCTGGATTCAAGTTTGATGAAGGTGGCGACATTAGTAAACATTCAGAAATGTACATAAACGCATTTGAAGATTATACTGAAAATTTTATGAATAATAATAGCTATATTTTCGAAAATTATTTGGTGAATTTTATGTATAACTATATGTTTCCATTTTCTGAATCAGAATCAATATTCGATGGATATATTATGCTTTTAGTAAGATATTCATTTATTAGATTTTATTTAGTTGGTAACTATCTATATAATAAACAGGATAACAAAGAAAATATAGTTGAATTTATTCAATCTTTATCGAAGACCATAGAACATCACAGAACTTTTTTAATTGACTCAATAAATTACATGAAAGAAAATAAACTTGATAATATACAATTTGCTAAAACACTTTTATAAAAATAAAAAATATTGAGTTCTCAATGTATATACAAGAGAACTCAATATTTCCACTTAAACTTTGCTAAATTTAGAGTAACTTAATCAGCTCTTCTAACTCCTGCGATAAAACTTTTGCAAGCGTAAAATCAGTATCTTTTAAAGCCAATTCTATTTTTGTTTCAACTAATTTTTTCTTTTGTTCAATTTCTAAATAGTCTTTGTCAAAATGATTAGCATAAATCATCTTTCTAAATTTTCGCATACTCATTTTTCTAATTGTCTTATCTTCAATGATTAAAACAAAATCCATACAGTTTACTATAGAATAGAAATCATGAGAAATCATAAGAATCGCACCTTTATAGTTTTCTATGGCTTTTTCCAGTGCTATTTGTGAATATGTGTCTAAATGACTTGTCGGTTCATCAAGAAGCAAAATGTTTGCTTTACTAGCAGAAACTTTGGCCAGTTGAAGCATATTTTTTTCTCCACCAGATAAAGCCCCTATCTTTTGATTAATGGCTTCTTCTTCGAAACCATAACCAGAAATATATGCTCTAACCTCTTGATTAGTTTTAAAACCAGCATCTAAGAACTCTTCAAGTATCGTATTAGACTCATTTAGTGTTTTGCCTTGAAGTTGAGACAAATAAGCCACTTCAACATCTTCATTTATCTCAATAGAATCATGATTGTTTTTAAATATTTCTCGAAGTAACGTCGTTTTCCCGGCACCATTTGAACCGATAAGAGCTACTTTATCAGTAGATTTAATCTCAAAGTTAACATTTTCTAGAAGCATATCATCAAAGGCAACACTGTAATCATTAACTTTTAAAACAATGGTTTCTTCGATTTCATTATCTGTAACTAAACTGATATTCGGTTGTTTAATATCTACAAATGGCGATTTAATTCTACTTTTTTCTAATCTTTCTTGAATTTTAACTCTAGCATTTAGAGCTTTCCCTTTAGAAGATTGATTATACTCAGTTGCGAGAAATCTTAACTTCTTTATTAAGATCTCGTTTCTCTCAAGTTCTTCATTATCAGTAGCAGCTAGTTCTTGTAACTCAATTTTAGTTTGAAGTAATGAGAAGTTATACTCAATATAGTTTCCATCAAACTCTTGGATCTCCATGTTTTCAAGGTGTAGAATTTTATTAAAACAATGATTCAATATATATCTGTTGTGCGTAATAATTAACATTGTTCCAATGTGCGAATTAATTAGATCTTTAAGCGAATTAAGGTTTTCAAAGTCTAAAAACACATCGGGTTCATCCATAATCATTAAGTCTGGACTATTTAGCATTTCCTTAATTACTTGAATAAGCTTGAATTCCCCACCACTAAGTTCAGATATCATTAGATCTTTATACTTGCTTAAGTTTGCAAGATTTAAGTTTTTATTAATGATGTTTTCGAAATCATCCCCATTAATTGCATCAAATGCGTCTAAAGTTTGTTGATACTTTTCTAGTAAAGAATCAATATCCGAAGATGTTTCCATTTCACTGCAAATAGATGTTATTTCATTTTGTAGTTTAATAAATTTTTCCCCTATATATTCGAAAACTGTAATTTCTTTCATTTCGCCCTGTTGCGAGAATTGACTTACATACCCAATTCTACAATTTGGGTCCATCTCTAACTTACCATCGAACATATATTTTTCTGGATCCATAATTATATCTATCAGTGTACTTTTTCCACTGCCATTTGTTCCTATAAAAGCACAATGTTGACCATCTTCTAATGTAAATGAAATATTATTATATAGATCCTTTTGCGGAAATGAGTAGGACAAGTTATCAATTTTTATCATATTATTACCTCTCTTTATCACTAAAAAAGAGCCTATAAAAATAAGCTCTTCAATATATTGTATTTTCAATTGCAACTCTACACTTGATTTTTATGTAGTAAAGACATTCTACTGAGTTTACCATTGTTAGCATAACATTTTTTACGACTAAATTCAATCATTTCATATTAAAGCTTCTCGTGATATCCGTTAATTCTAAAAAGTCTTTGCGAGCCGGGTACCCACTAACATGTTGACAAAAACACAACCTAAGTGTATAGTGTGTGTTAAGTTAATACACACTATACACTTAGGGAGGTGATAAGGTGATATGAAGATTTTAATTTCAAATATATCCAATATACCCCTATACCAACAAATAAAAGACCAACTAAAAGATATTATTTTTAAAGGTGAGATGTCTGAGGGTGATCCACTTCCATCTATCAGAAATTTTGCCACTGATTTGAAAGTAAGCATTCTTACTATTCGTCGTGTCTACAATGAATTAGAGCAAGAGGGATTTATTACAAGTCAGGTGGGCATTGGCACTTTTATTTCTGCTGGTAATTTAGAGCTGCTTCGTGACTCTAAACGGCGTATTGTTGAACAAAAAATGCAGGACTTAATTCAAACAGCAAAGACGTTAAAAATTTCTAAAGAGGAATTAAATGCAATGATGAATATTTTATATGAGGGGGATGAACAATGAACAATGTATTAGAAGTATCAGGATTAAATAAATCTTATAATAAATTTGCCCTTTCCGATGTTAGTTTTTCTTTACAGGAAGATTGTATTACAGGTTTTATAGGTATTAACGGGGCTGGTAAAACAACCACTATACAGACCATTCTTGGTCTTGTAATGAGAAGTGCCGGTACTATCAAATTCTTTGGAAAGGATATTGATAAACATGGGCATGAGTTGAAAAACCGTATTGGAGTTGTGCTGGATGATGGCTGCTTTTATGATGAATTGACAATGAAAGAAATGAAAAGCATTATTGCACCGTCGTATTCAAGTTGGAATGAGCAGGATTACAAAACCTATATGGAACGTTTTTCACTCAATCCACGCCAAAAGATTTCAACACTTTCAAAAGGTATGCGTATGAAGTTCGCATTAACTTTGGCACTTTCCCATGAGGCAGACTTACTTATTATGGATGAGCCTACAAGTGGACTTGACCCCTTAATTCGAATCCAATTCATGAATATCTTGACAGATTATATGAAACAAGGTGGCAAGAGCGTTTTCTTTTCAACTCACATAACTTCAGATCTTGATAAAGTTGCAGATATGATAATTCTTATTAACAATGGCAAAATTTTATTCGAGGAAGAAAAGGATACATTGATTGATACCCATCGATTAGTAAAAGGTGATAGCAAGGATTTGACTATTGAAACCAGAAAACTGTTCTTAAATATTCAAGAAACAGGATTTGGATTTACTGGTATCACCAATAAATTATCTCAAGTTCAAAAAAGCATAAAAGACATTTTGGTTGAAAGACCTACCATAGAAGATATTATGCTGGGCTATGTCGAAGGAGGGGGAAAATAATGCTGGTACATCTTGTTAAAAAAGATATCTTACTTATAAAAAAATATTTGCTGCTTTTAGTTACTTTTCCATTTGCTATACCCCTTTTTATGATGATACAACCATCCCAATTTTGGGGGCTTAGTGCTTTTTTGTTATCGGTGATTTTTTCGGTGTTTATGTTGTATCAATATGTTTTGATGGCCGAAATGAAATACCCTAAAGCTGAAGCTCTGCTGTGTTCTACGCCATACTCCCGCAGTAGTCTTGTAAAAGCAAGATATGCTTTTCTCCTATTGATCTTTGCTTATTGCTGTGTGGCATATAACGTATTAGCACTGCTATTTGTCAAAATTGAATATCTTACTCCATACAACTATCTTATTGCACTGCTGATTTCAGTAATCCTATTTGGCGTATACACACCTGTACAATATAAATTTGGCTTTGAAAAAACAAAGTATTTCTTCATGATATTGATCATGGGAACTCCATTTTTATTGACTGTATTAATAAAAGCCAATATTAAACTCGATTTTACGGTATTGTCTGCAATGCCTATATTGGTCCAGTACTTGATACCGATTGTGGCTATAATTGCTATCCTCTTTATTTCTATGAATATATCTATAAACATTTACTCAAAGAAAGAATTGCTATAACAGCAGTATAACTTATACATTTTGAGAAAGGAGCGATAACTATGCATGCTTTACCAACCCCAGTAGTAATAATATGTGTGCTGTTCCCCTTTGTGTATTTAACTACAGGCAATGGATTTAGTTAAATCAAAAGTAAAATTAGATACTAACGAAACTTTTAATACAACTAATCAAAGATTCCAGAGAACAGGTATTTATAATGGTGATGATTATTACGCGATAGGAAAATCTTACAAAGATCCTGTTAATCCTGAACAAGAATATTCCTTATGTTTATATTTAGTAAACATTAATACTGGCGCAATTACGCAATTTACACAAGGAATATGTACACCAATAAATTAACTTTTGTATTAATTAATTCACTATCTTGTTAATTTATATAAAAAACACAGTAGAGAAAGTATAACTCTACTGTGTTTTCACATTTTAAGATTTCCAAGTAAATTAATTCATCTAGTTTTTATTTCTAGTTCCTTGATTAGCAGCTTGCACGCTAGCATTTCCATTAACCTTATATCCATTTTTAGCATTTTCACTATCTAAACTATTAGCCATAAGGCTTTGATCTTTTTGTTTCATGGTCATATTTTGGCTCAGACTATTTTCACTATTAGGTATAATATTTTGATTGTTTTCAGCTATGGTTTTATTTTGACTCATAAAAAGCATCTCCTTTACTAATTATTTTATATTATAATGCCCATAAGTTAATGATAATATCATATTTAGTTGAATTTGAGAGTTGCTAATCAATAAAAAAAAGCCTACCCCTAGATTTCTCTATGAAATAAACTTTTAGAGTTACATATATTTTATTAATAACAAGGGAATTTATTCATTGACCCCTGTTATTTTTACCAACTAAACCTCCGCCATTACCTGATGATGCGCTTTGTGATCCATAGATTGATGCTCTCTTATTATTTTTTTGCGTGGAAGATTTTGCTTTTCTTTCTTCAATAATTTTTTTCATTATTTCCATGTTTTTGTTTATATCATTTTTCATATTTTTACCCTCTTTTTTTTATTTTTTACGGCTTAAAAAAACTTCATAACTAATACCTTCTAAATTAATATTCACGATAAATATTTTCAAGGTAGGTCTTGTTATTTTACTAATTTATTATACCCTACAAACAGCCTTTTGAGCAACACTGCTTGTCTGTTTTATCTCTGTAATGGGCCAGACCCTTGGGAAATTATTCAAGTTAAAAAAGCTCTTCAAAGATATTTATGCTATGACATACAGTTGTCAATTTTAAAATGCTATCCTACTATTTTTCATATAATTCTATAGGTAAATCATCTGGATCACTAAAAAAAGTAAATTTTTTCCCCGTAATCTCATCAATTCTAATATGCTCAGAAATTACATTCTTATCAGCCAGTTCTTTTATCGCCTCATCAATGTTATCTACCTCAAAAGCAAGATGCCTTAGTCCTCTTGCTTCAGGATAGCTCGCCCTTTTAGGTGATTGCGGAAAAGAAAATAATTCTATTTGATAATTCTCTCCAACACCTAAGTCGAGCTTATATGATTCTCTATCTTTTCTATATGTTTCTTTAATGATTTTCAAATCTAAAACATTAACGTAAAATTCTTTAGATCTTTCATAATTTGTGCAAATAATAGCTATATGATGAATCTTATTTAACTTCATTTTTTTATCTCCTTCTTTATATTACGTACGTATTTTCTTTCGGATGCACCACAGTTTAAGAATACTGTGAAGCATTTAGTTTTCTATTAATATATACATATGATATTTTAATACTAACATATATTCTACTTAAATCACTAGTTTGCAAATTTTTTCACACCAGCGTATTATTAATATAGGAGATGTAAATGCATATATTTTTTACTCATACTCATCATTATTATTTATATATCCCTCCTCCACTAACAATCATTGAAATTTCTTCTTAAATAACATTTATTATTAATTGAAAATAGTTGTTTACAAACATCTATTACTATGATATTATTAATTTATAAACAAAACAACAGAATTTAATTAGTACAAGAGATGGAAGTGATTCCACAAAGATATTAACCTTCATTAGATAAACTAAAAGAATTGCTAATAGAAAGGGGATAGTCCAATGTTTCAAATTAAGTTGTTAAAGTTTTTAGAGGTTAGTACAATTTATAAATAAGAGGTCTTTAAGATATGTGATAAGACAAAGAAAAATACTTTAGTTAAAAAAATTACTAATCTCTACTTAGTTCAAAATTAAATATTTGTATATATATAAGGGAGTTCACAAAGTGAACTCCCTTATTCATAATAATTCTCTGTACCATCCCAGTAACAACATCTGAGTTTAAGATGATTAATAATTATGTAGTCCTAAGCAATAAATATATATGATTGTATTAAAATTAAATCTTTAGTTAAGAAGTTATCAAAAATACTCTATAGTCAGTCTTCTAGCATTTTAATAAATGTTAAATCGTCTATTCTTAATGACACTGGTTGCTGTAAAGTCAAGCCCTTAGGTGCACTACCACTATAAAAAAACAGTGCATTATTTGTTGGATCATTTCCACTGAGTGCTTCATTTGCAGCCTTAACAGCACTTGCCTGTGCAGGTCTATTAATGTTACCATTTAGTATTGGAGTAAATTGATAAAAACCATTTGTTTTTTCATTAATAACAGCACTGATTGAATTTGGAAAACTGCTGCTCTTAACTCTGTTTAAAACTACAGCGCCTACAGCAACTTGAGCTTTATAAGATGCTCCTCCTGCTTCGGCAGTTATTAATCTTGATAGCAAGTCCAAATCACTTGAGTCATTTTTGATTGCTATAGGTTTAGTTTGCACTGAAGTATAACTAGCTATTTCTGGAGTTTTTACAACTTGTTTAGGAGATTCATTCCGTTTGTTATTAGCTTTTTTTGAATCAATTAATGCTTGTTTTTCTTCTGTTGCTTGTCTTGCTTCATTAGCTTGATCTATTACCAGTTGTGCGCCATATTGATTTTCTAGGGCATTCAATTTTAATGCTAATACATCTTGGTCTGATTTTTGTTCTGTTAAAATCGCTAAATTCTTTTTATTCTCAACCCTTAAAGATAGCAACTTTGTGTTTTCTGCATCTAGCGCTATCTTCTTTAAATTAATTGCTGCTTCTTTTGTTTTCATATTTTTCATAACCTTTTGATCAAATGTTACTACCCTTTTAATATTTTCTACTCTGGATATAAAATCATCCATACCATTTGAGCTTAGCATAATGTTTATATAGCTTGATGACCCATTCATATACATTACTCTCATTCTTTTATTAAAAATAATCTGTTCTGCTTTGATATCAACCTCTGCTTTTTCAATATTTATTTTTGTTTGCTTAATATTCTTTTGTGTTATAGCTATACTGCTTTCATTACTATCGATATTAGACATAATTGTTTCACGCTTATTGTTCATAATCTCAACTTTGCTTTCAAGGTCGTTTCTTTGAGTTTGAACCTGATGAATTTTTGCCTTATCTGATGCAGAATCTGCATATACGCTAGTAGAACTAGCGCTTATAATTACGCCAAGTGCCATTACGGCTGAAATAATTTTTTTGTTCAATTTTCCATTCCCCCTACATAATATTTTATTTTTAAATATATTATGTTTAAAAGTTTTTATCATCTGAACATAATAACATACAGAGATATGTTTAGCAAATATTGGTCTTTGAATTATTTGTAATATGACGCCCAGTTATCAAATTGTCTATCATATATATTCTGTTCATTTTGAGGCTTTTCTGTTAATAGCTTCTCAAGCTTTTTTCTTCCAATATAAGTAATAAAAAGACTATAATTAGCTTTATATCGAATCTAATCACAGTCCTATTTATTATATGTTTAGATCGCTTCGTCTATTTTAGAATTTTTGGAGATTTTATCCTCAAGAAAAAGAAATTTAAAGTATCTTGCTAAAACATAAATAACGATTAAAACAGCTAGTACTTCTTGGAATTTAACCAAATATTTTAACATATATATTGATTCTTTAATATTAACTAGATACCCATTAAGTTGCTTCATAGCAACTGCGCTTATCACCATTGGAAAAGTAAAAGCAGAATAACTTGGGTAAAATTTAGTTTTAAGTAGCTTTGGTAAATACAAAATCACCACTAAGAACATTATAAATGCTAGACCTCCTAAAAAGCCTAATATAAAATTATTTTTCACAGTAAAACATGCTAAATATCCAGCTAAACATAAGCTAGCTGGAGCGGCGAATATTGAAATAGTTGGTAGTGCCGGCTCTTGAATTCCTTTAATAAAGAATGTCCTATAAATCACAATAGGCAACAATAATAAATATGATATAAGGCCAAACCAGAAAATACCTTTTCCAAGACTAATTAAATTATAGGTAGGTGCAGTCATACTTGCTACCACAATACCAACATAAACTACAAAATAGCTTGGAAAAACTTTTTTTATATCAAAGTTAAAAATAAATTTTGCCGTAAAACAAATTATAAAAAAACAATGCAGTAATAAACCAAAAGACCACACACCAAAGGATATTGAATGAGCATACGGAACTATGTAAGTTGCCAAAATCATTAAACCCATAGTAAAAGTAATCATTACGCTGGCAACAACTGGGTTTTTAAAAGACTCTACTACACTTTTTGTATCAAAAAATATCTTAAATATAAGGAGTACTAATATTAATGAAGCTACAACTCCAAAGATGTTCCTGTATATATCACCATAAGATAATAATAGATTACCAGTTGCTACTAAAGCTAACATTAACCCTGCAATTGGTACAGGAGTTTTTTCTATCAGGCTTTTCATTTTTTTACCACCTTATTCATCAATATTTACAAGGCCGAGCTCTCTAACTATAATTTGCGCAGCTTTTTCAGCTATTTCCCCAGTAAAGGAAATGCATTGTGCTTGATGTTCTCCAGAAGTCATGTCCATTCCGTGAGTAAGGACTTTACAACATAACACCTTATGGTTATTTTTAAAGCTCTCTTGTAATTCATTAGCAAACTTAAGAGCATTTTGCACCTTAGGATCTCCAGCTGTTGTTCTCCCAAAGAAATAACCTATGCACATTACTCCGCCTGATACAGCACCGCAAACACATTTTGATTTTCCTATTCCAAGAGGAAATCCTGAAGACATTGCAATCATCTCATCTGGCATTGGAATTTCAAAGTTGTTTTTTATTGAGCTAACAATAGCTTCGGAACAAAAAAAATCACCTTTTCTGAATGACTCTTCTGCATCTCTTCTTATTTTTTTAATACTTACTTCATTTCTCATAAATTGCCCCCTTTTAATAAAATATTCCACATACTATTATATATGTAATATTACAGCAAGTCCACTAGTTAATTGAAACACATGGACACCACCAATGGCCGCAAACAAATTGTGAACACAATTTCTTTTGTTATGGGTAACTTTTTAAAATTAAATCAAAAAATAAAAGGTGTATTCTATACCATAATTAGGTATAAAATACACCTTTTATTAAATCATCACCTTCTGTGCTGCAATATTAATATACTTATAAGTTTAAGAATTCTCTCATAATATTACTTATTTCATTGGCCATAGCTTCATTTTCCATTTCAGAAAATACTCTTAAAAGCGGTTCTGTGCCAGAGAATCTTGCTATAATCCAGCCACCATTTCTAAAATATACCTTTAAGCCATCTTCGTAGTTTGTTTTTTCTACTTTATAACCAAAATTTGGGATTAACTTATTTATGAAAAGTTTTGTCCTAATCCGTTCCTTGTCTTCTATGCTGAATTTATAATCAGATTCTGTCATGTAGAAATATCCATATTGCTTATGAATTTCTTCAAGTAATTCCGATAAGCTTTTTCCTGTTACACTAAGCAATTCGATTAGAAGGCTAGCAGCAAATATTCCGTCTTTTCCCTTAATATGCCCACGAATAGTTAATCCACCACTGCTTTCTCCTCCGATTAATGCATTCTTTTCTTCCATTTTTGAGCTTATGTTCTTGAAACCAACTGGAACCTCGTAGCATTCCTCACCAAAGCTCGCTGCTATTTTATCTAGGAGGTGAGTGGTTGCAAGGTTTCTTACAGCTCCACCTTTCCATCCCTTGTACTTTAATAAATAGTAATATAACACAGAAAGAATATCATTTGGATGAATAAAGTTACCTTTTTCATCTATGATTCCAAGTCTATCAGCATCCCCATCTGTTCCTATCCCGATATCATATCCTTTTTCAACTACTAAATCCTTTAAACGATGTAGTGTGTGTGTGCTTGGGGAAGGTAATCTTCCACCAAATAAGGTATCGTGTCTATTATTTATTATTTCAACCTCACATCTTGCAGTTAAAAGTATAGTTTGAAGGCAAGTCTTTGAAACTCCAAACATTGGGTCAAGAGCTACCTTTAGTTTGCTATTCCTTATAGACTCTATATCTATCATGCTGATAATTGAATCTATAAATTCATTAAACGGATCTATAATTTCAATTAAACCATCTGCTATTCCTTTATCAAAGATAACAAGCTTAACATCATCTATAGTAATATTGTTTATAATTTCTTCAAGACTTCTTGTAACGTCTTCTTTAGCATCTCTTCCACCCCTGGTGAATATTTTGAGTCCATTGTAATCAGCTGGGTTATGGCTTGCTGTTACAGCTGCACCATAGTATGCATCTAAAGAATTCACAGTGAACATTATTAGAGGGGTAGGTGCAGATTTTCCTACTAAAAAAACCTTTATTCCATTTCCAGCCATTACTTCTGAAACCCATTTTGCTGATTTGTCAGATAAAAATCTATTATCATAACCTATTACAAAACCACTGCCCTCACATTTTTCATTTTTCATAAGGTTTGCAAGAGCTTGAGAAAGAAGTTGTACATTTTTTTTTGTAAAATCTTCGCCTATAAAAGCTCTCCATCCACCAGTACCAAATTTAATCATATTTTTAACTCCTTTACTAATTTTAATATACTTACTTTTATTAGCCCATTATAGCAACTATAATATTTTGTGAACCAGCTTTTTGTGGCTTAATAGCACCTTCCACTGCCGTTCCATTTAAAATTATTTCTTTAATACCCTTCTGTACTCCATTTGGATTTTTTATGGTTATATTATAAGTTGCTCCACGCCATAGACGAGTAACTTCGAATTCTGTCCAATCTCCTGGTATACATGGATCTATAATCATGCCATCAAAGTTAAGACGAACTCCTAGCATGTAGTGAGTTGCTGCATAGTATGCCCAACCAGCACTTCCTGTAAGCCATGGGTGCCTTGCTCTACCGTGAGCTGTATGATCTTTTCCCATCACGAATTGACAGTATGAGTATGGTTCGGCTTCACGAGTCTCTATCATATCATTTTGATTATAAGGTAATAAGGCGTCGTAGAACTTCATAGCACTATCACCACGTCCAATCATACATTCAGCAACCCAAGCCCAGGGATTAGGATGACTGAAGATAGCTCCATTTTCCTTAACTCCCTTGTATACACGAGTTACGAAACCTATTCCATCATTTGGTTTGGTATAGGATGGTGACGTTAAGTGTAGACCAAAGTCTGAATATAAATATTTATCTACCGCATCCATACAAGCCTTAGCCCTTTCTGGGCCCGCTACACCAGAAATAACAGCCCAAGTGTTTGACTCAAGGTGAACCTTTCCTTCTTCATCTTTTTGAGTTCCTATTTTTTCTCCATCCGATGTAATTCCACGAATATACCATTCCCCGTCCCAAAGCTCATTTTCACATATTTTTTTAACTTTACTCGCTATTGCGCTATATACCGATACATCTTCTGTTCTACCTAAGAAGTTAGCACATTCAACAAAGTTGTTTAGTGCCCAAAAATGCAGGAAAGATACTAGAGCACTTTCCCCTCCTACAAGGTTTAAGCAGTCATTCCAGTCTGCTCTAAGACCTTTACATATCCCTGTAGCTCCAACCTGCGACCTTGAGAAATCAAGTATTTTCTTCATGTGATCATATACCGTGGCTTCTCCTCCATCAGCAAAAGTAACCATCGTATCAAACAACTGGGCTTCACCAGTTTCTTGTACATATTCACATATTGCTGCAATTAGCCATAATGCGTCATCTGAGCATGCATCCTTTAATCCATGTACTACATCTGACATGTTTGGAGTAGGTAAAACTGTTGGTGATTTTGAAGGTAAAATTTTAGCAACCTCTGAATCAAACCATTCTGGTTGGAATAAATGTAATCCGTAGCCTATGCTCGACTGTGCACGAAGAAGTTCAATTATACGTTGTTTGCACTTTTTAGGATTTGTATGAGGAACACACATAACATCTTGAGCAGTATCTCTATATCCAAGTCCTGTTCTTCCACCTACTTCTATAAATGAAGCAAATCTTGAGAACACAACGTTTGTTTCTGCTTGATAAAGGTTCCATGTATTTATCATGGTATTCATGCCTTCATTTGGTGTCTTAATCTGGAATGCCGATAATTTCCTTTCCCAGTATTCGTTAAGTTCATCAAATGCTTTATCTACAGTAGCAACATTTGAATATTTAGCCTTCATTTTCATGCCTTTAGCCCTTGCACCAACACCAACCATAAATATAAGTCTAGTTTCTTCTCCTGGAGCTAAGATTACTTTTTTATGTAAAGCACCACAGTGATTTCCACCGAGTTCTGAGCTCCCACTACAAATTCCCTTTTCTACAGCTATTGGATTATCTTCAGTGTGGTAGTTTCCTAAGAATTTATCTCTTAAACAATCATAGCTCTCTGGTTTAAAACTCGATGCTATGTATTGATAACCTGTCTCACCATTATCATAAAAAAGATCATTTTCTATAACTCCATCTTCATAACTAGAACCTGATGCGTATAAGCTCATCTGGAAGTTTTCATTATCCATATCAATATTTTGGAATGAGAACTCTACATAAGAAAACACACTTAATTTACGTGGAGTTGTTCCATTGTTCTTTATCTTTACATCCCATAATTCTACATCATCGTTTACTGGAATAAACAAAATCTGTTCTGCACTTATATCGCTATATTCGCAGGAAAATTTGGAATAAGATAGCCCATGACGGCATTTATAATTTGCCTTTTTAAGGTCTTTGCCAACTGGCTGCCAAGAAATTGTCCAATAGTCGCTAGATTCATCATCACGAAGGTAAACATAGTGGCCAGGTCTATCTAGTGGTACGCCGTTTGGTCTAAAACGAGTTATTCTATTGTACTGTGGCTTTTTATAGAATAGGTACCCACCTGCATTTTGAGAAATTACAGCACACATATCCTTCACCCCAAGATAGTTCGTCCAAGATACTGGTACATCAGGGCGTTCAATAACATATTCCCTGTTTACATTATCAAAATATCCATATTTCATTTTATCTTCTCCCTTTACTATAATTTAATTGTACTACTAACTTGATTTAGTTCTTCTTTAAATAACTCCTTAGCATTGCTGGATATTTCTAAAGTACAAGCACAGTAATATTATCAAATCCTTTCAGTTAGGTTGATTTTCCTTATCCCTTAACAGCACCAGCCATCATACCCTTAATTACATATTTTTGAGAAATTACATAGAGTGCTATCACTGGAATTATTGTTATTGTGAGCGCTGCCATCATCGCACCATAATCCGTGTTAAACTGGCTTGAAATTTGTGTTAAAAGCACACTTATAGGTCTTAATTCCCCTGTAAGATATACAAGTGGGAGAAGTAAATCATTATAAGACCATAAAAAAATCATTATACCTGAGGTTGCGAGTATTGGAGTAGACAATGGGATTATTATTCTCATAAATATTTTTGGTATACTACACCCATCTATTATCGCAGCTTCTTCAAGCTCAACAGGAAGAGACTTCATAAATCCTGTCATCATAATTATAGCAAAATTTAAAAATCCAGCAGTATGTGGTACTATTACAGCTAAATAAGTGTTATTAAAATGAAAAAACTGCAATATTTTAATATTAGGAATAATAACTGCAAATTGTGGAACAAGCATACTAGCAACTAAAAGTATCATTATTGGTCCATTTAAAAAGAACTTAAATCTTGCTAGTACAAATGCAGCCATTGCTCCAAGAATTAATACTAATACAACAACAGTACCAGAAATAACAAGACTATTAAAAAACCCCCTAGGAATGTCTATTTGAGAATATTTTCCAAGCGATTTGAAGTTATCTAAATTAAATTTAGTTGGAAAACTAAGAGCGCTAGAAATTATTTCAGATGAACTCTTAAAGCTATTCATAATAACCCATGCTATTGGTGCAATGGTTGTTATACCCCATGCTATTAATATAAAATGTGTAATAATCTTCGACATCTTAACTTTTGAATTAATATGCTTTTTTTCTATATAAATATCTTTTGAAACTTTTGAATTTAACATACTCTAACACCCCTCCATAACAACTAATAACTTATTGGATCTTTCCTTGATATTAATGTAGTAATAATAGTCAAACCAATTCCTATAACAACCATAAGAATAGATAGTGCAGACCCATAGCCTTGATTCATAGATTGGAATGTAGTTTGATATATATATGTGCTCAAAACCTGACTTGAATTCATAGGACCACCCTGCGTTATTGTAAATATAATATCAAAAACCTTTATAGCTGATGTAATTACCAAAGCAATAGTTGTAATTATTACATCCCTTATAAGTGGAAGTGTTATATATATTGATTTGGTTAATCCCGTTGCACCATCCAAAGATGCTGATTCATATATATCACTTGGTATTTTTGTAAGTGCGGTCATAAATATTACAAAATAAAAACCTGTCATTTGCCAAACATACGGCATCATAGAAAGTAATGCTGAAGATTTTTCAGTTAGCCATATTGTCTTTGACATACCAAATACACCTAAAATGTTATTCAAAAGACCTGCATCATACTGATATGTAAGTGAGAACAAAAGTCCTATTGCGGAACCTGATACTACAACAGGAAAAAAGAAAACTGTTCTATAAATCTTAAAACCCCTCTTGACTCCATCCATTAACATAGCAAGGAGTAGAGCGAATCCAATTTCAAATATAATACATAATACTATTAATAATAGTGTGTTTTTAATTGCTATCCCAACTACTGGGTCATGTAGAAGTCTCCGATAATTTTCTAAACCAATAAAAGACTTTTTCATTGAAAAATAATGCCAATCAGTTAAACTAAAATATAATGTTTGGATTAGCGGATTGAATAGAAAAACCGTAATTAAAGTAAGGGCTGGCGCTAAAAATAAAAAAGCATATTTTTTATCCTTTAAAATCATATTCATTACTCCCCGAAACATTATTTTAAAATACACAATGATCAATAGAATTTATTATATATTGAGCATTGTGTATTATTAATTAGAGATATTACTACTGAGTCTTGACTATTTTACTAATTTTTGTGCCTCATCGAGTACTTGTTGTGATGTCTTCTTTCCAGAAGCTATATATTGCATACCTTTCCATATAGCTGTAAAGGCTTCCTGATTCATATTATCTCCAGCAGGACCAGTCATGCTAGTAGCTTTAGTCGTAAAGTCACCGATATTTTTTGCTAGTGCACCACCTGTAGTTGAAGCTGGTACATTTTCAAGTGGAACCCCTCCTTTTTCAGCAAACTTAGCGAGTTGTTCTGGCTCTGTCATAAACTTAACAAATTTAATACCAGCTCCATTTTTCTTATCATTAAGAGCCTTAGTTACATACCAACCTGTGCCTGTACCACCAATGATGTCATTAGCATTAGCTTTTGCACCTGGTACTAGTGGGAACGGTATTACACTAACATTTTCCATACCCTGAAATGCTCCACCTGCCCAAGAACCTGAAATAAACATTGCAGCTTTCTTATCAGCAAAAGCCTGAGAACAAGCAGCTTGTTTAATTGTTAAGGCATCTTTTGTAAATGCTTTTTTATCATAAAGGTCTTTAGTTAATGCAAGTGCTGGAGCCCAACTCGCATCAAATAATTTACTATGACCGGAAGCTCCACCTTGTGAAAGTAATAATGTCTCAATTAAATAATGTGGTTCTTAAGCAAACGAACAAGCGATTGGGGTTATGTTCTTTGCATTAAGTACTTGAATAGCCTTTATAATATCTTCATAAGTCTTAGGAATCTCAAGTCCGTTATTCTTAAATAAATCGGTATTTATCCATACTCCTTCAAAAAAACCAATGTAAGGAAGTGCATAAAGCTTACCATTATACTTTGCAGCATCTAGTCCTGATTTCTTAAAGTTTGCAGCCCAAGTAGCATCCTTAGCTAATTCATCTTCCCAAGAAATTACCTTACCGGAATCAACAAGCGGTTTTCCAGATGCGCTATTAAATCCGTATGTTACATCTGGTTCATTACCTGAAGCGAAATCAGTATTTATTTTTGTTTTAAAAGCCTCACTTGCAGCAGAAGTAGCTTCATCTATAACTTTAATTTTCGGATTTTTAGCTTGGAAATCTTTTATAGCCTGTTGCCATACTTCGGTGTATGGGTCTGCACCAGTAAAAGTTGTTTCTACTCTAATTGTTACTTCCGTCTCCTCTGCAACTGTTGTACTTGTAGCTGAATTCTTGCTACCGCATCCAGCTAAAGCTGAAGTTAAAACAGCAGTTGTCATGAGCAAACAAAACAATTTTTTGGATTTCTTCATTTTGATATCCCCCTATTTTTATTTCTACAATATTATTAAAATATTAAATTATGAGCTTTGTGCTTATTAATAATACTGATTGAATCCTTTCAAATTAGCAAGTAAACGTTTAGATGAAACCTCTTACTTACAATCATATTATAACATTCATATCAAAAACTTAAATCAGTCCATATTGGTATTTATTTGTTTATTTTGGCTTGTCTCCAAAATATGGTAATTTACACCTATGAATCAATGCTTTTTTATGATAATTTCTTTTTAATATATAATTAGTTCCGGAATTCATTCAGCCTAATATAAGGTATACTTATAGAAAACATATTAAAATTAAAATCAGCTTATGAAAGGACTTTTATTATGACAAAACATTCTATGAAATCCAAGCTTATTATTATTGCAATTCTATTCATTCTTTATCCTATAATAATTATTGGCTATTTAGGATATGTGAATTATTCAAAAACGATTAAAGAAAAAGCTATAGTGGACTATCAAAGTGCAGCCCAGCAACTGACCCATTCGCTTTCAGACAGAATGGATAAGCTTAACCTTTACTCTATACAGCTTTTTTATGATAGTAAAATAATTGATACAAACACTTTAATTAATACTAATAATTTAGATTTTATATATGAAAACAGTTTCCAACGGTATTTACAATCCTTACTTTTCTCTAAATATGAGCTAAACGAAATTCTCATTAAATACTCTGAGAGTGGAAAGGTTTTTCAAGCAAATAGAGCTTTTGTTGCTACTACGGATTGTTACACTAATATTGATAAGTTAAATGAGATAGCCATAAAAGGAAAAGGCTCTCCAGTATGGTATGTAGCAAGTAAAAACGGGAAAATAGATGGTATATACTTAGCAAAATCCATATACGATTCATTAAATGTGAATAAGGTAGTGGGTCTTTTAGCCCTTAAAATAGATAATCAATGCTTTATGGAAATATTTAACAATACTATGATTAACTCAAGGCAAACTTTGGGTCTCTATAGTAGCGATGGCCAATTAATATTTATAAATGATAGTTTTGATGTAAATACTAATAAATCCATACAATCTTTTCTTAATTCTAATTTAGACAAAGGTGAAGGAGAGATAAAGACTAAAAGTGACTCTCTATATATGATATATGACACAATTAAACCAACCAATTGGAAACTTGTTGTTGGAATTTCAGGAAACGTATTGTTTAAAGAGATACGAAAGGTAGCCAAATTTAGTATACTTCTATGTATAGCTACTCTTCCCATTTGCTTATTACTTATAAATTACTTATATAATACAATGATACATCCACTGAAGGTATTAATAAAAAGAATGAAGGAAATAGAAAATGGTAACATGGGTGTAATAATAGAAAGTGATCGCAAGGATGAATTTGGTTTCGTATTTCGTACCTTTAATAAAATGTCGAAAAATATAAAGACCCTAATTGATACAGTATATAAAGAGCAAATTGTAATGAAGCAAGCTGAAATTAATGCATTGCAAGCTCAAATTAATCCCCATTTTTTATATAATACACTTGAGTCCATTAACTGGAAAGCAAAAATTCACGGTGATGATGAGGTCAGTGAAATGATTTCTGCTTTTTCGTACATTATAGAAGCAAACCTAAATAGGAGCAACGAGAAATTTATTCCTGTTTATAAAGAAATCGAATATATCCAAAGCTATAAATTCTTAATCCAGAAACGATTTGGAAAGAAAATAGGATTTAATTTAAATATTGATGAAGACACCCTAAATAACAGGCTTCCTAAGCTTTTAATTCAACCTATAATTGAAAACACAATATACCATGGACTTGAAATGAAAAAGGGTGGTGGAACAGTAGATATTATAATAAAGAAGGAAAACAATCAACTAATTATTACTGTGGCAGATGACGGGTTAGGTATTGAAAAAAGCAAATTACTAGCCCTAATAGAAGACATGAGTGATGATAAATTTCCAGATTCAGAAAATTTCTTGGATAATTCTAAGATAGGTGTAATTAATGTGCATCGCAGAATTAGACTACTTTATGGTAAAGATTACGGACTAAAAATAGAAAGTCAAGAGGGTATGTGTACGATTGTTACAATTAAAGTACCCGCCGACATATAAAAGGGAGTGTATATTAAATGTTTAAAGTACTTATAATTGATGACGAAGAAATCATAAGAGAAGGCCTAAAAACTGTTATTGATTGGGATTCATTGGGGTGCAGCGTTATAGGTGAAGCCTCAGACGGGGATGAAGGACTAGAAATGATTTCATCAATGCAACCTGACATTGTCTTCACTGACATCAGGATGCCAGGTTTAAATGGTTTAGAAATGATCTCTAAACTAGAAAAACATAAGCATGAATGTAAAATAATAATATTATCTGGCTTTAGAGATTTTGAGTATGCCCAACAAGCTGTTAAACTTGGAGCCTTTAGATTTCTTCTTAAACCCACAAATACTAAGGAATTAATCCTCTCCATTAAAGAAGCTATTATTGAACTTAAAAAAGTAAAATCAAATGAAGAAATCTTTAAGAATTTGAAAAGAAAAGTTAAAGAAAATTACAATTTAAGTGATGACGTTACAATCATGGAAGATAACTCACTTAATACTAATGAAAAAAGTTCTAAGTTGCTTGTAGTTAAAGCCCTGTCTTTTATGAAGGAGAATGTAGCTATGGGCTTAACCTTAAAAGATGTATCAGCCTATTTATATATCAGTACCTGGTACCTTAGTAAGCTGATAAAAAAAGAGACTGGTAGTAACTTTATTGATATCTTAAGTGAAATACGTATTGATGAGGCTAAAAAACTATTACTTCAACCCCAATATAAAATTTATGAGGTTTCAGCAATGATAGGTTTTACAGACGTAACTTATTTCAATAAACTCTTTAAAAATATTACTGGTTTAAAACCTATGGAGTATCGAAATAAGATTTTTAATGATGAATAGAAATCAAAAGCTTCCAGTTTTTATGTAGTTTTTATAACTTAAAAGATTCTAGTGGATTAATCCACTAATCCTCTATTTTTAGTAATTTCATTTAATTTCACTAAATTGTTAGAAATTACAAAAGCAAGTATAGCTGGTATAATCCATGCAAATCCTAGATTGGATAAAGGAACATATTTAAAGAACCCAATGCTATTTGCTGTTAAATTATTTATAGTATTTAAAACACTTACTATTAAAACTGTGTATGTAGTTATAGCAACTACCTTATTATTTTTCACTATATCACCAAGCAAGGTAGTAACTATTAGAACAATTACAATTGGATATATAATTTGTAAAACTGGACCTGCCAATTTAATTAAACTATCAACATCCTTTGTAGCCATTACTCCACTTACTAAAGCCATACTAATAGCAATACTTTTATAAGATAATTTCCCCTTAGAAAGTTTAGCAAAGAATTTTGATCCAGCTGAAAGTATTCCTATAGCAGTCGTTAAACATGCAATAGTAACACATAAACTAAGTATAACACTACCAATACTACCTAGGTCTAATCTAACAATTTCTGTAACCAGACTAGTTCTAGATATACTTTTTGAGAACAAAGTAGTCGTTTGAGTTCCAAGGTACATAAGTCCAGTATATACAAAGGATAAACCGATTAAAGACACTACAGCCGATTTCATAGTTATCCTCATTATATCTTTTGAGCTTTCATAACCTCTTGCCCTAATAGATGCAAGAATTATTGATGAAAATATAACACCAGTCATAGCATCCATTGTTTGATATCCTTCTATTAAAGCTTTTGAGAATCCACCTTGGTAAGATGTAGATACAGTTGGCCCAATAGGATCTATTATTCCTTTAACTATAATTACAGTTAACATTAATAAAAGTGCTGGTGTAAGTATTTTACCTATATTATCAATTATTGAAGAAGGTTTAAGCGCAAATGCAAGCACTATTGCAAAAAAAGCTATAATCGATATGCTTTGTCCAATTAATGGAAATAAAGGATGTATTCCCAGTTCAAAAGTTGTTGCAGCAGTTCTTGGAATTGCGAATAAAGGTCCTATTACAAGAATTAAAGCAATAGAGACTATCACAGAAAATATTGGACCTACCCTATCTGCCATTTTTTCGAAAGTACCATTAATTTTAGCACAGGCAATTATTGCACATAGAGGAAGACAAACTCCTGTAATAAGAAAGCCTATAATTGATAATAAAACTGAGTTCCCTGCTGCTTTTCCTAATGTTGGTGGAAAAATTAGGTTTCCTGCGCCAAAGAACATTGCAAATAATGCAAAACCTATAACCATTGAATGCTTTGTTGAATTTTTGATTTATGTAACCTCCCTCTTAATTAATCTTTATAGTTTTTATAATAAATAAATCAGTACTTCTTTTAAAGATGATTTACTTTGTACATATTAACTTCATATTCATATAAATAGAAACAGAACTTGTCGGTAAATTGGAATTCAGCTATTACAATGATTACTTTCTCCTTAAATACAAACAATTACCTGTACCCCAAAAAAATTATACAATTCTCCTTTCAACTTTAGATCTAAAATTATTATTAATATCCCATCTTACCATTTTTTCAGTTTACTGTCAATTTGCCTTAGTAATGGAATTAGACTACAAAAAAAATTAAACGGCCTTAGCCCATGGAATTTAGGGCTTTATCCGCTTAAGTCAATTTTTATTATTTCACCTTAGATTTTAAGATATATTCTAAGATATTTTTGTTAATATTTGTTTTATTTATGGTAATTCGTTTATTTGATATTTTTACAATTAGAGGCAATATTAATCCTAAGCATAAAAGTATAAATGGTGTTAATAAATTAAGCACAAGTTGGAAAGTATACTCTGATGAGCTTGGTTTTACTTTTGGGAACATTCCCATAATGCATGCAAATGCAGTAAATGCAAAACACCATGAACCTATTATGAATGCTATCTTATCATTTTTTATAAATTTATATTCAGAAGAGAATTTCTTTTTAGCAAAGCCTCTTAAAGCCATGTATGATAAGAATACCCACAAATATCTTATTGGCATAACAATTGAATTTAGATCTAATAACCAGTTGTACAGGGTATTCATATCTCCAATACCTAAGGCTGGTACAATTATTAAAATTCCAACTAAAACAGCAGTCATTTTGTATCCATTAATTGGAGCTCCATATTTATTTGTTTTCATTAGACTAGCAGGAATATATTTTTTATCTCCTTCTGCAAATAATATTTTTAAAGGAGCATCAATGGAGAACGCTAATGCAGAAATTTGAGCAAGCATATTCGCAATTGCATATAAAATTAAAAATAAATTTCCTACGCCATAGTAATTACCCAATGTTTTAAATGCGTAGTACTGTCCATTCATTTTTAAATCTACTGGAATGTTATTTCCATCAAACATCATTCCCATTGCAACTGAACCTAATAATGCTGACATTGCTACCATTATTGCAAGTACAATCATTCCCTTTGGGAAATTTTTTGATGGCTCTTTTGTATCGTTAACATAAGGTGCTATTTTTTCACAGCCACCTATCGCAAACACCAGCATAGATATTGTAGTAAAGTATGCAAAGTTAAAATCGGGAATAAAAGATTTTAATGTTATGTGTGCTGTTGCAATTTTCACTCCTGTAATTGAAGGTGCTGCAATCATCATCACTATGTATAACATTGACATTACAAATACTGATGTTCCTGCTATGGTTCCTATTTTTTTCAATGAATTAACACCTCTTGAAGCAAACCATAGGAAAAATAAAAATAGTACTAATGTTACTGATTGTAGCACTAATGGGCTAAAACCATTAATGAATTTTCCATTTTGTGTTACTACCCATCCTAATGCTATTAAAATTGACTGGGGCTTTTGTGCTAAATATGGTACATGCACTACCCAATAAGTCCAGCCTGCTAAGTAAGCTAATTTTGTACCCATTGTAGATTTTATCCATGTACTAACTCCTGCTTTTCCCTCCTTAAATGTAGAACCTAATTCCCCTACCATTAATGCATAAGGTATAAAATATAATGAAATAATAATTATCCATGATCCAACAACTTTTAACCCTTGATTTGCAAAGTTATTAACAACATTTCCAAATCCCCATACCATAACAAAAGCCATCAGTGCTAGATTTTTCCAGGTAAGTTTTTTAACCCCTGTCTCGTTCATATTATGAACCCCCTCCAATTAATTAATACTACAAGAATCGTTTACAAATCTTTGATCTCCCAATATTTTCCATGAATCCTCTTCATACTAACATTATTCACACTTTATTTCAATATTTTATATAACTTTATATATTATATGAAATATAATATATCATTATTAAATTTCAGTTATAAATCGTAGAATTAAACCCTAATTGTGAACTCAATTTGTTTTGCAAATACAATCACCTAAAATTAAAAATAACAAAACCTAAAAGTAATCATATACTATATTGTAAATACTTTAAGGAGTTAGTTAAATGTATATTGATGAAGATACCATTAGATTTTATAATCCAACGTATAACTATGAACTAGAAACTCAAGATTTCCCTTTAATGTATCCATACAGGCAAATGGATGATTTTACATCCTTCGCACAAGGGCCTCAAGGTGGACCGTCTTCTGCACCTCCAAACTTTACACCATCGCAGCCTCAATCACAACAATTTGGTGCTACCCCTCTAGCTATAGACCCAGGTGCAATTAGACCTTGCCTTTATAGATTTGTATATATATGGCCAAGGAGAGAAAGAGGCTTCTGGGCATGGCTTACATTTGTTGGTCCTAGATCTATATCCGGTTTCCGCTGGAATAGAAATAGATGGAGATTTTTCGGAATGGATTTGAGAAATATTAATAGTTTCCAATGTTTTTAAAATAATAATTAAAGAATCGAGGAATAATATGGAAAAATTCCAACCTTTCCATGGTATGATTACCATGATTAATGACTTTTGGATAGGGGCAAATGAAGAAGGCGCGGGATGTTATAAATTAATGTCTGTAGAAAACGTATATGGAACTTTAGTTAATTTCGTGGTTACGCCGACTACTTACTTTGTAGACCATGTAATGGTGATACCTGGAGATATGGTAACTGGCTTTTATGATGCAAATGCACCTGTTCCTCTCATTTTTCCGCCACAATTTAGATCAATTGTTATGGCAAGAGATGCACAATATCAAAATGTGAAAGTAGACTATTTTAACGATAAGTTGGTTAGTAGCGATAATAATTTAAAATTAAACATTGCCCCCAATACTCAGATAGTTTTAGAAAATGGGCAATCATTTAGCAATAACCCTACAAATCGAAATCTAATTATTGTCTATGGCGCTACCACAAAGAGTGTACCAGCTCAGACCACACCATATAAAATTATTGTTATGTGTTAGATATTTTTTGCATTTTTAATGTCGTTGAAAAATCCACTTTGGCTCTCATAACTATATTAACATAGATTGTTCGTTTCATTTCCATTCTTTCTCTCTAAAAGATTGGTGATGTGACGGACAATTTTTTATAGCTTTTATCAACACAGCTTATCTGCATCAATTCCAATCTCTGTAAGGGAAATAAGTCATTCCCTTTGTGTTTATTTATATTATTTAATAATCAATGAAATAATTTATCACCTAAAAGCATATAGATATTTTATATGAATTAAATTTAGATGCTATTGGGAAAGTTATAAGTTTTATTAATTATGTTAAATTATTATTAGGGGGCGTTAATTTCGAACAAGAAAACTTTCAAAAAAGGAAGCTTCGTAATTAGTTTTGTGCTTATTTTATCCTTTGTTCTTTCGTCTTTTTTATTTGACTTATCATTTGCAGCTACACAAAACAACACCTTAAAAGCAGTACAAGGTCATCTAGCTAGGCAACCTACAGCTTCAAGTACTACTTCACCATACGACAGTACCTACTATGCATCTGCAATTGGTAAAACAGGCATAAGTCTTAAATCAACATTAAACGATATCATTGATAATCATACTAAGCTTTCTTATAAACAGGTTTGGGATGCATTAAGAAATACAGATGAAGACCCAAACAATGCAAATAACGTGATCTTGCTTTATACCGGACGTTCCCAAGGAGAGCTTACAAATGGAGGCGGAGTAGATAATTGGAATAGAGAACATGTATTTGCAAAATCACATGGTAATTTTGGAACTACCGCAGGAGCTGGAACGGATTTGCATCACCTTAGACCAGCCGATGTATCTGTAAACAGCGCAAGAGGAAATTTAGACTTTGATATGGGTGGTACACCTAATTCTGAAGCACCTCTATGTAAATCTGATAGTGATTCCTTTGAACCAAGAGATAGCGTAAAAGGGGATATCGCTAGGATGCTGTTTTATATGGCAGTGCGTTATGAAGGAGAGCATGGAGAAGTAAATTTAGAGCTAAACGAATTAACCAATAATAATACAGCTCCTTATATAGGTAAATTATCTGTTTTATTACAATGGAATGCCCAGGATCCAGTTGATGCTTTTGAAAGACACAGAAATGATGTAATCTATAAGAATTATCAACACAACAGAAATCCATTTATAGATCATCCAGAATGGGCAAATTTGATTTGGAACTAATTACTAAAAAAACTAACTCACAAATAAAAATTCGAGTTAGTTTTTTTAATCCTAATCTATTAAATTATCACAATCAGCATCAAATAGTCCATTCTTTACTTTACTCCTACTGCATCCCAAGATGCATTCACCGCAGCAACTTCTGATCCATCTGCACCGTAAAGATCTGTTGCGGATTGAACAAGTGCAACCCTTGCATCGTGGAAGTTAGAAGTTGCAATTAAATAATTAGATAAAGCACGGTAATAAATTTGTTCTGCTTTAGCTATCCCTACGTTAGCATTTGAAGCTATAAGATAACAAGCTTTGTTTGGAATTCCACTGTTTGTATGAACTCCACCCCAATCTCCTTCTTGCGTATTAGGAGTAACTACAAATTTACTCATATTATCTGGATCGCCATATTTAGTTGGATTGGACATATCTCTTAATGCATCACCCTCTACTTTAGGTGTCCAAACATCTTCACCCATTAACCAGTCAAATTTATCAGCTTGTCCATAATTTTCGATGAATGCACCAAAAGAGTCTGACAAAGATTCATTTAATGCTCCAGATTGAAATTCATATTCAAGATTTGCTGTTTTTTCATCTACTGCATGTGTCATTTCGTGACCCACTACATCTAAAGCTCCAGATAATTCAATAGAATCAATACCATCCCCATCTCCATAAATCATTCGAGTTCCATTCCAAAAAGCATTAACATAGTTCTTAGCGTAGTGAACTGTAGATTTAATTTCCATATCTTTTCCATCAAAACCATTTCTATTGAATTTAGTTTTATAATAATCATATACAACTCCTGCATAGTAATGTGCATCTACAGCAGCTTTATCATTAATTACGTTTGTAGTTGAATAGACTATAGAACCAATTTTGTTAGTAGTATTAGCCGCTGAAGTAGTAGTTATGCCATTACCTCTTGTGGTATCTCTTAATTGATATTGAGCCTTGTTACGTACCAAAACCTTGTCAAGATTTAATGATTTAGAATCATTAAGTACACCTAAACCTGTTCCTGTAGCAGCAACCTTAGATATTTTATTGCCTTTTTTTACTATATCTCCATTTTCAGCATTTATAAAGAACTTCCAATTTCCTGGTGTTGGTGATAGAAAGCTTAATGAAACAACATAAACTGGAACATATTTATCGTTTATATTGTATAGGTAAAGTTTAGTAGTTGGATCCGCCTCAAGCTTATCAAATTTAACTTGCGTTTTTGCAATTTCAAGAGCTTTGTTTTCACCTATTAACTGTTCTTTATTTATTTTTGCATTTTTTGCGTTAGCATCATATTTACCATTCACAGCATATACTTCACCCTTTTGATTAAAATGAACAATATATTCATTACCATAAACCGGAATATCATTTACCATTTGTTGAGTTTTGATATGTTTAAAACCCAATTTATCATCATTTGATTTTACTTCTTCCAACTTATTCACTGAATCTTCGACTACGGTTTTATTTCCCTTAAAGAATTTATGCACGCCTTTCATGTCTTTTGACAATTTTTCTGATGATTGTACCTTTACAAAATTTGCCGGCTTTCCTTGTGATGCATTTGCATTAGCTGGATTAATTAAAACCACCATTGCCATTGCAGTTAAGATTGAAATTGCTTTTTTCATATAATCTCCCCCTCTATAATTTGTATATACAGTGTTTTTATGTATATAACTACTTATATAGTAAAGAGAATATTCTTTATAGTCAACTAATTTCGCAACATAATATATGACATTTTTTTTATTATTTTAAATGATTTATAATGGAACATCAAAATTTAACTAGTAAAATGTCTATAAAATATTGTAGTCACGTTAAATCATCTTCTGCGAAGCTGCAATATTTATAAAAAGACCATTTATGCGTTAACCTGTAATAAATATATATTAGAATTGAAATATTACTCGGACCGTTTTCGTTAATAAAACTTAGAAATCCAGCAGTCAAAATAAAACTGCTGGTTTTTGCTTATTAATGTGGTTTTGCCCAAAGTAGAAATTCCCCCACTTTTTTAGAATTTATATTCATTATGACTATATAAACCTCTGGGATAAAATTCCATGAAATCAAAGTTAATAAAACATTTTGACCAATATATTTATTTAACAGAATTAGTTTCCCAAAACTTCATTAATCATTATTATGCTTCATTAATTATTTTTATGCTTCAACTAGTCACCCTAGAGATTAAAACAAGCAGGCTTATCCTATCATTATTCAACAATTTCACCTTCATACCTCTCCGTATAATTGTCAATTTTTGAAGGTATTCCAATATATCTGTAGAATATATCTATAATAGAGAAAACAAATTAGAATTCAATCCTCTATCAACATATCAATTGGTATCCTGCTGTCAAGTATATAATACTTAAACTACAGTGGATCACCCATCATTACCATAGCTCAATTTCAACGTATTAAAGAATCTAATTAAGCATATTATTCACTCTAATATCTTAATTGCAACATACTAGACATATAACAAAAGGAGGTTAAATAATGATTAATATACTTATATGTGATGATTGTCCCAAAACAGTGAGTCTGCTAAAAAATATAGTTGTGGAAACTTACGAAGAAGAAATGGATTTCAAAGATTTCACTGTGTTAACTTTTAATAATTCCACTGATGTTATATCATATGTTAAAAATAATGTTGAAAATAACATATACATATTGGATATCGATTTAAATGAAGAAAAAACCGGGTTAACCCTAGGAAGAGAGATTAGAAAATTAGATAAGTATTCAGGTGAAATGATTTTTGTTACCAATCATGTTGAATTAAGTTTTAAAGTGTTTCAATACAAACTACGTGTGATAACATTCATAAATAAAAGCATACATCTTGAAAATCAGTTAAAAGAAAGCCTTTTAATTGCTACCCAAATACTGAATAAGGAAAAAGATGAAGATCCAAAGAAATTAGTAATTAAAATAGGTGCAGAAATGTTTAATATACTGCTTCAAGATATTATTTATATTGAAACTATAAAAAATAGCCGCAAAGTGACTCTTCATAGTACCAATACTATCGTTGAATTTTACAGCACGTTAAAAGAATTAATGAATTCACTAGATAATAATTTTATTCAAACCCATAAAACAAATATAGTGAATAAGAAATATATAAAAATCGTATGTAAAAATTCTAATAATCCTTATGTGGAAATGGTGACAGGAGACAGATGCCCTATTTCTAGGACAGGTTTAAAAGAGGTGAACAATGCGTGTGGATAATAAATATAGTTCTTTTATTTATTATGTTTTATGTTCAATTATATATTGGTTGTAAATTAAAAAAATATGAATTTACTATCAATATAAACAATTTCATAATAATACTAAGTGTCTCTATATTATACTATTATGTGCTTAAGTTTAATTATTTAAATGGTTATAAGGTTATCATTACCACTATATTTCTTATGATAATTTTAGCCGTATTACTTGAACGCAATATCTTATCTTTGATTCAAACTACATTTTTTATAACCCTAATAATGACATTATCTGAATCTTTAACAATGCAATTTTTTACTAATATATTAAATATTAATCTAAAAATTTTATCTACAAACAAAATAATATTTATTTTGTTTAATATTGTAATATTTTTCATTGCTGTTTTTATAATTAACTTTAAAAAAATATTTACTATATCTTTAATTTCTAAATATAGAATTAAAGATAATGATTTTATGGTAAATACTATATTTATTACAAATTTAATGATTGTATTTATTATTATCTATTTTTTATCATATAAGTCCTTCAATAATTATACCGTTGTTATTGTACTTCTAATTTCTACTGTTTGCATAATTCTGATTTTGATCTTTTCCCATAAAAATTATATGTTAAAAGCAAAGCAACAAAAATTTATACAATTAAAAACATATACTAGTATTATAGAAAATTTAGTAGATGATGTAGCTAAGTTTAAACATGATTGTAATAATATTCTTTTTATGACACGAGGATATTTAGAAGACAATAATATTGAAGAATTAAAAAGAATTTTTAATGTAGAGTTAATTAATGAATGTGAAAACAATGAAATACTTAAGCTAAAAAAAATAAAAGATGCTGGTTTAAAGGGATTATTGACTTCTAAAATAGTAAAATTTCAATTAGATAATATAACTCTATCAGTAGAGATTTTAGATACAATAGATACTTTTCATATAGATATTATAGATCTATGTAGAATTGTAGGTATATTGATAGACAATGCATATGAAGCGGCAAAAGATAGCAAAGAGAAATTTGTATCTATATCTTTCATTCAAGATGAATGTTTAAATATAACTATTGCTAATTCTTATAATAGCAATGTAAATATAAGCAAGATATACAAAAAAAACTATTCCACAAAAGGTCAAAATCGTGGAATAGGTTTAAATAATGTAAGAGAAATTGTAAATAACAAATATCCTAATGTTTTATTAAAAACATCTGTTAAAAAAGAATTTTTTATTCAAGATTTGTATATAGAGGCTAGGTAGATAAGACTACTTAGCTTTTCTTAATAATGATTTTGGCATTTTAGGTTCTTCTAAAGCATAACCAATGCAAGCTTTAGTGGATGTATGCGCTATATTCGTAGCTATATTGCTTATTTTAATTGCTAAAATTTCAGATACTTTCTCTGTAATATTCATAATTGTTATACCTCCTGTTTAATATTTTATATGTAATCGGACATATAAGAATGGCTTCTACCAATAGTATATACATAAAGATATTAGAAAAAAATGGGTTTTTTATATATATAGAAAAAAGAAAATAAACAATAGCTGTAAGTATACTTTTTATTTTCAGATTTTGCCTAACATTTTTATCTAAATAAGGTTTTTCCTCTGTATCTGCTGGTGCATATTTAAAAAATATACATACAACAACTATAAAAATAAACGCTTTTACAATAATGGTAAGTTGAGATGCTAAAGAAATATATATGGCACCCAATATTATAAGTCCTGTAGAGATTAAGCATGTAATACTTTTTCTAGCATGGATTCCTCCTACAAAGCGACGCGAAATCCCAAAGATTATTACGGTGTACAGCGTATACCAGAATAAACCTACTCCATATCCTACAGCTAAAATAATAGGAAATTTTGTAATATTCATAAATAACACTTCTATCCCATACCTTATAATTTCTAAGTCCTCTTCTGTCTTATTAGGCACTTTTCTTTTTATATAATTTGATAATTTCATACTAAACTCTTCTGATAATCTCATGCAATTACTTCCTTAATAAAAACAATTTCTTATATGTCAAATTTAACAAGTAAATAGCTAATTGTCAATGAAATTGTATTGAACGACACGAAAATTGCATTGAATGACATTTAAACATACTTTATACCAAATAATGCAATTATTATACTATACAATTAAGGATTATACATATATTTCAACATAAATGATATTGTTGTGTAGGGATGTTCATCCCAAATTCATTAATTATATAAAGGGGGAAAATAAAATTGTTAAAACAAAAAAAGGGCTCAAAAATGAAACTAATTTATTCTAAACTAAGTCTCTATGGGGTTATATTTGTTAGTACGCTTCTAATCACTTGGCAACCCGCATTTGCAGCAAGAGCAATAAATAAGCCGATAGAGGCGAAAACACCTACCGAGCACTCTATTAAGGTGAAAGCTTTAGGTAGCTCAACCCAGGAGCATTATGTAAATTTTTCAGGTGTTACTGGATCAAAGTGTAATGTTCGAAGCGGTCCAACCCTTACATCAAGACAAACAGATAGTATTCCTGGAAATACAAGAGTCAATTTTAATGGATGGGTAGAAGGAGATTCAGTTCGAGATTATTGGTCAGGAATACCAGATACTAAATGGTTCTTTTATACAGATAGAAATAATCAAAAAGCTTATGTTACTTCTGCTATAGTATATGGTAATCCTCCGGAAGATACGAACACAAACCCACCGGAAGACCCTAATACAAACACAAGTGCAACAGTTCCAAACATTAAACAAAGAATGGACCAATGGTGTTGGGCAACTACAACAAGTGCTATTTTACAACACTATGGTTATAATGTGACACAAGAACAGGTAGTTACTTCCGTTAAAGGGAGCTTAGTCAACGAATCAGGTTATCCAAATGAAATGCTTAACGGCTTAAGAAATTTCGGATTAAATGCCAATTACAGCCAGTCTATTCCCTCTTATACACGCATTCAAAGTGAAATTAATGCAGGTAATCCAATGGAGACAATGATTTCATGGACTAGTGGTGGTGGACATGCACAAGTTTTAGATGGCTGTTATAGCAATAATGGAACAAACTATGTGAAAATTATGGACCCTTGGTATGGAGAGCACTCTGACTATGAAGTTAATAGTTACAAAAACAGTTCAAAACAAACATGGGTGGGTTACATAAATAATTTCAGTAAAAGATAAAATGTAAAAAGATTAGCTAATTACAGTCAATAATCGTTTGAAAAATTCAAAATTCATAGGAGGAACAAAAATGCTAAAAGGAACAAAAATTTTAGTCTGCATAGTAGCCGTAGCAGGTTGTATTACCATTGGATCAATGGTTACAAATGCAGCAGATAAAACAAAAGATACCATTGCAAATAAAGCATTAAATGATTATGTGGTAGGACAAGGACAGAGTACAGATAAATCCCTTCAAATGGGACAAGTACAAAAAGGTGGAGTAGACGGAGTGAAACTTTCTAATTTTTCTATTCCAATTTATGATATTGCTCAAAGCAAGGATGTTTTAGATTTTAATGGAAATACAATTTCAGGGATTTTGAAAGGAACAGACGAAAGACTTTGGTTTATGATGAATCAAGATCAGCCAAAGGGAATTGTAGTTGCAACTAATGTTAAGCCAGTAAAAATGGGTGGAGAAAATCGAAGTAAAGATTTAATGAAACTGTACTCAAGTATAAAACAAACTTTAAAAGTTAAAGAAGAAATAAGATATTTTGAATTTCAAGGACAAGGAATTTTCTATGTTGCCGGCGGCACTGAAGAACGAGTGTATTTAAGCAAATCAGCCTCACAAATATTGAAAATACCTTCTGGAAAAGAGATTTCTCCACAGAGCTTATTAGAAAAATTAAAAGGTATAATACAAGAAAATAAATAAATTTGTGTTAATTTATTATTTGAAATACTTTATAACTGGAAATTTAATTTCCAGTTATATTTTTAGGATTTTTTTGTATACTATTTATTTTCATGTATTTTAATTTGATCTTTTAAACTATGCAAAGAACTCAACCCCACATTCTTCTATAATAATTTTTTAAGTCTATCTCCCTCATTACTAAATAATATTGCGTCGTCTAAACACTCAATATCTTTATTATTTAGTTTATATAATTCAACTCCTAATTCAGATAATATTTCATTTTTATATATTTCAAGTTTTATTCCATCAATTGTATTCATAAATAATTTGTCCCTCCTCTATCATTCACATTCATTATTTAATTTACCTGACTTAGTTCTCAATTCGGTGTAATTACATATCTATATTATCTTCCATCATTCCTTGTATTTTTATACCCTTATTTCTATATTTAAAATTCCAGAAAGAAAATCTCCCACTCCTATAAGTGATAATTACCTGCTATAAAGCATATTAAAGCGACTATAAAAATAAAATTTACTGTAACAAATAAAAAAATATTGAGTTCTCAATGTATATACAAGAGAACTCAATATTTTCACTTAAACTTTTCTAATATTTCTTCCATTTCTTTAAATTCCTTATTTATAGACTCTTCTGGTTTTTCAGTTATAACGCTAACAACTATAACAGCTATGAGCGATAATATAAATCCTGGAACCATTTCATACATATAAGTAGATAATCCAGAAACAATCCATACAATAACTGTTAAGCCTCCTACAACCATACCTGATAGAGCGCCCCATTTAGTCATTCTCTTCCAATAAAGACTTAGTAAAAGAACAGGTCCAAAGGATGAACCAAAACCAGCCCATGCTTGCCCAACTATATTAAGAATAGTTTTGTTTGGCAAATATGCAAAGAATGTGGCAACAGCTGAAACTATAAGTATAGATATTTTCCCTATCTTCATTTGCTGCTTGTCTGATGCCTCTTTGTTTAAGAATGTTAAATAAAAGTCCCTTGTTATAGAACTTGAACAAACTAATAGTTGAGAAGAAATAGTACTCATAATAGCTGATAGCACTGCTGCTAATATAATACCCGTAATAAATGGATGGAATAAAACATCTCCAAGACGAAGGAAAACTGTTTCTGGATCCTTAAGCGGGATGTTGTTTTTTGTAAAGTATACAAGTCCTATAAGTCCACTTGATACAGCACCTAAAAGACCTATGGTCATCCAGGTAATCCCTATTCTTCTTGCTGACTTTAATTCCCCTGCAGATTTAATTGCCATAAAACGGACAATAATATGTGGTTGTCCGAAGTATCCAAGTCCCCATGCCAAAAGTCCAATAATAGTTGCAACACTTGTTCCTCTAAACATATCAAATAAAGCTGGGTCAATAACTTTTATTTTATTAACAAATGTACCAGCATCTACTCCTATATTCATATATGCTACAATTGGCACTACAACTAGTACAACAAACATCAGGGATCCTTGGAAAAAGTCTGTAAGACTTACTGCTAAAAACCCTCCAAAATATGTATATAGTACAACTACCGATAATGTAACAACTACACCCGCTGTATATGTAGAGTTAAATATACTTTCAAATAATTTCCCCCCTGCTACAATTCCAGATGAAACATATAGCACAAAGAACACAAGTATTATTATCCCAGATACAAGTCTAAGCATATTAGACTTATCTTTAAAGCGGTTTTCTAAATAATCTGGAACAGTTAATGAATCATTCGAAACCTCTGTATAAATTCTAAATCTTGGAGCAAGCAGAAGGTAATTTAAGTAAGCCCCTATTGTTAAACCGATTCCAAGCCAAATGCTAGATATTCCTTTTGTATAAACCGCACCAGGAAGTCCCATTAGCATCCAGCCACTCATATCGCTTGCACCAGCAGATAGTGCTGTTACCATAGGTCCAAGCCCTCTTCCACCTATCATGTAGTCTGAAATATCATTTGTTTTTCTGTAAGAATAATAGCCTATTAAAAGTAAAATAAGTATATATACCCCCATAGCAGCAACTGATTCTATTTCCATATTAATTCTCCTTTCAATACTATAATGTCATTCGTCAATTTCATAAAGTTTGTAGTATAGCATTTTACAAGACAATTGAAAATATGAGTTTTTAACAGATAATATTTGAGCGTACAAAACAATATTATACCACATATGTTTTATACGCTCACTGCCATTTTAATCTGGTTTCGTAATTTATATAATGAATTTCACAACTTTTTTAACACTGTAATTGACATAGGTACCAATTTACTTTATAGTGATTAACTATATATAGTTAAAATTGATATAAAGGAGTAGAAATCATTTGATTAAATTTTTGTTAGAGCTAGGCTTAAAGTTTGAAACCGTAGGTGTTTTGATAAAAATCATTATAACTTTAATGTTAATAATGATTTTTTATTTAGTAAAAAAAAGTATATGTTCATTTATTAATAAATCCAATCTTGATTCCAATAACATAATAAAATATAAAAAAACATCCTCGCTATCAATAAATATCTTAACTGCTGTAGTGATTATACCAATATGGATGTATGAGTCTAAGTATATACTTACATTTTTAGGATTTTTCTCAGCTGGACTAGCCTTTGCCTTTCGTGATCCTGTAGCAAGTTTTTTAGGTTGGCTTATAATTAATACTCATAAGCCTTTTAAACTTGGGGATAGAATAAAGCTTGGGGAAAGTCTTGGTGATGTAATAGCTATAGACTGGTTTTATACTACCATAATTGAGGTTATGGAAAATGACAACAAAATCTATGGACAAAGTACTGGAAGAATTACTCATATACCAAATATAAAAGTTCTCACTGAAGATCTTATAAATGAATCTAACTCATTCCCTTTTACTTGGAATGAACTTAAAATAAGCCTTACACTTAAAAGTAATTGGAAAAAAGCTAAAAGCATATTACTATCTATTGCTAATGATAAAGTAGGAGATATTGAGCAAGAAGCAAAAGATTCACTAAATATAGCCTCAAAAACTCTTCCTATTTATTACGAGAACCTTTCTCATACAGTATACACTTCTATGGAACCCGGAAAAGTTTGTTTAAACTTAAGGCTTATTTGCAAGGCGAGAAATTATAGAAACTTACAACACGCCCTAGTAGAGGATATTTTAGAGGAATTTTCTAAACATGAGGATATTGAATTATTATAATTAAGTCGGTGAATTAGGAATACCTTCCACATTAAGTGAAATTGGAATTGGTGAATAAAAATTAGAGAAAATGGCCAAGCAATCTACTGCACGAGGAAAACTTGGAAATTTCAAGCCGCTTGACCCACAAAATGTACTAAATATATATATATCTACTCTAAAATAAGGGATATTTATAATTGTTACTACTCAGGCATTTACTATATGGTATGCCTAATTAGTAACTTATTTTCTTTTCATATTATTATAAACTCATTCCCAATCAAGCTCTAATATCCCATTTATAAATATTTCTAAAGAAGATGTATCTGAAAATATCCATATTGATTCTAATTTATCTAATTTGACTATAATTAAACTCTCCTTAATCAATATTATAGAAAAAAAATAATTAACAAGGGAATTTGAACAAATCCCCTTGTTAATTATGATAACTTTCATTCTATACTTATAGATTATCTACCAACTAATCCTCCACCATTACCTGATGCTGGACTTTGTGGTCCGTAAATTGGTGGTCTCTTAGCATTCTTTTGACTTGAAGATTTGGCTTTTTTTTCTTCAATAATTTTTTTCATTATTTCCATGTTTTTGTTTATATTATTTTTCATATTTTTTACCTTCTTTTTTTTATTTTTTACATCTTTTATATAAAAAAAATTAACTTCTACCTTCTAATTTAATATTAAGAATAAATATTTTCAAGGTATGATTTATTATTTTATTAATCTATTATACCCTAAAAACAATCCTTTGAGTGACACCTATTAACTAATATTTAAAAAGTAATTATCTTTACTTCCAATCTTTATAAAGAGTCAGATTCTTGTCAAAAACTGGGTTAATTTTAATAGTAATATTATTTATTTATTGACAATTCTTTTTTAATATGATATATTCTTTTTTAATATAAATTATAAATTTGATGACGAGAAAGAGTACGTTTTAGTATCTGTTCTAAAGAGAGTTGACATTTGGTGAGAGTCAACGTTCAGTCTATATCCGAAAATCATCTCTGAGAAGTAAACCTGAAATATAATAAGGTTTAATGGTTGTCCACCATTACAAGGAACAGATATCGATTGGTATCTTGCTAAGTGCTATTAAAGTTATTCATTATAATTTTAATAGATTTAGGGTGGTAACACGTGCATACTCGCTCGTCCCTTTTATAGGGACGGGCTTTTTTTATTTTAAAGGGGGTGGTTTAGTGGATAGCGACATTGATATTAGCGATATAATACCAAAATTTAAAAAAAATAATATTTATGGAGGAATTACTATGAATAAATTATCAAGAAAAAGTTTAATGCTAGTTAGTTTAATGCTATTTTCAATGTTTTTTGGAGCTGGAAACTTAATCTTCCCTCCTGTACTTGGACAAATGTCAGGTACAAATCTTTTATTTTCGTTATCTGGCTTCCTTGCCTCTGCAGTAGGTCTACCAATCCTGGCTGTCGCAGTTGTTGCAAAAGCTGATGGTCTTCAAAATTTAGCTGGCAGAGTTAATAAACCCTTTGCGCTTATTTTCACATTATTAATATATTTATCAATAGGACCATTTTTAGGCATACCTCGTGCTGCAAGTTTGTCTTTTGAAACAAGCATAGCACCATTTTTACCACCATCAGTTATTGGTGGAGCTTTACCTCTTTTTCTATATACATTGTGTTTCTTTGGTTTAGCTTTTTGGCTAAGTATGAATCCTAATAAATTAATGGATCGTTTTGGGAAGGTACTAACCCCTGCTATCTTAATACTTATATTAATTGTATTTATAGGTAGTTTAGTAAAACCAATTGGTAGCTTCAATGCTCCAATTGGAGATTATGCTAGCTTTCCTGTGTTAAAAGGATTCTTGGATGGATACATGACTATGGATGCCATCGCTGCACTTAATTTTGGTATAGTTGTTGCATTAGTTTTAAAGAAACAAGGAATTACAGATGAAAAAGCTTTAAGCTCCTATACAATAAAAGCTGGACTTATAGCTGGTCTTGTTTTAACTGTAATATATCTAATGCTTTCATGCCTAGGCGCTGCTGCTCAAACTAGATTTGGTGCTACAAAAAATGGAGCGCAAACATTAACAAATGTAGTATCTTACCTTTTTAATGCAAATGGTCTTATAATACTTGGTTTAACTTTTGGACTTGCTTGCCTTACAACTTGCGTTGGTCTTATAACATCATGTAGTGAATACTTCTCAAGGATGGTTCCAAAGGTTAACTATAAAATTTGGGTTACTGCAATAACACTATTTAGTATGTTATTTGCAAATGTAGGCTTAACTAAACTATTAAGTATATCTGTACCTGTTTTAACAGTCATATATCCTATGGCGATAGTACTTATTGTACTTGCATTCTCCCATAACCTATTTAAAGGTTATAGCTCTGTATATTCTTTCAGCATGCTATTTACTGCTGTTTTTAGTATATTTGATTCATTAGATCAAGTTGGACTTAAAATGTCATTTTTGAGTTCTATACCTTTATTTAAGCAGGGTCTTGTTTGGGTAGTTCCATCGTTAGTTGGTGCTGTAATAGGGTGGTTTTTTAGCATGGTAAAAGATTCTTCTTTTTCAAAAGAAATCTCTTTAAATAAATATAATAAATAATGAAATTCAAGGGGATGCCACAACCGTGTGCATTCCTTTAATTTTTGTCTAGCACAATTTTCCCTTTTTCTTCATAACTCGCTAATAAAAACTTGTTGTGATATAATTAATCTATATGGTAGATCATTGCAAAGATACTATTTTAATTTCATATTGTTTAATTAACGCAGCGCCAACTAATTTTGATGTCGCATTAAATAATTAGTTAAGGGGTCTTTTTTATTATGAAAAATAACAGTATTTGTCTTACAACTGAAAATTTAAGCGAATTACTTTAGCGACATTTCAGAAGGAAAGTCCTCCACTACTGTAAGTGGGGCGTTAGAGCATCATTCGTTAATCTCTGCTTTTATTAACGAATATTTTACATGAATGTAAAAATATTCGCTAAGGTTACTTTACATTTCCTACATATTGGAATATGATTAATATGAAATACTAAATTTACATTAAAAGAGGTGCCTCATGGAAATACAAACAATAAAACGCAAAAAATCTATTCGTATTAGTATAATTTCTTTTTCTATTATCTTTGTTCTATATTTAGGTATGTCAATATATTTTAATAACCATTTTTATTTTGGTTCTGTAATTAATGGCATAAATGCTTCTGGTAAAACAGTAGATGAATTAGATAAAGCCTTATTATCAAAATGCAAAACATATACACTGACCCTTCAAGAACGAAGTGGTGTGAATGAACAACTTAAAGCTGCTGACATTGGACTTAAATATAATGCAAAGGATAAAATTCAAGTTTTAAAAGACAGTCAGAATTCTTTTGCGTGGATTTATGAAGTTTTTAATTCAAAAGCTTCTGAACTACCTGACATAGTGACCTATGATGAAAAACTATTAAAAAAACATTTTGATAAACTCTCTTGTTTTGATAACAAGAAAGCAATTAAACCTAAAAATCCTAGTTTTAAATATTCAGATACCGGCTATGTGATTGTAAAAGAAATTATGGGAAACATAATCAATAGCAAGCAAATGTATGCAACTGTAGTAAATGCAATTCTCAAAGGCGAAACAACAATAAATTTGGAGACAACAAATCAATACATTAATCCAAAATATAATTCAAGTTCCAAAGAAGTTAAAAACACTAAAATTTTGCTAGATAAATATGTAGCTTCAAAAATCACTTATACCTTTACTGGAGGTAAGAAAGTTTTAGATGGTTCTATAATACACAACTGGCTAGTAGTTAATGACAACCTTGCAATTTCATTCGATGAAAATAAAATGAAAGATTATGTAAGCGAACTGAGCAATAATTATAATACCTATGGTAATGAAAGAAATTTTGCTACATCATACGGAACAACGGTAAATGTAGGTGGGGGCGATTATGGATGGTTAGTTGATCGCACAGGAGAAGTCAATGATTTAATTGTTTCTATAAAAGGTGGACAAACCATAACAAAACAGCCCAAGTATGCCCAAACCGCAGTATCTCATGATGCAAATGATATCGGGAATACCTATGTGGAAATCAATTTGACAAACCAACATATGTGGTTTTATAAGAATGGTGCTCTTATTGTAGAAGGAGATGTTGTTACTGGTGATGTAAGCAAAAATACACCAACACCATCAGGTGTTTATGCATTAAAATGGAAAGCAAAAAATACCAGCTTAAAGGGACCGGGTTACAATACACCTGTCAATTGCTTTATGCCATTTAATGGTGGCATTGGGATACATGGTGCACCGTGGAAACACTCCTTTGGTGGAAGTATATATTTAACAAATGGTTCTCATGGTTGTATAAATGCATCAGACGATTTTGCAATGACGATATATAATAATATTGATGTTAATACTCCGGTTATTTGTTATTTTTAATGATTTGATAAAGTCTTAATTATAATTGTGTTTTCACAAAAAAATAAACTGCGATCCAAATCATGGATCGCAGTTTATTTTAATTTCCATCTTTTTTATTAGCACACATAATAAGAGTTATTTAAATTGAGGTAAATTATTCTTCATCCCAACATTCCACGTTTTTTAATCCTTCAATAGAGTTCTTTGTGAATACGGGATTCTTACCCTGCTTTTTCTGGAAGGTGTAGTCTTTTAATGCTGCAAAAGCAATTTTACCAAGTTGGAATATAGCGATTAAATTAATTATTGCCATTAAGCCCATAAATAAATCCGCTAAATCCCAAACTACTTGAATCTTTACTACAGAGCCAACAAAAACCATACCTACAACAGTAATTCTATATAATAAAACATATATTTTATTTGAGTTAATAAATTCTATATTTGTCTCGCCATAATAGTAATTTCCTACAATTGAGCTAAATGCAAATAAGAATATACATACAGCAATAAAGGTACTTCCCCAAGCCCCAACTTGTGAGCTTAAAGCATTTTGCGTAAGCTGTATTCCAGTTAATCCTTTAGTTGTATAAGTTCCAGATAATAATATTATAAATGCTGTTGCACTACATATTAAAATTGTGTCCGTAAATACTCCTAAAGTTTGAATCAGTCCTTGCTTTACAGGGTGAGTTACTTCTGCTGTTGCCGCCGCATTAGGAGCACTTCCCATTCCAGCTTCATTTGAGAAAAGTCCTCGTTTAATCCCCATCATCATTGCCGCACCTATACCACCGCCTAAAGCTTGTTCAAAACCAAACGCACTTCTAAATATAAGTGAAATTACTGATGGTAGAGAAGAAATATTTTTAAGAATAACAAATATAGCAACTAACAGGTATGCAACAGCCATTATAGGAACAATGATTTCTGTAACCTTAGCTATTCTTTGAACTCCACCAAAAATTATAATTGCTGTAGATATTGATAAAATTAAACCAGTAATTATAGTTTTAACACCAAAAGCTTCTTGAAAAGCAAGTGATATAGTGTTTGATTGAACAGAGTTAAATACAAGACCAAAACATACAGTAATTAATACAGAAAAAATAATTCCCATCCATCTTTTATTAAGTGCTTTTTCCATATAGTATGCAGGCCCACCTCTATAGCCATGTTTATCTTTAACTTTATAAATTTGAGCTAGAGTGCTTTCAACAAAGCTTGAAGCACCGCCTATTAAAGCAATTAGCCACATCCAAAATATTGCACCAGGACCACCAAGCGCTATAGCAATAGCAACTCCAGCAAGATTTCCAGTTCCAACTCTAGAAGCAGTACTTATGCAAAATGCTTGAAATGAAGATGTACCTTTCTTTTTATCAGATTTAGAAATAGATTTCCCCACACTTTCAGTTAAAAGAGAAATCATTTCTTTTAAATATCTAAATTGAACAAATTTTGTTTTAAAAGAAAAATATAGCCCCATAAAAATAAGTAGTGCAATAAGTATATAGGACCATAGAATATCATTTGTCTTGCCGATAATTGTTTGTAAAAAGTTCATCATTTTATCCTCCCCTTCTTTTGTAAATTTAATATTTTATAGATATATATGAGTTAAATTCAAATTTATTGTACCACAGAAAAACGCAAAACCCAGAAATTAGAATATTCCAAAAATAACGTTTTTAAAATTATGTTAGATAATATAGCTTCAAATTGCTTATATACAATGAATAATCTTTTTAAAAAACTTTAAACCTTTTTTCTTATTATCAAAAATATGAATATATTATTTATACAAAATTCAAAATTCTAATTAATAAAACTAAGAAAGCCAGTCCTGTTTCTATAGAAAATTAGTATATATAACATATTATTTATATGATATAAGAACATAAGGTTAAATCATCTCCTGCGGAACTACAATGTTAACGACTTCATTAGGAGATTTATACTTCCACTGAAGTTTTCTATTTGTTAGGGTATATAACTCCCACTTATAGAATTGGGAGACTTTCCTTCTGAAATGTCGTTAAACCCTATATAGTTTTTAAAAACCTATCCTTCATCATTATACTATTATATTAAGAAATTTTGCAATAAATAATTGAAAATTAAAAATAATGCAAAAACTCTCTGTAGCTGCAGAGAGTTTTTTGTATTATTTAGAATGTTACATATAGATAGTACTACATGCATAATTGTATAGCTTTAAAACTGATTATATATATATGAAATTTTAACATCTGGCTGAAATAAAAATACATAACTACAGCCTAAAATGACAATAATATACATAGTTGTCATAAAAATTATATTAGTTTTCATTTTTGTTATAAAATTTATCAATAGTTTCATTAACATATACCCAACCTTTCCAGCCTAAGTGTGAACTATCCATTAGAAAGTAATTTTCATTTTCATATTTTGAAAAATCAGCAACTTCAAATCCATAAGAATTAACCATAGTGTTTATTTTCTTATAATAAGCTAGCCTATCATTTTTATTAAATCCAGCATAGTCATACCACTTGCCGTTTACAGGGATATTTAGAAATAGTGGTTTGATTCCTTGTTCTTTACAAACATCTAACAACAATTTAAAATCTTCATATTCAGGAGATACTTTATAAGAGTCCTTTTTCATAGACCCCTTTATTTCATGAAGATTTCCTCTAATCGCGTGTTTATACGCATTATTGTCCATACCAAATTTATTATTATTAGACTTTGATTCTGCGATCTCCGTGGCTTTTTTTAATTCCGCATTCCAGTTAATATTTGTATGCTTCGTCTCATTATATTTTGCAAGTTTAGGCTTAAGATATTTAATGCTATTTATATTGTCCTTTAACATTAATTGCTCGTATCTTATCCTGTAATAAGGGGTCATTAAATATCTCTTAGATGTACTTAATAGGTCATTATTACTATAAAGAGAGCAGTAGTCTCTCATAATATCAAAGTGTTTATTTGCCTTTTTGTCAGTAATTGATATTATTCTTTTAGAAAACTCTTGCTTTGTAGTTAAACTAATATCCCTATTAAACAAAAATCCATATACCTGTGCTTCAGAAGAATTGGCTTCGAACTCATTTTCATTAATGCCGTTCTTTAAAAACCATTGTGGAGAAAGTACGAAAACCACTTTTTTCCCCGTAAGTTCCTTACCAATTGCTCCAAAATTAGCAGTATGTACTAAGGATTTATAACCTCCTTGTCCTATAATATTGATTTGGAAACCATTTTTTTTATCATTAAAAACCTTAATTGGATGAGTAGAATATGCAGTAGTCTTTACAACTTCAGAGGAACCAAACATAAAAAGATTATCACCTTGTCTTGCTCCCATGCTTTGAAGTGCTACGCTTTTAAATTTATATGCAGATAAATTTTCTCCGAATTTATCATAATATTTTTTTGAAATAAGACCTTTATAATAGCTTTGATAACAAAATAAAAAACAAATACTAATAATAATAGAACAAGCGAAAGCTATGACCTTTTTCATTACATTCTACATTCAGAGAGAGTTTGAATGTATTCAATAATTTTGTTTGGCGTTTCTATATCTCCTCTTTCAACAATTGCAGGATCAAGTTTGATTTTAGCTTTATCCTCTAATTCTACAATCAGTTCAATAATTCCTAATGAATCCAATCTTCCGCTTTCAAATAAATTCACATCACTTTCGTTATGTAAATCCTCACCAGTAATTTCTTCTAATATACTATAAATTAATTCTTGCATATAAATTCCTCCTTTATTTAAATAAATATCCTGAAAATATTAAAAAACTAAAACATATCAAATTAAAAGTTACAAAAGTTGAAGCAATTTTAAAATAACCTTTTCCTTTGATTTTTTTGTAGAGTACTTTTCTCTGAAAACAATCTGTAACTATAAGCAAAATCCCATGAAAGGCACCGTAAACAACATAATTAAACTGAATTCCATGCCATAGCCCCATGGTTATCATATTTATCATGAAACCAATGTAGGAAGCTGTATATCTACTCTTGAACCATTTTTTCTTAATGGCAGTCATTACGAATCTATTATAAATAAAATCTCTAAACCAAAAAGATAAGCTCATGTGCCATCTGTTCCAAAAATCTTTTATATCTTTACTTATAAATGGAAGGTTAAAGTTTTCAGGCGTTTTTATTCCCATTATGTAGCTTACGCCTATGGCAATCAAACTGTAACCGGCAAAATCAAAAAACAAATAAAAGCTATAAGAATACATATATTTAATTGCATTTATTAAAGTGTGTGGTCTTAATGATATTACATTAATAAAATGTTGTTGTATGTAATAACCTATTAAGAATTTGTAGCCTACTCCCTGTAGAATCTTAAATAGTCCATCACCTAAATATTCAACATATTGTCTGGGCTTTATAACCTTATTGCTTTCCTCCGTAAATCTAAGTGAACGGTCAATTGGTCCAGAACTTAAGGTTGGAAAAAACAACATAAAATAAGCAAGATCAAAAATATTTATTTTGGTAATATACCCATCAAAAATTTGTATTAACATCTGAATGACTTTGAAAGTTAAATAAGAAATCCCTAGAAATCCAAGCTCTCTGTGTATAAGTATATCGCTAAACTTTGAGTAGATTAAAGGTGACAGACCTATAAAGATCATTATCCAAAGTAACCATCTTTGTTTAAATTTTTTCACTATAAAGCTGTAAATAATAATCAACAAAAATTCCATTATAAAAAATATAATTAAATATTTAATTTGCTGTTTTGATTTACCAAAAATTAAATACATCATAAATAAGCTTGCCGGTAGTCCATACCATTTTATCCTTTTGCCAAGCAAACCAACAACAATTGCTGGAATTAGCACTAAAATCATTATATAGAAATACAAAAAATCTCCATAAGGAAGCATTTAAAATTCCTCCATTATCTTTTTTCTATCAATTTTTCCATTTCCATTTATCGGTAAACCTTCTATTACCTTTACTTTACGAGGTATCATATATGAAGGCAATAAATCCTTCAAGGAATTTTTAACTGAGGTAATTATATTTCCTTCAAATTTATCATTTAGCACTACAACTGTTGCTAAATATTTAATTTTACCGCTTTCCTTAATAGGTACTACAACTGCATTTTTAATGAAAGGAAGTCTTCTTATGTTGTTTTCAATATCTTCAATCTCCACTCTATAACCATGAAGTTTTATTTGATTATCTATTCGCCCCTCATAATATAATAGACCATTAACTATATAACCAGTATCTCCTGTCCTGTATCCCCTCTTTTTAACATCTAGAATTTCTTTTTCAAAAAATAATTTTTCTGTTAACATAGAATCAGCAAAATAGCCTATACTTACACTGTCACCTACTATTAATATTTCATTTGTATTTTCTTCTATGATTATTTCACAGTCTTTTTTTACGTACCCAACTGGAAGCTTTTCTTTACTTAAAAGCATTTCTTTCTTTATTTCAATTGCAGTTACTGCGACTGTTGCCTCTGTTGGCCCATAGAAATTTATTATTTTAATTTTAGGGAATCTTTCGAATAATTTTTTTACGCATTCCTTAGAAAGTGTTTCCCCACAGAATAACAACTGCCTCAATTTGGGTAATAAATTTTCATTAAATTGCTCACTTTGTAAACACATTTCTGCGAAGGACGGAGTGGAAACCCAAGTTGTAATTCCTGAAGACTTAAAATTTATAAAAAGCTCAGGTAAATTAGCAATCATCTCTTTATCAATACTATATAGTATTGAACCAGAAACCAATGATAAATAAGTATCCATAACAGATAAATCAAAAGAAAAAGGTGCTTGATTCATAAATATTTTATCTTTTTTATCAGTTAAATCCATACTCCAATCGATGAAGCTTTGAATACAATTCTTAGTTATCTGCACTCCCTTTGGATTTCCGGTACTTCCTGAAGTATATATAATGTAATAAACTTCTTCATCCTTAATTCTATAACCCCTACTTGGTATTTTATTCTCGTATTGTAATAAATGTTCTTCTATTTCACTCTTATTCAATATTGTATCTGCAGGAATATCAATTAAATCATCTGATGTGTTTATAATTAGCTTAGCATCCGAAATAAATAAAATATCCTTAATCCTTGTAGTTGGTGTTGAGCTATCCACTGGAATATATGCATGTCCACTTTTTACACAAGCTAAAAAGCATATAAGCATTAAATGATCTTTATGTCCAAAAACTATTATTGGAGTTTTATCTTTTCCAAATAAATCTATAATATTTACAGCAAGTGAATCAGATTTTGTTTTTAATTCCCTATAGGTTAAGTTACTATTCCTATACATATGAGCTACTTTATCGCCAGTACAATAACTTTCGATTGTATCAATAAAGTCCATAAATATGCCTCCTCTCTATATTTCAAAAATCTATTTTCTTCTTTTAATTCTTATTCGCAATCAATATTTATGTTCATTATATAATCTAAATATATTAATAACCCTAAACATTCTATTTAACATAATCCAATGTTTTTGTCTACACACATACATTCATTCATTTTTGCTTAATTATCCATTTTACCTTGCCTCCATTTATATGCACCTTTACAATTTATGGTATAAAGCTACTCCATGTAAAACTTCCCATGTAATTATAAGGCATATTGGGTACAAATGTATACATAAAAGTAAAAAAATAAATAAAATTGTAGATTGCAATATAAAATATCCGAAAATTTCAAGATAAATATAATATTAAGTTGTAATGGTTTTTGCTCCATCATGTTGGCAGATAAACCGTTGAAAATTTTTCAACAATGTAAAATGAATATTCCTTACTTTCTTATATTACAAGAAGGAGTTTAAGAAAATTGTAATTAAACCTTAAGATTTCTTAAGATTAGAGTATACAACTTACCAAAGAGAACTAAAATACTCTGTAATATCGTTCAATTTTGTAGACCCTTTCTACTTTATAGTAAAATAGAACCACAAAATAATTTATGCTTATTTTCAAAAAAAGTCCTCAAGCGATTGAAAACCAATCATTTGAGGACTTTTTTTATTATATTTCCTGAACTTGCTGTCAAAAAAATTTCCATTCCCTTATTTGCAAATTGGAATCTCTATTGTTACCTGTGCGCCATAGGTTACAGGTGAGTTAGCGATATAGATGGTTCCCCCATGCAGATTTACAAATGATTGGGTAATGTGCAGCCCTATCCCATAATGACTTTTCGATGCGCGACTACAATCACCCATATAAAATTGTTTTGTGGCTGATTTGATATCTCCCTTTGAAAAACCCTTTCCACTGTCTGTTGTAATGAATCTTATTTTATTATCCATGGATTTTACATCAAAATAAATTTTTCCGTTATTTGGGGAGTAATCCACCGCATTCGAAATAACATTCATAATGGCACGTTGAAGCAAAGACTTATCAATCATAATCGACCTAGGAACGTCACTTTTAGTAAACTCAACTTTAAGTCCCTTGGTATTGGCAATGGCTTCAAGCTGCTCGTGAATTGTGCCAATAAAATTTTCAAAATCTATCCTTTCCAGTTGTAGAAAAAGAGTTTTTTCTGAGTTTGAAATATCAATCAGTGTTTTGATATATTGATCAATCTGCCTGGTATTTTTTGAAATATAATCAATATATTCTCGTTGCTCCTTATCTAATGTTGAATCAGACAGCAATTCAGCATTTCCTTTGATAATGGTTAGTGGAGTTTTAAGATCATGGGCAAGAGCGGAAATCTGCTCCTTCTTTGCTCCCTCAATATTCCATTGCTGTTCTAATGATTTTTTTAATTCTGTTTTCATGTCTGATATTGATAAAAGTACATTATTGAATTCTTTAATTCCTGAATATTTTATGTCAAAGTCCAAATCCTGCTTCTTGATTTTTTCAGTAGCTTGCAGGAGGGGCCTTAAATGTTTATTTAATTTTTTTGCATAAATAGTGGTAATAATTAAAACAATAGAAAAATATAAGATAACAAAGATTATAATCATAATTATTTCGGGATCTGGTAAATGTTGATTTAAAAACTCAGATTGGTAGCTCATTTGAACATAGTACTGTAAAACACAAAACCCATCTTGCCTTTCAATAAAATAGTAGTACTTTTTACTTCCATTTTTCGGGTAAGTACCTTTAGCATATTCTGTTGCGTTCAGTAAGGACTGACCCTCTAAATTTGTTTTTACAACTTTGTATTTTTTATCAAAAACAGCAAATTTACATCCATAAGGTATCATATTCTCTGTGATTTTAGGTGTAGATGCAAGTAATGATTTGGATTGCCTAGCCAAATCCTCGCTGTAACTTGGTATAAGAATCACACCATTTCTTACGCCTAGATTATAAATCCCCATATTTAGTCCGGCGAAAACAATAAATGCAAGTCCTAAAGTTAATAGATATTTAAAAAAGACTGTTTTTAAAGTAAAAGCTTTTTTCTTTACTTCCATTTGTATCCTATCCCCCATACCGTCTCAATTGGGGACAGTTCAAAAACAGCTAGCTTTGCTCGTATGTTTTTAACATGTTCCGTAATAGCTGAGCTGTCACTTTCACCATCATACCCATAAACGGCCTCGTATATTTTATCCTTTGAAAAAACCTGGCCTTGATTTCTGGCAAGAAATTCGCATATATTATATTCACTTTTGGTAAAGGGAATTTTTTTATCATCTAATAAAATTTCCTTACCAGATAAATCAAACTTCACCCCGGATACGCAAAGAGTACTGCGTCTTTCGCGATTTTCACGCCTAAGGTAAGCATTTACTCTGGCTCTTAGTTCCCCCACTCCAAATGGTTTCGTAATGTAATCATCTGCGCCAAGCCCTAACCCATACATAATATCTATTTCCATAGTTTTTGCGGTAAGAAAAATAATGGGACAGTCTACAATTCCACGAATTTCTTTGCAAAAAGTAAAACCGTCCATACCCGGCATCATAACATCCAGTAAAATCAAATCAAAGTTTGAAAATTCACTAGTTAAAATTTTTTCAGGATTTACAACTGTAGTTACCAAATGATTATCTTTCTGAAGAATATTTTTAATTAAAGCCAGGATATCGGGTTCATCATCGATAACCAAAATTTTTGCCATGTTCCTCACTCCTCGTATGTTCTCTATAAATAGTATAAAGGCAAAATATCATCAATTCAACTTATATTATCCATAAATTCCAAATCATATCGAAGTTTATTATAAGCACTTTTATTTTTACTCCGCAGGAGATAATTTTATGACTGTTTTATCAGTAGACGCGCTTCCTACCGGTATCGCTTTGTAAAAGTTATTATCCACTTGGACGGCAATGGCGTCTTTAGTATCCACATCTTTTATTGAACAAACACTTAGAAAAGAGACAATAAACTTTGCATCTTTGGGGATATTCTCCTTCATATCCTTTATCGTTAACTGGGCAGACGAATCAATTTCCTTTTGTTTAAGTATACAATTATTTTTATCAACAACCGCCACTTGGTTAATAATTCCGTTCCATCCCCCAATTTTAGATTGATCCAATGAAACATTTGAAATTTGATAAGTTACTTCTTTGTAACTAATTTGAGTAGCATTTTTAACATTGACCTTGCAAATAATTTTATCTTTAATTGGATAATGCATTACTTTTTTAATTATAGTATCTTTTGCAAAATACCCTATTACTAGTGTACAAAATAAAACTGCAAGCAAAGGTATCAATATTTTTTTTATCTTCACAACAATTCCTCCTTATTCATATGACTTTCTTCCTTCCCACTTTTTGAACCAAAATAAACTTGCAACAAAGGCTATGCATACGGCAAATAACATGATAAATACTCCTTGCTTCGTATCAACCGCTATTTGAGTAGCGTAGGAATTAACTGAAGGATGATAAATAAATTTGAAAACGAGGTAATCGCAAAATCTTACACCCCATGCACATGGAATAAAATGCCATACTCTATTTCCAAGACCAGTAAGCATCAGAGCAGAAATCAGACTTTCGAAAACTCCAAGCCCTGTGGAAGCTCCTTTTCCAAATTGAAGACTTATGAACATATGCAAGATATAGATGAATATATTCCCTAGAACTAATGCTCCTGCAGCTTTCAAGTAAAATATATTGGGCGTTGTTTGGAATCCAAGTGCAAAGATTCCTACAGCAAGTATAATAGAAAAACTTCCTAATAAAAGTAAAATAATTAGCTTACTCAAATACGTGGTGCATTTTGATTTTGTACTGCACAGTAGTGTTTGAAAATTTCCAGCTTGCTCTTCCTGCTCAATTACTATCCCACTGATTATTCCTATGAGCAAAGGAAATGCAATTGCTAGGACCTCCAAATACCCACTTATTTTTTTTAATGCGCTCCATGAAGATGAACTATAATATGCCAAAAACATGAATGCTCCCGCTAGCGGAATAAGTAGATGAATCCACAGAATAGAAGTATGTCTTAATTTATAAAAATCCGATTTTATACACCTAATTAAAGCAATCATATTAATTAACCTCCTGTTTTTCAAACCAATTAGCGGTAACAATCATTAGCAAAGCAAACAGAATAATGGACAGAATAATTCCAATTGGAACTACGACCGGATTTCGCAATGGATCTCCTATGTCTGCTAGCATTCCATTTGGCAGACTCCCAACAACCGAACACATAATACGTGACGTCCAACTATAAGGACAAATCCACCACATTGATGTACTTACAGCCATAACATTTAATACAGCTCCAACTCCAGCGTTTATCAAAACCGTCCCTAGCATTCCCAGTTTCTTCGCTAAAAACATACAAAGTGGAATCTGCCATAAAGATGTAACTGCAATCAAACCAGCTCCGGCAAATGCGCGAAAAATCGGTACGGTATTGGAAATTAGATAACCTCCTAAAAGAATTCCAACTAGCAAAACCATACATGAGAAAGTCATATAAATCCCATTTGCCAAAACTTTTGAAATCCACACCTTTTTTAAAGAAATCGGCAGACCAAATACAGCCCTATAGCGTAACTTTTTTTCCTCCTTTTCGTTAGTCATTACTGCCATTATTGAAATATATCCCGGCAAAATCATCATGTACCACCAATTAAAGCTATTGAATTGAAACCCGTTTCCGGACATAAATGCAAATAGCAAAGTAACCATAGGTGCAATAAAAATCAGTTTTTTTATAAATGTTCTCTTACACTTTAAATTTTCAGCCTGTAAATATTTAAGCATTATAAATCCTCCTTCCTGTTCTTTTTCACAACCTCTGTGAAAAGCACCTCCAAATCTTCACCAGGATTAATTTTGCCGTTATATCCGAGTACCCCATTGCTTATGATGCCGATGTGGTCTGCAATCAATTCAACCTCAGACAATATATGACTGGAGAGGATGACTGTCATTCCCTGCGCCGGGAAAGAACGTATTAACTCACGTAAATCTTGTATTCCAAGAGGGTCAAGACCGTTTGTAGGCTCATCCAAAATTAGCAATTTAGGTTTATTCAGGAGTGCAATTGCAATTCCAAGTCTCTGCTTCATCCCCATAGAAAATTGTCCTGCTTGCTTTTTCTTTGTGTTTGTCAAATCAACTATTTCTAGGACTTCTTTAATACGGGAATCCGGAAGTCCTAAAAGAATAGTTCGTACTTTAAGGTTTTCAACAGCCGTCAAATTTTCATAAAGAGGTGGAGATTCAATCAAAACTCCTATATTAGAAAGATCCTTCCTGCTCCACTCATGACCTTCGAAAATTATTTCTCCTGATGTTGGATGAAGCATTCCCGTAATCATTTTTAATAGAGTTGATTTTCCAGCACCATTTGGTCCTAGCAATCCATAGACAGAATTTTTCTCAATGGACAGGGAAATATTATTTACCGCACATTGTTTTTTAAAATTCTTGCAAAGATTTTTTGTTTGTAAAATATAATTATTCATATATACTCATCTTCCTTTCGTTTACTATAGTTTTATAATACTAAGTAATTATAAGGATTCTATAAGGAGTTTATTTTTTTCTGCTATTAATTAAATTCTTAGAGTAAATACTTCGCCTTGATGACACTGAAAGTACAAGTATATCAGCCATCCACGTTAAGAAAGGCTGTATTATGGATTTAATATCCATAATACAGCCTTTTATCCACTTTTAAAAATTCCTTTTAAATTTATGGGTTCTTCTTTTTCTCTTATTTAAATTAATAATTCTTATTATAACCGCTATTCCTATTAAAAACAAAATAAATATCCCAGTAGCCATAAGATATATAGGCATATTATTTTTTAGTAAAGATCCTTTCGAAACCGTTGAATACAGCTTGTAATTTTTGACTTTCCCTTTTTCAGTTAGTGTCAAAGTTCCAACGCTCTTATTCCCTTTAAGACTAGAAACAGACATACTGGTTAAGTTTATATTTTCCTTCAACTCTTTTTTGTTTGCTTCGTTGTTATAATAGCTAACGTCTTCTTTAGCTACCAGTGGTACGTTAATAGTTTTCTCTGGACCAAAGAATACAAGCGGTTTGTATTTTAATGTTTCAGTTCTTATAACTGAATTATTTGTATGTAATACTATTGGCTGTAAATTATAGCTATAGTTAATTATGGCTTCCATATCATTGAAAACATAAGTGTCTTTGGCATCCATAACTGATCCCATAACAACTCCCATAACTTCTCTACCATTTCTTTCATAAAAGGCTACAAGACATCTTCCAGCTTGTGAAGTATATCCCGTTTTCCCGCCAATACAACCATCGACGCCAAGGAGTTTGTTGCTATTTTCAATTTTAAAAATTGTACCTTTTGATGTTGATATGGTACTTTTCTTTTTAGTCATTGACTCTTTTACCCATGGGTTTAAAAATGCAGCTCTAGCCAATATACTCATATCATAGGGCGTAGTATAATGATTGGGACGCGAAAGCCCATTAGGAGTTACAAAATGAGTTCCTGTCATGTTCAATTGGGCTGCCTTATCATTCATCGTTTTCTCAAAGTTTGTAGCATTTCCTGAAACATCGTCTGCAATCATATAGGCCAGATCATTCGCTGAATACAGTGACAGTCCATCCATTACGTCAGCACCTGACATAGTTTCATCAAGTCCAATTGGATGAAAATTAACATTTAATGAATCTGCAGGCTGGATTTTTGCACTTTGCGTATATTTTATTTCATCAGTTTTTTCCCTGTTCTCAGCGAGCAATAGCGCGGTCATTAACTTTGTTGTACTTGCTGGGTACGTTAGCTTGTCAACATTTTTCGCGTAAATTACTTCGCCAGTTGCAACATCTACAGTGATGGCTGCTTTCCCGTATATTGTTGGTAAACTAGTAGTGTCATTACTACTAGCCGCGAAAACATTTAAGTTCATAGAAAATACTAGAAATAAAACAATCAGAGTAAATCTTTTTTTATATTTCAACTTTCATCTCTCCATTACTATAATTTATTTGCATGCATTATAAAATACAATTGAAAATAAGACTTTTCAACAGATAATATTTGATTGTATAAAGGAATATTATAGCACATATATGGTTATTCGCACATTGCCATTTTAATCTTGTTCTCAATTTTAACAATAATCATCAAAAAATTAATAAAAAAAACACATTTTATTAATTTTTCATGCATTTATTATGCATGTTTATACATTTTTATACAAAATTTAAATTAATTGCAAAAAAATCCTTGAAAATAATTTCATCACAATGTATAATATAACTCATGCAAGAACTTAGTTCTTATTTTAAAGATAAGGAGAGTACGATTATGATTAGTGATAAGATTGAGAATTTAAGAAATAGATTAAATTCAATAATTTTTCAAAATGAAGAATATGATAAGATATTAAAAACAAGCCAGGAGCTTGATGAATTAATAGTACAGTACATGTATCAAAATAATAATTAAAGACAACCTAAAAAACAACATTCCTGTTTTCACTAAGGATGTTGTTTTTTAGGTTGCTTTAACTTCGATCAACTTTATTTTTACATATCCCTGTTCTTTTGATACGTCTAATGCAACAGACGTCCACTTCGCTGTGTTATTTGTTGCTGGTGGTCCACAGTACCATTTAAACTCAGCAGTTGCACCAAATGAGTCAGCCATTCCTTTAACTATTTGTAGCATTTTTTTAGGAACAAACTCACGGGTTTCGGCCTTAACATACAAAACTCATAAAAACGGTATAGCTAAGTATTGCTATACCGTTTCTGATTATTGTATTCTTACTCTATCTATATCCGTTTTTTTTATCTATTGCCTCTTCTCTAATTTCTGTCCTCATGCCTGTAATAGCTTCTTTTCTTCTCTCATTCTTTTCCTCTAGTGATTTTATAATTTTTTCATCATCTGTTTTTACAATAGCTTCTTCCGCAAGATTAAAATTTTCAATGGAATTATCAATATTCTCCTGAATTTTATCTACATTGTCTCTTCTGTCATCTGGTTTGTTTTTCATAATTTCATCTCCCCTTTTGTTTGATTTAATAAACTATCCATTAATATTATATCTACAAAAATATTTATTATACGACGAAACATTAAAAGAAGAAAGACAAAGACGTTAATGTTAAAATATATCTATTTGTTAGCAATGAATAAGTACATAGCTACATGCTCAAACTATATTATATTGAGTAAATCAAAGGAAGTGTATGACTATGCTTAAAAATAACATACTAAAAAATTTGCTGATTATTAATTTAGTTTTTTTGGCCATACTTCTTTTCAGTAAGATGTTCTTTTTTCATAAAATTATAATCATACTTTTCAAATCATTTTTAACTCCTTTTATATTTTCTGTGTTTTTGTTTTACATTATGAAACCATTAAATACAATTTTCATGAAAAATGGTTTAAATCCAAGTACCTCAGCCCTATTAACATTAATCCTTGGAGTATCCATCGGCACAGGTGTTATAACTTTTTTTAGTAATTATATTGCAATTCAGTTTAATGGAACAATAGAAGAACTAACCAATTTTGTGAGAAGCCAAGACTCTGTTAATCTAATAATGAATAAAATTAATAACTATATACCCCCTGAGGTTTATAAAACATTTGCCAATATAGCTAATACTTATACGCAGAACTTGGTTCATAACCTCATGTTTGCAGTAAAGTATGCAATGCACACATTTTCAACTCTATTTCTTGTGTTAATAATATTATTTTTTCTGCTTAAAGATAGTTGTAAATTTAAAGATAAAATCATGTGCATAATCCCTAAAAAGTATGAAAAACTTGTTTTGAAAATTCTTTCTGAGAGTAATAAGGTATTGGATGCTTATGTTACAGGCCAAGCAAAAGTAGCTCTTTCTTTATCCATTATGATATTTATTGCCTACAAAATAATAGGCATTCCCAATGCTCTACTTTTCTCCTCAATAACTTTTATTTTGGCTTTCATTCCTTTTATAGGTTTTTTTATTTCCATGATTATTCCCTCTATCATCGCTTTAAGCATGGGATTTCTCATGATAGTAAAACTTGCAATTGTATTCATCATTGTACAAACTTTAAAAGGAAGAGTTGTTGTGCCTGCAATTATGTCTCACGCAATGAAAATCCACCCTTTAACTGACATCTTCTTAGTAATAGGTGCAGTTGCAGTAGGTGGACCTTTGGCCGCCTTTGCTGTTGTCCCTATTTACGCTATTATTAAAACAATATTATCTAACTTGTATGAATGCGGCATAATTAAAAAATTCAACAACTAATTCCACTAAAATAAGGATTTTAATTAAGTACTCAACTATAATAATTACTTACTTATAGACTTTTAATAACTGTGTAATTCATAAGAATTAATAGCTCCATTATTAGCCATTAGAAAAGCACCTGTAAATTTTCTACAAGTGCCAATGAATTAAATTACTATTATGTATTGTTGTATTATACTTTTATTTTACACATCTCACTAAACTAATACTTTACTTTTTTATCAATTGTACAAATGTCATATTACCTATTATTCTGGAAACTGGTTGTGGCTCAGTCAATCCTATAGGAGTAGCTCCACTGTAAAAAAACAAAGCTTTATTTGTTGGATCATTTCCCTTAAGTGCTTCGATTGCAGCCTTCATACCACTTGCCTCTGCAGGTCTATTAATGTTACCATTTAATACCGGGGTGAATTGATAACGCCCATTTGTATTTTCATTAATAACAGCCTTGATTGAATTTGGAAAATAACTGCTCTTAACTCTATTCACAACTATTGCGCCTACAGCAACCTGAGCCTCATAACTTTCTCCTCCTGCTTCAGCAGTTATTAACCTAGCTAACAAGTTCAAATCACTATCTGTATATTTTATTGCCGTAGATTTTGTTCGAGCTGTTTGTACTGTTTGTACTGTTTTTTCTGTTTTTGTTGTTTGCGCTGCAGTAGAACTACTACCTCCTGAAATCTTAAGAACTTGTCCTGGGAAAATGGAATCATTCCATTTGTTATTAGCTTTCCTTAAATCATTTAATGATTGTCCACACTTTTTCGCTATTGAAGATAAGCAATCCCCACTTTTAACAGTATAAGTTTTAAGTGAATCACTCTTCGTTTGTGTTGTTTGTTTCACCGTAGCACTAGTTCCTCCTGAAATCTTAAGAACTTGCCCCGGAAAAATAGAATCATTCCATTTGTTATTAGCTTTCCTTAAGTCATTTAATGATTGTCCGTACTTCTTCGCTATTGAAGATAGACAATCCCCACTTTTAACAGTATAAGTTTTAGTTGTTGATGTAGCTGCAAATATATTTTGTGATGTAAGCATCGATACACCAATTGTTAATGTTGTTGTTAATAAAATAGATTTAAGACTTTTAAATTTGGTCATTATTTCCCCTCCTTTTTCCTCCCAGGCTAGTTGACAGGTTAGGGTATAGGCCCCTTAATTTCACTTAAAGCTTCACCCCAAAATTAAATCCCGTACTTCCTTTGGAGTATTATTTTATTATACCATAATAAGACAACGATAAAAATTTTAAACTGTCGTTAAACCATGGATACTAAATCCAGTTTTTTTATATTTTAGGAATACTTTTCAGCTTAATAGTTCAGAATAAAAAAGTAATAGTAAAAAAGGATGTGAGGAGGAAATTATGAAAGTTGGTATTCCTAAAGGCTTATTATATTATAAATACTTTCCTTTTATAGAAAGGTTTTTAATTGAATTAGGTGCAGAAGTAATTACATCTGCTGATACAAACAAAAACATTTTAAATGGAGGGGTTAAATACTGTGTAGACGAGGCATGTCTACCCATAAAGATATTTCATGGACACATACTAGATATAAAGGACAGATGTGATTTACTAATAATACCTAGAATTATGAGGGTCCGCGCACGCGAATTTATATGCCCAAAGTTTTGTGGACTCCCTGAAATGATAATGTATAGCATACCCAATTTGCCAAAGGTAATGACAGAACCTGTATATGCAACTAATGAGAAAGAATTATATTGTTGGTGTAAAAAACTAGCTCGAATGATTACTAAAGATAATAGTAAGGTAAGCGTTGCATTTAACAAAGCCTTAGAAACACAGAGGGATTTTAAATTTGGGATTAAAGATGAAGGCTTTAAAAAAAGTGTTGCTTTAGTAGGACATCCATATAATCTTTACGATACTTTCATTAATATGAATATAGTAAAAAAATTAAACAAACTGGGAGTAGGAGTTGTAACAGATGAATATATGGCGGAAGAACAAATTAAGGCAGAAGTAAAAACTCTTTTTAAAAGGCCCTTTTGGACTTTTGCTGCAAATTCTTATGGATTTACAACTAGTATAGCCAAAAATAATGAAATAGATGGAGCAATATACATATCCTCCTTCGCTTGTGGAATAGACTCTGTTGTACTAGAACTTATTAAAGAAAAAATTGGAGATTTCCCTCTTTTAGTTTTAAAAGTTGATGAACATACTGGTGAAGGCGGCCTAGACACAAGGATTGAGGCCTTTATTGATATGATTGAAAGGAAAAATAATAATGAAGATAACATTTCCACATTTAGGCAACACATATCTTGCAGCTAAAGCACTATTTGATGGACTGGGTATAGAATGCATAGTTCCACCATTTAGTAGTAACGAGGCGTTAGAGCTCGGTTCGAAATTTTCTCCAGAAGAAATGTGCTTACCTTATAAAATTATGATGGGCAATTATTTGCAGAGTATAGAGCTGGGAGCGGATACCATAATTATCCCTGGAAGCTGTGGTCCCTGTAGATTCGGTGAGTACTGTGAATTACAGATGAATGCGCTAAAGAAATTAGGACACGATTTGACTTTTATCGTAGTTGATAGCCCTTTTGACATAGGTAAAGAAGAATTCTTAAGTCGACTATCCAAGATCACGGGTAATCCCATATTAGGTAAAGTCCAAAAAATTAGCGCGCTAAAGGTAGCCTATAATGTAATTGAGCTAATAGAAAAAATTGAGAGTAAAGCACATTATTTAACAGGATTCGAAGTAAACAAAGGAGAATTTAAGAGACTTTTAAAAGAATGTACCCTTAATGCTTCGAAAGCAAGTTCGCCATCACAGATGGTGAATATTCTAAAAGAATATAAGAATAAAATAAGCGAAATTCCTATTAATAAACATAAATCCCCAGTAAAAATTGCAATTATCGGTGAAATTTATACTATAATTGAACCCTTTTCTAATCTTTATATAGAAGATAAGCTTATGGATTATGGGGTCGCCACTAAACGAATGCTTACTCCTAGTTGGTGGATTAAAGATACAGCACTTCGCCCTTTAAAGCTTAACTCAATTGACATAAGAAGAGCCTCTAAAGAATATCTTCCATATTATATCGGTGGGCACGCTAGAGAGTGCATAGGAGAAGTACTAATTGCAGAAAAGGAAAAATTTGATGGAGCCATTCAAATTTTTCCTATGGGATGTATGCCCGAAATTGTATCAAAAGCAATTTTGACTGCAATTTCAAATGATAAAGATTTTCCGATAATGACTTTGATAGTAGACGAAATGACCGGAGAGGCAGGATATATTACTAGAATTGAAGCATTTGTAGATATGTTAGAGAGGAGGAAAAACAATGTACTATATGGGAGTTGATGTGGGATCTGTAAGTACTAACATTGTACTATTGGATAATACATTAAAAGTTATTGAAAAACTATATTTTAGAACAAAAGGTAAACCTATAAAAGCAATCCAAGATGGACTTAAGATTCTAAGTGAAAAATACAATACTAAGCAAATAACCTCAGTTGGAACTACAGGTAGCGGAAGACATATGGCTTCTTTTTTAATAGGTGCTGACATCGTAAAAAATGAAATTACTGCTCATGCAGTGGCAGCACTCGAAATCGATAAAGATGTAAATACCATATTAGAAATTGGAGGGCAAGATTCTAAAATAATACTGTTAAAAAACGGCATAGTTACAGATTTTGCAATGAATACTGTATGTGCAGCAGGAACAGGGTCCTTTCTTGATAGGCAGGCAGAAAGGCTGGAGATACCTATTGAAAATTTTGGAGAGTATGCATTAAAGTCAAAATCTCCTGTAAGAATAGCTGGGAGGTGTGCTGTTTTTGCGGAATCCGACATGATACATAAGCAGCAGCTTGGATATAATGAGGAAGACATAATAGGAGGTCTTTGTGAAGCAATGGTTAGGAATTATCTAAGCAATGTAGGGAAAGGCAAACAAATTCGCTCAAAAATATTCTTCCAAGGTGGAGTTGCAGCGAATATAGGCATTAAAGTAGCTTTTGAAAAAGCCTTAGGCACTGAGATTCATGTTCCAGAGTACTATGATGTAATGGGAGCTATAGGAGCGGCAGTACTCGCAAATGAAGAAGTTATGAGGACAGGAAAAACAAATTTTAAAGGTTTTGAAGTAGCATTTAATGATTTTGTACCTAGAAATATAGAGTGCAATGGTTGTGGTAACAATTGTGAAGTAATTGAAATAAAAGATGGTGAAAAAACTGTAGGCTGTTTTGGAGATAGATGTGGTAAATGGAGCAGTAAGATGGTTATATGATTTTTATGCAAGTTTTCCTCTTGCATCGTTATTAAAATTTCTATCGCATTGATCTCTTATTTCTTAATATATAATTGAATAATTGAAAACGAACCACTTCTATACATTCAAATAGAAATGGTTCGTTTATAGTAAATAAGATTTTTTTATTCAAAATACATATTTACTAGCATATTTCACCAAGTACAGTTTTTAAATCTTCTTCATTTTCAATTGCCGCTTTTATTGCTAAGGTTAACCCTTCTGTAATTTTCTCGAGCTCCATATAAGGAGTATTGGGTTTACTCATTACTTGTGCTGGAATGAATGGAACATGTATAAAAGTTCCCCTTACTATTGGGTGTTTTGTGTGAATTAAATGAAGTAATCCATACATTAAATGATTACATACAAATGTACCTGCACTATTAGAAAGTGATGCTGGGATGCCGCTTTTCCGTATTTCTTCTACCATTGCTTTAACCGGAAGACTTGAAAAATAAGCATTCTGCCCTTCTTCAAAAATTGCGCTATCGATAGGTTGATTTCCCTCATTATCTGGAATACTTGCATCATCCACATTAATTGCAACTCTTTCTATTGTTAAATCAAATCTACCGCCCGCTTGCTCAACACAAATCACTATATCTGGATTTTCTTTAATTATTGCTTTTTCTAGTTCTATAATCGATTTATCAAATACCGTTGGTATTTCGACCTTCACAATTTTAGACCCAGCAATGGTATCTTCTAATTTCCTTACGGCTTCGAAAGATGGGTTAATTTTTTCACCTCCAAAGGGATTAAATCCTGTTATTAATACTTTCATATTCTCACCTCATTATTATATTTTAACCTTATGTTTTGTCGTTAAAATGCCAAAAATACATTAAAACGATATGAATACCAATCATTACAATTGCCACTGGCATTTGATATTTAATAATTCCATTCTTCTTATTTTTCATTTCTAAAATCGCTGTTGGTACAATGTTAAAATTAGCAGCCATTAGTGTCATTAAAGTTAAAAAAGCTAACCATTATATTATTATGGCTAGCTTTTTTTCAAATGTCTTAATATATAAAATATCACGCTAAGCATTACCTTATCACGCTAAATTATAACATATTTTAAATATTTCCGTTGATTAATTCAAGTTGTTTGTTATTGTTTATTATCATTGTATACTATTCAAAGTTTTTATTCAATATGTTTTGTAAATTTAGATAATAATGTTATAATATTAATCAACAACAACACTAAATGATAATAATTGATGAGGTGCTTAAATGTTTACTGAAGAAAGACTAGAACAAATCTTAAGTATACTTAATGAAACTGGTAGAATAAAAGTAAAAGAACTAAGTGAACGATTTAATGTTTCAGAAGGTATGATAAGAAAGGATCTACAAAGACTAGAAAGATCTGATGCTCTTCAAAGGACATATGGTGGAGCTATCCTAAATAGAAAGATTTCTATAAACAGCTCAATAACTACTAGAATGAACGTTAACTTAAATAGCAAAGAGTTAATATCTCAAAAAGCTTTTGCCCTTATAGAGGATGGAGATGTGATTTTTTTAGATACGTCAAGTATCAACTTTTTGTTAGCTAAATTAATATCTAATAGTACTAAGACTTTAACTTTAATAACTAATATGTCAATAATCCCACCCCTTTTTAATGATAATGACACCGTTAAGCTAATATGTATAGGCGGAGTATATAATAATAAATCTGGCGGAGTTTTTGGTTCAGAGGTAACTACGAGTATATCCAAATATACCTTTAATAAGGGTTTTGTTGGAAGTTCCGGCATAAATTTAATTACAAATAGCGTAGGTACTGTTACCCTAGAAGATGGTAATGTTAAAGAAATTATAGTCTCTAATAGTAAAGAAGTATTCTTACTTGTAGAAAAAGAAAAATTTAATGTGGATGGTACCTATAGATTTGCTGCTTTAGAGGATATAGATGTTATAATTACAGGTTCAGACCTTGCTGATGAGATTAGAGAAAAACTGTCTAAATCAACTATAAAGTTAATTTAGACAGTTTTTATTATATTAATATCATTAGCCTAGTTTCCACCTTCTGAGTAATTCTTTATGAATTTAAGTAATCTATATTCCCCATCTTTAGAATTAACCCAGAAGTCAGGCAAAACTCCTAATCCATCTCTCCATTCTAAATCATTATCTACAAAAAGAGTATTTACAAAAAAAATATCGATCTTAGAATTTGGTAGAACTTAATATCCCACATCCCCTATATTTGACATTCCGCTTGTGTTTGTACCTATAAAAAATGTGTTACTACAACTTTTTAATGCCTTTACAAAGCTTTCACCTGCTGAAGCTGTATTCTTATCCATTAAAACAAAAATTGGCTTTTCATTATTAATATGAGTTGAATCATCATGTCCTACTTCTGACCAACCGATATATTTAGGATCACTTTTATTATTTTTATACATATCATTAAGTTGCTGTTCAAATTTAGGATAATCCTTTGGTCCCACCATTTTTTTACCGTTGTAAAGCAATGCATCTTTTGAATTTTTAGTAAGTATCGTTGAACTAAAGCCCGGTGATTTGTACTCTTGATTTGTAAAATTTTTAATCCAATCGAAAGCATATAGTTCATTCCCACCGAAATTACCTCTTAAATCAATTATAACCAAATCTTTCTTGAATACTTTTTTACCATCTTCCACAAACTTTTCAAGTTTTTTAGATGGTTCAAAAGAATTTAAATCAATTACCGGTATGTTATAAATTTCTTCATATTTATAACTATTATTACTCCCTTTATGAACGTAATTTTTTGATGTGTTCTCTAAGTTAATACTTATACTATTGTCCTTATTAGCATCTTTAAATTTTAGGTCAATTGGTAACATATCTTCGTTACTCTTATATAATCTACATAATCTATATACAATATTTCCATTTTCATCTATAGAAGGCTTAATGTATTTTTCAGGCTCCTCCTTATTTATAGTAACAATACATTTCATATCATTATTCAATTTTAGAAAATAAGAGTTATCCTTTTTTGTAACTTCATATTTTTCAGTAGTGTACATAATAGACTCCTTACATGGTCTTCCACCACCTATAGAAAAATGCCCATCTTGAATAAAATCTAAATTATCACACATAACTTTTTCCAATTCGTTACATTCAATTCTACCATTCTCTTTCTGTAACTTCTTAAATTCTATTAAAATATTTCCTTTTGCTTTTAGAAATTTTTCATCTCCTCCAAAATATTGATAACCAGCATATCCGTATTTCAATTCTTTAAAAATGTATTCTACATCTTCTACAACCTTTTCTCCTTCTACTGTAATTCCTTTTTTTTCTTCATCTACTTCTATATAATCTGGGACACTTTTTAAGTTTTCATATTTATAAAGAAACTCTTTTTTAAAGTCATTAACTGTCCCTATATTTTGATCTCTTTCATTCGTTGCATCCCTGCTTTCATCAATACTCTCCAAAATATCTTTAGGAATATTATTTTTTATATTCTTAGCTTTTTCAACGTCAATATCTAAGAATTTTTTTACATATATCTTATTAGGTATATCAAACTTAAAAAGTATAGCAGCAATAATTAATAGTATACTAACGCTGACAAAAACTTTTTTCATTTTATGCATTACATTCACTCCCCCTACTATATCCCTTTGTTATGAAAATAGATATAACTTTAAATGATTGAGAATAACTCAATAATATCCTTGATTAAATTATAGAATTCTAAAGAATAGTTAACTATTCTTTAGAATGAGTTTTGTTGAAAATATTATCCTTAATCTATTTAAATAGGAATGTAATAATTACCATTTGGAGGAATATAGTATAGAATAATACAAATTACAGTTGTAATTGAAATGAGGTGGTATGGCAATGTATAAAATCCCCAAGATATCAAATGCCGAATGGGAAATAATGAAAATAATATGGATTAATTCTGAAATTTCATCAATCAATATTATACAAGAATTAAAGGATAAATCCGATTGGAAACCGGCTACAGTTAAAAGTTTGATAAACAGATTATTAACTAAAAATGCAATTGGATTTAATAAATTAGGTTATGAATATTTATATTTTCCTTTAATATCAGAAGCTGACTGTATAAAATCTGAAAGCCACTCCTTTATTAATAGGGTATTCAATGGCTCTATTAAATCTATGCTCTTAACTTTTGCCCAATCAGAAGAAATATCTGAAACAGATATAGAGGAATTAAAAAATATACTAAACCAATCAAGTAAAACGGAAGGTTGATGATTGTGGATTTTTTAAATGTTTTTGAGCTGATTGTACTTTCATCTTTAATTGGTAGCGTAATTGTACTAATGATATTAATTATTAAAGGGATATTTAGAAATAAACTAAATTTTACTTTTCACTATTATATATGGTTAATATTAATTATAAAATTAATAATTCCATTTGGGCCACAAAATCCTTTAAATATTTCTAATTTATATGAAAATTTTCATGTACAGAGTACTACAAATAACACTACACAAACTACTTCTTCAAAAGAACTTACAAATGCAACCCTAAGCAATCCAATATCAATAAGTGCGATGCACCCTTCAAACAAAAGTATTAGTAAGGCTAACAGTATACCTTTAAAACACAACGTTAACATTGAAAAAGTGTTTTGCTTTATATGGATATTTGGGTCCTCATTATCAATAGGGATATTAGTTATAGGATATAAAAAATTAAAGGATATTGTTAGAACTTCTATAAAAAATATAAACAGCACACATAGAGAAATTTTAAATAAATGCAGGTCAGCTATGAATATAAAAACTGAGGTAGAATTATCATATTCACAAAAAATAAGTAGTCCTTCTTTATGTGGGCTAATTAAACCAAAGATATTAATTCCAGTCAGAATAGCCGACAATATTGGTGATGAAGAATTTAAATATATTATAATGCATGAATTAACCCATTTGAAAAACAAGGACATATTTATAAATTGGGCTATTACTTTATTATCCATGATTTATTGGTTTAATCCAATCTTTCTCTATGCTTTTCATAAAATGAGACAAGATTGTGAAATTTCCTGTGACGGTCAGGTTCTTTCTTATTTAGGAGCTAGCGAAAACCTGCAATATGGAAATACAATAATAAAGGTATTGGAGCTCGCTGGCAAAAGCAATAGACTTATTGGCACTACTTCAATGGTTTTAAATAATTTGGAAATAAAAAGGAGAATTATTATGATTTCAAAATATAAGAAGCTAAATTTCAAAGGTATATTACTTGGGACTGTCGCTTTCATTGCTATAGGAAGCCTCGGTATTGCATTAAACACTTCAAACATGAACTCAGATAAAAATATTGCTAGAGCTACACCCTTACAAGTAGAAACACCAGTAACAACTTCTAAAAGTACAGTTAAAAATACATCAAATGCAGCCGCATCAGCCATTTTCAAAAAATCAACAAGTGATAACACTGATTCTATAGTACCATTTTCATCAGATATAGTAATTTACAATAGTCATCCTGATGAAGATTACCCCTCTGGAATGAAAGTAACTGATGTAGGTGCTTTACTGAGTAATAAACTTGTTAAAGAAGGTTTTGATAGTCATTTTATAAAGCGTGCTCCATCAACAGACTATAAAAAATCATTTCAAGATACACGTGATTTAATAACAAAAAATGTAAAGGCCTATTCAACTACTATTTTATTAGACATACATCGGGATATAAAAGAAAAAAGCAAATGTGACACGAAAAAAATCAAATTTGTACTTGCTAAATGCAACCCGCATTACGAAGCAAATAAAAGATTTGTTGACAGTCTATTAGGAAATATTGAAAATTCAAAAGAAATTAAATCAGATATATACTTTTATCAATATGGAATTTCTTATTTTAATCAAGATTTATCTAACAATTCGTCATATATTGAGCTTGGAAATAATATGTCCAGCGACAGCGATATTGAAGCTTGTGTAAATGCACTGGTTTTAGCATTAAAGAATACTCAAAATACTTCATCTAACTAAAGGATAAACCCTAATGGAACCCCACTACAGTTAAATCATCACATGCGGTGCTATTCTAAAATATATTATCAAATAAAATGTAGTGGGGGGGGATGAAGATGAGGCGTATAGTTGTTAAAAAAGATGTTAATGAACGAATGTTTTTAAGTATTTCCACGTTTCTCATTATTTTTTTATTAGGCTTAATTTTTCCTAAAAATGTTAATGCAGGCAATGAAAGAAAATCTCAAAATTACTTTTATGTTAAAGCTATTAGTAATACATTGACTTTAATTAATTCATCAAATAATGGAGAGCAGAATGTTAACAGTGAAATTAAATATACAGTCTTATCGTTTTTAGGAATAGATGTTTTGAATCCTATATCAATAGTGGTAAACGAGATTCCATACTTGGATAAAATTGAAAATAGTAGTGCTGTAAAGAATGATAGCAATAAAGAAGAAACAATATTTAATCTTACTCCCTTTAACTTAAATGATAAGCAGGTAAGTAAAAGTGAAACCCCTAATGTAATTGCAAACCTTTATAATCCTGCTTTAAAACAAACACCAAATAATGTCAAGCCTCGAGTACTTATTTACCATTCTCATGCAACTGAAGCTTATCGGACCTCAGACAAGGATACGTCCAAAAAGGGCTTTAATTTAGATTTAACAAAGAATGTATGTGCTGTAGGAGATGTAATAGAGAATGAACTTCAAAAAAATTATGGGATTACAGTTATACACGATGAGACTTTGCATAATGTAGGAGATTATAATTCGTCCTACAAAAAATCTAGAATTACCTTACAGAAGTATTTAAAGGCATATGGAAATTTCGATTTAATTATTGATTTACATAGAGATGGTGTTTCTGTAAAAAATAACAGAGTATCAAAATCTAATATAAATGGAGAAGATGTTGCTAAGTTTATGTTTGTAGTGACGCGGAAAAATCCTAGGTATGCCAAACAGAAAAAACTAGTAGACTCTATGATAGGAATATCAAATAAATTATTTCCAAGTTTTATAGACAGCAGAGAAATCTATTATCATGATTGGGGAATGAGTGGCTTTTATAATCAGAATGAAAGCGATACTGCAGTGCTAATTGAGGTTGGCGATAATAATAATACTATTGAACAAGTAAAAAATACTGGTAAGTATTTATCAAGAATTATTGCAGAGCAATTAAATGGAAAGAAGTAAATAATTATTTTATACTTTTTAACGTAAAAAAAGATAGGAAATCCTATCTTTTTTTTTATAAGTTATACTTTTCTAGTATGCCTTCAATAAACCTTCCATTTTCATAGAATAATTCACCATCCGCATAAATTTTCCCACCATTTCTCATATTACAAAGCATATCCCAGTGAATAGTAGATTTGTTTAGTCCCCCTGCTTCAGGCATTGAATCGCCAATAGCCATATGCACTGTTCCACCAATTTTTTCATCAAAAAGCATGTTTTTTGTAAAATCCACAATACCGTAGTTGGTGCCTATAGCTACTTCACCAAAGCTGCACGCTCCTTCATCAGTTTCAAGAAGTGCCTTAAGTAGGTCCTCTCCTTTCGTGGCTGATGCTTTAACTACCTTTCCTTTTTCAACCTCTAAAACTATTCCTTCAATTTCTTTACCCATATATATTCCTGGAAAACTAAAGGTAATTACTCCATCCACTCCATCCTCAACAGGTGAGGTAAATATCTCTCCGTCCGGGAAATTTTCTTTTCCATCGCAGTTTATCCACTTTCTCCCTGATATATTTACTTTGATATCCGTTCCCTCAGAAATAAACTGTAATCCTTTTTTAGTATCAAGGTATCTAACCCATCTTTCTTGCTCTGCGCTTATCCTTTTCCATTCTGCTACTGGATCTTTCTCATCAAGTAGTCCTGCACCATAAACAAAGTCCTCGTAATCGCTAAAGCTCATTGACGCTTCCTGAGCATCTGCATAAGTAGGAAATTGTGTGCCACACCATCTTAACGACCCATTACCCATCTTTTCGGAATATATTTTCCTCCAGCTTGCTTCCCCTTGTGCATATATTTTAAATTTATCTGCGTCAATTCTTGAATTTGTCTTTGTGTTTCTACTTCCCCAAGCAGAAATCCATACATCTGCTTTTTCAAGCATAGTTTTAAAAATCACATTTTCTTGAATAAGCTGATCTTCACTGCTGTATTTAAGTTTTATTTCTGATACCTCCTGTGAAGTTAATACAGTTTCCACATGAGCACCTGCCTTCACAGCTTCCTTTACTACCTCTACCATCCAAGGTTTTGCCACCTCATCACAGGATACAAACACAAAATCACCCCGTTTAACCTTGGTGGAATAATTCACAAGTAACTTTGCAAGTTTATTAAGTCTTTGATCAGCCATTTATAATTCCCCCTTTCTCTTAGCTTTGCCGAATAAGTTGCCCGTTAAAGTATTAAGTCCGGCTATTGAAGAAAAATCGAATTTGTTGTCAAAGTTCAGTTTTGCTGAATTGAGAAATACTGTATTTTCCATATGTCCCTCCTAAAATCTGTATACTACTATTAGTGTATCATATATAATCCTATTTAAAACTCTTATACTGATAATTCTAAATTATTTGCACAACAGCTTTCTGCTTGAGACAATTAATATTAATTAATTGATAATTTCTACACCCTAGTGCATAATAAAAGAGTGAATTTTAGACAGGGAGGTGGAAATTTTGAATATTTTAATAGCAGAGGATGACCAGGACTTAAGGCAACTATTGGAATTACACCTAATAAAAGAAGGCTTTACGGTATATGCTGCAGAAACCGGATTAAAAGCTTTGGAGATATTTAAGAATAACGAAATCAATTTAGCTATTCTTGACGTAATGATGCCGGGGCTTGATGGTTTCAATTTACTGAGAAAGATAAGAGAAACAAGTGAGATTCCTGTAATGTTTTTAACTGCAAGAGGTGAAGATCCCGATAAAATATTAGGGCTAGGACTAGGTGCTGATGACTATATGGTCAAACCCTTTAATCCCATTGAACTAATCGCAAGAGTCAATGCACAACTAAGAAGATCCTATAAGTACATAGCGGCGTTAAAAACTCCTGATAAGTTACTTATTCAAATAGGAGATTTAACTTTTGATAAAAATAGTTACAGTATATATAAAGATAATAAACAGTTAGAATGTAATGCAAAGGAGCTAAAGTTGCTTCAGATTTTTATGGAAAACGTAGGAAAAGTATATACAAAAAAGCAACTTTATGAAGCGGTATGGGAAGATGCTTATTTTTGCGATTGTGATGATAATACAATTATGGTACATATTAGCCATTTAAGAGACAAGATTGAAGATAATCCAAAGTCTCCTCAGTATTTAAAAACTATAAGAGGAATTGGTTATAAGCTGGAAAATAACTTAGGAATAAGGAATAAGGTATGAAGAAAAAGAAAGTTGCAAACATGCTTTTGCTAAATTATTTATTACTATTTATTTTTTCTACAATAATTTTCATTGTTGTATCTTTAATTATTTCATTAAGCTTTAAGGGATTAATAAAACATGATGAAATACCAGAACTATCAGCTTCTCAAATTATGAGAGATGACTATAAAAATATAGATTTTTCTCAGGTTTTAAAATATAAAGGTGGAGTTCAGGTAATTGACAAGAATTATAAGGTTGTTCTTTCAAGAGGAATAAATCCGAAGAATATAGAACAATATACTAAGAGTGAGTTTAGTGAATTCTTAATTAATATTAACAAGCATCAAGAAGAGTATTATTATAGTGTTCGTTATAATAGCAACGGTGATTTTTGGTTGAAAATAGTTATTCCTTATAAAACTCAATTCGTTAATGGTATTTTTTTCGATAAAAATGGAATTCCCAGAGTCATAGATAATTTTATATTTCTTCTAATTTTAGGCGGTTTAATTAATATTACTTCTTTTATCCTTGGGCTTATTATTTACTCACGGTTAACCTCTAATAATTTTGTAAAACCTTTAAAAAAATTATTAAGTGGAGTTACAACAATTGCAGGCGGTGATTATTCTGCCAGGGTTGATTTGAGGTCTACGAATGAATTTGGAGAACTTAAAGATGCTTTCAACATAATGGCAGAAAAAATTGAAAGTGAGAAAAATTTAAAAGAAAAATCTGAAGATAATAGGAGAAAGCTGATACTAGATATATCTCATGATTTAAAAACTCCCCTTTCTAATATAATGGGATACTCTGATCTACTAATGAATACCAAGGATATATCGAACTACGACAGAGAGAAATTTTTAGCAATAATCATAAATAATAGTTCAAGAGCCAATAATTTAATAGGCGATTTATTTGAACTATCTAAGATGGAGAGCTCAGATTTTAAGTTAAAGCTTAAAAGCGTAGATATTTGTGAATATTTAAGGGAGCTTATAGCCTCATTAATACCTCAAATAGAAGAGGCTGGTTTCAAATATTCTTTTGAGATACCATTCGATAAAAAGATTGTTCTTATTGATGTGAAACAAATGGATAGAGCCCTCATTAACATTCTTAATAATGCTTTAAAATATAACAAGCCAGGTACAGAAATAAAAATATTATTGAAGAGTTCTTTTAACAAAGTAGCAATAGAAATTCAGGATAATGGGATTGGAATCCCTCTTAAAATGTCTGAGGAAATATTTGAGCCCTTTAAAAGAGTGGATAGCGCAAGAAGCTCTCAAACTGGAGGTACGGGCCTCGGACTTGCAATTACTAAGACCATAATTGAAAAACATAATGGGCAAATATACCTTGAAACTGATATAGGAAAAGGCTGCAAATTTATCATTGAATTAGAATAACTAAGGGAACTTTCTCACTTTAGAATTCGTTTCTATTTTGAGAGAGTTCCTTTGTTATTTAACGACATTTTTGACGGAAAGTCTCCCACCTGTATAAGTGGCAATATAAAGCTCCGTCAGAAGTCGTTAATGCAGCGACCCAGGAGACGATTTAAGGTAGATTTAAGATTAGCACAGGGCTTATTTAAGATTCAGTTGTTATTATAAATATATAAGATCTAAAAATAGAAACACACTAATGGATTCGAAAGGAGTTATTTATGCTTTTATCATTAAACAATCTTTCAAAGGAATATATTATTGAAAAAAAGAAAAGTTTTAGCGCTCTTCGCTCTGTAAATCTTAATTTTGAAAAGGGAGAATTTATTTCAATACTAGGCCCTTCAGGCTGTGGAAAATCTACCCTTCTAAATATAATTGCTGGCCTTGATGGGCCAACTTCAGGCGATTTAATTATTGAGGGAAAATCAACTAAAAAATACAAAAAGAAGGATTGGGATTTATATCGTAAAAACAATATAGGCTTTGTTTTTCAATCCTTTAATTTAATTGAGCATTTATCCGCGCTTGAAAATGTTGAAATTGTTATGAATTTAATCGGTCTATCAAAAAAGGATCGTATAAAGCGTGCAGAAAGCTTACTTAAACAGGTAGGCCTCGAAAAACATATGGATCATAAGCCAGGTGAATTATCTGGAGGTCAAAAACAACGTGTATCTATAGCACGAGCCCTTGCAAATGATCCAGATATAATACTAGCAGATGAGCCAACAGGTGCGCTTGATAAAAAAACAGGGATTCAGATTATGCAGCTTATTAAAGAAGTTGCTAGCGATAAGTTAATTATTATGGTTACTCACAACCGAGAACTCGCATATGAATACTCTACCCGCGTTGTAGCTATTCTAGATGGAAAAATTCAAAAGGATGAGAAAATTAATGAATCTGAAACAAATAGTTTAAAATCAGAACTTAAAAAGAAAGATGGTAGTATGTCTTTTGGAAATGCCATAAAACTATCCCTTAGAAATATTAAAGAGAAAATGGGACGAATAGTCGTAACCACTATTGCTGGCTCCATTGGAATAGCAGGTATTCTATTAGTTATCGGACTTAGCAATGGGGCAACTAATTACATAGATCTTCAAACAAATTCTTTTGCTAGTGCTAACATAATACAAGCTTCTATGAAGTTTAAAGATGCGGCGCTACAAAAGACTGATTATCCAAAGAATATAAATGTCTATGATAGCATTAAGAAAAACCCTGATGTATTAAAGATTAGAGAAGACTTAAATATTAAAGGCATTACTTCCTTTGAAGCAAATAATAAAGAATTAAAAGATATTCCATTTAATTCCTTAGCTGGTGAAAATCATCTTTCAAACATTGAACATGCACTAAAAGGTAGTGTACCAAAGGACAATAAGAATGAATTATTAGTAAATAAGGATATGGCTAAAAATGTAATTGAAATGTATGGCATGAACCCAGATAAAGATGATTACACAAAAGCCATTGGTAAGAAACTCAAGGTAATAATTCAGGAGAAAACCATAAATCCAATCACAGGAGATGAAATTTTAGGTAAAAAATATACACAAGATTTTAAAGTTGTCGGAGTTGTGGATGAAATAGCCTTAAGCTCAGCCTCTGCATATTATTCTTATGATGCAGTTAATACATGGCTTAAAAATGATGGCTATTTTATAGGAAAAGAAAACCGCGACGTCACTGCAGAAGTGGTTATAAAAGACGTTCATAACAATGAAGCTGTACTCAATTACATTAATGCTAAGGAAAATGGCGGTATTGGTGGAAATAAAATGACGGAAACAAAAGGCTTTTCTGCAACCTCACAAATTGTTATGGTTAAAACTGCTATTAAGACTTTAATTAATTTGGCCCAGGCAGTTATGATTGTATTTATATCACTAGCACTCGTAGTTTCAACAATTTTAATAGGTATTGTAATTTTCTCAAGTGTACTTGAACGTAAAAAGGAAATAGGTATTTTAAAAGCTGTGGGAGCAAGGAATAAAGATATTGCTCGTATTTTCCAAGCTGAGTCTGCCTTAATCGGTCTTTTTGCAGGAGTCACTGGAGTCCTAGTAGCTTTTATAATACAGCCAATTGCAAATAGAATAATCAATAATGTATTAAATATTAATGCAGATAATATCGTAAATATTCCATTAACTGGTATACCATTTACAGATATTAAAATTCCCTTTGTAACTATTGCCGGTATAATTGTTATAAGCATCTTAGTTGCAGTTTTAGCGGGACACTTTCCATCTAAAAGAGCAACTAAAATTCAAGTTATCGACGCATTGCGTGATGAATAGGAGGAATAATAAATGTTACAAATTAAAAATTTAAGAAAAACATATAAAATTGGTAAACACCAAGTTATGGCATTAGATGATGTTTCTTTTGATTTACCTAATGGTAAACTCGTGGCAATTGTTGGACCTTCTGGTTGTGGAAAAACAACAATGATGAACTTAATAGGAGCTTTGGATAAGGATTTTCAAGGCGATGTTATTGTTAACGGAAAATCTTTAAAAAAGGCCGGAGAAAAAGATTTAGACACTTATAGAAAAAATACAGTGGGCTTTATTTTTCAACAGTTTAACTTGCTTAATTCACTAACATCAATCCAAAATATAGAACTCGCCTTAGATTTATCAGGAATATCTAAGCAAAATAAAATAAAAAAGGCACGTAGCCTCTTAGAGCGAGTTGGACTAACAAATCAAATGAAAAAGAAAGTAAACCTTCTGTCAGGTGGACAGCGTCAACGTGTTGCTATTGCTCGTGCTCTTGCTAATGATCCAGAAATAATTTTAGCTGATGAACCAACTGGAGCCTTAGACGTTAAAACTGGTGAGCAAGTTATGGAACTATTAAAAGAAATTTCAAAAGAAAAACTAGTACTCATGGTTACCCATGCACCGGACCTTGCTAAATCTTATGCAGATTTAATTGTTAAAATGGAAGATGGTAAGTTAATTTCTATTGAAGAAAATATGGCTTCCATGTCAACTGCTGCTACCAAAATCGAAAAAATAGAAACAAAATCAAAAATGCCCTTTTTATCAGCCTTAAAAATATCACTTCGTAACGCATGGCTTAAAAAAGGTAGAACCTTAGCAACAGCCATTGGTACCTCTATAGGTATTTGTGGAATTGCCTTAGCTATAGCTATTACTTCAGGTACTACTAATGCAGTTGATACTCAGGTTAAAGGTATCTTTCCAACAAATGCAATAACTGTAGGGTTAAAAGAAAATACTGATAAGTCTCTAAAAAATATTAAGCCTCTAAAATATAGTGATATAAACTCAGCTATGTCCTTAGATAAAAGTATATATGCTTATAACTTTCAAATTGGAGGCAAAGGAATTCCTGTTGCACAATTTTATTCTTTAGATCAAAGCATAATTAAAGATGAAAAATTGATGAGTAAACTGTCAGACCAAGCTACTAGAGAAAAATTGGTTATGATGATGACTCCAGGAGTGCTAGAAGATGTTAAAAATGACATTCAATATGGCAACCTTCCAAAAGCAGGTTCCACAAATGAAATTGTTATTTCACTTTCCACCGCTAAGGATTTAGAAAAAAATGGTGGTGATCTAAAGGACTTAATTGGTAAAGATATGTACGTTCGCTATTTAAAACAAGATTCTAATCCACATAGTGATCAAAGTGGTATTCCTGAAGCACCCATTGTGAAAACTTGGAAAATTGCCGGAATTGCCAATACTACAACTTTAATTGATACCTATTATGCAACGAGTGATTGGGCAATTAATTTTTATGAGAAAGAGTTTAAAATAGATAAAACAACTTTGGAAAGCCCTTCCTTAGTTCTATATTCTAGTAATACTAAAGACTTAGATTCAGAACTCCAAAAATTAAATAATTCCCAAGATAAATACAAATTTGAATTAACCGGTAAAACTATATCAGCGCAAGTTGATGGCGCAATGAAACAAGTACGTTATGCACTTATGGGATTTTCCGGAATATCCATTCTTGTAGCAGCTCTAATGATATCAATAGTTGTTTATATTTCTGTACTTGAAAGAATTAAGGAAATAGGTATTCTCCGTGCCGTGGGTGCACGAAAAAAAGATATCTTGAATATTTTCGTTGCAGAATCATTCATTATTGGTGTGTTGTCAGCAGGCATAGGATTGATATTTACTTTAGGTGCATCTAAACTCATCAATTCAGCAGTTTATGGTTTCTTAAAGAATATTTCTTCAAATGCTCCTTATATGGAAGTAGCTAAATTGCCACTTGCAGACGCTGGTTTAATTTTATTGTTCTGCGTAGTGTTAAGTATGATTTCAGGTTTCTATCCATCTTTAAAGGCTTCAAAAAAGGATCCGATAGACGCATTACGTAGTAGATAACACAAAAACTCATTGATTAGGATACTATAAATAGTATCCTAATTTTTTTAGTGTGCCCGGCATGGGCGTAATCTAACGGGTGAAAGTCCCGAGTGCGGGTTGATAGTGCCAAGCACATAGTTGAACACCAAGGGTGTCCTCGGCGACGAGGAATCTGAAGGCAGGTGTAGACAAATTTCCAGTCTGACGAACAGAAATTACATATAAGGCATGGTATACTGGGTAAAATTGCTAAACAAATTGAAGCCCAAAACTATTCAAAAAAAAAATATACTGTGTAAATGTAGCAGATACATGGAGAGAAAGATTGCGTTCTTACCCGGGGAGAGCTCATGGACATGTTAAGATGTATTTCGATACATGGTTGAAATAAGATTTATCATGAGCAGTCAGCCGACGCCATAGTACCAAAATATTTATAAATATTTTGGGAAGGGCTGAACTATAGGAGGTTTTGAAAATTTTGAAGAACTCAAAGAAATATGTAGAAATCAGAAAACTTCATAATGAAGACTATCTATGCGAGGTAGGGTTGGAAATCCAAGATAACATAGAAGTGATGAGTATTTCTTCGGCGTCAAGGAATGGAAGAGACGACAAGAAACGAGATACTAATAACCTAATGGAGCAAATTCTTCATCGTGGCAATTTGAACAAAGCATACAAAAAGGTGAAGAAAAATAAAGGAAGTAGTGGCGTGGATGGAATGACAGTAGATGAACTACTAGAATACCTAAAACGTAACAACAGCCAACTTCAAAAGGATTTAATAGAAGAAAGTTATACCCCAATGCCAGTCCGTAGGGTAGAAATAGATAAACCCGACGGTGGGAAAAGACTTCTAGGAATACCTACGGTAGTAGACAGGGTAGTACAACAGGCGATAGCCCAAGTGTTAACACCAATCTACGAGGAAAAGTTTTCAGAAACAAGTTTTGGATTCCGACCAGGAAGAAGTCAACACCAAGCGATTGAAAAATGTAAAGAACACATCAACGACGGTTATAAATGGGTCGTTGACATTGACATATCTAAGTATTTTGATACTGTAAATCATGATAAACTCATGTCCATCCTATCCAAGGATTTAGATGACAAAAAGGTATTAAGATTAATAAGGAAATATTTACAATCAGGTGTAATGATAAACGGAGTGGTCGCAGAAACAGACCTCGGATGCCCGCAGGGTGGTCCATGTAGTCCGCTACTCAGTAATATTTATCTAAATGAATTGGATAAAGAACTGGAAAGGCGTGGATTAAGGTTCTGTCGTTTTGCAGATGATTGCAATATCTACGTTAAGAGCAAACGATCTGCGGAAAGAGTAATGAGGTCAGTTACAAAATTTCTGGAGGAAGAACTGAAACTGAAAATAAATCTAAACAAAAGTAAGGTAGCTAGGCCATGGAAACTGAAATACTTAAGTTTTTCATTTTACAATGGCAAAGGTGGAATTCAAGTACGTGTACACCCGAAAGCTATAGAAAAACTTAAGAAAAACATCAAAGAAGTAACTTCAAGAAGTAATGGGAAAAGCCTAGAATGGAGATTCCAAAAACTGAATCAGAAACTTCGAGGATGGATAAATTATTTCAGAATAGCTAATATGAAAACTATAGCAAAAGAGCTAGACCGATGGTTAAGGAGAAGGATACGCCTCTGTATATGGAAACAATGGAAAAGGGTCAGAACGAGATTCAAGGAACTTAAAAAGAGAGGGCTATCAAAACAAAAGTCTTGGGAATATGCAAATACACGAAGAAGTTATTGGAGAATATCCAAGAGTCCAATTATGAATATTGCATATAAAGATAAAGACCTAGAAAGTCTAGGTCTAATCAGTATAACGAAATATTATCTTAGAACTTGTTAGTTCTTATAGAACCGCCTTGTACCGAACGGTATGCAGGGTGGTGTGAGAGGTCGGCTAATCAAATAATGATTAGCCTCCTACTCGATTTGGAGGAACTTTAAGTAATGTAATATCTTACACGCGCAGTTTAATTATTTCTATATTTTCTTTTTCTATTGGGGTTAAGATTTGTGTTTGTATATTAAAACTTGATATATTTTATATATTAATACTACTCTCATTAGTTTTTCTCATCAGATATCCCTTTTTGATGTTATACACTTTTTCCATTTAATATAAATCTTCACCTTATAAGGTTATAATCCATATATTAAAATGTAAATAATGAAAAGGGAGAACCTATATGGCATTAATTATATCAGCATTATCATTTAGCTTATCCTCTAACCTAGATAACGCAGTTGTAGGAATAGCTTACGGAATAAAGAAAGTAAGGATAGGTATAATTGCAAATCTTATAATAGCCATTGTAACATCCGTAGGAACACTTTTATCTATGTTAATTGGAGCATATATATCAAAATTTTTACCTCACTCAATAGCTAATGGTTTAGGTGCTATAGTTATTACTATATTGGGAGTATATTTTATAATCCAAAGTATAGTAAATCTTTCAAATAACACTAATTCAAAGGCACTTGCCTTGAAAAATATTACTGACATGATTGATTATGCTGAAGAATCAGATTTAGATAACTCTGGCGATATAAATATGAAAGAAGCTCTCATTGTAGCATTCGGATTAACCTTTAACAATTTAGGAACCGGAGTAGCTGCAAGTATAACCGGAGTTAATATTCAACTTACAGTCATATCTACATTTATATTAAGTATTCTTACAATTATATTTGGTGAGGCTTTAGGTAATCATGTATTAGGTGAAATTTTGGGCAGATACGCACCCTTATTTTCAGGTATATTGCTAATAATACTTGGTATTATTGAATTCGTTAATTAGCATTAACAAACTTACAAATAGGACTTTGTCAAATAAACTAACTTCAGTCAATCTAAATGACTTATATGTTCAGACTAATAAAATTTTGATAGAAGCGAATTCAGAAAACGTGCAGATATTCCATTTGGCTTGTTTTGGGACTTATCGGAGATAAAAAAAAGAAGGCCTATAATTGCCCTCGTGAGTATACTTTAAAAATAGTACCTGTTGAAACTAGTGTATCTAAAAAATTTTTAATGTTCATTTATAAAATTACTAAGTTGTCCATGCCAATCATCCGGTTCAAATGTCCCCGGTATTGTATCCTCTCCAAATAAAAGGTCTACTAAGTACCTCGGTTTTTTACCACCTATATACATTGATTTAGAACAAGAAACACAATAAACAACAACATCGCTAGCAGGCATCTCGTGAGCACGTTTTTTCATTTGCTCCTTAACCTGCTCCACAGAAAGAACACCATAAAAGCTATCTCCACAACAAGTACCATCTGTTCTCGTTTTTTCTGGCTCTACCAAAATGATATTCATTTTTTTCAATAGCACTCTTACTGCATTATGTACTCTTTCCTGATCTCGAGTAGGGCATGGATCAAGTATAGTCATTTCCATTCCCTTATAATCTGGGAATGGAAATGTTTTTATCTCAGCTAATACCTCCCAAAGTGAAATTGTCGTTACTTCTTCATAAAGTTCCCTATACCGTCTATCACAACCAGCACAGACATTTATTATTTGTGTTCCATTTTCCAAATTAGGTTTATGATTACAACAAATTAAATATTCATCTATATCTCCTAACTCACTATTTAAAAAATCCAGTACTTTTTTCCCTAACTCTGGTTTATAAATCATTAATGCACATCCCGGTGCAAATACTCTTTTCATAACACTCGCCTACCAATCTTCTAAATTTTTTCATAAACTAATTTTCTAATCCTCGTCGATTGATTAACCCTACATATTATACAAACATAACTTTGCTTAATATTTTCTTGATTTATAATAGAAATCATTGTAACTCTACCTACAAAATTCTTTAAATCTCACCCAAAAAATATTTTGTTTAATTAATAATATATTTCTGATGATATATATTATCATATTTAGAAAAGCTAAACTCATAATTTCTCCTTTTATACTTTATGACAATATCCTATGATTATACAATAAATACATACTTTTAAACACCTTCAATAGATAATTAAGTTTTACTTTAATTACATTTATAGCTTCTTTACCTCTTTAACTATGGACGCATCGGAAATATTAATCTCTCCCTTATATTCTAAAAGCCCTATATTACAACCTTCACCTACCGTAATATTATCTCCTCTTACTATTTTTACATTGGTGTTTTGGATATATATATCATCCCCTTCTATTAGCTCTGTGGTTAACTCACTTCTTGAATTAAACATTTTATCAATTACTTTTCTAACCAAAGAATTGTCAAAGAAATTAATTTTTATTTCAATATGCTCGCCACCAATTTCTTTTACAATGCATTTCCCACCTAGTTTAACATTTACTTGTCCTGCATTTAATGATCCTTGTATTTTGAAACCACCACTAGCCTTAAAACATTCCGTTTCACAATTTTTCCCTATATTCACTGAGCCCGCTACACTAACTTCTTCTCCGTATAGGCTTCCTTCTATATGAGTTGATCCACTTATTTTTATGCTTTTGCTTTTTACATTTCCTACGATATGAGACGATCCACTTATCTTTATATCTCCTACTTCTACATCACCTTCAATTTTTGCAGACCCGCTGATTTTTATACTTTCTGCTTTTAATTTACCTGCAACTTTTGATGAACCACTAGTTTTAAAGTCTATGCACTCTAAATCACCGTTAATTTTTCCTGACCCACTTATAATTACACTATTATATTTTCCACCACCTGAACTTCCTGAGCCGTTTATTTTTATATCATTATTATTCATCTTTTCCATATTAAACCTCCCATATTTTTCTATATTAAATCATCTCCTGCGGAGCTGAAACATTAACGACTTCAGAAGGAGATTTATACTCCTACTGAAGTTTTCTATTTGTTAGGGCAAGTAACTCCTACTTATAGTAGGTAACTCCTACTTATAGTAGGTACTCCCACTTATAGAAGTGGGAGACTTTCCTTCTGAAATGTCGTTAAATTTTAATTTTAAGATCCTCGATGCACTGAGAAATATTAAGCCTTAATACTATTTTTGCATCTTTTTCTATATAAACCTCATTAGGAACAGTAATTAAAAAACATAGCGCCATCCCAAATTTTCTTAAAAAAATCATCTCGCAATTTTTACCTTCTAACGACTTATAATTTCCTTCTAAAGTCTCTATTATAAGTTTACTTTCTTCTAAAGATACATTACCAGATACTAAGCTCTTTTCTAATAGTGAAATATATAAGATTTTTTTAAAAGAAAATGTTTTTATTTCTCCATAGATGTTTTTATACATTGTTAATGTCAGCTTCGTAACAATCTTCTTTTTTAATAACTCGCTCTCATTTAAAAACACATCCGCTAACTGTGGTGAAAACATTTGTGCCAGGTCATCTAATGATGCATCCCCTTTCATATTAATAATTTTTTCTATTCTATCTAATATTTCCTCCCTTGGGAAATAGGTTTCTTGACCAGTATAGCTAGATTTTTTTATAAACCATTCTTCTGGTATAAGACTTTTCCTTTTCCATCTATACAACTGCCCATAGGAAACATTCGTGACTTCTAGCAACTCTTTTTTCGTTATTAACTCTTTATCCATATTGCCACTCCTTTTATGCTTTGAGGTTATTTAACAATATTGTTTTTTTATTATACATTTAGTGTAACATAACATTGTTACGTTGTAAATAATAATTGAAGTAATTATTTGTTTCCAGATACTCAAAAAATTAACCTGTATTCACATATATATTGCAAATACAGGCTAATTAATATTGTTGAAAAAATCTACTTATCATTATGTTAAACAAATTTTCTCCCTGAGTATCCTCCCTATAAAAACATTGTCATAAAATGTACAATAGGATCCCATAATTTTGGATACTCTTCTTTGATTAAATTTTCTATCTGCGCAGCTGTAATATTGGCAAAATTACCATTAGATGATGTATCAATAATAGTTCTCACCCCATTGGCACTACTTCCTATTGCTATATGTCCCCTTGCATAATTACCTATTGCTATTTCTGATGCAATTGAACAACCACCTACTGAATACATTCCAATGGATAACCCTCCAAGGGTAATTACTCCCATTGCTACTCCTCCTATGGCAATAGTACCAATGGCAATTCCCCCTAGAGCACCTAAAATACCTATAGCTATACTTGCTATACTTATCAGCCCTATCGCTACAACCCCAAAACTTAACATGCCTAGCGAAACTATTCCTAATGATATTAATCCCCTTGAAATATTTCCCATTGCAATAATTCCTTTTGCTTCATAAATTCCTAGTCCAATATTAATATGAACTAATGGAATTCCAAAAACTTTTCTCTTGCTTTTATATTCATAATGGAACCTTCTATTAATGACTTTTGTTATCTCTTCTACTTTTTCCTGATCTCCTTTTAGTAAAACGTCTAAACTTATTCCATATAATTCACTTAGCATTATTAAATTATTAGTATCAGGATTTGATTGACCTGACTCCCATTTTGAAACAGCCTGTCTCGATATTCCTATTCTATCAGCTAACTCTTCCTGAGAAAATCCTTTCTCTTTTCTTGATTTTCGTAGTCTTTCTGAAAAATTCACTATTAACACCTCCATATCCATCCTACGAAAATAGTTATAAAAAAGCTACCAACTCCAGCTTACTTATTGTCAACTACTGGTTGCACTTATCTATTTTACTGAGATTCTACTTTATTTTCATTATTAAACAAACTAAAAATGCCCACTCATTTTCTAATCGCCTTTCATCATTATAAGATTTTTAGCTATTTATTACAATCAGTAATTACATTGATTTTTATAGCAATAAACCTGAAATTTAATGCAAAAAAATAACACCGGTATCTATCCGGTGTTATTTGTAAATATCTATTTTATAGGGGGATCCTATTCATTAATACTAGTCCTATTATGTGACAGTAACATGACAAATATGATAATAATTTATGAACAATACTATATTGCATTAAACAATCAGTAGTTTATACTCATTGTTAACATCGTCCCCTCTTTTTATTGTATGATTTTTGCTAACTAATATAATTATTATAGATTCTTTTTAGCATAAATATGTGTAGATACAATCATAGAAATAAACCCAATAATCAAAGCAAGAAAACATGGCAACTGGTATTAGTATAATATTGTAGACACGGAAAGCCGAACACATTAAAATATAAATAAGATAAGGATGTGTTTATAATGGCAAGAGGTCAAAAACACTATACAGATGAATTTAAAAATACAATAGTAGAGCTATATAACTCTGGAAAAAGCTTAGCAGAGTTAAGTAGTGAATATGCCCTTTCAAAATCAACGGTAACAGGTTGGATAAATAAAAATAAGCCAATAGCTGTGGATAAAAATATAACTTTAACAGCAGAAGGATACAAAAACTTATTAAAGAAAAATGCTAAGCTTGAAGAAGAAGTTGAAATATTAAAAAAAGCAATGGGTATATTCGCAAGGAAATAACTGCTGTATTTGAATTCATTACTAACAACAAAAAATATCATGATATCAAACTAATGTGTGAGGTTTTAGGTGTTGCACGAAGCTCTTATTACAATCATTTACACAAGAAGCCAAGCAAGTGAGAAATTGAAAACAAGAATATAGAAAAAGAAATTATAAATATCCACAGCACAATCAAAAATCGATAAGGGGCTCCTAAAATAAATAAATCACTAAATGCACTGGGGATAACTATTAGTTTAAAAAGAACACAAAGATTGATGAAAAAATTGGGGATAAGATCTTTAATAGTAAAAAAATATAGACCAACTTCATCTAAAAATAAAATAATAGAGCAGGAAAACATTTTAAAGAGAGATTTTACAGCTACTACAGTTAATGAAAAGTGGGTAACAGATATCACTTACATCCATACTATTAAAGATGGTTGGTGCTATTTAGCATCAGTCATGGATCTTTATAGCAGAAAAATAATAGGTCATGCTATGTCTAAATTCATTGATACTACATTAGCCCTACAGGCTGTTAAAAATGGTATACAGCTACAAAAACCAACTAAGCCTCTAATACTTCATAGCGATTTGGGATGCCAATATACAAGCTCCGCTTTTAAAGAATATATAGAGAGCACTAAAATTATTAAACACTCATTTAGTGCCAAAGGTTGCCCATATGATAATGCTTGCATTGAATCATTTCATGCCTCATTGAAAAAAGAAGAAGTTTACCATGTTAAATATTTTGATTATGACGCTGCAAGATTAGGAATATTTGAATATATAGAAGCTTGGTACAATCTAAAAAGGATACATAGTAGTATTGGATATATTACTCCTCAACAGTGTGAAGATTTGGCTAAAAAGGCTTCATAAAAAGTTCGACTTTTTATGTCTAAGATATTGACATAGATCCAACATATATATAAGGCACAAATTGTTACAAATTAATTTTTCTTTCTTTTTCTCCATCTTTAAACTTTATCTCACCTTTAGTTATACACTTATCTACTGGACATACTAAAGAACATAAGTGACATCCTACACATTTTCCCTTATCAAGTGAAGGCCTTCTCGCATCTTCATCCCATATAATTGCTTGATGACCCCCATCAAAGCAAGACACGTAACATCTTCCACATCCTACACAGTTTTCATGTTTAAAGTTAGGGTATACTATGTATCCACGATCTAATTCTTCTGCTGGGATTGTGTTTCCAAGAGCTATTCCTACTAAATCTTCTAGTCTATCAATTCCCTTTTCTTCCATATAGTAAGAAATTCCACTTATTAAATCTTCAACTATTCTATACCCATACTGCATAATTGCTGTAGTCACTTGAAGATTAGAAGATCCAAGCATTATAAATTCTAATGCATCCTCCCAAGTTTCTATGCCTCCAATACCGCTTATAGGGATATTTTTAAGTTTTGGTTCTTTTGAAAGTTGAGCTATAAATCTTAGTGCTATAGGTTTTACGGCTTTTCCTGAATACCCCGATATAGATGATTTTCCATTTATTATTGGTAATGCGATTCGCTTGTCAAAGTCTATTCCAGTTATACATTTTATTGTATTTATAGCTGAAAGTGCTGTCGCCCCGCCTTCAATAGCTGCTATCGCAGGGATTTCCATATTACTTATATTAGGAGTCATCTTTGCAATTATTGGAAGATGAGTCCCTCTTCTTACTGCTGCTGAATATGACTTAACTAACTCAGGATTTTGTCCAACATCTGAACCCATAGCATGAGATGTCATCTGTGGGCAAGAGAAGTTACATTCAATAATGTCTGCACCTATCTCTGTAACACGCTTTGCAAGCATAGTCCATTCTGCTTCATTACTTCCCATTATTGAAGCAATAAGCACCTTCTTGGGGTAGTTTTCTTTTAACTTTTTCATCTGCTGAAGGTTCCACTCAAGTGGGTGCTCCGCTATCTGTTCCATATTCTTAAATCCTGTAAAAGGAGTTGTCTCTTTTCTTAGAGCATCAAAACGTGGTGATACTTCTTTTGGAATAAAAACTCCGATTGTTTTAAATACTATACCACCCCAACCTGAATCTAATGCTTTTGCACACATTTCATAATTATTTCCAACTGGTGATGATGCTAAGAAAAATGGATTTTCACACTTTACTCCACAAAATTCTATTGAAAGATCTTTTTTTCTCATAACCTAAACCTCCTTAGTTGATGCTACCTGTCTGTTTAGTTCCATAGACTCTTTTTTTGCAATCAAATATCTTTCAATTTCTTCTGCAGCTAATTTACCAGACGCAACAGCCTGTACAACCGTCTTATCACCTTCAACGATATCCCCTGCTGCAAATATATCTTCAATACTTGTTCTACAGTTTTTTGTAACAACTACCCCTTTTCCATCAACTTTTACATCTGCAATCATTTTTACATCCTCTGATTCCTGTCCTACTGCAAATATAACCATATCTGCTGCAAGTTCTAATAGAGATGAATCAAACATTCCTTCAGCCTTAAAAACAGAAACCTTGCCATTCTCACCTTTAATCTCTAATGGTTTGAACCCTGTAAATATTGGGATATTCAATGATTGTATATATTCTCTTTCTGCCACATCTGCAGGCATTTTTTCTATAGTTCTTCTATACACTATTTTTACATCTTCGCATCCAAGTAATTTAGCAGTTGATGCACAGTCTAAAGCGACATCTCCACCACCTATAACTATCACATGGCTACCTATCTTAATATTTCCGTCATTAGTTTTAGCTTGGGAAAGGAAATCCACTCCATTTAAAACATCTTCTAGTTCTGCACCTTTAACGTCTATTACTTTTCCCTTTTGCAGTCCACATGAAACTAAGAATGCTTCATATCCTCGCAATTTAAGATCTTCTATTTTAATATCTTTTCCTATATTACAATTTGTCTTAAACTCTACCCCTAAGTCTTTTACATAATTCATCTCTGTTTCTACAACTGCTTTTGGCAATCTTTGAGGTGGTATTCCATAATTTAACCATCCGCCTAATATGCTTTTTTCTTCAAATACAGTTACTTTATATCCTTTTGATGCAAGTGATGCTGCTGCTGCAATTCCACTTGGACCGGAGCCTATAACCGCTATTTTTTCATTTATAGCTTCTACTTTATCTGAAACTTTCATATTTATGTTTTTTTCATAATCAGTTATATATCTCTGTAACTCACCTATTCTTATTGGCTTATCTATACCGCATCTATTACATGCTCCTTCACAATATTGAGATGAAGGACATACTCTAGCACATATTCCACCTAAAATATTGTTTGTTCTAATGGTTTCTACCGCACCCTTTATATTTTTAAAACGAAGTGAGCGAATAAATTTTGCTGGTTCTGTACCAGCGGGGCATGCCTTACTGCAAGGTGCATCATAGCATAAGAGACATCTTGATGCCTCTTCCATTGCTAAAAGAGGTGTTAACTGTGTTTTTGTTTCTTCTAAGTATTTCTTATTTTCCATTTAAGTAGTTATCCCCTTTCAAAGTTCTCTATATTTACTAATTCGTCAATACTATAACATGTTTGATAGTATTTTGACAGTGAATATATTCCTTTTTTGTTTCTATTGTCAATCATATGCATTTAATGGTTTTATTTAGTTTATATGTATTATTAATTTTAATTTTAATTTTAATAATAATTTTAATAATAATAGTAATACTAATAGTAATAGGGTTATTTCATTTACATATTAATAACAATTATCAATATATAAATGTTTACGTGATTTTAACAACGAAGGGAAGTTTTTATATGAGAACAAAAGGAAATAAAATATCTATAATTGGAGCAGGCTTTGTAGGTTCTACTACAGCCTTTGCTATAATGACTAGTGGATTGGCATCTGAAATTGTAATTGTAGATATAAATAAGGAAAAAGCTGAAGGGGAGGCGATGGATTTATCACATGGTGCTTCCTTCGTAAAGCCTATAGATATAACTTCTGGAGAATATGCCGATACAAAAGATTCAGATATAGTAATCATTACAGCAGGAATTAGTCTGAAACCAGGAGAAACAAGGCTTAATTGTATTGCGAGTAATTTTAAAGTATTCCAAAGTATAATTCCAGAGGTTGTAAAATACAGCCCCCATTCTATATTAGTGATAGTGTCAAACCCTGTGGATATATTGACTTATATAGCTTATAAGCTTTCAGGCTTTCCAAGCAATAGAGTAATTGGGTCGGGGACGGTTCTCGATACTTCCAGACTTAAATACATTCTTAGTCAGCGTTTTGAAGTTGACGCTAGGAATATACATACCTATATAATGGGTGAACATGGTGACTCAGAAATTGCTACTTGGAGTTTAACTAATATTGCAGGTATGAATGTTGATGAGTACTGTGATATTTGTTCTAAAAAATGTGATGAAGATATGAAGACTAATATACATAATGACGTAAAAAGAGCAGGATATAATGTCCTTGAAAAAAAGGGTGCAACCTATTATGCTATTGCTCTAGCCATAAAAAGGATAGTAGAAGCAATATTAAATAATGAAAACTCTATTCTTACAGTATCCTCTCTGCTTAAAGGTGAATATGGAATCCAAGACGTTTATATGGGAGTTCCAACAATTCTAGGTAGAGAAGGAGCAAAGAAAATATTACAAGTTAATCTGAGTGAAGATGAAAACAATCAACTTGTTGAATCTTCCAAGGTACTTAAGGCCATTATAAAAGATTCAAAAATATAAGCTTTAGGCATTTCATTAATAGCAGGACATAATAAAGGGCATGCTCATCACCTCTATTTAGAGGCTTTGACCATGTCCTTATATTTTAACATTCTATATTAATATGAGCCACTTACGGTTTTAATATAGGACCTTAAAGTTATTAAATAATATATACTATAAAGCACGGCATAAACCAAAATTATAATAATGAATTCTTTAGTAATATTAAATCCCAGCATTTTCCCAAGTGTAATTGATGCTACAAAAGTATTTAGTGTTGCCACAACGAAGGGTGCTCCAAATAAAATCATAAGTTCCTTTGAAACAGCCTTTTTTATTTCAGCTTTACTAACCCCTATTTTTCTAAGAATTACAAATTTGTTTTTATCCTCCGCAGCTTCCATGGACATTTTAAAATATATAATGCTCCCCGTAGCTGTAAGAAATAGTAATCCAATGAATAACCCGATAAAGGCCATCATACCCATTAATTTCAGCCCATCCGTGAAATGTTCATAGAATGTTAAAAGATTATTTTCAGAAGGCATTTTATTTTTCAAATCCACAATAAAATTTTGTGAAAGGAAATCATTATTAAGTGTATAACCCGTTACTTTACAGGTATTTTCTTTAGAAATCGTACTTTTAATTTTAGAGTATACACTATCCTTCACAACAAAAGTTTGTTTAGCGTGCTCTAATGATATAACGTATTTCATATCAGTATCAGTTATTTTTAGATTATAGTCACTACCTCCCACCGCTAATTTAACATCTTTACCAATTACACTTTTATCTGTAGCAAAGCCGGTTAATTGAAAGAAATAGCAATCCCTATCATTTTTTAAATTTATTTTTGTACCTGCTTTTTCATGACTATTAATTTCATTAAATTTACTTTCATTTAAAACTAAAAATGTACCATAAGTACCAAACAGCGGATCTTTAGTTTTCACCCGAAGAAACTCCATAGTGTCCTTATATACAACTGAAATCTCTTTATGATTTTTAATAGTATCCTCAAATATTGTATCTGTGTTATTAGTACCATTTATGTATTCTATAGAAAATGGTCTCATATTTCTTGAGTTTTCTTCCGTTTTATTAAAAAGTCCAAAGCAGACCATCATAGCACAAAGAGCTACGGTAGTTGTAACCGCTATCACACTTATGGTACCTACATTACCTTTATATCTATAGTAAAGTTGTGAAATGTGTATAAGCTTTGTTCCTTTAAAAAGACTTTTTTCATTCTTTTTACTAATGTATATAATTAAAGAAGTAAAGCTTGTAAAAAATAATATAGTGCCTATAACAACTAACAATACTACTATGGGAGCCATAAGAATATTAGCGGCAATCTTTCTAATAGCCATATAATATCCGTAGCCTAAGAAAACTATAGAAAGAATCCCTATTATCAATGTTAAAAATGATACTTTTAAGCCTTTTTCAGCTTTTTTTGATGAATTAAAAAGATCTATAAGGTTATCCCTGTATATAAGCAAAGAACTGTGAATACTAATTATTATAAACATAGCTCCAAATACTATAGCACAAACTTTTAAAGCTTCTAAACTAATCTGAAAAGACACATCACCTGTAGCTCTTATCATTACATATAATAACATTATAAAAAATCTATTGAAAATCAGACCTAAAGCAATTCCGCTGCAAAATGCGAAAGCTATAGTTATCAAATTTTCTATAAAGTTCAATGTTGCGGTCTGTTTTTTAGACATACCTAGCAACATATATGTTGCAAATTCTTTCTTCCTTGATTTTATAATGAAAGTATTAGAATACCACATAAAAAATGCAGAAAAGGCTGCAATCATATAGGAACCTATGACAAATAAAGTCATAAAGCTTTTCATATTTCCTAGTTGGATTTTTACATCTTTATTATTTACAATAGACATAAAAAGATATAATGCAAAAACACTGAATGTGGAACTTAGAAAAAATGCCCAGTAATTTTTAAAGTTTTTCTTTATATTGTTTACAGCCATTCTAATTAAGGTCATCTGTGGCACCTCCTATGACTGATAGAATCTTTAATATATTTTGATAGAAATCCTTTCTTGATTTATCCCCTTTATAAATTTCATTAAATAGTTTACCATCTTTAATAAAGATAATTCTCTTACAATAGGATGCTGCAAAGGCATCATGAGTAACCATAAGAATTGTAGCTTTATTTTTATCATTTAAATTCTCAAGACATCCGAGCAATTCTTTGGAAGATTTGGAATCTAAAGCACCTGTAGGTTCATCTGCAAGCACTAGAGAAGGCTCAGTAATCATTGCTCTTGCAGCAGCCGCTCTTTGTTTTTGTCCTCCTGATACCTCATAAGGATATTTGCTTAATATATCCTTAATGCCAAGTTTAATACTTATGTCTTGTAACTTTATCTTTATAGTATTATAAGGAGTTTTCGAAAGAGCCAAGGGCAGTACGATGTTTTCCTTTAGAGTCATAGTATCAAGCAAATTAAAATCCTGGAAAATAAATCCGAGTTTTTCTCTTCTAAATTTAGACAAATTAGGCTCCTTTAGCTTGGTTATGTCATCACCATGAATTATTACACTTCCTGAAGTTGGTTTATCAATAGTTGATATTACATTTAGAAAGGTTGTTTTTCCTGAACCAGATGGTCCCATTATTGCTACAAATTCACCATTTTCTACTTTTAAATTTATATTATCAAGTGCTGTATATTTTACACCACCAAATTTTGATCCGTAAACTTTTCTTAGATTTTCTATCTTTAATACTTCTGTCATTATAAATACCCCCCGTTAAATTATCTTCTGCGAAGCTATAACATAAACGACTTCTGAAAGTCGTTTATATTAATTATTTTGAATATGTTTTACACTCTTAGTATACAAAAAAGCAAAATATACCGCCATTGCTTCGGCTTACATTTTGCTCTTTCACCTTACATTTTTGTAACATCATAATAATTATCCCATTCTAGGAAATGAATAATTACTTTTGTGCCTTTACCATATTCTGACTCTAGGGTAATATAGTGACCAAGTTTTTTAGCAATCTTTTGTGAAAGATACAGTCCCATTCCACTGGCTTTTAATTTTTCACGTCTTCCGTTAAAACCTGTAAAGGACTTTTTAAACATTCTATTTATATCTTCACTTTTAATGCCTATTCCAGTATCTTCTACTATTAATAAAACTTCTTTTGTAGCTTTAATGTGTTTAAATATTATGCTTCCACCATTGCTGGTATATTTTAATGAGTTTGTAGCGAGCTGATCAATTATGAAGAGCAACCACTTTTTATCGGTATCTATAATAAGGTTTTCAGGGACTTTATTTATTAATTTAATATGTTTTTTTATAAATATAATTGAATGTTTTTTAATACTTTCTTTAATTAATTTGTTAATATTCACTTCTGAAAGAATATAATCCTCAGAAAAATTATTACTTCTTGAATAATAAAGTACCTTTTCAACATAATCCTCAATCTTTTCAAGTTCTTCTTTTAAGGATGAAGAGGCAACGCCTGTACTCTCAAGCAATAGCTTTGATGTAGTAATTGGCGTTTTAATTTCATGAACCCAAGCAGTCATAAACTCTGCATTTTCTTTGAAATCTGTTTCCGTGCCTCTTGTAACTTTCAGAAAATCTTCATAAAGCATCTGAATTATTTGAGCATATATTTCATCTTTATAATCTATTGGACCCGGTAAAATAGGAGTTTTATCTTCTGAATCTCTAACGAATAACAGCTTTTTAATTTGTTGAGCCTTTGCATAATAATCTATACTAATATAAATTATTAACATGAAAAAAGAAACAAATATAATATAAAGAACATTAGAAGTAAGTACGCGATTTTTTCTGTCAAAACATATAGTTAATGAAATAAAAGCCATGAGAAGAAAGTAAAATACTAAGAGCCTAAGATTTTCCTTTAAATATTTAATAAAGCTCATTTAATAACATATCCTTGATTTATAATGGTTTTAATAAAATCTATAAGGCCAATTCTCTTTAGCTTTTTCCTCAGTCTGTTTATATTAACTGTTAGTGTATTGTCGTCGATGAAGTTTTCATCCTGCCAAAGCTCCTGCATTATATCCTCGCGGCTTACTATAGTTTCATGTTTTTTCATTAATGTATATAACATTTTAAATTCATTTTTAGTTAGTTCAATTGATTTTTCGTCATAATAAAGGGTGTTATCCCTTAGTGATAGTACAACTCCCTTATAATCAATGGTATCCAAACTTGTATCTCCATAAGAATAGGTTCTACGTAAAATTGCATTTATTTTTGCCATAAGTATATCCAGAGAAAAAGGTTTTGTGATGTAATCATCCGCGCCCATATTCACGGCCATAATAACATCCATATTTGTACTTCTTGAAGATAAAAAAATTACTGGCACCTTAGAAACACTTCTAATCTTATTACACCAATAAAAACCATCAAAAGCAGGCAGATTTACATCCATTAGTACAAGTTGAGGCTTTATCTGTACAAATTCTTCAAATACATTATTGAAGTTACTAACTGCATAGGCTTCAAAACCCCATTTACAAAGGGATTCTTCTATTATATCTCTAATTTTCTCTTCATCTTCAATTACCAATATTTTATACATAATATCCCCCTTAGTGATTTTACATATTATCGTTCATACTCCTATAAGCCACCTATAATATATCATATTCTATAGATGAAATTAAATCTAAATTAAAATAACCATGAGTACTTCATAAAACAGAAGTAACCATGGCTTTTTATTCCTAAATTATTTTGTTATATATAGATATGTATCCAAGCTTCTATCTACAGCTTCTGAAATGATTTTTATAATTTCAAACATAATTTCCACTCCTATTCGTATAGTATATTACTTTCTACCTTTACCACTTGTTCAAGTATACGATCTACCACTATAATTATTCAAGCAGTTAACATAATTATATATAAATTGTATAATAAAGGTTTTAGGAGTTGGTCTGCATGTTTGTATATGTTAATATGGTTAGATAATGCATAAGTTAATTATTTGTTATAATCTATAAAAATTTACAGGAGGACAATTATGTTTAAAGAAATTAAAGTCGAGGAATTACAGTTCGACCCTTTCACAAAAATCGGGAAAGAATGGATGCTGATTACAGCAGGAAATAAGGAAAAATTTAATACAATGACTGCCAGTTGGGGTGGTGTTGGTGTTTATTGGGGAATGAATGTTGTTACAACATACATAAGGCCTCAGAGATATACGAAAGAATTTGTCGATGCTAATGACATGTTTACGATTGCTTTTTTTGATGAACCGTATAGGAAAGCCCTAAATATATGTGGTAGCATTTCAGGGAGAGACACAGATAAGGTAAAAAAAGCTGGACTCACTCCTTATTTTGTTGATGGTACCGCATCCTTTGAAGAAGCAAGCATGATAATGGTTTGTAGAAAGGTATATCATGATACCATGCCGCCTGAAAATTTCGAGTCCCAAGATAATGATACAAAATGGTATCCAAACAAGGATTATCATACAATGTACATCTCTGAAATTACAAAAGTGCTCGTAAAAGCCTAGACTTTTCTTGTATATTAAAAAAGCTGTCGTCATTGCTTACCAATTGGCGACAATTTTTATAGTATCGTATAAATATATACAATAATAATTATCAATTTTAAATATTAACAGGAGGAATCTAATAACATGATAAAAGAAATTAAAACGCGTAGAAGTATAAGGAAATATATTGATAAATCCGTTGAAAATGAAAAAATAACTCAGCTACTTGAGAGTGCAATACTTGCTCCATCTGGTAGTAACATCATCAGTAAAAATTGTGACGGTGAAATAACAAATCATATTCCTATTTCCCTCATTTTCACCGTTACTTCTTCGACCCTGCCATCAATATCCGTCCCGTCAAACTTCCCAAGCTTCAGCTCGCTCACGATTTTTCCGTCGCGCATAAACATAATACGCTCCGTCCGCGCCGCAACCTTTGCATCGTGAGTTACAAGCATAACCGCAGTACCGTCCGCGTTAATTTCAGAAAAGATGTTCATAATCTCCTGCGCGGATTTTGAGTTAAGCGCGCCCGTAGGCTCGTCGCCGAAGATGATTTTCGGGCTGTTCATAAGCGCGCGGCATATTCCCGCACGCTGAAGCTGACCTCCCGAAACCTGTGTAATGTTGCGCTTTTCAATATCCGCAATACCTGTCCTTTTCATAAGTGCTCCTGCCTTCTTCAAAATTTTTGCAGCGTTTTTTCTGTTGCCGCGCATTGACGGAAGAATGATGTTGTCGAGGATATTCAGATTTTTCAGCAAAGTCGGCTGCTGAAAAACAAATCCCATTTTTGTTCTAAGTATGTCTGCAAGCTCATTTTCCCTGAGTGCCGATAAATCCCTGCCGTCAAAATCAACCTTTCCAGCCTCAACGCCATCCATTCCGCTTAGCGCAAACATCAGCGTCGATTTTCCTGAGCCCGAAGATCCCATAACCGAAACGAACTCGCCCTCCTTTATTTCAACGGACACTCCGTCGAGAACATTGCGCTTTTCATTGCCCTCGCCGAAAGATTTTACTATATTTTCACCGATAATAATCTTCTTCATAATCTACTCCTTTATATTTTCAGATATTTTTATGGATAGGTTATAATTAGTTGTACAATAAATATTCGGACATGGTATAATATAAAAATATGAGAAAGAGAGAGTGGTTTATATCATGGGGAGAAATGGGAAAAATTATACTGAGGAATTTAAAAAACAACTAGTAGCACTTAGGAATAATGGTAAGGTTATTGCAGAAATATCAAGAGAATACGGGGTGGCTAAATCCACTATTAATAAATGGGTTGCAGATTATAGTAGTACTGGATCATTTAAAGCAAAAGATAATCGCAGCGATGCCGAAAATGAGTTGCTTAGATTGAAAAAAGAAAATGCTAGATTAGAGATGGAAAATGATATTTTAAAGCAAGCAGCGCTGATAATGGGACGAAAATAGAACTTATTTTAGCAAATAAGTATAAATACAGTATTAGCGCAATGTGCAGAGCACTAGGCATTCCAAGAGGGTTAGTTTACTATAAACGTAAAGAACGCAGGTTTAATTCAGAGTTAGAAAATGCAATTATAAAGATTTTCAAAGATAGTAAAAATAACTACGGTACAAGAAAAATAAAGGTTGAGCTATCCAAGATAGAAATTCAGGCATCAAGAGCTAAAATAGCATGCATAATGAAGAAATATGGACTAGTATCAAATTATACTATTAAACAGTTTAAAATACATAAATCTGGTTGTAACAATGATAAAGTTGACAACATCGTTAATAGAGATTTTCAAAATAGATCCAATCTAGATGTTGTTGTAAGTGACCTAACCTATGTAAATGTTGCTGGAAAATGGCACTACATATGCCTTCTTATAAATTTACATAATAGAGAGTTAATAAGTTACTCTGTGGGCAAGAATAAGGATGCTAAGCTTGTATATGAGGCCTTTATGAGGGCAGATTGTAATCTAAGCAACATAAATATATTCCATACAGACAGGGGCAACGAATTTAAAAATAAGATTATAGATGAGGTTTTAGAAACATTTAAGATCCAAAGGTCACTTAGTAAAAAAGGCTGTCCATACGATAATGCAGTTGCAGAAGCAACGTATAAAATAATAAAAACAGAATTTGCATATGATAGAGTATTTAGCAGTTTTGAAGAATTGGAACGAGAGTTATTTGATTACGTAAACTGGTATAATAACCATAGAATTCATGGTTCGTTAGACTATATGACACCAAAGGAATATAAGGTTAAGATGTCCGAATAAAGTTTGTACAAAAAAGTATTGACAATCCACTACTGCTCTAGTTCCAATAATTGCACCATCTCCAATTTTCACACCTGCCATAATTATAGCGTCATAACCTATCCACACATCATTGCCAATTACAATATCTCCTTTATTATCCCAAGCATCTGTTACATTACTGACGTCTAAACCCCATTCCTCATAAAATATTGGAAATGTATAAGTAGATATTGATTTCATTGTGTGATTTCCACTTGTCATGAGAAACTTCGCTTTACATGCAATTGAACAAAACTTCCCAATTATTAACTTATCATTGTTAACAGGATACTGATATAATACATTATTTTTTTCAAAATCCCTTGGATCACTATAATAATCATTATATATTGTATAATCTCCAACTCTTATATTATCTCTTGTAATTACATTTTTAAGATATATTGTTTGGTAATCATTACTTCTTGGATATACTTTACCTGAATTTAGAATAACCATATTTAACTCCCTTCATTTATATTGTCTTACTCTTACGACACATTTTTTTACGATTGTTCATCAATCGTATATTTAGGATTAATCTACTCTTTATGAAAAATGAGTCTTATTAAGTATAAATTTTATACTTGTACCCTTCAAAGAAAATTGTACTCTAAGGAACTCATTATTTATTTTGTTTAAACTTTTGAATTGTAGTTAAGAGTATCCCTTCGTTCTCATACTTTTCTAATATTTTTGGCATCTTCCTCATATTTGAGGTTACTATTGCATCCTCTAAAACTATTGATTTATATCCTTTATCTATTGCTCCTATTGATGTCCTGTATACACATGCAGTTGCATCTAATCCAACAATAAAGACTTCATTGATATGATTTTGTTTAAGGAAACTATCTAATTTAGGATTTGAAAAAGCATTTCCTTTATCTTTTGAATAAATATAATTATTAACAATCTTTATTCTTGAATCTATCTCACTTCCCTGCGTTCCTTTGATAAATCTGTTTCTCATTACAATTTTATTTAAAAAATTACTATTTATTTCATGCTTTATATATATAACAGTAATTCCTTTCTTTTCACTACTTTCAATAACTAAATTCACATTACTAATAAGTTCTTGTGAATTTTTATATGGTCGTTTTGCTGTTTTTCCTGTAGCATCCTCCTGTATATCTATCACAAGTAATGCTTTATTAATATTATCATTTTGATTATTCAATTCCGTCTCCCTCAATTGATTCATATTTTGACCCTAAAGTGATTTTCAATTAATCTTTTATAATAATGCCAACACTACGAAGGCCTAACAAACCCCCACCCTTATTCTCCATATTCATTCATTATCCCTGTTGTTCTTTCACCAGCCCCTGCTATAAAGACACATTTATATTCATACTTTTTCACACAGACGCCTCCTTTATATATTTCAATCTATTTTATACTTGTTTATGACACCTTCGTCACAAAATACAACTGCTTCGCAATTCTTTATGTAATATTATCATTTTTTACCACACTTTGGAACATTTCCTCATAAATAAAGATCATATATTAAAAAAATAAATAAATCACAAGTAAGCCAATATCCCTTACTTGTGATTTATTTTCATATGCCTTAATGATTATTTAATAGATTCTGCAATCTTTATTAGTTCACTCTTTTCAATTTCTCCTCTACCCGATAAACTATAAATACAATCTTTAGTTTCCCAATCAATATATCTATCATCACTTATTATAGCCTTTACCCCATTAATTTTTGTTTCTTCAATTTTACCATCTGTTCCAGATTCACATTTAGTGGTTTCATCTGGAAACCTTTGTTGCATAAATATAAACTTTCCAGTCTCCTTATTAGTAAAATACAAATCAATATATTTACTATTTTCAACTTTTGTTTCATTCTTCTCCTTGTAAACTCCTGCTCTATCAAATTTATATCCTTCTGGCAAAAACGTTGGAAGCTTAACATCAAAGCAAGTATATTCATTTAATTTACTAGAATCTTTTACTTCAACAACTACACCTTCTTCCATTTCTTTGTCCATTTTTCCTTGCTCAGCTACAGTTATTATTTTTCCATTCTGCATATGAGCAATTTTTTCACCTTTTGCTGTGAATAATTCGTTGCGATTGTCCTTCGTAACTACTTGTACTGGCTTTTTGTGTTTATCAAAAACTTTGCCTTTATACTCATCCGTAAGTCTCATCTCTTTTATTTTAGATGGTTCCGTTTGTATAACACTGAAATGTCCTAAAGATATAGTTTTTATTACTTTCTCAGCTATATCTTGAGCAAAGGATGTTTGCATTACAGAAACGCTTATTATACAAATTGCTGCTACTGCAATAGCATTTTTTTTGAATTTACTTGGTTTTTTCATAACATTCTCTCCTTTATTTTCATTTATACTTTTCAAAGTTTTATTAAATACCCCTTTTTTATTGCTGTCTTTACTAAAATCTTCTTTTGACATACTCATGCTAAATTCTAAAAGTTCGTTATATTCACTAGGTTCTATTTTTTTCTTATCCTCTATACCATTAAAATAAGCATCTATTTCTCTGGAAAATTTATCTTCAATTCTCTTATTGCTCATATCGTTTCCTCTCTTCCTCAATTTTCTTTTTTAGCTTTTTCATTGTTCTATAAAGTATTACTCCAACATTGCTTTCTGTAATATCTAATATTTGTGCTATCTCCTGATTTTTAAGATTTGCACCAAACTTAAGAGAAACAATATTTCGATCCCTTTCATTCAACATCTTCAAAGCCTTTGAAAGTTCACTGTTACTTTCTGCTGATAATATTATCTCTTCTGGAGTTTTTCTTTTTGATACCAAGTCCTTAATTCTGTCAATAGAGAATAATTTATGCTTTTTTAAACTTCTAAAATAATCATTTACTATGTTTCTAGCTATAGCAAACATCCACACCTCAAAAGGTGACTTATGTTTAGAATACATGTCTATTTTAAACATTATTTTTTCAAAAACCTGACTTGTAAGGTCTTCTGACGTTTCAATGCTATTAACACGATAATACATATAGTTGTAAACTCTTTTGTAATAGATTTCAAAAATATGAGCAATTTCTTCTTCTTTACATAATTCTTCTGTAACCTCTTTTTTATATGAAACATCACACAATGCAAGTTGCTTCATCTTTTTAAATCCCTCCCTTCTTTGTTTTTTACCCGGCCAAGTAATCTCATATGTTAATACGTAAAATTTTTCATTTCATTACATAAATTTATTATAATCTTTTTAATAGCAACCTCAGTCACAAACTATTGTTACAATAATATATTCTTATGTTATATTTAAAAAGCTCAATAAAATACTAATCTAAAAAAACAGATATAACATCATAGAATACTATGTTGCCTACCTATTTTTTCAGATTAGTTAAGTGTTTTCTGTATATACCTCAATACCATTTTTAAGTAATAGTTCTGCGGTAAAATCATTTCCTTTCTTCACTAAATCAGCTATAACTTTATTCTCTATATTTATTCCGTTATATCTACAATTAACACTTGCTAAACATGAACTTAGCAAATACATAAATCACCCTATAGTCACATGTTGCTCTACCCTCTATTTCTCTAAAGCAAATTCGACCGCAGAAATAGCATGTATTGTTGTCGTATCAAAAACTGGTATATTAATGTCTTCTTGCTTTATCAATAAAGGTATTTCTGTACATCCGAGCACTATTCCCTCAGCACCCTTTAATGATAAATTATTTATTATTTTTTTATATTTCTCCCTTGATCCTTCACTTATTAGACCTCTGCATAATTCATTATATATAATCTCATGAAGGATGTCTCTCTCATTTTCATCTGGAATAATTACATCAATATTAAATTTGTCTTTTAACACTTTTTTATAAAACTCTTGTTCCATAGTAAATTTAGTTCCAAGTAATCCAACCTTTTTCATTCCCTTTTGTATTATTTTTTCACCCGTTACTTCGGCTATATGTAAAACTTTTATTCCTACTCTGGACTCTATATCACTTGCCATTTTATGCATTGTATTAGTACATATTATAATAAAATCTGCACCACCATTTTTTAGTTTTTCAGCAGCATCAACCATAATATTAGTTAATTCATCCCATTTATTTTGATGCTGTAATCCTTCTATTTTTTCAAAATCTACTGAATACATTAAGCATTGTGCTGAATGAAGTCCTCCTAATTTTAATTTAGCAGTTTCATTTATTATTCTGTAATATTCAAGTGATGATTCCCAACTCATTCCACCTATTAAACCAATTGTTTTCAAATTAATCTTCTCCTCCACGTTTTTTTTACAATTCCGCAACAATTCACAAGTGAATTATACCATTTTTCGCCTTAATTTACCATTTGCTAGTGTGGATGAATTATAAGCTGTTTATCCATTTTATTGGGTCAAATGGCGGGTTACGAATATTACCTGTGTACAATGTGCACTAGGTTAATATCACTCATTTCTTACCCTCAAAGTATAGTTAATCCGCCGATGTTGGCGCTATACCAAAATTTAAAAAACAATTTCTATTAGTGTCCTTATATGAATATTAAAAACTACGATATGTAAAAACCAGGCACATCATAGATAATAATTCCATGATATGCCTGGCTTTTTAATATATTTATAATTTATGTTTATTTGCATATCCTGTAAGCATCAGTGTTAACGCACCATCCCCAGTAACATTACATGCAGTACCAAAGCTATCTTGCAACGCAAAAATTGTAATCATTAGTGCAGTACCCGTTTCATTGAAACCTAAAACGCTTACGATAAGACCTAACGAAGCCAAAACAGTTCCTCCAGGAACACCAGGAGCACCGATTGCAAAAATGCCGAGTAGAATAACGAATACTACCATGGATGTAGGATTAGGCAGCTTTCCGTAAAGAATTTGTGAAACAGTCATAACAAAAAAAACTTCAGTTAGAACAGAACCACAAAGGTGAATATTTGCAAATAGAGGAACACCAAAGTCTACCATATCTGGTCTCAGTGAATCTGATTTTTTTGCACATGATAATGCAACAGGTAGAGTAGCTGCTGAAGACATTGTCCCAACTGCTGTTAAGTATGCAGGTCCATAGTGCTTTAAAACAGACATAGGGTTTTTACCTGAGTATATACCTGCAATGCCGTATAAAACAGTAAGCCAGATAATATGACCAACAATTGCTATTAAAACGATACCTAAGAAAATAGGAAGTTGTTTAGTAACTGATCCCTCATAAGCAAGCGTCGCAAATGTTGAAGCTATGAAAACAGGAAGAATAGGAATAACTATTCTTGTAACAATTTCTAAAACCATGTTTTGAAATTCATCTAAAGCGGTTTCAATTGTTTTAGCACTTGTCCATGTTGCAGCTAATCCAATAACCATAGCGAATACTAATGCACTCATAACTGGCATAATTTGAGGAATATCAAGCTTGAAAATTAATGCAGGTAGCTCTTTTAATCCCTCAGTAGCAGGTGTTATTGAAAGACTTGGGATAATTGCATATCCAGCGATTGCTGACATAGTTGCAGCACCGATTGAGGATACATAAGCTATAAGAACAGCAATACCTAACATTTTTGTAGCATTGTTTTTTAGCTTAGTGATAGATGGTGCTATAAATCCAATGATGATAAGTGGTACAGCAAAGAAGATTATTTGTCCTAGTATATATTTAATGGTAACAATTACAACCATTAAGCTTTTTGGACATACTAAACCAATACCTAACCCTAGTGCTACACCGACAATTAGTTTGATAATTAAGTTATTAGATTTTTTTTTCATAGTTTTCCCCCCTACCGTTATTACGGTTAAAAAATGTATTTTTATTTCCAATTTTTAATATATCATCAAGTATAACATTAAATCATCACCTGCGGTGCTACAATCTTAACGACTTCAGAAGGATATGTATACTCCCACTGAAGTTTTCTCTTTGTTAATGTATATAACTCCCACTTATAGTAGTGGGAGACTTGACTTCTGAAATGTCGTTAAAATTAAAATAAATTCAAAATGATGGTAATTTGTTTGCTTTACGATATAATAGAGGTGATTCAATTGCATTGTATATATATAATATAATGGAAAATATAAGCCGTTTGCAACAAGGAATAAACGTAATATTGGAGTGACTTAGAGTAAAACCACTTTAAGTATTTCTGTTTATTTTAAAGTAAATGAGTGAAAGTAGAGGGTCTTTATGAAAATAAACATTAAGTATATATTGAGTTTTATTATTTTATTGATAACTGAAACAATTATTGCACTTTTTATAAATGACACCATTATTCGACCATACATTGGAGATATTCTGGTAGTTATTTTAATGTACACCTTCATAAGAGGGTTTATACAAAAAACAATAAAGTTTTTACCTATTTACCTATTCTTTTTTGCTTCAGCCGTAGAATTGGGTCAATATTATCATATTGTAGATTTGCTACATTTACAAAACAATAAAATGATTTCAACAATTATCGGAACTTCATTTGATATAAAAGATATTGTATGCTACCTAATTGGAAGCATACTTTTGGTTGTGTGGGAAAAAATCACAAGATATACTATTATAAATAAGCCTTTAGATAGGTGGTGATGTTAACGACATTTCAGAAGGGAAGTCTCCCACTTATATAAGTGGGAGTTCCATACTATAACAAAGATTAACGACTTCAGTGGGAGTATAAATCCCCTTCTGAAGTCGTTAATCTTTCAGCTCCGAAGGAGATGATTTAATTGAAGATCCTAATTATTAATGGGAGTGCACATAAAGGAAATACTGGGCACTTGTGGAAATAGTAAAAAAACATATGCAAGAACTTTCAGATAGAAATATATATTTTGACGAGGTACATTTAAAAGAAATAGGACTCCCCTTTTGTGCCGGATGTAGTTCATGCTTTATTAGAGGAAATAAAAGTTGCCCTCATCACTTGGAAGTGCAAAAACTTATTGATAAAATTGAAGAAAATGATGCGACAATTATTGCGAGTCCTTGCTATAGCAATCATGTGAGCGCATTGATGAAGAATTTTATAGATCATTTGGCTTTTAAAACTCACAGACCAAGCTTTTTCAGAAAGAAAATGCTCGCGGTATCCACTGCAGGTGGAAATGGCGCTAAAAGCTGTACCAAATACTTAAGAGAAACATTTATGTGTTGGGGATTTAATCGTGGATATGAACTTCCAGTTATATCGAATAGTTACGGAGAGTATGAACCTCCGCAAAAAGTGACTAAAAGATGCGAAAGAGTTGCTGAGAAATTCTACAAGGACGTTGATAGTGGGAAGTTATATTCTCCAACATTTGTGAATTTATTGGTTTATAATATTTTTCGTGGGATGAGCCATGCTGGAACTGAGGATGAATTTTATGACAATAAGTATTGGAAAGAAACTGGACTAGTTGATGTTGCATATGCGACAAAAATACCCCTTCCTTTTTACGAGGCCACTGAAAAACTATAAAAAAAATCGTCATCGAATTAAAGATGGCGATTTTTTTTATGTAAAAGACTAAAAACAAAAAGGAATTTTAAAAGATATGTCGAATTAGTATAGTAGACTAAAATAAAAGGGGCTATACTATTATGCTAAAAGGACAATTGGAAATAAAAATAAATACATACCATAGCTTATATTCGTTAATTATTCCGGAAGATAACATTTTAAAGCAAATTAATGACCTTGTTGACTTTTCATTTGTTTATGATGAATTGGTGGTTAACTATAGTTCATCTATGGGTAGAGGTGCTATTAACCCCATAATGCTATTTAAATATTTACTTTTGAAAGTAATATATGAATTGTCTGATGAAGATGTTGTTGAAAGAACTCTTTATGATATGTCCTTTAAATATTTTCTAAATTTAGCCCCAGAAGAAACAAATTTAATAAACTCAAGTACATTAACTAAATTTAGAAAGCTTCGCCTTAAAGACATGAATTTATTGGATTTATTAATAAACAAGACTGTAGAACTTGCTATAAAAGAGGGAGTTTTAAAAAGTAAAGCAATAATAGTTGATGCTACGCATACCAAGTCACGTTATAACCAAAAGTCAGCGAGCGAAGAATTATTGAAACGTGCAAAAAACTTAAGAAAAACATTGTATGGAGTACATCCTGGTATTAAAGAAGAGTTACCTAATAAAGTTACAACTGGAGTACTTGAAGATATTCTTGAGTACTGCAAATTATTAATTGATAGCATAAACGAGAAGCCAGAAACTGCAGCAAATCCAGCTGTGAAAACTAAATTAAACTACTTAATGGAAGCTATTAATGATGACTTAGAAAATCTAAAACTATCAAAAGATGAGGATGCAAAAGTGGGGCATAAAACTGAAGATAGTTCTTTTTTTGGATATAAATCACACCTTGCTATGAGTGAAGAACGTTTAATTACAGCAGCTGTTATTACAACTGGCGAAAAAAGTGATGGAAAGGAGCTCATAGCCTTAATAGAAAAAAGCCGTGAGGCTGGTATAGATGTTAATGAAGTAATTGGAGATACAGCTTATTCTGAAATGAAAAACTTAAAATATACAAAAGAAAATAAAATTGTATTAATTTCAAGACTAAATCCTGTAATTTCACAAGGAATGCGAAAAAAAGAAGATGAATTTGAGTTTAATAAAGATGCTGGTTTATTTGTATGTCCGGCAGGCCATATGGCTATTAAAAAAGCAAAACAGGGAAAGAAGAATGTTGGTAAAAATCAAGTGCTAACTTACTATTTTAATGTAGAAAAGTGTAAAAATTGTGTTCATAAAGATGGGTGCTATAAAGAAGGTGCTAAATCTAAAACTTATTCGGTTTCAATAAAGTCAAATACTCACAAAGATCAAATAGAGTTCGAAAAAAGTGAGTATTTTAAAAAACGTGCTAGAGAACGTTATATGATAGAGGCTAAAAACAGTGAACTTAAGCACCAGCATGGCTATGATGTAGCAACATCGTCAGGTTTAATTAGCATGCAAATGCAAGGTGCGTTATCAATCTTCACTGTGAATCTAAAGAGAATAATCAAGTTGAAAGGCATGAAATAAGGCTTTTTTAACTTAAATATAAAAATATAAAAAGAAAAAGCATGAAACATCCAAAAATATGGGTATTTCATGTTTTTTCTGTTCAAGCCTAAAAAACTTACTGAAAAGAGAGTGCTTTTTTCAGTGGCCTCCCTTTTTACAAATGTTTTTTTGGAAATATCATATATTCCTTTGCGAAGAGGATGGGGGCAAAGACAAAATTGACTTACAGGAAATAGCAATATTTGCGAAAAAAGCTCTTATTATTTTACAACTGTGGTAATATCTCTAACATATGTTATACTGTTTATAAATAGTAAGTGAGGAGGTATATAAGTTGAATTATGACTTAATAAATTTAATTCAGTTAATGTTTTTAGTTATATGTTTTGCTAGCATAGTCTCTTATACTGTATACTCCTATAAAAATCTTAAGTATAAAACTGAAGAAAATGTTGCAAGAAATATTTTAATTCAGTGGCTTGGATTTATAAAAAAAATACTTCCAGAAGATTATATTATTTATGAGAAATATGGTATGTGGATATATACAGAACGTTTTAAAATTGAAATGATGTTTTAGCCAAAATTATTCGAAGGAGGATAAATATGAACATCATTTTTAATTTTTTAAGTAGTTTATTAAATTCAATTTTTAATTTCACTGGGGATTGGGGCCTAGCAATAGTTTTACTTACGATAAGTGTAAGATTAGTACTTTCACCAATGTCTTTCAAACAAAAAAAATCCATGCAACAGCAGCAAAGGTTTGCTATAAAAATGAAAGAACTTAAGGAAAAATATAAAGATAACAAAGAAAAACTTGAAGTAGAAGTTAAAAAACAATCTGTCCAAAGTGCAAAAAGTATGATGGGGTGCTTAGTAACACTACTCCAACTGCCTATATTAATGACTATGTGGAGTGTATTTAATAAAATCCCTGTGAGCGTAGGTACATATCTTATACCTTGGGTGTCTAGTATTAAGATCTCAGACAGTTATTTTATCGTTCCGCTGATATATATGCTTGTATCCTTAACCCCAAGCCTGCTTTCATATGTAACTTTTTTAGAAATTAAAGGCCAGGCTACAATGAGCAAGAGTAATATCATAATAATGGCAGTAGTTGGTTTATTTGTTGCTAAAGCAGCTCCAATTGCAGTGGGGATATACTTGATAACCACAAGTGTGTTCAACTTTTTAGAAGAGCTTGTTTTTAGAATATATATGAGAAATTTAAAAACTGAAAATTAATAAATGTTAGAAAAAATCCTGCTAATTTATTTTATTAGCAGGATTTTTTAAATTTAACAGTCACAGTAGAAGACTTATTTCACAATTCCCTTCATATATATAGTAAAAGTAAAACATTGCTCTCCATTTATCATATATATTATTCGCTCTTTTTTATCAATTCTATTTATCTTATCCCTATTTACTATAAAATAGCGACTTGAGGTGTTGTATTTTGATACTTAGTAAAATTAAAAGTATTCTCAGTATTAAAAAAAAGCACATTGTGTGCATGTTATTAATTTTAATTATTTTCATTTCTTTGAGTGCACTGTTTGTCTATCATAAAATAAGTAATACACTGTCAAAGAACGCATTAAATTTAAGCAAGGGCGAATGGATAGTTATAACAGTTTGCAATTCTAAAAATAAAAGCGATTTATGGATGCTAAATACTAAGACACAAATAAAGCAAAAAATATTAAACAATAGAGGTGTAGTAGTAACCGGTAAAGTTAATACTAAAGGAGATATCTTACTTTATTCTGACGCCATCGGAACCAACCCATGGGATATATTTAGGCTTAATATGACTACCAAAGAAACATATCAAATTACTAATGATCCCTTAGGTCAATTTAACGTAAAATTTGGTGATGAAAAGGGAAATATAATTTTTGCGAAAAGTGGAGATAAAAACTCTCCTGTGCCCAAAATATCAAAAATAGATGTTGATAAAAAATATGGGAAAACTTTAGAATTTGGTTCTGATATTGCTGTACAAGATTTATATATATATAAAAATAAGATTATTGCACTAACATTTTCTTATAATGAATTTATAACAAAGAGGTTTGAGGAACAAAATGAATCTTCGAAAATAAAGTACACTATTATGGAAATGAATACAAATGGCGGTGAAAAAAAAGAGTTGGCTAAGATAAATGCTGTGAGATTAGATTCAATTTCTTTATCAAAATCAGGTAACTTTATAATTTTAGGAGGAGCAGGCGTAAAAAACACTGAAAGAGGATTTTATAAGTTAGTTGTAAATGGAAATAAAGTAAGTAGCTTACTAACTCAAGAACAGCTAAAAAAAACAAATAAGATTATGGAAATTTCTCAACCATATATAGCCTGTCTCAGCTCTAATGAAAAAAGTATTTACTTTGTTGCAGTTCCCAGTGGGGCTAGTGAAGCAACCTTTATGGGGCTAACAACTTATCCTAACAGCTTGTATTGTTATAACCTGAAAGAAAATAAGTTAAGTGAGGTTTTTAAAGTACCAGGTACATTTATCCCTTCGATATCTTTTACCTATCAATGAAACTGCGGTCATGGAACATCAAAGCGCTAATAAGGCTACACGCCTTTAAATTATCTTAAAGGAATGTAGCCTTATTATATTGAATAGAATGTTTTTTATTTTAAAAATAACCGAAATGGTATAATTAAATTTCATGTTTTTACAATTAATCATCTAGCCTTTTACTATCGATTTCCTGTATGATTCTTGAAATAAAGTCCTCAAGTAAGCAATTGCCCTCATCGCCATTCTTTCTACTTCTAAGGGATATACTCGCTGAGTTTTCTTCTTTTTCACCAATAACAATAATATATGGCAATCTTTCGCTTCGAGCCTCTCTAATTTTATAGCCTATTTTTTCTGCTCTACCATCTAAACTAACCCTGATATTATTTTCTTCCAGTTTATTTACTACAGCTTTTGCATAATTGTTATACTGCTCCGATATAGGTAGTATTTTAACTTGAACAGGTGATAGCCATGTTGGAAACTTTCCTGCAAAATGTTCTATCAAAATGCCAATAAATCTTTCTATACTACCAAAAATTACTCTGTGTATAACAATTGGTCTGTGCTTTTCTCCGTCACTGCCAATATATTGAAGATTAAATCTTTGAGGAAGCTGCAAATCTAGTTGTATAGTTCCACATTGCCATTCCCTTCCTATGCTATCTTGCAAGTGAAAGTCAATTTTAGGTCCGTAGAATGCTCCGTCTCCTTCATTTATCTTAAAGTCCATGTTCATTTCCGTGAGAGCGCCCTGAAGTGAGCTTTCTGCTAATTGCCACTCTTCATCACTTCCCATAGAATTTTCAGGTCTTGTTGAAAGTTCTACTCTATATTTAAATCCAAACCTTCCATAAACTTCATTTATAAGTTTAACTACACCCTTTATCTCTTCTTTTATCTGCTCCGGCAGCATGAATATGTGAGCATCATCCTGTGTAAATGCTCTAACCCTCATAAGCCCATGCAAAGCTCCAGATAGTTCATGTCTATGCACCTTTCCTAGTTCTCCAGCTCTTATTGGTAGATCCCTGTAAGAGTGAGTTTCTGATTTATATACAAGCATTCCTCCTGGACAGTTCATTGGTTTTATAGCGAATTCTTCTTCGTCTATATTGACAGTATACATATTTTCTTTATAGTGAGACCAATGCCCAGATGTTTCCCAAAGTTCCTTGTTTAATATCATAGGTGTTTCTATCTCAACATACCCAGCCTTATTATGAAGTTCTCTCCAGTACTCAATTAACTTATTTTTTAAAACTACGCCATTAGGGAGAAAGAATGGAAAACCTGGTCCTTCATCCATTAAAGCAAATAACTTTAGCTCTTTCCCGAGTTTTCTATGATCCCTTTTCTTCGCTTCTTCAAGCATATTCAAATATTCATCAAGTTCGCTTTTCCTCGCAAATGCCGTTCCGTATATTCTTTGAAGCATTTTATTTTTTTCACTACCCCTAAAGTAGGCCCCTGCAACTGATAATAGTTTGAAGGCTTTTACCTTTGAAGTTGATAATACATGAGGCCCTGCACAGAGTTCTATAAAATCTCCTTGCTTAAAGAAAACTAGTTCTTCATCCTCTGGCAAATCATTAATGAGTTCTATTTTATAAATTTCTCCCTTATCTTTCATAAGTCTTAAAGCTTCTTCCCTAGAAATCACTGATCTCTCGAGTCTTAAGTCTTCCTTAACTATTTTTCTCATTTCTTCTTCTATTTTCTCAAGCATATCCATAGTAAAGGGCTCTTCCACATCAAAGTCATAATAAAATCCATTATCTATTGCAGGCCCTATAGCCAATTTAACATTCGGATACAATCTTTTTACCGCCTGAGCAAGTATATGCGATGTGGTGTGCCTAAGTGCCCTTTTTCCTTCTTCTTCATTAGAATTTATTACACTGCCGTCTTTTATTACAACTTTTAACATGAATATTCCTCCTTCAAAAAATAATAAACCCGTCCCAAAATAAGGGACGAGTTTTATCGCGATTCCACCCAAATTACAGAAGGCTTAGTTTAAAATCACCTCTGTCACTCAATACCGCTAACGCCGGTCTGCGGAATTACCTACTTAAGTTCAGTAATCAACTCGGAGGTGGTTTTCAATAGTGCTCGCTTAAGAAACTTTTCAGCCGGTGAGTTTCTCTCTCTTTGAACAGTATACTATTTACTTTTCCTCTTCACAGTTTTTAATTTAAAATTAGTATATTCCAAAGCGTCTTCATTGTCAATATGTGTTATAATTATTATAATATGTGTATTTCATATATAAGTGATTATTTATATATTATATCCTAAAATTTTAACAACATTCTTGCAAATGATTTGATTGAAAAATATTTACTCATGATCTATAATTGAACTGACCGATAAATATTAAGAAGATAATTACATTATCCTGTATGTCCTTAAATATCGCGCTACCCCCTCTATAGGACTTAGTCCATACTCTTCAAGTAGTTCATTCATTAAACCTTGGTAGGGGTTCTTTACTTCTAGTCTTTCTGCTACCATTATTCCCATCCAGTGACCCTCCAATTCATTAGCTTTTTGCTAATTTTATTATACCTTACCCCGGGTCACCTGACCTAATAGTATTATACTATTTCGTCTTTGATTGATTCTATTACAATACTTTTTTTAACGCCTGTTGAAGAAATCCCATACGCCAAAAATATAGATGCAATTATAAGCATAGCATACGCTAAAATTGGTACAACTGGAAAAACAGACATAAACTCAGACCATGTAATTAAGGTTAATCTTAACATAAACCAACAAATAAATAATACTATTGGTATGCTAACAATAATCGGTGTTAATGCAAAGAACAAACCTTCTATCATCAACATTTTATTTAGTCCTTTTGGTGTTAATCCTACTGCCCGAAGCATAGCAAATTCTCTTTTGCGCAGTCTAAGATTATTCGAAATGGTAGAAAAAGCATTAATAATGCCAATTATTCCAAACATTAATGCTACAGAAAGAACACCAATAGAAACGGATTTTTGAACCAGTTTGTCATTATTTTTTTCTTCCAGTAGAGTCCATATACTAAAATCTTCGGATCCAAGATAAGAACTGCAAATTCGAGTTAGTTCTTTCTTAACACGTGGACTAGACTCATCACCCACAAATAAATCAATTGACATACTGCTAGATTCAAGCATGCGCTCTGGCATAAAATCACTAACTATCTTCTGATAGTTTTTCATAGGAACTATATATGCTAAGCTGTATCCACCCATGCTTAGCTCAGAGGGAGAAATCTCTGTAACATGGCCCACTTGAGCATTAAATTTATAATTTGTATTCATATCATTTTCTATTTTTTCATTTATTACTAGCTTATCGCCTTGTTTTATATTTAACAATGGTATTTTCTGCACAACTTTTGAATTCTCTGATACATAATGTGTGCTATCTAACAATACTCCTGTTGTCACACCATCCTTATAATATGCCTCCTCATCAGCACCAATTTTTTCACAATACTTTTTAAATGATTTATCGCTTAATCCAACTAAATTTGTTATAATTCTATACTTTCCATTTTCACTCAATACATTATGTTTGGAGGGTACCTTAGCAAATCCTCCATATTTAGCAAAAACATCTGACTCTTGTTTTGATGTTACATAAGTTGAAGTACGTACCTGTCTTCTAATGACACTATCCCTAACTTCAGGCAGAGAAGTAACTTCATTTATCATCTTATCACTTGGTTTATCAATCATTTTCAGGATAATCTTCATATCATGATTAGGTATTTCAGCATTCTTAGAATTGGCTAAATTAAAGATGGCTATAATGTTAAGATACCCAGCTATTAAGATAAAACACATTGAAAGAGATAGTACAGCCGTACGTAAAGCCCTTTTGTTAGCTGAAAATTGTGATATTGCTAGTTCACCTTCTATACCAAATATTTTTTTGATTATTAAGTGGGATTTTTGCTTTTTGAATTTTACTTTAGTACTATTCTGACGTATTCCAGCAATAGCTGATACTTTCATAATTTTTCTTGCGGGAATATACGCTGAAACTAAAATAGTAATCAATGAGATGATTATTGAAAAACCAACTACTACCCATGAGAAAGAAACATATGCATTCTTATAATCTTCTGTAACACTAAGAATTTTATTAACTTTAGAAAATACAATATTACTAAATAGGTATCCTATCATGATACCTATTGGTAATTGAATAATCCAGAGCAAAAGTCCTTCATAGAGAACAGAGGACTTAATTTGCCTTGGAGTTGCTCCTAAACTTTTTAGAATACTTAATTCCTTAATCCTACTGTTAGCAGATAAAGAAAATGCATTATAGATAATAAGAATAAATGACCCCATAACTAGTAAAGTAAGTGCTATTGCCATTGCTATCATCATAATGATTTGAGTGTTTTCACCACTTTTATCGCTAATTCCATATAAAGTTAATAAAGGTGTATTATACTTAACTGCATACTCTCCATGTTCATTTTTGGTTAATCCCGTAGATTTAGCAATCTGCGGTAATGTTTCATAGATTGTGCGAGGGTTCACAAAACGCATATAAACCGTAAGTTCATCTTTAGGCTTGATGCGCGAAGTATCCAAGTATCCCATGGCGATATATCCTGGGTAGGCAGAACTTACAGAAACATCTAATTCTCCAACTATGGTATATATATTAGTTCCTGTTGTCTTAAACCTCTCGCCTGATTGTTTGGACTCTTGAGGGTTAATTAGTTCACTACCAAGCATTCGATTGCCTGTGGGAAGAGTCAACTTATCACCAATTTTATATGAAGGATTATCCGAGAAGAATAATTTTGACATAACAATTTCTCCAGATTTTTTAGGAAGCCTACCTTCAGTAAGAGTATTTTTCAAACCCATGTCCAACCAAAAATTTGTATTAGCATCTCTTATTGATAGATACGGACGTTTTGTATTGGAAAGTTTAGCAGTACCCCACTGTCCTTTAATCATCGTGGTTTCAACCTCAGGATTCTCTGTGACATATTTTAATTTATCACCAGATATATAGCCGTATAATTCCCCCTGCCAATAACCTGTATTTTCAATTGTTGTGGTTAATTTTGTTTTCCATTTAGAATGTATAAATATACATAGTGAACATAGAAGTGCTGAAGCAATTATAATAGCAACTAGTATAGAAATTGTATGTCGCTTATTCTTTTTCATATGGTTGTATGTGTATTCGTTCATAATTTTCATTTCTTAATTACCTCATCTGACACAATTCTGCCATCCTCAATTGTAATCACTCTATCTGCTGATAATGCAATTTTTTCGTCATGTGTAATCAATATCATAGTCTGATTATACTCTTTATTTGAAACTCTCAACATCTCAAGAATAGCTTCCGTATTTGCCCTGTCAAGATTTCCAGTAGGTTCATCTGCTAGAATAATAGACGGTCTATAAATTAATGCTCGTGCTATAGCAACTCTTTGTTGCTGACCTCCTGAAAGCTGATTTGGTAGATGATTAAGCCTTTCGTTTAAACCAAGCATTTTTATAATCTTATTGAATTGTTCTTTCTTAGGTTTTTTACCATCTAACAGCATGGGTAATAATATATTTTTTCTACATTTAGTGTAGGAATAAGATTGTAAAACTGATATATTATTCCTACTTTTCGCCTTCTAAATAAAGCTAATTCAGTTTCATTCATTGATGAAATATCAGTGTCATCGATATATATTTTTCCTTTTGTAGGGTTATCCACTCCCCCTAACATATGAAGGAGTGTAGATTTTCCTGATCCACTTGATCCAATTATTGCAACAAATTGTCCTTTGCTTATCCTCAAATTTAAATTATCCAATGCAGTGACCTTTGTATTACCCATTCCATAGGTTTTTGTAAGATTTTCAGTTCTTAATATTTCCAAAGTATTATCTCCCCTCTTTAATAAGGCCTAATTCCATAATATTTAGTTGTTTTAGTCCTTATTTTCTTCTAAACCCATTATATCTTTGTTAAGTGACCGTTCGGTGACATTGCTTACAAATAAAACTTAATTGTGAATCGCGCTCCCCCTGTTTTTTTATTTTCTGCTCGAATTTCACCGTTTTGTTTCTTAACTATAGATTGAGCAAGAGCAAGTCCAATTCCTACACTATCTTTGGTTGAATTTTCGCCTTTGTAAAATCTAGTAAATAAGTGTGACATATCCTTTTTATGAAATCCTTCTCCATTATCTTCAATAATAATTTGTGTGCAAATAGGGTTTTGTTCATACACTATGGAAATTTCACCTCCACATGGTGTATGTTCTACACAGTTTTTAACAACATTTAAGATGGCTTCATTGCTCCAATAAAAATCTCCCATAAAAGCTACATCACTATCCTCTTGAATAGAAAGTTGTTGTTCTTTTTTTTCTATCATTAAAATTAATGGTTCAATAGAAGTACATACCAATTCATAAACATTAACCCATTTATATTCTAATGTTAAGGTTCCTACATCTAGTTTAGAAAGTATTAACAATGACGAAACCAAATGATTAAGACGGCATATCTGAGCTGAAATACGCTCAATATACAAAGCATCCTCCCCATTTACAGGCCTATCATCTAATAATTCAATCATAAGGGACATTGACGTAAGTGGAGTTTTCATTTGGTGAGAGATATCTGCAAGGTAATTTGTTAATTTTTCTTTTTCTTTCCTTTCTTTTTCTCGGTTTTCGCGAAGCAACACAACTGTTTTATATAATTCATCTTCTAAAATAGAGAATTCGTCTTCTTTCTTCTGAGTATTTATTCTATAATTTCCTTCGTTAATAGCGTAAAGATATTCTGCAAGATTATCAATACGTTTACGTTTTATATGATTTAGCCCTATCAGAAATCCTCCAAAACAAAAAAAGAGTAAAATAATCAAAAACAAAATACCAACCGTAACTATATTAAAACTTTTACGCTTATTATAAGAACCATATAATAATTCTTCACTATATCCATAGTGCTCTAATATTTTTTTCCCTTTATTAATTTCTGCTATATTATTAGTTTTTAGCGATGATATCAATACTTGTTCAATATTAGGATCAGCCTTAACACCAAACGCTATAATTTGTGCGGCTTTTTCATAAAAAATCTTCCCTGTCTGTTTAAAAATGAAATTTCCAAATATAATACAAAAAAATGTTATACATAAAAAACTAATAAACATCCATACAGTAATTTTCTTTTTATTTATATCCCACTTACTCATCCAACCTATAGCCTATTCCTCTCACTGTTTTAATAATTGTATTATTCGTAAGTTTTTGACGAAGACGCTTTATAGCTACTGATAATGTATTATCATTTACAAATTCCCCATCGATATCCCACAGTTTTTCCAATAAAGACCCTCGTGTTAAAGTACGGTTTTTATTTTCTAATAGTTGTTGAAATAGATTGTATTCACCAATTGTCAATTCTATTTCGAGATTATTTTTATATACCTTTGTTTCTGATTTAATCATTTTAATATTCCCACACCATAGAACATCCTCTTGTATCTGATGTTTTACAGTTCTCCGCAAAACAGCCAATATACGAGAATGCAAAACACTTAATTTAAAAGATAGGAATAGGTAAGACTTTGAAGTTATCTCCGCCTTTTCCCCTCCTCCACACAGTGCTTGCGACTTTCACCGCACACTGCGTTCCATCAATATTTATTACTTATTTATATCACGTAATTTCCAACAAGTTTACGAAGTATATTAATTTTAACCAAACCTATGCTATCAAGCTTTATCTTATTTTTAAGTCTTTCTATTGCCTCTTCTTTTTCTTCATGAATTAGCTCATGAACGTATCTATTTACATATGTTAAGTTATTGTAGTTGTCTTTTCCACCTTTGTTTTTAGGAATTCTACGATGAGCAACCATACTAATTTTCTTTAATGTTGCTCCCGACACTCCACATTTCCCATTCTGCCCTATATATAAGGATATTCTATTATCGTTATATTCTAGGGTTTCATTGATTACATTGTTATCCATCAAGAACTTAATGGCTTCGCCATGGTCTTTTTTCAGCTTTTCATGGATTATACTTCTACCTTCTTCAGTGTAATTGCATGTTTTGGGTGAAAAATTCTTTGCATACTTAAGCTTAACTCCATGTAAGGGAAAGATTGTTATCCCTGCAATAGTTATTGTTTTACAGTTATATCTACTATAATTTTTTTTATAGGCTTTACTTATTATATTTGGACTACCTCGTATACTTCTTGTGCCATTATATAGGTTCTTTTTAACTAAGAAAGATATTTCACTAAAATCTAAGCTAACATTTGTTGCTACATTGTAATAGTTATGCCACCCTAGTATTTTACTATTTAATTTATTTACTGCTTGGCCAGAGGGGTTTTTTCTTATGTCTTTAACCATTTTTTTAAATGTTTTTATTATTCTAGCACTTGCTTTGTCACTAACATGAGTTTTAGCAATTCTTTTGTTTCTATTAACCCTAACTTTTAATTTAAATCCTAGAAAATCAGAGTAGTTCTTTCTTAAATTCACAACCTTTGATTTTTCAGGACTAATATCTAGGTTAAGTCTTTCTTTAAGCCATTGCTTTACTGCCACAAATACCTTTTGTGCAGTTTTAGCATTTCTACAGAAAATTTTAAAGTCATCTGCGTATCTAACGATATACATTTCCTTTAAGTTGGTATTCTTCAATGCACGTATTTTATTGCTATTATCTGAGTATCTATAATAGGTCTGAAAATACTCCCATTGATTACACATCCACCAGTCTAGTTCATTTAATACCACATTAGAAAGTAACGGTGAAATTACCCCTCCTTGCGGAGTACCTTTGTTAGGAATTCCTATGCCATCTATTTCAGCTTTAAGGATTTTAGATATTAATTTAAGAAGTTCTTTATCTTTTATCCCAAGTGACCATAATTGCTTTAATAATTTATTATGGTCTACGTTATCAAAGAAACCCTTTATATCAATATCAACTGCATAATGTAACCCAGCTCTGTTAGTAAGAAACATACATCTAGCTATGGCGTGTTTCGTACTTCTATTTGGTCTAAAACCATAACTGTGAGTATAGAACTTTGCTTCGCATATAGGCTCTAATACTTGTTTTATACATTGTTGCAGATGCCTATCTTCTATAGTTGGAATACCTAGAGGTCTTATTCCTCCGCCTAGCTTTGGAATTTCTTTTCGCCTTACTTTATGTGGTGTAAACTGTTCTAATCTGTTTCTAACATACTCAATTATAGTTTCAATGTCTTTTTTAGCTATATCTATAATTGTGTTTGAATTTATTCCTGGTGTTTTACTCCCTTTATTCTTTTTAATATTTCTGTAGGCTAATAAAATGTTCTCTTTTTTCAGTATTAGTGGTACTAGATTTTTAAATTCTTTTCCCTCTTTACTAAGCTTATATAAATTATCTTGTATTGCTTGAGTATTATAATACTCATTATTTCTTAGTTTCTGATTTTTCTTATACTTCATCTGTCTTGTTGTCATTAGTCAGCATTCATTCCTTTAAATTCTTGGTTTAAGGTTTATGCTTCTCTTAGTCTTACTCGAACCTAATGGACTTACGTAATATATCTTTTCTTAAATATTAACTTGTGGCTGTCCCTCCACTAACTTTCGTTAACTTCAACGGTACTGTGCCACTACTTTCACTGATATTAAAGCAAGTTATAACTATCGTCTTTCCTTGCTACCACTTCATAGAAAATAAGTCCTCCATGTTACCAGCTTACCACGTTCCAATAACTTTATCCTTACATATACCCTTAGGTAGCTCCTCTAGTCCTGTCTGTAACATACTGCCTGTAACAGTATAAGGATTTTCATACCAAACAATCTTACTCATCCTCACAGACACTACAACTTAGGTAGTTGAAGTATTTCTACCCCCTCATCATTTAGAACCTTACATTCGGAACTTTGTCAGTCTCTTATATTTAGACATTCTTACCATAGGTATTTTATGGACTCCCGACCTATCATACACTCGACCACCTCTGGTTCGCTTTTCCATAACTTCTTACGAAGTCATTAGGGTGTACTCTCAGCCGACTTCACCGAGCTTATAACAACTTCACTCTTCTTAGTAAAGATGCTATTCGGAGTATCAGAGAAAGCCCTTCGAGGCGTTACCCTCTCATTTGACTTTTCAAGTTATTAGTTCTTAGATAGATTTGCTATCTAGGCAATATTTTTAATATTGCAACGTGTCGCACGCTTGGTGATGTAGTCATCCCCTCCAATATCTAGTCCTTTTATAATATCGCATTCTTCATCCCTGATAGTAAGAAAAATAATAGGAATGTCTTTAATTCCTTTTGCATAACGGCAAAAATCAAAACCTGAACCATCAGGTAAATTTAAATCTAGTAATATTATGTCAATGTCTGTTTTAAAAAGCTCTTTCCCTTTTTTAAAATTCTCTGCATGGATAACCTTATAACTATTTCTCAATAGAAATGACTTTATACCTAAAGCAATTGTTTCATCATCTTCAATTAAAAAAATCTTAAGCATTCTCTAACCTCCTTAACCTTTACATTTAACAAGCACACTATTTTTCTTGTTCTCTCACAATCCTCATTTGTTGTAAAAGGGGGTTGTGTAGTAGGTGTACGTAACCGATTTGTGTAAAAAACCATAGTATGAGGAACAAATTCAGGTACCTCAGGATACTTTTCTTTGTTCAATTTACAGAACTTTGGATAATTATCTTCAAATATTTGTTTTATAGTAATCTTATTTTTTTCATGATTTAATCATCTCATATTTTTCTTAAATTTTCCACCTAAGTTTCAGCTAGAATGTTATCCACAGCGGTTTCCTATATAATAAAAAAACCAACCCCAAAGTTGCTATAATTATTTCACACTATAGCACATAATTCACCTTTCATATCAGACGTCCCCCGTTTCATATATTTCCATGTGCCCATCAAATAAAATTTTCTTTCCTATTTTATTACCTTTTATTCGGAAATTTATTTTAATATTTCATTGACAATATTTTCATTATGAAATATACTCTAATAAAGAAAGCAAACGTTTGCACAAACTAAGATTAATATAAACACATAATTGCACACTGAAATTTTTATAAATACATATACATTAAATCAATATTGGAGGTAATGGGACTATGGTTAAGAACAAATCAAAAATAATTTCATTCGATTTCTGGCAAAAATTTGGTAAGGCATTATTAGTGGTGGTTGCAGTTATGCCTGCAGGTGGCCTAATGATTTCATTAGGCGTAGTTATAGGATTAATGGCACCTAATGTCTCATTTGTGCAAACGTTATCTCAAGTCGTGGGAGGTATAGGTTGGGCAATAATCGGTAATTTAGGGATATTATTTGCTATAGCTATTGGTGGATCTTGGGCTAAGGAACGTGCCGGTGGAGCATTTGCAGCACTTATTGCATTTATTTTAATAAATAAAATTACTGGTAATGTATTTAATATTACCAATGAGATGCTCACGGATGCTCATGCAACAGTAACTTCCTTAACAGGTCAGCATCTTTTGGTTAAAGATTACTTTATTTCTGTTCTTGGATCCCCAGCATTGAATATGGGAGTATTTGTTGGTATTATATCAGGTTTTCTTGGAGCAGTTTTATTTAATAAGTATTATAACTATAATAAATTACCAAATGCCCTTGCATTCTTTAATGGTAAACGATTTGTACCATTCGTTGTTATAGCAGGCTCCAGCGTTGCTGGACTTATATTTGTAATAGTTTGGCCATTTGCTCAATCAGTTATAAATGGATTTGGCAAATGGATCGCAACATCACAAAATACTGCACCATTTATTTCACCCTTTATATATGGTACCCTTGAGCGTCTATTACTACCTTTTGGACTTCATCATATGATTACAATACCAATAAACTATACAGATCTTGGTGGGGCATATAAAGTATTAACTGGAGCTAATGCAGGTAATCTTATACTTGGGCAAGATCCGCTTTGGCTTGCATGGGTTACTGACTTAGGTAACTTAAAATCATCTGGAGATATGGGTGCATACAATAACTTACTTGCAACAGTTCATCCAGCACGTTTTAAAGTTGGCCAAATGATTGGCGGAGCTGGCTCCTTAATGGGTGTTGCGCTTGCTATGTATAAAAGTGTAGCTAAGGAAAAAAGAGCAAAATATAAATCAGTATTTTTTTCAGCAGCAATTGCAGTTTTCTTAACAGGTGTTACTGAACCATTAGAATTCATGTTTATGTTTGTTTCACCAATATTATATGGTACTTATGCAGTTATGCAAGGATTTGCATTTATGTGTGCGGACATATTTAATCTGCGAGTTCACAGTTTTGGTGTTATAGAGCTTGTAGCACGTATACCGATGATTGTAAAAGCAGGAATTATAGGTGATCTTATAAGATATGTACTAGTGACGGTCGTATTTTTCTGCATAAATTATGTTGTATCTAAATTTATGATCGAGAAATTTAATATAGCAACTCCAGGCCGTAACGGAAATGAAATTGATATGGAATCTAGTTCAATAGATTCTACTGTAAATCAAAAAGTTGATGTTAGTAAGAAAGGAAGTCAAGCTGAAGCTATTATTGGATTACTTGGAGGAAATGAAAATATTGTAGATGTGGACGCATGTATGACCCGTCTTCGTGTAACAGTTAAAGATAATTTATTAGTTGCCGAAGAAAAGGAATGGAAAAAAAATAAGGCTTTAGCCTTAATAATTAAAGGTAAAGGGATACAGGCTATATATGGACCAAAGGCAGATGTTTTAAAATCGGATATTATAGATATATTAGGAGTTTAAAATGAAATTATTAACTTTAAATTGTCATTCTTGGATGGAAGAAAGCCAAAAAGAAAAGATAAGCATTATTGCAAATACTATAAAAGAAAAGAATTTTGATGTAATTGCCCTGCAAGAAGTAAATCAATCTATAAACGAAAATATAACTTTTAATAACATAAAACAAGATAATTTTGCTTTAGTTTTATTAAAAGAATTAGAGAACTTAGGATGCAAAGAATACTCAATGCTGTGGGATTTTTCTCATATAGGTTATGGAATATATGAAGAAGGGGTAAGTATTATAACTAAACATAAAATAATAGAAGAAGATTCTTACTCATTTTTCATAAGTAACAGCAAGGACATGGATTTTTGGAAAACTAGAAAGGTCGTAAAAGCTTCAATTAGAATAAATAAGGAAATTATAGATTTCTACTCTTGTCATTTAGGCTGGTGGCAAGACGAAGAAGAACCTTTCAGTCAGCAAGTAGATAAGTTACTTAATAATATGAAAAAGGACAGATTAACATTCTTTATGGGAGATTTTAATAATAACGCTTTTGCATCAGATGAAGGCTATGATTATTTAATGAAAAAAGGAATAAAGGATACTTATGCCCTCTCTAAAGAAAAAGATTGTGGTATAACTGTAAAGGGTAAAATAGATGGATGGGATTTAAATAAAAATGATTTAAGGCTGGATCTAATTTTAACAAATAAATGTGTAGATGTTAAATATTCTAAAGTAATATTTAATGGCAAAAACGACTTCGTGGTGTCAGACCATTATGGAGTAGAAATAGATACAAGTTTGGGGTTATTCCCCTAAAACGGAAGGGTTTTGAGTATGCTAAATTATTCAATAGTAAAGTGTAAAAACACACAAGAGATAATACTTGAAAACGGGATAATAAAAGTAATTATAGTACCAGAGCAGGGTGGCAGGATTTTAGAGTTTTCAACAGAAAATTTAAATGTGCTATATAGAAATGAGAATCTTATAGGAATTAAAGGTGATATAAATGCTGAATATATTCCGGAAAACTGGCTCAATTTTGGAGGATATAAAGGTTGGCCTGCGCCACAAACAAAATGGGCTTGGCCTCCAATATTTGATATTGATTTGAATGTTTTTGAATACGACATAGCTAAGTTAGAAAATTCATTAGTAGTCACATTAAGTAGTCCTATATCAAACATTGTGGGTCTTAAATTTATAAGGGAAATATTATTTGAAGATAACTGTAATCATATAACTATAAAAGAAACCATGGTTAACTTAAATGAAGAACCAGTACAATGGGCAGTTTGGGGTAATACTCAAGCATTATCTCCTGGATATATAGATATAAAACTAAATTCTGACGTATTTATAGGCGGAATAACATTTTATCAAGATTTTGATATGCCTTCAAATAATGCTTATTCTTTGAGAAAAGAAGATAAAAAAATTTTAAGATTGAATTGTAACAATGAAGAGAAGTTTAAAGTAGGTGTAGTAACAGATGATGCAATATTAAGATATTATTGCAGTGCATATAAGAATAAAACTCTCTTACTTACGCAGAAATTTCAGTATGAAGGACAAGTTGTATATCCACATGGAAGTAATGTTGAAGTTTATGTGGATGATAAGCTAGCCTACACTGAACTTGAAATCCTTGGAGGTATGAGCAGCATAATGCCAGGTGAGCGTAAAAGTATCCAAATGGTTTGGCAATTAGAATTAGTATAAATAATATAGCTTTTTAGATATAGTATTAAAAGTTTATTAATAATAAATACACGGAGGTAAAAAGCAATGACAAAGATTAAGGCTTGTTTGTTTGATTTAGATGGGGTGATTGTAGATACTGCTAAATATCATTATTTAGCATGGAGAAGACTAGCTAAGGAATTAGGGTTTGATTTTACCAATGAGCAAAATGAAAGCTTAAAAGGTATAAGTAGAATGGAATCTCTTAAAATACTTTTAAATATAGGCGGTTTAACTTTAGCTGAAGCAGAAAAACTGACTCTTGCAGAGAAAAAGAATAATTGGTATCGTGAGTATATTTTAAAGATGACTCCTGATGAAATTTTACCTGGTACAGTGGAATTTTTAGAAGAATTAAGGAATAATGGGATTAAAATCGCACTAGGTTCTGCAAGTAAAAATGCCATGACCATATTAAATAATATAAAATTAGTTAATCACTTTGATGCAATAATCGATGGAACTAAAACAAGCAATGCAAAGCCCGATCCAGAAGTTTTCTTATTGGGTGCAAAGGATCTTGGTGTATCCCCTTCTGAATGTGTAGTTTTCGAAGATGCCAAGGCGGGTATTGAATCCGCAATAAATGCTGGAATGTATAGTGTTGGAATTGGCGATCCATTGGTTTTAAATAAAGCAAATATCGTTGTTTCTTCTTTGAAAGAAATGACACTTGAAAAATTAAATTATTAAATTTATTGTAAAGGAGACTCAATATGAAACAGTATTTAAAATTAGATGAATGGAATATTATAGAGGAAGGTTTTAACCAAGATAATCATGAAGTATCTGAAGGAATATTTAGTATAGGAAATGGGTATATGGGACAAAGAGCTAACTTCGAAGAAACATACAGCGGAAAGTCTCTTCAGGGAAGTTATATGGCAGGGGTATACTATCCAGATAAAACTAGAGTTGGCTGGTGGAAAAATGGATACCCTGAATATTTTGCAAAGGTATTAAATTCTATTAATTGGATTGGAATAGATGTTAGTATAGATGGAGAAACACTAGACCTTTCAAAATGTGAAGTAAAAGATTTTGTAAGAATTTTGAATATGAAAGAAGGATATCTTCGCAGAAGCTTTACCGCAAAGCTTGCTAGCGGAAAGGAAGTAAATGTAGATGCAAAGAGATTTGTAAGTATTGCTACAAAAGAAATAGGCGCAATTAGATATTCTATCACACCAGTTAATTTTGAAGGTACATTGTGTATATCAGCTTACTTAGATGGCGATATAAAAAACGAGGATTCTAATTATGATGAAAAATTTTGGAATGAAATCTCAAAGCAATGCAATAAAGAACAATCATCTTTAATAATAAAAACAAAAAAACTTGATTTTTACATGTGTTCTTCAATGAAATTAGATATTTTTCGAGCAGATAAAAAAGTAGATTTTAATGCAAAATTTATAGAATCAGAAAAATTTGTAGGTAATATAGTTAATTTAAATGTAAAACAAAATGAAGAAATCGTAGTATATAAGTATGTTTGCAATGTAACTTCAAGAGATTACGCTGTAGAAGAATTATTGACTGTTGATAGAAAAATTTTAGATAAATCTTATGAAAGTGGTTTTGAATTATTGCTTAAAGATCAAGCAGCAGCTTGGGGTGAAAAATGGAAACAAAGCGATATTGTTATAAAAGGAGATGTTTCGGCACAACAAGCTATTAGATTCAATATTTTCCAATTAAATCAGACATATACTGGAGAAGATGATAGATTAAACATAGGACCAAAAGGTTTTACAGGAGAAAAATATGGCGGAAGTACTTATTGGGATACAGAAGCATATTGTATACCATTTTATTTAAGTACTGCTGATCCAAGTATATCTAGAAATCTTTTGCTTTATAGATATAAGCAATTAGAAAAAGCTAAGGAAAATGCAAGAAAGTTAGGTTTTTCAAAAGGTGCACTATATCCAATGGTTACTATGAATGGAGAAGAGTGCCACAATGAATGGGAAATTACTTTTGAAGAAATTCATAGAAATGGTGCTATAGCATATGGTATCTATAATTATGTTAATTATACTGGGGATAAATGTTATTTAGGTCAATATGGATTAGAAGTACTAGTGGAGATCTCAAGATTCTGGGAAGAAAGAGTTAGTTTTGCCTCAAATAAAGGAAAATATGTAATACTTGGAGTTACCGGCCCTAATGAATATGAAAATAATTCAAATAATAACTGGTATACCAATAGAATTGCTACTTGGACACTAGAATATACTACTTGTGCAATTAATTATATAAAAAATAATGAACCTGAAAGATATTCAGAGTTAGTAAATAAATTAGCTTTAAAAGAAGAAGAAGTTAGCAAATGGCAGGATATCATTAAAAATATGTATTATCCAGTGGATGAAGAACTAGGGATATTCATGCAACAAGACGGTTATATGGATAAGCAGCAGATTCTTGTAAAAGACTTAGATCATAAAAATTTACCATTAAATCAAAAATGGTCTTGGGATAGAATTCTTAGATCTTGCTTTATAAAGCAAGCAGATGTATTGCAAGGAATATATTTTCTGCAAGATAGATATGATTTAGATACCATAAGAAGAAATTTTGAATTTTATGAGTCAAGAACAGTACATGAGTCATCTTTGTCTCCTTGTGTGCATACCATCCTTGCTGCAAAATTAGGAAAACATGAAAAGGCTTATGAAATGTATCTTAGAACTGCAAGACTAGATTTAGATAATTACAATAATGATACAAAAGATGGATGTCATATTACTAGTATGGCTGGAACTTGGATGTCCATAGTTGAAGGCTTTGGCGGGATGAGAGTAAGAGATGGCAAACTTATTTTAAATCCTTTTATACCAAAAAATTGGAGTTCATTCTCTTTTAACGTTTTGTTTAGAGGATCATTACTTAAAATAAATATTAAAACACATAAAGTTATTATTACCAGCGAAAGTAAGCAACAAATAACTTTATGCGTTAACGGTAAAGATTATACAATAAACGGAGAAATTGAAATTTCCTCTTAAAAATAAAAAACAGAAGGCTATTTTACTTTTAAAAAGTAAAATAGCCTTCTGTTTTTATTTTTTATTGATAAAATTATGTTGAAAATCAGATGCGGACATTGGTTTTCCAATTAAATATCCTTGAATACACTCACATCCTAGTTGCTTTAACAAACAAAGAAAAACCTTAATAGTTTAATTAGAGATAAATGTCTCATAAGTGTTCACTATGTTATAATAAATACATTGCCGTTTTTCATGGGAGGCTAAATATGATAGGAACATTACTTTTAAATAGATATGAGTTATTAGAGAAGATTGGCGAAGGTGGTATGGGAACTGTCTATAAAGCAAAGTGCCACTTGTTAAATAGATTTGTCGCTGTAAAGATATTAAAAGCAGAGTTAAGTAATGATGAAGAGTTTGTTGTAAGATTTAAACGAGAAGCTACTTCAATCGCAAGATTGTCACATCCAAACATCGTGAATATTCATGATGTTGGTGCAGAAAACCATATTAATTTTATAGTTATGGAATACATTAATGGAAAAACATTAAAGCAATTAATAAAGGAAAATGCTAGACTTACTTCGCAAAAGGCTTTAGATATATCACTCCAAATAGCCAAAGCACTTCAGTGTGCACATATTAACAATATAATTCATAGAGATATAAAACCGGATAATCTCATGATAACAGAAGATAATATAGTTAAGGTTATGGATTTTGGAATAGCTAAAGTTACAGGTTCAAGAACCGTAACCAATTCTAGTAAAGTTATGGGTACCGTACACTATTTTTCACCAGAACAAGCAAAGGGAAATTTTGTGGATTATAGAACAGACATATATTCCTTAGGTATTGTGATGTATGAAATGATTACTGGGCAAGTACCTTATAATGCAGAAAGCTTTATTTCCATAGCTATGATGCATATTCATGAACCTGTTGCTGCACCCAAAGAAATCATTGCGGATATGCCTGAAAATATAAACCAGGTAATTTTGAAGGCGATGCAAAAAGAGCCTGTTAAAAGATACCAAACGGCTAAAGAAATGGCAGAGATAATAAGTGCAATTAAAGAAGATTCTAATTATGAAGTTAAATCATCTCCTGCGGAGCTGCATAATACCCTAGATGATGCTACAAAGCTTATGGGTGCAACCATATTTTCTGATATAAAAGATGATTTCGCAACGGTTATGAGTGGATCATCCAGCGCTGAAAAAACAGTAAATAAAAAAGATAAAGAAGTAATAATTGGAAATAAGAAGACCAACAATAATAAAAAGGCAATAATAATTATTGCATCAATTATTTTAGTTATGATTGCTTCCATTTTAGGTAAATTTATATCCAACGGGACCCCTATTGATACATCAGCTTCTATTGTAGAAACTACAGCTCTAAAAACAAATGAAAACTCACCGTCAGATGAGATACAGCAGGTTGATAAAAAACAACAGGCAGAAGAACAACTACCTGTTGTTGAAAATAAATTTGTGCCATCACTTATTGGAAGGACCCAAGATATTGCAAATCAGACTGTAGTTAATAATGGCTTTTTGCTTGGCAATATTTCAAATGAATATAGTGATAGTATTGCTCAGGGTTTAGTTATTAGTCAATCACCTGAGGTAAATACATCCTATGAAAAAGATGGCAAAGTAGATTTAGTTATAAGCCAAGGAAAAAAAATTGAACAGGTTACTGTCCCACAATTAAATGGCAAAACCCTTGATGATGCTAAAGAAATTCTAGATAACATTCAATTACAGCTTGGGGAGAAAACACCTATAAATATGGATGACAAAGCCCGTAAGAGCAATCATTCCAAAAATAACAATAAGAAAATATTCATGCAAAGTGCTAAGGCCGGTACACTTGTAGATATAGGAACAAAAATAAATGTTTCTTATTATGGAAGTAAAAAAGATTTATCTAAGTAAATTAAAGGATTAGCAATGAGGAATTTCATGTAAAATCCTCATTACTAATCCTTTTAAATTCCATTCTGAAATGTTATTAACTAACTAATCATTTTTATCATTATATACAAAGTTGCAAGGTTTTCCTTCACAATTTAAAACCTCTTCATCATCTTTGCCAGTATAAATTTCTTTATTGTCTACGTCAACTTCTGATTTGTCAATTTCAGATATATCATTCTCCGCTAATAATTTTTCAATATCTGTTGACATAGCTGACGGTTCAATTGTTGGTTCATATCTTCCGACTACATTGCCATCTCTACCAATAAGGAATTTTGTAAAATTCCATTTCACTGAATCCCCTTCTAAGAATTCAGGAAATCTTTTGTGGAGCATATCATTAAGTTTTTTTTCATTAGGCTTATTCAGATCAAAACCTCTGAAAGTTGTTTCCTCTGTCAAATATTTAAAAAGCGGAAGGGCATTTTCACCTCTTACATCACCCTTCTCGAACAATTGAAAACTCACTCCATAATTAATTGTGCAGAAATTCTTTATTTCATTACTTTCACCTGGTTCCTGCCCAGCAAATTGATTGCTTGGATAGCCTAATATTTCAAAGTCCTTATCGCTGTACTGTTCATAAATCTTCTCCAAACCCTCATACTGTGGTGTAAATCCACACTTACTTGCTGTATTAACTATAACCAATACCTTTCCCCTATATTGTTCCAAAGATATTTCTTCACCATCGATTGTAATTGCTTTAAAATCATAAATTGACATTTGCTATCCCTCCATATTATATAAATTTATCCATATTAAAATGTTATAATTAACATTATAGTATTCATATTTCAATACTTTCAACAAATAATTCTCAACTTTTATTGGTTATAACGACATTTTTTTTAATAAGCGACAATAAATATCTCCTAATAATCGTTATTACTTGTAGTGTATAAAGATATTATATCATATAAATAAACTAAAGTACACTTAAAATTCATTTTGAAAGGAAGCAACAAAGAAGGTAACAGATAGCACTTAATTTTACCCATTCAAAAAATATAAGTAGATTTTCATAAGCAAATCTACTTATATTTCCGAATTTTTTATCTAAATGAAGTTTTTAATGCTTCTTTTAATATCCTAGTATTCTTTCTATAAGGAGTTACTGGACAAATAGTTTTATCTGTTACATTAAATAGCGTATATATCGCAATTCTTGCTGCGCGTACAGAATATTCTTCTGTAAATACCATATCATCTGGGATTTCAACGAACTGGCTAATCATAGCGAAATTTGTTGAGTATTCTGGCACAACACTTGGACGATCAGTCATCTTCCGAGGCTGGAACTGAGCATCTACATATGGCATCATACATGGAATAACATTAATTACAGTGTCCATAATTTCCTCTTGCTTGTCTTCCATATGCATGTGGTGTAGAAGTTCTATTAGCATTTCCTCACCTGTACAATCACGCATTGATTTCTTTACAAAATCACCAACTTTATCAGTATATATGCTGTAGCCCCAGAACATAGTTGTATCAATGGGCTGATTTTTAAAGTGTGGTTGAGCTGCAACAACTATGCTCATTAACCAATTAGAATCCTTAAATGTCATTAATGCACCACTACCTGGAATATTAGTGGAGAATTTTTCAATTAGGTTTAAGAATTTATTACCCTTACAAGTCACGGTAAAGCTTTCCCAGTTAGTTTCATTTGCATGTCCAAAGAAGGGTTCTGGATTTCCAAGACCTCTTTTCTTTTTAGCTATTTTCGCCCAAAGTTCACCAGATATTGGTTTGCTTGGATTGTATTCTGCAGGTGTGTACATATCACCAAGAGTTGCACAGTCAGTCATGCATCCATTTGTCATAATGCAAACGTCTCTAGGGTTTAACTGAATAACCCTTTCACCTTCTTTTTCTTCTATATGCATAGCCGTTACTGTAATTTCATCTCCTGATTTGAAATCTAAATCAGTTACAGTTGCATTTATACTAAAATCAACTCCAAAGTTATCTAAGTAAGCTTTTAATGGAAGAATAACAGACTCATATTGATTGTACTGAGTACGTGTAACCCCCTCTAAAGTTTCAATACGAGAAAATTCAAAAATCATACGTTCCATGTAACGCTTAAACTCAAAAAGACTGGACCATTTTTGGAAAGCAAAGGTTGTTTGCCACATATACCAAAAATTAGTTTCAAAGAAATGTGGCGTATGACTAAACCATTCCTCAATAGTCTTATTATCTAATTTTTCTCCTGATGTAATCATAAGTTTTCCAAGAGCCATACGATCGGCATTATTAAAGCCCATACTAGTCACATCTAGAATTACTCCATCTTTATCAATTAACCGTGCCTGTGCATGTGTTGGGTGCAAATGATCAAAATTAAGAATTTCTTCTTTAACGCTTTTACCCGGCATATCTAGGGATGGTATACCTGAAAATAATTCCCAAAAATTCTCATAGGTTTCTTCATTTAACATTCTACCGCCACGGCATACATAACCATTTATGGCATCTCCTGCACCATCGTTACTGCCTCCTAAGATTTTCATTCCTTCAATAATATGAATATTTTCTCCTTTAAAGTTACAATCTCGTACAAGATAAGCAGCACCAGCTAAGGAAGCTAACCCTCCACCAATAAAGTAAACTTGTCTATCTTCATTATTTCTATTTTCTGATAAATCTATCGTTGTTTTAGAATTATTTTTAAACTTCTTTGCACTAATAGTTGCTACAGCAGCCGCACCAGCTATTGCCCCTAAAGTAAGTAATACGTTCATACCATTTTTGCTTGATTTTTTACTCATGAAATTTCCCTCCATTTTTTGTTCCGTTAATAATAAATATCTTATTTATTATTATAACTCTAGTAAAGTTAATTGTATTTACACACTTTTGAGTGTTTGTCTAAAAAGCACGTGAAATTTAATTTTCTATTTTAGAACTATCTATAAAAAATCCTTATTTATGGTGTATAATTATTATTAAAACTAATTTTTGTAGGTGATTATTATGTCTGAATCAATAATAACAGAAAAGGCTCTTGCTTTATCCTTAAAACAGTTAATGAAAACAGTTCCTTTATCAAAAATTTCTATACAAAACATTGTGGGCAATTGTAACCTTAATAGACAAACATTTTATTATCATTTTAAAGATAAATTCGACCTTGTGAATTGGATTTATTCCACTGAAGTTACAGAATGTATCGCTAACTGCAATCATTATGGAAATTGGACTGATGGTATGTATAGAACCTTGTGCTACCTAATGAATAATAATTCTTTTTATATTAATGCTCTTAACACACCTGGTCAAAATGCTTTTGATGGATATTTCTTTGACTTTAGTTGCGAACTTATTATGGGGATTGTAAATGATTTATCCTTAGGCATGAATGTTCCTGATATGGACAAAAAGTTTATTGCTGATTTTTATACCCATGCTTTTGTGGGTATAATCGTTCAGTGGATTAAAACCGGCATGAAAGACTCACCACAAATCATGGTAGAAAAGATGAAAAATGTGGTTGAAGGCAGCCTGCTTGGTGCTTTATCTAGATATTAACGAGGACGGTTATCCAATTTTCTTTTTATAGAAAACTGGACAACCGTCCCATTAATTATCATCTGCGGTGCTGTTTATCACTGCGGTGCTATTCATCTTCTTCCAAGCTGAAATGTCGTTAAATTATTTCAATATCATAGATTTAAGTGCATTTATTTCTTCACTTAAGTTATCATCCTTCATCATTTCAAGGGCAGAATTAATTAGTACACGAACATCATGCTGTCCTTTATAAATAGGGGTAATTCTTTTATTTAGATTTAGGAATTTATAAACAGCAGTTTGTGCGCCTCTTACAGAATAATCCATAGTAAATACTACATCATCTTCTATTTCACAAAACTGTCCAAGTAATGCCAAATTGGTTGAACCTTCTGGAATAACTTGTGGTCTATCGCCCTTTTCTCTAGTTAAAAATTGTGCTGTTGTAAAAGGTAGTATACAAGGTATACAAATAGACGTTTTAAGAATCTTCTCCATATCCTCTTTAAAGTTTAGGTGATATAATACCTCAGTTAATATTTCCTCACCAGTACAATCCACCATCCTCTTCTTTATGAAATCACCTTTTGCATATGGGAACAAAGAATAACCCCAGAAAGTTTGTATGTTATCAGGTTGATTAAGAAAATGTGGTTGATTGTGCACAACTATTGTCATGAGCCATGCAGAATCTCTAAATGTCATATGAGCACCAGTTCCTGGTTGATTTCCTGAGAATTCTATTATTCTTTTATACATTGTTGGGTCTTTAAGAGTAACTGTGAAAGACTGCCACATTGATTCTTCAACACGTTCATCAAAGACTTGAGGTTTACCAAACTCAGGACGACCGCTCGCAATTTTCTCCCAAAGATCCCATGCTCCACCTACACTTTTGTCGTTAATCTTTGCTGGTGTAGTCATTGAACCAAGGCTAGTACCCGCTGTTAAAGAACCGATAGTAGCAAAGGCAAGGTCTCCCTCACCCACTTCTATTCTAGTTTCTTTCCCGTTTTTTTCACATTTGAATGCTGTAACCGTAGTTTCAGTATCTGATGGTTTAAATTCAAAATCAGTTACCCTGCAATCTAATTCAAAATTAACCCCTTGCGTCTCTAACCATTTTGTCATAGGTAATAACATTGAATCATATTGATTATATGGTGTACGACGTATTCCAGATAAATCACTTAGACGTGGTAATTCTTGAATAAATCTATGAAGATATCTCTTTAATTCTTTAGCACTGTGCCAAGTTTCAAATGCAAAGAGTGTAGTCCATTGAAGCCAGAAGTTTGATTTAAAAAATGGTTCTGGGAAACATTCTCTAATAGTTTTTGTTCCCAAAGAATCTTCAGAATTAATCATTATATCCATTAATGCCATTCTATCAGCGCGAACAAGTCCCAAAGCTGATACATCAGTTATTTTAGCATCATTATCTATTAATCTAGCTTTTGCATGGGTATGCATTTTTTTATTAAAAGCATTAAATTCATCAAGTATTGAAACTTTAGGATCAGTTAATGAAGGAATACTTTCCATTACTCCAAAAGTACAAGCATAAGCTTCCCTATCAAACATTCTTCCACCACGAATTACATAACCATTCTCAGCATCACCACTTCCATCCATGCTGCCACCTGTGACGCCTAATTCTTCATATATATGAATGTTTTTCCCTGGAACATGTCCATCTCTAATTAAGAATACCGCAGCAGAAAGTGATGCGAGTCCAGCACCAACCATATAAGCATTGGTTTTTTCTACATCAATAGTTTGATCAAAATTAAATCTCATTTAAAACCCCTCCATTTGAAAAATTATGCCATAAGCTATAAGCCTAGGTCAATTTTGTATTTACCAAGTTAAGCACTTGCATGCGTTTGCAAGCACTTGCATGCATTTGCAAGCACTTGCTATAGGTACAATATAAATTCAAACGAAAGGATTGTATATAATCAAATTTGTATAACTGTCTAAAAAACATACATATGTCTTATAGTGTATAGTAAATAGAAATTAAAAATTAGTTTATTCTATAACTTTAATATTTAATAGTGGCATTGCAATTACTTCTTTATATTTTTTAGGAGCTCCACGTGCATATTTTAAATCCACATTATCACCAACCTTGAGCTTTAAAACTTCCTTTGCAACAGCCCTACCCGTGCTTGTATAATAAACTGTTTCTTTACTATCTTTACCGACAACTATAAAAACAATGTTTTCAATAGTTTCAATACTTTTTACAACGCCACTAAAAGTCTCTACCCCAGTAGTTTCTGGAAGTATAGTTTTAGGATTTTTAGTCTTAGAATTTACACTACCATACATAAAAAAAATCCCTACTAAAACTAAACTTACAATAATCAAAGCATATTTAGATTTACATGACAAATCATTCACCTCTGCATTCATATTTATTATTTTTCAAAATTCAGATTTTATTTCAACTAACATAGTTTATAAAATGCTAGCTAAAATCCAACTCTATGGAAGTTTCAAAATAATGATATTTCACTTTCAATCTTGATTCGTCGAAGGGGCTGTTAATAAGAACTATCTACCATATGGTATCCCCTCATTCTTTAGCAATATATCTAATTTATCAATCAATAAATCTATTTCTAATAATATTGTTAGATCATTTACTGCTGAATACTTTAAAATATTATTAACGTTTGTTTCCATATCTGTAGGCACCCTCAAATTATTATCTTTTATGATTTTAAGAATTTTTTTCTCACCTGGATGCGGCATTTCATTTATAGCAAATATAATATCAAAATAACTTGCAAACAAGGCTGCTACTCTATGATTTACACTAATAAAATCATTTCTTTTTAAAGCCTTCTCTATTTGGTAATAATATGAAGGCATTTGAAGCTTTAATAGTGGATAGTTCTTTTTTATTATGTTTTCCTTTAATTCATAAGGGTAGCTTATATCATATTTCTGTTTAAGCTTATTTAAATCACCATTTTTATCGTACAATATAATTGAATTTATGAAGTTAGCCCAAAAGCAAGTTGTATATCCTGTATCTGCTTCACATTTTACTAAGGTTCTATTTAATAAACCGTCAATCCAATCTAAGTCCCTATATATAATTTCCACCGGAATATTACCTTCTTTTAGAAATCCATCATCTTCGGTTTCCCAAAAGGTATTATTTAGTTCCATGTAACTACAATATTTATCAGTAATTAACTTTCTCTTTTCTAGTGGTATTTCCTTAGCTGTATAAATGTATATATCATAATCTGAATCTTTATCATTAGTTTTTGTTGCGTGTGATCCAGCTAATAAGATGCCCTCCACTTCTTCTAGTTTTGAGAAAGCATTAACCAGTGACCTTACATTTGCATTAATATTCATAAAAAATTCACTCCTTTTCATTATTAAATTTGCGAATATATGTTTTGAATTTATCTACCGCTACTAATTAATTCTTTAACTTCCTTTTCTTTTTCAAAAAGAAGGCAACCACCCGCATGTTCTCCAATCAGCATTCCTGTTTCATTAAGTTTTGTAAATAGTGGTGACTTAAGAGCCTCTCTTAAGGTATAGTCTTTTAGGTTTGTATCAGAATAAGGTGAGAAAGGACATGGTTCTGCGGAACCATCTACATTAATGTGGAAGAAGCCTCTTCCAGCTGCAAGACATCCCCCTGAGTATTTCTCATCACCAGGAAAGGATAGAAAAATAGCATCTTCATACTGCTTTCTAAGTTTTTGCTGCTCACATTCCAATTTTTTGCGCTCATTCTCAGTAGGTGCAAGCTTCCATGTTTCTTTTATCACGGGCACGTATTCTACAAAAACTAACGCCCTACAGCCTTTATTGTATAGCTTGTCGAAAAAAGCTTTACTAGAGACAGTCATGAAATTTTCAGTTGTCACCGTAGCAGAAACGCCAAACAAAATACCTTTTTCCTTAAGTTTGTCCATTACATTCATTAAAACCTCATAAGTTCCTTCTCCTCGCCTACCATCTGTCTGCTCCATATCTCCTTCAATGCTAAGTATAGGTACAAGATTTCTATTTTCATGGAATAACTTTATATACTCTTCCTGGAGCATTATACCATTGGTGAATATAGGAAACATAATCTCTTTCACCTTTGCTGCTTTTTCTATAACATCTTTTCTCATTAAAGGTTCTCCACCTGCGAGTAGTATAAAAGAAATTCCAATCTCCCTAGCTTCCATAAAGATACTTTCCCATCTTTCGGTAGACAACTGTTGTTTTTGTACTCCTTCTCCACAGGAGTTAAATTCCCTCGCATAGCAACCTTTACAAAACAGGTTACATCTACTGGTTATACTGGAAATCAAAAATGCAGGAACATTTTCTCCTTTTCTTTCAAATCTCCCCCTCTTCTTTTTTGCTTCCTTACTTGATAAGACATATTTTAATACAAATGCTGTTTCTTTTGGATTTTTAAAGGATGCCTTTAATATCCCCCTTACAACATTTTCAATCCCATTGTTCACATATACAGATAAATTGAAATCACTATTCATTCCTTCATCTCCTACATCTATACTTACTTTGTAATTTCTCTATCAAACTGTTTTACAAGCTTTATTTAAGCATCATTTTCAAGTATTACGACACAAAATTCCTATTTAATTATACCATAATTACCTTAAATTGGTGTATCGAGTTCAATCATTGCTCCTCTTGAAAATGGTGAAGTGATAGCACCCGTTATATCAGGAATTTTGCTGTAGCAGAATTCCTGAATATTCTTTATTTTGTATTTGTCTATATTATTATTAAACGCCGCAACAAAGTTTTTCATTGCTCTACTAATAATGTTTTTATCAATAGTCAAATTTCTTAACTGTAAAACTAATTCTTCTTGCCAATTGGCATTACTAATTGCAAACATCCCTTCTCAAACTTACTTGTTTTCTATTATGGCAAACTTTTGCCAAGCCTCTATGTAGCTTAATAGAAACAACTCTTCTTTTATAATTCTTCCTACCACATTGGTTTTTCCTGAATTTTTCATGTCTTTTAGTGCAATTTGAAATTCTCCCGCATAGTTACCATAAAGTGATGTATCTATAAGTAAATCCCCTCTCTTTATATCTGGGGAATTAAATGGTATAAATTCATGACCCTTATATTTTGCTCTGCTTTGAGTAGACCTAATTAAATAGTCTGATACATCCCCTCTATTAAAGTGAAATTCTTCTAATACTATTTTCTTCTCAATTTCTGGAATGCTGTCTACAAGTATTGCATCAAAAGTTAGTTTTTCTTTGTTAATTTCACTTAAATCCTTAAGTTCTTTTTCAGAAACAAAAGCATTAGCTACAATTACATCATCAATAAGTCCAGTTGCAAATAAATGCATTGCTTGTACTTTAGAAGGTAGATCCCTATGTGCTTCTAAAGTACATAGACCTTCATTTACTGGCCAAGGACCAAATGTAGCATACTTAGAAGACACAAACGCTGCTGTTCTTATTCCAAATTGTTTAAATTGTTTTGTACACTGTATAAAATGTTCATAATTCAAACCTGAATATCTATGTGGGTAGAAGTTATGACATCCTAAAAGTTTTTCTGTATTTGATTTATAACTCATTATATTTTCAAGGTACTTGCCTCCGCTACTCATGTTTATTTCAATATTAAGTCCATAAGAGTTAAATGTCATAATTGATTCTTCAAGTCCGCTAAATCCAATATCAAGCCTTATTCCGTAAACGTGTAAATCATTAAGAAAAGATAAATCATCATAATTTATTCCCAATTCTCCAAAGACCCTAGGATTAACATCTGCAATTACTTCCATACCCAATTTATTTGCTTCAACTATAATATCTTTAAATCCTTTAACTATCTTGTCTTTATCACCTTCTATTGATAAAAGGCATGTGAATACTCTTTTAAAACCATATTTATGTGCAAGCTTTAAATATGCTATGTTTTCTTCTAAACTAGCATGGCTTGGATATATTGAAATCCCCAATTGTCTCATTATTTATCTCCTCTTTCCATAAGGAATTTTTCATTAATAAGCCTTTATTTTATTTATATTGCGGCAAGTATTTTTTATTAGCATCTATTATATCATCTAATACTTTTTTAGCTGCTGATGCTGATGTTACTAATGGATGAATAGCTAATGCCTGAAGTGCTGTCCCATAGTCTCCAGTTACTCCCGCTTCCACGGTAAGCTCTTCATAGGCCTTTACTAATTGAACTAACCCCCTTATCTTGACTGGCAGATGTCCTCCACTTATAGGGTATGCACCATTACCATTAACTATAACATTTCTTTCAATAACAACATTGTCTGGTAAATCTAATAATGTACCATTATTCATTACGTTTGCCACGTGCAAATCTCTCTTATCATTATAAATAGAGTTTATGATAGAACATGCAGCATCTGAATAATATGCTCCGCCTCTTTTTTCTAATTGAGGAGGCTTAATACTTAAATTAGGATCCTTATAAAGTTCAAAAAGTTCTTTTTCTATTTTTTTAACTTCCTCTCCTCTTGTTCTTCCATCTGCAGCTGCTATTGCGGCTTCCTCAAGCATTTTATCACTCATATAATAATACTTTAAATAATCTATTGGAAACATTCCTAAAGAACGTGCAAATTCCGGTTCAAATGATATCTCTGGAATATTCTTTAAACCTTGTTGTTTTCCTTTAATAGTCATTTCAATAAAGTCATTAGTAACATCTTTACCTTTAACAAATATTTTTCTTCCATATAATAAATGGTTTAATCCAACAAAATCTATATAAACATATTCCTTTGGTACATTAAACGTTTTCGCAACTTGAAATTCCATGTTAATGGGTCCATTGCATAGTCCTATGCACTTTATTTTTGTATATTTTAGCACGGCTTCAGTTATAATTCCTGATGGGTTTGTAAAATTTATCAGCCATGCCTCTGGTGCCAACTCTTCAATATCCTTACAAATATCCAAAATGACAGGGATAGTTCTTTGAGACTTTGCAAATCCACCAGCGCCTGTTGTTTCCTGACCTATAATTCCGTGCTTAAGTGGTATTCGCTCATCTCTAATTCGAGCATCTAAAAATCCAACTCTAAACTGTGTAGTAACAAAATCAGCATCTTTTATAGCCTCTCTTCTATCAAAAGTTAAATGGATTTTCATATCTATACCAGCTTTTTCTACCATCCTTATAGCTAGGGCTCCAACTATCTCAAGCTTTTCCCTACCCTCTTCAACATCAACTAAATATATATCCTTGATTGGAAGCTCCTCGTACCTTTTTATAAAACCCTCTATTAATTCTGGAGTATAGCTTGAACCACCACCTATCGTAGCAATTTTGAGTCCTCTTTTTGTCACAAAACCCATCTCCTAATTATTTATAGTTTCGCTTGTACATCTCAATCATTTCGCTTATTAAATCTTTTGCAAGCATTGCAGTCATTAAATGGTCTTCTGCATGTACTAGTAGAAGACTAATTTCTTGTTTTTCTCCTTTTGCCTCTTTTTGAATCATAGAATTTTGAATTTCATGTGTTTCAATTAACTCATCTTTGGCTTGTTTAATAAGCCCCTCAGCCTTAGAAAACTCACCTTCACGAGCCAAATATAAAGCTTCAAAACACATAGAACGTGCAATTCCTGCATGGCTAATTATTTTAAATATAATTTCTTCTAAGTTCATATTTCGCCTCCTGGTATTTCTCAATCTTTATTTAAAACCACTTATAATTACTATAAACTAAATGCTAATTCTAAAGTTTTTTTACCATCAAACCTGCCATAAACCTGTGGTGGAATATTAGCAAATTTTTTACCTTTAGGTTCAACTATACTTTTAACCCATATTTCTTTATACCTTACCTGTGGCCCAAGTAAAAATATATCATAATCATCTACAAATTCATCTAAATCTTCAACTGATCTAGCACTTATTTGAATATCATCCCTGTTAATTTTTTTTGTGTAATCCTCCATCTTTGTAACAAGAAGACTGGTTGACATACCTGCTGCACACATTAATATTATTTTCATCTTTTACCCTCCATTTTCTATAAATAAATTTTGTAAAAATTCTATAGCTTACACCATATGATTAAGATAGTTCTAGTTCCTGCAGTTTCTAAATATTACATATTAGCTATTTCAGTTACTTCAACAACATCCTCATCTTTTTCATTTTTCAATTGCTGTTTTTCTGCTACTTTAAAGAATGGATAATAAATTATAACAGATATTCCTATTGATATAATTGACCAGACTGCAGCCTTCCAATCTCCACCTGTTACTAAGAATGGCCCAATTATTGGTGGCATCGTCCAAGGAACCAAAGCTATCGGTCTTCCAATTATATTAAAGTACATTAAGGAATAAGTAGAAATTGTTAATATCACGGGTGTTAATATAAATGGTATAAACATAAATGGGTTAAAAACTATCGGAAATCCGAAAGCCACCGGCTCGCTTATTTCAAATATTGATGATGGGAATGCCAATTTTCCAAATGCTTTATAAACTTTACTTTTTGAGGCTAATGATAGAAAGACAACTGCCATAACCGAACCAGTACCACCTATACATAAAAACATTGAATAAAAGCCTTCAGCAGTAATATATGGTATCGGTTGATGATGTGCATAAGCTTGAGTATTTGCGACTATATATTGAAGGAATATCGGTGTTGAAATACTTCCCATAACAGCATCCCCATGTATCCCCACAGTCCAAAGAAGGCAAATGAATATTACTAATACCAAAATTCCTGGTAGTGTATTAAGTGCGAATACCAGCGGGCTGAATACAATTTCCAAAAATGATGTTATATCAAACCCTAAAACAACCCTTATTAACCATACTAATAATATAACTGCTCCACCTGGAATCAGAGATGCAAAAGAGTTTGCAATAGCCGGTGGCACTCCACTGGGCAATTTAACAACAAAATCATGCTTGACGAAGAACCTTAATATTTCAACAGCTATCAATGCAATTATTATTGCTGTAAATAATCCTGTTGCACCGAAATTTGTTATGTCGAGACCATAATCCTTTGTCATTTGAGTTAACATAAAACCAACTATAGATAATATGGAACCACTTATAGGATCTAACTTATAATCTTTAGCCAAATTATAACCTATACCAGCCGTTGCTAGTAAAGATAGAATACCAAATGTTGTATTAACTGGGGCATTTAACTTAGCTGCAAAATCACCTATAAAACTCGCCCACCATGGAAAAGGTAAATTGCCCACTATTAGAAATATACTACCTAATATTATGAAAGGAATTGTGACTGATAAACCATTTCGTATAGCCTTAAGATGTCTTTGCTCTCCAATCTTAATCATTGGTGGAACAAATTTTTCTTGAAAGAAAAACATAAATTTTTCCAATCCAATACCTCCTTTTAAATATTTCCTCTTACACTCTTTTATAGAGCAAGTATTGTGCCAAAACTATTTTATCTTTAGAATCCTTATATCTTAAGACTTATAGCAACATTTATTTATGTGTATCTATGTGTATTTATATTAATAATGAGTAAATACACATATGAGTATTATATTAAATACACAATTTTTGTTATATAAACAATCTCACTTTTAGAAACTCCTATATTAAATACTTCTTCTATAGGTTTTAAGCAACTTTTAATAATATTAATTTCCTTTATGTATTCATCATAGAATTTTTCATTGTTTTTAGTTGATATTAACTTTTCTCTCTTTAATATCCTTTCAACTAAACATGATATATGTAGTATAAGGCCCACTGAATTTTTTTCATCCAAAATTACTTGATTATTCAAAAGTCTTAGGTAGAATAGCTTAAAACTTTCTATAAGTTTGTTAGCATCAATGGATACATTTTCTTCAATTACTTGTTTCATATTTTCAATAGTCTTAATTGTATCGATTGTTTCCCCTAAATACTCCAACCTTTCAGGTATAAAAATTTCATATGTGCTTAAATATAAAACACTATCATCCTCTGGCTTCACAGCCCCTATTATTCCAAGCAGGTTTCTCTCTTTCTTTATATTTTGTATATTCTTGTTAAAACTAATTTTATCATCAATATTTATAGGAATAACATCAATTCCCTTGCTTTGTAAGTTAAATTTTTGATCTAGTATATTTTTGATCTTAAGTGCTGCTCCTTGTCCAGTTAAACACGCTGTAATAATGACATCCTTCTTAATATTAGATTCAAATCTCAAAGAATCCTTATACATTTTCCCCATAAAAGGGCTTAAATTAATACAAGAATCGTACACCTCTTCAAGAGTAGAATATAAAAGTGTCTTTCTTGTTGCTTCTAAAACCATGGGGGTAGATACCATATCAATTGTTTTTACAGGTATACCTGTCTTTTCGTAAATCATATCTCCAAATAATACGAGTGACCCCATGTCAACCAAAAGTATCACTCCTTTTCCATTATGAGTAGTTTTTATAATATGAGTCAGATTTACTAATGCAGTCTCAGTCTTTTGATCCAGAGGCATATTGTATCCTACTGCATGATTTTCCCCAAGTAGCCTGTTAGTTACATCTGCAATAGAAGTCGCCGCAGATTCGCCATGCATAGCGACAACAATTCCTACTTTTCCCTCGATTTTTATTTCTTCTTTATCTATAATTAGAAACATAGTAATAAATGCAATCTCATCTTCAGGCACTAAAACATTAAATTTTTGTTCCATCTTCTCTTTTAATTCATTGGAAATTTTATATTCTAATGAATTATGTTTTTTTATTTCTTCAAGCTTATGATTTTTTATTTCTTTACCTCTATTTATTCTTTCTATTGAACATCCAACATGCATAGCCAGAGCATATAAAATCTTTTTGCTAAATTCTTTATCAAGTAACCTACTTGCATTTTCTAGGAACTCCTGCACAATATCTACCACCCGTTTATCCACAACCTTATATAACTCATCTAGGTTCTGTTTGGAAATATTAAATATATATCTTTTTAAGTACGTATCAATATCTACGCTCATAATAATTTTTATATCATTTTCATTTAAGCCTCTAGCTTCAAGCAGCTTTCTTTTTCCCTCTAAAGTTTCATAAAAATTAAATACCTTTAAATTTTTTTCTTCCGTAACATTACTTTCATCGAGAGCGAATATTATTATATCTTTCTTTGCGTATTTTTCTAATTCATCTTTAAACTCTTTAGCCTTTAGCAATCCCCTAAGTACATACCTTGGCAAATCTTCACTATGCACACAAACCTCTTTATCCCTTTTCATCATCTTAGCAAGAAAAGCCTTGGCACAAGAGATTTTTATATCACTTTTGAGTTGTCCTACGTTATTACTGCAATCATATAATAACATCCCCTTTAATGCATTGGCAGTTATTGAAATATCACCTTTTATTGCAACTGCTTCTTCTTTAAACGACTGCTTTGCAATTTGAAACCTTTCATAAATCGTCCTCTCTTTAAGTGAAGGTAATGTAATAATCATAGGTATACGTCTTGTAAAAGTCCTCAGAAGGGAGGAATCTATGTTTTCGGTAGTGGCAGCTATAATTAATATATTGACTTTATGGTAAACTTCCGTTTCACCAAATCTTCTATATATTCCTTTGTCCATTAAATAGAAGAGCATTTCCTGCCCCTCAGGTGGAAGTCTATGTACTTCATCCAAGAAAAGAACCCCATCATTTGCTTTTTCAACAAGTCCTACTCTATCTCTATCCGCACCAGTATATGCCCCTTTTTTAACTCCAAATAGCTGAGACATCAATAATTGAGAGTTATTATAATAATCAGCACAGTTAAAAATTACAAATGGTGAATTACTCTTTAACTTACCGATTTCTTTTGCATATTTAAACATTAATTCTGCAAACATGGACTTACCCGTACCCGTTTCTCCAAGTATAAGAGTATGAAGGCCTTTAGGTGGATAAATTATTGCAGCTCTGGCCTGCTCAACAGCACTTTTGAGACTTAGTCCTGCCCCAACTATACTGTCAAAAATATCAACATTTGCTTTAATAGCCAATTTCTCATAATTATTCACTGTATATAAAACTGGCTTCCCTTTAATTTTCTCTATTCTTCCTTCTCTAATTAAAGCATTTAAATCACTGCAGGCATTAGTTCTTTGTATGTTTAATTTTTCAGCTATTTCAATAGCTGAAAATCCACTAGCTTTATCGTCACTTTCATAAATGCCTTTGCATAACGTATTAAATACTAATTCAATTCTTTTCATAGTCTCTCATTCCTCCAAATTCATGAAATCCTTTACATAATTACTACTAATGATTGCATATTCTCTTGCTTCTTTTAAATCTCCTTTCATAAAAACACCTCCGTATATGGTAAAATATTCTATATGCTACATTCTACATCAAGTAATATAATTCCTCTTTATGTATATGTAAATCTAATTAAAGCAAGGAAGTGTCAAATTTTTCAAAACATTATACTCTATTTACTGATTTTAAATCTTTAGCTACATTCATAATTAAACTTTCCTTTTGAAATGTCGTTAAAATATGAAATATAGTGAATTCCTTGAATAAATTGTATATAATAAGATTATAGGAAGGTGAATTTATGAAAAAGGGTTTCACAACAATTTTTACTAAAATGTTTTTGGCAATTGTTCTTTTTACTCTCTCTACATTTGAACAACAAGTATATGCTTCGGGAACTAAAACATATAATTTATCTAGGTATGCTATTAATGTAATAGTAAATAATGACGGTTCAGCTAACTTTGAAGAGCGGCTTACTTATAATTTCGACGGTAAGTTTAATGGAGTTACTAGAGATGTTGATTTTTCTATTACAAAAGGCTTAAAAGACAAAAAAGTTTATGTACTGGAAAATGATAATTTAAAAGAACTTCAGCTAAATCCCGGTAATTCTCTTGATGCCACAGGCAAACCAGGCACCTATAACTTTATAGAGGAAGGAACCTTGGCAAGGCTTAAGCTTTTTGAGGTTTCAAAAAATCAAGAAAAAACCTTTGTTATAAAATACAAGTTAATTGATGCTGTTACAAAATATAAGGACATTGCAGAGTTTAACAGAAAGATAGTTGACTCTAGGTGGAAAACTAGATTGGATAACATAAAAATAAAAATAACACTTCCACCTGGAGCTACAAAAGAGGATTTGAAAATATTTGCTCATGGGCCCCTTATAGGCGAATCTTCCATATTAGATAACCGTACTGTAGAATTTACTGTGCCTACAGTGTCACCGGGTACTTTTATAGAAACCCTGGTTTTATTCCCTATAAATCTTGTTCCTGGATCGAGTAATGTAGTAGATGAAGCTGCACTACCTAGAATAATGGCAAATGAAGCTACCCTTGCGGATGAAGCAAATAAAACAAGAGAGGAATCAAGGAAGGAGGTGCAGCAGCAGGTTGAAATGCAAATGCAGCGTAAATCTGTAGGCAACCCTCTAGCAATAGTTCTCATACTGTTATGGTTTCCAATAATTTATTATATATATAAAAAATATGATAAAGAAATTAAACCAAACTTTTATGGCAAGTATTACAGGGAGCTTCCGGGTGATTATACCCCCGCAGAAATGAGTGTTTTAATGTCCTTTGGCAAAGTAAATACTAGAGATGTAATGGCTACCCTTATGGATCTTGCAAGAAAAAAGCAACTTATAATTTCTCAAAATAAGATTACTAAAAAGGGTTTCTTTAATAGTAAGGAGATAGATAAATATGTAATTACCTTAAATGAAAAAGCACCATCAATAACTTTAAAGACGCACGAAGAGTTTTTGATAAACTGGTTTATAGATAAAATAGGAAACGGAAATTATGTTGCCCTTGATGAAATAAAAGATTATGTTAAAGAAAAGGGTGAAGCACTAGAATTTAAGGCTGATTATGATAAATGGAATACACTCGCATGTAAGGAAGCTGCTAAAAATGATTTTTTTGATCAAACCTGTAAAAAGGGAATCTTACTTGGAACATTAGCAGGATTTTCTTATTTATTAATTGGAATAGCTGTTACATTACTACTGTTTACTCCAATTGCTGTAGTTGCCATAATTCAAGGGGTTATAATGGTGATTTTCTCAACATTAATAAAAAGAAGAACAGCATATGGAAATGAGCAGCATGCAATGTGGCAGTCCTTCAAAAACTTTTTAAAAGACTTCAGCAGATTAGATAAAGCTGAAATTCCGTCTATTATATTATGGGAACACTATCTTGTTTACGCCATCTCTCTTGGCGTCGCAAAGGAAGTTATAAAACAGCTTCCTATTGTTTTCAGCGATGAGGATCTAAATAATAATAATCTCACCTATATGTATGGGGCAAGCTATGGTTACTTCAGTGGCTTTGGTGCAATGTTTGATGATACTATCCATACCGTGGAGGGCGCAATTTCCACAGCACAAAGCGTTGCAAGTTCTGAGAATTCATCATCTTCTGGTGGTGGTGGTGGCTTTAGTGGCGGTAGTTCCGGTGGCGGTGGCGGTTGTGGCGGCGGTGGCGCATTTTAATGCGTCATAATTAAAAAAGAATAAAGGAGCGATTTTTATGTTAATTCCAGTAATTATAATATCTGCACTAGTACTGATACTGATTTTTCTTTATAATAACCTCATAATCAAACGTAATAAGGTGAGGAATTCATGGAGCCAAATAGACGTACAGCTAAAAAGAAGATTTGATCTTATCCCTAACCTAGTTGAAATTGTAAAAGGCTATGCTAATCATGAACGTAGTACCTTTGAAGAAGTAACCTCAGCCAGAACTAACTATCTTTCCTCAAATACACCTGGCGATATGATGAAGGCTAATGGTGAGTTAACACAGGTTCTTGGAAAATTGTTCGCTGTAGCAGAAGCATATCCAGAACTTAAGGCAAATACAAATTTTCTTGAGCTTCAGGGAGAATTGTCAAAAGCAGAGGATAAAATTAGCTATGCAAGGCAATTTTACAACGATGTTGCTATGGATTACAATAACTCTGTACAAATGTTTCCATCAAGCCTGATTGCAAGCATGTTTAGTTTCAAAGAAGAACCTTTCTTCAATGTGGATGAGAAAGAAAAAGCTACTCCGCAGATTAAGTTTTAACAAGACAAATTGTATTCCCAATTTGTTAATGTCCCCCGGGATATTTCCCTAAATAGCTTGAGACTGAGATTGATAAAAGAGCATCCAAACGGATGCTCTTAATTTATTACTTCTTCATTTAATTCAAATTCATCTTCTCGAATCTTCACAGCTCTCCGCAGGAGATGATTTAACTTTTTGTAATCTATCAGTATCTATAACAATTTCTGAACCATCAGTAACTAATTCAATAAGTAATGGTTGTGTTCTATTGTGTAGCAAGTCCTTTATCTTATCAACTTCATCATTTGAGGTTATCTGTATAGCTTCTACTCCCATAGCTTCTGCAATAGAAGCTATACTTTTTTTAGCAAATTTAACTTTGCCTTTGCAACTTCTACCATATAGTACATTTAATCCATTATTAACAAGCCCTAACATTGAATTATTTACAACAAAGTAGATAATAGGTATATTATATTCTTTAGCTGTTAGTATTTCCATTCCATTCATGTAAAACCCACCATCACCTACCATTACAGCATATGTTCTATCAGGACTCGCTAAGTACGAACCTACAACTCCCCCTACACCGGTTCCCATACATGCGTAATTTATACTTGTTTGAAAATCCATTGTCTCCTTTATTGGCATATACTTAAATAAATAATTAAAAAAGTCCCCCATATCACTTACGAAACAAGTATCCGCAGGTAGTAAGTCTGATATTTTTTCAGCAAATAGTCTTAAAGACATACCTGTATGGTTCTTTACATAAGGCTTATTCATCAAAGGTTTAATGAATGGATTTTCCTTTACTGATACATTGTTACTAATTAAAGTTACTGCTTGTTTTAGGTCATAACAAACAGAAATATCTTCTTTATAAACTTTATTAAACTCCGCTACATCCCAGTCAATTCTTATAACTTTTCTATCTTTAACGAGAATATCCTTGTAATCCCTTGTTGCGGCTTGTCCTAAAGATGAACCAAGGATTAATAGACAACCAAATTGTTCTTTCTCTACATACTCCACAGCTCCATCTGCTGAACAAAATCCATAATTTCCAATATAATAAGGGAAGTCTGTGTGCACAACTCCTTTACCATTGGGTGTAGACATTATAGGCCATTTAAGTTTTTCGCTTAATGCTTTTATTTCTTTACTAATACCTCTTGAACCTCTACCAACTAAGATTAATCCCTTTTGAGTATTATTAATCTCATTAATAGCTTCTTTTAAACTTTTTTTATCAAACTGCATTGGTTCAATAACTATTTTATTAGTAGGAAGAATTCCTACTAATTCATTATTTTGAATATCAAAAGGAATTGATAATGCAACGGGACCACATGGTGGTGTCATGGCAATTGTAATTGCTTTTTCAATCTCTTCAATAACTTCATCTTCATTTAAAATATTTTTCGAGTATTTTGTTAAGCTACTAAGCAATTTTATATTATCAAATTCTTGTAAAGCACCTTTTCCCATGAAAGACCTTTTTATATCCCCATTTATAACAAGCATAGGAAGTTTATTTCTTTGTGCGTCTGCAATTCCATTGATGGCATTGTTTACACCTACACCACCTGCCAACATACATACCCCTAATTTATTTGATAAATCAGAATATTTTGTAGCGCAGTAAGCAGCTCCTGCTTCATTCTTTGTTATTATAAATTCTATATCACTGTCATTTAAAGCATCCAGTATACCCGCAAATGTTGCAGATGGTATTCCAAATATGCACTTCACTTCATTAAGTGTAAGTGTCTTTATTATTGCGTCAGCTATTCTCATATGCTATATCCTCCATCAATTTCAATTAGTTTCTTTTATAAATTAAGCTATGTTAGACAATATTGAGCTTTATTTCTATGTTCCATTCATTACATAAAATCAAGCTCATATTTCCAATATATTCTATCATATGAATAATTTATACATTTTCATACTAATTGTAACATAATTTTCAAGTATTATGCATAAGATTTTTTGAAAATAATTAGGTTTATCAATGGTTACGTTATCAATGGAACTATATGCATTCCTATGGCAATCAACAAAAATAAGAATACCAAATTAGGTACTCTTATTAATAGTAGTCTTTGTCCCCCATATTATTTTGAATTTAATATTATAATTTGAGTTTCTAAAAAAATAGGATGTTGATTAAAATTGCTTATACAGAATATTTATTTTAAATATGTAGAAAATAATAATATTAATATGTTTTAGGACTTGGTTAATAAAAAATATGAAATGAAATAACTTTTTTTAAAGAAATACTTGAAATGTAATTTCAGTTATGCTAATATAATCTCATAAGATGAAACCGTACACAAAAGAAAAATGAGCAGTAATAAAGGAGGAAATATGGATATATTAAACTTAAAAAAACTAACAACAGAAAGTAGAAATGAAAATACCATGGACATAGATAAGATTTCAACCTTAGAAATGGTAAAAAAAATAAATAATGAAGATAAAAAGGTAGCAGAAGCCGTGGAAAAGGAACTTCCTAAAATAGTAGAAGCCATAGATTGTATAGTTGAAAGAATGTATAAAGGAGGGAGATTAATTTATATAGGTGCAGGAACTTCCGGAAGACTTGGAATTTTAGATGCATCGGAATGTCCACCTACATATGGAATTTCTGAAGAACTAGTACAAGGGATTATAGCAGGTGGTAAACAAGCTATGTTTAGTGCAATGGAAGGAGCTGAGGATTCTAAGGAACTCGCAGTAAAAGATTTGAAAAATAAAAATATAACAGAGAATGATACAATAGTAGGACTTGCAGCATCAGGTAGAACTCCATATGTTATAGGAGGACTAGAGTATGCAAATGAAATAGGAGCATTATCCATTTCAGTTACTTGTAATGCTAATACACAAGTTTCAAAGGCATCGAAAATATCAATAGAACCAGTAGTTGGAGCAGAAGTTGTGACAGGATCAACAAGATTAAAATCAGGAACAGCTCAAAAACTAGTATTAAATATGTTATCAACAGGAGTTATGATAAAGCTAGGTAAAGTATATGGCAACCTTATGGTAGATGTAAAATCAACAAATGAAAAACTAATTGAGAGAGCTAAGTTAATAATTTGCGAAGCAACAGGAATAGCTATTGAAGAAGCATCACAAATATTAAATAAAACAGATTTTGATGTTAAGCTATCAATATTCATGATATTATCAAATCTTAGTAAAGAGGAAGCAAAAATCATATTAGACGAAAATAAAGGATATATAGCAAAAGCACTAAATAATATCTAAAATAGGGAGGAAATATTATGGTAAATAAAGATATAGCTAAAAATTTAGTGGAGCTAGTTGGAGGGAAAAATAATATAAAATCTGTTACAAACTGTATGACGCGATGCAGATTAGAACTTAAAGATTTTTCAAAAGCTAAAATAGATGAAATAAAAAAATCTGAAGGAGCCCTTGGAGTGGTTGAGTCCGAGGGACAATTACAAGTTATTTATGGACCAGGCAAGGTAAATAAGGTAACTGAAGAAGTCACAAAAATACTTGGGGGAAATGTAGTTTTAGGGGAAGATGCAGTAGCAGAAACTAAAAGTAAATTAAAAGAAAAGAATGATACTAAGTTTAAAAACATACTAAAAAAACTAGGGAATATATTTATTCCCTTAATACCACTATTCGTAGCTTCTGGGCTTGTACTTGCGGTTAATAATATAGCAGGAGTATATTTTGGAGATGTATATAAAACCACAACTGCAGCTCAAATAATAGCTCTTATAGGCAATGGAGTATTCTCTATATTATCAATTTTAGTTGGTGTAAATGCAGCTAAAGAATTCGGTTCACAAATGCCAATGATGGGTGGAGTATTAGGTGGTATCCTTTCATCGCCAGCACTTGCAACGATAACTCTTTTTGGAACAGCATTAACTCCAGGACGTGGGGGAATTATTTCAGTAATATTAGTAGTAAGTTTAGCTTGTTACATTGAAAAGGTTTGTAGGAAGTTTGTACCCGATGTATTGGATTTATTCGTTACACCACTCGTTACACTTACAATTTCAGTTTTAGTAGCATTATTTATACTCCAACCAATAGGGGGATTTATTTCAGATAGTATAGGTTTAGTCGTAGCTCAAACCATAGCATCAGATAATATGATAATATCAGTTATATCAGGAGCAATATCAGGAGGGTTATTCTTACCACTCGTTATGACAGGAATGCACCAAGCATTAACTCCAATACATGCAGATTTAATAGCTAATGTTGGATTTACAGTATTACTTCCTATATTAGCAACAGCTGGAATGGCACAAGTAGGAGCTACTATAGCAGTACTCCGAAAAACAAAAAATGAAAGATTAAGGAAAGTAGCTAAAAATGGATTAATACCAGGATTTTTAGGAATAGGAGAGCCATTAATATATGGAGTAACATTACCACTTGGAAAGCCATTTGTTGGGGCTTGTTTTGGAGCAGCACTAGGTGGAGCGGTTATGGCAATATTTAAGGTAGGAGCAGTTGCATTAGGTGTATCAGGATTACCACTCGCATTATTAATTGCAAATGGAAAAATGCCAGTATTCTTATTAGGTGTATTGGTATCCTATATAGGTGGATATTTCTTTACTAACATGTTAGGTTTTGAAGATCCAGTAGAATAGCAATTTATGATTTGAAGGAGGGATTTTTATGAGTTATGGTTTTTCTATTTATTTTGGACTAGACAATACAAAGGAAGAAAATATAAAGTTATTAAATGATGCTCATAAACTTGGATTTACTAGAATATTTACCTCATTTCATATACCAGAGGCAAATTATAGCATCTTAAAGACTGAGGCACAAGAATTTTTCAAGTTGGCTAAAAAATATAATATGGATATAATAAGTGATATTTCTCCTAACACATTTAAGTTTTTAGACTTAAATGATATGGATTTGAAGGGACTATTTGATATGGGGGTTAAGACTATAAGAATAGATTTTGGATATACAGAAGAAGAAATATCTAAAATGAGCAAAAACACTTATGGAATTAAAATTCAACTAAATGCATCAACAATAACTAAAGATTTTTTTGAAAACCTAGATAGATATCCCCCTAACTACAAAAATATTGATGCATTACATAATTTTTATCCAAGAGTGGGTACAGGTATTTCAGAAGAATGTATGAAAGAGAAAAATACTATTTTAAGTAAAAGAGGAATAGAAGCTTCTGCTTTTGTACAATCAAATAATAGAAAAAGAGGTCCATTATATGATGGATTACCAAGTTTAGAAGATCATAGAGATATAAAGGTAAGAGAGGCTGCGAATCATTTGTTTGCATTAGGAAATAAATCTGTATTTATAGGTGATTCACTTCCAAGCAAAAAAGAACTAGAAGATTTATCTGGATTAAATCCAGATGCAGTAGAGCTTTTTATAGAATTAAAAGAATGCGATACTGTAACCCTAATGTTACTTACTGAAACTTACACCCAAAGAGAAGATGAGGCTAGAGATGCTATAAGAGCTAGTGAAAGTAGATTAATTCTTAATGAAAATAAAATAAAGGCATTAAATACAGTGGATAAAAATTATGGAGATATTATTATAGATAACGAAAATTATATGAGGTATATGGGAGAATTACAAATATTAAAAACAAGTCAAAAGAGTGATTATAGGACAAATGTTGTAGCTTCTGTTTTACAAAAGCATATTTATCTATTAAAATATATAAAGGGTGGTAGAAAATTTTACTTTAATATAGTAAATAATTAGAGCTACCATCAAATGTAAATAGGGCGTGATATTATGAACGTATTACAATATATAAGGCAAAATTACGATAGTTTTACAGATAGTGAAAAATTAATAGCAGATTATTTATTAGAAACTAAGGAAAGTATCATATCAATGTCAGCTAAGGATATAGCCTATACTACTAAAACATCAGCTCCAACAGTTGTTAGGTTTGCTAAAAAAATAGGTTTTAATAGCTTAAATGAAATGAAGCTTAAGTTATCTATAAATTTAGATAAAATGGATCAAGAAATAAGGTTTCAATACTTAGATAAAGATTTAGGAACAAAAAATATAATTCATGTAATAAAAAATTCAGTAGCCTCTATCATGGAACAGACAGTTAGATTGTTAAAGGAAGAAGAACTAGATAATGCAATAGAATTACTTATAAATGCTAAAAATATATATATATTTAGTGTAGGAGTATCAGCTTTAGTTGGTCAAGATCTTTATTATAAGTTAAGCAGGATAAATAAGAGATGTATATCACATACAGATACACATTTGCAAATAACCTCATCTATATTAATGGAGCCAGGTGATGTAGCAATAGCAATATCCTACTCAGGGGAAACAAGAGAAGTTATTAAATGTGTAGAAAATGCAAAAAAGAGGAAGGTTCCAGTAATAGCAATAACAAAGGCTAGTGTAAATAATAAGATAGCTGATATCTCAGATGTAGTATTACGTGTGCCAGCAGTAGAAAAATCTTTAAGGGAAGGTGCAATTAGCTCGAGAATATCACAGCTAGCAATAATAGATATGTTATTTATAGGCATGGTTAGAAATAATATAAAAGAAGTTGAAGAAATTTTAATTGAAACAAGAAAAGCAGTTAAAGAATTGTATAAATAGGGGAAGTTAAGTATATTGGTGTGAAAAAACCAAGATGTTATATTGAATCAAAAAAGCCACAGTACATTTTTTACTGTGGCTTTTTTATTAGTTTGAATGTAGGTGGTTGGGTACCTCAACATCTATTAAACCTCGTGAAATAAAATCTCCAAACTATATTTCTGCAAAATAAATTTAGCTTTGGATATTATTGTTAATTTAAAGTATAATATTTATTTTATAACCACACTTTTGACATATATCATCACTAGTATTAACATGGAGCCGGTATCCCTCTCTTGCAATAAGCTTGTAACTGCACTTTGGGCAATAAGTTGAGTTATCCGTGCCTGCTACATTACCTAAATATACATAGTTAAGATATTTTTTTGCTGTATACCTATCTTTATACATTACCTCAACTTTTGTAGCAGGATTATCCATCTTATAGTTTGGAAAATATCTTGATAAATGAAGTGGAATATCTTTATTTAATGAGGCAATAAATCCTGCAATTCCCTCAATTTCTTCTGCAGAATCATTTTCTCCATTTACGAGTAGAGTAGTTACCTCTACATGACACTGTTTTGATGCTATTTTAATAGTATCCATAACAGGTGTCACACTGCCTCCACATATATCCTTATAATACTTGTTATTTAACGCTTTTAAATCAATATTCATAGCATCCACATATGGAAGAAGTATCTTTAGAGGTTCTTCTTTAATATAGCCATTCGTAACCACCACTATATTTATATCTTTTACTGTTTCTTTTAATAGTTTTGATGAATTGTATACATATTCATACCAAATAGAAGGTTCATTATATGTAAATGCTATTCCAATATTCCCTTCCAGACTTTTGCATATTTCCACTAACTTTTCTGGTGGTACATATTCGCTCTTTGCTCTCCCTTGGGATATGGAGTAATTTTGGCAAAAACCACAGCTAAAATTGCAGCCAAAGCTTCCTACAGAAAGTATGTTGCTTCCTGGCTTAAAATGATATAGTGGTTTTTTTTCTATGGGATCTTGAGCCATAGAAGTTATTTCTCCATAATTTATCGTATAAAGTTTTCCCTTGCTATTTACCCGTACATTACATATGCCATGACCGCCTGCTGGAATATGGCAATTATGAGGGCAAAGTTTGCAATAAACTACCTCTCCTTGTTTTTCATAAAACAAAGCTTCTTTTTCCATAATTACCACTCCTATTTATGCCTTATAACCTCAAACTTTTCTATAGAATATTTTTCATTTGGGGAAATTGATGCTTTATTTAATACTATACTTATCTGCTCCTCTATGGTCTTAACACCAGCAAGATCTGGTAATGGTAGTCCACTCTTTCTACCGCTTCTCACAATAACTCCATATTTTTTTGGATCTAGTTGTTCTTTTAAAGCTGCTATAGGCTCCGTTAAAACATCTACGGAAAACACAATATCCTCAAGTTCTCCCTCCGATACATGACTAAACCTTGGGTCCCCTTCTCCTGCTTCAATGGCATTTCGCATTATTTCACTTGCTACACTTTCTGTTACGGGAAAAATTGTACCTATGCAGCCCCTTAACTGTCCAAATTTTTTAAGAGACACAAATACCCCTCTTTTATTATTTATCATTTCCTCTGTTACATAGCTTGGTTGATCCATGAAATTACCCTCTATTAGATAATGAGTAAGACTTTCTCTGGCAAGCCTAACATAAACATCTTCGTTATTTACTCTTTCCTCATATTTTTTTCTTTTTTCATTAGTAATTTCTGATAATATATCTCTATCACTGTTTTTAAGGTCAAATTTCATTACTGCATAGCCCACCCCGAAGGTGCCTTCATAGGAAAGGAGTTCTCCCTTTATTTCATTACCTTCCATTGCTCCAATCATTATATAATAAGACCTTAAGCCACATTCTCCAGCATTTTCAACCATTTCTGGATTTATATTAAATACCCCTGCTACATCACCTTTTGTTAATAGACTTATTATTTCGGCATCAAACACTTTTCCATAGGGATTATAATCATAAGGCCCTTCATCTTTAAGATGATGTGAAAGATCACCACTTCCAATAAATACGGCATTTTCATTGCTCTCCTCTATTGCCTCTTTAATGAGTTTACCAAATTTATATAACTGTATAGGACTAAGCCCCCCATAGGTAATATGAACAAGTTTAAAAGAATTATACCTATCAACAACAAAATACAGTGGAACTATGCTGCCGTGATCTAATTCATATTCTCTATCGTATTTTTTAAGGAAACTTGTGCTTACTTCTACCGTTGGTATATTATTACCGCGTGCCTTAGCCATAATTTTCCCTGTCAAATCCATGTCTATTTCAAAATTCATAGAAACTAGGTTTTTTAGCATTAGCTTAGTTAGTCACTTTATAATGAAATATTGTGTTTTCAATTTCCTCCACAACAACTAAGTTTTCTATTCTTATACCATGCTTTCCGTTAAGAAAAGATTAATTACCATGTGTATTTCAACTATTGTTAATATTTTTCTATTGATTTTTATAACTATTGCTATACTAAGAAATGGATACGAGAAAGTCAGTTAAATATAAAGAAGCTACAGCCCATAAAATAATATTAAAAGACCCATCTGACGCTAGGAGGCCACTGAAAAACTATAAAAAAAATCGTCATCGAATTAAAGATGGCGATTTTTTTTATGTAAAAGACTAAAAACAAAAAGGAATTTTAAAAGATATGTCGAATTAGTATAGTAGACTAAAATAAAAGGGGCTATACTATTATGCTAAAAGGACAATTGGAAATAAAAATAAATACATACCATAGCTTATATTCGTTAATTATTCCGGAAGATAACATTTTAAAGCAAATTAATGACCTTGTTGACTTTTCATTTGTTTATGATGAATTGGTGGTTAACTATAGTTCATCTATGGGTAGAGGTGCTATTAACCCCATAATGCTATTTAAATATTTACTTTTGAAAGTAATATATGAATTGTCTGATGAAGATGTTGTTGAAAGAACTCTTTATGATATGTCCTTTAAATATTTTCTAAATTTAGCCCCAGAAGAAACAAATTTAATAAACTCAAGTACATTAACTAAATTTAGAAAGCTTCGCCTTAAAGACATGAATTTATTGGATTTATTAATAAACAAGACTGTAGAACTTGCTATAAAAGAGGGAGTTTTAAAAAGTAAAGCAATAATAGTTGATGCTACGCATACCAAGTCACGTTATAACCAAAAGTCAGCGAGCGAAGAATTATTGAAACGTGCAAAAAACTTAAGAAAAACATTGTATGGAGTACATCCTGGTATTAAAGAAGAGTTACCTAATAAAGTTACAACTGGAGTACTTGAAGATATTCTTGAGTACTGCAAATTATTAATTGATAGCATAAACGAGAAGCCAGAAACTGCAGCAAATCCAGCTGTGAAAACTAAATTAAACTACTTAATGGAAGCTATTAATGATGACTTAGAAAATCTAAAACTATCAAAAGATGAGGATGCAAAAGTGGGGCATAAAACTGAAGATAGTTCTTTTTTTGGATATAAATCACACCTTGCTATGAGTGAAGAACGTTTAATTACAGCAGCTGTTATTACAACTGGCGAAAAAAGTGATGGAAAGGAGCTCATAGCCTTAATAGAAAAAAGCCGTGAGGCTGGTATAGATGTTAATGAAGTAATTGGAGATACAGCTTATTCTGAAATGAAAAACTTAAAATATACAAAAGAAAATAAAATTGTATTAATTTCAAGACTAAATCCTGTAATTTCACAAGGAATGCGAAAAAAAGAAGATGAATTTGAGTTTAATAAAGATGCTGGTTTATTTGTATGTCCGGCAGGCCATATGGCTATTAAAAAAGCAAAACAGGGAAAGAAGAATGTTGGTAAAAATCAAGTGCTAACTTACTATTTTAATGTAGAAAAGTGTAAAAATTGTGTTCATAAAGATGGGTGCTATAAAGAAGGTGCTAAATCTAAAACTTATTCGGTTTCAATAAAGTCAAATACTCACAAAGATCAAATAGAGTTCGAAAAAAGTGAGTATTTTAAAAAACGTGCTAGAGAACGTTATATGATAGAGGCTAAAAACAGTGAACTTAAGCACCAGCATGGCTATGATGTAGCAACATCGTCAGGTTTAATTAGCATGCAAATGCAAGGTGCGTTATCAATCTTCACTGTGAATCTAAAGAGAATAATCAAGTTGAAAGGCATGAAATAAGGCTTTTTTAACTTAAATATAAAAATATAAAAAGAAAAAGCATGAAACATCCAAAAATATGGGTATTTCATGTTTTTTCTGTTCAAGCCTAAAAAACTTACTGAAAAGAGAGTGCTTTTTTCAGTGGCCTCGACGCTAGATGGGTCTTTCTTATTGTTAAATATAACATCTCATCTTCAAAAGGCATTGGATGCTATCAGAAATGCAGGTCATCTATTGAAACATGATGACGTAAAGCGACTTTCTCCTCTTGGATATGAATTTCTGTACCGGGACTACACCCCCCCAGAACTTCCAAACATATATGGGATTCAACATTAGTTAACACATAAAGTACTATAATAACAACCTCTTTAGAACAAGGAGGTTGTTATTATGGTAAAAATAAAAGTCAGATATGATCGGGAAGAACTAATAATGGATTTCTTAATTAGTTGGTTTGATTTTATATCCACTTTCATCGTCTAAACTTTTTTGTCCACCCGTTTTATAAAAATTCAGAGGAGCTGTACCTATAGCTCCTTATTATCTATAGATTTTCAACAAAAAATAAACTAAAAATAAATAGATTCAATCTTTAACCTTTTTATAAATTGTGTAGTCCAATAGGTCACGTGACAATACACCTGGACCATCTAAGATAGCAACGGCTGAATTATTATCTACAATTTTATTTGAGAGAACATATCCCTCAGGACCTTTCGTAAGGCTAACTTGTACATCGGGACATGCCAACATATACATTAATGAAGAGTATTTTTCGTTTATTAAGAAATATTTCTTACCCTCTCTTTTTGCCCAAGCTTGTGAAACACTTTCTGTTAATTTATTTACATCCTCTTTTTGTGCTACATACAAACTTGATATTGTTTGACCTAGAAATGGAAAAGTTGCATAGCCGGTTTGCTTAATATAAATTTTCCCATTTATCTCTTTTACGAATTATGGATAGAAATTTACGCTATCCCAGCCTAATCCGTAGCCCAATGTATTATCAGTATCTTCTGACCAAATACCTTTTAGATATTCCTTATTCTCCATCGCCTTTAGGGATTCCATTTGAATTTTTAGTGAAAGTTGTTGCAAAAGTACATAAATCTTCTGCACTTGAATAAATCCCACCAGCACCAAAGGCATTTACGTTTTCTACTGGTAAAGCACTAGAAATTCCATTATTATATGTCTTAGCTAATCTATCTCTATCAAAGGTTTCAGCAATCTTTGTAGTTCTTTTACTTTTCGCTTTATTCCGTGTTGTACACCAGTTAGAAGTCGGCACCCTTTCGGGTATGTCATTTGACATTATCTACACAGTTATTTCTTATTTCTGTTGGTTTACACCATAGTAGCTTTTGCTTTTTCTAACGTTCCTTTACCCTCTAAAGAGTTGTATCTTCCTTACGGTCGACCTACCATTTCCATGGACTCCATAGGGCTTATCAAGTTTGACTTCCATTAGTTGCGAATGGGTTAGGTCTAATCAATACACCGACAGATATTTGGGTAGTTGCATATGCACGTCCAAAGTTGCATTTTCCTATCTGTAATGCAATATCTAATCATATCCTATCTATTGCTGCCGTTAACGACGCTTAATCATAGACCTTACCATTCTTTCCCTTGCCCATGACCATCTTGGATATTAGATAATCAATTAGGCTTTTCCTCATGCAACCCACCCCAGAGTTACTTCTGACGCAGTTTCAGATGGGAATGTCTTTACTACTAAGACAGCAGATTACTCTGCACTAATATTATTACAAGAAGAAGCCACTTCTTGTCGCACTTAGGCATCCGGCTCCCCATATGAACCAACTATCACATAAAACATAACATTTATTCGCTGGTTGTGGTAAGGATTTTATAAACTCAATTGCCATTTGGATTTTACTCATGTTTTCTTTATCGTAGATTGCAATTTTGGAATCTTTTCAAAGTCTTTAACTATTTTTATTACTATCAAGAAATTTCAACATTAGGATATAATTCTTATTACAAATACATTTTTTAATATTAATTGTTTCTATAAGGGTAAATCTTTTTTTTGAAATGAAATCGAACCGACTGTATAAGTAATTACTGCTATACAAAGAAGAAGACATATTTTCCATATCCATGCATTCCCCCCCGAAGTGATACCCTCTACATCAAATAAAGATACTATTGTAAAATATTTAAAGCTATCAAATCCTTTAACACCAGAGTCTGAGAACATTTTCAGCATATTAAACATCATAAATATTATACAAATTAATCCGCCTGAACTTGTAGCATTTTTGGAAAGATTAAATATTCCTGAAAACATAAAACAGATTCCGCCCAATGCAGCTACACATACAAATGCACCAAGATTTAGTTCAATAACTGTTTTTAATGCAATACTGTCTTGAATAACTACACTAGTAATGGTATGAACAAGTGTTGTAGATAAAAACATTACCGACAGCGAAAGAAGCATAAATATTATTTGTGTAGATGCTACAGTTGAACGTTTTGTCGGTGTTGAAAGTATATATGCCATTGAACCCTTGTCAACCTGTGCTGCAAGAAGTTTATTCGCTGTAACCATTACATAAATAGTAGGAAGTACTATACCAAGCATGCCGTAAAACATTGTATCAACCAATCCTGAACTAGCAATTCCTTCCATGGACGTAAGCTGTAAAAGAATTAAATCCATAATAACTGTCATAACAAGCCAAATTCCCCAATTTGATTTTATTGACTGCTTAAATAATGGTAAACTAAACATTTTTATTTCCCTCCTGTATCTTTATTTCCTTTTCAATAATTTGTGTATAATAGAATTCCAATGTATATGGGATATATTTGATATATCGTATGTTGTATTTTGCAAGTTCGGCAAACAGTTCATTTATGTTGCCATCATCTACAAACAGCATTAGATGTTTATAGTTATCATTCTTACGATGTATCTTAAATTTTTTGCTGTTTGCAAATTTCTCATATTCATTTGTATCCTCAAATCCAACCTTGTAGATCTTAGCCATGTCTGGATCACGCATTGACCTTTCTACAAAATTTATAAAATGGCCATTATGTATGAATGCAACAGCATCACATGTGGCTTCCAGTTCCTTAAAAATATGACTGCTCATGAATACTGTCTTACCTAAACGCTTATGTTCAAGAATAAGCTCAATGAGCATATCCCTCATAAGAGGATCAAGCCCAGTAGATGGTTCATCCAACAAAAGAATATCTGGTTTTGACATAAATGCTGCAACTAATGCAGTTTTTTGCTTCATCCCCTTACTCATTCTTCTAAGTTCTGCATCTGTATCAAGTTTAAACATATCTATAAGTTCATTAGTATATGTCATATCTTTTATACCAAGAAATTCTGCCTGGAGTTTTAAAAATGTAGTCCCAGTACCAACGTCAGGAAAATCAATTTCACCAGGAACATAACCTATAAACTTCTTAATCTCAAAAGCGTCTTTCCATGCATCCATGCCAAGTATGGAAACATTGCCCTTATCAGACTTTACGAATCCCATCATACTACGAAGTGTAGTTGTTTTTCCACTACCGTTTGTTCCTACAAGCCCATATATCTGGCCTCTCTTAACGCTAAAATTAAAATCGAAGATTCCTCTTCCATTACTGTAATCCTTGGTAATGTGTTCAACTTTTATGATTTCTTCCACTTTTAACACCTCCAAACGTTTTATCATTCTTATAGAAATGCATAAAAAAATCTTCAAGACTTATAGAAGCCTCTGAAAACCCAGTAACATTGTATTTTGCAATCGTTTCTAGGAATTTATTTGTCATTGCATCTTCCATAACTATTACAACTTTATTAGATTTATCATTTTTATAAGTTATTTCAAATCCTTCATTTAAAAAATGATTATATTCATCCTTTGTTTTGAGAATGACATTAAATTCTTTCCTTAATCCATGTTTTACATCTATTGCATTAAGAATTGTTAATATCTTTCCTTTTCATCATGAATAAAATTAATAAACTCTTCTTGCATAACTGGATCCAGACCACTTGTGGGTTCATCCAAAAGTAATACATCAGGATCACCCATAAAGGCTGCAATAACAGCCAGTTTCCTTTTTTCCCCTATACTCATAAGTTTCACATTTGGTGAAGGATCCATATGAAATCTGTCTATAAGATACTTAATTCTTTCATCATTATTTCCGTTTTTACGTAATCCCTGCATCATTTTTATGAACTGCCATCCTGTTTGTCCATCAGGAAGTGCAACTTCACCTGGAAGATAACCTACATGCTTCAATATTTCACTATACTTTTCACTGCAGTTCATTCCTAATATTTCTGCGGTTCCACTTTGCGGTTTTGAAAATCCCATAAGCTGTCTCATCGTTGTAGATTTTCCTGCACCATTTGGCCCAAGAAAACCTAAAGTCTCACCCTTTGAGACCTTAAAACTAACATCATATATTCCTCTTCCATGACCATAATCCTTAGTCAAATGACTTACTTCTATATATTCCAAATTTATTTTCTCCTTTCCTGAAGGGTCATGCCGTTCATGCCCGCTAATTTTTATTATTCCAACAGCTTGCTTTTTTTTACATTCTTTATAGATCACATCATAATAAAGCAATCTCAACATTCCACAATGAGGTTTGATGCCCAATTCATGATATGGATTTGGAAAACAAATCCTCATGACAATTCTTTCAAAATGGCAACATTTTCTCCGTTCCTATAGTTTCTTTGTACATTATTTAGTTTGAGTTCAACATAGAATTCACTTCCTTTTGCGTTATATGCATTAGTTTACTAGATAAATATCAACTGAATATCAACAAAAATCACAATTTCTGTTGATATTCAGTTGATATTTTAGAGTCATTATTTTATGCTATACTTATATAAATGGAGGTGTTCATAATGGTCAGAATATTAGTTGTTGAAGATGATACAAACACAAGAAAACTGATGTGCGCAGTTTTAAAACAAAATGGATTTGAAACATTGCAAGCGAATGATGGTGTAGCCGCACTTGAAATTATGGATAAACAGCACGTTGATCTTGTTATTCTGGATTTAATGATGCCAAACATGGGCGGATACGAGCTGACAAGACAGCTTCGACTATCGTGGAAAAACCTGCCGATTTTAATGGTGACAGCAAGACAGGCTCCGAAGGACAAACGACAGGGTTTTATTGCTGGCACAGATGATTATATGATCAAACCCGTTGATGAGCGGGAAATGGTGCTGCGCATCAAAGCGCTACTCCGCAGGTCACAAATATCAAGTGATCATAAGCTCACTATCGGCGAAGCAGTGCTTGATTATGATACGCTTACCGTATCCCGTGAGCATGAAGTGTTTACACTGCCGCAAAAGGAATTTTACCTTTTATTCAAGCTGCTCTCATACCCAAACATGATATTTACCCGTTTACAGCTCATGGATGAGATATGGGGAATGGAATCCGAAACCGATGACCACACACTTAATGTGCATATTAACCGCTTAAGGGACAGGTTCAGGGATTGGACGGAGTTTGAAATTATAACGGTGCGCGGGATCGGATATAAAGCGGTTAAAAAGGTATGAAACACCAAAATGTAATCAAAAAAAAGTTGAACCTTACCACCTCACTAGTATTGTTTGTTTTTGCAGTCATGATATCAGCACTCATGTTGACTATATTCATTATGATGGTATTTCACCATATAGGTTTGCTTTCATTATCAAACACCGACAGTACGAACATACGCGGAGACAAACTTTACGGATTTTTATTTGCACTAATCGGGTTCTGTATTTTTCTTGGAATAACAATCACCATTTTTTTTAGTAAAAAAGCGCTGGGTCCCATCCGCAAAGTGATTGACGCCACACACAAGATCGCCGAGGGTGATTTTAGCCCTCACCTGGATATCAAAGGCGTCGGCGAGTTGGAAGAATTATCACAGAGCTTCAATAAAATGATACATGATCTGTCATCCCTCGAAATGCTCCGCAGGGATTTTGTCAATAACTTTTCCCACGAATTCAAAACACCCATTGTATCCATCCGAGGTTTTGCCAAGTTGCTTAAAAACAGTAATCTCAGTGAGGAAGAAAAACAAGAATACCTTGATATTATTATTGCTGAATCTGAACGTCTGGCGGAACTTTCCACCAATGTTCTTAATCTGTCTAAATATGAATACGTTGAAATCATTTCAGATAAATCCCTATTTAGACTGGATGAGCAGATCAGAAGGTCAATTATTATGACAGAACCGAAGTGGTCTGTAAAAGAGATTTTTGTAAATGTAGAACTGGATAAAGTGATTTTTAACGGAAACGACGACTTAACACAGCAAATCTGGATTAATCTGTTGGATAATGCAGTCAAATTCTCTTATCAGGGAGGACTTATCAGTGTAAGTCTTTTAAATTCAACCGGTGGCATCCGGTTTTCCATTCAGGACAATGGAGCCGGTATGGATGAACAGACTAAAGCTCACATTTTCGATAAATTTTATCAGGGCGATACTTCTCACTCCAAAGCGGGAAATGGCCTGGGTCTTGCCATTGTAAAACGAATTGTAGAGCTGTTCGGCGGTACCATAGAAGTGCAGAGCGAACTTGGAAAAGGTAGCATATTTACCATTTTACTGCCGAATGAAAGAGTATAATATAGCTGATCATCTTGGAAATTATTTTCTCTTGTCATTGAGACCATTGGTTATATAGATAATGTTACAATAAATATTTTACTATACATTAAAAATAAAATAATTTTAAAGTAAATAATGTTCTATCATAGTAAGTTACTTTTACCTGATGTGCAATATTCTTAACTGTAAATTTTCTTCTTCATTATAGTATCCATATGATACTATAATGGGGTAGTGCTCGCAATTTGTGCAAAAGTCCCATTAAGAAAAAACAGTTACCATAAATTCAATAATTGAAATAGGTAACTGTTTTTTTATTAGATTGCTTTTAATGGTCTCATATTATTTACTAAATCATAATCATAATTATCATCAAAACTATACTGTCCAATAAAATTTATATGTTCCCATCCTAAAGGAGAAATATGCTTCATATATAATTCATTAACTTCTTCTGTTTCTTTTAGTTTCTCAATAACTTTAGGTAAATATAATGTATTCCAAAGAGTTATTGAATTTATAATCATGCTGAGAGCAGTAGCTCTTTGTACTTGTCCTTGAATATCTTTATCATAAAGCATTCCGTGTTTTCCAAAAAATAAAGCTCTAGCCAAAGCATTTATTGCTTCACCTTTATTTAATCCCGTATTGATTTTTCTTCTGAAATTCTCATCCGAAAGATAATCTAATATGAAGATTGTTTTTTCTATCTTTCCAATTTCACTTAATGCCTTCGCTAAACCATTTTGTCTTGAATAGGAGCCTAATTTACTCATTATTAATGATGCTGATACTTTACCTTGTTTTATTGAATGGGCAAGTTTCAATATATCATCAAAAGTGGATTATAAGATGCATTTAAAGTTTCAACTCCTGTTCTAACTCTTACACCATCAGATGCCCAATATCTAGCATAAGGTTGCTTATGCTTCCTTTCTTTAATTTGATTACTAAGTTATTCAAATTTTCATCTAGGTTTTTCCTATAACTTTCTTTAGTTTCCTTATCTATACCCGCAGAGGCCGAGCCATTCAGTCTATTGAATGATTCTGTTAAAGTATTCTTGTTCATTAAATAAGCCAATGAACAGAATTTTGCTTCTTTATTTCTGCGAGCTACTTGTGCTATGCTTACAAGTTTTGTTCTCACTGTTATTCCAGTTCTAAACCTGGGCAGTGTTTCTCTTTTAAGCGATTTCATATGTTACTCTCCTTCCTTCCTCCGGAATTACCCGTTATCTTTAGTACTATGAGAGTATCCGACTTCCTACTAGCATTTGCGTTCCTTACTTCTTCAGTTTGTACTGCATACTTTTCATTTGAAAAGACCAAGTAGGATCTCCCCGAGTTTCCGTATATTCTCAATGTTTAGCTAGGTAGGGCCTCTGACTACGGATGCGTTTATTTGCACTCGCTTTAACGCACAAATAAATGTTGCTTTCCACGTACGTGAACGTTTCTGCCACATCATTGACCAACTTTTCGAAGCTCAATACCATTCACTGCTGGGTTACCATGAGAATAGGTAAAGCTCCGATATTTTTACCTCGGCTTTTTCCCCTCTCCCAAACTGTACGGGTAAACGTATCTTTGCCGTTTTTACCACGTGGTGTTTTATGGTGACAATGATATTCTTCAACAGACACAAAATCGCCCGACAAATAGCTTTTACCTTTGCAACTACTATATTTGCTAATTCTAAACTCACAATACTTACTGCTCTCATTTGACCACTTCGAATTTTCTACTAGATATTTTATATCTTCCAGTGAAACTCCAGGTTTATGATTTTTCTTTTCTCCATAATCATATGGGTTAGGCCTAGTTACTTTACCTCTAATAGCATGTGTTAGATTACTATCCCAATTAGCCCAACCTATCTGCACTATAGGAATTTTACTACTTCCATACAAATAGTATCCAGTTTTACCCCAACTATTATATTTTCCATTCATAAAGTTATCCTTAAATTCTTGATTAGTTGTAAATGTAGTTTTATCCTCCATTGTGTTATAAAATTTCTTGTAAATCCGCCATCCTAGCTTTCCAAAGCTTTCGTTAAATTCATTCATCCCTCTAAAATAGTTATGTAACCCTATTATATAGATATTCCAAGCCATTATGTTTTCATATTTAGGTTCTTTCTTAATCTTACTCAACTTTATTCTACATTCATTAACAATTATATCTGCTTTATCTTCTGGTAAGTCATTGACACAATGCATATTTCTAGTCTTATTATATTTATTATTCACTTTCCTTAAACTAAAGTTATATCCTAGATATTTCATTTTATCATTATTCAAATCATATATTTTCGTCTTATTTTGATTGATTTTCAATTTCAAGTTCTTTGTTAAGTACCTATTTACGCTATATTTAAATTTTTCAGCGTGATATTTACTTTCACAAAGTATAAGTATATCGTCAGCATATCTTACATGAATACCAATTTTCAAATTAGTATATCTCATATTTCTTCTACAGTTACCATTACTATTAACAAACTTTTTCGTACTCTTATCATGCCAATCATCACCTTGGTCTCTTAACCAAACGTCAAATCTATGCAAATAAATATTAGATAGTAAAGGTCCTAATATACTTCCTTGTGCACTTCCTTTAGGGTCATATATCTTACACCCTTTTTCAAAGTATCCTTTTTTAATGAAACGATATATATAATTCAAAATCACTTTATCTTTAATACCGATACTCCATAACTCTCTATACATTACATCAGCATCTAATGTTCCAAAATAGTCTTCCATATCAACTGATAATACATAAGGCATAGTTGTGCATTGATTTTTAACTTTAGCTATTGCATTATGTGTAGATACTTGCTCCCTAAATCCAAATGAACTAGGAACAAATTTAGTTTCGCAGTACGGTTCTAGAACTAATTGTATACATTTCTCAACTAGTTTGTCCCACACACTGCAAATACCTATTGGTCTTCTCTTTCCATTCCCCTTAGGAATATACACTCGTTTTACATAATCCATTTTCTTGTTATATAGTCTCTCTCTAACTATTACTGCTAGTTCACAAAAACATCGTTCCGTTAAAGTATCATAGTTTGAGCCATCAGGGCCTTTTGTCATACGACCTTTACTTTTCCCTAATTGTCTTACTGCTAACATAACATTCTCTTCCGAGCAAACTAATTCGTGCAGTTTACGCATATCTATTCTATTATTCTGGAAATTTTCAAATCTTTTTTTCATATCTACATAATAAATATTGTTTGTACTCATAGGAGTCTCCACCTCCTTTCTGTACGAATAGTCTCTTTCATCTAATTTGGCGAATTAGAATTTACAAAAATAATTTTATACACTAAAACGTCTAAGGCCCTTTCCTTTACCACATTTCTTGATATGATATCCAAGCGGTACTACGGCCCCTCTGTTAACCTATTAATATTCTTTCTTAGCTTACCCTTTCGGTGCAACTAGTCCTCAAACATTACAGAATCGACTTATTAATCCTTATCCGTTAGGTCAATCACCTTTACCGATATATTTTCCTTAAATATTGCACTTAGAACTCCTCTTTACTCCGTTTTTCTCAGTTCTTACCTGGTTAGGTTTTACACCTAATCTATAACCACCATAAGGCTATCCTCCATCTGTACCCAGGTATATACATTGAAGTAGAAAAATTAATTCAACCTCCCATCTGAACTAGGGATAGGCATCATTGATTACGAAATTTAACAACAAGGAAATTATATTCATATGCAACAGTACCCGAAGTGTGACTTTACAGCCAGTGTCTCCGTCTTCACCTATGCTTCGCAACATTACATTACTGCAACGCTGGCAGGAGTATTAGTAAGCCTCAGTATCCATAAGATTATTGGCTCCTATGCCGGACTCGAAAATATCAGTTAACTAACAGAAACCATTTCTTAAGTAACTATTCTATCAGCCTAGAAAGCTTATCATCACTACTACACAACGTTTTCGCTAACTAAAAAGGTCGCACACCCAGTCAATTCTACCTCGCTAACTTTCTGTCTACGCTTAAAATGTTACGTTACCGCAACATCTCTAAGACTCGATACAAAGCGATTTGCTAAATCTTACCTTGACAGGATTCCCACCTGCTAGAATATACGCCCTGTCGGGACGCACCACGTATGTCAGCTGTACCCGAATATAAGGTAGTCCAATATCGGACTACCTTATTGTCACAATTAAAGAATATTATAGCTAACTAAAATCTAACTTACAATTTATACAGGCAAAACTTATTTTATTTTTGTCAAAATTAAAAGGATATAATACAACAATAATAATAATATAATAAAAAGCGATATCAATATATTGTAAAACGATATCAATATATTGTAAAACGATAAATTATGTGTTAAAATCATTTTAGAATAAAGTTAGTGAGGTGCTTTAAATGAATGTTAAACATGGTTCAACCACTTTCTTAAAGGTAATTATTTTTCTGATTGGAATTGCGGTGCTTGCTTTGTGTATCTTTTGGTTACCTAGGCTAGCCATTAGAGAACCAAAAGCACATCCAAGGGACTACTCGCTATATCCATTATTAGGATATGCTTATGGATGCTGTATTGCGTTTTCTGTTGCATTGTATCAAGCTTTTAAACTATTAACCTATATTGAAAGGAACAATGCTTTCTCCGAGTTATCACTTAAATCTTTGAAGGTCATAAAGAAATGTGGTTTAACAACCATCTTCTTCATCGTGTTAGGGATAGTAACCTTAAAGGTAATTGCTAAAGTCTCAGGGGATGACCCAGCAGGTCCTATATCATTAAGTCTAATGGGTATTTTAGCAACAAGTATCATCACCGCTATTGTGGACGTGCTTCAAAAACTATTAAAAAATCTTCTAGATACAAAACCAGAAAATGATTAACGTTTTGATAAAATTCAATTAGTGATGTTCTTTTTATGAATCAAGTTACGACACACTTTTTAAAGCTAGCTGCTATTTTTATAGGAATCCTAGTTCTTGCATTGTGCATATTTTTGGTGCCTGAGCTGGCTTTTTCGGTGATTTGACGGTCTGAGGTAGCACATTTTTAGGTGAATATACTCATATCAACATTATTGTCTAACAGAGCCTAAATTTTATATACAAATATATTATATAAAATTGAATATATTTCCTTAAAAAAATTATAACGCATGTATTTTTTTGTTAATACATGCGTTATTTCCATTAAATATTGTGCTATTTTAAGTGCTAAAGATCAGTAGAAAGTGAAGATAAACGAAGAAAAGTGTATGTGCTTACTGATGAGGGAAAAGAGGTATTAAACCTGGAGATTGCTAGAATGAGGCATTTAATAAATATCTCTCAAAATGTAGTTTAATAGTAGAAGGGAGCAAAAATCATGAGAAAATTTAAGACGTTCGTAGACATGGATAAAGAGGAAGAATACTTAAATGAAATGGCTGAATGTGGATTTGTGCTTAAAAAATATAGTTTTTTTGGAGTTTATACCTTTGTTAAAGAAGATTCTGTAGATTTACATTATAGAGTTGATTATCGTGTATTCAAAAGTAAAAGACAATTTGAGGAGTATAAAATTTTATTTGAAGATGCTGGTTGGGAGCATGTTTCAGGAACACGATTATCATTATCAGGAGGACAATATTTTATTCCTAAGTTATCAAATATAGGTTTGTCGGATATTTTTTCAGATACAGAATCAAAATTGGCAAGATACAAAAGATTTATTGATCAGTGTATTTGTAGTTGTGTGTGTATGTTAGTTTATATGTTTAGTTTAAAAACCAATAATTTGAGATACTTAACACCTGGACTATGGGAGAAAAATGGAGATGACTTTTGGAGAGCTTTTATTTTTGAAACCCCAGTTGTAATTTTACGATTTCTGCCTTTTATAATTCTTCTTATATTATCAATAATATACGGTAATCGGGCCTTTAGAGCAAAAAAAATGTACAATGAAAGTCTAACTGAAAATAAAAACAATTGTTTATAATGTTAATAATTAAAGGAAAAAGACATGAAATTTAATTTTCACGTCTTTTGTTTTTCCCATTCCTAATATGTAAAATATTTTTTATTTTAAACAAACGAGCACATCCCAAATATCTAAACTATATTTTTCCTAATTAAAACCCTCTTCATTTTAAAGTCATTTAATGAACAATAAATTACCATTATGAACCAACTTATAAGTAAAGTATACCATTATGTACCATATATCACTATTATTCAGAGTAAATTCAAATATAATATGTATAAAAATGGGAGGTGGCCCGTTTTTACATGAATGGTTCCCGTACACCAAAAAGGCAAGCCATATTTACCTTCGGAAATATCATAGTTAAAGAAATAATTCCATGGGTCAGAGATAATTATAATATTTCTACTAAAAGTTCTGAGTCCATAATCGGTGAATTTAGTTTAGGTGGGTTAGCTGCGGCTTACTTAGGATTAAAACATTCTGAAGTTTTCGGTAACGTGCTTTCTCAGTCTGTTTCCTATAGTTATTGCCCAAAAGGTTATGAAATCCAGTGTTGGCTAGCTACCCAATACGAAGCAATAGATAAATTACCTTTAAAGTTTTATTTGAATGTAGGCGTTATTGAACTTAAAGAACAGATAATTTATACAAATGTAAAATTAAGAAATGTACTACTAAAAAAAGGCTATACGGTTGACGGGGAGAAACTTTAGCAAATGGTTTAATTTCACTCATTGGAATTAAATAGGATTTTATAATAAATATCGGAAATTTATTTTGCCTAATTAATATGAAATTTATGATTTCGTGCAAAAAAATTAAAAGGTCAAAGAAGTTAAATTGGGTAGTTTTGCCTATCCCGCCAAAAAGGTATATTAGCATATTATAAATAACCTACAACAAGGTCCAGCGTACCTGTAAGCCCTAGTTATCATAGATGACAAAACCATAAAAGGCGTATCACTTTGTTAGGCGCCTTTTAAGAATGATGTGCATCAGTAAATTTATATAATAACAGTTAAATTACCATAAATAATCAATAATCTTAGGTACCGATGATACAAGAATTACACCTATAATACTCACTAAAACAACTTTAATTAAGTCTCTTTTTACATCCTTTTTATTTTTATCCATTAGTACACCTATGACTATCCCAAGAAGCATACCCAATCCAGCTCCAATAGCTATATTATTAAATAGTACTCCAAATGCTGCCCCAAATGCTAATCCAATTCCAATTCCAGCACCAAGATAATAATTCTGTTTATCTTGTTTTTCATTATTATTGGGATTCTCATTATTAATATTATTTTTATCAGACATATTTAATCAACTCCTTCTAACCTCAACTTTTGTTACTGCACATTATCTAACAACTGCGTCGTAACTCTTATACATAATATTATCATTATTTATCACACTTTGTAATAAATTTTTACAATCAATATGATTTTAGTAGATTAATAGTGCTAAAAGTAGTAAAAGCATGTACCCGAAATGGATATAATGCATGTTTAGCGCCACAAAATGGACAAACCAAAGTCTCTGTATTAATTGAGCTTACATATTCATCAAAGACAGTTATATCATTTTTAAAAGAAATTTTCTTAAAATACTTGCATAATATCGAAAATAATCTTATCATAATAATAGTTTCATAAAGCTATATTTTGACTCACTACACCGTTTGGTCGTCAATTTATGATTTAACAAACAATAGAGTTTACAGGGTTGAGGGCAACCCCTCAAGAAAGATATTTAAAAACGATAAACGAATGAATCTTAATTAATATATTTCAGATCCACACATATTAACATGTGATGGATCTGTTTTCTTTCCTTACATGCCCAAAATAGTCCAGAGTATCCTTTCATAAAGTCGATATTTACTAATATACAAAACTGGACGAGCTAATCTAGTCCGCCCAGTTTATCAAAATAAACTAATCTGATCATTTGAATTTTTATCTTCGTATGAATTCAAGTAGGAAAAAACATTATCTACTCCCACTAAAATACTATGTTTTTTACATTCGTAATACAAAATTTTCATAAGTTTACTGTGGTTATCGCTGTGACACTCATAAGAATTACCAAACGTTTTAATATACTTTTGCTTCATATAGGGGAAACACTCATCTAATTTTTCATAAAAATATTCTCTATTTCCCTCACGCAACGTTAACCCAATTCCAAAACACATAATCCCATAAACCTTTGCTTCAATACAGTAATCTAATAGTCTTTGGAAATTTTCTTCGCTGTCATTTATGAATGGCAAAAATGGTGATAACCAAACCACCGTAGGAATTCCATTTTCACTCATTATTTTCAAAGTTTCAAAACGCTCTTTTGTAGTTGAAACGTTAGGTTCTATGGTGCTACACAACTTTTCATCAGATGTAGTTAAAGTCATCTGCACAACACATTTTGATTTTTTATTTATACTTTTAAGCAAATCTAAGTCACGTAAAATTCTATTTGATTTAGTTAATATAGAAAGTCCAAAGCCGTACTTATCTATGATTTCAAGGCATTTGCGAGTATACAAAAGTTCTTCTTCTACGTGAATATATGGGTCACTCATAGCACCTGTACCAACCATACATTTTTTTCGTTTGCGTTTTAATGTCTCTTCAAGCATTTGGGGTGCATTTCTCTTAATTTCAATATCACAAAAATCATGTTTCATATTGTAACAGCTACTTCTACTATCACAATAAATGCACCCATGACTGCAACCTCTATATATATTCATTCCGTTTTTAGGCGAAAGAATAGATTTGTATTCTTGGTAATGCATTAAACCACCCCTAAATCTCTTAATCAAATAATTCCTTACAAACCCTTTTCAGTTAATATCTTTTCAAACTTTTTCTCTGACAGTATTTCGTTTGTCAGAAATTCACCATTGTAAAACAGACTATATGTGGTAAACGGAGCAGGAGCATTTTGTGCTTGCTCCGTTGTTTCAAAGAGGATACTCTTGAACGGAATTCCTTTTTGCTTTGCCACATTTTCAATAAGTGGAACATGCTTAATTGTAAAAGGACATTGATTTGAGTAATACAAAACAAATCCTCGCTCTATAATTTGTGGTGTTTTCACATGAGGTTTGAACTGGGGCTTTGATATATTTTCTTTAAAAGGTAAATATAAAAGTTCATAAAATGGTTGTGATGTATCAGCGAGAAGAAATCCTTTGTTAATGTTATAATCTCCATATTATCACACTCCTTTCACACCCACTAAATTGGATTTTATTTTAATGCAATGTAAATATCAATGTCTGCATTCTCCCAATCACTGTTATGATATTCCTCGAAATCTCCAGTAAAACTTCTGTTCAAGTCCATTTTCCAGATTTCGCCCCAAGCCTCGGCAACTACTTTTTCCATATGTCCGTGTACTGAAAACTTTGCATATTTTCCTGCAGGAATAATTTTTACAGCCAGTTCATCATTCTCTGGTTTTGAAACCTCATTGCCTGCAGTCACACAATATTGGTCATTTGAGTAGTCAGAATAAAGTCCAATAGCGTACTCATTAATCTTATTTTTGATTGCAGGATTCACTCCACCTTGATATAACTTTTCCCAAAGTCCACCAATAACTGCACTCATTTTAGGATCACTGTTACTAGTAATTGCGCTAACACCGACAACTGTTTTTTGCTCTAAATTTACCATTTCATAATTCATTTTTAATAACCTCCATTTATTTGATAAGGCTATTATACGACACTTACTCTGACAACTGTATGTCATATTATAAATAGTTTTTAAGAGTATTTTGAAGCTTTGTTTTCACATCAAGTCTAACTTCTTCAGTAGATAACACTTCACAATCCTCGCCAAAAGAAGTGATATAGTTAAAAATCAAATCTCCCTTTGGAAAAATAATTTCTGCAATAAAACTACCATCTTCAAGCTGTTCAAAAGTGTTAAATTCATCATATATACGATAAGCCATCTTTTTTGATAGTTTGAGCGTTAGTGTAATAAAATCTTCTTTTAACATATCTTTTTTACTAAACACTTGTGTGGGTGGTCGTTTATGAAAAGTTTCATCAAGAACAGATAACGATTTCATTCGTCTTAACTTGAAAAATCTATTATCGCACCTTGTTTTGCAGTATCCGTACAAATACCAACTTTGTCCTTTAAAACACAGTTTTAGAGGATAAACTTGACGTTTTGTATTTTCACCCTTGCCACTAGAATAAGAAAATGAAATGGTATTTTTACTCAGTATCGCAGATTTCAAGTTGCAAAACAGCTCTTTTTCTTCTTCTGCATTATGCCAAGATGTAAAATCCACCTCAATCCAGTCTGTATTAGTTTCCCCAAATAAACTGCTTAGTTTTTCAAGTGCGGTATCTGTTTCACTAAGATTGACTGAACTTACAGCCTTTAAAGAAGATATAATATTCGCTTTCTCTTTCTCAGTTAAAACAGCTTTGTTAAGCACAAAATCAGATAAAAGAGAAATTCCTCCTCCTTTACCTTTGCTCATATATACAGGAATTCCCGCAGAGGACAGCGTTTCAATGTCACGATAAATTGTCCTTGTTGATACTTCAAATCGCTCTGCAAGCTCCTTAGACGTTACTGTTTTTTTATCAAGCAGGATATATACGATTTCGAATAATCGGTTAATTTGCATTTTATCACCCTACTTTAGTATACACTTATAATATGACACCATCAAGTCATATTATAAGTGATATATAACTCAGCATGGTTAAAAGTTACCACATCCCCTCTGTTAACCTATTAATATTTTTTCTTAGCTTACCTTTCGGTGCAACTAGTCCTCAAACATTTTAATACTAGATAATTAATCACAATATATCTTTATCTGAATAACATAGAGTAGCAGTTAGAAAAACTGATACTGCTAGGAGGTAAAACTATGTATAGTTATTGGCACGCTGATATGAGCGAATATGATAAACAACAACGTAAAAAGTCCCTCATACACGATTGTAATGAATGTAAAAGACTCGAATGGAATGAGTGTAAAAGACATGATTGCGATGAATGTAAAAGACACGAATGCAATGAATGTAAAAGACATGAATGCGATGAATGTAATAGACGCGAATGCAATGAATGTAAAAGACACGATTGTAATGAATGTAAAAGACACGAATGCAATGAATGTAAAAGACACGATTGCAATGAATGTAAAAGACATGAATGCGATGAATGTAAAAGACACGAATGCAATGAATGTAAAAGACACGATTGTAATGAATGTAAAAGACATGAATGCGATGAATGTAAAAGGCACGAATGCAATGAATGTAAAAGACACGATTGTAATGAATGTAAAAGACACGATTGCAATGAATGTAAAAGACACGATTGCAATGAATGTAAAAGACACGAATGCAATGAGTGTGATTGACCATCTTAAAAAATTTGGCAAGTTATAAATGTATTCATAAATAAGACCTATTATTCTATTTATGAATGATTGATATAGATAAGGCCTGTAAATAATTTTGTGTAAACAGAATAAAAAGTACTCTTTCTTGGCAATAATTGAGATAAGCTAATTATCAAAAATTGCAAGGAGGAGTATTTTTATGTCAAACATTTCGAAAGATATTTATCAATTGCTATCTAGCCGGTGTTATTTGTAAACACCTATTTTATAGGGGTATTCTATTTATTAAATTTTAAAGTTTTAAAGTAGTATTTCTTATCTTCCTCTGTAACTTCTCTTATTATTTTACAAGGATTACCTACAGCTATAGAATTAGATGCAATATTTTTAGTTACAACGCTACCAGAGCCAATCACTACATTATCACCAATAGTAATTCCTGGATTCACTATAACACCGCCTCCTATCCAAACATTATCGCCTATATTAATTGGAAATGCATATTCAAGTGCTGCATTTCGAGGTTCAAAATGAATAGGATGACCTGCAGTAAAAAGGCTTACGTTTGGTGCAAACATAACATTATCACCAATTGTAACCTTAGCGCAATCTAAAATAGTACAATTGTAGTTACTATAAAAATTTTCTCCAATAAAAATATTATATCCATAGTCACATCGAAATGGTGATTCTATATGGAACCCATTTCCAACTACACCTAATAATTTTTTTACAATTTCCTTTTGCTTCTCACATTGACTTGGGCGTAGAGTGTTATAGTCAAATATCATTTCTTTTGCATATTGGCGTTCAGATGATAGTTCTTCTTCGAATGCTTTATATGGTTTCCCACTTAACATTTTTTCCTTTTCTGTCATAAACTCTTCCCTCCATATTCTATAACGTCTAAAAATCGCATTTTCTTTTATTATTTTACCATATTTGCTAATGCCTTACAACCGCTCTGGAGATATCTTTGTTGAGATAAAAAATGGGCAACTTGCTAGTTATAGTCCAGAGCTTACGCATGTACTCCATGTAGATTTGAATAAAAATCAAAACTAGTCAGGAAGCTGCTGAAAAAAACTTCAATTTACAAAAAAAGATATGGGCTTCATTTTAAACTATGAAGCCCACATCTTTTTTTATATTATTATTTTATATAACTAACTTTGTAACTGCTTGTTTTAGAAACATTGACTCTCATCATTGTTATAATATTTTAAATTGCAATAATCAAGCCTACAATTAATGCACTTAATACACTTACACAGAAACCACCTATCATCCCTCTAAAAGCAAGTTTTGATAGTTGTCCTCTCTTATCTGGACAGAATACTGATATTCCTGATACACAGATTCCCATACTTGATATATTTGCAAAACCTGTTAATGATACTGCAAGCATAAGTCCTGTTCTATAATCTAATGTGCTTATTACTTTACCAAGTTGTCCAAATGCTACAAACTCATTTAACGCCATCTTACTTCCAAGTAATTGCCCTGCAAGTAATACTTGGTCATTCGGAACACCCATTAAATAACCTATTGGTGCAAATGCATATCCGAGTATTCCTTCGAGTGATACTCCAAAGATTCCAAGGAACCCATTAAGCATTGCAACTAGTGCTACTATTGCTATAAGCACTGCACCAATTCCAAGAGCCATATTAAGTCCTGCAGATGCGCCTTCTGAAATAGCTGATATTAAGTTTTCATTATCACCCTTATTATCTATTTTTAAATTATCTATTTCACTCGCCACTTCTACCTCAGGAATTAATATTTTAGAAATAATTATACTTCCGAGTGGCACTAATGTACTACCAATTAAAAGATATTCCATAGGTATTCCAAGACCAACATATCCCATTATTACACTAACCGACATACTACCCATACCTGATACAAGCACTAGCATTATTTCACTTTCAGTCATTTTAGGTAGATACTTGCTTACAAGTAATGGTGAATCTGTTTGCCCTAAAAACATATTTGCTACTGCCACAAAACTTTCTACCTTGCTTGTTCCAATAACTTTTCCTATCGCCCCACCTATTATCTTAATAATAAACCCTAAAACTCCTAGATAAAATAAAGCTGAAACCAATGCTGATACGAATATTATGTTACCTAATACTTGTATGCCAAATACCATTCCTGTTGGTGCTTTGCCGTCTGCTAATGATCCAAATACAAAATTTAGTCCCTCACTACCATAGTTTAAGACATTACTAACCCCATCCGATACATTTTGTATAATTACTCTTCCCAATGGAACTTTAACTAATAAGATTGCCACTACAAATTGTATAGCAAATGCCTTAATAATTAATTTTTTATTAAGATTAGCCTTATTATTTGATACTAGATATAAAACACCAAATAACATTACAATCCCTAATAAGTTTCTTATTATTATCATAAATTATTACCCCACTCTCTCCTTACTCTTATATGATTTTATTAATTATTGATAATTTAACCCTTTAGAAATCTTCAAAAAAATAACAAGTTAATGCGCTAGTCTATTTTCAAGATGCTTTATTAGTTTATTTTATACAACCATTTTTAAAATCTTACACTTTATTATACCGTAGGATAGTAGCTAGTAGTATCTTTATTTAAATAATTTGTCGAATTTAATAAAATAGATTAAGTTTCTTAAAAAATAGGATATTGCTTTAGAATTCCTAAAAACAAAAGCACTAAAAACTAATTAAAATGGATCCTATATGATAGACACTAAAAAAGTCTATTCATATGGGATTTTTTTTTGTACAATTAAATTAGAAAGGTTGTGAGCATTATGAGTAAAAAAGTATTTACTAATGAACAAATTTTAGCGCTCTCAAAAAACAGATATATTAAACGAGTTAGTGAAAAAGGAATTACATATACAGATGAGTTCAAATCCTTATTTGTAGCTGAGCATATAATGGGGAAATTATCGTCTCAGATTTTTCAAGATGCAGGGTTCGATATAGAAACACTTGGTAATACTAGAATCAAGTCTTCTAGTAAGAGGTGGCGCAAGGCTTATAAGGAATCTGGCGAATTAGGCCTTAGAGATACTAGAAAATTCAGCAGTGGACGCCCACTTAAACGTGAATTAACCCTAGAAGAAATAATCACAAGAAAAGATGCTGAGATTGAATACTGGAAGGCAGAAGCAGAACTATTAAAAAAAATCGAGCTGCAAGAAAGGCAGGTGAAAAACGGTAGTTTAAGGATCTCTTCAATTTTTGCACTTATTCAGAACATTCTCTCTAAATCTAAATATAAAAATATGATTAGACATCTATGTGGTGTAATTGGAGTATCAAGATCAGGTTATTATAATTACCTAAAATCAGAATCTACACGTAATATTCGAGAACAAAGAGATTTACAATTAAGGAAAATAGTTCTTAAGGCATTTGAACATAGGGGTTACAAGAAGGGTTCACGTTCTATTAAGATGGTACTCGAGCAAGAGTTCAATTTAATTATTAATAGAAAATGTATTCAAAGAATTATGCGTAAATATAATATCAAATGTCCAATTAGGAAAGCAAATCCTTATCGTAGGATGATGAAAGCAACTCGAGAACATACTGTTGTACCAAATCTTTTAAATAGAAAATTCAAACAGGACATAGCTGGAAAGGTTTTGTTAACGGATATCACTTATATGCCATATGGAGCTTCTTGTATGGCTTATTTATCAACAATTAAAGATGCTTCTACAAACGAAATACTTTCATACCACCTGTCTAAGCGCATTACATTAGATATTGCAACGGAAACGATTGAAAGATTAATTAGACGTCATAAGAAATTATTGACTTCAGAATCGTTTATACATTCTGATCAAGGGGCTCATTATACCAGTCCCAAATTTCAAAAACTACTTAAAAAATATAAACTTGGACAGTCAATGTCTAGAAGAGGAAACTGTTGGGACAATGCCCCACAAGAATCATTTTTTGGTCATATGAAGGATGAGATTGACTATAAAAGTTGTGATACATTTACTGATTTACAGAATCTAATTGATAATTATATGGATTATTATAACAACTATAGATATCAATGGGAATTAAAAAAGTTGACTCCTGTACAATACAGAAATCAACTTTTAGTTGCATAGTCTTTTTTAAATGTCCTTGACATAGGATCCATTTTAAATCAACAGAAAAGTTTTTAGTGCTTTTTTTTTAATTAAACTAACATCTATTATGTCCACCACATAACTGCCATTGCTACAACCTTAATTATTTAACCTTTTATCACCGTTAAAAGCATTTGGAATCTTGCGCGAGCTTCAAGTCCATGAGGAACATTAGAAGGCATGATTATTGTTTCGCCTGCCTTAACATTGAAAATATCATTATCGATGGTAATTTCCGCTTCACCATCTAATACTTGAACCATAGCGTCTCCAGGAGTTACGTGGGTGCTGATACCTTCTCCTTTATCCAATGAGAATAATGTAATACTCACAGATGGTGTCTGCGCAATCGTTCTACTTATAACCTGGGCCTCTTGATAAGATATTAAGTTCTTTAAATCAATTACTTTCGAGAATTCTATATTTTTAATTAAGCTTTTCATGCTGTTACCCCCTTAAATTTCTTGATTACAGTATATTACTATTAGTGATAAAAGTCCGTAACTTACGTTACCTTTTATAATAATTATCCGCAGTTGCAGTCTCCTTCAGAAAATTTCCCGGGGTATATTAACAAATTGCGGGCACAATTTATTTTGCTAACTTTCTTCTACATGATCAATATAGTCAGCATTTTTCAATTCAGATAAAGCATCTTCTACTGATATATCATCTATGATTCTGGCAGTAAGAATCAAACCTCTCTCCATATCTTCATCCCACTGAAAATCAGTCATCACGGCATCAATGCCTAAATTTTCAGCCATGTCTTTTGCACTAATCGTATCACGGTTATAATTTTCAAGCCCCTCTTCTGTTATTGTAACTTCATAAATTGTACTTTTCGTTGACATTTTATACACCTCCATAGCACATAATATTTTTTAACCTACTATATATATAATGTTCTACAGAAGTTTTAAAATATACCTGTATTTTTGGTTTAAATATATAGTTGACGAGTCAACAAAATCGTTCTATAATAAGGTTGACTTGTCAATTAAAACAAGAAGTTTTTTAAGATACTTGAGTATAAGGAGGTTAAATTTTGAAAGAAGATATAATGCATTTAATTAAACTCAATAATAAAATTTTTAGAACCACCCAGGTTTATTTGGATAAGGTGTTAAAGAAATATGAATTAAGCAGTGGTTCTTACCCATATTTACTTGCATTAAATGAAAATGAAGGTATAAGCCAGAATAAAATAAGTAAAGAATTAGGTTTTGATAAGGCAATGTCAGCTAGGACTGTCACAAAACTTATAAACCTTGGATACTTAGATAGAAAAGAGGATGAAGCCGATTCTAGAGCATATAAATTATATTTAACACGGAAGGCTAAGATTATAATTCCAAAAGTGCTCAATGAAATTCATAAGTTGGAAGGTCTAATAACAAATGATTTAAGTGAAAAGGAGAAAGTTATTACCCTAGATTCATTGAATAAAATTTTAAATAATATGAAAAATTTTAAATTATAAGGATAAAAGGAGAATATAAATGAAAGTAACAAATAATATCAGTAATAAAAACAGATGGGTAATTCTAGTTATAATTGTAATGGTAGTTTTTATGTCTACCCTAGATAGTAGCATTGTAAATGTAGCTTTACCTGTAATGGCTAAATCTTTAAATGTAACATCAGCAGGTATTCAACTGGTAGTAACCAGTTATTTAATTATAATTTCAGCAACTATATTAGTTTTTGGAAGATTGGGGGATATAACTTCTAAAACAAAGATATTCAAGTTTGGAATAGCTTTGTTTACACTTGGTTCTTTATTTTGTGGAGTAACAAGCTCACTGTTTGTTTTAGTTCTCGCTAGAGTAATACAGGCAATAGGAGCCGCAGCCACTATGGCAAACAGCCAAGGGATTATCACTGCAGTATTTCCATCAAATGAAAGAGGGAAAGCACTAGGAATCTCAGGAACCTTCGTGGCACTTGGAGCTTTAGTTGGACCACCACTGGGAGGATTTATAGTACAAGCCACTAGTTGGGAATATATTTTTTTAATAAATGTACCAATAGGTATAATAATTTTATTTTATAGTTTTAAGGTACTTCCTAAAGAACACAAAAAAGCAAATGGAAAATTGGATGTACTAGGAGCGTTATTGTTTATGTTTGCTATAGTTTCTCTATTTGTAGCTTTAGGTAAAGGTCAAGAGGTTGGATTTACTCAGCCCATAATTTTATTAGGGTTTTTAATTGCAATTATTTCTTTTATTGTATTTGTTATGGTGGAAAAGAAATGTGAAGACCCTTTATTACAGCTAGAAATTTTCGAAAATAAATTGTTTTCACTCAGTATATTTTGTGGATTCATATCCTTTGTAGCCATCTTTTGCTCAACTATTATTCAACCTTTTTATCTTCAGGATGTGATGAATTTTTCACCTTCATCTACTGGTTTATTACTTATGATCTATCCATTAGTTTTGTCTGTAGTGGCACCTCTTAGTGGACATTTATCAGATAAAATAGGCTCAGAAATTTTAACTTTTATTGGGTTAGTAGTTTTAAGTTTAGGTTTAATATTAATGTCAACTCTAAATGAGAACTCTTCAACTATAAGCATGGTAATTTTCATAGGGGTTATGTCACTGGGTAATGGGTTATTCCAATCACCTAATACTTCTTTAATAATGTCAACAGTATCAAAGGATAAGCTGGGTATTGCAGGAAGTGTAAATGGACTTGTAAGAAATTTGGGAATGGTATGCGGCATAGCTTTATCCACAACTCTTTTGTATAGCATGATGAGCTATAAAATTGGATACAATGTAACAGATTACGTAGTAGGAAGAAATGATGCATTTATTTACGGCATGAAAGCTGTATATATAGCTGCGGCAGTTATTTGTATGATTGGAGCAATTTTAACCTCTTTAAGATTATTTAGTAGTAAATATAAATTAGAAAACTAAAAACACCTGATCTACACAGCTTCTTATAAATCTTCTTAACATGTATTTAAAATAGTTAAAAGAAAAAGTGACTTAACAGATTCTTCAAATTTTCTATTAAGTCACTGTATATTTATTTACTTACTTTTCACTTAAATAGCTAAGGTTTTAATTAATTTTTTTATATTAGGTGATCCCAATCCAGTTATAAAATCCCATCCTATTGTGCAAGAAAAAGCACCCCTGGGATATTTGAGAGGACGAAACCACTGTGCTTATGCTTTCAATGCATATTCCTCCATATTTTCTGTAAGTTTTATTATTTCATCAATTATATTTCCTATATGCTCTATAGTATCTAATAGCGGTTTTTCTGTTGTTATATCTACTCCTGCCATTTTAGCAAGTTCTATTGGCGACTTAGTTCCTCCTGCTTTTAGTACTTTCCTCCAGTCATCAACTGCTGGTTGTCCTTCTTTTAAAATTCTGTTACTTACTTCTGTAGCTATTGTAAGTCCAGCACTATATGTATATGGATAAAGTCCCATATAATAATGTGGCTGTCTCATCCAAGTAAGTTCTGCACCATCAACTATTTTCACAGAATCTCCCCAGAACTTTTCTAGCACACCTTTTTTTATTTCATTAAGATTTGAAGCTTGCACGCTTCCACCTTCATCTATTACTTTATAAACTTCTCTTTGATATGCAGCCTCTAATAAATGAGTTACAAAATTATGATAATAAGTACGGCTAATAACAGAAGATAATACCCATCTCTTAAATCTAGGTTCATCATTTGTTTTCATAAGATAATTTGCCATAAGTAATTCATTCATAGTAGATGGTGATTCTACAAAATATAAAGATGGTTCTGCATCAAAAATATTTTGATTTTCATTAACTAGCTTAAAGTGACCTGCATGACCTAATTCATGAGCAAGTACAAATACTTCTCTCATTTTCTCAGACCAAGATATCAAAATAAAAGAATGACTTCCATAAGGAGTAGTACAAAAAGCTCCTGTTGATTTTCCTTTGTTTACAGCAAAATCAATCCACCTTTCATCATAACTCTTTTTAACCATTTCTAAGTAATCTTCACCTAATACTGATAATGCCCCTTGAATGTATTTCTTAGACTCTTCTACGGATACATTTGGCTCAAAATCAGGGTCTACTTCAAGCTTTAAATCTGCAAAGGTCATTTCATCAATTTTATGAATTTTCTGAAGCAGTTTTGCATATTTTCTCATATGTGGTGCTAGCTTTTCCATGATTATATCTATTTGTCTATCATATAATTCCCTACTTATCTGTTGGGGAAATAATAAACTATCTATAACAGAATCAAAGCCTCTAAGAGTTGCTAATGTCTTTTCTTTTTGAACATGAGTCTGATAAAGTGCAGCTACTGTATGTTGATATTCTCCGAGTTTTGAAGAAAAAGCTTCAAACGCTGCTCTTCTAATTTTAGTATTAGTTTCAAACTCCCATTCATTTTCAAAATTCACAAAATTAAGAGGATATTCAGTACCGTCTACATTGAACTTTTTAAAATCCATATCACTGGATATAGTTGTACCATATATGGAATAAGGAGCATCTAAAGTTCTTGATAAAGATGATAATACCTTTTCTACTTCTGGATGTAGTGAATGTTTTTTAATTCTTTTTAATTCACTTAAATAATGGCTATTTTCTTTTGATTTTTCTATTGCTTCATCTATTATTTTTTCGTCTGCTTCATTAATTTCACTTGTTACAAAGCTTAATTTACTTTGTAAATTTGATGCTATGTTAATAAACTTCATATATCTAGCTTGATTTTCTATATTAGTTTGATCTGTAGAAACTGCAAGACTTGCATAAGTTTCTAAAATATTTTCATTTTCCATTACCATTCTCATTTTATCCAAACACTCATTTATCATCTTAGCTGAATTTAGTTTTTCTTTATAGTTTTTTTCTATTTCCAACGTAAGCTCTTCTAAACCTATTATAGCTTCATTATACTGTCTATCTGTTTGGTACAATGAGGATAAATCCCAAGTAAGCGAGTTATCTACATCTTTTCTTTCTTTTATAATTGTTTTCATTGTCAATCCCCCTTTTTTAGTTATACGCTTGCTTTGAAGTGCCTGAATATTATAAAATGTATCTTAATTATACATTCTATAATTAAAGGAAGAAAAAACGATATGCTCATTCACCTAATACAAATACGTGCTAAACTAGCAAATAACAAACGTGACCTATGAGAAAAGCTCCTAAGCCAATAACAATCTAAAAAATTTTATCTTTATTTAATTTTATAAGCTTCATCTATTCCCTACCTTTTTAATATAATTGTTTTAAATATTATATTAAATAAAGTTTTATAATAGACCTTAGTTAACTATATTAGATAAGATGCAAATTCTTCAGTACATCTTATCTAATATAATTTCAGAAAAAAAATAACACTATGTACAAAAATGCTTATACCTCGTGTTATTTCTTAATCTTTTGTGAGTCATTTAAAGGGAATCATAAGAAAAGCACTACTTTTATAATGCCACGAGAACCACATATGCGTGGGGTTAAGGGTAGTAGAAGTAGTAAAGATGAAAAGAGAAAAAGAGGTATATCAAAGGAACAGATTTGCGTACTATGTGCTATTGATAGGGTAGGAAACATTTATTAGTTCAGTCACATACATCTCTTTCAGATACAAAGTTAAAGGATTTTAAAGTTAGGGAAGCAATTTATATATAATTATGTTAAATGTTTGAATAATTATATTGATATACTGTATAATTGAATAAGGACACAATTATAAAATAGTTTGGTGGAGGGTGAATTAATTATGATGATTATTTTTGGGATAGATGTACTTTTTTTTTCAATTGTGGGTATTTGTCTTATCTGCGGAAAAGGTAGTTGGATGATTTCAGGTTACAACGCTATGAGTAAAGAAGAAAAAGCGAATCGTGATATAAAGAAAATTTCTCGTGCTATAGGGATTTTCTTATTGATTATTGCGGTTCTTACAGGCATTATGTCCTTTGTTACCCAATATGCTATTAAAAATGATGTTAAAAATATCATTGGTTATGTAGGAGGTTTTTTTGCTTTCGTTGTTGCTGTAGGAATCATTATATTAATTGTTATCATCCAGAAGTATGATAACAATAAAAAGTAGAAATACATTTTTATTGTTATATTAAGCATAATCCATAGTAGTTATTTAATTATGTTTCTACCTTCTTTTCCTTCTTGATTTTTCTAAGTTAATGAGCATTATATCCTTATCAAAATCTCCCAAATACTTTCTTAGATAATCAAACTCTTCAATAAATTCGGGTGTTTCAAATAAATCCTTTTCTAATAAAACTAATACTTTTTCAATCCTTGCTGAAATATCATCATTTCTCACATTTTCTAATTTCATTGTAGTTTTTAAGATATTTTCAATAGTATGACCATAGGTCTCATCTATTTTATCATTATCAAATAAAGATACTCCATTTTTATCTTTAATCAATATTCTTAGCTGCTCTGCTTTAATATCTCCCACTATATGTGGGGAATGAGTTGCAATTATTAATATAATTTCATAAAAAAAATAACACAATGTATAAAAATGCTTATACCTCGTGTTATTTCTTAATCTTTTAAATTAAATCATCTCCCGCCGAGCTGGAATGTCTGTTAAACTTAGCAAAAGCATCAGTCATAGCAGAACATATAGGTTTATCTTTATTACTTTGCTTAGCTAATACTCATTGCTCATATTATTACTAACTCCATATATCAGCTTCTTTACTTTTTGAGCGATTAATTCTTGAAAAATCCACCCTTGAGAAAACATAAGTTGATAATAGTAAAAATATGAGCCCGAAAATGATTACAATCGCCATGCTGATAAGAGGCGTAATCACAAAATTTCCTATTTTAAAAGCAAGCTGTTCCGCCACCATTTGATCGGTTGTTAAAGACGTCTTTTCCAGTATGATAGTTCTAAAAAACGCTGTTGTATATGTCATTGGATTGAGATAAGCAATATATTGCATTGTTTTTGGTAACATTGAAAGCGGAATATATGCGCCACAAAGGAATGTCATCGGCATTGTTATCGCCGTTATTACAATTTGAAAAGTTTGTGAATTTTTAACCAGAGCTGCTAAAAACAATCCTAACCCCGAAAACACAAGTCCAACAACAATCATCACGCAGGTTACCGCAAATGGTGTTATCCAGGATGTGAATTTAAGCCCTATAAAATAACCAATGATTAGAATAATAATACCCTGCATGGTTGCTATTGTTGCTGCTGATAATAGCTGACCAGCGGCAATCTGGATTCGTTTAACGGGACTTACTAGCACCTCCTTCATAAATCCCGAAACAATATCTTCAATTGTACTGGTCGCAATAGTAAGGGACGTTTGAAAGACGGTCGTTATTACAATACCTGCGAGCATATAGTTTACTGGATTTTGAATATTGTCATTTTTAAATATCGAACTAAACACATATAAAAAGAAGAATGGCATGATAATCGTGAAAACAAGCTGAACACGATTGCGAGCAAAAATTTTAATGTTTCTAAACCATAAAGCTACTATAATATCCATAAATTCCTCACTTTCTTATATCTTTCCCCGTAATTTCTAAGAATACATCATTCAATGTGCCTTTATTAATTTCCAAATCTGTTATCGAAGCTTTATGCTCACTTATTATCTCCATTAATTTTGGTATACTATTAACTTCAATCGAATAATAGCCGGTTTTTTTCTTGTAAATGAACCCTAACCTGTCTAGCAGTACCTCCAGCCCTTTCCCATCTAGGGTTGTTATATTTGCTTTATCCTTTGTATATTGCTGTTTCAAATGATAAGGAGTGTCTATTGCAACGATTTTACCACCATCCATAATTGCAACTTTACTGCAAATCTCGGCCTCTTCCATGTAATGTGTTGTTAAAAAAATGGTAATATTCTTCTCCTTTTGCAGTTTTACAATATATTCCCACATATGAGCCCTTGTTTGGGGGTCAAGACCTGTGGTTGGCTCATCTAAAAACAATACTTTTGGGTAGTGCAGCAGTGCTCTTGCTATTTCCACACGCCGTTTCATCCCACCGGATAGACTGCTTACCATTGCTTTTTTCCAATCCAATAAATCCACTAAATTTAAAACAAATTGTATACGCTCTGTTACTTCACTTTTGGGTATAGCATAAAAATGACAATGCATAATTAAATTTTCTAGGACAGTCATTTTATTATCCAATGTCGTTTCCTGAAAAACAACCCCAATAACACTTCTAACATCATCCTTTTCATGCGTTACATCTTTTCCGTCAATAGTCAGAGTTCCTGATGTCTTATCAAATATGGTACACAGTGTATTGATGGTTGTGCTTTTACCTGCTCCATTTGGACCTAGAAATGCAAAAATGCTTCCTTCTTCTACCTCAAATGAAACATTATCTACTGCTGTAAATTTATCATATTTCTTTACAAAATCCTTAACTTCTATTATGTTTCTCATGGTATCACTCCTATCAACTGAATAATTACAAAGCTAACATAACGAGCAGATGCATAATGCTCAAAGCGAAATTTGCTTCACTTACATGATTGGCTTTCCTATGTAAATTATACCGCTAATTCGCCTAAATACAATTTATTTTATAAGAAGTATAACCCTTCCCAATAGACTAGACACTCTAAACTTGTATTATCTTTTGTTTTCATAAATAGTTCAAACTTATCCCAGTTAAAACTTTTTCGCTGAATCACACCAACAGGAATTAAAAAACAGCCTAAATCCAATTAATATCAATACATAGACTAATCCAATTTATCTATTAAAAATGGGTTTATCATCAATCCAAGAAAAAGAAAAAAGGCATTGCTGCCTTTTGGGTTGATGTACAATATAAAAGAAATATGCTCATAATAGGAATCTTCTATAAATTAAATTCTAGTATCTAAACGCCCATTTGATACTATCTTGTTTTCATGCTTTGCAGCATTATATGTACTATCAAATATTTTATTAAATTCATTTTTCTTTTCCATTTCTGCCGGTGTCATAGTAAAAGTCCAACCTCCAAGGCCTTGATTAGACGATAATACAGTATTTCCGCCTACACTAACATCATAATCATAACCGCCTCTTGAATTACAAATTGGTGTAATAGAACCACCTGAAGATAGAGGATATGGCTTACCATTTTTAAGACTGACAACACCATCTTCTTCATTTAAATAATCAATTAAAATCTTTTGACTTTCAATGTTTTCTTTATTATGCTTTTGACCTCTTATCGTTTGTACGCCCTCTTTATATAAAGTTTTTCTATCCGGTGAAACAGAAGAAAGATATTGTGCAGATAACTTTGCTTCTTGATGATTTACATATGCAAAATCTTTATCTGTTACCGCTTCGGCACGCTTTGTGGCGAGCTCTTTGATTTGTTTGATTAATTCATCTTTTGATGGCGTTTGCATACCTTTATAGGGAACTAGTTCCCAATTAGGGGCTTTAATTGCATCATTATTATTAAAGCTAACAGACTGTATTTTATTTGAACCCGATATTGAAATACTCATATTAACCTCTTTCTAAATGTAATGGCTAACAAAACTCATTAGGAATAGTTATAGCAACAGTTATTCTAAATAATTATTTATATTCAATAATCATTTACTTTTAGATAACACTTTTTACAGGTATTTCAGCGGATGCCATATATCAATACTTATATAAAAACCAAATAATTATAAAATTAATAACTGAGATTAATAAAATAAAAATTGACCCTACAATATTTTTATTTTTATTTGTAAGCTTATTTTTATTAAATTCTAAAATTGCGATAACAACAATAAATATGTTACCAATTGTTCTTAGAATTTTTATATATATAATTTCAAACCCATTAGTATCTAAATACATTGCTATAACATTAAATAATCCCATTAAAAATAAGGATACAAAAAATATAATATAATATATGTTTTTTTTATTAATCAAATTAAAACCTCCTTATTATTAATTATTTAAACAGGGAAGTGCTCGCAAAGCGTAAATTTATGCTTTGCGGTTACTATCCCAAAACTATCTGGAAGTTTCTTTTGTAAATGTTTTGAGATAATCACTCCAGTTTATATCAACATATACATCTGATACATATCTAATTCCAGTTTTCCAAATTCCGTTATACCTCGAGCAATAATAACTTCTTTTAGTAGCACTTATCCAAATACTTGAAGCATAAGCAATTGATACTACTGCAAGAACAGCAGCAACTGGCGCTGCAGCAAAAACAGCAATTGAACTTGAAAAAAGAACAACTAAACACACTAGACCTGAAACTACTTTTTTAAATTTCATAATTAATACAACCCCTCTTCGTTGAGAAATTATATTTTTCATCGTTTCTTAATTTTAACATATAAGTTAAATAATTTCAATGAGATTTGTCTTATATGGCGTCCTAAGTTAGGAGAAGAAGGTAGTTAATTGCCGAAAGTTTTGGTATTTCTAAAGAAGACTTTGAGAAAAGATTTCCTTCACATGAATTACAGGAAGAAGCTTTTGAATACTTTAGTAAAGGCCAAAAATTGGGGGCACGGAGTTTTCCAACAATTATTCTTGAAAAAGAAAATAAAAGAACGATCATAGCACAAGGCTATAGCAATTTTGAGGAACTTGATAAAATTCTATTGAATGGATAAGTGTCTATGTGATAGGATCCAAAAGCAGTATATAGATAAAAAGGGGGGCTGGTCATGAAAATAAGTAGTCGATTCTCGGTAGCAGTCCACATACTATCTATTCTATTCATTTATTCAAATCCATTGCCCACCTCAGATATGATTGCAGGATGTGTGAATACCAACGCAGTGGTAATTAGAATAATACTTGGAATGCTTAAAAATGCAGGGCTTGTTGATATGAAACGTGGAACTGGCGGTTCGTATCTTACTAAGCATATTGAAGAGATAACTTTATTAGAAGTATACAAAGCGGTAGAGGTAGTGGACGATGGTGGTTTGTTTCAAATTCATCCAACTCCAAATCCCAATTGTCCCATAGGTGCAAACATTCAATCCGTTATTGAAGTCACTTTGTTCAGTGCACAAGAAGCATGGAAAATGTTCTAAGAAAGGTTACTATGCTTGATATCGTTGGCGATATCAATAAGAAAATTAAATAATGCAGAATGATTTTACTGTAATTAAAATGCCGTATAGATTGCATATTTTTATGCTATCCATACGGCATTTAACGCTCTACTTAACTATGGTCGCTTTTTTCCCTTCTTCATCTGCAAATTGCTAATTTCTATTATGTTGAATGGCTTTCATCGTTTAAATGTAAATAATAACTACTTTATATTCTGTACTGATAAATTCAATTTATAATTTCCATATTTTAAAATTTCATCTAAGAAGTCTACAATTTCAGCTTGAGTAGAAGCAGTTAATTTTAATATATAGCATCCATCTCCACTTATTCTATGAGCTTCCGTTATTAGTGGATTATTATATATATATTTTTTAAATGATAAATGGTCCGTTGTTTTCATAAAAACGGTTATAAAAGCAGTTAATTCTTTACCAAGTATTGCAGAATTAATCTTTACAGTATAACCTTCAATGACACCTGCCTTTTCCATTTTGCTTATTCTGTTTTTAACTGCCTGTCCAGTTAAATGAACCTCTTCACCAATTTCTTGCCACTGCATTCGTGAATTTTTTATAAGCAGATTTAAAATTTGTATGTCTGTTTGATCAAGCATAATTACACAAATCCTTTCATGACGAAATCATTTTCACTCTTATGATTTCTCTAATCAAGTAATATCTATTATATAATAACTATATCATAAAAAACTGGAGGGATACACATTGAAAATCCAATTGATTCGTCATGCTACCTTAATAATATCAGTAAATAATAAAAGGATACTTGTAGATCCCGTATTAAGTGAGGCTGGCTCTATGACCCCTATTAAAAATGTGCCAAATCAAAACTATAATCCGTTAGTTGAATTGCCTATAGATATTGATACCATTACTAATTGTGATGCTATACTTGTTACTCATACTCATAGAGATCACTTTGACGACGCCGCGGTAAAATTACTTTCTAAAAACATTCCTGTATTTTGTCAACCTGAGGATGAAATAAAATTGCAATCCTATGGATTCACTGATGTACATCCTATTAATACCACTTTTATTTGGAATGATATTATTTTTAATCGTACCAATGGAAGGCATGGACATGATGAACTCGCTATAAAAATGGCACCAGTATCAGGTTTTGTTATTTCGTGTTCTGAAGAACCCACTGCCTACATAGCCGGAGATACGGTCTGGTGTGAAGAGATTGAATCATCAATAGAAAAATTTAAACCTGAAATAGTTGTTTGTAATTGCGGATGCGCACAATTTGACTACGGAAAACCTATAACCATGTCAACTAAAGATATATATGAATTATGTATTAGGTATTCAAGTCTAAAGTTAGTCAATGTACACATGGAAGCATGGAACCATTGCAGACTATCAAGAAAAGATTTAATTAATTTTATTAATATCAATAATATTAATACTAATGTGTTTACACCCAAAGATGGAGAAGAATTAAGCTTTGAAGTTTAATTTAATTTATTCCACACCCTAGTTTGGAGCAAAAAAAGAAAGCCATTCAAGCTGATCATATTTTTCTATGGAATGTACATTATTAATAGTATAATTAAGGAAATATTGGTCTTATATAGATTAAATTAAAAAGGAGATATAGCTATGAGAAATACAGCACTTTTAGTTGTAGACGTTCAAAATGCACTAGTCTTAGCCAAGCCTTTCGCAGTAGAAGAGGTTATAAGTAATATAAAAAAATTAATTAAGACATGTAGAGAAAAAAATGTAGAAGTAATTTATATTCAACATACTGATAAAATTGGGGGTGAATTAGAACCTAATTCGGAAGGCTGGAAAATCTATGGAGAAATAAGTCCTGCTATAAATGAAAAGGTAATACGTAAAACCTATAATTCTGCTTTTAAGGAAACAATTTTAAAAAATTATTTAGATAATAAAGGTATAAACAAATTAATTATGACAGGTATGCAAACAGAGTATTGCTTTGATACTACTTGTAAAGTTGCATTTGAGTATGGTTTTAAGTTAATTATACCTGAGAAAACAAATACAACATTTAATAATGGAAATATATTAGCTAAAGATCTATATGAACATTATAACTTTAATATATTTAATGGTAGATTCGGTATTGTAGAATGCCTAGATAATACAATAGAAAGATTAATAGGTTAACTAATAAAAAAACCATACAGTATAATGAAATTTATATTGTATGGCTTTTTTATTTTATTTATAGCTAATATTTGATATTATAGCCAATTTGCCTCTAACCCCAATATCGGAATTAGTGATGGATAAGAAGTTGTACCTATTATGGCATTCTATTAGTAACTATTCCCAAGGGTCAGGTACCTATATTTTAATAGTATAATAAAAAATTCCACAAAATTTAAAAAAATCCGTGGGTTTTTTCATAGTATATACGTCTAAACCTATGAGAACTAAATTAAAGGGGGATTTTTATGAGAAAAATAGGTACGATTACTTCTTCAATAGGGCTAATTTTTCTTGGTATCTGGATGATTATATATATGAATAATCCAGAACTTGGTAAGCAAATTTTTATATGGTGGCCTGGAATTTTCATTCTACTGGGAGTAGAGATATTAATACAGTCTAATAGAAAGCATGAGAGCTGTAGAAATCAATTTAATTACTTGACGATTTTAATTATTTTTTTGTATTTAGGAATAAATGTATTCCTTAATTTATCCGGAAAATTTGGAAGCATAATAGATAAAGTTGGGTCTGGCATTGAATTTAACGACGGAAACTTTAAAATAGGCTCTTTAAATAACACAAAAAAAATAAGTGCATCTAAAACCTTATCTATTAATGGAAATAGACTTGTATTTAAAGTTCCAAATGCGGATATTAAGATTTGTAGATCACAAGACCAAAATATAAAAATCCAAGCAGATATCTATGTGAAAGAAAATAGTTCTGTTAATGATTATAAAATAGCTGAGCAAAAAACTATGGAGGGGTATGAGGTTAATATTAAAGAAAGTTATATTAAACAAGTTAAGGCATATATATATGTACCTTATGGATACAATTTAAAAATCGATGCTGCTAATTGTCAAATAAAAACTATTGATTCAAATATAAAATCTAATATAGATATCGATGCAAGTAATGCAAATATTTCCTTAGAAGGAGATATTGAAAAAAGCAATATAAATGTTTCTAATGCTAATATATATTTTAGAAATAAACTTTGTAAAGATATAAATATGAATGCAAGTAATGGTAAGATTACTGTATACACAGAGAATAAGAACTTAAATGTAGACGCAAATATAAATAGTGGAGCATGTATAGTAAATGGAGAGAAAAGAGTAAATAAAGGAATATCAACAAAAATTGGGAATGGGGAAGGGAAATTAAAAGTTGATATTGCTAATGGGGTAGTGAGTGTTAATAGTCAGGAGTGATTTTTTTGGAAGAACATCAAATGGTAGAGAGACTTAGAAATAAGGATAATGAGAGCTTTATTGAAATAGTAAATGAGTACAAAAGAAAGGTTATATCTTTATGCTATGCATATACTCAAGATTACTTTGAAGCTGAAGATTTGTCACAAGAAGTATTTATTGCCTTGTATAATAATATAGTAAAATTTAGAGAGGAATGTTCGTTATCCACATATATTTATAAAATATCAATATCAAAAGCTTTAGATTATAAGAGAAAGAGAAATCTAAAGGGATTTTTAACCGGACTTTTTACTAATAATATCCAACCGACGGAATGTGACATAGATGAGAAAAATCATGTCAGGAAATGCATATGTAGCCTTCCACGAGATTTAAAAGAAGCTGTAGTATTATACTATTATGTAGGGTTAAAAGAAAAGGAAATATCTAGAGTTTTAAATGTATCTCAAAAAACTGTAGAGGGAAGAGTTTATAGGGCAAAACAAAAACTGAGGATAGAAATTCAAAGGGGGGATATCGAAATATGCACGAAAAGTGGGATGATTTAGATAGGCTTATACTAAATTCCTTTGAAGAACATGAGCTAAGTAGCAATTATAATGAGAAGCTAATAAACAGAATTGAAAAGAATAAAAAAAGTTCAATAGATATTCCTGCTATGTCACTGATTGTTGCAGGGCTGACTATGATGCTGATAATTAGTACTAACTTACAATATAAAATAATTAAAACACAATGCAGATTAAAAACAGAAATTATGGTTGTGCAATATAAATATAATGAAAACATGAATGATTTAAAATATTTGATTGGAGATGGATATAATGCAAAAAAGAAATGATTTTTTAACCTTTATGGCAGCCTTAGTTCCTGGGCTTGGATATATGTACTTAGGACTTATGAAAAAAGGAATACAAGCAATGGTTATATTTTTCATGGTAGAACCCTTATTTAGATTTATTGGGTTAGGAGGATTAACAAGCGTAATTCAAATTCCACTTTGGTTCTATTTGCTCTTTGACACATTCAATATCGCTCATAAGCTTGATCGCGGAGAAAATGTATGTGACTCTGACTTTATATTTAGTAATTATCATAATTTCAATAAGAAAGAAAATCTAAATAATGATACTATAGAAAACATGAAAGATAAAAGTGGGCTAATAGTCGGCTGTGCATTGGTGATAATAGGTGTTCTTTCAATTATTAATAAATTATTTGGAAGTAATGCAATATATGATTTTATAAAACAGAGCATAGGAATATACTTTGTACCAGTACTTTTTATATTTGTGGGGGTATATCTTCTAGTGAAGCCACATCAAAAGAAATAGTATAATTCCTTTATAATATTCCTATATGTCATCCCAAGCTATTTCCTATACAATAAAAAGTTGCGTCATAAACGAATGTACGATTTTATATTAAATCGCACATCCGTTTATGACGCAATTTAAGAAAATACCGAATTAACTCAACTTCATATCATTCTCATTTTCTATAACTTCAAAATGTACTCTTTGCCCTCATATATATTTTCCCCCCTATTACATTCATATGGTATGTCCTTAATATATGCAAATCCCAACTTTTTCAATATTTTTCCGGAAATATGATTTTCTTTTGCATGTCTTCCCATTATTTCTTTTATCCCCAGTTCTTCCTTGGCAACTTTTATAACTTCCTGCATTGCTTCTGTTGTGTACCCAAATCCCCACGCTTTTTTGCCAAAATTATAAGCCATTTCAAATTTCCCATACTCTTCTTCAACATAAAGTAATCCAGTTCCAAGCAAATTTCCCGTTTCCTTCGATAAAATTGCCCATCTGTACCAATCATCAGAATCTATTTTGCTTAATTCTTTTTTCACCCAGTTAACAGTTTTGTTTATATCATTATGACTGGTCCAAAACATATATTTTGCTACCTCAGGATCACTTTCCCAACACTCAAATACTTCCCGTGCATCTTCCATACAAAATGGCCGTAATATTAATCTATCCGTTTCTAATGTTGGTGTTTTCATACCTATATACCCCTTTCACTATGTTATATATGAATAATCTATAATTCGCAATTTATTACCATTACGACGTAAAATACTTAATTAATCATAACATTATTACCGTAAATTGATATAAAAAAAATCAATGGTCGATTTTAGCCAAAAGATTAAATGGATAACAAATGCAAGTGATAGTGGGAATGTAAATAGAACAATACCCTATATTTAAATCAGCTTCTCAGGAATAAATTTAGAAGAAATTCTCTTTATTAATATATAATCAATTATCAGGAGAACAGCACCCGCTGTAAACATAATAAGGTTATTGAGCATAATTACACCTGTCATTTGACCTACCAATAGAAGAATTACAGGAAGAACAAGGATGCCGCTTACCTGCTGTGCTTCCTGAAAGGTTTTTGATTTTGCTGATACCATCACAGTGAAGGTTAAGGATAACAAATTAATAGCAGGTGAAATCCAAAGTATTATAATGAGCCATTTTATATCTGGAAAAATAAGTCCTCCAAAATATATGAAGCCACCTATATTGATTATTATGCCAAAAGCTATAAATGAAAGCAGAGTTATAATATAGGATGGTATAAAAACGCCTAAAATCTTTGCCCTTAGCAGTTGTTCCATGGATATTGGTGTATAAAGTAGTGTCTCCATTGTCTTATGTTCTTTTTCGCCTACTAAACTACTGGCGCCAATAATTCCTGAACACATTATAGGAATTATAAGAAAGTATGATGGAAATAAATAATTTATAACAATTTTTATTACAAGTTGTGCAGGGCTATATGCCTTATATTCAGAAGGCAGCTTTTTTAGAAGAGATCCGAACCCTCTTAAAACATCTGAAGCATTCCCGATATAATTGACACCGATAATTAATGCCAAAGGTATAAGTACGGTGAGAACAATTGGTACAATAGCCATTGGCACAATTACCCGCTTTGAACTTGTTATCTCATTTAAATCTTTTTTAATTAATACTTTTTCATTTCTATTCATATTAATCCCCCCATTATTACAATAATACACCGTCGGCTGTGCCTTTTATATACATAAAATACAGCTGCTCCAGGGACCATTTCTGTTGTACAACCTCATAAATTTCTCCACCGTTTGCTATTATATTATGTATAATAGCATTCACTTCTTCATCCCCTGAAATAGATTTACTATATAGATTATGATCTTCATGAATAAGTCCAAATTTCTCAGAAATATTTTTTCCCCTGATTTTTAATTGAAGACTTGCATTTTTCTTTGACGCAAGTTCATCAAAAGTACCGAATCCAAGAATATTACCATTATTTATAAAGCCATACAATGTGCAAATATTTTCAGCGTATTTTAACTGATGAGTGCAAAGAAAGATTGTAACTTCATTTTCTTCTGCAAGTTCTTTTATAAGTTTTGAGACATTAAGTGCATTTTCTGGGTCCAAGCCAGAAGTAGGCTCATCAAGAAATAAAATTTGAGGATTGTGAATAATAGCTATAGCTAGAGAAACTCTCTTCCTCATCCCTGTACTTAAAGCTTTAACCTTCTTATTTCTTATATCTAGTAATTCCAGCCTTTTTAAAATGAAATCTATGCGTTCCTTCAGCAGCTTTTCTTCCATACCATGCATTCTTCCAAAGAATATTAGATTTTCCTCAGCGGTAAGATTTTCATAGCAGGAAGAACTTTCGGTCATAACTCCACATAATCTATGGAGTTCAAGATTATGTTCATTCACAGGCTTTCCTAAAATTTCAGCATGACCTGAGGTTGATGAAAGAATTCCATTGAGAATTCTAACAGTAGTAGTTTTTCCCGAGCCGTTAGGACCAAGAAATCCAAATATTTCACCCTTGGGTATACTGAGACTTATATTATTTAAAGCATTATTATTTCCATCATAAGATTTTCTAAGATTCGATATATTTATTGCATTCATTTTTTTCACCTCACAATTATTAAACGTGCACTCTCGGAAACTCTTAAGGTACTGCTAACTCTTGATTCATTTTGCTCAAAAATCAACTTCACCTCAAAAATTCGTGGTGCCTCATATTGTACGAATAACCTAGAAAATTTAAGCTATTCGTATTACTTTTAATCTTTTTTACTTAAACATTGTGAAATAAGACTTGACAGCTAGTAAAAATTCGCAAAATTAAATATGTATATTTTTTTACATTATTTCATTTGCGAGGAGTGTTTTTATGTTAACTGTTAAGGTTTCTCATTCTCAATATCAATATTTTCTTGAAACATTTTTAGAAAAATTCTATATTCAAACCAATCAACAAATCACTTTGTTTGAGCGTAGTTCACAAATAACTAAAATCTGGTCTACCGACCTAACCGGAATTGTCCCTCTAATAGAAAGTACTTACTCTAAATCTAATCAAGGGGCTCCGCCCAAAGATGCGGTAGCATTACTCAGGTCACTTATTATCATGGCTTATTGTAAAGAAACTAGTATATCATCTTGGGTAAAAACATTACGTTCAGACCCTTTCTATTCAATTTTATCTGGCTTTATACCCGCTTGCTATTCAGACTCTAAAGCCGAAGGCATACATGTTGACCGAATTCCTGGTGTAGGTACTTTTTATGATTTTATGGATAGGCTGATTCATAAGGATAAGATCCTTAATAAATCCAAACTGCGTAAAATTAAACGTAAACCACGTAAAAAACAAAAGAAAAACCAAAAGATGAATAACTCCAAGTCTGGTGTAGTTGACCGTTTAGTTAAAAGAATCTTAAAATATGATAATTCAAAGCTCCTTGACAGAAGCGAATCCAAAATGAACAACATACTTAAAGAATTATTTGTTATTCCTTCTTTATCAATGGGTATTTTGGGCGATCCTTCTAAACTAAATATTGCTGGCGACGGAACCTGTATGCCAACACAGGCTTCGCCTTACGGTAAAAAAGTTTGTGATTGCAAACTTAAACCAGGAGAACATTGTGACTGTTATCGAAAGTTTACCGACCCCAGTGCTAGCTGGGGTTGGGATAGCTTTAATGAACATTATTACTATGGTCATACCTATCACGGATTTACTGCCTGTGATAGCTTTTACAGCCTACCTATCCATATTAAATTTGTTAGCGCGGCACGCCATGATGCTGTTACTGGCGTTTATGCACTTAAAGAACTTGTGGATTTATATCCTGAAATTAAATTTCATTCTGTAGCCTTAGATTCTGCTTATGATGCTAATGCTTTTTATCTTTTATGCATGCATTATGGAATAAATCCTATTATTGATTTAAATTCACGTTCTTCAAAACCTTCATCAAATAGTGAATTTGTTAAACTTGATAAGAATGCTATTCCACACGGAACTGTTTGTGGACATCAGCTTCGTAATTGGGGAATTATTAGTAAACAATATAGACATAAATGGTTATTCCCAGTTCAATGTGAAAACTGTGAAAAATGTCCTATGAAAAGCAATAAATCTTATTACACTAAAACATTAGACAACCCAAGGTATTTCACTCCAATATTAAGAGGTTCAAAACAATGGAAATCTCTTTATAAAAGACGTTCAACTACTGAAAGATGTTGGGATAGAATAAATAACAATTTTCATGCTGAAGATGCAATTATTTATTCTGTTGGGTGTAGAATAACAAGGGTATTTCTTGGTGCATTTTGCTGTTTCATAGATGCTTGGGCATCAGAAAGATTAATAGCCCTTGCCGATATTTTCCCAACTCTTAAAAATATAGCTGCGTAATTTAAAATAAATTTCAATTCAATAACCAGCCTACGGCTTTTTTAAAATAGTGTATAAAAAAGTCTTTTTGTCATATCCGTAATTAATTCAAATATAACTTTTCATTCAAATAAGCACTTTTAATACTTAAATATGGAAATTGTTAATTATTGTTTTCCGACTATACTAATTAAACGTAGACTGGGACAAAAAGTTCAAAAAATTTACTGCAAGTAAAAAATTTTCATTTATTAAACGAAGGGGTAAAATACAACCACAGTATTTGGGAAATAAATGATATAATTGAGGCAACATAAGATTAAATACATGGAGATCATAGACTATATCAGAAAATACAACAACAGTAGGATTTGAAGATAAATTATGGTTAGCAGCAGATAAACTTAGAGGAAGTATGGATGCATCTGAATATAAGCATGTAGTACTAGGTTTGATATTCTTAAAATATGTATCAGATTCTTTTTCAGAAAAATATGATGAGCTAGTAAAAGAACATGAAGACTTTGAGGAAGATAAAGATGAATATACCGCTGAGAGAATATTTTGTGTACCGTTAGAAGCTCGGTGGAGTGAAATAGCAACACATGTTACTTCTGTAAATGCAAATTATCAATAGATATATCCGTTTTCTCTGAAACTTCTTTAATCATCATATCTAATTACCCCTTTAATATAAACTTTGTTTTAGAATATAAAGCTTCAACATAATAAAATATACAACCTATACATCTAGCAGTATATTATTAACTTAACTATAACCCATGAAGTCAACTTCATGTCAAGTATATATTTAGCGATTTAGCGTATCTTCTCGGTTTAATTAAGTAGTTATCACACCAGGGCTTTGCGGATATATTCTCCGAAGTTCTCAGAGTGTCAAAAAGGCAAAGTGTGTTGGCTATCAACCATTCACCTTGCCTATACGAGACTTTGTTTTATCTACCCACCTTTGCAACTGCATTTTTAGCATATTTGCGGACCTTGCTTAAATCGGTTTCGTTTGGGAGATTCCGATTTATGAATACCCATGACTGCCCTTTACAAGTAAAAGGCTCATCAACAACCCTTATTCCTTTATTCTGTACGAGCTCTTTTATGTCAGTGCCGATTTTAGCTTGACCTCCATATGTGGCAAAGATAGCTGCGTTTTTTATCATTTTCGGATCTAATCGGTCAATTAAGGAGAGTGTCCATTTATTTGCTTTTCCAAAATATAACCCATCTCCAATGAAAAGTAAATCGACAGGCTCAGAAAAAGAAATAGGGTCTTTTCCTAACAGTTCAGCTTGGATACTTAGCGTATCAGCTATTGCGCGTGCGAGTTTTTCCGTATTGCCTGTTGACGAGTGATAAATTACTTTGATATTCATAGTTGCCATATTAACCTCCATTTTATAAACTCTGAATCTCTTGTTTCAGAGAAGCGATAAACTCCGCCTTATGCAATGTCTTCTAATTAACTGATCATGGGCATCGCCAATTTGGCACTACCACAGGGGTTGCTATAATCAATACATAATTTGACCACAAAAAACTCCCCTGACAAAGCTCTATTTTACGCAATATTCTCCACCAACTGTATTCTCATACCATTTGGATCCTTTATAAAGAAATATCTAACATGCGGGTTAGGCTGGGTCGGCCCGCTGTCAACATTGATACCTTTTTCTTTAACCAAAACAAGCATCTTATCAAGAGACTCGACTTCAAATCCCCAGGAAATATCGTTGCCGACAACTGTATCCCTTCTCTCATCGTCGCAAATGAGCTCAATTTTTGTTTCTCCTTTGCCTAAAAATGCAATCTCCACTCCAGGCCCTGCGTTAAATTTGCTAACCACCTCAAGCCCTATGATGTCTGTATAAAACCTGATTGATTCTTCTAAGTCCTTTACGTTTAGGGTACTCCAACAAAATCTCATAAAACCACCTCACAAAATTATTATAGTGTAAAAATAAATCGCTAACCCTTTAAAATAATTCTCACAAGTATTATACAAGGTTAAAATTGTAGGGATTTGTTACATAAAACTATATAATTTTACGCTTATTTCAATATTTATTTAGTTATAATTGGCAACTATGATCTTTTACTTTGTATTATTCTAAGAATAAAGGATGAAAAATTATTTGGCTTTCGACCTAATATCCAAGTTAAAACATTTGGATTACCGACAAATCCATGTTCATTATAATGCTTAAACATCTTTAATAGTGTATTTACTTTATAGTCCCCTAATCCAACCTTTTTTAATTGTGCTGCAAACATTTCGTCCTGAGGCGTTTCAACTATTATTTCACGACCAAAATGTTGTTCCATAGCTGCTATCATATCAGACAAAGATAAATTTTCAGGTCCACAAAGTTCATATGTAGCCCCCTTATAAGCTGGACTTGTGAGAATTATAGAAACAGCCTCAGCTAAGTCTTCTAAGTCAAGCAAACACATGCGAGTTTCTGATGAAGTAAAAAATTTTTGTTGAAATATACTTTTTTCAGTAAGTGACTTCCAAGACTCGAGGATATTCTGCATAAACACTGCTGGCTGAATAATAGTATATGGGATCCCCGAATTCACTAAAAGCTCCTCAACCATGAGTTTCTTCTGATGATGTGGCATATCTTGAAGTACAGAATGCAACACTGAATGGTATACGAAATGCTCCACTTTAGCCTTGCGAGCAGCGTTTATTATCATTTGTCCTATCGCGACTTCATCGGGGTTTACAGCAGAACATATGTGATAAACCGTACTGATTCCGCTTAATGCTTTATCAACCGCCTTTTGATCCATCATATTTCCTACAACTACTTCCATCTCGCCTAAGGATTTAATTTCCTCAACTTGTTCGGTCCTAAAAACGAAAGCCCTAATCCGCTCTCCTTTAGATAATAAAGCCTTAATGATTGCACGGCCAGTTTGGCCATTTGCTCCAGTAATAAGTATCATAAATATATCTCACCTTTCAATATTTTAATATTTTAATATTTTAATAAATTCTTTGATAGTAAATTTAGTAAAGAGGTTAATTCCTTCAAATGACCATCCTCAAGTCCAGACATTAGGTTAGTAATTAAGGTGTAGTGCACTGGCAGAATCTCCTCCAGTATTTGTAATCCTTTTGAACTAAGGTGAACCAAATAACCTCTCTGATCACAAGGGTTGGGGATTTTCTCTATGAATCCTTGATTTTCAAGGCCTGCTAATAATCCTGTCATAGTTCCCTTAGTAACCTCAGCCTTTGTGCTAAGCGATATTGGAGATAATTGATAATCACTCTGCCTATACAAAAGCATTAAAATAGTAAATTTCCCTTCCGAAATACCATACTTAGAAAAATGCTCATCAAATATTTCTAAAATATCAGAAGCCGTTCTGAGAAGTGCTATACAAGTTTCAACTGCTTCTACATTTAGACTTGAATAATGGCTAGAATATTCTTTTAAAATCTCCTGTTTTGGCATATCCCTAAGGCTAAATTTATATCCTTTAATAATAAAACCCCCTCATATTTATATAGTAAGCCACCTTACTTCATTTGTAAAGATATATTTTATTATAAAAAGAAATATATTTCAGCTTCTTAATAAAATTTACTTTCCTTCTATTCTCGGGGTGCAGTTTTTGATATATCTGCTCTATGGCTACATCACTTAGCTTTCTGGTTTGACATATATCGCTACGCGTCTTCGGAAGAAGGGCATCAAAACCAAATCTATTATATTCTGATTCCCAATTAGAAAGTGTTAATAAAAAATGTTCCTTGAAAATTAAATAGTGTGATATTTAGGCATAACAGTATCAATTACTTTCCCGTTTTGAAATAAAAAGTTACATCAGCTTTTTGTTGATGTAACCCGTATAATAGTTAAAAATCATTTTTTCTTAAATTCCTTATTATCTAAAATAATAACCCCTAACTTATCTTCCTTTGCTTCCTTTGCTGCCTTCTTTGTGTGATTTACAAGTTTTATAACGTCCTGGTATGATTGTTTTACTCCCTTTACAAGCAAGGGCACTCCTATAAAATCAATTCTTAGCCATCTAGAAAATAATCCACCAAAGGTCATTGGTAATGGAACAGTTGGTGACGTATTGGAAAATATAATTTTCTCATTTAATAGATTTTGTTTATGAAGCATAGAAGCTAAATTATATAATCCAGGAATCAAAACCTTTGAACGTCCCCTACCTACAACATAGACTTTATTTCCATCTTCATCACTTCCATAATAAAAAAGTTCTCCACGATTTCCATATACTAACTTATTAAAGTTAGGTAATTCCAATATTTCATCCTTAGTCGGTTCTCGGGTTTCATCTAGCATTTTTAAGTGATAGGCAATTGCTAAAATAGATGAGTGGGTTCCGCCATAACAATTATATATGTATATCATTTAAATCACCTGATTTCTTATTTTTTAGCTTTGTTTTAATAATTGTAGTATATGCATTAAACATTGATATTAAACATCCTTTGAACACACTTTCTCAAATGCCTTAAATGTTTCTACAATCCTTTATACATAAAATAAATATAATATGTTGCAACGAAAAAAAGGTAGCTCTTAATGACTCTAAGATTAATTGTCGGAATGTAAATAAAGTTTAATCTAGCCAAACTAATCTCTTAATAATTTCATTGATCTATGTGCACTTCCATCAGCATTAACAATATCATCATCTGTAAGACCTGCCTCAACTGCAATATTATAAGCCTTACCAAAATACCCTACATCCTCCGATTTGTGTGCATCACTTCCCAATGAAAATTTAACACCCATATTCTTTAACTTTTTTATTGTTTCAATATCCATATTCCTATGACCTCTGTTAATCTCCAAAGCAGTATTTCTTTCAACAGCAACCTTTCCAATTTCGATAATATCTGGATTAACATGCTCTAAAGGATGATTTAATATTGCAATTTCATATTTTTTAATGGCATTAATTGCAGCTTCTGTATAATTCCTCAATAAAAATGGATTTTGTACTGCTCCAGGATGATAACCCACACAAATTATATCCAGGTAATCAATTACTTCATCTTTAATATCTATATCCCCTTTTTTATTAACAATATTACATTCTACGCCAAGAAGAATCTTAAAGTCATTCTCCTCCAATAATGAACTCTTATTAAGATCATCAATTGATTTGCGTAATTTTTCATATTGATATAGTTTCATCCCGAAGGTAATATGTTTATAACCATGGTCTGTTATGGCAATTTCTTTTAATCCTCTTTTTATTCCAGCTTTAACATTTGATTCAATACTTCCTTTTGCATGTTCTCCTAAAATAATATTAAATAAGGGAATATGTCCCTTTGCAATATTAGTATGAGTATGATAGTCTGCAATAATCTTAAAACTCATTTTATCCCCTCCATGGTTTAACATCTTTTAATTAGCCGCTTCATTATCAAATTGAAAAGCTTCTTGTGTCCACATATGTAAATTCCCTATGGCATGTTTATCATCCAGTTTTAGTTTGCCCATATTACTGGATAATACTTATCTCCTATTGGTGGTAAATCATTATTTAAAAAAGACAGGAAAATCAATTGCAGAAGCTACATTAACACCTGCAAGTGAAATTTTGAGGGAAATAAAGGGTTTTCGGTATGAACAATCAGCTTAAAACTGTAAATGAACCGACAGAGCTTACAGGTATCACCATTAGAGGTAGCGCCAATTTTTCCGACAACAACCCCTCTAATACATAAAACGGATAAATATCTTATAATTTACCCACTCTAAGAAATAGTAGTCCATGGTACTTAATGGTATAATTGACTTAAAATTATTGCGTAATTGTAAAATATTGTGGTGCGATGTTTATATTTGAGAAAAGAGGTGCTGTTTTGAAATTAGTATTTTTAATTGGAGATACTGCTGTCGGTAAAATGACAGTTGGACAGGAACTGACCAAAATTACGGATTTTCGATTATTTCATAATCATATAATTATTGAACCTGTAATAGAGACATTTGGATATTTTTACGGAAAAGCAATAACACGAATGAGGGATGTTATTTTTGAGGAATTTGCAAATTCTGATTGTTACGGATTAATTTTCACATATATGTGGGCATTTGACCAGAAATCCGATTGGAATTATGTAGAACATGTCTGTGATATTTTTAGAAAACATAGTGCGGATATATATTATGTAGAACTTGTTGCACCTCAATCTATCAGACTACAAAGGAATGCTACTGAAAATCGTTTGAAGCACAAAGCAACAAAAAGAGATGTTGAAATGTCAACCCAAAGACTCATTAATGATGACAACAACTATCGTTGTGTCAGCAATGATGGCGAAATTCCATTTGAAAATTATATAAAAATTGACAATTCCAATCTTCCAGCAGAAATTGTTGCAAAGATGATAAAAGAACGATTTGACTTATAATATCTTAGAATATAAATATTAGTTATACATTGCAACAGTAAGACATATGACGAATTAAAAAAAGTGGTGGAAAGAAATGAACTGGATTGGTATATTACCCGTTTTAATGGTAGTATTTATTTAATATATAACGTACTTTTCCCCTCCCTAAATAAAGGCTTTATGCTATTTTTTTGTTTCTCCTGGCGGAGTATAGTTTTGGCGATTCAACTTCTCTTTTGTAATCATTTTGCTAATTTAACTTCTGGCATAATGAAACAGATGGACGATGGGGAACGTTATGAAATTAAGGATGTCTATGTGGGTAAGGAAAAGACGCTAAGAACAAGGCTTAGTCTGCCTTGAAATTTCTATTCCTAGTCTTTCAAACTCTTTTTCTTGGCGATATAAAGGCATCGCATTAACATATTTTTGAGCCATAACGTATGCTACTGTTGATGACGAAGCCATACTTCCTTTAATAACAGGCTCTGATACTACTGATTTAACAATAGGAGTTCCATCACTATATTTTTCGCAATCTCGGCATGAATATATATATTGTATATTCTCTAGTACCTTTGCTTGGGCTGGAATTATTACTAATTCTCTTCTCACAGTTTTGCCCATAATGTGCATATCACCGCCGCATTCAGGGCAGAATTGTTCCTCCGCAGGAAGATAGTATTCCACCACTTCTACAGGTAAATGAGATAACATTTCATCCTTTTTACCAATGCGCTTCTTTCTCCTAATCTTGATTTCTTCAAATTCAGGCTCAGGCTCAGGCTCAGCAACACGTTCATCAGCTTACTTTTCAGCCTCATCAAATAAACTTAGTTGGTCATACTCACTTTTTTCACTTGAAGATCCAAATCACACATGCTTCAATAAGGTTATCTGCTCCATCATCCAGACTATCTTTTTTTCTAATAATTTAATTTGGGCTTATTGTGATTTAATTTTAATAATTTATCCTTAGTCATCTGTAAAATTTACCATACTAGACAAAGGAAATATTAATGTAACTTTAGTTCCTTTATTCTCCTCAGAATCAATAGTAATTTTTAAGCCCAGTTTTGAACATAGTTTTTCACATAAATACAATCCCATTCCTGTACTTTTACTAAATTTTCTTCCGTTTTCACCAGTAAATCCTTTTTCAAACACTCTATTTATATCTTTATCTATTATACCTACCCCATTATCCTCTATAGTTAACATTACTGAATTAGCTTTCTTAATTGAATATATACTTATTATGGGCTCTTTACTACTTGAGTACTTTCTAGAGTTTCCTATTATCTGATTAATAATAAATTCAGTCCATTTCTTATCACTATATACAATTTCATTTATATCTTTTATATCTAATTTTATTTTCTTATGAATAAAATCTCTATAATTTCTTTTAACTACATTCCTTACTACATTATCAAGATTAATTTGTTTTATAATATAATCTTTACTAACATCATCGCTTCTAGAATAATAAAGCACCTGTTCTACAAACCCCTCAATTCTATCTATCTGGAAGTCTATTTTATTAGTTACTTCATCTCGATTATTTCCAATTATTAGCTTTGTAGAAGCTATTGGTGTTTTAATTTCATGTACCCATGTCTCTATGTATTCTCTATATTCCACCTGTATATCCTTATAATATTTTACATTTTCGTGCATATCTCTGCTTATCTCTTTAAGTATAGAATTTAACTTTTTCGCTTGTATAAAGTTCGCTTCCTTTATTACCGCGGGAAGTAGATATTTCTTATCTAAATTTTCTAATATGTTATTAATTTCATCATAATAATTTTTAAAGTTTATAAATTCTAACGCCATATAAGAAATTAATGGCAAAAACCAAATACAAAAGGCAAATGAAATTATAATGACATTAACATTAATAATAATCATTATAGCTGCTAATATGATAAATAGCAGCATGTTAGATATTATTACCACCATTTTTTCTTTAATAAATTCACCTATACTCATGGCATTATATACCCTAACCCTCTTCTTGTTTCTATTGGATTTTCTATGCCTGTTTCTTCAAGTTTTTTTCTTAATCTATTAATATTAACAGTTAAGGTACTATCATCTACAAAATAATCTGATTTCCACAGATATTCCATAAGCGAATCTCGTTTTACTATATTCCCCTTATTGTTTATTAAGTAAGAGAGTATCTTAACCTCATTTTTCGTTAATTCCAAGCATTTATCCTTATAAATAATCGTTGCATTTGAGAGATCTAAATTAAAATCTCTATAGCTTAATATATTATTAGTTTTTGAACTTCCACCTGTTCTTCTTAAAATATTAGTTATCCTTGCTAATAATATTTCTATATTATAAGGTTTTGTTATAAAATCATCTGCTCCTAAATTCATACTCATTAATTCATCTAAATCACTATCTCTACTTGTAACTATTATAATTGGAACATCTGAAGTTTTTCGTATTTCTCTACATATATAATAACCATCAAACACTGGAAGATTAATATCTAACAATATAAGTTCTGCATTCTCATTTTCAACATATTGTATTATATTATTAAAATTTATAGGAGCTTTTACTTCGTATCCATATCTTTTTAAAAAAATTTGTAATTCTTCTCTTATAACTTCATCATCTTCAATAATGATAATTTTTTTCATATGTACTCGTGCCTCCCTACTTATTTTATCCTGTACCCTAATATCATAACATATTCTAAATTTTATAAAATATAAGGCTATATATATATCTTAAATATTAAAGTACATATTCAGCTCTAGCAAAATCCTAATCGGGACTTTTACCCGTTAGATTGTGCCCATTTTGGGAGCACCTTAAAGAGGTACTTACTTTTCAGTAAATACCTCTTTAATTTATTACTTATTTTATTTGCATCATTCTTCATTGGTTTATATACATCAACACAAAGCTATGCATTAAGTCTAAAATAAATCTCTTTATAAGTTACTCTTAACAATATTTTTATATCCTACGTATGTTGTATAGAAGTATCCCGCATAAATTACAATAAATATTAAAGCTGCTACTAATGCTGAAGAGTTAATATTTGTTTTTTGTAAGCTATTTAATAAATCACTAGTTACTTTAATTCCAACCACTGAATGAATTAATGCAAGACTAACTGGAAGACTAAAATATATCAATGTTTGAACAAAAATTGTTTTATCTATCATTTTTTTGTTTGCACCAAGTCTCCTTAAAGCTTTATATCTTTCTATACTGTCACTAGCTTCTGATAATTGTTGAAGAGCGAGTACTGCCATGCTAGTTATTAAAAATACAATACCTAAATATATTACGACAAATATCAATACACTTGTTGATACCATACCTTCTGAATGAACCGCATCCTTTGAGATACCGAGTATAAAACCACCTTTACCATAGTCCTCGCGTTTTTGATATTTTTTATTATATTTTTCTCTATTTTTATCTAAATAATTTACATTAATTACTGAGTTACTAATTTTGTAACCTGATAAAAACTCATCATTTATAACTATTGTGAAAAAACTACTTGTAAAATAAGCAGTTTGAAGATTTTCTTCTATAGCTTTAGGGTTTTTTATTAGGTATTCTTTACCTTTAATATTAATTTTATTATTATTATTTTTTATTTTTTTATTTATTGGCTTCATAAACTTATTAGTATTTGATAAAATTAAAACTTCATCCTTAGTTAAATTTACTTCTTTTTCATTCTTAAATTTTAAAATTTTATTATAATCAGATATTTTAACAAAAACTACATAGTCTTCTTTAAAATCTCCTGTTGTTAAAAACTCACTAGCTTTCATACCTGTAAGATATTCATTATGAGCTACGGATTTTTCATTTTTACTTATTTTCAAATTAAATTTATTTAGAACATCTTCTATATTGTAGTCTCCATTCATTTTTTTTACTGATATGCTGGCATCAAAGGGCGTTGACTTTTTAATTCCTGCATCCATAACTGTTTTAAATCCTATTCCCATAGATAAACTTACTATTGTGAAGAATAACATTAAGCAAATTAAAGACATTGATATGAAGTTTGTATTAACTTTACTATTTATCTGTTTTACTACAAATATATTTAACCCTTTAAAATAAACCTTTTTATTTTTCTTTACCACATATAATATAAGTCCAGATAAGCTAAAGAAAAATAACACTGTACCTAATATTCCAAAAGCTATTGATATTAAGACCATAGGGTCTAGTACATTTAAACCTATTTTTAGTATCGATTTATATGCAAATCCAAGTGATACTACGCATAAAATAAATGCTATTAAATATATACTAGAATTTTTGAATTTGATATCTTGATTTCTTTTACCTGCTGTTAATAAATCGATTATCTTGTATTTAGATATAACAAATACATTAAATATCATAACAAGTAAAAACATTATTCCAAAGTATAATACAGTTTTACCTATTGCACCTGTTGAAACTGTAAACTTATATTCATTAATCGGTACATTAAATAACTTTAATGCAAAGGTGGCTAATCCTTGTGATGCTCCAATTCCTAGTATAAGTCCACTAATTAAAGATATAACTCCAACTAGAAAAGTCTCCATTACTAATATTATAGATATTTTTCTTTTTCCCATACCTAAAGTCATGTATATTCCTAATTCTTTTTTACGTTTTTTTATCAAGAAATTATTTGCATATAATATTAAACTACCTAATATTATAGATATAAATACTGACACATAAGACATAATTTTCATTAATTTAGATACAGATTTCATTTGTATAAGTGCCTTTTGTGACCCAATTGAGTTGAAGCTATAAAATATACAAACTGCTAAAGTTAGTGTTAAGAAATATATAGCATAGTCCTTAAAACTCTTCTTTACATTACCTACAGCTATTTTGGAATACATTATCATCACCTCCAAGTAGGGTTATAACTTCTATAATTTTATTAAAGAATTCTTTTCTAGTATCCTTACCTCTTACTAACTCACTAAAGATTTTTCCATCTTTAATAAAAAGGATTCTATGAGCATAACTTGCTGTAAAAGCATCATGGGTAACCATAAGTATTGTGGTCTTTAACTCCTTATTTAAGCTTTCAAGTTTTTCAAGTAATAATCTAGCTGTTTTAGAATCTAGCGCCCCTGTTGGTTCATCAGCAAGTACTAAGGATGGATCTGTTACTATTGCTCTTGCAGAAGCAACTCTTTGCTTTTGTCCACCTGACATTTGATAAGGATATTTATTTAGTTCTGGTTCAATGTCTAAATATTTTGCTACTGATTTTATTTTCCCGTCTATTTCTGAACTTTTCTCCCCTTTTATTGTTAATGCTAAAGCTATATTTTCATAAGCAGTAAGGGTATCTAGTAGGTTAAAATCTTGAAATATAAAACCTAACTCATTTTGTCTAAACTTATCTAATGCTTTTGATTTCAACCTAGTAATATCACTATTATTTATTATTATTTTCCCTGTAGTGACATTATCAATAGTTGATATACAATTAAGCAATGTTGTTTTACCACTTCCTGAAGGTCCCATTATCCCAACAAACTCACCCTCATCTACCTTAAAACTGATACTATCTATAGCCTTTATTACATTATCTTTATTTCCATAATACTTTTCAATTTTTTCTACACTTAATATTGTTTTCATTTATAACTCTCCCTTTTTTCTTTATTTTAAATTTAATTGCTTTAACTCCATCTGATGTACTTATTATATACAATTTTATTTGCAGCAACCATCGATGTATATTTCATTAACATTACATTTTTGTTATGTTAACATAAGTTTGATTATTTCAATGATAAAAAACCGCAAAAAAATTTTCTCGGACACTTTAAGTCTGAGGAAACATAAAACACACTTCAATATTTACTTTAAAACCTTCAAAGCCTTTGATATCAGCTTATTTCTTTACTATCTTCACCTCCGTCTCCACATGATCTGTATATGGAAACATAATTTATTTAAATTCTTGTCTTCTTTCTCGAGTTCACACTTCATTATACTAATTCAACTAAATTAGGGCATAAGAAAACCCTCGACTAAATAGAGGCCACTGAAAAACTATATGAAAAATCGTCATCGAATTAAAGATGGCGATTTTTTTTATGTAAAAGACTAAAAACAAAAAGGAATTTTAAAAGATATGTCGAATTAGTATAGTAGACTAAAATAAAAGGGGCTATACTATTATGCTAAAAGGACAATTGGAAATAAAAATAAATACATACCATAGCTTATATTCGTTAATTATTCCGGAAGATAACATTTTAAAGCAAATTAATGACCTTGTTGACTTTTCATTTGTTTATGATGAATTGGTGGTTAACTATAGTTCATCTATGGGTAGAGGTGCTATTAACCCCATAATGCTATTTAAATATTTACTTTTGAAAGTAATATATGAATTGTCTGATGAAGATGTTGTTGAAAGAACTCTTTATGATATGTCCTTTAAATATTTTCTAAATTTAGCCCCAGAAGAAACAAATTTAATAAACTCAAGTACATTAACTAAATTTAGAAAGCTTCGCCTTAAAGACATGAATTTATTGGATTTATTAATAAACAAGACTGTAGAACTTGCTATAAAAGAGGGAGTTTTAAAAAGTAAAGCAATAATAGTTGATGCTACGCATACCAAGTCACGTTATAACCAAAAGTCAGCAAGCGAAGAATTATTGAAACGTGCAAAAAACTTTAGAAAAACATTGTATGGAGTACATCCTGGTATTAAAGAAGAGTTACCTAATAAAGTTACAACTGGAGTACTTGAAGATATTCTTGAGTACTGCAAATTATTAATTGATAGCATAAACGAGGAGCCAGAAACTGCAGCAAATCCAGCTGTGAAAACTAAATTAAAGTACTTAATGGAAGCTATTAATGATGACTTAGAAAATCTAAAACTATCAAAAGATGAGGATGCAAAAGTGGGGCATAAAACTTAAGATAGTTCTTTTTTTGGATATAAATCACACCTTGCTATGAGTGAAGAACGTTTAATTTCAGCAGCTGTTTTATTTGTATGTCCGGCAGGCCATATGGCTATTAAAAAAGCAAAACAGGGAAAGAAGAATGTTGGTAAAAATCAAGTGCTAACTTACTATTTTAATGTAGAAAAGTGTAAAAATTGTGTTCATAAAGATGGGTGCTATAAAGAAGGTGCTAAATCTAAAACTTATTCGGTTTCAATAAAGTCAAATACTCACAAAGATCAAATAGAGTTCGAAAAAAGTGAGTATTTTAAAAAACGTGCTAGAGAACGTTATATGATAGAGGCTAAAAACAGTGAACTTAAGCACCAGCATGGCTATGATGTAGCAACATCGTCAGGTTTAATTAGCATGCAAATGCAAGGTGCGTTATCAATCTTCACTGTGAATCTAAAGAGAATAATCAAGTTGAAAGGCATGAAATAAGGCTTTTTTAACTTAAATATAAAAATATAAAAAGAAAAAGCATGAAACATCCAAAAATATGGGTATTTCATGTTTTTTCTGTTCAAGCCTAAAAAACTTACTGAAAAGAGAGTGCTTTTTTCGGTGGCCCCACTAAATAATGTGGATTTTTAACATATGATCATGTATCATTTAACTATAGTTTTTTGATACGCTTATTGTAACTTTATTACAAAGCTACAACTTGTTTTGAGTAAAAAAACAAGAGCTTCATCATTTAGTGATTAAACCCTAGATATATCACTGCTTTACACTGATGTTATATATTTTTTCGAGTTAGAACTATTATATTCAGTATGTCCGAAATGTCCTAATTTAACATTTATTATATTTTAGGCTCAACCGTTTTAAATATAAATCTTAATGTCATTATTACTGATGCAAGCTTATATTTTATCTCAATTGGAACTGATAGACATTCTGTGCTCATTCCATAATCCTTCGTCAATGAATCTAATATTTCTCCTATTTCTTTACCTGTAATCATCTGAATTTCATTTATCATTATTATCACCTCTTAAATTTAATCCGTAGTTTTCTACCAATCTGACGTAACTTTTAGGAATATTATACCATTATGTGTTTTATATTCAAACTGTCACTATAAGGGTGTTTTGCCCATCCCCTTTTTGTGTGTCATAAGTACATCTTATTTATTTCTGACATGTTTCAAATACTTAGTACATATTTTGAAATACAACTATAGGCAATTAGGTATGGAATGGCTATAGTTCAGATGTTACCTAACAAGTAATTTGCTTATTCACCCTTTTCGGGGGGCTGGGCAAAAATACCCGTATAGAATAATTAGTTATATTTTATTTTTGCAGATTGCACGATATAACAAAAAATAAAAAACAAAAAACACCACAACCATACTCACCATAACTGCATATGGTCTCCAAATCCCCATGTCAAACTGAAATCCAGACACTTCATTTATAATTTGTGATGATGCCAGTGGCAATGCATTTAAGATAAATTGGAAAAATTTCCACGGAAGCTTAATAAATAAAGCCATGATGATATAGAAAATATTTATTCCTATTCCTATTGATGTAGCAAGGCTTGTACTTGCTGTTTTGTAGGATATCCATCCCATAATAGTTGTTAACGATAGCACCCCTAAAAGTTCACTTACAAACATTAAGAGTATTCCACTTCCTAATGTAAAGTTACCTATAGAAAATAATGCAAATACCTTTAAACTACTCTTTAAAGTCTGAAGTCCAGTAGCTGAACCTAAAATTAATACACTGCAAAGTGTTGCTGCCAAAGTTAAAAGCAAACCATATATCATAACAGGAAGAAGGCGAATGCCCATCATCTTTTTGCCAAAAACTGTTGCATACATAATTTCCATACTACCGTCTTCCATGCTATCAGAATAGGTGGATGCCGCAAAAAATGTTACCATAAATATAATTATTAGATAAAGAACCTTAAGAATATTAAAGCTTTCAGTCCAAAGATAATAGCCTTCATATTGATAAAAAGGTGTTTTCACCTTAGCTAGTTCTTCCAATGCTTTTGCTTGATTATTTTTAGGTATTTTTTCTATAAGTGCAGTAGATTTTTTTTCCCAACATGCATAAAAATTTTTAGCATAATAATCAGGAAATTCGGTTAGTTTATCTTCATTGTATAGTATTCCGGGATGAGAATAAACTAACCGACTTATAAAAGCTATAAGTGGGCTATATTTTATTTCATCTGACTTTTTGTCCCGCACTTTTTCTAGACCTAGCCATAATTTATCTTCAGTCATTTCACCAGCATATACAGACTCTTCTTTAATGACTTCATGTAGATTTTCATTTATTGCTATAGTGCGTAGATTTAATACACATGTAAGCAAAAGTAGACCTATTATTGAGAAGAAAACATATCTTGTAAAAAGGCGACGCTTTAATTCTTGATATATCATCTCCTTACCTCCTTCTATAGTTAAGTGTTGTAAAAATGGTACTAAGTAAAAATATAATTGAGCTTGCTATGAGCAAAATGGATGGCATCCATAGAGTCTTCCCTAAAATTGTAATGAATGGAAATTCTGTAGATTGTAAATATGAAAATACTATTCCTCCTGGTATAATCATCTTAATTATATCCATATTCCTAGAGTGACTAGTGATAGATACGCCTAAAATAAAAGAACCTAATATTGTAAGTATCGAGAATTGGATGGCTTTTGAGGATTTTTTAGATATAGATGAAATCCAAGTAGAAAAGCTTGACACTATTAAAATTCCTATCCAGCCTATGATAAATACATTTCTAAGTAAGTCACCTTGAGTATATGGAAGAAAACTTCTACTTGAAACCTGTATTGAAGTATTTAAAGCATCAGCAGGTAATGAGTACTTTAATAGCAAAACATAAAGACCAACTCCACAAAGATATATAATAGATGCCATAATTAAAGGTATACTAATTTTTGCTATAGTGAGGCTTTTCCTGCCATTTACTGTAGTAGTTATAATTTCATCCATTCCATTTTCTTTATCATTAGTTATTATGGAACTTGAAAAAATCCCTAACATAACCATAAGTACAAATGAGAAAAACATCATATGACTAATTCCATCATTCCATTGGTTAAATCCAGTGTAATAAGTATAAGGTTTTTTCACTTTATCCAATAGAGAGAGCGCTAAGGTCTTTTCATTTTTATTAAGTGCATTTTTATCAATATAATTACCATAGAATAAATCTTCATTTTCATAAAAATTCATTCCTGCATCCTTAGGAATATGCAAAAGGTCACTTGTTGATTCTCCTATCATAGTTTTCAAGCGAAACTCCTGGAGAATTAATTGGTCAGCATAGACAGTATATTTCAACAAGTCTTTAGTAATTACTACATCCCTGTCATTATCACCTTTTAATGACTTTAGAAAAATATCACAGCCACTTTGAAATTTATCTAAAGTCATTTTCCCTTCAGTGCCTACTCTATCCTTACCTGCTGCTTCTATTGCTGATCTACCTTTATATTCTTTGTAAACTCCTTGCTGCAAAAAGTCTTCAGTAGCTCCCCCTACAATAAACCATGTCCATAATCCTGCCAAAGCAATTGCAATTAAAACATATGTTAGAAGCCTTTTAAAATTTAGTTGTCTTTTTAACTCTTGAAAAAACACATCCATTTTTATACCTCCTTAACTTTTGAAAGGTAAAAATCATTAAGAGAAGGTGAAACTAATTTACTATTTTTTAATGGAATATCTGCAACATAACGAATTGAAACCTTCCCACTAGATTCATTACGAAAATTCATAATTTTATATTCATTTTCTAGCCGTGAAAGTTCATTTTCATCAATAACAGTCTCAAACACATTACCATCAAGTGTTTCAATTAAAGAATGAGCTTCTCCTGCTGCAATTACTTTACCTTTTTCCATAAGCACAAGGAAATTAGCAATAAATTCAATGTCTGAAACAATATGTGTAGATACAATAATGATTTTTTCTTTGCTTATTGCAGTTAAATACTTACGAAATTTGTTTCTTTCCTCAATATCTAAACCAGCAGTTGGTTCATCTACAATTAAAATATCAGGATTATTTAACATAGCTTGACATATTCCAACTCTACGCTTCATACCTCCGGAAAGTTTATCAATCTTTTTCTTTCTAACTTCTGATAAATTAAACTTATTTAATAATTCACTGATTCTTTTATTTCTAATTTCTTTATTAAGCCCCTTTAAAGATCCAATATAATGGAGAAAATCTTCAACAGATTGATTTTTATCATATCCAAAGTGCTGAGGCAAATATCCTATTTTATCTAGATACGACGCCTTAAGGCTGGCTATATTTACATCGTCTAACATTACTTTACCCTTACTTGGCTTTATATTAGAAGCCAGCATTCTCATTAATGTGGTTTTCCCCGCACCATTTGGTCCTAAAAGTCCCCAAATCCCTGGAGTAAATTCAAGCTCTATATTATTCACAGCCATTAAATCTTTAAACTCCTTAGAAATATTATAAGCAAATAATTTCATATTTTTCCCCCTTATTAAAGCAAAAGCAATAAAAAACCTTTCTTCTATCTTCAGTATAACCGAGATAAAAGAAAGGTTTATTCATAAATTATTTAGTATTTATAAAGATTTTATTAAGAATTGGGTAGAGTAATAATAAATACAGTATGTCCATCCTGACTTTCCGCGTCTATTGAGCCCTGATGCTTTTGTACAATTTCCCTTGCAATAGCCAAACCAAGTCCTGCCCCGTTTGATTGACTTCTTGACTGATCTCTTCGATAAAACTTTTCAAATATAAGTTTTAATTCCTGCTGATTTATTACGTCACCATCATTTTCTACAAACAATTTCATACTACATTTTTTCATTTCGGCCTTTATTTTTATGACAGAATCCTTGTGGCTATATGCTATAGCATTCTTTAATAAATTGTTTAACACCCTAGCAAATAGTGATCCGTCGGCATAAATCTTAATACTCGGAGTAAGATTTATATCAAATTTTAAGTTTTTCTCCTTAAGTAAAGGATATAGTTCCTCAGTCAACTGTTCTAGGAAAAACTCTGCATCTAGTATACTTTTATTCAAAGGGATTTCCTGAAGACTAAAGCGAGTAATATCAAAAAACTGATTCGTTAAATCTTCCATTCTATAGGATTTTACCAAAAGTTTCCTTATATACTCCTTACGAACCTCCTCTGGCACCTCAGATTCATCTAAAATTGTAAGATAGCCAACGATGCTTGTTAATGGAGTTTTTAAATCGTGTGCTAAATAGGTTACAAGGTCATTTTTCTTGCTCATCTCCATTAATATCTCCTGCTTCACAAGTTCATTCTCATGTCTAATTTCATTTATCTCAGAATCAATTAGTTTTAGTTCTTGAACTTTTTCAGGTACCTCTCCCTTGCTGAGCAAAGATATTCTTTGCTCTAACTGAGTTATTATCTTTTTTCGTTCCTTATTTTGTGAGTACCTTGATGTAAAGTAAACAACAATCTCTAAAAGAACAAAACCTCCAATAACCATATTTTTCAATATATCTCTAAGTCGTGGCCAATAAAAGGTTCCTCTGGTACTATCTATACCAACAAACAACACCTTTTCTTTATTAAATAATATTTGCCTTTCAAAAAATTCTGCCACAGTTCCTTCTAATTTTATATCAATAAATAAAATTAATCCTATAAATATAAAAAAAGCTAAAATATAATAATTCCATTTCCATTTTTTAATCTTCAATGATATAGCCTACCCCCCAAACAGTTTTAATATATTCCGGATGTTCAAACGACTCCTCCATTTTTTCTCTTAAGTTTCGAATATGAACTGTTATTGTATTTGTAGATTTTGAATAATACTCATCATCTCTCAACAAATGAAATAACTTTTCTCCATTTAAGACATGTCCTTTGTTTAATAGTAATATTTCAATAAGGTTAAATTCTGTAGGTGTTAGTTTTAGTTCCTTGCCATTGAAATTAACATATCTACTATTTCTATCTAAGATTAATCCTTTATAATATATAGTATTATTTTCCTTTGTACCTTCCCCATATTCCTTGTATCGCCTAAGCTGAGCTTTAACCCTTGCCATGACTTCCAAGGGATTAAAAGATAGGAATAGGTAAGACTTTGAAGTTATCTCCGCCTTTTCCCCTCCTCCACACAGTGCTTGCGACTTTCACCGCACACTGCGTTCCATCAATATTTATTACTTATTTATATCACGTAATTTCCAACAAGTTTACGAAGTATATTAATTTTAACCAAACCTATGCTATCAAGCTTTATCTTATTTTTAAGTCTTTCTATTGCCTCTTCTTTTTCTTCATGAATTAGCTCATGAACGTATCTATTTACATATGTTAAGTTATTGTAGTTGTCTTTTCCACCTTTGTTTTTAGGAATTCTACGATGAGCAACCATACTAATTTTCTTTAATGTTGCTCCCGACACTCCACATTTCCCATTCTGCCCTATATATAAGGATATTCTATTATCGTTATATTCTAGGGTTTCATTGATTACATTGTTATCCATCAAGAACTTAATGGCTTCGCCATGGTCTTTTTTCAGCTTTTCATGGATTATACTTCTACCTTCTTCAGTGTAATTGCATGTTTTGGGTGAAAAATTCTTTGCATACTTAAGCTTAACTCCATGTAAGGGAAAGATTGTTATCCCTGCAATAGTTATTGTTTTACAGTTATATCTACTATAATTTTTTTTATAGGCTTTACTTATTATATTTGGACTACCTCGTATACTTCTTGTGCCATTATATAGGTTCTTTTTAACTAAGAAAGATATTTCACTAAAATCTAAGCTAACATTTGTTGCTACATTGTAATAGTTATGCCACCCTAGTATTTTACTATTTAATTTATTTACTGCTTGGCCAGAGGGGTTTTTTCTTATGTCTTTAACCATTTTTTTAAATGTTTTTATTATTCTAGCACTTGCTTTGTCACTAACATGAGTTTTAGCAATTCTTTTGTTTCTATTAACCCTAACTTTTAATTTAAATCCTAGAAAATCAGAGTAGTTCTTTCTTAAATTCACAACCTTTGATTTTTCAGGACTAATATCTAGGTTAAGTCTTTCTTTAAGCCATTGCTTTACTGCCACAAATACCTTTTGTGCAGTTTTAGCATTTCTACAGAAAATTTTAAAGTCATCTGCGTATCTAACGATATACATTTCCTTTAAGTTGGTATTCTTCAATGCACGTATTTTATTGCTATTATCTGAGTATCTATAATAGGTCTGAAAATACTCCCATTGATTACACATCCACCAGTCTAGTTCATTTAATACCACATTAGAAAGTAACGGTGAAATTACCCCTCCTTGCGGAGTACCTTTGTTAGGAATTCCTATGCCATCTATTTCAGCTTTAAGGATTTTAGATATTAATTTAAGAAGTTCTTTATCTTTTATCCCAAGTGACCATAATTGCTTTAATAATTTATTATGGTCTACGTTATCAAAGAAACCCTTTATATCAATATCAACTGCATAATGTAACCCAGCTCTGTTAGTAAGAAACATACATCTAGCTATGGCGTGTTTCGTACTTCTATTTGGTCTAAAACCATAACTGTGAGTATAGAACTTTGCTTCGCATATAGGCTCTAATACTTGTTTTATACATTGTTGCAGATGCCTATCTTCTATAGTTGGAATACCTAGAGGTCTTATTCCTCCGCCTAGCTTTGGAATTTCTTTTCGCCTTACTTTATGTGGTGTAAACTGTTCTAATCTGTTTCTAACATACTCAATTATAGTTTCAATGTCTTTTTTAGCTATATCTATAATTGTGTTTGAATTTATTCCTGGTGTTTTACTCCCTTTATTCTTTTTAATATTTCTGTAGGCTAATAAAATGTTCTCTTTTTTCAGTATTAGTGGTACTAGATTTTTAAATTCTTTTCCCTCTTTACTAAGCTTATATAAATTATCTTGTATTGCTTGAGTATTATAATACTCATTATTTCTTAGTTTCTGATTTTTCTTATACTTCATCTGTCTTGTTGTCATTAGTCAGCATTCATTCCTTTAAATTCTTGGTTTAAGGTTTATGCTTCTCTTAGTCTTACTCGAACCTAATGGACTTACGTAATATATCTTTTCTTAAATATTAACTTGTGGCTGTCCCTCCACTAACTTTCGTTAACTTCAACGGTACTGTGCCACTACTTTCACTGATATTAAAGCAAGTTATAACTATCGTCTTTCCTTGCTACCACTTCATAGAAAATAAGTCCTCCATGTTACCAGCTTACCACGTTCCAATAACTTTATCCTTACATATACCCTTAGGTAGCTCCTCTAGTCCTGTCTGTAACATACTGCCTGTAACAGTATAAGGATTTTCATACCAAACAATCTTACTCATCCTCACAGACACTACAACTTAGGTAGTTGAAGTATTTCTACCCCCTCATCATTTAGAACCTTACATTCGGAACTTTGTCAGTCTCTTATATTTAGACATTCTTACCATAGGTATTTTATGGACTCCCGACCTATCATACACTCGACCACCTCTGGTTCGCTTTTCCATAACTTCTTACGAAGTCATTAGGGTGTACTCTCAGCCGACTTCACCGAGCTTATAACAACTTCACTCTTCTTAGTAAAGATGCTATTCGGAGTATCAGAGAAAGCCCTTCGAGGCGTTACCCTCTCATTTGACTTTTCAAGTTATTAGTTCTTAGATAGATTTGCTATCTAGGCAATATTTTTAATATTGCAACGTGTCGCACGCTTAGTGATATAATCATCTGCACCATAAGTAAGACCTATTATTTTATCTTGATCCGCTGTTTTTGCAGTCAGCATTATTATAGGAAATTTGTATTTGGTGCGTATATTTTTACAAATGTTTAGCCCACTTATATCTGGCAGCATTAAGTCCAAAATAACTAAATCCAGCTCTTTATCTTCAAGAACTTCAAAAGCTCTCTTACCATTTTCAGCTTCCCATATTTCAAAAGATTCAGCTTTTAAATAGATTTTTAATATATCTCGAATATCTTTATCATCTTCAACAATCAAAATTCTCTCCATTTAATTCCTCCATATGTTTATATTAAAAAACTTATAATATTCTCAATTCCATTTAAACATATTATACCAAATAAAATTAGTGTATTCATGCTTATTTATATTTTTTACTAAGTTCAACATGGATTCATCACAATTCTCTCTGCGGCCTATATAGTTCTCTGTGTACGCTTCATCTTGCTGTTACTAGCTTCAACGCAATACTCGATATGAGTGGTTGGTTAGACCCTTCTCAACAGGGACTTTCACCCTGCAAGTAAATGCCAAGCTTTGCTTCTCTCCTTAATGATTAAAATAACATTTAATCACAATTCATAATATGAGAAACTGAAATAATATAAAATGTGTACAGGCTATATTATTTCAGTAATTGATAGTCTGACATCTAAATTTTAAATAATATCCACCTACAAGTACCCATCTCATATTTTAGCTCATATAACTTTTCAGCTCCGTCAATTACACTCTGACACTTATAAATAATCATAATATTACCTGCCAATTTCTCAGTATCTTTTACTATAACCTTATCTATTTTTATAACTTGCATAGGTTCATCGCCTACTTGCATTCTAAACCTTATAGGCTTTATATCGCCTTTATTATCAGTGTATGAAACCATTTCTATAGGTAATGCTAAAACCTTCATTTATTATAAACCTCCTTAAAGCATTGCGCTCATTAATGGATAATCTTCCTCACCATCTGCCATTCCACCACACATACTATTTAGCCCTGAATGAAGAAAACAAGACCTAACTACAGCTTTTGGCCCATATTTTAATCTTATTTTATCAACGGTATCATTTATCTTTTTATCTTTTTCATAATCAAAACTATCTAGCAAAGAACACTGATAAAACTCATTACTACAAAAGTCTGTGATATGTATCCCCAATTGCCTTATTGGATTACCTTTCCAAACATTATCAAATAAATAGCATGCTATTTCATATATTTTGCGAGTAGAGTCAGTTGCTACAGCTACTTTCTTTTGACGAGAATAAAATATTAAGTCGCTCCCCCTGACGCTTATACTTATCACAGTACAACAATTGTGTGAATCTCTTAAACGCATGGAAACTGTTTCACACAAGGATAGTAACACTTTATGAGCCGTGTCTTTATCTTCCACATCAAAAGCTATTGTTGTAGAATTACCTATACCCTTCATTTTAATATAATTGCTCTTGCGGACTTCTGAAAATTCGATGCCATTGGCGTAATTCCAAATAACTTGACCATGACTCTTTAATTTATTCTTTAAAATATCCAAATTATAATTTGCTAATTCTCCAATAGTATTAATATTTAAATTGTGCAATTTAGGTGCTGTGGCTCTACCTACCATAAATAAATCTTCAACAGGTAATGGCCACATTTTATGTTTTATTTCATTTGGGAAAAGTGTGTGAATTCTATCTGGCTTCTTAAAATCCGAAGCTACCTTTGCAAGCAATTTATTATTTGATATCCCTATATTCACTGTAAACCCAAGCTCATTCTTTATCCTCTCTTTTATAGTTTCAGCGAGTTTCAAATAGTCAGGATATAAATGTTCCATATTAGAAAAGTCCAAAAAACTTTCATCAACTGAAAAACGCTGAATACTTGGAGTGTATTCTAAAAATATTTGATGCATAGCCTCGCTACACTTCATATATAATGAATATCTTGGAGGTACAATTATTATTCCGGGACACTTAGCCCTTGCACTATATAAAGTCTCTCCTGTGTGAATATCAAATTTTTTAGCAGGCATTGATTTAGTTAAAACAATTCCATGCCTGCTTTCTTCATCTCCGCCCACTACAGATGGTACCGTTCTAAGATCTAACTCTTCCCCTTGTTGAAGTCTATATGCAGCTTCCCATGATAGATAGGCACTATTTACGTCAATATGAAATATCAATTTACTCATAGCATAAATCATCTTCCTTTTTATTAATCTTAATTTACTCATATTAGAACATCAGTTCGTTATACTTATTATATACTACTTGCTTACTTTTTAGAAGCAAATTCGCATATTTTTTTTGTAATATATGTATTTCACATAGATTATTTCACTATGATGGGAATTCTATTAGTAACTATTCCCAATGATCAGGTACCTATTCATCAAAAAATCAAAAAGAACCAGCTAAATTGCGCCAGTTCTTTACTAGTTCCATATATATTTAATTAGCTGAGCTTATGCTTTTAATGCATGTTCTTCCATATTTTCTGTAAGTCTTTTTAATTCACTTAAATAATGGCTATTTTCTTTTGATTCTTCTATTGCTTCATCTATTATTTTTTCATCTGCTTCATTCGGATTATATGAACAATGCGTCGCTAAACCTTAAACTAATTTATTAATATTTCCTGATTGAATGTACTTAATATTTGCTTGAATTTTTTCGTATGACCAATCCCACCACTTAATTTTCAGCAACTTTAAAATTACATTATCACTAAACCTTTTCTTTATAACTTTTGCTGGTACGCCCCCAACAATAGTATACGGTGAAACATCGTTAGTAACTACTGCTCTGGTTCCAATAATTGCACCATCACCAATTTTCACACCTGACATAATTATAGCGTCATATCCTATCCATACATCATTTCCAATTACAATATCACCTTTGTTATCCCAAGCATCTTTTGGTTTTAATGCTTCATCCCATTCTTCTTTGAAAATAGGAAATGTATAAGTAGATAGTGATTTCATTGTGTGATTTCCACTGGTCATGAGAAACTTTGCTTTACATGCAATTGAACAAAACTTCCCAATTATTAATTTATCATTGTTTATAGGATACTGATATAACACATTATTTTTTTCAAAATCTCTTGGCTCATTATAAAAGTCATTATATATTGTATAATCTCCAACTTCTATATTATCTCTTGTAATTACACTTTTAAGATATATAGTCTGGTAATCATTACTTCTTGGATATACTTTGTTTGAATTTGGAATAGTCATGTTTAACCCTCTCCTTTGTATTATGCTACTTTTCTGACTATCCCATTATTACAATACATTTCTTCATAGAATCACTCCTTAAATATTCTTTATTTTTTAATTCAGGCTCTAGTATTCTATCTTCAAGAACATATTTCTACTTATGCCGTATTTTTCTACTATCACGCAACAATTTCAAGTCAATTATACCATTATGTACCATAGATTACTATTTTTTAGCGTGGACGCGCTAAACTAGCAAAGCCCATTAATAAAAGTCTTTATCTTACTCTTAATATTCCCATTAAGAAGAAAATTTGGTTCTGTATTTTTATAAACTCTTAACATTGGTTTCTACCTTCTTTTCCTTCTTGATTTTTCTAAGTTAATGAGCATTATATCCTTATCAAAATCTCCCAAATACTTTCTTAGATAATCAAACTCTTCAATAAATTCGGGTGTTTCAAATAAATCCTTTTCTAATAAAACTAATACTTTTTCAATCCTTGCTGAAATATCATCATTTCTCACATTTTCTAATTTCATTGTAGTTTTTAAGATATTTTCAATAGTATGACCATAGGTCTCATCTATTTTATCATTATCAAATAAAGATACTCCATTTTTATCTTTAATCAATATTCTTAGCTGCTCTGCTTTAATATCTCCCACTATATGTGGGGAATGAGTTGCAATTATTAACTGATTGTTAGTTCCTATATTCTCATAAACCTTTATTATTTTTTGCTGCCACTCTGGATGTAGCGATATTTCAGGTTCATCTATTAATATGATTGAATTATTAACCTCTAAGAATTTCAAAGATAATCCTCTTAAAAATAGTTGTTTTTCGCCAGAAGACAGTCCATTAATATCTAATCATATTGAATAGATAACTTTATTAGAAGTATACAAAGCGGTAGAGATAGTGGACGATGGTGGTTTGTTTCAAATTCATCCAACTCCAAATCCCAATTATCCCATAGGTGCAAACATTCAATCCGTTATTGAAGTCACTTTGTTCAGTGCACAAGAAGCAATGGAAAATGTTCTAAGAAAGGTTACTATGCTTGATATTGTAGGTGATATCAATAAGAAAATTAAATAATTCAGAATGATTTTACTGTAATTAAAATGCCGTATAGATTGCATATTTTTATGCTATCCATACGGCATTTAACACTTTTCTCTAAGCTACATCAACTTCATTAGTATCAGTAGTAACTACTTTAGCATCTTTCTTGCCAGTTAAGCTACCATTCGCTGATGCAAAAATGTTCTTTGCAATAACTAAATCCATAAGAGCATTTACCTCAATGTCTGTTATAGTTGGCACTCCCTCTTCATCAGCTTTAATATCATCTACGCTTAAAGTGAAATATTTACCTTCTATAGATGTTAAAAATCTCATAACTAATTTATGCATATGTCTTTTCCTCCTTTTAATTATTTAACTTAATTTAACTCTAAGTTCTAAACTGAAAACCTATTCCTGAACTAAGCTGAATTGATCTTGTCTGTCTAGTGTAAATAATGGATAAGTCTTAATGTTAGATATAGCTTTTCCTATTGCAAAAATGTCCTCATCCACTGCAGTAACTTTTAAATTACCTAGTGTCTTTGTTGCAAATTTATCATTACCGTCGATGTCCACGCCTACTTTCATAGTGAGTTTTAGCGCACTTGCTACTTTTGTAGATACAACTGCCATATTGATTGCCCCCTTTATTTTGTTTTCACTGAATATATATGCTGCTCTGAAATTTTGTGCGTTCTTTTAAATTATATAAATCTACATAAGTGTTTTGAGTTTTTCTAAGGCTTTTTTCTTAATTCTTGCAAATTGATAATAGCTTTTATCACTATCACAGGCTATCTCTCCCAGAGACTGGTCCAAAATATAATATCTCTCTAGTATTTCCCGCTCTAGGGGCTCAAGTTTATCAAGAGCAACGTATAATTTTTTCACTTCATCATAGGCTATTACTTCATCCTCTAAGGTGAATTCATAATTTCCTACAGTATCAAAATCTAGCATTTCATTGTTTGGAACTTCTCTAAAATGCTTTATCTGTCCTTTTAGAAGGGCTTTAAAGTTCAATTTTATAGAATTTATGCAATAGCCGTTAAAGCTGTTGCTGCCTAGCTTATACATGGCTATAGCTTTTATAACAGAAAGATAACCATGTTGGACCAAATCTTCTAGTTCGTATCCTGGAATGTGATACCTCGAAGCTTCCTTAAATATAAGGTATTTGAATTTTCCCATTACCTCCTCTGTTGCTCCACTCTCTTTATTTTTAGCCTTTTCAACTAATTTTTCCATGATAAAAGCACCGCCTTTTCAATTTTTTATATAGAATACATTCAAAAATAACTAATTATTAAGCTATTCCTAGCAGCTGCTTTTCTAAGGCATCAAAATCATACGTCCTTTGCTCATAGTCACAGAATCCACTCTTTTTCACTTTTTTACCTAGGTAACCATTTTTTTTATTAGCCCATTGTATTTGATATGCTCTTACCTCATAATCAGTTTTTAAACCATTACTAATCCAGCTATTGAGTATTTTAGTTATATACTTCATTGTTTTTGCATTATAATTAACAGCTTCTTCTATTGCCATAATGATAACTTCATTAGTTACATTGTTTGTGAATCCCAGTATTTTTTCGTATTCTAAAGGGCTAATAGCATGTACATTTTCTTCAAATATTCTAATTATATTTTTTAACCCCTCATAATCAGACGAAGAATTGTTTTCATATTTTATTTCTTGTTTTTTGGTTAATGCTTCTTTTTTAGTTATTACTTGTACTTCTTCTTCTTTATTTATTGTTTCTTGCTTTTTATTTATTGTTTCTTCTTTATTACTTCTTATTCTATTGCTTGGTAGCATCTTACAAGCCCCTTGTAAGCCCCTACTAAAAATTTTATCAGTTTGAATTTCAACTACTTCCACACCACTATCAAAAGATTCATTTATAATAAGGCTCTCAAAAATTTTCTCTACATCTAATTTAGCTCCCACACATTTTTCAAATAGAATTTTAACAAATTTTTTATTTTTCACTTTAATTACCTCTTTATTCACACATTTTATAGAATTTGGGCTGTTAGGAACATTGTATTTTATCCAATTTAACACCATAATCTCTTTTGTCTCTTCACAGTATAAGATTTTATTGTGCTCACAGAATTTTTTAATTAATTTATCTACGGTTTCCTTGTTAATCCCTGTTTCTATCTCTATAAACCTTTTGGACAGCTCATAAATACCGCTTTGCGTTGTTTTGGTATTTGTTAAAAGATATAAATAAAAAAACTTTTCCTCCGAAGTAAGTTCAAGAACAAAGCTATCACTCCAAAATTCTGTATAAAGCTGTCTATATTTAGCCATTATTATTCCCCCATGATTTTAATTTTACAATTACGAGCAGCTTAATTTTCTACTCTCAGCATTTAGTTTCGCCTGTTTTTGTTTACTGTGCTTTTGCTTTACTGTTAACTGTATTTAATGGTTCAGGTAAAAAAATATATTCTCTATAATCTAACTGGTTATCTGTACACCATTTCATTATCCCATTAAAAAACTTAATCCCTGGAGTGTTATTCTTAACCAGAACTCGATACACATGTGCTACATCTACACCAATAGCCCTAGAAAGCTTTGTATAACTTCTATTAAACCGTTCATCCATTAAATGCCTCAATGCTAATTTATTTAAACCCATCTATATTTCCCCCTTAAATTAATTACATTGTTTGTAGTTAATTACATTATCTGTAAACAATATATCATATCTGTTAAATATTCGCAATACTCTTTTAAATGTAATTATATTTATTCTCTATATTTTATTGACTACAAACAATAGAAAATGGTATAATATTCATAAAAAGAGGTGATTATATGATTGACTACAGCAATTTTGATCTAGTTACATTTGCTATATTATTAGAAAAAGCTAAAGGTGATCGTTCAATTAATCAATATGCAAATACAATTGATGTAAGTGCAGCTCACATCTCACGGCTACTTCGAAAGCTAGTAAAATCGCCTCCCGCCCCAGATACAATTAATAAATTAGCTGGTGGTGCCTACAATGGAGTTACATATAGTGAATTAATGTTAGCTGCTGGGCACATAGATGATAATACAGAGGAAATCTCTACAGATAATAAACGAATGCAAATCATAGAAAGTGAAAAGAAATTTTTTCAAGTTATTCTATCTGATCTATATACTCGTGATTTTGAGTGGAGTTTAAATAAAACCATAACCGGTCCTGCTGATTTAATGCTTGAAATAACTAACTGGGAGTATTCTAAATGGTTTATTCAAATTAAACCTTTTGTTACCTCCAAAACAATTTATAATATTTATGGCCAAATAGCTTCTATTGAACTTACATCAGATACAAAAATATCTATAGCCGTTGGGAGTAAAAATGAATTTGACCTTTTCATTAGTAATCCTCCGAAGTCCTTAAGAGCCAATCTTTATATAATTCTAATAGATTTAAACTGTGGAAAAATAATAAAAGAAGAAAAGCTATGCCAGTATTAACTGGTCATAGCTTTTTCTTCTACCCATATCATGCATAACTCTATTTTGTCTTTCTAAAATGCCCGAAACTAAAATATTCCAATTTTCTAAAATGATTATATCTTCTATATCATTTGCCGATATTTCTTGGTTACTTTTATTTTTACATACTATTTTATGAAGCTCAGCATCATAATTTCCTTTTTTATCTTTAGTAATTTTTGATAAATATGCATTATCAAAAGATGAAAATATTTTTTTTACCATTGTTGTTTTGTCAAATTTACACACATGTCTTTCATAACTCACTTGAGTTTTTTCTAATTTACCAATTAAGTTGTTATGAGTGGTAACAAATTGTTCCTTTAAACCCTCTATAAAACCCTCATAATTGTTTTGTGTATATTCCGCATATGAGCTTGCCTTATCAATCTTTGTTATTACCACTATACTTTCTTTTGGCTCTGATATAATAATATTTTTTAACTCTTCTACAAATTTATCATCAACTAATTCTCCAGCAGTAGCAGCCGGAATAAGTAGTATATTACAATTCACCTCAGGATTAGTTGCTGCGTTTTGTTCCTCTGTTTTTTTATGGCCCTGTAATTCTCTAAACACAACTCCTTTTTTAAACTTTTCCGGTAAATTCTTTTTAGCTTTTTCATCACATTTTAACACCAATATTGCCTGTTCAAAAATCAATCTAAATGATACTATTTCATGAAATTCTTCCAATCCTTCCTTGTATTTATCAAATATCTTTACAGGTATGATAGTTTTCTCTAAAATATTCACCTTATCCAGCGAAATTTCATGACGGTATCCGTAAAAATTATTTATCTTTAATTTTGAATATATTATATCATCAAGAAGTTTAGTGAGATTCTCATTTTCTATGTTATTGTTTATATACTCTTGAATGCTACCCTCGTTTATAAAATTCAATTGCAAATCTTTTGCTATTTCCTGAAACTTTCCAAGTAACTTAGTAGTCCTAAATAGATTGTACACATTCTGAAATAACTCAATATTAATCACAATTTCCTTCCCATTATTTTTCTTTATTCCTGCTTTATTAACACTATCTACAATGTTTTTTTTAACATCAAATTGATACTGCGTATCTATATTTAAAGCGACTAAAATTAAGTCTCTAATTATGTCACTTTTAGTTCTCGCTTTTAAAAAAAGCCTGCTCTTCGTATCTTCAAGAATAACTATATCTGTCTGGATTATAGTGCTATTCCCAGAAGTCGAAATAGTTTTACTTAACACTTTTTTCCCTTCTTCATCTACAAATTGCTGGCAAAAAGTAGTTTTCCCTGCCCCTGCAGTTCCTACTAACTCAATAATGGTAGGGTTCGAAGCTTTAAATACTCGTTTATAAAATGTTATAATGTCACTATCTTGATTAACTCTACATAAATCGTCAACGGTTCCTTTCAATTCTTCATATCCCATTTTAGTCCCCCCACTTCAAATATTTTTAGATTGTACATAATGGCTCATATATATTCATAATATTTGATATTATGTAATTATATTCTACATAAGTTTTATATCACCTTTATTCTGAAGTAAAATCAACCAATTGTTCTTAATTCATGCAATGATTCCTTCTAAAACGGGAAAATGATGTGGTAAGTACGGATAATCTCTAGTAGATTTTTAGCTATATTCAGCGTAACTTGTCCTTTGATACACATCTCCCCCAAATGCATTCTATTGGATTGAACCTATATTTCCTATACTTAAAATACACATTTCTGTAAACAGGGCCATGTACCCAAGCTTCACAGTTTTCTTCAAAAATAAAACGATTCGTAAAAGCATAGTAAAACCCCTGAACGTAGTATACTAATTTTTGCAAAGCCAATGATGTAATATCTTCACGCATACACAAAAGACAATTAATAGTAACATCTTTTTTGCTGTTTCTGGAATCCGTTAAATCCCCAAAATAATTTGTGTACCAATCTTGCTTTTTTCATAATCCAATTTCAATTTTAAATAATGATTCAGAGTAAGAGACTTCTCTCGTAAAGTCTATACTGTATAGTATACTATATTTCTCTCTACGACAACTATCTTAGCACATAGTGATGTACTGTATTTCAATCCACACTCCCATATAGGGAGCGACCCTACATCCCCTGTAGGTTTTGCTAACCTTAATTCTATTTCAATCCACACTCCCATATAGGGAGCGACTATTAATAGTATCACTATTATTTATATCAATTTTAAATATTTATTTCAATCCACACTCCCATATAGGGAGCGACGTAAACCTTTATTATATGATGGTATCACTGTCATTGATTTCAATCCACACTCCCATATAGGGAGCGACGATATAAATGATTTTGATTATTGTATTTATATCGAATTTCAATCCACACTCCCATATAGGGAGCGACTCCAATACTTTATGTTTCTATTCGTGCAGTAAATTATTTCAATCCACACTCCCATATAGGGAGCGACCTCGTCTTTCTTTTCTTATTGCTCTTAATTCTTTTATTTCAATCCACACTCCCATATAGGGAGCGACTTTTAAAGCTTTAATTAAACTTAACAATAGATATATTTCAATCCACACTCCCATATAGGGAGCGACATATAAGGTGTTGAAAGTGGTATGAGAAACTCAAAATTTCAATCCACACTCCCATATAGGGAGCGACTAGCAATTGCAATTCCTGCCGTCTTTGGAGTTTATTTCAATCCACACTCCCATATAGGGAGCGACTTCCGCTCCTGCAGCAGGTGGCAATGATTGGATTAATTTCAATCCACACTCCCATATAGGGAGCGACAGTTACTATGGGTGTGCTATTAGACCCAACAACGATTTCAATCCACACTCCCATATAGGGAGCGACTGAATATCACTCTGATTAGATTTAGTCCATGTTGATTTCAATCCACACTCCCATATAGGGAGCGACAACAATTGTTGTATATAAATCTCCACCAAACTCTATTTCAATCCACACTCCCATATAGGGAGCGACAATAACTGTCGGTGATGTGACTATTTGTGTAAGTATTTCAATCCACACTCCCATATAGGGAGCGACAAAGTCTTACTAAGTGCAGTTTTAAAGGCATATGTATTTCAATCCACACTCCCATATAGGGAGCGACTTCTCATATCCAATTTTATCCTCTAATGATTTATATTTCAATCCACACTCCCATATAGGGAGCGACCACCACTTATTTCAACTTTAGTCACATCTACAGTAATTTCAATCCACACTCCCATATAGGGAGCGACCACATATGCAACAACTACCGCAGAACTTAGCTTCAATTTCAATCCACACTCCCATATAGGGAGCGACCAAATAATGCAGACTACACATCCCAAACAATATATTTCAATCCACACTCCCATATAGGGAGCGACCTATGCTTCCATCCGACCTTAGTAAATCGTATAAAATTTCAATCCACACTCCCATATAGGGAGCGACGCTATTAAGCTTACTGTCTCTTTTACTATATTATTATTTCAATCCACACTCCCATATAGGGAGCGACCTTGTACATATTCTTTAGCTGCTGTATTTCTGTAGATTTCAATCCACACTCCCATATAGGGAGCGACCTACGCTTAAAAAATTGTCGACTTCATCCTGGCTTATTTCAATCCACACTCCCATATAGGGAGCGACATATGTGTGTGTTTCTTTTCATCATAAAATTTGGATTTCAATCCACACTCCCATATAGGGAGCGACAAGACTTAAAAATGACACAATTGGAATTTAGCAAATTTCAATCCACACTCCCATATAGGGAGCGACATAGTAAATTTAACAATGAGGTAAACAAAGGTCTATTTCAATCCACACTCCCATATAGGGAGCGACAGGAAGTTTATAAAGCTTGGAGATTAGCAACAGAGATTTCAATCCACACTCCCATATAGGGAGCGACACAAGCATACTACCAGTAATGGTTGTTCCAGGAGATTTCAATCCACACTCCCATATAGGGAGCGACCTGAACCTGAAAAAGCAATTCCGAATATAGTGCTATATTTCAATCCACACTCCCATATAGGGAGCGACGTTGTTGCTTGGCATTTACCATTTATATATATTATTTCAATCCACACTCCCATATAGGGAGCGACCATTATACATGATTTTGTCTATAAGCTGAGAATAATTTCAATCCACACTCCCATATAGGGAGCGACGATGAAAAATATATTTGCCATTCATGCTGCCCAAAATTTCAATCCACACTCCCATATAGGGAGCGACAGCAAAATTCACCTAAAAACTGTTAATTTCATTGAGTTTATAAGTGAATTTTACATTTTTAATACCCAAGCAACCAGCTCCCATCAAATATTTTATTTTTTATAAGAGATTTCTATTATATTCACGGTGCGAAAGCTCCAGCATTTTATGTTTGCTAAATATCCGCACTAAATTATAAGTGTACCCTCAACGTCAAAGGATTCCTTTGCACCTATATGCTCAACCTTACTTTTATAATTGTTCCCTAAATAATAAAACCGCAAACTATCTGTATCCTTATTAATAATCTGCTCAAGCTTATGTTGAACCTCGCGGCATTTAGCTGCATCTAGTACACACTCAAACACTGAATTTTGAACACGCTGACCATAATTCACACATTGCTTTGCAACCTGGCGCAGACGTTTCCTACCAAGTGGCGTTTGTGTATTTACATCATAGGTTATTAATACTAACATTTTATCACCTACTTCCACATAAAGGTTGGATATCCATCCAAATCGCCACGAATAAACCTTGCCAATAACATTGCCTGTGCATAAGGTACAAGGCCCCATTCTAATTTTTCTTGTAAAAATGGATGTGTAATTTTTTCTTGCTTCTTACCCTGCCAAGCCTTCAAAACGGTTTTTCTTGTATCATCGTCCATAATGACTGCGCCATTTTCCTTTTTGGTAAAACCCTTTGCATTCACTTCTCTTTTATTAATCAACGAAATAACAAATCGATCTGCATAAACCGACCGTAACTCCTCCATCATATCAAGAGCAAGTGAAACTCTCCCAGGTCTATCACGATGCAAAAATCCCACATAAGGATCAAGTCCAACTGTTTCTAGTGCTGCTGCAACATCATGTGCTAAGAGTGTATATACAAATGATAGCATTGCGTTAACATTATCAAGAGGGGGCCGCTTATTTCGACAATGAAAATAAAAAGATTCTTTTTGTTGAAGAATTAAATCGTCAAATACGCTAAAATATTGTGATGCCGCTTCACCTTCATACCCTCGAAGTTGTTCTAGATCATGACTTTGCTGGACTAATTTTATAGAATTCACAAGAACTTTAGAAACCCCTTTTAACTTATCAACATCAAGTCGTATTGCATAGTCGCGAGTTGCGCGTTCAATCACCCAACGTGCATTATATATTTTTCCTATAATGAAATTTTTAGCAATTTTATTGCTCTCATCTGTGTTATCCGAAATCCTATATTGAGCCTTTCTTAAAGTAACATTACCCCTTACCTCACCAACTACCCTTGCAAGAAATCGACCACTTTGTTTCATAAAACTTAATGCAATATTACGTTTTGCACATGCACCCATTAATGCCGGGCTAGCGCCTGTATAACCAAAAGCAACAATACCTTCAAGATTATGTAATGGAATTCTTGAGATTTCTATGTTTTCTTTTAAAATAACAATATTTTCTCCATCAAGTGATAAATAAGTATTTGGAGAAGTAACATAGAGTGTATTTAGTAATTTTCTCATTCCTCCACCTCCATAAGATTTTTTTTAATATAATCAATAACGGAGAGGTTTTTACATAATTTCGGCATACAAACCTCAGCAAGTGAACATGCTTTGCACCTTTTAGATATCTTTACTTTAGGTGTATATCTCTTGTCATACAATTCATGCATTTCTTTAGCAATTATCCTTACATGCTCCCTTAATTCATCGTCAAGTATAATCTTTAGCCTGCGTTTTGTTTCCCAATAGAATAAAAATGCTTCGGGAATTTTACACAATAACATTTCCTCAAGACACATAGCCTGTGCACATAATTGCAGAACATCTGATTCATCTTCTTTGGGTTTACCCCGTTTATACTCAACAGGAATTGGCTTATAAGTTCCATCCCTACCAAATATATTTACCCCACCGGAAGATTTATGTAGTTCAACAACATCACAAGCCCCAGTTATTCCTAGTGTACGTGAGAATATTGCCATGCCCCGTGAAATAATTAAATCACCACGTTTTTCTTTTATGGTTTCATCATGTGTTTTCTCATGGAGGATTTCGCCCTCAATTGTGCGAAGGTTTTCTTGCCATTGCTGTTCAATGTGTATTAATGACCACTGACGCTTGCAAAATGCAAAATGTTGCATTCCTGACAACAACAAAAAATCTTCTTCTTTATATTCCATCATATATTTCAGGGGTTAGTCTGTCTAATGTTTCATTAGAAATATCGTAATCATCAATACTTTTAGGAATATCAACTAATGGTACAACCTTCAAGCTTCTGTGTACCTTTGCAGACGAATATTGTCCCATCTGTGCATTATGTTTCCACCAATACAACTTACAAACCTCCATACTGCCATCAGGTCGAGCAGAAGAACAATCATTCTCAAAAAGTGTAATTAATGCTTTTTTAATAAGATCACTATCCTCTTCGCTAAAACCTGTCTTTGTTGCTAGTTGTGTATTAATACTTCCATAAATCACATAAACTCCAAACTCAACCCTATGCTTCATACCCATTGTATCCGAACTTTTCTTGTCAGGATCCTTTTCCGTTTCTCCATTAACACTTTTTGTTATTTGCATACTTGATATTTCAATTGGAGAGATACTTACTGCGCAGTGGATTGAAACTGGTCCTCTTATACCTATTGAAACAGCAGCATCATCATCCTTTCCTTTCTTAAATGCAAATACTTGTCCGAAACTTCTAACATCGATCCATTTTTCACAAGCTATTTTTGCATAGTTTTCCTTATCTTTGCTTGATTTTTTAAGCTCTGCACATCCCTCAGCTCTATCCTTTAAACTTCTAAAACCATCCACTCGTCTCTCATCAGATTGAACAAATATCGCTTCCCCCATATCCTGCATGCGGTTACGAATTTTTCTTTTGATGCAAACATCAGAAATTTCTCCAAACCCATCGTAATTTTCCCTAGGTCTATTTCCATTTAACGGATCTCCATTTGGATTTGCATTTTTAGCAGAAACAATAACTGCGAAATCAATTTTACTCACAAAATTACTCATATTAATTCTCCCCTTCGTTTGTTTTTTGTAATTTCTTTTTTGCACTTTCTTCTATTCTTTTATTTTTCTCATCAATAAAAACTTGTCTTTGACAATAATATCCTAAAATATAGCTGTCATCTAATTTCTTTTGGCTTGTAAACTCCTCGTAAGGCATCATAGAATTAACCTTTGTCATTAGTTCAGTTAGACTTGTACCCTTTAACCCTAATCTTGCCATATATGGCTTAAGCTTATCCGTAATAATACCCCATGTTTTATAAGGATGAATTTTAAATTGATGCATTAATCTTTCTGCATTAGTATCTCTTTTCTCACCTGCTGTATATAACGCATATTCTTCAATTTGTTGTGCTATAGCTATTAGTCTTCCAAAAATATAACTCCTATCCTTTTGATTTTCATCAAGTGCCATTGACCATTCCTCCTTCTTAACTTTATCATATCTATCTTTTCTCACTAGTGCACAAGCTATTGTTAATGCTTTTTCCCATTCCCATTTTTCCATTGCTACCGGATTCGAAGCCCTATTTACTGTTGAATTCACAATATCATATGGTAACCTAGCACCATCAATAATACATGGTAATAATCGCTCTACTGTTGACTTTTTCAATTTGTCATTCACTTTTTCCCCATAAGATGCTAAGGTTATGTCTTTAGGGGAAGGGGCGCCTATGAAAGTAATGTGTTTGAGTTTTGGTTTCCCTTTCTCGTCAAACCCATCTTTAACTTTTTTATACGTATGTTTCCAAATGCAAGTCTTATGCCAATGCTCAATCCTATTTAGAAAATCCATACCATCAAATTCTCGGTAATAAGTTATGGATAATCGTCCTATTGTTGCGGCATCTAGTCCCATTATCACAATTTCAGCCTTTGTATCTAAGTCACACCCGTAACCTGCAATAGCACTACTCAACCTCCCTGCAAATTCCTTTTCAGTCGAAATCGCAGCTGGTTCTTCTTTTCCGAACATACTATCTTGGGTATCGCACAGAGGGTCAGGAATATCTTGATTATTAGTGCCCCAAGCAATTACCACCTGATCACCATTTTTATATCCTTGCTTTTCAATAAGCCAACGTAATGCATTATGTGCCTTTTGTGTTGTTTCATAACCAATACTCACAACTTGTTTTTTGTCTGCAAACCGTCCCCGATAAGTAAACCCACTAGTATCATTTGCCGAAATCAATTTTGCCTTATCTCCTGTGTGCCTAACCTTTGCAGGGTGTTTTTCTGAACACGGAATGTCTTTCCCACTTACATAACACAAGTCTATCTTTTCTTGAAGACTTAAATAATAGTTAATATAGCTTTCGTATACCTTTGGATCAAGCCATACAGACGATTCATCTTCACCATAAATCTCCACCTTAAATCTTATAAAAGCATCACTTTGGTCAATTGTTCCAATTTTCACTCCCTTAGTAAGGGGGCCATTCTCATCACATACCAATATCTTCTGCCCTACTAAATCTGAAATAAGCATTTTCTTTTTTAAGTAACATAAAATTGCATTAACTTTTTTATTGCAGTCGGGCGAATTGCACCAACCCCCAAGTTGCTTTATGTACTCATTATAGAATTTTTCGGCATTTTTCTTATCTACATAATTCACATAATCCCCTGCAACATATTGTAATTTATCACAAAGTGGGTGTGGTACTACCCCATTACTCCGAGTGGCTGAATCTTCAGTTACAGGAATAATTGTAACCACCTCGTCTTTTTCCAGCACCCTTGCCCTTCGAAATTCTCCATTTCCATTAATAACAATCTCTATCTGTGCATTTTGGGTTGAATGAGCAATAGGAAGAAGTGTTATTCGCCTCTCATCTGTACCTTGAACACCTACTTCACTCATGCTGTTCTCATAAGTATCATAAAGTTTCTGAATCCAACTCAATAATCTCTCCCTCCTTTTCAAATTCCTTAAGACCACTGAAATTATTTTCATCAAATACCTTTGGGTTCATTGATGAAAGCTCACGTCTTATGGTGCATTCATCAGGTTTTCGAAATTTAATATAGCCATCATTCATTACTGGCGTCCAAAGCCTAGCTGTTAGCTTGTCTTCTCCACTTTCATCAGGATAATCAAATCCATGAAACATTAGTCCAAATGAAAGTGATCCGTAGTTATCATATGCACCCTCATCCTCTCCAAATTTACATGGTTCAACATAAGCTTGGCACTCTCTAGTTCCTAGGAAAACATCTCGTCTACCACCACATTTAATCATTCTTTTAGCAATTAAATAATGCTTATGCTCATTTCTATCTTGCGCTAGATTTGGACGATTATAATTCCATTCAAAATGGGCCCTTACTTGATATTCAACATTAACTAAATAAGTATAAATAGATAGTGTATTTCCTCCACTGAAATTAACGGGTCGTATTCCCTGTGATTGTGTTTTAATCAAATTCATAACCCTAACTTCATCAATTATCCATATTATTGTTGGCTTCCAGTATACACTTTCGAGTATTCCCTTAAGAGCTTGATAAGTTGGTACTTGATATGAGAACTTTTCTCCTCCAATCCTATTTATAGGATCGCTAAAAAGTGCATATCTCCCACTAACTTTGAATTCAACAATATTTTTTCTCTCCAATTACCTCACACTCCTCAATAATTACAAAATTCCATTGGTGCCTCTTCAAGCGTGACCCCTCCATCTTCTGTATAAAATTCTTTTCTAAGAGCGAGCACTGCACCATCCTTTAATGCAACAATACCATTCATTTGTTCCAATTTTCTTTTATCCGTTTCAAATAAATTTACTGAAAACTGCTGTGCTTTCTTTAGATACTGCTTTAATTCACTTAAATTACATTGACCATTTATAAGAGTTATAAGTTCCTCACCCTCTCCATACTGAACAATTACACTTGTTGTATTCTGATCAATTACTTGAAAATTATTTCCTGCAGTTTTAAATCCTTGCTTTAACATTAATTTTGATTTACAACCATTTCTGCTATTAAATGCTATCCCAGCCTCATTATTTGCTGATAATAAATCATACATTGATTTACCGTTAGCTAGCTTAGATAATGCATAGTCCATCTCTTCACTTCTACTATGGTAATAGTATTTATAATACATTTCCATAGTTTTTGGCGAAAGCAGATCATTATCAAATATATTTGGATTTTCTTTAAATTCATCAAGAACTCTCTTTGTACATTCCTGTCCCTCTTTAATATCTACCAATTTACTAACATTTTCTTCCTGAGCATTAACTATATAAACATCACTGCAAAGGCTCTCTCCATGACGGTTACATCTACCTGCGGCTTGAGCGATACTATCAAGTCCAGCAAGAGACCTCACCACGCACCCAAAGGAAATATTAACACCAGCTTCTATTAACTGAGTACTGATACAAATTACCCTCTGATGTCCCAATTTCTCTCTCATCTCTTCTAGAATTTTCATTCTATGAGAAGGACACATATTAGTACTTAAGTGAAAAATTAAATACTGTTTTTCTTTAGGTAAATCAGCATTTGCTTTTTTCAACTCATTAAAAACATCTTTTGCAACATTCTTAGTATTAAAAATTGCTAATACACTAGGTAGCTTGTCCATAACCAATACGCTATCTAATTTTTTCATAATTTCCAAAATAAAATCCTTTAGTGTAGATACACTGTACCCTCCAACAATCCTTTTATCAACTAAATTCACACGTTTAAATTGTTTGAATTTCTCATGTATATCCGTAATTATATTAGCATTTCCACTCAGCATTAAAGGCATTTTTGTTTTTGATAAGAGTGGTTGTGTAGCTGTACAAAGTATAATTGTCACATTGCAGATATTTGACAGAAAATTAATTGCACTATTAAACATATTAATACACTTAATAGGAATTGCCTGAATTTCATCAAATATTATAATTGAATTTGCAAGGTTATGCATTCGCCGAACGCCTTGTGTTCCTCCACTAAATAAAGTATCAAGGAACTGCACCATTGTAGTAAGAACAATAGGACTATCCCATCTCTCCGTTAAAAGTTTATAATCCTCCTGCTGGTTATCAACAACAAGATTAGAATGATGTTCTAGAATTATATCATCACGGCACAAAATATCTTTTATATCCTTAGCGTTTTGATCAATAATTGTAGTAAAAGGGATAATATAAAAAATTCTATCTTTATCAAATTTATTTGCATGTCCTAACGCATATCGCAAACTGGAAAGGGTTTTTCCTCCTCCTGTTGGCACTGCAAGTTGATATATTCCTGGTTTATTTTCAGCAAAATTTTTACATGTTATGGAGACTTCTTCTCGCAATAAATCTATTCTAGTTGATTTGGGATAGCTTTCTAGTTTAGTTTCTAGTTTATCCGCAAGTTCCTTCCATAAAGCTGATTTATCAATACTCTGCTTCTCATCCTTTCCTTCCATAAAAGTATATGTATCGTATCTATCTGCATCAATAACGCAACTAAAAAGGTATTTTTGAAGCATTCCAGCTGAGAAATGTCCAAATTTAGCATATCCATCTATCTTGTTAATGTTAGTAAAAATAACTCTTATTTCTTCTTTTGATTTATTGAACAGATCTTTAATATGTTCAATTTCCGAATATTCCGACTTAAAATTACATAGCGCCTCATCATACGAAATATCTTTATCCGTTTCCATCTTATTAGTAAATATATCAATGCCCTTCAAGTCTAAACAATCTATAAGTCCACCATGATGAGAACAAATAGCCAATGAAATAATCTGTGCTGTGAATTTTTGGTACTGGTCAGTTGTATTATAGAAATTATCATAAATAAACTTTGCACCTGCTGTGGAGTGATTTATCGTCCCCCTACGTGATTTATCATTAGGGTTCAACGAACCCCAATGTATATAATCATTAAATTCATTTGTTTCCTTTCCCATATCATGAAGAATACCAATTAATTCTCCTGTAGCTTCAAGTGAGATTTTCGCACCATACTCCATAGCCATCTTAGAAACATTGTGTAAGTGTTCCATAACACTTTGTTCCTTTAAAGTTGTTGGATTAATGTGAGCACATAACATATAGTTACTCCTTTGTTAATTGACATGTTTTATCATAAATTTAACACTGGTTACGATATTTACTATATTATACACTTTATTGTTGGATTTTCCCATTATTTTAAACAATATTCTATTGTATTCCCTTTATTAAAATATTAAGCTCTTCTCAAAAGTAAATGTGAGTAACCATTTAAAATAATAAGATACTCCAAGCCCTTATTTTTATAACCTACCCATAAATAATTGCTTGCAAACTTATTATATTCCTCATCCACAGTTGTTGCAGGATTTTCACTTTCTTGTATCACATAAATACAGTGGGATATAAATCGCCTTTTGAAGTCGTTAATTTATCTTCTGCGAAGCTATGCATCATCTAAGAATATGAGCAGCTCCGCAGGTGATAATTTAATCTAACTCCATAAACAATATTGTAATCACAAATGTAAAAAAGCTACACATCCCAATAATAATTAGGAGTGTAGCTTTCTCATGTTAAAAAACTAAAATTTTACAATATCTATTTAAGTTTTAATAATACCCGCTAAAATCAATCTCTGTCAAGCTGTGTTTTCATGCAGATTTGCACCAAAGTTAATTAAACACATTGATTTTAATACATTTCTCAGTATCCTACTTATCTTACTTATAAAATTTTATATATTATTTTAACTTGCTTGCTAGTTTTATATTTGATATAACCACTGTACAAGTAGTTAATATTGTAAAAACTATAAATGATACTAAAATAACTAATACATAAGTAGGAATAATTTCACCTGATATATTATAAATCTCAGGGTGAATATAATAACTATTAAAATTAGTCATATTGTACGGTAAGAAGTTCTTAAAAAAATGATTTAAAATAAAATTGTTATTAGGTAAACTAGTCATTATAGCTAAAAGGAATATTACAAATACTGCTGATGATAGAATCTGCTCCGCTATCACTGTAAATAAAAGTGTTATAGACACCATTACTATAATTGCCATAAACCCTATTGTTACATTTAATAAATACTGCTGTAAATAAGTTATATTATAGGGGAAAAATAAATAATTAACACTATTTTGAATAGGTAAATTTGCTCCCTTAAATCCAAGGATTGATAACTTTGAAAGTGAAAATATCAATATAGCCACACCATAAATTATTGAACTTACTTCAAATCCTGCTATGATTCTAGATTTAACTAAAGTTTTTTTACCATGTTTAGTTGCAGTATATAATTGTTTCATCCTTGTTTTTGGATCTTCTCCAAATACAGGTAAAATGATAAATGGTACAATAAATATGATAATTGTCACAAAGTCTATCATATCATTATTTAGGTTTTTCCAACCTTCAGCATATCCTAGTTGCATGGGTGTATTAAGTTCTTCACCCTTAGATGCTAATTTGTCTATATCATCTACCATAGCAGTTCCACCTAAATTTACTTTTACATTTGATAATCTTTGTTTGTAAAAATTACTTATATCATCATCTGTAAGCTCTTCTATCTTTTTTTCATAGTTTGAAGCAACTAATGTCACTAAATTTGAATTATATAAATACTTACTTTTATCTTTTCTCTCTACAACATCTTTTATAGCCTTTTCATCCAATAGTGTCTTGTGTTTATCTAGTTTTGATTCTTTTAAATTGTCTTTACTAGATATTACAATGTTTCCTGATGAATCATATACATTGTAATTATTCAAAGATCCTAAACTACTAAACATAGAAAATATTAAAATAACCGCAGAGATTATAAGGAAATTTCTTAGACTTAATATTCTTTTTCTTTCAACTCTTATAATTTCTTTCATTTAATTTAACCACCTATCCTAATATTTAAAGTTTTATATTTCAATATGCCATATACCGTTATTTCATCTAGCTTAACGTATATCTTTTATACTGCCTTGCCGTTAAAATTCTTATAGCTAACATATATACACATGCTAGTACTACAAATACTAATGAATATGGAATCATTATATTATCTATAAAATAATATATTTCAAAATCCATTATAGTTAGACCAGCAAGACGTGTAGCAAAGTAAATAGGGTTAAGTTGCAATTGTAATGAATTAGCTGTGTATACTAACCTTATAAGTATATATATACTAGATAAAGATAAAAGTGTAGCTAATTTTGAATATCTAACTTTTATAGATATGTACATAACTAGATTTGCAACTATTAATACTCCTAAAAGCCCCTGTAAAATCATAATTAATATACCTGTACCTAGATTTATATCATATAAGCAAGTAACCCATTGAGTTTGTATAGATTGACCCCATCCATGTAAAGAAAGTACAGCTCCATTTTCTATTAAAAGTGTCCCTATAAATATTATATAAACTGCTACTGCAAACATATTTCCCGCTATGATTCTTGCATTCATATTTTTCTTTCTTCCAAACTTAGAAGATAACGTAAGTTCATCTATCCCATTATTACTATCTTTTGAAAATAATGAACTTAAAGCAAATCCTATTGGAATAAGAACAATCCAATAATGCATTCCATATGTAGATACAAAATAATCTGATCCTTCTTTATAATCTACCTTAAAAGGAGTTTTTACCTTATCTATTTTTTCATTTATCTTATTCATCTGGCTATCTGTATATTTAAACCAATTCCGTTCGTTATTTCTTTTTATAACATCAGTTACAGATTTTTTATACTGATTGTAAAACTCTTTTTCTGACTTTAAAAAATCAAAGTCTAAACCCATCTTATCACTAAGGAAATCATCACCATAGTTAGCAAAATTTATAATATAATTTGAGGACCTATATTTCGTAAGAATATCTCCACGAGAATACTCAATTTCTGGTTTTTCTTTACTTGAATTATATTTTCCAACTAAATTATCTAAGTAATCTTGATCCATTACTCCTTTTATATCTTTTGATTCATTTTTAATTGATCTATAAGAGTTCAGTCCTCGTATTTCCTTACCATCACTAGTAACAGCTCCACTAGTAGCAATATAAAATGAAAAGTTAAGTATTGTAGTAATTACAACCATTGATATTACAGCTATTATAGTAAGTTGACTCCATATTTTTTTAAATTCATATTTTAATAATGCTTTCATCATATTAACTCCTACTCCTTATAACTATTTCCATGATGTATTACTTTCCATGGACTATCCTTTGAATCTCTTACTAAAAATATATAGCTATATACATCATCTTTTTCAGTTTCATATTCTTCTATATATATATTTTCATTATCATATCCATCAGCAACCCCTTTATCTTTATCATCATAAATTGCATTTATTCTTGGATCAAGACAACGTGACATATCTGAATTTTTAGGAATTTTTAATTCATTTTCAATATAATCCAATATAACTTCAAAATCTTTTTCTTCTAAATCATCAATTATGGGGATATTTTTGCTTTGATCTGGTAAATTAGTACCTGTTCCTGCATATGATTCTTCCATACCATTCTTAACTGTAACACTTTCTTTTCTTGCCTTTCTAATACTTTTAAGAGCCTTATCTAATTCTGTATCTTTTTGATCTTCTGGAAGTCTGTCTATAACCTTTCCATCTAAACTATTTACATCACCACTTCTTGGGCTACACCCTACAGAAAATGTCAAACTCATAAGTATAGCTCCCATTATCATTAATTTTTTTGTTCTTTTCATTACAATCACCTCGTTATTTTTTTAACAAATGTATCTATATTATTAGCTTAAAAATATAGATAACCTTATAATTAAACTATTGAAGGTCTATCTAAAGACATTTAGATACATAATAATCTTCTAAACTCGGTTCTAACGATTTATTTGTAACACCTTCATATTCATCTCCTACATATCTTACACGTATGATTTGCTTTTCTTGTTTTCTATGTATTACTTTTCTTTCTTGACTTATTTTATTAAATGTATCTTGGTCAACTAATGCTTCCCAAACTCTACCTCTCACTTTTTCAACTAAGTTATCAATATTGTCTGCTTCTACTACTTCCCCTTTATTAATTATTATTAAGTCATTTGCTATTGCTTCTATATCTGATAGAATATGTGTTGATAATATAACTATCTTGTCTTTTGACATAGCACTTATAATGTTAGAAAACCTTATTCTCTCTTTTGGATCAAGTCCTGCCGTTGGCTCATCAAATATCAATATCTTAGGATCATTAAGTATTGCTTGTGCTATACCTACTCTTCTTTTCATACCTCCTGAAAAGGACTTTACTTTTTTATTTGCTACATCATCTAAATTTACAAACTTTAAAACCTCTGGAATCTTTTTATCTAACTCATACATTGGAATACCTTTTAATGTACCCATATATTCTAAGAAGTCTTTTGCTGTAAAACTTGAAAATACATTATAATCTTGTGGCATATATCCTATTATATCTCTGTACTTTTCATCAAGCTCTACTATATCCTCTCCATCGAAAGTTACATTTCCCTTAGTTTGAAAATCAATAGTAGTAAGTATTCTCATAAGAGTACTTTTACCTGCTCCATTTTCTCCAAGTAGCCCATATGTACCTGATTTTATTACAATATTTATATCTTTTAGTGCTTCTTTATTTCTATATGTTTTATATAGGTTTTCGATTTTTAATTCCATCCTTACCTCCTTATTGTATCTAACTTAAAAGTATTTTTCCTATTAAAGCTTAATAACTTAGATCAATTACATAAGTATCTAAGTTATTAAGTTTTATTTTTACAGTTTATTAATTACTTTTAATCATCTAAGTTTATGATAGATATTGTTTTACTTTCACTTACAACGCTAGGAATTATATTATTTTGTATTAACTACAAATTCAGAGTATTTATTTCTGAATTGAATGACGGATGAATCCGGTAAACATCTTGGCGAAATGATACTATTGATGCCATAATAGCTACAACTAAAACTATTGCAGCAATTTTTCCATTTTTACGTTTTTTATTACTTAAAATTTGATCTATTCTACTTTTTATTATATTAGATTTATTTAAATTTAAATATGATACAAACATAGATGAATTAAGTTTATTTTTATACTTCATAGTATCTAATAAAAGGAGTGCATACTCTTTGGTTTCATTAAGTTTAAATTTCTTTGTTACTAATTCATCACAAGATAGTTCACACTGGTCATTAAAGTATTTTTTAAATAAATGTATATTTGGATTAAACCAATGAATAATCGTTGCTAATGTTAAAATTACTTTTAATATATTATCTTTTCTTTTATAGTGAATTAACTCATGTATAAAAACATAGTTTAAATCATTGTATGTATAATCTCTATTTGGAATTACTATCTCAGATTTTATAAAACCTACAATCATAGGAGAGTAAATTCCATCTAATTTATATACTTTAATATTTCTTTTTATATTTAAATCTTTTTTATGTTTTTCTAACAGGTTATAAATACTATTATCAGTAATTTCTTTCTTTAAGTTATTTAAGTTTATATAAAGTTTAAAATGATAACATGTGTAATACATTGAAGTTAATATTGCACCTATTATCCAAATACAACATATTATTTTTAAATAATCAATGTTATTATTTGGCTCAACAATAGTACCTATACTAATAGAGTTCTCTATATAACTTATTGATTTTAAGAATTTTGGCATTGGTATACTTATTTTTCTAATAAATATACACCTTAATGCTATACCTATACATAAAATATAATTAAACGTTGATGTATACTTACTTAAAAACTTTTCTTTTAATACTATTACTATAAGTATTAATATACTCACATAAAGACTTATATTTAATACTTCTTTAAATATACTAATCATTTGTTATCACCTATTTTTTATCCATTTTTCTAACTCTTTTATGTCTTCCTCGCTTATATCATCACTTTCTCCAAGAGTACTTACAATACTAGTTAGAGATTTGTTATGGACAAAACTAAAGAACTCTTTAGTTTCAAACTTTATATATTCTTCGCTACTAATTAGCACAGTATATATTGTGTTTCTTCCATCCTTTTCTGACTTTAAAAAATTCTTATCAACTAGTCTTGAAAGAACCTTTCCTGTAGTCGGTTTTAACCAAAAAAATGTTTTAGCCATATAATCTGCAACATCTTTTGATGCTACCTTAGTCGTATTTTGAGCCCATATGTATTTCATTGCTTGATGCTCTGTTTTAGGAAGTTTTTTCATAATTTCACCTCTTTTCTAAGACAATTGTCTAACTGTTTAATTCAATTATATTAGACAATTGTCTTATTGTCAATAATAATTTATTTTATATAGAATAGTGTTAATTTTAAAGGGCAGTTCCTAACTGCTTAGTTAGCTAAAGTTTCATGCTTAATTTAAAACTCACTTATTAATACATCTATTACTCCTTTAACTCTGTCATCTTCATTTATCATAACTATCCCTTCAGATAGCATAAAAATCATGTTTGATAAAGATAAAGGATTGGGAATATTTACGTTCTCTTTGTTATTCTCATTAAAATTCATCATATTAGTGTAAAAATCATTTAAATTGGTTTTTCCATCAATATAATCTTTTAACCAAACATAATCTACCCCTATCATTTTACTTAAAGATTTCAATTCAATTTTATAATTTCTAATCAAATTTTCTATATTTTTTCTTAAAACATCATCATTATGATTTAAGTTTTTAGAAACTACAGCTCTAATTATATTAATTTCCATTATAGTCTCCTTTCACAATATTTATAAATTATCCTTACTTCATACTTTGAATAGGTTTGGATTCAGATGTTGACCCGATAAAAACTATCACCCTAAGTATATACTTAAATGATGATAGCCACTAAAATTGCTCAATTTCTGAAACAAGCTATAGAACGATGCCGCGTTTGCACTGCTATGGAGATTCAATCTTTTCCATCTTTCTGAAATTAGCTTTAAACTTAAGGTTGTTAACTGTAATTCCCACAAATGTATCTAAAATCCTTCTAATTCATATTGTTTTCTAAAAATAGACGTACTTTCCCACTCCCCTAAATTGCATTGGGAAATGGACACTGTGGTAGGGAAACAGGGTACAAAGACTGTGTTAATGGTGTTAAGCGAAAGGGTAACTCGCAAAGAGTTGATCTTTAAAATACCATCTAAATCGCAGGTAGATGACGTGAAGGTATTAGACAAATTGGAACGTAAAATGGGAATGTTATTCTCTGAAACATTTAAAACAACCACCTGTGATAATGGCTGAGAGAACCTTAATTTTGAGGGTATTGAAAACTCCGTAAGGAATAAAGGAAAAAGAACCAAAGTGTATTATGCCCATCCTTACAGTTCATGGGAACGAGGCACAAATGAGAACATCCCTATGTGTTAAGATAGTTGTCGTAGAGAAAAATATAGTATACTATACAGTATAGGCTTTACGAGAGGAGAAAGATAACATGGTGAGTAAAATTGGGTACTCTGAATAAATAAGGAAAGAAATACTTGTAAGAGTAACTGGTTCTGAAAAAAAAAGTATAAGTAAAGTGTCTCTAGATAAGAAAATAAATAAAGGTACAATTTATAAATGGATTAAAGACGCTGAGAAAAAAGAAGGAATAAAGATTTTAAGGCTAAATGGCGATTTGGACATCAGAGGAAAAGTTTCAAATGGTTCTTGAGGCGGCTACTTTAAGCGAGCAAGGACTTGGTGAATACTGCCGAAGGAAAGGTACCTACAAAGATGATATAAAGGCATGGAAATCACAATGCATGAATGCAAACAACGGCATCATCGAAGATCCTAAAAAATTAAAAACTGAACTAAAGAAGAAAAAGATAAAGTCATAAAGATTCAAAAAGAGCTTAGATTTAAAGAAAAAGCTTTAGCTGAAACTGCGGCACTTTTAGTACTAAGAAAAAACGTTCATACGATTTAGGGGGACCAAGAGAAAGACTAATCAGTGCCTCAGATCGCATTAAAGCTTTAGAACTGATTAATGAAGCGGTACATTTCGGTGCTAGGTTAAGCCCCTGCTGCAATGAAGTTGGAATATCGGCTAGGACTTATGAACGATGGTCACTAACGCCTGAATCAACGGAAGATAAGCGGCCCCTAACACATAGGAATCCTCCTAAAAATAAACTTAGTGATGAAGAAAGAGCTGAGATTCTTCAAATTGTAAATAGTCAGGAGTATGCAGATCTAGTGCCTGCACAAATAGTGCCAAAGCTGGCCGACCAGGGAATTTATATTGCTTCAGAATCTACGATTCATAGAATACTTAAAGAAGAAAAGCAAAACACATATAGATTTAAAACGAAGGCACCTGTGAAAAGAGTTCCTCCTACTCACATAGCTACCGCACAAAACCAAGTTTGGACGTGGGATATCACATGGCTTGATGGGTCTGTGAAAGGTCTATACTTTAAGCTATACCTAATACTAGATATGTTCAGCCGTATGATTGTTGGTTATGAAGTTTGGGAAACAGAGAATGCACAATATGCTACAATTCTTGTTAAACGCGCGCTCCTTTCTCAGAAAATATCAGGTAAACCTCTTATACTTCACTCTGATAATGGAAGCCCTATGAAGGCTGCAACTTTCCTTGCTACCCTAGAAAAACCCAGTGACATAGTTTGGATCCTCCTTACTAATTTGCACTCAAAAATCTCTAATTTTTGCGAACTTTAGTTCTCTTTTCAACACAAAACCCCTTTACTTATTTATACGTACGTAATATAATGCTTATGAGTACTTATACGTACGTAGGAGTAATATTATGAATAAAAATTTTTTCTATACATTCCCTGCAATTAAAGGAAATCAAGCAACTAGGGACTTCTTCGTTATAATGTGTCCCCTATCAATTTTATCAAAATTATTTACATTTAACGATGATGAATTACCACCTGAACATAGATCTCAGAGAGTTATTAATAAATCTAGGATTCCTGAGATGGCCTCATATATAGTAAACCATCCCAAGGATTATGTCTTTTCATCTGTTACCGCTTCTATTGATGGTGAATTTGAATTCTCACCCTTAGATGAAAACTTTGATGAAAAAATAGGCAATCTCAAAGTTTCTATGAACAGTCGATTACTAATTAATGATGGACAACATAGACGAGCTGCAATTGAAGAGGCTTTGAAAGTTTCTCCTCAGTTGGGCTATGAAACAATTTCTGTTGTTTTATTTATTGATGAAGGATTAAAGAGAAGCCAACAAATATTTGCTGACTTAAACAAACATGCTGTTAATGTATCTAAATCAATTGGAATTTTATATGATTCAAGAGATCCTATAGCTATGATTACAAAATCACTACTTGAAAAGAACAACTATTTAAAACACTATACAGATAAAGAAAATCCATCTCTATCTAAGTTTTCACCTAAGTTGTTTAGTCTAAGTAGCATCAATGAAACTAATAAAAAATTATTAAATAAACTAAATGTTAATGATCAAAAAATTATTGATTTTGTAAAAGATTTTTGGGATGTATTATGTGAAAATATGAAAGAATGGCAATCTGTATTTACTAAGAGTACTAATCCTCACTTTTTTAGAACTAGTTACATAAGTTCTAATGGTGTTGTTTTAGAGGCTTTAGGATTAGTTGGAAACTACCTATATATAAATAATCTATCCAATTGGAAAGAAATACTTTCAAATGTTAAAGATATAGATTGGCACAGATCTAATTTAGATGACTGGCAACACAGGGTCATAGGTCCAAATGGACGTATTGTTAAAAGTGCAACTTATGTAAGATTAACAAATAATTTAATAAAAACCAAATTAACCATTCCTTTAACTAAGGAAGAATTAAAATTAGAAAAAGAATGCACAAAGGAAGGCTAATTATGAATATAGAACTACAAAAAACAGTCAATAATATACTTAAAGAAATGAAAAGAGTATACAAAAATGATAAAAGACCTTGGGTTATAGGTTATAGTGGTGGTAAAGATAGTACCACTGTAGTTCAGTTAGCATTTATGATGCTACAAAATTTATCTCCTGAAGAAAGACATAAGGATATTTATATTGTTTCATCTGATACTCTAATTGAAAATCCTATAATTCTTGGATACTTAAAACAAAACTCTAAATTAATAAATGATGGTGCTAAAGCTCAAGGACTTCCATTATATACTCATATTGTTCATCCTAATTATAACAATACATATTGGACTAATATAATTGGTAAGGGATTACCTACGCCTACATCTGTAAGATTTAGATGGTGTACAGAACGACTTAAGATTAAACCATCTAATACATTTATTGAAGATAAGGTGAAAGAAAATGGTGAAGTTATTGTACTTCTTGGGGTTAGAAAGTCTGAAAGTATAGCAAGAGGTATAAGAATTAAAAATAGAGAAATTGACGGTTATCTTTTAACTCCTCATGTCTCTCTTCAAAACACTTATGTCTATAACCCAATTGTAGAGTTAACTACAGATAATGTTTGGGATATATTGCTTAGCAATAATGGAGATACACCTTGGGGGACAAGTAATAATGATTTATTTAAATTGTATAGGGGCGTAGATGGTGGTGAATGTCCATTTACTATTACTAATGATAAGGAAACTCCTTCTTGTGGTAATTCAAGATTTGGATGTTGGATTTGTACAGTAGTTAATGAAGATAAGTCTCTAATTGGACTTATTGAAAATGGTGAAGATTGGTTACAACCTCTATTAAATTTTAGAGCATGGATTTTAAGTATTCGTAATAAACATGAATATAGAATGCAATATAGAAGAGATGGAAACCATTACTATAAGAAGGTATATTTAGAAAAACTTCCTTTATTAGAAAATTACACTTTAGATGAAGATTATATTTTTAATAATGAGGATGGTCAATTTTATGTAGATTTTAAAAATTCTAAATCTTTAGTAAAAGAAGGTAAGCATCTTAATTCTACTGATAAAGATAAAATTTATCTGGAGCTTCTACCATTAACAGACAAACTACAAATAGACCCTTCAAAAATACAGTCTGATGATAATGGTGAATTTATAAATGTAATTGGATACGGACCATTTAACTTTAAGGCTAAAAAATTAATATTAAGGAAACTTTTAGAAATCCAACAATCTCTAAATGAGGAATACGAAATTGAACTTATAACTAAAGAAGAACTTGAGGCTATTGATAAAATATGGGATGATGAAGAAGATTTAACTTGTAGATCATTAGTTGATTTGTATTATGATGTTATGGGCGAAAAACTTCCTTGGGATAATTATAAAAAACCTATTTTTGATAATGATACATTAAGTGAAATAACAAATTTATGTGATAAGCGCGAAATTGATCAAGACTTAGTTAATAAGCTTTTAATTGAAACAAATAAATATAAATACTTTACAAATAAGACTATATTAGATAAGTCAATTAGCAAAATTCTTAATCAAAGGCATTTACATAAGGCAATTGTTGAGGAGATACAAAATGATAATTAATAGCATTATACTTAAAAACTTTAGATCATATGAAGATGAAACGACTTTTTCCTTCGCTCCTAAAGGACCTAAAAATATTGTTTTAATCGGTGGCGAAAATGGAGCTGGTAAATCCGCCTTATTTGAAGCAATAAAATTATGTATTTATGGTCCTACTACCTATGGATACTTAGGACAGAATCATAATTACTTAACTAAGATTGAGAATAATATTAATGACAATGCATTTAAAAATAAAGAAATAGAATGTTCCCTTGGGTTGAGTCTTTCTTTTAAAGAAGGAACTGAGGTAAAAGAATATTATTTAAAACGTTCATGGAATTATGAAAAACAAAAGATACATGAAAATTTCAAGGTATCCTTACATGGAGAATATTTAAATGATGAAGATAAACTTTACTTTGATAAATATTTAAAATCAGTGATTCCGCCATCATTATTTGATTTTTTCTTCTTTGATGGTGAAAAGTTAAGTGATTTCTTTACAGGTAAAAGCGCGAGCACTAATTTAAAAGAATCAGTGCTTGAATTACTAAATTACGATACTTGTGAAGTATTAAAGAAGCAATTACTAACTTATCAAAGAGCTCAATCAAAATCAAATGACAAATTAGAAGAATCACAAAGAACCTTTGATAAACTCTCTCTCTCTACTACTAATATAAAAAAAGAAATTGAAGAATTAGAAAAAAAACTTGTGTTAAATGAAGAGCATCTTGATAATCTGTTTGTTAAAAGAAATAAATCAGAAGAAGATTTTAAAAATAGCGGCGGTCTTTTAGAATATGAAAAAGCTGCTTTAAATTCTGAAATAACTAAACTTGAAAATGAACGTACTGATATACATCAATCTATTAAAGATTTTTGTAATGATACTCTTCCATTCTTATTAGTAACTAATATTTTAAAAGATACCAAGGAGCAGATATACAAGGAAGAATCCTTGAATTCTTATAACAGTATTAAACATAAACTATCAGGTGGAATTGTAAAACAATCATTATCAACACATCAGCTAGCTCATAATAAATCAGATGATATTTATAATGAAGTAGCTACTACACTACTTTCAAATATGTTTAATACAACAGAATTAGAAAATGTATCATGTATTTTAGAGTTATCTCCAGAACAAAAAAATTCAATAAACTTTACCCTTGATGAAATCTTATCAAAAGAAGAATTATACAAGATAGAAGTTAAAAATAAGTTTAGCAGAACCTCAAAAATAACATCAAAATTAAAAACTTTAAGAAAACATTTAAGCTCAACTATTTCAGAAGATATTTTAAACAGCTACTTAGAATCAATACATTCCATAAATAAAGAAGTAACCAAAGTTCAAAATACTTTAGCTGTTACAAAATCAACTATTGAGCGAAAGCTTGAAGATTTGAAGAACAAGGAATATCATCTTACTAGAGCAAGAAATGAATACACTACTTTGCTTCAAAATTCTAACGTTTTAAATATTTCTACTGATCTTATTTCATACTTAGATGAATTACTTGCAAACTTAACTAGGGATAAGATATTAATAATACAAAATGAATTTATTAAAATATTTAGTTCAATAATTAGAAAAGATAACTATGTAAACAGTATTATTATTGATGACAGCTTTAATTCTACCCTCTACATTAATAAATACTATAACACTATTGAAATATTAAATATGATAAAGAATCGTGGTTTTGATGGTTTATCTAAAAAGTATGGTCCTAAGTTCTTAGAAGATTTATATAATCATTATGATGTAACAGCTAACAAAGAACTTAAAGAAAAAGTAACCAATGATGTCTTAGGTTCAATTAACTTAAGCACAAAAGTAAATATAAATGATTTTTCAAATGGAGAAAAACAAATTTATATTCTTTGCTTAATTTGGGCTATTATTAAAACATCCGGTGTTGAAATACCCTTCATAATTGATACACCTTATGCTCGTATAGATGAAACCCATAGAAATGCATTAAGTACTACATATTTACCAAATATAAGTAAACAAGTAATCATTCTTTCTACTAATAAAGAAGTTGATAGTGAATTATATAAAGTTATTAAACCTTACATATGTGATGAATACTTGCTTTTATATAATACAAATTTAAGAAAAACTGAAATTAAAAATAGATATTTTGAGGAGTAATTATGGGATTTAGATTAAACACATCAAAGGAAACAAAAGACATATTTGAAGAAATAAGTAAAAGTTCTAGCCTTAAACCATTTGCTTTAAGTAAAATAGCAGTTTCTATGTCATTAAATGATCCAACTTCTATTTTAGAATATAAAATTAAAAATACACAAGGATTAGAATTACAAAGAGCTACTGTAACAGGTGAATTTGATTCAATATATAAATCACTTATAGAAGTAAACCTTGGTAGACATATAACTGATGATGAATATTATCCATATTACATGAAACTTCATATGGATAGAGGTGCTGAGCTTCTATCTAATAAGTATAAATATGCAGGTGGTAATTTAGAAAAGTTTCTAACTAACTTACTACAAAAAGGAGATGCTAGTATATGATATATTTAGATAATAGTGCTACTACTCCAATTGATCCTGAGGTATTAGATGCAATGTTACCATATTTAAAAGAGGAATATGGTAACCCCTCTAGTAGATACTATACACTAGCTGTAAATGCTGATAAAGCTGTAGAAAAAGCTAGAGGACAAGTTGCCGCTTTAATAAATGCAGAACCAAAAGAAATAATTTTTACTGGTGGTGCTTCTGAAAGTAATAACTTTATTATTAAAGGTGTAGCTGACTATAAAAAATACTACGAAGAAAAAGGTAATCATATACTTACTTCTACTGTAGAACATAAATCAGTACTCCAAACATGTAAGTTCCTAAATGGTGATGTTTTTTGGAATAAATCCGAAAAATCAATTGCAAGCAAATTCTTAAAGAAAAAAAGTACTGATAAAAAAATAAACCGTGGATATGAAGTATCTTTTCTTCCAGTTAATAAATATGCTCAAGTTCAAGAAGATACTTTTAAAAATGCAATAAAAGAAAATACTATACTTGCATCTTTCATGTGGGGAAACAATGAAATTGGATCATTAAACAATATAGAAAGTTTATGTGCTATAGCTAAAGAAAAAGAAATACTTTTTCACTCTGATGCTACTCAAGTATTAGGTAAAATAGATATAGATGTTAAGAAAATCCCTGTAGACTTTCTTTCCGTATCAGCTCATAAAATATATGGACCCAAAGGCGTTGGAGCTGCATTTATAAGACAAACTGGATTATCTGACTATAAACTTACATCGTTAATACATGGTGGACTCCAAGAAAGAGGATATAGAGCTGGAACATCCGCTGTTCATAATATCGTTGGCTTTGGTAAAGCTTGCGAAATCGCTAAAAGAGATATGAATGAATATATTAAGAAAATTTCTGATTTAGAAATTGAAACCAATAAAATGCTTACTGAAAAATATCCTGGGGTTGAATTTCTAGGAGATCTTAATAATCATATTCCCGGAGTTATTGGAGTTATGATTCCTGATATTGTTAATGATATGCTAATTAAGGATATGGCTGATAAAGTTGCTATTTCTTCTGGGTCTGCTTGTGGAATTGGGGAACCTTCTTATGTTATTAAGGAAATTGGCAACTCTAACAAAAGTAGTAGTTTTCTCAGAATTACATTAAGTAAAAATAACAGATTTAGTGATATTGAAAAAGCGAGAATTTAATTCTCGCTTACTTTCTTTTACTATCTGGGTTATTTCTTGTTCATACTTTTCATATATTCCATTTTCTAGTTTTTTCGAATAAATAGTTATTATCTTCCCTTGAGCGTATGATTTACAAGCAGGTATACTTTTTATCACAACACTTTGCTCATTTAAATGAATTGTATGTGTAATCGCACCATTAAATAAATGTATTTGCAAATTATTATTTAGTCCTGAATTAACATATATGTTTTTCCATTTCTTTAATACTTCTTGAGTTTTCATTTTTACATTATTGCCCATATGGTTACTGTAAAATTTCATAGTTATATCATTATTAAAATCAGACATAATAACCCTAACTTGCACTTTATTTTTTAGCGCTTGAGTTAACATTATTTCATTATCTCTCGTCCAACCATCGCCATATACATGTAAAATATCTATATGTTTTTTGGCGCATTTAATTATTTTTTCTGGGGTCAGTGCTCTTTCATTATTTATATCTATTTTCTTTATTCCTAACTTCATAGCATCAATCTCACTATTAATTCCACTACTAATGTCCTCTATCAAATTTTCTTTTTTAATGCATTTATCTAATATATCTAATAAACAGCTTACTATACATTTATAAGAATTATTTAACTTATTCTTTAGACTATTTTTTTCATTCATTCTTATTTCTCACACCTTTCTAAAAACAATATTTATTTAAGACTAATTTATATATGTGCTTTCATATATTTCAAACTAATATTTTTTTTTTATGTTACAGCAATAGTGAATTGCAAAATCTACCTAATTATTTGTGATGAATGGGAATATGCCCCCCACTAAAAAAAGAGAGATCTGTCCATATAGTTTTACCGGTAACAACTAGTTTATCACAGCCATTTATTAGTTTTTAATAGCCCAATCAATTATTAAGTTCCGCGGTGCATGTTTTTATACTAGACAAAAACAGTTATTTATGTTGAAAATCAAATTTTCAACATAAAACTATCATCATAGTATGGAGTTCTTTTCTCAATCAATTATCAATGCTGTTTTTTCTGCAAAGGCTCTTATATGTAAATTATCAAATCTAAAAATACAGCCTGGTTTCTTAGGCTGTATTTTTAGATACATTTTATTTTCCCTTCATCAATTCCCAAAATGCCTTATCCCTAACATAAATAGGCCTGTCTGCATTTCCAAACTTAACTAAACTATGATGTTTCTCCAGTGATTTTATCTTACTATATATATTGTCTTCTTCTGCCTTATTTTTAGCGTTAAATATAAATTTAACATCCTTATTATTTAAGTCAGATACATTATGAACTATCCAAGATAGAATATAGTTTGCATATTCATTATCTCCTGTGGAGAAGTGACTTAATAACTGAGTAGAAAGTATTGTTCCTACACCAAACATTCTTCCTTCTTTTAGTATTTTCTTTAAGCTCTCAAAGTTCTTACCTAAGAAGTTATCTGCTTCATCTACTAATATTAATTTTGTTAATTGTCTATACTGCCCTTCTGTTTTACTTTCACCCAAGACAAGCATTTGAGTGTAGAATATATCAAGCGTTATCGCTACTATTAAATTTTGTATACCAGTATCATAACCTGCTAAATTAATTACTGTTACTCCATCTATTAGTTCAAACAAGGATTTAGTTTCTCTCATATCTGGCTCAAATATTTCGAACTCGTATATATTCATAAGTGCTGCATAAAGACTATCTTCTCTCACATCTTCATTTTCTAAATACAGCTTGCATACATCGTTTAATGTAGGCGCTGGTTTACTCCAAGTGTTTTTATCTACTTTACTTATTCCTCTTCTCTCATATGCCTCCATTATTTTATCTCTAAGCAACGTTTCTTGCTTAATTCCTAATCCAAAGGCTTTCGAAATAGTTTCTTTTAGAGTATTAGCAGTATGAAGTGGTAAAAGAGGCTTTGGATTCTCCGTTAATACTAATGCTAATGGGTTATATGGCAAATGAAAAATATTATATACTTTAGCATTAGTGGCTTTTACAAATTCACTCTCTATATAATCACCCTTGTAATCAAATATTAGTAGGCCTAATTTTTTACCTCCTACATTATATTTATCATTAGCATGAAGCTGATATATTAATGATTTTGTAAACTGAGTTTTCCCAGTCCCCATGGTTCCAATTATACCAGTATTGGTATGGAAGGTTTTATTTGTATCTGTTGGATACCATTTTATCTCTTTATTAGTTGACGCATTATACCCAAATAAAATCTCCATAGGCTTATCACTATCTGTTTTATATGTAGGAGATATAGGCCCTGGATCCTGAACTCCATACGTATTAAATAATAGTTCTTCTTTTACAAAATCAGTGTGTCCATTAACAATTTCATCTTTTAATTCATTAACATTAGATACAATATGCCTGTAGCCTTCTTCTTCCGAAAGATTAATAACGTTAAAATTTTGGCCTTCGAATTCTTCAAATTTTGAAGCAGTGCTATATATTACCCCTTCTTTAAAAGACATTACTGCTCCACGTCCTATATGCATATCAAGTTCGTTGCTTATAGTATAATCATCATTTAGAAGTTTAGTTCTAACTTCCGATTCAATTATTTCATCCCAATGCTGTTCTTCCCAAATATTATATAATTTCATTTTCTCTGCACTTACTATAACTAGTTGCATTATAAAGTTTCTATAAATTTTCTTACTTGCTCTTCTCTTATCATTTTCTTCATCTATAAGGTTTATTTCAAAAAACTCTCTTGTTTTAAATGCTTGTTCTAATGCTTTATCTATAACCCCTGGTTGATTTTTACCTATCTTAACTTCTATTGGGTAGAAATGAATCTTTAGTTTTTTAGCAGTGTTTTCTATTCCTACAAGTAATAAATCATCTGAATATTTCCCTTTTCCGCCTAGATTTTTAACTGAGAATAAACCATCTGATTTATTTAGTCCCGCTCCACCAGATACTCTTAGAATTTCTTCTAATGAAATAGGTACCAATATTATATTAGGATTATAGAAATATGCAAGACTTAATTTTATAGCAGAAATTATACTTAACTTCTCTCTTGGAAATTGTGAGTTGCTCGATATTAATCTTAGTAACCAATCCCCATTTACAGCATTAAAACAATTTATGACATCTATAGCTGCACCTTGTTTACAATCTATGTTCTTTCCATGTAAGAACTCATTTATTATGGCTTCATACTGTTTGGATTTACGTGTAACAGTAATTGCATCATATCCGCTTGAGGAAGTATATTGATCACTATAATGGATAATTAATAAGTCTTTTGCTTCTTCATCATTTTTAAAAAAGTTCAAATCAACTTTTGGATCTATGAATGTTACCCAATGTGACGAATCATATATTTTGTCTAACAACTTTTTATTTTCCTCTGATATTGAGGTTGTTCTGCAAATATTTTCTTTATATGGTGAATTAGTTTTTATAACTTTCACTAAAGAATTTAATTTTATTGCTAACCTTAATAAACTATTATTTTCATTTAGTTCCATATACTTGCTTCCAAATCCAGTTCTATAAGAGCTCCCCAAAAATTTTGAAGGTACCCCTGATATTAATCCTTCCAAAGAAACTCCTGTTTTTATATCATTCATAGTACTGTCTTCTTCAACAGCATATTGTTCCATCTCATAAAAAGATACATGACAATATTCATAATTATTAGTTTCATTATTTTTCTTATAGAAATGAACCTTGTCTCTATAAATACTTAATACATCTTCCTTTGAGTAGTCATTACTATTATCATTGAATTTAAAGTCTACACCTATGTTTTCTTCTGTTTCTGTTGGTGTATTGTAAAATGACATTTCTTCAAATACATTGGAAGTGTCTTTCTCAGAGTATATATTTATATCTATAGGAAGCAAGTCCTCTGGCTTTACTTTCTTCAAAAGCTTAGTAGTATAAAACTCAATTATACCTTGTAATATCTCCTTACAGTCTCCTGTGTTTATAAGATTAATTTTAACAGCAGACTTTGCTGAAAGTTCAAACATATAAGAAAAGTGTTCGATGAATTCATCAATTTTTTCTCTAACTAACTTTGAAACAAAGTTTCTTGAACCTTTATATCTAGGTAATCTATAATCAACATAATACTTCCATTCTGGCGAATGTTGCTGCTCCACTGGCTTATAAAGATTTCCTTCTCTTGGACAAAGATACGGAAGTAAATATATCGATTCTAATTTTCTAGTTAATTCATCAGGAATTTTCTCATTACCTACTACTTCATTTAATCTAATTTGATAAGCAACATTTAAAGGATGTAGAGGTGTTAATATTAATTCTTTATCTCCATCTTCTTTACTTATTGTGCCTATCTTTAATAGATTTATTTCTTCTTCATTTTCTATGTAGTCACCATTTTTAATTTTATCTGCCACTTCTAAATACTTGTTTACATAGTTTTCACTTAATTTAGTTAATTCTTCGTTATAATATGACACACTTGGTATTAGTTCATTAACTTTATAATACTCGATTAATTGCATATAAGATACTTTTAAATCTACATCTATATCAATATCTACTAAAGTTAATTCATTATCTCTTTCAGTAAAATACAATCCACCACTTTTGATTATTGCTTTTTCTTTTATTAGATTTTCTCTAAACTCATCCCTTGCGTAATACTCCCTGGTACCATGTATTAGTTTATTATTAATATATTGGAAACTACTTTTCTTTTCTCTTTTTAAACACCATACACTTTGACCAGTTATTACTACCGCTTTGCTACCTTCATCTTTAATTGCTAAAGGTATAATTGTTCCATCAATGTTTAAATTGAATTTGCTAATTCCAGTGGTTTCATCAGCCACTAAATCATTAAATATCTCTATCCTTTCATCTAGTGAAGATATTATTACCTCGCCATTTGTCTCAGATAATGTTATTTTATTAATAGATGCTGCTGTTGGATTTAAAACTATTTCTTTATCTTCTACATTAAGAAGTAATAGATTTACTTTCCCCTTCATATAAACATTATAATTAGTTTTTATTACTTCATTTCGAAACAAGCTGCTATCAAAATCAATCACTAATATTTTAAATTCAAATTTAACCTTACTACTATCTTTATCCTCATATTTTACACTATTAAAACATACTCGGTTCATTTCATGATCTATTTCAACTAATAACTTTTTCCCAGAAGTTTTTGCTGATGCTTCTTGATTTTTTCCTATCGTAATATTTCTTTGCTTTAGTGTATCATCAAAAATATACTCTAATCTAATTTTATCTAATTTATTTTTATTGAAAATTAATATATTTCTAATTCTCCGTTTAGCGACACCTGAGCCTTCTTCTTTATCCCAATATTCGCTTTCATCCAGGTCATATAACTTATGCCCTTCATATTCTAATTTCTTTTTATTGATTATTATGTCCATAGAATGTTTAACATCTTTATACTTAACATCTTCCCAATTGGAATTTTTTAGTTTTTCAACACCTTCATCATCAAAAAGCTTTTCTAATTGCTGTTCTGGATCACCATACTTATGTATATTATCTACCTTAGTAAATATATCTGCATTATTTCTTAATCTGTTAAAAGCATCTTTTTCGCTGATAATTTCATCATTTAATTTTCGGTCATAAAATAAACCAAAACTTCTATATTCCTCTTCTTTTATTCCATTACTATTTAATACTTTTAAAATATCCTCATACTGAAATAAAGACGTATTTTCTTCATAAACTTGATTCGTTCTTTTATCTAAATCATACTTAATTATAAGTTTATCTGACCGTGCAAGGTTACTCTCTTTTATTTCTGATGCTATATCTTCAACTATAGACTTTATGTGAAAAGGCATTCCTTCTCTTTGGAAGCTTACAGTCCCCCCTACAATACTATCTAGTGTAGTATTGTGAATAAATAATATTGCTGTATTTTTAAATAGATGCTCTTCATTACTTCCGGCTTTATTACGTAACAATGTTAAAAAATCAGGCTTAATGTTATTAATAGTTGCCGCAACAATAATCTTTATATCATTAACATTAAAACTAAACGTTATATATTCATCTGTACTTGCTGTATATTTAAATACTTCTGAAGAACAAACATTTTCTAACTCTTCATATAAACCCTTTACCTGCTCTTCTTTTTCAAATTGTATATTAAACTTGTCACCATTTTTAATGTTTACTTCATTAAGGTAGATAACAATTTTTTTTGATAAATAATTATAAAATTGATTTAACATATTGTGCATCACCACTATCACTCTTCTTTTCTAATATATTTAATTTCTCAAATAACTGAACTACCTTATTTTGCGAATCTCTATCGAAGAAAATTCCACGTCGTTCATACTCTTTAAATAAATCCTTTAACTTTAACTTTCCTTTATCCTTTATACATAAATTAGTCATAAAAATTAAGTTGTCTTCGGTAAAATTCAAAGTATATCCCAACTGTCCTCTTCTTCTTAAAAAATTCACTTTACAAAACTCTGTGAACCAAGTGCTATAATCAAGCTGTCTACCTTTTCTTCCAGAATTAACAAATTGATAGTTAATTAACTTATATAATTCAAATATATGTTGATACGCCTCATTATTTTCATAATGCTTTGCAATATTGTATGTTATAAATTCTACATCATCCACATGTACCTTATAAATTTCAATTAGCATTTCCAAATTTGAATTAAATTCTTTTAATTCTTCACTATCCATGGTATCAATAATTTCTTTTAAATCTAAATATGTGGAATTTTCTTCGTAATCGTTATGATTTAATAATTCCAAACAGTTAGCATGTGAAAATAATGTAGTTATAGCATTCTCTATAACTTTCCAACCAGAATTGTAACTTATCCTAGATTTAGAGGTATTCTCCCAATCTAAATTAAAATATATCTCAACTGGTTTAGATATATCAGCTTCAAACATTCTATTTAAATTAATAGATAATTGTGAAACATAAAAGAAGTAATAATATTTCAATAATTTTTCTATGTTTTCAGTATAAAATTTAGGTTTATCTAGCATATACTTAAGGTCTTCCATAAATAAATTTGATATATATGGCATAAAATTTCTATATGTGGTTTTATTATCAGTATTTATTTCTCCTAGTTCAGGCAAACATCTTACAATAAGTCTTAAAAAAATATTTTCTGGTTCATCAATATATGCTGACTTTATTTTAGTTATAACTTCTTCATCTTTATTTACAAGTACATCAAATAAAAACTGCCCAAGTTTTTTATTTGTAATGTCTTCAATAGTGACGTAGTTTAAAACCTGAGGATGGAAAATTTCAATACTATCATATTTATCAAAAAATAATTCTTTCATCATACCCTTAAATACACTTCTATTTTCTTCTTCCATTTTAACTTTATTCATCACATTTTTTATTAGCTCTTCATTTATATCTTTCTTATATTCTAATTTATTGGTAAGCCTTCTAGAAAATTCTCCTATGCATGAAGAGAAATTTATTACCTTTGTTTTAAATACTGCTTTATATTGTGTTGTATAAGGCAAAATAGATATTTTCTTACCTGCATTATGTTGTAATGATTTCTTTTCATCATTAAGCTTGTAATCACTTCTAATTTCATCAAAATTTATCGTATATCTCATAATTTATCACTCCAAAAAACAATATTCTCCATAATCATCAAACTCCAACTTGTATTTTTTAGTTATTCCCGCAATATTATATTCAAATGCTAACTCTTGATTTTGTGATCCTAATAACATAATATTATTCATGAATTCGACAAAATTAATATAATTATTCTTTTCTTTTTTATTAGGCCTGTACCCATTTTTAATATTCATAAGTAATTTATATAGAGAATAATCTATCTCAATTTTATAAACTATATTTTTATTGTTATTTTTATTTTCAAATTCCAAAATCAATTCTGGAATAAACTTAAATAATTCTTGATCATTTTTTTCAACATAATTTTTAATATTACCTATAACATTTAATTTTTGACTTATTTTATACTTACCTTGATTTTTACCGATGACTATATTAATTCTTTCTTTGTCATTATTGTCGCCGTTCCATTTGTATATTGCTTCTTTAACATCAAGAAGTGTTTTTTTAAGTTCATTCTTATTTCCATTATTCCAGTAATATAAGTTCTTTATGAAATCATAATATAACTCATCTCTAAAAGAATTACTTTTATCTATCGATTTAAAAGAATATAATCTTAAGAAATACTTTATTATATTTATTCTTAAAGCATCTTTGTCCTTAATTGTATCAAGCTTTTCTTCTTTTATAGAATTGTTATTCAAAGCTAATGTTAAATAATCGTTATCTTTAATATTAATATTCTGGTTGAATACATTAAATAAGTTAGTAGTATTATTCAATTTAATAATGATTGCATCCATTTCTTCATCTCTTAAATTTATGGGATCAACCTTTTTTAATGCCTCTAATATCTTAGATAAATCCTTATGATCAAAAATTATATTAGGCATCATACATTCTAAATATTCTTTAAAGTTTAATTTTTTCAATTTATTTTTAATTTTTAATAATGTTATATTATCAAAACGGCTATCTACAATAACATCATACATAAAGTTTAATAGAGCTCTTGTAGAAATAATTATTTTTTCTTTGATTATTACTTCCACCAATAAATCTATAATTTTATTTTTAGTTTGTTCGTTCATTAATAATTCGTAATTATATTTAACTGGACATCTTTCATTTTGTTCACAGCTATTGCAACATTTTTCTTTGTAGCTAATATAAAATGGATTCTTATCATTTTCCCCAGTGATTTTATTTATTATATCTTTTATGTATTGTGACCTTCCACCTTGATTGGTTAGCGTATACATATGATAATCACTAAAGTTTATAAACTGGAATAAACTATTTTCAGCAAAATAATTTTCAGTTATATTAGCTTCTAATATTTTCTCATCTGCTACATACTGCGTTAATTTTGTGTAATTTGATCCATATTCCGAATCAATAAAGTTATTTAGAGTTCCTAAATTTATAGCTAATATACATTTTTCAATTACGCCATTATTTAATTTTTCATCCGAGAAATTTTGTAGTACATCATTTAAAGTATCAATTGAAGTCTTTTCTGGATCTAAACTTTCGGTGGCATCATTATGTAAAATAAATTCATTCATTAAGCCTGCATATTTGTTTTTAAAATATGATATTAAGTGAGATTTCCCATCACCAACCCCACCGCAAACCAATATTAACTGAGATTTATTTGATTTTGATGATTTCTCTATTAAGTCATATAATTCATCTTGAACTTTCCTTTTTACATGCATGTACTCTTTAAACTCACTAAAAGAATCTAAATTTTCTACCGCTTCCTTTGATGATTCTTTTAATCTCTTTAATTCTTCTATTAAGCATTCTTTTATCTGACTCACTATATTGCCTCCTTCTTGGAAGTTTATACTTTATTATACTATACTTTACTATTTATTTAAAATTAAAACATGGCAACTTTGCATAGCCTCTATCAATAACACATCTTTTAAAATGTTTTCTTTAAATGCAGTAGAATCACTGGTGATTATTCTTTTATTAAATTTAACCATCTTACTCCACCCCTATAATCATCCACATCCACTATACATCTAGGAATCAAAAACATGCATTTCCTTCACTTAAATCAATTTTTATTAGTAATCCCTCCCAGTTTAACCGATAGCGTTTACACTATCTTTATTTATATAAATTCTTACATTAGCAATGGCTTAAACTGTTTTTATACCAATAAATTCAAGCTATCATACTCCATATTAAATGCCCTAAATCAGAATTATTATTCCCCTCTATTTATAATCTCCAATATTCCATCGCCATACTTCTCAATTTTTTTCAGCCCAAAGCCTTTAACTTGTTGAAGCTCATCTTTTGTTATTGGTTTACTCTGAATTAATAACTCTAATACTTCATTATTAAATATAAGGTATTCATATACATCAATATCTTTATACTTGTCATCTTGTAATACATTTTGAATTAAATATTTGGTTGAATGACCTATCCCCCCATTATCATTATATCTTTAGCTAAATTATTTTTGTAAGCTTTTGCTCCTAATTCAGCTATATATGAAATACTGTTTCCTAAAATTATTATCATATCGACTTGCGAGATTCCATTTAGAAATTCTCATTTGCTAACAACTATTTTTATGCGCAAAAAAAGTATATATTACGTATAATGCATTTTAAATAGTAATATATACTTTTTTCTTTTTTCTTAATTTTATATTATATGTAAGTAACCTCTAATGGATTTCTATCAACTAATTTAGTTAACATTTCTCTTGATACAGGTTTATCTTTATAATTTCTTTTAAGTTTCACAAGTTAGATGAAGTTTAGCTTTTATACATATTTTAGGTTTTTTTCTCCAAAATGTTCTTACTTTAATAATTCTTCATAATTATTTTTTATTATTTTAAATACAATTTCACTAAATCCAGATTCTGACCTTAGTATAGGAAAATCTTCCAATGTATCATTTATAATTCTTTTTATCTCTTCTAAATCAATCTTAGGTAGATCGTAATCATACTCTTCTAATATTGGCTTATAATTATTCCTTGTAAACGCTGTTGAATACCAGGTATTTTCTAAACCTTTATTATTAAGAACTCCTGATAATCCTAAATTATTATCAAAATTTGGTGCAAGGCCTATTAGTTCTCCATCTTTTCTTAATATACCAAAGTTAAATGTATGTCGATCTATGTTGTAACACAACGCATCCATAAATGTAATATTTAAAAAATCTTCTATATAGCCAAGTTCTTTTATAATACTTATAGAATCATCAATTTCCCAATAGTCACGAACAAAGCTGAACATTGGCTCGAAATCCACTTCGCAATTATTAGTAAAGTCTTTACATTTAACTAATGCTCCATCTTCAATCGCTTCATATTTAACAGCATTGAATCCAAGCGTAATAGCAATATTTCCTATTAATACTTCAGCAAAATTTTCCTTCAAAGTACCTTTTTTTATCATGTACCAGTATCCATCGATGAGCTTCCAACACTTCTCAAAACTTCCTATGTTGGTTAATTCAGGACTTATATCTACATCTTTAAAGTTTATTTCTGTAGCATTACCGTATAAAGCAATAGTATTTAGTCCATCAGATAACCTACTTCTCACTTCACTATAAGTTATATCTTCATTGGTCCATTTTAACCAATAACTATCTGTAATACTTATAGCTCTAGCTTTAATAACTATTTCCTTAGGCACCTCTGATTTAACACTTAATCTTCGCCTTACTTGTCTTGAATTTGTCCTATGAGTGTCTATCACTCTAGTTTGTAGCCAGGCTTCTAAAGCACCTACATTCTTATTTATCATTATTGCTGGTAATAGGTTATCATCCATAGACTTTACAAACTCTGTATCTTTTATTTCAGCTACTTGTTTGTCCTTATACATCAAATACCCAGTAAAATTATTTTCTTCCTTCTTTGAATATTTTTTTGCTATGTCTATAAAATCTATTTTTTTCATATATTCCCTCCATACTTTAATGAATATTCTAATTCTCTTATATTATAACCAAGCTTTGTATTTTAAACAACGACCATCGCTAGCTTAATAATTCTACAATCCTTTAATTTTTTATTTAGAGAAAAAATGTTATAATTATATTTGTAATTATAAAAAAGAATAAATGAAGTGTTCGTTTAGAGCATACCTTTACGTAGGGTTGTTTGTTTTTAAATTAAAATGGAGGTATTACACATGGAAAACAATAAAATAAAAACGAAAGTTTTAAGACCTAAATTTGATAGCGATTTAGATATCATAGAGTTATCTAAGGAAAATATAGTGGATGAAGATATATTTTCTTATGGAACTATTAGTGATTGCTCTTTAGAAAACCATAAAGCAGACATGGTAAATTTTAAACAAGTTATATTTAAAAAAGTTATTTTTAATAAGATAGCTTTTAGACGTATAGAACTTGTGGATGTGAGATTTGAAAATTGTGATTTATCCAATGTAGATTTTAATGAGGCTTCATTACATAGAGTAGAATTTGTGAACTGTAAGATTATTGGTATTAATTTAAATGAAGCCACCCTTAGAAATGTGATTTTTGAAAATTGTAACGGTCAATTTGCTTTTTTTAGTTATTCTAATTGTAAGCAAGTTGCATTCCTTCAATGTCAATTACGATCTTCCGACTTTCAAAATTCAAAATTTTTAAAAGTTGAATTTCAAGAGTCTAATCTACTCCATGCTCAAATGAATTTTACAAGTCTTAAAGGAATAGATTTTACTAGTTGCGATCTTGAAGGTATAGGAGTAAATATTGCTGATGTTAAGGGTGCAATAGTTAACACTATGCAAGCTGTTTCTCTATCGAGCATACTAGGTCTCATTGTTAAATAATCACCTTTATAACCCTGTCATGAACTAATACATGTAAACTTGCTTATATTTCTTAATAAATAGAATTGATAGTCCTATTGTTATAAACTCCGCAAAAGGTACTATAATCCAAACACCGTTTATACCTAGCATGTTAGGCAAAAACATGAACCCTATAATCACAAAAACAAATGCTCTTGAAAAAGATACTATAGCTGAAATCTTCCCATTTGAATATGCTGTAAAAATTCCTGAAACATAAATATTTGCTCCTACAAATAAAAATGCAACTGAGAAAAGTTGAAGACCATTTAATGCTATATCAAAAACATCACTATCAGGACTTGCAAAAAATCCAACTATAAAAGGTGCAAATGCTAAGCATACTATAAAAATCAAAACTGAAGATATCAAAATAAACTTCTTTGAATGACTATGAATTTCTTTTAACTTATCTTCATTTTTAACACCATAATTAAAACTTACCATTGGCGCTACTCCACACACAAACCCTAAATAAGTAGATGTCATTAAGAAGTGAGCATATAAGACTACAGTAACAGCCGCCACTCCATCTGCCCCTGCAAATTTCATAGCAACAAAGTTAAATAAGATTGTTGTTATAGCCGCAGAAAGCTCTGTAACCATTTCCGATAATCCATTTGTGGCACTTTCTAATATAATCTTAAAATTAAACTTTGGAATTACATATTTTAAAGTAGATTTGCTAGACATAAAATAGAAAAATGCAATTATTAATGTAATAAACGCCCCTAGTATAGTTGCAAGTGCTGCACCTACTATTCCCATATCAAATATAACCATAAATATATAATCAAAAATTATATTAATAATTCCACCTAGTATAGAAATAAACATACTAAAATTAAAGGCTCCTTCTGCTCTAAGGAAATATTCAAATAGTATCTTGACTATGAAAATTGGTGCAGTTACCAAAAAAATTATGCCATAACCCTTTACATAAGGCATTAATTCATCTGTAGCACCTAATAATTTAAATATTTCTTCTTGATAGATATATCCAAAGACACTAATAAATACTCCTATAACTAAAGTTACTAATAGCATTAAAGAAAATCTACTATTAGCTTCCTCATACTTATTCTCACCCATAGATATAGATATAAGTGCACTACCACCTGTTGCAAACATGATTCCTATACCACACAAAACACTTATTATTGGAAGCACTATGTTAATGCTTGCCAAAGCATCCGATCCCACAAATTGTGCTACGAAAATACCATCTATAATTGTATATAACGATATAAAAACCATTGAAATTATAGCTGGTGAAACAAATTTAATAAATTCCATAAAACTTAACTTTTTTGAAAACAATTTCTCCATAAATATCCTCCATATTTTAAATTCATACTATTTAACGACAGTTCAGAAGGTAAGTCTCCCACTTCTATAAGTTGGAGTTCTATACTATAACAAAGAGAAAACCTCAGTGGGAGTATAAATCTCATTCTGACGTCGTTAATATTTCAGCTCCTCAGGAGATGATTTAATGACACTTTGTATTCTAAGGTATATAGTTACTATATACGCAATAGCTTTATTAAAATAAAGGAGAACTTTAAAATGAATGATAATAAATACTTTTCAACTGGAGAGTTTGCAAAACTTGCAAATATTTCAAAGCAAACTTTAATTTTTTACGATAAAAAAGGAATCTTTTCTCCTGAATATAAAAATAATAACAACTTTAGATATTACTCTTTAAAGCAATTTGATACTTTAGATTTACTAATTACTCTAAGAGATATCGGTTTATCACTTGAGGATATTAAAAAATATTTAGATACTAGAACCCCACAAAATGCTATCAATATATTAGAAAAAGAAAACAATTCATTAAAAAAACAAATAGAACATTTAAAAAATATTGAAAAAAAGATTGAGAATAAAATAGATATAACAAAAAAAGCTATAGAATCTGAATATATTTCAGAACCATATATCAAAGAATGTGATGAAGAATTTATCATAAAATCAGAACAAGTTGAAAGTAATGACTTTAAGATTATAACAATGGAAATGATAAAATTTATGAATTTTTGTAAAAAAATCTCTTTTTTAATAATGAAAACCCCATTGGCGCAATTGTTGAGGAAAAAGATATAAAAAATAATAATTTTACAAACTTGCACAAATTATATATTAAAATTAACTCTAATATACATAATGAGTACTTATATATAAAACCAAAAGGGACTTATGCTTGCATAAATCACAAGGGTAGCTATGAATCATCGAGTACATCTTACTATAAATTATTAAACTTTATAGCACAAAACAACTATGAAATACTTGATGATTCTTATGAGGATTGTTTGCTAGATTCATTTTCTTGTAAGATGAGTAATGACTATTTAACTCAAATCTCTATTCTGGTAAAATTTTATTAATTACTCTTATTTCTAGCTAGACACATAAGCCCATTACTGAATTACTTTTATATTGTCAATAGAAACTTTTTATAAAGAAAAGGATAACAATTTAAACATCTTTATTTACTACGTTAATTTATTGACATTTTTGAACAATGTTATTATAATAAACAGTGTTCACTGACCAACATATAGGAGGTGCAAATTTGGGGATAACCAAAAGACGCGAAGCAGATAAAAAAGTACTAAAACAAAAAATATTCGATAGCGCAAGTAAACTGATAATAGAGCATGGTTACGAGAAGCTGTCTATTAGAAAACTAGCAAATGAAATTGAATACTCCCCTGCTATGATTTACAACTATTTTAAGAATAAGGATGACATTATAAAAGCGATTACCCTTGATAACTACGATAGAATATTTAGAGAGCTTTTATGTATTGATTTTGAAAGTATGACACCTAAAATAGCTTTAAAAACAGGCCTTTTAACACTTGCACAGTTAATACTAAATCACAGAGAACAATTTAAGGCTACGCTTTTAAGTGGTGTTAATACTACAGGTGAGATGGCAAGTGATAACGGCGCTATGGATCTGATTATAAACATACTGAATAAAGGGGTTTCATTAGGGAATTTTGTTATAGATAATACCAAGTTTACAGCATTTCTACTAACTACAGGCATCTTTGGTGTGGTGAATATGTTTGTGTTAAATAATATTTATGATGAAAATATGATAAATGCAACAATAAACGCTTATGTAGAAATACTTGTTAAAGGAGTTACTAAATAATGAAAAGAGGTAAAAAAATTATAATTTGGATTTTAGCAGTTATTGCTTTATTTATTTTAGGTGTATTAATATGGTTTAAGATTCCTTATTCACCCATAAAATCAAATTTCTCAAAATTAACAAATTATCAAATAGCAAATATGAAAACACAAAATGGGATTTTTACCACAGAGGATATTTCAAAACTACCCTCACCAGTGCAAAAATATTTTAAGTATTGCGGATATATTGGTACACCTAAAATGTCAAACATGAAAGCCTATTACTACGATGTTGATTTTGTATTATTAGGTAAACCGAAGCTCAAAATTAAATACACCCACTACAATTTTGTAGATAAACCAGAGAGGATTGCATTAGTTGACACAAGCATGTTTGGTATCCCTTTTGAGGGTATTGATAAATACCAAGATGGCATAGGTTCTATGAAAGGCGTTATCGGAAAGGCTATAACTTTATTTAATGAAAAGGGTGAAGGCATGGATAAATCATGCCTTGTTACCTACCTTGCAGAAGGTTTATTAATGCCAAACAGTTTTTTGCAAGACTTTATTAATTGGGAAGAAATTGATGAAAACCACGCAAAGGCTACTATAACCTATTATGGAATATCAGCAAGTGGAATCTTCGCATTTGATGATAATGGTGCAATCACAAGTTTCACTACAGATGATAGATCATATAGCGATGTAAATGGTAACATACAAAAGGTAAAGTGGTCAGCAGTTTGCGAAGAGTATAAAGATATGAACGGAATAAAGCATCCAACAACTCTAAAAGCTATATGGCACTTAGAAACAGGAGACTTTATATACTTTGATAGTAGGAATATAGCAGTAAAATATAACGTTACAAAGTAAATCTAATATTGTTATTACATAACGAATATAACACAACTACAATGAACATAGTCCTATAGTTATAAACTCCGCAAAAACTTTTTATAAAGATAATGATTTAACATCTTTATTAATCTAATGCATGTAAAAGGGATTTCCATATTTAGAAATCCCTTTTGCATAATATTTTTTTTGAAAAATTCTTTTCAACTTTTATAAAATACTAAATACATAGCATTTCTAGCACTCTTATTTTAAGCTAAAAGGCATCGTATATTTAACGTCTCCACTTAACACTGAAGTAATATTTAAATCTTGTCTTACCTCTCCGCAAATGATTACCTTTATATTTTCAGGCTTCCAATCATCTCCCGGAGCGGTGTATATAGCTTTTCTTAACCATGTATTTGTAATAGTATCTGCATTAATAGTTTTAGGTAAAGTCAAATTATAGCTGTCTGTTTGATTTCTTTCAAAATCATTTCCCGGATTGTCCAAGGGCAATTCAAATTTCTGCCCATCCTGTGTTTCAATGCCAAAGTATACATAATCGTTGGTACTTGCATAATCAAAGTCTGCTGTTTTAATAACAACTTGTAATTGATTAAAGTTAAGTGATCCTACTGGCACAGTATTCGATGCTTCATTTATAAACCTATATAGGAACATTGCTATACTTTTTTGAGAATTTGGTAATGCTTGTCCCAGAGAATAATCCCAATCTGCATATGAGTTAGACATTGTAGATTTGGAAAAATATAATGATTTTGAAAGCTTTCCCCAGTAAGTATTGTTTTTTGTAATCCAATTTGAAAAATCAGCTGTTGTAATAACATTTGCATATACTGACTCCTTAGTCGTTCCATTCATTGTATTAAGAAGGTACTTGCCTATGTTATTATCGGCATATGTCTCATATTTGACATGTCCTACGCTATCTACCGCTGTAATATTCGCAGCATGATAAGGGCAGTTGATATCTCCTAGGTAGTGAATAGCTTGTCCAAGTAGTTTTGAAGCATCTTGGTAATTCCCCTTTTTCCATTCATTTAAAGCCAGTGCTGAAAATTTTCTACTTTGACTGTCTGCTGTTTCTGTAACAGTATAACTAGTATACCATGGCGCCGTATGAGTGAAATTATATCCTGTATCTGGATCCCAGAAGTGGTCTTGATACAAATCATATCCATTTGGATCAAAATCTGGGAAAGTAGACCCAATTCTCAAATCATTAATATATTGATTTAAAAGTTCTATATTATCTTTTACTTTCTGTGGTTCACCTGGATCTAAGTCGTTATTTAACATTTCCACCGCTTGATCCGTAATCACTGCATGAGTTCCCGTTCCATCCTTATTACCATTCCAACCGTAAGCTGTACCGGTCATAAAAAATGTTGCAACTGTAAAGATTAATATAATTAAAGGTTTTGTTTTCTTCATAATTACATTTCCCCCTTTTTTACTTTCAAAATTTTGCTTCTTTTATTATAATTATACACATTTATGTAAAGGTTTAAATAGCATTTGCATGATTGGTTGTTGAAATGTCATAATCGAATATTTTTTTGTATTTACAGGTAATTTTTTTATCATTTTATTAAAAGAGCAATGTTCAGTATAAATAAATTTTCTTTTTCTTCTATTTGTATTAAACCATCATATTTGTTTACTATGTAATTTATATTTTCAAGTCCGAACCCATGGTTTTCCTTATCGGGATGTGTTGTTTTATGTTCCTCTGTACCTTCCTGTTTTGCTCTGTTTGTGGTATTTGTAATTTTAATGATTAGATGTACCTTTTCTATATACATTTTGATTCGAATGAACTTATTTCCATCTGCTATATTTTCACAAGCTTCTATGGCATTATCTAGTGCATTTCCTAAAAGTATAGAGATATTCACAGGATCTATTTTAATATCTTTAGGTAAATTTATATCTATATATAATTCAATTTTTCTTTCTTTTGCGATAGATAACTTGAAATTTAACAATGCTGCAATAATAGGAATATCTATGTTTAGAATAGTATTAATTTCTGATGTTTTACTTGCTAGTTTTTCAGAATATTCTTTTGCGACATTTATTTCTCCTGTCTTTAAAAGCCCGTAGATACAACTGATATGGTTGTTAAAGTCATGTCTCTGTGCTCTTAATGTATGAATTAACTCTTGTATATTGTTCATATAAAAGATCTGCTTTTTATATTCTATTTCTTGTAGAGACCATTCTACCTCTTTTTTTGAATAGATTAAAATTTGTTGGATAATTTTCATGATAACAAAACTGAAAAGTATTATACAGAGGGTAATGAATCCTATAAAAAAATTAGTTTTAAAAAAAGTTTTCCCCTCATATATATTAAAAAAAATAGAATTGAAAAATATATTTATCATTAAAACAATAGTAATTTGGTAAATAAGAATTTTTCTAATATAAGAAGTACTCACTTTAAATTGTATAAAAAATAACATGACTATTCGGGTGGTCACTGCACTGATTACTCTATAAATGTTTTTTTGCACAAGAAGACCCGGAGAAACGTGAAATACCATACTTGTAATAATAACACCGAGAAAATCAAAGGTTGCCAGACATCCCATAAACAGAATCATTACAAAAAATAGATTTCTTAAGTTGCAATTAAGGGTTATAAAATAAATTACAATAGTAACACATAAAATAAGGATAACCCCTAAAAAGTTTGCATGCCCTAACCCTTTATTTATAAGTTGAAGAAGGATGCTTTGAAATAGAATAATGAAAACAACCGTATACTTATTTTTAATTTTTTTTTGAAGAACTAGAGTAAGAAAAAAATACAATATGTAACATTCTAGTAGATTAATTGAGAATTTATAAGCTCCCCATAAAAAGCACATGTATCCCACCTCCTAACGGAATAAATTATGACAGGAAATTCTCCTAACTTCATTCACACATGCTCTGCTTACAGGAATATATAGATTTATTTTTTCCACACAAATTTGTTGATTTTTGTAAAATGAAATTTTCTTATTATTTACAATAAATCCTTGATGACATTGTGTAAAACAGGTCATATCTAAATGATCCTTTAGATTTTTAAAACTTTCATTAAATTCTAAATTTTTTCCCTTGCACACAGCAACGATTTTCCTCAAATGTTTTTCAAAATAGTAGATGGAATCGTATTTAATGTTGTAGATACCTTCCTTAGTTTTGATAGTTAGGTCTTTTTCCTCTTCTGCATAACGATAGGTAATTTTCAGCTTTTCGGATATTTCTTGAAATAAATTTTTAAATCTCTCTTCTGTAATCGGTTTGATAATGTAGTCAAAAGCCTTTATGCCAAAAGCATGCAATGCATAATCTTTAAATCCTGTAATAAATATAATGATTGCATTTTTATTAAGTTCTCTAATTTTTTTTCCTATTTCCAGTCCATTCATTCCTTTCATTTGGATATCTAAAAAGCAAATGTGTGCAGGCTTGTATTGTATTTGGGAAAGTAATTGTTCACCACTGTTAGAACAAATGATATGAAATTTTTTTTCTTTGTTGAATGATTCCATATATTTTTCAATAACTCTTACTTGAACAGGTTCATCATCACAGATTGCAATTGTATATTTCATAAAAATCAACTCCTTTTATACGTTACCATACAATGTCAACATCGTACTTCTTATTAGGTATCCCGCTGGTCCGCATTGAATATCAAACATTTCTTTTAGCGATATAAAGCGGCGTATCACCTTTTTCTATGAATTTATTTATTGAAACATTTTTCCTGGGAATTACAGAAGAAATCTCAACCATTCTATCATAATAACTTTGCTAAATTAGGGGAATGCTGTCATATTGTATATTAAAAATAATGCTACCCTACTGACAATTGACACAAAAAATAATGGATAAGCAATAAATGCCTATCCATCATACTCAACTAAAGCTTCTTTCAATTAATACTAGAGTCTTTTGACATCTATTTTCCAAGTAATAAATTAACATAAATAATCTTTGCAATATAATACAACTTCATGATTATAAAGTAAATCTAATTAATAAAATACCAGCTACAAATGTAGCTGGTATTGGTAAATTATTATTAAGATTCAATCAAGTATTAATATTTTTTACTATAATTATTAAAACTTTGATAATTCATTAAATGCTTCATGCATAATTTCTGCATTTTTATTATCTTCAGCCTCCAATAGAACATTCCAATCCATATTCCTCTACTACTTTTTTAAAGTTATTCATAGTATCCTCATCTGGCGTTTTAATTTCCTGTCCCATTATATAATCTAATCCTAGGTTCTCATACTTATTAGCCCCAAGCTTATGATATGGTAATAAATCTAAGTGCTGTACTATCCCTAAACTTTTTGCAAACTTAGCAATATCAGATATACTGTTTTTATCACAATTAAATTGTGGAATAACAGGTACTCTTATAATAAGCTCTGTGCCAAAAGCAGCAATTTTTTTAGCATTTCTTATTATTATTTCATTACTTACATGAACATGTTTTTTATGTTTTTCATCATCTAAATGTTTTATATCTAAAAGCACTAAATCAACCAAAGGAATTATCTTATCTATGGTCTCTTCACTAGCATAGCCTGTAGTTTCTATTGCAGTATGCCATCCCATTGACTTGCAAGCTTTTAAAAGTTCAATTGCAAATTCTGGTTGCATAAGCATTTCTCCTCCAGATAATGTAACTCCACCTCCAGAACGTCTGAACTGAATAGTTTCTTTCTTTAGTTCAGTCATTACCTTCTCTACAGTAGTTTCTTCCCCAGATTTCACAATACCTCCTGGATAACAATTTTCAGCGCAAAGTCCACAACTTGTGCATTTTTCTCTATCTATTCTTCCAGGTCTTAGCATATCAATTGCGCCTGCTGGACAATTTTTTTCACATTTTTTACACTCAATACAATTTTTTTCATTAAACATAATTTGAACTAATGGATCCTGTGATTCTGGATTACTACACCAATCACATTTTAAAGGACAACCTTTAAAAAACACTATTGTCCTAATCCCAGGTCCATCATGAATAGAAAAGCGTTGCATATTAAAAATTTTGCCTTTTTGCTTATAATTAATTCTTCTTATCGGCATCTGCTTTTCCTCCTTTTAGAAAGTTTGTTCAGTTCTCTTTATAATATCATCTTGAATTGCTTTATCTAATGTTATAAATTGCGCACTATAACCGGCAACACGTACTACTAAATCTCTATATTTGCTTGGATTCTTTTGTGCTTCAACAAGAGTTTCCTTATCTATTATATTGAATTGTACATGCATACCCTTTTGATCGAAAAAGCTTCTAACAAGTGACGCTAAATTATTTAATCCAGTACTTCCTTGAATTGAACCTGGATGGAATTTTTGATTTAATAAAGTACCATTAGATGCAATAAAATGATCTAATTTAGCTACTGAATTTATAGCAGCAGTTGGTCCATTACTATCTGCTCCTCTAACTGGAGATACACCATCTGCTAATGCTTCATGTGCTTTTCTACCATCTGGAGTTGCTCCTATAAGATCACCAAATAGGATGTTAATTGCTGCTGGATATAATCCCGCATGGAAATTACCGCCTCTTGGATTTTTATGTTTTGCAACTTCTTTGCAGTAAATATATGCTCCTTGACTTGCTAATTCATCAACTTCATCAATATCATTACCAAACTTAGGTGCTCTATGAATTAACATTTGTCTTAAGTCCTCAAAATCTATCTTTGAAGTTGAATCTTCTTGACCAAAGTTAGTATCTAAAGCTTCTTTTAAATCTTTTAAAGTTATCATTTTAGTATCAAATACAAGCTTTTTAATAGCTGCAAAAGAGTCTCCTACATTCGCAACACCAACACCTTGTGGTCCTGTAAAGTTATAATGTGCTCCGCCTTCTTGAAGTGATTTACCATCTGTTATACAGTCATCAACCATACAAGATAGGAAAGGTAATGGAGCTCTTTCTGCATGAGCAATATCAATAGAATTGTCTGCCACTGATAATTGATAAACAAAGTATTCCATTTGTTTCGTATAAGCTTCAATAATTTCTTCAATAGACTTGAACTGTGTAAATTCCCCAGTCTTAGGTCCAATTTGTTTTCCATTACTCATACCATTATTTATAGTGACTTCTAATAGTCTTGCTAGATTAAAGAAACCTGAATCATGCCATCCCTCTGTTTTACCTGGTTTTTGCGGTTCAACGCAACCAATAATTCCATATTCTCTAGCATCTTCAATTGTTAATCCATTACTAACTAATGCAGTAATTACAACTTCATCATTATAAAATGCTGGCATACCGAGGCCTAATCTGCTTAACTCACAACATCTTAATAAGAATTCATCTGGAGTTTTGTTCCATATTCTTACTGAGAATGAAGGTGCTGCTAATCTTACATGAGCTGTAGCATCTATACACATGTATGATAAATCATTTGTAGAATCTTTGCCTTCTCTAGTTTGTCCACCTACACATAGGTTTTGAAACAGTGGATATCCACCAAATGCTCTTGTTGATACTTCATCACGAACTTTGTTAATATCATTTAATTTAACCCATACACAATCAATAAGTTCTTGAATTGCATCTATGTCAAAATTTCCTGAATTTAATTCTATTTCATAATATGGATACATATATTGATCAAATCTTGTTGGAGAAATAGAATGTCCATTTGATTCTATATTTATAACTGCATGTACAAACCAGAATGATTGGCAAGCTTCATAAAAATTAGTTGCTCCATTTTCAGGTACTGTTTCACAGTTTTTAGCTATTTGTAATAATTCTTTAGCGCGCACGTCATTAGATTCTTTTGAAGCCATTTCTCTAGCAAGCTTTGCATATCTATGTGCATAATTTATTATGGCTTTGCAAGAACATATGATAGATTCCCAAAATAGTTTTTGCTTAATATATTCAGGATTTTCTTTATCAGCAGATGCAATTGCACATTCAACTTCTTCAATAATTCCTTTATATCCTTTAGCTAAAACCTTAGCGTAATCTACAGATACATGTCCTACTCCATTAAGATAATAGTTTGCAACTGTAAATACATTTTCATTAATTGCATCAATAGTTTCTGGATACATATATGAAGTAGCAAGTTCATTAGTAGTTTTGCCTTCCCAATAATTGAAGACTTCTGTAAGTTGTCCTTTTGCCTTTTCGGTAATTTGGAATGAATCACCTTTTCTCTTTCCTATGGTTTCAAATTCATCTTTAATCCATTTATTTGAGAATTCAGGAAAAATTTGAGCTGATCTTGCTTCCTGAGTAAGACTTCCAACTACTAGCTCTTCATCTCTTATAATAATAGGAATTTCATTTAATATCTTTTCAAGTGCTCTAGCCCTACGAACTACTGCAGGTTGTCCTTCTGTCTCTTTAAATGATTCTGTTATTAATAACGCTCTATCAACTTCAATACATGGAACTGCTAAAAGTATTTGTTCCTTTAATGCTACTATCCTCTTTGTTGGTTTACTAAATCCATCTTGTAGAATATACATATTAAAACTTCCTCTCTTAATATAATTTTTTTATTTAACTACTGTTTACAATTTATTAAAACATCTTCTAAAACGTAAGAATTTGTTAAATTTATAACTATCAAAGACATATATAATTTATAATATGTCCTCGATGATTGCATCAAGGACATATTATAATTGTTTTAATTTATATTAAATTATCTTCTTCGAAAATATCGTTAAAGAGAATTTATAATGCTGATTTAAATAATTCAACAATATCTTTCTTGTTTCCTTTTCTTGGGTTACTGAATGCATTACCATCTTTTAATGCCCATTCAGCCATATATTCGAGGTCTTCTTCTTTAACTCCTTGTGATCTTAAGTTAGTTGGAATTCCAACATCATTTGCAAGTCTAAACATAGCATCGATAGATTTCTGAGCTGCATCTAGTACTGAAAGTCCTTGTATGTTTTCACCCATGAATTCTGCTATATCAGCAAATTTCTGTGGATTTGAAATAACGTTCCATTTTTCAACGAATGGAAGTAATATAGCGTTAGCTACTCCATGAGGCATATCATAAAGTCCACCTAATTGGTGAGCCATTGCATGTACATAACCTAAGTTAGCATTATTGAATGCCATACCAGCAAGCAGTGAAGCATAACACATATTTTCTCTAGCTACTAAGTTTTCGCCTAGTGCATAAGCTTGTCGTAAGTTGTTTGATATTAATTTAATAGCTTGGATAGCAGCAGCATCTGTAACAGGATTAGCATCCTTTGAAACGTATGCTTCTATAGCATGAGTCAAAGCATCCATACCAGTTGCAGCTGTAAGTCCTGCAGGTTTTCCAACCATTGTTAGTGGATCATTGATTGAAACTGATGGTAAGTTTCTCCAACTAACTATAACAAATTTAATATTAGTTTTAGTATTTGTAATAACGCAGTGACGAGTAACTTCACTAGCTGTTCCAGCTGTTGTATTAACAGCAATGATTGGAGGAAGTGGATTTGCAAGAGTTTCTATACCTGCATAGTCAACTAATTCTCCTGGATGAGTTGCCAATATACCGATACCCTTACCGCAGTCATGTGAGCTTCCGCCACCAACTGTAATAATCATGTCACATTTTTCATCTTTAAATATTTTTACGCCTGCAATTGCGTTTCTATCCTTAGGATTTGGTTCAACATCATCATAGAATACAAAGCTAATTCCTGCTTCCTTTAATGAAAGTTCAACTTGTGCTACTGCACCGCCCGGAAGACTACGAAGAAACTTATCAGTCACTATTAACGCTTTTTTTCCACCTAAAATCTTAGCTCTTTCGCCTACTACTTTTACAGCTCCTGCTCCCATAAAGTTAACCGCTGGTGCTAAATAATCATACATTCTCATATATTATTCCTCCTTAGTTTTTTTAAACATTGTAATTTGTTGAATTGTAACCTGAACTCTATTTTAAGGTGATATTAACATTTTCTTCACTGTTAACACAACCCTTGTTAATTTACTAACTATCTAAAGTATAAGCTTGTATAATTAAATTTTCATTGAAAAATATTGCATTCTTGTAGAAAAACATTGCTCACTTTATGTAAATTCCCACAGTAATTTGTCGCATTTAGTGTTTTACACGAAAAAAATAGCACTAGTTTTAGCCTAGTGCTATTTTTCTACATTATATTCATTTCTATAAACCGCCGGGGTTACCCCTTCAATCTTTTTAAATACTTTTATAAAATAACCACAATCCTCAAACCCTAAATCCAATGCTAAATTGCTTACTGGGACATCAGACGCCTCAAGCAACTCTTTAGCTTTTTTAATTCTCACTTTATTTATATAACTCGAGAAATTATCTCCAATACTTTTTTTAAAAAGCTTACTAAAATAACTAGGACTAATGTTACACAAGGATGCCATACCATTAAGGGTAATTGCGTACCTATAATTCTTTTGTATATAATCTAATGCTGGTTTTAAAATAATATCGCATTTGTTCTCACATTTTATATTATTTTTATCTTCACTAAAATCTAAGTTAACATTATTCTTTAAATTTTCTTCCACTGTTTTCACTTTATTAGCCTTTTTAAATTGTAAATTTGTCGTCTTAAATGAACCCACAGTTAAAATTTTATCATTATGTTTATTTGAAGTTATTTTTAATAAGGCTTCTTCTACAATATAGTTACTAATATGAAAAATCATGTTAGCGACAGATTTAACCCTGTCCAAAGTCATCATAGGTAACTTTTCATATAAAACTTTAAGTTCGCCTTCTTTTTCTAATTCCATATTAAAATATTTATTGTTAACTATTTGTTCTAAATCTTCCTTTTCTTCATCTTTAATAATAACTTGTCCTGCCATTACCGCACCAAAGTATTGCCCATCTATTACAATAGGAATTGCAAGGTCTATTACACCTACATGACATATATATAGATATGGTTGTTGTAATCTAGCAGCCTCGAGTCCTCCTCTAGCGTCACATTTCTCACAAAGGTGACCCACGTCTAGATGCAATCTTACAAATTTACAAAATTCACTACACTTACTATGTGTAGTAATCCTTTTACCTTTATAATCAACCGTCACCATAGCAATGCCGGTTACCTCCGCTATATTATCCTGGATTTTTTGAAAATTATCTACATTAATAATATTATCTAGATGCAAGAAACCATTCCGCAAAATACTTCCTCCATTCATTTATAAAGGTATTATAATTAAATCATCTCTAAATTTCACATTATACGTTTTGGATCTTAGAAAAAGTCGAAATAGAAATATTTTGTGCTTTTTTTACGACTATTTTTCTATATAAGTATATTACCATCAAAAACAAAAAAATAGAAGCTAATTTTTATTAATTACTTATATCAGTGTGTATTTCTACTATAACATCACCACACTATTCACCGTTCTTAACGCAGTTTTTTTATATTAGTTATTTTAATGAAAATTCCTCCCCAAATTTCATAAATAAAAAACCCATAAAGAACATAACTAAAAGTATGCCCTTATTGGGTTTCATTTACTCTAAAATAATATAATCCATTATATAAACTTATATATATCACATGATAGAAAGTACCTGGTATTAGAACTTACATTTAAAGAAAATTGTGATACACCATTTTTTTTATGTTAGTTTAATTTTAATATGACCTTTAGCCTTTTTTCCTATAATTTCAATCTTTACATTTTTACTATCATCATTTGAAATTGTTATAGTTTTATTCATAGTTCCATTTTTTTCAAATAATATTTTTTTATCGTTATAAATCTTAATTTTTAATTCCCCCTTCTCAGCAGTAGAATTAATTTTCATAGCATAAGTAGATTTTTCAGAAGTTATCTCTTTTAAATCTGTTCCATCAAATATTTGAAATTTAATATCATAAATGTTATTTTGAGTATTATCAGTCCAAATTTTTGTGTCGCCATTCCAACTTACTTGACTTATCTTAAAGTTATTCTTTTGATTAATATTTATATACTCATAAGCTCCAATTATGCAAACTAAACAAATTAGTATACATCCAATTATAATTTTTTTCTTTCTTTCCATTGTTAGCAACCTCCTTTTTTTACGTTAATATTTCTTGAAAATATTTAACTATTACGACACAAAATACCTATACAATTATACGATTATTACCTTAAATCGGATAATTTTAAAAAGTTTCTCCATTTTAAAAACATTGAACTATGAAAGTTATGCAAAATTATTTAATAGTAATGATAAGTTATGTTACTTTTCTCAATGGCAACAATAAAAATTTCCATCTATATTATTACAATTTCAAAATAATGATTTATATATTCTTTAATATCACTGAATCCAAGTCTAAACACTTTATTAATATTATTTTCATAACATATATTCTTTATTATTTCACAACCATAATAATATCCTATTCTATAAAAAGTAATTTTTTTAGATTTAATACAAAATAATTTATCATATATATTCTTATCAAATTTTTTATCAGCAATTAATCCTTTAAGATTTATCCCTATAGCTGTTTTCATTTTTTTACAATTATAGACCCATTCATTAACTTCATCGTTTTCTAAAAATCCAAACCAATATCCTAAATTTTCTGATATTCCAAATATAAACATACTTATATATGTAGCCACACCTTCTACAATTAACGTTTTTAAATATTTATCCTCTGTTGAATTATAGTTTTTTAAATAGAACTCTTTATTTAAATCATAATGTACTGCATGAATTATTTCATGAGATAGAAAAACATCTAAATCATAATTTTTATTAGAACGTGAAATAATTGCTTTTATATCAACAAAAACATAAGATGAATTATTTAAAATAATACTATGACCATCTATTTTACCATCTCCAATAAAAATAATTAAACCAATATCATTTTTGATTTCAATTTTGGATAAGATACTAGCTTTATTTTCAAATATACTAATTAGGGTGTTAGATAATGTAATTACATTATTTATATCTAACTCATGCTGTATAGAATTAATAATATTTTTGTCAAATGGTTTATTCCCACAAAATACTTTAAAATACTCTTCAAAAAAGGGTTCTTGATTAAATATTTCATTTATTTTATCAGATTTCATTTGCTTAATTGCAAAATTCATTATTTTGTTTTCCATATAAATTCTCCTATTAATTAAAGGAATCCCAAAATTAATAGATTCCTTTAAAAATTGCCATATTATCAAGACTAGAGTTCCATGCCCATACGTGTTATATCATTTTACTAATTTTAAGAGATTTCGCTCTTCTAATTCACCTTTTATAATATTAGAAATAGCATTATTATTTCCTATACTATTAATATATTTAATAAACTTTCTATTTGCATTAGATAGGGTGATATTGAATATTTTTAAAAAATTCACTTTAAAATCTTCTTCTTTTAGTGAGCAATAGAATAGCTTGAATTTGTCGATACCAAAAAGTGAAATAAGATACTCTACAAATGCCCCCGCAATAGGATAAGTTATTAAATCACTATACTTATAAAAATTCTCATCAATTACTAAATCTTCTATCTTTGCATACAAATCGTTATCAAGAACAAAATCTCCCTACGGTCGAGTATTAAAGTGATGCTCCACAAATAGTGTGGCATCACCTCTTAATTATCATATCTGAACCACATTCTATACACAAAACAATAGGACTACCACTTTTCTTGTCATATTCTTCAGGCGTATAACATTCAAACGCAACAAAGTCAGGCACTTCTTCTTCAAACCCACATTTTTTACATTTAAAAAGTATCATTTTATCACGTTCTTGTGGTCGAAATGGTATGCTATCCTCATTCACTTTACCTTTAAAAATTCTTTTAATACGTTCCCATATCATATATATACCCATACTTTCTATGCCATATTTGCCACAATTCCATTAGCTGGCCGCATTTTAAACACTTTCTCGGATCTTTGGAAAAATTAATAATCATTAATTCTCTATAAGTCATTTTTCTTGTTTCCTTTTTCCAATTTATTTTTAGTGTGAACTGAATTGCCTTAAGACCACTTTTTATGTATTGCAAAAGACCAAAACACTTCCGAACTTTTACACTTATACTGCCTGAATATACTCCGTATAGTCTAACCATCTTGAAATATTTAGGGGTAATATGCATTAATAATCTACCTACGAATACTTGCGCTGTAACTGTTTCTTCTACTCTCTCATTGGTTTCATGACTCTTATACCAAAACGTTACATTTTTCTCATCATAACTAAGTATTCTATATTCTGCTATCGCAGGCCTTGCTAAGTATCTGCCTATATATCTTGCTGCACCTCTTGCACTTTTCATTCTTGATTTTGCATTTATATAGAATCCATCAGGATAATCTTTAAACATTTTTAAGTATTCTGCGTTCTTCTCTGGCTTTTTACTTATCATATAATTTATTAATTTAAACTGCCAAACTTTTCTGAAATATTTGTAGTCAAGGTATTCCATCTCCTTAACTTCATTGCCTTTTGTTTTTATTTCTGGAACCAATGCATGGACATGTGGATTAAAACCTACATTCCTTCCAAATGTATGCACTACTCCTATCATTCCACTTTGCCAAAGTACTCCTCCTTTTTTACCCCTTTTCTTTTTCTGATACTCTTCTCTATTTTTATAGTTTACACCATTCGCAAACTCGTTTATAGCCTCATATACCATGTCTTGTAAATCTTTTAAGCACTCCCTATTCCAGTAAAAATAATTCCTATATTCAGCTGGTATTGTGAATACACAATGTCTATGCGGTACATCTAAAATCTTGTTTACTTGTTTTTCTACCCATTCACTTATGTACTTTTTCCCACATTTACTGCAAAATCTACTTTTGCATGTAAACCCTATTTTAAATACTTCTAAACATTTTAAGCATATATACGCAACAAAACCTAATGAAATATCTCCACATCCTATCATTTTCATTACTTCGATATTCATATGTTCTCTCATCTTTTCAGGATACTTTTCTTTATTCAATTTCCAAAACTCTGGATAATTATCTTCAAATATTTGTTTTATAGTAATCTTATTTATTTTCATGATTTAATCATCTCATATTTATCTGATTTTTTCTATCTATTTTTTAGCTAGAATGTTATCCACAGCGGTTTCCGCAAGCTGTTTCCTATATAATAAAAAATTTTACCCAACTGTAATTAGGTATACCCAAGGAAACTTTGTCAAAACACATTGCCAGTCCTTCTCTTATAAATGTTTGAGGAGGCATTGATATATTATATGAAATTATATGTGCATCTTCATGAAATCCTACACACTTAACTTTCTTATTATATACAGCATATATTTCATTTGGTTCACGGGAAAATCCATTGCATGGTTCATTGTCTCCATACAATTTGCCAACTTCTATAGAAGACTCACATAAATAGTATTTAATTTTAGTTCCCATTTTAATAGTTAAACAGTTACAAATAAAATCATAACAAGTTTCCTGTATGTCAATTATTTCTTCTATGTCCTTTTCTGCAATAGAACCAACATGATAATTAAATATATAATTATCACTTTCTATTTTAATCCATTCCATAATTTATCCCCCTCATGCAACACAATTTTACCTTAACTATAATTTCTACAGATGTATCTACACTCCTCGTATAATGTAGTTGTAAGCATTGATAATAAATCAGTCATAATAACTACGAATGTTATCACTAATCTCTTATCTAATATTCGCAACTCATAATTTTACTTTGTTTAATCTTGTCTCAATTCTGATTACTGATTACTGTCAATTACCAATATTGGATACTAGGAACCAGTTAGTCCACAATGATATAATATCTCCTGAATAGAGAAGATAGATGTTTCACTCCTGAGCGGTAAGTAATTACCAATACTCGTAAAAAAGCGTATCATTCCATCAGTGAGTTTTCTGTGTTTTAGCTGGTTGGGTTTCCAATTTTGGAACTACCCGTGTCACAAACGAGGTTACAGCCTCATTGATAGAAGTGGAATCTTTATTCTATCTCACTTTTACAAAAGGAGATGTTATATATGTCAAAATACTTAAATAGTCTTGTAGTAGGCATTGATGTTGCTTCTGAATTCTCTTTTGCAGCATTCCTTGCGCCTGACGGCAGTAAATATCGGAAGCCTTTTAAAATCTTCCATACTGCTGAGGGTTTTAAATACTTTATTGAGCAAATAAAAAAAGCAGAAGAAGAGTTTTCCACAAAGCCTGTGTTCTTTATGGAGTCCACAGGCGTGTATCATCTAACTCTTTTCCACTTTCTAAAGGATAACAATTTCGAAACCTTTGTTATCAATCCTCTTGTTACTAATTGTAACAAAAATAAAGACATTAGGAAAGTGAAAAATGATAGAAATGATGCATTATCTATCGCAAGTTTAGGAAAATTTGAAGATATCAAGGTATCATCCGACTCTGACATCAACATTCTCACTTTAAAGCTATTAGTACGCGATTACTATAAGCTTATTGATACTAGGTCAGTATTTAAAAAGAAACTTAGTAGTTCTTTGTGCATAACTTTTAATGGATATCAAAATGTATTTTCTAATACCTGTGGATTAGTTTCAATTAACATATTGAAAAAGTATCCTAATCCACAGGCAGTTATTTCAGCTCCAAAGCAAGATATTATAGATATTTTGATTAATTCCAGAAAGGGTATTAAGTGGGCTGAAAAAAAATACACTAAGCTCATAGAATCGGCTGAGAATGCTCAATTTGTTAGTTTAACATCACCATGGTTATCAGTTTCTATTACCACTTCTATATCTATCTACGAGGCCATTGATGGTGAAATAGCTACGCTTTTAGCAAAGATTGAAGGGTTCATAAACAGTGATCAAATGTCTCCTGCTTTTCGTAAAAATATATTATTACTAATGTCGATACCAGGTATTGGATATAATACAGCAATAACAATATTAGCCGAAATTGGTGCCATTGATAGATTTATCACGCCTAAGCAGCTTGTTGCTTTCTTCGGAGTTGATCCTGCTGTTAATGAATCAGGTAAGTTTAAGGGCGATAGAGTTAAAATATCCAAACGTGGTACAAGGTTTGGTAGACGAGCTCTATATGCTGTTGCCTTAGCTTCTATTAGGATGAAGCGTAATGGAGAAGCTACTAATCATATTTTACTTAAATATTACAAAGAAAACTTAAAGGGCAAGAAGGCAAAAGTAGCTTTAGTAGCAGTTATGCACAAGCTTATCAAATATCTATTTGCGGTTTTAAGAAATCAACAAGAGTACCAAATTAGAGACCCTAAATTACACCAAAAGATGTTTTTAGAAAATAAAACTGTTCTAGCTGCCTAATTAACTATACCACCTCCCTTTTTTTACCATCATTCGTGTTTCGAAATGGTCTTTTTGTTGAGCCTAAAATTAAACTAAATAAATTTCAAATTAATAGTTGACTTTAACTAGCTGGTCTTCTAAATTCTGATTTTTTTCTAATAGATATACTTCCTTATTTCACCCATAAAGGTTTAAAGGAAATGTCCATTTTAAGAAAGAAGTATCTTAGTTAATTAAGATACTTCTTGTGGTATTAAAATCTATTTTATTAATTTTTCTTCGTGTTGGTTGAATAATACAGATTTTTCTGATGGTCTAAATTGTCCTAAGTTTTCGTCTATTCCTTGCAATAAGTATTTTTCATTATCTTTACCTATTGTTTCAGATGCAATTTTACTTATTTCTCCTGTTTTGCCGCCCTTGACTCTATTTAACACTAATCCTAATTTAGTAGTTTTAAAGTCTTTCAACATATAAACGTCTCCGTCACTGTCTCCAGAAACCATTATAGGTTCATACCCATATTTAGATACTAAGAACTTTTCAATAGTTTTAGTTTTTCCGACACTTTGAGTTTGGTCATATCCTTTTCTAAATTCATTTTTAATTATTCCATTATCGTCTCTTTCTAACTCCATAGCTAGTACATTTTGTTCAGGAATATTGTACCCATAATTAGGATTTGAAGCAAATTCTTTTACTAAGTCTACAAATGACGCTGAACAGATATATACATCAATGCCATTTGACATTAAAGTTTTGTATAAATCTTGCTGTTCTTGAAATGATCTCAGACCATGTGTGACTGTAACTGAAACTACTCCTGCCTTACCAGGTGCAGAGCTTAAACTTTGTATCGTCTCTTTTGATACTGTGTCAGCTAAATTAAAGTCCAATGATTTTCGAGCTAAAATTCTTGCTTCCTTTTCATTCATTCCAGTAAACAAATAAGTAACCCAAGGATAACTTATATCTGAACTAAAACTCTCACCAATAGCTTCATACAGGTATCTTGTTTTTGCTACAAAGTTTTGATATTCAGGAGTTGCCTTTATTTCATCTAAAGATTTTTCACCTGCAAGACCTTTGTAATTTTTATAAAGATATTCATAATCAGAATTTATGTCCTGTGCAATTAAATCAATATTTACAGGTTTTCCATCTTTATTGTTACATTCCTTAGCGAAATTATCTTTAGGTATGTTTGTGCGGATTACCTGAGCAAATTTCTCAGGGGTCATTTTGAATTCTAAATTTCTTAATTGATACATCAACAATGTCTCTTCTGCGTCATTAAACGCAGTAGTATTGTCCCAATCAGAAACTAAGTATGGCCTCTTATCCTTGTTATAGCCTGGACTATTAATTCCATTCTCAACAATTAATTTATTTATCTTATTATAGTTATTTTCAGACCAATTGTTTTTTTGTAATTGTTTAATCGAGCCTTGCTGTAAAGTGCTAACATTAGTACCTTTAGGAACTTCAGCACCACACCCAGCGAAAGTACCTATAGTCAAGCATACGAGCGTAGCGATTGTCAATACCTTTTGTTTGTTCATCATTACACTTCCTTTATTTAGTAATTTATTATGTTTTATGTACTATATACCAAAAAATGGTCCATACATTATATGCCTATAATAACATCATCATTAAGTATCGTCAACAATAATTTTAAAATCAAATCACTCATGCTCGGTGCAGTCACTAGCCCAGATTACCAATGTTCTTTTTCACTCCAGGTTATGAACCTCGTGTAATTATAAGAAAGAAGTATCTTAGTTAATTAAGATACTTCTTATCGTATTAAAAGCCTATCCATCATACTCAACCATTGCCTCTTTTAAATTTCTTACTCCTCAATAAATAAAGCCAATTCTTTGTTAAATCTATCTTTCTCATCATAGAATAATGCGTGGCCACTGAATTCAAATGGTACAAGTTTAGAATTTTTAATGCCTTGTCTTTGTGCCTGCCCTAATGGGAAGAGACAGACTTTGTCATGAATACCATGAAGAATTAAAGTTGGAACACTTATTTTAGAAAGATCAAAAAATAAACGTTCCTCGCCGAGCCAACTGGTTGAAGTTGCCGCAGTGGCCCAACCTGCTGCTTGTAGCCCCAATTGAAAAATCCAATCTGAAAATGCCTGGGTTATATGCTGAAAGAAAAACATGTCTCCAAATCCCCTCAACATTTTAGGTCGATCATTATATGTTTCCTTAATCATATCTTTGACAACTTCCTCTTTCAATCCGTAAGGAAAATATGGACGCTGGATAAGGCTTGGTGCTGCTGCTGCAAAAAGAGCTAGTTTGGATACCCCGTACTCATTGTGCCTGGACATGTATCTAATAGCAATTGCTCCTCCTGTTGAATGTCCCGCTAGTGTAAAATCCTTTAATTTAAGTGCATCTACTACCCCTCGAACATCGTCTGATAATCTATCATAGTCATAGCCCTCGAACGGCTTATCGGATTCACCGAATCCCCTCTGATCTATACCGATACACCTGTAGCCCATCTTTGGAAGTTCATTAAACTGATATTCAAACAACTTATGACTTCCGGGCCAACCGTGAAGAAACACTATTGTCTTTTCACCCTTAGGGTTAATATCCTCTACATAGATTTTTACATTTTCTTCTACTCTAATATAATATCCCACTAAATACCTCCAATAATAATCTTACATTGATATATTATTCCATTAGATATAATTATGTTAATTAATTATTTGGGGTTTATTATCTCAATGCTTTTAGATGATAAATTTCACTGGCGCATTCCTAATGTTATCCCGTATATTCATAAAAAAGAAAGATGCATAACATTATTTGCTACACCTCTTTCTTCTCTATAACTAATATTTTTATTTATAACCACATTTTACAAGTATCTTTGTGCCATTCTCAGAATTTTTCTCATTTATCATTAATACAGGTCCAGTACAACCCATTCCACTTTCGCAGTATATGCCTTTCGTCCTGAGGGCAGCACATGCATCATCGAGTTCTAAAATGTCTATACCTGGTATAGCAAAAGTAACTACTTCCTTTGAAGGCATCGTAACTTTTTCTTCTGATGCTTTTCCACTTTTACTTAGTATCCCATCAATTAACTTTTTAATTCCAGCTTTTTCTGCATCTTTATATTCATTTCCCGCTACTATCATAAGGTTATTTTGTGCACACTCAAAGCAATATTTAAGTGCTTCACAAATAAGAGGTGCACCAGATGCCCTTGATATTATGTTAATAATCTTATCATAGTTTTCTCCAACTCCTGGACCATATCCATAACCTGAAGTTTCATAATCTCCACCAGTTGTATAAGATGAAAGCATTTTAATAAGAAGGTTTCCAGTAAGTGAATCGCAAATTAGTACATCTGGAGTTCCTGCAAGTACATCATTCCCTCTCATCATTGGTCCACCATCTGCTCTTAATGAATCGGCGAATTCAAAATTATAACCAGACTTTTTTAATTCACCTAAACTTCTTTCAACTTCCCTTGCTCCATCTATATTTAAAATTCCTACTTTAGGATTTTTTATTCCTGTAGCTTTTGCAACTGCAATTCCACCTATAACATTTTTAAGCATGGCTTCTACTCTATTAGTTGAAGTCGCCCCTGTAGTTGTAGCTATTATCATGTCGCGTCCTTTTGCTGGAGTAACAGCCATTCCCACTGTAGAAACTCCTATTGGAAAATTAAAATGTTGTGTAACACAACCCTGGATTTTCCCTTCCTCCAAAAGTTTTAACATTTTATTGTGCCCGTCCTCTGCAGAAGCTACTTCAACTACTTCAAATTCACAGTCAACCTTTTCACCTATCAGTACAATATCAAAGCTGCCATACTTTTTTGATGCTAGTGTGCATGCTTTTACCATTTCAGAAATACCATGCTCCGAGCCATATGTTGTTAGGCCTATTTTAATTCTCTTTTTAAAGCTTCCACTTTTAATCCCATCTGCTATTTCATTAAAAGCCTCGGCTATGGCCTTTTTTGTTTTTATGTTTCCCATAAAATCACTCTCCCTACAATCATCAATTATTCGTTCATTAGCATTTCCGCAAATTTTTTCATGCTGCCGGCTATCATAAGCTTTAGTTCTTCATTTGAAACTTCAGCTCCATCATCTTGCTTTCCGGAATTCTTTTGCACAAGTACTGAAACTCCATCAAATAAATTAGTCATTCTTCCAAGGAACAAGCTTCCTTTGCCAATTAACATAAAATTATTCATTCTCCCTTCCAATATTGCACTAATTCCATGTCCAACTATTGGTACTGCTGATGGAATATGTCCTTGTGTTGGAGCAAATCCGGGATAGCCATGCTTTTTCACAAAGCTTGGAAGTTCTTTTCTGTCTAATTGTCCGTTTTTAACAGCAAGAGCACCGATCATTTTATAGTTTTGAGTTGGTACATCTCCGGCTCCAGCAGGCTCCGTTATATCGGGAGTTTGAAGCTCTGGAGCGTATTTATCAACATCAGTTATTTTCATTGAAGCATTAGTTAACGGTTTTAATACTAAAGCTTCAAGTACAGCTTGAGGTGCTGAGCCATCTCCAATTGTATGTTTTCCAATGATATCTGTTCTTATTTCAGGGCTTATGCCATCATTTTCTGTTATAAGTAGTGCGAATCCTCCAAGGCAATCCTCAAGAATTGGAAGTCCTTTTTTTACATGGTCTCGTCCATTCATTCCAAGCTTTGAAGTACATCCGCCTGCAAAAACTATAACATTTTTGAATATTCGTGATTTTACTAGAGCAGACGCATTTATTATTGCATGAACAGGTGCAGCGCAAAAACCTCTCATGTCAATACCAGTTGCTCCTTTAATACCAGCAATTTCGCCACATGCTTTGGCAAGATTGCCTCCCCCTCTTTGATTCATATCTCCTACTGCTTCTTCAGAGCATTCAATTAAGTAATCAACTTCGCTTACATCAATTCCGGTAATCTTAACTAACTGCATTAATGCAAGAACACCTGAAGCCTTAACAGCAAGGTTTTCAAGCATAACATGTGCTGAAAGATTTATATCTACATCATGGGCTTTTTTTACACACCCAATTAGATCATCACAAAGATACAACCCCTCTGCATCTTGAGTATCGACTAATTCTTTTATGTTGACTATATCCTCGCCAATGCCAAGTGCTTCAACTTTTACATTAAGCAATTCATGATTCGCAAATTTTTCTCTAACCCTTTGCGTAAAACCTTTTTCTAAGACTACTAAATCGAATACATCTGAAACCTTAAGCAATCCGTAAAATTCATCCTGAGGCATTATTTCTCCGAATTTTCCTGTTTTTTGAGCACCTTCAATTTTTGAATTGTTCCAAGGTCTTTTAATTTCTAAAAGCTGCTCTGGAATTATGTTACCTATATAAGTTTGATTAGGAGGATATGCTACTACATCCTCAAAAGTTCTTAAATGATTTTTTGCCTCTTTTAAGAATTCTGAATCCGGATTGTTTTTTCTCTCAACTGCAGCTGTTGTTCCGCAATGCATTACCATATCTGGAGTGTTAATAAGAATATAAGATGCTTTTTTAACTACTGGAAAGCTCATTATTTCATTCCTCCTTTATTTAAATTAACAAAAGTGAAGATAAACACCTTCACTTTTGCATTTTTTAATAATAGTTTTATTCTTCAAAAACCTTTTGCCCATCAACTTGGGTTTCTAATGCTTTAAGTGCTTTAGCTACCAGTTTATATCTAAGCTTCATTTCAGCTTCCTTCTCTAAACTAGGGTTTCCTAGTGGATGTGGGATAGCTATTGTCGGTACTATTCTATTTGCTCCAACTGTAAGTGAAATTGGAACTACTGTGCACATGTGGACTACTGGAAGTCCTCCACGCTCTATTTCTTTAACGAGTGTTGCACCGCAACGTGTACAAGTTCCTCATGTTGACGTTAATATAACAGCATCCACACCATCAGCTAACAATTCCTTTACAATTTGTGCTCCAAATTTCTTTGAATTGGCAACGGATGTACCATTTCCAACCGTAGAATAAAAATATCTGTGAAGCGAACCTATTTTTTCTTCTTTTTCCATTTGTCTTAATACATCTACTGGAAGAACCCTATCACAATCAGAATTGGCATAAGTTGGATCAAATCCACCATGTGCAGTTTCATATGTTGCCTCTGTTAAATCGTCAACACCGAAAATGTCATATTTACCAAACTTTGAAGCGCTTGAGGATTCAATATGGTCAGGGTTACCTTTTGGAACTATTCCACCTGATGTAACTAATGCAATTTTAGCTTTGGTTATGTCTTTTATAGCTGCATTTGGCTCTACCCTATCAAATACAGGCATTACAAACTCAGTTGCAAATTCCTCTCCTTTAAGCTTCTTAACGAGCATATTAACTGCTCTTTTTGAACCTCTAACTGTATCAAAATAATTCTTTCTTATTCCTCTTTCAATATAACCTTCCTCTGCAGGTGATCCTATTTCTTCACCGTGAACAAGTTTTAAACCAAGCTTTACCATAGCGGGAAGAGCTTGCCTCATGCCAACCGCACTATTTCTAGTCTCAATTATATATGCGTCCTTTTTATATATATCAGCACCAGGATTTTCAATATACATTGCTGTAAGCACAGGAACATTTAATTTTTCTTTAACTTCTTTTGCAACAGCACCACATGCCATTCCGTATCTTCCTGCATTGAAAGCTGGGCCTGCAATTACTAAATCAGGGTTGTAACTTTTTATCATTTCAATTACTTCAGCTTTTGCTTTTTCTAGATTTTCATTGAAATATGAATCTCCGCAAATAACAGTAGCAACTATTTCAGCTTCACCTTTAAAAATTTTGTTTAGCCCCATTCCAGGACCAACGAAACCTTCTCTTACTTCTGGTTTATAATTTGCCTCTTCTTCTCCGCCTATACCAGCATAAAACTGATTTATATAATGAACTACCTTAATCAATTGGGTTTCCCCCTTTTCTCATATTTTGAATTTACTTTTTAAACTTAAAATTAATATTTTGAAAACTCATCTCTTATTGTCTTTACTTCCTTAATTATATCGTCAACGTCTAGAACCATTTCCATCATTCCACACTGCTCATCATAAACCGTCGCATCACATTCATCCTTTATTTCTGGCTCAATCATGTGATAAACAGCAAGACCAAGTTCAATTCCTGCAAGTGGGCCTGCAAATGTAGGGTCCCCTGCAGCTACTGTTTCAGCTGAAAGTCCTGAAGCTTCTGCTTCTGCTCCACCAAGTATAACTACAATGTTTTCTGCACCATTCTTGTCTGCTAATTCTTTAACTCTTTTTTGGATCTCCAGATCCATAGCACCAGCGGCAGTTCAGACAAAGCATTCTGTTGAAGCAAATATTACTTCTGCTCCTGCAGTTTTTACGCTTTCTTCGATTGCTTGACCTGGTATTCCATCTCTATCACCTATAGCAATTACTTTTTTACCTTTTAACATTTATATCATCCTTTCTATAAAAAAATTAGTACCCTCTTGTACTTAAAGTATTATATCCAACTTCGCTTGTTGCTCCAGTAATTACCTGGATTTCAGCTTCAATTGAGCCGTCCTCTCTCAAACTTCCGAAATGTCCTCCAGCAATAACATTTGCATTTTCCGGATGACCGATAATTTTCTTCATTGTGGGAAGTACAATAACTTCATTTGCATTTCCAGCAGTTACTACTGCATCGCCCTTAGGAGTTGAATCTGCAAGTGATTGTGAAGCTCCATCTTGACCAGCATATTCATCGGTTATTAGTACTGTTTTAATTCCTAGTGCTGAAATCTTGTTACAATTCATAACTAAATCTGCGTCTGGATTTCCAAAACCCTCCTCAGAAATTATTACTGCATCTGCACCTAAATATTCAACTAATTTTGCAGTATAGCTTGAAGATCTTTCTTTATCTGCAAGGTATACAGTTTCATTAGTTAATACACATCCAAGGAAATTGTAGTCAATACCATGTCTCTCATACAAATCCTCAATTACAGGATGATTCATATGAACATACGATGGGTTCTTATCACAAGCTGAAACACAGTTTCCTGAAACAATAGCACCATCAAATATTTCCGTTGGGTATATGAATGTAGGTATTATTTTCTTTGCATCAACTCCATATACATAAGTGTCATGAAGAAGCCCCTGACTTTGAAGCATATATACATATATTACTTTAGGAAGATCAGGATACTTTTTTACCTGTTCTAAAAGAGGAAGTGTTTCGAAAGTCTTAATTTCATCAGCCTCAAGTTCTCTTGCACATTCACCAAGATATGTTGCAGCCTTAAATCCAACCATTCTAACAGCTTCTTCGTGATCATGTGGAAGTACGCTTTTCTTTGTTTCACAGGTTATTACAACGTTGTTTAATTTTGAAAATGGTGTATATTTAGCACCAATTCCACTCATGTCAATGATTCCTTCCTGGAACCCAACAATATTTCCAGTAGTTACAACAGCAGCGCCTTTCAAAACATTTGTTCTTCCATTTCCAACTGTATCAACCTTGCTTATAAATCCTGGAAATATCCCACCGCTACCTGATACCTTTACCCTTGGCTCAATAACGTCTTTAACTGGAATTATTCTTGTCTCATCTCCGGGTCTTGCAATTTCAATGCTAATACTTTCAATTCTTTCATCTCCGCCTATCCGTGCAAGCAGTTCTTCTTTATTTACAAAAAGAACTCCATTTTCAACCTTTGTGCAAGTGCCAAATTGAACATCATTAATTTTAATTTCACCAAGTTCTAAACGCAAAATTTCCACCTCCGAAATAGTTTAGCCATTTATTACAATGTTTCATAAACGCTTTTAATAAAATCCTCTACATCATCAATTGTTTCGATATTTTCAGGGGTAATAGTGCTTATTTTTTCGTTATTTTTATAAATTATCATCGTTGGGAGTCCAAGTACTCTTTGAGATATAGCGAGTCTTCTAGAACCACCGATATTAAGACTTGCAAATTTGATTTTATCGCTATATTTGTTTTCTAGTTCGTGTACTCCAGGCATAAGTTCCTTACATACTTCACATTTGTCACCCCAGAAATCAACGAATACTGCTTTTTCAGAATAAGATACTACTTCCTCATCAAAATTTTCCTTTGTCAAACTAATCATTTTAAATACCCCCTAATTCTATTTATTTGCTATATATACTTCTGCAGAAGTTGCTGCTATTGCGCCATCAGCTGCTGCAGTTATAACCTGTCTCAAATTCTTGACCCTAATATCTCCAGCTGCGAAAACGCCTGGAATGTTGGTTACCATATCATCATTCGTCATTACATAACCACTTTCATCCATATTGACCTTACCTTTGAAAATTTCTGAAATAGGAATGTATCCGACAAATACAAAGCATCCATCAACCTTAACTTTTTGAACTTCGCCTGTTTTAACATTTCTGACCTTAAGGCCTTCAAGTATTTCATCGCCTTCTGCCTCATCTATAACTGAGTCGTATATAAACTTGATTTTTGGATTAGCAAAAGCTTTTTCTTGAATTGATTTACAAGCTCTTAATTCATCTCTTCTATGAATTACTGTTACACTATCTGCAAACTTCGTGAGATAAATTGCTTCAGTTATGGCGGAATCTCCACCGCCATTTACGGCTACATCGAGCTCCGTAAAAAAATCAGCATCACAGGTAGCGCAATATGAAATCCCCTTACCCCGTAGCTCATTTTCATTTTTAAAACCTGCTAATCTGGGATAAGCGCCTGTTGCAATTACAATAGTTTTAGCCTTATATGTTTCTTTTTTGCATTTAACAGTTTTTATTTCACCTTCAAGCAAAATATTTTCTACAGTATCTTTTGCAAACTTTGTACCAAATTCCTCGGCTTGAGTTCTCATTCTTTTAATCAATTTTGGACCAGTGCACCCTTCAATTGAGCCAGGATAATTTGCAAGTTCATCTGTTATTGCGGCCTGTCCTCCAAATTTTCCTCGTTCAATTATTATAGAATCAAGTTTTGACCTTGATGCGTAAAGTCCTGCCGATAGCCCAGCTGGGCCACCTCCTATAATTATAGTGTCATAAATATGTTCCATTTTAAGCCCTCCCAGTTTATTGCATTTATTTTCAATTTAGACCATGACTTATAATATCGTAATCTATTAACATGAAATCATTTCGCACCGCATCTGACCATGCTGGTGTTCCCCTATCTTTAATGAATTTTTCAGTTGTGTGTATTGATTCTTCAATAAAATTAACTGACTGTAAATCTATTACTTCTTTTTTTGATTTTGTTATTATTACAGTTTTGTAGGGCGTTTCATTTGGCTTTATGCTGCTAGAAAGCGGATGTGTGAGCAAAAGGTGTCCCTTATGAATATGATTTCTTACAGCTTTTAGTACATTCATTATTCCAGTACTTAAAAATTCGACTTTATATTTTTCACCAAATTTGTCTAGACATAATGGGTTATTAGTTACAATCAATACTTCTTCTATCAATTAATCCCCCCCTTACAAATACATTAATTCAATTTATTTCCGCTTGCGCATAAAAAAAGACAAAGATAAGAAGCTCATTTAAGCCTTTATCTCTGTCTTTTTACCTGAGAGAATTACTCCTTCGGTGCAATTGCTTTCCAGAGGTATATCAATCTTCGGTCCTTTTGCCTGAGATATTCATATTACAGTGCATGTAATACTTGGCCCTTCGGCTATCCATTTAAGGATGTTATATTAAATAACTAAGCTTAAGCTTAATCTCCCGAAAACATCATCTATCAATATTTAAAAGTTATTACAATTTTATTATAATCTTTTTCTTAACAATGTAAAGCTTTTAATTCAAATACTATCTATAAATTCAAATAATATCCACTTAAATCCTTTATATTATAACATCTCTATAAATGCTGACATTCTTGTATTAATTTGTCCTATATCTGCTTGAGAATAATCCGTTTCAATACTCATATATGGAATGTTTCTCTTGTTGAAAACTCTTTTTAATCTAAGAGTTTCTACATTATACGTATGACAAGCTTGAAGTATTACATCGACTACTCCATCAGCTTTATATTCTTTACATAACTTTCCTAATAAATCTATTCTGTTATCATTTGGTGTCATACAAGAGCATCCAATATTTAAATATTTTTCTGTTAAAGCGTAAATAGGTTCCTTGTTTTCATCAACCAATGTCTCGGTTGTTTTAGCTCCACCGCAGTTTTCATAGCATACCACTACTCCACCATTCTCTTCTATGGCCTTAATTATTTTTTCAGTTCCTTGTCCTAGAGGACATCCGGTAATAATTATTCTCTTTGCCTCACTCGAAACTTTTCTTTCCCCCATATCGTAGCTATCTAGTGCTTCACTTGTTATGCTTTCAAGATCTTTTATCAATACCTCTTTATCCAATTTAAATCCTGCTCCAGATAAAACCTTATGCATTTCATAGCCTGTAATTGCTGGTGGCTCTAGCTGTCCTAGCTCATAAAACTTTCTTAGAGCTACTCTTTCCCTATTTTTAAGCTTAATAGCTATTTTAAGCTTCTCATCTGTAATTTCAACACCATAAAAATTTTCTACACACTTCTTTAGCTTTACTAATTCATTACTCCATAGTTTATAAGAATCCTCATCATTACAGTTTTGAGGAAGCTGCATAATATGAGTCTTCTTAATATCTGCTAAATATTCATACATCTTCTTTTTCCCATCACAGGTAGTTTCTCCAACAATCATATCGGAAAAATAAAAAAAAGGACATTTATCTGTAATTGCAAAGCCATAAGATGCTTTAATTAATGGGCATAGATTTCTTGGTAAATCCCTTTCGGCATCAGCTATAGGTTCCTCTGTCATACTGCATAATGAAACTGCAATAGCATCTGCGGCCATTATTATTTCTGTTGGTGTGAAAGTACAAAATACACCCACAACCTTCTTGCCTTCATCTTTTAAATTCTTGATGCTTAAAAAAGCATTTCTTCTTGCTTCACTAAAATCTTCAAATTTTTCTGGTAGGTTATTCATTAATATATCCCCCTCCGTTATAATGCTTCATTAGAATTTCCTTCAATTCTGCTTGCCATTATAGCCGCTCCAATAGCACCTGCATATCTTGCCCTCTTTTGAGTAGCTACAGGTGAACCTAGTTTTTCTGAAAGTTGATCCACAATAAATGGGCTATCGCAAAGTCCTCCTGTTAAGAAATAATTGTGTGAATCAGAATGTTTTTGACACAGCGATTTTACTTTACCAGTAATAGATTCTATTACACCAAATGCAATATCTTTACGTTTTTTACCACTACCAATAAGACTAATGACTTCAGATTCTGCAAAAACGGTACACATCGAACTGATAGTTGTTCCACTTCCCCTTGCGGCTTCAGTGCAAAGTTGATCAATATCGAATCCTAGTGTTCCAGCCATTAATTCTAAAAATTTACCAGTACCAGCTGCACACTTATCATTCATAGAGAAGTTTGTAACCTTACCACTTTCAACAGTTATAACTTTTGTATCTTGTCCACCTATATCAATAACTGTACAATCTTCATGTAATAAATAATACGCGCCAACTGCATGGCAGGTTATTTCAGTTATTGTTTTATCTGCATAGGGTACAGAAACCCTTCCGTAACCTGTTGCAACTATTTTACTATTACTAGAGATCATTCCTAGTTTTACTATTGCTTGTTTTATTTCCTCAGCTGTTTTGACACTACTCCAACCTGTTGGGTAAATAAAAGTATTTTTAATTTTATCATGTTCAAGAATACATACCTTAGAAGCAGTTGATCCAATGTCAATTCCTATGTATAGCATATCCTTCACCTTCACTTTCTTATTGTACATAATTAAAAAAATAATAAACCTCTAAACTAATCAACACACTTATATGACTAGCTTAGAGGTTTCAACATCGCAGATGATGTGCTCATCACCTGTGCTGCTTAACTTTGGCGGGAATATATGGGGATTGTTTTAAAGACTATTATAAAGCATGATGATATTTAAATATTTGTATTACATCCTATTTTCAAATGCCAAAATTCACATACTCATTACTTAATCTTATTTATATTTTTCCCTTTAATTAATTGTACATCATATTTTTTGTTTTTACTAGTATTTGCAAGTTTTATAATCAAATTCTATATTTTGAAATTTTTAATCTTAACCTTTCACCATTTTGGACTCTAACTGCTATTATTTTTGTGGCGTTATACTAGTCTTCTTTTCTTATACCTAGGGATTCCACCTGTTCAGAAATCACTTTTAATATTTACTTAAACACTATGATGGATATTCTATAACTGTCATTGGATTATATTTTGGCGACAAAAAAACATCAAAATATATGTTTCAGCAGTCGGTAACTTAAAGTTACTGCCTTGCTCATTTTCATTTACACATAATTATATGGTTCGTGTAACATATAAATAAAAGCTTTAATCGAAAAAATAAAATTACTAACCCTCAAAAGTTAATAATTTTATTTCTTACACAAAATTTATTATTTGTAACATGTCCAAAAAATACTTAAAGAGTTTTTAAGATATCTTCAATTTAATAAAAAATCTTATATTTTCATCTTCACATTCAGCCCATATTTTTCCTCCATGAAGATTTACTATATTTTTTGCGATAGCCAGACCAAGACCACTTCCTCCAGTTGAAGAAAACCTTAGGAAAACCTTAATAAAACCTTAATAAATATAATATTTTAGATATTGGCGCTACCCTCTAGCTGGGTATACAATATATTCGCACCCTAAAACTGTACTGTTCCTAATAAAATTGCTGCGGATTACTCCTAAAACAGCTATAGTATCAAACTGCGCAATAAAAGTTTCAGCTCCATTATTTCCATACATGTTTTTTAATTGTGCTAAACTTTACAATATTGCCATTTGATAAACTCTTAGACCTCTCATTGTTCCCAACATTTCAAGCATTTCTGGTATTCTTCCTATGTTAGCAAATTCTTCTAATAAAAAATACACTGGGGAAGGCAATTTATCTCTAGTTTTATGACCTCATTTGCATTAAGAATTACGGGGGTTAGGGCTCACAATCCCTTACTGAGGCTTTTATTGAACCTGGCAAGTTTGCTGAGTCCATAAATTACAATTAAATTTGCAGCGTAAATTTAATTGTAATTTATGGTTTTAAATCATATTATTTACATTTTTTTTATCATTGTTATAGAATATATTTACATAATGCATTCGGTGAATATGTTATGTAAATATTCTCTATGGCGTATGTTGTTAAAACAATTAGAAGGTGGCAATTATTATGGAAAGGAAATTTGAACATTTGGTAGTTAATGAAATTTGCTGGCAAGAGAGTCTTCCAGATCACGAGGGTTCCATAGGAGGTAAGGTATTTCCTGTGATTATGAGCTCTAGCATTGTTCCAGAAGCTAAAGCACTATGGGAAAGGCAACTCCACATATTCATTATGGAGATGAAATGTATTTAATCTTAGGAGAAGAAAATGCAGCTACTATCGCAGTAACTTTAGGTGATGACTATTACGAAATTAAAACTCCAGGTGCTGTTTATATTCCAGCAGGTGTTCCTCATTCAATTAAGATGATTGATGGTGTGGTTATTAAATTTGGTGGTGCTTGCCCTATATTCTCAGGAACTGAATACATCACTAAGCCTGTACCAGAAAACTGGGATAAATAAAATTCAACAATTGAAAAGGAGAGTAAATAATATGAGTAAAGTAGATAGATTATTTGAACCTATTAAAATAAATAAATTAACCTTGAAAAATAGAATTGCTATGGCACCTATGGGGTTAATTGCCTATTCAGATTCCAATGGTGGATTTAATGAAAATGCACAAGAATACTACGTTGAACGTGCAAAAGGTGGTACAGGTTTGATAATTACAGGTATCTGTGCCGTAGACTACAATGAAATTCCAGAACAAGGACTTCCTTGCCCTACTTATAATCCACTATGCTTTAATATGTCAACAGCTCCAATGAATGAAAGAATTCATTCTTATAATGCAAAAATATTTTTACAATTGACAGGTGGTTTAGGACGTTCTGCAATACCTGGACTATATAAAAAGCCAATTGCTCCTTCAAAGGCAGAAAACCGCTTTGACCCAAGATTAACTCATGAAGCAATGACTACTGAAGATATAAAAGTTTTAATAGAAAACTTCATAAAATCAGCAGCAGTGGCAAAACAGTCAGGTTTTGATGGAGTTGAGGTCCATGCTGTACACGAAGGATATCTTTTAGATCAATTTGCAATCGGTTTCTTTAACAAAAGAGTTGATGAATATGGCGGAGACTTAAGAGGCCGTTTGAAAATCGCAACTGATATAGTTAAGGGAATCAAGGCACAATGTGGTGAAGATTTCCCAGTTTCACTACGTTTCAGTGTTAAGAGTATGATGAAGGGACTTCGTCAAGGCGCATTACCAGGAGAAAAATTTGATGAAGTTGGTAAGGACACAGAAGAAGGATTTGAAGCAGCTAAAATATTAGTAGAAGCGGGCTATGATATGCTAAATGTTGATGCTGGGACTTATGATTCTTGGTATTGGAATCACCCACCAATGTATTTTAACGATAAGGGAATGTACAGAGAATTCGGTAGACAAGTTAAGCAGGTTGTGGATGTTCCAGTCACTATTTCAGGTAGAATGGATGATCCTGACGTGATTAATGACTCATTTGATACTAATTCTTGTGATATTGTTTCCTTTGGACGTCCACTTTTGGCTGACCCATATCTACCTATGAAGGTAAAAGCGGATGAGTGGGAAGATATTAGGCCATGTCTATCTTGTCATGATGGGTGTATGGGAAGAATTGCTCATGGGCTACCATTATCTTGTGCAGTAAATCCTCAATGTGGTCGTGAAAAATCATATCACTTAACACCAGCGATGAAAAAAAAGAGTGTTTTAATAATTGGTGGTGGACTTGCAGGTATGGAGACTGCAAGGGTTTGCAAGTTGAGATGCCACCATGTAACATTGCTTGAAAAGAGCGGTAAATTAGGTGGAACCTTAATACCAGGTGGAATACCTGATTTCAAGAGCGATGACCGATCTCTATGCAAATGGTATCAAAGACAAATGAATATATTAGGGGTTAACGTTCAATTAAATACAACTGCTGATGAGTCGATGATTGAGAAAACTGATGCTGATGTTATTGTAATTGCAACAGGTTCTAAGGCGTTTATCCCTAAATTTGACACAGATAGAAAGATCTTAAATGCAGCTGATGTATTAATGGATCCATCCTTGGCTGGTAAAGATATTGTAATAATAGGTGCAGGTCTTGTTGGTTGTGAAACCGGTCTTTGGTTGTCAAAAATGAGCAAAAATGTTAGCATAATAGAAATGCTTCCGGTTATTTGCGGTGGTCCTCACAATATGCCATTTATGAACTGGGATATGATGAAGGATTTACTTCCATTCAACAATATTAAAGTAATGACTAGCACAAAGATTGAAAAAATAGATTCGAATGGTGTTAAAGTTTCTAATAAAGATGGAGAAAGTATATTAAACGCAGACACAATAATAGCTGCAGCAGGGTACGAGCCTCATAATCCACTACAAAGCATACTTGACAAAAGTAAAAAGGAAACATATAATATTGGGGATTCTAGGGAAGTTAAGAACATTATGAAATCTATTTGGGACGCATTTGAAGTAGCAATGAATATTTAATAATTAGTAGCTATTTATCTACTCCCTTGAGTTGCGGAGGTTATATTATGGAAGAGATGACAAACAGACAAAAACTGGCTATTAGCACTAAAACCCACATTTTGGATATCTCTTTGAAATTGATGAAAGAACAAGGCCATAAAACAAATATGTGAAAAATCAGGAGTGTCAACGGGAGCTTTTTATCACCATTTGAAGGGCAAGGAAGATATAATAATCGAAGGCTATTCTGAATGTGATAAATATTTTGATGAATATGAGGTTAATCATTTGGAGGCCGAGGACATAATTGATAAGATAATAGAGTATATTGGTTATCAAACGAAATATGCTAAGATGCTTGGAGTAGATGCTATTACTCAAATTTACAAAGCTCAATTGACACATGGTAATGAATTTTTCCTCTCAGATAATCACGCACTTTCAAGCAATTTGTTGATACTCATACAAAAAGCACAGGATGAGGGTGTTTTGAGAACTGATTATCGAGCAAATCAAATCCGTGATGAATTGCTTCTAATCTCAAGGGGGACGATATACAATTGTTCCCAAAAATGGAGAATTTGCTCTTACAGATTATATAAAGATATAGGGGTACATTTTCTATCCAATGTTAGATTTCAAGTAAACTTCCCTCTTTTGTTCTTCAGTAATTCCAATGTATCTTAAAGTCTGTGATTTTGACGAATGATTAAATATATCCATAAGTAATTCTAATGAAGATCCATTAATTAAGATTACTCATGATTTTGTGACTATTTTTTTAGTATAGTGTTTTCTCAAAAGCTATTCTTTTATTTCCATCTTCTAAATAAATTATTCCACAATACTGAAATTTGTTTTTCTTAAGCAGTTTTTGCATAGATAAGTTTTCTTCATGTGTATCCACTTTTATACTGTACACACCTTTATTCAAACAAATCTGCTCTATATTTTTGATAATCTGTGATGCTAATGCTAATCTTTTATAATTGTTGTCAATAGCGATTCTATGAATAACCGCATATTCATTATCACTAATCCACTGCCCCTCATAAATAGAGTCATATGTTTTTTCTCCCTCAAAAGAAACTGCTGCAGTAGCAACAATATTATCGTCTCTTAACAGTACATAACCATTTTTATTATCAATATCATTACTTATTATTTCAACATTGGGATAGTTATTCTGCCATTGGTTAATCCCATGTTTTTTTAAGTATGCTTGTGCCTGCATAATAATACTCATTATATCATTAGCATCTGTTTCAACTGCTTTTCTAAATTCCATTTCAATCCTCCTTACAGCTACAAATAGCCCCTGTTTTGCCTATATATAAACTTCTGTATTAGTTACCATATTTCTACTTTGTTAATCTATTACCCCCAAATATTACCTTGAATTATTTTGCTTTGCTAACACTGATTTATTTTTTATATCGAGCCAATATTTTTCTATATTTCACTCATTCTTTTTACTAATTCAGTTGCCATTTGCTTTTCTTGTTCACTAAAACCTTTAAATGATATTTTTAACTGTTTAATTTCTTCATCCATTATAAATTCATATAATTTAGTTGAAAGTTCAACTTATTTATTTGCCATTTTAATCTTTCCTTTTAATAATATTGAGTTAAATATATTAAATTTTATTTTCCATTTTTATCATCTGCACTTTTCTTTTCCAGTTCAGCAGTTCCTGTTTTACTTGCTAGAGCTTTTCTGCTAATTTAATACATAGGCGAACTTACTTTAATTGTTATTTTCAGTTGTGGTAAAAGAATCGAATACAATTTTAGAAGCTTGAGCAATTAGTTCGTCATCATGTTTAGCCTCTTTTGTATCGTGAGTTGACAATATTGCAATAATTATAGGTTTTTTGTTTGGGGGCATTACTATGGCAATATCATTTCTTGTTCCGTAAGAACCACTTCCGCTTTTGTCAGCAACTACCCAGCCCTCTGGTGCTCCTGCACGAATTAGTGTATTACCTGTTGCATTACATGTCATCCAATCAATAAGAATTTTTTTCTTATCGTCTGTTAATATATCTCCAGTTGTGTATGCTTGTAAATCAGTTGCCAATTGTCTTGGTGTGCTAGTGTCCCTAATATCTTCAGGTATGGCTTCGTTTAGATCTGGTTCTATACGTGTAGGTTGCGTAACGTTATCTCCTAATTGATTAAGTGATGATTTAAAACCATTAGGTCCACCTATATGATCAAATAAAAGATTTGCAGCTGTATTATCACTAAAACGTACTGCTGCATTGCAAAGTTCTTCAATGGTCATGCCTTTATCAACGTTATCTTTTGTAATTGGAGCATAAGAGAGAACATCTTCTTTGTTATATTTAACTACTTGTTTAAGCTGCTCTAATGAATCTTGTTTTAAAACAGCACCAGCGGCTAAAGCTTTGAATGTAGAACAGTAAGCAAAGCTATCATCAGCACGATATACGACTTCTTTATGCGTCTCTGTATCAAAAGCATATACACCAAGTTTAACACCATAATCACTTTCAAGTTGTGAAAATGACGAATTATATTGTGTGTCAGACTTCGTGTTTACAGGTGGCTGAGTTGCTACCTTTCCACAGCTAGTAAGAGAAAAGATCATAATCGGCATAAGTATAGCAATTTTAAACTTATTTACCTTGAATTTTGAATTTACTAATTTTTTCATATAAATTCTCCTTTGTTATTTAATCGATCTGTTAAGTTATTTTTTCATAACATTACCTAAATCTCTTAATATCTGTAATGTTATTTCCTTGGCCTTTACGCCTGTAGCACCATTTTTTCCTTCAATATTTGTCGCGAAAAAATACATATCATTATTTTCTTCTATATATCCTACAAACCAACCATTAACTTCTTTATTATTTTCAACACCTGAACCGGTCTTGCCATACATTACTCTTTCCCCATCTTCCATTATTTTTATTGAATTTCTTACTATGTCTATATTTTTCTTGGAAAAAGGCAATTCATAATTATACATTTTTTTTAGCATTTCCACCTGTTCTATAGGTGAAATTTTTAAAGAAGCTTGAAGCCAGTAATCAGCTTGTAGAGAATAAATATCCTTGTTACCATAATCCATCTTATCTATATAGTACTTCAATTTATTTTTGCCTATTTTTCTATCTACTTCTTCAAAATACCAATTTACAGAATATTTCATTGCAGAAAATAATGTATTATCTTGATTCCACTCCCTATAAGGATATTTGCTACCATCCCATTTGAAAAGTTCTTTCTCATCTTTAATAACACCTGTTTCTAAACCTATCAACGCTTCTACTATTTTATAGGTTGAGCAAGGTGATACTCTTTTTTCACTTTTCTCTTTGTTATAAACTATATAGTCTCCTTTATTAACATCAAACAATACAAAGCTTCCTTCAAAGCCCTTATAAAATCTGCTTAAATCTTTTTGCTCACTATTTTTTTCTAATACTTTTTTATCCTTTACTATAGCATTTCCTTGTGTACTACCTAAAAACATACATGTTAAAATAATAAAAACAACTGTTTTAGTCAACACTATACCTTTTGAATCTTTCTTAAATCCAGCTATCATTTTTATTCTATTTCTTGCATTCTTTTTGTTTTTTATAATACCAAGTGTGAAAATATTATTTTTATTATAAGCAATTAACTCTAGAAGTTTAATAATAGTAAGGCCATAGCCTTTTATCTCTTCCTCATTTATTTTTGAAAGAACATGTCCATCACAAGCTATTTCCATATCTTTTTTCATAAGATAAAAACCATAATATATAATAGGATTAAACCAATAAATTAATTGCAGTAGACTTATTAACAAACTTACGGCCATGTCCTTTCTCTTATAATGAGCTAGTTCATGTAGCAATATATATCTCATCTCATCCTGTGTAATTTTATCTTCTATTCCATCAGGAATAAGAATATAGGGGTTTATAAATCCAAAAAGTGCTGGACATCTATCACCATCTATTCTTACAATATTTATGCTGCAATTTATATTTAGATCTTTTTTACAGCCTTCCAATAAAACCTTAATATTTTCATCATAAATTTGTGGTCTATCTTTTATTCCTGCCCTAAGCTTAATATTGGTTATAACAATTAAGGCAAAGCCTATAAGAAAAACCATTAACCACAGAATATAAAATATTGAATAATATCTATTTATAGAAATAGCATAGTCCTTCGTTGAATCCATTAACATAGATAATTCTTTATGTGAATTATTTGAAACTGTTACATTGGTAATATTCATACTTTTGTGTGCAATATTTGAAAAAAAGCTTATAATTCTATCTATACTTACTGGGCTTTGAGGAAAATAAGGAATTAGTAATTTTAAAATTAGTATAAACCAAATATAATAATTCCATCTTGCCCCCAATTTCTTATTAAATAAAATTTTAATTAACAATATGCCAAATATCACTATGCTACTAGCAATGGAATAATAAATTAAATAAGAAAAAAACTTAGATATTAACATAATAAATTTACCTATCTTTCTTGCAATCAAGAATTTTTTTAAGGTCCTCTATATCTTCTGTTGATAAATTTTCATCCTCTATAAAATTTAAAAGCATTTCTTTAAATCCCCCATTATATATCCTATCAAGAAAGGAGTTACGTTCAATTTTTACACATTGTTCTTCAGTAAAAATAGGGTAATATTTATATATTCGTCCTTCCTTTTCATAGGAAATAATATTTTTATTTAGTAACCTGTTAATCAACGTTTTTACAGTCTTAGGTTTCCAACTAACATCACCACTTAATTTTTCTATTACATCATTTGCTGTCACTGGAGCACCAGACCATATAATCTTCATAACCTTCCACTCAGTTTCAGCAATTCTTGGTATTTCTTTCATTCTTCTTAACTCCCCTTATAATTTATATTAATACAACTATATATATTTACTAGAAACTTATTAGAGTTCCTTCTAAAATACATCCTCTATTATTTAACAGGATGAAATTTTTCGAATACCTTTCTTACCATTGGCACTATATAATGGCTTCCACCTCTTTCTTTTACATCCTCAGCCATAGCTATTACAAGAAGATCAGGACTATCCGTATTAACTGCCGCAAACCATCCTAATTCTGTACCATTAACATCATCTTGAGATAGCTTTATTTCTGCAGTTCCAGTCTTTCCTGCTAAGCTTAGTCCTTTAATATATGCTTGATGTCCAGTACCTCTAGGATTTTCAACAACCTGAGTTAAATCCTTTAAAATTGTGCTTGCCACCTCTTCTGAAAAAACATTAGACTTCCACATTTCTGACTTTGCAGTTCCATTATATTTAATATATGGTTTTATCATACTGCCCTTATTAACAAAGGAACTATAAATAGCTGCTAAATGAAGAGGATTTATCAATACTTCACCTTGTCCATATCCACTATCTGCTAGCTGAACTTCACCTTTTATATCTCCATCTGCATCAAATTGAGATTTAGACAATCCATATTCAAAAGGAATTTTTTCACCTAAGCCAAATTCTTTTAACTCTGCTTGAAGCGTATCCTTGCCGATATCTAATGCTGCCTGTGCAAAATATATGTTGTCCGAATGAATAAAAGCATTTCTTAGATCTGATGGTTGTCCATAATCTACAACTCTTGTAACAAAATAATTCCCAAAGCTTTTATCCTTCTGCCATCTAAGTCCTGAAATATTCTTAGAAATTTCTGCATCAATCTTCTTTGTTTTAAGTCCTATGGCAGCAATTACTGGCTTAAAAACTGATCCAGGACATAAATTGCTTTGAAATCTGTTATACAAAGGCTTTTTCTTATCTTCATTTAAACTTTTCCATAAATCTTGCGACATTCCCATGACAAAATTATTAGGATCATATGAAGGGGTACTAACAAGAGCGAGTACTTCACCAGTTTTAGGATTCATTGCTACTGAAGTTCCTGCATCTTTACTTAATTCATCATAAAGAAGACTCTGCATATCAGCATCTATGGTTAACTTTAAATCTTCACCATTTTGTACTGCTTTACTAATTAAAGACTTTTTCTTTTTATTATTTTTATCTACTACATATATTTCATATCCATTTTTTCCTCTAAGTGTTTTTTCATATATTTTCTCCAAACCAGTTTTCCCAATTATATCATCCTTTCTATAGCCTTCCTCCTTATTTTTTTCAATTTCCTCCGCACTTATTGCTTGAATATATCCTATTAGATGTGCAGCTTTTTCCTTTAACGGATATACTCTTGCTTTCTTCTCATTTACCATTACTCCTGGTATTTCTAATAGCGCACTTATTTTTTCTGTTTCATCCTCAGATATTGTTTTTATAGGAATAAACATGTCTGGTTTTACATATGTAGCTGACAGCTTTTTATTAATATCTTCTAGGGAGACTTGTAGTATTTTTGAAACATTTCCCTTTGATTTAGCTGCATCATTACCAAGCTTTTCTGGTATAATATCTATTTCAGCTACTGTACCATCCAGTGCCAAGGATTTATCATTTTTATCCTTTATTTCACCTCTTTTAGCATACAAGGTAGCTACACGTATCTTATCTTCATTCTCAAGTTCAGGGAAAATCATCTTGCTGCTCCATAGAATTTTCCATGTTTTATTCTTGCTATCTTTAATTAATTCACCAGTATTATCAAAAGTTAATTTACCTGCTATCGTATCCATTATAACCTCAAACTTAACACTCTCTATGCTTGAATCATATTTCTTTTTTTCTGAATCCTTAATTTTAACATCAATTTCTTTTAATTCAATTCCACTATAAATATTTTTATAACGCTGAACAAAATCTGCTTCACTAATCTTTTTTCTACTTTCCGCATCAATCATATTGTACATTAATGCAAAATCTTTTTTCTTCCATGAATTCACATAACTATCAAAATATTTATTCGCTGAAATGGTTTTAGTTTTATTCCACCATAGGAAATATATACCTGATACTAGCGTAACTATCACTAAAATAACTAAGACTAATTTTTTACATCTATAAAACTTACCATTCAAAAATTTGTTTTTCATTTAATAAATACCTCTCCTTTAATATTGTACTTAATTCAATATAACTTTTACTTTCTTTCTATAGATTACAGTAGTAATCTATAGAAAGATTACTACTGTAATTCATAAATGTCAACTGTTTTTTTATACCTGGACATAGAGACACAACATACTTCTGACATCCTCTTTCAATTACAACAAAAACCGCACTAGATCTCTCCAATACGTTAATATGTATTCGTGGGTTTCATTGGCGGTGGCGAAACTCCGCTCCCCCTATTGGGGTAGTGGCAGCAAATAAAACGTTATACAGACTCAAAACATTTACTTTGAATTATTTACCTTAGGGGTAGTAACCGCGAAACGCGGATTTTATAAGTTAAGACATATATTACTAAAATAACGATAACTTCAGGGGGAATATTAAATATACTCGTGTTATTTTAATATTTTTCTCAAAGATCTTAAATTAGCTAATATATATTTTTTATTACCTTTTTAGTTAACATTATCAATACTATACTTCTACTTTAACTAACTTGTTTTGAGCAAAAAAATAACGTTTAATGATTAAACCCCAGATATATCAATGCTTTACATTGATGTAAAAATTTCATAAATATACATATTGTAAGAGTATCAATTCTTCCATTAAATCAGTTTCATAAAATGCCTTGTAGCCCTATCGTTTGAAGGGATACAACAATCTTTAATAATTTTACATAATTAGTATTAATCAATAGAATATTAGACTCAAAATCCAGTGTTAGAAATACCAGCTCTGCCACCCGTAATATAAATGGTTTTAGTGAATACCAATATGTTTGTTTGAAATAAAAGACTTGTGTAAATAAATGTTTATTAAAAAAATTGCAGCGACGCTCCCTTTCCATATCTTAAAAATTAAAATATCACTTGATAACCATTCCACCCAATTAATTAATAGATATCATTTCTACAGTTACCATCTACATATACAAAAAATAATATAAGTACATTTCAAATAAACATTTATTCTTTATTCCGTTTTTCTGTTTTTTCTAACAATCCTTCTCTCACTGCTTTTTTCTATATTTACTGATAGTAGAAACAGTTATGCCTAATGTTTTGAAATTTACGGAAGAAATTTTCCATCTTTTGCTAACCTAGTTACTTTTTGAGTAGCATACTTGGGATTTAGCCTTACATGTAATTTATCGTCTTTATGTATGCCTAATTTCTTTTTAAAGTTAAATATAGCAGCTAAGCCTTCTTTGGATAAAGTCGAAATGAATGCATCATAAATATGAATGGGCTGCAATTCCCCTATAGATCTAAGCCCTTGTGATTCAAGAGAACAAAGGAACTGCGTACAGTATACTCGTCGTACATTTATAGTTGATTCTTTGTTTCCATGCTTTCGCATAAAGGACAGATAATCATTCAGATAGGAACGTAAAACAGCAGGATATATCAACCCTTTCGAAGAATGCATACGAACATAGGGTTTTTCATCTAAGATATCATTTAAACGATTAATGATTGTCTTTACATAATTGTACCAGCTTGATGACGGATTATTCTGTTGCCTCCACTCTTCAATAAAATGCGAACATATCTCTAAATATGTGTGAATCGAACACACCCAAGCTGGTCTTAGCAGGTCAACACAGTTTTGAAGACTGTTTAAATGCTTATCTATAACAAATTTTATTATAATATAAAGCACTCAAAAGTTAGTGTTTTGAGTGCTTTAACGTCTTTTTACATTGTTTTGATACCAGTATGAAATAGTATGGAAATATATGCAGCGTTGTCAAAATGCAGTCAAGAGAGATACCTTAGCAATGCAATCAAATTATATTTTACGAAGAAAAACTGCCAAAATATATATAAATAGTTATCCTCACTGGCTTTCGCCAAACTGTCGCTTTGCTCCCTTTTTTTAGTTTGCTGTCCAGACCCCTTAGGCGGTAACTGAAAGTTACCTCCTTGATAATTTTACAACACCTAAAAAAAGGCTGAGTTTTACATAAAAGTAAACTCAGCCTTTTCTTATATTGTTTTAAAAAAACATATATTTATGATACTTCTTTTAAATCGGGGATAATCTCTCCACGAATTTCTGCAGCAGTATGTATTTTATAATTTTTAAACATAATAGACCCTACGTAACCACTGAAAATACTAACTATAATACAACCTAAGGCTGTTATTAGCACTTTAGAAGCTGGATTATATGCAAACATTACTGCGAACCCTGCTATAGGGGTTGCTGTTCCTGGAGAATTATTTACAAGTCCCATTAATGCAATTATTACTCCACATAAAGAACCACCTATAAAATTAGTTACATAAATTGGTATGGGATTTGCTGTGGTTATATCAGCTTGTGTTAGAGGTTCTATAGCTACTGCAATTGTATCTTTTTTACTTCCAAATTTCATTCTTGTAAATAATACGAAATTCATAAATGATGAACCAAATACTGCTAATGCGCCTATAGCCATAGGTGCACCGGTAAGCCCAAGCATTGCGGTTAAAGCCATTGAACTAAGAGGTGCAGTGGCAACAACGGTTATTGTTCCTCCAAGTACTATACCCATTATTATTGGACTAGAACTTGACGCAGAAGTTAAAATTCTACCAATATTTAATAGTGTGCCATCTACTACAGGAGTCATACAGTTTCCTATAAATCTAGTTAATGGAGCTGCAAAAACAATTATAACTATTAAGTCTAAGCCTCCTGGTAATTTCTTTTCTAGATATTTAACTACAAATGACATAAGGTATCCAGCTATAAATCCGGGTAAGATACCAATACCAGAACAAGATAGCCCAATCAATACTGCATATATTGGTGAAACTCCAAGAGCTAGAGGTACAAGTATTGCAGCGGCTACTCCTCCTAAACTACCATTAGATAAACCAACTTCTTTCAAAAAATTTAATTTTAATACATCACCAAAAAATGCAGACTGAAAAGCTTCAACTAGAAAGCTTGCACAGGCAGCACTTGCTAGTGCACCCATCGCTTTCATTCCTTCAGGTGCTTTGCAACTAAAAAGTGTAAATAAAGCTAATACTAATAATAAAAGACCAGTTCCTATTAAAATATTCATTGTTTTTTTCTCCTTATAATTCCAAATTTATTTTTTTGAAAACACCTTATCTTTAAGTGCTAGACCAGTTTTAGTAACAGCAAGGCCACCAAGAGCTGTTTCTCTTAAGGAAGCTGGTAATTCAATGCCGATTTTATACATTGCAGATAATGTATCATCAAATGGTATTTTTGAAGAAACACCAGCCATAACTAAATCAGCGGTAGAAAGTGCACTAATTGCACCAGCTACATTCCTTTTTGCACAAGGAATTTCAACTAGCCCTGCAACTGGATCACAAACAAGTCCTAATACATTTTTAAATACGATGGCACCAGCATTTAAGCTCATCTCTGGTGTTCCTCCCATCATTTCCACAACTGCAGCTGAGGCCATGGCAGCTGCAGAACCACACTCTGACTGACAACCACCTTCTGCACCTGCAAAGGTTGCATTCATTCCAATAATCATACCAACTGCAGAAGCTGCAAATAATCCGTCAATCATTTCATCAGTACTTTTTCCAAGCTTTTCACCAGCAGTTAATATTACAGCTGGAAGTATCCCACAGGATCCAGCTGTTGGACACGCTACTATTTTACCCATAGAACCATTGACTTCTGAAGAAGATAACGCCATAGCCATAGCTTTTACAGCAGTGTCTCCTAAAAGTGATTTACCAGATTCTAAATATTTTTGCAGTTTATAAGCATCTCCACCTATAAGACCACTTAATGAATAAACTTCTTTTTCTCTTCCAGAAGTAGCACCTTGTCTCATTACATCAAGGATTTCTTTCATATGCTGAAATAATTCTTCTCGTGAAATATCCTTTTGTTCAATTTCAAGATTTATTGCATATTCACTTAATTTTATATTTTCTGTTTTACATATTTCGATAAGTTCACTAGCTGACTTCGCTATCATTATGTTTCCTCCTTGTTTCTGGATTAATAACTATTACTTTGTTTATTCCAGTAATTTTTTTTATATCTTTTACTAAAGAATCGCTAATAGTACTATCTACTTCAAAAGTCATAGTTGCAGATTTTCCTTTTTCGCCTCTAACAAGTTTTAAAAAAGCAATATTAATTTTATCCTCATAAATAAGGTCTGACACTTTTGCTACTGTTCCCGGGATATCATCATGACAAGTGATAATAGTAGGATATACACCGGTTATAAGAACACTATTTCCGTTTATTTCATTTATTTCTACATTACCGCCACCAATAGACGAACCCATTATTTCAAAATAATCATTATTAACATCTGTTATTAACAATTTAACTGTATTGGGATGTACTTGTCCAAGATCATACTCAATAAATTTTATTTTTAAGCCTTTACTTTCAGCAATTGAAATAGAATTTCTAAGATCATCATCACTTGGTTCCATTCCAAGTATGCCAGCAACTAGTGCTCTATCAGTTCCATGACCTTTGTAAGTTTTACCAAAAGACCCATGAAGTAAGAATGTAACCTCTTTTATATCAGCTCCAACAATAGTTTTTGCTATTTTACCAAGTCTAGCAGCACCCGCTGTATGAGAAGATGATGGACCGACCATTATAGGACCTATAATATCAAAAACACCAAAATTTTTCATGTTAGGTGTTCCTCCTTTCGTCAATATAATACAATTTATTTTACATTTTTAATGTTAAACGATTTCAATTTAAAAGTCAAGAAAACATGATTATTAATTAATAAGGGAGCTGAAAGAAAATAACAAGTCAAAGATTATGTGAATGTTTTGTGCCAGGCAAAGAACATTCACATTTACATAGCTAGGCTATGTAAATGTTGTGGTGATGAAGCATAGTGCAAAATATGGCGGAATATGACTTGTTATTTTTTTGAAACTCCCTTATAAAAATTATTTGCATATAACTGTCTATACTTGTCTATATTTCTTTATTAAAAAACATTAAAATAACTTATACCTTTGTGGAATTTAGAACATATTTTACTTTCTGTACCAATTATATAAATGTTATTTAAACACACATATCAAAAGAGCATACGAATTGTATGCTCTTTTGATATGTTCTTTCCGTTGCTATTCTATTTTTTTAACCTATTTATCTCACTTTTTTCTATATTAAGTTCGTAGCATTACATACCCTACAATATACTTTAATCTTCAATACTTCTTTAATTACATATTTGGCATTATCTGAATAAACATTTAATCCCGTAGCTAAATATCTATTCGTTACCCCTTTTATTGAACTATCTATATCAAACCATACTGCTAATAATTCTATCTTTATGCCTTTAAATCTATCTAATATTCTAAGGTGACTTGTGTTTTTTATTTCTACCAGAGAGCCACTTATAATTCTACTTACATGTGGTTATTTGATACGTACTCTCACGTTCTACCAAACATGAAAAAGGAAGCTGTAAAAAAGCTTAATCAGATTTTCGAAAATTAATCTAAAAATTTTGTTGTCAAAGCCAAAATAAAACGCGGCTCAGATAACATAAAAATATGTATCTAAGCCGCAGTCTGCCTATTTAATTGGCGGGAATATGTGTGAATCGAACACACCCAACCTGGTCTTAGCAGGTCAACACAGTTTTGAAGACTGGCAGGCACACCAGCACCTATCTACTCCCATAAAAATTTAACTCTAGTACCATTTTATCACAAATAATCATACTATGATATCTTTTGTAAAATTAAATTTTATTTCTGTAGATTGCAATATAAAATGTCCGAAATTTTCAAGAAAAATATAATGTTAAGTTGTAATGGTTTTCCGTTCCATCATATTAGCAGATAGACCGTTAAAAATCCTTCTTGGATAATTGTTGATCCAGTGCTGTATTTGCATAATTTGTTTTTTAGAGAATGCTGAAATATCCACACCTTTTGGGATAAATCGTCGTATCATTTTATTGATATTCTCGTTTGTGCCTCGTTCCCATGAACTATATGGATGGGCATAATATACTTTAGTTCTCTTTTGTTTATTCCTTACTGAGGTCTCAATACCCTCGAAATCAAGGTTCTCACAGCCGTTATCACAGGTGATTGTTTTAAATGTTTTTGAGAATGCCATTCCCATTTTACGCTCCAATTTGTCCAATTCCTTCACAACAGCGACCTGTGATTTAGAAGGTATTTTAAAGATTAACTCCTTGCGAGTTACTCTTTCGCTTAACACCATTAATACAGTCTTTGTACCCTGCTTTCCTACTACGGTGTCCATTTCCCAGTGCCCTATCTCATCACGTGCAGCTACCGCTGTAGGTCTTTCTGATATGCTTGTCCCTTTGGTATTGTTATACGCCGGCCTTATTTTTTTATAGTTTCTCTTTTTGGCATTCTTTTTAACAGGCAGATCTTTGTTACTTATGTTTAAGAATAAATTATTATCCAAATAGTTATACACAGTTTTGAAGCAAATAGTTGTTTCGAATTGTAGATCTTTATTTGTTATATTTTGAATAGCTGCATACGGAGATTCGCCATATTTACCAATGGCTTTTTCTAAGTACTTCACCAATTTGTGATCTTTCCCTATTTTCAATGCAGGCCCTTTTGCTGTGCCTTGTCTGTCATGTTCTGACTGCCCAATTTCTGCGCTATATTCCATTCGAGTGGTTAAATCACTATTCAATAATTCTACTATTCCTTTAGCAATTTCACGCCTTATTGTACGCTCTGAACGTCCACCTATTTGCTCCGCAATACAGCTTGAATTTAGCCCCATTTTGTATAATGTCTCTATCTTTATACGATCCTCATATGTTAGGTGTTTACCTTTTTTGTTCTCTGTGATAAAATTTGATTGACTCATTTGAAATCCTCCTGTACTTGTGTTGGTTTAGTCACTTAACATTGTACAAGATTTTTTCTCTTGAGTCTTTATTTTTTGTTCTATGGTCATTTCATTTTACAACTTACCATTAAATTTTATTTCCAACTGCTATAAAAGCACCCTACTATCTCCCACACGTTTAGTGAATTTTATTCCATCTAAATGTTCTAGTAAAATAAGTCCATATTTTCTATTAGTATTCATCATGTCTTTAAACTGTGCAATAGTAATGCTTTCATTTTCATCAATATAATTTTTAACTTTATGTTTTATTTCTTTATAATAATCATTTAATAGGTAGCATTCTGTGTTTATTTTAAAGAGTATTTCTTCATCAAGTAGTAGCTCAAATACCATAGTAAAAATCTTTTTCTCCTTTGAAGCCTCGAGTAATTCACCATATTTTGGTGGGGCATAGTATGCATCTTCAAAGACTTTTATAATTGTGTTTCTTACTGATTGTTGCTCTTTGGTAAGTACTATTTCATAACCATATTCACCTATAAACTTGCTTTTAAGATTAATTACTTTTTTTTGCTCAAGCCCAAATAGCAAATCATCATATGTCTTCTGTTTTATATTTTTTCCAAATACTTTTATTTTAATTTCTTCCTTTGAGATTCCAAGCTTGAGCGGATTAATTTTATGATAATCCGAAGTAAGCTTTAAAAGAGTATTTACCTTTTTATTTAAATAGTTTATATGAATATAAACTGGAGAATCTCCACCTTTAAGCTTTAGTAGCTTTTGATTTAAAACTAAAATATTAAGCTTTTCCTGAACATCTCCTTCATTTTTACCTAGTGATTTCAATATGTCAGAAATTTTTGGATATTCTGAGCTTAATTTTTCTACAGTTTTTTCAATAATACTCTCAGAGTGCCCACTTTCTTTTATTTTAAGATCTTCTATGTAGTCCCAATGAAACCTCTTAGCCTTTGGCGCTGAGGTCTCTATTATCGAGCCTCCACCAATCGTATACATTGGTGAATAATTTCTAATTACAAATCTATCATTTCTTTGAGCTGTAAGAGGCTTTTCAAGCCTAAGCTGTACATATGCTTCCTCTCCCGGATTTATTTCCTCAAGGTCAAGTATTACTACTCTGCAAATAATTTCACTTGTTCCATGGTACAATCTTACCCTTTGTCTATTTACAAGAGGTTTTGAATTGCTCAATAAATAGTAAAGCTTACAATCTACCATAAGAGATGGTTCCATTACGCTTTCTATTGAAATGACATCTCCTCTTTCGATATCTTTGATTTTAACATTTGCAATGTTTAAAGCACACCTTTGACCTGCCTCTGCAATTTTAACTGGATTATCATGCACTTGAATTCCTCTTATTTTGGACATTAATTTTGAGGGGTACATCATAACTGTTTGCCCTTCCTCAATTTTACCGCTAATAACAGTACCAGTTACAACAGTTCCAAACCCACTTACCGAAAACACCCTATCAACAGGAAGCCTAAAATGCCCTGTTATATCCTTTGAACGTACCTTCTGCGTCATCGTATCTATCTCACATGCAAGTTCCGATATTCCTTGCCTAGTTTTAGATGATACGCAATGGACTTGTGCATTCTCTAGGAAACTGTCTTTAAATTGCTCCTTAACGTCATCTTTTACCATTGAAAGCCATTCTTCTTCCACCATGTCAATTTTAGTAAGCACAATAATTCCTTTTTTTACATCAAGTAGTTGAAGTATTTCAAAATGCTCTTTTGTCTGAGGCATAATACCCTCATCAGCAGCAATTACCATTAAAACTATATCAATAGAACTTACACCCGCCAGCATATTTTTAATAAATTTCTCATGACCAGGAACATCTATTATTCCTGCTCTTCTTCCAGACGGGAGATCAAAACAGGCAAACCCTAAATTTATCGATATTCCTCTGTCTTTTTCTTCCTTTAAGGTATCAGTTTCTCTACCTGTAAGTGCTTTTACAAGTGATGTTTTACCATGATCTATATGCCCCGCTGTACCAATTATAATATGTTTCATAGTTATCACCACCCCAAATAAAATTTCAATTTAGATCCATTTTTTTAAAAGCTTCTGATATTACTTCAAAATCATTATCAGCAATAGTCCTTAAATCGAGTATGACCTCATCATTACTTACGCGTACTATAATCGGAACTTTATTTAGCCTAAGCCTCTTTTCAATTTCCTCTGAGGGTAAATTACTACTTTTAACTTTAATTACAAAGGTCGCTATCCGTGCCTCGGGCATTGAACCCCCACCTACCATAGAAAAATCTTCGCAAACTTTTAATGTAAAATTTTCTGAATTTGAATTAAGTTTTCTTTTAAGCTTCAACGCTCTTTTTTTATGAAGCTCCTTAGAGCTTAATATCATATAAAGTGTAGGAATGTTTTCCACAGCTTCATTTTCATCAAAGTAATATTTAAGTGTGCCTTCAAGCGCCGCAAGAGTCATTTTATCAATCCTAAGTGCTCTAGTAAGTTGATTTTTTTTCATCATATCTATGTATTTCTTTTTACCTACTATAATCCCTGCTTGAGGTCCTCCGAGCATCTTATCTCCGCTAAATGTAATAACATCTACCCCTTTTTTTACACTTTCTTGAACTGTTGGTTCATGAGTAAAACCGTACTTTGAAAAATCAACGAGAGTTCCACTACCAATATCTTCAATTACTGGAATGTCATTCTTAAGTCCTATTTCAACTAATTCCTCATTAGGAACCTCAAGTGTATACCCAAGAATTTTAAAGTTTGAAGTATGTACTTTTAATAATACCCCCGTATTTTCATTTATGTTACTCTCATAATCATGAGGGTGGGTTCTGTTAGTTGTTCCAACCTCTATTAGCTTTGCACCGCTAAATCTCATTACATCTGGTATTCTAAAAGAGCCCCCAATTTCTACAAGCTGTCCTCTTGATACAATTGCTTCCTTCCCGCTGCACAGTGTATTTAATGTCAAAAGTACTGCTGCGGCATTATTATTAACAACCAATGCAGCTTCGGCCCCCGTAATTTTCGTAAGGATATCCTCAACATGACTGTATCTAGATCCCCTTTTCCCATCAGCTAAGTTATATTCAAGATTGCTATAATTGTTAGCTATATTTAATACACCTTCTACTGCATTTTTCGAAAGCCTCGACCTTCCCAAATTTGTATGAATAATTACTCCAGTGCAATTGATTATCTTTTTTAAACTTACAGATTTTTTTTCCTCTATATTTCTTTTAAATTGCTGAAGGATATCTTTTGTTTCAAAGTTTTCTAAATCTCCAGATAAAATGTTTTTTCTAAATAGATCAATTGTTTCCCTAAGTGCATCAACAACCTTGACTCTCGATGTTTTTAACAAAACATCAATTACAAAAGCTTCATTTAAAAGACCATCAATTTTTGGTAATTTTCGTAGCAGTAAATTTTTTTCCATTTTTATTCTCCATTCTGTTTTTACTCTACAATAATATATTTATCTCCATATTCAAGAACTTCACCAATAATTTCAGATTTCAATTCAAGTTCTGAAAGTTCTTCAATTAGTTTTTCAGCTTCTCTTTTAGTACATGAAACCAGTAGTCCTCCAGATGTCTGAGGATCAAATATAATATCCTCCAGCCAAGGTTCAATATTTCTAAGCTCGTATTCCTCTTTTATATAATCCCTATTTTTATAAGAACCTGCCGGTACTAAACCCATTTCAGCGTACTCTTTTGCCTCTTTGATATATGGTATTTTATTCTTCCAAAGCTTTAGTGTAACTTTTGAAGCCTTAGCCATTTCAAAGCAGTGCCCCATAATTCCAAATCCAGTTATATCAGTACAGGCGTTTATTTCATGTGATGCTATTATTTCTCCAGCATATTTATTCAAAGTAGTCATAACCTTTACTGCTTGATTATATGCATTAACAGACGCGACGCCTCCTTTTATTGCAGTGTTCACTATACCCGTACCTAAAGGTTTTGTAAGTATCAGTACATCGCAAACCTCACATCCATAATTTTTCAGAATTTTATCCGGATGCACAAAACCAGTGACTGATAAGCCATATTTGGGCTCATTATCATCAACTGAATGTCCTCCTATGACAATTGCTCCTGCTTCAATTACTTTATCTGCTCCACCTCTAAGTATTTCTCCAAGTATATCCATAGAAATGCAGGTCGGGAAACAAACTATATTAAGTGCAAGCGTTGGTTTTCCTCCCATTGCATATATGTCGCTTAAAGAATTCGCCGCTGCAATTTGTCCAAAAGTATATGGATCATCCACTACAGGAGTGAAAAAATCCAAAGTTTGTATCATTGCCATTTCATCATTTATCTTATAAACAGCTGCATCATCGGAAGTTTCAATTCCGACAATCAAATTTTCATCCACCATTTTAGGTAATTGGCTTAATATTTTAGAAAGAGCCTCCGGCCCTATTTTAGCTGCTCAACCAGAGGATCTTGTCATTTCTGTTAGTTTTGTTGTCAAAATGATCCCTCCTTTTTTACTCTATATTTAAAATCTTTATTATGTAAAGTATTATATAGTACTTTACATAATAAAATAATTTGATTCAGTTACTAAATAATCTTTATCCATATAATCGCCTAATAAGAATATATTACCATGCTACTATGACTAGGTCAATATTGAATGCTGGTCGTAGTCCACTATGAAAATGAGCTTTTAGACGAATTATAAATAGATACTACTTTTATATTTGTAACTTAACTCTATAAACTAAAAACCTCACATTTTGTGAGGTTTCTAATGATTACTATGCTATAACTACATTTCTGCAACCATTATACGTCGCTATCTCTCCTAATTCCTTCATGATTTCCTCCTTAGGAGTGTAACTGTTTATAATTTCAGATCGTACGCCCATTTTCCTATATTTTATAATTTTATATCTTATAGCTGGGTTTAATAGCGCAATAAACTTGCTAATTTTATCTGCGTTTTTCCATAAGTCCAGCTAGATTTAATCTAGATAAAGTTCAACTTCGCCCACCTATGGTTAAATAAAGAAAATTCTCTGCATATTCTTATTGTTATCTGCATAAAATAGTGATACGATTTATGCAGATAACAAATAGTTAATGTAGGAGGAGTGCCATGAGAATATTTAATTACTTTGCAATAGATTCAGAACTTTTTACTCCAGATATAGTAAACCTTCTTTCTGCTATTCATGAATATAAAGGCAAGCAGGAGTTGTTTATTGAAGCCCAACCAGATATTTTAAAAGCTATGCTTCAGGTTGCAAAGATTCAAAGTACCGGTGCTTCAAATCGAATTGAAGGGATTTATACTTCGGAAACCCGTTTGAATGAATTGGTAATAAACAAAGCTGAACCGATAAATCGAAATGAACAGGAAATAGCTGGATACCGTGAAGTGTTAAATACCCTCCATGAAAATTATGAATATATCACTCCACAACCCAATGTTATTCTGCAACTACATCGCGACTTATATTTATACAATCCATCTTCTATGGGTGGACGATGGAAAAATACAGATAATATTATTGAGGAAGTAGACTATGAAGGAAAGCATCAGATACGTTTTCAGCCTTTACCAGCTTATGCTACTGCTGATGCAATGGAATCACTTAGCACTGAATTTTTAAAAGCTATAGATCGAGGCGAAATAGACCCACTGCTGCTTATTTCAAAATTCATTTTAGATTTTCTTTGTATTCACCCCTTCAATGATGGAAATGGGAGAATGAGCAGATTATTGACGCTACTGTTGCTTTATCAACAGGGGTATATTGTTGGTAAATATATAAGTATTGAGATGATAATTGAAAAGACCAAAGAAACCTACTATGATACTTTGAAACAAAGTTCAACCCTATGGCATGAAGGAAAAAATAGCTATGCACCATTTGTAAAATATTATCTTGGTGTTATTTTAAGTGCTTATAAGGAGTTTGCAAGTCGAGTAGAAACAGTCCTTAATAAAGGACTTACAAAGTCTGAGCGAATTCGTTATATTTTTTCAAATAAAGTAGGCAAGATTACAAAATCAGAAATTGCGGCCTTATGCCCAGATATTAGTGTTACAACAATTGAGAAAGCACTTTCAGATTTATTAAAAGAGGAATACATTATAAAAATCGGTGTTGGTCGTAGTACATCTTATATTCGAAATCACAAGTCATGAGAGTCAACTGCAAACCTTACATCCATAATTTTTTAGAAGGTGAATAGGTTTAAAAATTTCCATACCCTGAGAAAATTCATGTAAATATGTTTAATTATATATAAAAGTACCCTATAGGGTAGGCTTTTCTAGCTGTCTACTCTATAAGGTACATTATACTATTGCCTAGTGGTCTTCATCATTTTCATATAAATACATCTTACTATTAAAATATATTATTTATCTATATACAAACATAGATAATACTAAAAGTACAAGTGTAATAACAAATGTTATTACTATCAACTTCCATATGAATTTAACCCATCTCTCATATGGTACTTTACCCATAACTAATCCAGCCATAATAACCGGACATGTTGGTGAAAATAAGCTTAACAATCCATTTGCAGCTTGATAAGCAGTTATTACTATATGTCTTGGCACAGCAGAAAAGTCGGCTAAAGGTGCCAGAATTGGCATCGTAACAGTTGCAAGCCCTGATGTTGAAGGTATTAAGAATGACATAGGTAAATAGAATAAATAAGTAAATACAGTGAACCCTATTGATCCTTTTCCTTTAAGACAAATTTCGCCCAAATGTAAAACTGTGTCAGAAATATGTCCTGCATCCATTACAACAGTAATACCCCTTGCCAGACCTATTATTATCGCAACCCCTAACAAATCACGTGCACCGTCTATAAAAATAGGAAGGAATTTTTCCTCTTTATATCCTGCTATTATAGCTATAATTATACTAGATACAAGGAATACTCCTGCGAGTTCACCAAACCACCAGCCTAGTGTTGGAATGAATTTAATACCTAAATCACTAAACGGAATAATTCCCATTACCATTACTACGAAAGTTAACCCAAAAACAGTAAGTATAAGTTTTCTTCTACCTGTTAATTCAGGGATATCGTTTTCATTCCTATTTCCAAGAAAATGCTTCTTGTGTCCATTGTGCAAATCATAAATCAATGATTTAGTAGGATCTGCCTTAACCATTTCACCATATTTCATAGTCCAGAATATACCTAAAGCTACAAAAGTAACAAGAAGTACCATTCTTATTCCAATTCCTTCACCAATGGAAATGCCGGCAAATTTACATGCTATACTAATAGCAAATGGGCTAGTTAAAGATGCCATAGCTGCCATTCCTGACCCTAGCTTTATAACGGCAACTGCTGTAAGCGTGTCATACCCAGCTGCAAGAAACACTGGTATTAATATTGGGAAGAATGCTAGTGTTTCTTCATCCATACCGAAAGTTGTTCCCCCTATTGTGAAGAATAGCATTATCAATGGTATAAGCCATCGTTCTTTTCCAGCTAGCTTTTTAACAAGTCTACCTATACCTGCATCTATTGCCCCAGTCTTCATAACTGTTCCTAAGAATCCACCTATTACAATAACAAATAATATAACATCTACTGCGTCATAGAATCCAATTATAGGAGCTAAAACAATATCTTTAAAACCCTGTGGGTTTGAAGGAACTGCGTGATATGTTCCTGGGATAAGCTGTAGTTTATCAGCGTTTGGATCTAGAAAGTTATATTGTCCTGCTGGCACTATCCATGTAAGAATCGCTACCATTACAATTATAATAGCCAAAATAGTATAAGCCGTTGGCATCTTGAATTTCTTTTTCATATGTTAGTCCTCCTATCAATTACTTGCTTTTATTACCCTCTTTCTTTGCTGCTTTCTCTAAACATATTAAAATGTAGAGTTTCTTTAAATTTATTAGTATCAACTGAATAATCTCTTACCTCTTAGTTATTTCCCTATGTATTATTTACAGTTATCGTAAGTCTTCCAAGAATATCATCCCTTGAATGAAATACTGGAAGCTCTCTGTCAATTATTGACACAATTATACAATAAATTTAGACCACTAGTATTTATATTATATCGTAAATCAAATAAATTACCACCATTTTTAACCAATTAATTAATTGAAATACTTTTAACTAATTCAATTAGCACCAGATGATGTAATTAATATGATTATTTTACACTAAACCAGAATAGAAATGTTATTATCCATGCTAAATTAAGAGAAAAAATGAAAATGGATAGAGGCCTAGCACGTGGGAAATAAGATGATTTGAATAATAAAGAGCATCCAAGCGGATGCTCTTTATTATTTAATTGATTGTTTCTTCATTCATAGTTATTATTTCTTCATTCAATTCAAATAAATCTTCAAAAATTCCATCAATAGTATTTTCATCAATAAATGCTCTCAATTTTGGGTTACGCTCTTCCGTATTAATATACTGAATAAAATAACCTCCTACTTTTTCAGCAATACTTAATTTAATAGATATGTTTTGCTGAAGCCTATCTTTGTTAAATAAAATAAAAGTAACATTTTTATCAGAACATTCTATTTTGATTTTTTTATAATACTTTATATCTATATATTCATTTGAATCTGTTGTTGCTCGAATATTCTTTATATTGTATTTGTCTAGATTACTATTAAATACCTCAACAAAGTTTTGCATTGCTCTGCCAATAATGCTTTTATCAATAGTCAAATTTCTTAATTGTAAAACTAATTCTTCTTTCCAATTCATCTTATTCACCGCCCCTATAAGATATTACCTTCTATTAAATAAGGTAATATCTTATATCGTTAGAAATATAAAGGTACCTACATTATATCTCCTACTATTAAGCTATTCCAGAATCTAAAAAAGATACCAATTTCTCAGTATCCAACAACGGTAGATAAACTAAAAACCTCACATTTTGTGAGGTTTCTAATAATTACTATACTATAACTACACTTCTGCAACCATTATACGTCGCTATCTCTCCTAATTCCTCCATGAATTCCTCCTTAGGAGTGTAACTGTTTATGATTTCAGATCGTACGCCCATTTGCCTATATTTTATAAGTTTATATCTTATATCTGGATTTAACGACACAATAAACTTGCTGATTTTATCTACATTATTGTGATTCTCTAAAACTTCTGGTACAACAACCGTTCTAATTTCATAAATTTTATTTAACTTAGCTAAATATTTTACATTTTCTATAACAATAGTATTTTCCATACCCGTAAGTCTCTTATGTTCCTCGTTAGTATAGGATTTTATATCTACCATTGCCATATCCATTACATCCACTAGCTCTTCATGTTCCCATAAAGGTACCGAACCATTGGTATCCACAAAACATGTTAAATTCATTTTTTTAACTTCTCTAAATAAATGTATTAAAAACTCACTTTGAAGGGTGCACTCACCACCTGAGACTGTAATTCCAGAGATAAAAACTTTATTCTTCTCTACCTCGCGTACGACTTCTTCTACAGTCATGCTTTGTGCTCTAGGGGAGCTATTCCTTTTGCAAAATCTTATACATTCATCACATTTACTACAGGCTCTTTTATCCCATACTACATTAGAAGCCTTAAATTGTAATGCATTATAATGGCAAGCATCTATGCATTCCCCACAACTATTACAAATATTTATAGTCTCTGGGTTGTGACAATAAGAACAGTTAAAATTACACCCTTGCAAAAATATGGCAGTCCTATTTCCCGGTCCATCCACCGAGCTAAAGGGAATAATTCGGTTAACTAATCCCTTAATCATTTTTTCTTACCTTTCTTTCCAGTACCTTTTGATTCAGAACTGCCCCAAGTCCTAATGCTACTGTATCCTGTAACACCTGATGCCCCTCTTGTAATTTTTTCATTTCTGATCTTTTAACAAGATATCCAGTAATTCTTATTACATCACAATCAGTAGAATATGCTGAAAAATATCTCATTTGTTTTTTAAAAGCACCCTTGATAATATCAAGCACATACTCCGGATTACTTTTAACCGTGCTATCAAAATTAAATATATCGCCTATTCCTGAGGGAAAGAACTTATGAAATTTAGCAGACTCTACTATATGCTGTGGAAGTTCAGGTTCATCTCCAATTGGAATCCTGCATCCTGGACTTATTCCCATATCAGAATCAATACCCACTTGAGCATGTAACAGATATCTACCTTTCGATATATTGCAGTGAGGATCATTATATTTATTAACCTCAGATTCTAACTTTTCAATAATTCTATATCCTAAAGTATTAGCTATTTCACTATGGCCAAACCTATTTTCTAATTTAGAAGAATCAATAAAACAATTTACACATTCAGCAAGTCCAAACATCCCAAACATGCCTGTGAAGTTATCTTTACTTATTAATCCTTCCCTTACTAAGAAATTGGTCTCAAAGAAACCACTTTCCTCCACTAAAAATCTAATTCTTTCACGCATATACCTAGCCATTTTCTCTACTGCATCTGGCAATATAACATTTATAAATTCATCTTGGTTTTTTGCTTTTTTAGCAAGTCCAGCTAAATTTAATCTAGATAAAGTGTAACTTCCCCCACCTATAGTCAATCCATTATAGCAACTAACTATTCCGTAATTCCCAGTAAACTCATTTGAGAACATTTCATGATTAGCAAAACTTGGTTTTGCAGTTATTAAGGCAGTGTTAATTGCATCAATAGCAAAATCATCTGGAGTACTTGTACTATATTTTAAAGTTAAGTTAGGAATTGCATTTTGCAGTTCTCTTTCTGCTCTTAATATTAATCTTCCTGCCTTAGTATCTTCTGGCCCTATATTTGCATGACAAAAAGAATCTGTTATGGTTCTGTCTATATGTGTTAAAAATAATTTTATAGCATGAAAAGCTTCTTCTTCATCTAAGACAAACGGTTCCAAGAGATAATCAATATTCCCTATATATACTGGGAATGAAGAAATTGATGGCACATGTCTGTATAATATTAATAAACTATTTGTAGCCTCCCAAATATCCTTTGGTGGCGTGAGTCCTAAAAATTCACTTCCATTTTTCATGAATTTCTGATAGTTAGGTACTATATACCTAGGTCTATACGGTGCATGGCCTTCAAAAAGATCACATATTATTCCCTCATCGCGAAGCATCTGAGTATCCCTTCTAATATTTAGAACGTCTATACTGTCTTCCGCTGCTCTAGCAAGGGTTAATACCTTTTGCTCGTAGGTTAAGGTCCCGTTTTTAATAATTTCTAAAATGTTGTTCATTATAACACCACTCCATTTAAATTATTTTAACCACATTTTCAAATTGGTTGTTTAACATATAAGTATGTTAATTTGTTATATGCTGTTATTAATATTCTATATTGAATGTCTTTCTTTTGCAAAGGTTTTCTACTCCCTAACCCTTCCATAAATCTTTTGGATATGCATATAACTAGAGCCCTAGGGCTCTTCAGGTTGTTTACAAACCCAGTATAATTTTTTTATTATACTGGGCTTTTTACATGCAATTATGCGATAGCATTTTGAGTTATGGATAAATTTAAAATAACAACTATCTTCTTAGTTAGAAAATCAAAAAACAGTAAAGATAGCAGGCTAGCTATCTTTTTCATATTCTGCACTGCTGCTGTAAGCAGACACTGCTCTTGCACATTTTCTAATCCACGCATATGGCAATAGCGAAGCCCATGCAGTTGTTTTGAATCTGCGAAGCTTCGCTCTATAGTTTCTTTTCTTCTTCTATATATATTTCTGCCTTTATCTGTTCTGGTGAACTTTACAACATCTTCTTTATACGTTTCCCAAACATGTCTTCTAATAGTTTTAAACTTGCTTTTTGCAGAAAAGCATTGAGCTCTGTTTGGACATATGTCGCAATATTTTGCATTACCAACATATTCTTTATATCCTTCTCTTGTTGTTGTTTTATAATGTAAAGCCCTTAAGTCAGGGCATACGTAAATGTCCTGCTCTTTAACATATTGGAATTTATTTTTTGTGTACATTCCTTTTGTATGTGGAGACCTACGGTATCCCATTACAGATTTTAATTCCCTCTCATATAGTTTTTTACATATAAGATTTGTAGCATAACCAGCATCTGCACCAACATATTTTGTATTAAAATTAAACTTTTTTATTTGCACATCTAATCTATCGATATAAGGATCAACATCATTTATGTTTCCAGGAGTAACATACACATCAGTAATTATATTATGTCTGCTATCGACAGTTCTGTGATCTAAATATGAGAAGCCTTCCGGCTTGCCATCTCTCATCATATATCCACTGTCAGGGTCGGTTGTGCTAACTTTAGTTTCTTTTATTTTGGTAACAGGTTCTTTTTCTTTTAAAGGTTTTTTACCATGGTTTATTCTATCTTCTTCTACTGCTTTATTAAGTTCAGCTATATATTCTTTCGGCGTTTTTTCAACTTCAATTTTCACAAGCTTTCGCTTATTAGCATTTGCTTTTAGGTGTGTAGAATCTGTGTAAAGTATTTTACCGGTTACCATCTTAAGATTTATAGCCTTAAATACTACTTTGTCAAATATTTTTTGAAACACATCTGTACCTTTAAACCGTCTACGTCTATTTTGGCTAATTGTTGAATGATCTGGAATAGGATCAGTAAGACTTAGTCCTAGAAACCATCTATAAGCCACATTTACTTCAATGTCCTTTACAAGTTGTCGTTCAGATTTTATTCCAAATAAGTACCCAATAAACAGCATTTTAAAAAGTATAATAGGATCTACGCCAGGTCTTCCATTATCTAAGCAGTAATATTTTTTAGTCAGTTCTCTTATAAAAGAGAAATCCATGTATTTATCTATATTTCTCAGAATATGGTCTTTAGGAACTAAATCTTCTAAATACACCATTTCTAGTTTTTGTTGTGTGAAGTTCTTTTCATTAATCATAATAATGCCCTCCGAATTATAAAGTTTGTATACTATATATATTCGACATTGATGTCCTAAAATCCTTTTTGAATATGAAAAAAACACTCCAATTTTAAATTAGGGTGTTTTACATTTTATGTTTGTCAACGGTCTGTAGAGCCCTAGGGCTCTTCTTCAGTTTTATTATATTTTAAATGCACTAAAGTCAAGGAGATTTAATCACTTTGTGATTAAATCTCCTTGACTTTCAATATGATTTTCTTGTTGACAACACAAGTTTTCAGTTTATTATATTTTTTATTATGATATTACTATTCTACAGAAATTGCATCAACAGGGCATTGTTCTTCTGCTTCCTTTGCACTACTTACGAGATTTTCTGCCACTTCATCTGGCGATGCCACAGCTTTTCCGTCATCTTCCATTTGAAAGATTTCTGGACATACCCCTGGGCATAATCCACATCCAATGCATATATCTTTATCAACGTGAGCCTTCATTAATATCACCCCTTCAATATAGTTTAGTACTCTCGGAAACTCTCAAGCCATTGCTAATTCTAGGTTCATTTTTATTCATATATCAACTTCACCCCAGAATTTCTTCGAGTTTTATATCTTTCGGGTAGCATAGATAGTCTAAGCTATCCCTAGTATTATCGATTTTTTTTAATTAAATAGTTTTAAATAAGACTTGACAGCAGTAAAAATTTCGCAAAATGAATTTTGTATATTATTACCATTTTTCATTTATAAGGAGTGATTTTTATGTTAACTGTTAAGGCCTCACATACTCAATATCAAAATTTTGTTGAAACATTTCTAGAAAAATTCTTTATTCAAAATAATCAAGAAATTACTTTGTTTGAGCGTAGTTCAATAATAACAAAAATCTGGTCTGCCGACCTAACCGGAATTGTCCCTCTAATACAAAGTGCTTATTCTAAATCCAATCAAGGGGCTCCGCCCAAAGATGCGGTAGCTTTACTCAGATCACTTATTATTATGGCTTATTGTAAAGAAACCAGCATATCATCTTGGATAAAGACATTACGTTCAGAACCGTTTTATGCAATTCTGTCAGGCTTTATCCCTGCTTGCTACTCGCCTTTTAAAGCCGAAGGCATAGTTGCTGATCAAATACCTGGCATAGGTACTTTTTATGATTTTATGGATAGGCTGATTCATAAGGATAAAATCCTATATAAATCCAAACTGCGTAAATTGAAACGTAAACCAAGTAAAAAACAAAAGAAAAACCAAAAGATGAATAACTCCAAATCTGGTGTAGTCGAACGTTTAGTTAAAAGAATCTTAAAATATGATAATTCTAAGCTTTCTGACAGAATAGAATCCAAAATGAACAACATACTTAAGGAATTATTTGTTATTCCTTCCTTATCAATGGGCATTTTGGGTGACCCTTCTAAACTAAATATTGCTGGTGATGGAACTTGTATGCCTACACAGGCTTCGCCTTATGGTAAAAAAGTTTGTGATTGCAAACTTAAACCAGGAGAGCATTGTGCTTGTTATCGAAAGTTTACCGATCCCAGTGCTAGCTGGGGTTGGGATAGCTTTAATGAACACTATTACTATGGTCAAACTTATCACGGGTTCACTGCCTGTGATAGTTTTTACAGCCTACCTATCCATATTAAATTTGTTAGTGCAGCACGGCATGATTCTGTTACCGGTGTTTATGCACTTAAAGAGATTGTAGATTTATACCCTGAAATTAAATTCTATTCCGTAGCCTTAGATTCTGCCTATGATGCTAATGCATTTTATCTTTTATGCATGCATTATGGAATAAATCCTATTATTGATTTAAATTCACGTTCTTTAAAACCTTCATCAGGCAGTGATTTTGTTGAACTTGACGATAAGGGCATTCCTCATGGGAAAATTTGTGGACATCAGCTTCGTAATTGGGGAATCGTCCGTAAGGAATTTAGGCATAAATGGTTATTCCCAGTTCAATGTGACCACTGTGAAAAATGTCCTATTAAAAGCAAGAAAATTTATTACACTAAAACATTAGATAATCCAAGATATTTTACTCCTATACTAAGAGGTTCAAAGCAATGGAAATCTCTTTATAAACGACGTTCAACTACTGAAAGGTGTTGGGATAGAATAAACAACGACTTCCATGCTGAAAAAGCGATTATCTATTCCGTTGGTCGCAGAATAACAAGAGTATTTCTTGGTGCATTTTGCTGTTTTATAGATGCTTGGGCTAATGAAAAAGAGGTAACAATTGCTGATATCTTCCCGGTTTTCAAGAAAATAGCTGCCTAATTTATAATCAGTTTTAACTCAATAACCAGCCTACGGCTTTTTTAAAATAGTGTATAAAAAAGCCTTTTTATCATGCCTACTATTAATTCAAGTATAGCATTTCATCCAAATAAATACTTTTATTCCTCAAATATGGGAATTGTTAATTATTGTTTTTCGAGTACACTCATAGTTATAGTACTCTCGGAAACTCTCAAGCCATTGCTAATTCTAGGTTCATTTTTATTCATATATCAACTTCACCCCAGAATTTCTTCGAGTTTTATATCTTTCGGGTAGCATAGATAGTCTAAGCTATCCCTAGTATTATCGATTTTTTTTAATTAAATAGTTTTAAATAAGACTTGACAGCAGTAAAAATTTCGCAAAATGAATTTTGTATATTATTACCATTTTTCATTTATAAGGAGTGATTTTTATGTTAACTGTTAAGGCCTCACATACTCAATATCAAAATTTTGTTGAAACATTTCTAGAAAAATTCTTTATTCAAAATAATCAAGAAATTACTTTGTTTGAGCGTAGTTCAATAATAACAAAAATCTGGTCTGCCGACCTAACCGGAATTGTCCCTCTAATACAAAGTGCTTATTCTAAATCCAATCAAGGGGCTCCGCCCAAAGATGCGGTAGCTTTACTCAGATCACTTATTATTATGGCTTATTGTAAAGAAACCAGCATATCATCTTGGATAAAGACATTACGTTCAGAACCGTTTTATGCAATTCTGTCAGGCTTTATCCCTGCTTGCTACTCGCCTTTTAAAGCCGAAGGCATAGTTGCTGATCAAATACCTGGCATAGGTACTTTTTATGATTTTATGGATAGGCTGATTCATAAGGATAAAATCCTATATAAATCCAAACTGCGTAAATTGAAACGTAAACCAAGTAAAAAACAAAAGAAAAACCAAAAGATGAATAACTCCAAATCTGGTGTAGTCGAACGTTTAGTTAAAAGAATCTTAAAATATGATAATTCTAAGCTTTCTGACAGAATAGAATCCAAAATGAACAACATACTTAAGGAATTATTTGTTATTCCTTCCTTATCAATGGGCATTTTGGGTGACCCTTCTAAACTAAATATTGCTGGTGATGGAACTTGTATGCCTACACAGGCTTCGCCTTATGGTAAAAAAGTTTGTGATTGCAAACTTAAACCAGGAGAGCATTGTGCTTGTTATCGAAAGTTTACCGATCCCAGTGCTAGCTGGGGTTGGGATAGCTTTAATGAACACTATTACTATGGTCAAACTTATCACGGGTTCACTGCCTGTGATAGTTTTTACAGCCTACCTATCCATATTAAATTTGTTAGTGCAGCACGGCATGATTCTGTTACCGGTGTTTATGCACTTAAAGAGATTGTAGATTTATACCCTGAAATTAAATTCTATTCCGTAGCCTTAGATTCTGCCTATGATGCTAATGCATTTTATCTTTTATGCATGCATTATGGAATAAATCCTATTATTGATTTAAATTCACGTTCTTTAAAACCTTCATCAGGCAGTGATTTTGTTGAACTTGACGATAAGGGCATTCCTCATGGGAAAATTTGTGGACATCAGCTTCGTAATTGGGGAATCGTCCGTAAGGAATTTAGGCATAAATGGTTATTCCCAGTTCAATGTGACCACTGTGAAAAATGTCCTATTAAAAGCAAGAAAATTTATTACACTAAAACATTAGATAATCCAAGATATTTTACTCCTATACTAAGAGGTTCAAAGCAATGGAAATCTCTTTATAAACGACGTTCAACTACTGAAAGGTGTTGGGATAGAATAAACAACGACTTCCATGCTGAAAAAGCGATTATCTATTCCGTTGGTCGCAGAATAACAAGAGTATTTCTTGGTGCATTTTGCTGTTTTATAGATGCTTGGGCTAATGAAAAAGAGGTAACAATTGCTGATATCTTCCCGGTTTTCAAGAAAATAGCTGCCTAATTTATAATCAGTTTTAACTCAATAACCAGCCTACGGCTTTTTTAAAATAGTGTATAAAAAAGCCTTTTTATCATGCCTACTATTAATTCAAGTATAGCATTTCATCCAAATAAATACTTTTATTCCTCAAATATGGGAATTGTTAATTATTGTTTTTCGAGTACACTCATAGTTATAGTACTCTCGGAAACTCTCAAGCCATTGCTAATTCTAGGTTCATTTTTATTCATATATCAACTTCACCCCAGAATTTCTTCGAGTTTTATATCTTTCGGGTAGCATAGATAGTCTAAGCTATCCCTAGTATTATCGATTTTTTTTAATTAAATAGTTTTAAATAAGACTTGACAGCAGTAAAAATTTCGCAAAATGAATTTTGTATATTATTACCATTTTTCATTTATAAGGAGTGATTTTTATGTTAACTGTTAAGGCCTCACATACTCAATATCAAAATTTTGTTGAAACATTTCTAGAAAAATTCTTTATTCAAAATAATCAAGAAATTACTTTGTTTGAGCGTAGTTCAATAATAACAAAAATCTGGTCTGCCGACCTAACCGGAATTGTCCCTCTAATACAAAGTGCTTATTCTAAATCCAATCAAGGGGCTCCGCCCAAAGATGCGGTAGCTTTACTCAGATCACTTATTATTATGGCTTATTGTAAAGAAACCAGCATATCATCTTGGATAAAGACATTACGTTCAGAACCGTTTTATGCAATTCTGTCAGGCTTTATCCCTGCTTGCTACTCGCCTTTTAAAGCCGAAGGCATAGTTGCTGATCAAATACCTGGCATAGGTACTTTTTATGATTTTATGGATAGGCTGATTCATAAGGATAAAATCCTATATAAATCCAAACTGCGTAAATTGAAACGTAAACCAAGTAAAAAACAAAAGAAAAACCAAAAGATGAATAACTCCAAATCTGGTGTAGTCGAACGTTTAGTTAAAAGAATCTTAAAATATGATAATTCTAAGCTTTCTGACAGAATAGAATCCAAAATGAACAACATACTTAAGGAATTATTTGTTATTCCTTCCTTATCAATGGGCATTTTGGGTGACCCTTCTAAACTAAATATTGCTGGTGATGGAACTTGTATGCCTACACAGGCTTCGCCTTATGGTAAAAAAGTTTGTGATTGCAAACTTAAACCAGGAGAGCATTGTGCTTGTTATCGAAAGTTTACCGATCCCAGTGCTAGCTGGGGTTGGGATAGCTTTAATGAACACTATTACTATGGTCAAACTTATCACGGGTTCACTGCCTGTGATAGTTTTTACAGCCTACCTATCCATATTAAATTTGTTAGTGCAGCACGGCATGATTCTGTTACCGGTGTTTATGCACTTAAAGAGATTGTAGATTTATACCCTGAAATTAAATTCTATTCCGTAGCCTTAGATTCTGCCTATGATGCTAATGCATTTTATCTTTTATGCATGCATTATGGAATAAATCCTATTATTGATTTAAATTCACGTTCTTTAAAACCTTCATCAGGCAGTGATTTTGTTGAACTTGACGATAAGGGCATTCCTCATGGGAAAATTTGTGGACATCAGCTTCGTAATTGGGGAATCGTCCGTAAGGAATTTAGGCATAAATGGTTATTCCCAGTTCAATGTGACCACTGTGAAAAATGTCCTATTAAAAGCAAGAAAATTTATTACACTAAAACATTAGATAATCCAAGATATTTTACTCCTATACTAAGAGGTTCAAAGCAATGGAAATCTCTTTATAAACGACGTTCAACTACTGAAAGGTGTTGGGATAGAATAAACAACGACTTCCATGCTGAAAAAGCGATTATCTATTCCGTTGGTCGCAGAATAACAAGAGTATTTCTTGGTGCATTTTGCTGTTTTATAGATGCTTGGGCTAATGAAAAAGAGGTAACAATTGCTGATATCTTCCCGGTTTTCAAGAAAATAGCTGCCTAATTTATAATCAGTTTTAACTCAATAACCAGCCTACGGCTTTATAAAATAGTGTATAAAAAAGCCTTTTTGTCATGCCTACTATTAATTCAAGTATAGCATTTCATCCAAATAAATACTTTTATTCCTCAAATATGGGAATTGTTAATTATTGTTTTTCGAGTACACTCATAGTTATTAGAAAAGATTTAATCCGTAACTTTAAAAGTAGACGAAACTTTATTCAACTTTTTCAAAGTCTGATTTTGGAACTCCACATAATGGACAAACCCAATCTTCTGGTATATCCTCAAATTTAGTACCTTGTTTTATTCCACCATCTGAATCTCCTTCTTCTGGATCATAAATGTATCCACACACTAAACAAACGTATTTATCCATAAAAACATCTCCTTTAAATTTACTTAATATTATAGTCTCCCCTATAATTTTCACTATACTCTTACCATTATTTATTGTTCTTCAACTTATCCAACAACTCATCAACAGATAGATCAACATCACCTACCGTTATTCCCTTTTCTATAGCTGATTTAAGAAGTGGCGATCTTTTCATATCACCTATAACAATCGCACCGATTACCTTATTATTTTTTATAAATATTTTTTTATAAATTTTAAGATTAGTATCTTCATCTATTAGTACCTTTGTAGACTCTAATTCATCAATGCACCCCATAGAAAATAACGAAATGCCAAAAGCATTTAATGTTGTAACTGGGATTATTTTTTCATAAACAGTTTCCTTCCCAGCAATGTTGTAACCTGCAACTTTTCCTTGTGCTATAGCAATATTCCATAGTCCATTAACTTCATTATCATATTCAGCAATATCTCCTGCTGCATAAATATTTTCTATGTTGGTTTCCATTTTATTGTTTACTAATATTCCTCTTACTGCTTTAACTTTAGTATACGCGATTAGTTCTTTATTAGGTTTAATTCCTGTGGAATACACAATCATATTACATTTTAATTCCACTTCTTTGTCTATAAGAATGCCTGCTACTTTAGCATCTCCTGTTATTTTAACTACACCAGTATTGGTTAGTATTTCTATCCCATAACCATGCATTATATCCTTTAATATTTCTGATGCTTTATTATCTAATTGGAGAGGCATAAGCCTTGATTGCAATTCAATAATCGTAACCTTTTTGCCATGCTGATGTAATATCCAAGCCATTTCAATTCCTTGTATTCCACCTCCAATAACTATCACTTGTGCACTTGCATTGAGGCTATCTTTAATATTTAAAGCATCATTAAGGCCTCTTAATGTGTAGACACCTTCTTTACCTATACCATCAATTGGTGGTATAGTATTGCTGGATCCAGTTGCTATTAGCAATTTATCATACTTTATTTTACGTCCATCGCATAATATTAATTCAAGGCTATCTGTATTTATATTCAATACCTTTGTATTAATAAATATTTTTACTTTATTTTGTTCATACCACTCTTTTTTTTGAAGAAGTATGTTATTTTCCTCCAGATCATCAAATATACCCTTCGACAGCCTTATTCGGTTATATGGATAAAATTTTTCTTGTCCGATCAAATATATCTCTGATCCTAAATCTATTTCTCTAATTGCCTTGATTGCTGTTACTGATGCAATACCAGTCCCTACGATTACAATTCTTTTAGCCATTTATATCACCCATCTTATTCTAATATTTATTTTTTATTATTCCCTTTTTCATTTAAAGTTATTTTCTAGTTAAATCATCTCCTGCGGAGCTGCAACATCTTCGCAGAAGATGCATTGACGACTTCAGAAGAAGATTTATACTCCACTTATAGAAGTGGGAGACTTTCCTTCTGAAATGTCGTTAAAGTATAGTCTCACAATGACATAGACTCTTTAGTGGTTCTATCTTAAAATTTGATTTGGCCAATATTTCTGGCCAAATCTTAATCATTTGGCATACCTTATTTTTCTTCTCTTCTGTCAGCTTGTCCCAAGGTACAAGTGCAGGATTAGTTTTTTTCTTATTATCTTCAACTTCACCATACTTGAAGCCAACCTTTTTTCTATGATAATACCAACGCATATGCTCCTTTTTAGCTAAGGTATTTAATTCTTTAATTGTAAATTCTATAAATGCTGGTTTTTCTTTAACAGAAACAACATCATAATTAATTTTAAGTAAGGCATTAGGAATATTTTTAGCTTGATCACGGTTGAAATTTTTAAGCCCTTCACGAAGATCCTGCCATGGCATTATAAAATCCCCATTCATATTTCTGTTATTTTCATAAATAGCAGTTGCAAGACTTTCAATTTTTTCACTATAGAATGCATCATGCATTAAATGACGTAAAAATTGTTCTTCATCTACATGTAGTTGTAGCTGTTCTTTAGAAGGTAGATGAGATTGTTCCCATTTTTTCGCATTAGTTAACATGCTCATCTCGAGTATTGCTTCCATAGACCTTGATTCATGCTTATACCTTGGAATTTTAAGAAGCGCCCGTAATACCCCATTATCAATTTGAGCCTCTTTTTTATCATTTATAAGATGAGGTACTTTACGCTCCAAAAGTGAACGTAATAACATCGCTCTTCGAATTATAAATAAAGAATCCAACTTATTATCAGTTTGATTTGGTCCAAGGATATTTACGTAACCCCTTAAACGACTTAAAAAGTCAGGACCCTTCGCATTTTTAAATTCAAGTAAAAACTGTTTTTGTTCTTTTTCATTTTCAAGGTCTTCTCCACAAAATCCTTTGAGAGTACTGCTTGTTCCTCCAGCAAATACAAAAATAGCTTTTCCAATAGGATGAATAGAATCTCCTTCTCTAAATACACCATCCTGCATAGGTGCTAAGAAATATTTTAACCATCCAAGTTTTCCTTCGATAACAGAATCAAATTCATCAAAAAACACTAATGGAATTTTTCCTTCTAATGCAATATCACTTACTTTACGGAAAGCAATTGCTAAATCTAATGGTGTACGGAATTGAGATAAATTAAAATCTAATTTTTTAATTAAATTTGACGCAATGCTATTAGCTACTTCAAGGATTCCAAAAGATTTCCCAGACCCAGGCGTTCCAAATACTGCAATTGAAAGAGGCCGAACTGTGTTTTTAGTTGAGATATACTCAAGCATAAGATTTTTAATGCTCCTATAGCTTTCTATTTCTGCCTTATCAACTGTTGTTAGCTTTCCAAATCGGGCTATTGGTATAAATTCAAGTGCATTTTTCACTCCATTTTTAACAATGTCATAAGCTATCTCTGCTAAGTTAGTAGCGCTTTTGTCTTTTAAAATATACCAACAAGCACGACAATTAGGATTAGTTGAAGTAGGTACTAATACATCCTGTACATGCTCCGTATGTACAAAATCATTTTCCTTTTCAACAAATATATCTGAACTTAGAAATTGAGATTTTTCAACATTTTCACCAAATCCCTCAATAAAATATTTTTGAGCAGAAACAGTCCCTTTGCGTATTCCTATGCTTATCAATTCAGATAATTCTTCATTATCTTGATTTCCTGAAACAATAGTGCTTGCAAGTCCTGCAACAAAACTGGAGGTAAGTCCGTACATTTTACCTTGGGAGTCTTTAATAAAGCCTCCTTCAAATTCATATGGTAGGAAATACAATTTAATTTCAGGCACACCTTCATTTTTATAATAGATGGCACCTTCAAGACCAAAAGGTACTATAAGATGGCGGCAGCTTGCGAGAAAAGCAAGATTTGGATTATTATTTATTTGCCAAACAAAATCTTGCGCTGTCCTTTCCCAAGAAAGACTTTTACTTATATTAACTCCCTTCGAACGCAAATCATCACCATTTATAATTACTATTGTCTTTTCTTTATGAAATTTTTGTAGGCATTTCCAAAGTGCACTAGAATCAATAGGATTAACCATTTTATATAAGATTATTGGTGATGTTTCGGATGACTTTAAAGCTAAAGGCCAAAATTCTTTATTAGAGTTAAATCCATTATTTTCGTCATCTAATATAATTATATCTGCATTAGCGTCGTCGTTAATAATCGGAAGTAACCTCGGCACACCAGAAACCGGCCCTGTAAAACCCATAAAACGCCTTATTCTATAAACTTTTTCATTATTGTTTTTATCATGAATTTTCGGAAAAAGCTCTAACTCTGCACTAGAGCTAAGAACCTCTCCTGGTAGAATTAATTCTATATCATGCATCTGTGGTGAAAGTACAGATGCTCCCGTTGCCAAAGATACAAGTTTTGATAGAAGCAAAGCTTGCCCTGGTTTTAAAGTACTATGCATATTTAAATTAGTTTGCCAATTGAAACCAGTATTATTCTGAGGATATGTTATCCTTTGCAACAAATTTACACATATGTCTCCTGATACAACAACTTTTATATTTTTATTTTCCATATTTGAACTCCTATTATAATAATTTTACTCTAAAAATTAATTTATAGTGCAACTCTTTTTCTGCCCAAGCATATTAAACAAAACACTGTTTTCCAGATAAATATGAATAAATAAATCTTTTTCTAAGTCATGAAGTTTTGTATATACAAGTTTGAAAGAAGTGCAAGCCCCTTCTGGAGCACTGAAATCCCTGGTTATCTTCTCTAATTCTTTAATTATATTTCCAGCAGCATCATGCTCATCCTCTGTATCCTTTATTACCTGATGTATTTTTGATAAGACACTATCATCCTTTGTTATTTCAAAATTTTCAATAATGGGAAATAGATTCTCCTCTTCTTTGATAAGGTGTTCTTCTAGCTCTGTTTTCAAGGTTCCAAAATATTTGTGCACCTTTAATAGTTCTTCACTATGAAGCTTAAAATGTACCTTGAGTACTTTTAATAATAGAGTATCTATTTCTTTAAGCTGTTTTTTGGTAAATTCATGATGTGTTTCTACTATGTGTTTTATTAAGGTGGAAGGTTTTTCTTTTCTCCAGTCTTTATACTCTGAATTAGTTTTTATAAACTTCTCGTACTCGTTATTAAGTTCTTCAATAATTTCATCATGTTCTAAGTCTATGACCTCCAAGGCTTCTGCTAACGTATCATGTCCACCACAGCAATAATCTATTTTATACCGGTTAAAGGTCTCTGTAGAACCTGGAAAAATTGAAACTATTTCTCCAAGGCTTTGATTTTTATTTATAATTTTTTCCATAATAAATACCTCCTCATATTTTAAATTGTACTAAGTAATAAATCAGCAGTATAGACAACTGCCCTTTCAATGCTCTTTATGTTATCTTCGCTTGGTGAAAACCTAATCCTTAGTGGGAATTCTATATCGACCATACCAGTCGACTTAATTACATCAGAAGTATTCAAAACTTTAATATCGGTTTCCTTCAAGTAATCCTGAACTACTTCCACAGCTTCTCCACTCCAACCATAAGAACCAAATGCCGCCCCTATCTTATCTTCTAGATTTATTGCATGAAGATTCTTCAATATATCTTCCATGTTTCCAATCATATCTGCATATTTGGTAGAGCTGCCAAAGAAAATTGCATCGGCTTCATTGATAGCCATCATTACTTCTTCTCTTGGTATTTTATTTACATCCACGATTTCGCAAGCTATATTTTGCTCCTCAAATTTTCCCTTAAAAATATCAGCAATTTTTTTTGTCCTACCTGTCATAGTAGAGTATAAAATAAGTGTTTTTTTACCTACCTCTGTATTCTTACTCATATTATCATAAATATCTATAAAACTTTGAACGTTATTTCTAATAATAAATCCATGGGATGGTGCTATTATCTTTATGTCTAAATCTCTAATTTTTTCGATCATATTCTGAACATATCTTCTATGTGGGTGCATTATTAATTTGTAGTAGCCAATATAGTCATCATTAATATCGTCTTTTGCCATATCATTAAAATACTCATAGTTAGCTACGTGGGTACTAAAGATATCGCAAGGGAATAAAATTTTATCATCGATGCAATAAGTTATCATAGTCTCCTGCGTATGAAGATAAGGCGTCTCTATGAATTTTAGGGTCTTGCCGCCTATATCAAGAGTATCCCCATCCCCTACAACTAAAAATTCTCTATTATGAAGATTATACATTTCCTTAAGTTCATCTACAGCCAGCCTTGTGCACACAATTACTGCATTTTTAGCTCTAGCCGCCAAACTTCCAAGGGCACCAGAATGATCCGGTTCAGTGTGATTAATTACAATGAATTTAATTTTATCAAGTTCAATTATATTCTTTAAATTTTCTACAAATTCTCTACCAAAGCTTATATCAACAGTATCAATAACTGTAGGTTTTTCAGTCATTAATAAATAACTATTATAAGTGGTTCCTTTAGTTAATGTTAGTCTATGGAAAGGTACCTCTCTACCATCAACCTTACCAACCCAAAATATTTTTTCACTTAGCATAATGTTTTTCTTCATAATGTGTCCCTCCAATATTAATTTATTTTCATATGTTCTTGCTTTCCTATGGCTCTATTCTATATTTATTCTAATTATAAAAATATGATTTAAATCAAAATTTAAAAATAATGAAGTTATTTAATAAGTATCATTATGATTGAATGCAATAAAGTCAAGAAGCTCTAATCACTTTGTGATTAGAACTCCTTGACTTTCAATATGATTTTCCTATACTCTTACCGAAATCTTTACAAAGTCCCTTTATGTGTAGAGTACCCTTTACCATGATAATCTCTTATCTCCCAATCTATTTTCCCAACCTAATCAACTTTATCACTAATTTTAAATGACATAAAAACCATCCCTTCTCATATTTTTTTTAATAAGATATTATTCTTAAAATGAATATCCTAAAATATAGTTTTGTCTGTTACTTACATCTTCGACTTCGATTATAAATCACTTGTTTTTATAATGAATTATTTATTACTGACACTATATTATTTTCATTATACATATTTGTTTTTCATCAGAATATGATCGAAGTCACAAAAAATCTAAAAACGTAAAATAAGAGGCTGCTAAATGTATTCAAATTACATTTAGCAGCCGCTTATTTTAAATTATAATTATAAAATTAATATTTCTTATCCGAGTATTTGTTTTAAATCATCTTCTGGATTGCTTATAGGTCTAATATCAAAAGTATCAACTAAAAATTGTAATACGTTAGGGCTTAAGAAAGCTGGAAGCGTTGGTCCAAGGTAAATCCCTTTTACACCAAGTGAAAGTAATGCCAATAGGTCAGCGACAGCTTTTTGCTCATACCAACTTAAAACAATTGCCAGTGGTAGATCATTAATGCTGCATTTAAATGCATCAGCTAGTGCTGATGCTATTTTAACAGCAGAATATGCATCGTTACACTGACCCACATCTAATAATCTTGGAAGTCCTGCTACCTCACCAAACTCTAACTTATTAAAACGATATTTTCCACAAGCTAAAGTAAGAATGATACAATCCTTAGGCACCTGCTGTGCAAATTCAGTGTAATAATTTCTTCCTGGTCTTGCACCATCACATCCTCCAATTAAGAAGAAGTGTCTAATCTTTCCTTCCTTAACTGCATTTACTATTGTTTCAGCATGACTTAAAGTTGCTTTATGACCAAATCCTACTAGAATTTCTTTAACTTCTTCATCTTTTTCAAATCCACCGAGTTCTAGTGCTTTATTTATCATTTCAGAGAAGTCTTTATATCCATTCTCATCATTAGATACATGTTTTAGACCATCCCAACCAACAACACTTGTTGAGTATATTCTATCTTTATAAGAATCTCTTGGTTTCATTAAGCAATTTGTTGTCATTAAAATACAACCAGGTATACCATCAAATTCTTTTTGTTGATCTTGCCATGCTCCTCCAAAATTACCTACTAAATGTTTGTATTTATTGAGCTTTGGGTATCCATGCGATGGTAACATTTCACCATGTGTATAAATATTTATTCCCTTGCCTTCTGTTTGCTCAAGTAACATTTCAAGATCCCTTAAATCATGACCAGAAACTACAATGAATGGACCCTTTTTAATGTTTACATTAACCTTTGTAGGTGTTGGAGAATTATATTTCTCATTATTGGCTTTATCTAATACCTCCATAACCTTAACACACATATCTCCAGTTTTAACTAAATACTTGATAAGATCTTGTAGATTTAAACTATCATCAGTCATTACTGCTAAGCCTATAAAATAAAAATCATCTACTTCATCACTATTATATTTAATACATCTAGCTTGGTGTGCATAAGCTGCAATCCCTTTCAATCCATATTTTATAGTTTCGCGAACTGAACGGATATCAGCATCTAAGTCTTCATTATACATAATGCCAGCTTTTTTAGCATCTTCAAGTATCTGCTGCTTAGTATCACTTAAATTATATAAAGCTTCCTCAGAATTTACTTCTTCCCCTGCTGCTTTTTTCCTGGCATCCTCTTTTATTACTTGAGATCTTTTAAGCATATCCATATGAGATCCAGGATCAAAATTTACATTAGTTAATGTCATAAACAATGAATTTTCAATAAATGAAACCCATGACTTATCAATTTTTTCGCCTTTGGCTAAAAGTTTAGTAGCATAACAGCTTATTCCTTTTAACTGATAAATGAGCAAATCCTGCATTGCTGCAATTTCAGGCGTTTTTCCACAGACTCCTACTTTGGTACAACCTTTTCCGCCGAAAGTTTGTTCACATTGAAAACAAAACATTTTTCCTTGCATATGTAACCCTCCTAATTTTTAAAACTTCTATATAATATTTTGCACATTACTGGCATGATTATACACGATATTAATGAGAATATTCATATACCCCTTCCGAATCATTGAAATCTCTGGTTATCTTCTCTAATTCTTTAATTATATTTCCAGCAGCATCATGCTCATCCTCTGTATCCTTTATACCCTGATGTATTTTTGATAAGACACTATCATCCTTTGTTATTTCAAAGTTTCAATAAGGGGAAACAGAAAATCAAAATCTTTAAGTACTAAAAAAGTATATTGATTATTATTTGACTGGGCTAAATTAAAGATGTTATTATACTAAATGGTAGGTGATATATATGAAAGAGTGTAGTTGTGGAAATTGTAATCATAGCCTATGTGCTAAGAAGGTACCTATATTTTCATTCCTCTCTGACGATGAACTTATAAAAATTGTTGATATGACAGGGCATAAATTCTATAAAAAAGGAGATATGCTGTGTAGCCAAGGACAAAAATCAGATACATTATTTATTATTAATGAAGGTCAAGTAAAAATATCTAAGTTAACAAAAGAGGGTAAAGAGCAAATAGTTCATATCTTCACTAGTGGAGATTTCTTTGGAGAACTAAGCCTGTTCAGTAGTGATGAAATATATAATTTTAATGTTTACGCCATATCAGATGTTAAAATATGTACATTAACCAAACAAGATATGGATAAAATTATCATGAGCAACCCAGGAATATCAATAAAGCTATTACAAGTTATTTCAAAGCGTCTAACTCAGACTGAAAATCTTGCCCAAAATCTGGCTACTAATGATGCAGAAATAAGAGTTGCGTTTATGCTTTTAGAGTTTGGTGAAAAGTATGGAGTTGCTACAAATCAGGGTTTGCAAATCAACTTACCTATAAATAGGGAAGAGATGGCAAATTATGTTGGGGTAACGAGAGAAACCATAAGCAGGAAGCTCAGTATATTTGAAGAATCGGGTATTATCAGCCTTAAGGGTAATAAAGTGGTAATTATAAAACAATTAGATATATTAAGATCATATGTAGAATAGTAATTTTCAAGCAACCTAAGGCCTATTACATAAGCCTTAGGTTGTTTTTTTATAATTTTGATTTAAATCATATTTTTTCAAATTAAAGTTAAGTAGAATTATAACATAGGAGTATGAAATCTACTGTTTTACACTATAAGGACTAGTATTATATTATTAAACAAGTTAATAATATAATTATAATTTGAAATAAGTATTGAATTGAAAAAATTAGGAGGATTAATTATGGATGCAATAGATTTAATGATGGACGAACATAAATATATTTTACGTGGATTAAAATTATTTAAGAAATTAAGCGTAGAAATATTAAATAGCAATACTGTTGATTTTGTATCTTTTGAAAAGATGATTCTATTTGTTAGAAACTATGCCGATAAGCATCATCACAATAAGGAAGAGGTTGTCCTTTTTAAGAAGATGGAAACTCAACTAGGGCAAAATATGGTAAAAGGACCCTTATCTGGAATGTATATAGAACATGATTTAGGAAGGCAACATATAACGCTTTTAGAAGAAGCTCTTTTAAGAGTTAAAAATGGTGACTTAGATTCACGAGTGGATATAATCGCAAATTCCGTATGCTATGCTGATCTGTTAACAAGACATATTGATAAAGAAGATAAATTGATATATACCTTTGCTAGAAGAGCATTAAGCCAAGTGGACATGGAGGACGTAAATGTAAGTTGTGAAAATATTGAATTAGAGGCAACTAAAAATCAATTACAAAAAGAATATATAAGTGTTTTAGAAGAATTAGAGAAGAAGTATTTAGATTAATTTTAAACATACATAAAAGAGGCAAGTGTTGTACACAGAAAATTAGAAGAAACAAAAATACACTAGACATCGTATAGTAATAAAATAAGTTAGTAACATATGTTACCGACAACATGATTATATATCAGTATAATAATCACATAGAACAGGCACAACCAGTGCTTACAAAAGAGAAAAATGGAGGTTTATTAATATGGCTATGTTTTGTTATCAATGTCAAGAAGCAGCTAATTGCAAAGGTTGTACGGTAAAGGGAGTTTGTGGTAAGACTGAAAGTCTCGCAAAAGCTCAGGACCTGCTAATTTATATAACTAAAGGAATATCTATATACAGTGTACGTGCTAGAGAGAATGGTATCGTTAATAAAGAAGTAGATGATTTTATAATGGAAAGTTTATTTGCAACTATAACTAATGCAAATTTTGATAGAAATGTATTTATTAAAAGAATAAGAGAAGGTTTAAGATTAAGGGAAGAAGTAAAAGGTCAGCTCCTTAAAGCTGGAATTAAGTTAAGTGATAAAGGCGAAAATGCTAGTTGGCTTACAAAGATCTTTAATACGTTTGGATTTGGCAAAGAGGAGGAATTAAACTTACCCGATGCAGCAGTTTGGTTTTCTAATGACTTAAAAGCATTTGATGAAAAAGCTGGAAAAGTTGGAGTACTCTCAACAGAGAATGAGGATGTAAGATCTTTAAGAGAATTACTTATTTACGGACTGAAGGGAATGGCTGCGTATGCTAAGCATGCGAGTAGTCTTGGATACAACGATGATGGGCTTCATGCATTCACTCAAAAGGGGTTAGCTTCAACGCTTAACGATAATTTAAGCGTTGATGAACTTGTGGCCTTAGTACTTGAATGTGGTAAGTATGGTGTTGATGCAATGGCTTTACTTGATAAGGCGAACACTACGAGTTACGGGAATCCTGAAATAACAAAAGTTAATATAGGAGTTAAAAATAATCCCGCTATATTAATTAGTGGACATGATTTAAAAGATATGGAAGAGTTATTAAAACAAACGGAGGGCACGGGAGTAGATATATATACTCACAGTGAAATGCTTCCAGCTAACTATTATCCTTCATTTAAAAAGTACAAGCACTTAGTTGGAAATTATGGCAATGCATGGTGGAAACAGAACCAGGAATTTGAAAGCTTCAATGGACCAATACTTATGACTACAAACTGTATTGTAACTCCAAAAGCATCTTATAAAGATAGAATATACACTACAGGAGTAACAGGTTTTGAAGGCGTTAAGCATATAGCAGATGGAATAAATGGAAAATCAAAAGACTTTTCTAAAATAATTAAACAGGCTAAAAAATGTGCGGCACCTAAAGAAATTGAAAAAGGTGAAATAATAGGAGGATTTGCTCATAATCAAGTAATAGCTCTTGCGGACAAAATTGTGGACGCTGTTAAATCTGGAGCAATAAAGAGATTCTTTGTAATGGCAGGCTGCGATGGACGAATGAAAAGCCGCGATTACTACACAGAATTTGCTGAAAAGCTACCAAAGGATGCAGTTATACTTACAGCCGGTTGCGCAAAATATAAATATAATAAGTTAAATTTAGGTGATATTGGTGGAATTCCAAGAGTATTGGATGCAGGACAATGTAATGATTCATACTCATTAGTAGTAATTGCACTTAAACTAAAAGAAGTATTTGGATTAGATGATATAAATGAACTTCCGATTTCTTATAATATTGCATGGTACGAGCAAAAGGCAGTTATAGTATTACTTGCATTACTGCATTTAGGAGTTAAAAATATTCATTTAGGACCAACCCTACCAGCATTCCTATCACCAAACGTAGTAAAGGTATTGGTTGACAGCTTTGGTATTGGTGGAATAAGCAATGTAGATGATGATATAAAAATGTTTATGGGAGCATAATACTTAGAATTACCTTTATTCTTGATATCAGTAATAAAAAGCACTCATTTATGGGTGCTTTTTTATTTATTATTTAATTTGTAATTTTCGTATTTCCCTACAATTAGGCACACTTCTAAGTTGTTTTATACCATTATATTTCAAATAATGCCTTAAGTTATTTTATAATCTTAAATTCATATCCATTTATTTTTAGATAGTCTATAATTTCAGGTAATGCTTTTACAGTTTCTTCCTTACCGTAGGTATCGTGCATTAATACTACTACTTTTTCTTGTGTACTTACAGACTCTTTAAATGCCTCTACTAATTCGGGTGCAGTTTTCTTTTTACCCTCAGCATCGAAAATATATGCATTCCAATCTATACTATACAGATCTTTTTCTTTTAACTTAGCGTTCAATTCAATCAACTTAGGATCCTTATAGTACACTCTAGACATATAACCACCTGGCATTCTTATTGCTCGGTCATTAAAATCTTGTCCTAAAATATCTTTTAAGATATTGTTAGTTTTCTCAATTTCAGCCATATAAGTACTTACATCAAGTCTGTTATGGGGATATAAGGTTTTCAATGAGTGACTATAACTATGATTTCCTATAGCATGTCCCTCTTTGAAAATTCTTTTTATAATCTCTTTACTCGAATTATTAGATTCTATAAATTTTCCAACTGTAAAGAAGGTCGCTTTTATGTTATTATTTTTTAATACATCTAGTACTTGAGGTGTTACCGTAGTAGACGGCCCATCATCAAAAGTAAGAAATGCCATTTTTTTGCCATCCTTCTCCCCTTTGCAACTAGCTATGGCCGATATTTTTTGTATATCATAATCAGCTGCAACATTTGCAGCATTAGTGGCATTAGTGGCATTAGCGGCTTTAGCGGCTTTAGCCCCTTTAGAAAACCATGTATAGCTTGTATAAAATAAACTGCATAATACAATAAAAAACACTATACTTACAGTGCTACTTGTTGTATTAAAATCATTACTTTTTCTTCTCATAATTCTTTTCTCCCCCTGTTATATCTAACCATTAATTCTAGTACAAAAACTAAATAATCTTCAGCCAATATTTCATCTTTCACATAACCATATGCTTAGCATCCATAAATTATTCTAAAATAAATTACTTAATTCTAGATAAATACTCACTTTTAACTAAATAAGTCTTTGTAAACTGTAAGCAAGTTGTAAAGTTATATATACAAGAACAGCCATTTCGCATATGGAATACTTTATTCGAAAATTTTAATAAATATTTATCATCTTTGAAATTAATTATTATGTTGACGTTTTTTTACAGCTATGATAATATATTGTTATAATAAATTAATGGCTATTTAGTTTATATAATATTGTAAACGTATAAAAAGTATTAGTCGAAGCTGACGCAATAGCTAATTTATAAAAAAAAGGAGCTTTTATAATGAATATCAAGGAATTTTGTGAAAAGTATTCAATAGATAGGTTAGGGACAAACTCCTTAAAATGGGATGCACTAGATAAGCGTTATGGTGATAAAGATTTAATTGCTATGTGGGTTGCAGACATGGAATTTAAAACTCCCGAAGTTGTAATTGATGCACTGAAGAAAAGAATTGAACACGGAATATTTGGATATTCTTATGTACCTGAATCCTATTATGATGCCTTCATTAACTGGGAAAAGAATGAACATAATTATGAGATAAATAAAGAATGGATGCGTTTTTCAACTGGTGTTGTTCTTGCCTTATACTGGTTTGTTAATGCTTTTACAAAACCCAATGACTCAGTAATGATTATTACTCCAGTTTATTATCCCTTCCACAATGCGGTAAACGATAATGGAAGAAAATTGATTACATCGGAATTAATTAATACTAACGGAGTATATACTATTGATTTCGAGAATTTTGAAAAGAATATTGTTGAAAACGACGTCAAATTATTTATCCAATGTTCTCCTCATAATCCAGTTGGTAGAGTTTGGACAGAAGAAGAATTAGATAAAGTTTTGTCTATATGTAAAAAACACAATGTTCTTGTTGTTTCAGATGAGATTCATCAGGATATTATAGTTGGAAAAAATGTTCAAATCCCAGCAGCGATTGTAAGTTGCGGAAAGTATGCAGATAATCTAATAACAGTTACAGCACCGTCAAAAACTTTCAATCTAGCTGGGTTATTAAATTCCCATATAATCATATCCAATGAAGAAATAAGAGCTAAATATGACGCTTATGCAAAAACTGTTAATCAAACAGAAGTAAATATCATGGGACTCACTGCAGCAGAAGCTGCTTATAGTCATGGAAAAGAGTGGTTAGATTCTTTGCTAGATGTAATACGATATAATTATAACTATGTTAAAACCAGACTAAATGAAAAAGCACCAAAAATAATTATTACGCCATTAGAAGGAACCTATCTTGCTTGGTTAGATTTACGAGAATATATAGATCCTAAGGACACAAAAACCTTTATACAGGACAAATGTAGACTTGCTGTTGATTTAGGTGAATTGTTTAGTAAAGATTGCAAAGGTTTTGTTAGACTCAATATGGCTACTGATCCCAAATATGTTGAAATGGCTGTAGACAACATCATAAAGAATATCAATTCTTTGTAAAAATAGAAGGCGAGGAACACTAATGAAGTTTTTAAAGAATTATAAATTTTCTTTTATCCTCCTTGGGGGAATGTTAGTAGGGTCCATTGTAGGATGGATACTTGGACCAAAAGCTGTACTTCTTACTCCTATAGCAGATGTTTTTCTAAATTTATTATATTGTTGTGTAGTCCCTATGATTTTCGTATCGTTAGTATCTTCCATTGCTAATATGGAGAATTTGCACAAGCTTGGTAAAGTATTATCTATCATGATGGTATTGTTTATTGTAACAGAAATCATAGCCAGCGTTTATATGGCTGTCATCTGTGGGGTGTTTGATCCAGCTCATGGAGCAAATATCGTTATGAATGAAACAGTAAAGGATATGACGAGCAGTAGTAATTTTTTATCGATGTTTACAGTAAATGACTTTTCACTGTTATGGTCAAGAAAAAATTTGATGGCTTTAATTGTTTTTTCTATGTTTTTTGGAGTATCTACTGTTGCTATAGGAGAAAAAGGAAAACCTGTAATGCAATTATTTGACTCACTATCTAGTGTTATTATGAAAATGGTTGGATATGTCATGCTTTTAGCCCCAATAGGACTAGGTGCATTCTTCGCTACTTTGATTGGGCAGTATGGTGATGAAATTGCAGGACCACTATCAAGAGCATTAATAATATATTTTATAGCGGCTCTAATATATTTCTTTTTAGCAAATACTATTTTCGCTTTCATTGGTGATGGGAATAGAGGAATTAGAAATTTTTGGAAACACATTATTCCGCCAGCTTTAACATCTTTAGGTACGTGCTCTAGTGCTGCAAGTATTCCGAGTAATCTTATTGCCTCAAAAAACATTGGCATTCCAGAAGATATTAAGAATATTACTATTCCTATGGGTTGTAATCTTCATAAAGATGGAGCGTGTTTAATTTCAATTTTAAAAATTGCATTTATGTGTTCTATTTTTAACATTAACTTTCTGGATCCTAAAAACTTATTGACTGCTATTGTAGTATCTGTAGTAGCCTCATCAGTAATGGGTGCAATACCGGCAGGTGGCTATGTTGGAGAAATATTTATTGTAGCTGCTTTTGGATTTCCGGCTGTTTCAATTCCAATTATGGTTTTAATTGGAACAATAACAGACGCACCAGCAACAGCAATTAACGCTACTGGTGATACTGGGGTTGCAATGATTATTTCTCGCATTATTGAAGGTAAAAACTGGGCTGATAAAAAAATTGCCACTAACAAAATATCTCATATAGAAACAGAACCATTTATGTAAGTTAGGAGATAGCACTATAATTCCAGTGAAAATATAACACTTACTGGAATTATATCTCTTCAGTTAAAATTCTATAAAGACAACACTTTGCAATATGCACAAGGCTAAATATAAAGATATTTATGAGGTGAAAAAATGTCATCTAAACTTATACAGAATAAATTAAATAAATATATTCCGTTGGTAGATTTTATTGCTGGGATTTTGGGTAAAAATAGTGAAGTGGCTTTACACGACTTAACAGATTTAGACCATTCTATTATTAGTATAAAAAATAACTATATTTCCAAAAGAGAAGTTGGTGCTCCTGCAACAGATTTAATTTTAAAAATACTAAAAGAAAATTCAAATGAAAAAAATGATTTTATTACTAACTATAACGGAGATAATAAAATGAATAACTCCCTACGTTCATCAACTTTTTTTATAAGAGATGATGATATGAATTTAATTGGGCTTATATCTGTGAACACTGATGAAATAGCCCTTAATACTTTGATGGAAACTGTTTCAAAGGTATATTCTCTTTATAAAAACGAATCTGAATTAGAACGTAAAGATGATAGTGAATCAGAAAATCTCTCTTCAATCATTGAAGAATTAGCTCAATGTTCAATTAATAAAATAACCTCTGCTAAAGGTATTACTATTGAATATTTAAAACAAGAAGATAAGATTCACATAGTTGAGGAACTTCATCAAAAAGGGATTTTTCTATTAAAAGGTGCCGTTAAACAACTTGCTAAAACATTAGGGTCATCTGAAGCCACCATTTATAGATATGTTCAGAAAATAAAAAACCAAGAAGAGGATTAAGACTTATAGCTTTTGTAATTATTTTAATTGTAACCTTTAGATATGGACAAGTATATTTTATTTAACTAAAAATAAATGCAACCGTTATCGTGATATAAATAATTAAACAGGCTAAAAAATGTGCGGCACCTAAAGAAATTGAAAAAGGTGAAATAGTAGGAGTATTTGCTCATAATCAAGTGATAGCTGTTGTGGACAAAATTGTGGACGCTATTAAATCTGGAGCAATAAAGAGATTCTTTGTAATGGCAGGCTGCGATGGACGAATGAAAAGCCGTGATTACTACACAGAATTTGCTGAAAAGCTACCAAAGGATGCAGTTATACTTACATATTCATATTTTCCTACAATTAGGCAACACTTATAAGTTGTTTTATACCATTATATTACAAATACTGCCTTAAGTTATTTTATAATCTTAAATTCATATTCATTTATTTTTAGATAGTCTATAATTTCAGGTAATGCCTTTGCAGTTTCTTCCTTACCATATGTATCGTGCATTAATACTACTATTTTTTCTTGTGTACCTACATCTTTTTTAAATGCCTCTACTAATTCGGGTGCAGTTTTGTTTTTACCCTCAGCATCGAAAATATATGCATTCCAATCTATACTATACATATCTTTTTCCTTTAACTTGGCATTCAATTCAATCAAATTAGGATCATCGTAGTACACTCTAGACATATATCCACCTGGCATTCTCATTGCTCGTGCATTAAAATCTTGTCCTAAAATATCTTTTAAGATATTGTTAGTTTTCTCAAGTTCAGCCATATAAATACTTACATCAAGTCTGTTATGAGGATATAATGTTTTCATTGAATGACTATAGCTATGATTTCCTATAGAATGTCCTTCTTTGGAAATTCTTTTTATAAGCTCTTTACTTGAATTATTAGATTCTATAAGGTTTCCAACAGTAAAGAAGGTTGCTTTTATTTTATTATCTTTTAATACATCTAGTACTTGTGGTGTTACAGTAGTAGATGGGCCATCATCAAAAGTAAGAAACGCGGTTTTCTTACCATCTTTCACGCCTCTACCGCTAGATATATCTGATATTTTTTGTATATCATAATCTGCTGCAGCATTAGCGGCTTTAGTATTTAAATCTTTAGCTTTCTTATCCGCTTCGTCTTTTTCCTTTATTTCCTGTGCCTTAGCCTGTAATACCTGATTTTCCTTGGCTTGAACATTCACTTCTGAAACCCATGTATACCCTGTATAAAATAAAGCACATAATATAATAGAAAATACTATAATTACAGTGTTTCTTATTGTCTTAAATTTATTGCTTTTTATTCTCATAATTTTTTTCTCCTTTGTTATATCTAAACATTAATTTTAGTGTAAAATTAATTACTTTTTAACTGATGACTTATAATTTAAAATTCCTTTTGCTATACTATTAGCACATACATCTTGTCCACTTTCAGATGTTACAAAATTAGCATCTGAAGAATTACTTAAAAAACCTATTTCAATTAATGCGGAAACAGAATTATTAAGCTTTAATACAGCCAATGAGTATCCATTAGATTCATATTTTAAACCTCTATCGGCGGAGTACTTACTATTACCAAGCTCCTTTTGGATACTTTTAGCAAGTTTTTCACCATCAGTATTAGGAAACCTACACCAGGTTTCTACTCCATGATAACTAGAGTCAGTAGCCGCATTACAATGTATAGATACAAATGCATCTGCTTTGGCTTCATTCGATACTTTAACTCTTGCTCTAAGATCTAGCTCATTATCAGAGGGCCAGGACACTTTATCAGTAGTCCTTGTATATAACACCTTAATACCATCTTTTTCTAAGAGAGCGCCTACTTTAAGAGCAATTACTAATGTTACATCCTTTTCAAAAATATTCGATGAGTTTGTAGCACCAACATCATATCCGCCATGGCCTGCATCAATACATACTGTAAAATTAGAAGTATTACTCTTTTGCTCGTGGTTATTAATAATCTGTGGATTAGCATTCGCTCCTTTTTTTACTTGATTACTAATAAATAGCAATCCCAAGATTAATAAGAATACAAAGAGTGCTTTTATACTTATTTTCGACAACTTTTTTTTCATAGATTTCCCTTCTTTCTACATTGTTTTTGCTTTTTATCGTTTATCTGATATATTTAATTATAATAGGAGAATATATCAGAAGTTTTTAATAGTTGTAAAGTATATGTAAAGAAAAGAATTATCTAGTTCTAAAAAAATACTCACTTTTAACAAAATAAGATTTTGTTAAAAGTGAGTATTTTGTAAACTGATATATATAAGAAAAAGCATTCCGAATATGGGATGCTTTTTCTTATTTATGTCACTTACACTAAAGGTAGTAGGTTTTATAATTTTATTCCATTTGTTTATTTTCTTACCAACTAGTATTAGATTGAATTATCGCCATTACTCCTATTGAGAAACTGTATATTTTTTTAGTGCTTTCATCAATAGAAATTATTACTTTATTACTAGCTACGTCAGCATCCTCGTATACTAAACTGCATCCAACTGGCTCCTTTACGCTTTTCGGATTTTGATTAACGAACTTTATATTTTTAATATTACCAATATTATTTTTTAGTATAAATTCTTTTGCTATTTTTTTTGCTTCGGTTATATCAATACTACTGTTTGAAGAAGGTATAATCTCACTATCATAACTTTTAAAATATATACATTCTCCTGTTTTTGAATCTATTTTCATAAAATAGCCTGTGTAATTTGTATTTTGTGTTTTCTTTTCTACTCTTGTAAAAAATTCCACATTATATAAACCGTTTTCTAACACAGATTTACTATATTCCAATTGCGTTTTTGAATACTTACTTGGCTTTATCAGCTCTAAATCTTTTTTTAACATTGATGAACTAATGAACTGAACATTACTTCCAACCTCTGTCAGGTAAAGTTTCACATTAAAATATTTTTCTAAAATTTCTAGAGCTTTTAATTTTGCTCCTTCCTCTGTTAAGATTTTTTTTCCATTCACTATATCTGAAGTAGATATAGTATTTTTATCAAGCTTTATAACTACCAGTTGATTTTTTTTTATGTTACTAAAATCACTACAGGAAGTTAAAAAAATACTAGAAATCAATAATACGAGAAGTATTATTTTATGTTTCATGAAAGGAGTCACCACCTTTACAAGTATTAAATATTAATTTAATTGAAGTTCCCTTATCTATTTCACTTTCAACTACAAAGCATCCACTATGAATATCCAATATCCTTTTACATATTGATAAACCTAATCCGGCACCATTACTTGCCCTAGTTCTTGCTTTATCAACCATATAGAAGGGTTCAAAGATCTTATCTATATGTTCCTTAGCAATCCCTATGCCATGATCTTTTATTTCAACTTCATATTTATATTTGTTAATACCAATGTGAATTTCTGATTTAACCTTAGAAGCTTTTATAGCATTGTCTATAAGATTAGTTAGTAGTACCTTCATTAAATCACGTTGCATCATCATTTCAAAACCATTATCCTCTATTACTAAGCTTATGTTTTTTTCAATAAGTTTTGGAAGCAATGACCCTTTTACTTCAAGAACAATGTTTTTTATGCTTTCATTTTGCAGCTTAAACTCTTCTTTTCTTAATAGTATTAAGTCCATTAGCCTAAAAGATAATTCCTCTAACCGCTTTCCTTCTCCATATATATAGCCAAGACCGTCTATAAAAATTTCCTCATTATATTTGGTGGTACGAAGTAAATTCGCATACCCTATTATAGAAGTTAATGGTGTTTTTAATTCATGGGCCAAGTTATCGATGAACCTCTGTTTTTCATTATTATTTCTTTCTAATTCATTTATTTTTTCTTCAACAACCTCAGCCATTGTATTGAAATTTTCTGCCAGCACGCCAAATTCATCTTTAGATTTTATTTCTACCTTTTCTGAAAAGTTTCCTTTAACTATTCTTTTAGTAGCCCCAATAAGATTCTGGATTGGTTTTGTTATATATTTACTTGCAAAATACATAAACGCCATGAAAACTAAAGATACTACTACATCTAGTTTAAAAAAGAAAATATACTGATTTCCTCTTTCTTTATAAATTCCTGAAATATTTCGCGCATAAGTAAATTTATAGGATTTATTGTTTATATTTATCAAGTTTGATATAAATATATATGATTTATTACCTATATCCTTAATTATATATTGTCTTTTATCTGGTTGAAGTGAATTGATTTCTTCTCTTTTATCAGGCATTTTAAAATTCATATTACTAAACACACTTTTATTATTTGTATCTAAAATCTCTACATAAACATTTTTATCATTGTATTTTTTGTAATAATCATTGATGGCATTAGATAAAATTTCATCATCCGAGCTGGTATTACGGGAATACCTTCTTAAAGTGTCATACACCGGAATACTTAAATTCACTCCTGAATAAATACTCAAATGTTCACTTAAACATCTATCTACTTCTCTTTTTAATGTTTCATTATGAATCTTTTCTATTATTAAAATTCCTGCAAAGCTAAAGGTTAAAATAAATAAAGTCAAAAATAAAATGTATATTCTTTGCCAAAATTTCATCTATTAGTCCTCCAACCTGTAGCCAATTTTATAAACCGTCTTAATATTATCATTTAGGTCTAATTTTTTTCTAATTGAACCTATATGCATATCAACAGTTCTAGTTCCTCCAAAGTAATCATATTTCCATACGCTTTCTAATAGTATATCTCTAGTTAATGCTATATTTTTATTTTGCACCAATATACATAATAATTCAAATTCCTTAAGAGTTAAATCTACTATTTTGCCACTTTTTTTTACTATTCTTTCTTTTAAATATATTTTAATATCTTTAAATTCCAAAGCATCATTAGCTTTTCCATATCTTCTAAGAACAGTTTCAATTCTTGCTAACAGTTCTAGAGCCTCAAAGGGCTTTACAATAAAATCTTCTGCTCCTAATTTTAATCCAGTTACTTTATCAATAACTGAGTTTTTAGCAGTAAGAAATATAACAGGAATATCTAAATATCTTATTTTATCCATTATAGTAAAACCATCAGCATTTGGAAGCATAACATCCAGTAGTATTAAATCAAAAGGTTGATTTTCAATAATATTAATTGCTTCTAAGCCATCATAAACTTCTTTAGTTTCGTAATTTGCTATATTTAAATTTAATCTGATTAAGTTTGATATTGCTAAATCATCTTCTACTATTAGAATCTTTTGTTTCAAACAAATCACCTCCAATAATATTATGTGCACTCTCGGAAACTCTTAAGGTACTGCTAACTCTTGATTCATTTTGCTCAAAAATCAACTTCACCTCAAAAATTCGTGGTGCCTCATATTGTACGAATAACCTAGAAAATTTAAGCTATTCGTATTACTTTTAATCTTTTTTACTTAAACATTGTGAAATAAGACTTGACAGCTAGTAAAAATTCGCAAAATTAAATATGTATATTTTTTTACATTATTTCATTTGCGAGGAGTGTTTTTATGTTAACTGTTAAGGTTTCTCATTCTCAATATCAATATTTTCTTGAAACATTTTTAGAAAAATTCTATATTCAAACCAATCAACAAATCACTTTGTTTGAGCGTAGTTCACAAATAACTAAAATCTGGTCTACCGACCTAACCGGAATTGTCCCTCTAATAGAAAGTACTTACTCTAAATCTAATCAAGGGGCTCCGCCCAAAGATGCGGTAGCATTACTCAGGTCACTTATTATCATGGCTTATTGTAAAGAAACTAGTATATCATCTTGGGTAAAAACATTACGTTCAGACCCTTTCTATTCAATTTTATCTGGCTTTATACCCGCTTGCTATTCAGACTCTAAAGCCGAAGGCATACATGTTGACCGAATTCCTGGTGTAGGTACTTTTTATGATTTTATGGATAGGCTGATTCATAAGGATAAGATCCTTAATAAATCCAAACTGCGTAAAATTAAACGTAAACCACGTAAAAAACAAAAGAAAAACCAAAAGATGAATAACTCCAAGTCTGGTGTAGTTGACCGTTTAGTTAAAAGAATCTTAAAATATGATAATTCAAAGCTCCTTGACAGAAGCGAATCCAAAATGAACAACATACTTAAAGAATTATTTGTTATTCCTTCTTTATCAATGGGTATTTTGGGCGATCCTTCTAAACTAAATATTGCTGGCGACGGAACCTGTATGCCAACACAGGCTTCGCCTTACGGTAAAAAAGTTTGTGATTGCAAACTTAAACCAGGAGAACATTGTGACTGTTATCGAAAGTTTACCGACCCCAGTGCTAGCTGGGGTTGGGATAGCTTTAATGAACATTATTACTATGGTCATACCTATCACGGATTTACTGCCTGTGATAGCTTTTACAGCCTACCTATCCATATTAAATTTGTTAGCGCGGCACGCCATGATGCTGTTACTGGCGTTTATGCACTTAAAGAACTTGTGGATTTATATCCTGAAATTAAATTTCATTCTGTAGCCTTAGATTCTGCTTATGATGCTAATGCTTTTTATCTTTTATGCATGCATTATGGAATAAATCCTATTATTGATTTAAATTCACGTTCTTCAAAACCTTCATCAAATAGTGAATTTGTTAAACTTGATAAGAATGCTATTCCACACGGAACTGTTTGTGGACATCAGCTTCGTAATTGGGGAATTATTAGTAAACAATATAGACATAAATGGTTATTCCCAGTTCAATGTGAAAACTGTGAAAAATGTCCTATGAAAAGCAATAAATCTTATTACACTAAAACATTAGACAACCCAAGGTATTTCACTCCAATATTAAGAGGTTCAAAACAATGGAAATCTCTTTATAAAAGACGTTCAACTACTGAAAGATGTTGGGATAGAATAAATAACAATTTTCATGCTGAAGATGCAATTATTTATTCTGTTGGGTGTAGAATAACAAGGGTATTTCTTGGTGCATTTTGCTGTTTCATAGATGCTTGGGCATCAGAAAGATTAATAGCCCTTGCCGATATTTTCCCAACTCTTAAAAATATAGCTGCGTAATTTAAAATAAATTTCAATTCAATAACCAGCCTACGGCTTTTTTAAAATAGTGTATAAAAAAGTCTTTTTGTCATGTCCGTAATTAATTCAAATATAACTTTTCATTCAAATAAGCACTTTTAATACTTAAATATGGAAATTGTTAATTATTGTTTTCCGACTATACTATATTATTGTTTTATTTATTCAAATTTATTAATATAAATAATTAGCAAGTAAAATTATAAACTATTTTTATATGAGAAGATTATCATATATGTAAAGTTGTTGTAAAGTTTTAGATACTTATCTAATAAATTATTATATTTTAAGCCTATGGTCTGATATGTACTTTAACTTTTTTCCTTGTATAGGTAAATCTTAAACTTTTTACTTTATCCCAAAGTTTCAATAATATTTATCATCGTTAAAATTAATTGTCGTTTTGACGTTTTTTACAGCCATGTTAATTAGTAAAGATGATAGTGAATCAGAAAATCTCTCTACAATCATTGAATAATTAGGCTCATCAGAAGTCACCATTTATAGCTATGTTCAGAAAATAAAAAACCAAAAAGAGGATTAAGACTTATAGCTTTTGTAATTATTTTAATTGTAAACTTTAGATATTGACAAGTATATTTTATTTAACCAAAAATAAATGCAACCGTTATCGTGATGTTTAAAAAGACTCTATTATTACCTCCATGATTCCCCCACATACCATCCCTTCATCTTCAGCGATGGCGCCTGTCATATCTATGCTTTGAATTTGATATCCACCACTTCCGAGTAAGTTACGGGCATCATTAATTATCGTGCCTTCGCTACACCCTCCGCCTATACTCCCTAAAATCTTACCATATGGCCATACAAGCATTTTAGCTCCTGCATTTCTTGGAACTGAACCTTTCGTAGAAATGATTGTAATGATCGCCTTTGGAGAATTTTCTTCTTTGCACAATTCCATTAACACTTCATTGTCAAATTCTGGCCAATTAGTTTTCGTTTGCCTATTAATAACATTGGTTATATCACCGAGTCGTCTATAACTGATGACCTGAGATATAATAGAAAACGCTATCTCTTCTGGTGTAACTGCTCCTATCTCAAGACCTATAGGGGCATTGACTTTGTTTAACTCCTCTTGAGGATATCCTTCACTTAGCATTTGCTCCATGACGCTTTTAACTCGCCGTTTTGAACCAATCATTCCAACATATGCAGTATTATGTTTTAAAACTTGTCTTAGACAATCCATATCATGCCTATGACCTCTAGTTACAATAACAACGTAAGCAGATTTATTTAAACTAATTAAGTCGAAACAGTTCTCGAAACTCTCACAAATTACTTTTTTAGCAGTAGGAAATCGTTCACTATTAGCAAATGAGGGTCTGTCATCGATAACTGTAACTGAAAAACCTGCTTTTGAACCAAACTCAGCTAAGGGCTTAGCTATATGTCCACCACCTAAAACTATTAAGCGTGGTTCTGGAAAATATGGTTCAATTAAATAAGCTTCACTTTCACTAATTTTAACAAGCTGAAGAATTCCAGTTTCTATTGCATAGTTTGCCTTTTGGTAAAGTAATTCATCTAAATCAGATATTCGATTATGGGAATTCAGACTTTCCTCTGTAAAAAGTGTTTTGTTCTGATATGGTTTATTTCCACAATTTTTGTTATCCAACATTGTAATAATAACAGCATTATTTCCTGAGCCCACTTCATCCAGTAAATTTTTATAGGTATCTACATTCATGATTTCATTCCTCCAAGTTTATTATCATTTGAAATTCACCTTTGATAAGTTATTTATGTCTATAAACAAGCGAATTAACCAACAAACTATTACTTCATTATAACAATATATCCTAAAATCTCAATAACATTGCTGGATATATTGTTAACAACAAAAACTGAAAATTCATTTCCAATAAACCTTTCACCATATAATTAATACTATTTCTTTGAACCCATATCTCTGGAATACAAAATTCGTTATTAAGGGAATATCCAAAGATAACTAATCAGTATACTTGTCCTAATAGCTGTTTTTCTAGAAGATCGAAATCATATGTTCTTTGATCATAGTCGCAGAAGCCACCATTTTTCACATTATGGCTTGAGCTGCCACTCTTTTTACTAGCCCACTGTTTTTGATAGAATTTTACCTGCTCAGCAGTTTTTATGCCTTTACTTATCCAGCTATTGAGTACTTTAGTGATGTACTTTATAGTTTTAGCATTATATTCTACAGCCTCATCAATAGACATAATGATAACTTTGCTACTTACCTGCTTTGCAAAATCTAATATTTTTTCATACACCAAAGGCGTGATAGCATGTACATTTTCTTCAAATACCTTAAGTACACTTTTTAAGCCCTCACCATCAGCACCAGCAGCAGAATTATTTCTATATTTTATGACTATTGCTTCTTCTTTAGTTACTGCTTCTTTCTTAGTTAATGCTTCTGCTTCTTTCTTAGTTAATGCTTCTTCTTCTTTATTTATTAATTCTTGTTCTTTATTTATTAATTCTTCTTTATTACTTCTTATTCTATTACTTGGTAGCCCCTTATAAGGGCTTTGTAAGACCCTACTAATATACTTGTTATTTATGAATTCACGTGACTCCTGAATCTCTTCCTTTTTCAGAAAATCATTATTATCTTGGTCTTCTATATTTTCCATGGGAATTACATCAGAGCTGCTTTCTAAAGTAAAGTTTATAGGATGATTGTCCACTTTTTCTAAGTAGCAATTTACAGAAGTTCTATCATCAGTAAAATTAATATCAAAAGATTCCTCTATAATGAGGTTCTCGAAAATTTTCGCTACATCTAATTGAGCTACATCACATTTTTTAAATAAAATTTTAAGAAATTCTTTATTTTTAACCCTGGATAACTCGTGATGAACACATTTAATAGCGTTTATATTGTTAGGTACGTTGTATTTCATCCAATTTAACACCATAATCTCTTTCGTATCATCACAGTATAAGATTTTGTTATACTCACAGAATCTTTTAATTAGCTTGTCTACAGTATCTCTGTTGTACCCAGTTTCTGTAGCTATAAATTTTTTTGATATTTCATAAATACCGCACTGCGTTGTTTTGGTATTTGAGATAAGATATAAATAAAAGTATTTTTCCTCTGGTGTAAGTTCAAACACAAAGCTATCACTCCAAAATTCTGTATAAATCTGTCTGTATTTAGCCATTAGTTAATCCTCCTTAATATTAATTAAATCATCACCTGCAAAGCTGCACTATTAACACCTTTTAATTAAGCCCTATATATAATAGCCACGAGAATCGCAAATCCGAACCCCCTAATATTAAATATTTTTAAGTTTTTTATAAATCTTTTTAAATTTACGTCCAGATTATGTTACATAATAATCCTGAATTAGATAAAACGTATATAATATACTTATTATACTAATTTAACTTTAGGTTTTCTTTATTTAGTTTAAGCAAAACAAAACATTGTAGAAATTTGATTGCCATAAGGCTCACCATTTATGCAGATGAGGTGGAATTGGCAGACGCACTAGAATCAGGGTCTAGCGCTTTACGGCATGCAGGTTCGATTCCTGTCATCTGCACCAAAAAAAACACTCATTTTATGAATGCTTTTTATTTTTTAATTAAATTAACAAATCGTAATTTAAGGCGAGTTAAAATAGGCTTAGGGGGTAGTTTTGTAGGTTCAATTTACGCAGAAAATTTCATCATCAACATTAAGAAATATATTAAAAAGTGGATATTATATTCTAAATGTATGATAAATGGTTATTCCATAAGAAAATGTGCCGAGATAGTCGAAATTAGTGTGCCTACATCTTTTTATTGTAGGCATAAGTTTTTAGACGCTATCAGAGTATATATGGGTATTGGAAATGTTGGTGGAGTTATAGAAGTTGATGAGGCATTTTTCAGAGAATCCTTTAAAGGAAATCATAAGAAAAGCACTACTTTTACAATGCCACGAGAACCTCATAGACGTGGAATTAAAGGTAGAATGAATCATACAGATTTAGAAAGACTCTTTGCAGGTAGGATTGAAGATAATTCAACCATCTGTACTGACTCTCACAAGAGTTATATTAAGTTTGCCAAAAATTCGGATGTAGAACTACAGCTGGTTAAGCGTGGTAAGCATAGAGAATGATGCTGAAAAGACTAAACATCTTTTAGTTCAGTCACACACATCTCATTCTGATACAAAGTTAAAGGATTTTAAAATCAGAGAAGCAATTTATATATAAAGATGTTATGATATTTGCTCATTTATAGTACTATATTGTATAATTGAATGAGGATACAATAATAGAATTAAGCATAAATTTCTGTATATATCCAAATTAGAAGGGTGGCGTAATGGTGGGATTAGTATTTTTCTTAATAATGGTTGTTGTATTTTTTTAGCATTGTTCTTTATAATGCTAAACGTAATATTTATAATTATATGGAGAGTAAAAAAGCGGAAAGGCAAGACTACTAAAAAAAGATATATTGTTATTCCGATAATTTTTTTAATCATAAGTCTTTTAATAGAGCTGATTCCTATTGGTTGGATTGGTGCAGTGAGGTCAGGAAACAAAAGTAGCTCAAAAGATGTTATCATAGCAGAATCGGGCAAAATTGTATACTGGGGATATGATGGTGATAGAATTGAGAATTTTAAAATGGATGGTACTACCTACGTTGCTATAGTAGTATATTCAGGCTCATCGGATACATGGGAGCTTGGGAAACCAGTTGCTAATATCAGGTATAAGTCAGCCGATGAAACATTAGACAAAATTATGAGTTCACTATCTGCTCGTGATGATACTTCAACATTATATCCAGTTATTAATGAAAAGGGATTTAAGTTATATACTATAGAAAGTACTATCGCTATAGGAAGTACTATTACTATTTACTGCCCTGATAATCAGAAGGATTTGGTTTTAGCGTACTATAAAGAGCTTTCTTATGTAAATTAAGGGAATCCATTTTTGGTTTCCCTTAAAAATTGTCATATTATCAACATTGTTATTAAACATGGCCTAAATTAAAAGTTCCGGTTTTTATTTTAGAAAGTGAACTAAGGTATATTATAACCATTTTGTTGAGTATTTTAGGTCGATATATATACCCCCTTGCGGCAGTTTCTATATACAGTCCGTGTACTCAAAATACCTGAAATTAGTGTATACATCGATGATTTTCTTAAAAAGAAGGACAATCACTGCTTAGTGGCAGATGTTGAAGGTATTAAAATGGTGCTGTATGGGTTAGGATTTTAGCAGGTGAAATAAAAGGCTATGAGAACATAGATGATAAAATGCCAGAGTTTTCTATTTCGCTGATAAAAGAATATCAAAATCAAGGGATAGGAACATCTTTGATGAAAAAGATGATAGAATACTTGAAGGAAAAAGGATACAGCCAAACATCATTGAGTGTATCCAAAGGCAATTATGCAGTGAGAATGTATAAGGCTGTAGGATTTAAAATTATAGCTAAAAAAAAAGATGACTATTTAATGCTACTAAAATTAATTTAGGTACAGATGGTTCTCGATATTTTTATATTGTTTTAGGGGACCAGCCAATCTTTCCTATAAAATACACATTAAGACACATATCCCCGAAACAAATTTTATAAACGTATATATCCATTATTCTATAGTTCGCTACACCAACCTTAGTTTTTGAACTGGAAGAAATTCACCCTTTTAGTTTGCCGAAATCTTCCCCTTTGTGATTGCCGGTTACAACTAAAAGTTATACTTATTTTGTGCAGTAAATCGCAATTGCCTGTGAGAGGAATTCTGCTGTTCCCTCACCATTCTGGTCAATGTTTTTCTTAAAACGTTCATCTCCAGCATACATAAGACCAAGGCACTGCAAAATTTCATTTGTACAGTTGTACCATCTTGCTGTGATAAAACTCTGCCACTCTTTAACAAGTGCTTGAACCTCTTCGCTGCCTTGAGTTTTATTATTCATATTGGTAGCGAAGGCTTTTAAAATATCTCTGAATTCCTCGTTTATTTCCTGCCACTGATTTTCACTATAATTGTTACATTTTTTCTCACTTTCGCTATAGGCATCAGATTTCCCCCAACGTTCTTTAACCTCTTTTGCATATTTATTTTTGGCACTTTCAATTTCTGTCATATCAAATTCTTTAAAACTCATGTTATTTTCTCCTTTTATTGTATTGTCTACAAGAGTTATCAGATTATCAATTCGTTCACGCTTTTTAATAAGTAACTCTTTGTGATTTTTTAGTGCTTCTGTTTTATTGAATGTAGGATTTGTAATAATATCCTTAATTTCACTAAGCAAAAATTCCAACTCTTTGAAAAATAATATCTGTTGCAATTCAGCAATGTCATTTTCATCATATAAGCGATAACATGCTTCAGTAATTTGGCTCGGTTTAAGCAATCCTATTTCATCATAATAATGCAATGTTCTTACTGTAACTCCAGTTAATTTTGCAATTTCATTAATCTTCAATTTTAAAAATCCTCTGTTTCCTTTAAAATATAAACAGTTGGTGTAATTGTAGCTTCAAATATTGTTTTACCAGTCTTTTTAAGATAATGCTTGATTAGATAATAGCCACAAGCATATCCTGCGCAATAAGGCATACCAACTGGCTTTACACCACGCATGGCCATAATTTCATCGCCATAGAGAAATGCTGAAAGTTTATTGAAGTCATTATTGTTCAAATTCTCCTTAATTGCAGGTTTAATAACAGTTGCAAGCGTTTCTGCTGTTGTGTTTTTAACCCACATACCGATTTTATCCTCTCCGAACATAAAGGCGGCGAAGTTTTCTGCTAAACCTTCGCTAACAATCATATCTCCCAATGTAATTCCATTACTCCAATGCATAAACTGCCATCTTACATTATGATTGGTTTCGTGGGCAAGCGCGACAGGTAGCATTTTAATCGATTGCTCATTGGGGATAATTGTTCCGATGATATAACCAGGAATTCCCCCATCGCCACAATAATCACCAGTCATTTTTGACATTGGGTTTAGTGGATCATTCAGTAAAACAGTAAAGATATAATCTTTTGTAGGAAGTGAAATACCATTATCCTCAAACTCATTAAGCGTTTTTGTAATACTCTCCTCACAATCACTCCAAAATCTTTCATCACTGATTTTTTCAACATCATTAATTCGTTCACTGTTAATTTGGCTTGGTGAAAATCCACCACCCATACTGCTTGCCATAACAACATCGTAACCACCTGACTGATCCGATTTAATTGGAATACCAATACATGACCACTTAAATTCAAATGGTTTCATCAGTTCATATCGATAGATGTCATCTCGCTGCTCAAGCTTTGAGGAAATCATTTTTTTATAGATTTCATCTGATCTAATTGCTGTAACTTTCATTTTCTTTACCTCTTTTCTTTTTGATATAGTTATACAATAAACTATTACGTTACGTTAGAGTCAATAACAAAATTAAATCTAGTGATGCTTTTAAAACTATTAAAGAAGTTATTGAATATATAGCTTTAAAAATATAACCAGATACTTATGTGAATTATCAGGATGTCTAGCTCTTGGCTTGTTAGTACCTTTTTTTTAGAATATCCTTGACATAGGCGCCAATTTAGAAGAGTCTACATTTATAATATTAGCGAAATTTGCAAAATAGTTATCATTAATTAAAACACAATATTACAAAAAAATTTCATATTTTATGATATGATTTTATTATAAAAGTTAGATAAAGGCTCTATAACGTGCTCTTTTAAATTCATTCCACAAATAAATGATACTAACATTTCCTATAGGAATATAAAAAAGAGGAGCGAGGTGGTTTAGATATTAATAACTTATAAAATTAAGAATGGAACTCAAGCTAATATTAAAATTTTAGTTAAAATGGCACGAGCTAAAACTAGTTGGAGAAAAAGACTTGAAGCCGCTCCTGAACTAAAAAGATTGAATTATGAGCAATCAACAGGTATATTAACAAGATCAGTACTACGTGATCTACTGTTTAATAACAGTTAGATTAACTGTAAATTAACTGTAAACGTTTTATGAATTAAACAATTATTTAATTGAAACGACAGGGATTTTCGTTCCATTACTACACATATCCCAAAGATTGATTTATAGAACAAATGTTAATAACATTATTGCAAATAATAGATTAACAACAATTAATATTTTTGTTAATCTATTATTTAAAAATGCAAAAAAAATACCACCTGCCAGTTGGGAGGCCACTGAAAAAAGCACTCTCTTTTCAGTAAGTTTTTTAGGCTTGAACAGAAAAAACATGAAATACCCATATTTTTGGATGTTTCATGCTTTTTCTTTTTATATTTTTATATTTAAGTTAAAAAAGCCTTATTTCATGCCTTTCAACTTGATTATTCTCTTTAGATTCACAGTGAAGATTGATAACGCACCTTGCATTTGCATGCTAATTAAACCTGACGATGTTGCTACATCATAGCCATGCTGGTGCTTAAGTTCACTGTTTTTAGCCTCTATCATATAACGTTCTCTAGCACGTTTTTTAAAATACTCACTTTTTTCGAACTCTATTTGATCTTTGTGAGTATTTGACTTTATTGAAACCGAATAAGTTTTAGATTTAGCACCTTCTTTATAGCACCCATCTTTATGAACACAATTTTTACACTTTTCTACATTAAAATAGTAAGTTAGCACTTGATTTTTACCAACATTCTTCTTTCCCTGTTTTGCTTTTTTAATAGCCATATGGCCTGCCGGACATACAAATAAACCAGCATCTTTATTAAACTCAAATTCATCTTCTTTTTTTCGCATTCCTTGTGAAATTACAGGATTTAGTCTTGAAATTAATACAATTTTATTTTCTTTTGTATATTTTAAGTTTTTCATTTCAGAATAAGCTGTATCTCCAATTACTTCATTAACATCTATACCAGCCTCACGGCTTTTTTCTATTAAGGCTATGAGCTCCTTTCCATCACTTTTTTCGCCAGTTGTAATAACAGCTGCTGTAATTAAACGTTCTTCACTCATAGCAAGGTGTGATTTATATCCAAAAAAAGAACTATCTTCAGTTTTATGCCCCACTTTTGCATCCTCATCTTTTGATAGTTTTAGATTTTCTAAGTCATCATTAATAGCTTCCATTAAGTAGTTTAATTTAGTTTTCACAGCTGGATTTGCTGCAGTTTCTGGCTTCTCGTTTATGCTATCAATTAATAATTTGCAGTACTCAAGAATATCTTCAAGTACTCCAGTTGTAACTTTATTAGGTAACTCTTCTTTAATACCAGGATGTACTCCATACAATGTTTTTCTTAAGTTTTTTGCACGTTTCAATAATTCTTCGCTTGCTGACTTTTGGTTATAACGTGACTTGGTATGCGTAGCATCAACTATTATTGCTTTACTTTTTAAAACTCCCTCTTTTATAGCAAGTTCTACAGTCTTGTTTATTAATAAATCCAATAAATTCATGTCTTTAAGGCGAAGCTTTCTAAATTTAGTTAATGTACTTGAGTTTATTAAATTTGTTTCTTCTGGGGCTAAATTTAGAAAATATTTAAAGGACATATCATAAAGAGTTCTTTCAACAACATCTTCATCAGACAATTCATATATTACTTTCAAAAGTAAATATTTAAATAGCATTATGGGGTTAATAGCACCTCTACCCATAGATGAACTATAGTTAACCACCAATTCATCATAAACAAATGAAAAGTCAACAAGGTCATTAATTTGCTTTAAAATGTTATCTTCCGGAATAATTAACGAATATAAGCTATGGTATGTATTTATTTTTATTTCCAATTGTCCTTTTAGCATAATAGTATAGCCCCTTTTATTTTAGTCTACTATACTAATTCGACATATCTTTTAAAATTCCTTTTTGTTTTTAGTCTTTTACATAAAAAAAATCGCCATCTTTAATTCGATGACGATTTTTTTTATAGTTTTTCAGTGGCCTCGCCAGTTGGTGATATCTTTTTATGCAGTGATATATTATAATTATTTTTTTAGATAATCATATACAACTTTAGGAGTAGGAAGTGTTAAGTTCGTAAGAATATGAGAACAGGATACTATTTCTTTTACAGGTAGGTCATTAAATGGTGCCATAGCATGATCGAATAATTGTAATCTTGCAGGACCAGTCCATGCCTCATGTATAGTAACCTTCGTAATTTGTGAAGATATGAGCTCGCAAATTCTTTGAGTTCCATCATAATTAGGTATAATTTTTAGCATAAAATTAGGACGGCAAATTTCATTGCGTGCCTCATTTATATCTAAAGATTGGTGTTTATATCCCATCGTAGCAGTTAATACTCTTAATTTTCCGTAATCTAATGTACCAACTAATGTATCTGAATCAACAAATAGTTTTGGATAACCAAGTTTTTTAGGGTAGGCACTAAGTTCTCTACCAACGGCAATAGCTGGATAATTATCTAAATACATCATATGCAAATAGTCACCTTTTATACCATTAAAACTTACAGGAATAACCTGGCCACATTCTGTATAAGCACCTAATCCACTTACATCCGGCATATACATCATTTCAACTCTAACTAAAGGTTCATCTAAATCTAAAGATAAAGGTTCCGGTACAACTTTTAGTAAGGCATCAGCACTTGTACGGTATACTATATTAAGATATTCACGGTTATGAAATCTATAGGGTCCTCTAGGAAATGATGGAGCAGTAAGTGGTGTTGTAATGTGGTTAGTTATTTCACTTTCTAACATAAAATAATCACTCTCTTTTCTTATTTATTACTATCAACATATTTTTTTACAAGTACTATATTTTGAAGTGTAAATTTTTATACATCCATAATCTTTATATCATTTGGAATAATTAAATTTGCTTCTGTCACGAAATTAATTTCATCAATGGTTGTATCTCCCTGCCATGGTTTGTAAATGCACCGGCTCCATTAAAAAGTTAGTTTGCAAGCACACATCTCCTTTGTTTTGTAAAATTTCTTGCAGAGGTTATTCCTTCACCAGTAGGTCCCGCAATAGTGAAAGTTGTAAATCCTTCTGCACCAAAGCCTACTCCAGCAAAGGATTTAGCATTCTTTACAAAAATAGTTGTATCTATTTCTTTTTCAAATCTATTTAAATTATCAATATTTTTTGAATATATATATGCACTATGTCGTTTGTTTTGTTCCGCTATTTTTGCACACTCTATAGCTTCATCAACATCTTTAACTCTTACAATTGGAAGTATTGGCATCATAAGCTCTGTCATTACAAAAGGATGATTTGTATCTACCTCGCATATTATACATTTAACGTTAGTAGGGGCTTCTACATCTATTTGATCTAAAAATAATTTTGCATCTTTTCCTACCCATTTTTTATTTATATCATATTCTAGTTTTTTGTTGCAATTATAACTTTTCTCATCTTTCTTTATTAGTATTAAATCTAATAACCTTGATACTTGCTCTTTGTTTAGAAGTACAGAATTGTTTTGAATCATATTATTTATTAAATCATTTGCTACATTTTCAAAAACAAACACTTCTTTTTCTGCAATACAAGGTAAATTGTTATCAAAAGAACAACCTTCTATGATGCTTTTTGCGGCTTTCTCTATATCTGCAGTATCATCTACTATAACAGGAGGATTTCCGGAACCTGCACCTATAGCTTTTTTACCTGAATTTAAAAGTGTTTTTATTAATCCTGGTCCTCCAGTCCCACATAAAAGTTTTATATATGGGTGTTTCATAATTACACCTAAGGATTCCATAGTTGGGTTTTCTACAGTAGTTACTAAATTTTCTGGACCACCAGAAGAGATGATGGCTCTATTTATCATATCTACAGCAAATGCAACACATTTTTTTGCCCCTGGATGTCCATTAAACACGACAGAATTTCCGGCAGCTATCATACCTATACTATTGCAAATAACAGTTTCCGTTGGATTTGTGGAGGGTGTTATCGCACCTATGACCCCATATGGAGACATCTCTACTACGGTAAGCCCGTGGTCTCCAGACCAAGCTGTAGTAGTTAGATCTTCTGTACCCGGAGTATATTTAGCTGCCAATTCATGTTTTAATATTTTATCTTCATATCGTCCCATTTTTGTTTCTTCTAAAATCATTCTTGAGAGTATCTCTTTATTTTCCAATGTAGCCTTTCTTATACTTCTTATAAGTCGTTCTCTATCTTCTTTATTATAAGAAATAGTCAACGCCTTTTGTGCATATATTGCTTTGGCAATAGCAATTTTAACGTCTTCGAACACTCCTAAATATAAACCCTCATTGTTAGCTTGTTTAAATTTGGTACCTTCAACATTTGTTATTACATTTAAATCTTTTGTTTGTGGTGATACTAATACATCTTTCATCATAGTTTTCCTCCTCGAATAATTAATTTTAATTTAGTTTTTAATGAATTCCCAGTATTTCAACTAACTACAAAATGATAAAGATAACTGGAAATTATAATAATAGTATAGAATTATTTCTAACCATCGATATTCAATAAAAAATTGGCGTAGGGCTATTCATTTTATAACAAACATGTTTTAGTGAATAAGATATTTTATTTCTGTACAAATAGGATATTACCACTAATTAATACAAAAATAGTATATAAATGTAATAAACGCAATAACAAGTATTTTAAACGATACCAAACTACACTGAGGTGAGATATTTTTATCATATGATCTGTAAAGAATGATTCTTCCTAAAAATTCATAGTTTTTAGGCAACTAGATTTTTAATGATTTAAACAAATGTGGTTTGATATGTTTTATGGTACCCATTACAATAAAATCATGGTAAATAATTCGTGGGAGTTGTAAAGGATGAAAAATATATTTGCTTATATAAGAGTTAGCACCAAGGAACAAAACACAGACAGGCAACATGAAGCCCTAGAACAATATGCTGTATCTAATAACATTGAATATAAAGTTACATTCGAGGATAGAGCAAGTGGTAAGGACTTTGAAAGAAAACAGTATAAAGTATTAACAAGGAAAGGAAAAAAATACATGGTAGAGTTATAGAGATACTAAAGAATGCTAAGGAGAAGGGAATTAAGTTGGGTAGACCTAATTTAAAATTGTCAACTCAATAGAACTAAAATAAAGTGATAAATCAATCACATTTGTATTGATATATCTTTCAATATGTGATTTAATTGTAACATAAAGTGATAAATTAATCACATATAGGAGGGAACTTATGAAAGACTTAAAACAAAAACATTTTTTAATTGCAGGTCTATCCATCATTATGGGAGTTTTGTCAGTAATACCAATGGAAAGACCTATTAGTATTATAGTATTAGCAGAAATCGTTTTTTATACGGTGTTTGTGTTTGTGGGGGAATATGAAAAAGCAGATGAACTGGTAGAATCAAATATTAATAAAGCAAATAAGATAATAATAATTTTAATGTTAGTAGCTTTCGTAGTATTTCATTTCTTGACATTGAAAGAGGTCATAATTCCAGCTAATGTTTTTGGATGTGTTGCATTTGCTGCTATAGCTGCAAAAAGTATATTATTTTTATGGTTCGACCGCACAATAAGTGATAGTGAAGGGGAGTAATTAAATAATGTTAGTAACTAAATTAAAGGAATATCGGGCAAAAACCAATATGAAACAGGATGAATTAGCTGCTAAAGTTGGAGTAAGAAGAGAAACTATAATCCGGTTAGAAAAAGGGCAATATAACCCCTCTTTAAAACTTGCTATAGGTTTGGCTAAAGTCTTTGAAGTAAGAGTTGAAGAATTGTTTGAATTTATAGATGAATTATGAGTAATACCTGTAACATTATATATAGGATTACTTGCGACGAAATATATAAAAAATCTATGACCTAACTAATTATGGTATGATGTCTATATTTAAAATGCTTTATCAAATAAAAGTTGGCAACTAGGATTATTTAAAAGAAGTTATAGAAACACTAGATATAAATGTAGATATAGTAAGAGCAACAGAAGAATGATCGATGGAGGAGATAAAATGAAGGAAGAGTTTATAATCTTAAAAGGATGTAGAGAAAATAATTTAAAAAATGTTTCATTAAATATACCTAAAAGAAAAATCACTATATTTACTGGGGTATCTGGTTCAGGAAAGACCTCTATTGTTTTTGATACAATAGGAAAGGAAGCAAAACGTCAGTTAAATGAGACATTTAGTGCCTTTATTAGAAACTTTTTACCAAAGTATGGCGAAGTGAAAGCTGAATATATAGGAAATTTATCTACACCGATAATTATTGATCAAAAAAGAATTGGTGCGAGTTCAAGGTCAACCCTTGGAACGATTACAGATATCAACCCATTCATTAGAATGCTCTTTTCTAGAATAGCAATTCCTCATATAGCTCAACGAAATAAGTTTTCTTTTAATGATATAAGTGGTATGTGCCCGGAGTGTGAGGGCCTTGGCATGAAACTAACTGTAGATATGGATCAAATTGTAGATAAAAATAAATCAATTAATGAAGGTGCTATATTGCTCTCAGGGTTTGGTATTGGTTCTTGGCCATGGAAAATATTCGCTGAATCTGGATTTTTCGATAATGATAAGAAGCTATGTGATTATACAGATGAGGAACTAGAGAAATTTTTATATGGCCCCCCTGAAAAGATAAAAGTAAATGTTATTGGAACAATGAATATAACTTATGAAGGGTTAATTCTAAAGTTTAATAGATCATATTTAAATAGTGATAAAGAAATGTCTGAGGCTTCAAAGAAAAAGCTTAGTAAATTAACGATGTCAGCAGAATGCCCTCTGTGCCACGGTAAAAGACTAAATCAAGAAGCATTAAGTTCTTTAATTAATGGTTATAACATTTCAGATTTTATGTCAATGCAAATTGATGAGCTTATTAATGTTATAGACGAAATTAATTTTAAAGAAGTCTCCACGGTAATTGAGAGTATAAAAGAAAAACTCAATAATATTATTGATATAGGCCTGGGGTATTTAACCCTTGATAGGGAGACTTCAACACTATCAGGTGGTGAATCTCAGCGCATAAAGATGGTTAAGCATTTAAATAGTAATCTTATAGATTTATTGTATATATTTGATGAGCCAAGTATTGGGCTTCATCCAAGGGATGTTCATAAATTAAATGATCTATTACAAAAGCTCAGAGATAAAGGAAATACAGTTATTGTAGTTGAACATGATCCAGATGTCATAAAAATCGCTGATTATGTTGTTGATGTTGGTCCATATGCAGGTACCAAAGGCGGTAATATAGTATTTGAAGGAAGCTATGATGAATTACTCACATCTGGCACACTTACAGGAAATGCCTTAAAGAGTAGTCTTTCAATTAAAAAAGTTACAAGAAAGCCTAATGGATATCTAGAAGTTAATAATTGCAATACAAATAATCTAAAAAACATATCAGTTAAGGTCCCCAAGGGGGTATTAACGGTTATAACAGGTGTTGCAGGCTCGGGGAAAAGTACACTTATGAAACAGGAATTTCCAAATCAAAATAAAGATGTTATATTAATTGACCAGAGTGCGGTTTCCGCAAATTCTAGATCAAGCCTAGCCACTTATGGTGGAATAATGGATAACATAAGAAAGGTCTTTGCAAAAGATAATAACGTCAATGCATCACTATTTAGTTATAATTCAAAAGGTGCCTGTGAAAATTGTAATGGCACTGGAATAATTGAAACAAACCTTGCTTTTATGGAGAATACTAAAAACACTTGTGAAGAATGTGCTGGTAAAAGGTTCAAAAAAGAAGTTTTAGAATATACTATCCAAGATCAAACAATAATTGATGTTCTAGATATGACTGTTTCGGAAGCTTTAGTATTTTTTAATAATAAACAAATTAAGACAAAGTTACAGTCAATAGAAGAAATGGGAATTGGATATTTAACTTTAGGTCAAACACTTGATACATTATCCGGTGGAGAATGCCAAAGGTTGAAACTTGCTAACGAATTACATAAAAATGGTTCAATATATGTTATGGATGAACCATCAACTGGACTTCACATGTCTGATATAGAAAAATTCATAGGCATAGTTGAAAATATTGTTGATAATGGAAATACTGTTATTATAATAGAACACAATATGGATATTATTAGGAGCGCAGATTGGATAATAGATCTTGGACCAGAGGGTGGTATAAGAGGCGGAAATGTAATTTTTGAGGGGACACCTTTAGAGTTAACTAAATGTAAAGAATCTCTTACTGCTAAATATATATAGTTTAGAGATAAAGTGCATTTTACTAAATATTGTTATTATAACATACAGTACAAATTCTAGTGTTACATTCAGAACATCAATATAATCTAAATATATTAAACCCCCTATCATTAGATATGGGGTTACTTGTGATGAAATATAAATATAGTTGCGACGCAACTATATTTATATTCTTTTATTAGTCTCCTTTTTCAACAATAACTATTGTATAAATATTACTCCATCATTTGCCCCTATAAAATCACTTATAGCATTTGCAATTTTATCTATTTGCCCATAATCTAAAGTGTCCGGAGTATCTGTGGGTTTATGGACTAAATTCTCAACATTTTCTTGTGCTATAAAAACACTGGGAATCCCCATAGATTGAAAATTGACATGGTCACTTAAACCATGCACCACAGTATCTGCAAATCCAATGTTATCCTTTTTAAAAGCAGTTTTTACTGCGCCATATAACTTATTGGAAAGCTCGTTCTTATTCTTTAGAGCAAGTTTTCCTCCTTTTTTAGCTCCTACACAATCTATATTAATGTTATAGAAATTATAATTAGTAGATGTAACAGCATTGACAAAAGCTTGACTCCCCTTTAATCCAACTTCTTCTCCATTAAAGGCACAAAAAATTATATCCGTATCAAATGGTTTTGCTTTAGATTTCTCTTTTAGTTTATGTGCTACTTCTATTAAGGCTGATACCCCCGAAGCATTATCTAATGCTCCCCTAATAATTGTTCCATCCACATATCCTAAATGATCAAAATGAGCTGATATCACTACTGCATTTTCGCTTTTTTTACCTTTTATAACTCCTACAACATTATTAACCATTTTAAGTTTAATATTATTTTCTCCGCCTCTATAACTGCTGTTAACTCCCAGATAATATTTTTGATAATAACTATCATCAAAAAAAGGGTCTAATCCTATGTCTTTAAAAGTTTTCACAATATATTCGCCAGTTTTTTCATTTCCTTTTGAGCCAGTTAATCTCCCCCGAAACTCATCTGAGCATAAAGTAGCAACTGTTTCTTTAATAGTTGGAATCTTTACAGGAGTTTGAACCTGCGATACTTGTACTGATTGTCCATGGTTTCCAGTAGTTGTCTTAGAATTTTGGCTAACTTCTGGAGAAGAACAAGATGAAAAAGTTAGAACCATGGCCAATATAACACTTAATTTTAGTATAGGCTTCATATAAATTCCTCCTAACAGTTTTATATTTATAATTCTTTCCAATATTATTATGGCTATTCAATCATTTCTGTAAATAGTCCTCAAACGAAATTTTATAATCTGGGTAATCTCCCTTTCTATCATCATCTTTACAATATAAAATCCTTGTTTTCTCAAGATTCAGCTGCAATCCTGAAAATGACCCCCTTAGAATGGCCAATAAAAAAAGATAACTCCTGTTCACAATACAGAAATCATCCTCTTAATCTAGCGCAAACTTTACTTGAATTGACCTTAACAAAGTACCGATTATTATTTCATAATCTTTTGATTATCATCCTTGTGTGGTGAATTTTTATTTTCTATAGTATTAATCATGTCTTTAATTGCGTTTACTACGTACTGAGGTTGGTCTATATATATATAGTGTCCAGAATTTGGAACTGGTATTCTTTTAGAATAATTAGAGCAGCTAAGCCAATCTTCTTGTTCTGCGTTTACAACTGCTTGATATATGGGTCCCATACCTTCATAATCTGCTGATAGGTAAGTTAATGGTACATTTCTAAGTACATCTCCTGCTTGGTACACCTGCTGCTCACTTTGTAATACTTCATCTATTGTGCCATCCGCTTTAGTAAACTGACCTAAGAGAGATTCTTTCAGTTCTGGCATATTTGAATTAATGAAATTTATCGCATCCCCCATAACATTCTTTCCTGAACCATCTACCATAATTATGCCTGCAACCTCTTTTCGATACAATTTTGTAAATTCAACAGCATCTAAACTAGCTATTGAATGAGCTACTAAAAGATAAGGTGCTTTAACACCTTTTGCTCTTAAAAGGGCATGTAAGTTACGAGCTTTATCAATGGCTGTTTTGCCATTACCTTTTTCAAATATTGAGCTATCATATGATACTGAGCAAAAATTATTATTCATCAATAGTTGCCTATCTTTATCATTTAATGGTTCTCTATTTGCAGTATCATCACTTTTTCCAAGCCCCGCTCTATCATATGTTACTGTTCTTGCATATTTAGATATTTCCTGTTGAATTTCTCCCCAACCTTTTTGGGGATCACTTTCAGTATTTATACCATCATTATAACCTGAATCAAACACTACAGAAACCTTGCCCTCTCCCGCTATTTTAGTATATAGCCCGAAATCGCCTATGCTTACCTTACCTTCAAATTGATTATTATCTTCCTTAGCATATGCATTTATTGAGAATGACCCCAACATTAGTGTAGCCGCTACTACAGTAGATATAAGCTTTTTTGATACATTTCCTCTCATTTTAACTCCCCCTTATATTTTTAAAAATAAGATAGTTAAATATACCTTACACATAAGAATATACCATATTTTATACTTTAATTTCATAAAATTGTATGTTTTTCAAATTTTGGGGAAGCAAAAAAAGAGTTGTTAAAAAACGAGGCCACTGAAAAACTATATGAAAAATCGTCATCGAATTAAAGATGGCGATTTTTTTTATGTAAAAGACTAAAAACAAAAAGGAATTTTAAAAGATATGTCGAATTAGTATAGTAGACTAAAATAAAAGGGGCTATACTATTATGCTAAAAGGACAATTGGAAATAAAAATAAATACATACCATAGCTTATATTCGTTAATTATTCCGGAAGATAACATTTTAAAGCAAATTAATGACCTTGTTGACTTTTCATTTGTTTATGATGAATTGGTGGTTAACTATAGTTCATCTATGGGTAGAGGTGCTATTAACCCCATAATGCTATTTAAATATTTACTTTTGAAAGTAATATATGAATTGTCTGATGAAGATGTTGTTGAAAGAACTCTTTATGATATGTCCTTTAAATATTTTCTAAATTTAGCCCCAGAAGAAACAAATTTAATAAACTCAAGTACATTAACTAAATTTAGAAAGCTTCGCCTTAAAGACATGAATTTATTGGATTTATTAATAAACAAGACTGTAGAACTTGCTATAAAAGAGGGAGTTTTAAAAAGTAAAGCAATAATAGTTGATGCTACGCATACCAAGTCACGTTATAACCAAAAGTCAGCAAGCGAAGAATTATTGAAACGTGCAAAAAACTTAAGAAAAACATTGTATGGAGTACATCCTGGTATTAAAGAAGAGTTACCTAATAAAGTTACAACTGGAGTACTTGAAGATATTCTTGAGTACTGCAAATTATTAATTGATAGCATAAACGAGAAGCCAGAAACTGCAGCAAATCCAGCTGTGAAAACTAAATTAAACTACTTAATGGAAGCTATTAATGATGACTTAGAAAATCTAAAACTATCAAAAGATGAGGATGCAAAAGTGGGGCATAAAACTGAAGATAGTTCTTTTTTTGGATATAAATCACACCTTGCTATGAGTGAAGAACGTTTAATTACAGCAGCTGTTATTACAACTGGCGAAAAAAGTGATGGAAAGGAGCTCATAGCCTTAATAGAAAAAAGCCGTGAGGCTGGTATAGATGTTAATGAAGTAATTGGAGATACAGCTTATTCTGAAATGAAAAACTTAAAATATACAAAAGAAAATAAAATTGTATTAATTTCAAGACTAAATCCTGTAATTTCACAAGGAATGCGAAAAAAAGAAGATGAATTTGAGTTTAATAAAGATGCTGGTTTATTTGTATGTCCGGCAGGCCATATGGCTATTAAAAAAGCAAAACAGGGAAAGAAGAATGTTGGTAAAAATCAAGTGCTAACTTACTATTTTAATGTAGAAAAGTGTAAAAATTGTGTTCATAAAGATGGGTGCTATAAAGAAGGTGCTAAATCTAAAACTTATTCGGTTTCAATAAAGTCAAATACTCACAAAGATCAAATAGAGTTCGAAAAAAGTGAGTATTTTAAAAAACGTGCTAGAGAACGTTATATGATAGAGGCTAAAAACAGTGAACTTAAGCACCAGCATGGCTATGATGTAGCAACATCGTCAGGTTTAATTAGCATGCAAATGCAAGGTGCGTTATCAATCTTCACTGTGAATCTAAAGAGAATAATCAAGTTGAAAGGCATGAAATAAGGCTTTTTTAACTTAAATATAAAAATATAAAAAGAAAAAGCATGAAACATCCAAAAATATGGGTATTTCATATTTTTTCTGTTCAAGCCTAAAAAACTTACTGAAAAGAGAGTGCTTTTTTCAGTGGCCTCTAAAAAACAACCCTGTTTTTAACCCCTACGACTTAAAGGCAGAGAATGACTTATTATTCTCTGCGTTAATTCTGGTTTCTTCTTATTTCTTTACCCAAACATGGGTGATTTCCCCAAATACAAATTTGCGATAATGGTTTGCTTCTTTGTAAGCTTCGTTTATATAGTCTTTAGTTTCTTGTGTGTAAAAGTCACTGGGATTGGGGGTAGTAAGTTGCGTTAATTTACATTCAATAATTAGTCTGGCTTCTTTGAAAGACATATCTCCGGAAGGAGTTTTAACACTTGTCAATTCAACTTCTTTCATTTTCTCACTATCTCTTCCTGATTTACTTCCCAAAAAGAGCATTTGTTCCTTATATTCATTCGAGAAGTAAGACAGCGTATATGTTTGCTCTTTTTGAATTATTTCAAGTGTATAACGGTCTGCTCGAAGAATACACCAAGTGTTGGTTTTTTTGAAAAGAGTTCCGAAGCCACCCCCACTGCCTATCATGGAATTATAATGATCTTCCTTGCCCGCAGTAATAACCGTAAAATCTTTTCCTACCAACGTAAGTACATTGTCGCATATCTCTTCCGTAGACATTTGTTTAAATAATTGATCAAAATTCATCTCTTTGACATTTACATGATTTATTTTTTCCTTCATTTTTTCTCCTTTTATGTCTGGTCTATTTATAGTATTATTATATATACTATATAACGGTTTGTTCTGTAGATTGTGTATTGATTTACTTAAATTTACACACTTAAAATTCTCACCTCTCGAAAAAGAATAGTTATGTTTCCTTGGCAACATAACTATTCTATCACTTTATTGTTTCCTTGTCAATAATAAAGTGGGGCTGTATCATACGCTGATGTTTCAGCGTTTTGATACAGCCCCCTTTAGGCTACTTTTTTATACAACCCCATTATTCAGAATCATTTCGATTTGTTATATCTACACCTTGCTTCTTTATTTCTGCATCCAAATGCGTACTATACTTTTCCACGAAGCTAAGCATGATATCAAATTGTTCCTCGGTTACCTGCTCAAATACGGCTTTATCCCGCTCTTGAAACTCTTTGTGCAGTTCCTCATGGACTTTGTTAATTACTTTCCCTTGCTCAGTAAGCCTAAAATAGATTTCTTTCTTATTATCCGGTTTCTGGTAGCTTTCGATAATGCCTTTTTTTATGAGCTTCTTAGTCATTTTACTTATGGCACCCCTAGTCATATAAAAGGACTCCGCAAGTTTTGTCACGTTTGAATCTACATTTCTTCCAATGTATTCGATGCAATGTACTTCAGAAGACTTATAGCCCTTAAGACTGTCTTTCATCTTAAACTTATTAAGCGAAACTATCTTGTTTAATAAGTCCCTGAAACCCATTATGACCTGTTCTTCTTTGTTCATGGCCTAACCTCCCACCCGTTAGTGTATTAACAATATTATATTATACTTTTGTTTCTATTTCAACAATGTTAAAGTAATTATTCTAAGAATTGAGCTACATCTGAAAAAATAGAGACAAAGTCGTATAACCATTCATCATTCGTGTTATTTCTATGATATTAGCAGATTATATAGAAAAAAGACATTACTGCCTTTTTAAGTTGATGACCAATATATGAAAATACGCCGATAAAAAAGGTATCCATATTTCTAATAAACAGCATAATTTAGTTATTCTTCATTGGCTAATTAAGAAACTTAGAAATAGTATATTATTTAATTAAATGCATTATTTCAAAGAAGTATTTTGCATTATGAGTCCTATAAAGTTGTTGCCACGAATCTAATACTTCTGGTAAAAATACATCAAGCTTTCTTAATACATGTACAGTGAAATCAAGTGGGGCAATTCCTGAACTTTAATCTAATCCAAAAGTATCAGATATATTGCCTACTTTACTATTGTCATTATAAATCTTACTCATAGTATTATTACCACATCCAACAAATAAGATAATTATCATAATTGTCATAGTCACATATTATATAAAGTAGAGCTTTTTATTAGAATTAAGGAGGAAAATATTATGGGGATTAATCAAAGACCAAACAGTAGGTATTATTGGCATTCTATTGATGAGAATGATATTGTAAGTTGTAAAAATTGTACAAATTATAAAAAAAAATATTGTGAAACTTGTTGTAAACCAAAACCATGCCACCACAATGTCCACCTGGTCCACAAGGGCAAGGTGAAAGGTGATGGAGCTCAAGGACCTGCTGGTCCACAAGGACCTAAAGGAAATACTGGGACTCAAGGACCTTCCGGGCCACAAGGACCGAAAGGCGATACTGGAGCTCAAGGACCTTCCGGGCCACAAGGGCCGAAAGGCGATACTGGAGCTCAAGGACCTTCCGGTCCACAAGGACCGAAAGGCGATACTGGAGCTCAAGGACCTTCCGGGCCACAAGGGCCGAAAGGCGATACTGGAGCTCAAGGACCTTCCGGTCCACAAGGACCGAAAGGCGATACTGGAGCTCAAGGACCTTCCGGGCCACAAGGGCCGAAAGGCGATACTGGAGCTCAAGGACCTTCCGGTCCACAAGGACCGAAAGGCGATACTGGAGCTCAAGGACCTTCCGGGCCACAAGGGCCGAAAGGCGATACTGGAGCTCAAGGACCTTCCGGTCCACAAGGACCGAAAGGCGATACTGGAGCTCAAGGACCTTCCGGGCCACAAGGGCCGAAAGGCGATACTGGAGCTCAAGGACCTTCCGGTCCACAAGGACCGAAAGGCGATACTGGAGCTCAAGGACCTTCCGGGCCACAAGGGCCGAAAGGCGATACTGGAGCTCAAGGACCTTCCGGTCCACAAGGACCGAAAGGCGATACTGGAGCTCAAGGACCTTCCGGGCCACAAGGGCCGAAAGGCGATACTGGAGCTCAAGGACCTTCCGGTCCACAAGGACCGAAAGGCGATACTGGAGCTCAAGGACCTTCCGGGCCACAAGGGCCGAAAGGCGATACTGGAGCTCAAGGACCTTCCGGTCCACAAGGACCGAAAGGCGATACTGGAGCTCAAGGACCTTCCGGGCCACAAGGGCCGAAAGGCGATACTGGAGCTCAAGGACCTTCCGGTCCACAAGGACCGATTCTCAAGGACCTTCCGGGCCACAAGGGCCGAAAGGCGATACTGGAGCTCAAGGACCTTCCGGTCCACAAGGACCGAAAGGCGATACTGGAGCTCAAGGACCTTCCGGGCCAAGTAGTTGTGAATGCTGTTTACCAAGTTTAAGAGTAGTTTTAGGTTATCTATTTAGCGTTAGTGCAACTAAAATAAGGGTTGAAACAGTAGCACCACAACCACCTGTAACTAATGACAGCATAGATAGATTTTATCCTGATGCAAATGATGCATCCACAGCGGTATTAGTTCAATTTAAAGATGGAACAATTGTATCTCTTTGTGAAATTGAGTTAATACAAGCTTCCGCTTTAGTAGATAGTTCTTCCGATAAAGTACCAGATGCATTGAAAGTTGCTTTGGATAAAACTATTAAAGATATGTCAGATGCTTGTAAGCAATGTTGCTCTGAACAGCTAAGATTATTGTTTGAAGATAATATTAGTAAAAGTGTTGCTAATATAGATTCAAATAGAGACAATATAATATCAGGCAACAACACTGTTTTAGCAACTGGTGCAAGTTTAGCATTAATTGACATTCCTGGAACCGGTGGAGCTGCAGTTAATTTATGTTTTGTGTCTTCAGTAAAATTCTAGTATAAAATATTTTGTATTTACTTAGTAATAGATCATTAATACCTTTAAAATATCTATTTTGGTAGATTCAAATAGGATGCAATGGACATAATTGTAAAAATGGTCACATGCTGGAACTAATATTCAGCATGTGCCTAAACACTTCTCAAATTTATTAGATCAAAAGATCTTATATCGTTCATGTAAACATAAGTACGAAGGAATGTTGATTTTTCTTCCAATAATTTTCTTCCATATTTCCGAAAACCATCTAATAAGTTCAAAAGAATCTTCTTCATAGTAATTGATCCCCAATTTCTCATAATACTCGATCTCATCATAGGAAAATATATGTTCCACTTCTTGAAACAAATCATATCCTCCAGAAAAATAAATATCTCCATCAATTCTTTTGTCATGGAAAAACTCATTAGCATCTCTTGTCATAGAAAACATACGGACAGAAAATCCAGACAAGCTTTATTAAACATTCAATCTGTATCTAATTTAGTTATTATTATATAAAAAAGCTATGAATTTAGAAATTTTCTACATTAATAGCTTACTATTTTACTTATTGCTCTGTATTGCGATTTAATAATTCTTCTATAACTTTTTTATCTGTTGCATTTACTATTTCTTCTTTAATCTCATCGTCCATTAAGCTTATAGCAAGTCTTTGAAGAATCTTTAAATGTTCATTCTTTCCATCTTCTGGTATTGCTATTTGCCAAAGGTTGAAACTTGCTAACGAATTACAAAAAATGGTTCAATATATATTATGGATATTATTAGGATCTCAGATTGGATAATAGATCTATGATTTCTATGATATTAGCAGATTATATAGAAAAAAGGCATTGCTGCCTTTTTAAGTTGATGAACAATATATGAAAATACCCCAATAAAAAAGGTATCCATATTTCTATAAACAGCATAATTTAGTTATTCTTCATTGGCTAATTAAGAAACTTAGAAATAGTATATTATTTAATTAAATGCATTATTTCAAAGAAGTATTTTGCATTATGAGTCCTATAAAGTTGTTGCCACGAATCTAATACAATACATCAAGCTTTCTTAATACATGTACAGTGAAATCAAGCGGGGCAATTCCTGAAGTGGTGTGTCCTTTTATTGTCTCTTTAATAATAACATTTTTACAAATGGGGAAATTTATTTTTATAGAGTTTTCTTAGCTTGATGGCTATGTTGCCATACCCCTATTAAGATGACATATAAGAATAATCTTTATTATTAATGACTAGAAATCACACTAATTAAGAACCTATTTTTTTAAATGTACCTTTGTCTATATGTAATTCAATATCAATATCTGCTTTTTCATAACCTACTACCTTTATACGATTATTACCCCTCTTAATTGGTACAGTTAATTATGTTGCTCCCTTTATAGTAGCCTTGTCTGTATTTTCTACAAGATTAACAACTGTATTGTCAGGCGATATTAAAACAATTTTTGCCTTTTCACTATTTACTGATAATGTATATGGAACTTGCAAATCAAAATCTGTACTACTCTCATATGCCCAAATAGTTCCACTTCCACTTAATTTCAACTTTCCTTTATATATTCCCGATTCTATCGTTTCCTTACTTTGATCTAATCCAAAAGTATCAGGTACATTGGCTATTTTACTATTGTCATTATAAATCTTACGCATAGTATTATTATCACATCCAACAAATAAGCTAATTATCATAATTGTCATAGTTAGCAATACTATTCTTTTTTTAGAAGCCATTTTCATTCTCCCTTCACTTAATTTAAATAGTCTTCATCATTTTCAACGATTACGATATAAATAATTACTCAATTATACTATTTTTACTATTAATTGTATATAAGAAAACAAAATAGGTTTTATTAATATTGAGATAAAAAAGCATTACCTGTAATTCCTACTATTTATTTTTCTATAGTTATCCCTGTATTTTTTGTTTTATAATTCTTAAAAGTTTTCTCTAATTCTTCAAGAGATATACCAAGTGTTTCTGGTACACATTTATATACAAATATCATACCCATAGCGCCTAACACTACAAATACCATAAATGAACCAGATAAACCTAACCCTTTTAATATTGTAGGGAAAAGAAGGCCAATAAAAAAGTTAGTGGTCCATAGGAAAAATACTGCAATACCCATTCCTAATCCTCTTATTCTTATCGGAAAAATTTCGGCTAGTAATAACCAGACTATTGGTCCAAGACACCCTTGGAAGAAAGCTAAGAAAATCACAGTAAATATAAGTACAACGTATGGAAGCATACTTGAACCCGCTAACGTATTTGTAAGAATAGACATTGCAAGCATAGTTAAGGTAGTTCCAGAAAGTCCTATTAATAATAAGGGTCTTCGACCAAATCTATTTGCAAAAAATTTCATATAGATAACTGCCGAAATAACAGACATTAATCCATTTGCTATATTAGCTATTAATGCCATTCGAGTTCCAAAACCGGCTTTTTCCAAAATTGTTGTTCCATAATACATCATTATATTAATTCCTGGGATTTGTTGTGTAACGGCTATTCCGATTCCAATTAATACAATGTGGCGAATCCATGGAGTATTTAAATCTTTAAAAGTAGCACACTCTAAATTTTTTTCAGATTGAATAATTTGTTCTATTTCCTTAATTTCCTCCTCTGCATCTTCTTCATTACGAATTTTTCTTAAAATCTCCAACGCTTGGTAAAATTTTCCTTTAGTAGCTAACCATCTTGGGGTTTCAGGAACTGTTAATATTCCAACCCATAAGATAAGTGCTGGGATAGTAGCAATGACTATCATATAGCGCCAAATACCAGGAGTGTCAAAAACATTTCCTAAAATAGCATTCAATATATAAGCTAATAGTTGTCCAATAACAATCATAACTTCATTTTGGGTAACGATACTTCCCCTTAAGTGTGTAGGAGATATTTCAGCTAAAAATGTTGGTACAATAACTGATGCTCCTCCCACAGCTAGTCCTAATATAAATCTACAAAAGATTAAAATTGATGCACTAGATGAAATTGAGCAACCTAAAGTTGCAAAGACGAAAACTATAGCAAGAAATTTAATTATTGTTTTTCTACCGTATCTATCAGATAAACGTCCTCCTACTTCATAATTAGTAGCTTGCTAAATTCAGAAAGCATTGGTTTCCCTAACTTTTAACCGGTAAACTTTTATATTTCCCTTCATTATAGTATAATAAAAATACACCACATAAATTTAATATACTTACATGGAGATTATAGTCCGCATGTCTCTTTAATATATTTTCTTGCCTTTACTGCATATTCAAATGGATTTGCCTTTGCAGGGTCTTGCTCTGCTTCCACTAGAAACCAACCCTCATAATTATTTTTTGCTAAAATTTTGAATATTGGCTTAAAATCAATGCTTCCATCACCTGGTACTGTAAACGCTCCTAATCGAACTCCTTTTAAGAAACTAAGCTTTTCATCTTTAACCTTTTTTGCTATCTCTGATCTAACGTCTTTTAAATGAACGTGCTTAATTCTGTTTATATATTTTTTAAGTATTGCTATATGATCTTCACCTGAATATACTAAATGACCTGAATCAAACAACAAGTAAACTAAATTTTCATCAGTAGTGCTCATAAGCTTGTCGATTTCTTCTGTTGTTTGTACTCCTGTTCCCATATGGTGATGGTAAACCATTTTCATACCCTTATCTTGGGCCAACTTTCCTAACTTGTTTAATCCATTTCCAAGTAACTTCCATTCTTCCTCATTAAAATGGTACTTTTCATCAAACACTGGAGTATCTACTTCACCTTGTACGCTATGTCCCTGCTCAGCTACAACGATTATATTAGCTCCCAAAACATGTAGAAAATCTCTATGCTTAATGAATTCCGCCTTTGTTTCTTCATATGGTTTCGTAGTTAAGAATAAACTAAACCAACCGCTTGCAATTTCCAACCCTCTAAGCTCTAAAGCCTTTTTTAAGACTTTAACATCCTTTGGATACTTATTTCCTACCTCTGTTCCTTGGAAACCGGCTAATGCGACTTCACTCAAGCACTGATCAAAAGTATTTTCTTTTCCTAAATCTGGCATATCATCATTTGTCCATGCAATTGGAGCAATACCTAATTTGACCTTTTTACTATTTAACATAATTACCACCCCTCATAATTAAAATTTAATTTCAGATAATTTAACTGGTCTGTTCTCATGTAATGATTTTGTAGCAGCTTCACCAATTAATACAGCTTGTAACCCATCTTCGGCATCTACAGGTGTATCTGTATTATTTACGATTGCGTCAATAAATTCTGTTACTTCCTGCGCATAGGCCTGCATATATCTTTCTAGGAAGAAGAATAATGGTTTTTCTCCTGTAACACCATTTTCATTTGATATTACTGCCGATGAAGTGCTATCATTTGCTATTGAAACTTGACCTAATGATCCAAACACTTCAGCCCTTTGATCATATCCATAAGCTGACTGCCTTGAGTTATCAATTACTGCTAAAGTTCCGTTTTGCATCTTTAATGTTATAATAGCTGTATCAATGTCCCCAGCTTCGCCTATAGCGTTGTCTATCAATACATTACCGACTGCATAAACTTCTTCAACTTCACTATCTAAAAGATATCTAGCCATATCAAAATCATGAATTGTCATATCTAAGAACATGCCACCAGAAATCTTCACATAATCTATTGAAGGTGGCTCAGGATCTCTTGAAGTTATTTTCAAAATATGAGGTTCTCCAATTTTTCCACTAGCAACCGCATTCTTAACTGATTTAAAGTTATGGTCAAATCTTCTATTAAACCCTACTTGATACTTAACCTTAGATTTACCTAATTCATTAATGACTTCTTTTATTCTAGTTAAATCATGATCAATTGGTTTTTCACAGAAAACATGCTTTCCTGCTCTTATTGCTTCTATTGAGATTGGTGAGTGTGTATCTGTTGAGGAGCAAATTAATACTGCATCAATTTCTGGATCTTCTAATATTTTTTTATAGTCAGTATATACCTCAAGTATTCCCTTACTCTTTGCCCATTCTCTTGTAGCATCGTTTAAGTATGCATCAGCAATTGATTTAATTTCAGCATTTTTAACATATTTTGATATACTTTCTCCATGTACCTTCCCAATTCTTCCTACACCAATAATTCCAACCTTTAACATATTGCCCCGTACCCCCTCTTAATCAGCATATGATATTTGTTTATACTTGTAAATTTATCACAATTTTAATATTATCTGATATTTTTAATCCATCAATAAACTCTTTTTCAACGTCGTCCAATAGTATTATCTCAGTAATTACTTTTGAAATATTTTCACTGTTCTTCTCTATTATTTGTATTGCTTTTTCAAACCCTCCTGTACCGCCAATACTTCCATAAACACTTAATGATTTTTTAATAACTGTTCCAAAATCTAAATCAATATAGTTCTGATGACCAATGCAAATGACAGTTCCACATCTTTCAGCTAGAATAAGTGCTTTCTTAAACGCTTCTCCACTTCCAGTAGCCTCAATGATAAGATCATAACAATTATTTAAATCCCCTATACTATCCTTAAAATCCATGTTAACTGTATTTACATTAGAATAATTAAATGAAGAAATCAACTCTAGTTTCTTGCTTTCTATATCTGCCACTGTAATATTAGGGATACCTAGCTCTCGTAATACAAATAATGACATCACGCCTATCCCGCCGGCACCTAGTACCAAAGCATTATTAATTTTTTTTAATTTTGATTTTTCAATTCTGTTGGTTATTGCTTGTACAGCAACAGCCATAGGTTCTGCTAGAACAAACGCCTTATGTTTGTTAATTTTGGGACAATGATAAATATACTTCTCATTTTCAATAATATATTGTGCACATGCTCCGTCAATTGTTATACCTCTTTTTTCTACATTGTCACATTGATTTTTATTCTCTTTACAGAGAGTACATTCATCACAATAGATAGAACAATCTCCAGTTACTAAATCTCCAATATTCCAATTTCCTTTTACATTTTCCCCAATAGAACTTATTTTTCCTACCCATTCATGTCCCAAAATGATGGGATAACTATGTGGACCTAAGTATTTTCCTTCATATAGTTTTATATCGGAACCACAAAGGGCTACATAATTAACCTTTATGAGTATTTCACCATCCTTGATTGGGTTTAATTTTATTTCTTTAACTTCTATCTTTTGGGGACCACTTAACATTACAGCTTTGTTTTTAAAAAGCTCCGTTTTTTCTAAAACCATATTTATTACCCTCTTCCTTTATTTGTTTATTTGTTTTGAGACCATCTATATATCCTTTTATATCTAATAATCCATTCCCACTATACTAAAAACTATTGATTACGTTAGTTAGGTACTCTTTACTTTCCTTTAATGCCTTATCACACATTTCTGAATGGTTATATAACTCTACACTAACATAATCTTCATAGTTATATTTCTTTAGGATTTCAAACACCTTTTGAAAGTTTATATCTCCTTCTCCAGGTATTTCATGATAGTGTACCTTATTCTTAATATCTTCTATATGAATATGGCGTGTATATTGCAAAGAATTTTCTAAAGCTCCATAAAAATCATTTTCACAGCAATAAACATGTCCAATATCTAAATTCAGCCTAAATCTTGGATTATTTATCTTTTTAATTAATTCTACCGCGACAGCTGATGTACCAACAAAAAAATTAGGTTCTGGTTCTATTGCTAGTATTATTTTGTCATCTTCTTTTAATAAGGTATCAATTCCCTCACAAAGATACTCCATAGCTTTTTCTTTATCCATACCTTCTTTTAATTTTCCACTTGCAAAATTTAAAACAGGCACTTCTAAATATTTAGCTATAGCTATTGATTTTTTTAACAAATCAATTCTTTTTCTTCTACCCTCCTTTTCAGTATTTATTAATGATGGTTCAAATGGTTCATAACTTAATAACTTATCCGCTCCAGTAGCAATACATACGATATCTATATCTATATCTTTGCATGTTTTTTTCACTTGCAATAATCGCTCTCTACTCACCTTTAATGGGTTAATATGGTTGTCGTGAAAGGACATTTCTAAGCCATCGTAGCCAAATTTCTTTACCTTGTTGATGGCTTCAATCAAATCCAGCTTTCTTAATCCATTAGTGTTATAACTTATTTTAGGCATGCACAATCACCTCTTTCTTAGTTCCACTCCAATAAATAATTACTAAATTTTTGATTATTTTCCTCCTCTTAATAATATTATATACATTCATATTCCTATTGGTATAGTAACTGCTGATAATCCTTTACCACCTCATCTTTCTTTATTATAGAGAACAATTTTATTTATATTTTTTATTGTGTTGATATTGATTATCGTTCTTATTTACATTATAATGGTTTTAAATTAGATTTTTTTAACATTATTACTATATTTTTTTAAAATATTAAGGAGATGCTATGAAAAATTTACTCAATCACACAGAACTTGCCTTAAACATTAAGAATAATAACTTAGAAAATGCCAATATAATATATATGAAAAAGGTAAAAGTACTTTTAGTATTATCCAGTAATACAAATGAATTAAGGAAACTGCTCTACTCAATCAACATCTTTATATATACCTATTTCTGCAACAACAATTCAGTAACCTTGGAGGATCTATGCTATGAAAATCTTAATCTCATGGACAATTATCACTTGAAGGAAGATTTAATTTCTTTAGGGAAAGCAATTATTAAGAGCTACATAAAAGTCATTAATCATGATAAATCAATATCAGAAAACGAAATTATAAAACATACTTTGACCTATATTCATTCAAATATTGAAAAAAAGATAACCTTACAAAAAGTTGCAACTCACATTCATATAAGCAGAAACTATTTATGTTATCTTTTTAAAGAGAATACTAGTTTTAAATTTTGTGAATACATAAACATATGTAGAACAAATGTAGCAAAAAACTTCTTAGACAACTCATCCTATCCACTAGATGTGATTTATTTTAAATCTGGGTTTAATAGTCAAAGTCATTTTTGTACTACATTTAAGAAATATGTGGATGTTTCCCCTAATGAATATAGAAAAAGAACACGGTAATAGACTTAAACATTAATATCTCATAATAAAATAGGTGCAGAATTTTATTGCATTAAATACAATTATCGTAAAATCGAAATAGAAAAATAAATAAGAGGGGAATAGATATAACTATTTGTTCTTGCTGTGGCAAGGGTGAACTGGTTACAAAAGAGGAGAAAGATTGAATCTCCATAGTAGAGCTAACACGGGATCGTTAATGAAACATCTCAAGGCATTTAGAGTGATTGGAATAATGCACTACTTATTATTTTCAGAATAAAATTTTAAAGCTTCTCCGATAAATTTAGATGCACCACTGCCATATTTCTTGTCCATTACTTTTATATACGTAGGATTTGATAAATAAAGTTCTGCTGTATAACCCCAATGATTTTCTCCGTCATCTACTTTTAAAGCTTCATTTATTTTTCGGTTCTCATTTACTATTTCAGAAACAATTTGTTGAATCTCTTTTGAAGTAGGGTCTTTACTTAAGTCAGATCCAAGTTTTTTATATAGTGTTTCTATTTTAGGCTCATAATCTCCCAAATAAATCTTTAAAGCTTTTCCGATAAATTTAGATGCACCCTCTCCATATTTTTTATCCATTGATTCTATCCACGACATGCCACTTCCATCATAGTTTTTTTCTAAGCCCTTAGGAAATTCCAACCAAAATTTTACTATAGTGTACCAATAATAATCTCCAAGCTCATTTTTAAAAACTTCATAATCTCTTTTAGCTATACTCGTTATTTCACCAGCAATATGTTGAATTTCATCTGAAGAAGGATCTTTACTTAAGTCGGCTGTAAGTTTTTTATATAGCTCTTTTAATTTAGGATGTCTATCATAAAGACAATCTTTTTTAAAATTATCAATTTGTTCTGCTTTAGTCATTGCATCACTATTAAAATTTTTCTTCATAGCTTTAACATATTTTTTTATACTTCCATATTCCTTTATAGCCATTTTAGCAATTTCAGCTTCCTTAGATTTACATGTTTCAATTAATTTATCATATTTATCCATACTACCAAAAGATTTAATTATATTATCTTCATGTTCAGTTTTAAACTCTTCTAGTGCATTATAATATTCACTCATATCAAATTCTTTAAAACTCATTGTGGTTTCTCCTTTTAATGTTTTATTTACAAGCTCTATTAAATCATTCAATCTGTTGCGTTTTAAAATAAGCAATTTTTCATGACTTTTTAGTGCTTGCATTTTATCAAAGTGGACACTAGCCATAATTTCTTTAACTTCTTTCAAAGGTATATCAAGTTCCTTGAAAAATAAAATCTGCTGCAAGGTTTCAAGAGCTTCATCGTCATAAAGTCTGTAACCTGCGTCTGTGAAGTTACTTGGTTTTAACAATCCGATTTTATCGTAGTAATGTAGCATACGCACACTTATTCCTGTCAAATCCGAAACTTGTTTTATTGTCTTCATTGCTACGCCTCCAACTTTGATTTTAGAGCTATCAATACTGTTTAACACTCGCCGGCTATGAGTTTTTGTCAATATAATTAAACTCTATTTTTATATTACACTATGACATAGTGTCAGGGTCAACACTTTTTATAATTTTTTTAAGAGCATAGAGCATATAATTTAGTTACTATTATATAAAAAAGCTATGAATCTAGAAATCTCCTACATTCATAGCTTACTATTTTACTTATTCTTGTGTATTGCGATTTAATAATTCTTCTATAACTTTTTTATCCGTTGCATTTACTATTTCTTCTTTAATCTCATCGTCCATTAAGCTTATAGCAAGTCTTTGAAGAATCTTTAAGTGTTCATTCTTTCCATCTTCCGGTACTGCTATTAGGAATACAATGTTCACCGGCTCATCATCAAGACTTTCCCATTCTATTCCACTTGAACTTTTCCCCACAACAACTGTTGGTACTTTAACCCAGGATGACTTTGCATGTGGAATAGCAACTCCATCACCTATTCCTGTTGTTGATATTGATTCTCTTGCTTTAACATCTTCTACATATTTATCTACGTCTATTAATCTTTCATCTATTAAGCTTGCTAAATGTTTTATAGTTTCAAACTTTTCACATGTATTTAGATCTAAATCCATATATTTCACATCAAATAATTTACTCATGTTTTTTCTCCTTATATTCCTTATTTTTTAAGCTTTTTGCTCTTTTCTTATTTTCATACCTTTTAGATAGTTAATCATTAATGCTGTAACAATTGAGCCTACAATTATTGCTATTAAAAACATTAATATTCCGTCAATACCACCCATTAAAGCAACTATTGGGCCACCGTGTGGTACTCTATCAGCAACTCCACCTAACATAGCTATGTTAGCGCCAACTATTGAACCTACCATTAATGATGGTATAACTCTTAAAGGATCAAGTGAAGCAAATGGAATTGCTCCTTCTGTTATTCCACAAAGCCCCATTGCGAATGCTGCTTTACCAGCATCTAATTCTTCACCACTGTAGTATTTCTTTTTTAAGAATGTTGCAATACCCATTCCTATTGGAGGAATTGCTATTGCTGCTGCAATAGGACCCATTATTTCTGGATTGCCTGCTGTTATCATTGAAACACCAAATAAAAATGCTGTTTTATTTACTGGTCCACCCATATCAAATGCGACCATTGCACCTAATATAGTAGCTAAAATTACTGAACTTGTGCCCGACAAACCTACTAGAAAACTTTTTAATGCTTCAAATGTTATTGTTATTGGTCCACCTACAACTAATATAAATACTAATCCCGTTACCAATGTTGATATAATTGGAATTACTATTATTGGCATTATTGGCTTAATCATGTCTGGAACTTTAATTAATTTTAATCCCTTAACTATATATCCAGCTAAAAATCCTGTTACTATACCGCCTAAAAATCCAGCATTCGCTTCTGACCCATAAAAAGATCCATTCGATGCAATATATCCACCAATTAGTCCTGGTACTAAACCTGTCTATCACCTATTGAATACGCAATAAATCCAGACAATACTGGTACCATGAATAGGAATCCTGCTCCACCTATCTTCTCTATAATTTTCCAAAATGATTCATCTGGTATTACAAGTCCTGCATTAGTAGGTTTTCCACCAAATGCAAGTGCCATTGCTATTAATAGTCCTGCAACAACTACAACTGGAATCATATATGAAACGCCACCCATTAAGTGCTTATAAAAAGTTGGTTGCTTAGATTTTAATTCCTTCTTACTTTCATCAACACTCTTCATCCTTTTTTCTTTCTTCTTTTCTACTTTTCCATCTAAAAACATTTGTATTAGAACATCTGGTTCTTTAATAGCTCTAGTTATTGGACACTCTATCATTGGAAGCCCTTCAAATCTTTCTAAGCTTACTGCTTTATCAGCTGCAATTATTATTCCATCAGCTTCTCTTATATCTTCTTCTGTTATTACATTTTCTGCGCCTGTTGCTCCTTGAGTTTCAACTTTAATTTCTACTCCCATTTTCTTTGCCATCTTACTTAACTTTGCTGCGGCTATATAAGTATGTGCAATTCCAACTGGACATGATGTAACTGCTAATAATTTCATATCTTTCATCCTCCGTTTACTTTATTAATTAAGAAACTTCAAATGCTTTATTCATTTCTTGTCTTTATTATATATTGGATGTAAACATATTCATAGATACACTTTTTCCTGTTATAGCGGAAATTAAATATCTACTTTTAGTTAATTACAATTCTTTTAAATCATCATCTTAGATGCTGCAAAAATAAAACTTCAGAAGGAGATTTAGGCTCCCACTGAAGTTTTCTTTTTATTATAACACGGAGCTCCTACTTATAGAATTGAGAGGCTTTCCTTCTGAAATATCGTTAAAATTTGCTTATTATCTTATTTAATTCTTCAAAATCATTACATTTAATAATATTTTTCACAACTTCAATGTCTATAATATTTTTATATAAATGCTCTAAACAATTTTTCCATTCATACCTATCTTTAACCGCCATACCTATAAGTAAAACTAATTGTACTTGTTCTTTACTCCAAGTAATTCCCTTCTTTAATACAGCAACAGCAATAAAAGACTCATTTATGTCCTCGCTCATATGATGTGGCACCGCAACTAATTCGCCTATTTCTGTACTAGCTATTTCCTCTCTTTTAAAAATACTTTCTCTTACATTTTCATTTATATACTCTCTTTTAATTAATTCTTTTGTCATAAAATCTAGTAAATTGTCTCTATTACTAGCCACAACATTCTTAAAGAATAAATTTTCTTTAAGTTTACTTACAAGACCATTTGTATTATTAATGTTATTGTCTATCTTTTCTTCAATTAGCTTAATTTCTTCACTATCTAATAAGCTTTTAATATATATAACCTTATCTAATCTAATATCTAAAGGAACTGTAGATATTATTAAATCTGCTTTTTCTATTACGTCATCATTTAATTCATATCGCGGAATAGTATCTACAATATTTAACCTATTTTTAAAATGGGATTCTAACTTTACTTTAAGAAGCAGAGATGTCCCAACACCTGTTGTACATACTATTATGACTTTCTTTGCAGTAGATTCTCTGTTTTTATTTTTTCTTTCAATGGCTGCTGCAAAATGTAGAGCAATAAATCCAATATCATCTTCTGTTAAATTAAGGTCTGTTTCCTCTTTAATAATCTTGTTTGCGAGAAGTGAAAGCTCTAATGCAAAAGGATAGTTATTTTTTATTACACTCAGCATAGAATTTTCTACCCTAATTCCATATCTCGCTCTATTTATTGATACTTTAAGATGATGACCTAAGAAATTGATAAGCATATTATCATTAGTAAAATTGATATTAAAACTATTATTTATTGATGCTAATATTTTTCGTAGTATTGCATCTTCCTCTACATAATATTTTTCTGTTTCTTTGCTTGTTTCCATATGACTACTTGCCATTATATGTTTAGTCAGATATAACATTTCCTCTTCGATTAAATCAATTCCAAATTCATCCTTTATTTCATTACATATACTTTTAGATATCTTAATTTTTGATTCTCTTTTTAACTTTTTTCTAATATCCGCATCATAAGAAATATTCTTATGATAATAGTTTCTAATAATTATTATTATTAAATAAGATTGTATATCTCTATATGCTATGTCCGATAATCTAAAATTAAATTTAGAAATATTATTTTTAATTATATAATTTATATATGTATTTTTTTCTCTTAAAATTTTCTTTATTAAGATATCCAGATTATTTTTTATTTCTTTATTACTAGCTAAAACATATCTATTGATACAATAACGTATATTCTCTTCACTTCCAGTAATTTTAATTCCCTTATTACCAATCTTCTCTATATCAGCACTAAATTTTACTAGAGTATTTTTTGCAAGTTTAATATCATTCTTTAATGATGATAAACTTACATATAATTCATCTGCGAGTTCAATTTGAGTTATTCCCTCCATTCCTTTTAACTCATTTATTAATAACCTTGTTATAATATATTCTGCCCTTTCTATAGCTGTTAAATTATTAGATATATTCTTTTCTTTGTTCTCACTTAAGAACTCCTTAAATGTTTTCTCTTTAAGAATTTCAATTCTATACCCTCTTGATTTTTCGGATAAAATAATTGCACCATTATCTTCTAATATATAGTTTAATTCCTTTATATCACTTCTTATAGTTCTAGATGAGACGCCTAATGTATTACAGAGATATTCTCCAGTAACTATCTTATCAACACATAATAATATGTGTAAAATCTTTTGCAATCTTAAATTACATATCATGTTTACCACCCTTATATTAATATTTAATTGTTTTTTATTCCTCTCATTCTTAATCTTCTATAATGTATACTTTTTATACATAATAACATATCTATTACACCTCACAAATTATATTATACCAAAACCCATCTTTATAATATCTCTAATATAAACATATTCAAATTTACACTTTTCCCATAAATCAGTATATTAAGATAATAAAAAAAGAACCTTCCAAACATTTGTTTTGTTTGCTCTGGTTCAAGTTTATTTTTCTTAAATATAAAGATAAGTTATCCTCTATATAAAACAATTTCACAAAATTAAATGACGTTCTTGCTTCGCGACATCTCATTAATATGTTTGCAAAAAAGCTTTTAAATTATTAAATTCAGCAATATAACTTTTTCTAATTCGCTCAACTATATTTCTACCTATTGTTTCATCATGCATATGTGATGTTCTATTCCTATCCAACATCATTTCGATCCAAATTTCCCCATCAACAATTATCTTATGCTTATATGCTATCTTAATAGTACTCCGTGGAGATATTTCCTCGTCTATTATACCCTGTTCTTCTAAATACGACTTCATAACTTTCCAACTTTGCTCAAATGTAAATTCAAATCTTTGAATAATTCCATCAATTATTATATCATCTGTAATATCCTTTTTTAATGCTTCGTCCAATCTAGCTAAGGCTTTTACAAAATCGCTTACTTTTTCGCCTAATCTCTTTCCCATTGTATATAACGACCCCTTCCTTTAATATATTCTTTATTAATTCTTCTTTATTTAACTCATTAAATGATAATATATCAAAACTTAAAGGCGTATTTATTTCCCTTATATCCATATTAATATTAGCTAATGTCAAGTGCATCATCCTGCTCCAACTATACAAATATCTATATCTGAATTATATTTATTATCGCCCCTCGCTCTCGAGCCAAATAATATTACTTTTTCAATTTCTTTATACTTTTCAAAAATTTCTTTTAATTTAACAACCAATTTTTCATCAATCATTTTATTATTACCCTTCTAGATATATTTCTTGAATTTTATGCATTTTTTAGATACTAGTTTTCACCATATTTATTATTTTAGCACATATAAAATTATTTAAAACTAAAATATTGAAAAACACTTAAAAATAATAAACTATAAAAAGCTTTTAGGTGAATATATAAATGCTTTAATAACTTTTACACTATTGACTACATTCATTATTTGGTACTGGGCATAAATCACGTTAATTGAATTTTCTATCCATAAGAAATTTTTAATTGCATAAATTAATAGCAAAAGGCATTTCTTTTGTTCCATCAAGATTCGACCAACTACCAATGTACTCCCCGTTTGAAAAAATCTTCCCTTTAAATACGCCTGTAATATTTTCATTATTATCCAACTCATTCATGGTAACATTATTGTCCATATCATAAACGCCTTTAAGTATAATATCCGTTTTATACCTATCATAATAATATGTTCCTGAAACCTCATTGCTATTAAAAAAAAGTTTCATATGAACATTTAGATTCCTATTTATCGTCCCACTCATGGATAACTCTTTTTGATCTAAATTATCTAAATCAAATTCTTTTAATTCCCCATTGCTGTTATTATTAAACTTATTTGCTAAGCTTACCTTTAACTCTATATTATCTTCTGCAATATTGCTATTAATTGTACTCTTCAATTTTTTAGCATCAGCACTCTTACTATCCAATTTTAAAAGTTCATTTATATATTTCTCAGCATTATCATATTCCTTGCTACTTATAGCCTTATTTGCCAATGTTACATTTAACTTTATAAATTGTTTTTTACATTCTTCTATATTTTCTTGTGCATTAGAATAAAATTCAACATTTCCTTTTGTTATTTTATTGAAATTTTCTATACTAACTATAAATGAGCGAAAATGTTCCCATTAATTTCCATATGTTAAAAAAGAAAAACATCTATGCATTCTCCTGTTATAATTAAGTCACGACACAAAACATAACTAAGGAGAAAACATAAATGTTTAACAACTCAATTGTAACAAAATCATCGGCAATATACAAATTTTTAATTGAATTAAAAATAACTCTTTATCTCACAACGCCTCAAATTCATCATCTAATATTATTTATAAATTCTATGGTGACAAAAGGCTACTGTGGAAAAGTAACTGACGTCTCAGACTTTATGCCGGTTAGGCATCGGACTAATATTGGAAAGTTTTTATCGGAGAGTCCATGGGACGAAAACTTCGTTGAAAAAGCCCTAAAAAAACGTGTTATTATGAGAATATGGGAGATGTCTAAAACAACTGGCAGTCCTATTTATATTGTAATAGATGACACAATTTCAGAGAAGACTGTGCCCTCGTCAAAGGCTAAGAAACCTACTGAAAAATGTGGATTCCACCATTCTCATTTAAAAGGTAAAACAGTTTATGGTCATCAATTAGTTACAGTTATGTTATTGTGCGATACTCTTGTGCTGCCATATACTATGGCGATATACAACAAAGAAAATATGAGTAAAATCCAAATGGCAATTGAGTTTATAAACTCCTTACCACAACCAGTAAATAAAGGCTATGTTTTATGTGATAGTTGGTATAGTAATAAAAAATTGTTCGCTGTTTCTAAAGAGGCAGGCTACGCCTATATTGGTGGTCTAAGAACAAATAGAGTAGTATATCCAAAAGGTCGTGAAAAACTTGGAATTAAGCTTAATCATATGTGCGAGATATTAACTAAGGATGATGTCGACCTAGTCAAAGTTGGCAATAATGAATATTATGTCTACACATATAGAGGCAAGCTTAATGACGCAAAGGATTCTTTGATAGCCCTTTGTTGGCCTAAAGAAGCTCTTTTCAAGCCTGGTTGTTTAAGAGCATTCATAAGTCTAGATACCACTATTACAACTGAAGAACTTCTAAATCACTATAAACATAGATGGCCAATTGAAACTTTTTTCAGAGAAACTAAAAAACATCTTGGTTTAAATCATTATCAAGTAAGAAGTGATCGTAGTATTAACAGATACTTCTTGTTACTAATGATTACCTACGTATACTGTGAATTAGAGATAAGCAATGGTACGTTGAATTTCAACGCTGGAATTAAAAGTGCAAGGAACCAATCTAAAAAGGAACGAGTATCTTGGATTTTTAATCAAGCTGACTTAGGAATTCCTCTTGAAGCTATTTTTAAAACATTAAAGATAGCTTAGAATAGTTGGTATTAATTTTAAATGGAATAAATTTCTAACTAATTCGCTCATTTATAGTACTAATTAAGTAATCTTTATCATTCATTAATTTTCTACCAAATTGATAGTGTGTCTTATCTATTAGTTTTTTACTATCTTTATATTTCAATATTTGCTGCAACTGCGACAATGCTTTGTCAAATTCATTGCTTTTTAATAGCTCTGTTCCATATCTGTAATGTGTTTCCTTAATTTCTTCATCAGCATTTTTATAATGTAGTAAATCTCCAAATATTAGCAATGCTTCATTATACTTTCCACCGTTTAATAACTTTATTGCATTTCCATATTGTTGTTTTTTTATTACCATTGGTTTTATATACCTAATAGATGCAAAAATAATAAAAAATAATAATATTGTCAATAGAGAACTAACTTTAGCTGTTTGAAGCATTTTGTATTTTTTCTTTTGTACTATATTTTTTTGAATTTTAATTTGTTCTTCTCTTTCTTCCTCATCTCTTTCTTTTTCCTTTTTCACTTTTAACCTTATTTTTTCTTGGTAAATTTGATAATCATTATAGGACTTTTCTAAATACACTTTATTGATAATATCAAACTGCCATGTTTTATCTCGTCCACATCTGCAACACGCTAAGTTAGAGATATTATTTAATCTTCCGCAGCAACATAACCAACCTAAACCTTCTAAAGTTTCTGGAATGAACTCAATACTGAAAGAATTTCCTTCTAATTTAATTCTTTTTAATTCGCCAATTAACATGTCCCCTAAAACATTTATCCTAGTTCTTTCGATTATTTTATTTGATTGGCATTCTTTATTTATTTTCTTAATATCTCCATTTTTATAAAGAACTTTTTGAACATGTATGTTAACTTTTCTTACATTTTTATTTATAAGTGGTACAGCCACATTTTCACCAAAAGTATTATTGGGTTTTACGTCCAAGTCTTGATAAGAATGCATAACGATATTATTGTTTTCATTCATTTTATCTCCAGCATCATCAAAACATTCAACTGAAATATATACTGATGAAATATTTTCATTTGATATATTACATATTTTTAACTGAAGAACAACATTATCGTAAGCAACATCATAAAGTAAAGAACCGTTAATTATTTCTATTGGCCAATCTTTAAACCAATAATTAAGATCTATATACCTGATATTTGTATATCTATTTCCAGCCATTATTGTCCCCCCCGATTTATTACAGTGGTGGTAGAGTATTATTTAAATTATCGTTTTTAGGTCCACTATTTTCGTTTAAACCCTCTAAAAGATTGATGATTCTCTCGCTTTGCTTTATATTGCTGATTTTATCCAAATATCCAATCATAATGAAGCTAACTCCAAGGATAGCAAACATTGTTGCTAAGACAAAAAAAGAAGTTGACCTAGTCCCATTAATAATATAATTGTATGCATCTCCTCCAACATAAGAATTTTTGGTTAAAGATGACACATCACTAGAGTAATAGTTTGTAAGTTTATCATATCCTAAATAAATCATAACTGATGACACAATGAACATAACTGCAGATAATAAATTCCACTTTTCTTGTTTACTTTTATTCATTTCTAATACTTCCCTTCACTCAGAACATATTATGAGGTCCTTCGAATCATATTTAAATATATAAAATACATTATACTGACTATCTTAATACTATTTATAAGTAAGTCTCAATATGCCATATATTACACCATACTGATATTTAGAAGCTAAAAACTTAGAATAACTTGCAGATGTGATGGAGGTTTTATTGCTCCTTTTAATCTAACTTCGTAAAGAATATTATAATCACACTGGTCAAATACTACTAGTTTTTGTACTTTCAAAAAAATCTTTCACCAATGAAATATATGAATCTATTTTTAAAAACAAAGCGAGATGTCCACCACTTAAATAATCACATATTTTCGGATTTGGCATTAATTCAATCAATCCCTGCTTTATTCCCCCACTAAATGTCTCATCATCCTTGGATAGAATCAGTAATACTTTCCCATCGAGATATGCAAAATCATTTCTACTGATTCTCTTTAAATTCAATAAGTCTATCATTAGGCTACACATATGGCGTTCACTTCGATTAGTCAATCTATGAAACATTATCTCAAATAGCTCTTGCATATACTCTTGCTCTTCTTCTGTACATCCCTTTAAATGTAACTGTTATGCCCGAAATCAAAGAATCTTCCATTACAAAGGAGGAACATTACGCCCTAGCCTTTCATATTGGAGGATTTTTCAATCTTTTAGCAAAATGGTTATCACAAGGAGCAGTAGAATCCCCTGAAGAAATGGCTGCTATTATGAAAACCCTATTTCCAACTCAGTTGAACCACGAGCAGGACACCTTTTCTTAATCATGTCAGTTTTTACCTATATTTATAATCTTCAATATCCCCTCATTGGTTGCTCCTGTTTAATATCTATCAAAATACAAATTTGAAGGATATATAAAGATGTAAATATTGGCAACAATAATATTGGTTTTATCCCTGTAAAACAGTAAAATATAATGATATAATGAATTATCTGAAAATTATAAATTACGAAAGGAATGGTTTTCTATGAACCCAAAATTAGTAAAAAAGTACGGGCTAATTACTGCAATAGCAATGGTTGTTGGCATCGTAATCGGCAGTGGCGTTTTTTTCAAGGCAGAAAAAGTATTAACTGCAACTGGGGGAAGTCTTCCACTAGGTATTTTGGCTTGGGTTATTGGCGGTATTATTATGATTTCTTGTGCCTATACTTTTGCTGTAATGGCAACTAAATACGAGAAAGTAAATGGTATAGTAGATTATGCAGAAGCTGCTATGGGTGAGAAATATGGATATTATGTTGGCTGGTTTATGGCACTAATATACTATCCAACATTGACATCAGTTTTAGCATGGGTTTCAGCTAGATATACCTGCGTATTATTTGGATTTCCAATTACAGGTGGAGAGTGTATGACTATCGCATGTCTATATTTGATAGGTAGCTATGCTTTAAATGCATTATCACCAGTTTTAGCTGGTAAATTTCAAGTTAGTACAACTATTATAAAACTCATCCCACTGATTTTAATGGGTATAATTGGGACAATCGTAGGTATTAATAGTGGTATGACTATGTTTAATTTTACAACAGTAGTAAAAGAAGTAAATACTACGAATGCATTATTTACAGCAGTTGTTGCTACAGCCTTTGCATATGAGGGTTGGATTATTGCTACAAGTATCAATGCTGAATTAAAAGATGCAAAGAGAAATCTTCCACTCGCTCTTATCGGAGGAACTTTTCTAATTATGGCTGTTTATATTCTTTACTATATAGGACTAGCTGGAGCTGTAACAAACGAAGTTATGATGAAAGGTGGAGAAGCTGGAGCTAAATTGGCATTTCAAAAAACATTCTCCTCTACATTTGGTTCTCTAATATTTGTATTTGTTATTATTTCTTGCCTCGGAACTTTAAATGGATTAATGCTCGGATGTACTCGTGGTATTTATTCATTAGCAGCAAGGGGCTTTGGACCAAAACCAAAAATATTTAAACAAATAGATAGTGAGACTAATATGCCAACAAATTCATCTATACTGGGACTACTTCTTTGTGCTATATGGTTATTATACTTCTATGGCGCTAACTTAACAAACCCATGGTTTGGATTCTTTTGTTTTGATTCATCAGAATTACCTATAGTTACTATTTATGCATTATATATTCCTATTTTTATTATGATAATGAAAAAAGAAAAGGATTTAAGCTCATTTAAAAGATTCGTAATGCCTATTATTTCATTAGCAGGATGCATATTCATGATAATTGCTGCTTGTTTTTCTCATAAAATGGCAGTTGTTGCATATCTAATTATCTTTATAATTATAATGGCTATTGGTTCTATGTTTTCAAACAAAACAAAACTTAATTAGAGGCTAATATCTAATTAAAGGCTGTTGCTAATGAAGATAAGCTTCTGATCACGGTTATTGATATACCATATTAACAACAGAGCTTGTCCGCTTAGCTTTCACAATTTGTTAACATCCCCCCCTCGGGACATTTTCTGAAGGAACTTGAGACTGAGGTTGCTAATAATTTTATATGATACAAATAATACCTAGTAATAAAACTTCACTAAATTATCAATTTCTTTAGCAAAATTAGGATGTTTTAATTTATGTTTATTAATCACTCGCCGTACCCGTGGCCGATTATACCGCTGGACAATAATAGGGTATATGTTAAGAAATATATTAAAAAATATTAACCATATTGTTTGCTTAAATGAATATGCCATACAAACATATACGGTAATGATTGCAATTATAATAGATATAATTCCGTGTCCAAATTCAGAAGTCCGGGTTCTGTATTCATAATATTCTAATAAAATTAAAGATTTTCTGATAGGAGTTTCCTTTTTTCTACTTCTCTCCCAATTACTTAACACTAGTAATTTTCTAAAAAAACGAACACCAAGATACTTGTATATTTTACCTTCATCCTCAATACGGTGACAATTAAAATAAGATGATTTGAGTTCCGGCCTCAATAATGTTTCCACTATAGACATCCAAATCATCAGTAAGAAGTTTAGTGAAATACTATATGTTAAGGAACTCATGCTCATAAAAGGGAATAAAATTAAATACCCTACCGCACATGTGGTCGTCACTACAATAACACGCTCGAGAAATGTGTTTTGATTTACTTTGATCATGTTGTATGCACCATCCTTCTTATATAAAGTATTATATCTAAGCAACCTCTAATGAATTCATATACCCTTCTTTTATACGTAAATATCTGATGCTACCCAATAGCTTTATAATTTAATTCATGACAAAACATTAAAAAAAAATGAGAAATCTTATAATGACAATACACATGTTAAATACTCTAAATCCTAGCTATAGATTATTTAACATGCATATACGCAAAAAACGTTATGGAAGTTTTGATTGGTCTTGCAAGTGTTCTTGGATATTCGCAGGAAGATTTGATTAACAAAAGATCCACTGCATTGGAAGGTTTAGTATAAAAATCCCTAAAGCTTTGAAAAATACTTTCTTAATCTATTTTCAAATTAATGTTACCATTATTAATTACATCTACTTCAACCATCATACTCAACCAAAGCCTCTTTCAAATTCCTTACCCCACCCCTTGGATTAGTTACATCACCTATATACCTAGGAATCAAATGAACATGTAAATGGTTTATAGTTTGTCCAGCATAAGTCCCTACATTTATACCTATATTATATCCAGCTGGTTCATATTGAATATCAAACATTTCTTTTACCTCGTGCATTAATTTATATATTGATTTAACCTCTTCCTCAGTTGCCTCAAAGAAGTTAGCAAAATGCCTCTTTGGTATTATTAAACAATGACCATTATTTACTGGAAAATGATCTAGTATAGCAAAGGCCAATTTATTCTCTACTATTATTTCTGATTCATCGTAGTCGCAAAATATACATTCTGACATTATTATCGCCGCCTTTTTTTATATTAAGATATGAATCCATACTTTTTAATTAAATACTCCTTTTTTCCACTGTCAATGAATTAGCTAAAATTAGTTAAATTTAACTAATTTTAACTAAAACTTAACTCCATAGGAATCAATGGTTTCAGCATGTTATTAGATAATGCAGTTAAGTGTTTAATTAAATTCTTGTTAAATTATACAAGATTCTAATTAAGTCATATCAATACAATACATCTAAAATCATCCGTTGGTCAAGCATATCTAAACTATTTATATATATATGAAAACTCAACTTTTATTCTGTGTGCAAAATCGTTTATACTATTATCATAATAATAACAAATAAAAATAAAGGCAAGGATTATCCCTGCCTTATCATAATATAATCTTAAGAAAATGGGTACCTAATTTTCAGTAATAGCTGAAGCACGTAAAATTTTATTGAACCTCTCAAATCTAGTGCTTAAAATACATAAATATATTTCAATCTCATTAAAAATAGGAGCTATATTATCCATCATAAACCGCTGAATTTTTAAATCTTTTTTATATTGTGGCGTTTTTTCATATTCTATAATTTGTGCTTTCATCTCGTTTTTTACTTCCTCACTGACTTCCGCATCTCGTTTTAATATTTTGTTTGTTACACTTTTCGATTTTTCATTTAATTCCATCAAATCTTTGTCGCTATACTTTCCAAACATTTCATCAATTAGTTCTTTTATATTTTCTGCATATTGAACCTCTTCCTTAGCATCTAATAAATTTATAAGGTTCATCCAAGCCTTCTCTTTTTCTTTAGTATCTAGCGGTTCGTCCAAAAACTGTCCGTAATGAATCGCAAACATTTTCCCCATATTACCTGGTAGCATCCTATGAAGTTCTTTTTGCATATATCCAGCAATATTTTTAGATTTGGCTTCTAAACATTGAATTGACACCCTTAAATTATCAATATTTGAATCTATTCCTTTTTCAATCAAATTTTCTAACACTCCTTTACTGTTATCGAGCAGTTTAATTTTTTCATTGATGATGTCTAACTGTTTTTTTATAACCTGTGGAACATCCTGTTTTTCTAATAATATAAGTTGAATATCCTTAATAGAGAAATCCAATTTTCTTAAAGCATTAATAGTAATTAGTATATTGATATCATCCATAGTATAAATTCTATAATTGCTATCTTCCTCTTTTTGGGGTCTAATAAGTCCCACCTCTTCATAGTAATAAATTGCCTTTTTAGTTAGTCCTATTTCTTTCATTACTTCATTAATTTTCATTATCATCGCCTCCTAAAATTGAGTTTAAACTATCCTCTAAGGTAACTGTCAATAGGCAATTGACAAAAAATAACGGATAAGCACTAAATGCCTATCCATCATACTCAATTAAAGTTTCTTTTAAATTCCTTATCCCACCCATTGGATCAGTCACATCACCTATATATCTGGGAATCAAGCGCACATGAAGATGGTTTATAGTTTGTCCAGCATAAGTTCCTACATTTATAATTCTTTAAATTGAATTGTATCGTTATCATCATAATGAGTATTATTATTAACTGGCAAAACAACACAACATATTATATAAAATAATATACCTATACCATATATTAACGTTAAAAGTACCCAAGCTAATCTGATAACTGTAGCATCTATATCAAAATACTCAGCAATACCACCGCAAACCCCGTCTATTTGTTTATCTGTGGTAGACTTATATAATTTTTTTTGCATATTTATTCCTCCAATTTTTGATTTTTAGAATGTCCCTATATTAACTTTTTTTATAATTTTATACTATACAAATAATTTAATTATCACTACTATCAAAAATATCATACATACTTACCAACTTATATTAATATGTACCAATTATATCATAAATGTTTATTATATAATTTTCAAAACTATAAAAACCCGCAAAAATGATTTTTAAAGAGAATGTTTAAGCACACAGTACAATATATATAAGCCCTAATCAATGAAATTTATATTGCCCACTGATTAGGGCTTCCCTCGGGCATATAGCAACACAATGTCCACAGGCAATGCAAGTGGTATTTGCTACTTCTTCTGGTCCCTTTTCTCCCATCTTTAGAACATATGCTGGACATTCCTTAATGCATTGTTCGCATAATACATTTTTTTCATTTACAGTTATCAAATCCATTTTGTCCGTCCCCTTTTAAAAAATTCACATTTTATTATCTAAACCTTCATTCGACCCATTCTACCATATAATCTTTGCTAAATTAGGGTTTTGTTTTTCTAAACATTTTAGAATATTTTTAGAAATGATACAGTAATTTAATATAAGGCTATAGCTATATTAAACATTGTAGTGTGGGGGGCAATATGAGAAAATCTTTTAATAAAAGGAATCCAATAAGACTTTGGTTAATAATGTTAATTATTTTAGTAGTAACAATAGTATATATGATTTTTGTTATTTTTTCGAATTTTGAAACACCATTAAACAAAGCTAAATATATTAAAAATGGGCAACAATATGAAGCCTTAATAAATGGGAATGATTTAGTGTCATATTCAAATACGTTTTTAGGAATGAAATACTTATTTGGTGGCACAACTCCCGCAATATTAGATGCTACAGGTAAATATGTAAAAGGTGGATTTGATTGTTCTGGGTTTATTCAGTATGCTTATAAGCATTTTGGTATAAATTTGCCCAGAACAACTATGGACCAAATAAATAAAGGTGTTTCTATTAATATGAATAATCTTGAAAATGGGGATTTAGTCTTTTTTATGACAAATCCAGATCTGCCATCTCAAGTATCCCATGTAGGAATTTATATTGGAAACAGTAAATTTATACATTCTCCTAAAACTGGTGATGTTATAAAAACATCTGAATTAACTGGATATTATAAAGAAAAATTTGTAATAGGTAAAAGGATAATAAAATAATTGTACAAATTTAAAAAGGAAGTCAAAAATCGACTTCCTTTAATTTGAATTATTAAGATCTAAATATTACACTTTCCTTATTAAACATATGTTTTGCTATAATAATAGCAACTATCGTATAAACTATGGACCATGCTAATGTTATTCCTATATGACCATAATTATAAATTCCACTTGTAAGTTCCTTAACCACTGAGCTTATACTAAGCAATGGTATATTAAAATAAAGAAAAGGTATGTTTTTCGCATCCATAAACATAGTTCCATAAGCGGCAAATATCGGAATTATTGAAAATGGCACCAAATAAGTTTGAGCTTCCTTGAAAGAACGAGCATATATACTTACTGCTAGTTCAAGAGCACCAAAAAACATTGTCGTTATTATTGCTATTACTCCAATTAAGGCTATTGCTTTGTAACTTAGGCCAACTGATGAACTTCCATTTCCGAACATTCCACCAGGTATTTTCATTGAAATTATAAGACCAATCATTGAACATACGGATACCATAAATCCCATTATTGTTATTGCAAAGAGTTTTCCTGTTAATATATAATGTCTCCCAGCTTTTGTTGTTAAAAGTGGTTCAAGTGTTCCTCTTTCCTTTTCACCCGCTCCTAGGTCTGTGGCTGCTGCAAGGGTTCCTGTTGCACTGTACAGGAGTATAAACATAGGAATCATCATACCTAATAACATTTGAGCTTGAGCATTTTCTTCCTTTTGAAAACTTGATTCAGCAATTTTTATCGGCGTTAATATCTTTGCATCAATATTTATTTTTTTTAATCTATTTGCAACTATTTGTTTACTTAATTTATCTACTGTTTCCGTTACCTTGCTAAGTGCAATAGATGATTTTGTATTTGTATTATCATAAAAAATCTTTAAATCAGAAACATTACCACTTGAAATAGATTCATCAAAATTCTTTGGTATTTCTATAAAAAGCAGTGCCTTTCCATCCTTTACTGCGGCTTTCCCATCAATGCCCGTTTTAAATTTAATAGTTTTATCCCTTTTTAATATCTTTGCAATGCTACTATTTCCCTTATCGACCATCACAATATTTATATTTTTTTCAACAGAATCCTCAGCGCTATTCATAGTTTTCCCCATAATAAAGCTAAGTATAGGCATTAATAAAAGAGGAATTAACAAACTTACTATTATTGTCTTTTTATCTCTAAGCATGTCCTTAAGTTCTTTAAACAATATTACACTAACTAATTTATTCATGATTACCTCCAATAAGATTAACAAAAATATCTTCCATGTCTTCATTATTATATTTAGCCTTTAGTGAACTTATTGTTCCCTGTTCCACAACTTTTCCCTTATGGATTATTACAACTCTATCACAAAGCTTTTCAACCTCTACCATACTGTGACTTGAGAAAACTATAGCCTTACCTTCTGACTTACACTTAAATATAAAATCTTGAATAAGTCTTGTGGCAGAAACATCAAGTCCGGTGCTTGGCTCATCAAATAACATAACTGAAGGCTTATGGACAATACTTCTCGCAATTGCTACCTTTTGTTTCATACCTCTTGAAAATTTCCCTACCCTTTTATCTATAAATTCACTCATTTCAAGTTCTCGCGTAAGCTCTTCAATGCTTTTCTTGGCATCGCATGCGTTCATCCCATTTAATTGAGCAAAATACATTATATTTTCTCTCGTTGTAAGCCTGTCATATAGGCCAACCTCTCCACCAAATAAAATTCCAATTTCCTCTCTAATACTCTCAGGCTCATTTACTAAATCATGTCCTGAAATTTTCCCTTCTCCCTCTGTTACCTTAAGCATAGTTGCAAGCATTCTCATTATAGTTGTTTTCCCAGCTCCATTTTCTCCGATGAGACCTAATATTTCTCCCTTATTAACTTCAAAAGAAACTCCATCCACCGCTGTAAAATCTTTAAACTTTTTAGTAAGGTTTTTTACCTCTAACAATTTAATTCCCCCTTGCGTAAAATCTTATTGATATATCTTTAAACTTACCCCTTTCAACTGTATACCTTCGTAAGTTCTGACAATTTGCAACAATTTATAAGTAAATTATACCATAGTTTACTATTTTTTAGCGTGATTTTTTCCGACTTATCTATCCCCAAGGGTATGGTGCGTAATCTTTTCATCCTCTCGTAGTTTTCTATCAGTAAATAGCCCACATATAGACAATATAAAAACTATAGTATAGGAAACTACAAACGTATTATCAAAAGCTTTGCTTTGTTCCTTACTTTTAATATCTTGAATGAAGTTTATTATATATTCTACTTTATTCTTTTGTTCCTTTAGCGTAGTTAATACTATTGCTTTTTTATCATTAGGTACCTTAGCTATCATCATTTTACCTTGATTATCAATATCCTTAATGACGTCTTCCTTTGAAAATGACGTTGAATTTTGATTTAAATTATTAACTTTACTTAACATTTTTTCTTTAATAATTGGATCTAGATTTACTTGTGAATTTATTTTGGTCGTAACATCCTGTTTAATATTATTAGTTGCATTTGTGACATTACTGTTTAATATACTCACAAGAACTGCAATGCCTACACACATCCCAATTTGTCTTGCAGCATTAATAACTCCTGATGCCATACCACTTTTTTCTACAGGTAGGTATTTTATTGATGAAGCGATTGATTGTACTGAAAATCCAAATCCAATTCCCATAATAACAAGTGTTGTTCTCATGCTTGTTATTGAAGTGGTTATATTTATCTGCGATAACAACACTGTACCTACTCCAACAATAAGTATTCCTGAGAAATTAACAAGTCTTGCTCCAATCTTTTTAACCAAAATACTACCTAGGGGAATACCTAATACCGAAGCTAGTGAAAGAGTCATCAGTACAAGTCCAGATTTAAGAGGAGAATAGTTAAATATCTGTTCTAGGTAAAAATTTAATAATAAAAGTGGCGAAGCTGTTGCAAATCCTGCTGCCATATATAAAATGCAAGAGGCCGTAAAGGTAGTGGCACAGGAAATGTATTGATGAAATTAGTTGAAAATAATAATATAGAATTATCTGGCTTAGATATTTCAGAAAAAATGATTGATGTTGCAAAAAAAAATCTTGGTAATAGAGCAGATTTAAAAGTTAGCGATTCAGAATGTATTCCTTGGGAAAATAATACTTTTGATGTAATTGTATGTAATGCATCATTTCACCATTATCCGAACCCAGATAAAACATTATTGGAGATGAAAAGAATATTAAAATCTAATGGAACATTAATTATTGGAGATCCAACTGCACCAGTAGTTATTAGGCAAGTATTAAATTTATATTACAAACTAAGTAATACTGGTGATTATAAAATATATCATAAGAATAAAATCGAAGAACTCTTAATAAAGTCTGGATTTAAGCCATTTAACTTTAAAAAAATAAATCATAAAAGTTTTGCTATTAATGCTAATATAAAATAAATTTTGGAGTGATAATATGGATAAAGAATATAAAAAGCAAGTAGATGAATTAAATAAATTATGGCATTTTATGCTAGTAGCCTCCAATTATAAGGAAATAGAATCAAAGTTTTTGAGAATACAAGTACTAAGAACTAATGAACTTACAATACTTAGAATTGTTTCTGAAAAAGAAAATATTATTATAAAAGATATATTAGAAACATTAAATGTACCTAAAAGTACATTAACCAGCATGATTGATAGATTAGAAAAGCGTAATCTTATTATTAGAGCTATTAGTAACAAGGATAGAAGATCCTATAAACTAGAACTTACGCAGGAAGGTCACATGGCACAAGAGGAACATATTAAATTTGAAGAAGAGCTTTACGGAAAGATAATGCTTTCTTTAGATACTTATGAAGATAGAGAAAATTTATTAAAACTTATAAGAAAAATGGCATACAATATTTCTAACTAATAGTAGTAAATTATCGTGAAATTTTAAAATTTAATAATAATTTATAGAAAGGTGTGATTTTGAACGGAAAATAGTTTAACTACACATATATACCCTCGTCAGAAGATATTTGGAATAATACATATAAATTTAAGCCCTATAAATTGGTAATTAAAAATTAATTGCTTTTAGCGTAGATTTCATCAAAATGCCGGTAGTTCTATTATTTAGGTTACACCTAAAACTAAAATATACAAAATAATAAAATGCTATCTTCAACCAAAGAAAAAACCATCTGAGCTCAGCTCCAGATGGTTTTTCTTAATGACTGGAGTTATATACATTTCAATGCCTATTGCTACCCTACTTTTCTAGCCATGTTAGCTTCCTTTATAAAAGGTAAAACAGTAACTTTATAAAAATTATAGTCCTTGATAGCATGTACTGAACTATAACTACGATACAGAACTCACAGGCGGTTTAAATCTCTTTTGAGGTTCTATATCTCAAACTACTAATAGTCGTTTGAGATATAGATTATAGTTTGACTGTATTCACAAAAAATAGACAGTATATTGACAAATTTAAAGTGTTCTGTTACTATTGTTTCGACAGTATAATGTCTTAATAATAGGAGGTATTTATGGATAACTATAGAGATTTATTTTTAATGCAGCAAACTTACGCTACACTTTTTTCTCTTAACAATAAGCTTCAGGTACAAGGCGATAAATACTTTGAGAGCTTAACTTCAAGACAGTTTATGGCAATGATTGCAATTATTCATTTGCCGGAGGATGGAACTACGCTGAACAATATTGCGAGAAAGTTAGGTACCACCAAACAGAGTGTGAAACAACTGATAACGATTATCGAAAATAAAGGTTACGTTGTCACGATGCCGAGCCAGAAGGATAGGCGCGCGGTAAATGTTAAAATTACAGAGTCTGGGAAACAGGTCATGATGGAATGTGGTGAAAAAGGAATGAACTTTTTCGCAGATGTTTTTAAGGATTTCACCACGAAAGAAATGGAAATATTGTGGAACCTATTAAAGAAACTGTATAGTTTCAACGGTGAAGAGCAGGATGGATTTGAAGAAGATGCTGGTTTTGGAGGGGAAGAAGAACTAAGTGACGATCAAGCGAGGGCATTAAAGGAATTTGAAAGACGAAGAAATCATTCTCGAAATGAGAGGACAGATAAAAATGAATAATATTGTTACCGTTAAAAATTTAGAAAAAAGTTATAATACGAAAAAAGCTGTTTATGGAATAAATTTTGTAGTAAATAGAGGTGAAATTCTTGGACTCTTAGGTCCTAATGGGGCGGGCAAGAGTACAATTATCAATATCCTTGCCACCATATTATCACCTGATAATGGCGAAATAACTATTTTGGGGCATGATTTAAAAAAGGATGTAAAAGCCATCAAACTAGGAATTGGAATAGTTCCTCAGGACCTGGCCATTTATGAAGAAATTACTGCCGAGAAAAATGTACGTTTTTTTGCAAGTCTATATAAACTCAAAGGAAAGCAGCTGGAAAAACAGGTCAAGGAGGCCCTTGAATTAGTAGGTCTTTACGATAGAAAAGATGATAAGCCAAAAACCTTTTCAGGCGGCATGAAAAGAAGATTAAATATTGCTTGTGCCATTGCCCATAAGCCAAAACTTATTATCATGGATGAACCCACAGTTGGTATCGACCCCCAATCAAGAAATCATATATTGGAATCGATTAAAATCCTGAAAAATGAAGGTGCAACAGTTATCTATTCCACACATTACATGGAAGAAGTGGAAGCGATTTCTGATAGAATCATTATTATGAACGAAGGAAAGATTATTGCTGAAGGTACAAAAGAAGAATTAAAACAGGAAGTGAATGATGAAATCACATATTCTTTTCATGTAAACAATTTAAATGAATTAAGCAATAATCAATTTTCCGGAATTGATGGCATAACTAAAATTGAAATTACTGAAAATGTGTTTAAAATAACTGCCGAAAAGTCAAAGGATAATCTCAATGAAATCATATCCGTAATCATAGCAAAGGGCTGTAAGATTGAAAGTATGAGCAGTAAAGAGGCATCTCTAGAAACTGTATTTTTAGAACTTACCGGAAAGAATCTAAGAGATTAGGAGGAAATACATGAACTTTATAAAAATAGTCAAATTTGATTTTATGAATATCATTAGAAACCCAACTCTGCTAATGTTTAACACTGTATTTCCAATAATAATGATTGCGGTTATGGGTTTTGTGACAAAAGGTAATTATGGTGCAGGGCATGTAAGTTCCTATGATTATTATGGAGTCACAATGATGATTTTTACAGCGTTATTCATTGCCATGACAGCTTCCAATACATTTATGGAAGAAAGGGTAAAGGAAGGTAATACTCGCATAGTATATGCTCCGGTTTCAAAAACAGAGATATATCTATCTAAATTGATTGCTACTTATATTTTGGGTACGGTTTCATACAGTGTTTTATTGCTTGTAGGACAATATATTTTTCACATTAACTTTGGAGGAAAAAACATTCTGTATATTATGTTGTTAATCAATGTATTTTCGTTATTTGGCTGCTCTCTCGGCACCATGTTCTGCTGTATTTTCAAAAGTGAAGAAGGAGCAAATTCTGTAATGCAAATATTTTTGTTTTTGTTTATATTTTTGGGTGGCTTGTTTTTTTCTGTAGCTAGTCTTGGAAATATAGTGGAGAGAATATCTTATTTATCGCCAGTCAAGTGGGTTACAGAATGTACATTTAAGGTCATTTATGATAATGACTTCAGCATATACCTCCCTACTCTTCTCATTGTGTTGTTTAGTAGTATCATCTGTATAATAATATGTCAAATCACTTTTAAACCGGAGGAATATGTATAATGAATGTGCTCAATCTATTTAAAAATAATTTAAACAGGATTTTAGCAAAAAAAGAGATAGTTATAATTGCAGTGGTCGTTGTACCCCTTATGATTGGAGTTGCTGTATTTTTTTCTGGAAAAATGGAGATGAAGGAACATATTGCCTTGGTAACAAATTATGCACAGAGCATTCCAAAAAATGATAGGATTAAAATTGATGTAATGAATGAAAAACCAGCTACTTCAAATCTCCTTTTGGGTAAATATGCTGCCGTTGTGGAAGAAAAGAACGATGGAACCTATGAGGTAACAGGTATAAAAAGCAAAGCTGATAAGGAACTCATAGAAAACTTTTTTAACTTCGGTAAAATTCCCAAAAGCGATCAAAGTGGACAATCGAAAAGAGGTGTTGGAACAAATATTTTAGGATTTATTCTAATGATTGTTTTAATGCAGGGGGTTGCTTTGACAATCCTTTATCCAGAAGATAGAACCCTAAAAACATTTAGGCGGATATTAACATCATCAGTAAACGAAAAGCAATATATTTTTGCACAGGGAATTTTTACATTTTTATGTCTTTATATACCCACCTATCTAGTAATTGTTATCACAAAGGTGTGTTTTAATATAAAGATTGGATTTGGCCTTTTAATGCTAGCAATGTTAATTGGAATTCTTACTGCTCTCTCAACATCACTTGCTTTATTTATTTCATCAGTGCTAGAGAGAAACATCTCTTTAGTGGCCAGTGCTATATACGTAATAACTTGTATATTATCAGGCTGTTTTTATTCCTTTACGGGGAACAATAAAGTTTTTGATACTATTTGCGGTATCCTCCCACAAAAATCATATATGACATTGATTCAAGGGATAGAGAACGGGAATAACATGTTTTATTTCAAAGGACAGCTTATATATTTACTTATTTGGATTGTTGCATTTTGGCTCTTAGGAAGTATTATTACTAAGCGGAAAATGAGGCAAGGCATCTATTAAATGATATCTCAAGTATGTATAAAATCAAAAGATAGATAAAGCTGCACAGATTATGTGGCTTTGTCTATCTTTGTGGAAGTGAGCTCTTGAAGATTCTGCTTGTCAAAATGGAATAGGTATTAAATCCAGCATGTCCTATTTATATACATCTGAAAACTCAATTTTTATTCTTTGCTCAAAATCGTTTATGCTATTATCAATAGCCTTAATACTTTCTTCTCTGATATCATGCTTCAATACTTTAACAGGAAATTTTATAAAAAACTTAGTGCCAACTCCATATTTACTCTCAACTGTTATTGTCCCACCTTGTATTTCTACCAGCGATTTAACAAGCGATAATCCAATACCACTTCCTTCATAATTCCTTGTAAACGATTTATCTACCTGCCGAAATCTATCAAATATTAGATTTACCTTGTCGCCCGGTATACCTATTCCTGTGTCTTCAATTGAAATAGTTATATATTCTTCACCATCAGATATATTAACAAATATGCTTCCACCAGGATTTGTAAACTTTATAGCATTGGATAGCATGTTAAGCATTATTCTTTCAATTTTATATAGATCGCAAGCCACTATCTTTTCCTCTATATCAGTATCAAATATGAGACTTAAGCCATTATTATTAATATACTCAGCTACAGATAAAGTAATTTCCTCCACTATATTAACAATATTACAATTGACCCTATTCAGTTCATAAAACCCTGCATCTAATTTAGTTAAATCAACTAAATTGTTTATTACTTTTAGCAATCTAAAGCAATTATGTTTTTCAATATTTATATTATTAATAATCTTTTCCCTATTAATAAGGTTTTCTTCATCATTAATACACATTCCAATAATTTGTATTGTACCTAATATTATATTTAAGGGAGTTCTTAGCTCATGAGAAACATTTGCAAAAAATTCAGATCTTAACTTCTCTATCTCAACAGCTTCATTCTGTAATGTTAATTCACTCCGTTTTCTTTCTGTAATATCTTGCACTGTTGCTATAATTATTTCATCTTCATGAATCTTTGTAGCATAACTATTAACTTCTACCCAAAACTCTTTGCTACTTTTATTTTTAACTATAAACTCTTGTATCAAATGGTCATTACTGCTTAACGATGCTATATCAACTTTAGTATTACCAGATTTTTTTGAGATGATATCGTATACATTCATACTTATTAAGTCATTTCGCGAATAACCAAACATAGTGGTAGCAGTTTCATTTACATCCGTTATATTTCCATAAACATCATGAATAAATATTGAATCATTTACGGAATTAAAAATTGCGCTTAGATATTTTTGGCTTTTTTCAAGTTCATTCTGAGAATTTTCATACGTAAGTTGCCTTAAACCACTTTCAGCAAGCGTCATAATAAGCCCTGAATAATATTCAATTATATGCTCAACCTTCTTTTTAGAATAAACAGGCACCTTGCTTAACGCATCTAGATACTCTTTTTCATCAAAACCTAATTCTAATGCTTGTGCGGCAAAATATTCTTTATCTATTACTTCATCTTCATAAAAAAATTGGCTAAAAAAAATCGTAGCCAAATGTTCTCCTGAAATAACAATAGGAAATGCAATATCCCTCATATTATTTAGACACTTATAAGATATATATACACCATCCATAATATGATCACTAATATATTGATCACTAATGGAGCATTGCATGCATGTAACTGGATGAACTCTATGAAACTTAGTGCATATATCCTGCCATCCCGTTGCAATAATAATTGTGCCGTCTATATCCACAATTCCAAAATTAATGCCTACAGCAGCATAAATATTTTCAGCCATCTTTTTTAGTGAATCAATATTTATTAGTTCTGAAAATTTAACTTCCCTCATAAATAATTCCTCCTAAGTAACGTACCCTCTTATAAAAAATAATGTGCTCCACTCTACTTTACCTGTGTTAAACCTTCTATTTTATTCTTAACCATATCTACCTCAGTACAAAATTTTACATTTTTATTTTTAAAAACTTCATTAAAAACATTCTATCATAGTAACTTTGCTAAATTAGGGGAATACTGTCGTATTGGATATTTAAAATTATAAAATTCTATAGCTAATATTAAAAGCTGTGAAGTAATTACTTCACAGCCTTTTCATTTATTTAATAATTTTTATTTATCAAAATTGGAAGAAGAAAAAATTTCATCTAAATCATTAAAGATACTATATCCTTGTGCGTAAAATATGATTATAAATCGGATTACTGTTTTTTCTAAACTTATACCAACAGTCTTACTGCTGCTATAAATGTCATGATTATAATAATATATCTGAAGTTTTTTTCATTAATTTTTTTAATCATAAGCATCCCTAAGAGTGCTCCTACTGCAATTGCTGGTATCATACCAATGCTAAGTAAAATAGTTTTAAATGAAATATTTTGCCAAAATAAAATTTGCAATGGTAATTTGGCCAAATTAACAAGAAAGAAAAACCAAGCCGTTGTGCCCATAAAATCATTTTTTTTGAAGTTCATAGATAACAAATACACACTGAATATAGGGCCTGCAGCATTACCAATCATGGATGTAAAGCCAGTAGCAATTCCAGCCATTGCATAAAACCATTTATTTGTTGGGACTTTTATATTTCCACCTTTTTTTTCAGTATAAATTAAAGCGACTAAGCAAAGTAAAACTGAAATAGATATAACCGCCTTAAATTGTTTATCATTAATAAAGTTTCCAACTATAACGCCTAGTAGTAAACCTATGATTGTCCATGGCAAAAGTTTTTTTATATTTTCCCATTTAGCATGTCGATTATAATAGTACACTGCAAAAACATCCCCTACTACTAATATAGGAAGTATAACACCTGTAGATTCTTTCCCTCCAAAAACACTAGCAATAATTGGTATAACAGGCATCAGAAATCCGCTTATTCCTGTCTTTGAAACTCCTACTAAGATTGCCGATATTATTAAACATGACCATTGCATCGTTGATAAATTAAACATATGAATGATTCCCATTAATATTTAAAGTCTGATCTTGTGGATTGCGTTCCACTGGTGCCAATATTCTTTAATAATTGTGATATTTGATTAATCTCCAAAATACTCCTCCTTTGTTTAACCATAAAGTGCCATATTTTTAATTTTACCCTATATGCCTTTAATTATCTATACTTTTTATAATTAAATTATCTCCTGCAGAGCTGCACAGCTTTGCAGAAGATGAATTGATAACTTATTTTGAAAATTGTTTAACAATGCCCTCTGCCATAACGTCTGCCATCTTTAGAGCTTGATTTTCAATTTCATCGTATACTGTGATGCTTCTTTCGTAATTGTTGGTAAGTATATCGATTGCCTCTGCTTTGGTCATAGCCAAGTGTTCATATAACATTGTTTTCCAATTTTCTTGAGACCAATAAGGATTGATTCTAGCAAGGAAAACTGCGATTTCATCTGCATTTGCGTACCATCTTTTCTCAGCATCTGCTGCCTCTTTACTATAGCCAGCTTTGGCTGCTTTAACAAGCTGTGCGGCGATGACAAGATGACTTTTAAATAACTCACTAAATTGAGAAGCAATTTCATCCCCATATAAAGGTTTTAATACTAACTTAAAATCTGTTGGATTTCGAAGAAGTCGCTTAGTAACAAAATCTACATCTGGTAAATCTTTTATTATGCTTGTTATTGTCATCCTCGTCCAGACAATATGTTGTTCCCAAAGTATACGCATAATATTTCTTAAATCTACTTCTGCTTCACTAATTATCTTAGGCTCAGTAATGTGCCGTTGCGCCACCATCCAAGATGCATCATATGGAAATAAATACATTGTTATCACCACTTTCTAATTTTTATACTATAATATGCTTATGTGAGCAATAAGTACCCATAAAAAAAGGAATATAGAAGGGCATAACAAATTGAGGTTAGTATACGATATACTAACCTCTCTATTATTTCAACACAATGCCACTAAACATTATTACACTTTTTATCATATCTAAATTTTTCATATTTATATTTTTCCATAAACAATGAATAAATTAGTATAAAAATATTCCTGTTATGATTAATCCATCTATTTCCAATATTTTTCGTGAATACGGTGAAATTCTTTTCATAATCTACATAAAATTACAAATAGTATATTGTCCCAGTGAAGTTTACTTCTGAATCTTCTTCATAGTCAATATACGCCCCTTTAAGATCTACTACATTTTCATGTATATCAAATCCCTCTATGCTTATTGTTTCTATTACATTATTTTCATTAACACATGTTGCCAATGTATCATAATAATCTTCTTCATCATTATATATAATTGCAGTACTTAATATTCTAAATGTTGCCTCCCTTATAATTTTTCTATTTTTATTTATAATTTTCCCAAACTTAATTTCTTGTACCCCATCTTTTTTATCATTGTCTTTAAATAAAAAACTCATTCCGATTACTTCCCTTCATTTTTATTATAATGATTCAATATCAATATTATTATAGTCAATTTTCTTATCAAAAGAAACATTCCCTATTCAGCCAACTAACCAAGATTTAAATAATAATCATATAACTATAATAGAAGTTTTGATACTTATTAGCGAAAGGAAGTATATAAATGGTGGATATGCATTATAATCTTGTAAAGACATGATTAAGAACCCTTCAAAAAATACCCGATTAGCTTAGAGATGATGTAATTGCTCTATTTTACAGATACCCAAATATTGTTTTTAATGTAAAATCTCCACAGAAAGTCCTTTGCTTCTTCTGCATAATCAATTCCAATTCTCTTAGCTTCTATAATTTCAATTTTTTCTTTTTCCACTGCGTCTTCAATATATAGTTCACTTATGCACAAATCATGTTTGTTATTTTCTTTATTTATATTCATAGCTATACAGAGCTTAGAGGGGCCTGTGGTTAAATTTTTAATTTGAGCTTTTGTCAATTCATTATAACCTTTTTTAAATCTTAGCTTTGACATTTCGTCTAGACCTTCTATTGGCTGAATAGCTCTAATTAAAACCCCTTCAGCAATTCCTTCTTCTTTTGTTATTACATTAAAGCAATGATACATCCCATAAATAAAATATACGTATGCGATGCCAGGCATACCATATAGAGTCTCAAGTCTTGGTGTATGTTTTCCCCCGTAAGCATGGCAAGCCTTATCTATTGATCCAATATATGCTTCTGTTTCAACTATCTTTCCTCTTAACTTTACTCCATTAACTTCATGTACAAGTGTTTTTCCTAAAAGTTCCTTAGCAACCTGCAAAGCTTCTCTGGCATAAAATTCTCTAATAAGTCTCATTGCAACCTCCTCCTAAAACCTATAATAAATATCTATTTTTAACCATATCTTTATATTATATATAAGTAACCATTTTTAATCAATGACGAACATAACTGTTTTTTGCAAAACACATAATTTTCACATCAATAATTGGAATAGTACTTTTTCAACTAAATTTTTAATGTATATCTTTAACACAAAACAAGGCATCTGCATATTATGTATAGAAAGTGTGAACATCTTAAATAAGAGAAAGTACAAGCTCTTTAAATAGAAAAAATATTATTAATAAGGAAGGTATCTATATTGAATAAATACAATGATTTTTCTTCTGAAAAATATCAATCTGACGATGAATATGAACCTTATGACTTTTTAATTCCTAAAAAGCACAATTGTGATGACAAACCACACTGTAATGATAAAGACCACTGTGACGATAGACCACACTGTGATGACAAACACGATCGTTGTCATCCTTGCTGTATAAAATGCATAGTTGGACCAACTGGAGCTACTGGAGCTACTGGAGCTACTGGACGAACTGGAGCAACCGGTGCAACTGGACGAACTGGAGCAACTGGAGCAACCGGAGCAACTGGACGAACCGGAGCAACTGGTGCAACCGGTGCAACTGGACGAACCGGAGCAACCGGTGCGACTGGTGCAACTGGACGAACTGGTGCAACTGGTGCAACTGGAGCAACCGGAGCAACTGGTGCAACCGGTGCAACTGGACGAACCGGAGCAACCGGTGCGACTGGTGCAACTGGACGAACTGGTGCAACTGGTGCAACCGGAGCTACTGGACGAACTGGAGCAACCGGAGCTACCGGAGCAACTGGACGAACTGGAGCAACTGGTGCAACCGGAGCTACTGGACGAACTGGTGCAACTGGTGCAACCGGTGCTACTGGTGCAACCGGTGCTACTGGAGCAACCGGTGCTACTGGTGCAACCGGTGCTACTGGAGCAACCGGAGCAACTGGTGCAACCGGTGCAACTGGACGAACCGGAGCAACCGGTGCGACTGGTGCAACTGGACGAACTGGTGCAACTGGTGCAACCGGAGCTACTGGACGAACTGGAGCAACCGGAGCTACCGGAGCTACTGGAGCGACCGGTGCAACTGGACGAACTGGTGCAACTGGAGCAACCGGTGCAACTGGAGCAACCGGAGCTACTGGACGAACTGGAGCAACTGGTGCTACTGGAGCAACTGGTCCAAGTTTTAATTCGTATGCAAATGGTGTTATAACAACAAATAAAATATCAATTCCAGTTGGCGGCACTATTATTTATGATACTGTAGATATTGTAGGACCTGATTTAAGTTATGATCCAACAACAGGTATATTTACAATTAATACAACGGGTGTTTATGTAATCGACTGGAAGTTTGCTGTTACTCCAGATCCTTTAACCTTTGCTTTACAACTTGATTTAGAAGAATCCCCTAGTGGAGTTGTTATTGGCGGTATATCTATTTTAGTAACAAATCCAACTGTAAATGGCTCTAACAAGGTTTATGCCGCAACAGCAGGACAATCTTTTAGATTTGCTAACAATTCAAATGGTCCTATTAGTATAGTACTTGCAGGTCTAGCTGGGGCTATTGGAACTATATCTGTCTTCAGAATTGTTTAACAGCAACAGATTATAACTAATTTTATTACCTTAACTGGCTGCCTATAGACGGCAGCCTTTTTACATAATTAAAAATATTTTAGTAATGGCATTATACATCTTTTTATTGTGACGTCAAATGCTAAAAATCCTGTTAACAAAATAAGTTAACAGGATTTTTAGTCTAATATTTATTATTTTTTGTTCTTATTAATAACAGTTACTATATATCCATATTATCAGATTTAGTCTCAGTACTGAATATTTCTTTTTTCTTCCAAATAAAGAATCCCATAAGTGCAGGCATTATTAAACTAACAAGTATCATCCAAGGTTTAGTTCCACCAGCTACAATTGAATATGCTATTTGGGCAACTATAGCAATAAAATAAATATATATCCCTAATTCCTTTTTCATTAAAATCAAAATAACACTTATAGCTAATATTACTGAGAATACCAACCCAATAGTTATACTTAAATTCGTGATTTCAGGCATTACAATATCCAATGCTTTATATGCAGCGTTAAGTTCATCTTTCTTAGAAAAGTTTCTTATACTAAATAATCCAAACACACTAACAACTAATTGAATAATTGACATTGTTTTTATACCTGCTCCTACTTTTGGTTTTTTAATGTTTTCCATAATTTTACCTCCGACAAATATATTTTTAAAATAATATGGCTTTCACCAAAATTTAATTGTAAATCGCCTCAATTGGATCCATTTTCGATGCATTAATTGCTGGTATAATTCCAAAAATTATTCCAATAATAACAGATATTGCAGTTGCTCCTATAACGCTTTCTCCGCTCATAACTGGAGGGAATGGCATAAATATACCAATTATTTTACAAAAAATAAATCCGAATAATATACCAAGTAAACCACCAAGCCCTGTCACCATAATCGCTTCTATAAGAAATTGGAGTAATATACTTTTAGGTTTTGCCCCAATAGCCCTACGTATACCAATTTCTCGTTTCCGCTCAGTTACAGAAACATACATTATATTCATTACACCTATTCCCCCAACAAATAAGGAAATACCACTAATCAATGCTATGAAAGCAGTTAAATACCCAATAATTTGTTCAAATATCTTAGTACTTGCCTGAGGATCCTGTAGCTTATACTCACCTTTTAAATTAGGATGAGACACTATAAGCTCCTTTTTTATGTTTTCAAAAACCTTATTTTTATCTTCACCAGCTTTAAGATAAACATCTAAGCTTGAAATAGCGGCCTCTGTATTCATATCTTCTTTTGACTCCTTTGAAATTAAACTTGTTCCACCTGTTAGAGAGAATGCACCCTCTTTTTCTAGAACTCCTGCTACCTCGTATATAATTCCATTTACTGTTATTCCACTACCTATTGCCTTTTCTGGAGATTCGAAAAGTTTTTCTGCTGATTTATAATCCAACATAATTAACTTTTTAGAATTTTCACTTTTTTTGAAAGAACGACCATACTTAATATTTATTTCTTTATCATCATAATCTTCTAGCCCAATGTATGCTTTTTTATCAAAATACACAGCCTCGCCTGATGTATATCCGCCCATTCCTTGCATATCCTTTGATTCCTCAACCTTTTCTACTCCAGCCACTGTTTTAAGAGAATATGGGTCGGATTTGCTAAAGGGTTCAATCAAGGTTAAATCCGCATCAACGTTTTCTGGTTCAAAATTAACATTTATTTTATTTGCGCTTGTATCCGCCATAGATTCATTCATTTTTACCTTTAACCCATTACCAACTGACATAATGGATATTACAGAGCTTATACCTATGATTATTCCTATCATTGTGAGAAAAACTCTTAATTTATGTGATTTTAGACTGTATATTGAAGTTTTGATTAAATTTATTATAGACATATCTAATCCACCTTTGTTATCACTCCATCTTTTAAATGGATTACTTTGCTAGCATATTTAGTTAAATCGTCATCATGTGTTACCATTATTATTGTTTTATTTTCTTCATTAAGTTTCTTTAGTATATTCATAATTTCCTCTCTGGTTTTACTGTCTAGAGCGCCTGTTGGCTCATCAGCTAAAATCACGTAAGGATTATTAATGAGAGCTCTTGCTATTGCAATACGCTGTTGCTGTCCTCCAGATAATTGTGAAGGTGATTGCTTCTCTTTATGAAGCAATCCTACCGTATCTAAATATTTTTCTACAAGGTGTGCTCTTTCTTTTTTAGGTACATCAGTGCCTTCTTTGTAAAGCAAAGGAAGCTCAACATTCTGACCAATAGTCAATGAATCTATCAAATGAAACTGTTGAAATATAAACCCCAGATAACTATTTCTAAGTTCTGATCTTTCATTTTCACTAAGATGAGTAACATCCTTGCCATTAAACGCATATTTTCCATTATCAAAATGATCAAGAAAACCAAGAAGGTTTAAAAGTGTAGTTTTTCCGCTACCTGATTTCCCCATTATCATAACAAAGTCACCTTGCTCTATAGTTAAATTTATATCCTTCAATACGTGTAATTTAGAATCCTTTAACTTATAATACTTATTAATATTTGTTAACTCAATAAGATTACTCAACAGAAATACCTTCCTTCATTTCTTTAGTAGTTTTCGCTATACGGTCATTTTCATTTAGCCCACTAAGTACAACAACTTCTGATTCCACACCTTTTTTATAAGTAATTGCTTGTTTTTTTAACTTTTTATCCACAACTTTAAACACGTATTGCTTTCCAGCTTCCTCAAGTATTGCACTCTTTGGTATTTTCATATCTTCTTCTTTAAGTTTCACTGTGGCTTGTACATGAAAACCATTGATAACATCTGTTTGTGAATCCAAGGATACATTTGCATCATAATAAGATATAGCAGAAGCTCCACCTGTAGCACCTTGCGCTCCAGCCGCTACATCTGGCGCTGCTGGACTATTTCCTACACTTTTCACCTTTCCTGTTATAGTTTTATTTATAGCGAATATAAGTATATCCACTTTTTGATTTTCCTTTACCTTTGTTTGATCCTTTTCATTAATATTTCCTTTTACATAAACTGTAGTAGACTCTATTACAATATATGGTTTCGTCATATCTTTAGAATCATTTAATATTACTTTTCCATTTATCGGAGCTTTTATATAAGTGTATTCTTTCTCTTTTGAATTTTTAAGCATCCCTTTTGAAGTATCAATTTGTGCTTGCACAGCATCTATTTGATCTGAGTAGCCACTAATTTGAGCCTCAGTACCTGCTGCAGCCGATGCACCCATGGCAGCGGGATCGACACCAGCCTGTTCTGCTTGTTGTTTTGCTTCTTCCTTCTGCTTTTCTAAAAGTTTTTTTGCTTCTTCTTGTTTATCGACTAATTTCTTTTTTTGATTGTTGGCATTAGTAATTTCTTGGTTTCCCTTATCTATCTCATCCGTAACCAAACTGTTCCTGTATGTAAAAAGAGCATCGCCCTTATTTACTACTTGTCCATTCGTAACCGAAACCTTATTTATTGTTCCTTTTGTTTCATCTCTATATATATTTTCCGTTTTTTCAGGAACAACAACACCGTTTACAAATATTTTCTCTTTAGCCGGTATTGTATATAAAGCTACTTCTTTACCTTTATTACCTGCTGAATCTTTATTGTTCTTAACTACATAGGCAATGATTCCAAATAGTATTATTACACCAATAATACTTAAAAAAATAATATGTTTCTTTTTCATAGATTTCCCCCCTATAAATACACTTTAAATAAAAAAATTTGTTAAATTAATAACAACTTTCAGAATTAGTTTACCACATTCTTCTTTGATTTACAACATTTGCAGCAAAAACTTTGTTTTATGATTTTTTTGCATCCATAAATATGGTTTTATTCCTTATTTAAGCATGCTTTATTTATATCATATTTCATAAAGATCTATAATTCAATACAAAATGCATTAATCGTCATTATTTAGACATAAACGGAATTTAATCTAATTATCTCCTTCTGAAGTCGATATTAAAATTAAATATATAAAAGTTAAAGGTGAAATTTTATTTAAAAAATTTCACCTTTTATTTTACTCTAGATTCACTATATACTAATTAATATTATTGAACTCTATACATATCTTTGCTTTCCATATATTGAAATATAGATTCTCCACGCTTTTGTTCTTCTATTTGTTTTAATCGATTATCTTTATTTAAAAGTTCTGTTGGTTTCATCCCTTTCATCATTAATCTCATGATGGTAAATTTAATTTCATCATATTTATTAAAAATAATTTCTGCTTTTTCAATATCATGATATACCTTCCAATAACCTACCATTTTACATTTAGCGTTTGGATAATCAACAAATGATACTACATCTTCTAGAGGATAGCCTAAAAAAATCCCAATTTCGTGAGGGCATATATTTTCGAATCTTTTGCCTAAAAGCAATAAACATTCCTTTATATTCATTTTTTCATTGTATCCAAATCTTTTTAAAAATTCCATGTTTTTATTATCGCTTATACTTAACTTGATTTTTTCTTTATTATAAAATAGTACAAACGTATTTGTTATATCCTTTTTTAATTCAAAATAATCAATATCTAGTTTAGCTTTCACTTCATCTTTATATCTTTCCCATATGTTATTTAAGTTTCTATTACTATTACTAAAATTAATTAGAGATGATGTCTTATGCTTTTTAATAGTTGGTCCTGCATTACGTATTATTACTGAAAATAAATACTCCAAATCATCATAACCATCTATAATTTCTAACAATCCCCTTAACTCCACTATTCCCATAAAACACCCTCCATTAACTTCACAATAGTGTTAACACTATCAACTTCATATTAAGTTTACTTTTATTTTTTTGATAATAAAGCACCTATTTCCTTACACCTTTCAATACCTTCTTTATCAGCATCGTTATTAATTATTAGTCCATCAACTATAATGTTAGCACCATATGTTTCCATTCTCTCTTGCCAATCCTCCATCCATTCTCCATTGCCCCATCCATAAGAACCAAATAAAATAGTGTTTTTGCCGCTTATCGCGTTCGCAATTGACTCAATAAATGGTTCCATTTCTGATTCCTCAAGCTGCTCTGAGCCCATAGATGGACATCCCAAAGCTACTCCATCTGCATTTATTACGTCCTCTACTTTTGCATCGTTCACATTAAGTAGTCTAACGTTTGCATCTACATTTTTTGCCCCTTCCATAATCCCTACTGCCATAGCCTCTGTATTCCCTGTTCCGCTCCAATAAATAATAACTACATTTTTCAAATCAATCTCCTCCTCATATAAAATATTTTGTACATTCATGTGGTAATAATTTCAATGCATTTTTAGACTTAATTTATATTATCTTATTGCATTGATATTGATTATCATTCTTGATTATATTATAATATATTTAAGTTAGAGGTTTTTTAAAATTATTATTGTCTTTTTTAAAAATATTAAGGAGATGCGATGAAAAATTTACTCAATCACACTGAACTGGTCTTAAGTATTGGAAATAACAACTTAGAAACTGCCAATGCCATATATATAAAAAAGATAAATATACTTTTATCTTCATCGAGTAGCTCAGATGAATTAAAAAAACTAATATATTCAATTAATATCTTTATATACACCTATTTCTGTATTAACAATTCAATCCCCTTGGAGGACTTATGCTATAAAAATCTTAAGCTCATGGACACTTGTCATTTGAAGGAAGACTTAATTTCTCTAGGAGAAAAAATTATTAAAAGCTACACGGAAGTCATTAATAATGGTAAAAAAGCATCAGAAAATGAAATTGTAAACAATGCTTTGGCTTATATTCACTCAAATATTGAGAAAAAAATAACCCTAGAAAAAGTTGCAACTCACATTCATATAAGTAGCAACTATCTATGTTATCTTTTTAAAGTGAACACCGGTTTTAAATTTTGTGAATATATAAACATATATAGAATAAATGTGGCAAAGGATATCCTAGATAATTCCTCTTATCCTTTAGATGTGATTTCTACTAAATCCGGGTTTAATAGTCAAAGTCATTTTTGTACCACCTTCAAGAAATATGTAAGTGTTTCACCTAATGAATATAGAAAAAGGACATGTTAATAGGAACTAGAATATCATAAACTGCAATGCTGTTTCAAATATAAATTCTCCATTTCTATTTATACGGTCAACCCATATAGCATTGAAATATACGGTCTTATTGTATATTTCAATGCTAAAAAATATTTATGACATCTTTTGTTGACATTAAATGCTATACCGCTTATACTGATTATATAGTATATATACACTATGTACAAAGGAGTTAAATATGAATATTATAATTTCTAATTCATCACAAGATCCAATCTATGAGCAAATAGTAACTCAGATTAAAACCGCCATTATGAATGATGAGCTTTCAGAGGGAGATGTCTTACCTTCTATAAGAAGTTTAGCAAAAGAACTTCGGATAAGTGTTATAACAACTAAAAGGGCCTATGAAGAGCTTGAAAAAGAAGGTTTTATAGAAACTGTTCCTGGAAAAGGTTCCTATGTCTCTGGTCAAAACAAAGACCTAATAAGAGAAAAACGATTAACAGCTATAGAAGGAAAACTAGCTGAGATTATATCTGAAAGCAAATTTTTAAATTTAAGTTTGGAAGAATTACAAAGTATGCTGGCACTACTATATACAGAAGAAAATTAAAAACTGAACTAATTAAGGAGGAATAAACATGGATAATATTTTAGAAATAAAAAATTTAAAAAAGACGTACAAGGATTTCACTTTAGATAATCTAACTTTTAATCTTGAAAGAGGCTCTGTAATGGGATTTATAGGTCCAAATGGTTCAGGCAAGAGTACCACCATAAAACTTATAATGAATCTTATTAAAAAAGATAGTGGAGACATAAATGTTTTTGGACTAGATAATTTAAAGCATAATAAAGAAATTAAACAGAAAATCGGTTTTGTTTATGACGAAAATTATTTCTATGAAGAATTAAACATCATAGAAATGAAAAATATCCTTCGCCCTTTTTATAAAAGCTGGAATGACACCTTGTTTGAAAAATATATAAAAGAATTTGAATTACCTAAAAAAAATAAAATTAAAACCCTATCAAAAGGAATGAAAATGAAATTTTCTCTAGCGTTAGGTCTTTGTCATAATGCAGAGCTTATTATAATGGATGAACCCACTTCTGGATTAGATCCAGTATTCAGAAGTGAACTTATGGATATTTTATATAATATAATTCAAGACGAAAATGTAAGTATATTCTTTTCAACTCACATAACTACTGACCTTGAAAAAATAGCAGATTACATAACATTTATCAATAAAGGTAAATTAGTTTTCTCCAAAACCAAAGATGAAATTGTTGAAAATTACGGTTTAGTCAAAGGAAGTAAAGAACTTTTAGACAATGATACTAGACGTGAATTCGTAAGTATAAAAGAAACTAATTTTGGATTTGAGGCCCTAACAAAGGATATTATTAAAGCTAGAAAAATATTTAAAGGTAAGGGCATTATTGAAAAAGCTTCTCTTGAAGATATTATGGTGTATACAGTTAGGGGGAATGTTTAATGTTAAATTTGATAATAAAGGATATTGCTATTCAGAAAAAGACCTTGTTATATGCTCTTCTTTATACTATTTTTGCACCGATTGCTTTTTTTTCCATGGGCCCGAGCGGCTTCGGCTTATATGTGTTGTCACCTGTCGCAATTACCTATATGTTCATAACTCTTGCTGTACAATATGATGATAAAAATAAAAGTGAAATTGCATTAAATAGTTTACCAATTAAAAGAGATGATATTGTTATATCAAAATATATATCAACCTTTGTTTTTGCAATTCTAGGCATTGTTTATTCTATAATAATTGGATTTATAGGAAAAGCTACTGGACTTCCAATGTTCACTAGATCAATTTCTTTATTGGATGTTGTTTCAGTTATAAGATCTGTATGTATATTTAGTTCTATATTTTTTCCTGTGTATTTTAAATTTGGAACTATAAAAATGAAACTATTTAACGTTATACTGCTTATGTTAATTACTTTCTTACCAACGACAATTATTGACTATTTTGCTAATAATCCAAATAATATTTTAGTTCAAAAATTCACTTATTTTATAAATAATACTTCTAGTTTTACACAAAATTCTTTAGCTCTAATAACGGGCTTGATTTTCTTCTTGATTTCTCTAATTATCTCTATACGCATTTATAATAATAAATAGTTTTAAACTAAAAACATTTAACACTAAAAAAAGCTCAGTAAATAAACTAGGAATTATCGCCTATGGTATTTCGTCTATATCATTAATTATTTGGACAATAATTTTCATTAAGAACAAAATCTCCCTACGGTCGAGTATTAAAGTGATGCTCCACAAATAGTGTGGCATCACCTCTTAATTATCATATCTGAACCACATTCTATACACAAAACAATAGGACTACCACTTTTCTTGTCATATTCTTCAGGCGTATAACATTCAAACGCAACAAAGTCAGGCACTTCTTCTTCAAACCCACATTTTTTACATTTAAAAAGTATCATTTTATCACGTTCTTGTGGTCGAAATGGTATGCTATCCTCATTCACTTTACCTTTAAAAATTCTTTTAATACGTTCCCATATCATATATATACCCATACTTTCTATGCCATATTTGCCACAATTCCATTAGCTGGCCGCATTTTAAACACTTTCTCGGATCTTTGGAAAAATTAATAATCATTAATTCTCTATAAGTCATTTTTCTTGTTTCCTTTTTCCAATTTATTTTTAGTGTGAACTGAATTGCCTTAAGACCACTTTTTATGTATTGCAAAAGACCAAAACACTTCCGAACTTTTACACTTATACTGCCTGAATATACTCCGTATAGTCTAACCATCTTGAAATATTTAGGGGTAATATGCATTAATAATCTACCTACGAATACTTGCGCTGTAACTGTTTCTTCTACTCTCTCATTGGTTTCATGACTCTTATACCAAAACGTTACATTTTTCTCATCATAACTAAGTATTCTATATTCTGCTATCGCAGGCCTTGCTAAGTATCTGCCTATATATCTTGCTGCACCTCTTGCACTTTTCATTCTTGATTTTGCATTTATATAGAATCCATCAGGATAATCTTTAAACATTTTTAAGTATTCTGCGTTCTTCTCTGGCTTTTTACTTATCATATAATTTATTAATTTAAACTGCCAAACTTTTCTGAAATATTTGTAGTCAAGGTATTCCATCTCCTTAACTTCATTGCCTTTTGTTTTTATTTCTGGAACCAATGCATGGACATGTGGATTAAAACCTACATTCCTTCCAAATGTATGCACTACTCCTATCATTCCACTTTGCCAAAGTACTCCTCCTTTTTTACCCCTTTTCTTTTTCTGATACTCTTCTCTATTTTTATAGTTTACACCATTCGCAAACTCGTTTATAGCCTCATATACCATGTCTTGTAAATCTTTTAAGCACTCCCTATTCCAGTAAAAATAATTCCTATATTCAGCTGGTATTGTGAATACACAATGTCTATGCGGTACATCTAAAATCTTGTTTACTTGTTTTTCTACCCATTCACTTATGTACTTTTTCCCACATTTACTGCAAAATCTACTTTTGCATGTAAACCCTATTTTAAATACTTCTAAACATTTTAAGCATATATACGCAACAAAACCTAATGAAATATCTCCACATCCTATCATTTTCATTACTTCGATATTCATATGTTCTCTCATCTTTTCAGGATACTTTTCTTTATTCAATTTCCAAAACTCTGGATAATTATCTTCAAATATTTGTTTTATAGTAATCTTATTTATTTTCATGATTTAATCATCTCATATTTATCTGATTTTTTCTATCTATTTTTTAGCTAGAATGTTATCCACAGCGGTTTCCGCAAGCTGTTTCCTATATAATAAAAAAAGAGAAAAATGATTAACTGTATTGTTTATTTTTTTCTCTTATTAATATAATATATAGACATCTAAAGCCCACCCCTTTAAAATAGAAGGAGACGCTACAATAGATAATTTTATATGAGTATATAGGGGATATGAGGAGACAATATGAACAAAATAGATATCAAGCCTGTAAAAAATAAAAAAGCATATTTTCAAATAATTGAGACTTTTATTAATTTAATCGTCACTAACCAGGTTGAATATGGAGAACGGCTATATAATGAAATAGAATTAATGGAGATTTTAAATGTTAGTCGGCCAACTTTACGTGAAGCCTTGCGAGTTATGGAGTTTTTAGGAATCATAACTGTATCACCAAAGAAGGGAATTATCATTAGTGATCCCAAAAACAATGACTATTATTTACCACTTTCCTATATTTTAGCCTTCGAAAAAACAAGTAATACAGATCTTTTTGAACTTAGAATGGCTATAGAACTGCAAATGGTAAGCCTTGCAACCTCTAGGGGAACAGTTGAAGATTTTGCTGAGTTAAAGCAAATTTTTGATGAAATGGTTAATCTTCCTGATGGAGATATTACAAACTTTACTAAATTAGATCAATTATTTCATACCCAAGTCTTGAATTGTGCTAAAAATGAACTATGCTCTAAATTAATGAATACTCTTGATGCGTTAATTTATAATCAATTAGAACAAATACATAAAACTTTAACAAATGATGATAGAAAAAACACCATACAAAAACACTATCGTATCTATCAATCATTAATAGATAGAAATGAAGAATCGGCAAGGCTTTCAATGAAAAACCATCTAGAGCATGCCTATGGTGTTACTAAGCAACTCCCAAGCATTTTTTTAGGTACCTTTGAAACAAAATAAAATTTTATTAAAAAGCCTTCTTTTCACTTATTTAAATGAAAAGAAGGCTTTTTATATATTTTTTGTTTTGTTAAAGGAGTATTTTATATATAGGAATTATAAATAGACTTAACAACGTGGATAGAGCAATCATAATAGCAGCATATTGGTAATCTGCATCGTAAGATTTAGACACTATAGCAGTAGTAGTCATTACTGGCATAGCTGCTTGAATAATAAATATATTTTTCATGATTTGAGGCAAAGGAATGAATTTACATATTAACACTACCAGTAGTGGCGATATTATAAATCTTCCCAATAAAACGCCCCACATATCCTTATTAAAACGTATTCCTTTTAAATTTACATAATAAATTGTGTTACCTATAAACAACATAGATAGAGGGGTAGTTAAATTTCCGAAATATTTACAAGTATCCATTAGGAATGCAGGTACAGGAATAGCTAAAAGTATTAATATTATAGCTACTACAAATCCCATTAGAGGAGGTGAAAATATTCTTTTTAAAGTATCCGGTGATGCAAATTTATTAGATCCTCCATTCCCATCTTTACTTATTTCAAAAACACCTATAGTCCAAAAGAATGTAGTATTAACTATATAGTATATCAAAACATAAGGAACACATTTTGAACCAAATAGAGCTAAATTTACTGGCAATCCAATAAATATACTATTAGATACAAAGAACATAGATGCAAAGGAACCACGTCTATTTTTCGTAACATTAAAAACTTTTACAAAGGTCTTGCCAATTAAATAAGTAAGAGCTATTGAAATTATTGGAACTATAATACCCTTCCCTAAACTTAAAAGCTTTGCCCTGTCAAAATCCTTCATAAGATTGCTAATCATCAAAGCCGGTAACGCTACATTGATAACAATTTTTGCGAATAGCTTTGCACCGGACTTATCCATCCAATTTTTTTTCGTTAGCCACCATCCAATAGCTATCATTATAACAATACTAAATATACTACCAAAAGCATTTAAAAGTTCCATAAATACCCCCCTTTTAATTGTCATATTAATTATAATGATTTATTTCTTACATATAGACTTTGTAGCAATAATATCTACGCCAAGACCCAACACATTGTTAATAATCACTTGTTCAATTTCTATAGGTGCATCAGCTTCTATATTCTTAATTTCTTTCATAACATCAAATATCCTGTTTTTAGGAATAGATGTTGTTGTCCTTACACTAACCAGTGGCATTTCTCCATTATTTACTTTAACTAATGATGAAATAGTTCTCCTAGGATTTTGTATTTCTTGCGTTGCATATGCTATTCCTTTTTTACAGGAAGCTCCAGTTACATTTTTGATAATGTTTTCTTCTAGTTCTAAAGTTAATTCACAACCATTAGGACAAACTATACATGTCATTTCTCTATTCATTGTGATACCACCACCTTAATGTTTTCTTCACTAATAATATCCTCTTTTTTTAATGTTAAGCGTATCATTTCTGCAGGATTCAATTTTTTAAAGTTCCTTGATTTAATCACTTTTTCGCCCTGCACAATTTCTATAACTCCATCTCTTGAGGGCCTACTAACCCTTAAAGTTACTTCTACATCTTGCTTCCCACTTATTTTTTGTGGAACTACATTGTTAATAGTTTTATCTGTTGTTATTAAAATATGACTTTCATTTTGTTTTTCATTTCTTATATATTTTGCTGATGCCCTAGCAAGCTTTTCTCCTTCATCAGATACAAAATCCACTAAATCATGCACATGAAGCACATTGCCAGCTGCATAAATTCCTTCTACGTTAGTTTTTAAATTTTCGTCCACAATAGGTCCTTTAGTTCGTTCATCAATTTTTACTCCAGCTTTAAGCGATAACTCATTTTCAGGAATAAGACCAACAGATAGTATTAATGTATCACATTGATATTCTATTTCTGTGCCTGAAATAATTTGTCCATTCTTATCTAATTCACTCACTGTTACTGCTTGCAATCTTTCTTTTCCTTTGATGTTTGTTACCGTATGACCTAAATATAAGGGAATATTATAGTCATTTAAACATTGTTCTATATTTCTTGGCAATCCACTAGGATAAGGTAGTTTTTCTATTACGGCCAATACTTTTGCTCCTTCTAGTGTGAGTCTCCTTGCCATTATAAGTCCGATATCTCCAGAACCTAGTATAACAATTCTTTTTCCAACCATAATATTTTTTAGGTTCATATAGCTTTGAACTACTCCAGCAGTAAATACACCTGCAGGTCTTGTCCCAGGTATGCTTATAGCTCCTCTTGTTCTTTCTCTACACCCCATGGTGAGCACCACTACTTTAGCTTTATATTTTTTTAGCCCTTCCCTTGTAACTGCTGTAACCTCCTTGTTATTTGTAATATTTATTACAGTCGCTCCTGTTTGTAATTCAATATTCGCTTTTTCTACCTGCTGCACAAATCTAGCCGCATATTCAGGACCGCTAAGCGCCTGCTTAAATCTTTGTAAACCAAAACCATCATGAATACATTGTTTTAATATTCCACCAAGCTTTTCTTCTCTTTCTAATATTAAAACATCTTCTATACCTTCTTCTTTTAGTTTTAGAGCTGCTGCAAGTCCAGCTGGGCCACCACCAATTATAACTGCTTCCTTTTGAATTACTTCCATTGTCTTACCTCCCCAGAAAACATTTTTCCATTTTCTCTTAAATAAGTTATTTCAGCTACTTTTTTATTTTTTTCTTTCATAATTATTTCTGCAATTCTAGTTTGACAATATCCACCTTGGCATCTTCCCATCATAGATCTTGTTCTATATTTAATGCCTGTTAATGTATCTACTCCTAATGGATTTCTTATTGCTTGTATAATTTCTGCTTTTGTAACGTTCTCACATCTACAAATAATTTCTCCATAATCTGAATTTTCTTTTATAAGTGCATCTTGTTTTTCTTCAGATTGTTCTATAAACTTTACTACTGCATTTCTTATAGGATTGAATTTTTTATTTTCTTTTAAATTTTCCTTGTTCTTAATTTTTTCTACTACATATTCTGCAATTGGGACTGCTGAAGTGAGTCCTGGCGATTCAATTCCAATTAAGTTAATTACATTAGGGATTTCCTTTCTTTCTTCTATTACAAAATCTGCATATCCACCTTTTTCTTTACTAACAAGCTTTGGTCTAATGCCTGTGAAATTTCTAATAAAATGTTCTCTTTTAATTTGAGGCAATATTTTTGTGCCTTCTTTTATAAGCATGTCCATAACATCCTCAGTTGATGAATAGTTATCATTTTCATCTATATACTGAGCACTTGGTCCGATAAATATATTGCCATGAATTGAAGGCGTAAGATGTACACCAAGACCTCCCTCTTTCTTATTAGGAACTGGATAGGCTGGAATTTCAAGAAACTTGCCTATGCTTTGATCAAGAATAAAATATTCTCCTCTACATGGATATATTGTATAATCTGTAACACCAACCAGACCTGCTATTTTATCAGAATTTAATCCAGTACTATTAATTACCCATCTACTATAATAAGTTTCTCCATTTTTTGTAGTAATTTTATAACAACTTTCTTTTTTTTCAATGTTAATTACTTCTCTACCTAAATAAAAATCCACACCATTTTGGCAAGCATTTTCTGCTAATGCAATTGTATATATAAATGGATCCAATACACCTGTCATTGGAGAATATAAAGCTGCTGTCCCTTCTACATTAGGTGCTAATTCTTTAATTTTTTCACGACCTACAATTTCAAGACCTGGAACTCCATTTTTTTCTCCTAGTGCTTTTAAATCTTTTAATCCTTCCATATCTTCTTCACTAAAGCCTATTACAAGTTTCCCCGTTCTTTTAAAGGGTATATCTAATTCTTTTGCAACTTTATCAAATCCTAAGCATCCTTGTACACAAAATTTTGCCATAAGTGTTCCAGGTTTGCTGTTAAATCCTGCATGAAGCACTCCACTGTTCCTACCACTTGTCTCACATACTACATCTAGTTCTTTCTCTAATACACCTATATTAATTTCATATTTTGAAAGTTCCCTTGCAATTGCACTACCAACTACTCCTGATCCGATAACGATTACATCATATTGTTGCTTTTTCAATTACATCACCCCTTACTCTATTTTCAATAATATAAATATTTAAGTTTTCATATTAAGTTGATTGAGTATACTAAATTACCTCAATACTATTCTAACTATTTATAAATATATTGTCAATAAATCCTTTCAATATTTAACCAATTATGTCTAACCCTGTTATTAATAAAAGAAATCCCTCAAACTAATTAAATAGTCTGAGGGAATGTAATATTAACAATAGGTTGATCCTACTATATTTTAAGAATCTTTTCAAGCTGTATTTGCATCTCATTCTTTGCGCATTTAGTTTTATGAAGTACTGGTCTTGTTTCTAAATCTTTTATCCCTACTGGAATATCGACCTTTGTTATTTTACTAAGTTCCACTATTAATTCAAAGTCATTTAGCCCTGTGTATTTTGCATCTATTGATTTCATAACATCTGGCGTAAATTTATATGGGCTTGCCGTCGACACAATAACTGTCTTCGCACTATCCTTTGACTCTTTTAAATATTTTTGATAAACCGCATAGGAAACTGCAGTATGTGTATCAATTACATAATTAGTAGTTTTATAAACCTCAGTTATTGCCTTTGCCGTATCCTCCTCACTTGCATAGCCTCCAAAGAAATCCTTTAGCCCTTTTTTCATATCATCATCAATCTCATATTTACCATCTTTTTTAAGCTTATTCATAAGGTCTTTTATCTTACTTGAATCTTCCCCACTTATAGCATATAAAAGTCTTTCAAGGTTACTTGAAATCAATATATCCATTGAAGGGGACATAGTAATTACAAAATCCCTTACCCTATCATATGTGCCTGTATTTATAAAATCAAATAATACTTTATTTTCATTTGAAGCACAAATTAGCTTTTTAATTGGTAATCCCATTTTCTTTGCATAGTATCCTGCCAATATATCGCCAAAATTACCAGTAGGAACACAGAAATTTATCTCTTCCCCTATTTTTATGTCTCCCATATTACAAAGCTGAGCATATGCATAGAAATAATATACAACCTGTGGTATTAGTCTTCCAATATTTATTGAATTAGCTGATGAGAACATTTTATTATTTTCTTCTAATCTCTTGAGAAGGCCCTCATCTGTAAGCATCTGCTTAACTCCATTTTGTGCATCATCAAAGTTTCCATCAATTCCTATTACAAAAGTATTATCCCCAGATTGCGTTAACATCTGCCTTTTTTGAATCTCACTAACACCTTCCTGTGGGAAAAAGACTATTATCTTTGTGCCTTTTACATTTGCAAAACCTTCAAGTGCTGCTTTTCCTGTATCACCAGATGTGGCCGTAAGAATAACCATTTCTTTATCAATGTTTAACTTCTTTACTGCATTTTTTAAAAGATAAGGTAATATTGATAAAGCCATATCCTTAAATGCTAAAGTTGGTCCATGGTATAATTCTAAAAAATATAATCCACCATGCTTTGAAATCGGCGCAATAGCTGACACATCAAACTTTTCATCATAAGCCATATCTATAGCCTCTAATAAATCCTTTTCATCGTAATCAGTTAAAAATTCTTTCATTATAGTAAATGCTAATTCTTTATAATTCATATGACATAATTCGGCAAGTCCTATAGTTAACTTTGGTATTGATGTTGGTACAAAAAGTCCCCCATCCTCGCTTAGTCCTCTTGCAATAGCTTCTGCGGATTTTACTTCTTTTTCATTTCCGCGAGTACTCTTATAATATATTTGTTTCATAAATTTCTATCCCCCTATATACTACCTTTTATAAAGTAATCCATTAACTTATATCCTTCCGGAAAATATAGTCCTGTCTCTTTAGCCGTGAATTCATTATAAGAGCCATTTAGGTTGTCCTTTTCTTTATTACTTTCATATATTAAAAACGGAACCGGCTCTCCTGTATGAGTCCTAAGTACAAGTGGTGTAAGATGATCTGGTAGTATTATCATTTTATAATCTTCACCAGTTCTATCCATTTCATCTTTTATAACCTTTACTATTTGATTGTCTATATACTCTATGGCTTTATATTTATTTTCTATTTCACATCTATGTCCACATTCATCTGGAGCTTCAACATGAATATAAACAAAATCATTCCCCTTTGCCATTTCGCCTAGAGCGGCCTCTGCTTTACCTTTAAAATTAGTATTAATATTTCCAGTAGCCCCTTCTACATCAATAATATCCATCCCTGCACACATTCCTATTCCTTTTATTAAATCAACAGCAGAAATTACTGAGCCTTTTAAATTATATTTTTTATAAAAGCTAGACAAGAGCGGCTTCTTTCCTTCACCCCAGATCCATATTGAATTAGCTGGCTTTAGTCCCCTCGCTACTCTCTTTTTATTTATATCATGCCCTGATAAAAATTCGAAGCTTTTTTTCGTCATTTCTTCAAATATTTCACTACCAAGTCCTTTAGGCATATAATCCTTTACCTTTTTACCTAGAATGTCATGTGGTGGTGTAAGTTTCCAAGAGTATGGTCCGTTATCCCATATCATAAGATGCCTATAGCCAATACCTGGATAAAACTTTATTGCCTCAGCGTTTAAATACTCACTTAATGCTTTTATTAATATTCCTGCCTCTTGCGTTGTAATTTCATCAGAACTATGGTCAATCATAGTTTTTTCTTCATAGGGCCGGTCGTCAGATACCGTTACCAAATTACATCTAAATGTTACATCTGTATCTAACATTTGGACTCCCATGCTTGCTGCTTCAAATGGTGAACGTCCACTATAGTACACAATTGGATCATATCCAAAAACAGCCATGTTTGCTGTATCGCTTCCTGCCGGCATACCCTCTGGCACAGTTTTAGCTAATCCTTGAGTGCCGTGCTTTGCCATATAATCTATAGTAGGCGTATTAGCGTATTGAAGAGGTGTTTTGTCGTTAAGCTCCTTCACAGGATAATCTGCCATTCCATCTCCTAGTACTACAATATATTTCATATTAACGCTCCTTTTTATAATTATTTATTATATGAATTCACCATAAGCATCTGACTATTATTCTTTATACTACTATACGTAAAAAAGAGCTTTATCAAATTATTGTTTTTTATTGTAACTCATATAAAATCAAATGTCAATGCAAACATACATTTCATAAATATTCATAAAATATATTATATTTGCAATTATTGTGTTTATACTTTATTCTAAAAGTAAAACTGATTGGAGCGTACTATGGTAATTGATAAACAAGAAGTATTAAGATATTTGGGCTATAAAAATCAAATTATTAATAAGAGTATAATTGATTTAGTTGATGAATGTTGCGATGAGATTATTGACATATGTAAAGAAAGTTTTGTATATGAAATTTTTGATATTGAAAGAAAAAACGATCAGATTTTTCTCTTGGGTAGTACGTTAGTTTTAAAAGATGCAGATATAATAAATCTCCTAGTAAATTCAAGAAAATGTGTGGTTATGGCCGCAACATTAGGGATAAATGTGGATAGTAGAATATCTTACTATTCAAGATTTAATATTACAAAGGGTTTAATTATGGACGCCTGTGCAACCACCGCAATAGAAACCTTATGTAATGAGTTGCAAGATGAGATTATGAAAAATGCTTTAATAGATAATTTGCATATTACAACTAGATATAGTCCAGGATATGGAGACTTCTCTATTGATAATGGGTCAGAAATATTAAATGTTTTAGATGCTTATAAAAAAATAGGACTATCTATTACTGAAAATAGTATTATGATACCAAGAAAATCGGTAACAGCACTTATAGGACTTAGTGAAGTTGCAAGTTTAAAACCAGTAGATAAATTACAAAAATGTAAAATTTGTAAAAATAAAAATTGTGAATTCAGAAAGGATGGTAGGTATTGTGTGTAGAAAAATAAACTTTAATAACTTTTTATTATTTGATGGAGCTATGGGAACAATGCTACAAAAATACGGAATTAAGATGGGTGAATTACCAGAAAGCTATAATATATTGCACCCAGAAATCATTGAAAAAATACATGGAGAATACTTAGATGCAGGAAGTGACGTTATTACCACAAATACATTTGGTGCAAATAGTTATAAGCTTAAAGACACGCAATATACCGTTGAGGGTATTGTTGGAGGTGCTGTGAGAATTGCAAGAAAAGCGGCTGGTGATAATCTTGTTGCACTTGATATTGGCCCTATTGGTCAATTAATGGAGCCACTTGGAACATTATCATTTAATAATGCATATGAGGCTTTTGCAGAGCAGATTAAAATTGGCTCTAGGGAAGGCGCTGATATAATTCTTATTGAGACAATGTCAGATATTTATGAAGCAAAGGCTGCTATTCTTGCGGCAAAAGAAAATAGTTCTCTTCCAATAGTATGTACAATGTCATATCAAGGTGACGAGCGCACATTAACGGGAACAGACCCAATAACTATGGTGAACGTACTTCAAGGTCTTGGAGTAGATGCAATTGGAGTAAATTGTTCTTTAGGACCAAATGAAATGCTTCCAATAATAACAAAAATACTTAAGTACTCAAATATTCCTGTTATAGTCCAACCTAATGCGGGGCTTCCTAAACTTGTAAATGGAGACGCAGTTTTCGATGTTCAGGCCCATGAATTTGCGCAGTATGCAAAAATTATGGCAGAAATGGGTGTTACTATTTTCGGTGGATGCTGTGGTACCGCTTGCGAGCATATAACAGCTATAAAGGCTGAGCTTAAAAAATTAAAGCCTGTACGCCGTGATGTTAAAAGAATAACGGCAGTAAGTTCCCCCTCTTTAACAGTAGTCCTTGGAGGACAAATAAAAATTATCGGTGAGCGAATAAATCCTACAGGCAAAAAGAAACTTAAAGAGGCTTTAAAAAATAATAATATGGACTATATACTCTATGAAGCTATTAATCAAAGAGATGCAGGAGCAGATATACTAGATGTAAATGTGGGACTTCCTGAAATCGACGAGCATGAGGTTATGATACGAACAATAAAAGAACTACAAAGTGTAATAAATCTTCCCCTTCAAATTGATAGTGTTAGATGTGACGTAATTGAGTCAGCAGTGAGAATATATAACGGAAAACCACTAATAAACTCTGTTAATGGTAAAGACGAAGTAATGGCTTCCATATTTCCAATTGTTAAAAAATATGGTGCATGTGTAATAGGCTTAACTATTGACAAGGATGGCATTCCAAAAACGGCTGAAGGCAGGCTTAAAATAGCCCAGAAAATTGTACAAAAGGCTGAAGAGTACGGAATAGATAAATCAGATATTATAATAGATTGTCTTGTTTTAACTGCATCAGCGCAGCAAAGTGAAATTAAAGAGACAATTCGAGCAGTTGAACTTGTTAAATCTAAGCTAGGAGTTAAAACTACTCTTGGAGTAAGCAATGTATCATTTGGTTTACCACAAAGAGAACTATTAAATAGAACGTTCCTTGCTGCAGCATTAACCGCTGGCCTTGATGCACCAATACTCAATCCTCTATCCCCCGATATGATGGCGACTATTAATGCATTTAATGTTTTATGGAATAAAGATAAAGCTTCAAAAAAATATATAGATGCTTATTCATCATTTGAAGGAAAACCAGTTGGTAAAGAAGTTGTAAATGCTAAAGATTTAAATCAAACTATTATTGATGGTTTGAAAGAAGAATCTTCGAAAATAACAAAAGAACTTTTGAAAACTATGTCAGAACTTGAAGTTGTAAACAAATATCTAATTCCATCACTTGATATTGTGGGCCAAAAATATGAAAGCGGAGAAATATTTCTTCCTCAATTATTACAATCTGCAGAAGCAGTAAAGAAATCTTTTGAGGTAATCAAAGAAAGAATGATGGCAAGCACGGATAAAAAACTTAGCAAAGGTACAATTGTGCTTGCAACTGTTAAAGGAGATATACACGATATAGGAAAAAACATAGTGAAAATCCTACTCGAAAACTATGGATTTGAGGTAATTGACCTTGGTAAAGATGTACACGAGGATATAGTTGTTAATGCAGTTCGCAGCGGAAACATTAAATTAGTTGGTTTAAGTGCGCTTATGACCACAACAGTTAGGAGCATGGGTGAAACAATAAAAGCACTTAGAGACAATAACTTGGATTGCACTGTTCTTGTTGGAGGCGCTGTCTTAAATGAAGAGTATGCAAAAATGATAGGAGCAGATTATTATGCAAAAGATGCAACTCAAACTGTAAAATTTGCAAGAAAGTTATTCGAATGTGAATAAGAGTGCATCCTATGAACCTTCTCCTGCGTGATTTAAAATAAGAGATTGAAACGTGAAATTCCATTAAGGAATTCTAGTGTTTTGCCAATATTAAACTCTAAATGGAATTTCAATGTTTCTGCTCTTCTTATTTCAAATCGCTTTCGGAGAACGTTCATACTATTATGCATATCTATATTAAGATGAATTTAGCAGGAACAGTTGACAAAAATACAAGAAAAATCTTAATAATCCACGCCCAAAAATCTTTTAGCCGTAGGCTGCGGATGTCATTAATAATCTTTGAATTTTCAATCACCAAATGCACTGTTAGGTACGAACCTAGTCTTATCATTTGAATATTAGATCTTTTTCTTAGATTATGCTAACAAAAGCATATATTGCGTAAAATGCATTTGAACTCGCCTTAGTAATTCTTAATCTATTTTATTTACAGATGCGTGAAAAAAAATACATGTTCGAGCGATAGTAAAATGTACCCTATAGAGTAGACGATTTAAAAAAACCTACGCTATAGGGTTTTTCTATGTATAATGGAATAAAAGATTAGAGGTGTATAAATGAGTATTAAGAATTTTACAGAAAAAGAAGTCAAAGTGTTATCCAAAAATAAATATGTAACAAATGTTAGTATTAAAGGAATAACCTATACTGATGAGTATAAACGTATTTTTATAACAGAGAATGAAAAGGGTAAATCTATAAAAGAAATATTTAAAGAATATGGCTTTGATATAGATGTTCTTGGAACGGATCGAATTAGATCAGCAGCTTACAGATGGCGGAATGCATATAGAGAAAAAGGTGTAATAGGACTGAATGACACAAGGAAATTAATGTGTGGAAGATCAAGTGGGAAAGATCTTCCCATAGAAGAAAGATATAACCGTCTTAAGGTCCAGGTTAATTTACTTAAAGCTGAGAATGAATTACTAAAAAAAATCGACATACTAGAAAGAAGGATGATAAAGAAAAAATAATATTAGCAGCAGAAGAAAAGTACCTTCTTATCAATTCACAAATTAAAAAATATAAACTCAGAAATATGATTAGCCATTTATGCAACGTGTCTGGGGTATCCCGTTCAGGGTATTATAACTATTTCTCAGTTAGTGCACAGGGCTTTAGGGATAAGCGTAACAATTGTGATAAAGCAGTTGGAGATACTATCTTAAAGGCATATAACTTTAAGGGTCGCAAAAAAGGAGCAAGGCAAATCAAAATGACATTAGAAGGCGAGTTTGGAATCGTATACAACTTAAAACGTATCCGTAGGATAATGAAAAAATATCAAATAATATGTCCTATTAGAAAAGCAAATCCTTATAAAAGGATGATGAAAGCTACCCTTGAACATGCGGTTTTACCAAATCTATTAAATAGAAACTTCAAGCAAAATATACCTGGCAAGGTATTGCTTACAGATATAACTTATTTGTTTTATGGAAAGGGTAATAGGGCATATCTATCAACGATTAAGGATGCCTCTACAAATGAAATACTGGCATATAATGTGTCAGCTAATATTAAGATGGATATAGTTACTGATACTATAATAAAGCTAAAAAAGAATAAAAATATTAAAATATCTAAAGATGCATTTATTCACTCAGATCAAGGATGTCATTATACAAGTCCAATCTTTCAAAAGCTCGTTAAAAGTTGTGGAATAGGACAATCTATGTCGAGACGTGGTAACTGTTGGGACAACGCTCCACAGGAATCATTCTTCGGTCATTTCAAAGATGAGGCAAACATAAAAGAGTGTCAAACATTAGTAGAGTTAAAAAAAGAAATTAAAAAATATATGATCTATTATAATAGATATAGATATCAATGGGATTTGAAAAAGATGACTCCTGTTCAATACAGAAACCATCTCAGTAATTTAGCATAGTTTTTTTCAAACTGTCCTTGACAAAGGGTACAGATTATAGCGAGTTTGTATTTTTTAGCATCTGCAAATAAAATAGATTTTAGAATTACTTAGCGATGTGAAAGCAATTAGCAATATATGCTTTTCGTTACAGCATAATTTAAGAAAAAATTTATTAAATCATATAAATTTTAATTAAATGATTCTATTCTTATTATACTTTCTATTTTGTTTACATTTTCTAGTTCTTTTATTTTTTCTAATGAATTTCGTATATTCTTTTCTTCACTCTTATGTGTAATAAATGCCAATATTACATAATTTTCAAGCATTACATCTTGAGTAACTGATACGATGCTAACATTGTTATTTCCAAAAATTTTTGCTGTATCTCCTAAAACTCCTGCCTTATCTTTAACGTTAAGTCTGATATAGAATTCTGATTCATTTTCTTCTGATTTTTTCACTCTTTTAAAATCACCTTCGTCACTTAGGGCCCTTGCATCAGAAGGCTTTACATTGTTTCTTAATATGGATATTATATCACCTACAACTGCACTCCCAGTTGGTAAATCTCCAGCGCCTTTTCCATATAGCATTAATTCTCCAACTGCATTTCCTTTTATCATAATCGCATTAAATGCATCGGCTACATTTGCCATTGGGTGGCTCGAATGTATCATTGTTGGATGTACTCTTAGTTCTAATTTGTTATTTTCTTCTTTAGCTATTGCTAAAAGCTTTATTGTATAACCAAATTTTTTAGCATATTCTATATCTATATCACTAATACTTCTTATTCCTTCTCTGTAAATACAATCATGATCAACCTTAGTTCCAAATGCTAGAGAAGACATTATCGCAAGCTTATATACAGCATCAAAGCTATCAACATCAGAGGTTGGATCTGCTTCAGCATAACCCTTTTCTTGAGCCTCTTTTAGTGCCTCATCAAAACTAATTCCATCCATTGTCATTTTGCTTAATATGTAATTAGTTGTTCCATTTATAATTCCAATTATCTGTTCAATCCTATTGGCTGTAAGACTCTCATTTATTTCACGTATTATTGGAATTCCACCAGCCACACTTGCTTCATAATAAAATAATACGTTTTCTTCCTCTACTGTTTTAAATAACTCTTCGCTCCAGTTCGCGATAACTAATTTGTTAGCAGTTACAATATGTTTTTTAGCTTTCATTGCGCGTATCATATACTCCTTAGCTTCTTTTCTTCCACCAATAAGCTCAACCACAATTTTTATACCTTCATCATTTATAATATCATCAATATTATCTGTTAATATTTCCTTAGGTACATCTATATCTCTTTTTTTATTTATATCTTTTACGAGTATTTTAGCAACTTCTATTTCATAATTTGAACGTTTCATTATTTCTTTTCTATTTTCGTGAAGTATTTTCCATACACCTGTCCCAACATTTCCAAAACCTAAAATCGCTATTTTTACCTTTTCCATATTAATTTCCCCCTTTTAAATTGTCTCTTGCGGCTCTTAAATATTATTGCTTTTCCACAGGTAATGATTAATTTTCAAATGCTTTATAAACTGCCCTAATTGCATTTTCAAGATCCTCATTTTCTATACCAATAATTATACTTAACTCACTTGACCCTTGATTAATCATTCTAATATTTATATCATATTTTGATAATGCGCTAAGCACTTTAGCAGATATCCCCTTCGTTCTTATAATACCCTCTCCAACCACTGACATTAAAGCCATATTTGGGTGAATTATTAATGAATCTGGACTACATTGATTTTCAATTTCTTCTAATATTTCATCAATTTTATTTTCTAATTCAGAATCGTCAATTACCAATGAAATTGAATCTATCCCTGATGGGATATGCTCAAAAGATACATTATTACTTTCTAGAATTGAAAGAATCCTGCGACGATATCCTATATCTTTGTTCATAAGTGTCTTTTCCATTGCTATTACTGTAAAATCTTTTTTTCCTGCTATCCCTGTAATGTTTCCAACTTTAATTTCTGATTTATTACTTAAAATAAAGGTTCCATTATCTGTTGGCTTATTAGTATTTTTTATGTTTATTGCGATTCCATGATTTTTAACTGGAAAAACTGCCTCTTCATGAAAAACATTTGCACCCATATATGAAAGTTCCCTAAGTTCTTTATATGTTACCTCTTCAATAAGTTTGGGATTATTAACAATACTAGGATCCGCCATTAAGAGACCTGACACATCTGTCCAGTTTTCATATAGCTTCGCACCTACACCTCTAGCAATTATTGCCCCGGTAATGTCTGAACCACCTCTTGAAAAGGTTCTTATTTCACCATCTTTGGAAGAACCATAAAATCCTGGAATTACCGCTTTTTCTACTTTTGATAACCTAGTCTTTACGGCGTCGTAGGTTGCCTTTTCATCCAATCGTCCACTTTTCTTTAAAAAAATAATCTCAGCAGCATCAATAAATTCGTACCCCAAATATTCAGCTAATATTAAAGCATTAAAATATTCTCCCCTACTTGCTACAAATTCTTCTGAAGCTCCATTAATTATTTTTTCTTTAAGTTCTCTTAAATGTTTTGACATATCAATAGAAATCTTTAATTCACTACATAAAACAGTATATCTTTCTTCAATTAATTTAAATAATTCATCAAATGGTAGTGATTTTTTTACATGCTCATGGCACAAATATAAAAGATCTGTAATCTTATAATCACCTTTATTTCTTTTCCCGGGAGCCGATGGCACAACATAACGCCGCCTAACATCCGACAATACAATATCTTTTACTTTTTGAAATTGTTTACTATCGCATACTGAACTCCCACCAAATTTTGCAACTATAACCTCCATAATTTTTACCCCCTAAATGTCTTAACTTAAAAAAACTTATGAATTCCAACTTACAGAAGGCGCCCATATATATTACCTTTTATAAAAAAATCTATTAACCCATATCCTGCAGAGCTGAAATATTCACTTATATTCCTTTCAGAAAATATCGCCCTGTTTCCTGTACTATGAATTAATGGTAATTTAGTATTGAATTAATTATACTCGTTTTTTACAAAATGTCACCTGATTTTCGACATTTTTATGCCACATAATCTATTTTTTTTTAATAATAAAAGCTGTGAAGTTAAACTTCACAGCTTTTATTATTATTTTGATTATAACATTACATACAATTACTGGATATGAAATTCTTCAAACCCATTCCTCCTTGGGTTAGCACTCTTTATTTCTAATATATTTAAGACTTATACTTGGATTGCTAGTTTTTGTTGATCTAATCTCAAAATATTTTAAAGAGGCTACAAAAGGTGTAAGCTTTGCATAACCATAGTTTCTAGTGTCAAAATCAGGATACCTCTTATTAAGAGTGCTACCTAGTTCTCCTAAAAATGCCCAACCATCTTCATCTGAAATCTCAGTTATAATAGTTTTTATAGCCTCTACTAATTTACCGGGACTTATCATGCCACCTTTTGATTCTTCTTGTATTTGTGCTCCTTTAACAGTCGCTATTTCAGTATGTCTTGGCGCCATTGAAGCTAATACTTCAAGATATTTAAATTTCTCACAAGCTGAAATGAAAGGTTTTGGAGTTTTCTTTTCTCCCATACCAATAACATACATACCGGCTTCGCGAAGTCGAGCTGCTAGTTTAGTAAAATCACTATCACTCGATACAATGCAAAATCCATCAACATTGCTTGAATAGAGTATATCCATAGCATCTATTATTAGGGCTGCATCCGTAGAATTTTTGCCTGTAGTATAACTATATTGTTGTATTGGACTAATAGAATAATTAAGCAATACATTCTTCCATGAAGCTAGTTGAGGCTTGGTCCAATCCCCATAAATTCTTTTATATGTAGGTGTTCCATGATTTGAAATTTCGTCAATTATATACCTTATATATTTATCAGACACATTGTCAGCATCAATCAAAACTGCAATTTTCATATCCTTTTCCATCTTTATCTCCTTTACACCTTAATGTCTTTAAATTATTTTATAATAAATCTATTAACTCATTACTTTAAAATAACATACTAATTATAACATTCTACAAAATTCCAAATATTCCTTCTATATTTCAATAATTAACTATTATCCTGGTTTTAAACTTCGCTACTCGTTTCATCTGTTCGCTTTCTTATAATTTTTATTAAAAATAGTTTAATTATGCCGGCAATAGGTACAGATAAAAGCATTCCAATTATACCTGCTAAACTTCCCCCTATGGTTATTGCCATGATTATGAAAATCGGATGTAGACCCATGCTATCTCCTACAATTTTTGGTGATATAACGGCACCATCAAGTTGTTGAACCGCAAGAAGTAGAAGTACTGCCCATAAAGCCTGCATAGGGTTCGGGCTAAGAATACCTACAATAATTGCTGGAATACAACCAATTAGTGGACCAACATAGGGTATAATATTTGCAATACCTGCAGTAAATCCAATAAGAATAGCAAAATCAATGCCTACAAAAGACAGGCCAATACTGCTAATTAATCCAACTATTAAACCATCAAGGAGCTGTCCTCTTATGAACCTAGATACAATATAATTAATTTCAAGAAGGGTTTTATTAAGGCTCTTAAATTTACTTTCCTTCATTATAAGACTCACATAATTTAAATATATCTTTTTAAAAAATTCATAATCCTTTAATAAATAGAAGGAAATAAACAAACCAATAAAACTATTTATAATACTGTTGCTTATACCTGCAAATATTTTGATTGTACTATTTATAGAAAGTGATAAATATGAGTATATCTGCTGTATAGCTTGTGATAAATACCCCTTTATATCGAGAGAGAGACCACTTTGCGTGATTTTTCTGTTAATATAATCATAGAGCTCATTATAGCGTTTTATATAATCACTAATAGTTTCGAACATAACTGATAAGGTTTCATTGTGACTAATTTGTCCACCAATCATCGCATAGATGCTATAAATAAGTATAATAAATAATAAAATCACTACTAAGTATGTTAGTATAATGCTGATTAAATGGGGCTTATATTTAAGTTTTAAGTGCTTAACAAGAAAAGCATTTATAATCTTTGATAATGGATATAATAGATAAGCAATTATACAACCAATAATGAGTGGAGAAATCATTGAAAATAAAGAATTGATTGTACTAGTAATATTACTAAAAACCTCTTTGAAATTAAATACTACATTATAGCTTATAAAAATCAAGGTTGCCGTGAGGGCAACATATAGTACATACTTAAGATACTTTCTGTCTAATCTGTTTTTCATGATTATATCCCCCTTAGTAATTAATTATCTTTGCATTTGTCATATTTATTTATACAAATAAAAAAGCCCGTAGAACTATAAACTGTCCCACAGGTGTATAATTTTAATCCTATTGCCATTTAGGCCCAACTTCACGAACTTTTTTACAAGTTCATCACCTGCTCAGTTTGTACTGTTATTTATATACAATACAAAGAGATTCCCTTAAATTTATCATACAAGGCTATTATATGTCAATATTTTTATTTTTTGTACATGGCTTATATTAAAACCTTTGATATACCTGAATATCCACTTAAACACATCATTGGCGGGTAGTACATTTGAAAATCAAGTATGTCCCCTAATTTAATTTCACTATCACACTCTTCAATATCTACAATTAAGTGATCTGAACTACTTCCTATAATTTTAACACCTTGTCTTTGCGGGATTAGCTTGTCGTGTAACCCAAAATCCTGTTTTCCCACTGCAAGTAACGCCTTTTTTCTTATTCCTTTATCCTCATAGGTTGGTTTATTGCCGAAAGCATCAATAAACACTTTCCCAACAGGATGTGTAGGCTTATCTTTTATTTCCACAACCTGCGCTTTTAGCACAAAAGTATCCTTATGCATATGTCTCATATCATATCCCCAGTACTCATCTAAATCTTGTGCTAATAGTACTCCCTCGCCTATTCTTAAATTATTTACTCTTTTAGGCATTTTCCCATCTATTACTAAAGGCAGTGAACTTGTAGCTCCCCCTGAAATCATTTCTAGTCTCCTGTTTATTTTACCCTCAATTATTTCAGCAATATTACAAAGCCTTCCTAAATTCTCTTCTGTAGGCATTATTGCTCCATAACAACCTAAATTTGTTCCTACTCCATATAACTCTATATTTTCAAGATGATTTTCCACATATTCCGCTAAATTTATGAATTCGTTTTCATAGAAGACGCCTTCCCTTAAATCTCCAAGGTCAAGCATTAAAATCACCTTATGTTTTTTACCTTGTAATTCACATTCATTTTCAATCATATTCAATGTTTCCATTTCAGAATTTAGACTAATATCAGCATATTGTACCAAGTCTTTTATTTCACTAAACATTGGAATTCTAATCATCATAAAAGGTTTCTCTATTCCATATTCCTTTAGTTTAATTATTTGGTCCATTCTTGAACTTGCTATATATGTACACCCTGCATGTGCAAACTGTTCTACGACCTCTGGTATTGCATTAAACCCCTTAACTACTCCAGCAATGCTTATCCCCTGAGATCTACATAAATCTACCATGTATTCAATATTTTCGCGTACATTTTTTAAGTTAATTTCTAATATTGGATATTTAATACTTGGATAAGTTTTTTGTTTCATGTCAATTCCTCCTAAAATATTTTATGTTTAGAATATATTTACTAGTTTTTAAATAAGTTTTTTATATGCAACTAGTATAAACCATAATAGGAATAATTTAAATAAGCCAGTCAAAATGAATATACATCATCATAACTGGACAATTAATTTAAAAATGGATTAACTCATCACAAGCATATGCAAACCCATTCTCATCGTTTGATTTTGTTATAAAACCAGCATACTTTTTCAACTCCTCATGAGCATTTTCTACTGCTACACCAAATCCAGAGTTTTTTATCATATCTAAATCATTAAGGTTATCCCCTATCGCCATTACATTGGATATATCTATGTCCTTTAATTTACAAAGTTTTACTAGAGCATTACCCTTCGAAACGCCTGTTTTAACAATTTCCAAAAAATAATCATGGCTTTTAAAAAAATTAAATTTTTTAGAATCGATTTCTGCTAACTTACTATGTATATCATCTACTATGCATTTTTCTCCAATTATCATTAGCTTTGCATATTTTTTATTTATTGCTCTACTAAAATCGCTTATCTCACTTACACCATATCCATTTACTTCACATTCGATATCTGTATAAGTAGTTTTTTTATTACAAATCAAACAATTACCCTCATGGACTGCAAATGAGACATCATAATCTTTATAAGCATTATAAACTTCATTAATAATTTCCTCATCTACATACCCGAAATCGTAGGTTTCCCTAGATTTAGTATCGAAAATACTTACTCCATTCATGCTTATAATATAATCTACTTCATCTATCAATTGATATTTTCCTAGAAATTTACACAGAGAGCTTCTTGACCTTCCAGTAGCAACAGCAAACTTAATATTATTTCTTTTAAGTTTTTTAATAAAGGACAGGTTCTTTCCTGATATTTTGCTATCATTATCTAATAATGTTTTATCCATATCTGTAATTACTAATGAAATATTTTTACTCTTCATCATTTTCATTATCCCCCTTGATGTATAAATTAGCTTTAGCAAATTCTAATGGTGAAGCTTTTATATATTTTTTAAATACAGTAGAATAGTGTTTATAATCAGTAAAACCTACCATAGAAGATATCTCATAAACCCTATACTCCCCCCTCATAAGTAATTCAATTGACTTTTGTACTCTATATCTATTTAAAAAGTCATGAAATGTTTGATTTGTCTGTTCCTTTAAATTTCTACTGAGGTAGCTTGAGCTTACTGCTAACTTTTCTGCGATATCCTCAATACTAATCTTTTTTGCGTAATTGTCTTTTACATAGTTAATTACTGATTCAGTATATTGAGATTTTTTTTTATCAGATTTTAAATAGTACTCCAAATTTAGAACATCAATATTTTTGTAACCCTTAATACTTTTTTTAAATTCATTATATATTTTTTTCTCATCAATTTTATTCTTAACCTTTCCGATTATCTCTTTAAATTTATCTTCATCAATTGGTTTTAGTACATAATCAAAGACTTTCAGATCTATAGCTCTTTTTGCATATGGAAATTCTCCGTAGCTAGTTAAGATAATCTTTTCAAAATCATAAATTTCACTAGCTTTCTCCAACATATCCACGCCGTTCATTATTGGCATTTTAATATCTGTAATGACTAAATCGGGCTTGATTTCTATAATCGTTTTTAGTCCTTCTTCGCCGTTCGCAGCTTCCCCTGAAATAATACAATCCATACTCAGCCAGTCGATAGTGTTGACTAATCCTTTTCTTATAAAATTTTCATCTTCTACAATAAGCACTTTAATCATAATCTACTCCTCACTTTTATGTACTGGAAGGTTAATAACTATTTTAGTACCTTCATATAGTTTACTATATATATTTATACCGTATTCCATACCATACATAAGATTGATTCTCTTTTGAACATTATAAAGTCCTATATGGTTTGTATCGTTTTTACTTTTGTTAATGAGTTTTAATATCCCAGATAATTTTTCATAACTCATTCCTTCTCCGTTATCCACAATTGATATTACTAAATTATCATTTTCAACCCTACAGTCTATATTTATTTTTAAATATTGTTTTGTTTCAAATCCATATTTTATACTATTTTCAATAATAGGTTGTATTATAAGTTTTGGTATCAAGCATTCTCCTACTACTTCTTTATTTAAATTAAAAATGTAATCAAAATTGCCATCAAATCTAAATTTTTGTATTATTAGATAATCCTCTATGTATTTAACGTCATCATTAAGCTTTACCTTATTAAAATTTTTATTTATGCTGTATCTTAACAAGTTAGCCATTGAAACAATGATCTTTGAGGCACTCTTCTCATCTGTTTTTATCATGTATTTAAGCATTTCAAGTGTATTAAATAAGAAGTGAGGGTTAAATTGTGCTTCTAGCTGCTTAAGCTCTGATAATGCATTTCTTCTTGCCTCTTCTTTGTTTCTTTCTACAAGCTCGTTTATTCTTATTATCATTTTATTGCAATACTGACCTATAACTTCAAACTCATCATTAGAGTTTATACTGACAACAGTGTTCAAATTGCCCTCTTGAACACTGTTAATAGCAGACAATAATTTATCAATTGACTTTGTCTTACTTATAGATATTTTCTTAGCAATGAATAACATAGAAAACACTAAAATTAAAAACACTAAGATTAAAAATATTTCACCTATTAAATAGATGTTTTTTATAAAGCCCACATATGAAATTGTATGAATATAAACATTACCTTCTATTATAGAATTATTAAATACATAGTTATTCTCTTTATCCAAAAATGGCTTCAATTTACCTATACCATCTAGAAGTGCATTATTAGTTGAAACTATATTATTGTTATATCTATCAGTTATTACAGCATGATGATTGCTACTACTGTAAACTATTTTGTTCATCTCATTTTCCAAAATATCGAAAACAATAAACCCTACAACGTGGTTATTGTCGTCAGTAATAGCTTCTCCTATAGAGTATACAGTTCTTGTATTCACATCGAGTTGAGCCCTATTAAGCATCATAACAGATTTATTAGGATTGTCTTTCATTTTCTTAAAAATTCCACCCATAAATAAATCATCACTTTTAGCGTATTGAGGGTCCCCTTTAGCATTTGTTATTATAGACTCTCCTTTTTCATTAAAAACATAAAAAACACTTCTTATATTATGATTATTAACGGTATTATAAAGCCTTTCATATACCATTGCTTCGTCATGTTGATTATAAAAAGCCTTTTTTATTTCATCCCATTTTACTAAATGCTCTACTTCCACTTTGTAACTTACAAACTCATTACTTATAATATTTGATATACTATTGTTATATTTTTTATTACTTCTCTCGACGGCTTTACTGCTATACAAAAATAATAAATTATAAAAAATAAAGGACAAAATTATAATAGGAGTCAGTGCATATAATATAAAAGTTTTTCTTATTTCTTCCTTGAAAAATTTTCTTTTTATATTTTTCATACGCAAATCCTCCTATTAGGTTTTTATAAACTTATTTCTTTCTTACCTGTGAATTTAAAGAAAACTATTAGTGATATGATAGTTGTAGCCGTTAATATAGATGATAAAGCAGCTGCTGTACCATAACTTGCCCTTATAACGTCTGTGTATATTGCAACTGATAATGTTCTTGTAGTTCCTGTATATAGAATAATTGAAGAACTTAATTCATTTATTACTGTTATCCAGCTTAATATTGCTCCTGCAAATACCCCTGGTATCATCATAATTGCAGTAACCTTAAAGAATGTTTTCATTTCAGAATAACCTAAACTAATTGATGCTTCTTCAAGACTTGGACTAAGTTGCAATAGTATTGCTGCACTGGATCTAATGGTATAAGGTAGTTTTCTTATAACAAATGCAATTATCATTATAATGAAAGTACCACTTAGCACCATTGGTTTCTTGTTGAATGCTAATAATAATGTAATACCTAAAACAGATCCTGGAATAATATATGGGAACATAGTTAATGTATCTAGGAAGGAGGTTAAGGCACTTTTTCTTCGTACAGATACGTAAGATATAAGCATTCCCAATAATATTATTATTATTATAGCTATTATACCATATACATAGGTATTCAGAATTGAATTACCCAGTTTTGAAAGCACTGTTTTATAGCTATTTAGTGAAAACCCTTTAACAAACATTGAGCCACTTGTTTTTAAGAACGAGGTATATATTACTGTTACCTGAGGAATTGCAGCTAGTGCTACAACAATATAAACGTATAAATGTGCTAAAAGGCTCTTGTATCCCTTAACCTTTTTAGCAGATATAGGCTTTAATGAGTTCATAACATATGACTTTCTATTAACTACATATTTTTGTCCTAAAAAAATAACCGCTGTTATAATTACCATTATTGTACTTAGTGCAGCGGCAAAATTTGCTTGACCGCCTACCTCAGATACAAACTCTGAGTAAATTAAAACTGGCATAACTCTAAACCCTTCACCTATAAGCATTGGAGTTCCAAAATCAGCAAGACAATTCATGAATACCAATAATGACGCTGCCATTATTGTAGGAAGCATCAGTGGTAATATAATAGTAAATACTTTTTTAACTCCACTACAGCCTAAACTTTCTGCTGCTTCACTTAGTGCAACGTCTATTTTCTTTAGTGCTCCTGAAACATACAAATATATAAACGGAAATAATTTCAAGGTAAACACTAGTAAAATCCCTTTAAACCCATAAATACTAGGAAGATGTATTCCTAAGGTTTTCAAGAAGAAATTTGTAATAACTCCGTTTCTTCCAAGTAGTAATATCCATGAATATGCTCCTATAAAAGGTGGAGATAATACAGATATTATAATAAGTACCTCTACGATTGATTTAAATTTAATTTTTACTGTAGTCATGATATAAGCTAAGGGAGCACCAATTAAAATAGCTAGTAATGTTACTATAATACTTACAGTAAAACTATTTATAAGTGTTCCATAATAATATTTTTTAGTGAAAAACTTAGCGAAATTGTCTAAAGTGTATTTTCCGGTCTCCACATCTTGAAAACTAGTTAAAAACAATGAACCTAGTGGATAAATTAGAAATACTGAGAATATTAAAAATGAAATAAGAATTATTATTGTCCAAAAATCAAATTTTATCTTTTTAACTTTTTTATTCTTCATATTTTCCCACTCCAGTAATAAGACTTATATCCCCATCCTTGTTAAAAACATTGATTTTTTTATTGTATACTTGTAGATATAGCTCTTGTCCAATTTCATGGAAAGTATCATTAGTACTAGTATCTTGTGTTAGTTCAATTATTTCCCCATTATCAAGTTTTACTTCATAATTTATATATTTCCCGAGGAATGTATTAAAGTGAACTACACCTCTAATCCCATAATTGTTATTGCTTATTATAAATTCCTCTGGCCTTACGGATATTTTAATTTCTTTTCCGTTTTCCGCTCCGCTATTCAAATTATTCATAGACACTTTATATCCATTCTCAAATACAACGTATTGCTTTTCCTCTTCTACTAATATTTTTCCATTAAATATATTAGAGTGACCAATAAATGTAGCAACAAAGACATTTGAAGGTCTTAAATAAATTCTTTGTGGTGTATCTATTTGCTGAATAACACCTTTGTTCATAATTGCAATTCTATCTGATATAGCAAGTGCTTCTTCTTGATCATGAGTTACATATACTGTGGTTATTCCTACTTTCTTTTGTATTTCTCTTATAGCACTTCTCATTTCTATTCTAAGTTTTGCATCTAAATTTGAAAGAGGCTCATCCATAAGTAATACTGTTGGATGAATTACAATAGCCCTCGCTAGTGCAACTCGTTGCTGCTGTCCTCCTGAAAGTTTGTCTGGTGATCTATCCTTATACTCATATATCTTTACAACTTTTAAAATTTCCTCTAGTTTTTTATTTGATTCTTCTTTGTTAAATTTTCTTAGCTTTAACCCATATTCAACATTTTCTGATACTGTCATATGAGGGAATATAGCATAATTCTGAAACACCATACCTATATTTCTTTTATGTGCGGGAATATCATTAATTACCTTTGAGTTAAACTTAATCTCTCCTTCTTCAATTGTATTAAATCCTGCTACCATTCTTAAAAGAGTTGTTTTACCACAACCTGAAGGTCCTAGCAATGTGAAAAATTCACCCTCCTTAATTTTAAGTGAAAGCTTTGGAATTACTGTATTATCATCATATCTTTTTACTATATTTGTGAATTCAATGGATGTATTCATATTTTAATTTCCTTTCTAATACAAATTTTTTTATAAAAAAAACCCTAGGGCTTTTTAATAATATAATATTTAAAAGTCCTAGGGGCCCATCTTTTTTAGTTGCTTGTAAATATATCTTTATATTTATCTAAAATCATCTGTTTATTTTCTTTAAGCCATGCTTCGTCATCCTTTATTACCTTAATTTTATCTAATGGTTTAAGCCCTTCAGCCGCTGGAGCATCTTTTCTAACTGAACGTCTATTTAATTTATTAGCTACTAAAGTCTGTCCTTCCTTACTAGTTACATAATCAATGAATTTCTTAGCATTTTCCATGTTTTTAGCACCTTTTATAATAACGACACCATCTGCTTTAGCAATAGTACCCTCTTTAGGGTAAACTATTTCAACTGGCGCTCCATCTTTTACATACTTTGCAGCAGCTTCTTCAAATGTTAATCCTACAGTATATTCTCCATCACCTACACCTTTATAAACGGCTGAAGAACCACTTAATAGTTTACCATCTAAATTTTTTGTTAATGCTTTTTCATAATCCCAACCCTTTTCTGGATCTCCATTTCCCATAGCATATAAATGATTTATTACCTGTTCAAAAGCAGAAGAAGATTTTGATGGATCTGCATTAGCTATTTTTCCTTTTAACTCAGGATTTAATAGATCTTGGAAACCTTCTACCTTTATCTTTCCTATAAGGTTTTTATTGATCATAATTACACTTGGTATAGCAGTAAATCTTGTTATTTGACCATCTTTATTTTTATAATCATCATAAACATCTTTTTCATTTATAGATTGATATTTTTCAAATAAATCCTTCTTTGGTTCTAGAGTAGACAATGAGCCTCCCCATAGAATATCTCCTAATGGGTTTTCTCCTTCTGCTTCAACTCTCTTTAAGAGTTCTCCTGTTCCTGCTGCTACAACCTCAACCTTAATTCCTGTCCGGTTTTCAAATTCATTAACTACTGGGTCGATAAATTCTATTGGATGTGGTGAATAAACAGTTAATTTATCCGATGCTTTTGGGGCTGTTGTCCCATTTTTTGATCCACATGAGCTTAAAGATAACATCATAAAAGATGCCAATAAAATTGATACTGCTTTTTTCATTAATTAATCCCCCATTTCTTCATGTAAACGTTTTGTTATTGATTAAATGTTATCATAACATCTACTTGTCAACAATACCTAAAAACAGGAATAATATACTTAAAAATGAACACGTAATTTTAATAATCCCTTTAGGGGTTTTAGATGTTAATTTTATATATTCATTTCAATATAATCTATAAATGAGCGAAAATGATTCCACCAATTTCCATATATCAAAAAAAGAAAAACATTTATACATTCTCCTGTTATAATTAAGTCACTACACAAAATACAACTAAGGAGAAAACATAAATGTTTAATAACTCAATTGTAACAAAATCATCGACAATATACAAATTTTTAATTGAATTAAAGATAACTCTTTATCTCACAACTCCTCAAATTCATCATCTAATATTATTTATAAATTCTATGGTGACAAAAGGCTACTGTGGAAAAGTAACCGACGTTTCAGATTTTATGCCGGTTAGGCATAGGACTAATATTGGAAAGTTTCTATCGGAGAGTCCATGGGACGAAAACTTTGTTGAAAAAGCCCTAAAAAAACGTGTAATTATGAGAATATGGGAGACGTCTAAAACAACTGGTAAACCTATTTATGTTGTAATAGATGACACTATTTCGGAGAAGACTGTGCCCTCGTCAAAGGCTAAGAAACCTACTGAAAAATGTGGATTCCACCATTCTCATTTAAAAGGTAAAACAGTTTATGGTCATCAATTAGTTACCGTTATGTTACTGTGCGATACACTTGTGATGCCATATACTATGGCGATATACGACAAAGAAAATATGAGTAAAATCCAAATGGCAATTGAGTTTATAAAATCATTACCCAAACCAGTAAATGAAGGTTATGTTTTATGTGATAGTTGGTATAGTAATAAAAAATTGTTCGCAGTTTCTAAAGGATCAGGCTACGCCTATATTGGTGGTCTAAGAACAAATAGAGTGATATATCCAAAAGGTCGTGAAAAACTTGGAATTAAGCTTAATCATATGTGCGAGATATTAACTAAGGATGATGTCGACCTAGTCAAAGTTGGCAACAATGAATATTTTGTCTACACATATAGAGGCAAGCTTAATGATGCAAATGATTCTTTGATAGCTCTTTGTTGGCCTAAAGAGGCTCTATTTAAACCTGGTTGCTTAAGAGCATTCATAAGTCTAGATACTACTATTACTACTGAAGAACTCCTAAATCACTATAAATTTAGATGGCCAATTGAAACCTTTTTTAGAGAAACTAAAAAACATCTTGGTTTAAATCATTACCAAGTAAGAAGTAACCGAAGTATAAACAGATACTTCTTGCTGCTAATGATTACCTACGTATATTGCGAATTGGAAGTAAGCAATGGCACGTTAAATTTTAACGTTGGTATTAAGAATGCAAGAAACCAATCTAAAAAAGAAAGGGTATCTTGGATCTTTAATCAAGCTGACCTAGGAAATTCTCTTGAAGCTATTTTTAAAACACTAAAAATAGCTTAGGACAATTGACATTAATTTATAATGGAATAATTTGTTATAAAATTCGCTCGTTTATAGTATAATATATAAAATGATTTTATTTGACTAAATTAGAAATATAATATAGACTAAATATGCAAGACGAATCTTGCGTCTTTATTTAGAAGAATAATTTTTTATAGTAAAAATTTATTTTTTAAATTTAATAACTATTAAAATTAAACCACGAAGGTTTCGACTCTTTTCTTTTTTGAAGAAGGAGCTGAATTTTCGTGGTTCTTATGTTATTTATGTTATTTAGGAAAGGATCGAATGTTATGAATAATGTGATTTACATAGAAAAAAAAATAGTACAGTTCATCTTTGTTATATTTCTGCTGTCTATCATTGTCTTTTATATGGCAAGGTTATCACCTGGAGATCCTTTAATGTCTTATTATGGGGAAGGCGTTGAGAGGATGAATACTACACAAAAACTGGATGCAATGAAAAAGCTCGGATTAAACGACCCTATATATAGGCAATATATTAGCTGGTTAGCAAATGCGGCTCATGGTGAATATGGTATTTCTTACAAATATAAACAAAACGTTACGACAGTAATTAAAGATGTTTATATAAATACAATTATACTAGGGGGGCTTGCTTATATATTAACCTTTTTATTTGCTCTACTTTTAGGAATTTTTTGCACCTTACATGAGGACAAGCTCATAGATAAAGTTATTTGCAAAATAGGTGTTATAACCACTTGTATTCCATCGTTTTGGGTATCTCTTATACTGATTTTAATTTTTAGTATTAATTTAGAGATATTACCTTCAAGTGGTGCCTATGGGCTGGGGCAATCCAGCAACATTGGAAGTCGAGTAGAGCATCTTCTACTTCCTTTAATTGTTCTGATATTGAGTCACCTTTGGTATTACACATACATGATTAGAAATAAATTAGTAGAAGAAACCAGACAAGATTATGTGTTATTATGCAAAGTTAAGGGTTTAAGTAAAAAGAAAATTGTATATAAACATTGTTTAAAAAATATTATGCCATCTTATATTAGTATTATGTCAATATCCGTTTCTCATATTTTAGGAGGAACTTATGTGGTAGAAAAAGTTTTTTCTTATCCTGGACTTGGCTCTTTATCCTTTGAGAGCGCTAAATATCATGATTATAATATGCTGATGGTACTTTGCTTAATAACAGGGATATTGGTGGTTTTCGTAAATATGTTAGCACAAGTAATTAATGATAAAATAGATCCAAGAATGAAACATGATCGGGGTGACAATTGTTGGAAAGACAATATAGGGACTTTAAAATAGTTGGAGAAAATTATATTCCAGAAACGATAAAAGTAGCTAAAAGAAAAAGCTTTAAAAAACACATAAACGAAAGACCTTATGTCTCAATAGGAATGTTACTTACAATCATCCTTGGATGTATTTTTTACGGGATAATAACGAAAGTTGATCCTTCTTATATGGACCTAGGTAATATTAATGTAGCTCCTAACAGCAACTTTTATTTCGGCACAGATTCTTTAGGAAGAAATATTTTTACTATGATTTGGTATGGTGGTAGAATCTCTTTGTTTATCGGGGTATTAGCTACGATCATATCAACTACAATCGCAATTGTAGTTGGAAGCCTCAGTGGTGTTGCATCTGAATTAGTAGATGATATTATGATGCGTTTTACTGAAATCGCACTTAGTATACCATCGATTTTGGCCATGATTTTCATTCAAGCAATGATAGGACAAGCAAATCCAGTATCCCTCTCCATTGTAATTGGGCTTACTAGTTGGATGAACATTTCTAAGATTGTACGAAGTGAAGTAAGGCAAATTAGAAATACTGGTTATATTTTAGCAGCGAAATGTGCTGGAGGTAAATTCTTTTATATTTTAAAAAAGCATCTGCTACCAAATTTCATTTCATCAATAATGTTTATGGTGGTTATTAATATTGGAAGTGCCATTGCAATAGAATCAACTTTGAGTTTTTTAGGGATTGGACTTCCACTTGAAATTATTTCATGGGGTAGTATGCTCTCCCTTTCGGAAAAGGCATTGTTATCAAATTATTGGTGGATTATCTTGATTCCGGGTATATTTTTAGTGGTTACATTGGTTTGCATAACGAATATAGGCAACTATGTAAGGAAGAAAAACAATAAAGAATTTAGTAATTTATAAAGATATAAAACAATAAATATTAAGGAGAAAAATTATGCAATTAAAAAAACGAATGATTTTAGGAGTGGCGCTGATTATGAGCATGGCTTTATTAGTAGGCTGTGGTGGTGATAGTGATGCTGATAAGAAAGCAACATCGAATGAAAAGGTTTTAGTTTATGGAAGTGGGGATTATTCAAGTATCAATCCCGCATTATATGAACATGGAGAAATTAATTCCCTGATTTTTAGTGGCCTTACGACTCATGACAAAAACAACAAGATTGTTCCAGGACTTGCAAAAAGTTGGAAATATGATAAAGCTGCAAAAACATATACTTTTACATTAAGAAATGATGTAAAATGGCATGACAATGAACCTTTTTCGGCAGAGGATGTGAAGTTTACTTTAGATACAATTATAAATCCTAAAAATGATTCAGAAATAGCCTCCAACTATGAAGATATTACCAATATTAAAGTGGTAGACAAGGCTACGTTAAAAATAACTTTAAAGGCACCAAATATCGCAATGCTGGATTATTTGACGATTGGTATTTTACCTAAGCACCTCTTAGAAGGAAAAGATATTGCAACAGATAAATTTAATCAATTTCCAATCGGAACTGGTCCATTTAAAATGGAGAGCTGGGATAAAGGACAAAGTATTACTCTTGTAAAAAATAAAGATTTCTATGTAAAAGAACCACAAATTGATAAAGTAGTCTTTAAAATTATAGAGGATACAAAGGCAAGAGCCCTGCAATTAAAATCAGGAGAATTGGATTTAGCGCAGGTTACACCACATGATGCTGGTCAATTTCAAAATAATAAGGAGCTTGTTATCTATGATATGAAAACATCAGACTACAGGGGAATTATGTATAATTTTAATAGTCCCTTATTTAAGTTAAATCCAGAACTGCCCAATGCCTTAAGTTATGCTATTGATCGATTAGCTATTTTGGACAGTGTTCTATTAGGACAGGGGAAAGTAGCATATTCACCACTTCAGGCCGGAGAATATAACAACCCTGATATGGAAAAATTTGATTATAATCCTAAAAAAGCGAAGCAAGAGCTTGAAAAGGCAGGCTGGGAGCTTGGCAAGGACAAAATATATGAAAAGAACAATAAGAAAATATCATTTACTGTCAACTGCAATGAAGGAGACCAGGTTAGAGTTGATATGGCAAACGTCTGTGCACAACAGTTTAAAGCAATTGGGGTTGATATGAAGGTTGCGATGCAACCAAAAATCGATTGGGAGAATCAAGACGCATTCCTGATTGGCTGGGGAAGTCCATTTGATCCGGACGATCACACTTATAAAGTGTTTGTAACAGGTAAAGGTAGTAATTTTAACAGCTATTCAAATGCCAAAGTTGATGAGTTATTACAGAAAGCAAGAGAAACTGATGTCGAAGCTGAAAGATTAAAATATTACAAAGAATTCCAAATTGAACTAACTAAAGATATGCCATATACATTTATCACATACATCGATGCATTATATGTTGCAAAGCCTAATATAAAAGGGATTACCCCAGAAACAGTATTAGGCCACCATGGCGTTGGAGTATTCTGGAATATTACAGAGTGGACAATTCAGTAGGAAATAAAAAAAAATAAAGAGAAACTACAATGGTGCCATAATGTTCCTTTGTGGTTTTTAATGACTAGGAGCGAATATGGACAATTTGTTAGAAGTAAATAATTTAGTCGTAAGCTTTTCAACTAAAGCGGGTGAAGTGAAGGTGGTTAGAGATGTTTCTTTTTCTTTGAAAAAAGGAGAAGTTTTAGCGATACTTGGAGAATCAGGATCTGGAAAATCAGTATTATGTAAAAGCATTTTACGCATACTTCCCGAAAATGGCTGTATAAAAAGTGGAGAAGTTATTCTTAATGGAGAGAACATAACAAATTTATCGGAAAAATCTATGAATAAGGTGAGAGGCAATGACATATCTATGGTATTTCAAGATTCTACGACTTCTTTAAATCCCACTATGTCTATTGGCAAACAGATCATGGAAGCGGTACTCATTCATCAAAAAATTAGCAAAAGGGAAGCAAAAAGGAAAAGCATAGAATTGATGGAACTTGTTGGGATAGACCATGCAGAAAAAAGATTTAATCAGTATCCGTATCATTTCTCTGGAGGAATGATACAACGAAGTGTTATTGCAATAGCACTGGCCTGTAGCCCTGAAGTATTAATTGCTGATGAACCAACCACTGCTTTAGATGTAACTATCCAAGCACAAATATTAGATCTTATTCAAGAGTTACAAGTAAAAACTGGTATATCAATCATATTTATCACGCATGATTTAGGTGTTGTTGCAAATATTGCCCAAAGAATTGCAATTATGTATGCAGGTAAATTTGTTGAGATTGGCACAGCTAAAGATATTTTTTATGATCCAAGGCATCCCTATACTTGGGGATTAATGTCCTCTTTACCTAAAATTAATTCTGATGAGGAATTTTTGAATTTCATACCAGGAATGCCACCTAATTTACTGAACCTGCCAAAGGGTGATGCTTTTGCGGTGAGAAACAAATATGCTTTGAAGATGGATTATCTAGCTGAATCACCAATGTTTAAAATCAGTGATACACATAGTGCTGCAACTTGGCTTTTACACAAAGATGCGCCAAAAATAAATCCCCCATTAAATTTGAGAAATGTGAAGTGATATGAAATGAAAACCGAAAAAATATTGGAAGTGAGAAATTTAAAGCAATATTTCAAATTAGATAAAAATACTTTAATTAAAGCAGTTGATGATATATCTTTTGAAATTTATAAAGGAGAAATATTTGGCTTGGTGGGTGAATCCGGTTCCGGTAAATCAACTACTGGCAGAAGCATTATTAATATCCATAAGCCAACAGAGGGAGAAATCTATTATAGGGGAAATCTTATATCAGATCCTAAAATTTACAGAGCTCAAAAGAGACTTATAAATAGAAATATGCAAATTATATTTCAAGATTCAACATCATCTCTAAATTCACGGATGACTATAAAAGAAATTATTGAGGAACCTCTTATAATCCAAAAAGTGTATAAGGAGAAAGAAGAACGCATGGATAAAGTTTATAAGCTTATGAACTTGGTAGGCCTTGATAAAATCTATAAAGACTATTATCCATTTGAATGCTCAGGCGGACAGAGACAACGTGTAGGAATTGCACGAGCGCTTAGTCTTGATCCGGAATTCATCATTGCTGATGAACCAATTGCATCTTTAGATGTTTCAATTCAAGCTCAAATTATCAATTTATTTAAAAAGCTTCAAAGAGAAAATGGTATGACGTGTTTATTTATTTCACATGACTTATCAATGGTAAGGTATGTCTGCAACCGAGTAGGGGTTATGTATCATGGAAAAATTGTTGAACTCGCTGAAACTTGCGAATTATATCGCAATCCAATTCATCCTTATACTAAGGCACTGTTTTCATCAATACTTGTCCCTGATCCAGCTTGTGCAGAAAATAGAACCCGTATCAAGTATAATCCGATTGTAGATGTTCATTTAGAAGAAAAAGGTCAGTTGGTAGAAGTATCAGAAGGTCACTTTGTATATTGTTGTAATTAATAAGATACGAGGAATAAAAATAGCATTACTTCATTATTTAACATTATCTTCTACACCTGCCTCCTCCTATTTCTCTCATGATTTACTATTGCATTTAATTTTATCCAATGATATTCTTAATTGATAAACTTTATCGAATTTGTATATCTATTTTAGATATTATTTTTTTATTTTTTGCTATTTATTATAATATTAATTGAAGATACCGCAGTAAGGGAGGTCATTCTAAATGAATGAACTATTATTTCAAGCAAGTAATCTTATTTACAAATCCAATTTAACTTATAATGACGTAAAAGTTCAAAAGGGAATGATTAATTTTATCGTTGGGGAAAGTGGATGTGGCAAAAGCACTTTTTTAAAACTGTTAAACCAATCTATAACTCCAATATCTGGTGAATTATTATATAAAGGTACACCAATTGGTGCATATGACCCTATTGCTCTAAGACGTGAAGTAAGCCTAGTTTCTCAGGATGTTTTCCTTTTTGATGAAAGCATAATAGACAATTTTAAAACCTTTTATTCACTAAGACAAAAAACTATGCCTAGCTTAGAATATATTACCTACATTACCGATCTTTGCTGCGTAAATGTTCCACTTGACCAAAATACATCTACCCTTTCTGGTGGAGAACGTCAAAGAGTTTATATATCAATTTTTTTATCATTATGTCCTGAGATTATATTACTCGACGAGCCAACTTCAGCATTAGATGAAAAAAACAGTCATGAAATGATGATAAATATAATAAATTTCTGCAAAGCAAAAAACATTGAAATTGTAATTGTAAGCCACAATAAAACTATTGTTGATGAGTTTTGTGAAAATAAAGTTGAAATAGTTAAGGAGGCATAAATATGAAAGGAGCAGTACAGCTAAGTATTTTCCAATTTTCACTTATTTATTTACTTCTAATTATAGTGCTCATAATTATGAAAAAATCAAAGGTTAATCAAACAAAACTTCTTATAGTTGCAAGTTTAAGAATGACAGTTCAACTTGTAATTGTGGGTTATATACTTCAATATGTCTTTAGTAATCCAAAGCCTATATTTACTATAATTTTTTTAGTAATTATGATAGTATTTTCTATTGATAGAGTAATTAAAAGTAAAAAAGACTTAAATCAAAATTTCAAAATTGCAATAGGAGCTTCTTTAACATTTTCGGGACTTTTTATTCTAGTCTTTTTTGTAACTGTAGTTGTTGGTAAATCCATATTCGACCCTCAATACACTATACCTTTAGCTGGTATGATTATTGGTAACTCTATGACGGGAGTAAACATTGCAATAAAAACCTTTATGGATGATATAAGCAAAGAAAAAAATAAAATTAATACTTTACTCAATTTAGGAGTGGAGCCTAGAGATATTTTAAAGCCTTTTGCTAATAATGCTTTAGAAACCGCCTTAATTCCTACAATGAATTCCATGCTAGGAATGGGAATAATTTTTTTACCAGGAATGATGACAGGACAAATGTTATCAGGTACATTACCTACCACAGCAATTATGTACCAAATAGCCATTATGATTGCTGTCTGTACTTCTGTTTGTATAACAGTTTTTTTATCCCTCAACTTAGGTTATAAGTCTTTATATAATAATAAAAAACAATTCTTATAGTTTTAATGACAACTTCGTATAAGATGATTTAATTATAAAAGCTATGAATTTAATTTCACAGCTTTTATAATTAAATTTTTTAAGAATTATTTCTCTCTTTGCAGCTGGTATCAACTGTGTAACTTTGAATCATATTTCCTGAGAATTGAACAGATTTGCCAAACAAATTCTTTTATTCGATACAATTCACTCTCGCGGCTGACAGTCCTCCACTCTATGCAGTAGTCCATCAGCCAATATTCAAGTTTACTAGCCAGTTCATACGGAGTATCCAGCGAATGTACATCCTGACCGTACTCGCGTTCTTTAATGATTAGCGTCAATTCCTGCATCAGTGCTACACCACGAGCAGCAAGATAATACTCTAGCATTTCTTCTTGGCGGTCTGCATAAGAACCACTATCATTTTGTTTAAGGCAATTAATGATTTCGCTGCATTTAGTAACTGCGCCCTTAAGCTGATTCTCTGAAACCAACATCATTTCATTTTTAGCTTTTTCATATAGCGAAGTTCCACGATCATTGTAGGTCTGATTGTACACCTTATAATCCCTGAAAAATGCCAGATCATTAAAAGTGATTATATCTTGACGAGAAAGTTCACGTAGCATTCCCACCAATTTTTTTCCACGATCCTCATATTCAACCAGTGAAATAGCCTTGTCTATAGCACTAAAATCCCTGTCGTCATCAACGTTCCAACCCTGTGCTGCACCATAAATCATGCAGGGAATGGCAAGCGCCGGCATATTAATATGGCCGCAATCCCCCCAGTCTGTATTCAAAAATCCAACTGCATAATACTGATCACCTAGCTTTGCCATCTCCCTTATATTAGTAAAACTCATGTCATATGCATTCACCAACCTACTGTAACCTGATACACTAGGACATACATACTGCTTTAAACCATTGTCCGCAAAAATTTTAACAACTTCTTCCTTAGCACCATAATTGTAATACCAGTTAAGGCAGGTAACTTGCGAATTAAGTTTACCCATCTGTTCGTGATGATTCTGCAGAATATCACCCCAAATCATTACCTTTTTACCCTTGCTTTGAAGATATTCCACTAACCTGTTCACATAAGAAAGATACATCTCTCCGTAAACCATTCCCTTAGCCATGGGGGCACTTTTCCCCTTACCCAAATCAAATGTTTCATCGCAACAAATATTTATTTTATCGCTGCGAAACAATGGCATGTATTGGTCAAGAATACCTGTTATAAGCGCAAAACTATCGGGGTCAGACACATTAATAATGTGGTATCTCATCCGGTTATACCAAGTAAATGCTTTGTCCTGACCGGTATTCATTTCTCTGTATTTGCCAAAGCTCTCTGAACGGAGTAAATCGTACAAATGTCCAAAGGACGCTATGCAGGGTACCAGTTCAATGCCTCTTTTATTACAGTAACAATCTAGTTCCAGAATCTCTTCCGGAGTAAAAGGATCAGTCTGCGACCAAATTTCCTCAAAGCCATCTAATCGTAAACAGTTTTCCATATACAGCTGAAGTTGATTGATTTTATACAAGGACAACCGATCAACCAGTACTTTCAAACTGTTCATAGTAGGCACCCTTCCGCGGCTAACATCAAGCATATATCCTCTGTTTGAATAAGATGGTTCATCTTCAATATCTGTGCATCCAATTTCCGCACGTGATATCTTGCATAGCTGAATTAGCGTCGCTACCCCATACAGGAATCCACGGCTTGAACATGCGGTAATTGTAATTTTTTTTGATCTAACGCTCAGCATGTAAGCTTCTTTTCTTGTATCTGTATTATCATATTGAAAGCAAATGCAGTTTTCATAAAGATTCCCTGCACTCCGTAATACTTTTTTAATAGGAAGGGTAATTGCGATAACCTTTTTAATTTCCTGTTGTAACAGCTTTGCTGTTTCCAAATCATTGTCATCCATTGCCACATCTAACACAATGGCAGTATTGTGGCTTATCAAAAATAACCCTTCCCTCTCTGTAATCTTGCGTGGCAATGGGATCAAATACATTCCAATTCCCCCTTTTTATATTGTAATCTTTTGTATTAAATCATCACCTGCGGTGCTGCAATATTAATGACTTCAGAAGGAGATTTATACTCCCACATTACTAAAATATAAAAAAATATATATATACTATTATACACGTATATAACTTTAATGTGATGATTACGAACATGTATTACAACAAAAAACCTGCAGTTAAAATATAAACTGCAGGTTTTATTATTTGCTATTTTTCCTTAGCTTCACTTACCCATTCATGATGGAATGTTCCCCCTTTGTCCACTCTCTCAAAGGTATGGGCACCAAAATAATCTCTTTGTGCCTGAAGTAAATTTGCTGGTAGCTTTGCACTTCTATAACTGTCATAATACATTAACGCACTAGAAAATCCTGGAACTGGAACACCTAAATTTACAGCTGTGGATACTACGAATCGCCAATCCTTTTGATAACTACTAATAATATTTTTGAAATAAGAATCTAACATTAGATTTTTAATATTAGCATTATTTTCATAGGCAACGCTAATCTTGTTAAGGAATTGAGCGCGAATAATACACCCACCTCTAAATATTTTAGCAATTTCACCATATTTAAGGTCCCAATCATATTCTACTGCTGCAGCTTTCATAAGCGCGAATCCCTGTGCATAGGAACATATTTTACTTGTATAAAGCGCCCTTCTTACGGATTCTATAAATTCATTTGTATCTCCTTCAAATAATTCATCTGGTCCTTTTAGTATATTACTTGCCAACACTCGTTCATCTTTTACTTTCGAAATGCAACGTGCAAAAACAGCCTCTGTTATTGTAGGTATTGGCAGCGCTAAATCTAGAGCGCTTTGACTAGTCCATTTCCCGGTCCCCTTTTGGCTTGCTTTATCTAAAATAATATCAACCATGTGCTTTCCGGACTCATTATCTTTTTGTGCAAATATTTTACTAGTTATCTCCATTAAATAACTATTCAGCTCACCTTTATTCCACTGCGCAAACACATCATGAATTTTATCATTAGAAAGTCCAATAGCTCCTTTTAAAAGTGCATATGCTTCACAAATAAGCTGCATGTCTGCATACTCTATGCCATTATGAACCATCTTTACATAATGTCCTGCCCCATTTGCTCCAATGTAAGTACAACACGATTCTCCATCTACTTTTGCAGATATAGCTGTTAAAATTGGTTCTACTATTTTATAAGCATCAATCTGACCTCCTGGCATAATTGCTGGACCTTTTAAAGCTCCTTCTTCTCCTCCTGAAACTCCTGCCCCTATAAATTTAAAACCCAACTCTTCAAGTTTTTTGCTTCTACGTATTGTGTCCATAAAAAATGAATTTCCGCCATCAATTACTATGTCACCCTTTGATATATATGGTATTAATTCTTCTATTGCCTCATCCACAGGCTTTCCTGCTTTAATCATAATCAATATTTTTCTCGGAATTTCAATAGAGTTCACGAACTCTTCTATGGAGTATGTGCCCACAATATTTTTTTCTTTCGCCTCTATCAATAACTCATCAGTGGCAATTTTACTTCGATCATAAACTGAAACAGATAACCCTCTGCTTTCAACGTTTATTGCCAAATTTTTACCCATTACACCAACGCCTATAACTCCAAATTGCTGTTTATTCATAAACTAAATTCCTCCTTTTAAAACTATTAAGGAGAAGAACAGCTTCTCCTATATAAAACTTTATTATACAATCATATTTAGTAATAGAACCATAACTAACCCAACCACAGAGATTATAGTTTCTAATACTGTCCAGGATTTTAATGTTTCTGGTATTGATAGATTAAAATATTCTTTAAACATCCAAAACCCAGGATCGTTAACATGTGAAAATATTAAGCTTCCTGCACCTGTAGCTAATACCATAAGTTCTGGACTAGCACCTGTTGCTACAATTAATGGTCCAACTATACCTGCGGCTGTAAGTCCAGCCACTGTCGCAGATCCTAATGCTATTCTCAAGATTGCTGCAATTAACCATGCAAGCAAAAGTGGTGACATGCTTGATCCTTTCATAATTAGGGCAACATAATCTGCAACTCCACTATCTACTAAAACCTGTTTGAAGGCTCCGCCTCCACCTATTATTAATAGTATCATAGCTATTGCCGCTATAGATTCAGTTACAGTTTTCATCACTTCAGGCATTTTTTTGCCCCTGTTTAGTCCAAAAGTGAATATAGCCAAAAGTACAGCTAAAAGTAATGCTATTACTGGATCACCTAAGAATGTAGTATAACTTAATATAGGTGATGTTTTTGGTAAACAAATAGTAGCAACAGCTCTTGTTGCCATAAGTATTACTGGCACTAAAGCCGTAAATACACTTACTCCAAAACTAGGCATTTCTTCTTCCGTAAATATCTTAGGGTTAAATAATCCTTTTGGTATATCATGTTCCATATGCTTTAAGAACTTCGTAAGTACAGGGCCTGCAAGAATTACCGCAGGTATAGAAACCACAATACCATAAAGCAATGTCTTACCTAAATCGGCTTTATAAATAGCTGCTATAGCTGTAGGACCTGGATGTGGTGGTAAAAATCCATGAGTTGCTGAAAGAGCTGCTGCCATTGGAACTCCTATATATAAAAGTGGGATATCAGCAGCTACTGCAATTGTAAATACTAGTGGTATTAAAAGTACAAAACCTATTTCATAGAATAAAGCCATACCAACTATAAACCCTGTCATTACAACTGCCAATTGTATTCTCTTTTTCCCAAACTTATCAATTAATGTAATGGCTATTCTTTGGGCTCCACCACTGTCTGCCATGAGCTTACCAAGCATAGCACCAAATCCAAGTACTAATGCAAGTGTACCTAATGTACCACCAACGCCCTTTGTAATAGAAGTTACAACATCAGGCAATGGCATACCTTCCAAAATACCTACTGATAGTGCCACAATAATTAATGACAAGAAACTATTTAATTTAAAAGCTATCATAAGAACCAATAATAACACAACTCCTAAAGCAACAATTAATAATGGCATAATAAAATCCCCCTCTTATTTTTGTAATAAACCAATACTTACAAACTCGTCTTTTAATTTTACGTACAATCTTTCATATATTTCGAAAGTTTTCATGTAAACTTCATGATTTTTTATATTTGGTTTAAATATTTGAGAAATAGGGACTAGCTTTTCTACCTCTTCTATATTATTTATAAGTCCTATTGCCTTCATACCAAGTACTACCGCTCCCAAACAGGAACTTTCATAGCTTTCTGCTATTACTACTTTTTTATTAAATACATCTGCTAACATTTGAACCCAAAGCTCAGATCTAACAAAGCCTCCAGTAGCATAAATTGTATCAATATTACCAGTTGTCTCCTCTAAAGCTTTTCCCACACTATAAACACCAAATATCACACCTTCCAGAAGTGCTCTTAGGAAGTGTTCCCTTTTATGTGTAATGTTTATCCCAAAGAAAACACCCTTTGAGTTTGCATCCCAATGCGGCGCTCTCTCTCCAAGAAGATAAGGCAAAAATATCAAACCATTTGCTCCTGCTGGTACCTTAGATGCTTCCTTTGTTAATAATTCATAAGTATCAACACCTAACTCTTTAGCTTGCGTAAGTTCTAAATGCGAAAAATTATCCCTGAACCATCTAAAAATAATCCCTCCATTATTAACAGGTCCTCCAAGAACAAAATGATCTTCAGTAAGGATATAACTAAAAATCCTTTCACTCTCATCATTTTTTGGTTTATCTGCTATTATTCTTATAGCTCCACTGGTTCCGATTGTAACTGCGGCATCTCCAGGTTTTACAGCATTGGCGCCAAGGTTAGCAAGGCACCCGTCGCTTCCCCCAATTACAAATGCTGTTTCTCTGTCAATTCCCATTAAATCTGCATATTTTTTATCCAAACCTTTAAATACTTGCGTTGGTGATACTGGTGTAGATAACTTTTCCTCACTTATACCTGCAACTCCTAATGAATTTTTATTCCATTGAAGTTCATAAATATCAAACAAACCTGTAGCAGATGCAATTGAATAATCCACAACATATTTATGAAATAGTTTAAAGAAAACATATTCTTTAATTGAAATAAACTTACTTGTATTATTAAATACTTCCTTCATATTATCTTTCATCCATGCCAGTTTACAAAGTGGTGACATTGGATGAATGGGGGTGCCCGTTTTCATATAAATTTCATGACCTATTTTGCTATTTTTTATACTCTGCGAATATTCTGTGCTTCTGGTATCTGCCCAAATAATACAATCAGTTAATTTATCTCCATTTTCATTTACAGCAATTATACCGTGCATAGCAGCGCTGAAACTAACACCAAGAAGTTTATTTCCTTTGTTAGTGTTTTCATTTACTACGCATTTAATGGAATTAATAACTGCCTCAAACATCTCCTCAGGACATTGCTCACTCCAAGAAGGTTTAGGGTTTAAAATAGGATAACCTATATTGCATTTTGAAATTACGTTTCCCAACAAATTAAATGCAATTGCTTTAGTACTACTTGTTCCAATATCTAGTCCAATTAAATATTCCATGACATCCCCCTTTGAAATAATTTTTCTTTTTTTCTTAAATTACTGTATAATTGCTATTTTATGAAAATTATTCTCTTTTTTATTATTATATTATAATGTAAAGGTTTAATCAAGCATTCCTTGAAAATATTTTTCATTATTCCACAAAAAAATACACTCCTATTGAGTGTATGAAAATTATTTTAATTATATTCCCGAAGGAAAGTCTCCTACTCCTATAAGGGAGTTCCGTGTTATAACAAAAATAAAACTTCAGTGGGAGTGTAAACCTCCTTCTGAAGTCATTAATATTGAGCTTAGCAGAAGATGATTTAATATCTCTTGTTTGCTATAGCTTCCCTAATCTGCCCTAAAACCTTATAATAATTATCTTTATCCTTTAGACAAGTACCAACAAACATACAATCTATAAGTGATAATGCACTAATCCTTGACTCCATAGCCTCACTTCTTGATAGATTTTCTTTACCATAAGATACGAGAACCACATCTGATACCTTTAATATGGGAGATTTATAATTTGAAGTTATAGATATAATTTTCACTCCTTTTTCCTTTGCAATTCTCAAATTTTCTACTAATTCTATATTACTTCCGGTATTTGAAATAGCTATTATACAGTCATTTTCATCATACATGGAGCTTACCATAGCTTGAAAATGGGAATCATCATGAAATATACAGTACTTCCCTGTTCTCATAAACTTATGATATGCATCAAGAGCTATTGCCGCAGAACCGCCCATACCAAAGAAAGCTATTCTTTTTGCATTATGAATATATCCTATAGCTTTATCTAATTCCTTATCGTCGTTTATTCTTAAAGTTTCATTAAGCGAACTTATTGTGGAATTAAATATCTTTTGCATTAAAACCAAGGTATCATCATTCTCTTTTATTTCCTCATGTATATTCACAATAGGTTTTACAATTTCACTAGCAATACTTATCTTTAAATCCTGATATCCTTTAAACCCCAATTTTTTACTAAGTCTAAATACCGTAGCTTCCCCACATTTACAATTTTCAGCTAGCTCAGTTATAGATGAATGAATAATATCCTTTGGATTTTTAAGTATGTATTCTCCAACTCTTTTTTCCGTTCCTTTAAGTTCTGAATATATATTTCTTAATCTTTCTATACCGCCTATGTCATTCATAATATTACCACCTAACAGTATTTTTGACTTTATTTTAACATTAAACCATATATAGCATCAACATTTTTAAAGTACAACGTGTTTATTTATGTATTATATTTGCTAATAGAAAAAGGGACTGCCTTTTCTATTGTTTTTAGGAGAGTCCCTATAATATTTTGCTATTTTTAAGGAATAAACTAAATTGCCTATTTACTATCTTACAGTATAGTTGAATTCATCAGATACTGTAATACCTGCATCATTAACAAGTTCTGCCTTATACACATAGGTTCCTCTTGCTTTCCCTTTAAATGATACGGAATCTGTTTGGGCATTTAATCCACTTACTACTAATGGTTTAGTTGAGATTAGTACTCCATTCTCATATAGCCTCCAAGAAGTACCATTTTCTCCCCACCACATGTTCATAATTATTTTATACTCCGAACCACCGTCCCAGTTATCTTGAGTTAAGCTTGGTTTAGCTGGCAATGTGCCCACTACTTTTGGAACGGTTACTGATACTTTATTAGATATAAGCGGTAATATTCCATCGCTTACTACTACTGTATATTCATAAGTACCTGGGGTTTTATCTATACTATCATATGCTATTGTTTGTGTTGTAGTTTTTCCTGCTACTAATGTGCCTGTTGTTATCGTTTTCGCATTTTCCATTATAGTATATGAAGTTGCGGTATTATTAGCTGGTACTGTTGCTGTTAGTTTATATGCTCCATTGCTTACCACTCCTGCTGTTAAAGTTGCTGCTTGTAGTTTATTTACTACTGGTGGTAACACTATTACACTTACTTGATTTGATGTAATGGTTTTTGTTCCATCAGAAAGTTCTACTGTGTAATCATACGTTCCGGTTTTTTTGTTAGCAACTTGCTGAGTTAATGTTACTTCTGAAGTTTGAGGCGTTATTTTACCACCTGTAATTACTCCTATATTATCTATAAATTTATAAGAACTAGCAGTATTATATCCTGGAACTTCAGCCGTCAATGTAAAGCTACCATTAGCTACTGCACTTGATGAAATAACTGCTCCCTTTAATGAATAAACAGGGTTAACTATTTCGTCAAAATATGCACGATAATTAGTTGAAAACTCATAATTACTTTTAGCATCCCAATTGACTGACCAAGACATTAAACCTCGAAATCCTGGATAGCCCTTTGCGTTTGAAATTTTATATTTACCTCCAAAAGGAATTCCTTTCATTATATAATCTAATGCCTTTTTCATTTCTGTAGGATTTATGTATCCACCGCTCGGAGCTGCTAATGAACATGCTGGCAATCCTATCATCACTTGATCTTCTCTTAATGCGGGAAATACATTACTAGAATTCCCTCCTATTGGAAATCCGTGAAGTAACATATCTGCCATAGCTACTTCATAGTCAGCTGTACCTTGATTATAATTTAAACCATCCATTCCAGCTCCACTACCAGCATTGTAATGTTGCACATGAATATAAGTTAATTTATCTTTTACACCATAAATAATTGGCAAGTAAGCACCCCAAATGTTTCCATAAGAACTATATCCACCTTGAACGTATGCAGTTTCAGGCGCCATACTTAATATAAAATTAGGACCATAATAATCTGAAATAGTTCTTAATCCCGTAATAAGATTTACAATTTGTGGTGTGCTTGGATTTTTAAAGTCAGTATCTCCAGCATTCATCGAAATGCCTGACTCTAGATCAACATCAACTCCATCAAAACCATATTTATCTATTACAGCCTCCACAGAATTAATAAATTTTTGTTTTGCAGTAGTATCTGGTACTAATACTACACCATTTTGTCCACCTATTGAAAGTACAACTTTCTTTCCCTTGCTTTGCAAATATGCGATGTCAGACTTAAATTCTGACTCTGTGCCATAGCAAGGTGAAAACTCAACTACAGCCCGATCTACATTTGTTTCACCAAAAGATATATTTAAAACATCCCATTTAGTTGAAACATCTCTAAGTTTAACAATCCCTGTTCCATTATCAAAATTATGCCAATACCCTACAAGTAGTTTTGAACCAGAGATTGGTTTTACTACAGGCACTATCATTGGCTTAATTTCTTTAATCGTTTTAGCCTCTACATTTGATGTTATCCCTACAGCTATGATCACCATTAGTGCTGCCATAGTTATACATGAAATAATTTTAGTTCCTTTCATTAATAATCCTCCTAACATACTTTGTAACTAGTTGCCTTGGTGGGATTCAAATCAACCCGCTTGTTAATAGAAAAGGGACTGCCTTTTCTATTGTTTTTAAGACAGTCCCATTAATAATTATCTTGTTTTTGTTGTCATAAATCCGCTACTGTACTTTATGATATAACTGCTAATTTTAAGGAATAACCTAGATTGACTATTTACTATCTTACAGTATAGTTGAATTCATCAGATACTGTAATACCTGCATCATTAACAAGTTCTGCCTTATACACATAAGTTCCTCTTGCTTTCCCTTTAAATGATACGGAATCTGTTTGGGCATTTAAGACACTTGTTACTAATGGTTTAGTTGAAATTAGTACTCCATTCTCATATAGCCTCCAAGAAGTACCATTTTCTCCCCACCACATGTTCATAATTATCTTATACTCTGAACCACCATCCCAGTTATCTTGAGTTAAGCTTGGTTTAGCTGGCAATTTGCCCACTACTTTTGGAACGGTTACTGATACTTTATTTGATATAAGTGATGATGTTCCATCGGTTACTACTACTGTATAATCATAAGTACCTGGCGTTTTACCTGTACTATCATATACTATTGCTTGTGTTGTAGTTTGTCCTGCTACTAATTTACCCGTTGTTAACTGCTTCGTACCTTCCATTACAGCATATGAAGTTGCGGTATTATTAGCTGGGACTGTTGCTGTTAGTTTATACTCTCCATTGCTTACCACTCCTGCTGTTAAAGTTGCTGCTTGTAGTTTATTTACTACTGGTGGTAGCACTATTACACTTACTCGATTTGATGTAATTGTTTTGGTTCCATCAGAAAGTTCTACTGTGTAATCATATGTTCCTGGTTCCTTACCTGTACTATCATATACTATTTTTTGTGTTGTAGTTTGTCCTGCTACTAATGTGCCTGTTGTTATCGTCTTCGCACCTTCCATTATAGTATATGAAGTTGCTGTATTATTAGCTGGGACTATTGCTGTTAGTTTATATGCTCCATTGCTTACTGCTCCTGCTGTTAAAGTTGCTGCTTGTAGTTTATTTACTACAGGGGTACTCATTTTATTCCATGCTATGGTTGTCATTGGAGATCCTTTTGATAAATCATCATCAGAAGCATCCCAAATAAATACTCCACCATAGCCATTGGCATTTACATAATCACATCTATCACTTAATGTCTTTTCATCTTCATAAGTTAAAAATTCACCCTTTGATGCATTATATAAATATACTGCATTTGCTTTAGTATCATAGTATTTATTCCAACCTGGGGTAGTTTCTAGTTGCTTTAATATAAACCATGGTTCTTGTCCACCTGGTGAGGATGGATTATCCAAAGATCCCGCAGAAGCTCCGGTTGCGCTTTGATATAACCCATCTCCGTTTGGCCCTGGCTTAACACCTTTCCAACCTCTTGAATATAATGGTGATCCCATATTAAGCTTTGATGGAGAAATTTTATAAATATCTCTATAAGCCTTCATTGCATAATCTGAATTATATTTATTCTTCAAATCTGTTGGGGTTGTACCTGATGGATCCTCAGGGTTAGCATATAATGCTGCCTGATGATTCGTAGTTAGTTCCCATGCACCATGAATGTCATAAGTCATAACATTCATGTAATCAAGATATTGTTCATATTTAGATGGTTCTACTAATGCCATCTTATCATAGCCTGCTCCAGCTGCTACAGTTAACATTTTACCTGATAATCCATTTGCATTGTATGCATCCCTTATATCTTTCAATAGTAATGTATAGTTGACTTTATCCTCTGGGCCACCTGGACATCCTCTATCATATTGATCATTTGGGTCTGCCTTTCTATCTACACCTGGATATTCCCAATCTATATCGATACCATCTATAAATGGATACTGCTTTAAAAATTCAACAACACTATTTGTAAATACTTTTCTAGTTTCTGCCGTCATAGCCATTGCATGAAAATTTTCTCCTCGTGTCCAACCACCAACAGAAATAAGTATCTTCTTATCTGGATATATGCTTTTATAATACTTATACTCTCCTAAACATCCTTTTAGTGGAGAATCCCACCCTCCTGAATGCTCCATTGTCTTCTCATAGTCCGCATAAGTATCTATTGAAGTGATTTTAAAATCTTTATTTATTGAGAAAAATGAATGATTAATTACATTAACTTTTGTCCATGGTATATCCTTCGGTTCCATTGATTGATGAGCAGAGTTGTACATTGCCCAATTAGGGAAATATGTAACTACATTCTTGTGAGCCATTTCAGTTACTGGCTTAATTTCTTTAATCGTTTCAGCTTTCACATTTGTTGTTATCCCTACGGCTATGACCATCAGTGCCGCCATAGTTATACATGAAATAATTTTAGTTCCTTTCATTAATAATCCTCCTCGTATAATAAGATTGCCATACCACAAATTTATGAAAATATCATACTTGCCATCAACATCTGTGCCCCATTGATTTGTGGATAAGGTTGAAACTCCCGGTGTTTAAGAATTTGTAGCAAATGTTATTATTGTCGGAAATAAAATGACCTTAAAAGTTAAAATAACTAATGATGCTAAAAATTCCAAAACTTTTTTCGACATTTTTATCCTACATATGCTTATTTTGTAAGCTTTCATATCCATTTTTACATATTTGGATAGCTTTGTCAATATAATTACCTTGAATCCCTATCCCAAAGTGTTATATTGAGAATTTAGTTGAAATTTCTTGTAAAATGTAATATACTAGCATGCGAAATATTTTTAAACATATTCATTATATCTTTTTAACAACAAAAACCTGCAGTCTAAAATATAAACTACAGGTTTTAATATTTATTATTTAGTTTCACTTACCCATTCATGATGGAATGTCCCTTCTTTATCAACTCTTTCAAATGTATGGGCACCGAAATAATCTCTTTGTGCCTGAAGTAAATTTGCTGGGAGATTTGTACTTCTATAACCGTCATAATACATTAGTGCACTAGAAAATCCCGGAACTGGCACTCCTAAATTTACAGCTGTGGATACTACAAATCGCCAATCCTTTTGATAACTACTAAGGATATTTTTGAAATAAGAATCTAACATTAGATTTTTAATATTAGCATCATTTTCATAGGCAACGCTAATCTTGTTAAGGAACTGAGCTCGAATAATACACCCACCTCTAAATATTTTAGCAATTTCGCCATATTTAAGGTCCCAATTATATTCTACTGCTGCAGCTTTCATAAGCGCGAATCCCTGTGCATAGGAACATATTTTACTTGTATAAAGAGCTCTTCTTACGGATTCTATAAACTCATTTATATCTCCTTCAAATAATTCATCTGGTCCTTTTAATATATTACTTGCCAACACTCGTTCATCTTTTATTTTCGAAATGCAACGTGCAAAAACAGCCTCTGTTATTGTAGGTATTGGCAGCGCTAAATCTAGAGCGCTTTGACTCGTCCATTTCCCGGTTCCCTTTTGGCTTGCTTTATCTAAAATAATATCAACCATGTGCTTTCCGGACTCATTATCTTTTTGTGCAAATATTTCACTAGTTATTTCCATTAAATAACCATTCAGCTCACCTTTATTCCACCGCGCAAACACATCATGAATTTTATCATTAGAAAGTCCGAGAACTCCTTTTAAAAGTGCATAAGCTTCACAAATAAGCTGCATGTCTGCATACTCAATACCATTATGAACCATCTTTACATAATGTCCTGCCCCATTTGATCCAATATAAGTACAGCATGATTCTCCATCTACTTTTGCAGATATAGCTGTTAAAATCGGTTCTACTATTTTATAAGCATCAATCTGCCCTCCTGGCATAATCGCTGGGCCTTTTAAAGCTCCTTTTTCTCCTCCGGAAACTCCTGCCCCTATAAATTTACAACCCAAATCTTCAAGTTTCTTACTTCTACGTATTGTATCCATAAAAAATGAATTGCCGCCATCAATTATTATGTCACCCTTTGATATATATGGTATTAACTCTTCTATTGCTTCATCCACAGGCTTTCCTGCTTTAATCATAATCAATATTTTTCTCGGAATTTCAATAGAGTTCACAAACTCTTCTATAGAGTATGTTCCCACAATATTTTTTTCTTTCACCTCTATTAATAACTTATCTGTGGCAATTTTACTTCGATCATAAATCGAAACAGAATTCCCCTGCTTTCAACGTTTATTGCTAAATTTTTACCCATAACACCAACGCTTATAACTCCAAATTGTTGTTTATTCATAAGATAAATTCCCCCTTAAAAAAAGTTTCTCTCGTTGAATAATATATAGTTTATATTATACTATATATTATTCAATTGCATAAGCAAAAACGCTATTGTACATTTTGAAGCATAATGCGTTTATTTATATTAGTCATGACTACCCGTAAACGTCACAATCTATCGCAACAAGCTTATACTCCATAATTTATCCCCTCAATTCATTCATGATTTTAAATACTTCTTCATCTATAACTTGCTTAAACTCCATATAATATGAACCTACTGCATAAAATTCTTCTGGTATATATAGGCATATTACCTCATCTACAAGTTCTTTGAATTCTTCAATAACTTCCATAGGACCTACAGGAATAGCTAGAATGATTTTTTTAGCTCCTTGCTTTTTAACAGATTTTATTACAGCCAGGATAGTAAATCCCGTAGCAATCCCATCATCAATAATTATAACTGTTTTATCTTTAACCTCAGGAAATGTATCCTTTCCACGGTACTCTTTCATTCTTCTTTTAATTTCTTTTGTTTGCTCTAAAACTTCCTTCTCGATATACTCTTGTGATATACCAATCATTTTCACGTAATGATTATTTATAAAATAACTACCATCCACAGACACTGCACCTATTGCAAACTCCTTGTTATGTGGTGCACCTATTTTTCTTGGAATAATCAAATCCCATTTAAACCCAAACCTTTTTACTGTATCATAAGCTATTTCAAGTCCACCTCTTGGCACCGCAAGTACAATTACATCTTCATCTTTAAATTTTTCAAGACTATCAGTTAGCTTTTCCCCTGCATCTTTTCTGTCTAAAAACATCATTCTAATGCACCACACCTTTTAACTTAATTTTTATTTATAAGTCTCTACCGTTTTTTTTAGGTTTTCCTATATATACTTCCAAACATTGAGATAAATTATCCCTGCTGCAGATCAAGCTTTTTTAAATTGAAGGTAACTCAAAATATAATTTAACGCAAAGAAAAAAAGCCCGTGGAAAATTACAAATTATTTCCCGGGCATGTTTTTATGTTTGTATAAGCAACATTATTCTGCACTTTTAAGTGATTCTATCATATCTATATTACCAAATTCTCTGTACATAACTAAATTTACAATTATAGAAAATGAAATTGTAAGTAACACTGAATATAGAAAATAAATAGGGTCAATTTTCCTCATAAACATCATTACGTTAGTCTCTGAAGTGTTAATTACAAACCCACATAGGAGTATTCCCACAGCTATTCCAGTTAGGCTTCCTATTACCGTTAATATAATATTTTCACGGTATATATATAGTGCAAGTTCACTATCATAAAATCCTAAAAGTTTTATTGTAGACAATTCTCTTTTTCTTTCATTTATATTTATATTTGTAAGGTTATATATTACAACAAAAGCAAGGACTCCTGCGGATACTATTAGAACGAGTACCACTGAATTTATGCTCTTCGTTGTTTTATTAAAATCAAAATGTGATTTGTTTTTGTAATTTACAGATCCTACATTTTGGGTTCGTGTTAGTACCTTTGTAGTGTTATCTTCTTCACTATCTGATGTCGATTTTAAAAGTCCATAAAACCCATTAAATTTAAGATTTTCCCCAGTTATTTTTTTATAATAATCGGAGCTTATATAAATATAATGTTGCAGATAATGCTCTGTTATGCCTGAGATTCTAGCTTTTACAACTTTATCATTTATGGTTATCTCAAATATGTCTCCAATTTTTTTATTCATAAGTTTCGATAATTTTTCAGTAATAATTACACCATCTTCTTTAAGGCTTAGATCTGTACCTTTCGTTGTAAGATTAATATACTTATTAAGTTCCTTCTTATCTTCTGTAACCACTAAATATGCATCTTCTCTACCAGATTTATAAAGATCCACTGTTCCATTTTTTGTATATGAAAATAAAACTGATTTTACGTTATCATCTTTCATTATTTTATTCTGTATGACATATTTTTGATTATCGTCTATGTCTTTCCTAAGTGTTGACTGCATATCATATCTATATATATTTGTAAACTGACTTTCCACAGCACCCATTATTCCTGATTTAAGTCCAAATCCTGTTATCATGAGCCCTGTACACACCGCGATGCCTATTACGGTCATGAAAAACCTTTGTTTATATCTAAATATATTTCTTGCAGTAACTTTGCTTGTAAAACTCAACTTTTTCCATATAAAAGTTATTTTTTCGAGTAATATAGTCTTTCCAGCCTTTGGCGGTTTTGGTCTCATCAAAGATGCTGGTGCTTCTCTTAATTCCTCAAACGTCGCTGCTCCCGCCGCAAGAGTTGTAAATAGTATAGCGATTAATGAAGATTGAAGCGCTAAACTAGGGTTAAAAGGAGTTAAAGAACTTGGAATAGAATAAAGCGAGCTATAAGCATTCATTATAAGTGGAGGGAAAAGTCTAAATCCGAAAGACACACCTACTATGCTACCTGTTATACTAGCTAAAAGTGCATATATTAAATAGTGAGTAGTTATGGCCACTCTTGAATATCCTAAAGCTTTTAAAGTTCCTATTTCAATTCTATTTTCTTGAACCATTCTCGTCATAGTTGTAAGGCTAACTAAAGCTGCCACTAAGAAAAATATAAGTGGGAAGGCCTTGCCTATGTTATCTATTCTTTCACTATCTTGTCTATATGTTTCATATCCCAGATTAGCATCTCTTCCAAGAACATACCATTCTGGTTTTTTAATATCATTAATTTCTGCTATGTTTATTTTACCTTGCGTAGCTTTCAATATTTGCGAATACCTTACTTTACTTCTTATAACTCCAATATCCTTAAGATCTTGCTTCATATTGTTAGAAGTTTTTTTATAATCTTCACTTAATATAAGACTATCTTTTGATTCTTCACTATCATCTTTTACATATATTTCTGTATAAACATCGCTTTTAAATACATCAGGTAGTATATAAATAAATCCCTGAACAGTTCCATTACCAACTGAACTTAGCTGTCTTTGAGCTGATAAGTATAAAGGTGACAGCGCTGTTCCTACTATTTTAAATCTGCTATTTTTTAGGTCATTATCTATTAAAGCATCTTTTCCTGATTTAAGTTCTATAACATCCCCTATTTTAAGTTTATTTTCTTTTAAAAATTGGTCTTCAACTACAACTTCATTATTAGCTTTTGCTATTCTTCCTGTGACGATCTTAATCTTAATTATGCCATTTTCAGGAGGAATTGAATTAACATTAAGCACCAGGGAATGTTTATCTTTTTCAACTACTGCGTCTATTGAAAATGAACCCTCAGCCTTTTTTACACCTTTTAGTTTTTGGACCTCAGCTAAGTCATCCTTTGTAAGTCCAAGTGTAGATATAAGTCTAAAATCCATAAACTCAGTTTGATTAAAATAAAAATCTGCTGATTTTTTCATATCTGGACTAGTAGCACGAACTCCAGCATAAAAAGCTACTCCCATTGCAATGATTATTACTATAGATAAAAACCTTGAAAGTGTCTTTTTTATGTCTCTAAATAAATTTTTAAAAAATGTTTTCTTCACTTCTACCACTCCAAGCTTTCGATAGACATTGGATTATCATTTTTCATTACGCTTTCAACTTTACCACTTTTAACTGTTATTATCTTGTCAGCAATAGGGGTTATAGCGGAATTATGTGTAATGACTATGACAGTCATGCCATGTTTTTTTGAAGTATCAGATAGTAACTTAAGTATCGACTTACCAGTATTATAATCCAGTGCTCCTGTAGGCTCATCACAAAGAAGTAACTTAGGATTTTTTGCAAGGGCCCTCGCTATGGAAACTCTTTGCTGTTCTCCTCCCGAAAGCTGCGACGGGAAATTCCGCATTCTATTTTCAAGGCCTACATTTTTAAGTACTTCTTCAGGATTCATTGGGTTTTTACAAATTTCAACTGCAAGCTCTACATTTTCAATTGCATTTAAATTTTGTACTAAATTATAGAACTGAAATACAAATCCTATTTCGTCACGCCTATATTTTGTAAGCATTTTCTTATTATATTCACTTATATCATTGCCATCCACAATAATATTTCCACTAGTAATTTAGTCCATACCTCCCAAAAGATTAAGTATTGTTGTTTTACCTGCACCACTAGCACCAATAACCACAACAAATTCACCCTTTTCTATAGAAAATGAAACATCATCTACTGCTTTGATGATAACTTCTCCCATGGTATAAGTTTTTTTCACATTTTTTAGTTCTATAAAATTCTTCATTTTTTATCTCCTAACTTATATTTTCACAATCTAACTTGCTCATAATATTTTTATAAAATATATCTATTATATCAATAATAAGTTTTCTCACCTGAGCTCCGTCGTCTTTCTCTCTTAAAATGATAGAAATACTCTCCACAAGGTTATATGATATAAGATAAATAATAAAATTATTTTTAAGTCTTTTCCTCTGGAGTGACAGCTCATATTTCATTTTCTCTGAAACTATTCTAGTTACGAACTCAACGAAGGTCTTTTTACAATTTTCATATTTCGAACCTTCGCTTTTATTAAGTAATATTGTAATCTCTATGCTATTTTCTTTAAATATCTCCATTATCTTTTCCATTAATTTATAAAAAATATCATCTGCTTCTTCGTTTATTTCTACTTCATTAAACTGATTAATGTAATCCATTAGTCTATCATATACAGGTCCAATTAATTTTTCATACAAATCATCTTTACTATGAAAATATTTATAAAAATTCCCCACTGATGTTTCAGAGTTCTTAGCTATCCCCCTTATTGATGTGCCTTTGTATCCCCTTTGTTTAAATTCCTTTAGAGATTCTTCTACTATATTATTTCTTACCTCTTCCTTCAAATATTGCATTAGAAAACCTCCGTTCTCTTTTATAGTATACTCTATTTTTAAAAAAACTCAACTGTTGTGTTATTCAAAGGTGTCGCATCTTTCTTATACAGTGAATCAAAAATTATAAACAAATAACTAAGAAGAAAAAAGGTAACAACAATGAATTTAATCATTGTTGTTACCTTAATGCCCACCATCTATTTCTCATATTTTTTTCATAACAATTTCTGAAAATTTGCCAATATCTCCCAGATGTTTTTCTATAATATCTTGTACAATTTTTAAATTAATAGCTTGATAATTATGAACTGCAATATTTCTAAATCCAACCATAGATTTTAGCTTATTCATTAAGTCAGTATTAATCATACCATTGCTACATAAAACCTCAAAAGCATCTCTACTATTCTGTGGTATTCCTAGTCTTTTTTCTGAAACTATATGCATAAAACTTCTTTTATAATATCCTTATCTTTATCCTCTAGTTCCAAAACCTTCACATCCTTTATAACAATTATATTTATTGTAACAAATTTTTAATTAATATACTAGGCTCTAGCTAAATAACAAACAGTGCTTTGTAGATTGCAATATAAAATGTCCGAAATTTTCAAGAAAAATATAATGTTAAGTTGTAATGGTTTTCCGTTCCATCATATTAGCAGATAGACCGTTAAAAATCCTTCTTGGATAATTGTTGATCCAGTGCTGTATTTGCATAATTTGTTTTTTAGAGAATGCTGAAATATCCACACCTTTTGGGATAAATCGTCGTATCATTTTATTGATATTCTCGTTTGTGCCTCGTTCCCATGAACTATATGGATGGGCATAATATACTTTAGTTCTCTTTTGTTTATTCCTTACTGAGGTCTCAATACCCTCGAAATCAAGGTTCTCACAGCCGTTATCACAGGTGATTGTTTTAAATGTTTTTGAGAATGCCATTCCCATTTTACGCTCCAATTTGTCCAATTCCTTCACAACAGCGACCTGTGATTTAGAAGGTATTTTAAAGATTAACTCCTTGCGAGTTACTCTTTCGCTTAACACCATTAATACAGTCTTTGTACCCTGCTTTCCTACTACGGTGTCCATTTCCCAGTGCCCTATCTCATCACGTGCAGCTACCGCTGTAGGTCTTTCTGATATGCTTGTCCCTTTGGTATTGTTATACGCCGGCCTTATTTTTTTATAGTTTCTCTTTTTGGCATTCTTTTTAACAGGCAGATCTTTGTTACTTATGTTTAAGAATAAATTATTATCCAAATAGTTATACACAGTTTTGAAGCAAATAGTTGTTTCGAATTGTAGATCTTTATTTGTTATATTTTGAATAGCTGCATACGGAGATTCGCCATATTTACCAATGGCTTTTTCTAAGTACTTCACCAATTTGTGATCTTTCCCTATTTTCAATGCAGGCCCTTTTGCTGTGCCTTGTCTGTCATGTTCTGACTGCCCAATTTCTGCGCTATATTCCATTCGAGTGGTTAAATCACTATTCAATAATTCTACTATTCCTTTAGCAATTTCACGCCTTATTGTACGCTCTGAACGTCCACCTATTTGCTCCGCAATACAGCTTGAATTTAGCCCCATTTTGTATAATGTCTCTATCTTTATACGATCCTCATATGTTAGGTGTTTACCTTTTTTGTTCTCTGTGATAAAATTTGATTGACTCATTTGAAATCCTCCTATACTTGTGTTGGTTTAGTCACTTAACATTGTACAAGATTTTTTCTCTTGAGTCTTTATTTTTTGTTCTATGGTCATTTCATTTTACAACTTACCAACAAACAGTGCTTTCATTGCATTATATTTTTATTAATGATATTAGTAAACTTACAATGTAAGTTATACTTGAAAAAATCAATGATACTATGAGAAATCCTATTAATACAATGTTATATTTCAATATATCTTCAGCCATAACAAATCTCGAAATGCCAAGGGTATTGAGATCTAATATTATTAGGAATATTATAAATAATCCCTTAGAAGCCCCTTTAATATCCGCAGAGCTTAACGATATATGAGATGAAATACATATAGCTAAAAATAAAAATAATATAAAATAGGGATTAGTAAAATTCTTAATTGAAAAGATTATTTTTATTAAATTAACATAAGAAGTCATTATTCCATTCAGAGCTATACCGTTTAATTTAGTTACATTTAAATTATTAATAGATATAGTTATAAATTCATTATATGTCTTAGGAATTATGACGTACATTAAAGCTATTATAGACGCAATTCCTCCGAATATAGGTGCAGTGCCTATGAAAAAATTACCTATCTGTTGATATACACTATTAGGATTATAGGCATGCTTTACATACCCAAGTACACCATTTTCGTCTCTCTTTTGTATTAGTACCACTTTTGTAATTTTGTGCCCAAAGAGAAAACAAAAAATAGCATGAGAAATTTCGTGTATGGGAACACCTACAATAGCGGTAATAGCAACTGCCTTCCACCCAAAACTCCTTTGCAAATTTTCTATTGAATGCTCCCTTAAAAAGCCAAGGATGAATCCTACAAGAATTATCATCCCTGTCAAATATAATGTATCTACCGATGTCTTTATTATTAAGTTTACTAAGAAATTCATTTAATCACCCTCACAAATCTTGGCTCAATCTACACCATAAAAATCAGCTTCTTTAGTTATATTATATCACTAACTAAACTTTCAATGCTAGATGTTATCACCGCCACTTGTTAGCCATGACACCTAATATTTAGTGATTTTATATAAAAATAATAAAAAGCACCTACCTAAGTAAGTGCTTTTATTATTATCTTTTAGGCTATCTTGCTTTTACCGTTATCTGTCAAAATCCACCTCAATGAAAAGTGACTTTTAATAGCTCTATTAAGTTAAATTTTTTCTATTATAATTTGATTATCCTTTGCATCTACACCGATGATAGAACCATCATTTATATCTCCCCTAATAATTTTCTTTGCAATAGATGTTTCTAAAACATTTTCAATATATCTCTTTAACGGACGTGCACCGTAGATCGGATCGTAGCCTTCTTCTGCCATTAGTTCTTTAGCATCCGCAGTTACTTTCATTGATATGTTTTTATCTTTAAGCCTATTTTGAATATCTGCTAGGAATATATCAACTATTCCTTCTATTTCTTTTGTTTCTAATGGTTTAAATAATATAATATCATCTAATCTATTTAAAAATTCCGGTTTAAATTTGGATTTTAGCTCGCCCATGACTCTATCACGGATATGCTGTTCTATGCCTCCACTTTCTTTGTTTTCCAAGAGGTAGTTGCTTCCGATATTTGAAGTCATAATTATTATGCAGTTTTTGAAATTCACAATCTTGCCCTGATTATCAGTTAGGCGTCCATCGTCTAGTATTTGAAGAAATATGTTAAACACATCCTCGTGAGCTTTTTCTATTTCATCAAATAATACTACGCTATAAGGTTTCCGCCTAACAGCTTCTGTAAGCTGACCGCCCTCTTCATAACCTACATATCCTGGTGGTGCCCCTATAAGTCTTGACACAGAATATTTCTCCATATATTCCGACATATCTATCCTTATTATGTTTTCACCACTCTCAAATAAAATTTTAGCTAAAGTTTTAGCAAGTTCAGTTTTTCCGACACCAGTAGGTCCAAGGAATATAAATGAACCAATAGGTCTTCTTGGATCCTTCATACCGGCCCTCGCCCTTATTACTGCATTTGACACTGCAGTTACTGCTTCCTTTTGACCAATTACCCGCTCAGATAATTCATCTTCAAGTCTTAGGAGCTTTTTCCTCTCGCTTTCTTGGAGATTTGTTACAGGTATACCAGTCCACTTTGATACTATCTGTGAAATTTCTTTTTCGGTTACTTCTTCTTTAAGCATGGCTGTTTCATTATTTTTATGAATTTCTTTTTCTTTTTCTTTTATCTGAGCTTCTAGCTTTGGAATTACTCCATATTTAAGCTCTGCCACTTTATTTAAATCATATTCTCTTTCTGATTTTTCTATGTCCCCCCTTGAAGCATCGAGCTCTGCTCTCAAATTTCTAATTTCAACTATCTTAGACTTTTCTTTCTCATATTTTGCTGTCATCTCATTATCTTTATCTTTTAAATTACTTAGCTCTTTTTCGAGTATTATGAGCCTTTTCTTTGAAGCCTCATCCTTTTCTTTGGATAAAGCCTTCTTTTCAATTTCTAACTGAAATATCTTACGTTTAGCCATGTCCATATCTGTAGGCATACTATCTATATCAGTCCTTATCATAGCACAAGCTTCATCTATAAGATCTATTGCCTTATCTGGAAGAAATCTCGCCGTTATATATCTATTCGAAAGCTTTGCTGCAGCAATAATGGCTGAATCATGAATCCTTATACCATGATATATTTCAAACTTTTCTTTAAGACCTCTAAGTATTGACACAGAATCTTCAACTGTAGGCTCTTCGACAGTTACTGGTTGGAACCTTCGCTCTAGGGCTTTATCCTTCTCCAAATATTTCCTATACTCATCAAAAGTGGTCGCCCCAATGCAATGAAGGCTTCCTCTGGCTAGCAGTGGCTTTATCATGTTTCCAGCATCCATAGACCCCTCTGATTTCCCTGCTCCCACTATATTATGAATTTCATCTATAAATAAAATTATTCTACCTTCACTATTTTCTACTTCTTTAAGCACTGCTTTAAGTCTTTCTTCAAACTCACCTTTAAATTTGGCCCCCGCAATAAGTGCTCCCATATCTAAAGAAAATATTATTTTATTTTTAAGACCTTCTGGTATGTCTCCCTTTACAATTCTTTGAGCTAGCCCTTCTACTATAGCAGTTTTACCTACTCCAGGTTCTCCTATAAGCACTGGATTATTTTTAGTTCTTCTAGAAAGTATTCTTATAACCCGCCTAATTTCCTCATCTCTTCCTATCACTGGATCTAGTTTATGTTTTTTAGCTTGTTCCACAAGGTTTGTTCCATATTTCACTAATGCCTCATAAGTGCCCTCTGGATCAGCATTTTCCACTCTCTGATTTCCCCTAACGGTCGATAACACATTTAAAAAAGCTTCTTTAGTTATATTAAATTTCTTTAAAATATCTCGAATGTCTTTAGAATTCACATCTATAAGTCCAAGCATTACATGTTCAACACTTATAAAAGAATCTTTAAACTTTTTAGCTTCATCTTCGGCCCGTGCAAAAACTTCTTCAAACCTTCTAGTAGCATAAACTGATCCACTTCCTGTAACTTTTGGCATACTATTTATTTCTTTGTTAATCTCCTCATTAAGCTTTGCTATATCCACTCCCATTTTACTAAATATATTAGGAATAAGACCGTCCTCTTGAGCTATAAGTGCTGCAAATAAATGCACAGTATCTACCTGTTGATGATTATTTTTTACAGCTAATAATTGAGCCTCATTTAAGGATTGTTGAACCTTTACCGTTAATTTTTCTACATCCATGTAAATAACCCTCCCTTTAGTTTTTTAAATTATTACCCACTATTTAATTATAACTAAAAAACACCCATAACTCTTTAAATAAATTACTTTTATTTAACAAATTTGTTTTGTAATTTTATTTAAGTACTGCCTGTGCTATTCTAACAAGTTGCTCTTTACTTAAAGCCTCAAGATACCTTTGACGCTCCATAAAAGTGCACTCTTCTAAAAGTTTTCTTACTCTATGAGTTTCTATATAAATACCTGAAAGCATTAAATCTTTACTACTCGAATCCATGTAATGCCTCCTCCAAATGTTATAATATATTGTTGCAGCCCCTTCACTGTAGCCCTTATCTATTAATTTAACAATACATGCTTTTCTATCTTGCTTTTCAAAACATTCACAAAGATTATATATTTTCTGAAGCATTATCATCTTTCTTTTCCTTCCTTCTTAATCATCCACGAAACATACAAAATACAAGTTTTTTGTATGTTTTTTCATCCACGCTTAATTTACAATCACTTTCTATTATACCATATTTTATATAAAAAAAAAAACAGCAATCCGTATACAAATCGCTGTTTTTTTTTTGGAAAACCACTAACAAATCACCAATTTATTGTAAATCAGTGCTTTGTTAGTAAGGATATATAATTAACCACATCCTTCATGATTTATTTCCTTCCATTTCAACATTTATTCCCTCTATTCTTCAATAATTACGGAACCTATGAGAACCGAAATGCATGATATTGTTGCTTTTAGGTTACAAATATGTTATACTTACAATATATTATTTTAATGGAGGTATTATCGTGAGCGATATTGGGAAATTTATTTTTGAACATAGAACTTCAAGAAATTTATCTAGTCGTAAGCTAGCTTCACTTGCAGACATAAGTCATACGGAGATACATCGACTTGAAAATGGAGAAAGAAAGAATCCATCACCACTGGTATTAAAATGCATAGCAAGAGCTCTCGAGATGCCCTACGATGATATTATGAAAGCGGCCGGATATATGGATAGCACCCATTCTCCTATTACCACTGTACACCTTACTGGCACTGATGATCTAACCGACCAAGAACTCGAGCAAGTGAACAATTTCATTGAATTTTTACATATTAAACGCAAATAAATAACAATATATATCCTAATTTTTAGACTTTAAATGGAGGTGTCTTATATTTGAATATCATTATTAAAAAATTTAAAGAAGTTTTATTTTCTGTACTCCCAATTACTTTAATAGTATTACTATTGAATTTTACAATCATCCCTCTTGAAACACATCTAATACTTAGATTTTTAATAGGCGCAATTTTCATAATATTTGGACTGTCTATATTTTTACTTGGTGTGGACACTGGAGTTACCCCTATTGGTACTTTAATGGGAAGTTCTCTTGCTAAAAACAGTAAAGTATTGGTCTTAGTTTTTTCGGGATTAATACTCGGTTTTTTTATTACAATTGCTGAACCAGATTTGCAAATTCTTGCTTCTCAAGTTAGTACTGTAACATCAGGATCAATAACTAAACTTTCGATTTTAGTTGTTGTATCTATTGGTATTGCAATTATGCTATCTATAGGTTTATTAAGAATAATTTATAATAAATCATTAAAGAAAATGTTAACTGCAATATATTTGGTTATTTTTGTTCTATCTTTATTTACATCTTCTGAATTTTTAGCAATATCATTTGATGCTTCTGGTGCTACTACGGGCGCAATGACCGTTCCATTTATATTAGCACTTGCGTTAGGAGTGTCTTCACTAAAAAAAGATGGAATATCCTCGGAAGAAGATAGTTTCGGACTAGTAGCAGTAGCATCCACAGGCGCTATTTTATCCGTTATTATTATGAGCCTTATATCAAAGTCTGATAAAATTGTTGGCGACCTAAGCACTAGTACTGTCAGCTCAACCTCAATTATAAATCCATTTATTGAAAAATTTCCAACTATGATAAGTGAAGTTTTTTTCACCTTGCTTCCATTATTATTATTATTTTTTATATTCAATAAAATATCATTTAAGCTTTCAAAAAAGGAATTTTCAAAGATATTGAGAGGTATTCTATATTCTTTTATTGGACTGATATTATTTTTAACAGGAGTAAATGCTGGTTTTATAGAGATTGGAACTGTAGTCGGACACAGTATTGCTTCCCTACATAGTAGTTGGATTCTTGTCATTGTTGGGTTCATACTTGGATTAGTGGTAATATTAGCTGAGCCGGCTGTGCATGTACTTACAGATCAGATAGAAATTGTTACTCATGGATATATAAAAAAGAAGGCAGTAATTTTTACTCTTTCTATCGGAGTTGCCTTTGCAGTAGCATTATCAATGTTAAGAATAGTTGTACCCGGGATTCAGTTGTGGCATTTTCTTTTACCAGGATACGCAATTTCAATTATTATGTCATATTTTGTGCCGAAACTATTCGTAGGAATAGCATTTGACTCTGGCGGTGTAGCTTCTGGTCCAATGGCAGCAACTTTTATTTTAGCCTTTGCACAAGGTGCCGCTGAGGCCATTGAAGGAGCGAATGTATTAATCGATGGATTTGGCGTAATTGCCATGGTTGCTTTAACTCCATTAATTGCTTTGCAAATTTTAGGTTTGATCTTTCAGCATAAGGCTAAAAAAGAAGGAATAAAAATAAATGCAAAATAATTCTAACACCTGTGAATGTTAATTAATATTCGATACTTATTCAAAAGACAAAGAGCAGATCTCATCCCTAATATGGGATGAGATCTGCTCTTTATTTTCATTTAGTATTAATTTGTATCACTCACATTTTCCGTAGACATGTTAAGTATTCTAAACAACCCTGAAAATAACTTACGTGCTGCCGGTACTGCTGTCTGGGCAGCATAATATTTTTCCGGGTTTGGCTCTTCTATTGTAACTATCAATGTTACCTCTGGATTATTAGCAGGAGCCATACCTGCAAAGGATGCTACATATTTACCAGAACCGTAACCCCCTGCGGTACTGTTAACCTTATTTGCAGTTCCTGTCTTTCCAGCTATGCGGTACCCTTCCATATAGGTATCCTTTCCAGTTCCCTCCTTAACAGCTCTTTCCAAATACATTCTTAATTCAGCTGCTTTTTCTTTGCTGGTTATAACCTTTTCACCAAGATTATCATATTTTTTATCCACAACTTTTTTATCTTCCACCATGTGTGATATCTCTTTCATAACATGGGGTCTTATCCATGTACCTCCATTAGCTATTGCATTGAAGGCAGCGATATACTGCACTTGGCTAACCGCTACACCTTGCCCATAGGCCATTGTAGCAAGATCAATAGGTTTAATACTATTTAAATCCTTTATTAAGCCAGTACTTTCACCTGGCAAATCTATACCGGTTTTCTGTCCAAAGTTAGCCGCCTTTAAAAATTCATAAAATTTTTCCTCTCCAATTTTTTGTCCCAGCTTAACAAATCCAACATTATCGGAATTTTTAATTATATCTGAAAAAGTCTCAACCCCATGATTTTCTTTATTATCATTATACAATGTTGTACTTCCAACCTTAATGCTTCCATTACTTACAAATCGGTCCTGGTCCGTCACCACGTTATTTTCAAGTGCAGCAGCAGCTGTTATAACCTTGAAAATTGATCCTGGCTCAAACACATTACTGATAGCTCTATTCTTCCATATTTCCTGTACTTCACTATCTGTTTTCCCTTCTACATAAGGCTTATTTAGATTATATCCCGGTGTATTAACCATAGCCAAAATTTCACCATTTTGCGGATTCATAATTATTATGCTTACAGACTTTGCACTATTTTCATCCAATGTTTCTTTTGCTACTTTTTCAGCTAAATTTTGAATTTGTTCATCTATAGTTAATGTTAAATCCTTTCCATTTACAGGTTGAACCGTGGTTGCTTCTTTATAGGGCAATTCATTATTATTCCTATCCACTTCTGTCACTTTTACCCCGGGAATACCTGCTAATTCATTATTATAACTCTGTTCTACTCCACTTATTCCACTTCCCTCCAAATTGGTATGTCCGATAACCTGGGATAAAACGCTATCATTTGGATACATTCTCTCTACATCGTTTGAAATTATTATGCCATTATATTTCAAATCTTTAATCGCATCTACAGCCTTCTTATCAACCTTTCTCTTCAATGATACAAATTTAAGTAACTTGCCATTGCCATCTTTGCTATCTAATATTTTTTCAAATTCGCTCTTTTTAACATCCAGTTTCTGCGACAATTGTTCAATGGCTTGTTCTTCAGGTATTTTTTTAACTTCTAAGTATCTTTTAAATACATTTAAATCAACATCAACCCTGTAAACATCTGCACTTAATGCCAATTTTGAACCGTTTCTGCTCAGAATCTCCCCCCTTTGGGGAGCTATTTTTATAGTTTTTGTCCAATTGTTTAATGCCAGCTGTTTATAATCTGACCCATTAATAACCATTAAATAAACCATTCTACTCACAAGACCCATAAATGCTATGGAAAATAACATACCTGCAAAAAAAATCCTTTTACTTCTCACCCTTTTTCTTTTCAATTTGCTCACCAACCTATTTAAATAATTTCTTCCGATGTTTACGCACTTCCCTCCTCTTTGTAAGTTACCAATATATTAGAATTTATTCTAACATTTATTCGCGTGAATTTTAGTTTAACATAAGTATATAGAAAATACCCAAGTATTATATTTTGTATAATATACAATTAAGGGATAAAAATAAATGCAAAATATTTCTAACACGTGTGAAAGTTAATTAATATTCGAAACCTATTTAAAAACAAAGAGTAGATTTCATCCCTAAATATGGGATGAAATCTGCTCTTTATTTAAAAAACTTAATTTGTAATCTAGTCTTCTATTTCGCTCATTTCTTTTTTTAATAAATCTATAGGATTGACATATCCTAGTGTTCCACACATCAAATTGCCCGCCCATATATTAAGTTCTACTAAATTTAGATTATCACTTGGTATGTATTTAACCTTATTTAAATAATATCACTTATAATAATATTATTCTACCAAATTTTTGATTAATATACTAGGGTATTAATCACTTAGATATATTTCCTTAACCATTCCTTTGTTTCTAAATCAGCAAATGCTGCATCAACACTATTAAGATAAATTTGTTTATATTCCTCAAACGTAATGTTAAATTCTCTTAATAATACATCACATTCCTTAGTCATATTTGTGTCAGATACAGTTCTATTATCAGTATTGACGCTCACCCTTATTCCATCATTAAAAAAATCATGAATTGGGTGTTTTTCAAAAGTATCAATTGCTTTAGTCTGGATGTTACTTGTTGGGCACATTTCAAGGGTAATTCCTTTATCTTTTACAATGTTATAGGCTTCAATGCAGTCTTTAATAAATACTCCATGACCTATCCTTTCTGCCCCCAGAAGTTCCACTGCTTCAAGGACATTTTTTCCTATTCCTGTTTCACCTGCATGGATAGTTACTCTATATCCATATTCTTTAGCTAAGGATATAGGTTCTATAAATTTTTCACAAAAGCCTTCTCCTTCAGACCCACATAAATCTATTGCAACTACACCTTTCAAGAGGTACTTTCTGCCAGCTTTTACAACCTCAAAGGCTTTATCAATAGACATAAATCTCATGCAGCAAAGTATTACATTTCCTTTTATATCATATTTCTCTTCTGCATATTTGATCCCAGATATTACACTCTCTATTACGTCTTCTACACTTAAACCCTTTGTTATATGAAGTAGTGGTGCAAATCTAACTTCAATATATTTTACATTTTCTTTTGCACAATCGCAAAGAAGTTCAAATGTAATTCTTCTTAAACTCTCCTTTGATTGCATTACTAAATTCGGAATTTCAAACCTTTTTAAATACTCATCAAGAGATTTACATTCTGCTGGGGCTGTAACTTCTTTTCTAATATTTTCAATATCATAGTATGGAATACTTATACCCTCTTCTTTTGCTATATCAATTATTGTTCCCGGTCTTACACTTCCATCCAAATGACAATGTAAATCAATTTTAGGTAAATTTTTAAATTCCATATTGTCCTCCTTTTAATTTTAATGACATTTCAGCTCCGCAGGAGATGATTTAATTAGCAAAAAATAAAAAATCCTGACCACAAAGAAGATAAACATGCTTGTATCTTCTTCGTAATCAGGAATTATAGGTTCCTGGTAGAAACCCCCAAACCATATTATTGGGGTTATACGATTTAAAATTTGTATTTTTTATATTTTATCATAAAGAAAAAAATTGTCAAGCTGTAAATTCCCCGATACGTATCTTCGCAGAAGATGCTTTAATACCTTAGAACAACCAGCACAATCATAGAAATAAAATATATAACTAATGGAATATATTGTTTTCTATCTATATCTATAATTTCTTCTTTTCTTGCTATATATTTTCCTTCAATGTCCTTTTCTTCTTCAATGAGTTCTAATCCATCTTTTTCCTCTTTATATTCTTTTAATTTCCTTAAGTTTATAAATAATATAGATCCTCCGATTAGTAAAAATATTGAAGCTCTAAGTAAAATTACAGTTAAACTAGCATTCATTGCATCAGTTGTCGCAGCTGCTTGTACTTGTGTTTGATCTATCACACCATTCTTTATTCCATTATTCACAAGCTTCATATAATTCATTACGACTTTACTTAAAATAAAAGATATTGCATTATTTACTGCGTGAAGTGTCATACTCCCTACAAGCGATCCTGTATATTCCCTTACCTTTAATAGAACAAGTCCCAAAAACATTACGTAAATAATTTGCATTACATTACCATGAAAGGTTGCAAAGATTGCAGTTATTATAAAAAATTTAATTTTTTTATTTATCCCTTCATAAGCATCTAAGAAAATTCCTCTAAAAAATATTTCCTCAAAAAATGCTGGCACCAAAACTATCACCACTAACCCTAATAATGTTGAACTACTGTTTAGTAATTTAGATATTGCCATACTATCCTTTATTGCAATGGGAAATAACTTCATGCTTATCATATTAACGCCTATTGCAAAAATATAAGTACCGACTGATATAGACATAATTAAAAAAACTTGCTTTAGAGATATCTTCTTTATTACCATTACCTTATTAAAGCTTCTTTTAGTAATCCTGCAATATAATAAAGCAATTCCACCAAGTGCTATAACACTGGCCCCTCCAGAAAGCAGAAGTGAGGTATCCCCGCTTATAGAACCATGTAATCTAAATACCCTTATTGCTATTAACGGTATTGAAATAAATAACAATAATGCTCCTAATAATAAACTATTAGCTAGTAGTATTCTTTTATCTTTCATAATTTTCTCCTTAAAACATAAGATTTTCTTCGAATTAATACTTTTTTAAGCACGGCATTAACTTCACTAAATATTAATACCCCTATATATATAATAAGCTAATCACCTAAAATAATCAAATTCTTAAATTTCACTCTCTATTACAGGATTTTTGCTTAAAAAACCTACCTTGCAGGGTATCTTATAAAAAAACCGTGCTATTTATAGCACGGTTTCCTATGTTACTCTAAGGTAGTAGACATTAATATATATCTGAAAACTCAATCTTAATCTTTTCAATATTACTATTAACACTCAAATTATTATTAACAAAAACTTCTTCAATATCTAGTAACTTTTTTATAGGAAGTTCAAAACTAAATTTACTTCCTATATTAATCTCGCTTTCTAAAAACATTTTACCTCCATGCATTTCTACTAACGACTTAACTAAAGATAATCCTATGCCACTCCCTTCTCTATTTCTCGTAAGTGACTTATCAACTTGAATAAATCTTTCGAAAATACATTGTTGCTTTTCTTTTTCTATTCCAATACCTGTATCCTTAACAGAGATAACAACACTATCTTTTTTTTCAAAAATATATACTAAAATATTTCCACCTGAATTTGTGAATTTTATTGCATTTGAAATGAGATTCAACATTATTCTTTCTATTTTATCTTTATCACAAGCTATTATTTTTTCTTCCATTTCTGTATCAAATAAAAGTGATATTCCTTTATTTGATACATACTCAGCTACAGACAAAGTTATTTCCTCTATAATACTAACAATATTACAATTACTTAAATGAATTTCAAAATATCCCGCATCTATTTTTGTTACATCTATTAAGTTGTCAGTCAATCTTATTAATCTATAACAGTTTTGTTTCATAGTTTTTAAATATCCCTTGCTTTTGCCCTCATTTTCATTAAAGAGTTCCTTGAATTTAAGTTCCATAAGCTGGATAGTACCCGAAATAACATTGATTGGTGTTCTTAATTCATGAGATATATTCGCAAAAAAATCCGTCCTAAATCTATCATATTTTATTGCTTGATTTAAAAATCTTGTCTTTTCCTCATTTTCTTTCATTATCCCTTCATTTTCAAGTCGCTTAGTAATATCTCTTGATGACAATATTAAGGCTTTAACTTTATTATTATCATCTAATAATTTACTACCACAAATCTCTAACCATACAATACCTCCATTTGCATGCAAGCATCTAAATTTGAATTTTTCATTTGTAGTTGAAGTAATTAGTTTTCTAATTTCCCTTAATACATTTTTCTTATCATCCTTGTAGACAAAATCAAAAACGTGCCTTTCAATGACATCATCTGTAGCATATCCAAGTATCGCTTTTTGAGCAGCTGTAATATATTTAATTCTACCCTCAGTATCTGTTTTTATAATCATATCAGAAGTATTTTCAGTTATCTCTCTTAATAGTGCTTCACTCTCCCTTAGATTTCTCTCCATTTTTTTTCTTTTGTCAATATTGCGAGTCACTATTAAAACTGCTAACTCCCCCTTATACTTAAAAGCAGCTGTGCCTAACTCAACATCAATAACAGACCCACCACTTGTAAGAAATTTCTCTTCAATAAATGGTGTCGTCATTCCGCCTTCATATATTATATTTATTCTACTCCTAGCAATATCAATGTAATCAAGATGAACAAACTCCATAATACTTCTTCCAATTATATCCTTAGAGTCCTTCACATCGAATAATCCTTCAGTCGCAGGATTAGCTAAGACTATTTTCCCACCGCTGAGCACACATATAGCATCAGGAGATAATTCAAATAACTTTTTATATTCTTCTTCACTTTCTCTTAATTCACTTTCAATTTTCTGAACTTTAGCCTCTTCTATACTTATTCTTTCCATAACAGCCGCAACCTGAAAGCAAATTAGCTCAAGCATTTTTAAATCCATATTACTATATTCAAGATTTTTCTCTATGTATATAATTTCTAATAACTCTTCCTTGTAAATCAATGGGTAAAAAACTTCAAAACCTTCACTACCTTTATTAATTACTTTTTCTTTTTTGCAATCACAGACTTCTTCTATAATGCCTCTAAGTATATTAGAGGTGCCTCTAAATATATTAGAGGTGTCTTTAATATTTCTTTCATTATAAAAAATTGCTTCACCACACTGCTCTTTCCATTCTATTACTACTTCAAAATTTCTATTTACACGCTCTAAAATTAATACCCTTTTAACTTTAAGATAACTATTTATTATATTAATTAACTTGCTATGCAAAGCATTTCTATCATTTTCAAATAACAAAACCTTTGATAACTCAATAACTTTATCAATATCTGTTTCTTGTAATACATTATCATTAACATATTCATTCATTTTAATTTCCCCTTTAAAAATCCATTGAAATGTCGTTAACTTTATAACTGAATTGACTTATTTTTAGAACATTCTCAAAATATTATATTCTACAAAATATAGTGTAAACCTTTTTTTTTCGAATTTTTCTTTGTATAATTTAGAATTTATTACTAATTTATGACAAAATCAAAGTAAAAACCCAGTATTATTTTGTAGCATAATATTTTTATGGTACAATTAGATTAAAAACACATCATGTATTCTATTGAAGCCTAGCTCGCAAAAGGAGATGCAAAACTTTGGAAAAGTTATATTACGAAAATCCATATCAAGCAGAATTTACAGCTGAAGTCATAAACGTAATCCAAAAAGAAAACAAGTATCACGTTGAACTTGACAAAACCTATTTTTACCCTGAAGGTGGTGGTCAACCAAGTGATACTGGATATATAAATGGTGCTGCTGTAACCTATGTGTATGAAGAAGATGAAAAAATTTATCATGTAGTTGCCGTGAACCCTTTAAAAATTCATAGGGTTAAATGCATCATAGACTTTGATAAACGGTTTGACTATATGCAACAGCATCTAGGGCAGCATATACTTTCTGCTGCTATTTCTGATCTATTTAATGCAACTACTATTGGGTTTCACCTTGGCACGGATTCTACAACTATTGATATTGATAAAGTTATTGGCAATAATGAAATTAAAATTGCCGAAAAAAAAGCTAACAAAATTGTATTAGACAATATTAAAGTAGAAGTACTATATCCAACTAACTCTGAACTAAAAAAATTATCGCTAAAAAAACTCCCAATAAAAGCTGGTGAAAAAGTAAGAATAGTTAAGATAGGTGATATTGATATAAACCCATGTTGTGGTATACATCCTAGTTCAACTATTGAGGTTCAATTAATTAAGGTTACAAAATTTGAAAAGTATAAGACTGGAATAAGAATTGAATTTATATGTGGACAAAGGGCTGTTTCTGATTATTCCTTAAAACATGAATCCATGGAAAAAATGTCTAAACTTTTTTCCTGCAATAATGATACAGTTTTGTCCGTTGTAGAACGACTTTCAGGTGAACTTAATAAGGCACTTACTGAAAAAAGGGCCCTAAAGTCAGAGGTTGCGCAGTACGAAGTTCAAAATATGTTAGAGGCAGCCCCAAAAATAGAAGATATCAGGATGCTTAAATGCATTTATGATAATGGGGATTTAAAATATACTAATATCTTAGCAACAAAATTAGTATCCTCCCCAAAGGTTATAGTCTTATTTGGAGTAAAATCTCAAGATAAAGCAAATCTTTTATTTATGTGCTCGAAGGATTTGAATATAATTAGCATGAGCTCTATTTTAAAAGATGCCATAACTCTAATAGACGGCAAAGGTGGTGGAAGTGCCTTTTCTGCACAAGGTGGTGGTAAGAATAATAATAATTTAGATTCTGCGCTAGATTATGCATGGAGTAAAATCCATGCTGATATAATTTCTAGGAACAAATAATAGTGCAATCCTATGAAGTTTCTCCTACGTGACTTGAAATAAGAGATTGAAACGTGAAATTTCATTAAGAAATTCTAATCTTTTGAAAATATAAAATAAGAATTTCAAATGGAATTTCAATGTTTCTGCTCTTCTTATTTCAAAACACTATGGATAAACTTCATACTATATCGTATATCTATATTTATTGGAGGAGCTCTTGCTTTTCGCTGGGCCGAAATGGTCAGTCTAATTAATCCACATTAACAAAATCTCTAGCTCCGTATAATCCTTCAATATATGTTTTACCATCCTCTGATAATACTATACACAATGGAGAAACCATCACTTCGCGTACCTTATAATATTTTAAGCTCCCGTCCTGCTGTGGTTTATAAAAGCCTGAAAAATCATGAATAGCATAATATTGACCTTTTTCTTTACCTATATAAATCATTGTATGTCCATTCATAAATACTGGCGTTCCAGGCTTCAATTTATTCAGTAACTTTTCTCTATCTCCCATAGTCATATTTTCCGGCATTTCATAGAAATTGCCCACTGCGAGTTTTCCCTGATCCTCGGAATTCCTAGGAAGCTTAATACCCATAGTTCTATAAACATCCATTATAAAACTTGCACAATCCCTAGAATTGAACATTCCACCCCATCCATATCTTTCTCCTAAAAATTTAAAGGCATTAACTATGATATTTTTTCTGGTATAAGGTAAGTACCCCAATGAGATATCTTCATTTATTGCAATCAGAGCTTTTTTGAATTCTACATTTCCCTTATTATCTCTGGTTGGAAGCTTAACCACATAATTACCTGCGGAATTTTGACCATAAATATCCCCTTCTATTTCCTTAATATCTGCAAGTGGTATTTTAATTCCCATGTCAAATTTCGCTTCTGATAATTGCTCATCTAATGGGTTATAATTTGTAAATACTCTTTTCCCTGTAGTTACTAAGAAATTTTCTGTTTTAAGATAATCAAAAATTTCTTCTTTACTAGATATTGCCACATCTTTTTCGGGTATCCATGCTAAATAATTATACATCTGTGCAAAATACCACTTTTTATCCACACTTGATAGCAGAATTACAATTGGTTCAACAGGATAAACAGCTGTCTCCTGAAATCTGTCAAATTCATAGTTATCTCCAATTTTAAATATTTTATCATAGGTTGGGAATGTCCTCATCACAGTCTTTCTAATGGTTATTGCATATTTAATATCGAATAAGTCCATTAATTTTTCAATATTGCAATTCTTTATTAACTTATTATAATATTCTTGAACTACTAATTTCCCATCCGCATGGAATCTTTCAGATTTTGGCATAGAACTAATAGTATTTATCTTGTTTATTAATTCTTGCATACTAAAGGATTCTTCGTAATTTTCTAAGTCCACAATTGATCCAACAGTTGTTAAACTACTCTTGTTGTATGCTTCAATCTCTTGTACATTCATAATATCTTTATTCATGCCACTCAATTTTGTCCAATAGTTCATGCAAAGCATTTTTTCCTTTAATCCTGGAATATTTGAATAGATTACCTTATCTACCTCGTTTCCAGATAGGTTCTTTTCGAATCCAGTCGGCTTGATAACCATTATAAATCCCCCCCACTATTATTTCTGCTTTATGGAAGAACATAGCTTTTCTGCTGATGACCTTACAGATCTTTTCCCAAGAATATCTGAAACAACAGCTATTCCATCAATATTTGCTATCTTTAATAAATTTACATTTTTTTCATTAATTCCACCAATAGCAACTACAGGGATAGAAATTTTTTCTTTTATTTCTTTTAAACATAATACTGAAACTGCACTTGCATCATCTTTAGTAGTTGTAGGAAACATCGCTCCAACACCCACATAATCTGCTCCTTGTTTTTCTGCCCTTTGTGCTTCCTTAAGTGTTGCAGTAGAAACCCCTAGTATCTTATTATCTCCTATTATACTTCTCGCAATAGTCGCTGGCATATCACTTTGACCTATGTGTACCCCCGCTGCATCTACGGCCTGTGCAATATCAATTCTATCGTTTATTATTAGAGGAATCTTATATTTATCTGTAATAATTTTTATTTTCACTGCAATATTATAAAACTCTAAAGTACTTAATCTCTTTTCTCTAAGCTGGACTAATGTAACCCCGCCTTTTATTGCTTCCTCCACTGCTGCAAATATATCTAAATCCACTAATACATCTCTATCTGTAACGAGATAAAGGCTATAATTCACATTATTCTTCATTTATTTTGCTCCTTTCCATTATTAGAGCTTCAGATAAATTGTAAATAGCATCTAGCATTTTCACTTTAAAAGTTCCTGATCCTTCGCTATGTTTATCTAAGCTTTCATAAGCTGTTTCTCCTGCAATACCCATTGACACAATTCCTGCGAGTCCTGCTATTAAATTATTATCTCCAGCGCCTAGATAACAACCAATAACTGAAGTACACATACATCCTGTACCTGTAACCCTAGACATTATTTTATGACCGTTTGATGCGGTGTAAAGAGTCTTACCATCCGATATAATGTCTACCGCACCTGTTAAAACTACCACCGTATTAAATTTAACAGCAAAATTCCTTGCCATTTCTTTCTCTCTTGTAAATTCATTACTATCTACAGAAAAACTCTCACTAGCATCTACACCTCTTGTTATAGTTTTAATACCATAAATTGTTTTTATTTCAGATAAATTCCCTCTAATAACTGCTAATTTCACTTCATTTATAATTCTTTTGCAAGTTTCTGTTCTATAAGTTGTTGCACCTACTCCGACAGGATCTAAGATAACAGGTATGTTTAAGTCATTTGCCATCTTTCCTGCCTCAATCATAGCCTCTATAATTACACTATTTAATGTTCCTATATTTATAACAAGTGAAGATGCAAGTGATACCATCTCGCGAACTTCATGAATATCCTCCGCCATAACCGGTGACCCACCTATTGCTAGTGTAATATTGGCACAATCATTAACGGTTACATGATTTGTTATTTGGTGCACCAATGGGTTTTTTTCTCTTAAATTGTTTAGTAATTTAATTATTTTCTTATTAATTTCCATTTACATCATCCTCCAACTTATTGTTTATATAAATCCTGTAATAAGCATAACGGGCATTGTAGCTCCAAGTAATAAATCACGTTTTATAAATTAATATCTACTGCTATAAATATGATACATACTAATACATTATTGACTCCCCTTAAACTTTGTGTTATTAAGTTTACAGAACTCGCTGCTAAAAACCCAGTTTTTCACTATCCTTAATCATTTGCCATCCCTGCTTTTTTATATAATTCATAGAAATGATTTGTAGGTCCCACCCCATGCCCAATATCTAAAGAATGCTTTATAGCAGTTGTTATATACTGCTTTGAATTTTTTATTGAATCTTTCATGCTATAGCCAAGCGCCAAATTTGCAGCTATGGCTGAAGACAAAGTACATCCAGTTCCATGAGTATTTTTTGTATTTATTCTCTCAGACGTAAAATGTATAATTTCACTTCCATCATAAAACACATCTAGAGCTTCCCCCTGCATATGTCCTCCCTTTAAAAGCACATTTTTGCATCCTAGCTTGTACATTTCTTTTGCTGCACTTTCCATATCTACTACTGTTTCAATCCTCGTAATATCTGAATTTACTTCTTTTAAAATTTCTTCAGCCTCTGGAACATTAGGTGTAATAATTGACGCTAGTGGAATTAATTTTTTAACCAAAGCCGTCTTTGACTCTGGCTTTAACAGTGAATAACCGCTTTTTGAGATCATTACGGGATCGAGTATTACGTTTTTAGGCTTGTATTGTTTTAATTTCTCACTTATCACATCAATAGTTGAGATCACAGAAACCATACCAATTTTAACCGCATCTACAACTATGTCTGTAAAAATAGCATCAATTTGTGCCTTGATGATTTCTTCGCCCAAGTCTTGCACTGCAAAAACCCCCATAGTATTTTGTGCTGTTACCGCTGTAATTACACTCATCCCGTATACGCCACTCGCACTTAAGCTTTTTAAATCTGCCTGTACACCTGCTCCTCCTGAGCTGTCAGAACCTGCTATAGTTAAAACTTTTTTCATATCAATTCCCTCCTAAAATAATTATCTTTTAAATGTTGAATCATCACCTGCGGCGCTATTCATCCATTTTATTTATAAAACAAAAAACACAAACCCATAGGATTCGTGTTTAAATCATCTTGATATATAAAAATATATACATATATAATACACCAATAAACAACTTCCTACGCTGGCATTATCCAGATCAGGTTATAGGGTCAAAGAATTAAAGTTCTTTCTCTCAGTTGGCCTATCCAACTCCCCTGTGTTAGGTTATTCTTTTATATTTCATATGTTAATAATAGCATAACAAATTATTATTAACAATTAATATTTCGTTACTACTATTCAAGTTTTATGCCTGATCTTTTAACAGCTATATGCCATCCATGAAGTAATTCTTTTCTTTTTTCTTCTGTCATACTAGGTTTGAAACTTCTTGATATCGCCCAATGCTTTGCTACTTCATCTTTGCTCTTCCAATATCCTACTGCTAGCCCTGCAAGATAAGCCGCACCGAGTGCTGTAGTTTCAGTAACCTCTGGTCTGTCTACTTGAACGTTTAAAATATCAGATTGAAACTGCATTAAAAAATTGTTATTGCAAGCTCCTCCATCTACCTTAAGTTCTGTAAGTATAATTCCAGAATCTTCTTGCATTGCTTTTAAAACATCATGTGTTTGGTAAGCAAGTGCTTCGAGAGTTGCTCTTATTAAATGTTCTTTCTTTGCTCCTCTTGTAAGACCTACAATTGTTCCTCTTGCATAAGGATCCCAATATGGTGCTCCAAGTCCAACAAAAGCCGGAACTACATATACTCCATTTGTATCTTCTACCGCATTAGCATATTCTTCGCAATCAGCAGCATTGTCAATCATGCGTAGCTCATCTCTTAACCATTGTATAGCTGCTCCAGCTATAAATACACTACCCTCAAGAGCATACTCTACTTTTCCATCTATTCCCCAAGCAATCGTTGTAAGTAATCCCTGTTTAGATTGAATTGCTTTGTCTCCTGTATTCATAAGCATGAAGCAGCCTGTCCCATATGTGTTTTTAGCTGTTCCTGGTGAATAGCAAGTTTGTCCAAATAATGCCGCTTGTTGGTCTCCAGCCGCTCCAGCAATTGGAATTTCCCCTCCAAACAATGAAATATCGGTGTTGCCATATACACAACTTGAAGGTTTTACTTCTGGAAGCATTGATTTTGGTATGTTCAATGTTTCTAAAATTTCGTCATCCCATGTAAGTTCATGAATATTAAATAGCATTGTTCTTGAAGCATTAGAATAGTCTGTTACATATGTTTTTCCTTTTGTTAAATTCCAAATTAACCAAGTATCTATATTGCCAAACAATAAATTTCCTGCTTCAGCTTCTGCTCTAGCGCCTTCTACATTGTCCAATATCCATTTTATTTTTGTTCCAGAAAAATAAGCGTCTAAAATCAATCCAGTTTTAGCTCTAACAATTTTATCAAATCCTTTTTGTGTTAATTCATCACAAGTCTCTGCAGTTCTTCTACATTGCCATACAATTGCATTGTATACCGGAACTCCCGTTCGTCTATCCCAAACTACAGTAGTTTCTCTTTGATTTGTAATACCTATTGCTGCTATATCAGACGCCGTAGCATTAACTTCAGCCATCGCTTCTGTTGCAACGCTAATTTGACTTGACCATATCTCCATTGGGTCATGTTCTACCCACCCTCCTTTTGGGAAAATCTGAGTAAATTCTTTTTGAGCGGACGTTACAATAAGTCCCTTTTCATTGAATAGTATACACCTTGAACTGGTTGTACCTTGATCAAGTGCCATTATATATTTAGCCATTTTAGCAAAACTCCTTTTTGAAATTAGTCTTATTGAATCGTTTACACATTAATAAAGAAAAAAATACGTTAAAATATCATTATATTTAGTATAACTGATTATTATATTTATTGCAATATAACTTATAAACTTCACAATATAGATTTATTTTTTAAATATCACATCGCCGCTGCTACGATATATAATAAAACATTAAAATTTTTACAATCTTAAAATTTTCAAGTAAAAATTCTCAATATTTTCATCTATATTTTAAGATAAAACGGGTAAACTATATACTGTACTTGATAACAGTGTAATTTTTATATTAGAAGGGAGAGATACTTATGAATAACAATTTAGAAGAAACAAAAAAATTAAATAAACAATCAGCAGCTAATGGAGGTTCAAGTTCTTACTCAAATGCCGGTATGTCTAGTAGCACTAGTGATTCTACTCTACAAGAAACAATTCAATTGAATAATGAATCAGCTTCAAATAAAGGTACTAGTGGTGTTTCAACTTCTGCTATGTCAAATATGTCTAGCAGCACTAGTGACTCTACTTTAGCAGAAACAAAACAATTAAATAGTCAATCAAGTGCTGGTATGTCTAATATGAGTAGTAGCAATAGTGATGCTGCTTTAGAAGAGACAAAAAAGCTAAATAATCAATCCTATGCAAATAAAGGTACTAGTTCAAAATAAACTTTTATTTATATGTTCTTTAGATTCCATTTAATAATTTTTCGATGATATGATACTTTTTAAAGGAAGCCATTTAATTAAATGGCTTCCTTTCAGACCGTTGACAAACATAAAATGTAAAACACTCTAATTTAAAATTGGAGTGTTTTTTTCATATTCAAAAAGGATTTTAGGACATCAATGTCGAATATATATAGTATACAAACTTTATAATTCGGAGGGCATTATTATGATTAATGAAAAGAACTTCACACAACAAAAACTAGAAATGGTGTATTTAGAAGATTTAGTTCCTAAAGACCATATTCTGAGAAATATAGATAAATACATGGATTTCTCTTTTATAAGAGAACTGACTAAAAAATATTACTGCTTAGATAATGGAAGACCTGGCGTAGATCCTATTATACTTTTTAAAATGCTGTTTATTGGGTACTTATTTGGAATAAAATCTGAACGACAACTTGTAAAGGACATTGAAGTAAATGTGGCTTATAGATGGTTTCTAGGACTAAGTCTTACTGATCCTATTCCAGATCATTCAACAATTAGCCAAAATAGACGTAGACGGTTTAAAGGTACAGATGTGTTTCAAAAAATATTTGACAAAGTAGTATTTAAGGCTATAAATCTTAAGATGGTAACCGGTAAAATACTTTACACAGATTCTACACACCTAAAAGCAAATGCTAATAAGCGAAAGCTTGTGAAAATTGAAGTTGAAAAAACGCCGAAAGAATATATAGCTGAACTTAATAAAGCAGTAGAAGAAGATAGAATAAACCATGGTAAAAAACCTTTAAAAGAAAAAGAACCTGTTACCAAAATAAAAGAAACTAAAGTTAGCACAACCGACCCTGACAGTGGATATATGATGAGAGATGGCAAGCCGGAAGGCTTCTCATATTTAGATCACAGAACTGTCGATAGCAGACATAATATAATTACTGATGTGTATGTTACTCCTGGAAACATAAATGATGTTGATCCTTATATCGATAGATTAGATGTGCAAATAAAAAAGTTTAATTTTAATACAAAATATGTTGGTGCAGATGCTGGTTATGCTACAAATCTTATATGTAAAAAACTATATGAGAGGGAATTAAAATCTGTAATGGGATACCGTAGGTCTCCACATACAAAAGGAATGTACACAAAAAATAAATTCCAATATGTTAAAGAGCAGGACATTTACGTATGCCCTGACTTAAGGGCTTTACATTATAAAACAACAACAAGAGAAGGATATAAAGAATATGTTGGTAATGCAAAATATTGCGACATATGTCCAAACAGAGCTCAATGCTTTTCTGCAAAAAGCAAGTTTAAAACTATTAGAAGACATGTTTGGGAAACGTATAAAGAAGATGTTGTAAAGTTCACCAGAACAGATAAAGGCAGAAATATATATAGAAGAAGAAAAGAAACTATAGAGCGAAGCTTCGCAGATTCAAAACAACTGCATGGGCTTCGCTATTGCCATATGCGTGGATTAGAAAATGTGCAAGAGCAGTGTCTGCTTACAGCAGCAGTGCAGAATATGAAAAAGATAGCTAGCCTGCTATCTTTACTGTTTTTTGATTTTCTAACTAAGAAGATAGTTGTTATTTTAAATTTATCCATAACTCAAAATGCTATCGCATAATTGCATGTAAAAAGCCCAGTATAATAAAAAAATTATACTGGGTTTGTAAACAACCTGAAAGGAAGCCATTTAATTAAATGGCTTCCTTTAATATTTATTTTATTGTTATAATAACCTATTCTTCTATATAAGTAATATTACCATCAAAAATGTAATTCAAAGAAGTTTTTGTACCTTCTAGTGCATACATCATTTTTTCAATTACCACTTGTTCTTCTTTGCTAGTTGTTATAGAAAGTTTATCTACTTCATTAACTTCAGACTTTAGTTCAAATTCATATATAAAATCGTTTATTAGTCTTATCCACTCAGATATGTCATTAGAACCTATATTTTCTCTCTTTCCGAAATCTTTTAATGTTCTATCTAATTGTTTTTTTGAATATCTCAATATATTTGCCATTCTTTAGCCTCCTAATTTTACTCACAATAATAAGTATCTATTTGCTTATTTTCTTTTTCTTACCTCATCATCAAAACATTTTAAATTTTATCCATAATAGATAAAAGGATGAACTTTTCATGTTCATCCTTTTATTATTATATAATTACTATTTTATTATTTAGCTTCAGTTTCAGCAACAACTGCTTCAGCTGTAACTTCTTCAGTCACTTCTTCTTTCATTTGTGCTATAGCTGCGTAAATTTGATTTTCATCATCAGTAACTTTTATTTGCTTATTTAAATCAAAGTCCTTTATTGTAATTGTATCTCCAAGTATTTTTTGTGATATATCAATACTTATTCCATCAGGTAATATACCCATGCTTCCAATAACATCTATCTCAGCTTTATAAACCTTCAACTCAAGTAGATTGGCTGCTACATTCTCTTCTCCCTTGAAAGAAATAGGTAATTGCATTTTTATTTCACGATCTTTAGAAACAAGTTGTACGTCTATATGATTAATTTTTGCTGTTACAGGATGTCTTTGAATTTCTTTTATAAATCCAAATTTTTTATCTTCTCCGTATTTGATCCATATTTTAGCATTAGAACCATGTTTTTTAAGAATCTTTATTAATTCTACGTCTTGAACCTTTATAGAAGTTGCTTCCTTAACGCCATCGCCATACATTACACCTGCAATAAAACCTTCTTCTACAAATCTTTTATTTGTTGGAATTCTTTCAAATGCATCTAAAATCATTTCTTCCATAATAATTCGCTCCTCTTGGCTTATAAAGCCTTTCTGTTTATTATTTTATGTACATATGTTACCACTAATAATTTTCACTAAAATTTGTGTTGAACTTTAAAATGATATGATTTTTTTAACTACAAGTATCTGAAAATTCAATGTATATAATTACAAACATTAAAAGACAACATGAATTACCCTGCTGTCTTTCATGTTTTCATAAATATATTTTCCACGTTATATCCATTATTTATACAAATAAATAAAAAAATCAGCATCACTACCTAAAAGATAACATTAGTATTTAAATATAACTATATTATAGCACATTATTGCACATGTTTGCAAACAGAAATTGTAAGGCGTGTTGACTATTTCTGTAACCTACTATTATTACGCAATATGTCATTAATTTTTTTAAAAATGAATATTAATAAATTGTTTTAAGAATGATATAATTAAATAAGCTACAATCTTCTTCTTCTAATCTACAATATTACAATTATATAATACTACATTGATCTTATAACAAGCGGCTAAATATTGACTGGAGGAATTGCATTGATTAAATATAAAAAGATACCATATATACAGCTTGTCCCTATTATTATAATTGCCCTTCTACTTTATAGAATAGTAAACAACGTTGAAAATATAGGTTCAATATTAAATAATTTTTTTTCTTTACTTACTTATTTTATTTGGGGTTTCGTCATAGCTTATTTACTTAACCCACTTATGGTGTTTATTGAAAAGAGAACAAAAATGAAAAGGATTTATAGTATATGCATAATTTACACATTATTTATAGGCATAATAATTTTTATAATCACTTTAGTTACTCCTAATATTATTAAAAGCTCCGTTGATTTATTTAATAATATCCCTCACTTTGCAAATAAAGCGTATAAATGGTCTACCAATTTTTTATCTAAAAATGAACTACTAAACAAATTTGATGCTACTTCTTACTTAGATAGTTACCTTAGTTCTTTTAATAAGGATGTATCTGCATATTTTAGCCCCGGTTTTCAACTTATAATTGATTACCTAATGGGTTTGGGTTCTTTTTTTATGAAATTAATGTCTGGAATCGTAATTTCAATTTACTTCTTGATGGATAAAGAATCTATTATTTTCAATCTTAAAAAATTTGTTTTTTCTGTTTTAAATGAAACAGTTGCTATTAAAATAATTGATTTTTTTAAGATAGTTAATACTACTTTTAAGAAATATTTTGTTGGGAAAATGATTGACTCTATTATTTTTGGTATTATTACTTTTATAGGATTTACGATATTAAAAATACCTTACGCTTTACCTTTTAGTTTAGTAATAGGTGTAACAAATATGATCCCTTATTTTGGAAATATTATAGGGATGGTTCCCGCTGTTATAATAACAATATTCTTTAGCCCAATGAAATGTGTTCAGTTGGTACTATTTATTACAACCTTAAGTAATATTGATGGTTGGTTCATATCTCCAAAGATTATTGGAGATAAGGTTGGGATTAGTCCACTACTTATAATACTAGGAATTGTTCTTGGGGGAGGTTTTTTTGGTGTTTTAGGAATGTTACTTGGAGTTCCCACTATAGCCTTAATAAAGACCCTACTAGAAAATTTTATGAATAAACAAATTAATGATAAACAAATTGAAGAAAAATTAATTAAATAACTTATTGTTCACATGAATTATTTTTTAATTTTGAGTCGAATATAAAAGAAAGTGCCAATGATGCTAAAGCAATTATGATAAATATTATAAATACTTCATGAAGCCCTGAATTTAAAGCTTGCTTTATCTGGTGCAAACTTACTCCACTACTCAAAGTTGCCTTGGAATACAAATTGTTAGGTTCTATTCCCTTTCTTCCTATATTATTGAAGTATTTAATTATATTCATATTTAATATAATTCCAAAAACACTTACTCCTATAGTTTGACCTAGTGTACGCACCAGTGAATTCGCTGCTGTAGCTGCTCCTCTTTTGTTATATCCCACTGACTCTTGTACCATTATTGTTAATGTAGTAAAAGCTCCTCCAAATCCAAATCCCATAATGAACCCATAAACTATAACTGATACTAATAGAGATCCACTACTTAAAGTAGACAAAAATACGCAACTAATAAGCAAAATTAAAGTAGATATACCAATTACTATTCTTCCACCATATTTAGGGATAGCTTTAGACAAAGCAAACGAAGATAAGAACCAAGCAATAGACATAGGTGCCATAGACACTCCAGCAACTGTAGGACTTAATCCTAAAATATTTTGCATATATATAGGTAAATAAACCTCTATTCCTATTAAAATCGCTGCGGCTAAAAATGTTATTACATTTACAATAGTGCTAGTTTTTGTAAATATTTCAAAAGGTATAATGGGCTCATCCGCTCTTTTTTCCACATAATAAAACACAATCAATACTGCAATTGTAACTACTAAAGCTATTATAATATTATTTCTTCCACCGGTTAAGCTACCCAGTAAAAACGTTATAATTGCAATGGAAAATAATAAAGTGCCTACATAATCTATCTTATGTTTCTTTTTCTCAAAAGTTTCAATTAGTTTTTTTTGTAAAAGCACTATAGATATTATTCCAAAAGGTAGGTTTATAAAGAAAATCCAACGCCATGAGAAATTGTCTATTAAAAATCCCCCTAAAAAAGGACCAGCTAAACTTGCTATTCCCCATACTGTACTTAACCACCCCTGAATCTTTGGCCTTTCTTCAACAGTAAAAATGTCACCCAATATAGTATACGTAACTGTAAATATTGCTCCTGCTCCCAGTCCTTGAACTGCACGAAACGCTATAAGCTGATACATGTTTTGTGAAAACCCACAAAGACAGCTCCCAACTAAAAAAATTATTATTCCAATAGAAAGAATGTTTTTTCTTCCATACAAATCAGCTAATTTACCGTATATTGGCGTAGAAATGGCTGTTGTCAGTAAATAAGCAGAAAAAACCCAACTTATAAGTTCAAACCCATTTAAATCTTTAACTATGGTTGGTATCGCAGTCGTCACAACTGTTCCCTCTACAGCTGCAAGGAACATTGACACCATTAATGCAATGACTATACTTCTTTTTTTTGATTTCATCCTTTGTGACACTTCCTTTAATATGATAATTATCATCTATATTTCACCTAAAGTACAAATAAACGACAAATATCATTTTACCATTAATTATAAATATTTGTACAGTAAATTAAAAACTGCCAATTAGTAAACTCATCTCCTGCGGAGCTGCATAGTTCATCCTTATCCCTCCATTATTTTTTACAAGAAAAATGAGAACCAGATTAAACTCTGATTCCCATTTTTTAATATTCCTATGCTATGTCTGCTTAAGTGATTCATAACAAATTGAAATTTTGCTCTTCTGCTTATAAGGACACATTTATAAAAATATCACCAATTTCTCTTTCAATTCCATAATTTTCAAGCAAAAGCTCACAAACTTTTTTTAAATCTCGATTGCACCGCTCGTTTGACCACATCAAAAAAACTTAACGAATGAACCATATGATTTGGCTCAACATATTTTCGAACAGCACGAAGTACTTTTTTTGGTTCTTTAGAAGAAAAAGTATAGGTACCATTTTTCTTCGTTTGGATTGCATATCGTGGAATCCACTTTCCTTTTAGCATTACGGACGCAATGACATTGTCAACCTCTTCCCAAGGAATTTGAATATATTTACGAGAATCACGAGAATTGTAAAACTCAAAACCTTTGTCGCCGATCATTATTTCCCCATAATCTGTAAAACCCGTAAAAGCTGTTGCATCAATTACTATATCCACATTTGTATTGAGTGATTGAACCATACGATCTACCTCTTTTCTATTATATGTTTTTTATTTGTTTCTATTAATTATCGTACTACTGTTTTTCTCACTTTAATTTAACAAAAGCCCAGGCTAAAAAGCCCAGGCTGAGTAAAAAATATTACATTAAACCGATTAAATGGAAAACAATACCAACTACGAACAGCCCAAGAATAATGATAATTGGAGATACTTTCTTCTTAAGCAACCACATACAAAATAATGTCAATGCTAATCCTGCAAGTCCAGGAATCAATGAATCCAAGTTATTTTGCAATGTTGTAACCTTAGTAGCAGTTAATGACAAGCCACTTGATTGTTGCAACAGAGCTTCTTTAATACCGTTCGCTCCAGCAGGAATTTTGCTCCAATCAATGTATGCACCGTTAGCTAACTTAACGGTTGATACTGTCGGTGTAAATACAACAGATACCCATCGGTTAACTAATGATCCCAAAATGAACATACCAAGGATAGATGCTCCTTTTGTAATATCTTGTAGTAAACCACCTGATAAATCATCGGTAATATTAGAGCCTGTTTTGTAACCAAACTCTTGTGTATACCAAGTAAATGCCATACGGATGATATTCCAACCGAAGAAAAAGATAATTGGTCCAAGGATATTACCACCCATAGCAAGAGAAGCAGCTAATGCCCCTAAAATTGGCCTAACAGTAAACCAGAAAACTGGATCTCCTATTCCCGCTAAAGGTCCCATCATACCAACTTTAACACCTTGAATAGTTACGTCATCGATTGGTGCACCACTTGCACGTTCTTCTTCTAAGGCTAATGTTACACCAATAATTGGTGACGCTACATATGGGTGAGTGTTAAAAAACTCCAGGTGACGTTTCAATGCAGCTGCACGCTCTTCTTTAGTCTTATATAATTTTTTAATTGCGGGCATCAATGCATATGCCCAACCACCATTTTGCATTCTTTCATAGTTCCAAGAACCTTGAATGAAAGTTGAACGCCACCAAACAGAAATACGATCTCTTTTTGTTAATTTTATTTTATTTGCCATTTTTATATTCCCTCCCTTCTTAGTAAGTGTCAATAATATCGCCTAATGGATCACCGGTATTTGAGCTACCACCATTACCTGAGCCACCTTGTTTAGTAAGTGCTAAGTAAATAAGAGCTATAGATAAACCGATTGCACCTAATCCGATAAGTGTAATTTGTGAAATAGTTGCTAACACAAAACCAATTGCAAAGAATGGCCATACTTCTTTTGTAGCCATCATGTTGATTACCATTGCATAACCGACAGCTACGACCATTCCACCACCGATTGCTAAACCAGCTGTTAACCATATAGGCATAGCTTCAAGTGCTGTACGAATCGGACCAGCACCAATTGCTAAAATCAAGGCTGCTGGAATTGCAATACGTACACCCTGCATGCAAATAGAAATAATATGCCACATTTCAACTTTTCTGATATTTCCTTGTTCAGCAGCAGCATCCATGAAATGTACAAATAATGTAGCAATAGTACGACAAATAATTGTTAATAATAGCCCTGCAACTGCTAGTGGAACAGCAATAGCGTAAGCTGAAGGCACTCCTGCTGTGCCTTGTCCACCAAGAACTAGGATGATTGCAGATGCAACAGAAGCAAGTGCTGTATCGGGTGCTACGGCAGCACCGATATTTGCCCAACCTAAAGCAATCATTTGAAGAGTACCACCTAATATTAGGCATGGTATTAGGTTACCTGTAACTAAACCGATTAACGTACAAGCAATTACTGGTTGGTGGAATTGAAATTGATCCAAGATACCTTCCATACCAGCTATAAATGCTACGATAATGACTAATATGATTTGGACAACATTTAGATCCATAATTATTTATCCTCCTTTTTTATCTAAATAGTTAGATTATTTTGGTTTATTTAATTCTCCTTGTGCTTTTTTAAGTATTTCGTCCATTTTTCCTTTTGAATCATTTGGAACTTTACGAACATCAAAATCCAATCCAGCTTGTTTAAGCTTATTGAAGGTATCAATATCTTCTTGATTGAAAGCAAGAACTTTGTTTGGTTGAACTTTACCCGGAGAGTGAGCCATAGAGCCAACATTGATTGTCTTCAAAGGTACTCCACCTTCTACCACTCTAAGTACATCTTCTGGATTTTCAAAAAGAAGCAATGCGCGTTGTCCGCCAAACTGTTGATCATTTTTTGCAAGTTTAATCATTTGATTAATTGGAACAACATGAGCTTTAACACCCGGAGGAGCCGCCTGTTGGATCAATTTCGTACGAAGCCCATCTTTGGCTACTGCATCTGATACGACAATAATTCGTGTAGGGTTCACAGTTTTTGTCCAAGCAGTTGCTACTTGTCCATGAAGTAAACGAGAATCAATACGAGCTAAAACATATTCGAATGATCCAGGTGCACCTGCATTAGATTGTTGAGCCGAAGCCTCTGAATATTTACCATTATCTTCCAGTTCTAATTCTTCAGGCTTAACTTTAACTCCTTCTTTAGCTGACTTTAAGATATGAGCCGCAATTTCCTGTGCGGATTCCATTGAAAAACGTGAAGCAAAAGCTTCAATTACCATTGGTAGATTCATACCAGCTACGATTGCCCATTTAACTTTGTGTTCTTCAAATAGACTATTCGCTTGGTTGAATGGTGTACCGCCCCAAAGATCAACTAAGAATAAAACCTCATCTTGGTTGTCAAAGGATGCGATTGCGTCTTTCATTTTTGCTTTAACATCATCAGGGCCTTCACTAGGCATCAACGTAACAGCTTGTACGTTCTCCTGTTCTCCGAAAATCATCGCACCAGATTGCAATATGCCTTTAGCAAATTCTCCGTGACTAGCAAGAATAATTCCTACCATCTTTATACCTCCTATTTTTTATTTATTACAGTAAAATCTATAAAAAAGTTTTGAAAAACCTGTAACCAAAATTAATGATTATGATACATTTCAATTAATAACAAAAACTAATAATAAAAGGTTTATAACACTATACACTAATACTATGGTACTTTGGCAGAAGTTAATATGGTGAATTTTATAGTTTTGACATTAAATCTACTTTTGAATCTGAATAAATTTTTCTTATTTCTAGTTCAATGTCTTTTTCATTTAATTTTTTGAAAGCTTCAATATCTGTATCATCTACTGATACTACACTAGTTATTTGTTTCTTTCCTTCTTTAAATGACATACCACCAATATTTACACTCTTTATGGCTACTCCACCTCCAACCATTCTTACAACATCAGTTGGATTAGTGAATAGAAATAGCACTCTATCATCTTGGTATTTTGGATTATTATAAACTCTTATTGCCTCATCAATTCCTACAACACTTGATTTAATTCCTGGAGGTGCAACTTGCTCCAAAAGTGTCTTTCTAATTGAGTCCTTTGTTACATCATCATTACATACAATTATTCTTTGACATTTTGTGTCTTTTGACCAAATTGTTGCTACTTGACCATGAATTAATCTGTCATCAATTCTTGCTAATGCAATTATCATTTTATAATTCCTCCTCGTTACTATTTTTTTCATTCTCAATACTATTTTTTAAAGTCTCTTTTAACGATTTTATTCCAAGATGTCCAGTACTTATTGCTATCTGCGCAAGTTCATCTACATTTTAATTTTCTCTAGCTGAAAATATCTCAAGTAGCATAGGCATATTCATTCCAGCTATTATATCCATTTATTCACTCTTTACTGCTATCCTGCTAGCCGCATCGAAGGGGCTTCCACCAAATAAATCCACCATAAAAAGCACTCCATCTTCGCACTGCAAAGATTCCAATGTATCCTCATATTTTTTCATTAAATCATCTGCACCCTCACCTGGTAAGAATGTTATCGTGGCAACGTTTTCTTGATGTCCCAAAATCATTTCTGAAGATTTTAGTATTTACTCTGAAAATTTACCATGTATTCCTAATACTATAACTATTATTAATTAGCCCTCCTATTCAATTCATTTACACTTTGTTCTATATATGTTTATATATCAATAGCAATACCCATACCAAAATAGTGTATCAAAAAATAAAAATCCTGTAGACTCCTTAAAATAAGGGGATCTATAGAATTTTTTTTTTATTATTTTATTTTATTAATACACTGTTTATTATTTTTAATACTGTAACATGAAAATATATAGTATTTTTATGTTACTCTGCAAAAATATCGCAAATATAATACATTTCGTCATCCGTTAGACTAATATTGAGTGTCTCTTTGAATTTAAAAGTAGCCTCCATAACAACCCTTAAGACCTCATCATCTATAGCACTCCTATCTCCACTATAGGTAAGTGTTTCTTTTATAATCATTCTCTCTAAGGCACAGCCCGTATGGAGCATTAGTTTAATTTTAAAAGAGTTACTAAAACTTTTACTCATTTCTTTTTCTAATACACTTGTAAAATTCATTAATACACTAATAATCTTATGTGGATTTAAAAATGTTAAAAACTCATTTAAACTATCTTCGCAAAGTTCTTTAACTACTATATTTTCTTCTTTCATCTCTGTAGGTATATGATTTTTCTGTATTATATTCATAAGACGTTTTTCACCATCACCTCCAATAAGATTCTCTATTGATATAAACGGCGCATTTATCTTAGGATTCATAACACCGACAGCGGCTATTATTCTATAACGATTCATTAAATCCTCTAATTCAGCTTTAATATTAATTATTCCTATAGGTATAATTAATATTTCATCTCTCGTTACATTAATTACAATATTATGAACTAATTCTTTAAGTTTTTTTGCTGTGCCTTCTCCTGTTGAGCATATGGTTATTATAGCTGCATTCTTTTGTACTACTAATTTTTTGGAATCTTTACTATAAAGTCCATATCCTTTAAAGTCCTTTAAAGAATCATATAAAGTATCTAAATCCATATCAAGCATGTTGGCTTTTCTAACCGCCTCGAGCACGAGTGGCGTCGATGCCATATCCACAGTCTTGACTCTTATTCCTGTTTTTCCAGTTATTATAGTATCAAAACTTGTTAGAGATCCCATATCTACAAGTAGAAGCACTCCACGCCCCATATCAATTTCATTTACCTTTTCTATAATATCATTAAGCACCCTCTGTGGACTTACATCAAGTGGCATATCTATTCCCTCAACTACTCCCTCGCCTAAGAGATTTCTTGCTACATTAACCATAGAACTTGCAGTACTGCTGCCATGTAGAGCAACTATCACGGCTACTCTTTCATTGTTTTGCTCTTCTTGCACTGAACTAATGAGAAGTGTTAGGTAAATCGCTTCCATATCAGGTACTATAATATTATATTTTTTCTCAATAAGATCTTTTATTTTAAGCGATATATTAAACTCTTGAGGTTTGTCATTAATCGTATTTTTTATATTTGTATATTGCAGGCTACTCCTATTATCTATTCTTTTTAAGAATGCACTGAGGTGAAGACTAAAAGCATATAGAAATCTTTCATTAAACTTCCTTTTTAACTCTGTTTCTACAATCACTCTAACTTGTTCTGCAAATTGAAGGGTATCCTCATTTACTATCTTAAGTATTTTTTCTCTATCCTGAGCACTATTTTTACTCTTTTTATAAAAGCATTTAAGGTGAATATTAATATCTGTTGTTATGAATTTTTTTATATATTCATCATCTGCACCTTCATCCTTTAAAATAGCAGCCTTATCTTCAATTATTTTATATAAGTTAAATGTTGGCTCAGAAGAGTCCTCTTCTATAAGAACTTTATACCCCTGTGGCATCACCACAATTTGCTTGCCGAAATGCTTAGATAACTCATCCATCTCCATTCTTTTACTACTTGAAGAGAATAGACTATTTTTTATATCCGAAGGTAAAGATTTGAAATCTATCTCAATGAAATCTTTATTATTTATGCTATTTAAAAATCCAGTAGCGCATACTAATTGTATATTAGATTTCATCTGACCAATATTCCCGTATGAGGCACTTCCTATAATTGCCTTTACAGCCTCTGCATCTACCTTTATTGGTTTGTTTACTCTATGTGCTTCATTTGCTAAGAGAAATTTCACTATATCCAATTTGTCCTTACTTGGACGCTCTTCTAAAGAGGGGAGAGATATAACTATAGGAATTCTCCTTACAAATGTTTTTAGGAGTGATGACGCAGGGTCCTCTGTGGTTGCTCCTATAATAAGCACAGTAGATTTTCTGTTTCTTTCTGTTTCACCGAGTTTATTATATTTTCCAGTATCTATGAAATAAAATATCATCTCCTGCCCTTCTGGCGGAAGTCTATGAATTTCATCAAGAAATAGTATTCCACCGTTAGCCTTGGCTACAAGGCCATCTTTTTCTACATCTGCGCCTGTAAATGCACCTTTTATATGTCCAAACATGTGTGATAAGAGAAGTTGAGGATTATTATAATAGTCTGCACAGTTAAATAGCACAAAGGGAGACTTAGCCTCTAATCTCTTAACATATACGGCGTATTTATACATCATATTAGCAAATAAAGTTTTGCCCACCCCTGTAGGACCTACTATAAGTGTATTAAGTCCATTAGGCGGGTAAAGGACAGCAGCTTTAGCTTGCTCAATATGAGTTCTTAGGCTTGTATTATACCCTATAAGACTATCAAATGGGTTCTTTTCTACCTCTTCAGTCTTCTCTTCCGATATAAGCTCATTAAAATTTTCTAATTCTAGAGGACCAGGCTGCAATTTATATTCTAAAAGTCTTTCCACGGTTTCTCTGTCTAAGAATAGTACAGGTCTACCTTTTATCTTTATTATCTTATCTGCTCTAAGTAAATTGTTTAGCTCAAGACTTACATTGTTCCTAATCATAGATAGACTTTTTGCTATAGTGCCGGCACTAAAACCCATTCCTTCCTTAATATCTTTTAAAAGGAATTCTTTAGATTCTTCAACCATAAAGCTATATATCTTTTCAATCCTTTTCATAACTTTCGCCTCATTTATAATAAATTTTTCTTATATTTAAATTATTTAAATCAAATGTAATTCACTATAATAATACTCTATTATTAATACACTATTCAATAGAGTATTAATAGTATATAAATATTCAAAATTTAAGGTTTGTTTAATACACTAAGTAAATATAATCTTAAAACATAAAAAAACACAGTAGATTTGTATTTTCTCTACTGTGTTTTTTTTATTATATAGGAAGTAGCTTGCCATAAGAAGAGCAGAAACACTGAAAATAGATATACGTAATGTACTCTTATTTTATTTCTGCGTATATTCCCACTCAGGTCTCAGTATTCCATACAAATACATATCATACCGTCTACCATCTCTGTGAATAAATTCCCTATAGACCCCTTCTCTTTTAAACCCTAATTTCTCATATAGCTTTATTGCAGGTTCATTGTATTCAAGCACAGTAAGATATATTCTATGGAAATTTAGTTCCTCAAATCCAAACTCTATAGTTAATTTAAGAGCTTCTTTTCCGTGCCCTTGTCCCCTATATTTTTCTTCCCCTATTCCTATATATATTAATGCAGTTCCATTATTCCAAGATATATTTTCAAATCCTGTAATACCAATAATTTCTTCCTGTTCACTGTCTTTAACAGCAAAAATATAGGCTCTATTACATTCTTTTGCCTCTCTTATTATCTCCTTTACCTCTTCCATGTTTTTAGGAATTGCGCTTACTACATCATAATTACGCATGAAGGACACATCATTATGCCACTTTTTAAGTTCCAAAATATCTTCTTCGTTTATAGAAGTAAGTTTTATTTTTTTTCCAACTAAAAGATTTTTCATATTTTTGTAGCAAGGATACTCCCACTTCTAAAGTGGGCGAGGAATTGCTACTTGCTGATAAGCAACTCTCAACCTTGCTTTACCTCCTTTCTATTTTCTATTAATAAACTTTTTGATCTTTGTAATAATTTAAGTTCTGAAAATTTCGCACTCTTGTAGATTGAAGTACCATCTAATAACCTTATATCAAAATATCCAGTTGAACGTCTTCCAAACACAAAGCAAGTGGAGGTTATTGACTCTATCACCTTTCCTCAGCTTTAATTTGAAATTGATTATATGTACTCTTCAAAAATAGACTAGCTGTACGCTAGTCTAGTCTATTCTACTCTATTAAACCATCACCCGCGATGCTGTTCATATTCTTCGGAGCTGAAATATCATTAAATGTTACCAAAATTAAAAATATATTTTTTTTCTAATTTAAAAGGATGATAGGATAATTTAGATTTTCTAAGGCCTACGATTCCTAGGTCCTGTTCCCTATTGATTATCTTAACCTCACTAAAACTCGTATCAACAAACGTTTTGTTAATAAAGCTATAGACTCCGCTATACTTTGTATCTGCCTTTTCTATATGAATCACTGCCAAATCATCATTTAATTTTTCTCCCAAACTAAACGCTACAATCTTTTCATCTACATAAACAGCTATCCCTTTATTATTTAAAATTCCCATATCTTTTACGATGTCTTTTATCCCCTGTAATTCGTAATAAAGTACATCATCATCATTATTACCTGCATACCATTTTTCTGCAGCTACTATTACGTCATTTACTACTTCTTCCCCTTTAATATCTTTAACTTCATAGTTATACTTCTTTATAAAGGAATTATAATGATTTTTTTTCCCATGAAGCTTCTTACCCGAAAGCTTTATAAGCTTTTCTGCTTCATATAAATAATCAAAGTTATCTCTATCTTCCTTGATACAGATACCATGGGCATCATCATATATATCCCTTATCTCCTCCATAACACCCTCATCAAGATCTTTAAACAAATATTCCATATTGTTTTCTGTTTTGTATTCTTTTAATGCATCTATTATTTCTTTAAGATTTTCTTTACTATATCCCAAAGGTTGCATAAAATAATATCTTCCTTCGAAATCCTTCTTTTTTATTATTAGAGCACCTTTATAAATAGTAAAACAAACATCACAAGCTTCTCTCCATATATATAAAGTTGTAAAAGAATATTCACAACTTAAAAATTTATATGGATATATAAATTTTTCAAATACATTCTTATCTTCAATCATAAGTCTTTTAAAAATCATCATCTCAACCTTTCCCCTTAGGATATACCATAAATATCATCATATTTTTATATTCTTCTATTATTTTAGACCGTTTACTCATTTTTTGCAAGTAGATACTTTTATGAACTTTAGTTACCATATAGATACTAATTAATTATAACATAAATACGTATTTTTTTATAATTCTATTAACTACATTTCTTATCAATATAATAACATTATATTGATAGTATTACCGAATAATATAATATTATTATATTAACAACCTGAAACAGCTAAGCAGGTAATGATTTAACTATTTATATATATCAGAGAATTCTATTGATAGATTTTGTTCATAGTTTGTTTCAAATACCTCTTTATTATTAAGATTGTTTTCTTCCTCTTCCCTGTCAACTGTTCTAACTGGGAGATTTATAATAAATTCGCTTCCTTTTCCCCCTTCACTATTTACACTAATGTTCCCCTCATGCATTTCTACAAGAGACTTTACTAATGCTAGTCCTATTCCACTACCTTCATTATGCCTTGATGTAGATTTATCGATTTGCGCAAAACGCTCAAAAACAAACTCTAACTTGCCTTTTGGAATTCCTATTCCTGTATCCTTTACAGATATTTCAATAAAACCACCTTTATCATAAATATTAACTAGAATACTTCCCTTTTTATCTGTAAATTTAACTGCATTGGATAGTAAATTCAACATAATTCTTTCAATTTTTTCTTCATCAAATGCAATTATTTTTTCTTCTACATCAGTATCAAATATGAGTGTTATTTCATGACTTTTTATATACTCAGCTACAGATTGCGATATTTCCTCTACAACATAAACTATGTCACCATTTTTCAAGTTAAGACTTATGTAATCTGCCTCTATTTTATTTGTGTCTATTATATTATTTATAAGTCTAAGTAACCTTAGAGAATTCTGATTCATTATATTAATATAATATTTAATCTTTTCATCACCTAAGTTTTTTGCTCCATCAAGAGACTTTAATAACTGTATTGTGCTACAAATTACATTTAGAGGAGTTCTAAGTTCATGTGACATATTAGTTAAAAAATCCGTTTTCACTTTGTCATATGCTATAAGTTCTTCAACTTGTCTACTAGCTTCGGCATTTTGCACGCTAAGGGCTTCAACTTGGTTTTTAGCTACTCCAAGCTCATTTACTAATGCTAAGGCTTTTTTAACTGAATCCTTTAATGTTATCAAAGTGTTTATTCTACAGAGTAACTCATGCATATTAAAAGGTTTGCTTAAATAATCATTTGCACCACACTCAAAGGATATAACTAAGTGCTCTACATTGCTATCTGCAGTCATAATTAGCACAGGTAGTTCAAAAATCGATTGTTCTTCCCTAATAATCGCACATACTTCATTACCTGAAATATCTGGCATCATCATATCGAGAATTACTAAATCTAAATCTACATTTTCGTCAATTATTCTCAATGCTTCCTTACCACTGGATGCTTCTAAAACTTCAAAAGTGTCATTAGATAGATAATTTTTCAATACTTTAAGATTCACATACTCATCATCAACTATTAAAACCTTATACCTATCTTTCTTACTTGAATTTATATTTTCATTAATAATTTTTCTAACATTATCTATAGATACACTTACTATATCAGGTTTTAGTTCTAGATTATTTGAATACTGCGCTAATAGTTCTGCTGTCTCTTCATTTTCTTTATTATAAAGATTTTCATGAAGATTACTCTTGAGCTCTTCCTCAGTGCATAATGGGAGAGTAAAAATAAATTTACTGCCTTCTCCTATAACAGAAGAAACCTTTATAGTCCCACCCTGTATTTGAATAAGTTCTTTGGTTACATAAAGCCCTACTCCAGTGCCGCCATACTTTTCTGCAATTCCATCCACCTGCTCATATCTACTGAAAATTTTATGAAGCTTCTGCTCTGGAATTCCTATTCCTGTATCTGTAACACAAATCTCAACAAAAGAATTTTTTACGATATAGGATAATATTATCTCCCCCTCATGTGTGAATTTTATAGCATTACTAAGTAAATTATATAAAATTTGCTGTATCCTATCTTCATCCCCAAATACATAAGGTGTGTCTTTATCTATTAAATTTTTAAAAGTAACGTTTTTATTATTTATAGATATTTCACTAAATTTTATTACCATTTCTACCACATTGCTTATATTAACAAATTTCGTACGTAACACAATTTGATTATTTTTAAGCTTTGAAAATATCATCATATCATTAACCAAGTTAGATAATCTTTTAGCACTAGAATTCACCAAAAATAGGTCCTCTCTGAGCTCAACATCTAAATCAGCATATTTATTATTTACTATTCCTTCAGTTAATCCAACAATTCCGTTCAATGGAGTTTTTAGTTCATGTGAAGTTACCGCTAGAAAATCGTCTTTTAATTCATTTAAAGATTTAAGTTTAGCACTACTACTTTCTATGTTAGAAAGTTCATTGGCTTGCCTCTTTGCTAAAACATAGTAATTTACAACAATAAATATTAATATGCCTTGAGATGCAAATGAGTCCGTAATTATTATACTGTATTCATACAAGATATCATTGATTCTTGTAATAAATAAAGCAAACAGTCCTACAACAACTATATGATCAGTTTGTTTGTTATTTATGCATATTTTACAAATCTTACACATCATATAAAATAGCAATGCAAGTGCAGATAATTCAAAAGGTGCTATAAAGTATAAATAATATTTAACCGGAGTAAAAATCACACTTAAAGTATATACCACTCCTAAATAATTGGATACTTTAACTACTTTACGTGACATTATTTTTTCATAAGATTTATCTATAAACAAGATAATAAAGGGAATGTATGCATAAAAGGTCCATATTTTCATTTTTGTAGAGAAAATATAATTAAGGTGAGGGAATAGTGAAAAAAAGAACCCTTGGCCAATAAATAGTGTTCTAATCGCAATGATTAAACAAATGATTGAAAAATATAATTGAGCCTTTTCTTTTCTTCTATTAATAAATAGTCCAAAACTATATATAGCTGCCATGATGGTGCATCCAATAATAAACAAGCTCAATGCTAGCTTCTGCTCTCTTATAGCTGTAATTTCCTTTGATTCCCCAAGTACTAATGTATCTACATATCCATATTTATTATAAAAATTACTAACCCGAAGGACTAAATAGGTTTCATCATTTTCTACATAGAATGAGCCGCTAGCTGGCTCATTTTCTGGAATCATTTCGTTTTTAGATTTGCCCACCCGTCCAGCCGATGTTATTAGTTTATTGTTAGCCCAAAGTTCATATGCATTTTGGATAAAATTTATTTTCACTGAATAAAGTTCCTTCTTATTGTCTATAAGTAGCTTTAATCTGTACGTACAATAGCCTTCTTGTCCAAACGTACCTGGTAACTTCTCATATCTAATAGCGTCTTCAGGAATACTTTGGAAATCCTGAGGCATGTGTAACTCATTGTCATAAAACTCCCATTCTCCATTAAGTTTTATCATACCATCCTTTTTAAAATCCCAATTTCTTAAGTCTAACACCCCCTTTGCTGCCAAGGGTATATTCTTTTTTGTATGGCTAATTCCACTACTTCCTTTTATTATTGTAATAAACATAATTAAAGTTATTGATAGTAACATAAATATTTTTATTTTGTGTGACTTAATTTCTTCCATGAATTATCTCCTTTATTAATTGTATTTATAGTAACATCTTAAAATATACTCTTATAGTATATAATAACATATTAAATGTCATATATATGATAAATATCAACAAAATACTACTCATTATTCCATGTATTTTGTATTTTAAAAAATTATCTCAAGAAAACAGTTACTGGATAGTAGCTGGTACATTGCAATTGAAGATATGTACTCAAACAAATTAATTTATGTATAACATTTACATATTTGTGTAATCATTTAAAACATTAATGATAATTCCATTTAAATATTTCTTATCTTATGATATAATTTCCTTAGGTTATATCTTAAGGAGCGTGAAATATATTATGGACCCCGATGGTACGTGGCAAATTATATCTTTAGTAATTTTATTACTGTTTTCAGCCTTTTTCTCTGCTTCTGAAACTGCTTTGATGACTTTAAGCAAAATAAGGCTAAGGCATATGGTAGATTCAAAAGTTTGTGGTGCTGAGCGAATTAGTAAATTACTTGAAAATCCAAGTAAACTTTTAGGCGTTATTTTAGTAGGGAATAACATTTCCAATATAGGTGCTTCTGCACTAGCAACTTCCCTAGCCATTCACTATTATAAAGCCTCTGGGGTAGCTATTGCGACCGCTATTATGACAATTCTTGTATTGATTTTTGCGGAAATAACACCAAAATCATTAGCTGCACAAAATTCCGAAAAAATTGCTTTAAAAGTTGCTCGGCCATTAAGTCTAATTACCTTCATTTTAAATCCCCTTATTACAGTCTTAATTTATATAACAAATACAATAATAAAAGTACTTGGTGGGGAAGTCACTAAGGTAAAACCTTTTATTACTGAAGAAGAGTTAAAAACAATGGTTAGTGTAAGTCATGAGGAAGGTGTTTTAGAAGGCGAAGAAAAGCAAATGATTTATAATGTATTTGAATTTGGAGATTCGCAAGCAAAAGATGTCATGACTCCAAGAACTGATATGATTGTAGCAAATGTAACCTCTACTTACGAAGAGCTCATAAAAATCTTCAGGGAAGAGCAATTTTCTAGATTGCCTATATATGAAGAGACTGTTGATAATATTATTGGCGTTTTATACATTAAAGATTTAATTTTCTTCGAAGATGGAAGAGAAGAATTCAGCATAGAGAAACATATGCGTGTCCCTTACTTTACGTATGAGTACAAAAGCACCGTAGATTTATTTGCAGATATGCGTGCAAAACGAGTTCCTATAGCCATTTTATTAGATGAATACGGTGGAACTTCTGGAATTGTTACAATCGAAGATTTAGTAGAAGAAATTGTGGGAGATATAGATGATGAATACGACGATGATACAGATAAAATCGAAGTTATCAAAGAAGATGAATATATTGTTGATGGTGACACAAAAATAAGCATGGTTAATGAAATGATAGGCCTCAATATAGAATCAGAGGATTTTGATTCCATAGGCGGTTTCGTTACCGGCATACTAGGGCGACTTCCAAAGACAGGCGAGACAATAAATTATAATGACACAAAATTTATTATACAAAACACCAGTAAAAATCGTATAGTAAAACTAAAAATTATAACTTAATATAAATAAAAATACTTAAAGTTAATTTAAATTAGCTTTAAGTATTTTATCATTTAAATTCACTACAAAATTTTTCTAGGAATTTTACCTTTTATTTTCTTTTCTATAGCATCTAAAAGAACTTTATCCTTTGGAGCTGAAAATAAATATGTATATCCTTCTTCGCCAGCTCTTCCTGTTCTTCCAATGCGGTGGATATATCCTTCTGCACTTTCAGGCATATCGTAGTTATAAACATGACTAACTCCATTTATATCAAGGCCTCTTGCTGCTACATCTGTGGCAATTAAATACTGAATATCACACTTCTTAAACTCTTTCATTATTTTTTCTCTTTTTGATTGAGTTACATCAGAATGTAGTTTTTTACAATTATAACCTTTTTTATAAAGAGCCATCTCAAGATCATCAACTCTTCTTTTAGTTCTACAAAAAATGATGGCCATAAATGGATTATCTTCGTCCATTACTTTACATAAATCTTCTTGTTTGCGTCTATCCGTAGTTTCTATTAAAAATTGTTTTATAGTTTTAAGTGTTGTCTCTTCTTTTTTAATAATTACTTCTTTAGGATCGTTCATATACTTATAAGCCATTTTTTTCACATCAGAACTCATAGTTGCTGAAAAACATAGCGTCTGCCTGTTTTTTGGTGTTTTTTCTAAGATAGACTCCACATCATTTTTAAATCCCATAAGAAGCATTTGATCCGCCTCATCTAATACTATGGTTTTAAGGTTATCAAGCCTTACCGTACCTCGACTAAGATGGTCTAGTAATCTTCCTGGTGTTGCTATTACTAAATGAATATTTCCTTTTAATTTTTTCAGCTGTGCACCTATGTCCTTGCCACCATACGCTGCCAAAATATTTAAATTTTTACCTTCTGCAAGCTTTTTAGCTTCACTAGTTATCTGTATTGCAAGTTCTCTTGTAGGAGTCACTATTAATCCTTGAATCGTATTTATATCATTTGACATATTATCAAACATTGGCAGTAGAAACGCAAGTGTTTTTCCGGTGCCTGTTTGTGCCTCTGCTATAACATCCTTACCGCCTTTTATTAGCCTAATACTTTGCTCTTGTATAGGCGTTGGCTCAGTAATTCCTTGAATTTTAATCGTATTTAGTATATCGTCGCTAAGTCCTAGCTCTTTAAACTTTATCATTTTTATTTACCTTTCTATTTAAACATATTTTTGTTAACTTTTTATACAAACCAATTAATTATAGCAGACATTAATTATAATAAGAAGAGTTTTATAAATATTCTGCAATAAAGTGTAGATTGTATTAAAAAAAAGCAGATGCCCATTAGTTTTACTAATGCATATCTGCCTTCAATTTGAGTACTTTTAAAAGTACAAATTATACTTTATACTTTATTTTTTCAATTCTTGAACTCCAGTTACTTTACTTTTATCATCCATTTTAAATGTAGATTTAGCTTCATCTGTAGTAAAATATACATTTCCGTCTACTGTAGCATCTTTTAACTGAAAGTTACTTGCTGTTACATAAAGGTCACCTTTGAAAGTTCCATGTTCTATGCTTCCCGCAGGACTACTAAAAGTTAATTTTGGAGCAGTTAAAGTGAATCTAGCTGTTACTACATGTTTATCATCTTGTGTGTATAGACCTATTTTACGTTGTGCAACTGCTGGCTCTTTAGTGTTTTTAAAATCACCTTCAACTACAAGATCTTTATCAACAGTTAAATCCTTAAGCGTTGCAATAATCCATGTACCTTTACTGCTTATTGCATTTTCAAAAGCTGCCTGAGTATCTACTATTGAAGCTGTTGTTACTACATCAGTTTTTGCTTCTTCTTTAGCGCCACATCCTACTAATAAAGTAGCACCTACAGCTAGTGATAGTATTATTGTTTTAATTTTCATACGAATCTCCCCCTTATTTTTTAATTGTTACATTCCTTAACAAAATCAGTATATCACACGTGATAAAAATATAACAAGATGAAATATGGGTATTATGTAGTAATTAGTAATTACAAAATGAACAAAATTAATAACTCCTAATTTAATCTTAATCTTATCTATAAATTCGTTTATTTCTGACATTTAAAATTGATATACTAAAAATAACACCTAGTTTTTTTAGAGAATTTAAATTACCACTAAACTTTTCCATAGCGCCGCCTTTATTTAAATGATATTTATATATCAACATACTTTTATCATATTTTTACATTATCCCAAAGCTACATCCAATATCATCATAATTACAAACCCTACCATAGCACCTATAGTTGAAATATCTGTTTTTGAATCCTGTTGTGATTCGGGTATTAGTTCTTCAACAACTACAAAAATCATAGCACCTGCTGCAAAGGATAGTGCATAGGGAAGAATAGGTTTCATAGCTATTACTGCAAATGCACCTATCACTCCTGCTATAGGTTCAACTATCCCTGACGCCTGACCGTACATAAAGCTTTTAAACCTAGAGAAACCCTCTCGTCTTAATGGTATAGAAACGGCAGCCCCTTCTGGAAAGTTTTGAATACCAATACCAACTGCCAGTGCAACAGCTCCTGCTAATGAAGCTGAAGGAATATTAGCTGCTACTGCTCCAAATGCAACCCCAACCGCAAGTCCTTCTGGTATGTTATGTAGCGTTATTGCAAGTACCAATAAAATACTTCTTTGCCAACTAGTTTTAATCCCTTCCGCCTGTTCTATTGGTTGATTAAGATGTAGATGTGGTAAAATTTTATCCACTGCCAAAAGGAAACCCCCACCTGCGAGGAACCCTACTGCTGCAGGAATCCACGATGGTGTACTTGTTTGTTCTGCCATCTCTATAGCAGGCGCTAGCAATGACCAAAAGCTGGCAGCAATCATAACTCCTGCTGCAAAACCAAGCATACCATTTAGCACCTTTCTGCTTATATTTTTAAAGAAAAATACTAAAGACGCTCCTAAAGCAGTTACACCCCAAGTAAATAATGTTGCAAAAAGAGCCTGAACTACGGGATCAAAGCCTTTAAGCCAGTCTATTATCATAAAAAATCCTCCATTCTAATACTTCTTGTATTTTTTCAATAGTACCTTTATTTACAGAATACTATACCCTTTTATGTTTGTAAATATTATCATTTAAGATAAAAACATTTATTTCATTCCAGTCACATGTATACCGTTTCCTTTTATGTCAATAATTTTAATGTGTGATTGCAATTGAAAGGAGCATGTTAATGAAAACTAGTATCCGTTTAAGCGATGATGAAACCCTAATTAAAGAATATATAGAAAGAGGCAAGGGGCTTTTCAATGATGGGAAAATTGAAAAAGCATTCAAAAATTTTAATAAAGCCATTTTCCTCAACACGGAATATGCGCAGGCTTATTTTGTCAAAGCTCAAGCTTATATTGAAATGTACGAAGCTTACGAAGCTGAAAAATGCATAAATAAATATTTACAGTTAGTCCCTGGTGACCCAAAAGGCTACTGGAAGTTAATTGATATAAACGATTTAACTGGTGACTTTGATAAATGTATTTACTATTGTGAAAAACTTCTTGAGGCCGATAAACAAAATACAAACATATATTTAAAAAAAGCAGAATTTTTAGCTATTATTAACGATTTTGAAAAAGCTTTAGAATGTTTTGATGAATCCCTAAAACTAAGTCCTGATTTTTATGATGCACTATGTGGTAAAGGAAGTGCACTACTCTCTCTACATAAGGGTAAAGAGGCTCTTGTAATATATAATAAAGCCATTGAAGTTGATATCACTAGAAGTGTTGCATATTTTGGAAAATCAAAAGTATGTATGGCTATGGAAAATCGAATAATAGCCTTAAAATATGCAGCAAAAGCATATGAACTGGAACCTGAAAATGAATGGTATAAATGCCATTATACCGTATTAAAAAATATGTACATAGGTATTAAATCATCTCCTTCGCTGTTGTAATGTCGCTTAATAATAAAATGCTCCCACCTTATATGGAGGCCACTGAAAAAAGCACTCTCTTTTCAGTAAGTTTTTTAGGCTTGAACAGAAAAAACATGAAATACCCATATTTTTGGATGTTTCATGCTTTTTCTTTTTATATTTTTATATTTAAGTTAAAAAAGCCTTATTTCATGCCTTTCAACTTGATTATTCTCTTTAGATTCACAGTGAAGATTGATAACGCACCTTGCATTTGCATGCTAATTAAACCTGACGATGTTGCTACATCATAGCCATGCTGGTGCTTAAGTTCACTGTTTTTAGCCTCTATCATATAACGTTCTCTAGCACGTTTTTTAAAATACTCACTTTTTTCGAACTCTATTTGATCTTTGTGAGTATTTGACTTTATTGAAACCGAATAAGTTTTAGATTTAGCACCTTCTTTATAGCACCCATCTTTATGAACACAATTTTTACACTTTTCTACATTAAAATAGTAAGTTAGCACTTGATTTTTACCAACATTCTTCTTTCCCTGTTTTGCTTTTTTAATAGCCATATGGCCTGCCGGACATACAAATAAACCAGCATCTTTATTAAACTCAAATTCATCTTCTTTTTTTCGCATTCCTTGTGAAATTACAGGATTTAGTCTTGAAATTAATACAATTTTATTTTCTTTTGTATATTTTAAGTTTTTCATTTCAGAATAAGCTGTATCTCCAATTACTTCATTAACATCTATACCAGCCTCACGGCTTTTTTCTATTAAGGCTATGAGCTCCTTTCCATCACTTTTTTCGCCAGTTGTAATAACAGCTGCTGTAATTAAACGTTCTTCACTCATAGCAAGGTGTGATTTATATCCAAAAAAAGAACTATCTTCAGTTTTATGCCCCACTTTTGCATCCTCATCTTTTGATAGTTTTAGATTTTCTAAGTCATCATTAATAGCTTCCATTAAGTAGTTTAATTTAGTTTTCACAGCTGGATTTGCTGCAGTTTCTGGCTTCTCGTTTATGCTATCAATTAATAATTTGCAGTACTCAAGAATATCTTCAAGTACTCCAGTTGTAACTTTATTAGGTAACTCTTCTTTAATACCAGGATGTACTCCATACAATGTTTTTCTTAAGTTTTTTGCACGTTTCAATAATTCTTCGCTCGCTGACTTTTGGTTATAACGTGACTTGGTATGCGTAGCATCAACTATTATTGCTTTACTTTTTAAAACTCCCTCTTTTATAGCAAGTTCTACAGTCTTGTTTATTAATAAATCCAATAAATTCATGTCTTTAAGGCGAAGCTTTCTAAATTTAGTTAATGTACTTGAGTTTATTAAATTTGTTTCTTCTGGGGCTAAATTTAGAAAATATTTAAAGGACATATCATAAAGAGTTCTTTCAACAACATCTTCATCAGACAATTCATATATTACTTTCAAAAGTAAATATTTAAATAGCATTATGGGGTTAATAGCACCTCTACCCATAGATGAACTATAGTTAACCACCAATTCATCATAAACAAATGAAAAGTCAACAAGGTCATTAATTTGCTTTAAAATGTTATCTTCCGGAATAATTAACGAATATAAGCTATGGTATGTATTTATTTTTATTTCCAATTGTCCTTTTAGCATAATAGTATAGCCCCTTTTATTTTAGTCTACTATACTAATTCGACATATCTTTTAAAATTCCTTTTTGTTTTTAGTCTTTTACATAAAAAAAATCGCCATCTTTAATTCGATGACGATTTTTTTTATAGTTTTTCAGTGGCCTCCTTATATGTGAGAGCATTTTACTATTTACATATTCTCATTGCTTCTTGTATTTTTCTTAAATGATTGTCATAGTCAGCTACAACAGCTTTTACTTCGCTCATTAGACTAGCATCCAGATCCTTATTCTGCTCTATAAACTTTTTGCCTTGCTTTATTCCCATTTCCATAGCATCTATTGCATGCTCACACACTTCCAAATCAGTGTTTACGGGTATAAGTTTAATTTTCTCAAAAAAATCCGCCATAGTGCCCATTACCCCAAGAGTATCGGAAGCATTACCACCTAACTTTTCTATCCTATTGGTAATTGCCTCTTCATGTCTTTTAAATGATTCTATAATTTGAACTAGTTCATTTTTGAGCTCTTGCTCTTTAGCTTTACGGAGATAATCCTTAAAAGTAGTACCTCCCATGTGTATGCCCTTTAAAAATTTGTTCATTTCTTTTATATCATTATTTCCATCCATAATCTCACCTCTACTTATTGTGAGCATTAGTTAATTACATTATTCATATTTACTTTAATATCCCTTAACCTCCAATTACATCAATTGGGTCGGTTTTTCGAAGTTCCTTAATAGGTGCAATTAAGCTTAGAAACGATACAATTATTGGTATAAACAGTGCTACCTTTGCACCAGAAATACTCCATAAAGGAATAAATTTACCAGTTGGATAAAGTACAGTTAAATTCAAAATAAAAGCTATAAGCGTAGTTAATAGTATTCCACATATATATCCAAGTAAACATACCGTAGCGTTTTCCTTCCAAAGTTTAAAATAAAGTGTACTTTTTTTATAACCTATAGCTAATAATACTCCAAATTCGTATTTTCGATTAAGGAAGTTAATGTAATTCAAATTTCCAAGTGATATACATAGCACTACTATTATTATCATATTAAGCATAAATGATAAACTATTCATAGGCCTTAGAATTTCATCCAGTTGCGTTGAAAGACTGTAATAATCCCTAATCAAAATACTTTTAGGTGTACTTTTAGATAAATAATTAATTAAATTTTTATCTTTTATATTTTTAACCGAAAATGCTATAGAGTGCTTCATTACTGCACTTCTAAGAATATTATTCTTATTATCGCTGACTACCGCCAGCATTACTGGACCATCTGTAATTCCTGACACTTTAAATTTGCCTTCTATTTGGTAGCTTGCGGATATCTCTGAGCCAATATAATCTCCTGTATTTAATTTGTTTTGCAGAGCATATTTTTTAGGAATAATGATTTCATTCTTATTGGTCCTAGGAAGTCTACCTTGAATTAGTTTCATATCAAGGGTAGTAAGAACCCTCGATATATCCTTTTCATAAAAATTTAAAACCTCTATAGACATTGAACCCAAAAAGCCACTATATTGAAGAGAACCATACTCACCAATTAGAGGGACAATATACCCTACATTATTATCATTAGTTATTTTGTCTAAGTAATCTTTGGGAATAGGATCTTCATTATTGCTAGACACTGTTGTGTATTTACTAAAAATATTAGTCGCTGTTATCTTTGTTAGCTCAATAGTACTTTTATTTATTAGTGAATAAAAATAAATTAGTAAAACACCCACCATTATAGACATTAGTATTGGCAATATTTTAAAAGTATTATTCTTAATATACTTAAAGGCTGATAGCGGATTCATTACATCCCTCCATTCCTCTTTTTTTAATTGAGGTAACAGCCCCATCCCATATATTAATTATATCATCTGCATTTTCAAGTATGGAAGCATCATGTGTTACAACAATAACTAAGGCATTATTTTTATATGCGTCTAGTAGCTTCATTACTTCCCTTGCACTAGAATGATCTAAAGATGCAGTAATCTCATCACCAAAAATTACTTTAGGGTCATTTATAAGTGCTCTAGCAATTGCAGCCTTTTGTCTTTGTCCACCAGATAATTGATGGGGCTTTTTGTTTGCCAAATGCTCAATGCCAAGCTTTTTTAATAAACCCAAAGCTTTTTCTTTTGCACGAGTACTATTGTCATTTATTGGTGTTAATACATTATCTATTACGCTCATATAATCTATAAGAAAATGCCTTTGGAAAATAAACCCAAAATCTTTACGCCTAAGCTCTGTACTTCTAGAAATAGATAATTCATTAAATTTCATATTATTGTAACTTATGATGCCTGATGATGGAATTTTAAGTCCTGCTAATGAATATAGCAATGAACTTTTACCGCTACCAGATGGTCCCATTATGCCTATTAACCTGTTTTCTTCCAATGAAAGATTAATATTTCTTAAAGCATATGTCTGAACCTCTTTTCCAATATCATATATCAAATTTAAATTTTCTACTTTAAATAACATAATGATTCACTCCTTTTTTATATTCCTTCTATCATTACTATAGGATCTAGCTTACTTATCATTCTGTTTACAGGTATTAATGTAAATAATGTTGTAAATAGTGGTATATAAATTGCCATATATAAAGCTTTTGAAGAATAGTGTACTGAAACCCCTCCAACCGCTCCAAATGTTCCATCATTTATTAAGATAGAAGACAACCATCCTAAAATTAGCCCTAGAGTAAATCCTAGTAGATTTACAATAAACACTTCCCAAAATACCTTCTTCATTAGTTCCACCTTGGTATACCCCATGGCATTTAAGATACCAAGTTCCTGTTTTCTACTAAAAAATTCTACATATTTAGAGCTTCCAGCGGAAATAACCATTACTATAATCGCAATTATACAAATCATATCTAATGTACGCATTATAGATGCTATTTCATTATAAAGTTTAATTATTCCACTTAAAGTCATCACTGTTACCTCCTTTTTAGGGAAACTTAGTAGCAGTTTATCCACATCTTTTACTTTATTGTCCTTTGGAAAAACTAATATCGATTTTTCCGCTGTAATTGTATCCTTGGTATTTATTTTGGCTATATTAATGTTATAAGGCATAAATGATAAATACGCATCGCCTTCAACTATTCCTACCACTGTATACTCACCATTTAAGGCATCATTTTTATCAATAGAATTCCCTATTTTATCCCCGATCTCTACATTTTTATTTTTTGATATTCTATAATCTAGTGCCACTTCTTTATGATTTTCCAGTGGTAGTCTTCCTTCCTTTAATGTTATGTTGTGTTTTTTCATAACATATTCTATATTTTCAGGTCGTATACCTAAAATGGGAGCATTGGTTGAACTTCCGGGTATATCATAGCGTGTTTGATATGAAACAAATGGGATTATATTTTCTACATTAGAGTTGTCTTTAAGTGTCCTCATGATACTTTCTGGTATTGGTTTGTCTTTTCCCATACTTTGCACTGTCATATGATTTTTATATGGGTTTACATTTAGCTCTTGCATTGAGTCTCCTATAGATTTTACAAAGGTCTGGAAAATATATAAAAATGAAACGGCCACTAATATTGATATGGTAGACGTAATAAGTTTTTTCTTGTTATTTTTACAATAACTTAAAGATGATAAAGGTTTCATTTTACTAACTCCTTTCATAGCATGTTTTTTATAATTACCTTCTAATAAAATAATACCAATTTTAGGAGTAATATAAAAGTAACCCTGGTCACAAAATAAAATGACCAGGGTTACTTTTTTAATGTATATCTATTCCAAAAGTAAATCCTTAATATATATCGCTGCTGATGTTCTATCAGAAATGCCTATTTTACTATAAAGATTACTTACATAGTTTTTCACTGTTCCACCAGATATGTATAATGAAGATGCAATTTGCTTATTGGTAAAACCCTGAGATAGCATTTTTGCAATTTCAATTTCTTTTTCTGAAAGTCCAAAAGAACTTAATAATTTAGCTTCACGATTCTTAATATTTTTTTGATTGTCATTACTGTACTCTTTGACTATTTTACCAGCAAGCACTATAGCAATTTTAGAGGGCAATATAAAAGCACCCGTGTACGCATCCTTCACCGCTTTTATAAGTCCATCCCCTTCTATATCCTTCAAAATATAACCAGTTGCACCATTGCTTAAAGCTTTAACAATGAATTCTTCATCATCAAAGGTTGTAAGAATAAGTATAATTATATTAGGGAATTTTCCCTTTATTAATTTGGTGCATTGTACTCCATCCATATTTGGCATTCTTATATCCATTAACACCACCTGAGGTTTAGTTTCAGAGCATAATTCTAGTGCCTCCACCCCATCTTTTGCAAGGGCCACTACTTCTATATTTTCCTCTAGTTCAAGTATTGTCTTAAGTCCATCCCTCATAAGGGTTTGATCATCTGCAATTAACACTCTTATTTTGTCCATAAAAGCCTCCCCCAAAAATAAAGCATTTAATATTATTACATTTTTCTAAAAGTTATTGAAGGCAAGCTTTAGAATAAGAAAGTGTAATGAGAAGTTCTAAGCCCTCTTGCACATCAGAATTAATGTCAAAGCTTCCTTCTAAGTCATAAACTCTATCTCGCATAGCGCGAAGCCCGAATCCGTAGTTTAATGTACCTGCACCTTCGCCATTATCTTCAAGAGAAAAACATACTTTATCATCTTTTTTTATAAGTTTAAACAAAAAAGCATTACTTTTACCATGACGAATCCCATTGGTAAGCCCCTCTAGTAGAGAAGATAAAATTACATTTTTCGCTTGTTTATTTAAATTTAATGAAGAGTCTATTTCAGTTTTAATTACGACCCCTGAGTGTAATTGAGTATCCTTAATGAGCGCTTCTAATGAAGGATAAAACTCCAGTAATTCATCACCTTTTTCAAGCACCCGGACAGAGGTACGAATATCATTAAGACCCTTTCTCACTTGACTTTGTGCTAAGCAAAGTTTCTCTTTTGATAAATTCGAATTCACCTTCATCAGCCTTTTGCTAGCCTCTATTTCTACTAATACAGTGGTTAATGTATGCCCCACTGTATCATGAATTTCCCGTGCTATCTTATTTCTCTCTTTAATAATAGTCATCATCTCTAACTTTTCATATGCATCCTTTAAATTCATATATATGCATTCTTTTTCTAATTTCTCCATAGTTATTTCATTTAAAGAGACTTCAATTATTTCTGCTTGCTTTAATAAATATCTCACAAGGAAAAACATCAAATAAATCATAGAAAAAATTGATAGACTTAAAAATATTTTCACAATGATACTTGCAAATTCAAAATCCACCATAATACTTAAAGTTACGCAGTAAAGTACAAATGAAAAAATTGAAGCAATTATACCAAATGCTAATTTGAAATTTAGAACAATATCTTCCAACATAAAATAATATAAACATAAAGATAGATGAGAGTTATCATTTAGATTAAGTGTAAATATAAATATAAAATCTATTATTAAAGAAAAACAACTTAAATTTTTATGATTTTCACTATCATATATGAAAAACACTCTAATAGTGTAAGATGTTAAAAATAAGAAGGTTAAAGTAATAATTAACAATTGATTTTCAGCGTTATAAAGCGCAGTTATTAAAAATATCCCAGTAAATAGTATATAATTAATAATCAGTAAAATGTCCTTAATCTTATTTTTCATAAAATACCTCATAAATTTAAAATAGTATTATTACCTAACTTTACAATAAAAAGAATTTATAATCAAGTTTTACTCTTTCATTTCAAACAATCCAAATATCTCTTCCTCACTTAAGGCTGCAAAACCTTCGCCGCCAGATAGTTCATCCCCCATAAGCTCTGATATAAGCTTTTTCTTCTCTTCTTGAAGTGACAGAATTTTTTCCTCAATTGTGCCCTTAGCTATAATTTTTATAACACTCACCACATTCTTTTGCCCTATTCTATGAGCCCTATCAGTTGCCTGCTCTTCTACTGCTGGATTCCACCAAGGATCAAAGTGAATTACTACATCTGCAGAAGTTAAATTTAGGCCTGTGCCTCCAGCCTTTAAGCTTATTAAAAATACAGAATTTTCGCCATCATTGAAGTCTTTTACCAAATTTATTCTCTTCTCTGACAGCACTGATCCATCCAAGTAACTAAAAGCTATTCTCTCTACTACAAGTCTTTTTTGTATATTCTTAAGAACAGAGGTGAATTGAGAGAAAACAAGTACTCTATGCCCCTCCTCTATACTCTTATGAAGTTGTTCCACTAGAGCTTCTATTTTTGCGCTATCACCACTATAATCATCCATGAGTACTTTTGGATCTAAACATATTTGTCTTAACTTTGTTATATACGAAAGTATCTCTATTTTACTATTTTTAAACTCATCATTTTTCACCTTCTTTTCAATAAGTTCCATTGCATGATTTGCATAGGTTTTATAAACTTTCTTTTGCTCCTCCTCTAAACTTACTATTAGCGTTTTTTCTATTTTATCAGGTAATTCCTTTAAAACATCTTTTTTCAGACGCCTTAAAATAAAAGGTTTTATAAGCCTATTTAAATCTTCTAATATCTCCGGACTCTCCTTAAGCTTTTTATGGTATCTTACACTAAATCTCTTTTGATCATATAGGTATCCTGGCATTATAAAATCAAATATAGACCATAAATCCATAAGAGAATTTTCTATTGGTGTACCGGATAGTGCAAATCTTGTCTTCGCCCTTATCTCCTTCACAGCTATTGCATTTTGAGAGTTTGGATTTTTTATATTTTGAGCTTCATCAAGTATGCAATAATCAAACTCTAATACCTTGTAACTTTCCGAGTCCCTCTTTAATAGGTTATAGGTAGTTATAATCACATCATAATTTTCTATATTATTTACTATTTCTTCTCGCGCGTCCTTTAACCCATTAACCGCAGCAACCTTTAACCTAGGTGCAAACTTTTCAAACTCGCTTATCCAATTATATATTAGGGATGTAGGTGCTACAATTAAAGTCTTACTTCCCTTACTTGCTAATATAAAAGTAATAGCTTGAATAGTTTTACCAAGACCCATTTCGTCTCCTAAAATCCCACCAAACCCTAAATAATCTAATGTTTTAAACCAATTATATCCGATCTTTTGATACTCTCTTAATTTTCCTTTTAAATCAACTGGTTCTTTAAAATTCAATTTTTCAATATTCTTAATCTTATCTCTTACCTCTTTTAATTCTTTTTTTCCTTTTATATATCTAATGTTATTTTCCTTTAAATAACCATCTAGGAAAATACCTTTGCTTTTAGATATTTCAATATGATTATTATCACTATCAGATGGTGTAATCACATCTAAAAGCTTTAAGAATTTATAAAGCTCTAATTCCTCCAAATCAAGATACTCACCATTTTTCAGCTTATAATACTTAAGATTATTTCTAAAAGCTCTTAGTATATTTGTAGTTTCTCGTGGCTCAATATCCCCTATTTTAAAATCCATTTCAAAATAATTATACTTTCCGCTTTTAATATCTCCACTAATACCCTTAGCACCTAAGGATTTTATACCTTTAAAGTTTTCGGAGTAATAAACTTCTCCTATTTCTTGAAGTCTCCCAATATCACTTTTAAAAAATTTGAATATATAGTCCCCTCCCTTTAAGAAATAAAACTTATTTCTTATCTCCTGAAAACCTAAAACTTTTAGAATTGATATAACCTGAGCTTCCTTTTTATAATCCCTATATACTATTTTTTCAAGGCAATCCTCAAAGATATTAAACTGAAAAGTTCCATACTTTACTTTTAATGTTAGAGTAATATCTTTCCCCTCCTGATTAAAGTAGAAACTAAACTCGCACTTACCCATTACTATTTTATCTTTTATAGCCTTAGATAAAACAACACTCGGTGACAATAAATTAAGATCTGGAATCAGCCTTCTTAATATATTCTCCTCCTCAAATCTTGTAATAGTTACGACCTTTGCCTCATTAAAAACTTGAAGGTACGGACTTATCTTATAACAAAACTCATAATCTGGAATATATATATTTGTTCCATACAAGAAAACATCATTCTTAGATCCTAAAGATGCTGGCATTCCGCTTGAAGATTTAAGTACATAATTATCCTTTATTATTTTTAAATCAAAATCTAGGGGTGGAGACTCATATAAAATTTCTGTATCCACAGGTCTATAAAAAAAGCCATCATTTAAATAGACTCTATGCTTAATTATAATTTCGAAAAATTCCCTGGTTAGATATTTAGGAATATTTATGTTTTTTCCATCTACATACCGGTCTTCACGTCTGTTAACGTGCCTCCGAGTTCCCTCAATCGTCTTTAACATTTCAATAAAATCAATAATCCTTTTATCCTTTGTGGACATTTTTTGATTTTCCATATTAAAAGTAAAATTTTTGCTATAGTTTATAGGAATATTATTATAATACCCTAATAAAAAGTGATTGATATCCTTTAAAACATAAAGATTACTTGCACTCATAGAAGTTAACCCTATTTTAAACTCAGCTGTAAGGTCGCTAGTCCACTGATTTTTATTTATGTACACCTCTATTTTAATTTCTTCTTTATGTCTTTCATCGCCCAAAAGCATAGATAGTACATTACTACTATTTTTAAATGTACTTGGATTCATAACATCATCTTCCCTTAAAAGTGGGTGACTTGATAAATCCTCTAATGCTTTATAAAATGTTGCTACTAAATGTTTGCAACAATAATTTTCTTTTTTAAACTCATTGCTTTCAAAATCAGAACAGCTACAGAATGTAGTAAAAATACTTCTCCGAACTGCATCCATCTCAATTTTCGTGTGATATTCATTAAAAAGTTTCTCTGAAATCACATTTCCATCTATACATATTAATTTATCTTCATTTGTAATATTTACAGAAGAAACCAAATCATTATTAAGGACCCTTTGCCCACTGGCATGATTTTTACCACTGGTTCCTTCATTAAATATTTGTAATATCATATCTTCTTTCAACATATTTTCTCCCTAGTTCTTAAGTTTTATATTCTTTTAATTATACCATAAACACAGAAAGAACATAAAACTTGCGCTTTATGTTCTTTTCTAAATGTATACTGCAATTTAAAGCATATTTAATCATCTCCTGCGGAGCTGAAATATTAATGTTTAGCCTTCTTAATAGGTACTATAATCCTATCGAATAAATCTTTATTTTGATTTACTTTAGTTTCACTACCAACAACGCAGTGTAATTTCTGTTTTTTTATAGTATCCAACAGATCCGCGAAGTTTCTTATGTCACCCGCGGTAGTCGCTAACACTTCATCACGTAGCTTTTGAATATCAGCTTGAGTAGTTCCTGTAAAATACATATTGTCCCCCATTAGACCTTTAGAAGATGGCCCTGCTAAAGAATCCATACTTCCTATCGTTCCTATTATATAATTAGTCATATCCTTTTCACTTGCTTTAAAGTTTTTTAAAAATTTTACAGCATCATCAAATGTGTTTAATGTCTCCTTTAAATTTGGATCGCGGTAAGAATAGAACAATACCTCGTCCTTTGTAAAACTCATAGCCCCACCGTATGCACCGCCTTTCACTCTAACTTCCTGCCATAAATAATCACTATTTAAAATATTTTCAAGAACCTTCATATGTCCATTATAGTTGTACCCTGCTTTTTTAAAACAACCAGCCTTAACCACATATTGCACTTGAGATGGAATTATAAAAGCCTCATTCTTTTTCGAAAAATCAAACTCATATTTCTGCTTAGGAAATTTTTTATCCTTAATTCTTTCTCCTAATTTATTAAGACTAATAACAAATTCTTCATAATTTTTTTCATCTCCAGTGTAACTTACAACCAAGTCCTCTTTGTTAAATACAATATCTTTAACATCATTTAAATTTTTTACCGTTTCTTCAAATTTCACATCAAAGTTATCATCCAAATCACAAATAAAATCGTAGTAAGGCAAATAATCCAAATCAGTATACTTACCACTATATGATAAATAGGACAATGTACGTTTTATTGCAATTCGGTTACCTTCATTAACAAACATAGATTCATAATTTACTCTTATTTTTTTAATTAAATCTTTCATCCGTTCCTTATCATCAAACTTACTATGATTCATTATTTCATCTAATAGTTCCAAGGAATTTGGTAATGCATTATTAATAGAATTTACTGAAACACTCATTTTAGGAGAGTATTTATTACTATCAGTATTATTTTTAAATGATGTTGAATTAAAGGCAATTCCCCCGGTATACTTCATCATTTTATTTGAAAGTTGCATAATATTATATTTTTCAGTACTAATATTTCCTAAAACACTCGCAAGTAATTTCAAATATAATACTTTGTTTTGAGGAACCTTTGAACTGTCAAAATATAAATTAGAATAAGTAATTCCATCAGTGAACATCGGATGACTTAATACTTTTATACCTCCTTCTAGTTTTTCTTTTGTTGGAATTTCTTCTGATTTTAAATTTAAATCCTTAAGTGTAAGCGTTGGTATTTTCGATAATTTTTCTTTTGAATCTAATGTTCCCTGCCATTTTTTTAATTCTTCTGCGTCTTTTTTAATTGTAGCTAATTCAATTTGCGATAGTGATTTTTTATACTCTGAAAGTTTCTTTTTTACCATTTCTTCTTTTATTTCATTTAATCCACTAGAAGGTTTTAAAACAACTAATGAATTATTTTTATTATCCAATAAATATTTTTGTACTAACTTTTCAAAATACCCATCGGATATTTTAGATTTTATTTTATTAAGTGCTGGGGTAATCTCTAGATATTCTGTAGGACTCACATCATAATTCCAGCAATTTAAAGCTGAAGACATATAATTCATACCTCTGTTAGCATCCGAATTTTGAGTGCGCAAACTTAGTTCTACAGCACTGAATACTGAATTTACTAATTCTTTATCAAACCCCTCTTTTACCACTTGTTTTAAGGAATCATCAACAAGACTTTTAAATTTATATTTCTCTGATTCATTTGCATTGGTAGCAATTATACTGAAAGTTGGTTGCTTAGTTGAGGGGTTAAAACTTGCATAGACATCCCCTCCAATCCCATTATTTAATAATGATTTCCTTAGAGGTGAAGTTTTAGTATTCAAAAGAATCTCTTGCAATATTTGAAAACCTAAAATATTTTCTACATCTGTTACCTTATCGATCATATAATTAGATGATAAGTACGTCATATCTGCTGTACCTACACCTTTAGCCACAGGATATAAAGCTGTTTTTTCAACCTTTTTTTCATTTTCATAAGGTTTCTGTAATTTAATTTTACTATCCACTGTTGTTTTTTTAAGTTTACTCAGATAATTATCATTCATAAATTTCAATGTATGTTCAATATCCAATTTTCCATATAAATATATAGAGCTATTTGATGGAACATAATATTTTTTATATGTTTCGATAAATTTGTCGTAGGTTAGGTCAGGAATATTATCTGGCTTACCTCCCGATTCAAAACTGTATGAATTTTCATTAAAAAGCGATTGATTAATAGTATTAGATAATATTACCTCTGGAGAAGAGTTATTCCCCTTCATTTCATTGTATACTATTCCATTATAATGTAACTCTCCTGTCTTACTATTAACCTCGTAATGCCACCCTTCTTGTTTAAGTATTTTAGGATTTTTAGATATATTTGGATAAAACACTGCATCCATGTATACACTCATCAAATTGTCAAAATCCTTTTCATTCTTACTTGCTACTGGATACATTGTAAAATCTGGTCCTGTAAACGCATTTATAAATGTACTTAGTGATTGCTTAGTCATAATTAAAAACGGGTCTTTAACAGGATACTTCTTTGAACCGCATAAAACTGAATGCTCAATAATGTGGTTAACACCAGTATTATCATTCACTGGAGTACGGAAACTTATTGAAAATACTTTGTTTTCATCCTCATTCTGTAAATAAATCAGTTTGGCCCCACTTTTAATATGCTTAAATATCATGGCAGTTGAGTGTACATCGGGAAGCCATTTTTTAGACTCTAACTTAAAGCCTGATATACTTTTTCCTGTTTTCAACTCTTCCTTATCACTTATAACTGACAATGAATTATTTAATTTTACCTGCTTCGTTTTCGCACCTAGTGCGATTTGTGTACCATGTACGACTTGCGCACCTAGTGCGACATTACTGAAGCTATTAAATAATAATCCAATTGCTACCAATATAGAAGTTGTTTTTGTGAACCTCTTCATTTGATTCCCCCTTAACTATAAAATTTATAATAATTTATAATTTATAATTTTTTATGTTATAAGTAGTATGTTTTATTTACAACATTCAATGCATCAATTATTGTATATCCTAAATTTAACTTAGAAATAATCAAAAAATAACTATAAGATTAAAATTTTACAATAAAAAAGAAGCTCACTTTTCAGTGAGCTTTTTATAAAGATATGTTTATTTACTTTTATGCAGAACGTTCTTCTTTTACTTCCTCTTCTACATTTTTCTTTAATCTTACATCAGGTTCCCTTGGCAATTTGAAATGGGGTATAAATCTATCCCAACCTGTTATTGTAAGAACTAATAATGAAAATACTGCTACCATAGCCATAAAGTTATATTTTATTATATCAATTGGAGCAAATTTGTATAATGGATAAACTGCAGAGGCTATCCCTACATAAAATCCGATATATACGTGCCATGGAATAAGCTGAGATCCAAATACTCCAAGAGAACTTCCAAAAGTAGCATTTCTAAGCCGTAGCGTATATAAGTCTTCTTCACTACCTTCTACGTTGTCTTCAAGAAGATTTTTAATTATTGGTCCAACTGTTACAATTTGAGCCATTTCATCTGCTAATGCTGCATTCCCAAGAATTGAAAGCATACCGTTCCAAAACATAAGTTGTTTTACGTTGCATGACATTTTCGAAACCAATCTTGACAATGGTGCAAATGCATTTATTTTACCCATTATACCTGCAAAAGCTCCAATCCACATCATCATTACTATAACCCATGAACCTGCATCTGCGAATCCTTTTTTCATTAATTCTAAAAATTGAGGTATGTCTGTTATTGTTCCAGCTGTTAATCCAAGGATTAACGATGTTATTATTCCAAGTCCTAAACAAGCAAGTGTTGGCATTCCCTTTACCGCAACTACAAGCACTACCAATAGTGGAATAATCATGTAAACTGGAACTCCGGTTTTAACTTGATTTAATAGTACTACTGCTGATGGTTTAGCTGCTTCAAGGGATTTCCACACACTTTCTGGGATTTGATCTATTGCTTGGGATGAACTTCCAACTATAGTTGGAAGGTTCATTGACACACTTACAAAGTAGAAAATACCTGCCGTTATTACTAACGTTATAAGAGCCCATACACCTTGATGCTTTATTCTATCAGTGACATCAACACTTTGAATACCAGAACTTACAACAGTTGTATCTGAAATAAGTCCTATATTATCTCCAAAGCAAGCTCCTCCTGCAATAGCAGCTGTAGTAAGCATTATATTTCCACCTGTTATATGATTTAGCCATAGGAAAATTGGAGCACAAGCTGCAAATGTTCCCCATGAAGATCCTGTTGCAATTGACAGAACAGCTGTTACTGAAAGGCCTGTAAGCGCTACTGTTCTACCCGTTATTCCAAGCGTAAGTGCTAAATTAATTATCGCAGCTCCAACACCTGTTGACATAAACGCTTCTGCTAGTGCATATGCTAGCATTAGTATAAAAAAAACTAATTGCATTTCTTTTACGTTCTCCACAGCAGAATCAACAATATCATTAAATTTGAACTTACAAGTTATTGCCGCTATTATAGCTGCATAAATTACTGAAATTGGAGCTGCAATTAATGCATCCATTCTGGACATCATCAATCCCGCCATTAAAAATACTGGTGATAGTTTTAATAAACTCATTAAACATATATGCTACTCAAAATATGGTCAAATATATTCACTAATAAATTAATAATTTCATTTACGCAGTTTTTTTAATATATATACAATTATAAATTAAATTTTCGTACGTTAATAATTACTGTTGAATAATTTGAGAGTAGCTCCCCCTTTCGATATTTTTTTAAAACTTCAACAAAATTTCAAAATAAAAATTATGTCTTAAATTTTGATAAAGAGTTAATTTTTTCTTATGTAATTTTTGATCATACACATTAGTGTGTCATTTTAAACTTCCATATTTCCTTGAAAGTTTTCTTTGATTAGCTATTAGATTTCTAATATAATTTCACATTGCATAAATCATTAAAATTTTTTCATTTCTTTGTATGTATAACGATTACATTGCAAGTTATAAAAAATAAAAATATAACGATTACACCGTAAGTTACAAAAAATAAATAACGTAAATATAAGTTTTAACTTGATTGATTTGATCACAAAACAAGCATAAAAGTATAACTTATTTCATCATATACGATTTTTTTACATTTTTTTTATTCCACTACAAACAGTATATAATACTATTTAATATAAATCAATCGAATTTATTTAAATTGAACATTTAGCTATTAATTGTAACTTCTCTCTTGAATATTGGTAAAATATTTCATATATTTCTTAATGATTACTTCTTCCTTTATTTGTTTTTATTCATTCAAAGTGCTACTATTAATTTATATACATTAATTAAGGAGGAATTAAAATGAACACAATGAAAGAATTTACTTTTGAACCTCGTTATTTGAGTTTAGCTGTCATAAATGATGTCAATGTAGGAAATAAAATATTGAATGAGCTTATTATAGATGACGAAAGTTGTTTAGGGCATAGACAGGTAGGTAGTAGAAGCTATCACATTTTCTATTTCAAAAATGATCGCTTTTCGGTTTATTATCATAAAGGCGGAGTAGACGCAATGTACTCCTCTAAATCACTAGATGCCGTTTTAGATTATGTGAATAATTTAAAATCAGAGGATTTTGAGTAACCTAATATAGATAGCATAAAATGAAGTATTACTGGAGATGAAATAATGAGTATAAAAAACATTACAACACTAGCAGATACAAAGTATTTAAAACTTTATAATGCAGAGTATACCAATAAAAGTGGAGAACCTAGAAATTGGTCCATAGCTTCTAGAAAAGATTTAGCTACATTAAAAAACAACTATTTTAATGGCGCAGAGGACAATATAGACGCTGTTATAATTGTAGCTACTCATGTAGCTCAAAATAAATTAGTGGTTATAAAGCAATTTAGGGTTCCTCTTAATAATTATGTTTATGAAATCCCAGCTGGACTTATAGATTGTGGAGAGGATTTTAAAACTACTGTAAGCCGCGAACTAAAAGAAGAAACCGGCCTTGATTTGATTCAAATTGATTATGATAAGACAAAATCTAAGGCGTATATATCTACAGGTATGACAGACGAGTCTGCTGCCTTAGTGTATTGTACTTGCTCAGGCGAAATATCAAAAGATTATTTAGAACCAGATGAGGATATTGAAGTTATGTTATTATCCAAGGAAGAAGCTAGTATTTTAATCAGTTCTAATGAGAAGATAGATATTAAGGCTTTTCTTGCAATACAAAACTTTATAGGTTAGATGTTGTTAAATAAAAAAGCCATCAGAATAAATTAATTTATTCTGATGGTTTTTTTACATTAGTTTCTTTATTGTTTTATTACATCTTTAGCATTTACATTATCTATATCTTTAGGCATCACTACACTTTTATCATTTGCCATATTTGCAAGCACCATACTCATTATACCTTCCATTGCATTAGGTGTTTTCCCATCAGTTCCACCCATTATTATGGTTTGTGGTACTAGTGGAGATTTACTTATCTTTAACGCCTCTGCAAATGCTATCATAACGCTTTGCCTAACTTGTAAATCTGGGCCGCCATATGCCTCAACTAAAGCCCTCGCCGCTGTCCCCTTTGCGATACCTACCTTTGTTTCTTGCTCAGCAGTAGCATCTGCAACTGCTTTAATATTTAGTGCTGTTGCTTTACCTACTGTTTCAAGTTTGAATGATTCTGCTCTTGCCGCAAGTTCCACTTGTTTAGCATTAGCACCCGCAGTTAATTCAATAGTTTTGGCTTGTGCCGCTGCCTGGGCTTCTCTAGTATATCTTTCAGCATCAGCTTCTTGAGTTCTCTTATATTTGTCCGCTTCGGAAAGTTTCTGCGTTTTTAGTGCTAACTGTTCTGCCAATCTCAATTCAGATTTACCCTTATTATCCGCTACCTCTATGTCAATACTTGATTGCGTAAGAGCTGACTGTGCTGTTGCTTTTGCCTGAGCTTCATTTAATTCTCTTTGCTTTTCAGCAGATTTTTGTTTAGCTTCATTGGTCTTAATCTCTTCCATAGCTACTTGTCTATCTCTTAGCTGTGCAAGAATTTTTTCAATTCTTGTATCACTAGCAGAAGCTGCCGGTGTTCCAATTAATACTTCTTGTAGCTCTAAATCATATAGTTTAAACTTCTCTTTCATTTCATCTGATGCCTGCTTCTGAATTTCACTTCTATCTTGAACTAATTGTATAAGAGTCTTAGTTTGCCCAATATTCTTGAAGTAACCAGCTATCATTGGGTCAAGCGATTGTTCAATAAGCATTTTAATATCCCCAAACCTTTGTATAACTGATGATGCTTTTCTATAATCGATATTAAATACTACGGTTAGTGGTAGATTAGGCTCGAAGGCATCCTTAGTTATTAAACTAATCTCTTTTAAATTATCATCTAACTTGTGCACTCCACTTTGACCAGTAATCCATTTTAATATTACATTAGTAGTAGGAACTGGTACAACTTTACCTGCATAAGTATTAAATGCATACTTTCCTGGCATCATGGAATCTCTCCAAATACCTTTTTTGCCTTGCTCTACAAGTTCTCCATGAGAATAACCCGTACCTGAAACATCCTCCCCTTTATCACCAAAATAACTTACCACAACCCCTACATAACCAATATCTATTATACTTTTAGGTACTATATCAACACTTGCAAACATTCTATTAATGAAGTAAACTCCATCCGTAAGTACTTGCATCTGCTTACCTTTTCTGCCATCTGCAGCTAAAAACTTTTCTGGCTCTTGGAAGTTATTGTGATAGAACTCATTATTTATACTCTCACCAACAATAGGTGCTATAATTGCTCCATTGTCCGGTGTAGGCCCCTCATTGATAGTTACAATACCTATAGTATCAAGGTTACCGTCCTTATTCCTTCCTTTATTATATGAGGCTTCCATTTCACTACCATCATTCTGCTGAGTGTATTGCTCCGTAGTTTTTGAACTTGATATAATTACAGGATTAAACCCACCTTCTCTAGCTAAGTCACTTCGCATTGTTTCTATTTGTGCCGTCTCATCTTTTGACGTAAATATAGAGTGTACCTTGTCTTTCGTGATTATAATAAATTGTGCCAAGTTAAATGCATAAGTACCCTCACGAAGAATATGTCTCTGTGGACCTTTTTGTCCACCATTATTCAAAAATGCCACAACATCTTGAAATGACTTACTTTGTGGTATAACCTTACCTAAAGTTTGACCATCCCCTAAACTTTCCCCTGACCTTGAAAATACATAAGCTATTTGACCTTGTGGTATAGTTACGAGCCTTACCTTCTTAACCTTATACTTGAAAGGCGTTTTGAAGTGAACACCGGCCCTTAGTACTTCTGGTTGATAACCCGCTTCTCCCTTTAGTGCTATAAGACTATCGGCCGGCACTGAGCCGCTTAAACTCCACCACTTCTCGACAATCCCCACCTCATCTGTTCCTATGCTTGTAAACCCTATGCCATAAGCAATTAAAATTAATGATACTACAACTATACCTACTGTAATTAACACGGTGTATGAACCCATAATTTCCCCCTTGTATAATTTATATTTTATTGTATTATATGTTAATATTTTAAAATTAGTCTATATAAAAAGAAACATCAAGATCACAAGATCTTGATGTTTCTTTATGGTGCTCCATCAGGGAATCGAACCCTGGACACCCTGATTAAGAGTCAGGTACTCTAACCAGCTGAGCTAATGAAGCATGTCCGACAACATCTTTATTATATATCATTTTTACGTATTTGTAAACACTTTTTTTATAAAACTAATAGATAAATAGTTATTTATTAGTTTTATAAGAAAATACAAATAGAGAAAAGCATACTTACTATTTGATTTTAACAGTAATAACTGTGATTATACCGATTAGAGTTGCTTAAGTATGTACTTAGGCTAACCCATACATTCAATAATCTTAACCACCCATTTGCACAATTTCGTAGATGCTTTTCTTGCGGTTTCTACTACCCTATCATGTGAGTGTTTAACTTTTTGAATTCCTGTAGCCATATTTGTAATGCAAGCAATACCAATCACGTCCATTCCTAAATAGTTTGCTACTATTGTTTCAGGAACTGTTGACATCCCAACCGCATCAGCCCCTTGTCTTCCAATCGATCTAATTTCTGCAGCAGTTTCATAGTACGGTCCCATAAAACCAGCGTAAACACCTTCTTTATATTCTACACCAATCTCATCTGCAATAGTTTTCGCCTTATCAATAAGTTCTATTTTATATGGTTCAGACATATCCGGGAATCTCAAACCAAATCTTTCATCATTAACTCCAATTAATGGATTATCACTAACAAGATTTATGAAATCATTAATAATCATTAATGTTCCTGGAGTAAAACTTGTATTTATTCCTCCACATGCATTTGTTACAATAAGATTTTTAATTCCTAACTGTTGCATAACATATACAGGATAGGTTACCTGTTTCATTGTGTATCCCTCATAGTAATGAAATCTTCCCTGCATTAATACTACTTCTACACCACTAATTTGCCCGAAAACTAATCTACCCTGGTGCCCTGCCACTGTAGTTTGTGGAAAATTAGGAATATCTTTATACTCAATGTATTTGCTATTTTCAACTGCACCCGCTAAATTTCCTAAGCCAGAACCTAATATCACTGCAACTACTGGTTTCTTATCTACCTTACCTTTTATATAATTTACTGATTCTATAACTTTATCATACATTTAAAATCTCCCCCTATAGAATTATAGTAAATCCTATATATTGATGCCTTATATCATTATTTTATATAATTTACCGTATTTTCTTTTCTCGCTGGTGCATTAGTTATCTCAATTTTTTTATATCCAAGGCAAAATGCATGTATTTGTCTAAATCCTTCTGGTATTTCAAGCTCCTTAACAAACTCTGCACCTTCTTCACTATTTAATAGATGTGCAATAAGACCAATCCAACAAGAACCAATTTCTAAGGCTTCTGCTGCTATAAGCATATTTTCTACTGCCACTGCGCAATCAACTGAGGCGGAGTTGTTACTTTTGTCTCCTGAAACTAATACTACAGTTGGTGCATTGTAAAACACATGAAATTTTTCATTATCAGCAAATCTTCTAATATATTCATTATCAGATTTTCTAGCAATTTTTTTAAAAGCATCACTTAATCTGTCTATAATATCTTTTCTTTGTATTATCGTAAAATGCCATGGCTGCGTATTATTAGCACTCGGTGCATAAATACCTGCATCTATTATATCTGTCACATGTGCTCCATTAACTTGTTCTGGTAAAAACGCCCTTGTGCTTCTTCTATTTCTTATGTTTTTTAAAGTTTCATTCATTTTAAAGTCCTCCGTTTACTTATTTTTTTGAATACACCGCATTGTAAAGCCTTTTAATAACAGTATAATGCCCTATTTGCCCTACATAAAATAAACATTTATTTTTATTGTCATTAGTTATAATAATACTACTATATTAGTTTAATGTAAGTACGCACTTTTACAACATATAGTCACTAAAATTATACCATCAATATATTTTATTTATTAACAATAATCAACGCGACTTGTAACTGCAACATGAACACAGTTTATTTTAAAAAAAGAAGTAGAGCATTTTCTGAAATTATATAGGACTTCTCTACTTCAATAATATTTTTGAGATAAATCTACAGGTAATATCTTATATCATCAATTACAATTCCTGAAATCAGAATCATGATATTTACAATGAGTAGCACATTAACAAAGTTTATAACTTGAAACCTTTCTTTCCACTGCTTATCATTTCTAAGCGATCTTCTTGCGTTTCTCTTTAATATAAAACCAGAATAAACAATTAAGCCAAGGCCTCCTACAATGAATAATGTACTACGTACAATTTCCAGTGTGACTTTAGTTCCACCGTGTATTACTAAAATAGCTCCTAATATAGATATTAATATTAATATTAGAGATATTATTAATCCCAATATTATTGATTTAATAATATCCTTAATAAAAATTAAAATTTTGTCCATATGGTTATCCTCCCCTATACATTTATATTAAAATAACAAATCATTTTAATATAAATGGCAAGCTACAAAATGATTTGGAGCTACTTCTTTAAGAAGTGGTGTTTGCTCACTACATAAGGAAGTAGCATAGCTACATCTTGTCTTAAATCTACATCCAATTGGAGGATTTATTGGGCTTGGAACCTCACCTTTAAGCATTATCTTTTCCCTTGTTCTTTCAAGTCTTGGGTCGGGAATTGGAATTGCTGATAAAAGAGCTTTAGTATATGGATGAAGAGGATTTTTATAAAGCTCTCCACTCTCTGTAATTTCAGCTATAACACCTAGATACATAACAGCTACTCTGTCAGACATATGTTTAACCATTGAAAGATCATGGGCAATAAATAAATAAGTAAGTCCTATTTCTCTCTGAAGTTTAATAAGAAGGTTTACAACCTGTGCCTGTATGGAAACATCAAGGGCTGATATAGGTTCATCGCACATTATAAATTTAGGTTCAACAGCTAATGCTCTTGCTATCCCTATTCTTTGTCTTTGTCCACCTGAGAACTCATGAACAAATCTATTACTATGTTCTTTATTAAGCCCAACTAGTTGTAAAAGATTCTGAATTCTATCTGTTCTATCTTTACCATTAGCCGCAATCTTATGGATATCAATTCCCTCTGCTATTATGTCTCCAACTGTCATTCTTGGATCTAATGATGCATATGGATCTTGAAAAATTGTTTGTACTTCTTTGTAAAATGCTTTCTTTTCAACCCCCTGTATTTTATGAACATCCCTTCCCTTATATAGGACACTACCGGAAGTTTTATTGTACATTCCTATACAAGTTCTACCACAAGTAGTCTTCCCGCAGCCAGATTCCCCAACAAGACCTATTGTTTCACCTTCTCTTATTACAAAACTCACATCATCAACTGCTTTTAAAACTGCATCTTTTCCTACATCAAAATATTTCTTTAAATTCTTAACTTCTAATACTACATCTTTTTTATTTTCTGTCATTATAAAACACCCCCACCAACTTCAAAAGGTATATTTAACTTTGGAGCCATTTCATAATGTAGCCAGCAAGATGCCTTATGTTCTCTCCCAAATTTATATGCAGGAGGTTCCTTTGTTAAACATATCTTCATACAATGTGAACATCTCTGTGCAAATCCACAGCCCTTTGGAGGAAAAACCATATCAGGTGGTGTGCCTTTAATAGCTACTAGTTTTTCCTTATTTTCAAGATCTAATCTTGGCACTGCTTTAAGTAATGCCCAAGTATAAGGATGCTTAGGGTTGTAGAATATATCTTCAAAACTTCCTCCTTCAACTACCTTGCCAGCGTACATAACAAATATCCTATTAGCAAGGTCAGCAACCACTCCAAGGTCATGAGTAATTAGCATAACCGATGTTCCTAGCTTTTGTTGAAGACCTTTAATTATATCTATAATCTGTGCTTGTATTGTAACGTCTAAGGCTGTGGTTGGCTCGTCAGCTATTATCATACTTGGATTACATGCAAGTGCTATGGCAATCATAACTCTTTGCCTCATACCACCTGAAAATTCATGTGGATATTGCTTAAGCCTTCTATCCGCATTAGGAATTCCAACAAGCTCCAACATTTTTAAGGCCTCTTTTAAAGCCTCATTCTTATCCATGCCTCTGTGAATCATTAAATTTTCTGCTATTTGGTTGCCAACTTTCATAGTTGGATTTAAGGCTGTTAAAGCATCTTGAAAAATCATACTACATTGCTCACCCCTAAAATCTTGCCACTGCTTCTCAGTAAATTTTAATATATTTTCACCTTTATATACAATTTCACTACCTTCTTTAACAACACCTTGTGGTGATTGTATTAGTCCCATTATTGCCTTAGAAGTAACAGTTTTACCACATCCTGATTCTCCAACTATTGCTATACATTCTCCTTTATCTACGTCAAAGGACATTCCCCTTACCGCTTGTACTTCACCGGCATAAGTATTATATGATACTTTTAAATTTTTAACTTCTATTAACTTTTCCATAGTTTGCCTCCTACTATTGACGAAGTTTTGGATCAAGTGCATCTCTTAAACCATCACCAAACAAGTTAAATGCTAACACTGTTAAACAAATTGCAAATGTTGGAAAAAATAATTGATATGGATAAAAAGCCATTGCACTTTGTCCATAGGATATAAGCACACCCCAGCTTGTATTTGGAGCCTGAAGTCCGAGTCCTAAAAAGCTTAGTCCTGCTTCTGCAAATATATATCCCGGTATGCTAGTTGCAATAGTTAATATCAATACTCCTATTGTATTTGGAATTAAATGTTTTATTATAACTCTTACCGGCGAAGCGCCTAATGCCTCAGCTGCAAGTATATATTCATTTTCCCTAAGTTGCATCAACTGCCCTCTTATCATTCTTGATGTACCACACCATGATGTAATGGTCAATGCAATAATTAAAGTTGTAATACTATTACCTAAAACCACCATTATTAGTATTGTTAAAAGTAATGATGGGATACTAGTTAATACCTCTATAATTCTCATCATAACCTCATCTATCCATCCGCCAAAGTAAGCCATTACACCGCCGTATAAGCATCCAACAATTATTTGTATGCCTGTTGCAATCAACCCTATTGCAATGGATACTCTACCACCATACCAAATTCTTGCGAATAAATCTCTTCCTAATGCATCAGTTCCAAACCAATATTCACTACAGGGTGATATATTTTTTTTGCTTCCATTAACCGTCTTGAAATCCTTTCCATTTATATACGGACCAAAAATAACCATTAATATTAATACTATTAATATCACTAACGATATCATTGCAATAGGATTTTTTTTAAGTCTTCTCCAAGCATCCTGCCAGTATGTTATATTGGGTCTTGTTATCATATCAGCATTTTGCTGTTCACAATCAATTAACTCAAATTCTTCTTTTTTAAATTTTGTCATTGATAACTCCCCCCTTTATTTTTTACCACCTGTAAGTCTTATTCTTGGATCAACAACTGTATACAATATATCGGACATAAATATACACAATATATACATAGCCGTAGTTAATATTGTTTGTCCCATAATTATCGGAAGATCTAGTCCTTGAACTGCCCCTATATAATAAAGCCCCAGTCCTGGAATAGAAAATACTCTTTCAATAAAAAATGATCCCGTTATACACATTACAATAGTCATAGGAAGAAATGTAACTATTGGTATCATTGAGTTTCTCATTATATGCTTAGATATTAATCTTTTAGTTGATAATCCTTTAGATTTTGCAGTTAATACATAATCTTGATTAATAACATCAAGCATAGAGGTTTTTAAAAGTCTTGAATAATGTGCAATATAGCCAAAACATCCTGCTAATGTAGGTAGAACTGTATACTCCCATCCACCCAGCCACAAATCTTTACCTTTAGGCCATCCTATTACTGGAAACCACCCAAGATCTCCTGCAAACCATTTTTGAAGTAGTAATGCAAATACAAAGGATGGTATAGAAATAAGAAAAACAGCACTGGTTATTACGGTGTAGTCAATCCATGTACCTCTTTTCATAGCTGCAAGAATCCCCAGCATAATTCCAATAACCATTCCCAGTACCATTTGTTGTATTCCAAGCCTCGCAGATGCTGGTAGCTTGTCTTTTATTATACTTCCCATAGTTTGTCCAGGATAAACTATGGATTCACCAAAGTCGCCTCTTAACATACCCGTAATACACTTAACATATCTTTCACCAACCGGTTTATCATATCCGTATTTTATATAAACTTGTTCTTTTATATTTGTTGGTAATTTTTCCACTCTTGAAATTAGTGGATCACCTGGCACTGCTTGCAATAAAAAAAATGTAGCTGTTGCTATTATAAAAAGCGTGAGTAACATTTCCCCAAATCTTCTAATAGTATAATGAATCATGAAACTCTCTCCTTTTTTATAACGCGCAGGGCTCGCAATGAGCTCCTGTGCATTATTATTATGATTACTATTTTCTACCAGAAGTGTATGCCCATCTCCATTCATAAGTAGCTCCAAAATGAGGACTCATAAAATCTTTAACATAGTTTTGTGAAAATCTCCTTGTATCTTGATAATAAATCGGAGCTAAAGCAACGTCATCTTTAACTAGCATCGCTTCAAGTTTTTGATATTTTTCCACTCTATTTGCAGGGTCTATCTCAGTTTCAAGATCTTTAATTATCTTATTATACTCTGGGTTATTATATTTAATTTTGTTATTGTCACCTTCACTAGCAAATACTTCAAAAAAGTTTATTGGATCATCGAAATCTGCTCCCCATCCACCGTAGCAAGCATCCCATTTTCTATCTTTTTTAGCTTGCTCTAAAAGTGGAGCAGTTCCAAATACTTCTACAGATAAATCTATTCCTAAATTCGTTTTGAATTGTTGCTGCCACCATTCATTTTTTTGTTTTGCAGCTGAGTCAGCTCCCGAAGTAACATATTTAATCTTTATCTTGCTTAAATCAATTGTATCTTTTCCAAGCTCTTTAAGTCCTTCTTTAAATAATGCTTGAAGTTTTTCAGGCTTGTTTACATACTCAGTTGCTAAATCTTTTAATGGCTCCTTAACTTCATCTCTATATACATCTTTACCTGATTGTAATGACGTTGGAATCCACCCATAGGCTGGAGAATATCTACTCAAAAGTGTATTTATATAGTCTTCTCTATCAAATGCTAATGACATTGCAAGTCTTATCTTTTTATTTGACATTAATCCACTTGGTCCACCATCATTGTTGAAGGCTAAATACCCAGTAGATGCTTTGTCCCCTTCTGCAAATTGAAATTTCCCTGCCTTTGCTTCGTCTTGCCACTTCTTAACATACTCTTGACTACATCCAGTAACGTCTAGTTGTGAACTCTCAAATAATTGAGCTTGGGTTGAGAATTCTGGAATTGCATTCATCTCTGCCGTTTTAATGAATACGTTATTAGCATCCCAATAGGTAGGATTCTTTTCAAATGTCATGCTGTTATTCTTTACCCATTCCTTTATTTTATAAGGTCCACAATAAACCTGGTTTGCAATGTCTGTTTTCCAGTTTTCTCCACCTTTTTTTATAACATCAAGTCTTATTGGTCCAAAATTAACAAACGGTAATTTCTTTTCAAAATATGGTGTAGGTTTAACTAAATTTATAACCAATGTCTTATCATCTTTTGCCACTACCCCAACATCTTCAGACTTTCCAGTACCATTATTGAAATCTTCAGCACCTTTTATTTCATAGGCATAGTAAGCATATGAAAAGGCATTCTCCTTTTTTAGAAGTCTTTGGAATGAATCCACGTATTGCTGAGCCGTAACTGGCACTCCATCGCTCCATTTATAATCTCTTAAGTGAAAAGTCCAAGTTAATCCATCCTTAGATGTTTCCCAGCTTTCAGCTCCTGCTGGTTCAATTTTGTCCTTCCCATCTACAACCTTTATTCTTGCTAACCCTTCTTGCATTTCATTTATTATTGTGAAAGAATCTACATCCGATGCTTCATTTGGATCTAGGGTCAAAGGTTCAATAAATACTAACTTTAAATGTTGATCATCATCTTTTTTAGTACTAGTATTCGTTGAAACTGTTGCTTTGTCTTTTTTGCATCCCACTAGGCCTGTTGCAACCGTTAACATCATTGTTGATGTCAGCAGCAAACTAAGTATTCTTTTTGTTTTCATTAAATAATCCCCCCTAAATATTAATAATTTCTATATAGACCTTATACTAAGTATAAGGGAATATATCCTTAACATTTTGGTGTTTTAATTCTTGTTTTATTCAATAAATCTTCGTTATTTACATTAATAGTATATGTATGTATTTTATATCATATTAATCTATAATTTGGTAATTTGCAATATATTTAAATATTTAAAATTACCCATCACACTAAAAAAATAAATATATGATATAATTGTATTTAATAGATTAATTATAATTTAATAAATTTAAGCATAAGAGGTGTAACAAATGATAGAAAATACTGATAAGATATCAAGTTTAATAGAAAATCTAAAAACTTCAGATGATAAACAGAGATCTGCTATAATAAATAAACTTTCTCTAGATTATAATAATGCAATTCCCATGTTATGGTCAAAAATAATAACTGGGGATGATCCAAGAGGAATACTTTCCGTTTTAAGGGATATTTTAAAAAAGGAAAAGCCCAAAGGAATGTTCAAAAGAACTATTGGTAATTCAAAAGAAAAACTTAGCGCTCTTCTTTCGCATTCAGATCCAAAGGTACGAAAGAATGTATGTGGCGTTATTGGAGAACTCGCAGACCCTGTGTATTTAGAAGCTTTATATAATGCCTATAACGCTGAGGATAAATTATTTGTAAGATACTCCTACGTACTTGCAATCGGGAACTGCGGCAGTGCAAATGACGCAGAAAAGTTAAAGAGAATGTTTGAAGATGTAGTAACAAATGAAAAAGCTTGTCAAGAAAATGACTCACTAGTAACAACTAATAAGCATATTAATGAGGAAAAGCTTGCACTAACAAGAGCCATAGATAAATTGTCTCCTACAGCGCGCCATGAGTTTAAAGGATTTGAAAGTCCTGTACCTATGCTGCTTACTGTTATGAATTATCAGTATCAGCTTACTTTAAAGGAACTAGATGATAAATGGATTGATGGTAGACTTGTAGATGACGGTATACTTATCTGCGAAAAGGATTTAGATAAGATTTACACCTGCAGGACCTTTTATGAACTTTTGTATCCTTTAGCTGAGTGTGAAGATTTAGACTTTGATTATAAGGTAATAGCTGATGCAATTATAAATGCAAATTTTGTAGATTTTTTAAATCAGTGTCATGATAATGATTCTAATGATCCTTTTGGGTATAGAGTTGAATTTAAAACAATGGATTCTAATAGAGAACGGTCAGAGTTTGTAAAAAACTTATCTAGAGAATTAGACGAACTTTCTTGTGGGAACTTAAGAAACAGCCCTTCCTCATATGAAGTTGAAATTCGAATACTTGAAAGAAATAATCTCTGCAGTGTATTTGTCAAACTGTATTCCGTAAAGGATAATAGATTTGACTATAGAAAAAACGACTTAGCTACATCCATAAATCCTGTAACTGCGGCTATTGCAATAAAATCAATAGAAAAATGGCTAGACCCTAGTGCTAAAGTTATAGACCCCTTTTGTGGCGCTGGAACAATGCTTATTGAAAGATCTAAATTAGAAGAATTTGGATCTCTAACAGGAGTTGATATATTTAGAACAGCTATAAACGCTGCAACAATAAATTCCAAATTAGCTAATGTAGATATAGACCTTATAGCTGAAGATATATTAGAATTTGTGCCTTACGGCCAATTTGATGAGATGATAACAAATATGCCTTTTGACAATAAGTCCACCACCCATAATAAGTACGCGGACTTGTATAGTGCATTTGTAAATAAAATCCCTGATTTTATAAGACCAGGAGGAATGGCATTTGTTTATACAATAGAAAAGCAATTATTTAGGGAAGTTCTGCTGGATAATGATCAACTTGAATTACTTCAAGAGATAAAAATTGAAAGTGGTAGGCTTACACCTCATGTATTTGTGCTAAAAGTAAAATAATGCACATGAAATACATAATGAGTCTAATGTACTTATAAAAGAAATAGATACACCTATACATTAGGTGCATCTATTTTTTTTACTAATTTATTCAAGCCACCAAGTGTCTTTTGGAGAAACTGGTGAATGTCTTTTGTGTTTGGAAACTGTATACAATTTTAATATTTTCTTCTCGTATTCTTCTGAGATGTCTTTACCCCTTAAATACATACAAACCTGATGATTTAGTTCTGTTACTTCTTTTTGATTGGATCTATTGTCCCATACACCACTTGTAGAAATTTTATTAATTATAGATTTAGGTGCATTAAATATTTTTGCCATCTCGTAAATTATGCTTTTTGTTATTCCCTCAAGTGGTTGTATATCTGCTGCATCGTCACCATGTTTCGTCACCATTCCTAGAGTTAGCTCGGCTACATTCGTGTAGCCAGCAACTAGAACATCATAAACTTCAGCTACTCTATATAACACGGTCATTCTCACTCTAGATTTCGTATTCCCTATATCTACTTTTGAAGGAGGTAGCCCACGCAGAAGCTCAATGGATTCAATTACGGGACCCATTACATCATAGGTTTGAAATACATCTGGCTTTATAATGTCTCTTGCAAGTTCTACATCTGCCATGTCTGATTTAATTCCAAATGGGAGAGATAGATTGATTAGATATATTCCTGATTTTTTTATAAGCATACTTGTAACAAAGCTATCTACTCCACCTGTAAGATGACAAACATAACCTTTTTTTCCGGTATGCATAGCATACTTTTTTAAGAAAGTACAAATTTCTTCTATCATTCTATATGCATACTTTTCATCTGACTCATTTTCAAGAGGACAAGGTATACCAAACTCATTCCTTATTTCTTGTTGTTTAATTTTATTCATATCTAGCCTCCTTAAACTTGATTATATGTTTATTGTATCACATATAATCCCATATTAACCACAAATTATTAAAATGAAAGATTAAAATTAATATCCGTCCTTATTGATAAATCAGAAAAAACATCCTATTTTAATCAGAGAGAGTTTTATTTTCAGATAATTTAGCTGCTATTCTTGTCTGTGATATACTTTCTATAGACTTTTTAATTGCACCCGTTGGGCATTTATATAAGCAAGTAGATTCATTACATATTGAAACACATACATCACAATCTACTACAGCTAGATTGTTCTCAATTTTTATTGCACCATATGGACAATTCTTAACACAAATTCCACATCCAATGCAGCCTACTTTGCAAAGTTTACGTGTCACAACACCTTTGTCGTTTGAATTACAATTCAAAGATACATTAATTCCATTTGGAACTAATTCAATAACTTTTTTAGGACAAACTATTTTACATTTTCCACAACCCGTACACTTTTTATTGTTAATAATTGGTATGCCTTCTTTGCTCATTGTCATTGCATCAAAAGGACAATTTTTAACACATGTTCCAAAACCGAGGCAACCATATTTACATCCCTTTGGTCCTCCCTGTAGCACTGATGCTGCAACACAATCTTGAACACCTTGATACTTATAATCCTTAATAGCTTTACTTACTGTACCAGCACATTTTACAAAAGCCACTTTTGGCTCCATTTCTGCTGCCACTTTACCAGTTAGATTTGCTACCATTTTTGCAACAGGTGCTTTCCCTGGAATGCAAAGATTTGGTGCTACATCTGGGTTTATAACCACAGCTTCTGCATACGCCATACAACCAGCATATCCACAGGCTCCACACTGACCTTTTGGTAATATATCTTCAACAATATGAATCAATGGATTTACTTCAATGGCAAATTTTTTATTTGCAACCGCCAAAATTAAACCAAACACTAGCCCAACTGATGTCATTACAACTAAAACTGCAATCGCTATACTTATATTACTCATAATAATTTCTCAGCTCCTTTCTACGCTGCTATAATCCCAGAAAACCCCATGAAAGCTAATGCTAACATGCCCGCTAAAATAAACGCAATGCCGAGCCCCTCTAATGGTTTAGGGACATCTGCTAATCTTAGTTTTTCTCTTAAACTTGCCATAAGTATAATTGCCAAAGCAAACCCCAAACCAGATCCAACGGCAGATATTGCACTTTTTACAAATGAAAAATTTGATTCTACATTTAAAAGTGGTACGCCAAGTACAACACAATTTGTAGCAATTAGTAATAAATATATTCCCCACATATTATATAATGTAGGTGCATATTTTTTAATAATCATTTCTAAAAGCTGCACAAAGCTAGCAATTAAAAGCACAAACACCGCCGTTGTTAAAAATGTTAAATGAAATGGAGCCAATATAAAATGGAATACCAACCATGCTAGCATGGAACTCAGAGTCATAACAGAAGTTACAGCCATTCCCATACCAATAGAGGCTTTTAAGCTCTTAGAAACCCCAAAAAAAATACAAAGCCCTAAAAACCTTGTTAAAACGAAGTTATTTACGACTACCACACTTACAAACAGAGTTAGATACTCACCCATTATGCTTCGCCTCTCTCAATTTTATTTTTTTCCATATGTTCAGTCAGCATCTTAAACCCGGCTACCATATAGCCAATGAGTATAAATGCACCTGGTGGTAAAATCATGATAAGTGCAGGATTATACCAAGAGCCAAAAATTTTTATCCCAAATATAGCTCCTGTACCAAAAAGTTCACGTATCATCCCGATAGATAAAAGTGCAAGTGCAAAACCACATCCCATTCCTAGTCCATCAAAAAAGGATGGAATCACTGAATTTTTTGAAGCAAAAACTTCCGCTCTAGCTAAAATAATTGCAAAAACAACAATTAATGCTAAATATATTCCTAATGCCTTATAAAGCACTGGCGCATATGCTTGTAATACCAACTGTACTACAGTAACAATGGTTGCTATGGATGTAATATACACCGGTACACGGACCTTAGGATTCACTACTTTTCTACTAATAGATACAATAGTATTATTTGCAGTAATAACGAAGATAACTGCTAAACCCATAGTTAGAGAATTTATCGAGTTATTCGTTACCGCTAAAGCAGGACAAAGACTAAGTGCAAGAACAAAAATTGGATTTTCTTCAATAATCCCTTTTTTAAATATATTCCATAACTCTCTCATATTATTTCCCCCCTACAAACTGTGTAACCTGTTCCACAGCTTCTTTGATACCTTTCGTTACCGCTTTTGAAGAAATGGTAGCCCCAGTCATAGCTTGAATATTATTTTCTTTTGATTTATCTTTTACGACTTCTAAATCTTTGGTTTTTTTACCTTTAAATTGACCTCTAAAAGGTTCTTTACCTGCATTTTCTCCAAGTCCGGGCGTTTCATTACTCTCTAATATAGCAAATTCAATAATTTTACCTTGTGGCGACACAGATACAATCATTTTTATTGCTCCCCCATATCCTTTACTCTCTGCTGGAACTATATATGCAATTACTTTCCCATTCTTTTCTGCAATAAACCATTCTTTTTTCCCCTTCACTGGCTCAAACTTTTCTGCATCCACCACCAATGACTTCATTGCATTAGTCTTCATCATAGCCGCTTTTTCTGCTGCAACTGGTGCTGTAAAAAAATAGGTTGAAGCAATAATTGCGCCTGATATGAAACAAGCAACTGTTAAATTCATAGCAATTTGAAAAATACTATACTCTTTATTATGCAAAACATTATTGTCATCTGACATTTTTCGCTACCTCCTTGCTCCAAATTTAACCGGCTTTATCACGCGATCTATAAGCGGTGTAACTGCATTCATTAACAAAATGGAATAACAAACCCCTTCTGGATATCCACCCTTTAGCCGAATTAGAACAGTAAGCGCCCCAGCACCCATAGCAAAGATCACCTGCCCCTTCTTTGTAATAGGAATAGTAACCATATCTGTAGCCATAAAGAATGCTCCTATAACAAGGCCTCCAGCCATAATATGGAATAGCGGATCTCCGCTAAATAAACCTGTCGGTCCAAATATCCAAGTTAAAATACCTACAGTTCCAATCATAAATACAGGAACTTCCCAATTTACATATCCTTTATAAATTAAATATATGCCTCCAATCACTAGTAAAACTGTAGATGTCTCACCAATACTTCCACTGCGAGCACCAATGAACATAGCTTTATACATTTGAGGTGCACTTCCAAATGTATCAATGAGTTTTCCATATCCTTGTTGTTTTAAAATATTTAAAGGCGTTGCAGTAGTTACTACATCTACACTTGTACTCATTCTTGTCCAAGTTGTCATTGCAATAGGCCATGATACCATAAGAGCTGCCCTACCAATATGAGCTGGGTTAAAAATATTATACCCAAGACCACCCATAGAATGCTTTGCTATTACGATAGCAATAAATGAACCAACTATCGCCATATAAGGTGGAATCGTCGGTGGCAAACACATTGCAAGCAATAGTCCTGTTAGGAATGCACTTCCATCAGAAATAGTTATTTTCTTTTTTCTAATTTTTTGCATTAGGCACTCGAACCCAACTGCTGACAGACTTCCCATAAGAAGTATAATTAAAGCAGGAATCCCAAAGTGATAAATCCCAAAAATTGCAGCTGGCGACAAAGCCAAATTCACAGTCCACATAATTTTAGAAATAGATGCCTCTGAACGTATATGTGGAGATGTTGAAATGGTAAAGAGATTATCTTGTAATTTTATTTCACTATTCATTTAGCTAACATCTCCTTTTTTTTTGCAGCATCCGCTGTATTTTGCATTTTACAATATCTAATGTATTGTACTATATTCCGCTTAGCGGGACATACATAAACACAACTTCCACATTCTGCACAATCAAAAAGATTTTGTTCAAGCTTTGCTTCTTCATACATGTTTTTTTCTCCCAATATACTTAGCATACTTGGATTAAGTCCACAAGGACAAATGCTTACACATTTCCCACAACGAATACAAGGAGATTGCTTTCCATTATTAATATCTTTTTTATTTAAACATAAAATTCCAGAAACGCCTTTAACAATAGAAACATTTAAATTTGATTGAGCAAATCCCATCATGGGACCACCCATAATAATTTTAGCTGGTGCCTCTACAAATCCACCACAATTTTCAATAGCATCTTTAAAACTTGTTCCAATTCTAAGCAAAAGATTTTTAGGTTCATTTACAGCACTTCCACTTACAGTTATTACTCTTTGAATCAAAGGAATTCCTTTTACCACAGCATCATATATTGCAATAACTGTTCCTACATTTTGAACAACGACTCCTACATCCATTGGCAAACTACCGGATGGAACCTCACGATCCACTAACACTTTAATAAGCATCTTTTCCGCACCTTGTGGATATTTAGTAGGAATTGCCTTAACTTCTACTCTGGTTCCTGCAAAAGTTTTTTGCATAGCACTAATTGCATCTGGCTTATTATCCTCTATTCCCACATATGCTTTTTGAACACCGAGGACCTTCATTACTATTTTTACACCAGTAAGAATTTGCTGGGAATACTCTAGCATCATTCTGTGATCTGCGGTTAAAAACGGTTCACATTCGGCCGCATTTAAAATAAAAGTATCAATTTTGTTTTCTTTTGGTGGCGATAATTTTACATGAGTTGGAAAAGTTGCCCCTCCCATTCCAACGATACCAGCTTCTTTAATAATATCTTTTATTTCATTATCATTTAACTTCTCCCAATCTCTTTCAATTGGAATTCCTTCTATCCAATCATCGAAGCCATCATTTTCAATTACAATAGAAAGACACTTTCCAAATACCGGATGAGGGTATTCTGCCACATCTATAACAATACCGGATATTGATGCATGCACAGGGCTAGATACAAAAACTGTGTTATTCGCTATAACCTGTCCTTTTTTTACAAAATCACCCTTAACTACAATGGGTGAACACGGCGCACCAATATGCTGCCTCACAGGAATAACAACCTTACTTGGCATTAGTGCTATTTCTATAGTCTTATCCGCGGTATAATTTTTATTATCATTTGGATGTATTCCTCCACGAAAACTTTTTATCACTTTCCCACCCCTATTTAGCATATTTTAAAATATATTGAATTATATAGATATCTTTAAATCAAAAAAACTATTTCAAGATAGAATCCGAGTAATAACAAGTTGCATTTCGTCATTATTATGAGCAAATTCATCAAAAATTTTTATATTCACTATGGACAATATAAATGTTAGTATTCCGCCTCCTATTTGAAAACCTCGCACAGAATAACCAATTTTTTTTGCTATTACTTGTCCAGCGATAACCCCCACTACAATAGCAATAAGAGGCACTATATATACAACAAAAGCTGCCATTAACATATTTGTTTCTTTCATTTCAAAGGCAATTCGTTGTCCAGCCTTAGCCCCAATAAAATTTTGAGCCTGAATCACCAATGAACTATCACCTGGGCATGCACCACAATTTTTACATTCGTTATGCCTACCTACCTTGACTTTCGCAATGTTATCCTCAAATGTTTCTATTATAATTCCTTCTTCCTCTTTTATCACCTTTACAGCTCCTCTCCTTGACTACAATATTAATTTTATTGTAAGGCTACGATAAAGTTTTTATATATTCCACATGTAAAATTATACACCGCCTGTTAAATTATATATTAATTTCAATTTCTACAACTTAAGATAGTTTTTTTCAGAGTAAAAGTCAATAATAATTAATTTTTTAACAAACAAATATATAATGATTTACATTTTTTTTACTCAAAAACCATTCTTTTGTAAATGTATACAAAACATTTTGTCCACCTTTTATTTTCACAATTCCTACTTATTCGTACTAATGTTTTGAACAATCCCTAACATATTACTGTGTTAAAGTATTAGCGTAAGCTCTTATATATTCTTTTTTCAGTATTATTACAATTTTATTTGTTAATATTTTTTTATTTTAACTCAATTTAATATTATTGTTAATTCGTGTTAAAATATTAACAATGCCTTCTTATGATACTAAAACTAAAAGTAATCATGCAAAAGCATTGCTAATAAGGAAATAAAAAAGAGATGCATTTGCATCTCTTTAACCCTTATTAATTCATTAATCTTATATTTATATTGCTATTGTTGCACCCTTTAAATACTCTAGTTCTTCTCCTTTTAAATATGGGGAAAGTTTCTCAAATACGGTTCTATGATAATTATTTAGCCACGCCTTTTCGTCATATGTTAATAAAAGCGCATCTATAGCTTCTAAATCTATAGGGCAAAAGGTTAAAGTCTCAAACTTCATAAATTGTCCACCATATTGAGTTTTTTCATCTTCCTTAACAGTAACTAAGTTTTCTATTCTTATACCATGTTTTCCATCCTTATAAACCCCTGGTTCATTGGACACTATCATTCCTTTTTCAAGCTTAATAGTACTGGCAGCCATAGATATTCGATGTGGCCCCTCATGAACATTTAAAAAGAAACCTACTCCATGCCCTGTTCCATGTTTAAAATTCATACCCGCATTCCAAAGTGGAATTCTAGCTATAATATCCAAGTTTGAACCAGTGGTTCCATATAAAAATCTCTGCATACTTAAATCAATCATTCCTCTTAAAACTAGAGTGAAATCTGTTTTCTCTTCTTCCGTTAATGGGCCTACTGCTAGGGTCCTTGTAATATCTGTTGTTCCATCTAAGTACTGAGCACCAGAATCTAATAAATAAAGGCCTTCTTTCTTTATAGTAGCCTGATTTTTTTCTGTAGCAGTATAGTGAGGCATAGATGCATTTGCTCCGTAAGCCGAAATAGATGCGAAACTTAAATCATAAAAATTTTCTCCTGCTTTTCTTATTTCGCAAATTTTATCTGATGCCTCTATTTCAGTAATATTACGCGTTTTTATAGTTTTTTTCATCCAGTTTATAAATTTAACCATAGCCACGCCATCACGTACCATTGCCTTTCTAACATTTTGAATTTCAACATCATTTTTTATACCCTTAAATTTTGTAGTTATATCCATAGCTTCTACCGTTTTAATCTTTATGGCACTATATATCCAAGTACTGTTTTTCGCTGGATCAAATAATATTGTTCCGGCTTTAATATTTTTTAAAAATTCCCCTATGCTATCGTATGGCATTATTTCTACATTGGCCTTTTCAAGCTCAGATCTAACTTTTGAATTAATCTTTATTTCATCTATAAATAAATAACATTTTTCCTCTGAGATAACTGTATAAGCTATTGTTAAGGGATTACATTTTACATCTCTTCCTCTAATGTTTAATAGCCATGCTATATCATCGAGTCCTGATATAACATAGTAATTTGCTCCCATATTCTTCATTTCCTGGACTACTTGCGCAAGTTTTGTTCCTCTTGACTTTCCTGCATACACTATATCGTGCAAAATCACCTCACTGGAGGGTCTTGCTGGTCTATCCTTCCATATTTTATCTATTAAATCTTCATTAACTTCAAATGAAAATTTCTTACTTTCTAACGCTTTCTCTAACCCTCTAAAATACTCTACTGAAATAACCTTGCCATCAAAAGCAATCTTTGCTCCTTCGCTAAGAGATTCCTTCAAAAATTCCTCAACAGTTGGAACATTACTCTCTCCCATTTTAAATAAAGTTACACCTGTACCTTGTAATTCACTTTCTGCTTGAATAAAATATCTTCCATCTGTCCAAAGATAAGCATCCGTAAGTGTTATAATTGCAGTACCAGCAGAACCTGTAAATCCTGTTATAAACGTTCTAGCAGTATAATGTTCTGCTACATATTCACTTTGATGTGGATCTGAACTAGGTACTATATATGCTTCTATGCCTCTTTCTCTCATACCATTTCTTAACTCTTCAATTCTTTCTTTTACATTCATCATATTCACCCCGTTAATTTGCAAGCGTTTACTTACAATTTTTAAATTACTTGTTTAATTATACCATAAATAAGTTGGGATTATTAAAACAAAAACTGTAATTTTATATAATTTTTAAGTTTTGAACTATAAGTACTTATATTAAGTCTTTTATTAAAACTATCCTAGCAGGAGCACCATCTGCTCCCTTAATTTTAAGTGGCATAGCACACATGAAGTATTCATCTTCTTTTATTTCTTTTAGTCTAACACCTTCTATTATAGTTATTCCCTTGCTAAAAAGAATTTTATGGGTTTCATGTTCTGGCTGAGACCTTTCTATTCCAAGTGAATCTATTGCTACTCCAATTATTTCTCTTTCTGCTAGATACTCTGCTCCACTTTTTTCAAGAAAAACAAAATCAAATTCAAACTCATTTGTGAATGAGTTGCGAGTTTTAAGCAATAAGAATTCACCTGGCCTTATGTTTTTATCCATAAGATCTTCTTTTGTTATTCCATTTACTATTTTTGTTAAATCCAAAACTCTACACTTTGTAATCAATTTATTTAAATCAATAGCATCAATAGTAGCACCCATATCATCTACATGATACGGTGCATCAATATGAGTTCCTGTATGTAAATTCATACATATACTAGATTCATTAATGCTATCCTTTGTGATTTTCCTTTCAAATTTAATCACTGGTCTTTTTCCCTCTATATTCTTGTATACTCCCATACTTTTTTCTATAGTCATAGATATATCATATATAATCATGTTACGCCTCCTTAATTTTGTGCTGTATTCCACCACTGTCCGCCATCCCGCTCAACTAAATGCATTGCTTCCTCTGGGCCTGAGGTCCCTGCTGAGTAATTAGGATAATTAGGTATATTATTTTCAAATCCTTTTTCAATACTTTCAATAAATTTCCATGAGTATTCAAGTTCATCCCATCTAGTAAACAAAGATGAGTTATTTCTAATTGCTTCAAGTAATAGCCTCTCATAAGCCTCGGGTGAATCATTTAAATACTTACAGCTTTGACAATAATCTAATTCAACTTTTTCCATTTTAAATTCACTACCTGGCCTTTTAGCATTTATCTGAAAGAAAAAGCCCTCTTCTGGCTGAATTTTTAAGACTAAAAGATTATGACTAATCTGATTAAACTCCTTATAATAATTAATTCCAGGAAGTTTTTTAAACTGAATAACTATCTCTGTGCTTTTAGTATCCATTCTTTTTCCTGCTCTTATATATATGGGTACTCCTCCCCACCGGAAATTGTCAATATAAGTCTTAAGGGCTATAAAAGTATCTGTGTTTGACACTTTTGATACCCTATCTTCGTCTCTATACGCCACCTCTTTTATACCATTGACAAAGCCAGAGCCATATTGACCCCGAACAATATTTTCCGTGCAAGTCTCAGCGGTAAAAGGTCTGAGTGATCGTAATACCTTGACTTTTTCATCTCTTATAGATTCAGGTTGGAAGTCTACTGGAGGTTCCATCGCAATCATAGTCAATATTTGTAACAAATGATTTTGAAGCATATCTTTTAAAATACCAGCATTTTCATAATATCCGCCTCTGTTCTCTACGCCTAAAAGTTCATAGGACGTAATTTGAATATTATCAATATAATTTGCATTCCATAGTGGTTCAAATAATGAGTTACCAAATCTTATTGCTAATATGTTTTGGATCATTTCCTTTCCCAGATAGTGATCTATTCTAAATATATCCTCTTCAGGTATAAGCTTTGATATGTTATCATTTAAAATCCTAGCCGTTTTCAAACTTGATCCAAAAGGCTTTTCGATCATTATCCTCTGCCAGCCAGTGTCTTTGCAAACCATAGCATTATTCTTTAAATTTCTAATTATCCCTTCAAAAAACTCTGGTGCAACTGCTAAATAATATAATCTTTTGCCTCCAGTTAAATATTTAGTCTCCATTGTTTCCAAAAATGAATCTAAATCCTTGTACGCTTCATTATCTGAAGTAAAATCAAAATTCTTATAAAAAATTTTCTTACTAAATTTATCCCATAGTTCTTCATTTAAAGAAAACCTAGAGAATTTTTTCACTGATTCATACATTTCTTCTCTATATTGCTGATTTATTTTTTCCCGTCTTCCTATAGACACAATTGTAAAATTTTCAGGTAATTTCTCCTCGTACATCAAACTAAAAATAGCTGGAATAAGTTTTCTTTTTGTCAAATCACCAGTTCCACCAAAAATTATAAATATACTAGAAAGTTCTTCATCCATACTTTTCTCCATTAAAAGTGCTCCTTCCTGCAATTCTTTTCATACGCACTATTTCTTATTTTTTTGTTCTGATCATAGCATATTAATTAATAACTACATCTACGGGTTTACTTAAATGAAATAGCTATCATATTACAATTTCAATTAATAATAATATACCACAAACTCATGAAATGCGTAAAAGTATATTTGCAAGTACTTTTGTTGAATTTCTATATATTGTATTTTTTTCATTAGAAATTAGTGTTTCTAAATAAAAAGCCAACCTGTAAAAAAATACAGATTAGCTTTATTTATATTCTATAAATCTACAATTGTTACACCTTTTCCGAATACCGTTTCAAAATCAGCTGTAAAATCCTCCACCGTCTTCGGAGAATACCGAAGCCTTGATTATGTAATGAAAGAGGTTATTATACGTATCCCCGTAATACCTGGTATCAATGATAGTTTGGAAGATGCGCAGGGCTTTTGTAATCTATTAAAAGAAGTGGGTGTAGCCGAAGTAAATCTATTACCCTTCCATCAATTTGGACAAAATAAATATTCCTTATTAAATAAGGAATACAAGTTTGCAGATGTTGCGCAACTACATGAAGAAGATTTAAACTCATATAAAGAGATATTTATTCAAAACGGCCTAAATTGTATAATATAATTTAGGCTATTTTTTATTCCAGTTTGTTTCATAGAAATCAGGGAATGCTATCTATAAAAAGATAGATTGGCGGTATGAAATCATGATAAATATAAAAGTAAAGGTGGAAAGCCTAACAATTACAATGTTATTGCTAGCTGCTATTGGCATTACAAGCGGCTATCCATCAAAAATCAGTAAAAGCGAAAAGAGCATAGGAACATTTAAATTACAAAATACTGCAATAAAAAAAACTCCAGACATTAAAAGTATGAACGCTGTGGTAATACGGAAAAATGAATTACTTTTAGTCTCCTTAAATGATAAAAATGATAATATCACATTAGATAGTGGAGGTACCTTTTCTCACCCACTCATATCTCCTGATAAAAGTCTGGTTTCATACATGAATGATAGTGTTTTATATATTACAACGGATAAACTGGAACATATAAAAGTAGTCGATAATGCGTCACAGTTATCATTTGCATGGCAAGATAAAAATACTTTACTATACTCTCCTACCACTGGCGGCTTATATGTTTATGATGTTGTAAATAAAATCAGTAAACCTTACCTTCAAAATGAGTTTAATTACCAAAATATTACCTTAGATAGTAAAGGAAGAATATATGCAGAGCAGTACCTATACTATAAAAAAAATGGATCTGATTATAGAAATGATTATGGAATATTATTTTTTGATCCAATAGCAAAAACACAAAAAATAGTTATAAAATCAATCCCAAGTAAAATAGATACAGGTGACGATTTAGGAATGTATCCTATCATAATCGGTATATCAAATGATGATAAGTATCTGTATATATGGAAACATCCACATGCAGGCTCTCTTCCAGCAGATGGAGTTGATTTGGCAGTGTACGATATTTCACAAAATAAATTAATAGAATATACTAATCCAAATATAATTTCACTAGGCTATAGTGATAATATATACCCAAACCCTAAAAACAGTAACTCTTTAGCATTAATCTACGGTGGTGGTAGAGAGATGGGTAATAACAAAGTTTTAGTTGTTCTAGATATCTTAACTGGCAAATTTCAGTCCTTATCCCCAAAGGGAAAAACAATCATGACACCTTATTACACAAATGATGAGAATACAATCCTATATGCTTCCTCTAAAGAACAAAAATATGTGCCTAGCGGCTTAACTCAATGGCTTTTAAACGGGCGACACCATATTTTCAGTATTGATACAACTACAAAACAAATAAAACAGCTTACAAATAACCAAAATTATTTCGATTTTTCGCCAATATATATAAATAACAAAGACATCATATTCTTCCGTAGTGATAAATCTGAAAATGTGTCTATTTGGAAATATGCTAATGGCCAGGAAACTATGCTTGCAGATGGTTTAATATTTTATGATGATATGAATTATCCAGCCCAAAACTATTTTGGTCATTTTAACACCACTCAGTATACTGATATACGATAGCAAATTGAAGTTATCCCCTTTCTATGGATGATTTTTACGTAATATAAAATTTATTACTTTCATTTATGATAAATAAAGTTCAAAAAGGTTCTAGCAAAATTGCTAAAGCCCTTTATTTAATAGCGAGAAAAATATATATTAAAAATAAATAGACCTTTTGAATCTTTATAGATTAATTACTCCATTTAATGTTGGTTTGTTTTCATCTCTTGAATTTAGCTCTATTATATCTGGTAATTTCCAATTTCTTATTCCTCTATTAAATCTCCGTGGTAATAGATATCTAGCTGGCTTATACCCCTTTTTCCGGTGATTCATTATATCTTCCTCAAACATGTTTTTTACTTCGTTCATATGACAACTATTTATTTTAATTTGTTTAAACTTAAGTTCACTTACAATTTTCAAAAACCTATCTACTTCACTTTGAAAAACTTTGGCAAAAAAAGCATTTGCCTTATTGCCATCACAAATTAATATTGGATTTAATTGACTTTCATTTATAATAGCTTTCAATTTAAATACATCTTTTTTACTCTTCCCAATAAAATAACCATAATTAATATAATTAGGATCACTATCTTCGGGAAAAATCACATTATATAACAATTCTTCTTCTTTCATTTTAATCCTCACCTTTCTAATAAAATACTAGATTAATAAAACTAAAATTTTCAAAGCCTCTGATATATATATTCGTTGTAGTTATTATAGTAGTTAATTGTAAATAATATGTTATGAATTTGTTTAGACTTGACTACGTATTGTTAATTTTCAAAACATTCTTTAAATTCCTTCTTGATAATTAAAAAGTCCTCTAAATCATTTAAAAATAGAAATAATAATGCCCTATTTTCAAATTCATTTCTATTCTTTGGCAATGCCATAATTTCATAATCTTTCCTAAGTAAAGTGAGCTTATTAATAAGTTCGATGCAATCATTATCTTCATGAATATTAGTTGCAACATCATTAGTAAATTCTGACAATGTTATAGTTTGATCATAGGTTATATAAAATCTTGAAAAATGTCTTTTCATTCTTTTTATAGCCTCTAATTGTATTTTTCTCATATCTATATAACTTACATAATAATCATTACTCTTAAACAAATGATTATTATTTATTATTTGTACCATCAATTTAGTATTTTTAATTAGTTTTTCAACACTCGAAATTACTTCTTGCTCATAAATTGGTACAGCTTGTGAAATCAAACTTAATGCCATATCTGATAATATTAATCTATATTGTTCTTCTATATTCTCTTTATTCTTCTCAAAATCCTCTTCTAATGATGCTGTATATAAATTAAAAACCATTGCAACCCCAATACCTATTATAGTTAACTTTGCTTCATTTATAATCCAAAAAATATTAATATCTGTACTTATTAAAAGATGTGTTGATAATACTGCGCCAATAACCATACCCTCACTTGTTTTCAAAATATTAGTTATCGGTATAAATATAAGTAAAAATAGTCCAAATACAATAGGATTATTACCAAGTAAAATATATAACATAAAAGATAAAAGTATAGCTACGGTCGATGCGATTATTCTCCTACCTGCAACTAATATAGATTCTTTCTTCGTATCTTGAATACTTAATATTGCAATTATACCCGAAGTTACTCCAAATTCTAATCCCATATAATTTGATATAATAATTGCTATTGTTGCAGACAAAGTTATCTTAACTGTTTTTGATTGTAAATATTTTATCATTTCACAACTTTCTCCTACTACCATAATTATATGGTATGTTCTTTATTTATAATTAACTTTTTTGCTTTTTATTTCAGTCAGGTTTCTTATTATGGTGCATCATATAACAAAAAACCTTTGAATTTCAAGGTTTTTTATTTGTTTTCTTTATCAAGTACAATCCATATTTCTATTGACTTTGCTAAGATAGCGATAGATACTAGGCTCTGAACAATAAAGTTGTTTTGCTACTTCACTTACAGCTCCCTTAAGCATAAAAACACCTTTTCGGTTTAATATATCAATGATATTTATCCGTTCATTCTTCGACAATCGATCAATAGGGATGTTATTGTCGTCTAATACCTTATTTAAAACAGTTTCTGTTACTTCGGCAATAGATCCCGAAAAGGTCTCAGTATTATCATTCAAAAGAGAATTAACAGATTCATATGTGCTATTTTGCTCAATTAATTTATCTGGGTGACAAAGCTTTAATATTTGGTCGCTTATATCTACATATTTTTTATCGTCGAAATTAATGCACAACATCCCCACAAGCTCATCGTTATCGTCCTTAATAAACATGGTTGAAGATCTCAATATGCGTTGATCTTTAGAAACTCCATTATAGTTGAGTTTATAGTTGTTATTTTTATAACTCTTATCTGATATAATACTCAGTGCTAGATTAGTCATGGGAGCACCAACTGTTCGTCCGCTAACATATCCATTCGCTATTGCAACTACGGAATTTGTATCGTATCCAAAATCATGTAAAGCAACTTCATAGTCTGGACCTAGGGACTTTCCTAAAAATTCTACAAGAATGCTATATTGTTTTAACATAATGTCATTCATTTTTCCACCTACTCTTATATATTTATTACACCACTTTATATGGAACTTCATAACTAGTGTATTTATTATAGAAATTTTAAAATCTAAATTTATAATATGCTATATAGATTATCACAATTATATAAAAGTTACAACGTAAACGTTACTTTATTAATAATTTATTATTAATAAAGTAATTACTTATCAACTACAAATTCATTTAAAGCTATAAAAAATCCTTAAATCAGGCAAAACAGTATAACAAATCCCATTTACTAGTAATTATTTCTACTTATTGTTAATAATTTTATTAAGACCATTGACTAGATATTATTGCAGTGATAAAATCGTTCTATAGGGGGTTTAAAATATAAAAACCATTATATTACAGGGGGGCAATGATTTATTCATTCAACATAATTACATTTTAAATAAATAAAATGGAGGTTTTTATTATGAGCATAAAATATATACCAGAACCATTTAGAATTAAGATGGTAGAGACTCTTAAGATGCTTACACGTGAGGAAAGAAAACAAAAGATTGCTGAAGCAAAATACAATATGTTTAACCTTCGTGGTGAAGATGTTTATATTGACTTATTAACAGATAGTGGAACTAATGCAATGAGTCAAGAACAATGGGCTGGTATCATGAGAGGCGACGAAGCCTATGCTGGTTCATCAAGTTACTATAAACTTGTAGAAGCAGGTCAAGATATTTTTGGTTATAAATACATTCAGCCAGTTCATCAAGGTCGCGCAGCGGAGAAGGTTATGTTTGGATTATTAATGGAAAAAGGTAAATACGCTATCTCTAATACCTTCTTTGATACAACAAGAGCACACGTAGAAGCAACAGGTGCAAGAGCCATTGATTGTGTTGTTGCTGAGGCTAAGGATCCAGCTAAAAGAGCACCTTTTAAAGGAAATATGGATGTTGAAAAATTAGAATCTTTAATTAAAGAGTATGGTGCCGATAAGATTGGTCTTGTTGTTATTACAGTTACAAATAATTCAGCAGGTGGTCAGCCAGTATCTGTACAAAATGTAAGAGAAACATCAAATGTTTGTAAAAAATATGGTATTAAATTATGTATCGATGCTGCACGTTATGCTGAAAACGCTTACTTAGTAAAACTAAGAGAAAAAGAGTTTGCAGATAAATCAATTAAAGAAATTGTAAAAGAAATGTTTAGTTATGCAGATATGTTTACAATGAGTGCTAAGAAAGACACAATTGTCAATATGGGTGGATTAATTGGTATTAAATATGATGATAAATTGTTCCAACTTTGTAAGGCACGTACAATTTTATTCGAAGGTTTTATTACTTATGGCGGTCTTTCAGGTCGTGATCTTGAGAGTTTAGCAATTGGTCTTTATGAAGGACTTGATGAAAATTACCTTAACTATCGTATTGGACAAATGGAGTATCTTGCAGCACGACTTGATGACGCAGGCGTTACGTACCAATCACCAGTAGGAGGCCATGGTGTATTTGTAGATGCAAAGGCGTTGTTACCTCAGATTCCATACTATGAATTTCCAGGGCAAGCTCTAGCGATTGAGCTTTATATAGAAGCCGGAATTCGCACATGCGATATTGGATCTTATATGATGGGAAATGATCCTGATACAGGAAAACAAATAGAATCAGAATTTGAGTTTACACGTTTTGCAATTCCACGTCGTGTTTATACTCAATCACATATCGATATTATGGCAGATGCCCTAATTGCAATTAAAAAAAGGGCAAGCGAAATAACAGGTTACCGAATTACATGGGAGCCAGCTGTTCTTAGACACTTCCAAGCAAGTCTTGAACCAGTAAAAAAATAAGATATTTTAAATAAAAGCTTGCAATTTTTTTAAGTTGCAAGCTTTTATATTACTCCACTACGCCTTCCATTACATGAATAACTCCAGTCTCAGCATCCATTTCCACCCTTGCTCCAATGGGAAGGGTGAGTTTTGGATAGTCATGACCTGAGCAAAACCTTGAAAACATTGGGATACCTAACTTATATAATCTATCTTGAAAAACCTCTTCTAAAGTAAGGCTTCTTTGATAACTAGGTAAATCACAACCTTTAAATTGGCCTAAAATAATCCCCTTGCACTGTTGAAGTTTTTTAGCTAATAGGAGTTGTGTTAGCATCCTATCAACTCTATAAGGTTCTTCGCCAACCTCTTCTATAAAGAAGATTTTATCTTTCATATTAATTTCATAGGGAGTTCCAAGCAAGTTGCATAATAGCCCAAGATTACCACCTATAAGATTACCCTCAGCCTTACCTTTTGTAATACACTTAGTAGTAAATCCAGATGGGTTTTTAATAGTATAGGGCTTATACCCTTCCATAAATGTGAACATAAAACTTTTAAAAGTTTCAATATCTTCTAGATTAGAACTGCCCATTGGGCTATGAAATGTAGTTAGTTCACATTTCTCATAAAATGAATTTAGAAAAACTGTTATGTCACTAAAACCCGCAAATATCTTTGGATTTTTTTTTATTACATCAAAATCTAGATAAGGGAGTACTCTGCTTGAACCATATCCCCCTCTTATGCAGAGGATCATATCTACTGCTTGATTTTTGAACATTTCCATTATATCTGTTGCTCTGTCTTCATCCTTGCCAGCAAGATATCCCCACTTATCATATAGGTGTTTTCCTTCTATTATATTAAACCCTCTATTTTTTAGAAATGAAATTGCCTTTTGTATTGCTTCAATATTTTCTGGGCTGGCAGGAGCAATGAGTCCAATAGTGTCTCCTAAACATAGTCTTTTTCCAAGCATTATTAACACTTCCTCGAATTAATTTGAGATAATATCTTTTATAAAATATTCGAATTAAATCCTCTACCATCTACTTCTGAAGCATCTATTATTGAAATTAAAGCATCCTCGTCTATTTTCTGCACTGAATATTTAAACTCTGGTAATTTTGATACATGTACTATGCAATAGATAACTTTTCTTTCTTTGCCTGTAAGTGCGTTGCCCTTTAGTATTGTAGCTCCACGGTGCTTAGAGTTTGTTATATACTCACAAACTTCCTCCTCTTTATCTGTAATTATAAGTAATACCTTTTTTCGTGATAAACCGCGGATTATCTTATCTGTAACAAAAGCTGCTATATACATGCTCATTAACGTGTATAATGCAATAGTTATTCCATTTAGTAGCATTCCTAAAAATACTATAATGCAATTTACAATAAAACCCAATTGACCTACATCAAAACTATCACATTTCTTTTTAATTAACATTACTATTATGTTCATACCACCCTCTGAGCCGTGGTTTGAGTATGCAAGCCCTGCTCCTGCGCCCATTAATACCCCTCCATATACAGAAATTAGAAGCGCATCATGTACCGTAATAATACTGCTTAAATTTTTAGTCATTACTAAAAATAGCGATAGTGATACAGTCCCTATCATACTGTATATAGTAAATCTTTTGTTTAATTTCCTATAACTTAATGCCAATAAAGGTATATTAGCTAGTAGTACAGTATATCCTGCTGGAACCTTCAAAGCATACTGTATTAAAATTGCCATACCTGACAGACCTCCACTGAATAGTTTTGCATTTACTAAAAACATATTTACACCTATAGCAGATAATAAACACCCCAGTATCACAAAAAATGCATTCTTTATATTTTGCTTGTTTAATATCGTATCAACTTTCATACTAGCCTCTCCATCTTTATTTATTTTGATTATCTTTACTCATAAACGTAAACATTTCTTCTTTATACCAATATATAGTCAAATTATTTTTTTGTACCGTTTCTAGGCTAAAGATTTATTTAGCCTTAAACTTTGCACCCAATCTTGTCTTTATTAAAATTTTAAAAAATTATGTCAAGCATTTTTGAAAATGTCCCAAAATATTTAAAACATTAGCACCAGTTTTTCTGGTGCTTTTACATTGATTTTGATTACCTAATGCATGTTGTGCAAACTGGATATAAGATTATTTAGTTACTTTGAAATTTCTCCTAAAATCTTTCCTAAATATCTTTTAGCCGTAGGCTTATAATTTTTGATGCATTAAAGCATCTCCTTCTGAAATGTCATTAAAACTGAAAAATTGTTTTTGAGGGTATGCAAGAATCCTTCCATTTATATTAGCGTAGCTAGTGAATGGGAATCCAGTTATTTTTGTCAATTTGATTTTATTAGCTTTTGCTTCCATTGGCCAGTTTCTTAATCTATTATTGAGATATGTTTTGGGTTCACTTAATAAACCTTAGAAGATTGTCTTTTTCAAAGATCTAAAATGAACAGATTTTTAGTGTTCCTATGCTACATTATCGCTGCGGTGAGCCTGTTTATTTAGATACCGCTCAAAAGAATCTTGTTTCCAAGGATGACTCATTGGTGGTATGTAGCGTTTTCTAGGTTGGTCATTTGGAACAACTAAATCAAAGTTCTTAGAGGAAAGTTTATGCCCTGGTAATAAATCTAGCGCATAAACCTTTTCATCTACACACAAGAAAATCTCGTCACTAAATGCCTGAATTACCATTCCAGATGTTCCTTTGCGATAATGTACAGGATGACCATTGGAATCTATAGGTAAATAGTAATTCTTTTTAAATTTGATACAGCTTCCGTTATCTACCTTCCTACTAGTCAATACGGCAAGAGTTAAGTTGATTTTTTCATTATCTGGTTGCATTTCAAAGACAGATTTGATATCATCAACAGGTAATGCAAACTGAGCATTGAATTCTTTTATGTAGGAGTTTAAGAATTCGTTTGCTTGCTCAATTGTGTTTATACCAGCTAGTCGCATTTCCAAGGGGAGGCGTGATTGTAACGTCTGAAACATTCTTTCTACGCGTCCCTTGGCTTGTGCAACACTACTGGTTCTAATTTCTATACCCAATTGTTTACACGCATAGCTAAACTGTGTAAATGTGTCCTCTTCAACTGAAGGGGATTTTTTTTGTTTATATTCAAATACAGTACGTCTATCAGTGAATAACATGTAGGGAATACCATAGTCAGTAAGCACTTGGTGTAGTACATGATAGTATCCGTTTAAAGTTTCCTGTGGATCGAAATAAGCCCCCATAATAGCGCCAGTGGCATCATCTACAGCGATATGCAACTGACTTTTTTCATTACCGAACCAAAGATGTACCGAAGCATCCATTTGAAGCATTTCACCTGTATAAGCACATCTTGGACGTCTAGGATGTGCATCCTCGGCAGCAATTATGGAACTTTGAATTTCAGCAATTTCTTTAATAGAATTAGTTGTTTTTTGTAGTTCTTTTAATTCTGCCTTGATCCTTTTTCTTGTAGCACGCTTCGCCTTAGGGGACAGGATGAAATCCTGTATAAGGATAGAGTGAATAGTGCTAGTAGAAACCGTTATATTGTGATGTTTTTTTAGTAATTCAGAAAAGTGAGTAAAATTGGCTTCAGAGTATTTGGTACGGTATAAATCCAGGATTAACTGCTTTGTATTAACAGTGAGGGCATGTGAGGGCTTCCGCCCTCGATTACCATGAATAAAGAATTCCTTTCCACTTTCTTTATATCCCTTAACCATTCTGTTAATATGCCTAACTGAACAATTGAGAGCTATAGCTGCTCGCTTTTTATTTCCATCTGTTTCTACTAATTTTTTTATAGTAGAGTACTTATCTATTTCTTCCATAGTTAAATTCACCTTTCTCATTATCGGCACCTCATTTCTAGTCATGAGGTTTATTATACAATGTTTTCATATTTGGGACATAATCAAATGTGGTATAGTAAGACATTATCATAAATCAATCATAGTCTTTATTAAAATTTTAAAAAATTATTGACATATTTAGTAGTTCTGATATAATAAAAATTGTGATTCATTGATAATGATTGTCATTTGCAATTATCACTCATATAAATAATTTATGATTTCGGTTAATCATTGGGTCGTATACATATCTAATTCAAATTAAACTAGGAGAGATTTATTATGAAGAAAAAAAGATTATTAGGATTAATAACATTAACAGTAATTTCCATTATAGCTTTTACAGGTTGTTCAAAAACCGTTGAAGAAGTTAAAGAAAAGAGTGTAACCAAGGTGGTTAGTACAATAAAAGGTGATGTAACAGTCCCTACTACCCCCCCTAAACGTATTGTAGATATATCTGGATCAAGCGAGGAATTATTAATTTTAAACCATATCCCCGTAGGTACTGCAAATGCTGATTCTTATAAAACTACGGAAATACCAAGTTATCTAAAAGATAAAATGAGTACCTCTGAACTTGTAGGCTTTTCCATGATGGATACTATGGATATGGAAGCTATACTAAAATTAGATCCAGATTTAATTTTAATGAGCGAAAGGCAAACAAAAATATATGCTCAGTTAAAAGCTATTGCACCTGTCGTAATGCTTAAAGACTATGCTAACGATTGGCGGACCCGATTAACTGATGTTTCCAAGCTATTTGGGCAAGAAAAAGATGCTCAAAAATGGCTAGCTGAATACGATAAAAAAGCTATTCATATAGGATCTGAGATAAAGAAAGAAAATGGCCCGCAAACTTACCTTACGCTACTTGCAAGTTCAGGCAAATTTTATATTTTCAGTGATGCAGGTATAGGTTCAATACTATTGTCAGATATGAAATTAGCTCAACCGTCTAACATTCCAAAGCAAGAAGGAATAAGTTTACCAGTAGTAACTATGGAAGGTTTATCATCCATTGATGCAGATCATATTGTGGTTATAGCAGCTGATGCTGATAAAAAAGATTTAGAGAGTAGTACTGTTTGGAAAAGCATGAGAGCTGTAAAAAATGGAAATGTTACAACACTTGATAGTAGCCCATATTTTGCACAAGGTTATTCTCCAATAGGAAGAGAATTATTACTTGATTTGATAAAGAAAGAATTCGTGAAATAACATATATTATATTTCTAGGTGATAAATGATATATTTCCATATACCGTTATCACCCTTTTATCCTAATACATTTTAATCTAAGGCTAATGTGAGGTGTACCGCTTTAATGGAAAAATCGATAGTTACAGAACATAAGAAAAAAATGAATAGACTAATCATAAGCTCATTATTAATTGTAATTGGACTTATTATACTATTTTTTGGTATGGTATTGTCCGTATCCCTGGGTGCAAAACATATAGACCTATATACAGTAGTTAATAGCATATTTTTAGATGGCGTTGATATAAACTCAAAGATTATCCGTGATATAAGACTTCCCCGGATGATTGCAGCTGCTTTGGTCGGAGCTTTTTTAGCAGTATCTGGTGCTATAATGCAAGGAATAACAAGAAACCCAATAGCTGACCCCTCTATAATGGGTATTACTCAAGGTGCAACTTTTACCATAGCTATAGCCTTTGCAATGAGGGCTAATATAGGGACTTCAGGACTGATCTTTTTCGCTTTTATTGGAGCTAGTTTAAGTGGTGTATTCGTGTATCTATTAAGTTCAAAATCTAGTAAAGGTGTTAGTCCCATTAAACTTATTTTAGCGGGAACTGCTCTAGGAACTCTTTTAATATCTCTCGCAACCGCTATTGCAATGTATTCTAATTTATCTCAGCAACTAAGCTTTTGGGTTGCTGGTGGATTTGTTACTGCAAAATGGCAAGGGGTAAAATTATTAGCCTCCGTTGGTGCCTTTGGTGTCATTGCCGCAATAATTATATCTCCTAAAATAACCATTTTAAGTCTAGGGGAAGAGATTGCCATAGGCCTTGGTCAAAAGACAAATATCATAAGATTTATTGGTATAGTCATCGTAATATTACTTAGCGGTAGTTCAGTCGCGGTAGCCGGAAATATTTCTTTTCTTGGGCTTATTGTGCCACAAATTGTAAGAAGTTTAGTTGGACCAGATTATAGATTTATAATCCCGTGTTCACTAGTACTCGGTGCGGATTTGCTAGTTTATAGCGATATAGCAGCTAGGATGATAAATCAGCCTTATGAAACTCCTATCGGGTCGCTAACAGCATTACTGGGTGTACCCTTCTTCATATATATTGTCAGAAAGGAGGCCAATTCATTATAATGCGAAACCATAAAAGAAAGAAAAAGCTAATTTTGATTATAAGCATATTATTCGTTCTACTCTTTTCAATATTTATAATTAGCTTTAATATTGGAACTTTTGCTATAGGTCCTCTAGATGTAATTAAAACTTTATTTGGGCAGGGAAATAAAAAGCAGGAACTGGTACTCTTCACTATGAGGCTTCCACGAATAATTATAGCTATACTTGTGGCAAGTGCCTTAGCTATAGCAGGAACCGTACTTCAAGGAATAACTAAAAATGATCTGGCTGACCCCGGCATATTAGGCATAAGTTCTGGTGCAGCCTTGGCTGTAGTTATTTATATATATTTTATGAATGGAGAAGTATATTCTGATATAAGCATGCTAACAGTGTTTACCATACCTATCGTAGCTTTGCTTGGAGCAGGTTTTGCAGCTTTCCTTATTTATACTTTAGCTTGGAAAAAGGGGCTAAATCCTACTAGATTGATTTTGATGGGGATAGGTATTAATTCTGCTTTTAATGCTATATTGATCCTATTTCAATTTAGATTTACAACTCAAGATTTCAACAAAATAATGGTTTGGACCTCAGGAAGTATTTGGGGAACCAATTGGAGTTATGTTATTGCAACTCTGCCATTTGTATTTATTTTTACCGGACTTATAATTTATAAAGCAAGATATCTAGATGTTTTAAGTTTAGGCGACGAACTCTCAGTTGGACTCGGCGTACATATAGAAAAAGAAAGAAGATCACTACTAATATATACCGTGGCATTAGCTGGTACGGCTACGGCGGTTGCCGGAACCATATCATTCTTAGGGCTAATTTCCCCACACATAGCAAGGCGGCTTGTTGGACCAAAGCACAAATTATTAATACCAACTGCAGCACTAGTTAGTTCAATAATTTTATTATTGTCTGATACCATAGCTAAAAATGTTTTAGCTCCTATTGAAATGCCCATTGGAATAGTTGTTTCAATTATTGGCGTACCCTATTTCATCTATTTAATCATGAAGGAATAACTTAGGAGGTTACATATGAACAGCATAAAAACCGAAAATTTATCTATATCTTATGGATATTTTGACATAGTAAAAGATTTAAATTTGAACATACCTAAAGGAAAAATCACAACTATTATAGGCTCTAATGGATGTGGGAAATCAACTATATTGAAGACTATTGCAAGAATATTGAAGCCTAAAAATGGAGTCATATACATAAATGATAATGACATTCAGGATTTAAGTTCTAGTTTCATATCTAAAGAAATGGCGGTTTTGCCACAAAGTCCTCAAGCACCAAATGGATTAACTGTTGGTGAGCTCGTATCCTATGGAAGATTTCCCCATCAAAGTGGATTCGGTAAACTAACTAGTCAAGATAAAGAAAAAATAGATTGGGCACTGAAGATAATTGGCATGCAAGAATTTAAGGACAGACCTATAGAGACATTGTCAGGTGGCCAAAGGCAAAGAGTTTGGATAGCTATGGCACTCGCCCAAGAAACTGAAATATTATTATTAGACGAACCTACTACCTATTTAGATTTAGCACATCAGCTAGAAATTCTACAATTACTAGAAAGTTTGAATAAGACGCAAGGACAAACCATTGTTATGGTTATTCACGATCTAAATAATGCCGCAAGGTTTGCAGATTATATGGTAGGAATTAAAGATGGTAACATAGTTTGCACTGGCAGTCCTAAAGAAATAATGACTAAAGATAACTTAAGGAAAATATTTAATATAGATGCTGTAGTAGTTAATGAGCCCCTAAATAACAAACCAGTTTGTATTACATATAACTTAATATAAAGTTATTAATATGCTTTCCTATGTTTGATGCAAAGTGTGATTTCATAGGCAAGCATAACAATCCATCGGTATTACTGATATTGTTGCATTATTTTAGGGGCTACTATTAATTAACTTGTTTTTTTGTACTTATTTCTTTGATGTTTTTTTATAGAGAAGCAATAATATATATGCACAAACACACATAATCACACAAGTTATAAATGCTGAGGACGTTGAAATATCAGCGGTCTTTCCAATAATTACATTTGCTCCTGCAGCAGTTAAATCTCCAAACATAGCAAATACTGATAAAAGGGTCGCCCTGCTAGCAGTACTTATATTTCTATTTTCAATATCTAAAACTATAGGTGAAATTATAGCTGCACTTCCACATATAACAATTATTGAAAGTATAGTTAATGCAGCGCTAGATGTAAATATAAGTATTGTACAACATATAGTAATAATCATATATATAATTTGAATACTTCTATTGGAACCTAGCTTAATGCTTACTTTATAAGCTTTAATTGAACTCAATCGAACTATTTGCATAACAACTGCCAATACTCCAAAATATTTAATACTTATTCCACAACGCACATATTGTGATTGATTTAAAAATACACCTACTACTTGAACTCCTTCATTTATTAAGGCAAAAGAAATTACCAATATAATAATGCTTTTGTTTTTAAAAGCTGTTAGTAAACTTTGCTTAAACTTAGGCTTTTCGATTTGCTGCACATTAACCTCTTTTATAAACAAAGTTAATACTGCTGCCACTGCATAAGGTATAATAGTCCAAAATGCAGTACTATCCATGGACTGTTTTACGAGTATTGAAAACATAATAGAGGCAATTAAATAACCACCAGTTGAAAATGCATTATATATTCCAAATACTTTTTCACTCTCCTCTTGCTTAACTGATGAATATATTAGAGCAATGTCACAACCTGAAATTCCGGCTAATGCTACTGCTAATAACACTCGTTCTATGAGGAACATCCCAAAGGAATTTGATTTATAAAAAACTATTTTTGATATAAAAAATATAAAATTTGAGATAACAAGTGTTTTCTTATACCCAAATTTATCTGCAAACCATCCCCATGGGATTTCAAAAATAATCATTAATATCCAGGATATAGACTCTATTAAAAACATATTAGACAAAGATAAGTTTCTATTTTGCCTTATCAATGATTGCCCATTTTTCAAAATAATTCGCTAAAATTTTATTCTTACTTATCCATATAAATTGTGCATCACTATTAAGTCTTTCTGTATTTACATTCGTAATTTCGCCTGTAGATAAATTTAATAATTTTACGTTTTTATGAAGAAGCTCTCCTGAATCAAGAGCTTTTTGCCATTCCGGACTTTCACATTTAGGAATGGTTCTTGCCTCTGAATAAAGAACATACTTTTTATCAGGAGACACACCCATAAATTCATCTATATTTACATCAAGGAAAAGATAACAGACCCAATATAAAGAAGATTTTTTTGATTTTCCTGCGTTTTTCCTGAATTTTTTAAAATTGATCGATTACCAATGTTGCAATAAGGGCTTGGAACTGCATAAATGCCGTATCCTAAAAAATGTAAAATCCTGTTTGAGAAGGTTCTGAAAAATCGCATTTTGAATAATATAAATAGGCTGAACTCCTGTTTTTTTTATTTTATTGATAGTAAAAAAACCCGAACATCACTTATATCAATGATTTTTAAGATACAAATGCTAAAGTGTTGGTGGTAAGCATTTGTCCACTATTCACTATTTAATATTTGTTACATATACTGTTACCGGTAAGTATCCAAAAATGCAGACTTCTAAGCAACCAGATTTATGTTCCTATGATGAGTTTTATTGAGAGGATGAGGAAAATATGATAGAAAATGATCCGATTTATTCTACCTTTTTAAATATAAAAGATCATTGCTTTATTAATGGAATTGTAACGGACAAACAGGGAAATTTCTATGTACTAACTAATGAGATTTCAGCAGAAGAATCAACCCTGTATCAAGGATTAGTTGTTATAAAAAAATTTAACTCTTCTGGTAACTTCTTAAAGATTTTTTACTGTGCAAACCTTGTTTAGGCTATGGACTCACAATAGATAAAAAAGGTGATATTTATATTACAGGCCTAATAGCTGACGTGAAAGATGTTGATTTCCCAGTTACAAAAAATGCTGCTCAAACTAAGCGAAAAACCGATGGGTTAGCTCATGCATTTGTAGCAAAAGTAGAAGGAAAAACCTTTGAAACTAAACCTACTGTAATTTATGCAACTTATTTAGGCGGTTCTAGTTCAGATGTAGGTTATGCCATAGCAGTAGATGATGCTGAAAACGCCTGGGTAACAGGCTCAACTACTTCTGCAGACTTTCCAATAACAGGCAAGCCATATCAAGAAAAACTAGCATATGCTGGTGGATTGCCAAGTGTTGATGCTTTTATAACTAAAATTAATAGCACTGGTAGTGAATTTTTATATTCAACCTTTTTAGGTGGTCAACAAGAAGACACCGGACTGGCAATTTCCGTGGATGATAAAGGAAATGTATATGCCACAGGCTTTGCAGACTATGCCATAGTTGATAATTATTACAATGGCAAGCCTTATCAAAACAAGTTTAAAGTATCAGAAAACGCTTTTCAAAAACAATTTGGTGGCGGAGCTAATGCTGCTTTTATCATAAAGTTAACTAATGATGGCACCGTTGTCTATTGCACCTATTTAGGTGGAAAAATTGCTGACAGTGGAACTGCTATTTCTTGTGATAAAGAAGGAAATGCCTATGTGTCTGGAAAAACTTTCGGAGATTTTATTGTTACAGAAGGTGCCTTTAATCCTAGTTTTCCTGGAGGGAATCAATCAATTTTTGTAACCAAAATGAGCAGTGATGGCTCCAAACTATTATATTCAACCTATTTAGGAGGGAGTAGCACCGATGAGGTAAAGTTCATTAGATTAGATAATAACAATAATTTATATTTAGTTGGGAATACCACCTCCTGTGATTTTAATGTTACCAATGGAGCTTATGAAACAAAATATTTTGCAGGAAATGGAGACGGTTTTTTATCTAAGCTTAATGAAGATGGAAATAAGTTGATTTATTCAACCTATATTGGAGGAAGTAAAAAAGATAGTTGTGACTCTTTCTATTTAGGTAATACTGGTATTGCCTATATATCTGGTGTAACGAGTTCTAAAGATTTTTTTGTGACTGAGGATGCCTTTTGTAAAACAAATCCCAGTAAAAATAACGATGGCTTTATTATAGAACTTTCACTAAAAGTTGCAGAAGAAAAAGAAATAGATATGCCTGATATTGATTTAAAAAAAACTTTAAATGAAATGCTAGGTAGAGATGGTAATCATAAAATTACTAATAATGATATGGAAAAGCTACCAATAGAAATAAATTTAAGTTCTAAAAGCATTGAAAATTTAAAAGGATTAGAATATGCAGTGTATGTAAGAAGCTTAAATATAGATAACAATAAAATTCGGACTACGATGCCCCTATTAAATTTAGTTTGATTGCAATATTTAGATGCTAGTAAAAATTTATTAAATAATATTGGTGCACTTAAAAATTCGGAAAATTTACTGCAGTTATATTTAAATGAAAATAGCATTGATAATTTAGATGTACTTTTAGAAATGAAGCAATTAATGGATTTAGAAATGAATAATAACCATATAGATGATGTGTCTGCCTTAGCAGAATTAAAATGGCTAAAAAAAGTAGATTTTAGTGGTAATAAAATTGTTGATCTATCCCCACTAAAAAACCTACACCACATTATTAAAATAAACTTTAGCAATCAAAAAGTTATACTAGCTCCCATAGAAAAATCTCTATATGATGATGCAGTATTAGTATTAGACTTCTTATCAAATATTGACGGAAGCACGCCGTTAATATTTGACATTTCCGATAATGGAGTTTATAAGGATAATATGATTACTTGGGGGGAAATCACTAAAAATAAAGATGTAACTTTTAAGTTTGCCAGTAATAACAATTTTAGTGGATTAATTACCACTCCAATAAAAATAATATAAAAATAAAGTATAAGTGGTGAAGATAATATGAATATAGTAGAGGTATTAAACCAACCAAGTCCTGTTGATGTTACAGGTGAATTATTTTCAGACACAAAATATTCAACACTTCTAGGGATGCCCAAAAATTGTGAAGTAAAAGGATTAGTTAAAGATAAAAGTGGTAATGCTTTTATCCTAGTTAATGAAGGTAGTGATCTCAACAATGTAATGCTAATTAAGAAGCTAAATAATACAGGTGAAAAACTTCTTGGAGAATTTGCTCTTCCTAAGGGAAATATAGGAACGGGGCTGGCAATAGATAAAAATGGCGATGTTTATGCTTGTGGATGGACTGGAAATATTGATAATTCTTTTCCAGTAACTCCAGGCGCAGCGCAAGAAGAAAAGGGAAGTTTAGGTGCGACTGGGATTATTATAAAACTTAAAGGTGAATCTTTTTTTGAAACTAAAGCCGAAATAATATATGCCACTTATTTAGGCGCTCAAGCGGTAATGACAATGGATATGATAAATGCCATAGCAGTGGATAATGATGGCAATGCATGGGTAACTGGTAGCACTATGGGTATTATGGCAAAGAATTTTCCAACTACAAAAGAATCTGCGTATCAATGTGAAATTTCTGGAATACAGAATGCATTTATAACTAAATTTAATAGCAGCGGCAGTAAATTTTTGTATTCGACACTTCTAGGAGGAAAACAGTCAGACAGCGGTAATGCTATTGCTATTGATAAAAATAACAACGTATATGTTACTGGAATAGCTGACCAATTAAGTGAAAATGAGTCACCAGAAGGCCAAGGACACTTCAAGGTTACCACTGGTTCCTATCAAGAAAAATTTGGAGGTGGTAACGGTGATGCTTTCGTCATAAAACTTAACAATCTAGGCAACGTTAAGTACTGCAGTTACCTCGGAAGCAATGGTTCCGATAGTGGAATGTCCATTGACTGTGATAATGATGGTAATGCTTATGTAGCTGGGATTACTACAGGAAATTTTGAAATAACTAAAGATGCTTATCAAAAAATCTATTACGCTGGGGACCAAACTACTTTTATAGCAAAAGTTAACACGGATGGAACTAATTTAGACTACTCTTCTTATTTTGGTGGATGCAACAATAATTCTGTTAAGGCTATGAAAGTAGATAATGGCGGGACTGTTTTTATGGTAGGTAGCACCAACTCATCTGATTTTAAAACTACAGAGGGAGCTTATAAAACAACCTATTTGGGTGGAGAAATAGATGGATTTCTAAGCAGATTAAATGTAGTGGATAATAAATTAGCATACTCCACTTTTATTGGTGGTTCTAAAAAAGATAGTTTAGATGCGTTAGCTTTAGGCGATTTGCCAACTGTTTATATAGCTGGTCCAACAAATTCAGGCGATTTTGCAACTACAACTAATGCTTATTGTGAGAAATATGCTAGTAAATCAAATGATGGCTTTGCAATGAAATTTGATGCTAAAAATTCAACTGTTATTAAAGTGGATATTCCAGATGAAAACTTAAAAAAGGCCATAAATCAAATACTAAAAAGAGATGAAACTCATAATATTACTGATTCTGATATGCGAAATCTTCCAAAAGAGCTTACTTTGGCTTCGAAAGGGATTAAAAATATTAAAGGGCTAGAATATGCTATTAATGTTACAAAACTTGCTATAAATAATAATGAAATTCAAACCTTATCATCTATAGGTACCCTTCATAATTTAGAGTATCTATATGCTAGTAATAACAACATTCATAGTATTACTCCATTAGCATCCCTGAATAAACTAAAAACTTTATATATGGGTAATAATAAAATCGAATATATTAATGCATTATTATTTTTAGACAAATTAGTAGTTTTATCCTTAGAAAAAAATGAAATAGAGAAAATTGCCTCTTTAGCAAATTTGGAACAGTTAGAATATTTAAATCTTGCTGACAACCAAATTGAAAACTTGATGCCAATAATAAAGCTTAAATATTTGGTGAATGTAGATTTTAGCAATCAAAAAACAAAACAAAATAAGATAATAAAAACAACAGCAGAAGATGCTATATTATATTTAGATTTTCTTTGGGATATAGATGGAACAATACCATCTATCGTAAATATTTCTTATAAAGGTGTTTTAAGTGATGATAGAATTGTTTGGCATGGAATTACTACTAATAACGATGTATCGTTTACTTATAAAGGCAAAGGTACTTTTAATGGAACGGTGACTGTGCCATTAAGAAATAGGTAGTTAATTTCAGCGCCTGGCACACCAGTAAAACCCTCAACTAATTAATTAGTTGAGGGTTTTACTGGTGGAGGCGAATCACATTATGCAACATCCACCACTTATTAAAACTATTTCGTATTACATTAATCCATTTACTCTTTCCCACTTTGTCGTCAAACAGACATCACAAAGCCCTTTTCCAGGAAAATACCATAGCAAAAGGGACTCTAACATTTCTGCTAGAGTTCTTTATTTTGGCGGAGAAAGGGGGATTTGAACCCCCGGAACGGAATAACCCGTTCGCCTGTTTTCGAGGCAGGTACCATAGGCCACTCGGACATCTCTCCATATATTAAATTGCTTTTTAATTATACCATATTTGAATTTTATTTAAAACACCTTTTATCTTTAAATTAGAAATTAAACCGCATATACAATATTTGTCTTTTTGTATTTACATTTATGGTGTAGGATATAAATGGATGTTATTACCTTGAATAATATGAAATTTTTATTTAATCTTGTATACTTATAATATAAATTGTAAAAAAGGAGATAATTAAATGAATGATTTAATTAAAATAGTATTAAATAAGAAATCTAGTACTTCTATATCGATAAAAAAAAACCATGAAACACAAATAATTATTTTACTTTTCATAATCCTTGTTGCTGTTTTTTTTATTTCACTAACAGTAGGCAGGTATACAATCCCTCTCTACCAAATTTTTAACATCATTTATTCAAAGCTATTTAACCTTCCAATAACATGTCCACCTGCTGTAGAATCTGTGTTGTTTAAAGTAAGACTACCAAGGGTTATAGCCGCTATTCTAGTCGGGACTTCTCTTTCCATATCTGGTGCAGCCTACCAGGGCTTGTTTAAAAACCCCATGGTATCTCCCGATATACTTGGAGCTTCTGCTGGTGCTGGCTTTGGTTCAGCTTTAGCAATTCTTTTGTCATTTAATATTATTGCTATACAGTTTTCATCATTCGCCTTTGGACTAGTAGCAGTTACATTTACTTATTTATTAGGTAAAATTATAAGCCGTGGAAACAATTCAGTTATGGTACTAGTATTGATTGGCATGGTTGTTTCAAATCTATTTACAGCCTTTATTTCAATAATAAAATATGTAGCTGATACAGATAACAAACTTCCAGCAATAACTTTTTGGTTATTGGGTGGATTATCTTCGGTTACCTTTAAAGATTTGAAAATTATAATTTTCCCTATAATCATAAGTATAATACCCCTGATTTTATTGAGGTGGCAAATGAATGTGATTTCATTTGGAGATGAGGAGGCTGCCTCTCTTGGTATTAATACTTCTAAAATGAAAGCTATTGTTATCATATGTTCCTCACTGCTAACTGCCGCCGCGGTGTCAATTAGTGGCATGGTAGGATGGATTGGGCTTATTATACCCCATCTTGCCAGAATGATTGTTGGGCCTAATTATAAAACCCTATTGCCTGCTTCTCTCTTGTTGGGAAGTATCTTTCTTCTACTAGTAGACGATTTAGCTCGTAGTATGTTTCCAGTGGAAATACCATTAGGTATTCTAACATCATTGATTGGAGCACCATTTTTTATTTATCTATTGTTAAAAGGAAGGAGAAGTTGGTTATGATACTTGAGATAAAAAATGCAGTATGTGGATATGGATCAAAACCCATTGTAAATAACATATCTACAAGCGTTAAATCTGGGGAAATATTGTGTATACTTGGACCAAATGGTGTAGGAAAGACAACATTTTTTAAGACTATACTGGGATTTTTAAAATTGCAGGGTGGAGAAATATTATTAGATGGCAAAAATACTAAGAATTGGTCCAAAAACCAAATAGCGAAAATGATTAGTTATGTTCCTCAGACTCATACGCCCCCATTTCCTTTCAATGTATTTGATGTAGTATTAATGGGAAGAACAGCTCATATAGGTATGTTTTCTGCCCCTTCCAAAACGGATAAAGAAATTGCAGAATCAGCAATTAATGACTTAAACATATCCTATCTCAAAGACAAAATATATACGGAAATCAGTGGTGGCGAAAGACAAATGGTTTTAATAGCTAGGGCCCTTGCGCAACAGTCTAAAATACTTATCTTGGACGAGCCTACCTCTAATCTAGACTTTGGTAATCAGATACGTGTTTTAGAACAGATTAATAATCTTGCAAAAAAAGGCCTTGGAGTTATAATGACTTCGCATTTTCCCGATCATGCTTTCCTATGTTCTACTAAAGTAGCACTGATGCATAAAAACAATAAATTTATCATTGGAAGTATGGACGAAGTTATAACTGAAGAAAATCTTAAATCCGCCTATGGCATCAATGTTAAAATCATAAGCACAGAAACTAGCAATGGTGAAAAAATCAAATCATGTATACCGTTGTTAAATAATGTAAAATCTTACTAATTCAAAATCTTATATATAAAAAAGGATGGATTAAAATGAAAAGAAATAATTTTTTTTTATCAATACTAGTAGTTATTATAATAATTATTTCGTTCACTGGGTGTGGGAATAATGCTAGTTCCTCAAAAACTTCACAAAAGAATCAACCTACAACAAGAACAATTACCAATATGTCTGGAGAAAAAGTTAAAATACCAACAAACATTCAAAAAATTGGTGACTCATGGCCTGCCCATAATGAAGTATTAAGTATGCTAGGTTCAGGTGAAAAAATTGTTGCTACAGTCCTCACTCCACGGGGAAGACCTTGGTTATATAAAGTAAATCCTCAGATGAACAAATCAGAAACCGTTTTTACTGCTGCAGATGTTAATGTAGAAGAGCTTTTGAAAACAAAACCTGATATTGTATTTATGCCTTCAAGCTATAAATATAGCGACAAAATAACAAGTGCAGGTATCCCCGTTGTTCAATTAAATTTTACAAATTATGAAGAATTAAAAAGTTGCTTCAAACTCACAGGAGATATACTTGGAACCGAAGCTAAGCAAAAAGCAACTAAATACAATTCATATTTAGATAGTAAACTTAAAATGGTAACAGATATAACTTCAATTATACCAAAAAATCAGAAACCAAAGGTTCTTCATATAAGTTCACTTTCACCATTAGCTATTGACGGTAGCAGCTCAATTATTGATGCATGGATTAATGCTGCTGGTGGAACAAATGTTGCAGGTGAAATCAAAGGCAATATGAAGGTTGTATCTATGGAACAAGTACTTAAATGGAATCCAGATGTTATCATTCTTGGAGCAGATACAAAAAATTCAGAAAGTGTTATGAGTTCTGATGGCTGGGAAAAAGTAACTGCCGTTCAAAAGGGAAAAGTAGTTCACAATCCTGATGGAGCTTATATGTGGGATCGTTACAGTGCTGAAGAAGCATTACAGATACAATGGGCTGCAAAACTTTTACATCCTGATAAATTTAATAATTTAGATATTGTTAAAGAGACTATGAACTTTTATAAAGAGTTTCTTAACTATAACCTTACAAAAGAAGAGGCAAATCTAATAATTAGTGGTAACCCTCCGACAAAAGCACAATAATAAAGATATTTATACGCATCTACTGCACAAGAGGCCTCTTCTCTTATATATTATCTTACAGCCTCTGGAGTAGGTTTTATTTTCATATTCATTTATGTGGTGCTAATCCAACAATTACTGTTAAATCATAAATAACAAGGGAATCACCTAAATTAGCGCTGATTCCCTTGTTGCTTTTACTTTCCAAAATCATCCTCATCCACCTCCCAATTAGACATTTATAGCAATGTTTGAAATTTATGAAACTATAGTCCCAATTCTTTTAATTTTTCTTCCGTTGGAATACCTTTTTCATTCCAGCCTCTTTCATTATAATATGATGGAAGAAGTTCAGATAATCTGTGCACATTCCCTTTTGAAGGTCCTTCTGGAATTGGCTCCTCTAGTAATCTTTTGGGTAGTGTATCCTGCGTCGCATCTATTCCAGCCTGTAAATTAAATTGTCTTTCAATGTTCCAAATTCTGTCTCCTGAATCAAGTATGGATTCTGCAGTGTGCTCTGTACCACATACTGCATTATACAAGTTAGCATAATCTTGAGCTCCCATAGCAAAAGACGTAAACAAACACAATCCAAGGGAATCTATAGATGCAGTTAAGTCTTGGAAAATCTTAACCCAAGTAGCTTTTCCTTCAAGTGAAAATCTATCCAACTTTTGTGGCAAGCCTAATATTTCTGGTGATATCATATATCCTCTAACATGGCATCCGCCTCTGTTTGAAGTAGCAAATTGAAGCCCTTGTCCCATTATACCCCTTGGATCATAAGCAGGAATTTCAAGCTTTTTAACTGACATTGAAAACTCTGGTGCACCATAAGATGCGCATAGTCTGTATGAACCTTCAGACATTTTTGCTCCTAGTCCTTCAGCTTTACCTATTTTTATTGTCCATTCAACTACACCCTCTATGTTTCCAAATTCTAGAGGAGTCCCTTCAAGTTCTTCGTTTTTAATATATCCCTTTTCACGTAGTTCCATAGCCGCTGCGATAGTTGTACCTACAGAGATTGTGTCCATACCATATTCATTACACCAGTAGTTCGCCTTGAAAGTTGTAACCATATCAGAAATACCACAATCTCCACTAAAAGCCCAAAGTGTTTCATATTCAGGTCCGCCTACTTCTATACCCATATCCTCTATTTTTACATATCTGCCACAGGCAATGGGACATCTATAACAAGGGTTTTTACGAACAAGGTAATCCTTTGTCATTGCCTCTCCACTTACGTCATCAGCTTTTTCAAAGTAAGACTTTTGAAAATTATTGGTTGGATATATCCCATTTTCATTTAGTATATTTACAAGTACTGCAGTTCCGTATGTTGGGAGACCTGTGCCTGTAACCCCATTGGCTTTTATAGTCTTCAACCAAACTTTCGAAACCTCTTTTAGCGTTGTCGCATCTGCTACTTGTGGTTTTGAACTTCCTTTAACTACAATAGCTTTGAGATTTTTCGAACCCATAACAGCTCCGACACCAGAACGGGCCGCTGCTCTATCATAATCATTCATTATAGCAGCCATATTGGATAGTCCTTCTCCTGCCGGTCCAATGGTCATAACTCTTGATTTATCAGGCATTTCTTTCCTTAGAATATCTGTAGTTTCTGTAACAAGCTTTCCCCAAAGACTGCTAGCATCCTTTATTTCCACTTTATCATCTATTATAGTTAAGTAAACTGGTGCATCAGCCTTGTCCTCAAATATGATCATATCATAGCCTGTAGCTTTGAATTCAGCTCCCCAATAACCACCTGAATTTGAACAAGCAATTGTACCTGATTGTGGTGATTTTGTAACTACCATGTATCTTCCACCGGTTGGAACAGGCGTACCTGTTAATGGTCCTGTAATAATTATAAGTTTATTTTCAGGGCTTAATGGATCAACTCTCGGATCTACTTCATCCATAAATATTTTTGTTCCAAGCCCTCTACCACCAATAAATTTTTTAGCTTGCTTTAAATCAAGTACCTCAACTTTAATAGTCTTATCTTTTAAATTAATTCTTAATATTTTACCATTGTAACCGTACATTAAAATTCCCCCTTTTATTTTCTCTAAATACTTATTCCTCCACTACAATCTCATCTCCAGCCTGGATATACCCCTCCTCTAGTACCTTAGCAAATATCCCTTCTCTTGGCATTATACAGTCACCAACCAATTTCATAATTTCACAACCCTTATGACATTCCTTTCCTATTTGTGTTACCTCTAAAACTACATTTCCTATTTTAAGTTTAGTTCCCACAGGCAGTTCATACAAAATTATTCCTTCGGTAGTAATATTTTCAGCAAACTTTCCTGAACATAAGCCCAGAGCTCCCTTAGCTTTCATTTTATCAATACTCTCAACACCAAGAAAACTCACCTGTCTATGCCAATTACCTGCATGTGCATCTCCCTCAAGTCCGTGATTGACTTTAAAAAAGCCTTTCTCTATAGGGTGTTTTATCACACCTTTTTTTTCACTTGTATTTATTGCAATAACCTTTGCCATTATAACGACTTCCTTTCGAATATTCCTGATTTTCCCCCGCTTTTTCTCACAAGCATAATATTATTTATAAGCATTTCCCTGTCAATTGCCTTACACATATCATAAATAGTTAATGCTGCAACAGATACCGCAGTTAGCGCTTCCATCTCAATGCCTGTCTTTCCTACAGTCCTTGTCGTTGCTTCTATTTCTATTTTAGTATTTTCAAAGTCAATTTTAAAACTTATATCACAAGCTGATATCATTATAGGATGGCACATTGGTATTATTTGCGAAGTACTTTTTGCACCCATAATTCCCCCTACTTGTGCTACAGCTAGTACGTCTCCTTTTGAAATAGACCCATCCCTTATTCTTTCAAGTGTTTCTCTTTTCATAGAAATTGACCCAACTGCTATAGCTTCCCGAACAGTGTCACACTTTTCAGATACATCAACCATTTTAGCTCTTCCTTCTTCATTTATATGCGTAAGTTCCATCACTTTATCCTCCTATCTGATACATCATCTTTTCACTTCTACTGGTTTTTTCCTCTTCAAGATGATGTTCGAGCGGTTTATTAAAAATTGCTTGTTTTAATTCATTTGTAAGCATCTCTTCGTTATTTAGGTATTTCCTAATATTTATTTCTTCCTTTGAATGAAGACATGCTTTAATAGTTCCTGTAGATGTGAGCCTTATTTTATTACAATCCGCACAAAATTTACAACTTACTGGACTAATGAATCCAATTTTTCCTTTTGTCCCTTTAATCTTGTACAATTGAGCGGTGCTACTTTTAGAGGTTTCTATTTCAGTTAACTCAGGATGCAACTTTAGCATTTCCCTAAAACTTAATTTACTTTTTTCATAAAGTTTAATACCTTCACCTATTGGCATGAGTTCAATAAACCTTACTTCGATTGGCATTTCTCGAATTAAGGTTAAAAAGCCTTCAAACTCTGCATCATTAAAGCCTTTCATTAATACTGTGTTTATTTTGACCGGTTTTAACCCAAGGGTTAAACATTTATCTATACTTTCCATTACCTTATCTAGATTTCCTATTCTCGTTATACTTTTAAACTTTTCTTTATCTAAAGTATCAAGGCTAATATTTACCCTTTTAAGTCCAGCTTTTTTCAAATCTGATGCCATACCAGATAGTAAAATACCATTTGTAGTTATAGCAATATCATCTATTCCTGGCAGTTTTGAAGTTTCATATATAAGCTTGTCTAAATCTTTCATTACTAGTGGTTCCCCACCAGTGTATCTTACTTTATTAATACCTAATTTTTCTGCTGCCTTCACAATTTTTAATATCTCTTCAAAACGTAGAATATCCACATGATTCTTACTCTTAATTCCCTGCTCTGGCATGCAATATATACATCTTAAATTACATCTATCAGTTACCGATATCCTTAAATAATTGATATCTCTTCCATGACTATCCCTCATAAAACCGTCTCCTAAAGTTCAATTATTTCCCCTATTTGCGTATAATCATAGCCTCCAAGTTTATCAAGCTCACCTTTAAATTCATCTGTTTTAATTACTTTAATGAATTCCCTTATCATATCCATATCTATAAATTCCTTAGGCACAACAAAATCATAATCCTCATCCCCAAGTTTTATAAAATCTAGACCCAAAAGCTTGGCTGCAGAATAAATTCCAAGTCCACAATCTGCATCTCCTGCTGCAACTACTGCTGCGACGGCAATATGGGTGAATTCTTCTCTTTCATATCCTGATATGTTTTGTGGATTAATATGGAGCTTTTTTAAATTATAATCTAGAAATAACCTTGTACCTGAACCTCTTTGCCTATTTATAAATCTTCTACCTTTTATAACTATATCCTGTAAACATTTAATATCTAAAGGATTCCCTTTAGAAACCATAATTCCCTGAACTCTTTTAACACCTTTAATTAATACCATAGGTTTATTCGGTAAATACTTTTTAATATAAGAAATATTATAAATACCATTCTCCATATCCAATAAATGAATAGGTGCTATATGAGTTTCTGAACCTATTAATGCCATTATTCCTCCCATACTTCCAACATGAGCAGAAGAAAGAAAATACTTCCCATTTTTTATATGAAAAAGATCCGAAGCTATATCAACTATTGGGTCATGGCTTCCAATACATACAACTGTATTTTTAATTTCTTCCTTGCTTCTTAAAAGTTTAACATTCACCGCAGTTCCTACTTCATAGCCCTCAATATTTTGTGGTATTTCTAATATACCATCTGCCCTTACTAATGACATTGTTGTTCCAGCTCCACGACCTATAGGTGTTGCAATATATTTTCCCGAAACAAATCCAATTTTAACTCTTACAAATTCTAAATATTTTAAAGTAGACATTATACGCCTAGTAAGTACAACCTCAACAGTGGTATATTCTTCTTCATTTATCCCTATATAAGCATGTACTATTTTCTTGCATATATTGTCCATTACGACATAAGCAGATACTGGAAATCCAGGTATACCAATCACAGGCTTTCCCTCTATACTTCCAAGAATAACAGGTTTACCGGGCTTTATAGCTATTCCATGTACATAAACCTCACCTAATTCTTCTATTACATTACAAGTAAAATCCTCTCTACCAGCTGAAGATCCTGCATTAATAAGTATAATATCGCATTGCTGGACTGCCTTTTTTACAGCATCTTTAATAAGCAAATAATCATCTTTTACTATATCAAATCTTAGGGGTATACCTCCCCATTCCTGAACTTGGGCAGAAAATACTCTTGAATTGAACTCAATTATGTCCCCAATATTAAGTTCTTCACCTGGCTCCACCATCTCCGTTCCAGTCGGAATTATTCCAACCACCGGCCTTTTATAAACATCAATATTATTTACTCCCCCAGCTATAATAGAGCCTATATCTACTGGTCTAATCATATAATTTGAAGGGATAATAAGTTGTGTTTTTACAATATCTTCTCCAATTGGTCTAATATTCTGAAAAGGGGCAGCACTTTTATAAATAGCTACTTTTCCCTTATCTAAATTTATCAAATCCTCTACCATAATTACACAATCGAATTCTTTAGGTAGTGGATCTCCAGTATCCACTACTAAATAATCAATTCCTTCTTGAAGTTGGATATGACTCCGATCTGTTGCTCCATATGTTTTGGTACTTATAGTTGCAATACCATCCATAGCAGAACTCTTATAAAAGGGTGAAGATATTTTCGCAAAAATTGATGAGTATGAAACTCTTCCTACAGATTCCCAAGTAACCACATTTTCCTTTTCACCTTTAATGCATAATAACTTATTAAAATATATTTTAACTGCTTCATTCAAATCAACATTTGATAGAAAGACTTCTTGAGCCAATACTCTCATCTCCTTTATAATTTATAGACTTCAACTGCTTGTCCTTCTTTTAAACCTTCCGCGTTTTTTTCTATCTTTATATACCCCCATGCCTTTGAAAATGCTGTTATAATCCCAGATTTACCAAACACCGGCTTTGCAATAACCATGCCTTCTATTGTTTCAAGCTCTACAGGTAGATATTCTTCCCGGCCTTTAGCTTTATGGTAATTTATACTCATTACTGCATTTGTTCCATAAATCTTTTCGCTTTGAAGCATTAGGCTATATATATAATTTTGAACTAGTATTTTATATATAATACAACATGCAAGTGGATGTCCTGGAAGTCCAAATATTATTTTTTCTTTATGTTTTCCTATTATAGTTGGTTTCCCAGGCTTTACTGCTATTTCATGTACCAAGACCTCTCCATCGTCAAATGAAGCTATAACCTTTAAAGTGTGATCTTTCGTGCCAACAGAACTTCCTCCTGAAATTAGTACCACATCACATTCATTAAATGCTTTTTGTGTTGCACTCTTTAACAGTTCATAATCATCCTTAATAATTCCATAGCTTACTGGCTCCATTCCATCCTCAAGAAGTAGAGACCAAATCAGGTAAGTGTTTATGTCCCTCACTTCACCCAAAGAAGGCTTTACTTCGCAGGGTACTACTTCATCACCAGTTGAAATAATACCAACCCTAGGTCTTTTATAAACCATCACCTCAGAAATTCCTATACTTGCAAGAACACCTATCTCATAAGGTCTGAGTTTACTTCCCTTTTTTACGACAATATCCTGAGTATTTATATCTTCACCAATTTGTATTACATTATCACCCATAGCCACAGGTGAATAAATAAGTATTGTATTATCATCTAGCTTATGGCTGTACTCAACCATAACAACACTATCTACGCTTTCCGGAAGCATCCCTCCTGTAGGTACGTATAAGCACTCCCCCCCTGCAATATCCGAGGGTGGGATATTCCCCATAAATACCTCACCCTTTAGTTCAAGCATAGACGGGAGTCCTTCACTAGCTCCAAATACATCTCTTGATCTTACTGCAAAGCCATCTACTGTCGATCTCTTAAATTCTGGTATATTACATTCTGCTTTTATATCTTTAAAACTAATTCTATTAACGCTTTGCATAATGTTAATTTTTTCAGATTCAATCTTATAGATAAAAGAACTATCTATTATTTGTTTAGCTTCTTTTACAGATACCACATTAAAAAATTCCATTCTCATTCTCCCTTTTGTTAACTTCTACCACACTCGCTAGCTTCCCCTGTAAGTATAGCAATTCCATGTGGAATTGCAGGTATTATAAATTGAAGATTTTCTACAGCACCTTTTGGGCTTCCTGGAAGATTAATAATTAGGGTTTTTTTGCGGATTCCTGCAATGCTTCTTGAAATCACAGCCTTTGATGTAATCTGGAGTGATTTCATCCTCATAACCTCACCAATGCCGGGTACATATTTCTCAATTACATTTCTAGTTGCCTCTGGCGTAACATCTCTTTCTGAAAACCCCGTTCCTCCATTAGTTAAAATTAAATCCACCTTAAGCTCATCACATAAATAAATCAATTCTTTTTCTATTTCCTGTTTCTCATCAGAAATTATTTTATAGAAACTTATAACAAATCCTTTACCTTCTAATTCACTTCTTATTGCAGGACCTGTCCCATCAATTCTTTCTCCCCTAGAACCTTTATCACTCATGGTTAAAATTGCAGTTTTTATCATTTTCATCACTCCTTTTCAACATCGGTCTTAACAATTTATGCCTAGAAACTTAAGAACCTTATTTTTTTACTTAATTTTCTTAATTTTAATCTCATTATTATATTTTCAATTACTGAAGAATTCAATAAATAGGGCTTTTAAATCATAACTAATATATCTCTTCTTATAAATTCACAAGTCTGGGATAATAAATGACAAGGTTATACTTACTGGTTATTTTTTAAATTTTGTACTTTTTTGTTTAATTATAACATTTTACTATAATACAAGTATTTTACCACATTTTTAATTTATATACTATGTGGCTAGTTACATAACAATATTAGCGACTACTCACCCCTCCTCTCTATCTTTATTTTTTTACATTTACCTAAAATTGAAAAAAAAGTGGGAAACTCAAAATTCAGTTCCCCACTCCACAGTATTATTAGTCTTGAAATAAAATTATGTGAATTCTTCCACCCAATGTATTTTACCCGCCCCCAAATTATATTCAATAGTAGTATTAATTTGAATGTTATTTTACAACAACTGAAACTCCATCTGGTATTACTGTTATTGTCGCATCATCTCCCTTTATTTTAAGAGCTCTAACAAGCGCTTCTTCAAAGGTAAATGCATGCTGCATATGCATATTCTTTATCATTTCAGGGTCACACATATCTGTAACAAGAATTACGGTATGCGCATCTAGTATCCGCGCAAGAATCTGAAATTCCCATTGATCTGGTGCTGTATCATTTCTTCCTACTTTAATTACCCTATCAAGAACTTCTCTTGGGCTACTTGCATTTGCGATATTGTCATAAAATGACTGACCACCATGTCCATCATTACAAGCAGACACCATGATTATAAGTCCGCCGACCTTACAAGTTGCTTCTGCTGCAGTCATACCTTTTACAGTCTGATATATATTTTGGTCTAGTGGATATCCTCCATTAGTTGATATTGCAATATCTGCCTTCACAGCTTTCACAGCTGCAAGTTCCATAACAAATTTACAACCTTCAACGTGGGCAAGCTCACTATCTCCTGCAAATGCATTTATAACATTCTTCTCACTGTCAATAACAACATTTAGTATAAATGCCAGTTTAGCTTGCTTCGCAGCGTAAAGCATATCTCTATGAATTGGATTATTTTCAATAACTCCAGACCGTGCGTACTCACTTGCTATAAATTCAGAACAATGATTTGCCATAACTGTCTTTGCTGATGCCACTCCAGGGAGAACACTCTTTCGTCCTCCAGAAAAACCTGCAAAGAAGTGTGGTTCTATAAATCCTTCTGAAATTAAAAGTTCAGCTTCCATCGCTATCTTATTAAGCAATAGTTCTCCACCTGAGGGAAGAGTTCCGACGCGTACCATATCGCCATAATCCTCTGATACATGATTTATTATAACTTCATTATCTACTATTTCCTGACCAAACTTATCAATCATTTCTTCTCTTGTAGTAGGTCTATGGAAACCAGTAGCAATTAATATTGTTATTTCAATTTTAGGGTTCGATGATCTTATTCTTTCAAGTAGTATTGGCAGTGTTACTTTACTTGGTACAGGTCTTGTATGGTCACTAGTTATTAATACTAAGTTTTTCTTCCCCTTAACTAGCTCTTCTAGTTTTGCACTTCCAATAGGGTTATCAAGTGCTTTTTTTACAATTTCCTGCTGAGTACTTTCAACTTTGTATGCATGAGCTTTTGATTCTAATATTGCTACCAAATTTTTATCTGGAATTTCAATTTCCAAAAATTGTTTTGAATATGGTATTTTTACTTTAGTCATATATGTTCCTCCCTACATTATAAAATATTTTGCTCCAAAGTACGTAATTAATCCTAATATTGCTACATATGCAAGGCAAAATTTTAAAGTTGCCTTTAATATCTTACCTTCAGCTCCTACAAGTCCAGTGGCTGCTGTGGCAACTGCAATACTTTGAGGAGAAATCATTTTACCTGCAGTGGCACCACCAGTATTAGCAGCTGCTAACCAATAAGGACTCATATGTAAATTTTTTGCAACTTCAACTTGAAGTGGTCCGAACAATACATTTGCAGAGGTATCACTACCAGTTACAAAAGTACCTAAAGCACCTATGATTGGAGCAAATAATGGATAAAAGCTTCCTGTTGCTGCAACTAAGACCACAGCAATAGATGTTATCATTCCGCTATGACTCATTACCTTTGCAAGAGAGACTATTGCAAGTATTGTAATTGCAGTTTTACTCATTTGTTTGCATGTATCAATAAATACTTTTACTATTTCTTTAAACTTAGCTCCCTGAATAAGCCCCCCTATAAATGTGGCAAGAATTATAAGTGTCCCTGGATTAGCAATCCATATAAAGGAACTAATTTTTGCATCTGGGCCATTATATATTTGAACAGATGTTTGTATAGATGATAATGGTTTATTGATTGCTGGTATAAGAGAACTTGTTATTAATATAAAAGTCAGAACTAATATAAATGGCACCCATGCCAATAACCCTTGTTTTGCGGATATATTAACTTTATCTTTAGATGCAGTATTTTTATAGAATATTTTAGTTATTGCAACTGTTACAATAATACATATTATTGAACCAATTAGTGCTGGAAGTTCAGGACCCATATATTTTGCAACTAGAAGTTCTGGTATTGCAAAAGCTAGCCCTGACGCAATACAAATAAGCACAACTCCCTTTATTGCCTTTACACTTTTACCTGTTAGCATTACTAATATTAATGGTAAAACTGCAATTAATACAAATAATTGAAGTGCAACTGCATAGCTTAAAGTAACAGGATCAATTGCTGCAACCTTTGCTAAGGTTGTTACAGGTAGACCTATTGCTCCAAAAGCTGTTGGTGTTGTATTTGCAATAAGACATATTATTGCTGCAAATACAGGATTAAAGCCAAGTGCGGCTAAAATACTGGCAGGTATTGCAACTGCCGTACCAAAGCCTGCAATTGCTTCAAGAAATCCACCAAAACCCCAAGCAATAATTAAAACTAAAATTCTCTTATCAGTTGTTATTCCTGTCATCATATCCTTTATTACGTCCATACTTTTTGTATGAATAGAAAGATTGTAGGTGAACACTGCTGCAATTATTACAACAATTATTGGCCATATTGCCATTGCTGCACCCTCAAGTGTCGCTGTGAGAGCTTGACTAATTGGCATCTTCCAAACTAGGATTGCAAGTATTATTGTAATTACGAGTGTGATTGAACAAGTTTTATGTCCTGGCATTTTTAAAACACCGAGCGAAACCATGAGCCATACAATGGGGATAAGTGCTATGAAAAATAATAAATAATTATTCATCTTTTATTCCCTCCTCTATTAATAACACTAGTCATAATACTGGAATCGACTACATTAAAGTATTATTATATCGCCAACATCTTTAAAAGACATTGGCGATATCATTTTTTCTATTCACAAACCTTTCCTGGATTTAATATATTGTTAGGATCAAATGCCAATTTTATATTTTTCATAAGTCCTACATATACAGGACCAAATTGTTCAAGCATATATGCTTTCTTAGCAAATCCAATTCCATGTTCTCCAGATACTAAACCCTTGAGCTCCCTTGATTTTTCATACATTGCTTCAAATACTTCTTCAATCTTCACTGACCATTCTTTATCTGTAAGCTCATCCTTTAATACATACACATGTAAATTACCATCACCTGCATGACCAAAGCTTCTTATTCTCACATCAAATTCTTTTTGAAGTTCATTAGTATACTTAATGAACTGCGCAACTTTATTTCTTGGAACAACAACATCACATTCATCCATATCAGTTGTCGTTGCTTTAACAGCTTCAAGGAAAGCTCCTCTTGCAGACCAGACAGCCTCTTTTCGCTCATCTGTATCAGTTATAAATACATCAAGAGCACCTTCTTCAAGGCAAATGTTGGCTACACTTTCATAAGCTCTTTCTATTTCTTCTATGCTATTACCATCAAAAGTTAATAAAAGATATGCATCTGACGAATTATCTGGGAATTTTTTTCCTAGGAATTCTTCAGCAGCGATAATAACTTCTCTTTGCATAAATTCTATAGCAGTTGGCGCAGATTTTGATTTAACTATCAAAGGTACTGTTCCTATTGCCATATCAAGATTTGGAAAAGGTATTAAGAGCGATACAGCTTTCTTAGGTAGTGGTATAAGTTTTAATATAATTTTTGTGATTATTCCAAGGGTTCCTTCAGATCCACATATTAAATCTTTTATGCTGTATCCAGTAGAATTCTTAACTACTTTTCCTCCAACATCAAGTATTTCTCCGTTTGGGAGCACTACTTCAAGGCCTCTTATATAATCTCTAGTAACTCCGTACTTAACAGCTCTCATTCCACCTGCATTTGTATTGATGTTACCAGCAATTGTAGCCGACTTTTCACCTGGGTCTGGTGGATAAAATAAATCAAACTCTTCAACATATTTGCTTATTTCCATTAAAAGTACGCCTGGTTCAAGGGTTAATGTTAAGTTTTCTTCATCAATCTCAAGTATTTTGTTCATTCTGGACATATTTATCATAATTCCACCGTGAATTGGAACTGATGCTCCAACTAGTCCTGTTCCAGAACCTCTTGCTACAACAGGAATCATGTTTTCATTTGCATATTTCATAATCTTTGATACTTCACTTGCTTCAAGAACCTCAACTAATACGTCGGGCATTTTGCTTATTCCACCCATCTCGTCATGGCTGAAATCATCATTTATTGCTTCTCCAGTAAACACCCTATCTTTATCTAATATTGACACTAAAAACTCTATATCCTTAGCATCAAGTTTTTTGTAATCCATAAAATTACCTCCTCGATTCTGAATTTAGTGTTTAAACTTAGTTAGTTTAAACACTAACTTACTTATTATCTATAACTCCAATTTAAAAGTTAACGTATACAATACTCAGCTCCTGAATTTTTAATATTTTCAATCAACTGAGGAACTATTTCATAAATATCTCCTACTATCCCATAATGAGCTACATTGAATATAGAAGCATTTTCATCTTTATTTATTGCAAATATACGCTCTGAACTATTCATACCAGCTGTAAACTGAACTGCACCAGAAATTCCAAGAGCTATTATTAGCTTTGGTTTAACTGTTCTACCAGAAAGACCAATTTGTTTCTTAGCATTAATCCAACCTGCTTCAATTGTTGGTCTTGTCCCAGCTATTTGAGCACCAAGAATGTCTGCTAATTCTTGAATCATAACCATATCCTTTTCTGATTTTAATGCCCTACCAACTGCAATGATTACTTCTGCATCTGAAATATTTTCCTCAACTTCTTTCTTTGTAACCTTTAATACTTCAATATTCGAATCGAGTTTTGCTCTATCCATTTCACAGATTGTAATCTTACCTTTTGCATCGCACTGTTTTTCAGGTGCATTCATAACCTTATATCTTACTGTTGACATCTGTGGTCTATTATTAGGACATACAATTTGAGCCATAATGTTACCACCAAAAGCAGGTCTTATCTGTACAAGGTCTGTATTTTCTTTCATTTTAAGTATTGTACAATCAGCTGTGAGTCCAGTTCTAAACCTTGCTGCTACTCTTGGAGCAAGAGATCTACCAATTGTTGTAGCACCAACCAATAATGATGATGGCTTTACCTTGTTTACAAAGTCTTCAAATGCAGCTGTATAAGGTTCTATCCTAAACTCCTCAAATTCTTTATAATCGTATACAAAGACCTCATCAACTCCATAATGAAGCAATTCTTTAGCCTTTTCCTTTATGTTATAACCAATAAATACACAATATACTGGGAAATTAACAACTGCGGCAAGCTCCCTAGCTTTACCGATAAGCTCCATTGTTACAGGATGTATAACTCCTTCTACATGGTCAACATATACTCCTATACCCTTCCATAAACTTTTATCAACTTGCACGGCCTCTGTTTCAATAAATTCCATTACACCTGTTGGACCTTTTTTAACGCAAATCTTACACATTTTGCATCCTGCATTAACTTCAACTTTACCATCTATGTATTCAATAGCACCAAAAGGGCAAACCTTTATTAATTCTTGAATATTTGAATCGTTTACTTTCTCTTGGTTACAAATTAACTTACTCATGAAAATTCCACCCTTCTCTATACAAATTTTAATTGTTTAAGTTTTGCAGCTATTTTTAAACTAAGCTCTGCACCATTGCCTGTCCATGTTTCTCTATCATTATTTACATCTGGTGGAAATATTCTTTCTACCTGAGTTGGTGAACCATTAAGTCCATATTTCTTTTCATCTTTATCTTCAAAATCGTTTAATGTTATCATTTTTATTTCTCTATCTTTTGTAGCTAATTTTTTCCTATAAGATGGAAGTCTTGGTTGAAATATATCTTTATCTACAGTTAAAAGACATGGAAATTGAATCTCTGCTACTTCAACAGTATTTGCCATATCCATTTCTACAATAATTGATTTTTCTTTTATTTCTATTATTTTTAAAACGTTTGCAATGTGAGGAATATTAAGATATTCAGCCATTTCTGGTCCTACTTGAGCAGTGTCTCCGTCTGTTGTCTGCTTTCCACATAATATAAGATCAAATTCTCCCATTTTCCTTACACCTTGTGAAAGTGTATAAGCTGTAGCAAGAACATCTGCTCCGGCAAACTTTCTATCAGACACGAGTGCTCCTTCATCTGCTCCCATCATATATGCTTCGCGAATTACATCATTTGCTTGTGGTGGTCCCATAGTTATAACCTTAATTACCCCACCTTTTTCTTCCTTTATTCTAAGTGCTGTTTCTAATGCATATAAATCATAAGGATTCATTTTTGAATCTACACCATCTCTTTTTAAAACACCTGTAACTGGATCTACTTCAACTTTTGAAGTTCCTGGAACTTGCTTTATACAAACTAAAATTTCCATATGTGCTCCTCCATTCTTTTTATAGAAAATCTAAAACTCATTAATGGTAAGATGGTCTGACCATCTTTTAAATCATAATAACACACTATTGAAAATATTTCTACTATTATTAATTAATTAATTAACAATATTTATTTTATTCAAAAATTTAAAAGCGAGGGTAATATTTGTTATTACTCTCACTTTTTGCTTTGGACAAAATTATATGTTTTGAAATCATTTTATTTTACTCATATACCTATTTGCAAAATCTAAATGTTCCCGCATTGCTTTTCTAGCATCAGCTGAGCTATGTTTTTCCATAGATAAATATATCTCATTGTGCTGAGAAAAAAGTATTTCTTTATTTTCTGGGTCAACTAATATTAATTTTCTTGCATCCTTAATAAAATGATCTACAAGCGTTGAAACTGTTTTAAGAATGTTAAATACTAAAACATTGCCCGAGCACTCAGCAATCTTATAATGAAATTCTTTATCAATTTCAACATTAGTATTCTCATCCGCACAATTCATAAATCTTTGAGTAAGCTCTTTTAACTCTTTTAGTTGTTCACTCGTTATCCTATTCGCAGCAAGGCCTGAAGCCTCCACCTCCACAATCTTTCTAAGCTCCCATATCTCTTCTGGATTGCTTCCCTCTAACATAAACATAATTGATAGCGGTTCAAATAATTTATCTTGAAAATTTGCTTTTATATAACTACCTTCTCCTTGTCTGCACTCTATAAGTCCAATGACTTCTAATGTTCTAAGCGCTTCACGGATAGAAGCCCTGCTTACCTTTAATTGCTCCACTAAATTCCTCTCTGAAGGAAGTTTGTCACCCTTTTTAAGCGTACCTTTATCAATCATATTTTTTATTTGATCTATTACCTGTTCATAAACTTTTGTGGTTTTTATTGGACTAAACATCTTGTTCCCCCTGTATATTTCTGCAAATAGTTAAATATAAACTTTACATTTTTTTTCATTACGCTTCTTCTAATATTCAAAACCCACACAACGTATACATTTTATTCAAATTCCACATAATATATACATTATAACATAATATTTGTATTGCAACGTAATAATTATAGTTTCATAATACTTCAAAAAATTTCTTAATAACTATTTATAATTGTGGATTGGCATAATAAACATCATCAGAGTGGATTAAAAAACCGACAAGACTCATACAGTCTTATCGGTTAAATCATCACCTTCGTAGCTGCTCATCATCTTGGACGCTGCAAAATTAATCTTACAGTTTAAATTTTGAACCATGCTATTCAGTTTTCCCGCTAATTTGGATTGATTTTCAGAAGCAAAGCCTTCTCACATAAATTTTTAATGCGATAGCCTTTAATTTCAGTATTTATGGTTGAAAAATAGAAGGACATCCCCTTATTTGGCATAATTGAATGACAACACACAAAAACCAAAAGGGGATGTTCTTTATGAATATAATTATAACAAAAAATTATACTGAAAAACAGTTTAATTTGATAAATTTTTTATTGTTTTTATTATAATCCTCAATAATTAAAAATGCCCTTGAACCATTATTAAGAGAAAATAAAATTAATTTTATTTTCTTCAAAAAATTCTATATATTTTTCAGATGGTTTTCTATCTGTTATAAGATAATCTATATCTGTTAATTGACAATAAGTCATAAGTGATGAAACTTCAAATTTAGACGAATCTGCTAACAAATACAACTCATTACTCTTTTCTACTATAATTTTTTTAATCTTATATTCTAATGGTGAAGAATTTGTGGCTCCATTAGATATAGAAATACCTGAAGCAGCCATAAATGCTTTATTTATATTATAATCTTTGAATATTGTAAGAGTATTTATCACCTCAAAAGAATTTGTTTTTCTTATTAACCTTCCTCCCGTACAAATAACATTTAAATTTGGAAAAGGGAGTGCGATTATTATAACATTCAAACTATTCGTCAGTATAGTTACATCATTTTTGTTTTTTAAGAAGTCTATCATATTAATTGTTGTTGTCCCAGAATCAATGAATATTACATCTCCATCATTTACAAATTCAGATGCAACCTTAGCTATTGCCATTTTTTCATAATTATTTTTAATGTTTCTTTCTTCGAAAGGAATTATTTCTTTAATAATAGCTGTTACTCCTCCATAAACTTTTTTTACACTCCCTTTTTTTACAAGTTCATTTATATATCGGCGAATTGTATTTTTAGAGATTTTAAAAATATCGCATAATGAATCTAAAGTGACTGATTCATTTCTTAATATATATTCCTCAATTTCTTTGATTCTATTAATTTTCATAATCAATTATCCTTTCGCACATGATTTTTCTAGGCGATAGATTGTAATTTCAGTATTTATAGCAAAAACCCATAAGAACATTCTCTTATTTCTTTTTTATTTAGCAAGTCCTAGTGGTGAAAATAATATATACATTCCGATCATACAAATTACAACAGCTATTCCAATACACTTTCCATATTTCCAAGGTGTTAAATCAACTTTACTTTCATCATCTTGAATTTTGAATGGTATTTCCATCGGTTTTAATTTACCAATTAATAACATTATTAAAATATCCAAGAAAAATAAACCACTCAATACGTATAAAAAATTAACATCAGCAAATAAAAATTTAGAAATCGTATAGGCTATAATATGAAAAATCATTGTTACTTTTGCGGCTAAGGCAGGAACACGTTTTGTATAGAAACCAAGCAGAATAATTGCTAGTAATGGCATATTATAAAAGCCATTGTATTCTTGAAGGAAAGTATACAAACCTGCTGGTGCATAAGCAATAAAAGGGGCTACAACTATTGAAACTATTGCTACAAATGCTGTCACTATTTTCCCAACTTTAACAACTTCTTTGTCAGAAGCTTTAGGCCGAATTATTGGTTTATAAAAGTCTAATGCGAATAGGGTTGAAGTACTATTTAAAGCTCCTGCGAAAGAACTTAAAATAGCTCCAAAAATTACTGCTCCGAAAATACCATAAGCCCATGTTGGAAGTACTGCCGTGACTAAAGATGGGTACGCATCATCAGCTACTTTTAGTGTCTTTCCAAACATATTATATGCAATAATACCCGGAAAAACTAAAAATAAAGCTCCAAAAATTTTAAAAAAGCCTACATATAAAGCACCCTTTTGTGCTTCTTTAAGATTTTTTCCAGCTAATGCTTTTTGAACAATCATTTGATTAGTACACCAATAAAATAGATTATTGAAAAACATCCCGAGGAACAATGTCGGCCAAGGAATCAATTTTGAATCAAGTGCTCCGATAGCATTTAATTTGTCTGGAGTTCGCTGGATTATTAATTGAATCCCTCCAGTGAAACTACCGTTACCGAGCAAGATTAATCCTAAAATTGGGATTGAAATACCTCCAACAATTAAACCAACACCATAAATCGTATCACTAAAGGCACTTAAAGAAATTCCTCCAATCAACACATACAGGAGTCCAACCAAGCCAATAAATGCTGCTACAATTATAATTGCAACTTGGCCATTTACATTTAATAACTTATCTATATGGAAAAGTTTATTAAAAACTAACGCTCCTGAAAACAATACGACCGGTAAAAAAGTAACTGTATAACTTACTAGAAACAAAAATGATATAATTCTTTTAGTCGTTGTATCATAACGAATTTCAATAAAATCAGAAATAGTACTAATTCCATGTTTTAAGTATTTAGGTAAGAAAACAAACGCCAGTAGTACACAAGCAAAAGCAGCTGTAACCTCCCAAGCCATTACCTCCATTCCAGCTACGTAACTTTGGCCATTTTGTCCAACAATTTGCTCTGTAGATAGATTCGTCATTAGAATTGTTCCAGCAATTGTTATTCCTGTTAGGCTTCGTCCTCCAAGGAAATAACCATCCGCATCATCTTTGTTAATTAATTGTGATTTTTTCCAAGCAATAAACCATACAGTTGCAACGATAGCCATAAATGTAATTCCTGAAAAGAGATTCATTAAGTCACCCCCTTTTTGTAATAGGATTATGCTCCGCATATATCTTTAATATATTTTCTTGCCTTTACTGCATATTCAAATGGATTTGCCTTTGCTGGGTCTTGCTCTGCTTCCACCAATAGCCAACCCTCATAATTATTTTCTGCTAAAATTTTGAATATTGGCTTAAAATCAATGCTTCCATCACCTGGTACTGTAAAAGCTCCTAATCGAACTCCTTTTAAAAAACTAAGTTTTTCATCTTTAACCTTTTTTACTATCTCCGGTCTAATATCTTTTAAATGAACATGCTTGATTCTATTTATATATTTTTTAAGTATTGCTATATGATCCTCACCTGAATATACTAAATGACCTGAATCAAATAACAAGTAAACTAACTTTTCATCAGTAATACTCATAAGCTTATCTATCTCTTTTGTTGTTTGTACTCCTGTTCCCATATGATGATGGTAAACCATTTTCATTCCCTTATCTTGAGCTAACTTTCCTAGCTTGTTTAATCCATTTCCAAGCAGCTTCCATTCTTCCTCATTAAAATGGTACTTCCCATCAAACACTGGAGTATCTAGTTCACCTTGTACGCTATGTCCTTGCTCAGCTACAACGATTACATTAGCCCCCAGATCATGTAGAAAATCTCTATGCTTAATAAATTCTGCCTCAGTTTCTTCATATGGTTTCGTAGTTAAGAACGAACTAAACCAAGCACTTGCAATTTCCAACCCTCTAAGCTCTAAAGCCTTTTTTAAAACTTTAACATCCTTTGGATACTTATTTCCTACCTCTGTTCCTTGGAAACCGGCTAATGCGGCTTCACTCAAGCACTGATCAAAAGTATTTTCTTTTCCTAAATCTGGCATATCATCATTTGTCCATGCAATTGGAGCAATACCTAATTTGACCTTTTTACTATCTAACATAATTAACACCCCTCATAATTAAAATTTAATTTCAGATAATTTAACTGGTCTATTCTCATGTAATGATTTTGTAGCAGCTTCACCAATTAATACAGCTTGTAAGCCATCTTCGGCATCTACGGGTGTATCTGTATTATTTACAATTGCGTCAATAAATTCTGTTATTTCCTGCGCATAAGCCTGCATATATCTTTCTAGGAAGAAGAATAATGGCTTTTCTCCTGTAACACCATTTTCATTTGATATTACTGCCGATGAAGTGCTATCATTTGCTATTGAAACCTGACCTAATGATCCAAACACTTCAGCCCTTTGATCATATCCATAAGCTGACTGCCTTGAGTTATCAATTACTGCTAAAGTTCCGTTTTGCATCTTTAATGTTATAATAGCTGTATCAATGTCCCCAGCTTCGCCTATAGCGTTGTCTATCAATACATTACCGACTGCATAAACTTCTTCAACTTCACTATCTAAAAGATATCTAGCCATATCAAAATCATGAATTGTCATATCTAAGAACATGCCACCAGAAATCTTCACATAATCTATTGAAGGTGGCTCAGGATCTCTTGAAGTTATTTTCAAAATATGAGGTTCTCCAATTTTTCCACTAGCAACCGCATTCTTAACTGATTTAAAGTTATGGTCAAATCTTCTATTAAACCCTACTTGATACTTAACCTTAGATTTACCTAATTCATTAATGACTTCTTTTATTCTAGTTAAATCATGATCAATTGGTTTTTCACAGAAAACATGCTTTCCTGCTCTTATTGCTTCTATTGAGATTGGTGAGTGTGTATCTGTTGAGGAGCAAATTAATACTGCATCAATTTCTGGATCTTCTAATATTTTTTTATAGTCAGTATATACCTCAAGTATTCCCTTACTCTTTGCCCATTCTCTTGTAGCATCGTTTAAGTATGCATCAGCAATTGATTTAATTTCAACATTTTTAACATATTTTGATATACTTTCTCCATGTACCTTCCCAATTCTTCCTACACCAATAATTCCAACCTTTAACATAATAACATCTCTCCCCGTTTTAATATTTTCTTGCATTTGTAAGATTATCTGTTTTGTTAATGTACGCATTTTTTATTGAATCTTTATCAGAAACCTCAGCAACTCCTACATGCCACCAAGACTCATAACCGTTTGTCATTGTTTTTGGAAGTGTTTTTATATCTATTAAAGTAGATCTAGTTTGTTTTTTGGCATCTACTAGCGCTTCTTTAAGCTCTTCTATTGTTTTGACTGTATAGCTTTTTACTCCATACCCTTGTGCACATTTTGCAAAATCTATTGGAATCAATCCACCATTAAGCTTGCCGCTTTTTTCATTTCTATATCTAAATTCTGTTCCAAAACTGCCCATTCCATTTCCCATTTCTAAATTGTTAATGCAACCAAATCCACTGTTATCAAATAGTAATACATTTATCTTCTTGTTTTCTTGAATAGACGTTATTAATTCCGAATGAAGCATTAAGTAACTTCCATCACCAACAAATGCATATACTTCTTTATTAGGTTCTGCAAGCTTCACTCCTAAAGCTCCTGATATTTCGTATCCCATACATGAATAACCATATTCCATGTGGTAGCTATACTTATCTCTTGAAGTCCATAACTTTTGTAAATCGCCTGGTAAACTTCCCGCAGCACCCACTACAACATAATCTTTTTTAAGAAAATTATTAATTTCACCTATAACTGTGGTTTGTGGAAGAGCTTCTCCGCAAAGTTCATAAAATTCTCTTAAGCTTGCTTCATTTTGTCCTAGCATTTCAGGTTTGAAATTATCTTCAATATATTTTATACTATATAATCTCTCAATTTCTTTTCCCCATTTATTTTTGGCATCAGAAATCTCCTTGTTATACTCGCTTTTATATCCTTTTTCAATAAGCTTATATCTAAGTTGTTCTAAATTAACCAATACATCCCCGACCACTTTAGTAGCATCCATTTTAGTTGCATTATATTTAGATGTATTTATTGTCAAGAATTCAACTTCATCATTCTTAAATAATCCTTTAGAAGCTGTTGTAAAATCTGTAAATTTTGTTCCAAGTCCTATTATGAGGTCTGCATCTTTAGCTATAATATTTGCAGCAAGGGTACCTGTAACTCCAATACCTCCTAGATTCAGATAAAGGGTTGATTCTACTGCACTTTTTCCTGCCTGCGTTTCTGCAATAGGTATATTAAATTCCTGCGCAAATTTCTTTAGTTCTTCACCTGCTTCTGAATATTTGGCTCCTCCACCACAAATGATTAATGGTTTTTTCTTTCTAGCTATTAAACTTATAGCATCTTCTATTTCTAAATCCGTAGCTTTTCTTCTTTCAATTCTATGCACTCTCTTCTTGAAAAAATATTCTGGATAATCGTAAGCCTCTCCTTGAACATCCTGTGGCAGTGCAATACATACTGCGCCAGTATCTCCCTCATCTGTTAATACTCTCATTGCATTTATCATAGCTGACATCAATTGTTCTGGTCTGCTCACTCTATCCCAATATTTACTTACAGGTTTAAAAGCATCATTTGTAGTAATTGAAGCATCATGATCTTGTTCGACTTGTTGAAGTACAGGATCTGGCTGCCTTGTAGCAAATGTATCACCTGGAAATAATAATACAGGTATATTATTTGCTGTTGCTGTTGCGGCAGCAGTTACCATATTAGCAGATCCAGGACCTACCGATGATGTACATGCATATATTTTTTTCCTTCTTTTTTGCTTAGCGAAAGCCACAGCTGCTTGGGCCATGCCTTGTTCATTTCTACCTTGACGCACTATTAATTTGCCAGGATCTTGTTCTAATGCTTGACCAAGACCTAATACATTTCCATGTCCGAATATTGCGAAAATTCCTTCGATGAATCTTTCTTCTTTGCCATCAAAACTTATAAACTGGTTATTTAAAAATTTAACCAATGCTTGTGCAGTAGTCAGTTTAATTGTACCCATCTCAAACCCCCTTATATCTTAATCAATCATTTATACTATTTTTCTGGCCATATCTTAACATTTTTGTCCCAAAGCCAAGTATGATCTTTATCATCTATTCTGTCAGTCCATGGGTTATTATCTAAATGTCTTATCATCCAACAATAGTACATAGCATAACCTGGTGCAGCTGTTTGAGGATGAACGAGGCCTCCTTGAATTAAAGCAAAGCTTCTATCTGTTATCTTATAAGCATTTTCACCTATTAGACATAAACCAAATCCTTGAGGTTTATTAAATTTATAGTAATAAACTTCAGGTTGTGGATGATGATGTGGTGGGTAACTTGACCATTTACCAGGATAAGTAATAACTTCTCCCATTACCATGTTTGAATATGGTTCATTTTTATAATCAAATACTGTTCTAACTACTCTTCTTGCAGTACCATTCCATACCCCTTCACCAAATACTTCACTTTTACAATCTTCTGGATAATATAATTTTGCTTCAAAGGTATTTTTATTATCTGTATATTGAAGAAGTATTTCGCTTTGTTCTAAAATTTCTACTTGGACCTTTGTATCCTTTGGCACATGTAAACACCAGGGACCTTCATCAAATACTGAAGTTCTCTCTATTACTTTTTTATTTCCTGACCACCTAATTTCAAGTTTTCCTGTTAACATCAATACAGCCAATTCTTTGAAATCTGAATAGTACGTTTTAACTGAACCTTTTTCAAGTTTTATTACAGCAATATCCATTAACATTTTTTTGTTTTTACCGTTAATCTCGCATATTGTATTTTCACCGTATTTTAGATTACCTAAACTTTCTACCATTTAAATCCTCCTTATGATTTTACGACCATTTCACCATATTCCTCTTTGCTCTTTCTTATAAATTCATTAATCCCTTCGACTTTTGGCATCGCATCAGAGCAGCTGTGACTTGCAACTAACATTGATGCTGAAGCACTACCAAACTCTAAGCAGTCAATAATATCCCATCCTTCAAGTAATCCATAAACAAATGCAGACCCATATGCATCCCCGCCACCAAAAGATTTAAGAAGTTTAACTGGGAAAGGCTTTATATTAAAGCTTTTTTTATCTGATGTATAAGCAGTTGATCCATCTTTTCCATGCTTTATAACAACAATTTTACTACCATAATTAAACCATCTATTAGCGGTTTCCTGATCGCTACTATCTTGTCCAATTATTCCTTGCGTTAAATCAAATTCTTCTCTTGACCCTATTATAACATCACTGTTTTTCGCGACTAGAGCATAATAAATTGCAATCTCATCATTATTAGCCCATGAATATTCCCTATAATCAATATCAAAAATAACTACTGTATTATTTTTCTTTGCATACTCTAATGCCTTCAAGGTTGCTTCTCTTGACGGACTCTGAGATAAAGCAGTCCCAGATATTATAATAGCTTTAGTATTCTTAATATATTCTTCACTAATTTCGGAGACCTCCAGCGCTAAATCTGCAACACCATTTCTGTACATTAAAATACTACTTTCTGTTGGACTAAATATTTCAGTAAAAGTAAGTCCTAAATTTTCTCCATTTTTAGCAAAATAAATTTGCGTTGTATCTATTCCTTCATTTTTAAAATAGTTAATAACAAATTCACCAAACCTATCATTTGATACTTTACCAATAAACCCTACCTTTTTACCTAGTCTTGCAAGTCCAACTGCAGTATTAGCTGGCGACCCACCTAAATATTTTTTAAAAGTCGTACTTTCTGAAAGTGGCATATTTATATCAATAGGATTAAAATCAATTGCAGCTCTTCCGAGTGGCACAATATCAAATTCTCTACTATTATCAAATTTAATGTAACCCATTATTTCCCCCTATGCTTTGTTTTGACTTCCGAATACCTTAATATGTCTCTTTACATTAATATAAGCACCTTCTATTTCTTTCTCATGCAACTCGAAATAATCAACTTTTTCGGACTCTTCATATAACTTCCCAACATTTTCTTCAACTGAAGCAAATGTTGCTGTTGCTATATTAATTTTTCTAATTCCAAGACTTACACATTTTCTAAAATCGTCATCACTTATACCTGTTCCCCCATGCAATACTAATGGAACATCTACCCTTTTGTTTATTTTGTCTAATACATCAAAATTTAATTTCGGATTTTCTAAATATACTCCGTGAGCATTTCCTATTGCCACTGCTAATGCATCAATGCCTGTTGCATCGAAAAACTCCTTTGCCTCATCTACCCTAGTAAACAAACCTGATATTTCTTTTAAGCCATCTTCACTACCGCCTACTCGTCCTATTTCAGCTTCTACGTCTGCATTATATTTTTTTGCTTCATCTATAACTTCTCTTGTTAACCTTATATTATCTTTCAGTGGATATTTTGAACCATCTATCATAACTGAAGTAAATCCAATCTGGAGAGCTTCCTTTATCTTTTCTAAAGTTAAACCATGATCAAAATGTATAGCTACTGGTATTTTCGCTTTTTTTGCTCCTGCAACCATCATAGATCCTATTAACTCTAATGGCGATGCTTTTAATCTTACTTCTGCAATTTGAATTATTATTGGAGAATTTAACTCTTCACCAGCCTTTATAGCACCGATTAACATTTCCATATTTGCTACGCTAAAAGATCCAACAGCATATTTTCCTTTTTCTGCTTTACTCAATAAATCTCGCATATTTACTAGTGGCATTTATTTCACCTGTTTCCATAATAATTTATAAATATTTATTATGTCTTCCTTTTCAGTCTTTCTTCTTGTATTTCCTGGGCTGCCACTGTCTAAAGCATCGCCCGCCATTTTTTCTAAATTTTCAAAGAATTTTTGCTTATTAACACCAACCTCTTCAAGGGTTTGAATGTTTAAGTCTCTACATAGATCTCCAATTTCTTTTATAAAAGCTTGACCTGCTTCTATATCACTCTCACCTTTCTTATAGATGCCTATAGCTTTAGCTAAATCACAAAATCTTTCTGGTGTTCCAGATAGTGCAAAATTCAAACAATCTTGCAACAATATAGCATTAGATAATCCATGTGGTACATGATAAAGTGCACCCACTGGTCTACTCATACCGTGAACTATTGTCACTGAAGAGTTATTAAAAGCAATTCCAGCTTCAAGTGCAGCTATTGACATTTCTGTTCTAGCTTCAACATCATTCCCATTTTGATAAGCTTTTAATAAATACTTAGTTATCCTTTTAACCGCAGAAAGAGCAAAGGTATCCGACATTGGCTGCGATTTCTTTGATGTATATGCTTCGATTGCATGAGTTAATGCATCCAATCCTGTAGCTGCTGTTACGTTAGGTGGAGCTGTCGTCGTAAAAATCGGATCTATTATTGCTAAAGTTGGCATTAGATAAGATCCCTTTAACAACATTTTTATATCCCTCTTTGTATCCGATATTATAGTGAACTGAGTTGCTTCTGAACCCGTTCCTGCTGTTGTAGGTAATGCAACTAGAGGAGGGGTTGCATTAGGAATCGTTTTCCCTAAATAATCATTAATTTCCCCCGTATTCGTTATCATAGCCCCTACCGCTTTCATTGTATCTATAGGGCTTCCTCCACCTAATCCAATTAAGAAATCACATTTTCCTTCTTTATAAGCTTTAGTTCCATCGTTTACCATGATATCTGTCGGTTCACTATTTACTTTACTATAGATCGCATATTCAATATTAATACTATCCAACATATCTGTTACTTTTTTTAAACTTCCAATCTTGACCATTACATCATCGGTTACAATTAAAGCTTTTTCCCCTAGCTGTTTAACGTTTTCGCTAGCTAGATTAAGTGCTTCCTTTCCAGTAATTATATATCTTGGTGTTAAAAACAAGTTGCTCATTATATAACCTCCCATGTTGTTGTTTTAATGTCACTTCTTAAGTATATTATGCGCAACTTAACCAATATATGTTAATAATAGTAGTATATTTAATTATTTCTTCACATTCATTATCATTATCATTTTCCCTGGAATATCGTAGACAACTGAATAATAGTTATAATTATGATGCTAATCTATATTAATAATTTTACAGTATACTGTTAAAGGTGATGTAGTTCTATGAAAATATTAAAACCTAAAGAAGCTGCTGAGTTAGTAAAGGATGGCGATTATATTGTAACAGATGGATTTGTTGGCAGTTGTTGTCCTGAAACCCTTACTACAGCTTTAGAAAAGCGTTTTTTAGAAACTGGTAAGCCTATAAATTTAAATCTTATATACTCCGCTGCTCAGGGTAATCAAAATGGAAGAGGTGCAGATCATTTTGCACACGAAGGAATGACTAAAAGAGTAGTAGGTGGTCATTATAACATGGCACCTGCCCTAGGAAAATTAGCTGTAGAAAATAAAATAGAAGCCTATAATCTTCCACGAGGAACCCTTTCTCAGCTTTTTAGGGATATTGCCGGTAAAAGGGTTGGTACTATAACTCATGTAGGACTAAACACATTTGTTGACCCTAGAATTGAAGGAGGGAAATTAAATGATATTACAAAGGAGGATATTGTAAAGATAATTGAAATCGAAGGTGAGGAGAAGCTACTATATAAATCATTTCCAATTGATATCTGTTTTGTACGCGGTACATATGCAGATAAAAATGGTAATATTAGTCTAGAAAGAGAAATAGCTACTCTCGAAGCAACATCCATTACTCAAGCAACAAAAAACTGCGGTGGAATAGTTGTAGTTCAAGTTGAAAGAGTAGTAGCTGATGGCACCCTTGATCCACGACTTGTGAAAATTCCTGGTATATATGTAGACTATGTTGTTGTTTCAAAACCAGAGGAACATGAGCAGACCTTTGGATTTGAATATAATCCAGCTTGTACAGTTGAAATAAAAGCAATAATGGATTCAATTGAAAATACCCCTTTAGATATTAGGAAAATATCTAAAGGAGAGCTGCCTTTGAGCTTAAATCTAATACTGTTGTAAATTTAGGAATTGGAATACCTGAGGTGATATCATTAGTTGCTAGTGAAGAGGGAATTTGCGATTATATGACACTTACAGTAGAGGCAGGCGCAGTTGGTGGATTGCCACAGGGTGGATTAGCTTTTGGTGCATCAGTAAACCCAGAAGCAATTCTAGACCAAGCATGCCAATTTGATTTTTATGATGGTGGTGGAGTTGATTTAGCATTCTTAGGATTAGCTCAAGTTGATAAAGACGGTAACTTAAATGTAAGTAAGTTTGGAACACGTGTTGCAGGATGCGGTGGCTTTATCAATATTACCCAAAATGCAAAAAAAGTTATGTTCTGTGGAACATTTACAGCCCAGGGACTTAAACAAGAAATAAAAGATGGAAAGCTTGTTATCAAACAAGAAGGTAAGCTATTTAAATTTATTGATCAAGTTGAGCAAATTACTTTTAGTGGGAAATATGCACAAAAGGTAAATCAGCCAGTAATGTACATTACTGAAAGAGCTGTATTCGAACTTAAAAAGGACGGACTTTATCTTACTGAAATAGCGCCAGGTATTGATTTGCAAAAGGATATTTTAGATTTAATGGCTTTCAAGCCAAAAATGAATGATATTCCCAAACTTATGGATGAGCGCATTTTCTATGATAAACCAATGGGATTAATAGATTTTAGTTTATCAAGAGAGAAATATATTTAATAAGATAAAAGCCTCATACTAGATTAATTAAATAGTATGAAGCTTTTTTTTTATTTTGTTCTAAGTCTTTACCTTAAAAAATATCTACTTTATATCTGCCCAATTAGCAGGATATGTCACAAACATAAATTTTGCATAGTTTGGAACACTGAATTGAATTTTTGAATTTTTAGGAATTAAAATCATTTCCCCTTTATTGGCTACAACTTTTCTTCCATCAATATTTACTTCTAAAGTTCCCTCTATAACATAATCTATTTCATCATATTTTAATGTCCAATCAAAGCACGTTTCTTTCATTTCCATAAGACCGCATCCAAGTCTCGGACTTTCTTCTAATGTTAAAACATCTGTTAAAAGTACGTCATCTCCCTCTTTGCCAGTATCAAACTTACCCATTTTTACAGTGTCTAATTTTATTGACATTATACCACTAGGATCTACATGCTTTTCAAATTCGCATTTTTCCTTTGATAAACTTTCTGCTATGATTTTTCTAACCATGTCTTCAATTAATTTTGAATCTATATTTTCCATTTTAATTCCTCCATTCATTATTATCTTATAATGCTATTATGCTTGAACAGACTTATCTTTTTTATTTTTCGAAAGTATAAAACAAGCTAACGCAACCGCTGCAACTCCACCGACTAATTTTGCAACTATCATAGGGAATATCATTCCTTTTTCTACTCCAGCAACAAAACCTAAATGATCTCCAAATACAAAAGCTGCACTAACTGCAAATGCAACGTTTATTATCTTACCCCGCTCATCCATGTCTTTCATCATTCCAAACATTGGTATACTATTTGCAAGACTTGCCACCATACCTGCTGCTGAAATATCATTCATACCTAGTAATGAACCAAGCTTCATTAGAGGTTTTTTAAATACTTTTGTTATAACATAAACCATTGGGAAGGCTCCTGCGAGTACTATTGCAATAGAACCTACTATCTCAATGCCTTCGGATAGTGGTGCCATTCCAGGAATAACAACTACTCCTGTTAAAGTTTCTATTATTATAGCTGCAAGACCTATTGTTATAAGCACAACTACGCCTTTTCCGAAAACGGTAAAGCCTTTTATCATTTTTTCAGGAATTAACCATAATCCTACAGCGAGAAGTGCTGCAAATATTATTATTGGCACAAGATTTTTAAGTAACATTATTACTCCAAATCCAGCTACAAGTCCACCTATAAGCGCGCCTATAGGAATTGTTATTATCCCTGCAAGTACACCTGTTGCCAAAAATTTATGGTCTTCTTTTTTAATTATTCCAAGAGCAACTGGTATAGTAAATACAATAGTTGGTCCCATCATAGATCCTATAATTACGCCTGAGAAGCTTGCTGCTTGTGCTGTTTGTGCAAGTTCTTTTGCAAGAGGATATCCTCCCATATCACAAGCAAGTAAAGTAGTAGCAAACATAGATGGATCTGCTCCTAATGCAGTGTAAATTGGGACTATTACAGGTTTTAATACACTAGCAAGTACTGGTGCTAAACAAACTACACCAACCATTGCTATAGTTAATGAACCCATTGCCATAAATCCCTCTTCAAATTGTTCTCCTAAACCAAATTTATTTCCTATGCACTTATCTATTGCACCTAAAACCATGAAAACAACCATTATATATATAATAATTTCATTTATTCCCATTTTTTCTCCTTCCAGAAAATTATTTTTTGATCATATGTATTTTTTTAGAATTTATCTACATTGTTAACTATTATTATAAGCTACTGATTAGTTCCTTAGATGGTGATGGAATTACTATACTTGAAACTATTTTTTTCTCATCAATTTCTCTTAAAGCTTCTTTTACAGCTTCCTGCACAGAACTCATATCACCATATATAATAAAATAAGATTTTCCACCAATTAAAGTGCCGAGACTTAACTTAAAAAGCCTTACCTCTGCTGCTTTAAGCGCCTTATCTAAGATAAATATTCCAGAAACTACATTAGTGGTCTCCACTACTCCTATAGCTCCATTAGGTACTACTTTTATTTTATTTTTTAATGATTGTATAATATCCTTATGTACATTAGGAAGTAGAAAACTTCCTATCAAAAAACCTTTACTTTGATTCGTCCCCTTGTCTAAGGCTTCTTTAACAGATCCTACTTCTCCTGATATAAGTATCATAAATTTCCCTGGACAAATAGTTCTACAAAATACTAATTCTACCTCTGCTGCTTTTAGAACTACATCCGCTATTTCTATTCCTTTTGCAATACTTCTAAATTCCATCATTCCTAAAGTTTTAATCATAGATTCACTCCAAATAAATTTATTTATACGAGAAGTGCTTAATTATAGAAATTCTGCATCTACTTCTAAACTATCTATTATACCTACTATAACAGCATCCACAGGCACATCTTTTATATGCAGTGATGCGCTAGCAGCGCTACCTTTAGTCACTAGTACACTATCCCCTATGCCAGCCCCTACTATATCTGCGGCAACAAAAATTCCGCTCCCCTCGCCGGCTGCAGCTTTAGATGGTTCTATCACTAAGAATTTTAATCCATTTAATTTTTCATCTTTTCTTGTAGCCCAAACATTGCCTATAACTTTACCAATAATCATTAACTGCCCCCCCTTTTTATCTTTTAAAATGTTTTAGAATAACCCTAAACTCTATTTATCTTTAATCGTTTTATTCTTATAAAATCTTGAGCAAGTGGGGTTAATATAGCTTTTTTAATTAAGTTTACTTCCTTTATTCCGTTCATATATAATTTTCTAAGGTCTGATTCTGTAATCAGTCTTTTATTATTTATTTCTACTATTTGATGAGATTGCACAGTATCCTCTGAAACCGCTTTTTTAGCTTGTGATTCAGTTTTATTATGCATATCATCGATTACTATATTTGATTCTATTGAGCAGGATTTTTGCACTGATTCATCATTGCAATTAGCGCCCATTTGCATGCTTTTTAATAAATCCTTTTGATGGACTAAAACAATTCCATAAGACATGATTTTGTGTTCATATTGATTATATAGATTATATAAAGCTTCATTAGACGTACTTAAATGTTTTCTGTACTGTATTCCCTCTTTTAATACATAAACCTTCTTACCGTTAAAAAGAGCCTCTACTATAAACGCTTGTACACCATTATTACATAACCCAAGCGCCATTGATGATAATCCTTTATTACATAAATTTGTAACTATTATATGCTCATAGTCTCTCAAATTTATATCTTCTTTATCATAAATATGAACCTCGTATTTATCTTCTACAAGCTCTTTAATCACTGTTAACTCTTCTTCAGAGGAACTTATTACCAATACCTTTTCTTTATCCATTGCAGTACTATTTCTACTGCTAGGAATCCTCTTCATAACTTCCTTAGTGATCATATCTACTAATTTTTCTATATCCACTTAAATCACTTCCTTATATAAAAATTATAATGTTTAATACAGCTTAACATATAAGGTATATCATCTTATTTTTAAAATCATCTATAAAACAACAATTCTATTTTATAATTTTTGCAGTAGTGCCTTTATTATATCCACAGGCATTTGCCTCATCATAATCTATGTGCATAAATGTTCTAAATTCTTTCTTTACCCTAATTACAACATCATCAAATATTAGCGGTCTTTCCCCAGAAACTTCAACTTTAACTATATCTTTATCACGAACCTTAAATAACTTTGCATCTTCTAATGTTAAATGTATATGACGTTTTGCAACTATTAACCCCTCTTTAATTGTTAAAGAAGCTTTTTCTGTAGATATAGTTACACCTGCACTACCCTGTAATTTTCCTGATTCACGAATTGGTGCTTTTACTCCTAAAATAACAGCATCACTCTTAGATATTTCAGCCTGTGTGTGTGTTCTTTCTGGTCCAAGTACAACTACATTTTTAATTGTTCCTTTAGGCCCAGTTAGGCTAACTCTTTCGTTGCAGCTATATTGACCTGGTTGTGATAATTTCTTTACCTCTGTTAATTTATAACCCTTACCAAATAATGTATCAATACTTTCTCTTGAAAGATGAACATGTTTTCCTGAAGCTTCCACTGTAATTTTAAATTTTTCATTTACTCTTTTTATGACTTCTTCTATAATGTATTCAATGTCTATACCGGTCACTGATGTGCCCCCTCTATTTATATTTTCCTGACAAAAACTTAAACATCATTATATATAAACAGCTGCTTAATCTATTTAAATATCTTATAATATCGTTTCTTGTTATCTCTGCGTCAATGTCTTTAAATGCCTTGAAACCACATATTTCAACTTCTCTTATATTACTTCTTATGGAATTAAGTCCAACAACTATTTCACCCATTTTATAATTAGGCATAAAATGATCCATATTAAAATATTTTTTGGGATTATGTGACATTTCCCTCAGGTCATTCTCACTAATTCCTAAAATAGAGAATTCCGGAAGATTTTCTTCTAATACTTCCGCCCTTAATATGTTACGTACAAAAGATAGAATCTCCTCTAAGTCTTTTGCTACTCCTTCATTTTGAAGTTTTGAAGCTATTACTTGAACTTCCAAAATTTTAGATTGAAGACTATCAAGTCTTCCTCTAAACTCTATTTTTCTATGATCTTTAGGTACTAATTTATTTCCATATAACTGTGTCATATGCTCTGGTTTTTCCTCTACATAACCACCCTTGAGGCAAATATATTTCGGGAAAATTTTTCCTTCATCTTCCTTTTCAGTTTTGGAATTACCTTGTTTCTTAGCACTCAATGTATCAACAATTATTAGTTTAATGTTTTTATCTTGTAGATACTGTTTTGCAGAGGGGGTAATAATAACACCCTTTACTACTTCGTATTCTTTAATATCTGTATTTTTAAGTTGTTTTCTTAGTTCACTTTCAGTTAACAAACTCATATAACTCACATCCCCTTAAGAAGATTGTATATAAGCATACTACCCCACAACCTTTTGAATTGTGGGGATAGTATGTTTTTAAATATTATTCTTCTATTACTTCTTTTACTTTTGGAAGTATTGCATCTACTTCAGCATGTGGTCTTGGAATTACATGAACAGAAACTAATTCTCCTACTCGTTCTGCAGCAGCAGCTCCAGCATCTGTAGCTGCTTTAACAGCTCCAACATCTCCTCTAACCATTACAGTTACGAGTCCTGCACCAATTTGCTCTTTTCCTACTAATGTAACATTTGCAGCTTTAACCATAGCATCTGCAGCTTCTATTGCACCTACGAGTCCTCTTGTTTCAACCATTCCTAATGCGTTTGTACTTGCCATTTTATATTCCTCCTAAAATTTTTTTTATCTATATTAATTTTATATAACTAGCTTTTCAATTTTTCCATGATTTTTTCTACTATTAGATTTATAGAGTCTTCATTTAAATCTTCTTTGCTAATATTAGAATTAACAGTGTTACTTCTATCTACTATATCCTCTATTTCACGAGTTCCATAAACCAATCTTCTTATATTCAATAAGTTCATAGGTCCAACATTATCAGAAGTTGCACTTCCGCCAACTGCTCCACAGCCTAAAGTTAAAGCTGGTACTAAGCTTGTAGTAGCTCCTATTCCACCTAGTGAACCTGGAGTATTAACTAATAATCTTGATACAGGTTTTTTAAGTGCAAATTCTCTAATTACAGCCTCATTATTTGAGTGTATTATAAGAGTATGCCCTGCTCCCTCATTGTTTAATATATCAATACATTTTTCACAAGCCTTTTCCCAAGTTTCTTCACAGAAGAAACCTAAAATTGGAGCTAACTTTTCTCTTGAATATGGATACTTATGTCCTACATTTGTTTCTTCAGATATAAGTACTCTAGCTCCAGTAGGAACATTTAAGTTAGCCATTTTAGCTATAGCTTCAACACTTTTTCCTACTATTTGAGGATTCATTGAACCATTACTTCTAAGTATAAATCCTGCTAATCTATCAGCTTCTTCTCTATTTAAGAAATAAGCGCCCTGTGCTTTTAATTCAGAAACTACTTTGTCCTTAGAGCAAGCTTCAACTACTATAGATTGTTCTGAAGCACAGATAGTTCCATTATCAAAAGTCTTACTATCTAATATTCTCTTTACTGCTAAAGGAATATCTGCAGATTTTTCTATGAAAGCTGGTCCATTTCCTGGTCCTACTCCTATAGCTGGATTACCTGAGCTATAGGCTGCTTTAACCATAGGTGTACCACCAGTTGCGAGTATTAATGAAATATCACTATGTTTCATTAACTGATCTGTACCTTGCATAGTAGGTATAGACATGCATCCAATAGTTCCTTCTGGTGCTCCTGCAGCCACAGCTGCTTCAGATATTATTCTTACAGTTTCCAATATACATTTTTTACCCATTGGATGTGGTGAGAAAACTATGGAATTTCCTGCTTTTATAGATATCATAGCTTTATATATAGCTGTAGATGTAGGGTTAGTTGATGGAATAAGTCCTGCAACAACCCCTACTGGAACTGCCACCTCAACTAATTTTTTATCTTTATCTTCATTTATTATTCCTACAGTTTTTAAATCCTTTATATATTCATAAACTCCCTTACTAGCAAAAGTATTTTTCACAATCTTATCTTGCCATTTTCCAAAACCAGTTTCCTCTTCTGCCATTTTAGCTAATTTTTCAGCATTATTATAAGCTGAATCACTAATAGCTTTAACTATTCTGTCGATTTCGCTTTGGCTCATTTCGCCTAATTTCTTTTGTGCAATCTTTGCTTTAGCTATTAGGTTCCTAACTTCTTGAATTGACATTAAATCCTTATCCACTATTTACTCCTCCTTTGATAGAATAATACGATCTCTTCTACAAGCCTATCTTTTTTAGCAAACTTTATCTGTTTCTTAGTCATATTATCTAAGTCAAGACTTCTCGCTAATGTTCTGAGTTCATTTACTTTTTCACTCTCTAACTGCTCTTTTAGGCTTGTACTATTACTTAGAGTGTTACCTCCAAATTCTATCGCTTTAATCTCTTGTGTTTTTTTGTCTTGATTTACATTCTTGATTTTTTTACTTTCAACAACTAATACCTCTTCACTACATTCCTTATGTTCACAATCCTTAGTGCTTGTATTTTCCACAATAGTGTTCCATACTGATAAGTCTGGTCCAGGAATTACATGAGCTACTACTAAAATATTTAACTTTGTCACAGCAATTTCAGCCGCTTCAACAGCTGCTTTAACTGAAGAAACATCACCCTTTATCTTTACTGTAACCAAACCACCATCAACTATTTCACAACCTATAAGCTTTACATTAGATGTCTTAAGTGCCACATCTGCAGCTTCTATGGCACCAAGGTACCCATGTACCTCGATTAACCCTAATGCTCCCTTATACATTTAATTGCCTCACTTTAAAAATTTGTAGGATTTTCAGCTACAAATTGGACTGCTGCTGCAAAAGCATCACAAGCTGCTTGACAAGCTGATTGGCTACCTGTAAGCAATGCTCCACCAAAGTTAGTTTCTGATGGTGGTCCGTAAAAAGTTACTAATTTAACATCTGCTGCTTTTAAAGCAGCATCTAATGCATATACAGCTTCAAGTGGAGGAGCTATCAAATAAGCTATAGGCTCTCCCTCTTTAATATTCGCAGTTTTCGATAAAAAGCTGCCTGTTCTTGATACACAGTGAGCATAATATGGAACTGTATTATCATCATTAGCACTTGTAAAACTTGCTCCATTTTCTATGAAATCTAGAGCAGAATTAAGTCCACTTCTAACCTCTGCTGGACTTGGTCCAGCCATTATTCCTATAACTTCACCTGCTAGTTTTGTACTTGCATTTGCAGAACCTGCATACATTGATTTTGCATATACTATTTCTACCTCTGCTGATTTCGTAGCTTCATCTAAAGCTGTATAAGTAACATCATCTATATCTGCTGTTATAATTCCTAAACTCTTATGATGTGGCGCTAAATTAAAGGCTTCTACCAAATCTTGACTAACATTTGATATTATTTTTACACCTAATACCGTTGCACGAATAGCTTCATTTTTCATGTGTTTTGCCTCCTAATTATAATTTCTTTACTATAATTTTAAATCTACTCCACTTGCTTTCTTTTCTAGCATTAATTTTATTATTTCAGAAATATGAGCACCTGCTTCTACTGGAGGAGTACCACCTTTATGTATATTAGATACAACTGTTCTTCTAGCTTCTGGCATATTTACAGTAGCTTTGTATGCTATATAAGCACTCATACTTTCTGCTGTAACAAGGCCTGGTCTTTCCCCTATAAGTACACAAGTAACATCTGCTTCTAAGGTTTCAGATACTACATCCATAACGCCAACTCTTCCATTTTTAACGAAGAATGGAGTTCCTACAGAAATTTTGTAGCCCTCGAGGCCCTGCACCATAGCTGGAAATACATCACGAATATTAGCTTCTATAGCTGCTGAGCTTAATCCATCTGATACATATATTTGTACCTGTGGTCTCATTTTGCAGTTAGTTTTTATAGCTTTTATACCCTCTTCAGTTATCTTTTTCCCAAGGTCTGGTCTTGTTATAAATTCATCTTTATTGATGCATTCTGTTTTAACAGAAAATAAATTCATTTCCTTTAAGAATTCCTCTGAAACATCTGAGAAAACTGAATCTTGAGCTGCCGCATGATCTGCTCTAACTCTTAAAGCTGTTTCAGTTTTATATCTAGGACCTGCTCTCCAAATTCCTAATCTTGCTGGAGTAGATTCCTTCATTTTTAAATATCCCTTAGCATCTGCTGGGTTTGGAACTAAAAGTTGTTTTTTAATATCAACAGTTGTAATGTCCTCAATAAATCCATCTTCAACCTCTGTTTTAATAGAATTTTCAACTTTAGCTGTAACTTTCTTATCTTTACTTGTCATTTCAAGTAGTACCTGTTCAACCAATTTTTTTAAATCATTTTCTGATACCATTATTTTTCCTCCTCTCATTATTTAAGAAATACAGATGCATCTCCTGTTTTTTCAGTCAATTTACCATCTTTTGTGAATCCCATTTTTTCCATCCAAACTTCAAACTCTTTTATTGGTTTTAAGTGTAATAAATCTCTTAATGTTGCTGTTTCATGGTATCCAGTAGACTGGTAGTTAAGCATTATATCATCACCATGAGGTAATCCCATAAAGAAGTTACATCCTGCCGCTGTAAGAAGTACGGATAAATTTTCTATATCATTTTGATCTGCCTTCATATGGTTTGTATAACAAGCATCAACACCCATTGATACTCCAGTTAATTTACCCATGAAGTGATCCTCAAGACCTGCTCTTATAACTTCTTTACTATCATATAAATATTCGGGTCCTATAAATCCAACAACAGTATTTACTAGGAATGGGTTATATCTCTTAGCAAATCCATAACATCTTGCTTCCATAGTTACTTGGTCTACACCATTATGACTATCTGAAGATAATTCTGAACCCTGTCCTGTCTCAAAATACATTACATTAGGGCCAGATCCTGTGCCTTCTTTAAGTGCTAACTGCCTTGCTTCTTCTATCATATCTGCAGTTATTCCAAAAGCTTCATTTCCTTTTTGAGAACCTGCTATACTTTGGAAAATTAAATCCGCAGGAGCTCCACGTCTTATAGCTTCCATTTGTGTTGTTACATGAGCTAATACACAGTTTTGAGTTGGTATTTCCCATTTATTCTTAAAGTCTTCAAAGGTTTTAAGAACTCGCATTACACTTTCAACGGAATCATCAACTGGGTTTAAGCCTATAACCGCATCTCCAACACCATAAGTTAATCCTTCCATAAGAGAAGCTAAAATCCCCTGTGGATTATCTGTGGTATGGTTAGGTTGAAGTCTTGCAGATAAGGTTCCGTCTAGTCCTATTGTTGTATTACAATGTGCAGTAATTCTTATCTTTTTTGCTCCATAAATTAAATCTAAATTAGACATTAACTTAGCTACAGCAGCTACCATCTCACTAGTAAGTCCGCGACTTATCCTTTTAATATCTTCTCCAGTAGTATTTTCATTTAATATCCACTCTCTAAATTCAGATACTGTTAAGTCTTTAATTCCAGCGTATATCTTTTCATTGACATCATCTTGAATTATTCTTGTTACCTCATCTATTTCATAAGGTACTGCTGGACAATTCCTCAAATCCTCTAAAGTTAAATGACTCAAAACTACCTTAGCCGCCACTCTTTCTTCTGAAGATTCTGCTGCAATTCCTGCAAGCTTATCTCCTGACTTTTCTTCATTTGCCTTTGCCATAACTTCCATTATTGATTTAAAATCATACACTTTTCCAAATAACTTTGTTTTTAATTTCAAGATAATTCACCCCTCTTATTTTTTATGAATTAAATATTAGTGTTTTAATTATTACTGGTACAACCCTACCATTTGCTAGAGGTTTACCTATGTCTATGTAATCGCCATTTTCTACGTTTATAGTGTCAATACACACAACTTCTTTTTTGAAATTAAGCTGTCTATATAAAGTTTGTCCCAAGACTTTAGCTATATCATTTTCAACTACTAAAACAGTTGGAAAATCACCTTTCAAAATCTCTTCCATTCCCAAAAGCAAAGTCTCCGCTAGTTTTTGCACCTCTACAAAGCTAGGATTCAACTTTCCTTTTATGGCTATAGCCACGGGTTGAAGCTCATTCTCTAAAGTAAACCATTTAAGTTTTTCCTTTATAACCTTAACCATGTTTTCATAACCTGAATTTTCTTCATCCTCTGAAAGTTTTAGTATTGGAAGGTTTTTAATAGGAAACTTATCCTCTGTATATGTTATTGTACTGCCGCTAATTTCTGTGGTGTGAGAACCAGCTCCTACCACCGTAGCCCTTATGGTCTCTATAGATTTTTTAACCACAATTTTAGTACATAACTTTGACTTACTAATAGCTTGACCAAGTAATATACCTATATCTCCATACTTAAACATTTCTTCAGGTTCCAGATTGCAAACATAATCAGCAACTCCTCCAGAAAAGGTAATATAATCTATTGCTATATCGCTTCTAATTCCCTTATTGGTAAGTATTCTTTCATAGAAGCTGCTCTTTTCTCTTATATTCACACTTTCCTCTAAAAGTTTAACCATTTCATCGACTATAATATTCAAAGCCTCAAAGGTTGACTTCTGCCCCTCTTCTATAGAAACATGATTTAACTTAGCTAATTCCTTTATCTTCTCCGCAATATATAGAACTTTGCCCGAAGACTTATCAATTTTAATAAGTCTTCCACCTATATCTAAACATCCTGTATCTAAAAGTTTTCCTTCTTTGAAGACTGCTATATTAGTAGTTCCTCCACCAATATCCAAGTTAACTACAGTAGACTCTTCATCCTCAGAAATTTTATCTGCTCCTGCACCTTTTGCTGAGATTATTGATTCTAAATCAGGTCCTGCAGTAGCTACAACAAACTCTCCTGCAAGTCCACTTAATTTTTGCAAAACATCGTTAGCATTTTGCTTTCTAGCAGTTTCACCTGTTATTATAACCGCCCCAGTTATAACATCTGAGGGCGCTATTCCTGCTGCAAGGTACTCTCTTTTTACTATTTCGCGAACCTTTTCACCATCTATCTCCTTTTGTGATTTAAGTGGTGTGAAGTATATTTCACTTCTATATATAATTTCCTTATCCACAATGGATATTCTAGGTATAGAGAAATTTGAGGCCAAATTTTCTATAATTATCTTGCTAAATACAAGCTGTGTTGTTGAAGTCCCAATGTCTATACCAACACTTATAATTTCTTCTCTCATATTAATTCCTCTTTTCAAATGCCTTATAAATTTTCAGAAACACAGTTTAAAGAACAAAAAAAGGCTTAAAGTCATTTTAAAAAATAACTTTAAGCCTCATCGCTTATCTTAAAAACACGCCCTTGTGTTTCCATTATCCATATTAATTTTTGAAATCAAATACCACTCTAGTTCCTTCTGAATCTGTTGCTATATTAATATCTCCATTTAGCTTATCCTTAACTATAGTCTTTACTATACTAAGTCCTAAACTATTTTTTCTAACCTTATTAATATCAAATCCTGTACCATTGTCAACTATTACAATGGTAGAATATATTTCACTTTTTTCGATTACAATATCTATATTACCTGAAGGTTTATCTACAAAAGCATATTGCATAGAATTATGAAGTAATTCATTTACTACAAGAGCTATTGAAGTCGCTTTATCAGAACTTACTTTAAAATTACCTCCAATTAAATTCACTTTAATATTTTTATTAGTTGCATTAAAATATCTTATAGCGTTATCTTTAATATTAGAAATAACTTCTTGTATACTTACTTCATCCAGACCTTCTTGCGATAATATCTCATGGGTAGCTGCTATACTTAAAATTCTATTCATGCTTTCATTTAATGCATCTTTAGTCTGCTGGTTATCACTTCTTCTTGCTTGAAGTCTTAATAAACTTGCTATAGTCTGTAGATTATTTTTCACTCTATGGTGAATTTCTTTAATAGCTACAGATTTTAAAATTAATTCCTTCTCTTTTTCCTTCATCATTGTTATATCCCTAATCATGGTAACAAGTTTTAATTTTTTATCAGTTAATATTATCCTCTTAACTTTTAAAAACAGTTTTCCTAAATGCACTTCACATTCATTAGAATTAGGAAAATTCATTACCTCCGTAAAATTAATATCATCTAAGGCTAAATTATCATAATCCATGCCTAGTAGGCTGTCCTTGTAGCCAAGCTTTTTATATAGTAAATCAGCAATAGGATTTTTAAACCTAACTACTCCTTCTTCATCAAAGATAATAATAGCTTCATCTAAGTGATCAGCTATGTTATTTTCATTTTCTGTAGAAGATACTAAAGTATTAGCTAACTCCTCGTAGCCTTGTTCTAGCATTTCCATATGTTTTTTTTTTTTTATTTTTTCTGTTATGTCATTCTCTACTATTAGAACCCCTATAATTTTGCCGTTATTCTCTATAGGTGACACCGTTTGTCGTACATTTATATGTTCTTGAGTTACAGCCTTCAAGTCTTTGGTTGTTATTCCAAGATCTAATGTTCTAAGCACAGCAGGCTCATTATCTCTTAATGCTAGTTCTCCTACTACAGTATTTTGATACATCGAAGGTCTATTAATAGGTTTTGCCTCAGCTATTACTATAGCTTCATCAGCTTCTCTAGTTGGACAATCTATAAAAACATCTGCATTTAAAATGTCGGCAAAATATTTAATACAAGATGACATTTGCTGTATTTTTAAAATGTCATCTTCATCTAAATTAGTGTACATTCTACATAGTTCATATATTTTTTTACTGTTCATAACTCATTATTATAGCCTCAGCTATATCTCCCATTGAACATCTTTTATTCATACTAAGTGTTCTAATCTGGTCATAAGCATCTTGCTCAGTAATTTTATCTCTTTGAATCAATAAGCCTTTAGCTTTTTCAATAATTTTTCTTTCTTCTAGCTTACTACAACCTTTTTCAATTTCTATTTTCATTTTTTTTATTTCTGCGCTCTTGGATATAGCTACCTCCAAAGTTGGAATAAGTGATTTTTCATCTATAGGCTTAACTATGTATCCTATAGCCCCTACTTTGATAGCTTTTTCTACAAACTCTTTGCCACTATAAGCAGTTAGCAGAACTATCCCACTGGCCAAATTTTCATTTTGAATTATTTTAGCTGCATTTAATCCATCAAGAAGAGGCATCTTTATATCCATAAGCACTAAATCTGGTGAATGTTTTCTACACAATGATACTGCATCAAATCCATCTGAAGCTTCTCCTACAACATCGTATCCTGCCGCTTCTAGTATTTCTTTTAAATCCATTCTTGTAATAGGCTCATCATCGGCTATTACTATTTTTTTATTCATACTTCACCTCATAAAATAAAAATAGATTTTTAAAAAGTTTAATTCATAATATAATCCTTTAAATTTTCTAAACCAGATTTATCAAAAGCACTTATTCTAAAAATTCTTTCTACTCCTGCGCTTACTAGAACTTCTTCTGCTGCTTTTAACTTGTTTTCATCACAGCACAAATCTGTTTTTGTAATAATTCCAATAATAGGCTTTGCAAATATACTAGCAAAGCTTGGCGGGAAAATACTATCTTCCTGCGTACAATCGTGAATCATAGCGATTACATCACTATCTGCAGAAGTAACTATAAGAGCTCTATAATAAGATCTGTTTTCAATGTACTCACCAGGAGTATCTATAATTCCGTCGATAATTTCAACTGTCTGAGTTTTCTTATAATGTAAATCTTCTTCGTTTATTGCTTGAGTCAAAGTAGTTTTGCCACAATTTGTTTTTCCAATTAACATTAAGGTTTTCATATACCACCTCTAAGATCTGGTTATCTTACATTCAGAAAAATCGAGTACATTACTAAGAACCTTAATAACTTCAGTAAGTGCTGACTCTACACTGCCTACATCACCAACTATAACCACTGATCCACTAAATCTATCCACAAATCCAATAGATACATCTGCCGACTTTGTTGCCACGTCTGCTGCTATAATAGAGGCCTCGCTAGGTGTTATAGTAAGTATACCTAAGGCATCCTTATGATCTGCTGTAAGTCCTAGCTTTTTATATAGATCTTTGTTGGGGTTTGCAATTAAGTGGGCTAATGTAACTTGCTTGCCAGGAACATATTCTTGTATTACTCTTTGTTTCTCTTCCATAGTATCACCACTTCTTTGAATTTTTATAAAAAAATAGGCTCACTAAAAATATAATTATATTTTTAACAAGCCTCATTGCCTTCTTTAAAATGTACACGCCATTGTGTACCTATGCTTAAATATTATACTCTTTATTCTAATTTGTCAATATGAAAAATTAATATGGAAAACGTTTTTAATATTGTTAATTTTTCCGTGCTATTTATATCAATGTGACCTATTATTTTTTATCAAAAACCCTTTCAAATAAAGCTATTATTTCCTCTATATTAGGTACTCGTGGATTCGTTTCAGTACATCTATCCTCTATAGCTATTAGGGCCATTTGTGAAACTTCTTTTTTAAAATCATCTGCCTTTATCCCTGTTTCTTTTAGCGATGTAGGCATATTTAATTCATTTAAAAGCTTATTTATAGCTGCTATTAGACTTTTTACCCCTTGTCTAACATTTGATGATGGCAATCCTAATATTTTGGATATTTCTGAATATCTTTTAGCAGCCTTTGTATAATCATTTGAATTAAAACCTTTTAAATCTGCATTGTATTCTATTACATATGGCAGTAATATAGCATTAGTTTTTCCATGAGACACATGAAATCTTCCACCAACAATATGTGCCATTCCATGATTTAACCCTAGTGATGCATTATTAAAAGCTATCCCTGCTATACAAGAAGCATTGTGCATTTTTTTTCTTGCGTCTAAATCATTACCATTCTTATAAGCTCTCATTAAATTTTCAAAAACCAATTTTATAGATTTTTCTGCTAATGCATCTGTATAATCTGTTGCTTTAGTAGATACATAAGCTTCTATAGCATGGGTTAGTACATCCATTCCTGTATCTCCTGTTATAAAATTTGGCACAGTTGTAACAAGTTCTGCATCTAATATAGCTTCGTCAGGTAGTAGTTCATCTGATACTAAAGGATATTTTATATTCTTACTTTTATCTGTAATCACAGAAAAACTTGTAACCTCTGAACCTGTGCCACTAGTTGTAGGTATAGCTATAAATTTAATTTTTTTATTATTAACGCCACGATCCATACGATCATGTATCTTAGAACTAAAAGAACATATTGCTTTTGCTGCATCTATAGCAGAACCTCCACCTAGAGCTATTACTACTTCTGGATTAAATTTCATCATAACCTCTATACCTTTTACCACAACTTCGATTGGTGGGTCTGGTACAATATCTGAAAATACCATATACTGAATGTCACCCTTCGAAACTTCATCAGTAATCTTGTTTATGGCACCTGACTTTACCATAAAAGGGTCTGTAACTATAAATGCCCTTTTACAATCAAGTTGATTTAATCTTTCTAATGAACCGTCTCCAAAATATATCTGCGTTTTAATGTTAAAACTTTCCATTAATATTCTCCTTTCAGAATTAAATCATCTCCTGCGGAGCTGAAACAGCTTCGCGGAAGCTGCATTGACGACTTCAGAAGGAGATTTATACACCCACTGAAGTTTTCTATTTGTTATAGTACGTAGTTCCCGCTTATAGAAGTGGGAGTCTTTCCTTCTAAACTGTCGTTAAATAAAAAAGCGCCATAGGAATCAATTCCCACGGAGCCTCAATGCTCATTTAATACACTTCATTGTGCATAATTAAAAATATAAAATTATGTTATCACTTAAATTCTATATTTTTAATTATAATATGTCAAGGATTAATAATATTACATTTTTTGTTAGTAAAAACGGATTAGGTGAGGAAGATGTTTTTATATGATACTATATATACAACAACAATAGTGTTAACACTATTCAGAATGCTTAGGAGGTCTTATAATGAATTTTCATGGAATTTTTATTGGCATTGCTGCCTTTCTTATTATTGGAGTTTTTCATCCTATAGTAATTAAAGGAGAATACTATTTTGGTAAAAAAATATGGCCTGTATTTTTAATTTTAGGAATTGTTTTTGTGCTTATCTCCTTGTATATTAAAAATACTACACTATCAGCTATAGTAGGGGTAGCTGGTTTCTCATGCATTTGGAGTATTCATGAAATTATAGAGCAAGAAGAAAGAGTTAAAAAAGGATGGTTTCCCAAAAAAACAAATAGGAAATAACTAAAACTACCCTGCAGGATAGACTTTTTTAAAATTGTCTACTCTATAGGGTACATTTTAGTTAGTTCCTTGCTAAAATTTTATGAAAAAGCCACTTCATCACTTATAAAGTCATTGGAATTTTTGTTGTTAAATCTGTCTAAAAGTTTGGGTATAGTCAAACTTTTCTTTTCTTCTCCGCTGATATCTAAAACTATTTCTCCACCATGAAGCATTATCAGCCTATTTCCTATATCTATGGCATAATTTAAATTATGAGTTATCATAAGTGTAGTTATATTTTTTTCACTAACTGTATTTTTAGTTAATTTTATTATATTTTCAGAAGTCTTTGGATCTAAGGCTGCGGTATGCTCATCTAAAAGCAATAAATCAGGATTAGATATAGTTGATATAAGTAGTGACAAAGCTTGTCTTTGACCACCTGATAATAAACCAACCTTTTTATTTAAGTTATTTTCAAGACCCAAAGAAAGTCTGGATAATGATTCCTTAAATAATTCTAAATTTTTATTGTTAATGCCAGGAGTTAATCCAAATTTACTCCCTTTATTATAAGCCATTGATAAATTTTCTAATATGGACATAGAAGGAGAAGTACCTAAAGTTGGATCTTGGAATACCCTTCCTATAAATTTTGTTCTTTTATGTTCTGGAAGCGATGAGATATTTCTTCCATTTAAACAAATAGAACCCTTGTCAGGTAATATTGAACCAGATATTAAATTTAATAGAGATGATTTGCCGGCACCATTGCTACCTATTACAGTAATAAAATCTCCCTTGTTTAAATGAAGGTTCAAATTATTAAATATAACTTTTTCATTTATTGTATCCTTGTTAAAAACCTTTTGAAGATTATTTATCTGAAGCAATTGGAACACCTCCTGACTTAAATTTCTTTAACATTTTAAAACTTAAATTAACCTTTCTCCCATTTAAGGACAAAGCAAATATAACAATTATACAAGTTATAAGTTTTAAATCTGTTGGAGGTAACCCTAAGTTTAAAGCAAGAGATATACTGCCTTTATATAATATTGAACCTAAAATTGCAGTAGTCGTTGGAAGCATCCATGAAGTTTTTTTGAAAATAGCTTCTCCTAATATAACAGACGCTAGACCCATAACTATAATTCCAGTTCCCATGCCTACATCAGAAAATCTTTGATATTGAGCCATCATAGAACCAGAAACTGCTACAAGACCATTTGAAAGCATAAGACCAAGTATTTTGATAGTCCCTATATCAATTCCTAAGGAAGTTACCATTTGAGAATTATCTCCTGTAGCTCTTAATATAAACCCTAGTTTTGTATTCAAAAACAAATCTAAAACTATCTTAGCTAAAATAGCAAATAAAGCAATTATGATTACTGGAGAAATATCATTAGAAAAAATAGTGCTTTGTGAAAATAATGGCACATTAGCTTTACCCATTATCCTAAGATTTATAGAATAAAGTCCTATCATAACTAAAATACCTGAAAGTAAATTTGTTATTTTAAGCTTCACATGAAGTATCCCAGTAATTCCTCCGGCCATTATGCCTGAAATAAAAGCTAAAATTAGTGATATAAAAGGATTTACACCTTTTACTAATGCGGCTGCTGTAACTGCAGCGCCTAATGCAAAAGTTCCATCTACAGATAAATCGGGAAAATCTAATATTCTATAAGTTATATAAACTCCTATAGCCATTATTGCAAAAATAAATCCTTGTTCTAGTATGTTTATAATAAGGCCATCCATTACTTAGCACCGCCCTTAACTATCACTGCTTTTGCCACTAAATCACTTGGTATAGTAATTTTAAGTTTGCTTGCCGTATCTTCATTTATGGTAAGTGTTGATTCCTTTAAAGTTTGTATAGGCATATCATTTGGCTTTTTACCATTTATGATATCTACTGCCATAAGACCTGTCTCAAAACCAAGTTTATAGTAGTCTATACCTTCTGTAGCTAATGCACCAGCATCTACATGGGCTTTTTCAGCGCCTATTATAGGGATTCCTTTTTCAATGGATTTTAAGCTGATGAGGGGCATTGAAGATGCTACTAAGTTATCAGTTGTTGTATATAAAACATCAATTCTAGGAAGCAATGAAGCTAATGCTTGAGATATATCGTTAGAACTTGAAATCCCCACAGCTATTATTTCTAAATTCATCTTTGAACCTTGATTTTTTGCCATTTCTACTTGAATTTCTGAATTTGCTTCACTTGTATTATATAATATACCTACCTTTTTACAGTTAGGTTTTAGTATTTTTATTAACTGAAATTGTTTATCCATAGGCAATTCATCACTAGTGCCTGTAACATTTGTATCGGGTTTGTTTAGAGATTTTACCAGACCTGATTTTACAGGATCACTTACAGCAGTTATAAGTATAGGAATACTTTTAGTACTGTTATATGCTGCCTGTGCGCAAGGCGTTGCTATAGCATATATTAAATCCTTTTTAGTTGAAGTGAAATTGCTTGCAATAGTTTGAGCTGTTGGAATATCGCCTTGAGCATTTTGAAAGTCTATTTTTATTTTTTCACCATCTATAAACCCCTTAGAACTAAGAGCATCTATAAATCCTTTGTGAGCTTTGTCTAGTGCGGGATGTTCTACAAGTTGAATTATTCCAATACTTGTCACCTTACCAGAATTACCTTTACTTTTTGTTTTAGCAGTCGAACAACCTGCTAAAACTGAGGCACCTAAAAACAACGTGCCAATTACACATAATAATCTCTTTTTCGCTACCATACTACCATCCTCCTAAAATATTTAATTATAAAAATAAAAGCTACTATTAAATCATCTCCTGCGGAGTCATCTCCTGCGGAGCTGCAATATTAATGACTTCAGAAGGAGCTTTATACTCCCGCAAGAATTTTTTCTTTGTTATAGTATAGAACTCCCACTTATAATAGTTGGAGACTTTCCTTCTGAAATGTCATTAATTTTATAGTTATCTTTATTTACGTCTTAATCCCTACCATTATTACACTACCATACTACCCTACTACGCTACCATACTACATGCTACAAAATACCTTAACTACATTATCATTCTATGTTAAATTTTTTATTAATCTTATAGCATTTTTTTCAAATTGTCAATATATTTCTAAAATATTAGATTTTTAAATTATAAAATTTCAGTTAATAAATATCAGGTATAGAACGATGTGAAAGTCCTATTACAACTTCATTCAAATGGAGCAAACCTATACTTAAAAATATACATACACTTATATGTTCACCAGATCTCGCTATTCCCATTTTCCCACCTACATTTAATCCGTTAGCTTTAGGTGCAACCTGGGCTAAAGCATCTTTAGTAGCACCAGCTACAGCACCCTCATGAACATGACACTCCTTTATAAGTCCACCTCTTTTGGAGGCTACAATAGCACTTTCAATTACCTTTGTAGTAAATGCAGAAAAATTACCTCCAATATCTATTGCGGCAACTAATATTCCTTTTTCTTTGTAAGCTGCGATAAATTTTTCTTCACTAGCTCTTGGACATAGGGACATTTTCACAGAAATTTTAGCAATATCTGTACTTTTATGATCCATAAGTATCACCTCTAAATTAATATTTTTCACTTTTAGTATAACATATATCATACTTGCATCCAAAAGTTTTATCATTTTATATTCTTTAGGCTACGAACATGATTCCGTAGGATATAACTAAATCCAGCTCCTTACTACCTCATTGACTAACTCCTTCATTATAAATATAATATATATAATGCGCAGGGAAAGGAGCTGTAATGTATGTCTCAAACCACAAAAAAAGCTTTAGCATCATCATTGAAAAAACTAATGAATACTACTCCATTAACAAAAATTACAATTAATGATATTGTTAACGACTGTGGAGTAAATCGCCGTACATTCTACTATCACTTTCAAGATATCTATGCACTTTTAGAGTGGGTTTTTGAAACTGAAGTTGCTAGTGTCATGGCAGAAAATAAAACGTATCAAACATGGCAACAGGGATTTTTGCAAATATTTCTCTATTTAGATCAAAATAATAAAATGGTGTTAAATACCTATAATTCCGTTGGGCGTGAGTATTTGGAAACCCATTTATACAATGCAGTGTACACTCTTGTCTTTAATGTTGTTGATGAGATCGCCGTGGACATGAAAATTTGGGAAGAAAAAAAAGAATTTATAGTTAATTTTTATAAATTTGCATTTGTAGGGTTATTGCTTGATTGGATAAGAGCAAGGATGGTTAAAAATCCAGAACAACTTATCGCCGATCTCAATAATGTAATAAGTGGCGATATACATAGAGCGTTGTTAAAATGCAAAATACAAAAATAGTAAACAATTTTACCAACCATACTGTCACTGATAGTATAGTTATTTAAACGTCAGAAATTGTATGTGGTAGTTATTATAAAAATATTTATAAAAAAAAGAACAAGGAGGAATTAAATTTCTCCTTGTTCTCTTTTTTATATTTAAATTAACCCTTCAAGTGTTGTGTTTTTCAAAAGCTTTTTCACAATCATCTCAGCGGGGAGAGGACGTCCACTATATAATGTCTTTGTTGCCGCAGCAATCACGCGAACATCGTATTTAGTGGGATATACATCCGGTACTTCTTTCTCAAGATTAAGTAGCGTATAAACCGCCATCATAGCTGAACGAATGGAATATTCAACTGTGAATACACAATCATCTGCAACTTCTGCAAATTGTCCTAAAAAGGCAAGATTGTTGCTGCCTTTCGGAATAACGTCAGGACGATCACCCTTGACACGTGGCATAAACTGACTGGTTGTATAAGGCATCATGCAAGGGATAACATTAACGTTTTTAAGGATTTCTGGTATTTCATCTTTCTTACCCATATGGTATAAAAGCTCCGTTACAAGTTCTTCACCAGTGCAATCGCACATTCTCTTTTTTACAAAATCTCCAACATTGTCAGGGAAAAGACCATAAGCCCATAGTACCAATACATTTTTAGGTTGGTCAATAAAGTGAGGCTGTCTATTACAAGTTACGCTCAAAAGCCAGCTTGAATCTTTGATAGTTATAATACCTCCTGTAACAGTTTTCCCGGAATATGGGTCATTACCGGTTAATTCCTTAAGAAGATCTGCTATTTTAGGATCCGCGCTAGTTATAGTAAAAGATTCCCATTTGCTTTTGTCTATGTCACTACAAAAAACTTCTGGTTTTCCAAATGAAGGATCTTTCTTAGCGATGTTTTTCCATAGATCCCAGCAACCTCCTGTTCCACGATTAATTGTTGCAGGCTCGTGCATACTTCCAATCGTAGAATTTTCTGTCATAGATCCATTGGTAACAAATACCAAATCATTCTCGGTTGTATGAATTATTTCTTCCTTGCCATTATGCAACAGTCGAATGGCCGTAACAGTTTTTTTATCAGTTTCTATATCAATATCCAAATCTGTAACCTGTGCATTTAGGTTAATGACTACATTTTTAGATTGCAACCATTTTTCCAAAGGAAGAATCATAGACTCATACTGGTTGTACTTTGGAAACATAATGTTTTTCATATGGCTCATTCCAGGAAGCAAGTGCATAAAACGTTGCATATATCGTTTCATTTCCACAACGCTGTGCCAATTTTCAAATGCAAACATAGAGCTCCAGAAGCACCACATATTAGTTTCTAAAAAAGATGGGTGAAAATACTGCTCAACAGTTGTGGCTCCCAAATTTTCTTCGGTTGCAAGAAGAAGCATAGTAAGTTGCTTAATATGAAGATCGTTTAATCCAAGAGAGGAAAAATCGGCCTTTTCACCACAGTTATGAAGTAACCTACAAGTCGATTCGTTAGGGTCAGCCATATTTAGCTCTCGAAATTCGTCCAAAACAGTTCGATTAGGGGCGCTTAGAGAAGGAACCGCGCTAAATAAATCCCAACAACACTCATAATGTTCTTCCATTTCGCGTCCACCGCGAACAACGTAACCGTCCTTTGCGTTTCCAGCTCCATCCATACTACCACCGATAATATGTGCTTGTTCTAAAATAGTGATATTTTTACCATCCATATGACCATCTCGAATTAAGTATGCAGCAGCCGCAAGAGAGGCTATACCCCCTCCGACTAAATATGCTTTTTTGTTTTCAATGCCTTCTGGCTTTAAAGTATTAATATTCCGAAAATTCCCCATAAATATTCATCCCCCTAAATGTTAATTAATTCATACGTCTACTAAGTAATTTACTACAACTACAGAAAAAAACAAATCAACAATCTTCAACGAATGTGCAATTTTGCAATAAAATCATAATTTTGTGCAATAAATTCAGAATCAAACATAATTCTCCATTAAATCTAAAATTCATTATTTTTCATACAAATCACCTCTACTCTTCTTATTTTTGAGTTCTAATAAATACGATACTAAATGCTAACAAAATTAGGCTTATAATTACTAAAATCACTCCTCATTGACCATACTTGAAATATTGGAACGCTCTCTTAAATACCATAGTTATAGGGCCCTGGAACTTCACCAGTGGTAGTTATAGTAAAAGCTCAGCAATGTACTGATATCCACGGAATGGCTGTCACATATCAAAAAAATTTATTAGAATAATATCAGTAGAAATGTTATATTTTCTCTTTTAGTATTTACTAAAATACTGAAAGAAAAAAATAAAATTACTATATTGACAATATTCTCTAAATGGTTTATTATAATGTTTAAGCAAACGATTGCATAGATAAGATTTAATTAGAAAATAGGGGGGGCTTAATAATGAAGAACACAAAAAAGCTTATAGCAGTTGCATGTACAGTTGCTATAATGACAGGTATGTTGTCTGGTTGTAGTAAAAGTACAGATCCTGCTGCTTCAAAGGCGGTAGGCAAGGACGTCGTAGTGGACATATTCCAATTTAAAGTTGAAGCTAAGGATGCTCTTGAAAAAGCTACAAAAGAATACATGGCATTAAATAAAAATGTTAAAATTAATGTACAAACAGTTGGTGGTGGAGAAGACTACGGTGCGGCATTAAAATCTAAATTTGCATCAGGACAAGAACCAACAATATACAATATTGGCGGAACTCAAGATGTCCTTGACTGGAAAGCTAAACTTCAAGATTTATCAAGTGAACCATGGGTATCACAAGCTTACCCAGGAACTTTAGATGCTGTAAAGATGGATGGTAAACTTTATGGTATGCCGTTTAACCAAGAAGGATCTGGACTTATTTACAATAAAACAATATTCACAAAAGCAGGAATTGATGCTTCAAAAATCAAAACATATGCAGATTTAAAAGCCGCATCGAAAACGTTGGATTCAAAGAAGAAAGAATTAAAGCTAGATGCAGTATTTGCTTTACCTGGCAAGGAAACTTGGGTAACAGGATTGCATTTATCTAACGTTGCTTTTGCAAATGAATTTCCAACAGTTGTAGATGCATTTAATGCAAAAGAAATAACATTCAAACAAAATGAGCCATTAAAGAAACTATTAGATCTTCAAATTAAATATGCTTATAAGCCAGATGGTACTAATAAATCAATTAACAGCGTGGACTATTCTACTCAAGTTGAAAAAATGTTCTCTATGAGTAAAGTAGCAATAATTCAACAAGGAAACTGGGCTTTTGGATCAATAGATGGTATCGATCCAGAATTATCCAAAAATATTGGTATATTACCAATGCCTTTAGATGGCGTTAAAGAAGGTTGTATCCAAGTTGGAGTACCTATGTATTGGGCTATTAACAGTTCAAAAGATGATGGAGCTAAGAAAGCTGCTGCAGACTTCTTAAACTGGTTATATACTTCAGACAGAGGTAAAGAAATGATCATTAAAGACTTTAAGTTTATACCAGCTTTCAAAGGTTATGACGGTGAGAAATTACAACCAACAGATGCACTAGGTAAAGAAGTACTTAGATACGTAAACGAAGGAAAAACAATACCATGGGTATTTATGGGATATCCTACAGGTTGGGGAATGGAAAAATTCGGAACAGACGTTCAAAAATATATTGCTGGCACCATCACATGGGATAAATTAGCGGATAATATGAAAACAACCTGGTCAGCAGCAAGAAAAAAATAATGAATATGATTTAAGATTTAAAAATCCTGGGAAAGTTCAAATCTGTTCCAGGATTTTATTAATATCAAGCTAATGTACGAAAGGAGATACTGTAATGAAAAAAAATAATGCGTCATTTTGGATGTTTGTAGGTCCAATTTTAGCTGTATTCACTATAGTTATGATCATACCATTGCTTTTTGGAGTTTACTATTCTTTTACAGACTGGAATGGAATTGCATCCGATATAAGTTGGATTGGATTTGCAAACTACGTGTCTGCATTTAAGGATGAGACTTTCCTTGCTTCATTCTTATTTACAGCTAAATTTACTATAGTTTCAGTTGTTGTAATAAATTGTATTGGATTTGGTCTCGCTTTACTTGTAACAACTGGTATGAAAAGCAATAATCTACTTAGAACTATATTTTTTATGCCTAACTTGATAGGAGGACTTATACTTGGATTTATTTGGCAGTTTATTTTCACACAAGTTTTTTCTAGACTTGGAACTATTTTCCATCAGCAATGGTTACTTGGATGGTTATCGGATGGGACTACTGGATTTTATGGGTTAGTAATTTTAATGTCATGGCAAATGTCAGGATATTTAATGGTTATTTATGTAGCTGCTCTTCAAAACATACCACCAGAGCTTACGGAAGCAGCTGAGATTGATGGTGCAAATGCATGGCAGAGAATAAAGAATATTACATTCCCTCTAGTAGGACCTGCCTTTACAGTAAGTTTATTTTTAACTTTATCTAATTCCTTTAAACTTTATGACCAAAATTTATCCTTAACTGCAGGTGGTCCTGCAAATTCAACGCAGATGCTCTCTATGAATATTTACAACACCGCATTCAAATTTAATCAAATGGGCGTAGCGCAAGCAAAAGCTGTTATATTTTTACTAATAGTTGGTGCGGTTACTTTAACACAAGTATATCTTTCTAAGAGAAATGAGGTGGAAGCATGATAAAAAAAACCAGAAAATTAAATGTAGGTAAACTAGCTCTAGGAGTTATTGGTATTGCCTTAGGCGCATTATTTTTATCACCTTTTTATATCATTATTATCAATTCCCTTAAAACAAAAAAAGAATTATTTGCAAGTGTATTGTCCTTTCCTGAAATATTCACTTTAAATAATTATAAAGAAGCATTTGATAGGTTGCACTATTTAAATGCAATTACTAACTCTTTAACAATAACAATATCTGGTGTTATTTTTATTGCAATATTCGCTTCAATGGCGGGCTGGATGTTAGAGCGGACAAAAACAAAACTGAGCAACGCTATTCTTTTGTTATTTATTTCATCCATGTTAATACCTTTTCAAGCAATCATGTTGCCCCTAGTTAGAATTATGGGTAAATTTAAATTATTGAATATGGGTGGACTCATATTTATGTATCTTGGCTTTGGATCAGCCTTATCCATATTCCTGTATCATGGTTTTGTAAAAGGAATCCCAAAGGAGTTAGATGAAGCTTCCATGTTAGATGGTTGCAACAAATTTCAAACCTTTTGGTATATAATATTTCCTTTGTTAAAACCAATAACCGTTACAGTTTCTATCTTAAATACCGTTTGGATTTGGAATGATTTTTTATTGCCATCCTTAGTTATTAATAGACCAGGAACACAAACATTGCCATTAAGAACTTTCTTTTTCTTTGGTGAATATACCAAACAGTGGAATTTAGCTCTTGCGGGACTAACTCTCGCAATTATTCCAGTTATAATATTTTATTTTTTAGCACAAAAACAAATTATAAAATCTATTGCAGCTGGAAGCATAAAATAATCAGTTTTTCTTTAAATTGTAGATATCTTTAGTGTGAACCAAACTTAGGAATCCATACAATTTCTAAGCTTATTTAAAAATTTCTACATAATTACCAATACTAATAAATCCCGGAAGATGTTAATTCTCCGGGATTTATTAGTTGGCTATTTATTCAACAGATTCATTCAATAATACGAGTTTTACCATGTGATAGTCGAGTTACAGCTAATTTCAGTAACATTCTAGGATTGTTCTTCATATATTAATACAGTAGAAATATTTGAAGGGAGCCTTTTATGTTCTATTGTCCAAACAATTATAATGATCCTTATCCGCTATATAGAGTTACCCCTAAGAATTCTTATTTTAGGATTCTTCATGCTTCACCTAAATCCCCAGCTGTTGATGTATATATTAATGATATGTTAAAATTTAAAAACCTTACTTATGGTGCTTTTACAGATTATATAGAAGTTATGGCTGGAAATTACAATGTAAAATTGTATGCTACAGGTACTAAAACTACACCTGTACTTAATAAAAATATTTTTATTCCTCCTGAGAAAATTTACACAGTTGCAGTTATTGGTCTATTACCTAACATTGAGTTACTACCTGTTCCAGAACCTATAGTTATAAATCCTAGTAACAATGCTTATATTAAATTTGCTCATTTATCACCTAATCTTGGTGCTGTAGATGTTGCATTACCAGACGGTAAAATTCTATTTAAAAATATTAAGTACAAACAATTTACTGATTATATAGAAGTTCCTGTTGGAACTTATACTTTAGAAGTTAGACCTACTGGTACCAAAACTATTGCTTTATACGTCCCTAATATAAAACTAAAACCTAATCGTTTTTACACTGTTTATGCTGTAGGATTAGCTAACGATATTCCAGGCCTTCAAGCTCTAATTCCTCTTGATGGTAGTTCTTATTTAGATTTACGCGAAGATTAGTTATTGCGTGTTTTTGATAAAAAATATTAAAATTAAAGTTCTAGGATTTGCAAAAATTCCTAGAACTTTATGGTGCGCTGGAATGGATTCAAGCTTTCGATTTCCTGGAACATAGATTTAAGCTATTCTATATTTTATACCTTCATATAGACTTTTCTTCTCAATAATTCTACATTTTACTTATCATCCTTTAATGCCTCTATTAGTTTTGTTGGATTTATAAGTTTGCCTGTTTTGGTTTCTTTACCTTCATTCTTTATCTCCATAGTATCACCTGTTTTCAGTGCAGTACTCCAAAATAGATCGGGAGTAATATTGGGTTTCACTTGGCAAGACAGGGCATATAGTCCAGCAAGATAAGGTTCTACCGAGCTCCACCCACCTATTCTAGCAAAACTGTAGCCATTGACATCTTCTGGAATCGCAAAGGTTTTTGAACTCATTGGAACTAATAGCATTTCTTTTGTTGCTAATTCATTATACTTTTCTTCATAATATTTACCAAAACCAGGTATATTTTCTACGAAAGAAATCCAATTACTCCATTTATGAGGTTCGTAGGAGGATTGTTTCTCTGGATCAGCCATAGGTTCTCTATCAACGCCATAATACCAAAACTTATAATTAGAAGTTTCAAATATATTGGCAGAAATAACGAAAATCCCAGCATTTTCGGCTCTTTTCACAGCTTCATTCATTTCCTTATATCCTTTATTATTGGGACCCCATACAGATGAAATTGATAATACTCTTATTTTATCTTTTTCAGAAAGAGTTTTATTAATTTTTACAATTTTATCAATTGCCTTTACCTCCGCCAACGTGTAATCTATTTTAGAATTATTTTCTTTAGTATTAAAATTATAGCAACCAACATAATAAAGATTAGCTTTTGGTGCAACTCCTATTGACTTACCTACAGCTATTGAAGTCATTGCAGGCCCATGCATTGATGATTCTCCCCCACAATTGATCTCATCATAAAATTTTATCTGATCTTTATATTGCTTATGATCAACTAATAAGGGCTGGTCTATTATTGCAATATTAATTCCTCTACCATCTATACCCTCATTATTAAGCTTTCTTATTCCTAATCCTTGATTTTTGCCAAGCTCCAAAATGGTATCTGGCTTATATTCTTTTGTCATTTTTTCAGGCCATTTAGTATAAGTACTAAAAAAACAATTACTAAGTTGTTCACTATTTTGACTTAGATTGACATTACTTAAGTCACTATACCGTAAATCAAGATAACCGTTAAAATTTTTCGCATCTCCTAAGAACTTTGATTTGTGACCTGTTATTACATTAAGACCACCAATATTTTCTCCGGGTGTAGGAGGATGCCTCACAATATAAGTCCCACTTTTAGAAGTAGGAGTATTTTCACTATTAGAGCTTTGTAATGCAGTAGTTACAGCATTATTTTTTGCATTGCAACCTGAGAGCATTAAAACTATAGATAATGCTAACAACAAATATATTTTTCTCATATTTATCCTCCAAATTTCTTAATCTGAAACATTATGATTAATAAATAAGCGCTTAGTCATTAATATACAACTTATTGATGCTACTAACATTACAAAGAATGCTAGGTAAGGATATAATACAGGATATCCCAGTATATTAAACGCTTTAAAGTCTTTATACAAATAATTCGAATAAATGTATCTTATATAATAAAAATCTGTTAAATTCTTTAGCCACTCTGGAAGAATACTTTGAATAATTTCAATTACATTTATAGCTACAACAGCTGCAATTCCAGTGAATGCCGGAATAAGCAAATTTTTAGCTTTTGCAGAAATAACTAAAATGAATAAACCAAGAGCTATACCCGCAGTAAGATTAGTTAGAAATTGAAGAACAAAATGTCCAAACATGCTTAAAGGGAATGCAACACCGCTATAATTACCCAGCATACTTATATCGAAAATTGTCTGAAGTGTACATGCAAAACCTGCAATAACAATGATATATACTACCGCCGCTAATATTTTTGCTCTTACTATAGTATTTCTTCCTTTTTTACTACTTAGTATTAGAGCATCAACACCAGTTGAATATTCCTCAGAAAATATAGGAGATATTCCAAGTATAATAAGAAACGCAATAAAGCAATATATATCATTTTTTCTAAGAATAGCCGGCCATATACTATGGTAACTGATGGTTTCTGGTGATCCTATCTTTTTAAGGTAATTATATTCTAGGTTCTTTTTCCTATAAGTATAACTACTAATCCCCTTTACTTTTTGAATTTTTGTTATTTCATTTTTTAGTTTAGTAAGCTTCTCTTTGTGATTTGACCACAATATGTTAGGACGAGAAATTGTGCTATATAATATCTCCTGCTCCATATTACTTACCATTATTGTACTTTTACCAGTATTAATTGCATTATTATATTTTTTAAATGTATTATTTACATTAGAAAGCTGCGAAGCTATTAATACAATGAAACCTGCAAGTATCACTATTCCAATAATTACTATCTTTTTCGAAAAAATTTTATATAATTCATGTCTTACTAAATCCATAAACTCACCTCCATCTATACTTCAAAAACTGTAATTTAATTAACAACTTCATGTTTTCTAAAAGAGTGCTTTGTAATATATATAGAAATCATAGAAAATATTATTAAAGCGATACCACAAGCGACTATATTTATCACAGGTGTCCCAAATATATTATAGGTATTAACCATTTGTAATGAATCAGAAGGACTTATAAAAAAGCAATATGAATTTATAAGTCCAAGTATAGAATGCTCAATCACCATATTTCCAGCAAGATATAAAGGCATTATAATTGCTGCAAAACTAACGAAGAACGTTACCAGTAGATTCCTTATACGTGAGGAAAACATTAAAATCAATAACCCAAAGGCTAATATCCCTATAAACATCATCAAGAACTGCAATAAATATACCTCAGATACATTTAGATGATATGGGCTAAAAGAATACATTCCCAAAACTTGCATTGGGCTATCAAAACCGTCTATATTTCCATAGCATAAAACAGATGATATAATCGGTATAATTCCAAATATTAAAGCAATAGAAGAAGAATAGATACATGAAGCAATGAGTTTTGCAGTAATTATAGTTTTTTTACCATACTTGCTGCTTAATATAAGTGCATCCATACCACTCGAATATTCTTCTGAAAATACTCCTGAAAGCCCCAAACATAAAAGTAGTAATAAACCAACAATAATGCTACTTGTACCTATAAGATTAATATCCCCCCAAAGACCTAAGTAATAAGGCTTTGCATCTTTATTTACTTTTTTATACATATTAAGTTCCATAACCTTTGATTTGTACTCATATCCAGTGATGCCACTGGCCTTCATTCCATTTAACTTATCTTGCAATTCAGCAACATTTTCAGCATTATTTGTTTTATATTCCTCTAAGTTAAAGATATTTGTATAGATTGATAATCCCTCTTTTTCTTTTTGCGTAATTTGACTAAGTTTTGTTACATTACCACCAGTTTTATAATATTCTTTGACTAGATTTTTAGCCTCTATCGCTTTATTCCCACCACCTGTCAATATTGTACTTAATATTAGAATTGTTACAAACACTGCCAAGGAAATTAAAACACTTTTCTTATAAAAAATTTTATAAAGCTCATGCTTTATTAAATTAAATAGCTTGCTCATCAGTTTGTTCCTCCTCAAAGTAATACATGTATAAATCCTCTAGTCTTGGAACTTCAACTTTCGCTTTAGGTAACGGTTTTTCATCGCTTATTATTCTTACTTCAATGCCTTTTTCTTTTCTCATTATATTGCCTACTTTAAAATCCTTGTTAAGCTCATTTAGCATATTTTCCTCAACTATAGCGCTCCATACTTTGTTTTCCATATTCTTTAGAATATTATCGATAGAATCTTTTTCAATAAGCTCTCCATCTTTAAGCAGAAGTACTTCCTTTGACATATCTGATATCAAATTTCTGAATCTTATCCGCTCCTTTGGATCAAGTCCTGTGGTAGGTTCATCCAATATAAGAATTTTAGGATCATTTAGTAATGCCTGTGCTATTCCTATTCTTTGTTTCATTCCACCTGAAAATGTTCCCAGCTTTTTTTTACTAACTGCCTTCAAATTAACAAGTTCAAGCAGTTCGTCAACCCTTTTTGGGGCAGAACGTGTATCAAGTCCCTTCAAGGCTGAAATGTACATAAGAAACCTATGGGCAGTAAAATCTTTATATATACCAAAGTTTTGTGGTAAATATCCCAGAATATCCCGATACCTATCTCCCATTACCTTAATATCCTCACCATTAAGAATAACTCTTCCTCCTGTTGGATTTAAAATATCCGTCATTATTCTCATAAGTGTTGTCTTCCCCGAACCATTAGGACCAAGAAGTCCATACACTCCTGGGGTTAGTTCAACCTTTAGATTTTTAACCGCATATTTGTTTTTGTACTGTTTTGATATGTTTTCAAGCACTAATTTCAATTTGATTTCCCCTCTCAAAAATATTATTATATCTGCTTTGTAAAGCTTTAAGCTGTAGTACTAACATTAATGTACTGATTGATAATATAACCATATATGCAACAGTATCAAGTTGCATAATGGTATTTACAAATTTCTTATCGATGCACATATATAAAATTACCATTGACCAAATTGATACAATCGCAGCTACCGCATAATCTCCTTTGATTTTCATTGCTATCCAAAGTGATACTCCGGAAACCAATGTAAGCGGTGTTAGCCACAGTACTGATAGCTTCCATAGAACCTCAACTATACCTAAAATAGAAGGCAAAGGCGCTAACGCCATAATGGTAATGTATGGATCAATCTGATTAATAGATATAAAATACCCTATAATGAATATTGCGGTACTAATAATTCACTATATATTAGGCTTGTCATTTTTTTTGTATATCTTATTGATGTGTTTATAATAAGATGTTATAATGTTGTCAGGTGCACATGTATATACACTAGTATATACATGTGCACCTGAGTTAAATAACAGTTAATGTGCATAATATTATAAACATCCTTTATATTCATAACTTAACAAAGTATATATTTTATTAGGAGGAAAACTCATGGAAAAATTCAAAATCGTTGTAAAAAAAGGCTTTAAACGATATTTTTTAGATGCCTTGAGTGCGATGGCATTAGGTCTATTTGCTTCATTAATTATTGGACTAATACTAAGTCAATTATCAAAAATACCTGCACTAGAGTTCCTTAAAGAGTTTGCAGAAATCATTTCAGCTAAATCCCCCGTAGTTGGCGCAGCTATTGGTGTAGCTATAGCTTGGGGCTTAAAAGTTACCCCACTTACTATGTTCTCCTGCGCTGCTACTGGTGCTTTTGGATATATGTATATGGGTGGTGGCCCAGTAGGATCTTTCATTGCTGCAGTAATAGGTGCAGAACTTGGCAACTTTGTGTCTGGAAAAACTAAGATTGATATTGTTATAGTTCCCATTGTTACTATTGTTACTGGAAGTATATCCGGTAAGTTTGTTGGCCCTTATATCTCAGTTCTTATGACGAATATTGGTGCAGTCATAAATTCTGCTACAACTCTTATGCCTATTCCAATGGGTATTGCTGTATCTACTTTAATGGGTTTAGCGCTTACTGCTCCAATTAGTAGTGCTGCCATAGCAATTTCACTAAAAATGTCTGGCCTTGCAGCCGGTGCTGCCACTGTTGGTTGCAGTGCTCAAATGATAGGTTTTGCTGTTTCTAGTTATAGAGAAAATAAGATAAGTGGTTTAGTATCTCAAGGACTAGGTACCTCTATGCTACAAGTACCTAACATAATAAGACGTCCCCAGGTTTGGATACCTCCAACACTTGCCGGTGCAATACTCGGCCCTCTTGCTACTACGGTTTTCTCCATGAAAAACAACTCTCTAGGTGCAGGTATGGGTACTAGCGGTCTTGTAGGTCAGTTTGGAACCCTTGCCGCTATGCAGGGGAGCCAACCTACTTCGGTGATAGTTTTAAAAATATTACTTCTACACTTTATAGCCCCTGCTGTTTTAACTCTACTCTTCTCAGAAATTATGAGGAAGAAAGGGTGGATTAGTCAAGGAGACTTAAAGCTTAAGCTTTGAGTTAGTGAAATTCAAAAGAAGCTGCAGGTGATAATACACCCTTTGGGTGAGTTCACCTGCAGCTTCTTTTGTTATAATATTTAATTGTATAAATCACTATAAATAATTTTAAATACTTCTAAAGCCTCTTCTATTTTATCTTGTAGTAGGTATTTTTTATTTTCTAGCTGCCTTCTACCTTCCACCGTGATTTTATAAATTTTCTGTGCTTTCTTGGAATTACTCCATTCCCCAATAATCAATTTTTCTTTTTCTATTTTTTTTAAAAGAGGATATATTCCGCCTGTACTAGGAATCCAAAGACCATTTGTTCTATCACCAATTTTATGAGATATATCGTTTCCATTAGTTTCGCCTAAACTTAGAATGTATAGCACGTACAAAGGTAGTAACCCTTTTGTGAATACTTGACCTACAGCTTCTTTTTCCTTTTGAACTTTTCGAAGCTGTAAAAGTTTTTTCTTGTATTCAACATACAACCTCTTTTCCTGCACCCTAATGTCTATCTCACTTTCTTTATTCACTATATCATCCATTTTTATTTAAGGTTCCTCTATACAAACCATTCCTACCAAACCTGGTCCACTATGAACCCCTGATACAGGACTTATATATCCTCCTAATTCTACGGAAATAGCATTTGGATGGAGACTTATACTTTCCATTACTTTTTTAGACTCTTCTAATGCATCACCGTGTAATATATAAACCCTACACTTCTTTTTATCTAAAATGCTATTTGTAAGTTCTACAAGTTTATTAAGAGATTGCTTTCTACCCCTTACCTTTTCACATGTACAATACTTACCTTCATCATCAAACGAAATTATAGGTTTAATGTTTAAAAGCTCAGCTATTGTGCCTGCAACTTTCCCTATTCTTCCACCTTTTTTTAAGTACTCTAAAGTCCCTACTACAAAGTATAGATGGATTCTTTTTTTAATAGACGGAATAGCTTCAACAATTTCTTCAAAACTCTTTCCTTCTTGTATCAGCTTTCCACATTCCGCTACTATTAACCCTTCGCCTAGGGCTATAGATTGTGAATCACATACATGAGTAATAATACTTGGATGATTTTCACTTGTAAGCTTCACAGCATTAAATATACCTGATAACCCAGTAGATAAAGTTATTGCTATAACATGAGTGTATCCTTCTTCTTCTAATTTCAAAAACAGTTCTTCCATATCCTTCATTGATGGCAAAGAGGATGTAGGTACTTCTGTTTTCATATTATCGTAAACTTCTTGTGGCGATATATCTATATTATCCAAATATTCTCTATCAGAATAGATAATCCTAAAGGGTAATACATTTATGTTATATTTCTCTATTGTTTCTTTACTTAAATCACTTGTAGTGTCTGTAATCAACGCTATTTTATTCAAATTAAATCCTCCTACATTACATAATATCAATATTATATCACTATAATATATGTGTATCAATAGTGATACATCCACAATCATTTTAATTAGTTTGTACAAATAACTACAAATGTATGCATACAGGTATGTGAGACAGTTAATGAATTTAAATAATACATAATTATAAACCCCTTTAGCTAATATTAAACTAAAGGGGTTTGTATAAACTAATTTTCACATCGTTAATTCCGATATATATTTTATAAGTTCTATTTCACTATAAAACACCTGTGAATATACCATTGGTTTTCTTCCTATTATAAACGCTGGTATATTATTATCTATAGCTGCTTTTATTTTGTCGTAAGTCCCACCTTGAACTCCGCTATCCTTCATGAGTATTGCCTTAGCCTTGTATTCTTTAATAAAGCCACAATTTAATTCATAGCCTACAGGACCCTTCATCGCCACTATATCCTCAACTCTTATTCCTAATTCTAAAATCTCTTCTAGAACCTTAACAGAAGGTAAAACCCTATGTATTATCCTATTATTTAAATTAAAACTTAGAATTTTATTTATATTTCTGCTACCCGTGGTATTTAAAATATTTCCCTCTACTTTTGTAAGCTGTGTATATAGACTATCGTAATCCTCCACCACAATAACATTTTTATTTTTCTTAAACTTTTCCACAACTGATGGCCTCTCATATCTAACATATTGTACCCCATAGATTTTACATGCTTCCATTGCATTTTCAGTAATTTCTAGAGCATAAGGGTGAGATGCATCAATTAATATTTTAATATCATGTAATCGTATGACTTTCATTAACCCTGAAAGGTCTAATGGTTTTTCATTGAAAATTTTATATTTATAATCTTTCAAAAGCTCTGCGCCATAAGCCGTAGCTGTTGAGATGAAAATATCCTCTGTAAACCCATTCAGTCCTGCAAGAATATTTTTCCCCTCTGAAGTCCCTACAATTAAACCTATCATTTTTATTCACATCCTAAAATAGTTGGGGACGGTTAACAACTTTTTCTTACTTATTAGTTTACTAATAGCTAAAAAGTTGTTAACTGTCTCTCAATTTTTTTAAACCTTATAACCTCTTGGTGTTATAAACTTACCATCTTTTACATAGCTTTGACTGTTACCAATTATAACAATTGAACGCATATCAACTATGTTTTCATCAAAGGTATCTAATGTAGATATACTTACTTCTTGTCCATCCCTAAGCGCATTTTTAACTACGGCTATTGGTACGGTTCCTTCTCTATATTTTTTTATTAAATCTATACTTTCTTTTAAATAATGAGGTCTACCCTTACTTTTAGGATTATATAATGAAATTATGAAATCGCCTTCTGCGGCTAACTTTACTCTTTTTGTAATTAATTCGTATGGAGTCATTAAATCGCTTAAGCTTATGTTACAATTGTCATGCATTAAAGGTGCTCCTAGCACTGAAGCTGCAGCTGACGATGCTGTAACTCCCGGAATAACCTCAACCTCCTCATCTATTCGAAGCTGAAGAATTAATCCCGCCATTCCGTAAATTCCAGCATCACCAGTACTTATTACACTAACTATCTTACCACGGCAAAGCTCTAATGCCTTTTTGCATCTCTCTTCTTCTCCCATCATGCCTGTAGAGAATACTTCCTTGCCTTGTAATAATGGTTTTATCATATCTATATATTTGTTATAGCCTACAACTATATCACTCTCTTTAATGGCTTCCATTGCTCTTATTGTCATATGAGAAAGTCCACCTGGTCCTATTCCTATTACATATAATTTACCCAATTCTACATCCCCTTCGCTATCTATTTTTTTCCTTCTCTAAACATATGTGTAAAGGTCTTGTCATACAAAAGGCTCTTTTCATATTCACAATCTATAAAATCGCCTACAAGAATTTGAGCACATTTTGTTATTTTAGCTATTTTTACCTTTTCTGCTATATCATCTAAAGTCCCAATAATAGCTCTTTCATCTGGCCAAGTAGCTCTTTCAATCACAGCTATTGGAACATTCCTTCCGTAACCTGCTTTAAGCTTTGCAACTACCTTGTCTATCATACTTATAGATAAAAAAATAGCCATAGATGCTCCAACTGATGCAAGTTTTTCTAAATCTTCTGTTTCAGGTACTGGGGTTCTACCCTCTACTCTTGTTAAAATTAAAGTTTGAGTTACACTTGGAAGTGTGAATTCTTTTTTTATAACAGAAGCTGCCGCTGAAAAGGAGCTTACTCCTGGTACTATTGAATAATCTATATTTAGTTTATCTAACTCATCCATTTGTTCTTTTATAGCTCCGTATATAGCTGGGTCTCCAGTATGTAGTCTTACTACATTTTTATTTTCAATATGTGCCTTTCTCATAACCTCAATAACTTCTTCGAGTGTCATTGAAGCGGAATTATGAATTACTGCATCTTCCTTACAGAAAGTCATATGCTCAGCACTCACAAGCGATCCCGCATATATAACTACATCTGCACTAGATAATATATTTCTTCCCTTAACTGTTATTAAATCCACATCTCCTGGCCCTGCACCTATAAAATAAACCATAAAATCCACCTATCCCTTATTAATTATTATTGATATAGTTGTTAACCGTCCCCGCTTAATTAGTTGTTACCTGTCCCTACCCTATTCCTTCTTAGCAATTATTAAACTCATGTACTCTTTATTTTTTAATATATCCAAACGGCTTCTTAGAACTTCTTGTCCTTCCCTACCTGCTTTTTTAACATATACATAGCTATATCCCTTTGCTTCTAGATGATTTATTACTTCCTCTTCTACTTTATAAACCTTCATAATTACTAAGAATTTTTCATCCTTTATAGTATCAAGCCTAGATGCTGGAAGTATTAAAAGAGGCTCATTACCAATTACTAAATACTCATTTGCAATACTCGCACAAGCACAAAATGATGTTATACCTGGAATTGTTTCAACTTCATATCCGCTTTCCTTTATATAATTTAAAAGATATATATATGTACTATATACAAACGGGTCGCCTATAGTTAAGAAAGCCACATCTTCCCCAGCTTTTAGCTTTTCTTCAACAGCTTTAAATGCTTCATATATTTTAGATTCCTGCTCTTCTCCCCCCATAGGAAAATGCTTAACTAGCACCTCAGAGTCCTTATTAATATACTCTTCTGCTATTTCATGTGCTATACTTTTGCCTCCATTCATAGCACTAGGCACTACTATTACATCGCATTTTCCAATAGTTTTTATTGCTTTTATTGTAAGTAATTCCTTATCTCCTGGTCCTACCCCTACACCATATAATTTTGCCATGTTTAATCCCCCATATCTAAGTAAGCACAAACAAATCAATATTATTGTTTATTTTTATGTGTCTTACTTAATTTAAATTTTCTATAACAACCACACTAAGGTCATTAAAAGTTTTTTCCTTAATTTCTTCCACTGTACCTTTTATTATTCTTTCATCCTCGTATGATAATTCTTCCCCAACATATGCTGTGGCTTTAATATTATTTTCATAGAGCTTTCTACATAAAGCTTGTGGCGAATTACTTTTATCCGTAAGCCACACAGATATCTCGTGTTCCCGCACTATTTTTATGAATTCTTCTCGTCTTCCATGCATACTACCTAAATAAGCGTTTTGCCACGGCTTTTGGAGCTTACACATTAAGTATTGAAAAGAACTTATACCAGGTACTATTTCTATTTTGCTTTTAAAATTACTCTTTATATAATTTGTGATACCATAAAAGCATGGATCACCTGATGCTATTATTGCGATATCCTTCTCTATGTTTTCTGTTATAAAATTCATAATATCCTTTAATGTTTTCACTACTATCTTTTCGACATTAATCTTTGGTATACTCATTGCAGCTCTTTCAAATCCTATGATTACATCAACCTTTTCTATAGTCTCTACTGCCAAAGGAATAATATATTTAGGGCTTCCAGGCCCAATACCCACTATATAAACCATATACTCTGCTACCTTTCATTATTTATTCATCTATTAGTTGTTAACTGTCCCTAAGCATTTTAACCATTATAACTATTCTTTCTTGTGTCACAGAGAATTCCCTTATCCATAGAAAACATAATAACCTCTGCCGGAATTGTTTCATAAGTATACTGGAATAATCTTCGCTTTACCTTATTTGCAATGTTTTCATATATATCCTTATAATTTTCACCTACTAGCTTTATTGCTCCTTCAGTAGTTTTTTCCTTATATACCTGTGTAATAAGCTGCGTAGGTGCTCCAGCCAACGCCAGTTCTAAAGCTATTACTTCAAGCCTCACATCACATACTCTACTGTGAGTTTGAAAACATCCCGCTGCAATTTTACTTACCTTTCCTATATGTCCTACTAAAATTACACTTTCTACTTCCTTTTCCATACAGCTGTTTAGTGCAAATCCTATGAAATTTGAAATCATTACTATATTGTCAACTTTAAGGCCTACCTGTGCAGCCACATCCTCACCCATGTTACCAAAAACTAAGGTAAGATTTTTATGCCCCGCAGCTACCTTTTGACATATTTCTATATGTATAGATTGTGTGAGAGCTTCTTCTGACATTGGTGTCACAATTCCTGTTGTTCCGAGTATTGATATACCACCTTCAATGCCAAGTCTAGGATTAAATGTTTTCTTGGCTATTTCTTCTCCCTTAGGTACAAATATAGTTATTGTAATCCCAGAGTTCTTAGGAAGCACCTCTTTTACTTCTTTTTCTATCATTTTTCTAGGTACTGGGTTTATTGCCCATTCCCCTTTGGGTACATATAATCCTTCTCCTCTAACTATCCCTACACCTTTTCCACCTTTTAATGTATATACTGATTCTGCTTTTTCAGCCCTTGCCCAAATTTCTATACCATTAGTTGCATCAGGGTCATCCCCCGCATCTTTTATAATACAACACTCAGCAAAATTTTCTCCCTTTGCTACCTTAGATATTGGTAGCAATAATTCTATACCCTTTGGAGTATCTATCCTTATCTCGTCTATTTCGGTATCATAAAATAAAATTTGTGTGGCAGCTTTTGCTGCCCCAGCAGCACAAGAACCAGTGGTATATCCACATCTAAGCTTTTTTCCATTACTATTAACATATAAATTCAGCATTATTACGTACCCCCTGTTAAGTTTCTTATTCATTTAAAGATACCTAACATTTATTTCAAAATGCCTAATAACTATGAAACTCTAGCGGATTACTAACTCCTATCTACTATCATGTACATCAGTGCATTTAAAATGGATGCAGCTACTGTGCTTCCACCTTTTCTTCCTCGCACTGTTATCATTGGCAGATCTAATTTTTCAATTTCTTTCTTAGATTCTGCTGCTCCAACAAAACCTATAGGTGCTGCCAATATAAATTTAGCATTACACTTTCCTTCCTCGATTAGTTCCTTTAATCTAAACAAAGCTGTAGGTGCATTACCAAATATGAAAAATTCTACTCCATCATCTACCGCTTTTTCAACTGCTGCCATAGACCGCGTTATGTGACGCGCTTTTGCTATCTCTGCCACTTTTTCATCACTTACATAGCATAAAGCCTTACAATTTAAATCTTTAAGAGCTTTTTTGTTTATACCTGCCAGTGCCATTTTTGTATCAGTATAAATGGTAGCTCCATTTTTAAGTAACTCTACAGCCTCATCAATAGCTCCATCCCTAATATAAACTATGTTTTTATAATCGAAATCTGCTGTAGTATGTATTACTCTTTTAATAATTGAAAGCTCTTTGTCAGAAAATTTATGTTCTCCCATTTCTTCTCCAATAATTTCGAAGCTTTTTTTTTCTATATCCATAGGAATCTTTATATAATCCATATTTTAATCTCCTTTTCTTTTAATTTAAATAAGTGTTCATAGGTAGGGACGGTTAGCAACTAATTAATCTATTTGAAAATCTCCTTAAACCATTGTAAGTTTCCCCAAAAATGCACATGTCCATAAGCTGCCATAGTATTTTTTTTAACATATCCGCATTGCCAATTTTTCTCATACCCATCATAACCCTCTTTAGAAAGCTTAAATACCTTTTCTTCAGATAAATTAACAATAGATTTATGAAACTCATGACAGTTTATACTCATATTTTGCGGTAAAATATTATTTTCTACCCCTACCTTTATTTCTGCATACCCAAAGTTCTGAAGCTTTTTTGTTAAGGTGTAATACCCCTTAAAAAAGCCAACGGTATTATGTGATATTTTTTCTTCGCCTTGCAGTTTTTCTCCCTCAGTAAGATACATTAATCCTCCACATTCGGCGTAACAGTGTAGCCCATTATCAAGAGCTTTTTTTATACTGCCAAGCATTGATGTATTTTCAGATAGCTCCTTTATAAAAACCTCAGGGTACCCTCCACCTATGTAAAGAAAATCAATATTACTGGGTAGCTTCTTATCTTTAATTGGACTAAAATATATAACTTGTCCCATTTCCTCTAGAAGCTCTAAATTTTCTTTATAATAAAAACTAAAGGCCTTGTCATAGGCTACAGCTATCCTTTTCCCCTTATTCTCCACATGAAAATCATCTATATGCCTTTCACTTTCTTTAAATTGTTCTAACAATAAATCCATATCCAAATGCTTTTCTAATAACTTGGCACAGATTTCAATCTTCTCATCTAAATCCTCTGTTTCACTGCTTTGAATTAGCCCTAAGTGCCTACTTTTTAAGCTTAATCGTTCATCTTTTGGAAGATAGCCTAACACTTTCAAGTTACAGTTTTCTTTAATTGCTGCCTTAAGTAACTTATAATAATTTTCTGTTATATTATTTAGTATTATGCCCTTTATATTCGCCTCTTTAAAATTTAATATTCCATTAATTTCTGCACAGAGGGTTGCTACCTGAGCCTTTGGAGACAATACAAGTATGATAGGCAAGTCTAAAACCTTTGACACGTGATACGTAGAATAGGGTGTATTTATGCCTTTCCCATCATATAAACCCATTACGCCTTCAACTATACCCAATTCTCCGCATCCTCTAGAAAAGCTAGCCCTAACTCCCGCCTCTCCCATAAGATATAAATCCAAATTTCTTGAACCTTTACCTGTTATCTTTGTATGAAAAGCTGAGTCTATATAATCAGGTCCTACCTTATACCCTTGTATCTCAAATCCCTTATTTTTAAACGCTTTCATAATTCCGAGTGTTACTGTGGTCTTACCACCACCACTTGAATTTGAAGCTATGACTATACTCTTCATTTATATTCACATCCTTTTGCGGACTATCCTCTAATGTGCAATTAGTTGTTACCTGTCCCCAATGTTTTCACTATCAATTCTAAGTTTTTCAAACACTGAATCAATTTTCCATTCCTATCATTATCCTTAATAGCAAGCCTTACATATTGTTTATCTAGTCCTCTAAAATTATCTGCTTTTCTTATAACAAATCCTTGAGCTAGGCATAGTTTATAAAGTGTCTCTGAGTCCAGTCCTTTTAATTTGCATAATACATAATTTCCATAGGTTAAATACACTTTATCTATAAATGAAATATTTTCAAGTGATCTTATAAACCTAGGCCTTTCCGCTCTTATCCACTCTTTGCTTTTTTCAATATAAACGTTATCTTTTAACACATGACGTGCAGCCATTTCTGCAAAACAGTTTATGTTCCAGGGGTTTTGTTTTTCTTTGACTTTTTTTAATAGGTCTACGTTACTACTTATTCCATACCCAAACCTTATACCAGGCATCGCAAAAAATTTGGTTAATGCTCTTATTATAAATAAACATTTGTATGTTTTAACTTTTTCACTGAAACTGTGCTGTGAATCTCCAGTAAATTCTATAAAAGCCTCATCTATTATTATGACTTTGTCGTTACATTCACAATATTCAAGAATTTTTTGAAACTCAGCCTTATTTATGATATTGCCATTGGGGTTATTTGGATTACCTAAAACCACACCTTCTACACTCTGTAATCTATTAAGAATATCCTCATAATCATAGAAAAGTTCAGCATATTCATGCTTTAATAAGGTATTCTCATTAATCTTCTCTTTTAAATAAGAATACTCTATACTACAATTCCACTTTTTAGCATCAATTTCGTACTCTACAAAAGATGGCACCACAATTAGTAGATTTTTATGACAAGCTATAACTAAGTCAATTATTTCTGCAGCCCCATTTCCTAAAACAAAATATTCTTTTGGGCAATCAATGTATTCTTTTAATTCTTTCAATACCTCCCTATATTGAATATCTGGATATCTTGTTAAAGCATCTACGGCTTCACTAATGTTATCAGTGAAACTTTTAGGAACCCCTAATGGATTAATATTAGAACTGTAATCTATTAATTCTCGCCCCTCAAGTAATCCATTAGTATAAACATCTCCACCATGTATCATCGAATACCTTCCTTTCTACTTGTAACTCTCATCTACCGTACTTTAGTTACTTATAACTTACGAAGAATTTTAATTTCCCTTATGTGTTTTCCCTACATTCTTAAACTTTTCATTAATTACATCATTAATGTGCTGTATATAAATGTCTTGAACGTCACTATTTTCTCCTAACCCATGCAGATATATTTTAACTTTAAACCCTTTTGCCTCTAAAATACTCTTCCAGGAGTCCTCTGCATCTCCCGCCATGTCATTCTTGGCATGATCTCCTGCTACGAGCAGTAGTGGCATTAAAGTGACTTCGCTAATACTCTGAGTAGTAACATTAGGTATTACTCTTTCCAAAGTTGGATACCCTTCCACGGTTGCTACATGTACATTGTTAAAACCTCTATCCCTTAAAACGCTTTCAAAACAGCAATATACTGCATTTGCAATATGGTTTGTACCATGCCCCATCAAAATTACTGTATCCATTGGTTGCAATTGCTTTGATAGAGCATCCACCATTATTGAGTAATCATCTGGCACGCCTGCTTCTTCTCCCTTAAAACATAAAAGAGGTCTTCCTATTAAGATATTTTTAAATGCTTTACATTCTTTGTATCTATTAACTACATTATTTATATAATCAAATTCTACTCCAGGAATAACATGCAAAGGCTGAACAATTACCTCATTATATCCTTCGCTTTTTAACTTTTCCAAAGCTTCTTCTGGAGTATCTACATGAATATTATCCCTATTCTTAAGTACCCTAAGAATAATATGTGAAGTAAATGCTCTTCTTATATCATAATCTTCAAAAGTATGTCTTATTTTATCTTCTATTGCATCGATAGTTACTTTTCTTGCATCTTCATGTGTTGTTCCAAAACTTACAATTAAAATTGCCTTCTTCATTTCGATCATCCACCTTGCTAAATATTTTCCGAAATCTATCATAACATTTACATATAATGCTTTTTAAAACAAAAAAAATAGTACGCATACGATAGCGACTACTTTTTAATTAATCCATAATTAAATAGTTCTTTCCCTCCGAAAGCTTGTTAACATCATTTAGGCAGGTCTCCTGGCTCTTGATTCTTCCTTTAATTATCCTTCCTCATTTTTAATTTACGAAGTAGCATTTAAAAGTTTTTCATCAATTACAGTAGCGGGGGCTGCTGCGGATTTAAACCGCATTCCCTTTTCACCTATTTCAAGGCACCTAAAATCATATTCAATTCTCTATTAATTCTAGTTTATTATATTTAAGCCGTACTGTCAATATTTAGAGTGTCTCCTTAGTTTAATAGGCAAAAAAATAATTCAGAAAAATAATTAGAATAATTAGGGACGATTAACAACTATTTAAATTATTTATATATATATTAGCTTAAGATTATGAATATCATCCCGATTCATAGGCAATAATTCAAATAAAAATCTATGAGGAAGGGTGATTTTAATGCCAAGAAAGGCAAGAGAAAAAACAGATGACTCGATATTTCATATTATGTGCAAAAGTATCAGCGAAATAAATTTATTCAAGGATGATGAGGATAAGAACAAGTATTTATCACTTGTAAAAAAGTATAAATATCTCTATAATTTTAAAATCTACGGTTACTGTCTTATGGATAACCATTCTCATTTAATGATTGATGCTAATGGTACTGATATATCAAAGGTAATGCATGGAATAAATTTTTCTTATGCAATGTACTTTAATAAAAAATATAAAAGGGAAGGACATCTTTTTAAGGATAGATTTAAGAGTAAAATAGTTAATAATGAACGATATTTGAAGACTTTATCTCTATATATACACAATAATCCTACGGATATAGATGAATATAAAAATTGTCCTGAAAAATATGCTTTTTCTAGTCTAGCCATATTTTTAGGAAAAAGACATGATTCTTTTAAATTAGTTGATTATGGATTTATTATGAGCTCTTTTGGTAATAGCCTAAAAAGTGCAAGAAAGAATTACTATAATCTTGTCTTTCTCTGTAATGGAGAAAAATTAAAACACGAAATAGAATTTAAAGATGAAAAATCAGAGTATAAATGTGAACGAAAAATACTTGTAAGGAACTTTAAGCCAGAAGATATAATAGAATTTATAGCGTCAAAGATGAATGTATCAAAGACTCATCTTTATATGAAGTACAGCAGAAAGCTTGTACGGGCAAAAGCCTTAACCGTTATTCTAATGAGGAGCCTCTGTAATTTTAAATCTAGCGATATATCCAGCACTCTTGGAAACATTACACAGTCTAGAGTATCAAAATTAAGCACTATTGGCATCGAATTAATTGGAACAGAAGAAAAATATGAGAATATTATCATGGATTTTATTAAACGTTATGCTTAGTAATAATTTATTAATATAATCTTCAATATTATGATTAATAACTTAATGACAATCATTAAAATTCATTCTAATTATTTATTTTAACCTACCTATTTATTAAATCTGTTATATTAAATAAAAAAAATTAGAATAACAGATGGATATATTTATTTAATAAACATGGACAAGTATCAAAAATATGCATTTTACTTATGTATAATATAAAAATAATTAAAACAAGCTTTCAATAAATTAATCCAACGATAAAAAGGTACAAGTTTGCATAAACAACTTGCACCTTTTTATAATATAAATAATTGTTAACCGTCCCCATTACCTTACCTTAACTTATTGCTATAAATAAAATCATAGTTAGAATTTCAACTAATTCATTATTAGCTCCTAAGCTATCTCCCGTAAGCCCCGTAATTTTACTCTCGCAAAACTTATTAAATAAGAAACTTAAAAGTAACGCTGATAGTATCAATATAACACTTTTGTTAAATCCTATTAATAAAGTTCCAAATACAATCGTTATAATACCCGAAATTACCACCCTTTTGATGTCAATATTTCCAATAAATATATTACCCGAGCCTGTTTCTTTAGCATTCTTACCAATAAAAGATATAAAGACAACGGTAAATCTTGCAATTATTGGCGTTGCAATTAATATGAGTGGTAAATTCTTTCCTATGATAGTGCAGACCGCTGCATATCGTGCTAACATATCAAATACTATAGCAATAGTTGCATAAGTACCTACTGTGCTGTCCTTCATAATTTCTATTATTTTATGTTTGTCTCCTTTAAACGAAAAGAAACCATCACAAGTATCTCCAAGTCCATCCACATGTAATCCTCCAGTAATAACTATCGGTATAATAACCACAAATATTGCTGTAATATCTACTGGCAGCACTTTTATTAATATATAATAAGTTATCCACTGGACAATTCCTATAAATAATCCTACCACCGGAAAAAATACAGATCCCCGCCTAAAGTTTTCCTTGTCACAGTCTAAACTTCTATTTATAGGTATCCGTGTGAAGAATTGGAAAAATAGTAATAAATCATTTAAATATTCTCTCATTTTATTTGCTCGCAAAAACTTGTCCTTGCAAAGCTCACCTCTTTCCTAAATAGTAATGTTTATTTTAATTTTAAAGTTAATCGGCAAGAACTAAATATACCTCAAATCAATTTTCTAACTATTCATTATGAATAATAGCATCAATATATAAATTACCATATTCATATTTTATAATGCTTATATCCCCATTTTTACAACCAAATTTCCAAAACAAATCTATATTTTCATTCATAATATAACAATATATAGCTCTTATGACTCCCGAATGAGCGCATATTAAAATATTATCGCATTCTAGCTTTTTAATATGCTCCAAAAAGTTCTTAACTCTTTCACATAGTTTAATATAACTTTCTCCATTCGGAGGTACAAATTCTTTCCAATTATTTTGCCAACAAATACACTGTTGGGGATATGAAACTTTAATTTCCTCGTATGTTTTCCCTTCAAAATCTCCAAAATCAGTTTCATTTATTCTATTATCTTGTATAACTGCAATTTCCTGTTGTCCTAAAACTAACTTTGCCATCTCTAAAGTTCTTTTTTTATCACTAACGTATACTCTATCTAATTTTATGCCATCAAAGAAATCTTTAGCCTTATTGCCTTGAGCTATGCCAATTTCATTTAGACTTATATCCAAATTACCATAATAAGACCCTTTTCTATTTTCTTCAGTCTGGCCATGTCTTAACAAATAAATATTCATAAATTCTCACACCTAAATTTTACCCTACGGTATTCTCCCTTATATCTATATACTTTTTACTATCAAGCGTTGCCTCTTCAAATGTCCCCATATTATCCATAGTGAAAATCGCCGCCTCAATTATATTAAAAGCGAGTGGACAACCTGACCCTTCCCCCAGTCTCATGTTCAAATTTAGCATAGGTTTTAATCCTATTTCCTTCATTATAAAAGCTGCCCCCGGTTCCGCAGATAAGTGAGATGCAAATATATATTCCTTCACTAATGGGTTTAGTCTATAAGCACATAATGCAGCTGCTGAGGCTATAAATCCATCAATAACAATAGGCACCCTATTCTTCGCAGCTGACAGGAAGCACCCACATAGTCCCGCAATATCAAATCCTCCAACTTTTGAAAGTACATCGATAACATCATTTTTATCTGGTTTATTTACTTCAATAGCTTTCTTAATTACCCTCTTTTTATTAATAAATTGCTCCTGCGTAATTCCTGAACCTTTACCTACTGACACCTCTACTTCAAGTCCTGAAAGAACGCTCAAAATTGCTGCACTTGTGGCAGTATTTCCTACCCCCATTTCCCCGGTACCAAACAAATCATACCCCTTACGCGCTAAATCATCAACTGTATCGATTCCAACCTCTATAGCTTTGATTGTTTGCTCCCTAGTCATTGCCGGCCCCTTCATCATGTTCATGGTACCATATGCAATTTTTCTATTTACAATTTTAGGATTGTTAAAGTCTGCATCAACGCCTATATCTACAACTGTAATCTCACTTCCAACAAATTTTGATAAAACATATACACCCGTGATTTTTTTAGTGAAATTATTAGTAACTATAGCTGTTACGTTTTTAGGACAGTTAGACACATCTTCTTCCACCACTCCATTATCGCTGCACATTATAACTACATTCTTTTTATTAATTTTATTATGTATCTCTCCAGTAATCCCTGCCATCTTAGCTATAATATTTTCTATTTCACCAAGACTTCCTATAGGTTTTGATAAACTATCAAGTCTATCCCACGCTTTTTTCATAGCCTCTTTATTTAGTGGTTTAATACACTGTAATGTGTTGTTTAGCAATTCCATTTGTTTACCCTCCTGCTTATATAGTTATTACATAATATTAACACATTTAAACACACCTTCCCCCTTTTTCAAAGGAAAAACTTTTTGGATATAAATTACAGTCAACAACTAATGTGAATTAGTTGTTAACTGTCCCTCATTAAAAACATTAAAAAACAGGGACATTCGTTATCCCTGTTTTTTAATGTTTTTAATAGATATCATTATCATCTATAACTGGTAAATTGTCTAAATTATTGGATTTATCTTGATCAGGTAGACTTTTTAAAAATTCTTCACCTTTTTTTGAAGTTGAGACAGATACTCCACTTATATTTCCTTGTTTTGCAAGCAGCACTGCTTGTTCTTTTGAAACTATTTCTCCATTTTCAAGTTCGTAAGCTGTAATTTCTCCTTGATTGTCTTTCGCTACTCTACTAATAACATGAGCTGAGATTTCTTTTTTATTCAAAATAACACTACCTTTCTTAATACATATAAACATGTATCTCTTATTGGTAGATACTTAAACAATATTATATATACTTTTAAATTAAGTATCGCCATATACAGTTTTACCAATTATATAAATTTTATGAAAAATATTAATATATTTATTTATCAATAACACTAAGAGATTATTGCAAGTTATTCGCATTTGGGTGTATACTATTTCTTGCTACTATTTTTGTGCACATATTATTATTGCCTTTTGCATAGTTAATTTTGTAATAATTAATAGTTGTTAACTGAAAGAATTAGTGAGGAGGATTTACATGATTAACATAAAAAATTTATGTTTTACATATACAAATTCAAAGCCATATATATTAGATAAGGTTAATCTTAAAATTGAAAAAGGTAGCTACGTCTCAATACTAGGTGAAAATGGTAGTGCCAAGAGTACTTTAGTTAAATTAATATTGAACTTATTAAAACCTAATAGTGGTCAAATTATTATATTTACTTCTAAAATCGCATATGTAGCGCAAAAAGTTGAAAATTTTAATGCGCAGTTTCCTATAACAGTTTATGAGATGCTAAATTGCCACAGGAAAGTATTAAAGCTTAAAGATAAAAGTTTAATTTTAAAAAGTCTACAAGCTGTAGGTATGGAAAGTCATACTCATACGCTTATTGGAAATCTTTCTGGAGGTCAGCAACAAAAAATCTTTATTGCTAGAAGTTTAATTGGTGACCCTGATCTATTAATTTTAGATGAGCCTTCTACTGGTGTAGACATTCAAAGTATGGAAGATATATATAGAATTATTAAAGGCTTAAATAAAAACCTAGGTATTACAGTTGTTTCTGTAGAACATAATTTAAAAGCTGCATTAGATAATTCAACTGATATTTTTGAAATGGGTAATGGTAGCGGAATACTTTATAATATACATAATTATAAAAACAAATTAAATGAAGAAAGGGGGTAACATTACTTTATGTTTGAATATGGTTTTATGCAAAATGCTTTAATTGCATCAGTTTTAATTTCTATTTTGTTCCCAATTGTAGGGGTTTTTCTTGTATTAAAAAGGTATTCCATGATGGGAGATACTATGTCGCACGCCTCCTTCGCTGGGGTGGCTATTGGCTTAGTTCTTGGATATAACCCCATAATTTGTGCTTTTGTTTTTACAGCTCTATGCGGTTTATCTATTGAATTTTTAAGAGATTATTATAAAAAATACGCAGAATTGATTTTGGCAATTTTACTTACATTTAGTGTAGGTGTTGGTATAACTTTAGTAAGTACAGGCAAAGCAGGTGCCAATGTTAATTCTTATTTATTTGGAAGCATTCTGACTGTTACAAAAAATGATTTATACATAATGCTTGTACTTAGTATTATTTCTATAGTAACTCTACTTTCTTTATATAATCAATTATTATATATTACCTTCGATGAAGAGGGTGCTAAGGTTTCTGGTGTAAAAGTTAAGGTGATTAACTATGTTTTTGCGCTACTCGTAGGCGCTACTATTTCAGCATCGCTAAGAATACTTGGAATACTTGTTATGTCCTCTATGATAGCGTTACCTGTAGCAACATCACTGCAGCTCAATAAAGGTTTTAAGCATACCCTACTTTACTCAATAATGTTCGGATTTATTGACATAATTTTAGGACTTCTTATATCTTACTACATAAACTGTGCCCCTGGGGGAACTATAGCCCTGACTTCTGTCTTTGTCTTAGTACTTGTAATCGGCAGCAAAAAAGCATTGTCTAGAGTTTAATTGTCACCTGTGCAGCCGTTCATCATATTCGATGCTGTAATATTAAATAGCAGTCGAAAATTTAGATAAAGTAGAGGAATTTATTATGATACAAGCTATAAATTTAAGAAAATCCATAAGAAATTATAAAGATAAAAAAATATCCGGGGAACATTTGCAAGAGATTAAAACTATTATAAATGATGCTAAACCTTTGTTTGACAATATACCTATGGAAGTATTACTAATTGAAGATGGTGAAAAAATTACGGATACATTTAAAGGTCTTATTTCCAAATATACAAAAGTTAAAGCTCCACATTATTTAGCCTTTACTTCCGAAATTAAGGAAAGTCATTTAGAGAATATAGGCTTCATTGGTGAGGAAATAGTTCTTAAGTTAACAGAGCTTGGTATTGGAACTTGTTGGTTATGAAGTGCGATTAAACAGGAGTTATTTAAAACAATATTCAAAGTAAAAGACAAACAAAGTTATATAATTTTAGTTGCTTTTGGGTACCCAACTTCTCAATTAAAACCAGTTGTAAATAGAAAGAGATTTGATAAAATCAAACTAGTTACTGGTGCTTATGAAAATCAATATGAAACTATAATACAATCACTTATTGATGCCCCCTCTGCAATTAACTCTCAACCTTGGAAATTATCAATTAACAATAATAAATTTGACTTATATCTAGATAACAGAAATATTTTAACTAAAAAGATGCTTAAAGACACCAACCGTATAGATATGGGCATAGGGCTTAGTCATTTATATAATTCGGCAATTGAACTAGGCTATAAGGTCGAACTAAAGCAAAGTTATCATGACGTAGGCAACTCCCTTTATATTCTTAGTGCCATATTAAATAAATCTTAATTAATATATTGACGTTTGCAAGTTGTAAACATATAATATTCACAAGTTCACTCTATAGAAGTTATTAAGTTAAATTAAATTTTTAATAGATATTTCTTAAAATTAAAAGCAACAGTAGACAATACCCATGTCTACTGTTGCTTTTACTATTTTATAATAAACTCAATGTTCCTTAATCCATCTTATTACATCCACAATTACTTCTTCCTTGTTGGTTTCATTAAGCATCTCATGTCTTCCATTCTTATAAAGTTTATAAGTTAAATCCTTGATCCCATGTCGTTTATAAGTCTTAACCAGTTTTAGAACACCCTTTCCATTTTTTCCTACGGGATCTTTATCTCCCGAGAAAATATAAATGGGTAAATCTTTAGGAATATTTTTAATTTCCTTGTCGTCAGCTATACCCTTTAGTCCACCTAAAAAATCATAGAAAAATCCCGTTGTAAAAACCGTCCCACAGAATGGATCGTCTATATATTTATCTACTTGTTTGTTATCCCTACTTAACCAATCGAATGCTGTTCTATTTGGTTTAAAAGAATTGTTATACCTTCCAAAAGATAACCTATCTAGTTTCTTGCTTTTTGCAATTTTTCCATTTTTCTTAATCTCTCTTTTTGCTATTAGTCTTGCTATATCTATAATAATTCCCTGTTTGCCGCAGGATCCTGAAATAATTGCCCCCTTTAATCCACTTCCATATAAACAAATATATCTTTGTGTTAAGAAAGATCCCATACTATGCCCAAATAAAAATATAGGTAAATTAGGATTTTCTTCTTTAATCTTCTCATTTAGTTCATGCATATTTTCAACCATCGAATTAAATCCATCATCACCTAATTCTCCTAGTTTTCGGACTTCGCCTGCAGTTTTTCCATGCCCTCTATGGTCATTAGCATAAACAATGAACCCATCATTTGTTAGCGCACTTGCAAAATTTTCGTACCTAGCTGCTGTCTCTGCCATTCCATGAGCTATCTGAACTACCCCCTTAATTTGTACGTTCACATCAGGTAGCCATTTGTACACAAATATCTCTAAGTCACCCTTATCTTTAAACTTAAAATTTTCTACTATCATAACTTCATCCCCTATTTATATTTTGAAATGTCATTAAATCATCTCCTGGGTCGCTACAATATTAGCGACTTCAGAAGGAGATTTATACTCCCACTGAAGTTTTCTCTTTGTTATAGTATTGAACTCCCCCTTATATAAGCGGAAGGCTTTCCTTCTGAAATGTCGTTAAACACAAAAAGCCACACTAATTAATCCATTATTTAACAGATTGATTAGTGTAGCTCTCATTTTTTTTTAGCAATATTTCATATTTCACATTTACTCTCATATAAATTATATCACTAAACTATATATTTGCAAAGTAATATTATTTAAATAATTAATTAATATTGCATTAAAGTATCTTTTTTAACATATTACCATTTATTTCTCCAGGACCTCATAGTCAACCTCTATATATTTATCTTTATCGTAGAATTTCTCTGATTGCCCATAAACCCGCACTTTTGTTTCCACAGCGTTTTCTGCAATATATTGTGCAGTATTTAAAGCTACATCAATAGTTTTATCTATTACAACAGCGGTTACTGCTGCTGTTATTTTCACAGCTTTATCAATCCCTTTAGAAGCTATCGTAGCATACTCCTTAGTGTTTACGGCTAATTTTTCATTTCCTGAGATTTCCGCTATAGATGATATAACATTACCCGTTAGTTTAACACTATATCCCGCGGTATTTCCAACTAATTTTCCAAAACTATATATTATTTTTCCTGCCATCGTCATAATTATCACCATACCTATATTTATATACACTTATTATACCATATTATCAAAAAATTATTATTAGTAAACTTTTTTACAGACTTCTTTAAATCAATTTACTCTCATCTGTATAAATCTTTTAAGGTATTGTATAATGGGTAATGTTATACAATATAAAGATATAGGAGTGAAAATATATGACAAAAACTATATTTAAAGGCAGTGCAATGTTAAACCCTGTTCCCGTAGTATTAATCACCTCAAAAAATAAAGAGGGAAAAACAAATGTTTTTACAGTAGGATGGATAGGAATGGCTTGTACTAAACCACCAATGATAACTGTAGCCATAAGACCCGACAGGCTTTCTTATGAATACATAAAAGAAAGTGGTGACTTTGTAGTAAATTTACCTAATTCTAGCATGGTTCGTGAAGTTGATTATTGCGGGGTACGCTCTGGTAAGCAAATAGATAAAATTGACGAAATGAACTTCTCTATTGAAAATGGCAAGGATGTCATAGCACCTCTAATTTCTGAATGCTCAATAGCTTTAGAGTGCAAAGTTAAAAGCATTACACCTTTAGGTACCCATGATTTATTTTTAGCTGAAATTGTGAATACTCATGTAGATAATAGCTTAATAGATGCTTCTGGAAAAATTCATTTTGAAAAGGCAGATCTTATTACCTATTCTCATGGCGAGTATTTTAGTGTTAATTCTAACGCTTTAGGAAAATTTGGTTATTCAGTTCAGAAAAAAAACAATAAATCTCATTCTAAAAATAAAAAGAAAGCCTGATCGCTCAGGCTTTCTTTTATATTGATTTATTTTCACAGTTCTTATTCATTTTTAACATATCAGCTATGGCTGCTATACTGCCTAAACTTGACAATGTTTCATTTGGAAGTATAAGTTTATTAGCTGGATTTTTTGCCATTTCTTTAAGAGCCTCTATCTGTTTTAATGCTATTACTGTTTCATTTGTACCTGACTCTATAATAGCTGTATTTATTTTTCTTATTGCATCTGCTTCTGCAATTGCAATAGTCTCTATAGCACGAGCTTTACCCTCTGCTTCAAGAAGTTGAGATTCCTTCATTCCTTCTGCGTGTCTAATATTTGCTTGTTTTTCTGCCTCAGCATTTAATATTTGAGCTTGCTTATGTCCTTCAGCTTTTTCAATTAGACTTTGTTTTTCACCTTCTGCTGTAAGAATAAATGCTCTCTTATCTCTCTCTGCTCTCATTTGTTTTTCCATAGCCTGTTGAATTTCAGCCGGTGGAATTATATTTTTAATTTCTACAGATAATATTTTTATTCCATAAGCATCCGTGATTTCATCGATTATTTCAAGAAGCTTAGAATTTATTCTATCTCTTCCTGATAATACTTCATCTAAAGTCAAATCTCCCACGATATTTCTCATATTAGTTATAGTTGAGTAAACTATACCTGATTTATAATCCTCAATATTGTAGACCGCATCCCTTGAGTTAATAACCTTATAAAATATAACATTATCAATCGATATATTAACATTATCCTTAGTTATAACATTCTGTGGTTGTATGTCTAATATTTGCTGCTTAGTAGAAATCCTTCTTCTAACAAAATCTGCAAATACAATTGTTAAATGCCAGCCCGGTTCTAGTATCCTATGAAACTGACCAAATCTTTCTACTAAATACACAGATCCAGTATTAACAATCTTAATTGATGATAAAATCATAATAACTATTACGAACAATATAAACAAGCCTATAACTGTTCCTATTCCCATTACAAATTCCCCCTTATATTTTAATATAGCTTATACTTTAGTTATTAGTAATTTATTCCCTTCTATACCAATAACCTGAACCAATTCACCTTTTTTTAAAGGTTCTCCAACATTTTTTACAGTCCAATAAATCCCTTGAAACTTAATATTTGCTTTCTCATCAATATCTTTTGTTATTGTAAATTCTTTTCCAACATACCCTTCCTCCATAGTTAAAGTTTTTTTCACAGTTTTTTTTATAGTTTTCTTGACTATAGGATAACCCACAGCCATAACCACTGCACTAACTGCTACAAAAACAATTACTTGAACAATTATTGATGCACTTAGCCCAATAGCAATTATTGCCGCCATTGCACCTACAGCAAACCATATAAACATAAAACTACTAGTTGTAATATCAATAACTAATGCTGCTAATGCTACAACTATCCAAAATATCATCGGCGTCCAGTTCATGTTGTACCCCCTTACGAATATCACTTAATATTATACACTCTTCTCCCCTACGTATTACTAGCTTCTATCTTAATTATACATCTTCTGTGCATTTTATAATACAATTTTATTATGTTACCACTATAATTATATATTTTATGTTATATATATTAAACCTAATAAAGTTTAATTTTAGTGCATTATACATTCTTCTTATTGTTTTGGACTTCTTCTTTCTCATGTCTGCTCTCATTCTCTTCACAATTAAAATTGTCACAATAGCAAGGGACAGTTAACAACTATTAAAAAGGCAATAAAAAATAATGGTAAAATAATCATTAACCATCCCTACTATTCTAGCTAATATGATATAATTTCAGTAAATATTTATTATTTAAAGTCAACTTTACATATACTATATTTGAAAAACTAAAGAAAGGTCGTGAATTAGTTTGGAAACTTCTTTTATAAAGGTTTCTGTTGCTTGTCCAATTGTAAATGTAGCAGATATAGAATTTAACTTAATCAACATAAAAAACTGCATTAATCAGGCTTATGATGAGAAATCAAAATTCATAGTTTTCCCAGAACTTTGCATAACAGCTTACACATGTGCGGATTTATTTTTACAGCATCAGCTAATTGAAAAATCTGAAAAGGCAATTAGATCTCTATGTGAGTTTTCTAAAAATAAAGATATCCTAATTGCTGTAGGGTCTCCTTTATACTATAACAATTCTCTATATAATTGTGCTTATATAATATTTAACGGTAAACTTTTAGGAATAGTACCAAAAAGCTATATTCCAAATTACTCTGAGTTTTATGAAAAAAGATGGTTTACTGAAGGTCTTGGCCTCATAAGCAAAACTGTAAACCTTTCTTTTGCAAAAGGCATCCCTTTTGGGACAAATTTATTATTTACCAGTGGCAATATTAAATTTGGTTTTGAGATTTGTGAAGACCTTTGGGTAACTATTCCTCCAAGCAGCTATTTAGCTCTTCAAGGTGCAAATATAATTGCTAATCTATCTGCATCAAATGAATTAGTTAGCAAAGCTGATTATAGAAAATCCTTAGTTTCATCCCAGAGCGCAAGATGTATGTGTTCTTATTTATATGCATCCTCTGGTGTTTTTGAATCCTCTACAGATTTACTTTTCAGTGGCCATCTTTTAATTAGCGAAAATGGTTTAGTATTAAAAGAAAATAATAGATTTCAAAGAGAAAATGAAGTTGTTACTTCAATTATTGATATAGATAAATTAAACAGTGAAAGATTAAAAAATACCAGTTTTAGAAATAGTATTTCTATATGCCCTTTTGAAGCATGTGAAATTCCTTTTGAATTTGTGAGTTCAGATTTTGGCGTTTTTGATAGAAATATTGATAAGCATCCTTTCGTTCCTTCTAATTTATATAAACGTGAAATACGTTGCAAGGAAATATTTAATATTCAATCCTCAGCCCTTGCTAAAAGATTCTCTTATACTGATCTTAACAAGGCTATTATTGGGATTTCTGGTGGGCTTGATTCAACTTTAGCATTACTCGTTATAGTTAAAACCTTCGACCTGTTAAAAATACCCAGAAAAAATATTATTACTATAACTATGCCTGGTTTTGGAACTACAGATAGGACTTATATGAATGCAATAAACCTATGTAAAAATTTAGGAACAGAACCCAGAGAAATTAATATAGTAGATGCATGTCTGATGCATTTTAAAGACATAGATCATCCAGTGGAAAAACATGATATAACTTATGAAAATGTTCAAGCGAGAGAAAGAACTCAAATTCTTATGGATGTTGCAAATAAGGAAGGTGGCCTCTTAATAGGTACTGGAGATTTATCAGAACTCGCCTTAGGTTGGTGCACATATAATGGTGATCATATGTCTATGTATTCCGTAAACTGCTCAATCCCTAAGACTTTGGTGAGATATTTAGTTAAATATGTAGCAGATAAAGAAGCTTCAAAGGAAGTAACAGACATTCTTTTAGATATCCTTAACACTCCTATAAGTCCTGAACTTCTACCCAAAGATAAGAACGGTCAAATAACTCAAAAAACTGAAGACATAGTAGGACCATATGAATTACACGACTTTTTCCTTTATTATTTTATGAAGCAAGGTACTTCGCCAAGTAAAATATTATTTTTAGCTAAGGAAGCCTTCAAAGCTGATTACTGCGAAAAAGATATACGCAAATGGTTAGATAAATTTATAAAAAGATTCTTTACTCAACAATTTAAACGTTCAGCTCTGCCAGATGGTCCAAAAGTAGGAACTATAAGTGTATCCCCAAGAGGAGATCTTAGAATGCCGTCAGATGCTAGTTTTAATTCTTTCCTTTAGAGTTCTGAAAAAAGTGCATATATTTTGTGAAGTTTGTATAATAACCTTTACAAAATATGTGTACTTTTTTAATTGTAAATATCTACAATTAACCCCTAAATTTCATCAATAGTGTTTATACATTTGCCAATTTTTTTTTATAATAGTATAATTATATGGTAAATATTATAGATTAAAAGTATAGGTTCATACTTTTAAGGGCATTTCTATTGATATAATCAAAAATTTAACTATTTGAGGTGAGAAAAACGAAAAGATTACTCAATATGTTTTGGACTTTCTTTAAAATAGGAGCTTTTACCTTCGGTGGAGGTTATGCAATGATACCACTCATTGAGACTGAAGTTGTAAGTAAAAAACAATGGCTTTCAAAAGAAGATTTCATGGATATAATTGTTGTTTCCCAAACTTTTCCTGGAGCTTTAGCAGTTAATAGTAGTATATTTATTGGTTATAGAATTAACGGCCTACTTGGCGCTATCATCGGGCTTCTAGGTGTGATTTTACCTTCATTTTTCATAATATTATGCATTGCAGTTTTCTTTATGCAATTTAGAGATTATTATTATGTTGATTTAGTTTTCAAAGGCATTTCCGCTGCAGTACCAGTTCTTATACTCATAGCTGTGGTAAGCTTATCCAAATCTTTAAAGAAAAGCTATGTAAATTTTATTATAATTTTAATTTCTATGATAAGTATATTATTTTTTAATGTACACCCTGTTATAGTTATACTTTTATCTGGTTTATACGGGATTATATTTCTTGGAAAGAAGGTGAAGTAAATGTCTATTTTAATTAAAATTTACCTATCGTTCTTTAAAATAGGTGCCTTTAGCTTTGGTGGAGGCTATGCTATGCTTCCACTTATCGAAAGAGAAATTGTATCCACTAATAATTGGATTACCTTTAAAGAGTTTGTTGATATTATTGGTATATCACAAATGACTCCGGGACCTATAGCAATAAATTCAGCTACTTTTGTAGGTTATAAAGTTTCTGGAGTACTCGGTGCTATTTCTGCAACCCTAGGTGTAGTTTCATTTTCTTTTATCTTAGTTTCCATAGCTAATCACTATATTTTAAAATTTAAGGAATCCTATATAATGAAGGCCGCACTATCCGGTATGAGGCCTGCACTAATTGGCCTTATAATCTCTGTATTCTTATCCATGGGAAGGGAATCATATAAAGATATTAAAAGTATAATAATTGGAATTATAATTTTAGGAATATTATTAACTAATAAACTCCATCCAATTTTAGTAATAATAATTTCAGGAATATTAGGTATTGTATTTTATTTTTAATAAATTAAACGGTAACAACAAATACTATACACGAGGTGGTATTTATGTATTTTAACAAAACTATAGAGGAAGTTCTAAAAAAATTAGGCTCCAATCCACTAACAGGACTTTCTCAAAAAGAAACGGCCCTAAAAAGAGAAAAATTCGGACTAAATGAGTTAGAAACTAAAAAGCCTAAAACTTTAATATCTATGTTTTTTTCCCAATTAAATGATATTTTAATTTATATTTTAATTGCAGCTGCTGTAATTTCTGCCCTCCTTGGTGAAACAAGTGATGCAATTATAATTGCTATTGTAATTATTATTAATGCTACAGTCGGAATTATTCAAGAGTCAAAAGCAGAAAAGGCTCTTGATGCACTAAAAAAATTATCTACGCCTAAGGCTGTAGTTAGACGCGATGGGCAGTTAAAAGAAATTCCATCTAACGAAGTTGTACCTGGTGATATTATTATTATTGACGCTGGAAGATATGTGCCTTGCGATTTACGGCTTATTGAAACTGCAAATTTAAAAATTGAAGAATCTACACTTACAGGAGAATCCGTGCCAGTAGATAAAGATGCATCCCTAGTCTTAACTGGTGATGATATTCCACTCGGCGATCAAAAGAATATGCTCTTCATGTCAACACTTGCAACTTATGGTAGAGGTATAGGCGTTGCTGTATCTACTGGAATGAATACTCAGCTAGGTAAAATTGCTAAAATGCTAGATGAAAAAGTAGACGACCAGACCCCCTTACAAAAAAAACTGGCTGAACTTGGAAAGTACCTAGGAATAGGCGCCCTACTCATATGCGCTCTTATGTTTATAGTAGGCGTTCTTCAAAAAAGAGATCTTTTTGAAATGTTACTTACGTCTATTAGTTTAGCAGTAGCTGCGATACCTGAGGGTCTTCCTGCAATAGTCACTATAGTACTTGCTATGGGCGTTCAAAAAATGATAAAAAAGAATGCAATTGTACGTAAATTACCCGCAGTTGAAACTTTAGGTTCAGTAAATATTATATGTTCAGACAAGACAGGAACGCTAACTCAAAATAAAATGACTGTAACAAAATTCTATGCAGATGGTCTCTTAGGTAATATAGACACTTTAAACATTAATGACAATGAGCATAAGCTCTTACTTGAAAATCTTATTTTATGTAATGATGCTACGTACTCTGAGGATTCAAAAACAGGTGACCCCACTGAAATTGCTTTACTAGTAGCTGGGGTAAATTACAATATATTTAAAGACCATTTAGAAAAAACCCATAAAAGAATTGCTGAGATTCCTTTTGAATCAGATAGAAAATTAATGACTACTGTAAATAAATATGATAATGAATATTATGTAATGACAAAAGGGGCTATTGATAATCTCTTAAAACTATGTACTAAAGCCTGTATTAAAGGCAATATAATAGAAATTACTCCGGTCATAAAAAAAGAAATATTAGATGTGTCTAATAAAATGTCTGATGATGCTTTAAGAGTTCTAGGCGCAGCTTATAAAATTCTTCCAACATCTCATGTGGATATTGATTCTTTAGAAAGTGATTTAATACTTATTGGTCTGGTAGGTATGATAGATCCACCTAGACTGGAAGTTAAGGATTCTATTTCTGTGTGCACGAATTCCGGAATAAAAACTGTAATGATAACCGGCGATCACCAAAACACAGCTTTTGCTATAGCGAAAGACCTTAATATTACTAAAGATCCCCTAGCAGTTATGTCTGGCTCTGATCTTGATAAACTCTCAGATGAAGAACTGAATAGTAAAATTGATAATATAAGGGTATTCGCAAGAGTGTCTCCAGAGCATAAAGTAAAAATTATAAATGCTCTTAAATCTAAAGGAAACATTGTATCAATGACTGGTGATGGAGTAAATGACGCGCCATCGCTGAAAATGGCAGATATAGGTGTAGCCATGGGTATAACAGGTACCGATGTAGCTAAAGGTGCTGCTGATATGATATTAATAGACGATAACTTTTCAACTATCGTTTCCGCTATAAAGGAAGGAAGAAATATCTTCACGAATATCAAGAAAACTGTAGTATTTCTTATTTCCTGTAATGTTGGAGAAATTATAGCGCTATTTCTTGCAATACTTTTAGGTTGGGCATCGCCACTTAGACCTATCCATATATTGTGGGTTAACTTAATTACAGATACGCTTCCAGCTTTAGCTTTAGGTGTAGATCCTGGCGACCCCGACGTAATGAAGTATAAACCACGCAACCAAAAAGATGGTTTATTTAAAGGTTCAACATTAAGTTTACTTCTTAACGGATTGTTAATCGGTTTAGTAACTTTAGCAGCCTTTATAATAGGTGCAAAATATTATAGTGGCACAACTAATTTATTCCCACTATTCCCTAAAAACATTTCACAAGATGCTTTAAAGCATGCACGAACTATGGCATTTGTAGTACTTAGTGTTTCTCAGCTTGTTCATTCTTTAAATATGAGAAATGATAAAAAATCCATATTCCAAATAGGTTTATTTTCAAACAAATATTTAATTGCAGCTATAGTTTTAGGTATACTGCTACAAGATTTGATAATAACTATTCCACCTCTAGCAAATGCTTTTAGTGTTCATGCTTTAAGTTTAGCAGATTGGGGTATCGTTACTATTTTAGCCTTAATGCCATTACTTTTTAATGAAATTGTAAAGATATTTAAACGTAGTTCATCTAAAATATAAATAGTAAAAGGCCGATGAGTTAACTCATCAGCCTTTTACTATTATAAACATATCTAATTACTTTAATCTAGTACCTTCTTCATCTTGATGGATTATCCCATTTTTCATAAGTCCTCCTAATGCCCTTTTAAATGCGTTTTTGCTTGTTTTAAAAACTTTCTTTATATCATCTGGAGAACTTTTATCATTGTATGGCATAAAGCCATCACTTTTATCTAAGTATTCTATTATTTGTTCCTCAACTACATCTCTTTCTTCTAGTCTTGGTTTTCTTGCCGTAACGTCCATTTTGCCATCTTCATAATATTTTTTCACTCGTACACTTAATCTATCTCCTGGTATTACACTCATATAATTCTCATTTCTTAGAATAACCGCTCTATAAATATCATCAATAGCTATCATTACGGTACCATTAGTCTGGATTCCGTATACTGTTCCTTCCACTTCCTCATCAATATCATATGAATCTGTATCGTATAAATATTTATCAATAAAAGTAGTGGCCGCTATTCTTCCAGTCTTATCTAAATATATATAAAAAAGATATTTTTTGCCTGTTTCTAATTTGTAATTTTCCTCCTTAAAAGGAACTAATACGTCTCTTTCTAAACCAATTTCTACAAAACTTCCTATTGCAGTCATGTCAATTACTTTAAGGTAGGCTAAATCACCAACCTTTGCAAGAGGTTTTTTTAAAGTTGAAATTAACCTATCACTTGAGTCTCTATATACGAAGGCTTCAACTTCATCATCAATATTAAGTGCTCTACCTAAAGTGCTTTTCATTGGCAATAATATATCATCACTAGTGTTTTCAGTCTCAGCGCCCAAATAGTACCCAAATTCTGCTCGCCTAACTACTTTTAAATTATTAAATTCTCCTATGTTTATCATTTATTATCTCCTACCTTTTTTAAACTTTTGACCAATCTATATATTTGTTAAATTTATCAACATATTGTACTAAATATTTTCTGTAAACATGTATTTATATTTCTGCTCATCTGTCACCTTTTCTATTCCATTTAATATTATCATTTTTCGCACTCTATAACAATCTAAATTAAGGTATGGTCATTTATTTGTTTTGTATTATATTTCATTGAAAGCTCTACATAATGCTGAGCTGATTTTTTTAATCCTTCCTTTTCTTCTGTAGTTAATTCGCGAATGACCTTTGCGGGCACTCCCATACAAAGAACCCCTGAGGGTATTTTCTTTCCTTGAGTAACTAAGCTACCAGCGCCGATTATAGTATACTCCCCTATTTCCGCTCCATTTAGTATAGTACTTCCCATTCCAATTAAAGTATAACTTGAAATTTTACAACCATGTATTATGGCATTATGTCCTATAGTTACATACTCTCCAATATTAACCGAAAATTCATCATCATTATGTACTGTACAATTGTCTTGAATATTTGTATAAGAACCTATAGACATGGAATTCATATCGCCTCTTAATACAGCTCCAAACCAAATACTACTGTACTCTCCTATAGACACATTTCCTATAACATCTGCACTGTAAGCAATATAAGAATGTTTATGTACATTAGGTATTTTTCCATCAAATTGATGTATCATAATTTCATCATCACCTCTTCCAAAATAATAAATACGTAGGTTTATTATGCATAATAATAAATATTTAGATTTATTATTATTTTACATAATAATAAATATTTAGGTTTATTATTTTACATAATAATAAATATTCAGGTTTATTATTTTACATAATAATAAATATTTAGGTTTATTATTTTACATAATAATAAATATTTAGGTTTATTATTTTACATAATAATAAATATTTAGGTTTATTATTTTACATAATAATAAATATTTAGGTTTATTATTTTACATAATAATAAATATTCAGGTTTATTATTTTACATAATAATAAATATGTATTTATTATACTACTATATTATATAAATTTGCCGTTTATTCGTCATATTTCTGGTTAATATTTAATGTTGATTTTTATTTGATTCTATTATATAATACCATCTGTAGTTATAATTCTTTTTCTACTTACTACATATGGTGTTATACTAATATAACACCTAATAATTAAACTAAATAATCAAGAAAATCTTTTAGTGTAGTAATATCAACCATACAGAAGTATGTTTTACATAATTTAGACTTAATCTTAATTATCATGCAACTAATAGGAGGTGAATATACTAGCTTTTTAAGCTAGTATTAATTATGGCGGAGATAAAAAATTTAATCAAACGATTTTATACAAAGGAATTAGAAAAAGATAAAACTATTACTGTTTTTGATTTATTCAAATGGAAAAAGGTAAATGTTTTTTTAAAAGACCATAAAACAAATAAAGTGCTTTTAGATATGAAGGCTTTAGAATTTCCAGAGCATTACTCTCAAAATTCTTGCGATATTATTGCTTCAAAATATTTCAGAAAATCTGGTGTTAATAATAAGCGAGGTTATGAGGATAGTATGAAAATGGTAGCTCATAGACTTGTTAATTTTTGGTGTGAATCCTTGACTGATGAGACTATTATTAAATCTCAAGAGGAAAAAAGCATTATTTATGATGAATTAATATATGCATTTTTGAATCAAATGTTTGCACCAAACTCTCCTCAATGGTTTAATACGGGCCTTAACCTATCCTATGGTATAAAAGGCGAATCCTTAGATAATTTTTATTACGATGAAAAAGAAAAAATGATAGTTAAAAGCGAAGATGCTTATACAAGGACTCAAGCTTCAGCTTGTTTCATTCTATCAATCCAAGATAAACTACTTGGCAATCATTCAATCTCTGAGCAGTATGTAACAGAGACTAAATTATTTAAAGGTGGCTCTGGCACCGGAACTAACTTCTCATCCATAAGAGGTATAGGTGAGAGATTATCTAGTGGTGGAGTTTCATCAGGTCTTATGAGTTTTTTAAGAGGACTTGACAGAAATGCTGGAGCTATAAAATCTGGTGGAACTACAAGGCGTGCTGCTAAGATGCTATGCCTTGATATCAATCACCCTGAAATAATGGAGTTTATGACTTGGAAAGCTAAAGAAGAAGATAAAGTACGCGCTCTTACTAAAATGGGTTATGATGGTAGCTTTGAAGGAGAGGCTTATGAGACTGTATCTGGCCAAAATGGAAACAACTCCATAAGATTCTCAGATGAATTTATGATGAAAGTTGATACCTTATCGAAAAATCCTAATCAGACTATTACTCTTAAAGGGAGATGTGATTCCACAGTTGATGCAGACATAAGTGTTAAGACGCTATGGGATACCTTTAATACCGCTGCTTGGCAATGTGCTGATCCAGCGCCTCAATTTGATGACACCTTTAATGCATGGCATACTTGCCCCGGTGGAGAAGATGGAGTAGTTAATGCTAAACATAATAGAATTAATTCGACTAATCCTTGTGGAGAATATGCTTTTTTAGATGATACCTCTTGTAATTTAGCTTCTATTAATATTTATAAATTTTATGATGCTTTGACTAAAAAATTTGATGTAGATGGATATGTCCATCTAATAGGACTTACTCAATTAGTCCTTGAATCCTCCATTCATTGGGGCCAGTTTCCAACTGAAGATATAGCAAGGAAAAGTTATTTATTTAGAACCACAGGTCTTGGGCTTTCAAATTTAGCTTCTTTATTTATGGTAATGGGCTATGCCTATGACTCAGAAGATGCTAGAAATATAGCTGCAGCACTAAGTGGAATAATGACTGCACAGGCTTATTATGTATCATCCCTACTTTCAAAAGAACTAGCTCCTTTTGAAAAATATGAAATCAACAAAAAACATATGCAAGTAGTTATAAGGAATCATGCAAGAGCTGCTGGAGCTCTAAATAGTAACTATGAACATTTGAATTATGATCCTATAAAAGTTAACCATGATATTTTAAGTAATGATTCCCTAAGCAATATAAGTGAAACCTTAAAAAACTGTTGGTCAAAGGTACTAAGCAGTGGCGAAAAATATGGTTTTAGAAATGCTCAAGTTACAGTTCTAGCTCCTACTGGCACTATTTCTTTTGCAATGGATTGTGGTGCAACCTCAGTTGAACCATATTTCAGCCATTTTATTTATAAAAAATTATCTGGTGGTGGATTTATGACCATCGTAAACCCCGTAATTAAAGACTCATTGGATAACCTTGGATATTCCGAAAGTGAAACAAATGATATTCTTGATTATATTCTAAGAAAAGAAAAGGTTGATGAAAACGGCTTTGAATATGAAAAAATCATTGATGGAAAAATTGAGGGTGCTCCACATTTAAAGGTAGAACATTTGCCTATATTCGATACAGCAAACAAATGCGGTAGCGGAAAAAGATATATTTCATTTATGGGACATGTTCTCATGATGGCGGCAATAACCCCAATGATATCAGGTTCTATATCAAAGACTGTAAATCTACCTAAAAATGCTACCATAGAAGACTTTAAAGAAGTAATATTAAATTCTTGGAAGCTAGGCGTGAAAGGTATCTCCTTATATAGAGATGGTTCAAAAGCAAGTCAACCTTTAAACACTACTTTATCTGTTGACAAAGAACTGTTACTTGAGGATTTATCATACGAGGCTCTTTTAAAGAAAGCAAAGTCATTACAAGAAACTTCAAACCACTCCACAAGAGAAAAGCCAATTGGAATACGTTATGGAACTACTCATCCTGCTCAAATTGATGATGTAAAAGTCTATACTACGATAAATAGGCGCTCAAACGGAGAAATTTCTGAAATATATATAACTACAGATAGGGAAGGTACTATAATTACTGGATTATTGAATTCTCTTTCAAAGGCAATTTCAGTAATGCTTCAGCATCATGTACCTGCGCAAGCCATTTCTAAAATGCTTCGCGGACAAAAATTTGAACCTTATGGTTTTGTACAAAAGCATCCTTATATTAAATCTGTTTCTTCTATATCTGATTTAATTAGTAAGATTATTGATATAGAACTAGGAGATTATAGTAGATGTCAAATTAAACCTGAAAATTACGACAACGCTAATATACCTAAAAATCCACTAATGCCTGGTGAGACTGAAATTTCAACTGGCCTAGCAGACGCTGAGAATGTCCTCGCCCCTACTAACATAAGCACAGACACTATCCAAGGGGAAAGATTATACTCTGAAACCTGCTCTCATTGCTCAAGTACTAGGCTTGTTAGAAACGGCACTTGTAAAGTTTGCCTTGAATGTGGAACTACTACTGGATGTAGTTAGCTTCAACAAATCAAAATCTCACAATTATTTTGTGACAGTTAAAAAGTATTAAATATTATATATATAGACACATTCAAAAGGAGTACAAATTCCCCATGGAAATTTGTACTCCTTTTTATTATTTTTTATTATTTTTATTCCTATTAGGTTTAGCCTTGGACCTAATTACTACATCGTCCTTCTTATCTTTTTTAGCATTAATATTTGCAGAACCTATGCTTGTTGAATTTTTTTTAAAAATATTCGAATTTTTTAAAAAACCTGATAAATCCGTAAACCATAAAACCATAATAGCAGATATTCCTGTCATTACATAGTAAGTTACATGATTTATAATATTAGGCCATATGAGCACAGGAACCACATATATTACAATAGCTAATAAAAGCACTATCCACTTGTTAATATTTACCTTATCTAGTACGTAAGTTTTTAAAACATTATATATTACAAGAACAATAATTGCAAATGCAACAACGCTAAGTATTTGTATGAAGATATTCATATTTTATCCCTCCCTTTTCTATAGATAATGTTAACACTATCTTTCTATAAATAAATGTATACTATACATTATCAAACATATTTTAATATATATCAATAGCTTATGCATTAATTTATCTATTTATATTTGCATTTCAAAAAAGTTTATACTAAAATATCTTTGAGCAGTATTTAATAAGAACTGCACTTAATTATTTAACATATTATTAATAATCCACTATTAAATACATGGTGAAATTAAATATTTTTTTTTAATATAGTAATAATTTTTTAAAAATTGTAAACAATAATACTAAGACTTATGAAAGAGGAGATGTTTACAATGAAAGCATTAGATGGTACTGCACTAGTATTAGTTATCATAGGCGCTATAAATTGGGGACTAATTGGATTTTTCAAATTTGACCTAGTATCAAGCTTATTTGGCACTGGAACAGCATTTACGAGAATTATTTTCGCTCTAGTAGGTTTATGCGGTCTATACTCTTTATCTTTCTTAGGAAGAGACAGAGCTAGCGACAGCGATAGAACTGAGGTTAAATAATTTTCAAATAAATATTTCTATACAATATAAAAGAAGCTGAAGTTTCAAATTCAGCTTCTTTTATGTTACTTCAGCTTTAGGGTATTTAAATAAATAACAAATAAGCATATAAATCTATTTTCCCTCACGTTCCTTATTTAAATTGTTTTGGATTATATTTCGTACTACCTCTGAAATTTTTACTTTTTCTTCCTTTGACATACCCTCCATATATATAGGTTTATCTATTATAAGCTTAGCATTTGCCTTTTTAATTTTCCCATTATTACCTTCCATCGCTTTATAAGTATCATAAAATGTTATAGGAACAATAGGTACCCCTGCCTTTATCGCTAGCCTCATACTACCTTTTTTAAACTCCCCTATACTGTTACTTCTACTTCTAGTACCTTCTGGAAAAATAATCATAGAATATCCATTCTTTAAATTTTGAACACCTTCCGAAATTGCCTTCAAAGCTTCTCTTGGATTTTCCCTATCCATAAATACACAATGTATTTGCCTCATCCAATAGCTCATTATTGGTATTTTTTTCATTTCTTTTTTAGCAACTGCACCAGTAAGTCTATTCATATTAGATAATATCACTGGTGTATCAAAATTACTTTGGTGATTTCCCACAAAAACACAAGGCTCATTTGGTATATTTTCTTTTCCTACGACTGTTAAATTTAATCCTGCGACCCTAAGCACAAAATTAGACCACTTCGTAGCTACTTTGAATATATACACATCTGCCTCTTCTCTAGTTTTATGTTTTTTTATGCTATTAAATTTTATCTTCTCAAAACTTTTACCGATCAAATTGATAATAAAACACAAATAAAAATATATAGTTCTCATATCACTGTTCCTTTCATTTTACGATTGAATTACAACTATAATTATACTAGTTTATAAGACTTATTTCAAATTTCTCCTTGGTTATTGATATTTTTTTATATAATTGGATAAAATCATTTATATGCTTCAAATATTACATAGGAGATTAATCATATGCCAAAGAAAACCTGGTTAAAATATATTTTACTTTGTACCGTCTTAGTTTTTATATCTGTCTGTGTTACTATATGTTATAAATCTACTATAAAAACTAACTTAAATTTAGAAAATAATATGGTTACTCATTTTATTGATGTAGGACAAGGTGATTGTATACTTGTTCAAGTAAATAATAAAAACTTACTAATTGACAGTGGCACCGTTGATTCAACTCAAAAGTTAATTAGATATCTAAAAAAAAATAATGTTAAAAAACTTGACTATGTAGTTGCAACTCATCCCCACGAAGACCACATAGGCGGTATGGCTAAAATAATTAAAACCTTCGATGTAGATGAATTCTATGCCCCTAAAGTCATATCTACCTCGCAGTCATTTGTTGATATGATCAATTCTCTAAGAAATAAAAATCTTAAAATAAAAGTATCTGCACCTAATATTTCTTTAGATTTAGGCCCTAATGCAACATGCGTTATGCTATCACCTAATAAAACAAGTTATGAAAACACTAATAATTACTCCTGTACAATAAAGGTATCTTATAAAAATTCAACTTATTTATTTACAGGTGATATAGAGTCCCTAGCTGAGCAGGAACTACTAGACAATGGTTACAATTTAAAATCTCAGGTGCTTAAAGTAGCCCATCATGGCAGTAAGTCATCAACCTCACAAGAATTTCTAAATAAAGTTTCTCCAAAAATTGCTGTAATAAGTTGTGGAACTTACAACACTTATGGTCATCCAAATAAAGGAACCTTAGCTAAATTGAAAAAGATAAATTCTATTGTCTATAGAACTGATTTAGATAAAAATATTATACTTATAAGCGATGGCACGAACATAAATAAAAAAAACTAGTTACCTAGTTTTTTTATTTAAATCAAGAAAACATTAATTTAAATCTTCTTCGAATCTATGTAGAGAATCATGTAATGATCTAATTTCCATAATATTATTATTTATAATGAAATAGTACCAATCTTAATTAAAAACAGCAAAACTACACCAACAATTATTCTATAAATAGCGAAAACCTTCATAGGTTTTTTCTTTAAATAAGAAACAAATTTATCAACCACAATTAATGCAACTAAAAAGGCTGTTACAAATCCAATAACCAAAGTTATAATTTCTCCACTACTAAAATTCATTCCACTTTTAAATAAAGTTAATGCTGTAGCTCCAACCATAGTTGGTATCGCTAAAAAGAAAGAAAACTCAGTTGCAGCAACTGTAGAAACGCCACAAATCCAACCTCCCATTATCGTCGATGCTGATCTTGACATACCTGGCCATAGTGCTAAGCATTGAAAAAAGCCTATTTTAAATGATTGCTTAATACTTATTTTCTCTATACTTTCTGTTGTATACTTTTGCCTAAATCTACCTTCTATAATAATCATTAGAACTCCGCCAACTATTAACCCCACGGCTACAGTTCCTGAATTAAAAAGATATTTATCTATTTTATCATTTAGAACAAACCCAAAGACTGCAGCTGGTATAAATGCAACTATAATATTAGTCCAAAACTTAATACCTGAGGGTTTCCCTTGAAAAAATTCCACAACTGATTTCCATATTTTATTCCAATATAAAACTATAATTGCAAGAATAGCTCCTAATTGAATGACTACCTCAAATTGATTTGCAAATGCCCCTTTAAAATTTATAATATCTCCTACAATGATCATATGTCCAGTAGAGGAAATAGGAACAAATTCTGTTACCCCTTCTACTATAGCTATTATTATAGCTTTTAACACCAATATAACGTTTAAATTCATCTAATGTCTGCTCCCTTCTAAGCATAATTTATTATATTCTATTTGTATGTTGATATGTTTATTTTTCTATTACAACTTCCCTAGATAAAGTTTTACCACCTTGTGACTTATTCCAATAGAATCTAAACACTCTTCATACATAATTGTATAATACTATCTGATACTTCATTTCCATCTAAAGCTACTTCCATTATTTCTAATGCATTTTATTACTAGTCATTTAGGTCGTTCCCGCCTTTACTTTTTCTATTAATAAACTGCATGATTTTTATTGAGTTCTCAAATTTATGATCCTTATTCAAAATACCTAATGAATACTCATTTATTTAATGAGTATATCATATTTACGCAAAAAATCACATAAAAACCCGTCGGATTATAATGCTTCTAGCCGTCGGGTTTTTATATTATTTATATATAGGTCCAGCTTTTTTTATGTTTTCTGCAACTCCTTTAAATTTGCTAAAGTTCTCAGCAAATTTGAATGCTAATTCTTTAGCTTTTAAAACATAATTTTCTTTATCTCCCCATGTATTTTGTGGATTCAACATTTTTGTTGGAACATTTGGCACCGCCACCGGTATATCTACTTTAAATATTGGATGTTCTTTATACTCAACATCCTTAAGCTTACCTTCAAGAGCAGCTTTTACCATAGCCTTCGTATATGATAGTTTCATTCTTGAACCTACCCCATATTCTCCGCCAATCCAACCTGTATTTACCAAAAACACCTCAGTGTCATATTTGTCTATTCTCTCACCTAAAAGCTTTGCATAAACTGAAGGGTTCATTAGCATAAAAGCTTCTCCAAAGCAAGATGAAAAAGTCGCTTTCGGTTCTGTAATCCCACGCTCTGTACCCGCAAGCTTACTTGTATATCCCGAAATAAAATGATACATTGCAGCTTCTTTTGAAAGTTTTGAAATTGGTGGAAGAACTCCAAAAGCATCTGCTGTTAAAAATATTATAGTGCTTGGTTGTCCACCAATTCCACTTAGTTCTGCATTTTCGATATATTCTATAGGATATGCGCCTCTTGTATTCTCTGTTAAGCTATCATCATCATAGTTAGGCATATTATTATCATCAAGCACGACATTTTCAAGCAATGCACCAAATTTTAATGCTGAGTAAATTTCACTTTCATTATTTTTATCTAATTTTATAGTTTTGGCATAGCATCCACCTTCAAAGTTAAATACTCCTTTATCACACCAACCATGTTCATCATCTCCGATAAGCTTTCTTTCTGGATCTGCCGACAATGTGGTTTTTCCTGTACCTGAAAGGCCAAAGAATACTGCTGTGTCTCCATTTTTACCTATATTGGAAGAACAGTGCATTGGGAATACGCCTTTTCCAGGTAATAAAAAATTCATTATTGAAAAAATTGATTTTTTAATTTCTCCTGCATACTGTGTTCCACCAATTAAAACAATTTTCTTATCAAAATTTATTATAATAAAAGCTTCAGAATTTACTCCATCTTCTGCTCCTTTTGCTTTAAATCCCGGAGCCGCAATTACTGTGAATTCAGCCTTATGATACTCAAGCATTGTTTTATCTGGTCTTCTAAATAATTGATTAGAAAGCAATGCCTCTGATGCAAATTCATTTACTATTCTAATAGGTAGTCTATATTCTTCCATAGCACCAACATAACCATCAAATACAAATATATCTTTATCACTTAAATATTTACACACTTGACTATACAAATTTTCAAAAATACCCTCTTCAATTGGTAAATTTATATCGCCCCAATTTATTAATTCTTCAACACTTTCTTGTGAAACTATAAATCTATCCTTAGGCGATCTGCCTGTATATTTTCCTGTGTTTACAACCAATGCACCTGATTCTGATAAAGTACCTTCTTCTCTTTGCAGCGCAAAACTTACTAGATCGGATACAGGTAAATTCCTGTATATTTTTTTTGATGTTCTTATATTTAAATAATTCAAGTTTTTTAAACAAACCACAATGTTACCCCCAATTACATAATATCATTATTTCTATATCTAATAATTTTAAAAATAATTAGTATATTTAACCTGCCTATAAAATTAGTTACTATAATAATATAGTACAACATTCCAACAAAAATGCAAGATAAAAATTGAAAAAAATTCATTCGATGCTTTTTATGCATAAATTCCTTCATTATAGTAATTTATTATTGTTATAGATAACTAAATCTTATTAATATAAAAAAATGTTTTCGGCTTCTGTTACTAACAGTATTTGTTACAGTATGGAACCCCCACTTAAAGAGGTTTGAAACTTTCCTTCTGAAATGTCGTTAAATCTAACGTTTTGTGTGTTATAGTTATATTCTAATAAATGCATAACTAAAAATCCAAATTATTTAATTTTGAGTTACATTATTATGTTAGAGATTTATGCAAATATGTTATAATTATATATTGGCTTAAATATATAATTATTTATTTAACAATGGTGGGGTTGAAGCATTTTCTTAAAATGATCACCTATAAGAATAATTAACAGAAAAAATGAAATAAGCTATTCATCTTTACTACTGACTTTTTTTATGAATTATACAAATGACTATTGCCCAACGCCTATAAATGGCGATGCTAAGCTAAATTTACTAAGTAGATTAAGTAACCTCTCCAAAGATTCACGTTTTAAAATAAGTGATGAGTTTTTCTATATAAATGTCAATAATAATAATAATAATAATAACTAAGTGCATAAGTACAATTAAAGGATGTGTTCAACATTAAAATTCAGTCGTTACTCAGTATATTAGTTTCAAAGTCTATTATGAAATTATCAAAATTTTTATTTCAAGGTGGCACAAATTTCCCCGGCAAAATTGCCTTAAAGCTTGATAAAAATATTTTAAAAACAATTGCTAATAATTATGAGGTTATACTCATAACCGGTACAAATGGAAAAACCACAACAACAAGCATGATTTACAGCATCGTAAAAGATAGCAATAAGCAAGTAATTACTAACAATACTGGAGCAAATATGTATACAGGAATAGTTGCGTGTTTTATTTCAAATTATTCTTTTAAAAAGTCTTGCGAGAAAAAAATAGCTGTTATAGAAGTAGATGAAGCCAATGTAAAGTTTGTAACTGAATATATATCTCCGCGTATAATTACTGTTACCAATTTATTCAGAGATCAACTGGACAGATATGGTGAGGTGTATACAACGCTCAAGAAGATACTAGAAGGTGTAGAAAAAGTTCCCACAGCGACACTTCTTCTTAATGGGGACGAATCTTTATTCGGAAACTTAAACCTCAAAAATGATATTGTATACTATGGTTTCGGTACTAAAGTTAATGATAACAACATTGTAGATATCAATGCTGATGCTAAATTTTGCACAATCTGCAAATCTCCTTATGAATATAATTTTATTACCTACAACCATCTAGGGGACTTCTATTGCAGCGGTTGTGGATATAAACGTCCAAATCTTACATACTCTGTGGATAAAATTGTTGATTTAAACACCAGTGGTTCCACTGTTCATATTAATAATAAAGAGTATTACATAAACCAACCAGGTACTTATAATATTTATAATGCCCTATGTGCATATTCCGTAGCTAAGTTACTTGGCCTTGAAGATACCTCTATAGAGCACTCTCTTAAAACAGTAGCTAGTAGCTTTGGCAGACAAGAAACCCTTAATATTGAAGGCAAAGAGGTTAAAATAATATTAGTTAAAAATCCAGCTGGCTATGATGAAGCAGTAAACACTATTAATCTTGATAAACGGAAAATAAATTTATCGCTTCTGCTAAATGACAATTATGCTGATGGAAAAGATGTTTCATGGATTTGGGATGTTAATTTTGAACGTCTAACTAGCCTTAATATTAACAAAATTATGATATCAGGAATACGTTTGTATGATATGGCCATAAGACTTAAAGTAGCAGGCTTTACCTCAGAATCTTTCCTCTTATGCAAAGACGAAGAGTCCTTACTACATCAAATCAAAGCTTGTGATGGTGAAATAGTTTATATACTAGCTACCTATACTGCCATGATAAATTTAAGAAAATCTTTACACGCTAAAGGATACATAGATAAAATTTGGTAATATAAAAAAATTTAAATTAGAAGGTGAATATTATGGAAATTAACATTTGTCATTTATATCCTGATTTATTGAATGTTTATGGGGATGTAGGAAATATTTTAATATTGAAACATAGAGCTGAGCTGCGTGGCATTAAAGTAACCATTGTTAATATATCTATGGGCGATATTTTCAAAGTAGAGGATTATGATATTGTATTTTTCGGTGGAGGACAAGATTATGAGCAGGCCATAGTTTCCCCTGATTTAATAGAATTCAAAAAATCTGCTATAGAAGAATATATACAAAGTGGAAAAGTGTTTTTAGCCATTTGTGGTGGATATCAATTGCTTGGTAAATATTATACTACTCCTGAGGGCGTGCAGCTTGAGGGTCTTGGTATTTTAGATATTTACACCGAAGGCGGAGATAAACGTTTCATAGGCAACACAGTTATTCATAATGAAGCTTTTGATGAAACCTACGTAGGCTTTGAAAATCATTCTGGAAGAACCTATATTAACAACTTAAAGCCACTTGGCACAGTTGAAGTTGGCTATGGCAACAACGGAGAAGACGGTTATGAGGGCTGCGTTTACAAAAATACATTCTGTACTTATTTCCATGGCTCCCTTTTATCTAAAAATCCTGAGCTCGCAGACAGAATACTTACACTAGCATTAACTAATAAATATAATGAAGTAGCTTTAACTTCTTTAGATGATAGTTTAGAAATTAAAGCTAAACAATTTATAATAAACAGAGAAACTTCTAAATAAAATAAAAAAAGATGTAGGACTTGGATAATTCCAAACCTACATCTTTTTTTCTAATTGGACCGCTAAACTGAAATACTTTATAGAATCAGCTACATTACCAAGTTTATGATACATACTTCCCATTTCTAAGTAACGCGAATATATATTTTGCTTCGCGCCGAATTTCAATAATGAATCTAAAGACAAGTTCATATACATCTCTGCATTAGATGCCTTTCCTTGTCTGTCAAGAATAATAGCTTTATAATAATAGCTTTTTTCAATTAATTTAATATCATCTAAATTAATTGCATAGTTTAACACTTCATCCGAAATAGACTGTGCGAACTCTATTACGTCATTTTTAATAAGCTCTTTAACGATATCTAGCATAAAGCTAACTAGTCCTCTCTTATCGCCCCTAGGATATACGCTTAAACCCTTATTGATATATTCAACTGCTCTATCTTTCATATTACAGTCAAACATTGTGGATCCATAATTAAAAATAGCTATTGCCTTACTAGAAGTTTCATCTTTATACAGCTTATACGACTTTTTTTCATATTCTTGGAACTTGCCATTGTTCACTCTTATAGATAGCATAGCCAACATATGATATATCTCGGCCGCTTTAAATTCTGTATCCACGTGCTTAAGTAAATCTAATAATCTTATTCCCACATGATAAGCGCGTTCAAAATTTCCAAGCATAATGTTACAGGCAGCCTCACTATAAGTTACCGTTATTATTTTTTTATAATTAGGCGTCTTGCTCGCTTTTAACCCTTTTCTCACATTACAATAATAGCTCGAGGCTTGAAGATAATCTTCTTTTATATATAAGCGTCTTGCCATGTCTATATAGTAAGTTAATTGATTATCTTCTATTGATGTTTTTAGGTGTAAATCATAATATTTTGAAGTAATTAATTGAGTCTTCTCAAAGTCTTTTTTATCTAAGTAAAAATTAAACAACATATGTATTAGTTCAATTGCTAAATCATAGTAATTATATTTTTCAGCAAACTTCAAATTATAAGATACTTTAGCTTCAAATGCATCATCATTGATATCATTTGTATCATTTACATGAATGACATTCATGTCATTCTGTTTCAACTCCTTAATGTTTTCCTCAATTTGATCAAACACGTTTTCATTTAAATATTCAAGATCTATGTCCAATTTATTACTAATCAGTTCAAGTACCCAACGTTCCGCCATGACCTTGTTATTTTCTATACAGCTCATTTTAGACACTGAGATCTTGTCATCGCATATTTCTCTCAAGGTATATCCTTTGTATATTCTAGTCCTTTTTATTTTTTCTCCCGTTGATAATATTTCCATCCTCATCACCCATCCACAAGTCAAATAACTAATTTATGAAGCTAATCATAAAATAGCTTTACTTAAATCATCTTCTGAAATGTCGTTAAACTACTTAATTATTCCTAGTTTTTTAAATAACTCTACACCTTCGTTTAGGTATTTAGCTGCGTCCGTACCTCTACCACCTTCAATATAGAACTTTCCAATCATTATAGATATCTCAGCGGCTTCCTTTATTTGCCCTTGTTCTTTCACAAAATTTAGTGCCTGTACTAAAGTGTTTTCTGCTTCATTCTTATTGTCTTCTAATAAATCGACCCTATATTTTAATAAATAGTAATGGCATAACTCTTTATAATTTCCATCTTCTATATATTCTATAATACGATCTAAAGCTTCCTTAGCTTCATTTACATACTTAAGCTTAATATAATTTTCACAAATATTTACTAAGGTATCTATTAACTTTAAGTCATTAGTCTTTTGCCTTATTTCCTTAGCTTTATTTAAATGTATAAATGATTCTTCCATGTTTTCAAACTCATAGAATAATCTCCCTAAATTGTTTTCTATATCTGACACATAACTTAAATTGTTAATTTCATAAAAAACTTTTAAAGTAATCTCTGAATATTTTATAGCATTCTTAATATCGCCTTTTTTATTATATTCATGTGCTAATAATAAAAGTGAATTAGCGTATTCTTTCTTATTATCTATTTGCTTAAACTTTTCTTGAGCTAAATATGAATATTCTATAGCCTTTTCTATATTTTCTAATTTGAAATAAGTAAAACCTATGTAATAATATATTTCACCTAATAAAAAATCATTTCCAATCTGATTATCCGTAAAAACCTTTTCGGCTTGCTTAAAATAACTCGAAGCTGACTGATAACCCCTAAGTTCAAGTGTTATTTTCCCAAGCTTCAGAAAAGTTCCAATTATTTCTTCATAAGAGTTATTTTTGATGAATATAACATTTGAGGAAATGAAAGCCTGTTGAGCTGATGCGACCTCTTCCCTAGCCATATATATATCCCCTCTTAATGATAAATTTCTGGCTTTTCTATATTCCAATTTATATTTTTCAGAATAACATATAGATTTTTCGATATTTTGCTCCGCTTGTATTAAGTCACTATTTAGAATAAGTGCTTCAGCAATATTTTCATAAAATAAACATATTTTCTCAGCTTGAGCCTCTTCCGACTCCATTAGATATTCAACAGATGTATTTAAGGCATTTGCCAAATATTCTAATAAATCCATGCTGGGATTAGACTTCCCAGATTCAACCAAACTAATTTGTCCAGGAGTTATTCTGCTTCCTGCAAGATCCTTTAATGTCATATTGAAATTTTTTCTTTTCCTCTTTATCTTTTCTCCTAAAGACAATATTTCCATAATCACTCTTCCTTTACAACATGGTAATATATATAAAATATTATTAATTTAAACAATCTTAGACAATTTTAATTCAATTATAACATAGTTTACCTATAAAATTAAAATTTTATGAACAATTCTTTGATTCTCATTAATAAAATTAAAAATTGTAAACTATACATTTATTTGTATATTTTGGAATTCTAATTCTTAATGGTGATATCAATTAAAAACTCCAAACTATATATTTATTAATATAGTTTGGAGTTTTCTAATTATGTTTATAAAATATAATCCTTCACGTTATCATACATATCTCCTGCCATATTCATTACCACTTTACCAGCTTTTTTAGCTCTTCTTTTTGTGCTCCTGTCCATATTAGGAATTAGCATTACACCTGCCGCTACTCCAATTATTGCCCCTGCTGTAATTGTTGATATAAATTTATTATGCATAAGTTACACATCCTTTCCTTCTTTAGTTTATTTACTCTTTATAGGATGTGCATTTTTCAAATAATTAATCTCTTTTTTTTAAACTTTATCTTTATATCTGACATTAAAAAAGCTAATAATTCACAAATATTTATGTCATAACTTAAAGTTTTTATAAATTTTCATAAAGTATAACGACATTACGAATAAATATCTGACAGTTCAACTTGTATACTTTCGTTTTTACTTCTCACATTGCTACTATATATCATATTTTCATGAAGTACCTTTTTTGAAGGAAGCAAAACTGTAAACTTACTTCCTTTCCCAAATTTACTTTCAACATATATATTACCACCATGTAATCCTACAATCGACTTAACCAAACTTAAGCCAATGCCTGTACCTTCTGCATTTCTTGATAGAGATTTATCTACCTGCTTAAATCTATCAAATATCATATCCAAGTGCTCTTCTTCAATACCAATGCCATTATCCCTCACTGATATTTCTACGTACTCGTTCTTATCCTTAATGTTCACAAATATTTCATCACCTTCATCTGAAAATTTTATAGCATTTGATATAAGATTCAATGCTATTCTTTCTACCTTTTCTGTATCACAAGCAATAATTTTTTCTTCTATATCCGTATCGAAAATAATATTTAATCCTCTACTTTCACTAAGTGCAGTTACAGACATAACTATTTCTTCTACAACTTCAACTATATTGTTATTTGATAGATTTAGTTTAAAGAATCCTGCTTCAATTTTTGATAAATCAACTATGTTATTAATAATTTTAGATAACCTATAGGAATTTTGCTTTATTGATTCAATATATTTAATAATTGAATCCTTCTTCTCGTCCAGGGACCCACTATTGCAATACATATTAAATAACTGAGCTGTTGCAAATATAACATTTAGAGGTGTTTTAAGCTCATGTGATATGTTAACAAGAAATTCTCCCTGTAATTTCAATGCTTTTTCCATGATCATATTAGATTTTATTTCATTAGTAACATCTATTATTAAAATTAATATTTCTCTGACCTCTCCATTTAATTCAATCATGGGCTCAAAAATGATATTCCAATATACTTCGTTCCCATTTATTAAAAGATTTTTTTTATTCAAATACTTAATTTTCTTTTCTTTTAACACTTCACCAATACACTGGTAATATTCTCTTGTTTCTAATATTTTAAATAACCCTTCAATCCCATTATCTTTTATTTGCTCCATTGATTTAACGGTAGGTCTGAGCAACTTAATTATACTAAATGCCTTTTTATTAATATCCACGATCTTTAAATCAGGACATGATAATCTGACAAGAGGTAAATCAAAAGTATTTACCATTCTGTTCAAAAATTCATATCGGCTTCTTATAGCTTCTTCATGCTTTAAATAGGTTGTCATATCTTTGCTGCAAATCACACCTAAAGTAAATTTCCCTTCGAGGTCATATATAGGCGTTCCACTAACATCTAATTGTAACGTTTTATAAGGAGACTTTACTATAAGTCTCATGTTTTTAAATTTTTCACCCCTCATAACTCTATGAGATGGAGTATTTTCAGTCTCAATTTTTTCTCCAAAAGTATCATAAAACTCAGATGTTTTATACCCATCAACTATATTTTCCATGCAATTATAAGATTGGAAAAACATTTCCCTTGATGCTTTGTTAATTAATACATATCGTTCTTTATTGTCAAAAATAGCAATAGAATCAGATATATTTTCTATGATAGCTTCTAATTCCTTTTTCTGTTCTTCAATTTTTCTAGATTGTTTAATTGTTTCAGTAATATCATGAAAGCATGATACTATCATAGTTAACTCTCCACTCGCATTATAAATTGGAATTGAACTAATTTCAGCAAAATACTCTTTATTAGGATGGCATACGAATATCTTAATATTTTTTATTCTTTCGCCTCTTAATGCTCTAACTGAAGGAAAATTTTCAAATGCTATCTCATTGCCTTTCATATCAAATGCTTTAGTGTTTTTATAAGCATCGCCTAGAGTAATTCCTATGTCCGATTGACAAACTAACCTCTTCGCTTCTGCATTCACCATTATAACTTCACCTTTATTATCTGCAAACATTACTCCCTCAGATAAATTTTCAATTACGCTAATTAACTGTATATTCTGTTGTTCTAACTTCTCCTTTTGCTGTTCTAATATCTTGTTTTGTCGTTTTATACTTTTATTTTTTAAAACCCTTTCAGTAATATCATTAGCGGTTACAAATCTGTATTTCATCTTTCTGTTTTCAAATATAGGCATTTGCGTAGACTCCCAATAAGTTATACCTCGTGCAAGCTCATCAAATCTGACTTCGTTTATATATCTAGTCTTTTGCGAAACAAGAACAGTATTCCAAATAGCTTCAACTTGACTTCCTACAAACCCTGTTAGAATTTCCTTAATAGATCTACCTATACTATTTTCTTCTTTATTAAAAGGTGAATCTAAAAAATTAAGATACGTCTGATTTGCTCTAAGCAGTATTAAATCGGGCAAACTGTAAACAGCTGCGCCCGATATCTCATCTACAAATATTTGTTCTACAAAAATGAGTTTTTCATCAAGTCTAGAATTTAATTCCTCAACAAAAGTATATTTTTTTATATTTGCCTCGGTATCATGAAAAAGCGATATATTTACTTCTCTTGCACTGAGGGATTTCGTGAATATATATCCCGAGTACTTACTGCTTATACTATCAAGAAATATTTGTGAATTGATTTTAAGCATTCCCCCTATTTCTATAAGTGATTTACCTAACAATTCATCCAATGAATATCCTGTAAAATCAAGAAACCCTTGATTAACCTCTATTAAAATACCACCACTACAATAGAAATATGGTTCTACTATTCTGTTATTAAAAATATTTCCCAATGTATTCCTCCCCCATATTCATATTATATTTGTGTTTTTTTAATTTTATCTAATAAATAAGTAATAAAGTTTGTTTTATCGAAACTACTTAGATTATCTATTACCAAACTTACATCTTCTGGATTTAAGATATATTCACTAAGAATATTGCTAAACCCATCTACCTTAATTTCTTCTTTACTTTTCTCATCATTAGAATTTATAACAATTATGTTCGACTCTCCATTGCTCGCTATTTTTAGAATTTCTTGTTTTACAACGTCACTTGCTACATTTATAATATTTTTAAGTAACCATTTTTCTACAACTTTATCTGATTTTATACCTAACCTTTCTTTGCATTTTTCATCAACAAGCTCATTAAATAAATCTCCCGTGTGACTATCCACCTTAACAAATATAACTTCTATTCCACTACTCATTAATTCTTGCATTTTCTCATAATATTTTTTTGATGATTCTTCTTTTCTATCCCAAAACCCTGTAGCATGGTAACAAATCCCTACATAATCATGAAATATTACTACTTTCTTTTCACCTTTGTTCTGAGCATACTGCACACCTTTTAATGCACCTTCTAGTTCTCCCGCTATTTGTCTTATATTTTTTGCTGTATCGCTTTTCCCTGCACCGCTCTCTATATGTATAACTACATCATTCCGCGTAGCTACCATTCCATAACTATACTCCTCCGTGGCAGAATTGTAGCTACCATCAACATAAATATGAAGGCAATTTTCCGGATAATTATTATCTATTTTTTTTAATACATCTCCTACCCCACTTAAGAACTTTTTAGCTTCATTTATATCCTCAAAACTCTTATATTTAGCACCTTTTACACCTTTTACATATTTTAAGCACTCTGCCCAAGTGCCAACTATTTTATTCACTATTTTTTTATTAGTACTAAAATTAAATCCTTCCTTTATTGCATAAACTTTCTTTCCCATTTTATCTGTTCTCCTTTTTTAAATCTATCCTAGTGTTAAACCTTAAATAAAGTATACAACAAATAATGAATTTATCAATTATAATTTTTACATTATTTACATTTCCAAATTCTATTAGGTTCAATGGACAAGGCCTCATAAAAATATTATAATAGCCATTATAAGTTGATATTTCTTCAATACAATTTTGTATAACATTCAAAATTCACAAACTACTATAACAGATATATTAGTATAACATTTAAATATTAGAAATAAGGAAAAAAATATTAGGCACATTCAAATAAATGTACTATCCCAGTATAGGCCCCTATACCGACTTATTGTTTATTTGAATGTGCCTTACTCGAAAGGATGGTGAATGAGGCGATTCCACGGTTGCTTTAAACAGCATAGTGGTCTCTCGCTTCTATCATATGATTAAACTTAAGAACAAATATATTTTACTTCCTATTATCACCGCAATTTGTTCGTTAGTATTTCTTGTTTTTGTGAGTAATCCCTTTAAACCACCTACAAATAAACAATATACCGATTTTCTTAAAGATGCCTCGCTAAGGACTGTCTCAACTGTATACGTAACAACCGCTCCTAAAATTCAAGTTAAACTTAAAGATGGCACTGTTTATGAAACTGATAATCCAAGAACTAATAATTTCAAAGAAGATTTGTTAAAGAATGGTATAGATGTTTCTGAGCAAACTCTAACAAATCCTGCTGAAATAGCATCAATTGCAGGATTTGTGCTTTCACTTATAGCACTTGGAATTATGTCCTTCAAACATACAAAGATAAAATCTAAAAGTATGTTCTCATCTACGAATCTTGATGTTGCCGCAGTAAAGGATATAGGTTTTAACTTTGATAGTTTAGCAGGTAATGAGGAGGCTAAAGATAGTGTACAGGATGTAGTAGATTTCCTTAAAAGCCCTGAAAAATATTCCGCATATGGTGCAAGAATGCCAAAAGGAGTAATTTTATATGGAGACCCTGGGACTGGTAAAACCTTACTTGCAAAAGCCGTAGCAGGAGAAGCAAACGTTCCATTTTATGCGGTATCCGGTTCTGATTTTGTTCAGATATATGTAGGGGTTGGTGCTGGAAGAATTAGAAGCTTATTTAAGAAAGCAAGAAGTCATGGCAGAGCAGTTATCTTTATTGATGAAATTGATGCTATTGGTAAAAAAAGGGATAACGGACGCGGTGGGGGCTCTGACGAAAAAGATCAGACGCTTAACGCTCTTTTAACGGAGATGTCTGGTTTTAATGAAACAGAGGGCATAATTATAATTGCAGCAACCAACAGGCTTGATATGTTAGATGAAGCTCTACTAAGACCTGGACGTTTTGATAGGCATATCGAAGTTACTTTACCTGATGTATCTGCCAGAGAGAAAATCTTAAAACTTCACCTTAAAAATAAACCTATTAAAGATATAGATTATAGTGAATGGGCACATAAAACTTCATCTTTTTCAGGTGCAAAGCTAGAGAACTTAACTAATGAAGCTGCTATTATTGCATGCAAAGACAATTCTGTGTTTATTGGAAATGAACATTTAGATAAAGCTTATTCAATAATGCTAGCTGGTTATGAAAAAGTTGATAGGGATTATATTAAAGACGAGGATAGAAAAATTACCGCTTTCCATGAAGCAGGACATGCTTTTGTTTCACTTAAGATGTTACCAAAGGATAAAGTCTCTAAAGTAACTATAATTCCAACTACCAAAGGTGCAGGCGGTTATACTTTAAGTATTCCTGAAGACACGCTATACCAGAACAAGGAACATTTAAAGAAAAAAATAATGGTACTTTTAGGTGGTAGGGCTGCTGAAGAAATTATCTTTGGATCAGACCATGTAACCACAGGTGCTTATAATGATTTACAAAGGAGTACACAGCTTGTAACAAATATGATAACAGAATATGGTATGGGTGAATCTTTAGGACTACTTACTATGAACCAATTAAAAGACTCAGGCTTTACGAATCAAGAAGCAGTACTTTCAGAATGTAAAAATTTAATCTCAGAACTATATGAAGATGTTAAAAATATCCTATTAGGTGATAAAGAAACTTTAGAGGCTATGACTGCTTTATTAATTGAGAAGGAAACTATAGATCATGAGGATTTAATTAATATTATCAGAGATAGACATAATAATGGAGTTGCCTAAAATTCTTAAGACCCTCGAAGCTAAATCTTCGGGGGTCTGTTTATTTAAGGGTGACTATTAGATTTCGGCTCTAAAACTAATCAAAAATGATGTAATTATGCCACCAATTAGTCCACCTATATGACCAAAATTATCAATATTTGGTAGAGTAACTCCTATAAATATATTTATAAATATAACCGATAAAATACTTCTTATAAAATCATTTCCAGTTTTACCCTTAGACTTAATTGCGAAAATAAGCACTGCCCCGAGCAGTCCAAAGATTGCACCAGAGGCTCCAATAGAAACACTTGTTGAAAAGATATAACTAAGTATTGATGCACATATTCCAGAAACAAAATAAATAGCAATATACTTTATCTTTCCATAAACCCTCTCAACCATTGCCCCAATGGCATAAAGTGAATACATATTGACGCCTAAATGCACAATTCCGCCATGTAAAAACATACAAGAAATGAGCCTAAAATACTGGCCTCGTGCAATTAGCTCATTAACTTTCGCACCTAGTAAAATTAGAATTTTGATGTCACTATTAAATATGCTACCTTTCGCATAAACATAACTCAAATAAGCTGTAACTATATACATCATTACATTAATAGCTATAATTACCATAGTAACCCAAGGTCTATCTCTTGCACTTATTTTTTCACTATCACTATGTAAATTTGTATTATTCATTACGGAAGCTAAATCTTGAACCACTTGTGAATTTACATTTCCAGAATAATTCACTTTTTTCTCTAAAACATTCACTCTAATTAAGGGTTTTTCTAATAAATTATTTATTGCAATCTCTTTTGAAACTTCTTCCTTATTGAATTCATCGTCAGAAAATAGTATATATATATTGTTTTTGTCCTCTGGAATGTCATATTGTATTAATTGATTCAGGCTAAGCGACATCATAAATATTAACCGATACGACTCTCCACCTATATCTTTGCTCACTGTCCACATATTCGAATTGTTATTCTTACTTATTATTTCCTCTAAAAAATATCCATTTTGCTGAGTAAAACCAGTTATAATGGTTTTTATATTTTTTTCTTTCATATTTTACTCCTACTCAAATTTATATTTTTTATATTATTGACTGCACCGCAATGTTATTGCATTTCAACAAATCTATTTCATAAAATTTAATAGGTTCCCTAGTTTATTTTTCATATAGCACTTACGATTTCATTATTTTAGACATATTTTTCATGGTTATTGATTTTAAATTACTTAGTTTTCCATCTTCTATTGATCATCACCTACTCCAGCATCTTCTACGTATACAATCTCTATTTGTACTCTTCTTCTTTTTCTTTAATTTTAATAAAAACTTCTTTAAGTTCTTGCTTTATTAATTCACAAATCTCGATTAAAGCTTCCCTAACAATCATATGCTCGTCAGAATATTTGAACTTAACTAACCAAGTTGGGTTATACTCATCATCTACTGCTTCAATAGAATAACCTTTAGATCTAAAAATTTCTTCATTAAAACAATCATAAATTGCTGTAAATTGCCACTCTTCCACATCATCATGAGTATCAAACGTCAAGTTGATCAGTTCTCCAGAATAATTTAATTTTATAACAAATTCTGCCCCTTCAGAAGTTTCATAACTTCCAAGCTCTTTAACAAATTGATTAGTTTCTTTATCTACTTCCATTAATACCAATGAAGAAAATTGCATAAATCTCATCCTCTCTTATTTTTTACATTCTTTACATATGCCTTTTAAATAAACATGGCTTTCTGTAAGAGTTATTCCTGTCTTTGCTTTTATTTGTTCTTCTATTTGGGGTATTGGACAATCTATGACCATTTTCTTATGACATAAATCACACTCAATTACATGTTTGTGGGAATTGTTATTTATAGTATAATTATACATATTATTGCCCAAATCAAACTTATTTAAAATCTTTTTACCCTCTAGCAAATCTAGGGTTCTATATACCGTGGACAAATCTATTTTTATATTCTCTTTTTTAAGTAGCGCATATATTAGGTTTGCATTTATAGCATCTTTACTGCAAATTATAATTTCTAATATGCTTTTTCTTGCATTAGTTACTTTAATATTATTCTCTTTTAAATATGAAATTATATTCATCTATATACATCACCTTACTACATTATTATAACAATTATAATATACCTCAATATGGTCATGAATACAAGCAATGCTTATAAAAAGGCTTCTACAAAAGTAGGAGCCTTTTTATAAGTCATTAAAGTAGCTTTATCTACTAAAGTAGCTTTATCTATTTCATGTACCTGATCATTTTATTTCTTTTAATATTGCTACTAAGTAATCCCATGTCCTCTCTGTTGATGAAATACTTAGGTTTTCACTCGGTGTGTGTACATCATACATATTTGGTCCAAAAGATATTTGATCAATATCTCCTTCAAACTTTTCACTAAATAATCCGCACTCGAGGCCTGCATGAATAGCTGCTATTTCAGGCATTTTACCATATAAATCAGTATATGCTTTCTCTAGTATACTCCTTATTTTAGAATCTGGATTGTATTGCCACTCTGGATATTCAGATTCAAATTCAATAGTTGCTCCTGCCATTTCTGCAAGCACTATAGTTTCATCGCATATTGCTTTCTTTAAAGTCTTTACAGAACTTCTTATTGCAGAGTCAAATACTATATTTTCATCACTCGTCGTAAGAATCCCTATATTTGCTGAACTTTGCACTAATCCATCAATCGCCATACTCATACTTTTAACTCCATTTGGAATTAAGAAAAGTATTTGAAGTGCTTTTGTAGCGGTGTCATCTGAAAAAATCTTATTTACTTTATTTTCCAATATTTTAATAGTTAAATCAACATCTGGATCAATAGTATTTAATTCATTTTTCAATGTAGAATTCCACTGTGATATTTTTTCATTAACTATTTTTTTATCATTTTCTCTAAACAATATAATAGCATCAGCATCACGAGGAATTGCGTTATTTTTAGCTCCTCCATTTATAGAGTTTATTTTAAAATCTATAACTGATCTTAAATCCATTAAAAAACGTCCCATAATTTTGTTAGCGTTTCCTCTTTCTTTGTTTATTTCCATTCCAGAATGGCCGCCTCTTAATCCTCTTAGTCTTATTTCACAGCTTATAAAGTTTTTATCTGCTTCTTCCCAAATTATTGGAAGCCTTATTTTTTCACGCACTCCCCCTGCACAACTTACTAAAAGTTTTCCTTCTTCTTCTGAATCTATATTTATTAATATTCTTCCATCTAAATTCTTAGGATCTATTGCCTGAGCTCCGCCCATACCCGTTTCTTCCTCTGTAGTTACTAATAACTCTATTGGTGGATGCGGTATATCATTAGACGCAAGTACTGCAAGACTTAATGCTACTGCGATTCCATCGTCCGCGCCTAGTGTAGTCCCATTTGCCCTTAAAAAATCATCCTCTACAATAAACTCAATAGGGTCTCTTAAAAAATCATGCTTTATCCCTATGTTTTTTTCACAGACCATGTCCATATGACCTTGAAGTATTACCTTTGGAGCATTAGTTCGACCTTCTGTACCAGGCTTTTTAATTATAATGTTTAATGCGGTGTCTTGGATAACTTTCAAATTATGTTCTTTTGCAAAGGTTACTAACCAATCACTTACAGCTTTCTCATTGCCGGAACCTCTTGGGATCTCGTTCATCTCTTTAAAATATTTAAATGCCTTAAATGAATTTAAATCCTTTAATTTGTTTAACATTTATATCATCCTCCCTTTCAAAAAAACATCATTTTTAGACCGAAAATTATTAAGATTATTCCTCCAATGTAGTCTGCATATTTTCCTACAATTTCTATTTTTTTTAGGTATCTAGAAATTACAAAGGCCATTATTGACATTACTAGAGTTATTCCCCCAATGAATAGTGTATTTTTTAATAATATAGCATTTGTTATATTATTTAATACCGTAAATCCTACCACCATTGCATCTATACTTACGGATATCCCTAAAACAAAATACATTTTAGGTTTAAGCAGTGGACACTTCCCTTGATTTTCAAAGCCTTCCTTAATCATAATCACTCCAACGAAAGATATAATCATACCACCAATTATGGTAGGCATTGAAGCTACATATGTATTGAAAAGGAAGCCTGCATAAGCTCCTATATATGATAATAAAAATTGAAATAGTCCAAAAGAAATTGTAAAACCTACCTTATTTATAAATCTAGTTTGATTGTTTAATCCTATACATAAAGCTACTCCAAAAGCATCTAAAGATAATGCTAAAGCAATTGTAAATAATGGGTACATATCCATGAATTTTTACGCCCCCCAATAATACTCCACAATATATTTAGTCTGTTTTCTTTATTATTATTCCATTTTTTTAAATTTATGTGAATAACTTTACATATACTATTATCAATTATTCGAGCTTCCTTGTCAACTGTGGTTTAGTATTCGAATTGCTATGGTTAAAATAATTATGAGTTGTCTATCCTGCCTTTTATAGACTATAATATAAAGGGAATTACACTAGGAGGTGTTGCAATGATTTCAATATATAGTAGTGTAGAAAACAACCAGCTAGCAAAGCTAGAAAATATAGAGCCAGGTTGTTGGATTAACATGATTGATCCATCAGATGAAGAATTAATATTAATTTCAAAAAACACTAATGTTCCTATGGATTTTTTAAGGGCTGCTTTGGATGAAGAAGAAACCTCCCGTATTGACATAGAAGATTGTACATTAATTATATTGGATATTCCCTTTACAGCTATGGATGATAACTCTTTAACCTATGACACTTACCCTATAGCTATGATTCATACTGACAAAGTAATAATTACAGTTTGTTTGATAAACAGTAAAGTATTGTCAGATTTCGCCGAAGGGAAAATCAGCTCCTTTTATACCTTTAAGCGTTCAAGGTTTATGCTACAAATCTTATATAGAATTGCCAACTATTATCTAATATACTTAAGACAAATTGATAAAAAAAGCTACATAGTAGAAAAACAACTTCACAAGAACTTAAGAAATAAAGAACTTATTCAATTATTGGCACTCGAAAAATCTCTTGTGTATTTTTCCACTTCCTTAAAGGGAAATGAAATTACCTTAGAGAAAATGCTTAAATTAGACATTCTTCAAAAATACGAAGAAGATAAAGACGTATTAGATGATGTCATTATTGAAAATAGACAGGCTATAGAGATGTGTACTATTTATAGTAATATTTTAAATGGTACTATGGATGCCTATGCCTCTGTTATATCAAATAAACTTAATATAGTAATGAAATTTCTTGCTGCTATTACTATAGTTATGGCTATACCTAATATGATATCTGGGCTATTTGGAATGAACCTATCTGGAATACCGTTTTCCGCTAATGCTGTGGGTTTTTGGTATGTGGTTGCATTAATTGGACTTATCGTAATATTTGTTATATATTTCTTGAATAAGAAGGACATGTTTTAAACAATTGAAATGGAATATAGCTTGAGTAGCTACATTATAATAATAAAAAAATAATCTTTAATAGGATAAAGCCTCATACTAGATTTATAGTATGAGGCTTTTATAACAAATAAGAATCATATCGTCTTATTTACTCTTTACTTTGTTTCATTAGTTTATTTGTTACTACTCCACTTGAGTTATATATTTACACCTTGTATTTCAACTTATCTATATATATTATAAACAACCATATAATCATTGATATTAAGCCTAGTATAGTCGGAAAACAATAATTAACAATTTCCATATTTAAGTATTAAAAGTGCTTATTTGAATGAAAAGTTATATTTGAATTAATTACGGACATGACAAAAAGACTTTTTTATACACTATTTTAAAAAAGCCGTAGGCTGGTTATTGAATTGAAATTTATTTTAAATTACGCAGCTATATTTTTAAGAGTTGGGAAAATATCGGCAAGGGCTATTAATCTTTCTGATGCCCAAGCATCTATGAAACAGCAAAATGCACCAAGAAATACCCTTGTTATTCTACACCCAACAGAATAAATAATTGCATCTTCAGCATGAAAATTGTTATTTATTCTATCCCAACATCTTTCAGTAGTTGAACGTCTTTTATAAAGAGATTTCCATTGTTTTGAACCTCTTAATATTGGAGTGAAATACCTTGGGTTGTCTAATGTTTTAGTGTAATAAGATTTATTGCTTTTCATAGGACATTTTTCACAGTTTTCACATTGAACTGGGAATAACCATTTATGTCTATATTGTTTACTAATAATTCCCCAATTACGAAGCTGATGTCCACAAACAGTTCCGTGTGGAATAGCATTCTTATCAAGTTTAACAAATTCACTATTTGATGAAGGTTTTGAAGAACGTGAATTTAAATCAATAATAGGATTTATTCCATAATGCATGCATAAAAGATAAAAAGCATTAGCATCATAAGCAGAATCTAAGGCTACAGAATGAAATTTAATTTCAGGATATAAATCCACAAGTTCTTTAAGTGCATAAACGCCAGTAACAGCATCATGGCGTGCCGCGCTAACAAATTTAATATGGATAGGTAGGCTGTAAAAGCTATCACAGGCAGTAAATCCGTGATAGGTATGACCATAGTAATAATGTTCATTAAAGCTATCCCAACCCCAGCTAGCACTGGGGTCGGTAAACTTTCGATAACAGTCACAATGTTCTCCTGGTTTAAGTTTGCAATCACAAACTTTTTTACCGTAAGGCGAAGCCTGTGTTGGCATACAGGTTCCGTCGCCAGCAATATTTAGTTTAGAAGGATCGCCCAAAATACCCATTGATAAAGAAGGAATAACAAATAATTCTTTAAGTATGTTGTTCATTTTGGATTCGCTTCTGTCAAGGAGCTTTGAATTATCATATTTTAAGATTCTTTTAACTAAACGGTCAACTACACCAGACTTGGAGTTATTCATCTTTTGGTTTTTCTTTTGTTTTTTACGTGGTTTACGTTTAATTTTACGCAGTTTGGATTTATTAAGGATCTTATCCTTATGAATCAGCCTATCCATAAAATCATAAAAAGTACCTACACCAGGAATTCGGTCAACATGTATGCCTTCGGCTTTAGAGTCTGAATAGCAAGCGGGTATAAAGCCAGATAAAATTGAATAGAAAGGGTCTGAACGTAATGTTTTTACCCAAGATGATATACTAGTTTCTTTACAATAAGCCATGATAATAAGTGACCTGAGTAATGCTACCGCATCTTTGGGCGGAGCCCCTTGATTAGATTTAGAGTAAGTACTTTCTATTAGAGGGACAATTCCGGTTAGGTCGGTAGACCAGATTTTAGTTATTTGTGAACTACGCTCAAACAAAGTGATTTGTTGATTGGTTTGAATATAGAATTTTTCTAAAAATGTTTCAAGAAAATATTGATATTGAGAATGAGAAACCTTAACAGTTAACATAAAAACACTCCTCGCAAATGAAATAATGTAAAAAAATATACATATTTAATTTTGCGAATTTTTACTAGCTGTCAAGTCTTATTTCACAATGTTTAAGTAAAAAAGATTAAAAGTAATACGAATAGCTTAAATTTTCTAGGTTATTCGTACAATATGAGGCACCACGAATTTTTGAGGTGAAGTTGATTTTTGAGCAAAATGAATCAAGAGTTAGCAGTACCTTAAGAGTTTCCGAGAGTGCACTTAAGCCATCTATGAGGTGTAAAATATTATTTTTGATTAAATATTAACTAATTGTATCTAATTATCTTTTATAGAGCGGTGGCAAAAGGGTGGCATACGATAAATTTGCTACCCTTTTTATAACCCTTATATTTTCTAATCACACCATAAACATTTCTCTATTGTTCAATTATGTTCCTTTAGCTGGTATTCAATAGAATATTCATTACACATTTAACGGTTCCAATTTTGACCTGTACAACCTTCGACCTTCAGATTCGAAAGAAGCAGTTCTTATTAAGTTTAAAATATCGTCAATCCTTTATACCTAGCCATTTTGCTTTTTAACTAAGTTTAAGTAATACCTATTTAATTCAACCTATAAGGGGCAAAATTAATATACTACTTTTGTTTCTATCAATAACTATATATTGACTACCGATTTGCCCTTTATACAACTCTCAATTCAGCATTTATTTTAATATACAAATTTGTTATTGAACTTTGTACAGTATTTGGCTCGATATTTTAAAATGTTTTATTAATTAAAACGCATTCTAATTTATGTTAAATTGCTTCTATCCACTTTTTGAGAACTTGGTAACCTCCCACAGCCACACTCCCCCTATACTTCCCTACATTTATTCACACAAATATCTTCCCTTTTACATTCATGACAACATGGTTTCCTTCTCTTATAATATCCACTTAAACAGTTTTCTTTACACCTCATATCTATTCCTCCTTAAAAATAAAAGTTCATTAATATACTTGAACATGAACTTATGTGTTGTTGTTCATTGATTGTTTAAGTTCTTTATACATTTTATTAATATATGACTCATTTACATTTGGATTTTTAGATTTTATTATTGCAATTATCTCTTCTACATCTTTATTATTCTTTTCTTCAATTTGTTCCTCATTCAATCCGTATCTTATATTGAGAATGAAGTAATTTTTAAATCTTTTTTTCTCCTTTCTTCCGCAATTATATCTTTCTATCGTTCATTACTTTTAGCTTGCTCTTCGTCTGAAGCTCTGATAATGTTTTGTCCGATACCTATAACTCTAAAAATAAATTTGTTATCCTCCAATGAACATAAGCATTTGCTGATTGATGATTTAGTGGCACCTAATATTTTTTCTAAATCATTTAAGTTTGGAAGGTACCTTGGTTCTTCTGATGATAAATGTAAAAGTAATACCGCCTTTAATCTTATATTTAACCCTGAAACATTACTACTATTACCGTTTTTTTCAACAAATGCTCTCTTAAAATAATCCTTTTCTATGACTATTTTGCCATCTGATATGGTTACTAATTGAAATTTTTCTGCACATTTATCCAAAATTACACCTCCTCTTATTCACGAAACATTTTATTAAAATAAGAATAACATATGTTACATTAAACACCAATCCAAAAGTATAAAAAACAAGCCATTTTGGATTCTTTTATAAGATACTAAATAACCTTAATTTAAAATTGTATTAATTATTTATCATCATTCCATTCATCAATAAAAAAAAGCATTAGTTCGATGATTTGCATACTCTAACCAGTGCCTAAATATATTATCATCAAACCCTAAGAATAACCCCTATGATTTAGTTATTAAAGATACCATCAGCTTTCAAATAAACTTCATTTAAATAAGTCATCTTCCATGATAATTGATTTCAAATCTATAAATTTAATAAAATTAATAAATGGGGTTTATCATTATCGCTTTACTTGTGGATCAACAATTTATATAACAAAATCTAAGAATGGAAGAGTATATGGAATATCGGAATAGTCTAGAGCTTAGAGTATATTTTCCGCTAAAAGATGCCTGCACCCCAACATAATTTAAGGATACTTTTATATTTTTAGTTGAAATTTTTTTAATTCCTAGGTTTTCTATATTATGGGGTAGGACTCGCAATTTGTGCAAAAGTACCTTTAAGAAAATTCGACTAACATTTAAGTAAATATATAGTAAATGTAGTTGATTACCTAAAATTCTAATGTAATAAAATACAATAAATATTACATTAGATAATCGACTCTTAACCCTTGATAGTACTCGATTATCAAAGGATTTAAAACTAATTTAAATTAAGTTTATAGTTTTAATGTAATGTTTTAGTCCAAACTCTCACTAAAATATCACATTAATAATTTACTACATAAAATATTAAAAACTTAATGTTTTTATGTAAAATATATCTTGGAATATATTAAAAAACCTTATTTAGCATTTAATTTTACAGTAATTTGAAAATATGTTAATTGTTTTTCATTAACGGTGCTTTTGCACGAAAAGAGAGTACTACCCCGAAGTAACACAATACCAATTGTGTTACTTTCATATTGAGGCTATTAGTAACATAAGCATTTAGCGCATGCTATTAAATCCAAGTAACATCTAATGGGTTACGATCTACCAGTCGCTTATACCCATATTTAGGATAACCAACCATAACTGCGCCTGTTAACACCTTGTTTTTAGGAATATTAAACAATTCTAGTAATGGATAATAATTAGCAAATGCACACATTTCAAAGAGTCCAGCCCAACAGCTACCTAATCCGTGAGTCGTTGCAAACAATTCCAAGTAAGCAAATGAAAAGATTGTATTTTCTCTGCCATTTTTCATTTCTTTTGGAGCCATTGCTAAAATTAAATTTGGAGCATCACGTAATATTTGATCTATTCCAGTTTCCCTATAAGCACGAATATGATAAAGAAAACTCCAGTGCAAAGGATTTTCACCTTGTGATTCCATCCACTCTATGACAATCTCTGTAGCTTTTTTTAGTATTTTTTTATCTTCAACAATTATATATGATATTCCTTGCTGATTACTAGCAGTAGGTGCAAAACGTGCTATATCAACTAATTCAATTAATTGCTCTCTTTGCACTTTCATATCTTTGTAACATCGGATTGATCGTCGAGACCTAAGAAACTGTTTAGCGGTTTCTTTATTAATAACTGGGAATTTTTTTAGAATGGTCTGATTGTTTAAAGGTGTTTTTATATTATCAATTGCACTGTTAGGGCATACAGCAACACATTGACCACAGGCATTACATCCTTGTGGCTCAATTGCTATAGGGCCATTTTCTCCCATACCCAAAACTTTTGATGGGCACACATTCACACAAATTCCACATTTAATACATTTTGATTGATTCACTTTAATTAAGTCCATTGGTTTTCATCCCCATATTATTTATTTTCAATTTCCATAATATACTTTTCATGGTATAATAATATACCGTAGTATTGTTTTTTACAAGTACATACCAATTAGTGCCTTAGTATCTATTTCAAATAAATTATATATGTAAATACTAACGAAAGTAACACAAATGTAATTGTGTTACTTTCACATTGAGGCTATTGAACACTCCTTAAAAATATAATTTCGAATGTAACATATTGTATTGACTTGTTACTTTTAATGTAACATAAAAAAATCCTATAGATAAGAATATAAGAAGTGTTACTATTAGAGAGGACAAGTTTCCTATTTGTATATCCAATGAATTACGGGTTTTAGGAGTAAAACTACTACTCTCAAAAACTCCTACGCTAAAGTTGGATATATTCCATAGGTGAAGTCCATGGAACCAAGGTTGGTTGTTCCAAAATAACTTGGCTTGCTAATGATATTTTTTAGAATATATGAGATATATGTTATAAATTTGTAACAACTGTATTGTATACTTATTGAAGTAAGGGGGCCATGCTATGAATAATAATATACTTATAATTGAGGACGATGAATGTATAAGAGAAATTTTGACATATCCATTTAAAGAAGAAGGGTTTAAAGTTTTTGAAGCTGCAACGGGTATAGAAGGATTAAAAATCTTAAAAAATCAATATATAGAACTAATTATACTGGATTTAATGTTACCTGATATAAGTGGTTTTGAAATATGTAAGAAAGTATCGGTAGAATATAAAATCCCTATAATAATGCTTACGGCAAAAAATGATATTATGGACAAAGTAGTAGGCTTAGAACTTGGAGCAGACGATTATATTACCAAGCGTGCGACACGTTGCAATATTAAAAATATTGCCTAGATAGCAAATCTATCTAAGAACTAATAACTTGAAAAGTCAAATGAGAGGGTAACGCCTCGAAGGGCTTTCTCTGATACTCCGAATAGCATCTTTACTAAGAAGAGTGAAGTTGTTATAAGCTCGGTGAAGTCGGCTGAGAGTACACCCTAATGACTTCGTAAGAAGTTATGGAAAAGCGAACCAGAGGTGGTCGAGTGTATGATAGGTCGGGAGTCCATAAAATACCTATGGTAAGAATGTCTAAATATAAGAGACTGACAAAGTTCCGAATGTAAGGTTCTAAATGATGAGGGGGTAGAAATACTTCAACTACCTAAGTTGTAGTGTCTGTGAGGATGAGTAAGATTGTTTGGTATGAAAATCCTTATACTGTTACAGGCAGTATGTTACAGACAGGACTAGAGGAGCTACCTAAGGGTATATGTAAGGATAAAGTTATTGGAACGTGGTAAGCTGGTAACATGGAGGACTTATTTTCTATGAAGTGGTAGCAAGGAAAGACGATAGTTATAACTTGCTTTAATATCAGTGAAAGTAGTGGCACAGTACCGTTGAAGTTAACGAAAGTTAGTGGAGGGACAGCCACAAGTTAATATTTAAGAAAAGATATATTACGTAAGTCCATTAGGTTCGAGTAAGACTAAGAGAAGCATAAACCTTAAACCAAGAATTTAAAGGAATGAATGCTGACTAATGACAACAAGACAGATGAAGTATAAGAAAAATCAGAAACTAAGAAATAATGAGTATTATAATACTCAAGCAATACAAGATAATTTATATAAGCTTAGTAAAGAGGGAAAAGAATTTAAAAATCTAGTACCACTAATACTGAAAAAAGAGAACATTTTATTAGCCTACAGAAATATTAAAAAGAATAAAGGGAGTAAAACACCAGGAATAAATTCAAACACAATTATAGATATAGCTAAAAAAGACATTGAAACTATAATTGAGTATGTTAGAAACAGATTAGAACAGTTTACACCACATAAAGTAAGGCGAAAAGAAATTCCAAAGCTAGGCGGAGGAATAAGACCTCTAGGTATTCCAACTATAGAAGATAGGCATCTGCAACAATGTATAAAACAAGTATTAGAGCCTATATGCGAAGCAAAGTTCTATACTCACAGTTATGGTTTTAGACCAAATAGAAGTACGAAACACGCCATAGCTAGATGTATGTTTCTTACTAACAGAGCTGGGTTACATTATGCAGTTGATATTGATATAAAGGGTTTCTTTGATAACGTAGACCATAATAAATTATTAAAGCAATTATGGTCACTTGGGATAAAAGATAAAGAACTTCTTAAATTAATATCTAAAATCCTTAAAGCTGAAATAGATGGCATAGGAATTCCTAACAAAGGTACTCCGCAAGGAGGGGTAATTTCACCGTTACTTTCTAATGTGGTATTAAATGAACTAGACTGGTGGATGTGTAATCAATGGGAGTATTTTCAGACCTATTATAGATACTCAGATAATAGCAATAAAATACGTGCATTGAAGAATACCAACTTAAAGGAAATGTATATCGTTAGATACGCAGATGACTTTAAAATTTTCTGTAGAAATGCTAAAACTGCACAAAAGGTATTTGTGGCAGTAAAGCAATGGCTTAAAGAAAGACTTAACCTAGATATTAGTCCTGAAAAATCAAAGGTTGTGAATTTAAGAAAGAACTACTCTGATTTTCTAGGATTTAAATTAAAAGTTAGGGTTAATAGAAACAAAAGAATTGCTAAAACTCATGTTAGTGACAAAGCAAGTGCTAGAATAATAAAAACATTTAAAAAAATGGTTAAAGACATAAGAAAAAACCCCTCTGGCCAAGCAGTAAATAAATTAAATAGTAAAATACTAGGGTGGCATAACTATTACAATGTAGCAACAAATGTTAGCTTAGATTTTAGTGAAATATCTTTCTTAGTTAAAAAGAACCTATATAATGGCACAAGAAGTATACGAGGTAGTCCAAATATAATAAGTAAAGCCTATAAAAAAAATTATAGTAGATATAACTGTAAAACAATAACTATTGCAGGGATAACAATCTTTCCCTTACATGGAGTTAAGCTTAAGTATGCAAAGAATTTTTCACCCAAAACATGCAATTACACTGAAGAAGGTAGAAGTATAATCCATGAAAAGCTGAAAAAAGACCATGGCGAAGCCATTAAGTTCTTGATGGATAACAATGTAATCAATGAAACCCTAGAATATAACGATAATAGAATATCCTTATATATAGGGCAGAATGGGAAATGTGGAGTGTCGGGAGCAACATTAAAGAAAATTAGTATGGTTGCTCATCGTAGAATTCCTAAAAACAAAGGTGGAAAAGACAACTACAATAACTTAACATATGTAAATAGATACGTTCATGAGCTAATTCATGAAGAAAAAGAAGAGGCAATAGAAAGACTTAAAAATAAGATAAAGCTTGATAGCATAGGTTTGGTTAAAATTAATATACTTCGTAAACTTGTTGGAAATTACGTGATATAAATAAGTAATAAATATTGATGGAACGCAGTGTGCGGTGAAAGTCGCAAGCACTGTGTGGAGGAGGGGAAAAGGCGGAGATAACTTCAAAGTCTTACCTATTCCTATCTTTTGACATAAGAGAAGTAGTTGCAAGAGCAAAAGTTAGTATAAGAAGGATAGAACAATTTAAAAACATTAAGGATAAAGAAAATATTATAAAATTAGAAAAAAACATAACAATATTTAAAGATAATTATGAAGTATTTAAGGGAGATAAATTAGTGAATCTTACAGCAAAAGAGTATGAATTGCTATATAAACTTGCAGCGAATAGGGGAAAAGTATTTTCACGCGATAAACTTTTAGAAACTATATGGGGGTTTGATTTTGAAGGTGAAAGCAGAACTGTAGATGTTCATATTCAAAGGTTAAGAAAAAAATTATCTAGTGATAAAAATAACTCTGTTATAAAAACTGTATTTGGAGTAGGGTATAAAATTATGTAGGAAGGGGATATATTTTTCATGAAAATGTCTATAAAGCGTAAATTTATCATTGGTTTTTTAGTTATATTTTATATAGGGTATAACACAATGAGCTTTTTCATGAATAAGCTTATTGTAGAAAACAATAAAGAGATAATAAGTAAGGAATTAGTAACCTTTGAAAAGGATTTGAACACATATTTAAGACAGTATTTTGAATTGAAAAATAAGGATATGTATTCTAATAATTTTAATAATTCTAGCAATGGTATAGCTTCAGATTTGTCTATAAAGGTTGGAAATAGAATAATGATTTACTCATACGAAGGAAAATTTTTAGTTGATTCTGCAAATGCAAATGGAAAAGTACTAAATTATGAAGATAGTGATAATAAAAATAATTATAGTGATGAAGATTTAAAACTATCTATTAATAACAAGTCTGCATTTACAATAGTACCCGTTAAAGATAAAGGACAAGGAATACCTTCTAATAAGTTAGAAATGATATTTGAACCTTTTTATAGGGTGAATAAACAAACTTCAAGAGAAGCAGGAAGTTCTGGATTAGGACTATCTATAGTAAAAAAAATTATAGATAAACATAATGGAAGTATAAAAATAATTAGTGAAGAGAGAAAAGGCACTGGAGTACATATAGTAATTCCTCTAAAAGTTTACGACATTGTAACATCGTGTTAACTCAATGATACAACTTTTGTTTATAATTAACTTATAAAATTTAAATTTAGGAGGAAGAAATTATGGGACAAGGAAATAAGAATTGGAAAGTAGGGGCCGTAGTTGCAGGGATATTAGTGTTAGGGGCAGTGAGTGTAGTATATTCATACTCCAAGCCCTTAATGGCAAGTAATAATTCTGTAGTGCTGCCTTATAACAAAATAAAGGCAATCGCTCCAGATGAATATAAGCCACTTCAATTAGTAAAGAGTGAAAAAACAGATAGAATAGAAGGACTTAATAATATGATAGGCCTGGTAGGAGATAACCAAGCTATTGTTCAAATAGGACTCAGTAGAAAGGATATAGAGGAGAAAATTAAAAAGATTGATAATGAAAATACAAATGAAGAAGAAGAACTTAAATTTAGTAAGGAGGTTAGAGGAGGCACCTATAAGCTTAACTTATCTACTTTTGAAAAATCACCTTCAAATTTAGAAGATGGGGCTACGATTTCTCCCGATAAAACAAAGTATCTATATGACACAAAGGAAAAGGGTGAAAGCTGTTATTATATAGTCGATATAAAAAGCAATTCCAAGAAGAAAATTAATGTGAAAGGCAATATGCTGGGAGAATGGTCTATAAATAGTAAATATATAGTAGGATTAACATTTGCTAAAAGCCCATCAATAGTTGTATATGACGTGGAGAATGACAAATTGAAAGAATTTAAAGAGGGTAATCAGAGAATAAATCAATTAGCAGGTGTTTATAGTAATAATGGAAAAGATGTTTACTTTGTAGGGACTGCTAAAACAAAAAACAATGAAAAAACAATTATAACAGAAGGCATTTATAAGATAACTACAGATGATGGGAAAGTGCAACCTGTGATGGTTTTACCATCTGCTGAAGCAAAGACACAAAAAAACCGTATAGTTAACTATGGTTTTGCTGTTATTAATGAAGGACAAAAAATAGTTTTTGAAGGAAACATAAATGGGGAAGATGGCTTATTTATTTATGATGTAAATAGTAAAAAAACAAATAAATTCGCACAATCAATAGGAAGCCATATTGTACCATTTTGGATTTCGCCGGATGAAAACAAAATTGTTTATGCAACATATAGTGGTGAAGATTATAAAGGAGTATGGAGTATATATGCAGCAAAGTTTAATGGAAACGAAATAGTTAATAAGATTTTATTGCTTAAAAATATAAATTATTTTAATGGACTTAACCATAATGGAGTATTTTGGAATAATGATAGCAATAAAGTTACAATTTTTGAATCTAAAATTTTAAATTTAGATGGTAGGATCTTTGCTGAAAATGGAAGTATTCATAGCATATATTTAAAATAGAAAAAAGTAATCCTATTTAGAATGGTTATCAAAGACTGCATTAAATGATAATGCTTTTGTTGATTCTCTCAAAATGAGTTAGTTAAATTATTTGAAATATATAAACAAGTCTCAAAAACGTTCGTTTTTGAGACTTATTTGGTTTTAAGTGAATTTTAATAAAAGGGCATCAAAACTGTATCAAATCTTATCTCAGAATCATAGTATTAATACTTGACCACTAAGTTAAGTTATGAGACTATATTTTTAAATGCCATTTTTTCAGCTTCCTTTTGGATCACACTAAAGTCAGTATCTTTTATTAATCCTTTGCTTAAATCTTGTGGGTTTATGCATGTCCTGGGTGCTAACATTCTTATTCCTAATTTACCTTTAGGCATTTCAATTTCAAATATTAAGCCTTTTTTCCCAGGAGGTAGTTTGTTTAACATTTCCATACTCAGTGCAGTTTTGCCCATACTAGGCCTTACAGCTATAATACGTAAATCTCCTTTTACAAAACCATTTATAGCATTATCAAGAGGCTTATATCCTGTAGTCGTTCCTAGTAGTTGTCCCCCATTTTTATATCCATTATCAATTAAATCTATTGATTGAGTCATTAGTTCTTCTAAGTTTACTGTTTTTTCTTCGTACATATCGCTTGCGCTAAACATCTTAGTTTCTAAGGTAGCAATTACGTCTCTTATGTCTATATTTTCTCCATACACCATGTTTAGATCATCTTGACACGCCTTTATTAGTTCTCGTTTAATACTTAAGTTCTTAACTGTTTTTATATTATGGTGAATTTTATACTAAAAATGATTTTGTATGTACTCAAGAAAATGGTGGACTTGTCTCAAATAATAGTTTAATATATATATCTCGTGTAGTTAATTATGAGTTAGGAATTAAATATAATTTTCATTCTTTAAGACATACTCATGCCACCATTCTTTTAGAAGGTGGCGCTGTTCCAAAAGATATTCAAGAAAGACTTGAACATAGCAAAATAGGCACCACTATGGATACTTATTCTCATGTAACCTTAAAAATGAAAAATGATACTGTAAATATTCTTGAAAATATATTTGCCACCCAAAAATAATTAAGGGTGGCAAAGGGGTGGCATATAGACCAAATCAAAAGATTGGTTACTTGTAAAACCTAGTTATTTCAACGTTAGTCTGCAATTTTACTCCACTTGAGTTATAAGTTTCCTCATAATATCCTTTAATTTTAATTCTGTAGTATCCTCTGATGCTATAATTATAACTAACTTTATCCCATCATCTGATTTATCCCATTTATAAGCTTTAATGTCCATAATAGCACCGTCAGGAACGTATTCCTCAATGTCCATTGCAATTTCTTCTGCCAGTGATAAGTATTCATCAAACAATTCATCTTCTGTTAATTCATTTAAATTAAATTCACCTTCCATTAGGTCATTTAATGTATTTATTTCTACACTTAAATTAAAAGCTAATATATCATTTCTCTTTGAACCTTTACTCATGTCTTTAACTACTTTAAATTCTGTATTTTTTTCAATTATATCTTTTATATCCTTGCTATCTACAATTTTATTATTAAACTCTACGTACATTTTTATATCTCCTTTTGGTGCTATCTTTAGTGCGTGGCACCCTCACTCTAAACCCTAAAATCTAAAAATCTCCAGAAGTTCTTTCTTTGTAAGTTTCCCTAGAATATCACTACTCGTAAGTTCCCCTGTAATTACACTATCTATTAAATGTTTTTTGTTTTCTTGGAGTAGAATGATTTTTTCTTCTATAGTCCCCTTAGTAACTAACTTAATCACTTCTACTACATTTTTTTGGCCAATTCTATGAGCTCTATCTGTTGCTTGATTCTCTACTGCTGGATTCCACCAAGGGTCAAAATGAACAACTAAATTTGCAGAGGTTAAGTTAAGACCTGTTCCCCCTGCCTTTAGTGAAATTAAAAAAACTAATGATTCACAACTGTTATTAAATTCATCTACCAGTTTAATTCTATCTTTTGCTTTTGTTTTTCCATCTAAATAAAGGTACCGAATTCCCTTTTCATTTAAATTCGCTCCTATATTTTCAAGTACCGACGTAAATTGAGAAAATAATAACATTTTCCCGTCTGTTTCCATATGCTTTTCTATAAGCTCAGTTGCAATTTTCAGCTTTCCACTTCCACCTTTGTATTCATCTAATACAAGTGAAGGATCTAAACAAATTTGTCGCAACTTAGTTAAACAAGAAAAAATATCTATTTTACCATCACCGTTATTTTTCATTTTATCCCTGACAACTTTAGTATAAGATTTATATACAGCCTTTTGAACTGATGTCATCTCAACTATAAATTTCTTTTCTATTTTATCTGGTAGTTCTTTCAATACTTCTTTTTTTGTTCTCCTTAAGAGAAAAGGTTTAATTAGCAATTTAAGTTCTTCTAAATCACCTTCTTTATTAATTATAAATTTTGATTCGAAAATTTCTTTAGAGTATAAATAACCTGGCATTATAAAATCGAAAATAGACCAAAGTTCTGTTAAATTATTTTCAATAGGAGTGCCTGTTAATGCGAATCTTACCTTAGCTTTAACTTCTTTAATAACCTTTGTATTTTGTGCTAAATGATTTTTTATGTTTTGGGCTTCATCTATAATACAATAATCAAAACTAATATCCTCATATAACTCTATATCCGTTCTTAAAGTTCCATAGGTTGTTAGTATTATATCATAATCCTCTAAACTATGAATCAATTTAAGCCGCCGGCTTTTTTCGCCATGTACAATAGCTACATTTAGACTAGGTGAAAATTTTTCTAGTTCAGCCTTCCAATTATAAATAAGGGAAGTTGGACTAATAATAATAGATTTTTTATTCTCTTCTGATAATATAAAGGCTATTGTTTGAATTGTTTTACCAAGTCCCATTTCATCGGCTAATATCCCTCCAAATCCTAACCGACTTAGACTTTTAAGCCATTTAAAACCATCTATTTGATATTCACGAAGTGTGGCTTTTAAGTTCATTGGCACCCTTATATCCATATTATTTATATCCAATAAAGCGTTTTCTATATCATTTAACACTTCAGTACCTTTTACAAACTGAATACCCTTGTTTTTAATTTTTTCATTTAAATATAATGCCTTACCTTTATCCATATGTATTAATCCATTTTCTATTTTTTTATTAATATTAAATACTTCTATTAAATCAAAGAAATTTTTAACTCCCGCATCTTTAAAATCTAAAAAGTTATTATTCTCAGTTTTATAAAACCTTCTTTTTTGCTTAAATGAAGAGAGTACACTATTTAATTCTTTATTTTTGATATCATGTATCCCATAGGAAAAATCATAGTAGCCATCCTTTTCTTTAATTTCTGCTTCAATAGCCGTGAAATCATATATTTCCCTGTCTTTAATCCCTTTTCCAAATGTAACATTGCCAAGAGAATGTAGATTCTCGTCGCTCTTACTTAATATATCAAACAGCTGCTCATCTGAGCCTATAAAAAGTAGCTTCTCATTTCTTTTTATAAACCTATACTTTTCTAGTTGCATAAGTATTTTGTCTTCTTTTTTATAATTACGTGTAATTATATTTTTACTTTTATCTTTCTTTAATATATTTATTTTATCATTACCGTAAATCACTTCTATATCACAATAAATATCACTGTCTATCTCATATATGTGAAACTCAGGTTTTATGAAATTTGCCGCAAAATCTCTTATCTCTTCACTAATATTAATATTATTTGAAATACTACTTAAAAATGAGATAATTTTGTTATAGTTTTCTATTCCGGCGTGGTACAGAATTTCACCATTTGTTTTTAACTTTTCACATAGCGCAACGTATTTTCGAACTTGATTTTTTGATGGTATATAAAGTTTCCAATTAAATAAATACACATCATTTTTATCATTTAATGATACTGGAAACTGCCTATGAGTTGTTAAAACAAAATATTCGTTTCTAATCTTTAATGTAAAGTTTAGTGGTAAATCTTTTAGCACTATTGGAGCTTCAAACTCAAAACTATCATAGTTTAGCTTAATTTTCTTATGGTTAGTCCCAGTTAAAAAAGTTCTCAAGTCCTTAGGCTCTATCTTTATTTTTTCCTTACCTATTGCATATTGCGCTTCATAATAGGTCGGGCCTTTTGAAACCTTACGAACTAACTTTATAATACTTTCGCTTCCCTGATTATTTGAATTATCTTCTTTTAACTTTTCCGTTTTTTCATTTTTCTCACAATTTTTTTTTGCAGTTATGCTAAAAAAACTATATGCTGTAGCCGTTAAATGGCTACACATAAATAAATAGCCCATATTCGATGCTTCTTTGAAATCCTCACAAGTACATTTTATACCATCCAATTTTTTCTTTAATAAATCTATTTTAATATGCGTGTTTAACTCACTCCATTGAGTATCACTCTTGACGCGACCATAAATATGATATATATTTTCTATTTTCTTGCCTTTAATCTTAATAACTAATCCACTATTAAACGCATTTTCTCCCTCACTTCTCATAAGCTCTGAAGATGATTTAAATACTATATTCTCAAGCTCTTTTAATTTCATAAATGCTCCTCACTAATTGTTTATATCACTTATTGTCATATTTTTCAAGAAAATTTTGAGGTACCTCGAAGAATAATATTTCTTTTGATTCATAAATATATAAAAAGCACCTTTTGATATCCTTACCATATTCACAAGTGCTTGCACAGTTACCTTGCAAATACTGAATTTTTTAGATATCGTTCTGAGGCCTTGTATAATTTTGTTCAAATATTTATAGTCATATTATAGCATGGTGCCGCTCACGCTACAAATGAGTTGCTTGCACTCTACAACCTACTTGCAACAAAAAATAGTTGCCTCCCACAAATAAACGTGCTACAATATTGTTGAAATATTCTATCGTTCCATATATTGGTACAGATACATGACTCCCCTACTTCTCATGCATCTTTTGAGAGTGATTTTAACTATAATATGTTTAAGATTACTGTATTTTGGGCATCTGACACCAGTACTTAATCATCAAAAAAAATAGACTAGAATGATTAGTATTATTTTTTGTAGATGCTTTGTACTGAATTTTATAATAGGAGATGATATTCTGCTTAAATTTATGAAAGATAAGCGAACAAAAATTGTGATTGGATCTATTCTTATCACCATACTTGCAACTTTAACTGTTTTCATGAGCTTTATCAGAAAAAATATTACAGTGGTTGTAGATGGCAAACCTACTAAATTAGTAACTTACCAAAAAACTTTTGACAGCGCCTTAGAAAAAGCTGGTATAAATATAGCAGTAAAAGATAGGATTGACAAATCTTTAAATTCAAAAATAACTACCAATGATGTTATAACTATAGATCGCGCTGTAAATATTAAAGTCTTAGTAGACAATAAAGAGCTTAACATAAAGTCTGCTGAAAAAGATATCGCCCTAATGTTAACTACAGAAAAAATCGTTTTAAGCCCTACTGATAAGATTTCACCATCAGTAAAAACGAAGTTATCTAAAGGTATGGATGTTACCATAACTAGAGTTAAAATAGAAACACTAAAACAGACAAAACCCATTGATTTTAAAACTGTTATTAAAAAGGATAGCGATACATTAAAATCTCAAAGTAAGGTTGTCCAAAACGGAACAAAAGGCGAAAAAAGTATTACTTTAACTGTAACTTATGAGAATGGGAAAGAAGTAACTAGAAAAGTTGTTACAGAAGCTGTAGTTAAAGAACCTCAGAGTAAAATTATAGCTCAAGGCACTTTGTCACCCATAACCCCTTCAAGAGGAGAATCTTTAAAAAGTTCTGTGAATCCTCAAAATGGTTCAGCTCCTTCAAGGGCTGCTAATTTAAAAGCTACTGCATCTTCTGGTAGGTCTTTTAGTGTAAAGGCCACTGCCTATTCGACAGATTCTCCAGGTAATACTTATACTGCCTCTGGAAGAAAGACTGAGCGAAATCCAAATGGCTATAGTACAATAGCTGTAGACCCTAATGTCATTCCTTTAGGAACAAAATTATATGTTGAAGGTTATGGCAATGCAATTGCTGCGGACACTGGTTCTGCAATAAAAGGTAACTTTATAGATGTATTTTTCAACACCCCTGAAGAAGTTAATAACTGGGGCGTTAAATACTTAAACGTACAAATACTAGATTAATTATTTTGTAAATGCCTCATATGCGATTAATGAATAATAAACCAAAATCAGGGACAGTTAATAATTTATAAAATTATTAACTGTCCCTGATTTTTCTACTTTACGCTACAGCATCTTCTTTTCTACTTTTTTATTTCTTTTCTTTCTAATATTAAGAACTACAGTAGAACCAAAGAGCCCACCAATAATTCCACCACATATGGCAAATAATATAGCGAAAATAACTGATTTAGGTTCATTGAAGCCAAATGGTGCTAATAATCCAGGAATAGGTGCAGCCGTACCTGGAGCATTATTTATTATTTTAAAATAAGCAGCACTTAAACCAGCTAGTGCACCTCCTATAAAGTTTGAGAAAAATATAGGAGGTGCATTTGAAGTTACTATATCAGCCTGTGTTAGCGGTTCAAGCATCACACCTATTATGTTACTTTTATCACCAAGTTTAAGTCTTTTGAATACTATACCATCTGAAAAAGCTCCACCAACACAGGCAATAGATGCTATCCCCATTGCAAGACCTTGTAACCCAAGCATTGCGGTTAGTGCCATAGCACTTAAAGGAGATGTACATATCATCTTCATAATTCCACCTAATAAGAACCCCATAATAAAAGGGGATTGATTAGCAGCGACAGTTATCATACTTCCAATACTAAGTAAAGTTGAATTTACTATTGGATCTACCACTAAAGCGATACCCCTAGCAAGTGGTGCAATCAAAATTGCACCAACTATTATATCTAGTCCTTTGGGTAGCTTTTTCTCTAAAATTGGGCCGATAAATGCAATTATATATCCAGCTACAAAGCCTGGAAGAATACCATACCCAAATACTGCAGCACCAGCTGTTACAGCATATATAGGATTCAACCCCATATTTATACTAACTAATATTACAGCAACTACGCCACCCATACTTCCTGAGGAATCGCCTACTTCACCCAAGAATTTAATGTTTAATAAATTTCCGCTTATATATTTATGTATCGCTTCTACTAAAAATGTTGCTACAGCAGCATTTGCCAGGCCTGACATAGCTTTTTGACCTTTAGGCATTTTTAAACTAAAAAGTGAAAACAAGAACAATGTAAAAAGTAATAATCCTATACCTTTAATTAATACAAACAAATTTATCCCCCTTTTCATTTTGAAATACTATCATTTATTATACTTGTTTAATTTGTTAGTTCTTATATTTGTAATATTTATCCTTGCAACAAATTCAAAGTTTTACAATCTAATAATAACATTCCAATATACATGTTACAATCAAATTATAAAACAAAACCTGAATGAAATTTTCAAAGGGACAGTTAATAATTTATACAAATTATTAACTGTCCCTTTTCTTTACTTGCTACTTTCCAAGTGGGTGACACCTTTTTTTGCCTTATCACAATAGTAATACATTGCCTCACTTAAGAACTTAGCTAGACCTTCTTTATACTTATCAATATTAGCTGTAAATCGTTCATCACAAACATATAAATCTCCAAGTCCTCTAAATATTTCTATAGTACAATTGTAGAAGTTATCTGTAATTTGCTGTCTTAGCTCGCCTACTGCCTTTTGAACTTCTGAATGTTCTACACCTTTATCCATATTATCTACAATTTTCTTGTAAATTTGTCCACTTGTTGTATTGATTCTGGCCCAATCATCTTTTGTGTACTTTGAGGTTTTTTTCACGCTTTCCTTGTATTCATCAGAGTTACCATATTTTTGCTTTGTTTCCTCTGCATATTTTTCTTTATGTGCCTCTATTCCAGTCATATCAAATCCCTCAAACATTTCCTTCTTATTCATATCTGTTCCCCCTTCAATGGAATCTATAGTTTTATTTACAGATTTTATTATCTTATCAAGTCTCTTCTTTTTTTCTATCAGTAGCTCTTTATGTGTCATTAACGCATGTTTTCTATCAAAACCTGGATTATCTAAAATTTCTTTTATTTCTTGCAAAGTAAAATCCAGTTCTTTAAAAAATAAAACTTGCTGTAATCTTTCAATGTCCATCTCAGTGTAAAGTCTGTATCCTGCTGTTGTTACAGAATCTGGCTTTAGAATACCTACTTGATCATAATGATGAAGTGTACGTACGCTTACTCCAACCATGTCAGCTACTTCTTTTATTTTGTAGGACATAAAATCATCTCCTTCGTTCTTTATTAATCATCATCAATACCGAATCAGCTTTGCATCTTCATAAACTAAAGTGTCGTTACCCTAGAAATCCCCTCTCTATTTTCTTCCCTACAAATCTATAATAATCTATAACGTAACGTTAGCGTCAATATATTTTTCAATAATACTTTAAATTTTATTTATGTACATAGAAATAATGTCTAATTGACATACTTAATTATATGAAGTAAACTTTATTAATATAAAACTTAAATAAGACAGTTCTAAACCATCCTGTCTATAAACAAAACTAGGACGTTAAGGGCGTTTTACGCCCTTTTTTATTTTTTAGGAGGATTTAAAATGAAGAAAATAGGCTTAACAACTACCGTACCTGTAGAGGTTATAATTGCGGCGGGTTATACCCCTGTAGATTTAAATAATGTTTTTATAACCTCTAAGGACTATTTGAAATATATAGACATTGCAGAAAAAGATGGCTTTCCTAAAAGCTTGTGCACTTGGATAAAGGGAATTTATGGAGCGTGCTTAGCAAACGGCATCAAAGAGATAATCGGAGTTGTGGAGGGCGACTGTTCTAATACCAAAGCCCTTATTGAAGTGCTTACGTTAAAAGGAATAAAAGTTTATCCCTTTTCCTTTCCACACAGTCACAAATTAGATGATGTAGAACACGAAATAAATAAATTAATGAGTATCTTTAATGTAACGATTGAGGAAGTTGAAGTAGTTAGAAAAAGGCTAAATGAAATTAGAGCCTTAGCTAAAACAATTGATGAATTAACACATATCCATAATAAGGTAACTGGTTTTGAAAATCATCTATATCAAGTAAGCTTAAGTGATTTTAATGGAGATATAGATGCCTTTGAAGTCGAACTTAAAAAATCTATTTGTTATATGAAAAATAAAAAACCAGTAATTAGAAAACTACGACTTGGATATATAGGGGTTCCTCCCATGACTTGCGATATCTATGAATTTGTTGAGAAGTTTAATGCTAATTTTGTATACAATGAAGTTCAAAGAGAATTTGCTTTTCCAAGAGCAGATAAATCACTAAATATATTTCAGCAATATTATGACTACACTTATCCTTATGATACTGACTTTAGGATCAAAGAGTTACAAACGCAAATTGACGAACGTAAACTAGATGGAATAATTCACTACACTCAAGCCTTTTGCTATAGATCAGTCGAAAATATTATTTTAAAAGAAAAACTAGATATACCCATATTAAATATCGAAGGTGACAAGTTAAATATCTTAGATGCAAGAACAAAACTTAGGTTAGAAGCCTTTCTTGATATGCTACTAGATTTGAAGGAGGCTGAAAAATGCGAGTGTTAGGAATTGACCTTGGAAGCCGCGAGGTTAAAATTGTTTTAATGGAAGATAATAAGATAATACAGAAGGCGAAAGTAAGTACCATGAGCTTTTACAGAAATTACTGCGACTTTGATGGTAAGATTATTGTTAATTTAGATAAGCTTGATATTAGGCAAATTGATAAGGCAGTATCTACAGGCTACGGAAGAAATAATATTGACTTATTGTTATTCACACCAATAAATGAGATAAAAGCCCACGTGTATGGGGGGCTGTATCAAACTGGCTTAAAAGATTTTATACTTTTAGATGTAGGTGGCCAAGATGTTAAGGTTGTAAAAGTAGAAAAAGGTATCACCACTGACCTAGAGCTTAATGAAAAATGTGCTGCTTCCTGTGGTAGATATTTAGAGAATATGGCAAATGTACTTGAAATATCTCTTGATGACATGAGTGTGAATTATGAAAATCCTATAGAACTTAATTCAACATGTGCTGTGTTTTCTGAGTCAGAGTTAATTGGAAAAATAGCTGAAGGTGTAAGTATAGAAAACTTATGTTCCAGTGTTAACTATTCTCTATACAAGAGACTTCAACCTCTTTTAAGTAGATTTAAAGGTAAAAAATTAATTTTAACTGGTGGTGTTGCTAATAATACCGCACTAAAAAAATATTTAAAAGAAGATTATGAAGAGATAGTATCAATTGAGCATCCACAATTTAATGGGGCCATTGGATGTTGCTATTATGGAGATAAGTTTTTATAAACTTACTCTTTTTTTATCATAAAAGCCCACCCTACTTTGATAGAGTGAGCTTTTACTTCTATGTTATTAGAAACAAGGTATTTAAAATAACTAATTGTTATAGTAAAGACTCTCAGTTGCATATTCTGCATCACAGGTTATATCTATGCCAAGTTTTCTAAAAGTTTGCTCATCATTTGTACTTATAATTGTAGTTGAGTGAGCTTGACATCCTTTTAGCATTACTAATTTATCCATGGCTACCTTTGCTGTTGGATTTGTAGCAGCACATATACTAAGGGCAATTAACACATTTTCACAATCTAAAGCTGGTTTCTTACTACCTAATGTTTTTGATTTTAGATTTATAATTGGCTCAAGTATAACTGGAGAAATAAGGTGAATCTCGTCATTTATATTTGCAAAATACTTAACAGCATTTAAAATTATGGCAGCTGTTGCATCCATTACAGATGAACTTTTACTAGTTACTATTGTTCCATCATTAAGCTCCATTGCCATTGCTGGACAAGTTTCATTTTTACTCGAACATTGTTTTAAAGCCGACGAGCGTTCTCTTGCAGGAATAACAACTTTCCTATCTTGCTGTTTTAAATTAAGCTCTTCCATAAGAAGCTTTACCCGCTCGAAGGTTTCTTTATCTATGTAACCTTTTTTATACTCACATCCTGTTTTGAAATACCTTCTTATTATCTCTTGTCTAGATGCTTCTTTAATAACCGTATCGTCAATAATCCCAAAGCCTACTCTGTTAACTCCCATATCTGTTGGAGATTTATAAACAGCTTCTTCATTTGTTATCCTTTCTATAATTCGCCTAAGTACAGGGAAAGTTTCAATATCGCGATTATAGTTTACGGATATTTTATCATAAGCATCAAAATGGAATGAATCCAGCATATTTACATCGTTAAGATCCGCTGTTGCAGCTTCATAGGCTATATTTAAAGGATGCTTTAAAGGAATATTCCATACTGGAAAGGTTTCAAACTTTGAATAACCGGCTGCTCTGCCTTGCTTATGTTCATGATAAAGCTGACTAAGGCAAGTAGCTAGCTTGCCACTTCCTGGCCCTGGTGCTGTTACAACTACAATAGATTTTGTTGTTTCAATATATGGATTTTTGCCATATCCCTCATCACTTACAATTGCATCTACATCTGTAGGATATCCTTTGGTTGCCCTATGTTTGTATACTTTTATTCCTCTACGCTCTAGCTTATTTATAAAAATCGTAGTTGCTGGTTGCCCATCATATCTGGTTATTACAACGCTATTTACATCAAGATCATATTCACGTAAATCATCAATTAATCTTAAAACATCAACATCATATGTAATACCGAAATCCCCTCTAATTTTGTTTCGCTCGATATCTCCTGCATATACACAAATAATGACTTCAACTTTTTCTTTTAATTTATGTAGTAACTTAATCTTTGCATTTTCATCAAATCCTGGTAAAACTCTTTTTGCATGAAGGTCATTGAAAAGTTTCCCCCCAAATTCTAAATATAATTTATCGTAATTATTAACTCTTTCTAAAATATATTTTGATTGTTCTTCTAAATATTTTTTCTGATCAAATCCTATTTTCATTTTTACTCCTCACTAACAACATTATTTTTTAGATATATTATACCCAATATTTCTCCATGATACTATAATTGAATATGCTTTTACAACTTTATATTATTACACAATTTCAGTTTAAAGTAAACTTTATATTGAGTTGACATACCTCATAACTTATAGTAAAATTAGTAATAATAAAACCTAATAAGACAGTTCTAAACCATCCTGTCTATAAACAAAACTAGGACGTAACTACCGTTTTAGGTAGCTTTTTTTGTATGAGGGTAGATTATGCCCTTTTTTATTTGCAAAAAATTATAAACATGAAAATAAAATGATTTTTTCGAAATATTAAGGATATTAACATAAGTATTGAGGGGAGTGAACCCATGTATATTTTAAAGACAGAACACAGCTTTGACAGTGCACATTTTCTTTCTGGTTATAAAGGAAAGTGTTCAAATATTCACGGACATAGATGGAAAGTTGAAGTTTACATTCAATCAGAAACCTTGGCACAAGGCGGACAACTTGACGGCATGATAATAGATTTTGGCGACTTAAAAAAAGATGTTAAAGATATGGTAGATTCTTATGACCATGCCTTAATAGTGCAAGAAGATACCATGAGAAGTGAAACCTTAAATTGTCTAAAGCAAGATGGCTTTAATGTAATTCTGGTTGATTTTAGACCAACAGCAGAAAACTTTGCATCATTTTTTTTTGAACTACTGAAAGATAAAGGTTATCTTGTAAAAAAAACTACGGTTTATGAAACGCCTACTAATAGTGCATCATATGAAGAAAGTGAGGTACGTTAAAGTGAAATACAAAGTAGTTGAAAAATTTATAAGTGTTAATGGAGAAGGTCCTCTGTCAGGACAACTAGTAGTATTTATAAGATTTGCAGGCTGTAATTTACATTGTAGCTATTGCGATACCACCTGGGCCAATAATGAAAATGTTCGTTATGACTTCATGACGCCTGTTGAGATATACAAATATGTAAAATCTACTAAAATTAGAAATATAACCTTAACTGGCGGTGAGCCACTGCTTCAAGAAGGAATTATAGAACTATTACAAACGCTCTCTAGAGATAGATCGCTTCATGTTGAAATAGAAACTAATGGTAGTGTTATTTTAGATGAATTTTTAAGTATAGAAAATCCACCAAGCTTTAATATGGATTATAAATTACCTTCAAGTAATATGGAAGATAAAATGACTTTAAATAACTTTAAATATTTAAGTTATAAAGATACAGTTAAATTTGTATCTGGCAGCATGGAAGATTTACAAAAGGCCAAATTTATAATAGATAAATATGAGCTAACTAGCAAAACAAATGTATGTATTAGTCCAGTATTCGGACAAATTGACCTAGCAGAGATTGTAGAATTTATGAAGTATAATAAAATGAATGGTGTTAATCTTCAAGTGCAACTTCATAAAATCATTTGGGATCCAAATAAGAGAGGTGTGTAAAATATGGCAATTGATACGAACGCAATTGAAGAACATATAAAAGGTATTTTAATAGCAATAGGTGATGATCCTTCAAGGGAAGGCCTTAAAGATACCCCAACCCGTGTAGCTAAAATGTACGAAGAAGTATTCGCTGGCATGCGATATAGCAATGATGAAATTTCAAAAATGTTTAATACAACATTTGTTGATGATTTAATAGTTGAAGAAGAGTCTCGTGATATGGTAATAATGAAGGGCATCCAAATCTTTAGTCATTGCGAACATCATTTAGCTTTAATGTATGATATGAAAGTTACGGTTGCATATGTTCCTACAAAAAAAATTATTGGTTTAAGTAAAATTGCAAGAATAGCTGATATGGTAGGTCGCAGATTACAGCTTCAAGAAAGAATAGGTACAGACATAGCTGAGATTATGCAGATGGTTACTAACTCACGCGATGTGGCTGTTATTATAGAAGGTGAGCATGCCTGCATGACGACCCGTGGAGTAAAAAAGCCAGGCACTAAAACATTGTCAACTACTTTTAGGGGAAGATTTAATACTGATGTGATTTTAAATAATAAATTGATGATGCTTTATAGTAAATAAATAGAGGGTTTATAGTAAATAAGGGGAGGCGTATTAATTATAAATAGAGAAAAAGCAGTAGTAGTATTCAGTGGCGGACAAGATAGCACAACTTGTTTATTTTGGGCGCTCGCGAGATATAAAGAAGTTATAGCTGTATCTTTTGATTACGGTCAAAAACATATATTAGAACTCGAATGTGCAAAGGATATATGTAAAAAGCACGGCGTTGAACATCATTTTCTAGACTTAAACCTATTAAACCAACTAGCACCAAATTCATTAACAAGAAAAGATATAGAGGTGGACACGTCAGCACCTAAATATAGTGTACCTAATTCCTTCGTAGATGGAAGAAACTTATTATTCTTAAGTTTTGTAGCTGTGTTTGCAAAGCAAAGAGGTATAAGCAATATTATAACTGGTGTATCTCAAAGTGATTTTAGTGGATACCCAGATTGTAGAGATGTATTTATAAAATCTCTAAATGTTACCTTAAACTTAGCTATGGGTTATGATTTTGTAATTGAAACACCTTTAATGTGGATTAACAAGGCAGAAACTTGGAAAATGGCTTATGATTTAGGTGTACTTGATATAGTTAAAGAGGATACTTTAACTTGTTATAATGGAATAAAAGGTAATGGTTGTGGAGACTGCCCCTCTTGTAAACTAAGAAAAAATGGATATTTAGAATTCAAAGAAAAAAATCTATAAATATTATTTTATAGATTTTTTCTTTTGTTAACCAACTCATTCCTAGATATAATGATTAAATCTCCTATAAGTGTTCCAAAAAAAGAAATATAGGTGTATACAAAACACCAAATTAGAAAACTTGAATTAAATACAGTAAAGGTTACAATCAACCAAACTCCAAAGTTAATCAGTAAAATAACAAACATTTAATAGATTTAAATCGAAATCAATATAAAAAAAGACGTTCCTCAGTAGATATGATGAACATCTAGTGCTTTAATATACTACATAATAATCCATTACAGAAATTTCTTCAAATCCACAGGATTCATAAAGTCCAAGTGCATTTTTATTTGACCTAGAAACTTCAATAAAAATATTATCTACATTTTTATTATTTAATATATTAAGGGCAGAATTTAAAATTTCTCGTCCATATCCCTTTCTTCGAAAATCTGGAATTACTCCAACTCCATAAATAAACCCCTCATTATCATTTATACAAATATGAATTTTACCTATAATTTCCCCATTAAGCTCAGCCATATAACTAATAAAATTATCATCCACATTAATTGACGGTTTTTCCATGTCCATTTTATCCTCTTTATCATGAGCATCTTTTTTAGGAGCCCCAAAATAAATAGAACTTTGCCTATCAATTTCAACCGAGTCTTCACTTGTTGATGCCAATCTAAGTTTAATTGCATTGCTAGGAGTAGAGTATAAAACTTTCTTATTTAAGCACATTTTATACTCTGAACAACCATATTCTGCTCCAATGGAGTTAATAAATGCAAGGCCCGAAACCGATGTATGGTCACATATCATTAACACCTCTTGAGGACATATTCTTTGCCATTCTTCCTTAGCAATTAAATATAGTTTTTTAAAGATTCCTTTTCTACGAAAATTAGGGTGTACCATACCGCTTATTTCTACTGTAGCTCCTCCGAAATTGCATAAGCCTAAATAACCTACTAGAATTTCATTTTCATAATATAGAAACTCTCCAACAATTTTATTTTTTACATTTTTTTTTCTTTGGCGCATTTTAAGACCAAGTTCTAATTTTAAATTATTTTTTTGTTTTTCATAGCAAGCAGCTTCCAAGCTTTTAATAGCTTCATATTCTTCTTCGTTTAATTCCAACTTTATAGAAATTGTATGATGATAATTATCCATTGTTTTTCCCCCTAATTTAAAAATTCGTATTTAAAGTATAATCTACATTTTAGTGTATCTCAATGCAAAAAACATATAAATTATTGATACATACGATTTATATGTTTTATTTTTATTTTTAATTCTTGCATTATATGTTACTACCCTAAATAAGACACTTTATCAACAATTTAAATTTAAATCCTACTACTATTTTTTTTACTATTCATATCTCTATATATAACCTTCCAAAAATGTCTAAGCGTATGTACCCATTCATAAAGAAAACCTGTTTTACAAAAGAAAAGCTCATCCTCTTTTGTTTTTGTCTTCTGTTTAAATGGATAGTCGTTGAGATTTCCAGAATAACAAATAAACTTTTCCATAATGTCACAAATTTCTGTTGGTGTTATCTGATAGGGTTCTAATGAAGTAAGCTTGATCCCTCCTTGCCTTAATGCTTCCATGACAAATTCAGAACATATATATGTCTTGTAAACAGCATGCTTCTTATTAGAAATAATCCCAATAGCTTGAAGGAAATTATAGTAATATATCTCAGTATCATTATATATATCATATATGAATTTACTTATTAATTCATATTTTCTAACAGTTACTGGTATCCGATATACATTAATAGGAACATCTTTTTCAAGTCCTATGGTAAGCGTAAATGCACTTTCTCTCACTATACCTCCTACAAGGGGATTGCTAATTGAAAATCTACAAAAGGAATACATTTGAATTAAATTTTTATCTAGGCTAATTGATGCATGATTATATTTTTCTTTTAAAAATTTTCTAACTATCTTGCCTGTAGAAGTTGGTGTTCTTGAAATAACAATATAAATATATTTCCCCATTAACTCCTCCTTACAACTTCTAAATATATATCAATTCTTGAAGTATTACAATAATATTGTTTCCATATTATTCATTTATTATGTAATTTTTCAGTAAATTGTTAACCCTCCATATTTTTATTTTTTCCTGCAACTTACCATGTGGGTATAACTTTTAAATTCATGATGTATAATATACCTATACATATACATAATAATTAATGAAGAGGTTATTACAATGCGAAAAGAATATATAAGTTATATAAACGATTTACCTATAAGCATTTCCCTTGAGAATATAAAGGATTATCCAATCCATTGGCATAATTCTATAGAAATAATCTTTGTGCTTGAGGGCACTATTAATGTACTTATAGAATCAGAGAATTATGAAGTATACGCACATGAGCTTGAAATCATAAATTGTGATGAACCCCATAGAATTTATTCAAATGAGAAAAATAAGGTTTTAATTTTCCACTTGGATTTTACATTTTTTGAAAAGTATTATGATGATATGAAAAATATTTATTTTTATACGAACTCTAGTAAAGAAGGTGCACAACATGAAGAAAAATATGATGTTTTAAGGCAATACTTATCTATACTAGCTTGCGAGGTAATACAAAAAAGTGAAAACTTTGACGATCAAATAGATGCTGTTTTAGTAAAATTATTATTCCATTTAATAAATAACTTTCACTATCTTACTTATGAGAACGCTTTAAAAGAAAATGTAATGCAATTTCAGAGGTATCATAGAATCATCAAGTACATATATAATAACTACATGAATAAAATTACTTTACAGGATATAGCTAATCAAGAATACTTAAGTTCTTACTATTTATGTCATCAAATAAAAGACATCTCTGGAACAACTTTTAAAGAGTTAGTAAATAATGTTCGAGTAGATGAATCTATTAAACTACTATTAGATACTGATAAAACAATCTCAGATATTTCTTTGGATGTTGGCTTTTCTCATGCTAGGTATTATAATAAGAGCTTTAAAGATTACTACAAGTGTACTCCTCTGCAATTCAGAAAAAAATATCATATACCAGAGGAAGAATTTGATAGCTTTAAAAAAGTAGAAACGTATGATTTATCTAGCTCACTTCAGTATTTATCTTATTATTTAGAGGACTATGATAGATTTAACTATACTAACAAAATTATAAAACTCCAAACCGATTTCGCATACCCAAGCACAGAATTACAACATAAATGGAAGAAAAAAATAAATTTAGGACAAGCAAAAGAACTTATTAAAGCACGGGAACAAGGATATTTAAGAGCTATTCAAGATGCTATAGGTTTTAAAAATGGTATAGTTCAAAACCTATTTGGAAAAGAAATGAAAATATATTTCAATGAGAATGTAAGGTTTTTAAACTGGAATGAAGTTGAAAAACTTTTAGAATTCTTAATGGATATATCCCTTGTACCATTAATAATTTTGAATCAGACTTTTGAAGATAAAAGTTCTTTCATAAAACTTTTAGAAAGCTTTATACTATATTTTGCTAATATATATGGAATTGAGGTAGTAAAGCTATGGAAATTCCAAGCCTCAAAGGATTTATCTATAGAGTACATAAATATTACTCGGGAAATTTTCGAAAAATATAAATTGCAAAATTTAATAGAGGATCCTTTTAATGTTCCTAAAGCTATAAATACTATTTATGATTCTTCCTATATGCTTCCATATATTATTCATAATTTTATTAACAACAATAGCAGTCTGCTCACCCTAAAAGCTTTTGATACCGTGGAGGAGAACTCAATTTTAAACAACGAATTGTTTTTTGGTTCACCAGGCCTGCTTACTTTAGATGGTATAAAGAAAGCTTCCTACTACGCTTATTATTTATTATCAAAACTAGGAAATGAGGTTGTAGACCAAGGTGATGGATATATTATCACAAGGCAAGATGAAGATATCCAGGTCTTACTTTACAGTTACAGTGATGAACTTAATACCCTGATTAAGTTAGAGGATTTATCTAAAGGTAAGGGTAGTAAAAATATTACTGAAAGAAAAATATCATTATCCATTAAAAATTTAGTGCATGACTATAAAGTTATTAAATATGAAATTGGAGAAAAAGTTGGATCAGCTTACGATATTTGGTTACGCATGGGTAAGCCGAAAAGACTGAGTTATGATGAATGGAAAATTCTAACTAAGATTTCTGCTCCCAATATTTCTTTATCTTTTGCAAAAAAAACTGCAGTTTATAATAACATAATAAAGATTGAAGGCTATGGTTCTACCTTAATAGTTCTCCAAGAAGTACAAAAACACCTATTTTAAGGTGTTTTTGTGTTATTTAAGTATTATCCATTCTCACATGTCAGCAACTTTGTACTTTTTATGTAGCAATTGTGTGAATGTTAAAATATTCATAATAGCGTATAATAATATTAAGGAAACAAATTGATTAAGGAGAAGTGGAATTCATGACAATGAGTAGTGTCACAGAAAGCAATAAAATGTTTGGCGAGGAAAAAATCTGGAAACTGTTATTAAAATTTTCCGTGCCAGCAATAATTTCTTTAATGGTAGCAGAAATGTACAACATGGTAGATTCTATGTTTTTGGGACAATCAATAGGGGCTAATGCTATCGGTGCTTTAACCATAGCCTTTCCAATTCAAAGATTATTTTTAGCTATATCTATGCTTATAGCCATCGGTGCTTCTACCGCCGTTGCAAGAAGCTGTGGAGACGAAGATTTTAAAAATTTAAGAATTATTATACCTAATGCTATAGTTCTAATGTTTATAATAATATCTGTGGTTAGTTTTAGCATTTTTATTTTTCAAGATAAAATTTTACTTAGCCTAGGTGCTTCGCAAAATACATTTCCTCTTGCAAAAGATTATGTAAGTATAATATTAATGGGCGTTTTATTTCAATCCTTTACATTAATTGCATCTTATATTATAACTGCTTTTGGAAACACTAAAATAGTTTTATTAAGTACTTCTATTGGAGCAATTTGTAATGTAATTATAGATTATTTCCTAGTAAATGTATTTTCATATGGAGTAAAGGGAGCTGCTATAGCAACAGTAGTATCTCAGATAATAGCTTTTATATATGTTTTAATTGTATTTATGAAAATAAAGAAGGGATTAAACTTTTCTTTTAAATTAACTCTTAATAAAGCAGTATCAATTGGAATAATATGTGTTGGATTCTCAACCTTTATAATAGAAATATCAGATGCCGTAGTCGCTGCTATATTAAACAATTTACTAGCCTCTTATGGCGGAGATTTGGCCATCGTAACAGTTGGTTTAACTACAAGAGTTTCAATGTTTTTGTTTATGACGATTATGGGTATAAGTTCAGCTATGCAACCTATAGCCGCCTATAATTATGGTGCTGGAAATTATACAAGATTAAAAGAAGTTGTTAAAACATCTATAATTGCAGTATCTGTAAGTTCAACTTTATTATGGGCAATATTCATGACCTTTTCAACACAACTTATAGGATTATTTATAAATGATCCTGCCATTATACAGCAGACAGCAAAGGCTTTCAGAGTAGTTATAGCTGTATTCCCTTGCATTGGAGTATATTATTTGTCAATCGCCTATTGCCAAGCTATAAATAGAGTTAAAGCCTCTTTAAAATTATCTATTTTTAGACAGCTAATAGTATTTATACCACTAGTATATGCCTTTGTAAGTGGTTTGGATATGGGTGTGTTTGGAGCATGGCTTGCTTATCCTGTATCGGATATGATATCCTTCATTACAGCTGCTATATTCATTAAATATACTTATATTTCTTTAGAAATACTAGAGATGCATCAAATTTTCAAGAAGAATAATGCTAAACTTAGACTTGCTAATGCAACTATTTAAAATTTTATATTTCCAGCAAAAGTCGATGTATAAATTATTACATCGACTTTTAACGACATTTCAGAAGGAAAGTCTCCCACTTCTATAAGTGGAGTTACATACCCTAACAAATAAAAAACTTCAGTGGGGGGATAACAATTGAGAATTGTTATCTACAGAGGTCTACAAAGGGGTAAATCTCCTTCTGAAGTCGTTAATGCATCTTCTATGAAGATGTTGCAGCTCCGCAGGAGATGATTTAACTAAGCTTTCCTTATTTCACCCTCTTTTATCATTTTTATATCCCCATAAAAGTGCAATTTATTATCAATCACAATGATTCCATCGCCGTCATTACATGTATAAACTGTATTGCCCGTATTGTTAGAATATTCCTTTAAATCATCTAAATAATGGCTGTGATTATTCCAATGTGGCATAAAATCAAAATCAACTAGAGCTAAAGATGATAAATCTGATAATCCAACTATATCTTCATCCCCAAATTGTGCAGCTGATATGTCTTTTGCCATCATTATTGCACCTGCGCTTAATCCTATAACATAACCTCCATTTTCAACATACCTTCTAAGTCTAGTTATAAAATATCTTTTCTTTAAATTATTTAAAAAGTAATAGGTATTCCCTGATGATAGATATATTACTTCCGATTTAAATATTTTTTCTATTTTTTCTATATTACAAAAATAATCTATATCAAAATAATTAAATTCGAAGTCCCCATATTCACTTAACTTATTTTTTGTTTTTTCAAAACACTTTAAATTTATATCAGTCATTGAAGGTATATAGCTTAAAGTATATTTTTTATCTAGAAATAATTCTTTCATCTTTTTTTTCAAATTAACATTATCTTTTTCAGTAAAATCGCTTAGCAGAACCAATGCTCCCATATTATCATCTCACTTCCATATTTTTCCCTTAAGTCTTTACTTTTGATAACTTCTAATTATATGTTTCATTCGTTTTATATATTATACCTTATTTGCCAAAATCTAGACATTTGTATAGATTTATTGCTTTTTCATTACCCATAAATACACTTCTGAAGCTTTGAGTTCTTATACTTTTTCCACTCGTGATGCTATTCTATTCCACCTACCTTCATCTTGACACCTTATGTAATTTCTAAATGCTAGCCTTATTATAAAATTGACATCCAATTTTTCTCCTAAAATATATATTTGTTGCTATTTTTTGCTTAAAATATAATTTGTTGTATGTTGACATTCTAGATAATATATGTATAATTAATGTTAACTATAATGGAAAAGAAAAGTAATTGTAATTTCAATTTAAAGATAACCAATAAGTTTACCTTCATCCTATATAGGATGATAGGTTTTTTTATTTTTAATTAAATTATCACGTACATTGCTTCACTTTTATAAGAAAGGATGATTAAAATGGATTATATAAAACTATCAGATTTACTGCTACCTAACATAAGCACAACTCCAGAACACTATAGAGAGTTTTATCCAAAAAGAAATCTTAAACCCAATGCTATGGTTACAAGATATGCCCCAAGTCCTACTGGATTTCAGCACCTTGGAGGTGTATTTGCGGCTCTTATATCTGAAAGACTAGCTCATCAAAGCGAAGGAATATTTTATCTTAGAGTAGAGGATACTGACAAAAAGAGAGAGGTTGCTGGTGCCATTGAAGACACCACTAACACTCTAAGGGATTTTGGAATTCTTTTTGATGAAGGAGTTGTAGATTCTGATAATGAAAAAGGCACATATGGACCTTATAAACAAAGCGACAGAATTAGTATATATCATGCTTTTGTAAAATCGCTAATAAAAAAAGGCTTAGCTTACCCTTGCTTTTGCACTGAAGAATCTTTAGATAACACAAGGAAAATTCAACAAGAACTTAAAATCAATACAGGATATCATGGGAAATGGGCTATTCACAGAAATTCTAGTCTTGATGAAATTAATTCTGAGTTATCAAAGGGCACACCTTATGTTATAAGACTTAGAGCTCCTGAAGAATCAGGTCGAAGAGTAGTTTGTAATGATTTAATTAAAGGTACTATAAGTATGCCAGAAAATGATCAAGACATTGTTCTCCTTAAAACTAACGGGATTCCAACATATCATTTTGCACATGCAGTAGATGATTATTTAATGGGAACAACCCATGTAATACGTGGCGAAGAGTGGCTTTCATCTCTTCCTATACATTTGCAATTATTTGAAATGTTAGGCTGTACGCCTCCAGAATATGCTCATATACCTACAATTATGAAAATGGATGGTACATCAAAACGTAAGCTCAGCAAGAGAAAAGACCCTGAAATTTCCGTAGATTTTTATAAATCTCAAGGTTATCCTTTTATAGCTGTAACTGAGTACCTTGTAAATCTTATTAACTCTAATTTTCAAGAGTGGAGAGATACCCATGAAAATGAACCTTGCACAAACTTTAATATCACCCTTGAAAACATGAGCAAAAGTGGAGCACTATTTGATATTTTAAAACTTAATGATATTAGTAAAAATGTTATAGCTACTATGGATGCGTCCACAGTATACGACCTTTATCTTAATTGGGCTAAACATTATGATACTACAATTGCAAATGAGCTAATAGAAAATGAAGATTATTCGAAAAAAATATTTAATATTGAAAGAGAAAATGAAAAGCCAAGAAAAGATTTTGTAAAATGGTTAGATGTAAAAGAACATATTGAATACTTCTTTGATGATCTTTATAAAAACAGCATAAAAGGTAATTACAATTTCCCTACTCATATACCAATGGATGAGGTAAGAAGAGTTCTTACTAGCTATATAGATGTATATAATTATTCTCATGATAATGAGACTTGGTTTGCAACCCTTAAAGAGCTAGCACTCGACCTTGGGTATGCAAAAAATGCAAAAACTTATAAAAAGAATCCAGATTTATTTAAAGGTCAACTATCTGATGTTGCCACAATTGTCAGAGTTGCACTAACTAATAGAACACAAACTCAAGATTTACATGAAGTAATGCAAGTTATGGGTGAAACCCGTGTTATTAAAAGATTAAGCCAAAACTTTATTTAAATAAAAATGCCACCTACATGTAGGAGGCCACTGAAAAAAGCACTCTCTTTTCAGTAAGTTTTTTAGGCTTGAACAGAAAAAACATGAAATACCCATATTTTTGGATGTTTCATGCTTTTTCTTTTTATATTTTTATATTTAAGTTAAAAAAGCCTTATTTCATGCCTTTCAACTTGATTATTCTCTTTAGATTCACAGTGAAGATTGATAACGCACCTTGCATTTGCATGCTAATTAAACCTGACGATGTTGCTACATCATAGCCATGCTGGTGCTTAAGTTCACTGTTTTTAGCCTCTATCATATAACGTTCTCTAGCACGTTTTTTAAAATACTCACTTTTTTCGAACTCTATTTGATCTTTGTGAGTATTTGACTTTATTGAAACCGAATAAGTTTTAGATTTAGCACCTTCTTTATAGCACCCATCTTTATGAACACAATTTTTACACTTTTCTACATTAAAATAGTAAGTTAGCACTTGATTTTTACCAACATTCTTCTTTCCCTGTTTTGCTTTTTTAATAGCCATATGGCCTGCCGGACATACAAATAAACCAGCATCTTTATTAAACTCAAATTCATCTTCTTTTTTTCGCATTCCTTGTGAAATTACAGGATTTAGTCTTGAAATTAATACAATTTTATTTTCTTTTGTATATTTTAAGTTTTTCATTTCAGAATAAGCTGTATCTCCAATTACTTCATTAACATCTATACCAGCCTCACGGCTTTTTTCTATTAAGGCTATGAGCTCCTTTCCATCACTTTTTTCGCCAGTTGTAATAACAGCTGCTGTAATTAAACGTTCTTCACTCATAGCAAGGTGTGATTTATATCCAAAAAAAGAACTATCTTCAGTTTTATGCCCCACTTTTGCATCCTCATCTTTTGATAGTTTTAGATTTTCTAAGTCATCATTAATAGCTTCCATTAAGTAGTTTAATTTAGTTTTCACAGCTGGATTTGCTGCAGTTTCTGGCTTCTCGTTTATGCTATCAATTAATAATTTGCAGTACTCAAGAATATCTTCAAGTACTCCAGTTGTAACTTTATTAGGTAACTCTTCTTTAATACCAGGATGTACTCCATACAATGTTTTTCTTAAGTTTTTTGCACGTTTCAATAATTCTTCGCTCGCTGACTTTTGGTTATAACGTGACTTGGTATGCGTAGCATCAACTATTATTGCTTTACTTTTTAAAACTCCCTCTTTTATAGCAAGTTCTACAGTCTTGTTTATTAATAAATCCAATAAATTCATGTCTTTAAGGCGAAGCTTTCTAAATTTAGTTAATGTACTTGAGTTTATTAAATTTGTTTCTTCTGGGGCTAAATTTAGAAAATATTTAAAGGACATATCATAAAGAGTTCTTTCAACAACATCTTCATCAGACAATTCATATATTACTTTCAAAAGTAAATATTTAAATAGCATTATGGGGTTAATAGCACCTCTACCCATAGATGAACTATAGTTAACCACCAATTCATCATAAACAAATGAAAAGTCAACAAGGTCATTAATTTGCTTTAAAATGTTATCTTCCGGAATAATTAACGAATATAAGCTATGGTATGTATTTATTTTTATTTCCAATTGTCCTTTTAGCATAATAGTATAGCCCCTTTTATTTTAGTCTACTATACTAATTCGACATATCTTTTAAAATTCCTTTTTGTTTTTAGTCTTTTACATAAAAAAAATCGCCATCTTTAATTCGATGACGATTTTTTTTATAGTTTTTCAGTGGCCTCACATGTAGGTGGCATTTTTTATAGTCTTTTAAATTCACAACAAATGCTTAACACGTCATTATTAATATCCGTTGTTATGACTGCATTCATTTTTTCTATAAGTGTTTTTACAATAGAAAGCCCAAGTCCTGTTCCTTTTTCTGAGCGGTTTTTGTCTGCCATGTAAAATCTATCAAAGATCTTTTCTACATCTTCGACTGATAAATTTATAACTGTGTTGGTTATTTTTAATAATACCACATTTGAGTTGGTTTCTAAATAAATTGATACATTATCTCTTGCGTATTTAATAGCATTACTTAGCAAATTTTCAATTATTCGCTCTAAAGATTTTTTTTCTGCTATTATATAAATGTTTTGATTTGGTATTTGTATATTGGGCTTCAAATTTCTACTTGTAAAATCACTATACTTGCCAAGTAATATTTCTTGCAATATATTGGTAATATTTATTTTTTCAAAATCCAATTCAAAATCTTGGGATTCAACTAAAGATAGTTCATAAAAATCATTTAATAAGCTTTCAAGAGATTTAGTCCTCTGCTCCGCTATGTTTAAATATTCCACTCTTTCTTCATCACTTATATTATCTAGTTTTAAAAATTGAATATATCCCTTTATTGATGTTAGAGGCGTTCTAAGGTCATGTGATATATTTGCAATGTTTTGTTTTAGCTCATTCTGAAATTTAATTTTGCTTGCTTCGCATTGTTTTCTCATATTTGTAGTGTCATTTATAACTTTAGTTAATGCTTCAATTTCTGGGTTAATAAGACTTATAGTTAATTTTTTATCTATATTTTTTTCATTAATATCTATAAGTTGATTTGTTACGCTTATCACTTGTTTTTTCATATAAAATAGGCGAGCAAACAAAATCACTGATATGATTATTAGCACTACAACTATAAATATCACTTTATCTTCCACCTTTGCTATATATATTTTTTTCTAAAATCACTTAATCTCTGCTTTGTTAAAAAAATACACACTTAATAACGTTGAAACTACTATTGTTGTTATAGCGACTCCTATTATTTTAAATCCCTGTGAAAATTCTACATAATGCGTGTCCAAAAACAATGATTGACCAAATATAGTTCTAGTGTAAATTTCACCACTAAGGTATTTTTGAAAAACTAAACCTCTGCAAGCTCTATTAACTGTATCTATTAAAATAAAGGCCACCACTGTAATTATGCCATTTCTACATATAAATGATATTAAAACTGCAATACTTCCTATGCCAATATATATAAGAACCATAAGAAATGATACTTTAAGTATAAATGCAAGTGAAATCAAATTAAATACCTCACCATATCCATTCATAATAGTGTTTATTGTAGTAATTAAAATTGGAGATGTTAAGCTAATAATTGCAATGCCAAAATAATAACTTATACTTTTTGATATAATAATATTTCTTCTTTTATGTCCATAAGCAATTAAATTTTTTATACATCCTGAGTTAAATTCATCGCCTATATAACATGCTGCGAACGCGCCTATTAACATGTATAAAGCTATAAATTCTTGTGCCCCAAACACCTGTAATAGCACCTGTTTCCCAGTCATTTCCTTACTAAATAATATAGGACACAAAATTGATTGAAGTACCATTAACACTAATATCAACTTGAATGTTTTTGATGTTTTCAACTTGTAAAATTCAACTTTTAATAAATTAATCATCTAATTCGCCCCCTATTACTTTAGTAAAGTAATCTTCTAAGTCATCTCCCATAGGCATAATTTCTTCTACTGAAATTCCTTCCGCTGAAAGGACCTTCGACACTTTACCTGCATTATCTACATAATCATATAATTTAATTATATTATTAGGTAAAACCTCAAAATTCCTTGTTTGTAACTTTGTATTTAACACAACTGATGCTTTAGCAGCATCGTCTACTTTAATGTGAATAAGCTTTTTACATTTCTCCTCTAATTCACTATCTATAATTTGTTCTATGAGTTTACCATTATGAATTATTCCATAGCAATTTGCTAGTTGATGAAGTTCCGCTAATATGTGACTAGATATCAACATTGTAACGCCATTTTCAATATTTAGCTTTTTTAATAGCTCCCTTATCTGTATTATTGCAATAGGGTCTAATCCGTTAGTAGGCTCATCCAGCATTAAAAATTCTGGTTCACTAAGAAGTGCCATTGCTATGCCTAATTTTTGTTTCATACCTTTAGAAAAATTTCTCACCTTTTTATTCTTTAAATCTACTAATCCTACATCATTTAAAACTCTTTCTATACACTCTTTTCCTGGTATACCCTTTTGAATCCTTTCAATTTCTAAATTTTCATAAGTTGTCTTATTAACATAAATCCCTGGTGTTTCTATTAAACACCCTATACGCTTTCGATTAGCTTCAACAGTCATTTCATCATTTTCACCAAATAACTCCACCCTTCCCCTGTCCTTTACGCAAAGGCCAGCTATAACCCTCATTAATGTGGTTTTCCCCGCTCCATTTAATCCAATAAGTCCATATATCTGCCCCTTATTAATAGTCATGTCTACTGTATCTAATGCCTTCATTCCTTTATATATCTTTGAAACTGCTGTAGTTTTTACTATTACATTATTCATAATCAGCTCCACCCTTTCTTTAGATATTTTTTTTATTAATTATAATGCAGGTTGCTATAAGAAATATAGTGGTTGCCTACAATTCCAATAATTTCTCCTTCATTTATAGATAACTCTAATTTATCTAGCACCTTTTGCTTTCCATAAACTTTACTTATATTACTTAGCCTTAAAGCTTCACTCACTTTAACTCCCCCAAATTTTTTATTTCTTATATATTTATCTTAATACTCAATGCATAAGAGAAATTAAAGAACTCCTTAAGAAAACCTTAAGAAGAACAAAATCTCCCTACGGTCGAGTATTAAAGTGATGCTCCACAAATAGTGTGGCATCACCTCTTAATTATCATATCTGAACCACATTCTATACACAAAACAATAGGACTACCACTTTTCTTGTCATATTCTTCAGGCGTATAACATTCAAACGCAACAAAGTCAGGCACTTCTTCTTCAAACCCACATTTTTTACATTTAAAAAGTATCATTTTATCACGTTCTTGTGGTCGAAATGGTATGCTATCCTCATTCACTTTACCTTTAAAAATTCTTTTAATACGTTCCCATATCATATATATACCCATACTTTCTATGCCATATTTGCCACAATTCCATTAGCTGGCCGCATTTTAAACACTTTCTCGGATCTTTGGAAAAATTAATAATCATTAATTCTCTATAAGTCATTTTTCTTGTTTCCTTTTTCCAATTTATTTTTAGTGTGAACTGAATTGCCTTAAGACCACTTTTTATGTATTGCAAAAGACCAAAACACTTCCGAACTTTTACACTTATACTGCCTGCATATACTCCGTATAGTCTAACCATCTTGAAATATTTAGGGGTAATATGCATTAATAATCTACCTACAAATACTTGCGCTGTAACTGTTTCTTCTACTCTTTCATTGGTTTCATGACTCTTATACCAAAACGTTACATTTTTCCCATCATAACTAAGTATTCTATATTCTGCTATCGCGGGCCTTGCTAAATATCTACCGATATATCTTGCTGCACCTCTTGCGCTTTTCATTCTTGATTTTGCATTTATATAAAATCCATCTGGATAATCTTTGAACATTTTTAAGTACTCTGTTTTTTTCTCTGGATTTTTACTAATCATATAATTTATTAATTTGTACTGCCATACCTTCCTAAAATACTCATAGTCGAAGAAGCACATATCTTTAACTTCGTTACTCCTTGTTTTTATTTCTGGAACCAATGCATGCACATGAGGGTTAAATCCTATATTCCTTCCAAATGCATGAACTACTCCAATCATTCCACTTTGCCAAAGTACTCCTCCTTTTTTGCTCCTTTTCTTCTTTTGATATTCTTCTCTATTTTTATAGTTTACACCATTTGCAAACTCATTTATAACCTCATACACCATGTCTTGCAGGTCTTTAAGACTCTCTCTATTCCAGAAAAAATATTTTCTGTACTCAGCGGGTATTGTGAACACACAATGTCTATGTGGTACATCTAAAATCTTGTTTACTTGTTTTTCTACCCATTCACTTATGTACTTTTTCCCACATTTACTGCAAAATCTACTTTTGCATGTAAATCCTATTTTAAATACTTCTAAACATTTTAAGCATATATACGCAACAAAACCTAATGAAATATCTCCACATCCTATCATTTTCATTACTTCGATATTCATATGTTCTCTCATCTTTTCAGGATACTTTTCTTTATTCAATTTCCAAAACTCTGGATAATTATCTTCAAATATTTGTTTTATAGTAATCTTATTTTTTTTCATGATTTAATCATCTCATATTTATCTGATTTTTTCTATCTATTTTTTAGCTAGAATGTTATCCACAGCGGTTTCCGCAAGCTGTTTCCTATATAATAAAAAAATAACTAGTATATTTACTAGTTATTTTTTATGATATTTTATATCCCATACCCCATATTGTTTCTATGTATTGTTCATTAGGATTTGCCTTATGTAATTTATTTCTTATATTACTCATATGAACATTAATTGTATTGTCATCTCCTAAATACTCACTTTCCCAAACACTTTCAAACAAGTTAGCTTTACTAAATACTTTTTTAGTGTGAGACAGAAACAACTCAAGTATTGTAAATTCTCTAGTTGTTAATATTAACTCCTGATTATTTACAATAACTTCTTTAGTTTCTTTGTTTAGAACTATATCTTTATATGTTAAATTCCGCTCACAATTATCACTATTATTAAACTCCATATATCTTCTAATATTTGCTTCAACCCTAGCTGAAACCTCCCCTATATCAAAAGGCTTTGTAATATAATCATCTGCTCCTAGCTTTAGCATATCTATTTTATCTTGTTTATCTATTTTCGCCGAAATCACAATTACTGGCATTTGCTTAATTTCCCTTATACCCTTTAATACTTCGTCTCCATTCATTCCAGGCAACATTAAATCAAGTAGTACCAATTGAAAATCATTGTTTTCAATATACATCATAGCCTCTGTACCTGAATAAGCTTGTCTTACGTTATAATTATCTTTTTGCAAAAGTCTAGCTAACATACTATTTATATAATCATCATCTTCTATCACTAATATATTAATATCCTTATTCATACTCCACCCCCAATCTGCAACCTTTATACCACCTATTTCATTATGTATTTATTGTTTTTTTAAGGGTATCCGGAAGGTTACCCTTATACTATATCATGATTTATACTTTTTTATTTTAAATATTACCATTAAATCTTCTACGGAGCTGCAACAGCTTCGCAGAAGGTGCATTGACGACTTCAAAAGGAGATTTATACTCCGACTGAAGTTTTCTATTTGTTAGGGTAAGTAACTCCTACTTATAGTAGGTACTCCCGCTTATAGACGTGGGAGACTTTCCTTCTGAAATGCCATTAAAAATTATGTACTTACACTCTCTTATTTTTATCATAATTAACATTTGCAGTTACCTTCCTCTCTTAATATATTGAATATTTAATATATTTATGTGTCAAGCATTTTTGAAAATGTCCCAAAATATTTAAAACATTAGCACCAGTTTTTCTGGTGCTTTTACATTGATTTTGATTACCTAATGCATGTTGTGCAAACTGGATATAAGATTATTTAGTTACTTTGAAATTTCTCCTAAAATCTTTCCTAAATATCTTTTAGCCGTAGGCTTATAATTTTTGATGCATTAAAGCATCTCCTTCTGAAATGTCATTAAAACTGAAAAATTGTTTTTGAGGGTATGCAAGAATCCTTCCATTTATATTAGCGTAGCTAGTGAATGGGAATCCAGTTATTTTTGTCAATTTGATTTTATTAGCTTTTGCTTCCATTGGCCAGTTTCTTAATCTATTATTGAGATATGTTTTGGGTTCACTTAATAAACCTTAGAAGATTGTCTTTTTCAAAGATCTAAAATGAACAGATTTTTAGTGTTCCTATGCTACATTATCGCTGCGGTGAGCCTGTTTATTTAGATACCGCTCAAAAGAATCTTGTTTCCAAGGATGACTCATTGGTGGTATGTAGCGTTTTCTAGGTTGGTCATTTGGAACAACTAAATCAAAGTTCTTAGAGGAAAGTTTATGCCCTGGTAATAAATCTAGCGCATAAACCTTTTCATCTACACACAAGAAAATCTCGTCACTAAATGCCTGAATTACCATTCCAGATGTTCCTTTGCGATAATGTACAGGATGACCATTGGAATCTATAGGTAAATAGTAATTCTTTTTAAATTTGATACAGCTTCCGTTATCTACCTTCCTACTAGTCAATACGGCAAGAGTTAAGTTGATTTTTTCATTATCTGGTTGCATTTCAAAGACAGATTTGATATCATCAACAGGTAATGCAAACTGAGCATTGAATTCTTTTATGTAGGAGTTTAAGAATTCGTTTGCTTGCTCAATTGTGTTTATACCAGCTAGTCGCATTTCCAAGGGGAGGCGTGATTGTAACGTCTGAAACATTCTTTCTACGCGTCCCTTGGCTTGTGCAACACTACTGGTTCTAATTTCTATACCCAATTGTTTACACGCATAGCTAAACTGTGTAAATGTGTCCTCTTCAACTGAAGGGGATTTTTTTTGTTTATATTCAAATACAGTACGTCTATCAGTGAATAACATGTAGGGAATACCATAGTCAGTAAGCACTTGGTGTAGTACATGATAGTATCCGTTTAAAGTTTCCTGTGGATCGAAATAAGCCCCCATAATAGCGCCAGTGGCATCATCTACAGCGATATGCAACTGACTTTTTTCATTACCGAACCAAAGATGTACCGAAGCATCCATTTGAAGCATTTCACCTGTATAAGCACATCTTGGACGTCTAGGATGTGCATCCTCGGCAGCAATTATGGAACTTTGAATTTCAGCAATTTCTTTAATAGAATTAGTTGTTTTTTGTAGTTCTTTTAATTCTGCCTTGATCCTTTTTCTTGTAGCACGCTTCGCCTTAGGGGACAGGATGAAATCCTGTATAAGGATAGAGTGAATAGTGCTAGTAGAAACCGTTATATTGTGATGTTTTTTTAGTAATTCAGAAAAGTGAGTAAAATTGGCTTCAGAGTATTTGGTACGGTATAAATCCAGGATTAACTGCTTTGTATTAACAGTGAGGGCATGTGAGGGCTTCCGCCCTCGATTACCATGAATAAAGAATTCCTTTCCACTTTCTTTATATCCCTTAACCATTCTGTTAATATGCCTAACTGAACAATTGAGAGCTATAGCTGCTCGCTTTTTATTTCCATCTGTTTCTACTAATTTTTTTATAGTAGAGTACTTATCTATTTCTTCCATAGTTAAATTCACCTTTCTCATTATCGGCACCTCATTTCTAGTCATGAGGTTTATTATACAATGTTTTCATATTTGGGACATAATCAAATGTGGTATAGTAAGACATTATCATAAATCAATCATATATATTGAATATTTAATATATTTATGTTGACAAATACACTTGAAAATATTAGTATATGAGTATAAAGCTTATGTACGGGTTACAAAATAACATATGTAGAGGGAGTAACTTCCTGCTTTTTTTAGCAGGTTCAAAGTCGTCACCACGGATTAAATCCCGGCTTTGATAACTTCTAAAGTTTAGTAAGACTCTACAATTGATATAACTATCAATTGTAGAGTCTTTTTTATTTTGCCCTGTTATTATAATCAATAGGTTTTATATCTATTTTTATTAGCTATTTTTCATTTAATAGTAATAAAACAGAGATAGTGTTTACACTATCCTACTTGAGAAGGGGGACAATAATGAAAATATTTTATAATCAAACATCAAAAGAAGTGATGAGCACTCTGGGGGTTAATGACAAAGGACTAGATGACCTTGCAATAAAAAACAGGCGGGAAGAACAGGGCTTTAATGAATTAACTGAAGCTGCTAGAAAAAATCACATACAGGTGTTTTTAGATCAGTTCAAGGATTTTTTAGTATTAATACTTATAGGTGCTGCAATAATATCGGCCTTCCTTTCAAAGTTTGAGAGTACACTTGTTATAATTGTAGTTATTGTTATAAATGCGATTCTTGGAACTGTTCAGCACATTAAAGCAGAACAATCTTTAAAAAGCCTTCAGGCTCTTTTTTCTCCCACAGCCAAGGTTCTAAGAAATGGTCAAAAGCTAGAAATCCCTTCAAAGGAATTGCTGGTTGGAGATATCTTCTATTTAGATGCAGGAGACTATGTAAGTGCTGATGGAAGAATAATTGAAAACTACAGTCTTCAGGTAAATGAAAGTTCTTTAACAGGTGAGTCAGAAAGCGTTTTAAAAACAACAAATATAATAAATGAGGATAATTTATCAATTGGTGATAAAAAAAATATGGTGTTTTCCGGAAGTTTTATAACCTATGGAAGAGCTGTTGTTTTAGTTACATCTATTGGAATGAAAACAGAACTAGGTAAAATAGCTAACCTTTTAGAAACTGCAAAGGAAAAGAGGACTCCATTACAAGTTAATTTGGATAACTTCGGTAAAAAACTTGCCTTTGTTATACTTGCAATATCAACTCTTATTTTCGCTCTCAATATATTTAGAGACTATGCAATTATTGACTCCTTCATGTTTGCTGTATCTCTTGCTGTTGCTGCAATACCTGAAGCCTTAAGCTCAATAGTAACAATAGTTCTTGCCATTGGAACCCAAAAAATGTCTCATGAAAATGCTGTTGTAAGAAAGCTTCATGCAGTTGAAAGCCTGGGAAGCATTTCAGTGATATGCTCAGATAAAACTGGAACGCTAACACAGAATAAAATGACTGTACAAAAGGTATATGTTGATGAAAAAGTATTGTCGCATGATGAACTTGACCATGATAATCTTTTGGAAAAGAATCTTGTACTAATGGCGCTATTATGTAATGATGCTGTAACTATTAAAGACAAAGAGATTGGTGATCCCACTGAAGTTGCACTTGTAAACCTAGGTGAATTATACGATTTGGATGAGCTAGATATCAGAAAAGACTATCCAAGAGCTTTCGAGGTACCCTTTGATTCCGATAGAAAACTAATGAGTACAGCAAATAAACTTAAAGACAAAACCTTTATGATAACCAAGGGTGCACTTGATGTACTTTTATTAAGGACAATAACTATTGTTACATCAAGTGGAGTTAAAACCCTCACTGATGATGATAAAACGGAAATTGAAAGGGTAAATAGGGAATTTTCTGAAAGTGGACTCAGAGTTTTAGCTTTTGCTTATAAAGAAATAGAAAATGGAAAAACAATTGATACGTGCGATGAAAATGACTTGACATTTGTAGGTCTAATTTCCATGATGGATCCTCCAAGAGCGTAATCTAAAGTCGCAGTTGCAGAATGTATCAAGGCTGGCATTAAGCCAGTAATGATAACTGGAGATCATAAAATAACCGCTTCTGCCATAGCTAAACAAATAGGTATATTAAATAATGGATTTGTTGCTATAGAAGGCTATGAAATTGATTCCTTAAATGATGAAGAGCTTAAATCTAAGGTAGAAAATATTTCTGTATATGCAAGAGTATCCCCTGAACATAAGATAAGAATAGTAAGAGCATGGCAAGAAAGAGGAAATGTAGTGGCAATGACCGGTGATGGTGTAAATGATGCCCCTGCTTTAAAACAAGCAGACATTGGTATAGCTATGGGAATAACGGGTACTGAGGTTGCTAAAGATGCTGCTTCTATAGTACTTATGGATGATAACTTTTCAACCATTGTAAAGGCAATTTCCAATGGCAGAAGTATATATTCAAACATAAAAAATTCAATCAAATTTTTATTATCTGGAAATTCTGCCGCTGTAATCTCGGTGCTTTATACTTCACTTGCAGCGCTTCCAATGCCTTTTGCACCAGTGCACCTTTTGTTTATCAACTTGGTTACAGATAGCCTTCCAGCTATTGCAATAGGACTTGAGCCTCATAATAAAAATATAATGGATGAAAAACCTAGAAATATAAACTCACCTATATTAAATAAATCCTTTTCAATAGAAGTACTACTTGAAGGGTTACTAATTGCACTATGTACAATGACAGCGTTCCATATAGGATTATCCACCGGTGATACTATGGTTGCAAGCACAATGGCCTTTGCAACACTGTGTTTATCAAGACTGCTCCATGGATTTAACTCTAGGTCACAAGAATCAATATTTAGAATAGGAGTTTTCTCAAATAAATATTTATGGATTGCCACTATATTAGGTTATTTGCTTTTAGAATTTGTTTTAAGCTTTAAGCCATTTATGGGAGTTTTCGAAGTAGCTACTTTAACAATAACCCAACGTGCTATGATATATGGACTCTCCCTTATGCCTCTAATTCTTATTCAAATATATAAACTATTATTTGTAAGAGCTCATACGTAATATACTAAACTATAGAATAGGGACGGGTAATAACTTCTAGTAAAGTTATTACCCGTCCCTTGTATTTATAATTTATTATATCAGAATTTTCTATGCCGTGCTTTCTCTTAAGAAAGCACCGTTTTGCTTTCCATTTCCTTATCTTCTAAGAGCTGATTTGTATATAGTTTATAGTAACAACCTTTTCTTTTTAGTAGTTCTCTGTGATTTCCTGATTCCGTAATCTTTCCATTTCTTATAACAAGAATTCTATTTGCAGATACTATGGTAGAAAGTCTATGGGCAACCACAAAACTAGTTCTACCATTTAAAACTTTTTCTATGGCATTTTGTATCATTCTTTCTGTTTCCGTATCTATAGATGATGTAGCTTCATCAAGAACAAATAGTGCTGGATCTGCTACAACAGCTCTAGCAAAGGAAATAAGTTGTTTCTCTCCTGTGGATAGATTCCCTCCCCCTTCACCAACCTGCGTATCATAGCCTTTTTCTAGTTTACTTATAAACCCATGAGCATTTACAAGCTTTGATGCATTTTCAATTTCATCGAAGGTTGCATTAAGCTTTCCATATATAATGTTATCTCTAATATTTCCACTAAATAAATGTGGGCTTTGAAGTACATAGCCTACATTAGATTGAAGCCACAATAGTGATCTTTCTCTATAATCTTTTCCATCAATTAATATTTCTCCACTACTTGGTTCATAAAATCTACAAAGTAGGTTTACTAAAGTGCTTTTACCAGAACCTGTTTCTCCAACTAATGCTATAGTTTCACCTTTTTTCACTTTTAGGTTAAAGTTTTGAAACACCTTTTCTCCATTTTTATAGGAAAAGCACACATCTTTAAACTCAATATCTCCATGTATTTCTTCCCAGTTTTCTTGTTTTGCATTAAATAAATCTCCGTACTTTTCAATTACATCATTCTTATCCCATATATCTGGCTCAGTTTCTATTAAAGCTATAATTCTCTCTGCAGATGCTTGAGCATTCTGAAGTTCTGCAATGGTTCCAGCTAGCTGACTTACAGGGTCGAAGAACTGCACAGTATAAGCAATAAACATTACAAAAGTACCATAAGATAACGATTGTGATATAACCCTATCCCCTCCTAGCCATAAAGCAAAACCTGCTCCTACGCTTCCCATAGATATAACAATTGGAAGAAAGAGAGAAGAGAACATAGCTGCCTTAACTGAAGAATTTCTCATATTGCCTGCATCTTGTTTAAATTCGTTTAAGTTTTCTTCTTCACGAACAAGAGTTTTAGTAGTTTTAGCTCCAGATACCTCTTCACTAAAATCCGCAGTTAAATGTGAATTTAATTTTCTAACCTTTCTATATGATTTCAAGATTTTTTTTTGAAAAAATATCCCTATTAAAAATAAGAATGGCACCACACTCATACTTATAAGAGTTAGCTTTACGTTATTATAAAGCATTACTCCTATAAACCCAATCATCATAACTATTGCCCACACCATATCAATTAATCCCCAGGATATTATTTCACTAAGCCTTGTTACATCTGAGGTCATCCTTGCCATAAGCCATCCCACTGATGAGTTATCATAATATGAAAAAGATAGCTGTTGAAGCCTTTTAAACCCAAGCTTTCTTATATGATAAGCTAAGTGCGTTTCAATTTTACCTGCATGCATTATAAATAATCTTACATTTAACGCTTGAAAAACAATTATGCAAAAGTAAACTAATGCAAATATTGCAAGCCCGTCTATGGTTTTCTTTGCTATAAAATTATCAATAGCATACCTTGTAAGCAGTGGCATTACTACATCTACGCCTGCCACACCTACCATTAGGAAAGCCAAAAATATAAGTCCATTTTTGAATTCTGTAAGGTATTTGAAGAGCTTTCTCCATATACCTATATCTATTTTTTTAGTAGCTTTATTTTCATCTATCCTATCCATAATATCACCTGCCTTTTACTCATTAAGCACCTGCTTTTCAACCTTTATGGAATCTAGCGATGTCTGTATATCCCATATTCTTTTATAGATACCATCTTTTTTAATGAGTATGTCATGGGTTCCTATGTCTTCAATCTTTCCATGATTTATTACAATAATTTTATCCGCAGCCATAACTGTAGAAATTCTGTGAGAGATTATGAAGGTAGTATTATTTTCACTTTTCTTTTTAAGTTTCTGCCTTATAACTCTATCAGTTTCAGTATCCACCGCGCTTAGGGAATCATCAAATATCAATATAGGCATATTGTTTATAAGTGTCCTTGCTATGGCGACCCTTTGCCTTTGTCCTCCTGACAAGGTAACACCCTTTTCTCCCACAATAGTGTCATACCCCTTTTCAAAAGAAGATATAACATTATGTACATCAGCTACCGTAGCCGCATCATGGATTTCTATATCTTCAGAGTCTATCTTTGCCATTTTGATATTTTCCTTTATAGTTCTTGAATAGAGGAAAGGCTCCTGAAGCACTATTCCAACATTACTTCTCATATGCTTTCTTTCAATATCTTTAAGCTCTACTCCATCAACCTTTATAGACCCACTATTGTAGTCATAAAGTCTTAATAATAGATGCACTAGCGATGATTTACCTGAACCTGTTGGTCCAACAATAGCCACTGTTTCGCCTTTCTTTACTGTGAAAGTTATATCGCTTAAAATTATATTATCTTCCTCGTATTCAAAGTTTACATTTTCAAAGCTTATATCACCTTTAATTTGTGGCTTAAGTGCTTTTCCATATTCCTGTTCTACGTGCGCTTCAAAAACATTCGTTATTCTCTTAAGAGAAACTGACATTTTCCCCATATCTGAAAGAATTCTACCCAGCTGCCTTACTGGCCATAATAACATTCCTTCATATGTGTTAAATACCACCAAACTGCCCAAACTTATTTCTCCATTAACTGCAAAATATATGCCCGATACTAAAACCAAACCAATTTGAGTCATACAAAGTATATCTGATGTAGACCAATAAATTGAATGTAGCTTTACTAATTTGAAATTTAAATCTCTATATTTCATATTCTCTTTTTCATATTTTTCAATTTCAAATTTTTGCCTTCCAAAAGCTTTTACCACGCGGGCTCCGCTTAAATTTTCTTGAAGCACTGAGGTTAGTACCCCCTCTTGTGCATCTGAGTGCTCAAAAGTGTCCTTTATTTTATAAAAGAATACATATGAAAATATAAATATAATTGGTACTATTACCATGGCAATAATCGTCATTTTTTTATTAAGTGATAACATCATTAAAATTGCAAATGTTACTATAAAAAACGCTCTTCCTATTTCCACCATTTGCGTCGCAAAGAATTTTCTAACGGTATCTACATCTGACGTACATCTTTGAATAAGATCACCTGTTTCTGCTTTTACATGATATCCATATGGCAAATTCTGAATATGATCATACAGCTTAACTCTCATATTTCTTGCAATATTTTCAGCAGCGCGAGCGGAAAGATTCCCTCTTAGGAATAAGAAAACTCCTCTTATACACGTTAATATTACAAGACCCAAAGCACATATCCATAGATTTCTCGAAAGCACACCTGTGCCACCTAATAACCTAACCAATTTTTGCATAGGTAAAGGAACGTCCATTGGTTTATTTCCTATTATTGAATCTATTGTTACTTTTATAACCATAGGCTCCAGCATTGCTATGAAAGTAGCTACTGCTATAGAAATTATTGCTGTAATATATAATAATCTATTTCCTTTAGTTAACTTTAAAAGTTTTTTCATATAATTTATCTCCTTGTAGCTGGGCCTATTTGATACTGATTATTAATCACTTTTCATGTATATACTTTCTAGTCTCCTCTTCAGTGCTAGTATATGCTATCCCCATTTTGCACCTAAACTCATCTGTGCTTGTGCAAAAGTCTGGAATACCCAATGTTTTTATAACTCCATGCTTAACTTCGGGTGTTACATAAGAAAATGTCATGTTTAATACATCATCATCTATTTTATTAAAATTTTCAAATTCTCTTTTTAAATCTTCAATAGTTTTCCTTGACCTACGGTGTATTTTTGCTTTACGTTTAACCTTTTCACCTTCATTACCACTTCTTAAAGTTCTCAAAGCTTGTAAAAATCCATCTTTATCCATGCCTCTCAGTTTCAAAATTACAAAGGGATCCTTATCAAATTCAACACCAAGCATATAATGAACTGCAGCGATATGTTTGCATGGGTTTGCAACGTCTGAGCAGGAACACTGAGTTACTAAATGTATTTGTTTTTTAGGAAAAAGAGAAACTCCGGCTTCTTTAAAAGCTTCCTCTATATTTTCAGGCATTTCTCCATTTAAAAGTTTAGCGCAAAATATAGCTTTTTGCGACATAATCTTCATGATTTTTTCCCACTGCTGCTCCGAAAAACAATCAAGCTCCATATTCACTTTATAAGGTGTTAAGCTGCTTCCCTGAACTTCTGCCTCAATTTTCCCCTTTGAAACTTCTATGCTCAGTACATTTCCACCTCTTGCATATTCTCGTCCACTGTCAACTCTAGAACTTATAGTAAAGCTCGAAATTGCGTTATTCCATTTTTTAGACCACCAATTGCTACCAAATTCATTTCTTATTCTTCCAGCCACAGGTTTCCACCTCCTTGCCAATGTCTATGTTTAGGTAACAATTATTAATTATCACCTTCGATGTTATCTATCAATTGTAATCTTTGTTGTCCTGCTCTAATGTAAAGAGTTCGCAAAGCTCTTCATTGCCCATCTCTGATATCCAGTTTTCATTTGTCGAAACTACACTTTCAGCAAGTGCCTGTTTCTTTTCTAGCATAACATCAATTTTTTCCTCTAATGTTCCCATACATATGAATTTATGAACATGTACATTCTTAAGTTGCCCTATTCTAAAGGCCCTATCCGTTGCTTGATTTTCTACAGCAGGATTCCACCATCTATCAAAATGAAATACATGATTAGCCTTCGTTAGATTTAACCCAAGTCCACCAGCCTTTAAAGATAATATAAATACCATAGGCTCATTACTCTCATCTTGAAAAATATTAATTAGTTCTTCTCTTTTCTTTCTGCTGGTTCCACCATGTAAAAATAGTGTTCTTACCCCTAGTTTTTTCTCGATCTCTGATTTTAAAATATGTCCCATTTCTGCAAACTGCGTAAATACAAGCGACCTATCCCCTTCTTCTATAACAACTTCCAGCATTTCTAGAAGCCTTTCAAGTTTTCCAGAGCGTCCTTCAATGTCGCCATCGTCCTTTAAAAATTGCACAGGGTGATTACAAATTTGCTTGAACTTTGTTAATGAAGAAATAATAAGGCCCCTACGCTGAATACCCTCTGATTCATCAATTTTATTTATGCAATCATTTACCACAGCTTGATATAAAGTAGCCTGTTCCTTTGTTAAAGCTGTATATTCCTTAGTCTCTATTTTTTCTGGCAAATCTTTGATAATATTTGTGTCAGTTTTAAGTCTTCGTAGTACAAATGGAGCAATTATTTTTTTTAGTTTATTACTTTTTTTAGAATCTCCATCCCGCTCTATAGGAACTGCAAATTCACTCCTAAATGTTGACCAATTATATAGATATCCTTTATTTAAAAAGTCCATAATAGACCACAAATCTGAAAGTCTATTTTCAACCGGCGTTCCTGTTAATGCAACTTTATATTCCGCTTTAAGTTTTTTTATATATTGAGTTTGTTTGGACGCGCTATTCTTAATATTTTGAGCTTCATCTAATATAATTCCTGCCCATTCTTCTTTTTGGAATAACTCCTTATCTCTTACTATTAGCGCATAGGTTGTAATAACAACCTCATTTTTATGTATTTCCTCACTAAAAGTTTCATAACTCCACCTACTATTTCCGTGGTGAATCGCTGATTTAAGATTAGGTGCAAACTTTTCAATTTCTTTTTCCCAATTTCCCACAACAGACGTAGGACATATTATTAAAGTAGGTTTATCCGTTAACCCCTTTTCTCTCTCATAAAGCATAAGACATATACTTTGTACAGTTTTTCCAAGCCCCATATCATCAGCAAGGCATGCCCCTATACCATGATTTCGCAAAAAAGATAACCAGTAAAACCCTCTTTTCTGGTATTCACGAAGGGTACCTCTAAATCCTAATGGAATATCAACTTCTTCTATATTATTCAAATCAAATAATTTCTCAAAAAAATGCCCCACAGCTTCTTGATTATCTATATTATCAACAGTAACTCCTGGAATTATCTCCTCATCACTTAAGTTGAGTCTTAATAATTCTCCGACAGGAATCTTCCCATTTAATCCTTTGTTCATTTTCATCTTGGAGAGTGTTTTAATTTGATGTATATCAACCTGTACCCACTGACCCCTTAATTGAATAAATGGTATTTTCAAATTTGAAATTTTTTCAAATTCCTTCTCACTTATATCTTCTCCATTTAATGCCAATTTCCAGTCATATTCAAGAATAGTATCCATATTGAATGTACTCTTTACTGCTAAATTAGTATTTGTAATGTGCTTTTTATCCTTTAGTTTAACAGAGATCCTTGAAGGTTTTTTCCACCAAGCTGGTGCAATAATACCAAATCCTTTTTCTTTCAAGAAATAAGCTGATTCTCTTAAAAATGAATAGGCTTCCTCCATAGAAAGCTTGCACTCTATGGGTACTGCATCATAAAGACTCCTTTCAATAGGAATAAATACTCTTGATGCAACTGCTAAATCCTCTAGAAGCCTTTCTTGGGGATTATTAAATTTTTTATTTAAATAGGTTATTGTATCCACAGATTCTTCAAAAATCATTTTTGCTGGTAGCACAAGGCTAAGATCATCCTTTGCTTGAAGCAAATATTCAATTGTCCAATCCTCTTCTCTTGTAGGTGGAATAACTTTGAAACATGTACGGAATTTAAAATTACTGTTTTTAATTTTTATAGGTTCTATCCATTTCTTATACTCATTTAGCATTTTAACCTGGTCACTTGTGTCTATCGGTATCTCAGGCAATTCTGAAAAAAGAGAATGCATCCAAGTACTACTTAAATTATTAAAATCATACTCTAAGTAATCATTATCTTTGTTTATTTCGTTACAACTACTTCTTACCATACTGTCAATCATAGAATCCATAAAATTACTTACCAGTTTATTACTATTTGTGTATATGAATTGCTGATCATCTAAATGAAAATATGCCTTACACTCTGTAGGCATATTACTACATAAAACCTTCTTTTTATCAATATACTCAGGATCGCTTGTGTGCCATCTCCACTGGGAATTCACTTTTTTCTTTGCTCTATCGATGGTTAAAGAGGGTAAATACTTATGCTTTATAATTAGCTCAGCGGTAAACTTTGCCACTGTAATCCAAAACTTTATTTCCCCTGATAACTCTATCTGCTTCGTACAGTCTCTTTCTATATTCAAAATCAAATTAAATGAATCTAAATTACTAAAAGTAATACCCCTAATTTCTCTTTTTAGAAGTTCCTTTTTTATTGCATCATATTTATATTTCCCATGTTTTATATCTATTGCTGAATTATTTGTTTTGCTACGCAATTCTACAACTGAAGCCATTTTTTCATATAGTGGAAGTGCATTTTTAGGCTTTCTACCTCGTCTTGTGCACTTAGTTTCTCCACTCTCGCCCCACAATATAAATGTATGCATACCTTCTGTAGTTTCTATCCATCCGCCATTTAATATCAATTTTACTTCACCCTCTAAATAATGCTGTTAACATTTTACTATATACTATATAGTTTACCATATTTTACTGGAAAATTTCACTTTTATATTCTATTTTACTATTTTTAAATTTAACTTGTTCCTTAAAGCTTTATTTTAACATTTAAAAGTAAAGTTATGGACATTTTGCTTGAAATATAAATATAAATATAAATATAAATATTTATTTTAAAATGCTATGTTTATACCTATTTGAAAGTGAGGAAAAATATGAATAATAATATACTATTATAATCTGGAACTGGTGAACTTGAAATACTAGAATTCATCATAAATAATAAACACTATGCAATTAATTCACTAGTTATAGAAATATTATTTCAGACAATAAAATAATATTATTACTGGGTTTTAAAAAAATAGTTACTAATATTAGCCCTTATTATACTATAATTATAACCAATATTAAAATAACTCAGATGGATATTTATCCTATATACTTGTAAAAGCTGTGAAAGTCAAGTTCACAGCTTTACGATTATATTACTACATCTACTATTTCATCTCCATAATCGTTCAAACTTTCTTCAAAACATTCAATAGTTCCTCTGTATATTGATCTATTAAAATAGTCATTATTATATAAATCAAAATTTTCAACAGAATATCCTATAAGATTTTGTACAATATATACAAGTTGTTTACCATATAAATCCATACACCCCCTAGGGTTAACTCCCGGCCAAGCATTACAACTTACTACTGTTCTTTGATTAAGTGATTTCAAACACTTTGGTATAGTACTATACTCGTCATCAGCAGGGTAAATAACAATTTTATCCAGAGTTCCATGTGGTACACCTTCTATTGCCTTTACTTGAATAGGATAAACATCTGATAAATAAGGATCTGATGTTAAATCTAAAATTATAGAATGCTCCTTTAAATATCCTAATAATTCATTGCTGACAATATACTCTGTTGCATCATCCCTAGTAGTTGCATCTACTAAAATATCCGTATTTTTTAGAATTTCTATCATATGTTTTTTATCATCCGTTATATTTCTAGGTAGCATCTTAACAAGTACACCTTTAGTTTTTTCCTTAAGTATATCTTCATTTGCTTTGTTATTCCCATATTTACCAGCCAGTCTTGCTGCTGTTAAACCAACCCGTCCCATTCCCATTATACTCACAATTATAGGTTTTCTTTCTTCAATACAAGTATTTTTATAGTTTTTTGCCAGTTCAGTAAATGCTGCATTAATTCCATTTCCTGAAGTTCCCTCATAATCTACAACAATTCTTTCTGAAAAATCATTTCTAATAGAATCCATAGAAACAGCAAATATGCCTTTTTCTTTAAGCTTTTCTACCCTGGTAGCTCTAGTTGGATAATGGAGCATACTTAATAAAATACTTCCTTCTTTCATATAATCAATTTGCTCAAACTCTGGAGATCTTAAAACTACAACTATATCTTTTTCATAAGATTCTTTATTTGATACAAATTGTATTGTGCTATTCTTATTTAAATAATCTTCCTTTGTATAACCTAAAGCCGAACCATATCCTTCTTCAAGAAATATTTTCACTTTTTCCTTTTGAAGTATATCAAAAAATGCTGGCAAAAAATCTCTTTTCTCATTTATTTCTTTATGCATTCTTGGAAAACCTATCGTTTTCAATATTCTCATCCTCCTTGTCTTTCTCTTCTTTTGTTTGATTTTTTTTGAAAAATTGCAGAACCAAAATAAATAGTTGTTATTTTTAAAAAAATAACACCTTTATCCTTCTTAGTTTTATTTTTTTGTTTTTGAAAAATAGATGTACTAATAATTGAATTATATTTTGAAAGGCTTTAAAATTATAAAGTATTAATTTTAAAATTGTATTATGAAGCAGTGTGAGACTGGGTGTTACTAACTTTTGACAAGTAACAATCTGCATTGTATAATTAAGTTGTTACTTACTATAATTTGATTATACAATGCAAATTGCAAGTTTGCAATGTTTATTAGGAGGTTGTGTTAATTTATGAAGTATTTTTTAGATAAGTATATTAAATATCCAAATTTCGATTTTATTTTAACTATAGATTGTGAAGGATACAATTTCGATAAAAATTTAAAAAACAATGTAATGAATTTAGAGAGGCTCTTAAAATTAAATTCCGAGAACAATATATATACACTTTTATTCATAACTCCGTTTTTTGCCGAAATGATGAATGAGCTAGATCTAATAGAAAAGATAAAAAATAATTATAAAGTTATATTTGGCCTTCATATTCATCCAAATAATTTACCAGAACATATAGAAAAGCTTTGTCCATTTATAAAAAGCGATGAAGATTTAATATCCTACTACCCTTATGATCAGCAAAAGATTATAATAAAGCATTGTTACGAATATATTTCAAAAATAGGAATTGAGCCTATTGAGGCTTTTCGTGGAGGATATTTTTCAATAGATGATAATACAGCAAAAATATTATCAGAGTTAACTAATATAAAATATGAATCTCACAATATTTACAGACCTCAGTATAAAGTAACAAAAAATATATTAACTTCTTTACCTGTCTACGCACAAAATGAGAATGAAGAGTTAAGACTCGAATACTTTAACATTGAAAAACTTTCAGAAATATTTGAAAAAGGAATCAAGGAAAATAAAACACTGTTTGGAGTAACTCATAGTTACTTATTAGATCCAAATGATTTTCATTATAAGCGTGATAACATAGAACCAAATATTCATGAAAGAATGAATATTTTAATAGATATTATAAATAAAAATAAATAAAAATAAACAAGCTATTAGTTGTAAAATATATATTTTACAACTAATAGCTTGTTTATTTTTCAAATATTCCCTTAACCAAAACCTTATTTTTATGAATCATTGTTATACCCTTCGCTACTACAGTATTGATATTTAAATCATCTTCATTAACTACAATAATATCTGCATCAAATCCAACCTTTAAGTATCCTTTTGTTTTCAGTTTTAAGTGTTCTGCAGGATTTGATGTTATTACACTAATTGCATTTTCTATACTAACATTTTCATTCATTATAGCATCTCTTACCTCTTTATATAGCGAATCACATCTCCCAATCTTAAGACCAATACATTCTCCTTTATCATCGAAGTCTGGAAGGCTTCCTTGTCCATCTGAAGTAAATGTTATATTCTTAATATTAACACATCCCTCAAGCATAATTCTAAGACCAGTGCTGCATTTCAGTTCTCCTTCTTCTAGAAATTTTTTTGTAGTACTTGTCGTTAAATCAACATACCCACCATTTTTTGCATATTCTAAACCTTTTTTAAATAAGGATGGATTCCTATTTATATGTGTTGGAATAATTTGAGTTAGCGGTATATCCGTTTCTTCAGCTAACCTATCCAGATAATTAAGTTCATTCTTACCATCACCCATATGAACATTTATGACTCCTGCCTTTCCAGATAACATCCCAGCTACCCTTGCATCTCCTGCTAATTGTGAGAACTGTTCAAATGTTGGATTGCTTGATCGATGGTCTGACAGGGCTACTTCTCCAACACCAATAATTTTATCAATTAAAATAATATCTTCTTGCACATTTCCGGTTATAGATTTAATCGGTATCTTATACGATCCTGTATATATGAATGTTGATACTCCTTCTTCTTCAAGGGCTCTTGCCTTTGCAAGTAAAGACTTCACATCTCTTGATATACCATCAGTTCCTAAACACCCAATTACTGTAGTTACCCCTGCAGTTGTTAAATCAGATAAATTTATTTCTGGAGTTCGAGTTTTAAATCCACCCTCTCCTCCTCCTCCTAAAATATGGACATGCGAATCAATGAATCCTGGGAATACCACTTTCCCATATGCTTCTATGACTTTAATTTCTAACCCACTATTTTCTATATTAATACTATCCTCTATAAGCTCTATTTTATCACCACATATTAAAATATCTTTCTTTCCCATATACTGTGGCGAGTATACTTTTCCTCCCTTAATTAACGTTAACATGCTAATTCTCCTTTCATTTTAAGTATTTTAGTATCCTATTGCTACAGCTGTAAACATTACAATTGAAGATATAACAAATAATACACCTTGAAATTTCATTTGGAATTTTGCCCATTTACCCCAGTCTAATTTTGCAACACCTAATACCGCCATTAAACATCCTGAAGTTGGAACAATTAGATTTGAAAAGCCATCACCTAATTGGAAAGCCAATACTGCAACTTGTTTGCTTACACCTACCATATCTGCAAGTGGTGCCATGAGTGGCATTGTTATAGCCGCTTGACCTGATCCAGAAACAACAAAGAAGTTAAATATCGCTTGGAATATATACATAAACCATGCATTTAATCCTGAAGAAAGCCCCCCAAGTGTAATAGCCATACCATTAAGCATAGTATTTAGAACAGAGTTAGTTACAGGAGACGAATCTCCAAGTACTAAAATAATACCCTGTGCCATACCTACTACTAATGCAGCCCCAACTAAGTCTTTTGCTCCTTCTTTGAATGAAATTGAAATATCGTTTACACTCATATTGTTAAGCTTAAATATTACAGCAATAATACCTGAAACAAGTCCTATGGTAAAAAATACTGTTGCAATTTCCGGAATATAGTATCCGTATTTAGTAACCCCATATACAACCCATACCATTCCGAGTACTATGGTAACAAGCACTAACTTATGTCCAAATGTAAAATCAATATCCTTAAGATCTTTTTTTTTGAAATCCTTTCTATAAAAGCCGTCTGATTCATATGCAACTGATAATAATGGATTTTTTCTGATCTTTTTAGCATAAAACCAGGTATATGCGATTCCTAATGTAGTGAAGAATACCCATAAAACTATCCTAAATCCTGCACCAGACAAAATAGGTATACCTGCGATGCCTTGTGCAATGGCCACATTAAATGGATTCATCCATGATGTACCAAACCCTATTTGGGTTGCACCATAAGTAATCATAATACCAACTATTGCATCATATCCCATAGCTATTACTAATGGAATAATAATCATAGCAAATGGAATTGCTTCCTCCGACATACCAAATACAGCACCTCCCAATGAAAACAACAAGAAGATCAATGGTATAAGTATAACCTCTTTCCCTTTGGTTTTACTTATCATTGAAAGAATACCTTCCTCAACAGCGCCAGTTTTTAATATAATTCCAAATGCACCACCGACTACTAAAATAAATGCTATAACACCTACCGCACTTCCCCACTTGTCTCCTTTTACAAGACCCTCAAATATATAATTAAGGAAGCCCACCTCCCCACCACTTGCAAATAGTTTAACTCCTTTTCTTTCTCCCGTTGAAAAAAATTCACCAAATTCCTGTACTATCTTAAAAGATACCTTATCATCTTTTTTTACTTCTAAAGCCTTAGCCTTGCCCTTATTTATTTCACCTACTGGTTCATCTTTACCTTCTTCAATTAATAAAGTTTTTTCACCTGAAGCGTCAATAATATACTTTTGGTTATGTACCTGAAAAGAAGCTTTTTGCCCATCTGCAACTTCAACAATTTTTTTGCCATTATCATCATAAGCTTTATAATTAATCTCAAATCTGCCTACAGGCATGACATAAGTTAATAGTGCCGCTAATAAAACAACAAAGAATACGATTACATAAGTGTCCGGCATTTTAAAATCACAGTTTTTCTTTTTATTTTGCACCATTATGATTCCCCCTTTAATTCATATGTTTTATATAGTAGCAATTTATATGCCAATTTATATTTTTGTTAAATTGAGTTAATTGCCTATATAAGTTAGTCATAGTCTCAATTATTTTTACATACTAAAAATGAATGGTGACCACATAGCATCCAATTATGCTTAATGGTCACCATTCATTATAATGTATCTTTAAATTAACATATTAAATTTTATTTTATTTTATTTTTGTAATACTACTTTTTCACCTAACTCTGTAAGGCACGTACCTTTTTTTCCTTTACCTTTTACTATTAAGCCCTTTCTTTCTAACCTTTCTAATCTAGTTCTAACCATTGATTCGCTCATATTAAAGTTATTTTTTTTACTTTCTTCTGAAATAATCTTTCTTCCTACAATTATTCTTTCATTACTCAATTTATGTACCTGCATTAGTATATACTTAAGTTCCCTATCTAAATAATCAATAGTTAAACATGAACTTCCATTAATTTTAGTATCATAATTTTGAAAGAAACTTATATCTGGCAGTTCATTTAATGTTATAGTATCACTATCTCTTATAGCAAGCATATAGTTTATTGTATTTCTAAGTTCGCGTACATTCCCATACCAATCATATCTTTTTAATATTTCAATTACATCACTATCAATTTTAATCTCTTGTCTACTTTCCATATTTAGGAAACATTTCATTAGCGGCTCTATATCCTCTTTACGATCACGTAGGGGGGGGGATTTTAAGGTATCCTATTTTTAATCTGTAATATAAATCCTTTCTAAATTGGCCTTCTTCTATCATTTTAAACAAATTTCTATTGGTGGCTACTATTATATTAACGTCTACAGGTATTATGCCATTACCGCCTATCCTCATAACTTCTTTCTCTTGAAGCACTCTAAGTAATCTTATTTGAACTTTTAATGAAATATCTCCTATCTCATCCAAAAAAATAGTCCCTCCATTTGCTTGCTCAAATAAACCGGGTTTTCCACCCTTTTTTGCACCTGTAAATGCTCCATCTTCATACCCAAATAATTCACTTTCAATAAGCTCATCAGGTAATGAGCTACAATTTACGGCGAGAAACGGTTCTTTGCTACGTCTTGAGCTTTTATGTAGAGCACTAGCAAAAAGTTCTTTTCCCGTACCATTCTCTCCTTCAATTAATATAGTTAAATCTGTTTTTGCTAATTTTCTTGCTATGTTTTTTGTTTTTTGCATATTTGAATTATCACTTATAATATCATCAAAGGAATATTTAGCAACCAATCCTTTTGTTATAAGATTTTTTTCCTTGTTATCATTTGTTGTATCATAGTACTTCTTAAATACTGCTACTGTATAATCATTATCTTCAATTTGAAATTTATTAACCGATAAATCTATCCCCTCTAAATTAAACCCTTTTTCACCAAACTCTGTATTATCCATAAGGTATTCTAAAAGTTTTTTATTATACACCACATTTTTGAGTCTTTTACCTACTAATTTATTATTACTTATTTTTAAACTGCATTTTAGGTCTTCATTTAATACATTTATTATTCCATTTTTATCATATACAATTAACCCTTGCTGAAGTCCATCAATAACATAATTAAGATGTGAATTCATCTTGATTATTTTATTATTATATTTACCTAATTTTTCTGCAATATTAATTATTTTGAAAAGATAATTTTGAGAAAATACAAATGATTTTTTTTCTAATAGATCTAGCTTAACTAAAATTTTTATTATTGTAGTAGGATCCATTATTCTTGGTCCTATATCATAATTTTTTTCTATAAAACGAGGAATTTTATCTGTCTCCCCTGGAGTTATAGCGATTTTTATTCTTTTATTAATTTCTAAGATTCCTGGATAATATGGTACGCATTTAATGTGGTCAATACCCAATTCCTTAAATATTTCTATCATTTCATATGTACTTTCTTTTAAATCATTCACAAAGAGCACTTCAGTATTTTCCGGTATTAAGAATATTTCATCAATATGGTCATAATTTATAGTTCTCTTTGCAATAATGATATCACATTTAGTATTTAACAAATTCTTTTCAATTAACTCCTGCTTAACAATTTCGCCTGAAAGAATTACCAAATCATTTTCTATTATGTCATGAATTTTGTTATTTTCTATGGCATAGCTTTTTACATATTTGATATCTATGTATTCTTCAAGTTGCTTTAACAAAGCTATTTTTGTAGATTCAGAACCTGCGACTAAACTTATACCTCTAATCATATGTATTCCCCCAATATGTATTAAATAATATATATTATATTATACACTACTTTATAAACAATCTAGTATTCCATAATATAAAGCTTAAATATCAATTAAAAAAAATCGAAATTTAAGCTTATATTACAGTTATTTTGTTGTTTGAAAATATTATTCAACTAATTTATTTGCATATTATTTTTTAATAGGAAAATAATTTTCAGGAGTTTCATCATTAATAACTTTAAATTCGTATCCATTATCTTTATAGAATTTTATTACCCTAGGTAGTGCCTTACATGTGTTTTTATGCATATAATCACAATGCATAAGCAATATTATAGGATGCTTCGTAACGGTATTTTTTGTAGCTTCTGTATACAACTTATCAGCGGGAAATTTAGCGTTGATTCCATCAGACATAGTAGCATTCCAATCATATACTTTAAAATTATAGCTATGAAGTTGCTCTAAAAAAGCCTTAGTTAAATGTTTACTACTACCAGACGGAAATCTTATTATTGTTGGATTAGTTCCTATAAGTGAATTAATTTCTTTCTGAGTTTGTAACATTTCAGAAATAAACCCCTTTCTACTGGGGTATATATTCTTATATTCATGCGTATAAGAATGCAGCCCTATATTATGCCCTTCATTATATATTCTCTTTACTACAGCTTCTTGACCTTTAATTTGATTTCCTATAAGAAAAAAAGTAGCCTTTACATTATTCTCTTTAAGTATATCCAAAACTTTATCTGTCATAACACTAGGTCCATCATCAAAGGTTAAATATATAACTTTTTCATCTTTTTTATTTGCTATAGAATAACCTGATGCTCTTTGGCTACCTAATAAACAAGAATTAACAGATAAATAAAATACCCCAAGGGATATAATTATAAATCTAATTAAATATTTCTTTTTCACAATTTCTCCTCCTTAAATTTAATAAAACATATTTTGTTCATTAAATTTATTTTACCCTAAGTAATCTATATAATAAGTGGAATTTACTGTATTGTCCTAAAAATAATTGTATTATCTTTGCTTATTGTATACATAATATATAATAAATTAGGTATACTAATTACTATAATTTAAATTCCATATGTATAGCAATCATAATATATGTTTTATATTATCCTTGTAATTATCTACAGCCTTATTGACTTTTTCGACAATTTATTAAATTTGTATTTAAAGAGGCAAAACATGAGCAATGCATCAATTCCCCATTGCACCGCTGTAATCCACCATACCGCTGTAATCGGGTATTTTAAAATATAAATAAAATAATATGTTAATGGTAATCTTATAATCCAACTTGTAAAACAACAAATAAAAAACGGACTTTTAACGTCTCCTAACCCCTTTAATGCACCAGCGAAGACTACCGATATACCTATAAACGGTTGCTCTACTGCTCCGATGGCAAGACATTTCCCTGCTAAATAAGCAACCCTCTTTTCATTTTCATTTACAAAAAACTTTACCAGAATGTTGGACATAAATAAGAATATTATTGCAAATATGCCCATCATAAATACAGCATAAAAAACACAATTATACGCAGTTATTTTTGCTTTTTTATAATCTTTTTTCCCTATATTAAGCCCTACTAAAGTAATAACTGCGATTCCAAATCCAGTACTAGGCATAACTGAAATTCCTTCTATCATATTAGCTATTTCATCCGCTGCATAGGAAACGCTTCCTGAATGAATTATAATGGCAACACATATCAATTTGCTAATGCTAAAAACTGTTTCTTCCAATGAACAAGGAATGGCGAGTGCTAATATTTTTTTGACATCTTTAAAAGTAATACTGAAAATAAAAAAGGGTTTAAACTTAATTTTAGCCTTAAAAACAGTATAGTAAAATGAAAAAATAAAACCACCTAAATAAGCAATTATAGAAGCTATAGCCAATCCTTCTATCCCCCTTGCTTTAAATGCGATACCAAAAATTAATAAGTAATTAAAAATCATTTTAAAAGAAATTACAATTAAGGAACATATGAATGGTATAAAAGTGTTTCCATATCCTATTAAAATAGAATTTAAAAGCCTCATATTCATACAAAAAAACATAGCTATAGAGTTAATTTTTATAAATGAATATCCTATTTCTAAAATTCTATTTCTAGCTCCAAGTATATAAAGAAGCTCTTTTCCAAAATTAAAAATAAAAATTGTAATAATTAAACAAAATATAACACCTAAAATTAATCCTATTGCTGCGAATTTTTCAGCGGTTTTATACTGCTTTGCACCTACCAGTCTAGAAACTAGTGAAACAATACTTATACAAAAACCTCCTAAAACAAATATTCCTATGAATGCATTTGTTAAATTATTACTTAATCCCACAGCACTTACTGCTACATTCCCGCCATATTTGCCAATCATCATCAAATCAAAAATGGACATTAATGTATATACTGTTATCTCCGCAACTACAGGTAAAGAAATATTAAGGACTTCATTTGTTGTATCCCTATATGCCATACATAATCTACCTCACAAAAATTAATTGCCATTATAAAGTATATTAGCTAACTCTGTTTTGATGAATAATTCTTCAACATTTAACAATAATTTATTTTTAAATTTTGCAAGAAATCTTAATAATGTGGAATACTAAATTAGTACTTATTTTATTATTGCTTTAAATAGATTGGAGGTGTATCAATTCATGAGAAAAAGCATTAACCGAATTCGTATTTCTATTATCATTTTTCCTTTTATTTTATTGTTGTGTTTATTTTGCTATAAACCAGATACTTTTTATATCAATAAAGATACTGCTATTCCTACAATATCTTTAGTAGATTCTGATAAAACTGAAGTTACAAAAGCACTCGAAGATATTTATAAAGAACGTTGCTCCATGTTTATTACTAAAGATCTTACTAATCTCCCTAATTATTTTGATACCTCTCAAAAACTTGGGAAATGGAGTTTAGAACATGAAGTAAAAAGATTAAGTTATTTTAATGATTGGTCAAGTCAAAGAGATATGAATTTTATAAAAGTTGAATCTACCCCCAAAGTTAGAAAAATAACTAGTACCAAAAGAGGCATTCGCTTATTAGTGGATGAATATTACAAATTTCAGTATTCTTATAAAAATGATATAGCACCCACTACAAATGTTTTTGGAGTAGGATTAACACACTCTATTGAATTAATCAAAAAAGAAGGGAAATGGGTAGTTTATTCCGATTGGTATTTAGATTGCTTTGAAGATGCATTAAAATCTTATTTAGGTGAAATAAAAGACGTCAAACTTAATGCTAATAAACAGCCTATTTATAAGCTGGAAAATTGCCCTAAAATATCATCTGAATTAAAAGTTATTACCAAAGGTCATTATGACAAAATAAATGCTGTTAAATACGCAGATAAATATTGTGGAATACCATGGGCAAGTGGAAATTCAACAAAATATAATAAAAGGTACACAAACTATACCGGTATCGGTGGAAATTGTACAAATTACGTATCTCAATCAATGGGAGATAAAGAGGGTGGTGGCCTAAAATTTGATGGCACTTGGAACTGTACTTACAAAAAATATGACGGAGCTGACGGAAGCTCGGCATGGGTTAATGCTGATGCCTTTAAAAATTATTTACTTTATAGTGGCAGAGGAAAACTACTAGGAAAAGGGACATTTAAGGAATTAATTTCTCCCATTCCTGGTTATCCATGTGGTGCAGTACAAAAATTGGATATAGGCGATCTTATATGTTATGCCAAAGGTAGCGATATAGATCATTTTGCTATGGTTACCGGTTTTGATTCTCATGGTTATCCTCTTGTTAATACTCACACTATTGATAGATATCATGTACCTTGGGATTTAGGTTGGGGCGATAAAAATATTAATTTCTACTTAATACATGTCAAATAGTTTTAAACTCATATTCATTATTTTTATAAAAATCACACCCCATTTAACGGACACAACTAAAGAAAGTTGTAAATCCATTTGATGGGGTGTTTTTATATTTATCTAATTGATACTAATTAAAAAATATTAAATTTCATTATATGATGACTTAGTCCCTAATATTGTTGTTATTTTCTTTTCAGCCACTTCATATAACTTTTCAACTTTGCTCCTTAATTTCAAGTTATAAATATAACTTGTTACAAAAACAATTACATATGCTCCTATAGTATCCATAGGATAGTGATGCCCAACATATACTCTTGAAAAGCCCATAATAATTGATAATATTATTAATATTATACTAACCAACTTGTTATATTTTTCAATTCCTAATGCTATGCTCATTGTTCCTATAACATGATCACTTGGAAATGATGCATTTTTTGCATGAGGTAATAATAAATTCACCTTATTATGCACAAATGGTCTGTCTACATAGTATATACCTCCAATGATAAAAGCTAGTATTAAATTAATTACTGTAATAATAGAAGTATTAACAGCAACTTTTCTATAGTCAGAATTATTTTTTATAATTCCTATAACAAATACCATTGCAATAACTGCCATAAATATATACGGTACATATTTTGCAAAGAAAATCATAATCCAATCTAATGTTATATTCTTACTTGCCAAATTATTTATTAATCTAAAAAATATCATATTCATTTTCGACTACTCCTTCTATAATATATTCTTGTAAAAATAGCTATATTTTTCATATACCCTTCCTGTAATATTGTAATTTATACAGTTAAATATCCATGTTTTTTCCCCTTTCGTTATATGGCGCTTTTATAACTTTTACCATATTTCATATTGTATATTTGTAAGATTAAAAATAGATTAAAAAACTCTTAGATTTAGCTTAAGAATTATGATAGTCTATAATAAAAAAACACCTACACAACAGATAAATCTGAAATCTAGATGTTTATTATAACAGTTATTTTTGTTCTAGTGTAAATTTAATACTAATTGATATAACCGTTATTATCCTCATTTTCTAAAAATAATTCTTCAGAGTCATGATCGTAATTAAATACCTCTGCATACCTACCCCAATCAATTATTGAACCCATTGTATTTTCTACTTCATAAGTTGAAAAATGCTGCATAAATAGTTCCTTAAAAAATTCTTCTTTCATAGTCTTATTTCTCTTACTATTTAACACATTTTCAATAACTCTAAACGTTGAAATATTTTTAATCTGATTTTTAAATATAGTTTTGCTATCTTCTATATCAGCTTCAACGAATTCTTTTCCAAGCGTTGTAATAATTATATCTCCCTCTTTTATTTCAGCGAAATTAAGCATACATGTACCTTCAATATTTGGAAGTAAATCATCACTTTCCATCATTAAATCACGTCCAAGCTGATAGATATCCATTTTGCCATCATTATCGTCAATGAGTTCAAGAAGACCTGACATAACCCCTATAGGAGCTTTTGGTATTAGAACAGGTTTTTCTTTATTTTCATTTATAGCTTCAGTTACTTCTTTGTCTTCAATCTTTTCTTCTAATTTCCCACTGGTCAAAATTTTATAGATGTTATCTACAATACTTTCAAATTCAGGAGACTTCCTATTTCTTGGGTGAGGTAGGTCTACCTTTAATTCTGCAATTACCCTTGCAGGATTTTTGCTTAATATTATTATTTTATTAGCCATAAGTACTGCTTCTTCAATATTGTGAGTTATCATTATCACACTTTTCATTGGCATTCTTTTATCTGTCCATAAATCTATAAGTTCAGTTCTTAAATTTTCAGCCGTTAAAAAATCTAGTGCAGAAAAAGGTTCGTCCAAACACAGAAGTTTAGGCTCAACGGCAAGTGCCCTAGCAAATCCAACTCTTTGTCTCATACCACCTGATAGTTCTTTAGGATAAGCCTCTTCAAATCCATCTAGCCCTATAAGATTTATTAAATCTTCTGCTTTCTCTGTTGTATATTCTTTAGGAAATCCTTTAGCTTTAAGCCCAAGTTCTACATTTTCAAGTACAGTTAGCCATGGATATAAAGCAAAGGTTTGAAATACTATAGATGCATAGGGATTAACGCCGTTAACTCTTTTACCATCAAATAAAACTTCACCTTTTTCAGGCTGAATTAGACCTGTTACTATTCTCAATATAGTTGATTTACCAGATCCAGATGGTCCGAGTATCCCAACAAAATCTCCTTCATTAATATCTATATTTATATTTTCAATTGTAGGCTTATCTGAACCTCCATAATATTTAGTTATTCCACTTACTTTAATAAACTCTTTTACCTTTGCCATTACTAACACCTCTTTCTATCTTACTATAGTTCTATTTTATACTTCACTTCTGCTAAATTATACAATGGTTTCCAAATTAACTTATTGAATGTAACTACCACTATACACATAACGATTGTACTAAGAATAAGCATTGGAAAATCCCCACTATTACTTGCATCTGATATTAATGCTCCAATTCCTATAGTGCTAAATGTCTCTTTCCCAAAATTCACATATTCAGATACTATAGTGGCATTCCAACACCCACCTGTAGCTGTAATCATTCCAGTTATGAGATAGGGAAATATTGCTGGTAGTATTAGTATCTTCCACTTTTTAAAGCCTTTAAGTCCAAAAGTCTTACTAGCTGCTACCAAATCCTCTGGTATTGCCATTGCTCCTGCAATTACATTAAACAATATATACCATTGCGTTCCCATTAACATCAGAAAGACTGATGCTATACTTAATCCTCCAACAGCACTCATAAATAATCCCAATACTACAGGAAATAGTGCAGTAGCTGGAACCGATGCTATAACTTGGATAATTGGTTGAAATATATTTGCTAGCTTTTTATTCATTCCTATAGCAACTCCAACTGGTACTGTCCATAAAAGTGCTATAGCTTGTGCAGCAAGTACTCTTACTAATGAAGCTCCTACAGCTGGAATAAACTTGCTTAATTCATTAAGAGAAACCGTAGATACAAGTTTTAACGCGTTAAATAACGAATAACAAAGTAAAATAATTATTATAATTCGTACTATTATGCTTATAAACTTCCCTAAAATACTAACCCTCGAATATTTGCTACTACTAAATCTGCCTATTAAATTATCAATAATATTATTAGCAAAAAATTTAATTTTACTAAATACCTTTTCTGATAGAAATTCAATAATCACTGAACGTCTTATCATTGTAAGAATGAAGGAGTGGGATTTTTCATCATTTCCAGTAAGCTCTACTTTGAATTTATCAGCCCATACAATTACAGGTTTCCAAACCAATTCGTTTAGCAGTACAATCACTAGTACTAATGTAATTATTCCCCACAAGAGTGCTTTTTCATCTCCCTCATTAGCTGCTGTTTGAAGATAAGATCCTAAACCCTCAAGTCTAAAATTTCTATCCTTTATGGTAAACATTTCACACGCCATTAGGAAGAACCAACCACCAGCCCAAGACATCATGCTATTCCAAACAAGACCTATAGCTGAAAATGGAAGTTCCATGGTTTTAAATTGTTGCCATTTACTTAATTGAAAAACTTCAGTTGCTTCTTTTAAATCTCTTGGAATATTCTTAATTGAATGATAAAAGCTAAAGGTCATATTCCATGCCTGCCCGGTAAAAATCAAAATAATTGAAGCAATTTCAATTCCTATGTTATTATTAGGGAATACTGCAACTAATCCCAAAACAACAGCTGGCAAGAATGAAAGTACAGGAATTGATTGCAAAATATCGAGTATAGGTACCAGAATCTTCTCTGCCTTTTCATTATGGGCAGCCATATATCCGTATATAAATGTAAATATTAATGATAAAATATATGCTGCCGTCATTCTTCCAACTGACTTAAGAGCATAAATTGGAAGCTTTGATAGACTTGTTGAAATCACTACACTTTGACCAGTTGAAGTGTGGTTAATACTTGGTGACACCAAAATATACAATAATGCTATTATTGATGCAAATATTATAATGTCAAATAGTCCAAATTTTCTTTTAATAAAACTTACTGTATGTTTCATTTTAAAACCTCCTATGATTTGTATTATGAATTAAAATTAACACATCTCATAGTAATCTAAATAAACTTAATTAGTTAAATCATCGTCTTCGATGCTGCAACCTTATATTTCTACCATAACTAATACATATTTAATAAAACATACCTATCAAATAGCGATTGGCTATGGTAATGATATAAAATTCATTAAATTTGTTTATTAAATTACTATCCGCAGGGCCATCATCCATATCAATCACCTCCTTAAATCATCTTCTGCGAAGCTGCAATATCAATGACTTCAGAAGGATATTTAGACTCCCACTGAAGTTTTTTCTTTGTTATAGTATGCAACTTCCACTTATAGACGTGGGAGACTTTCCTTCTAAAATATCATAAAATAAAAAATCTCTCCACAACAAGTGAAGAGATTCAATACGAATCAAATAATACCTTCTCCACTCGTTGAGTTTTAGCACTGTAAAGCGTAGAACATAATCATTCATATTATCTATGAATGTTGTCAGCTACATTAAGTAAAACCTTAATCCGGTAGTACCTGCTGACCCATTGGCGTCTCTCGACATTTCTGGGCAGTAGCATATTTCTATACAGTAACCTCACCTAACAAGAATATAAAATTGTTATTCTCAATTAGTTTTAGTCTATATTTTTATAATATGCGTAAAACTAAAGTATGTCAATGATATTTTCAATAGTTTTTAATTGTTGTTATCAATTAGAAACCATTATTAATATCCCACACAGATACTTTATATCTTTAATTTAATAAAATAAACCACAGTATTATTTTATCCAGTTTTTTTAATATCATTCACTACAGTTTCGTCTTATTAATCAAAATTTTCACCTTACTACTACTGTAGATATATTATGAAGCTCTGTAGTTATAGCATATCAAAAAAACAGCATCATAAAAATAGGTATCGTTTCTCCTATCCACTTGTTTATTAACAATTAACATATATTAATGCATATTATTCACAATTAATTCTCATTAATATCTGCATATAATTATCAATTGATAATATATATTTATATTATTTTTTTTGAAACCTTTAACATTTCTACGTTCATAACATATAGTAGTTAGTATATGTATTATTAATTGATAATGAGGTGTAATAAGTGAAAGATAATTCATTAAAAGGTTTGAGTAAGATCGAGGTAAAAACTCTTAGAGAAAAATATGGTTTTAATGAGCTTGCGAAAGTTAAAAAGTCTAATCCCATAATAAAATTTTTAAGTGTATTCAAAGAGCCTATGTTTTTATTATTAGCAGGGGCCTCAACCTTATATTTTATTTTAGGTGAACCAAGAGAAGGTAGTATAATGCTTATTTTTGTTATTTTTGTTGCTACTATAACCTTCGTTCAGGAATGGAAAACCGAAAAAACTATGGATGCTTTAAAAGATTTGACGGCACCCCATGTTATAGCCCTTAGGGATGAAAAAAAACAAGTAATTAAAAGTTGCGAACTTGTGCCTTCTGATATAATTTTTTTATCAGAAGGAGATCGTATTCCAGCAGATTGTGAAGTAATCGAAGAATCAAATTTCTCAGTGGATGAATCTTCCCTTACTGGAGAAAGCGAACCTGTATATAAGCTACCCACCGGAGCTATAGATTCCTCTAAGGAATACTGGAAACAGGATTATTTATATGAAGGTACTTTGTCTAATTTCGGGAAATGCACTGCTAGAGTAAGGACAATAGGCTTTGAAACGGAATATGGAAAAATAGGAAAGGCTATAAATGAAACAAATCAGGAACCCTCTCCTCTTCAAAAGAAAGTATCTCATTTAGTAAAAACATTAGCTATTGCTGGCTTTATTTTATGCATTATAGTAATAAGTCTTTCCTATATGCATACTGGTGAATTTGTTGAGAGTATACTCGCGGGTATAACCTTGGCTATGGCCATTATTCCAGAAGAGTTCCCCGTAGTGCTTACAATATTCTTATCCCTAGGCGCATTTAGGTTAGCTAAAAAGAACACCTTAATTCGCAGTATACCTGCAGTGGAAACTTTAGGTTCCACCACCGTTCTTTGCGTAGATAAAACAGGAACAATCACACAAAATATTATGAGGGTAAAAACTATATATAACAACAAATTTATAGACCCAGATAAACTTCTGGATAAAGATTTAGCTAAGCTTTTAGTTTTAGCTTGCGAAAAAGATCCCTACGATCCTATGGAAAAAGCAATAGTTGCAGCTGGCACTGATAAAATAGACATAAATGAGCTTTACAATCTTGAGTTAGCTAAAACCCATGCTTTTGATCCTAAAACCAAAAGAATGGCGAACATTTACAAAGAAAATGATACCTATTATATAGCAGCTAAAGGTTCCCCAGAAACTATATTGCCACTATGTAATTTAAGTCCAAATGAAGAAGCCAAAATTTTAAATATTATCGATGATATGGCTATCAATGGGTTAAGAGTTATTGTACTGGCTGATTTAGTAACTTGTACCCTTAAAGATAATTTAGAAGAGTATAGATTATGTTTTAAGGGATTAATCGGACTTCAAGATCCACCGAAAGAAGGCGTACAGGATGCTATAAATATATGTAAAAAAGCTGGAGTAAGAGTAATGATGATAACTGGAGATTATTCTAAAACAGCTATAGCCATAGGACATGAGATCGGTCTTAATTTTAATAACTCTGCTATTACTGGAGATGAAATTGATGCTATGACCGACTATGAACTTTACGAGGCAGTGAAGCATTGTGATATTTTCTCAAGAGTAATTCCAGAACATAAAATGAAGATAGTTAAGGCACTTAAAAAGAACGGTGAAATTGTTGCAATGACTGGTGATGGCGTAAACGATGCCCCAGCTCTAAAAAATGCTAATATAGGTATTGCAATGGGCAAAAGAGGAACAGAGGTTGCGAAAGAAGCTGCCGATATGATTCTAATGGATGATAATTTTACAACTATAGTTCACTCCATAGAAGATGGAAGAAGGGTTTTTGATAACATTCGTAAAGCTATGGTATATATAATGATAATTCACATTCCTATTATGGCCTTAGCGTTATTTTCACCTGTTTTTAACTTACCACAAATATTACTACCTGTTCATATCGTTCTTTTAGAGTTAATTTTGGATCCAACCTGTTCTATAGTTTTTGAAGGTGAACCAGCAGAAGATTATATAATGGATCAGCCCCCACGCTCGCCAGATGAACCTCTACTAACGAGAGCATTAACAAAAAAAGTTTTATTACAGGGTACAACAATGTTTTTAGCAGCATTTTTACCTTTCCACTATATGGTTGACTCAGGTCTAAGTGCAGACTATGCAAGAACTTTTTCTTTAATGAGCCTGATAGTCGGAAATGTAATTTTAGTCTTAGTTAATAGATCCAACACTAAGTATCTATTTAGTATTTTTAAGGAAAAAGGTAGCAAAGCTAGACTTTACATTAATAGTTTAGCCTTAATGATGTTATTTTCAATAGTGTATATTCCAGCTGCTCATCCTATTTTTAAAACTGTAGCGCTGAATTTTAAAACCGCTATACTAGCTTGCATCCTTGGTGCTGCTTCTACTGGTTGGTGGGAAATTGTTAAGTTTTATAATAATCCAAAGAATAATAAAATTAAAAAATTTAAAAAAATGCCCTTTCCTAATTAGGATAACTACTGATAGTCTCCCAATTGCCTACAAAAAAAAAAACCCTATAGGTTTAATCCCATAGGGTTTATAGTAAGTTCTTTACTAGTTTCTGAATCCTCTGTCATTTTGTTGTTTTCTTGCTCTTCTGCAATCAACACATCTTTGAGGTTCATTGTCGAATCCTTTTTCTTTGTAGAATTCTTGTTCGCCTTCAGTGAATACGAAATCTTTACCACAGTCTTTACATACTAAAGTTTTATCTGCCATTTTAAACATTCCTCCTTTTTCAAATATTAAGATCTAACAACCGATTAACAATTATATTCTAAAAAGAGGATATGTTGTTATCTAGTTTAGTCTCAGTAATAACTGGCGTTAACCAGTTAATATACATGTATCTTACCATACATATTAGTGAATAACAATACATTTTTCATCGTTATTTTGGAATTTTTTTATCCTATACTGTTATAAATAATTTAATTTTATATTTACACCTTTACAATGTAATATTTATCCTCTATACTATAACTGTATTGTGTTCAATAATACAGTTAACACACTAATGTTATACATTTAAAATAAGAAGGAAAGGAGAAATAAGATGTTTGAATTAGATTTAAGAAGTCGGCTGCCCCTTTACGAACAACTAGTAGAAAAGTTTAAGCAGCTTATAATTAGTGAAATATTGAAGCCTAATCACCAACTACCCTCAGTGCGCACTATTTCAATGGAGCTTACTATGAACCCCAATACTATTCAAAAAGCGTATAAAGAACTAGAAACACAAGGATATATTCACTCCATAAAAGGAAAAGGCAGTTTCGTTACTCCCTCCGCAAAAGTAGCAGATTCTGAAAAACTAAAGAAAATAGAAAATGAATTAACAAAAATACTGTCTGAAGCGATGTATATGGGGATGACAAAAGAATATATTTTAAAAATAATTTCACAAATACAAACTAATAAAAAGGAGGAATAAATATGATTTCAGTAAAAAATATTTCTAAATCCTTTGCTGATTTAGAAGCATTACAAAATGTAAACCTTAATGTTAATAAAGGCTCTATTTACGGCCTTGTAGGTTCAAACGGTGCCGGAAAAACAACTCTTTTAAAGCTTTTAGCAGGTATCTATAAACAGGACACGGGAATAGTTCAAATAGCTGGTGAAAATGTATTTGAGAATGTATTAACCAAATCAGAAACTATATTTATACCAGATTCCCTTTATTTCTTTTCCCAATATACAATAGATAATATGGCTAACTATTATAAAAATATTTATCCTAAATGGAACAATGAAAGATTTGAAAATCTAATAAAAGTATTTGATATGGATGTAAATAAAAAAATAAATAGTTTATCTAAAGGTATGCAAAGACAGGTTGCCTTTTGGCTTGCACTATCAACTATACCTAAGGTTATGATTTTAGATGAGCCCCTTGACGGCTTAGATCCAGTTATGAGACAAAAGGTCAAAAACTTAATAATCCAAGATGTTGCAGACAAAGAAATGACTATTATTATTTCTTCCCACAATTTAAGGGAATTAGAAGATATCTGTGACCATATAGGAATTCTTCATAAAGGAACTCTCATAGTAGAAAAAGATTTAGATGCGTTAAAATCTGATGTGCATAAAATACAAATTGCCTTTAAGGATAAAGTACCAAAAGAACTTCTTAGCGGTGCTAATATACTCCACAAGGAAGAAAGAGGAATAGTGCTTCTTCTAATTGTTAGAGGAAATAAGTCTGATGTTATTAATTACTTTAATAAATTTAATCCTGTGATTATGGATGTTCTTACTCTTACCTTAGAAGAAATATTTATATATGAAATGGGGGCCGTTAACTATGAAATTGAAAACATCATGCTTTAATAAAGGGGTACTCGTAAATGATATAAAACGCTTTGGCTGGATAGGCATATGTTACACAATATTTTTATTATTTGAAGTACCTTTTAAAATATTAATGATGAACTCTAGTAACACAGCTCATCCAGAGTATTCTTCATCAATTAAAGATATTTTTAATAATAACATACTATTGATGTCCACTGCAGTTATACCGGTTTTAACTGCTATACTATTATTTAGATACATACAAAACAAAAATTCTGTAGATATGATTCACGCTCTTCCTATAAAAAGGGTGAAGTTATATGATAACCATATATTTATAGGAATACTACTTCTTTTAGTACCAGTAATTGTCGCTGCACTTTCTGCATTATTACTTAAAGAATCTTTAAATTTGAACACTGCTAATATTCACTTTACGGTTAAAAATGTTATGTTCTGGGCTGGACTAACAATTTTATTTAATATTGTTATTTTTCTTTCAAGTGTTTTAGTTGGTATGTTCACAGGACTTTCAACTGCACAGGGAATACTTACGTATATATTTTTATTTTTACCTCTTGGATTAACTGCCTTAATTAGTTATAATCTTGACTTCTTTATTTATGGTATTGCCAGTAACTATCTTATAAATAATAGCATAGAATTTTTTTCTCCAATTACAAGATTTTTAACTAATACACCAATGACTTCAATGGAAATATTTATATATATAATTTTATGTATTATTCTTTACCTTGTAGCTAGATTCGCATACCATAAAAGAAATTTAGAAGCTGCATCTAATGTTGTTGCTTTTAAACATCTACAACCTGTATTTAAATATGGCATAACCTTCTGCTGTATGCTAGTAGGTGGAACGTATTTTAAAAGCGGAGGCTATGATATACGCTTTATTATACTCGGATATGTTATAGGCTCTGTAATTGGATATATTATTGCAGAAATTATAATAACTAAATCCCTAAGAATTTTTAGAAATATAAAGGGGTATTTCATGTACGCAGGTATTATCGCCCTACTAGCACTTGTTATTAATTCTGATATTATCGGATATGAAAAACGAATTCCTACTATAGAAAATATCGACAGCATTGTTATAGATAATGGGTTCTATTATTCAACTGATATAAAGGACAACCCAATATCTGCTTATCATGAAATACAAACTCTTAATAACATTGTGAAATTGCATAGTAAGCTTATAGATGATAAAAAAACTTTAAAGTACGCTTCAAATACAAATAAGCAATTTGATATTCTATATAACTTGAAAAATGGAAAGCAAATAAAAAGACAATATAATATTCCACAAGATGAGTATGGAATATATCTAAAACCTATATATGAATCAAAGGAATATAAAGAATTTCATAATAGTATTTTAAATACCGATTATAAATCCATTGATAAAATTTCAATTAACTCAAGATATGAAAATAATGGGATAACAATAGCAAACCAAACAAAAATTAAAGAAGCAACAGATATTTTGAAAAAAGAGGCTTTAAATGAAACTTATGAAAGCATCATAGATTCAAGAGATTCATGGGCGAATATTGATATATTATTATCAAATGATGAAAGAATAAATTTATCTTGGAAAAAATCCTATAAAGAATTTGAAAATTGGTTAAAACAAAATGGATACTATTCTAAGGCTAGAATAATGCCTGAAGATATAGACTATGCTATTATAGAAAAAAGAAATCCTAGTAACCTTAACGGTGGAATTACTCCTTTGGAAGAAAACAAAAATGTAAAAACACTTAAAATCACTGATAAAAATAAGCTTGAAACCTGCTTAAAAAACTACTCACAAAATAATAAAGGGCAGTATGTTTTAGGTCTATATATGAAAAATGGTAATGATATTACTTATTTAAATATTGAAGACGCATATGTACCTGATTTCGTTCGCGAATATTTCAAATAAAACAAGAAAATATGGGGACGGTTAATAACTAATTGAATGTAATTAGTTATTAACCGTCCTTTTTTTATATTTTTACCAAAGAAGTTCAGATATGGAGAGAGTATTTTAGGATGTTGAGCAAAATGTATGTGATTAAATCATTTACAAATTGGCTAAAATATCTATATGTAGTTAATTATTATAATACAAAGGATGTTTAATTTATGAATGCAAATGACTTTTCAAATATAAACCTAGTAAAATCATTAGATGAAAATATTAATATGATAAAAAGCATTTTTATTAATGACACAACAGTCGTATATAGAGATCTATCAATTGGCAAACCTACTAGCACTAAGTGTACGCTTGTTTATATTGATGGAATGGCAAATCTGAAAACAATTAATGAAGATATTATAAAGCCACTTTTGTTAGGTGATTTATCTGATATTAATGATAGTAACATTATGGATATTTTAATGCAAAAAATACTTTTAACTGCAGACAACAAAAAAACATCTATTGTTGATAATATCATTAATGAAATTATATACGGAAAAACTATGCTTTTCATAGATGGTTTGGCTGAAGTAGTTTCTATTGGTACTATAGGCTGGGAAAAAAGGGCAATTTCAGAACCTCAATCAGAAACTATAGTTAGGGGTCCTCGGGAAGGCTTTACCGAATCAATGAATTTAAATCTTACACTTATTAGGCGGAAACTTATTAATTCTAACTTAAAATTCGAATTCATGAGAATTGGTGAACAAACTAAAACTCAAATATGTGTATGTTATATTAAAGGTATAGCAATGGAACCTATACATAAAGAGCTAATGACGCGGCTTAATAATATTGATATTGATGGTATTTTAGATTCTGGTTACATAGAGGAATTAATTAAAGATGCCCCTTATTCTCCCTTTAGGACTATTTTTAATACAGAAAGACCTGATGTGGTTGCAGGTAAACTTCTAGAAGGAAGGTTTGCAGTTCTCTGCGATGGAACTCCCGTTGTTCTAACTCTTCCAACTATCTTTGTTGAGGTTTTTCAGAGCAATGAAGACTATTATAACAATTTTTTATATTCCTCCTTTGTCAGATTTCTTCGATGGTTATGTTTTTTTATTAGCACTAGTACTTCAGCTATATATGTAGCACTTGTTACCTTCCATCAAGAACTTATTCCAACTCCACTCCTTCTAAGTATATATTCTGCGAGACAAGGATTACCTTTTCCTTCAATTGTAGAAGCCATGGGCATGATGATTGTATTTGAGATACTTAAAGAAGCAGGTCTTAGAATGCCTAAACATATTGGCGGAGCAATTAGTATAGTAGGTGCCTTAGTTCTTGGTGATGCTGCTGTTAACGCAAGACTAGTCAGTGCCCCTATAGTAATAGTTACTGCACTAACTGGAATTTCAAGCATTATGCTACCTCAAGTGGTAGGAATAGTAGAGATACGAATAATTTTTTTATTATTATCTTCCTTCCTAGGTTTATATGGTTATATTTTTGGCGTAATGGGTTTAGTTCTTCATATGATGTCTATTCGTTCCTTTGGTATACCTTATATGACTAACATCCCTTCTTTTTCTATTCAGGATATAAAGGATACTGTAATTAGAGCTCCCTGGTGGGATATGTATTTAAGACCGAAGCTGTTTACAAAAAATAAAAAGCGTCAAAAAAAATTAAGAAAGAGAGACTCCAAATGAAAAAAAAAATTGTAATAATAATTTTTATTATAGCTATATGTCCTATTATATTATGCGGGTGCTGGGACTATAGCGAAATAGACACATTAGCAATAGTAGCTGGCGTTGCTATAGATAAGGATATATCAACAAATAAATATATTGTTACAACAGAAGTTATAACTACGCAACGTCAAGGTGGTTCCTCAACCATTGGTTCTGAGCTTTATAGTTCCGAAGGTGACAGTATATTTAATGCGGTGAGAAATATGATAGAAAAAACTGGTTTAAAACTTTTTTGGAGTGATGAAAAGGTGCTAATAATAAGTGAGCCAGTCGCAAATGAAGGGGTAATTCCGGTAATTGATTGGGCCTATAGAGACTCCAGGCTTAGATCAGATATGTGGATTCTAATAGCAAAGGGTGATAGTGCTGCAGAAATTTTAAAACCTAAGGTTAATCTTAATAACGTAACTTCGTTTCATCTTAATGATGCCATGACTTCATGGGAAACACTCTCTAAATTTCCCAATTCAATGTTATGGTCATTTGTCGATGCAATGTCTTCAGAAGGTAAGTCTGAAGCAATAGCTACAGTTAAAAGTGATCTTAATGCTGGAACTATAGTCCCTATTTTAAATGGCTCTGCTATTTTTAAGTCAGATAAGCTTGTAGGATATATAGATGGGGACGAAACCCTATACATGCTTATGATTCAGAACAAAATAGAACAAGGGTTAATTACTTTGAAAGATGTTTCAGGTTCTGGCACCAGCATCACCTTAGAAATACATGAAAATAAAACTAAATTAACCCCCATTTATAACAATGGAGTATCATCGCTTATAATTGATATATACCCAGTTGTAACTATATCTGAGGTTGGAGGAACTAAAGATTTTATTCAAGAGGGAAATTTAAAAATACTTAAGAGTGAAGCAGAAAAAAAAATAGAAGGTAATATACAATCTATAATTAGTAAATTACAGAAAAATTACCATAGCGACGTTTTAGGTTTTGGAGAGATTTTCAAAAAAGAAAAACCAAAAGTAAGTGAGACTTACAAAAATAATGGAGAAGATATTTTGATAAGTCTAAAGACTGAAGTTAACGTGCACCTGAAAATAAAGGGTAGTGGGACAACAACAAACCCTATTCCAATAGGAAAATAATCAAAGGAGAATTTATAAATGTTTTTACTTGTAATAATTTTTTATATCATAGTAATATTTTTTGAAACTGTCGTATTATTAAAAGAAAAAAATATTGGTAAAATAGCACTTTATTTTTCTCTTATTATATTTTCAATGATAATTAGCACTCTTCTAACCTTAGGAGTACAGTTACCAAGTCCATCGAATCAAATAAAAGATATTGTAGTTTCAATATTTGGTAAAACAAATTAGTTTTATTTACTGTTTATCATTACAGTAAATAGTATGGGAGGCATAAATGAAAAATGAAGTTATTTCTGAAAGACAAGCTACAATACTTATAATACTTTTTATAATTGGAACTACTTTTCTAAACGGATCTGGAGGCGCTGCAAAACAAGATGCGTGGATAGCAATAATTATTGCTATTTTATGGTCTATTATATTGTTACTTATGTTTTCTAAAATTTTATCTTTATATCCTGGGAAAGATTTATTTGATATACTTCAAATCGTTATGGGGAAGTTTATAGGAAAAACAATAAGTATACTAATGATATGGTTTGCCTTTCATGATGGATCCTTAGTTCTTAGAAGTTTATCAGAATTTACTAATATCTCAGCGTTACCTGATACACCAGTGGTAGTACCTATGATTTTTTTTACTATACTTCTTATATGGAGTTTAAAAGAAGGTATTGAAGTCTTAGGAAGATGGTCTGAGTTCTTCATTTGGGTTGTAATTCTAATATTTTTTACTGTCTCTATATTTTCAATTTCACAAATGAATATAAGCAAATTAAAGCCAATACTAAGTAGCGGTTCCGCTCCACTTTTAAGAGGTGCTTTCTCAAGTTTTACTTATCCATTTGGTGAAACCGTAATTTTTACAATGGTATTTTCTAATATATCTAAAGTTAAAAATTATAAAAAAACATTTATGGTAGGCTTACTAGTGGGTGGAGGGCTTATATTTTTAGTAACATTAAGAAATATTTTAGTATTAGGTAATGAAACCTTATCAAGATTATATTTCCCTTCTCCCATGGTAATAAGCCTTATTCGCCTAGGTAATTTACTTGAAAGACTTGAAATGACAGTAGCTATTGAATTCTTAGTATGTGTCTTTGTTAAAGTAATTATATGTCTCTTTGCAGTTTGCAATGGAATTTCCAAGGTTTTTGGGTTTGATGATTACAAATTTATTGCAACACCTATAGCTCTTCTAATGTTTAACTTCTCTTTTTTTGTTTACGAGAGTACCATGGAAATGTTATCCTGGACTTTGAATATATGGCCATATTATTCCTTTGTTTTTGAAGTTATAATACCTTTAGTTATTTTTATTGTGGTGGAGATTAGGAGTAGAAGAGCAAAAACAACAAGCGTAACTAAATAATTATTTAGTATTTCTTCAGCTAAGTCACATGCAAATGACTTTAACAATCATATTTTTCAAATTTTTTTTTTAATATAAATAATATATGATATAATATAAATACTTTTAAACTTAATATATGCTTTGAAAGGAAGTGTTCCACATATGTTGAAAGAATTTAAGAAATTTGCTCTTAAAGGGAGTGTATTAGATTTAGCAATAGCTGTTGTTATAGGTGCGGCATTTTCTAAAATAGTTACCTCTTTAGTGAATGAAATTATAATGCCCTTCCTTGGCATATTAATGGGTGGAATTAATTTTAGTAGTTTACAATATGATATACCATCATCTATAGCCGGTGGAGTAGCATTGTCAATTAAATATGGTTTATTTATTCAATCCATCATAGACTTTTTAATAATTGCTTTTTCACTTTTTATATTTATAAAAGCTATACACTCTGTTAAAAAGAAAGAAATCGAAAAAATTGTCGCTCCCAAAATTTCAAATGAAGAAGTGCTATTAAGTGAAATTAGAGACTTATTACAGCAAAAAAAATAATATAAAAAATCTCCAAGTAAACATTTCACTTGGAGATTTTTGTATAATTAATTATATTTACATTCAATTTATATAAAGAAGGTGCTTAGTTTGAAGTTTTTTCCCTGTAAGAAGAAATCATTTTTAATCTTGCTTTTCCCCTTAGGTATTCTCCTAACTCAAATATCTAGAATGTTTCCAACTCTTATAGAAAAATACTATTCATCATTTTTTTATAAAATAATTGCTAATATTTTAAGTGCAATTACTCGCTTCTTACCATTTTCTCTTGCAGAACTTACAATTATTTTCTTTGTAACTTTCGCGTTATTGTATATTTTAAAAACAACTTTTGACTTATACAAATATGAAAATAAAAGATTAGGTATTTTAAAACACTTTGTTTTAAATATACTTGCTGCATCCGGATTAATATATTTTTCATTCCAGTTTTTATGGGGATTTAATTATCAAAGACTTACACTCAATAAAATATTTCAGTTAAATGTCCGCTCGTCATCTTCAAATGAACTTGCTTCACTTTGCATGCATCTTATAAATAGTTCAAGTTCTCTAAGAAAAAAAACAAACGAAAACCAATATGGTGTAATGGAACTTTCTTATAATAAAAAGTATATCCTAAAAACTGCTCAATTAGGATATGATAAAGCTTCACTTCAATATGATGCATTAAAAGGTAACTATGGAATACCTAAGGGTATATTACTTTCAAGTCCAATGTGCTATACAGGAATTACAGGTTTTTATTTTCCTTTTACTAACGAAGCAAATATTAATATGGCAGAACCTGATTCATTCCTTCCATTTACCACTGTTCACGAAATGGCCCATCAAAGAGGCTTTGCTAAAGAAGATGAAGCAAACTATATTGCATATATAGCTTGTATAAATCATCCGTATATAGATTTTCAATACTCTGGAACACTTGCAGCATTATCTTATTCATTAAATGCATTACAAAAAAGTGATTCTCAAAAATATAAAGAATTGATTTCAACTTGTAGCACAGGTGTAATTAATGACTTGAAGTACAACCAATCTTTTTGGGAAATGTACTCTGGTCCTATAGAGAAAATAGAAGATAAAATTAACGACACTTATCTTAAATCTCAAAATCAACAATCTGGAACAAAAAGCTATGGTGCAATGGTCGACTTACTTCTTGCTGATTATAGAGAAAAATGATTTTAAAACACCGTGGTTAAAATTAACCACGGTGTTTTAAAAATCATCAATCAAACCTATTTATATTATTTTTGTGAATCATTTTATGTTATTTTACATGTTACTATCTAACTCTTCTTGCAGACATATAATCACTTCTCGTTAATTGTGATATTTTAACTACATCCCCTGTGCTTGGTGCATGTATGTATGAATTATTTCCTACATAAATACCAACATGGTGAGGACTTCCTGATCCAAAGAATACCAAATCTCCTGGTTGTAAATTCTCTCTAGACACATATGATCCGTGAGTTATCTGATCATATGTGGACCGTCCTGTAGTAACTCCAAAATGTGCATATACATATTGAGTAAACCCTGAACAATCAAATGAATTTGGACCCGTTGCTCCCCACACATATGGTGTTCCCAGGAAAGTTTTAGCATACTCTATTACTTCATTTGAACCAACTGGTAAAGTTGGTTTTGGTAAAGTTGGTTTTGGTTTACTTACCTCTTCTACTATTTCTTTTTCATCATTTGTTTCATTTTTCACTGCGGTACTTACTTGCCCTCTTGATGGGGTATTTTCTTGAGTTTTTTTAGCAGCTATTGCCATATCATATTTACGTTTTTGATCTGCTTCATCTTTTATTTGATTCGTAGTACTGTCTACTGAAGCCTGTATTTTTATCATTTCATTTTTATTCAATTCTTCCTGTTTATTTGCTTCTGCTACTAGTAGTCCTTGTTCTTTTTTCTTTGCACTAAGCTCGTCCAATTTAAGCTCATTATTAGCTTTTAACGCTAGAACTTTTTCTTTGTTATCATTAAGAGCTTTTTTTCTATCCTCAATAATTTTCTTTTTCTCATTTAATTCTTTAATAATTTTGTTATCATATTCTACAATTTTTTTAACATTTTCAACTCTTGAGATAAGGTCTTCGACTCCTTCAGAATCAAGTAGTATCTCTAAATAACTATCTGCTCCGTTCATATACATTGCTCTCATTCTTTCATTAAATACAGATTCCTCGCCCTTTATATTGTTCTCAGCAACTACTATATCTTTTGTAGTCTTCTCTATTTTTTTCTCAGTACTATATATCTCATTTTTTGCTTTATCAATTCCCGCGTTCATGTTCCCAATATCTAAATCTAACATTTCGATAGATATCTCTAATTGGTCAGAATTCTTTTGTGACAAACTATATGAACCCTGTTGTTCTAGCAGCTGCCTCTTTTGATTATCTAACTGCTGCGTTAGTGACACTGCGAACATCGGCTTACTTACTGACATAACTAATCCAATAGCTATAAGTAAAGGTAATATTCTTCTTCTCATTGTTACTCCCCCTATATCTTATGTTGTAAAATCATCATTAATTCTCATATTATTATTTCCTAACCATATTATAGCACTATATTAGGCAATTGGAACGATTAATATAAATTAACCCTTATTAACAGTCCAAATTAATTTAAATTATTATTACCTGTCCAGCTCAATACATCTACATCCATTTCTAAACATCTCATTTATTTAATCTTTTTTACTATGCTCGTTTGTTTGTTTTTTCGTTTTTCTTTATCCTTTGCTTTAGATAATTGCGGCGTTTTTTCTTTTATTGAGCTATCTTGTGTAATATAACTAGTTGCTACCTTTACAGGACTTATAATAGGTGTCTTAACAGACTTCTTTATAGCCTCCTTAATAGCATCTTTCTCTATACTTGATGAACCTACTACGGGGCTCACTATTTCGGTCCTATCTACAGTGTTCATAACTGTACTTTCTTTTTTATTCCCATGAAAAATATAAATGCTTGCTAGAGTTACAACTAGACAACAGAAAAACCCATTTTTAATTATTGTTAGCTTACCTTTATTTGTGATTTTTGTTTTAGTTTTTTTAGTCCCCACATTTGTGCTAATATTATAGTCACTCAAACCCGCTATTTTTTCATATTTATCTTTTTTTAATACTTCTAAAATTTCTTTTTTTAGAGCTTTAACCGAAATATATCTATCCTTAATATCAATCTTAACGCACTTCTGTATTATTATTTTTAATTTTCCATTAATATCGGGCCCATAATTTTCGTCCAAAAGAGGCTCTATACCTGTGAAAGGGGTCTTCCCTTTCACCATAAAGTATACTAACATTCCGATGCCATATATATCTGTTTGCGTACAACATTTCCCTAAGCCGTATTGCTCTGGAGCCGCATATCCATTAGAACATGCACACACTGTGTCTTGTGACTTGTCACCCTTATAAATTTTCGAAATACCAAAATCAATCAAAACAACTTTTTCACTTATTGTTATAATTATGTTCGATGGTTTTATATCTCTATATATAATAGCTGGATTTTGATTATGTAAATATCCTATAATATCACATAAATCAGATGTAATCCGGCAAGTTTTTTCTGTCTGTATTCTACCATTTACCTTAACATACTCCTTTAGTGTTTGACCCTCTACGTAATCTTGAACCATATATAGATTGTTATTTTCATAAAATATATCAACTATTCTCCGAATACCTGGATGGCTTAGATTTTTTAAAATGTTAGCCTCTGTTAAAATATCTATATTTTTTGTATTTTTTATTACTTCTTTTATAGCCCAAAAATTACCATGAATTATATTTTCGCATAAATAAACGGTGCCCATTCCACCCTTGCCTAAAATTTTAATTACTACATATTTTTTGTCTAATATATCTCCACTATTTAGCATAATTCACCTCTTGTATAAATGTTTCATAACTTATTCATCTAATAACATATGTATAAATATAAAATTTTAAGTGATATTTTCTTTTTATAGTCATACCTTATCCAATAATAATATATATATAAATATAGGTATATTGGGTATCTAATATCCTTTACGCGAAAGTATATACAAAATATAAAATGCATTTGCTATTATTGTTTTACCACAAATAATAATAGCTTAACAAAAGAGAACACAAATACAAGGTAATTATATCAAACTTCCCATTGATTTACCATATATTCATGTTAAATGTTACTAAGAATATGACAATAGGATTTTTATTAGAGTTTCTTTAATGTTATATAGCTATCTCTCACAATTTATTAAATACCCAATAAATCTTACAATTTCCTTGTAAATAAAAAATTTCTTTGTTTTTTTAAGTACCATTATTAACTCCCTGAATATAATAACACTGTAGAGCGAATTAAGGAGATGACTATTTATGGCTTTCAGTGCTAGGGAGTTATTGGCTAGAATACTACAATGTGAGGCTGGTGGAGAAGGCGAAAATGGGATGAAAGCTGTCGCCTCTGTAGTTATGAACAGAGTGCACGTAGCAGATGGTGAATATCTTAGGATAGGTCAAGGTGATTTAAGAAGGATTATATTTCAGGAAGGACAATTTGATTGTGCAAGATCTGAAATTCGTGGCGTGATTAACCCACAAACCATTTGGGCAAGTCGACCAGAGCAGATACATTATGATATTGCTGATTGGGCTTTAGCTGGCAATAGATTATATACAACAGGTGAGTCCTTATGGTATTTTAATCCCTATGCACCATGTCCAGATGAATTCCCTTTCAATGGTAGTGGTATCTATCAAGTCAGTGTAGGTCTACATTGCTTTTACAATCCCACAGCGAAGTATTTTACTACTTAATTAAAAAGCATTATTAACAATACCTTTAGATAATGATTTAATATAATTTTTAAGGAGGATATTTTATGTTTATAGCACCACCTAACAATTTTAATCAAATTCCAATGTGGGACAGTGTTCCTGTGTTTTCTGAACCCCCAATGGCACCTATTCCAAAATTTGGTACAGATGATAATACAAGAGAAAGACCTGCGATGCCAACCCCTGATAATAACCAGCACCGTGAAATCCCACCTGTCTCACCCATAGTAGATAATCCACTTTATAATCAAGGTTGGTTATCTACCCAAATAGGTAAATATATAAAAGTAGAATTTTTAATTGGAACTGGTATGTGGGTTGATCGCGAAGGCATATTAAAAGAAGTTGGTATTAGTTTTATTGTCATTCAAGAAAGTGGTTCAAATGATATGGTAATGTGTGATATATTCTCTATTAGATTTGTAAGAATTTTTAAAAACCAGTCTAAATGTACAGATAATTATGAAAAACAGACAAAATCCTCGTATTAATGTAATTTAAAATCACGAAACATATAAAAGATGCCCCTAGTGAACTTAACTCACTAGGGGCATTTCTTATAATTTTATTTTACCTTCTCAACTTCACCATACTTTACTCCAAACGTGTCCACAGTAACTTTTTTCATCTTTTGATCTTTTTTAGGTTTATCATTACTACCAGTCTCAACAGCTACTATTTTATCCACTGTTTCCATACCTTCTGTAACCTTACCAAAAGCAGCATAATCACCATCTAAGTTGCTACTTTCCTTAATCATTATAAAAAACTGTGAACCAGCTGAGTCTTTATCAGCACTTCTAGCCATAGATACTACTCCTCTTTCATGTTTTAAAGGGTTGTCGAAACTATTATTACTAAACTCGCCGCTTATTGTATACCCGGGGCCACCCGTGCCCGTTCCTTCTGGGTCTCCTCCTTGTATCATAAAACCTGGTATTACCCTATGAAAAATTAATCCATTATAATAACCACTTTGGACTAAAGAAACAAAATTTCTAACTGTATTCGGTGCAATTTCTGGATATAATTCTACCTTAATAGTCGAGCCATCTTCCATTACTATAGTAACCATTGGATTTTTGTCATTAGCTCCTTTTTCTGTTTGTTTTTTAACTACTGGAGTAGGTTCTACCTCTTTTGTTGCTTTAGGTTTACTATCGACATTATCTTTTTCCTTATTAGTGCATCCAGCTGCCAAAAACACAAAAATCACTGTACCCAATATCATTGTTTTTTTTAAAAACTTCATCCTTTTCATTTTTAAACGCTCCTCCATATCTCGCCTAGCATTAACTATCTTCCGCGAAGCTACAATATTAACGACTTCGGAAGGAGATTTTCACTCCCACTGAAGTTTTATTTTTGTTATAACACGGAACCCTCACTTGTAGAAGTTTAAGACCTTCCTTTTAAATGTCATTAATCCTCTACACACTAGATTTAATTAATTCCATATTACCTTCAAGTGTATACTCTATTCCTTTTGATATATAAACTGTTTCTTCTTCTTTTAATTTCATTTGCTCATTACTCACTTTTATTACTCCCTCGCCACATATTACAGTGTAGCTATGGAAGCTATCATTAACTATGTCTATATAATTGTTATTGACAATAATTTTTTCCACTTTAAAATAAGGTGTCTCTAATTTATTAAAATTATCAATTTTTCCACCTTTATTCTTACCATCATAATCTATAACATCTAAGGATTTTTCAATATGCACTTCTCTGCCTCGTCCCCAGTCATGAAGTCTATAAGTAATGTTGCTATTTTGTTGCACCTCAATAAGCTTTACACCAGATTCTATAGCATGTACCGTACCCGCTGGTATGTAGATGAAATCTCCCCTGCTTATATTGATTCGTTCTAAATAATCTTCTAGTTTACCTTCTTTTATAATTTGCCTTAGCTTTTCTTTATTTAAACCTTTCTTTATTCCTGATACTAAGGTCGCCCCCTCTTCAGCTTCCAATATATACCAACATTCTGTTTTTCCATTAGCATTTTCAACCCTTTTAGCATAATCATCATTTGGATGTACTTGTACTGATAAGGTATCTTCTGCTTTTATAATTTTATTTAGTATAGGAAAATCACTACCACATCCTAAAATTTCAGACAATTCTCGTCCTTCATAAATTCCTTCTTGCACCGTAGAATTTCCCTCTTCATGACATGAAAGTACCCATTTCTCCCATCCCCATATTTTTTCACTTAAGTATGGCTTTAATTTTAAAATTAATTCTTTAGACAATACAACTCCTCCAATACACGTTAATTATTTTTTCCCATATTTGTTATTATACCTTTTGCCTCTTTCACAGTACTACTTGGCCCACAAATATCAAATTTACCATTATATTTGTTATCTACTTCAGCTACTCTTATAAGTATTTCATTGAAGTTCTTTGATGTATTAAGCGTTCCAGTCACTTCATATTGCCCTGTTTTACTATTTTTAGCTTCTATAAAAGTGCTATATCCCGTAGTCTTAAAAACATTGTTCTTCGCCCATATTCTCTTTAGAATAACCTTCTCTTTAATACCATCTACTTCTACACTTCCAGTAAATTCATAATTCAAAGATAATTTCTTTTTTAATTCTCCAACAAGCTTAATTTCAGTTGATTTGTTAAATTCACTATTCTCATCATACATATATCCACCATAGTTTCTTTCAATGCTCACCGGTCTAAAATATATAACTGATATTAAAATCATACCAATAACTGCAATTACTATTGAAGCTTTCAAAGCTGATCTATCCATATTTATCACCTCAGATTTTAATTGTTTTATTTAAAATATATTACTTTCTGCCTTAAGCTATACATAATATTATAAACTAAATTTTCTTATCACTTCCTTTTTTAAAATTTTATCACATTATTAATTTAATTTCTATTATTTTGTAAAAACATTGGAAATTTAGTTATAATTTAGATGCATTATACTCTGAATATTGGAGAAACTAATATTTCATTAAACTTTAGAAAGGTGGCAATATCCATGGCAAGAAAAGATTCAAAAAACTACAATTACACTACCCAAGAGCAAATTATGATTAAGAAAAATGATGATGCTAGATTACCAAAACGACTTGGCAGCGATGAAAAAATCCAGGCGGCTTCAAAAAGAAGTAAAATAGAATAATTCCTACTCGGTCCATCCTATTTAGTTTAGATAAAACAAGGCATCTATGATTATTGCCCATAGATGCCTTATTAATTCATACTTATTTAACTTTCCAAGTCGTTCCTTCCTTAGTATCAAAAAGTTCGATATTCATAGCTATAAATTCATTTCTTATCTCATCTGCTCTTGCCCAGTTTTTACTCTCTCTTGCGTCAGTTCTTTCAATTATAAGCTTATTTATAAGCTCTTCATCTACATTTGTATCTTCCTTTTCAATTGTCATAAGATCTAATGAGAATATTTTATCAAAATCTTCTATAAGTATAGCTTTTTCCTTATTATTAAGTTCACCATCTTTTAAAACATCAAAAAGTACAGTGAAAGCATTTGCTATATTTAAATCATCACTGATATATGATGAGAATTTTTCTTTGTATGCGTTAGTTTTCTCACCACTCGTTACATCATTTTGATTTATAGAGTTTAAAACAGTAGCAATTCTCTCTTTAAGTTTTTTGTAGCCATTCCTAGCGTCATTTAAACTGTCGAAACTAAACACTAACTGTTTTCTATATTTAGATTGAAGACAGAAATATCTATAATCAAGAGGACTATATCCTTCTTCTTCAAGTCTTGCTACAGTTAAAAAATTCCCAGTAGATTTTGACATTTTACCACTATCTAGCACTAAAAACTCTCCATGCATCCAGTATTTTACCCATTTATGTCCTAATACTCCTTCAGATTGAGCTACTTCATTAGTGTGATGTATCGCAATATGATCCACTCCACCACAGTGAATATCTAAACATTCACCAATATATTTAACAGACATTGCCGAGCATTCTAAATGCCAACCTGGAAACCCCTTGCCCCATGGTGACTCCCACTGCATAATTTGATTAGAAAACTTAGAGTTTGTAAACCATAGTACAAAATCAAGTGGGTTTTTCTTATTAGGATCTATTTCTATTCTACTTCCTGCTTTCAGTTCATCTATACTAAGGTTTGCAAGCTTAGTATAGTCTTCAAATTTATCAATTTCAAAATACACATTTCCATTAGAAACATAAGTGTATCCTTTTTCTTCAAGTTTTTTTATAAAATCTATCATATCCTGTATATGATCTGTAGCTCTACATACAATAGTAGGTCTTTTTATATTAAGTTTTTTACAATCTTCAAAAAAAGCATCTTCATAAAACTTAGCAATTTCCCATACTGTTTTATGCTCACGGCTTGCACCTAATGCCATTTTATCTTCCCCTTCATCCCCATCCGATTGAAGGTGCCCTACGTCAGTTACATTCATTACATGTTTAACTTTATAATTAAAATACTCTAAGGATTTTTTAAGTACATCTTCAAAAATATATGTCCTTAAATTGCCTATATGTGCATAGTTGTACACTGTAGGTCCACAAGTATACATTCCCACCTTACCTTCTTTATAAGGTACAAACTCATCTTTTTTTCTAGTCATAGTATTATAAACATTAAAACTCAATATATTCACTCCTTCTTAAATAGTACAAAAGTATCCAAATCTTTCCGGCAACTCTTACTAATAATCGAATCTTTTCATTTAAAATATAAAAAGCTACAGGCATGCTGCAGCTTTAAACTTCAAAGTATAAACAAGCACAGATTTTCAAATACAAAAGTAACTCTAATTATTTAGAATCTTAAAACAATAACATATATATAAATTCTAACATAATAATAAGATAATGCAATAAATTATGTTAATAATCTTTTATTTGCTTCAAATTTATAAAATTTGCAGATACGTTAATTAAATTATTTATAATTCTACAATTTCCTATAAAATAAAAGTAGCAGAGCATATAGACAAAAGTTTATATGCTCTGCTCTTTTTATTTTCTGTCAGCAGACTGTTTTTTTGTTGTAGCATTTTGATTTTTTGCAGATTCTCTAGTTATAGGAGTATCATAATTACTCTTAACTAATCTAGAAAATTTATTGTCAGGTTGGCTATCTTTAGGCATAAAAACATCTCCTTTATTTATATTGCTATTTATATGTTTTGCTATTTCCCAAAAAATATTCTACTTAATTACAATTGTAGATCTCATTTTCATAAATTTATTTCTTATAGTATCTAGAAAACAAAAACCAATCTAAAATATAGACTGGTTTTTAAAAGATCATTTATATATTGGGTTTAACTTCATTAGAATGTACCTTATAGTATCTCTTCATAATCAACATCAACAATAACACTATCATCATAATTAATATCAATCGAATCTGAAGTATTTTTATCACTACTAAACATATCAGCTTTTGCAGCAAAATTTTTCTTTGTACTTAATTTGTAGATGAAATTTTTAGTACCCTTTATTAGTTTAAAACTATACCATACTAAAGCTCCAAAAACTACAATTGCAAATAAGGCTTTAATAACAAAGATAGCTATATAAGGTAATGTTATTAATAAAACAATAAATGTACCAATTGATAAAACTGATTTAAATAACTTTGAAATTATATTTCTGCCCTTTGTATATTCCATGATAATCCTAGCCTTCTTTCATTTCATAAGATTTATTTATTAAATATTAATCTAATTATAACATATAATTAGATTCTAATATTAGAGATTGCTTAAGAAATTATTAATAAATTATTAATAATATTATTATTGCATTCCTCCATCTATTGTTATCACCTGTCCAGTAATATATTTTGAATTTTCACTAGCTAAAAAGGTTACAAGCATGCCAACATCTCGCACCTCTCCAAATTTCATCATAGGTATTTCATTAGTTAAAGATTTGCGTTCGCCATCAGTTAGCCAACCATTCATTTCTGTATCTATAACCCCTGGAGCTATTGCATTAACCCTAATATTAGATGGTGCAAGTTCCTTAGCTAGTGCCTTTGTAAAAGAGTTAATCGCACCCTTAGATGCTGAGTAAATCACTTCACAAGAGGCACCTACATTACCCCACATTGAAGATATATTTATTATGCTTCCACTTTTCTGTTTTATCATCTCTTTAACAGCACTGTGCGAACAATTAATTGTTCCTTTAAGATTTACATTTAAAATATTGTCCCATTCTTCTGGCATAGCATCCATAAACAGCCCGACCTTTGAGATTCCTGCATTATTTATCAAAATATCTATTTTACCTAATTTTTCAACAGTAGTTTTTATCATACCCTTTGAAAATTCATAATTACTTACATCACCTTTGATTTTCAAGGCATAAGCTCCTAGCTCTCTAATTTCTTGCAAGGTTTTTTCAGCTGCTTCATCATTGCTTTTATAATTTATAACAACGCAAGCCCCAGCCTTAGCTAGCTCTATAGCAATACCTTTCCCAATTCCTCTAGATGCTCCTGTAACTATAGCTACTTTACCTTTTAAATTCATATATACCGCCCCTAACTTAAAATGTTTTCTTTTTTATTTATTATACCGCTAATTTACTAAATATTAAAACATCCCTTCATTTAATATCTTGTAAATAATTATCTATTCAATTATTCTTCTGTTCAGAATTCCAAAATTCAATCAACTTTTTTATGACTTCTACCTATTTAAATTTCACACAATTTATGTTACATTTTAGTTAGTTATAAAAAAATCCAAATTATTATATCTATTTACACAGTAGCATTTGATAAATGCAGTTGGAGGGAAAAATGGCTAATTTAAAAAGAAAATTTTGTGAAGGACCTATATATACGATAACTAATTATATATTTTGGTTTTTCTTGGGCAATCTGTACTTTCTACTTCTCAATATTCCACTACTTTTCATATTAATTGCACTCTTTTCTAATGATTCAAATACAATTCCACAGGGGTTTATTTCTATTATCCTTATATGTTGTATCCCAATAGGCCCTGCCGCAACAGCCCTTCTTAGTGTTATGGGCAAACTTATCCGGGAAAAAGATATAAATATTACGAAAGATTTTTTTAAGGCTTATAAAGTTAACTTTTTTCAATCATTATTCTTTTGGTCTCTAGAAATAATTATACTATCTATACTATTTATTGACATCAAATTGGTTATTTCAAGTAGTTACCCAAAATTTTTAACTGTTTTTATTTTTATAGTTGTAGCTTTTATTTTTTCAATGAGTCTTTATGTATTCCCAATAATCTCAAGATTTTATTTAAGTACAAAAGATATTCTTAAAACTGCTGCCTACTATACCATTCGTAAATTTCATATTACAATTTTGAATTTAGCAAGTTTTTTGGTTGTAATACTCATATTTTTTAAGGTTTCTACCTTTATATTAGTATTTATATCAAGTATTATCTGTTATTTAATAATGTTCTATCAGCAAAAAATACTATCGGAAATTGAGTGTAATATTAAAAAAAATACTGAGAAAATTCAAGAAGAAGGCCAAAATGGATAAAAACATTAAAAAATACTTCAAATCAGAATCAATTTTTTTCATAAGTGCTGTAAAATGGATAAGTATTTCAACTTTAATTGGCGTTATAGTAGGAACTATAGTAGCTCTTTTTATAAAACTAGTTTCGTTTGGAGTTAAATATGTGTCAAGTATAAATTATTATTATCTTTTCCTTCCTATAGCCTTATTTTTAAGTTCTTATATAATAATAAAACTTGCCCCTAATGCGAAAGGGCACGGAACAGAAAAAGCAATTGAGGCTATTCATAAAAATTCAGGAAGAAGTGACTTTAAAATTGTACCAGTTAAACTTGTTTCCACTTTAGTCACCATCATTTTTGGTGGCTCAGTAGGAATGGAAGGACCTGGAACCCAGATAGGAAGTGGAATCGCATCACTTGTGAGTAAGCTTTTTAAAATGGATGATATAGACACAAAGCGACTAGTAGTCTGCGGGATAAGCGCAGGGTTTGTTGCAGTTTTTGGTGCCCCCATTGGTGCGGCAGTATTTGCAGCTGAAGTTTTATATATCGGAAAGATTTCATATGTGTCGCTCCTACCATCAGTCATAGCATCTTATTCCAGCTATTTTACGGGTTTATATATAGGAACTAATGCATTGAATTATTCAATAACATATATCCCCAAAATTCATATATTAATGTTTTTAAAGATAGTTGCATTCGGCATATTCATTGGTATTGCTGCAAGATTATTTATTGCCTTTATAAATTTCACAGAAAATATATTTGGAAGAATAAGATTTTTTAATCCTCTTAAGGGCATAATAGGTGGAGTAATTATTGTTATATTTGTACTCCTTGTTGGATCTAACGACTACATTGGAATAGGCGAAAATGTTATAGATACAGCTCTTTCTGGTGGCAAACTAAATAACCTTTCGTCTTTATTTAAGGCCTTTACCACTTCTATACCCCTTTCAAGTGGAGGAAGTGGAGGGATTTTAACACCTATGCTTTACATAGGCGCCTCTCTTGGTAATATATGGGCCATAATTTTCAACCAAAACATAGCATTTTTCTCAGCTATTGGAATGGCAACGTTTTTTGGTTGCTGTGCTAATACCCCTATTGCTGCGATTATAATATCCTTAGAACTTTTTGGACATTCTACTAGTATATATACATCTGTAGCATGTATGGTTGCATATTTGATTATGGGACATATGAGTATTTATCCAACTCAAATTCTTGTAACAAGTAAATCGCCATCAATTAAATATGATGCTAAGAACAAAATCTCCCTACGGTCGAGTATTAAAGTGATGCTCCACAAATAGTGTGGCATCACCTCTTAATTATCATATCTGAACCACATTCTATACACAAAACAATAGGACTACCACTTTTCTTGTCATATTCTTCAGGCGTATAACATTCAAACGCAACAAAGTCAGGCACTTCTTCTTCAAACCCACATTTTTTACATTTAAAAAGTATCATTTTATCACGTTCTTGTGGTCGAAATGGTATGCTATCCTCATTCACTTTACCTTTAAAAATTCTTTTAATACGTTCCCATATCATATATATACCCATACTTTCTATGCCATATTTGCCACAATTCCATTAGCTGGCCGCATTTTAAACACTTTCTCGGATCTTTGGAAAAATTAATAATCATTAATTCTCTATAAGTCATTTTTCTTGTTTCCTTTTTCCAATTTATTTTTAGTGTGAACTGAATTGCCTTAAGACCACTTTTTATGTATTGCAAAAGACCAAAACACTTCCGAACTTTTACACTTATACTGCCTGCATATACTCCGTATAGTCTAACCATCTTGAAATATTTAGGGGTAATATGCATTAATAATCTACCTACAAATACTTGCGCTGTAACTGTTTCTTCTACTCTTTCATTGGTTTCATGACTCTTATACCAAAACGTTACATTTTTCCCATCATAACTAAGTATTCTATATTCTGCTATCGCGGGCCTTGCTAAATATCTACCGATATATCTTGCTGCACCTCTTGCGCTTTTCATTCTTGATTTTGCATTTATATAAAATCCATCTGGATAATCTTTGAACATTTTTAAGTACTCTGTTTTTTTCTCTGGATTTTTACTAATCATATAATTTATTAATTTGTACTGCCATACCTTCCTAAAATACTCATAGTCGAAGAAGCACATATCTTTAACTTCGTTACTCCTTGTTTTTATTTCTGGAACCAATGCATGCACATGAGGGTTAAATCCTATATTCCTTCCAAATGCATGAACTACTCCAATCATTCCACTTTGCCAAAGTACTCCTCCTTTTTTGCTCCTTTTCTTCTTTTGATATTCTTCTCTATTTTTATAGTTTACACCATTTGCAAACTCATTTATAACCTCATACACCATGTCTTGCAGGTCTTTAAGACTCTCTCTATTCCAGAAAAAATATTTTCTGTACTCAGCGGGTATTGTGAACACACAATGTCTATGTGGTACATCTAAAATCTTGTTTACTTGTTTTTCTACCCATTCACTTATGTACTTTTTCCCACATTTACTGCAAAATCTACTTTTGCATGTAAATCCTATTTTAAATACTTCTAAACATTTTAAGCATATATACGCAACAAAACCTAATGAAATATCTCCACATCCTATCATTTTCATTACTTCGATATTCATATGTTCTCTCATCTTTTCAGGATACTTTTCTTTATTCAATTTCCAAAACTCTGGATAATTATCTTCAAATATTTGTTTTATAGTAATCTTATTTTTTTTCATGATTTAATCATCTCATATTTATCTGATTTTTTCTATCTATTTTTTAGCTAGAATGTTATCCACAGCGGTTTCCGCAAGCTGTTTCCTATATAACAAAGAAATTTGCGATTGCAAAAACAAGGATGTTAACTTAAAGTATAGGTTCCAGAAAAAAATGTTTGGAGATAAAGATAAGGATTAAGTCATCTTCAAAAGGAGATTTATACTCCCACTGAAGTCTTCTCTTTGTTACAAATTGGACCACCTTATACAATAGGGAGACTTTCCTTTTGAAATATCGTTAAACTAACTTCTTTTAAAAAACAATATATCCTTGCAATACAGAGAGTAATCTTTTATATTAAATATAGGACATACATCTATTATAAATAATTTAAAATATCATAATAATTAAGATATATAACAAGGAGGAATTTACATTGAGTAAAATTGAACAACTAACCGTAGATACTATAAGGATTTTATCAGCTGAGGCAATAGAAAAAGCAAAATCTGGACATCCAGGGCTTCCGCTCGGAGCGGCACCCATGGCATATACATTATGGGCGAAGCATATGAAGCATAATCCTTGCAATTCAAAATGGCAGGATAGAGATAGATTTGTATTGTCAGCTGGGCATGGATCAATGCTAGAATATTCTCTACTTCATCTTTTGGGATATGGTCTAACTATTGAAGATTTAAAGAATTTTAGACAATTGGGAAGTTTAACACCCGGTCATCCTGAGTATGGTCATACAAATGGTGTTGAAGTTACCACAGGACCACTCGGACAAGGTATTGCTAATGCGGTAGGTATGGCAATAGCCGAAAGCCATCTTGCAGCAAAATTTAATACAAAAGAATATACTATTGTGGATCATTATACCTATGCTATATGTGGTGACGGATGTAATATGGAAGGAATCTCTGGAGAAGCAGCATCCCTGGCAGGCACCTTAGGCCTTGGAAAACTTATTTTAATGTATGACTCAAATAGTATAACTATAGAAGGAAATACCGATATCGCTTTTAGAGAAGATGTAGGTAAACGATTTGATGCCTATGGATGGCAGGTCTTATATGTAGAAGATGGCAATGATATGGACGCAATAAGTAGTGCCATTGAAACTGCAAAACTTGAGTTAAATAAACCTACATTTATTAAAATTAAAACTATTATTGGATTCGGTTGTGCTAAAAAACAAGGTACTGCCTCAGCACATGGGGAACCACTAGGAGAATCTAATATAACTGAAATGAAAAAATGCCTAGGCTGGAACCTCGATCCATTTACAGTTCCCGATGAAGTAACTAATCATATGGAAAATGTAAAGTCATATCTTAGGGAAAAAGAAGAAACTTGGAACACACTTTATGCGCAGTATAGTGAAAAAAATCCTGAACTTGCTAAGGAATATGAAGCATGGCAAAGCGGGGAACTTTCTGTTGATTTACTTAAGATCCAAGATATGTGGAAGTTTGAAGGCACAGCAGCAACAAGAAACTCTTCTGGCGCAATAATAAATATATTAGCAAAACATGTACCAAACCTTATAGGTGGTTCAGCAGATCTTGCTCCTTCTAATAAAACCTATATGGAGGGCAAAGGTGATTTTTCTATGGAAGATAGAACTGGCACTAACCTTCATTTTGGAGTAAGAGAGCATGCAATGGCTGCTATTGCAAATGGAATATATGTTCATGGAGGTCTTAAACCCTTTGTTTCAACTTTCTTTGTATTTAGTGATTATATGAAGGGTGCAATGAGATTATCTTCCCTTATGAGTCTTCCAGTAATTTATGTTTTAACTCATGATAGTATAGCAGTTGGTGAAGATGGTCCAACTCATGAACCAATTGAACAGCTTGCAGCTTTGCGATCTCTACCAAACTTTAATGTCTTTAGACCAGCTGATTCAAGAGAAACAGCTGTTGGCTTTTATGCTGCAATGACTTCAAAAACAACTCCTACTGCATTAATACTAACAAGGCAGAATCTACCTTTGTATGAAGAAACCTCAATTGAGGCTTTAAAGGGTGCCTATGTCTTAAAAACCTATGAAGAAAAAGGTAGAAACCCTGATATAATTTTAATGGCTTCTGGTTCTGAAGTAGAATTTATTTATGAAGGAGCTAAGATATTAAATGACCGTGGTATCAAAGCTAGAGTAGTAAGTATGCCATCCTTAGATTTGTTTGATGCACAATCAAAAGAGTACAGGGAATCTATATTACCATCAGACCTAAGATCCCGCTTGGCAGTTGAAGCTGCTTCTTCCTTTGGTTGGCATAAATATGTTGGAATAGACGGAGATGTAATCTCTATTGATAGATTTGGAGCTTCAGGTAAAGCCGACGATTTATTCAAAATATTCGGCTTTACAACAGAAAATGTTGTTAATAGAGCAATTAAATTGCTCCGTAAGTAATTTAATTAAGTTATAATTTTATTCTGAATAATTTTTTAAATCTTACACATAATATTATTAATAGTTATTAACTCACAGCTAGATAGATGAGCTCATCATTAATATAGATACAGCTAAAAGTTACTAACTACCATATGTATTAAATGAACTGTTTTAAATTTAGTTTTTAGCTGTAACTATTATTTAATGCAGTTTATTTAATATTGTATTTTAAAAGCATTTATAAATTATTAATATAAATATTTATTTAATTTAACATATAAAAATAAGCAAAATAATTATGCCATATAGAATTACTAATACCCCCATTAATTATTACATATGTTCCACCATCTTCTATTTCTAAAAAACTCTTTATTTATTAGCTCAATTATGATATTATGTAGTAAATTAGTTAAAAAGGAGGTTGATTATTATGTCATATAAAATTACTGATGCATGTGTAAGCTGTGGAGCTTGCGAACCTGAATGCCCAGTTAACGCTATAAGCCAAGGAGATTCACTATTTGTTATCGATGCTGATACTTGTATCGATTGTGGAGCTTGTGCAGGTGTTTGTCCTACAGGCGCTCCAGTTGAAGCTTAATTAGAACATAGATCTTATGATCACTATACAAGCTACTGATTTTTGTCAGTAGCTTGTATTTTTTTATACTTATTCCTACAAGCCAAAATATAATAAACATCCATTATACAATAATATTAATACCACTCAACCTCTTGAATAATCAATTTTTTTTTGAAGATAACTCATATTACCCCTATAACACCTAGTGTTTATTGCATTTTTTATATCTTGCCATCGTTTCATAGTGTTAACAAACTGAAGACCTGCCATTTTACCAGTATTTTTAATTTTAAGTGATAAACTACTGAATCCATTCCTACTCTTTATGGCATTATATAAGACAACGTATTCATCCTCAATAAGCATGATAAAACGTTCCATGCTTTTTGCAATATCTGAAACATCTCTTAAATATCATCCATGGGCGTTGTTAAAGCCAAATAACTTAAACATATTTGAGATACTACAAATTAGCCCAAGTACATATTATAACAAATTAGAATGGCTTTATAAGAAATACCTTGAATTTTTAGATAGCCATGAAAGAAAAGCATTTGAAACTCACACATTTGAAAGAATATGGTTAAATACCGATAACATGGTGTATAGTCTAAATAATATTAGAAGGCGTGGTAACGGTGGGGAAAGGTATGATGATGTAGAAGAATTGAATTTTCCAACACATATTGTAGTGAGTGGAGACTCAAATTCAAAGTATATTTCCAGAGCAGATATTGCTTATGATTGTAACATAACACAGGAGGAAATAACTGCTGATACAAAATTGCTAAAAGAGGACCATCTATATAATTTTGCTTGTAAAAATGCAAGATATAGATTTTCATACTGTCCTCACCCACCAACAGAGAATGATACACAATCATATGAAGAATATATAGAAAAATACAGGAAATTTAATATCAGAGATAGTTATATCAATGAATTACATGTTATATCTTCTTATACTGCATTTGCCCACTACTGGCTTATTAAGAATATGGTAAAGGCTAATAAGTGGAGATTTGTTTCGGATGAAGATAATTCCTTAATAACACCATTATTTAGAGTATTTGCTACTGAAATTAAGGAAGGCAATGCTTTACATTTCCTTTGTAAAGTTGAAAAAGGAAAAACAAATAAAGAAGCCTATAATGAATATGTGGAAGCGAGAGAGTTGTTAAAAGAATGGAAGAAAACAAATGAGATTACCAAAATATCGGATACTAATGTTGCCATTTTAAAACTGATGGAGAAGTTAAAATTCCATAATATTATTGAGCATGGAGGGCATAGTTATCCAGTGTGGGTAAACAGACTTCTTAAACACTCACTACCATCTATTGATGAAGGTACAAGAATTATAAATTGTACAACTAATGTTTCTGACTACGATACAGATCATTTAGCAAGGTTGCTAATAAATGTAAATAAATATGCAGTAAACTCTTTTATGCAACAAATCCATCGAAGATTATCAATATTGGAGAGACCATTTACTACTGCAAGAGGAGAATGTAAAAGTTACGTTTATGCTAATTTTAACCCCAAATATGCACAATATGCTATTACAATATTAAGGACATACTATAATTTTTGTATGCCTTACAAAACATTAGATAAACAACTCTTAACCCCTACTCAAAAATTGGGTATAACAAATAAAAAATTTGATTTAAACGATATAAAATATTTCAAATAAAATTCAAAATTCTTAAAAGTAAATATAACATATTTGAAATCAAGATTACCTATACCAGTATAATAAAACTTGACTTTCTTAACTATAATTATATCAACTGTGATAAATATGGTATTAGGTATCTAATAAAATAATGAAGGATAACAACCATTATAAAAGATACTCATTGTTTTGATAAACAATTGTATTTTAAGACGCAACAAATGATATTAAGAAGGAGGAATAAATAGATGAAGGTATATGAGTTTGGCAATATAGAAAATCCAAAGTTATTAATGTTTCATGGAATGGCATGTACATGGAAACAGAATTTTGGACAAGTTATTGAGAAGTTGAAAGAGCAATTTTATTTGATTATCCCTGCCTATAATGGACATAATCCAGATGAAAATAAAGATTTCACTTCCATTACACAGACAGCAAGTGAGATTGATGATTATATTATGAAAAATCATAATGGAAAAATCTATGCTTCATACGGTTTATCAATGGGAGCAAATATCTTGGTTGAAGTCTTATCAAATCAAAGAATACAAATGGAAAAGGCAATTATTGACGCACCAGATTTTGTACCATTCCCGAGTTGGTTTGTGAAGCCCGTTTCTAAAATGGTAGCCTCTGTCGGAGTAAAAGTATTACAAAATCCCAAAAAATTAAATTCGATTATTTTATTCTTAATGACTGGAAGCACTTCAAAGGATTATGGTGAAGAAATGATAAACTCTTCAGTCTTTTCAGGACTAACTAAAAATACTATTTATAATGCATATTATGCTGACCATGTTCAGCATATCCCTAAAGCATTTAAGGATACAAATGTGCAAGTAATATGTTGGTGTGGAAGTACAGAAAACTGGGCAATTAAATCTATTAAAAATTTGAAGAAATACATTCCACAACTGCGGGAAAAACAATTTGAAGGATATAAGCATGGTGAATTGATTATTATACATTCAGAACTATTCATAGCAGAATTGGAAACAGTATTGCTAACTGATTTGGTAGGAAAAATCTCATAAAAAAAACACCATTATGAACATAATTTTTACTAAATAGCGAAAAATAAAAATAAGCAGAATGTTAGTTAAACCTTCTGCTTATTCTATTATTAAAATACATGCTATTTGATGTGCTAATTACTACATATGCACCTCAAAACCGAACCCGTTGTTCTACACATAGTGAGCTACTTTTAAATATTGTAATTTACTATTAAATCATCTCCTGCGTAGCCGCAACAGCTTCGCAGAAGATGCATTGACGACTTTAGAAGGAGATTTATACTTCCACTTATACAAATGGGAGACTTTCCTTCTGAAATGTCGTTAAAATTCAGCAGACCCAGTTGTTCTTGGGAATGGGATAACGTCTCTTATGTTGCTCATACCTGTAATATACATAATAGCTCTTTCAAACCCTAGTCCAAATCCAGCATGCTTAGTTCCGCCGTATTTTCTTAACTCTAAATACCACCAGTAATCTTCTTTATTAAGACCACATTCTTCCATCCTAGCCTCTAAAATATCTTGTCTTTCTTCTCTTTGGCTTCCACCGATAATTTCTCCTATTCCCGGTACAAGTAAGTCCATTGCTGCAACTGTCTTATTATCGTCATTTATTCTCATATAAAAAGATTTTATTTCCTTTGGATAATCCGTTACAAATAATGGTTTTTTAAACACTTCTTCTGTTAAATATCTTTCATGCTCAGTTTGAAGATCACAGCCCCAAGTTACCGGGTACTGGAATTCATTTCCTGATTTTTGTAGAATATCCACAGCCTCAGTATATGTTATCTGGCCAAACTCTGCGTTTACAACACCATTTAATCTTTCAATTAAACCTTTATCTACAAAACTATTGAAAAACTCCATCTCTTCTGGAGCGTTTTCCATAACATATTTTATTATATATTTCATCATGTCTTCTGCGAGTTTCATATCATCTTTTAAATCCGCAAATGCTATTTCAGGCTCTATCATCCAGAACTCAGCTGCATGTCTTCCTGTATTAGAATTTTCTGCTCTAAATGTTGGCCCAAAAGTATAAACATTTCTAAACGCTAAAGCAAAAGCCTCTGCTGCTAACTGTCCACTTACAGTTAAGCTAGTTTCTTTACCAAAAAAGTCTTGCGCGTAATCAACTTTTTTATCTTCGCCTAGCGGAACATTGCTAAAATCAAGGGTAGATATTCTAAACATTTCACCCGCACCTTCGCAATCACTACCAGTTATTATTGGTGTATGGGTATATACAAATCCTCTCTTTTGAAAAAACTCATGTATAGCAAAAGCAGTTAATGAACGCACCCTGAACACTGCTGAGAAAGCATTACTTCTTGGCCTTAAGTGTGCAATAGTTCTTAAATACTCAAAAGAATGTCTTTTCTTTTGCAATGGATAATCGGTATTTGACATCCCTTCTAAAACTATTTTAGTAGCTTTAATCTCAAATGGTTGCTTAGCTTCTGGCGTTACAACAAGTTTCCCTTCTATAGTCAAAGATGAACTTATAGGTAATTTAGCTATTTCAGCAAAATTTTCTAAGCCTTCCTCAAAAACTACCTGAATATTTTTGAAGAAGCTTCCATCATTAACTTCTATAAACCCGAACGCTTTAGAAGATCTTAAAGTTCTTATCCATCCAGAGATAGATACTACTTGATCTGCATATTTTTCTTTTTCTCTATAAATTTGTTTTACTAACAATTTTTCCATAAAATTGCCCTCCTTATAATTTTATATTTACCTTAATAATAAAAAAAGCCTTCCATCCCTTAATAATAAAGGGACGAAAGGCTATAATTTCGCTATGCCACCCAGTTTTGTCATATAATATGACCAATCTAATCAGTACATAATTATATATTCGTTGATACGAGTTATACAATTGATACTGCCCAACAGTTAACGGATTGGAGCCGTCTAAGCCTACTACCTTAAAGATTTCGGTTAGAAACTCTGAGATGTTCTTCGATATAAACTTCGTATTGGTCTTTCACCATCACCAACTCGCTATTACTACCCCTTTATATCTACTCTTCTCTTCACAGTCTTTATATGTAAATATTAGTATATGTTTTAATTATTTTTATATTCAATTAAAATTATAATATTTTTAATAATAAATGTCAAATATTTTTATAATAAAAATAGATGCCTAAAATAATTTTTCAATCATTTTAGGCATCCCTTAAGTTTTTCTCTTAATTATATATATTATAATTCTTTTAAACAAGTATATCTATTTAATCAAATTCTTCATCTTCATTTTCATCTTCAACTATCTCACCAATAACTTCATCTCTCTTTGCCGTTTCTCCAGTAGCCTTATTTTCAAGAACAATGTTACATTTCACACATCCATCTTCTTCATTAATGAAAGTTTTTGCTACAACATCATCTTTTTCTAAAGATACACCCTGCGTAAGTTTCTCTGGGTGGTCAAATATAATAGGTTTACTATTTAATCTATCATCCATGTATAATCACTTCCTTTCTAAATTTAGTCTTTACATGAAGACTTCAAAATATACTTTGAAAATGTTGCCTATTATACTTGTATTTTATTTTGTAAATCCTTCTCCCGATACTTCTCTTACATCTGCAACAGTAATAAATGCGTTGGCATCAATTAATTTAACCATTTTTTGAAGAGGTACTATTTCATTTTTGCCAACTACTATATATAGCACCTGTTTAGATCCATTTGTATACATTCCAGTAGCATTTATTCCTGTTACACCTCTCTTTAAATCCTTCATTAATATTTCCGCTATTTCCTTAGAACTATTTGAAATAATAAATACCGCTTTAGAATAATTTATTCCTTCAAGTATACCATCTATAACCTTACTAACTATATAAGTAGATATTAGTGCATACATAGCTTTTTGAACACCAAATACAAAAGCACCTGTTAGTATTATAATCGAATCAATAGCTAATATAATTTTAGCTATTGGCATATTTTTTAAATAAACCTTTATGATGTTTGCAGCTAAATCAGTTCCTCCAGTACTAGCTGATGCTCTTAATACAAACCCTAAGCCTATACCAACAAATACTCCACCAAATATACTAACCAACAAAATATCGACCTGTGGCATCGGTATAAAGCTTGTATAAAACAACGCGAAAGATAGATATGCCGCAGCAAACATGGATTTACCGACAAATTTTTTCCCCTTAAGTTTTCTAGCAATGATAAGCAATGGTATATTTATCACAATATTGGTAAACCATAGAGGCACTCCTATTCCGTAATGCTTTTCTGCAATATATTGAATAACAATGGCAATACCTGCTACTCCACCTGTTACCAATTTAAATTTTGCCAAAAACATATTTATGCCTGCTGCGAGTATTGTAGTCCCTATAATAATGTAAATATAATTTAAAACGTTCTCATTTTTAGTTTCTGTTCTCATTTAATCTATCCTACTTTCTACTTACTGCTTTATAATAATAAAGTTATCACAATTATAAAATTATGTAAATAGAAATTATAGTTTTTAATTATTTTATAAGTTTTGCATCATAAATCCACCTAAATATAAAAAGCATCACATGTAATATTAATTTAGGGGGACTAAAAAATACTGCATGTGATGCTTTTTTATTTGGTTATTTAAATTATAGACATAAATAACTATTTCTATCCATATATATTAAAAATTTTTTTTATATATTATCTCTTGCCTAGGATGATTTATTTCAACTGCTTTTATGTTAATTTTTCTCATTATACTAGCAAATTCTTTAGTAATAGCTACTTCATCTCCGAAATGCATAGGTATAAGTAGTTTAGGCCTAATTTCTTTTGCAAAATATTCTCCGCCTATATAATAAAACTCTTGAAGTCTTGGATCTACAGGAAAAAAAGCTATGTCGATAGATTTTTCTTCTTTTAATTTCTCTATGTGAGTTTTAAATGAAGCCTCTGCTTCAGATCGCTCCTCTGAACTGTCCTCTTTCCAGTGCCACCAATTAAGATCTCCAGCATGAAAAATAGTTACCCCATCAACTTTTACTAAAAAAGATATTCCAATATCAGTTGAACCATAAGCTTTTACATAAACGTCTTTAAATAATTTTTCTTCACCTTCCTTTATAAATCTATAATTCGATTTATTTTTATCTATTTTTATATCACTACTAAGTATATATTGTATATCACTATTATAATTTTCCCAATCCAAAATACAAGAATTAAAATGATCCTCGTGACTATGTGATGAAAACACATAAACATTTTTCATGTCTTTAATATTTTCAGCTGATAACAATGCTGTCTGCTTATGGGCTTTATCATTTATTACAGGTTCTTTATAGTAATCAAATATTAAAAAATGATTTTTAGTTTTAATGGCAAACCCACTATGGTATATATAGTATATTTTTGTTTCTATTTCTTTCATATATTTTCACTCCTTCATAATTCTGTGATAGTAAACTCATATCATACATTCTATGCAAATATAAATATATTTTAAATCAGATATTTTTATTTTTAAACTTCTATGAATAAAATTTAAGTAAGCATATAATGATTCTATGGCATATGTGATATATTAAATTTTTAAAAAGGAATATAGTGTAGTTAATTAGACCGAATTTATAGTATTCTATGATACATTCTTATATAGATATAAAACGATAAGTATTAAATATATAGTTTGAAATATTATAGTATTCATAGTAAACTATATGTAGAATATAATCGAATTATAGAAGTGTATATAGAAGTATGGAAGTAGTAAAAGTAAAAACAGAAGATGGTAAGGAAAGATATTTTGTTGCAGATGATGATGGATTACCCATAGAACCTATATTAAAGTTTATTAGGTTTAAAGATAACACCAATTTTGCAAGGAATACTTTAAGAATGTATTGTCAGCATTTAAAGTTATGCTTTGAATACTTGCAACAAAGAGATCTAGATTTCCAAAAGGTAACTATTGATGACTTAGCTTTATTCGTGAACTGGTTACAAAATCCATATAAGAGTTTAAAGGTAATTCCAACACATCAAGTTGATGAAGCGGATTGCTACCCCTATTATGGACATCTTCTAACGAATGCTAACTAATTCATAGCTTCCCTTATAAATTGATTTGGACTTATATAATTTAAGCTCCCATGGATTCTTTCTTCATTATAGAATTTTATATATTCATCAATAAGTCTGTAGCCATCAGTGAAGTTTTTAATCTCATTCCAAGCTATACATTCCTTAGAAAGTAAGGAATGAAATGATTCTATATGTGCATTATAGTTAGGTGAATTTACAGGAATACGCTCATGATATATATTGTTCACCTTACATAATTGTTCAAACTTAATTGAAGTAAATTGTGGTCCATTATCACTTCTGAGAATTAAGTTTGAGGTAATTTCATTCTCTGTAAGTGCCCTTTTTATTGCTATAATTACATCATCAGTAGTGGCAGTTTTAGTTATTTCTCTACCAACAATTTTTCTAGAACAAACATCAATAATATCTGTAAGCATAATAAATTGCCCATTTAATGCCTTAACATATTTTATGTCTATTTGCCATAGCTGATTTATAACTGTGATGTTTCTTGCAATCGCAAGATGACCTTGTTTAGTATGCTTTACATATGGTAAAAGTAGTCCTAGCTTCTTAGCTAATCTATATACTTTTTTAGCATTTATATGTAACCCATGGTTTCGGCAAAGAATTTTAGTGATTTTTTTGTAACCATAGAATGGAGTTTTTTCACATGCTTCATGTAAAAAAATTTCAATGACAGAATCATCCACAATGCAATTGTTTATTCCGTATGAAAATCCAGGAAAAGGTCTACCGACCTTAGAATTTGTATCATCATTTTTTATAGCCTTTTTCTTTGGATAAAATGCTGATCTTGATATTTGTAGCAGCATGCATGTTCTAGCTATTTTAAGACCCTTTTGAGTATATTCTTTAGCTAAAGCTAATTTATCCTCTACCGTAGGTAATTCTTTTTTTTTTAGTAGATCTTGAAGCATATTAAGTTCTAATTCTTTCTTACCAACGAGTTCTCTCAGCTTACGATTTTCATCTTCTAGGGCTCTTTCCTTAGCACTTGGCTGATGATTTTTTGGCTCTGTCGCATTAATTACATCAAGCTGTCTCTTAAAGGTGGATAGTGTGGATGAAGATAATCCTTACTTCTTGCAAACTTGGGCATGAGTAAATCCATTATTTAATTCTTCAATAATCCTTATTTTATCATCTAATGTAAATCGTCTTCTTGCCATATTTCTAACCTCCATTGTATATTTTTATATTAACATGCTCGTTAGAAACTGTCGAAGACTGTTATGGGGTCAGAATGGAAGCAAGAAGTCCAAGAACGATAAATATTATAGTAAATGCAGTTTTATCGTTTTATGACTATATTTTAAGACATGATGAGTATAGCAATAACATTTCAGATAGGCTTAAAAAATTTGTATCTACACCGAGTAGATACTTTAAAGGTTTCCTGTATGGGATAGCTCATGAGCAAAAGAAAGTTTCAAGTAATATATTAAAGCTAAAAGTTCCTAAGTCTAAACCTAAGACTTTATCTAAAGATGAAATAGGAACGCTCGTTAGAGCTTGTAACAACCTTAGAGATAAGTTTCTATTAACACTACTTTATGAAACTGGAATGAGAATAGGCGAAGCCTTATCGTTATGGATTGAAGATTTTGATATAAGCGACATGATTATAGACCTCCAAGATAGAGGTGAACTTGAAAATAACGCTAAAATTAAAACAGTATCAAGTCCAAGAAGGATTGACATATCTCAAAATCTTGCTGATATGTTTATGGAATATATAGCTGAATATCATACCGAAGAAGTTGAAACTAACCATATATTCATAAAGATAAGTGGTGAAAACAGATATAAGGCTATGGATTATGTTGATGTTGATAATTTATTTAGAACGTTAAAGAGAAAAACTAATATATATGTTACGCCACATATGTTTAGGCATAGTTCACTAACTGTTCTTCGAATGGCAGGATGGCAACCCGAACTACTTAGAGTAAGAGCAGGTCATAAGAATATCTACACTACTATGAATACCTATATTCACCCTTCTGACGAAGAAATAACGGAAGAGTTTAATAAAACTCAACCGAATTTGGACTTAGATATTTATAATAAAGGGGATGAATAAGGTGGAAAATTTAAAACTGATAAAAAGTAATCAGAAAAGTAAGTATGATGAAATAATTGAATACTTGAAACAAAATAATGAGTATTGGCTAGAAAATGATAAATGGGATTTAACAGAGGAATTTTTGTTGAAAAAAAAATCTATAACTCAAGATACATTGATTTTTCTTCTTTTAAAAATGAATATATAAAAAATGAGATTAAGTATTATATTCTATTTAATTTTAAGAAATACCATCTTAAAAAATCACATTTGTTAAATATAAGTTACAGGCTAAATCCTAAGGGAACATTCTTTAAAGAATGTTATAAGGATATAAAAAATATATCGGAAATCAAAGGCAAAAGTTTAGCAATAACAAGATGGAAAAGTTTCTTAATTAATTCAAATATTAATACTGATGACAGTTTAAATATTTGTAATGCGATAATGGTTAGCATTTTAGATTTCATTAAAGATTTTCATGATGATAGAGAAGAAACTGAAAAGGATATATGGTATTCAGAAAATATTAAAGGTGCTAAAATTCCTGCAAGTGGAGCAAAAGGTTCTTTAAATTTTAATACTATACCGATTTACTATAAAGATATGGTCAAACACTATTTTAAAACTATAGTAACCAAAAAATCTTGGAGTACCTGTTATGAATATTTACTAAGAATAAATTATTTCTTTAATTATTATTATCAAAACAATTATGGAGATGGATTTTTAGAGGATATGAACAGAAATGATATAGAAAAATATATATTTTATGTTAGCAATGACAGAAAAGATAAAGCTAAGACAGAAACATCTAAATATATAAGTTGGGTTAGAACATTTTTAGAATATATTTAAATAGCTCAATATGATAAAGCTCCTAAAAAAGAAGTAACATTTTTAATATTTCAAGACGATATTCCCAAAAGAGAGTTAAATAAAGATGAGGTTAAGAAAGCTAAATTTATACCTGAACCTATATTAAAGCAATTAGATAATAATATTATGGATTTAGATAGACCACTGTATATACCTATTTATATCCTTCTTAGAGAAACAGGGTGGCGTGGTACTGATATATTAAATCTTAGATATCATAATTGTTTAGAACAAATATGGAATAGTAAAGAGAAATCATATAACTACTACCTATGTGGTGAAATAACAAAAACAGGTATATCATTGCTTAAAATACCTATAAGAGATAAGGTTTCTGAAATGGTTCAAAAATCTATTGATAAAGCTAAAAAACTGAGTACAAAAGAAAATAACCCTAAAAAGTATTTGTTTAATACTTTCGAAGGTAAATTAATAGAAAAACCACTAAATAAACCAGTTCTATTATATACAATTCAAAGATTAATTGAACAAAAGGATATTAGAAATGTCAATGGTGATTTATATCACTTAAAACTTCATTCTCTAAGACGCACAAGAGCTAAAGAATATGTAGAACAAGGTATGAAAATTAGCATAATACAACAAATATTAGGGCATAGAAGTCTCCAAATGACCGTTCATTATGCAACAGTTAGTGAAAATATTTTATATGAGAAATAGAAGAATACCGAGGATTTAGAGTTGTTTGAAGTAAATACTGAAACAAATGAACTTATAGAAGTAGATACATCAACTGATGCAGGAGAAAATCTTATCAGATATGAATATGTTAAGAAGAATTTAGACGCTGTAAGAGTACCATTTGGAGTATGCTTTAAACCTTCTAAAACACTTTGTAAGCAACAAATGAATCATTGTTTAACTTGTGGTAGTTTTTGCACTACTATTGAAAATATCCCTGAATACGAGGAAGAAATACTAAAAGTCAAAACACAGATTGAAGTTAGTGATAATTTTGGTAGAGAGCTATGGGCTGAAAAGAATAAGCAGTATTTAAATATATTAGAGAAAACATTAGAAAAAGTTAAGGAACACAAATTAGTTCATAAAAACAGTAAATCAAGGGAGGATTCATAATGGCAACCATACTAAAGAATTAAGAGAATTTTCGAAAAACAAAAGTAAAATTACTTTAGAAAAGGTTGATAAAGCTATTAGAGAGCTTTCTTTGACTGAGCAGAAAATCAACTTTAATAGTGTTTCACAACTTAGTGGAGTGTCTAAGACATTTCTATATAAAAATGAAGAGCTAAAAAAAGAATTGAAGAAATTAGAGATAAACAAGTAAGCAAAACTATAAATCAGAGAACTAAACATTATAAAACTTCAAAATCAAAAGATATTGTCATAATGGCTAAAGATAAAAAAATAAAAGAATTAGAAGAAGAAAATAAAAAACTCAAAGAACAATTAGAAGTTCTTAGCGGTAAGTTATATGAAAAAATGTAATTTACACAATTGTAGATAAATGCGGACTAGCAGTTATTTATATAATCTTATCGATAAACATGAATTTGCAAAAATATTGGAGGGACAATATGAAAGATAATAATAAAACAAACAAGTTAACTAATGTATTATTTATAATTTATTTGATTGCATTATTTTGGATTATAGTATTTAAATTTAATGTACGATTACCTTCTTTGAGAAATATGAGAAGTATAAACTTAATTCCGTTTAGTGAACCTTTAATCTTAAATGGTAAAATTGCTTTTAGTGAAATCATTATGAATGTAGTGATTTTTGTACCGCTTGGTATATATGCAGGAATTTTATTTAAAAGATGGATTATTGGAAAAAAACTTTTCTTATTTGTCTTAATTAGCTTAATATGTGAAGTATTCCAATTTATTTTGAATGTTGGGGCTTCTGATATTACGGATATAATTAATAATACTTTAGGTGGAATAATTGGATTAATGATATATAAAGGAATTGAAAAAGTATTCAAAAATAGTGTTAAGGCACAAAAATCCATAAATATAATTGCAACAATAGGAACTATCTTAATGATTTTATTGTTATTATTACTAATGATAAACAACCTATGGATATTTAGACATTAATACTTTACATACTACTAGTGAACTATAAATAAAAGTTAAATTCCAATGTATACAAATTATATGAGGTTGGTATATAATTAGTACGCATTTTTCTTAAATTGTGTACCAATTATAATCATAAAACAATTTAACTATAGATTATATGTAGTCTATGTATAAAGTAAGTAAAATAAAGCCTTGTGTTGAGATATACACGAGATATAAAAAGGTGGTTATATTAAATGAAGTTTTCTTTTGATCATAATAATATAAATGTATTGAATTTAGAAAAAAGCGTGGAATTTTATAAAAATGCTTTAGGATTTATAGAAACTAGGCGCTTTCATTCATCAGATGGTAGTTTTACTCTTGTATTTTTAGGTGATGAAACAACTAATCATAAGTTAGAACTTACTTGTCTTAAGGACAGAACGCAATCATACAATTTAGGCGAAAATGAATTCCACCTTGCTGTAGTTACAGACGATTTTGATGAAGCCTACTCATACCATAAAAAAATGGGTTGTATTTGCTATGAAAATAAATCTATGGAAATATATTTCATTATAGATCCAGACGGTTACTGGACAGAGGTTATTCCTAGAAAATAATAATAGTATAATACAACTTAACACAAATTCAAATAAAAAGATGTTGCTGTTTTTATTAGCAACATCTTTTTTTAATTTCCTTTAATAATTGTAAGTTTACCATCCACAATATCAACTATTGCGCTACCGCCTGTGCAAAGGTCTCCAAACAGCACTTCATCTACAAAATAAGTCTTTATTTCTTTTTGGACCACTCTATTGATTTCTCTCGCGCCATACTCCGCTGAAAAACCCTTTTTACTTAACCAATCATATAAATTATCTGTAACCTTTAATTTTATGTTTTTAGTTAAAAGTTTTTCTTCAAACTGTTTCATTGCCTTCTTAGCTATTTGAAGAGCCATAGCTTCATCAATTTTATTAAATGCAATTATGTTATCCAATCTATTCCTAAATTCGGGTGAGAATACTCTTTCCACTTCTTTAGTAATTGCTTTCCTAGACTCTATTCTGTCTCCAAACCCAATTATATTTTTGCTAGCCTCTCTCGCTCCTGCATTAGAAGTCATTATTAAAATCACATTTCTGAAATCTGCCTTTTTACCAGTATTATCCGTTAAAGTTGCATAGTCCATAACCTGCAATAACACATTAAATATATCATGGTGAGCTTTTTCAATCTCATCTAGAAGTAGCACGCAATAAGGATTTCTTTTAATATCCTCAATTAACATTCCGCCCTCTTCATAACCTACATATCCTGGTGGTGCACCGATAAGCCTTGCAACAGTATGTTTTTCCTGGTACTCACTCATATCAAATCTAATAAGTGGAATAGCTAAGCTAATCGACAATTGTTTACTTATTTCTGTCTTCCCAACTCCTGTAGGACCAACAAAGAGGAGAGACGCTATTGGCTTATCTTCTTCATTAAAACCTGCCCTAGATCGCTTTATAGCTCTTACTAAAGTGTCTATAGCGTCGCTTTGCCCAAAAACTTGTTTCTTTAAATTAATGTCTAGATTTTTCAGTATATCTACTTCATTATTTGATACACTTTGCTCTGGAATTTTTGCAATAGAAGCTACTATTTTTTCCACTGCACCCACCGTAATAACAATAGTTTCTTCATTGTCCCCAGCATAAAGCCTTGCATAAGCACCTGCTTCATCCATAATATCTATAGCCTTATCAGGAAGAAATCTATCCTTAATGTACTTGCTAGATAATTCTACTGCTGTTTTTAAAGCTTCATCTTTGTATGTAACATTATGGTAAGTTTCGTATTTATCTTTTAACCCCCTAAGAATATCGAAAGTATCCTCAATTGAAGGCTCTGGCACCTCAATTTTTTGAAATCTTCTAGCTAGTGCACTGTCTTTTTCAAAATGCTTCTTATATTCATCATAAGTAGTTGATCCAATAAATCTTACCTTACCATCCGCAAGAAAGGGTTTTAAAATATTAGAAGCATCCATAGAACCTCCAGAAACTGCACCTGCTCCAACTATAGTATGGATTTCATCTATATACACTATAGGTTTTTCTTCCTTACTAATTTCGCTTAACACTTTTTTAATACGTTCTTCAAAATCTCCTCTATACTTTGTACCTGCAAGGAGAGAGCCCATATCCAAATAATATATTTTACTCCCTTGCAATAACTTTGGTACTTTATTTTCTACAATTAAATGTGCAAGCCCCTCGGTAATAGCAGTTTTCCCTACTCCAGGTTCCCCTACATGTACCGGATTATTTTTAAGCCTCCTGCACAATACCTGTAAGGTTCTTAGCAGAATATCTTGTCTCCCTATAAGAGGATCCATCTCTCCTTTGCCCGCTTGTTCTGTTAACTCTACAGTAAAATCACTTAAAAAATTTTCATTATCATTTGGATTTTCAATTTCCTCTTCATAGGTGTATTCTATATCTTCTTCATTTTCAGTAAATCTCACCGGCTCTTCTATCTCATTATTTGTTGTAGACGCAAAATCAAAAGTATCTACTACAGAGATACCATGAGCTATATAATTAAGAAGATCTCTTCTCTTTATTTGCTGTTTACGCAAAAAATAAGAAGCAAAGCTTTCATCATCATCATACATGGCCACAATCACATCGCCTATCTTAACTATCTCTTTACCCGAAAGCATAACATGATCTGCAGCCGTTGATAGAATGGTTTGAATTCCAATTGTTTGGATTGGCTCTGCATCTTCAACGGTTTCTATATTTTCCTTTAAAAATTTTGTTATTTGTTTTTTAAGTCTTTTAACATTACCACCGCTATTCTCTACTATTTCAATTCCCTCTTCAAAAAATAAAGAAGCGTAAAGAATATGTTCTGGTGTAAAATATTCATGATTTGACATTTGAGCTTCATTAAAAGCCGCAGTAATAATCTCATTTACTATATTATCTAATTGCATAATTACTCCTCTTCTAAGGTTAATTTCAGTGGAAAGCCACTTTCCTCACACATCTCCATCGCTTGATCAATTTTCGTTATACCTACGTCATAACTATATATTCCTGCAATACCGCTACCTTTTTTATGGACTTCAAACATGATTTTTGTGGCTTCCACAACCTGTTTTTTAAAAACTCCAACTAAAACCTGCACAACAAACTCCATACTTGTATAATCATCATTATGAATGATTACCATGTACTTACTAGGCTTCTTAATCTTCATTTCTATTTTTTCTTTAATACTAATTTCCTCATCAAAGGTCCTTTTTTCTGACATAATTAACAACCCCACCGTTTTAATCAAATTTATATTTATGCATCTAAAAAAATAGCTAGTAAGCGTGCTCGTCTATTTTATTTTCTATACCTTGATCCAATACTATTATATCCTACTTGTTTATATATTACTGCATTTACCTATACTATTTCAACTATTTTATACTTTTATATTTCATATCTAAAATCTAAGATGTACCGATGTTTAAAGTAACACTTTTTTTATTTTCCACATATTATGTAATATGTCTTAAGACACAAAAAATAAGAAAATTTACGGTTGAAAAATAATCAAATTTTTCGCCCTAATGATATTTAAATACATAAGACATCTTAAAGAATAAAAAGTCAGTATCTAGTCTATTTTACTTCTATGCCTAATCTCTATAATAAAGGAGTATTTTTCTATGATGCCATACAATAATTGTGACAAATTAAACTTGCTGAAATTGTCTATAATCATTACAATTTTACAAGAATCATGTTGTAATGAAAATATTAATAAAACATATAAAAAAAACTCAACAAATGTTAAGCATAAAAATAATGTAACCCCACATAATTTAAGCGTGAAAAAAAATGCAAAAGACAAAATGAATACAGAATGTATACATCCAGTGCAACAAATAGATGTTAAAGATGATTCAGAATATATACTTCCTGTGCAACAAGTAAATGTTGAAGATGATTCAGAATATATACTTCCGGTGCAACAAGTAAATGTTGAAGATAATTCAGAATGTATACCTCCAGTGCAACAAGTAAATGTTGAAGATGATTCAGAATGTATATCTCCAGTGCAACAAATAGATGTTAAAGATGATTCAGAATATATATCTCCAGTGCAACAAGTAAATGTTGAAAATGATTCAGAATGTATACCTCCAGTGCAACAAATAGATGTTAAAGATGATTCAGAATATATACTTCCGGTGCAACAAGTAAATGTTGAAGATGATTCAGAATATATACTTCCGGTGCAACAAGTAAATGTTGAAGATAATTCAGAATATATACTTCCGGTGCAACAAGTAAATGTTGAAGATGATTCAGAATATATACTTCCGGTGCAACAAGTAAATGTTGAAGATGATTCAAAATATATACTTCCGGTGCAACAAGTAAATGCTAAAGATGATTCAGAATATATACTTACGGTGCAACAAGTAAATGCTGAAGATGATTCAGAATACTTCATATCAACACTTCCCATAATAATAGCAGAAAAAAATATAAACATTTCTATTGAATCAACATTAAGATTAAAAAATGATACATTAGATATAAAAAACATGAAAAGCCACATATATTTAACTAGTAGTAAGGTACTACCTATGTATGAAAATCATGATAATAAATCTTTTATTAACATACAAAAAACAAGAACATAAGATTTACTCTTATGTTCTTAGAATATATACTTCCGGTGCAACAAGTAAATGTTGAAGATGATTCAGAATATATACTTCCGGTGCAACAAGTAAATGTTGAAGATAATTCAGAATATATACTTCCGGTGCAACAAGTAAATGTTGAAGATGATTCAGAATATATACTTCCGGTGCAACAAGTAAATGTTGAAGATGATTCAAAATATATACTTCCGGTGCAACAAGTAAATGCTAAAGATGATTCAGAATATATACTTACGGTGCAACAAGTAAATGCTGAAGATGATTCAGAATACTTCATATCAACACTTCCCATAATAATAGCAGAAAAAAATATAAACATTTCTATTGAATCAACATTAAGATTAAAAAATGATACATTAGATATAAAAAACATGAAAAGCCACATATATTTAACTAGTAGTAAGGTACTACCTATGTATGAAAATCATGATAATAAATCTTTTATTAACATACAAAAAACAAGAACATAAGATTTACTCTTATGTTCTTCAGGTTGTTTACAAACCCAGTATAATTTTTTTATTATACTGGGCTTTTTACATGCAATTATGCGATAGCATTTTGAGTTATGGATAAATTTAAAATAACAACTATGTTCTTAGTTAGAAAATCAAAAAACCTTAAAGATAGCAGTCTAGCTATCTTTTTCATATTCTGCACTTTTTGCTGTAAGCAGACACTGCTCTTGCACATTTTCTAATCCACGCATATGGCAATAGCGAAGCCCATGCAGTTGTTTTGAATCTGCGAAGCTTCGCTCTATAGTTTCTTTTCTTCTTTTATATATATTTCTGCCTTTATCTGTTCTGGTGAACTTTACAACATCTTCTTTATACGTTTCCCAAACATGTCTTCTAATAGTTTTAAACTTGCTTTTTGCAGAAAAGCATTGAGCTCTGTTTGGACATATGTCGCAATATTTTACATTACCAACATATTCTTTATATCCTTCTCTTGTTGTTGTTTTATAATGTAAAGCCCTTAAGGCAGGGCATACGTAAATGTCCTGCTCTTTAACATATTGGAATTTATTTTTTGTGTACATTCCTTTTGTATGTGGAGACCTACGGTATCCCATTACAGATTTTAATTCCCTCTCATATAGTTTTTTACATATAAGATTTGTAGCATAACCAGCATCTGCACCAACATATTTTGTATTAAAATTAAACTTTTTTATTTGCACATCTAATCTATCGATATAAGGATCAACATCATTTATGTTTCCAGGAGTAACATACACATCAGTAATTATATTATGTCTGCTATCGACAGTTCTGTGATCTAAATATGAGAAGCCTTCCGGCTTGCCATCTCTCATCATATATCCACTGTCGGGGTCGGTTGTGCTAACTTTAGTTTCTTTTATTTTGGTAACAGGTTCTTTTTCTTTTAAAGGTTTTTTACCATGGTTTATTCTATCTTCTTCCACTGCTTTATTAAGTTCAGCTACATATTCTTTCGGCGTTTTTTCAACTTCAATTTTCACAAGCTTTCGCTTATTAGCATTTGCTTTTAGGTGTGTAGAATCTGTGTAAAGTATTTTACCGGTTACCATCTTAAGATTTATAGCCTTAAATACTACTTCGTCAAATATTTTTTGAAACACATCTGTTCCTTTAAATCGTCTACGTCTATTTTGGCTAATTGTTGAATGATCTGGAATAGTATCAGTAAGACTTAGCCCTAGGAACCATCTATAAGCCACATTTACTTCAATTTCCTTTACAAGTTGTCGTTCAGATTTTATTCCAAGTAAGTACCCAATAAACAGCATTTTAAAAAGTAGAATGGGATCTACGCCAGGTCTTCCATTATCTAAGCAGTAATATTTTTTAGTCAGTTCTCTTATAAAAGAGAAATCCATGTATTTATCTATATTTCTCAAAATATGGTCTTTAGGAACTAAATCTTCTAAATACACCATTTCTAGTTTTTGTTGTGTGAAGTTTTTTTCATTAATCATAATAATGCCCTCCGAATTATAAAGTTTGTATACTATATATATTCGACATTGATGTCCTAAAATCCTTTTTGAATATGAAAAAAACACTCCAATTTTAAATTAGAGTGTTTTACATTTTATGTTTGTCAACGGTCTGAAGAACATAAGATTTACTCTTATGTTCTTCAGGTTGGATTGTCAATACTTTTTTGTACAAACTTTATTCGGACATCTTAACCTTATATTCCTTTGGTGTCATATAGTCTAACGAACCATGAATTCTATGGTTATTATACCAGTTTACGTAATCAAATAACTCTCGTTCCAATTCTTCAAAACTGCTAAATACTCTATCATATGCAAATTCTGTTTTTATTATTTTATACGTTGCTTCTGCAACTGCATTATCGTATGGACAGCCTTTTTTACTAAGTGACCTTTGGATCTTAAATGTTTCTAAAACCTCATCTATAATCTTATTTTTAAATTCGTTGCCCCTGTCTGTATGGAATATATTTATGTTGCTTAGATTACAATCTGCCCTCATAAAGGCCTCATATACAAGCTTAGCATCCTTATTCTTGCCCACAGAGTAACTTATTAACTCTCTATTATGTAAATTTATAAGAAGGCATATGTAGTGCCATTTTCCAGCAACATTTACATAGGTTAGGTCACTTACAACAACATCTAGATTGGATCTATTTTGAAAATCTCTATTAACGATGTTGTCAACTTTATCATTGTTACAACCAGATTTATGTATTTTAAACTGTTTAATAGTATAATTTGATACTAGTCCATATTTCTTCATTATGCATGCTATTTTAGCTCTTGATGCCTGAATTTCTATCTTGGATAGCTCAACCTTTATTTTTCTTGTACCGTAGTTATTTTTACTATCTTTGAAAATCTTTATAATTGCATTTTCTAACTCTGAATTAAACCTGCGTTCTTTACGTTTATAGTAAACTAACCCTCTTGGAATGCCTAGTGCTCTGCACATTGCGCTAATACTGTATTTATACTTATTTGCTAAAATAAGTTCTATTTTCGTCCCATTATCAGCGCTGCTTGCTTTAAAATATCATTTTCCATCTCTAATCTAGCATTTTCTTTTTTCAATCTAAGCAACTCATTTTCGGCATCGCTGCGATTATCTTTTGCTTTAAATGATCCAGTACTACTATAATCTGCAACCCATTTATTAATAGTGGATTTAGCCACCCCGTATTCTCTTGATATTTCTGCAATAACCTTACCATTATTCCTAAGTGCTACTAGTTGTTTTTTAAATTCCTCAGTATAATTTTTCCCATTTCTCCCCATGATATAAACCACTCTCTCTTTCTCATATTTTTATATTATACCATGTCCGAATATTTATTGTACAACTAATTATAACCTATCCATCCACTGTCAGGGTCGGTTGTGCTAACTTTAGTTTCTTTTATTTTGGTAACAGGTTCTTTTTCTTTTAAAGGTTTTTTACCATGGTTTATTCTATCTTCTTCTACTGCTTTATTAAGTTCAGCTATATATTTCGGCGTTTTTTCAACTTCAATTTTCACAAGCTTTCGCTTATTAGCATTTGCTTTTAGGTGTGTAGAATCTGTGTAAAGTATTTTACCGGTTACCATCTTAAGATTTATAGCCTTAAATACTACTTTGTCAAATATTTTTTGAAACACATCTGTACCTTTAAACCGTCTACGTCTATTTTGGCTAATTGTTGAATGATCTGGAATAGGATCAGTAAGACTTAGTCCTAGAAACCATCTATAAGCCACATTTACTTCAATGTCCTTTACAAGTTGTCGTTCAGATTTTATTCCAAATAAGTACCCAATAAACAGCATTTTAAAAAGTATAATAGGATCTACGCCAGGTCTTCCATTATCTAAGCAGTAATATTTTTTAGTCAGTTCTCTTATAAAAGAGAAATCCATGTATTTATCTATATTTCTCAGAATATGGTCTTTAGGAACTAAATCTTCTAAATACACCATTTCTAGTTTTTGTTGTGTGAAGTTCTTTTCATTAATCATAATAATGCCCTCCGAATTATAAAGTTTGTATACTATATATATTCGACATTGATGTCCTAAAATCCTTTTTGAATATGAAAAAAACACTCCAATTTTAAATTAGAGTGTTTTACATTTTATGTTTGTCAACGGTCTGAAGAACATAAGATTTACTCTTATGTTCTTGTTTTTTGTATGTTAGCATATAGGCTCATTACCAGTTAGCATTCCTTTTAGGATAGCATAACCTCATAAAACTTTATAGAAGTTACACTCTTTAGATATTTCATTATCGCTACTGATGTTTTTGTGGAATTTCCACATGCTGATTTTGCAATAATTTTATTGTTAGAAATAGTACTACCTTTTCAGTAATATCATGAAATCCTTGTTCTAAAGGTGTTCTACACTCTTTATTTATTGGATTTTCAAGAATGTCAGATTCAACAATTTCAGCACTAACTAATTCACAGAATACTTTTTCATTAAAGAATTCAATCATTTTAAAACCTTGCTCTCGAATATCTCTTCCAGTTATATCTGCTCCGCAAGGATCGAAAACTTTAATGCTAGTTTGTAGTATTTCCACTTCATCTTGATAAGTATTTGGTTTAAATTTAGGGTAAGTGTTGAACGTGACTCTGGTAGTGCATTTAAAAGGAACTTTAACTGTAGCATGTTTAACCTTTCCGCATGATACTCCTTCATCATTATGGTCTTTAGTGATGTATTCTATATTCTTCCTAATAAAGCCATCTATAAATAGTATTCCGGTATTCGGCTTGCCATTTTCAGAATTAGGAATAAGTTTGCACTGATTTAAATATACATTTTTTTTAATGTGTTTAATTTGTAATACAATATCATCTAGCTTAAGAGAAGACTCAATAGTAATAGCTATCGTACTTTCTGTTAACACCACCGGAATTTTTACCGTTACAGCCTCCACAGTGACTTCAGAAGTATGAGGGATATTCTCACAAAGAGGTAGCATTTCAGAAGTAACCGTTGTTTTACAATTTTTAATTGTAAGCTCATCCACTTGATCTTTATAGGTTTCTTTAGATAACTCTTCTTTTTCAATGGTATTATGATTTTCTTCTAGTAAATCTTCATTATATACATCTTCAAACCTAGTATAATTCTTATTTTCTAAGCCATCATCCTTGGATAAATCTTGGTCTTTATTTTGCACATTATTTTTTAAGGGAACATATTTGAATAAATCTTGCTTTTTATCTTCTACATTATTTTCTAAGGGAATATAGTTATTGATTTCCGCAATAAATGTTTTAAAAGAATTAAGAAAATCTTTTTCTGGATGATAATTTTTATCATATTTTCTTTTAAGTCGCTCATCATTATGTTCCTTTTTATGATGTTCTTCATCATATTTTCTCTTATGTCGATTATTATCATATTCTCTTTGATTGCGTAATCTGGACACAGCCTCTCCTCCTATTAAAAATGTTATAAATTAAAGTATTTGAAAGATATTATTACTTTTAAAACAAATCGGTAATAGGTCCTTTGGGATTAATAATATTTTTTATGAAGTTTTTCGTCGTAACTAAAATTAGATTATTAATTTTATGTTGTACTTTTTTATGTTTTATTTTAGCTAAGGGTAAGCTATATCTACATAATAATTCTAGTTATTTCCTTCGTATGTCCAATATTTACCTCATCCTAAAAACAGACCCAAAACCACTCTTAGTAAGCTTTGGATCTACAGCATGTAAATTAATTAATATCTAATAGAATGATTATGATATTAAATTCAGTTTTCAATTTAAATTTTAGTGCTAATAACCTTATATACTTATGGTGGATATGGATTAGATTGCTGTAACTCTTACCTGCTGGTTTTGTAATACTTTTAGTGTTAAATTTACTACTATTTTCTCAGTGAGTTGTGTGAACGTTTGTTCTGTTGGAGTTTCAGTTGGATTTGTGTGAATATCAATTTCAGTAATATCTGCCTTTACTAATTCAACATAAGGTTTTTCATTAAAGAATTCTGTTAAGAAGAAATTCTGATCGCACGGATTACGTCCAAGTACTGAATCTGCACAATTATCACAGCCTTCAAGTTTATCTGCAAAGAATTCTAGTTCACTTGGAGTAGTGTTTTCATTAAAAACAGGTGCCCTAAGGAAATTAACTCTAGTAGTGAAATTAAAAGGGACTTGAACTGTACAGTGCCTTATATCTCCACATACATTTACGCTTGTACCTACCGGACAAGTTTGAGTTGCATACTCAATATTCTTTCTAACAAAACCTGCTATAAATAATATTCCAGTGCAATTATGGCTGTCTTGAGAAAATGGAATAAGACGAGATTGAGTTAAAAATACATTTTTTTTAATACGTTTAATCTCCATGACTGTTTGGTCTAATGTGATAGTAGCCTCAACAGGAATTGTTATATTGGTCTCTGCTAGTACAACTGGGATCTTAACTACTACAGGTCCAGCATTAATAACGTCAGGCGATGAATCAATTTGTTCAGTTATTGATTCAGATTGAGTAGTAACGTTTGCACAAGGATCGCTTGGTTTATAACACTCTTCAGTAAACGCATCATCTATTTGATTTTCTTGATCTGGTTCAGAGTCAATATTCATAATAATGGAATCCTCCTTTTTATCTAACCAAAGTATAAGTATAATCAGTGAATCTTGTATATATAGATTACACTAAATTTATTACATTCTGCCCTCTATTCTCCCGGTTGAAGCTTTCGTTAGCTACTCAATAAAATGTAAGATTTTTAGCATGACCTTTATAGTATATACTATTGTAATTTATGGTTTTGTGTTACTGAAAAAGGGGTTAAAAAATAAAAATTAACTATTATATCCTTTGGAGATGAAATTTAAAATTGTTTTAAGACAAAAAACACCGGACTATTTTTGTCCCATTCACTAAAAAAAGCACTCCTTTTATATATTTATAATAAAAAAAGTAATTATAAAATTTAGTATATAATACTCGAGAATTATTTAATAAACAAAGAGTGAATTTTAACCATAAATATGGGATAAAATCCACTCTTAATCCAAAAATCATAATATTACTTAAATTCAGTTTCTAATTTAAATTTTATTTCTAACAACCCTATGCAGTTATGCTAGATATAGATTAGATGTCGATTGCTGTAACTCTTACCTGCTGGTTTTGTAATACTTTTAGTGTTAAATTTATCACTATTTTTTCGGTGAGTTTTGTGAACTTTTGTTCTATTGGAGTTTGGCAGTTTGAAGTTGGATTTGTGTGAATATCAATTTCAGTAACATCTGCCCTTACTAATTCAACATAAGGTTTTTCATTAAAGTATTCTGTGAAGAAGAAACTCTGATCGCAAGGATTACGTCCAATTACTGGATCTGAACAAACATCGCAGTCTTGTATTTTATCTGTAAAGAATTCTAGTTCACTTGGAGTAGTGTTTTCATTAAAAACAGGTTTCTTAAGGAAAGTAACTCTAGTAGTAAAATTAAAAGGAACTTCAACTGTACAGTGCCTTATATCGCCACATACATTTACACTTGTACCTATCGGACAAGTTTGAGTTGCATACTCTATATTTTTTCTAACAAAACCTGCTATAAATAATATCCCAGTGCCATGACGGCTGTCTTGAGAAAATGGAATAAGACGGGATTGAGTTAAAAATACATTCTTTTTAATACGTTTAATTTCCATGGCTACTTGGTCTAATGTGATAGTAGCTTCAACAGGAATTGTTATATTTGTCTCTGCTAATACAACTGGGACCTTAACTACTACAGGTCCATCTTTAATAACAATAGGTTTTACATCCATTTGTTCAGTTATTGATTCAGCTTGAGTAGTAACTGTTGCACAAGGATGACTTGGTGTACAACAAGCTGCAGTATAAGAATCATTACTCGTAATTTGATTTTCTTGATTTTCTTGATTTACTTGATTTTCTTGATTTTCTTGATTTGATTTATAATTAATATTCATAAAAATATTATCCCCCTTATTATCTAACGAAAGTATTAGTAAATCTTGTATATATAGATTGCACTAAATCTATTACATTCTGACCTCTACTCTCCCTGTTGAATATTACGCTAGCCGATCGGTTTAATGTAAGATTTCCTGTGCAATCTTTACTGTATATACTATTACGATTTATGGTTTTGTGTTACTGAAAAATGGACAAAAACAAAAATTCTATCATGATTAAATAAAAATAATATGGCAAAACTATCAAACCATCTACAATCAATATATTGTCAATATCAAACATTTTGAAATCTTTATTTTTTTGATTATGCGCATCACAAATTCTGAGGTTTAAATTCTTTTCTTTTTTATCACCAGTCTTAATTAAGAATAGTACATTTCCTTGTAAATCAATATTAAACAACTAATAATCCATCGAGGCTTATTCTTGTTTACATGCTCCATTTTGTATGATAAAAACTTTAAAATACCGATTTCTAAATTCATTTACCAACTAATTTAAATGAATATTTATTCATATGCTTGCATGTTTTTTCATTGAGAAATTAAAATATAGTGCATTATAAAATGAGCAACTTAAATACCCCTTAATAACCTTATCCTATCATTAGTTAATAATTTAATAGTTTATTCTTATATCAAATAAAAAACAGCCCTATAAACTTATTAAGGCTGCTGCTTTGCACTATTAAATCCATATTTTCGAAAAATTTCCTTACCTTCTTTACTCAATAAAAATGAATATAACTCCTCTGCATATTTATTTTCTTCTTCATTCTTTAATTTAGAAGTCCAGTACTCTGCCTCTACATTATGTTTAGGATCAATATCAATTATCTTAACTTTATCCCTCACGCCTTTTGTAATATCTGATGAATAAACAAATGCTGCATCTGCTTCTCCTATTACAACCTTATTTACCACCTGTTTTACGTTACTCTCCTCTGATACTATGTTGCTTAGTACCTTTCCCTCATATTGTGTTCCTAATTGCTGATTTAGAGAATGAATTATCTTTCTCGTGTACTCTCCAGCTGGCACCTCCTTCTGAGCTATAACAAGTTTACATTTATTCTGTAAATCATCAAGCTTTTCAATCTCAGCTGGATTACTTTTTGGAACAATCAGAACCATGGAATTATGTAAAAAGGCTTCTCCTTCTGAAATATATCCTTCTTCTTTTAAGGCATCATAATGCTCTTTATTTGCTGATAGAAACAAGTCAGCTTTTATTCCCTGCTCTATCTGAACTCTTAATCTACTTGTACTGTCCAGATTCAGCGTTACTTTTACCTTAGGATTTTCTTTTTCAAATAATTTAATAATTTCTTCAAGGCTTTCTGTTAATGAAGATGCTGCCAAAACAATAATTTCTTGTTTTGAGGCTTTATCTGCCTGTTTTGCTTTACATCCTCCGCTTAACATAATTAATAACAAAGTCATAACTATTAATATTTCTCTCACTAACCTCTTTTTCATTATTTCTCTGCCCCCTGACTTCACAATTCTATATATCTCATTTAAAGTCAAAAATTCTCTTCCGTATTAATCAAGCCTCTTAATCCTCCTCAGTTTTAGTGATATACTTCAATATACCCAAAACTCCAACTGATACAATAACCAATAATACTGCCATTCCCATAGATAGGTTTAAGTCCTTTTCCATTGCCGTATATATAGCTAACGGCAGCGTCTGTGTTTTTCCTGCCAAATTTCCTGCAAATAAGATAGTCGCTCCAAACTCGGCAAGGGATCTTGCCCAAGAAAGAACAGCACCAGTTAACAATGCATTTTTAGATAATGGGAGTGTAACGTAAAAAAATATCTGCAAATGCGAACCTCCCAAAACTGCTGCTGAGTTCTCTAGTTCTCTATCCACCCTTTTGAATCCAGCCCGTGCTGATTGAATAAATATAGGCATTGCTATAAACACCTGTGCTGTAACCACAGCTATAAAAGTGAATGGTAGCTGAATACCAAATGGAGATAGATATTTTCCTATAAGTCCATTTCTCCCAAAAGTAACTAATAATAGTAAACCAGCCACTGCTGGAGGCAGTACAAGAGGCAACTGTACAATGATTTCAACAAGCCTCTTTCCCCAAAATGAGTACCTTTCCATGTAATATGCTGTTGGTATACCTAATGCAATAATTATTAGTAAAGAAAGAAAAGTGCTTTTCAAGCTTATTATAAGTGCCTGTAAGACAAATGAGTCTAAAATCAACTCTAAAGATTTCTCCCATGGAAATATAAAAAGTGCAATGATAGGGCTTAATAAAAACAAAACACATATACTGCATGTTAAAGCTAAAATTACCTTGAATAATCCTTCATACTTCATAAAAAACCTCTATTCATTATAAGTCCATGTGCCACTCTTAATTTTAAATTTATTATACTCCCTTTCCAAAGGTACAATCAGGATATCTACATTCCTCACACTCCATACAAAGTCCCCCATGACCATATGCTGCTATATCAGCAAAACTCAATTTTTCCTTTGCGAGTACCCTTGGTAATACCAAATCAAATATAGTTCTCTTAGAGTACATTACACAACCCGGCAGTCCTAAGATTGGAATATTACCTTTATAAGCTAGCAAAAACATTGCGCCTGGAAGCACGGGCAATCCATATGTTACAATTTCTGCCCCTGTATTTTGAATTGCTGTAGGCGTAACGTCATCTGGATCTACTGACATTCCACCGGTACAGATTACCATTTCAGCCCCCTGCTCTATCCAAGCGTCTACTGCTTCTGTTATCTTATTCTCATCATCCGAAAGTATGGCTTGTCCAAGTACTTCACAACCGTATTCCTCCACCTTACTTCTTATTACAGGACCAAAAGCATCCTTTATTCTACCATGATATACTTCATTCCCTGTAGTAACAATTCCAACTTTCATTGGTGCATACGGTATGATGCTTACAATTTTCGCGTCACCGATTAACTCCTCTGCTTTTTTTATCTTATCCTCCTCAATTACAAGTGGAATAACTCTTGTTCCTGCTACCTTCTGTCCCTTTTTTACAGGATAGTTATTATGTAATGTAGCTAAAATTATCTCACCTAAGGAATTAAGTCCATATAACAATTTTGTATTAATTATAAGAAGTCCATCGTATTCTGCTATGAAATTAATTTTACCTTCTTTTACTTCGCTAAATGTAAGTCCTACTCCTGCTGTAAGGCATCGCAATCGTTCTGCTGCATCATTTTCATGAAGGTATCCTTGTTTCTCCTCCCATACATATATGTTGCCTTTTCCTAATGAAAGCAATAATTGAATATCTTCTTCTTTAATTACATGTCCTTTTTTAAATGCTCTATCCTTTACTACTCCTGGGACAATTTGAGTAATATCATGACATAAAACGGACCCGACTGACTTTCTTACAGGTATTTTTTTCATATCAATCACCTCTAATTTATATTTTAAAATAAATATTGTTTAATCCAACACTCACCAGTATGCCAAGAAGAATTTGTAATCTATGATGAACACTATCTAATATACATTCTAAAGATTCTCTAACTAACTCTGTCTTTTTCTTCCATAATATTAGCCCTCCTTCTGAAATGTCGTTAAATAAAGTACTGCTTCTAATACCCCCCCTGCTATATTTCTTGCTTTATCAGAAATAGTATAACAATTCATTTTTTCCGACACCCTTGGATCGATATCTGCAATCTTAAATCCCTCTTTTACAGTGCTTCCACTACGTAGAATCCCTCTTAATAATCCTGATATTGTTGCTTTTATTTGATTCTCTCCGATATAGGCAATAACTTCATCTTTTTCAACCACAGCACCAATATCAAGAACATTCTTAATTATTCCAGCGCAAGTCGAATGTATAACTCTTTCTTTAGAGTACCCCATGATATTTCCTGGAATCCCTGTGTTTTTAGCAGCTTGTCCATGAAAAATAAGTCTACCAAGATTATGTCCTCTAGTGGTCTCTATTACAACATCTACATCTTTACCTGCTGTAAACCCAGGCCCAATAGCAATAGTTATATCTGCCATATCCTTTGTTGTTCCCATATTCTTCTTAGCAATAATAGCATCAACTACAATTTTAGGTTTTATTTTTTGAATATATTTACCTTCTTCATCTATAATCACTGGAATTTTTTTATTACTCCAGGCATTTTCTACTTCACTTAAAGAGCACACATGTGCAGCTATAATTCCTTCTATTTTTACTTCTCTTTCATATACTGCTTCACTAAAAGAAACACTTCGTCTAATAGCAGTAGGTTTTGCTACTTCTAAAACCAATACTCTAAATCCACTTCTATGCAGTTTTTGAATTGTGCCAGATGCTAAATCTCCTCCACCACGTATAATCACAATATCATTAAACATACTCATTATTCTCCTCTAGTTTTAGAATATACTCATAATTTTCATTAGTATCAATATCAAATAACTTTGCACTATCATGTATTTCTACAAATTTAACTTTCTCTAAATTCTTATTTATTATTATTTTCCCACCGACATCTCCCTCTAACTGCAAAAACTCTTCCTTAAACACATACGGAAATATTACAGGATTACCACGTCTACCCTCACACCTTGGAACAATTATATAATTTGAATTTTCTCTAAATTCGTCAATTAATTCTTTTATCGTATCTACATCTAAAAAAGGCTGGTCCGCCGTAAAAAACATATATCCATCTGTTTCTGCTGTATGTGTTACACCCAATTTAACTGATTCGCTTATTCCTTTAACTGCATTTTCATTTTTAATAACTTTCAAACCATTTTTTTTACCAATTTCTATTATTCCAACTTCTCTAGCTACAATAATTATCTCTGAAAAGCAACATTGTTTAATTACTTCTATAGTATGTTCAATTAGCATTTTACCTTTATATTTTAAAAAAAGCTTATTTTTTCTCATTCTCCTTGAATAACCTGATGCTAATATTATAGCACTTATCAATATAATATCACCTACTCTCACCCATAATGAATAGTTAATCCTTAATTTCATACATAAGATTATCGAAAATATACGTTAGTTTTTAAACTTCCAATAAATACTTTATTTAATAACTTTTTATTCCTTGAATTTATTTCCTTAACTAACAACCTGGCTAACATTAAATGATTGGGGTCTTCTATTTTATTTATGTATAGTATTTTTTCTCCTTGTGCTCCCTTGAACAACCCCTTAGGATGAAATATTAGCTTAGATATGTGTCCAAGTTTAACAGTTTCTTCCTCTTTTGCCCCCGTTATTTCACAAAATATCTTACTTCTATGAATATTGCTCTCATTAATTAGAGTACCGCATGACTGTATATCTATAATTCCTACAGTTTTTGTAGTTTTTCCGTATATAACTGGTTCAAATTCATTCCACCCTTTTAGCTGTTTTTCTCTTGCTCCATCTGCCTCTATTAGTATATAGTCAAAATATGGTGCTAACTCATCTAATTCTTTTGTGCTTAGCCCCAATATTTTATTTTCTCCATTTACAGCTAATCCTAAAATATAAATTCCATTTTTATTCATAGTAATATACCTTGAAATCATTTCTTTATCAGTGCATATAAAGTCATACTTATCATCTAATGGAATGTATATCTTAGTGGTTGTAGTTACTAAGACTCTATTATTCGCTCTCAGCTCTTCTGCAAGCTTAAACATCATTGTGGTTTTGCCACCTGCACCTACAAAAGATATAATATCATTTTTCTTCAGTTCCATATAATTACTCAGCTTCATGATATCACCCTTAATTCAGTAGAAAGTTGAGGGTTGAGAGTGGAAAGTTAATGGTGGATTTTTCCGTTCAGAAAAATCCCCTTCACTCTCAACTTTCAATTCTCAACTCTCAACTTATTTTTTCTTACTATACGGTGTATTCGAAATAGGTAGCTTTGTTCTAAACTCCCCATCATAGTTATAATACGCACCAGCAACAGCAGGCGCAGTAGGTATTGAACATATCTCCCCTATTCCCTTTGCCCCATATGCAAGGTTCATATTTCCTCTACCTAATATAATAGATTCTATTTTCGGTACTTCTGTTGTTTTAAACAATCCTAGTGTTCCAAATTTTGCAGTTGGTACGCTGCCCCTAAGCGGATAATCTTCTGTTAGAGCATATCCAAGGCTCATAACAACACCGCCTTCAATCTGTCCCTCAATACTTTTAGGATTTATAGGAGTACCAACATCATGAACCGCAATAACCTTCAAAAGTTTACCCTCATCATTCAAAATAACTACCTGTGTAGCATAGCCATAAGCTACATGACTTACAGGGTTTTGTTTAATTGAGCTCATTTTATCAGTTATCCCTTTAAATTCTCCATAGAATTCTTGCCCATCTAAGTTTTCTAATGTTTGATATGTTAATGCATCAAGAAGTTCTCTAGCTGCTCTTTTTACTGCCTCACCTGTGAATAATGTTTGGCGTGAAGCTGTTGTATTCCCAGAATCAGGGCAAGTCAAAGTATCTGGCGCTGCATGTACCACTTTATCCGATGACATATTAAGGGTTTCACAAACTATTTGCGTTAATATAGTCCCAAGCCCTTGTCCAATACAAGCCGCACTGGTATGAATATATACGCTACCATCCTTTATAACCAGCGTGCAACGTCCAATATCAGGGATTCCGACTCCTAGTCCACTGTTTTTAATAGAACAAGCTATTCCTGCTTTAGGATTTTGCTTGCATATTTCTTTCACTGCTTCCAAAGTTTCAACAATAGATGTTGATGAATCTGCAATTTGACCATTAGGAAGTACTTGGCCTGGTCTAATTGCGTTTCTATATCTTATTTCAAAGGGAGTTATTGAAGCCAAATGCGCAAGCTGATTTAAATTGCTTTCTATTGCAAAACAGCTCTGTGTTACCCCAAACCCTCTAAATGCACCAGCTGGTGGATTATTTGTATATACTGCTTTCCCAATTATATCAATATTATGATAATTATACGGTCCTGCTGCATGGGTGCATGCTCTTTGCAGCACAGGTCCCCCCAGCGACGCATATGCTCCTGTATCAGCTATTATGATGGCTTTCATAGCAGTCAAATATCCATTTTCATCACACGCAGTTGTAACCTCCATCTCCATAGCATGACGTTTGGGATGTATCATCATGCTTTCCCTGCGACTTAATGCAACCTTCACAGGTTTGTTACATAAATAGGCAAGAATTGATGCATGGTGTTGAACGCTCATATCTTCTTTTCCACCAAAACCACCACCAACTATTTTACTTACAACCCTTACTTTACTTTGATCAAGCCCTAAAGCTTCTGCACATTCTTTTCGAGTTTGATAAATTCCTTGGTCTCCGCAATATATTATTATTCCATCATTACCATCTGGCGCAGCTACTGCCGTTTCGGTTTCTAAAAAAGCATGTTCTGTAAATGGCGTGCTGTATTTATTTGTTACGCTGTATTTAGAACTTTTTATATATTTATCTGCATTACCAAATACCATGCTTTCAGTTACTAATAAATTACCGCTTGCATGTACCTCCGGCGCACCTCCCTTCAGTGCATCTTCCGGACATGTAACTGGTGTTAATTCTTCAAAATCAATTTTAACTAAAGATTTAGCCTTTTCTAGTAATTCTTTCGTTCGGGCAGCTATTAGAACTATAGCATCTCCTATGCAGTGAGTTATCTTTCCCATTGGTATTAATACATCCCAATCCTTTATAATATGACCAACTTTTGGGCTTCCAGGAAGCTCATCCGCTGTAATTACTAGATAAACACCTTGTAGTCTTTTAGCTTCACTAATATCTATACTTTTTACTAAGGCACGTGGATATTTAGTTCTAACCGCTCCACCGTAAATCATACCATCTATACGCATATCATCTACATATTCTGCTGTGCCAAGCACTTTGTCTACAGCATCAATTCTATTTAAATTTTCTCCTATTAAACCTTTACAAGTAGATTTAGGTACCTTTGTATTTTCTCGTAATAGTTTAGCCGCGAGCTTTACCGCTTCAATTATTTTCACATATCCCGTGCAGCGGCAGATGTTATTTTTCAAAGCATTTCTTATTCCGACCTCAGTTGGATTTTCTACCTTATCAATAAGACTCTTTGCACTTATGACCATTCCCGGAGTACAAAAACCACACTGTACTGCTCCTGCTTCCATAAAAGCATGTCCATATACATCTTTTTCTCTATCCGAAAGGCCTTCAACCGTTATAATATTTTTATCTACAAGCTTGCTTGTTTTTAATATACATGCTTTTTTTGCCTCGCCGTTTACTAAAACCATACATGTTCCACAGGCACCCTCAGAGCAACCATTTTTAACTGATGTTAAATTCAAATCTTCCCTTAAGAATGTAATTAACTTTTTATCTTCCTTAGCCCTAACTTTATTCCCATTTACAACAAAGTTAAACATTACAGCCACCCCGTTTTATATATTGCCCAAAATTCTGCTTTATAATATTTCCATTCTCCAGAATCTGTGTCCCTCTTAGAAAAACATGCTTAGCTGATCCTACAGTTCTAAATCCTTCAAAAGGTGTATAATCTACATTTTGTGTTTGATTATCTTTAGATATAATTCCTTGATTTTTTATATCCCATATAACTATATCCGCATCACTTCCAACTTGTAATGCGCCCTTTCTAGGATACATTCCAAAAATCTTTGCAATATTTTCACTAAGCATAGAACACATTTGTTCTTTACTTATTCTACCTTTATCTACTCCATATGTGTACATAAGGATTGGTCTATGTTCAACCCCTGGTATACCATTGGGTATTTTACTAAAATCGTTTATGCCATGATCTTTTTGACCTTTAAAATTAAAACTACAGTGATCTGTTCCAATTGTATCAATATCTTCCTTTGATAAAGCTTGCCATAATCTTTCTAGATCATCTTTTTTTCTTAAAGGTGGTGACATAACATACTTAGCACTTTCAAAATCCTCTGATAAATATGAACTATCTTCTAAAAGCAGATATTGAGGGCATGTTTCTACATATACCTTTTGTCCTCTTTTTCGCCCTTTTAATACCTCTTCTAAAGCTTCTTTTGTACTTAGATGTACGATATAAATAGGTGCGTCTGCTAAATTTGCAATGTCTATATATCTTGATACTGCTTCTGATTCCACAATATTAGGTCGTGACAGTGGATGGGCAGCCGGAGTCATATTTCCACTATTAAGCTGTTCTTTTATCATAGTATTTACAAGATCCCCATTTTCACAATGAACACAAAGCAAACCATTATATTTTTTCAAACACTTTAAAAGATCATATATCTCTCCATCATTAAGACGCAAATTGTCATAGGCCATATATGCTTTAAATGATGTTATTCCCTGGTCTTTCATTTTTTTAAGTTCATCTTTTATATCTGCATTCCACTGCGTTATTGCCATATGAAAGCCATAATCGCAACTTGAAACACCTTTAGCTAAATTATGCCAATTTATTAGCGCTTCACTTAGAGTTTCTCCTTTGTTTTGCGTTGCAAAATCCAAAATCGTTGTGGTTCCACCTACAATAGCCGCGGCAGTACCTGTTTTAAAATTATCTGCAGTTCTAGTGTATCCTGTATCTAAATCAAAGTGAGTATGAGAATCAATAAATCCTGGAAATACTAAACAACCTGCTGCATCTATAATTTGTGCTTTATCATCTTCTAAATTTTCACCAATATAGGTAATTATTTCATCTTCAATTTTAATATCAGAAATATAGCTTTTTCTAGGAGTTACAATAGTTCCACTTTTTATAATAATTGACATTTAACCCACCTCTTCAATTTTTAAATTATATAACTATAATTCGAAATTACAGCCCAAATCATATTCTCAATGTCTTTAGATATAACTGTATTGCTTTCCTTAAGATTAACTTCTAAAACTTCGCCATCTAATCTAACTTTTACTATTTTTTCATCTTTATTAATTAATACAAATCCCACGTTTTGGCTATTTTCAAAATCAACTTCTGTAGCAAATAGTGTAAATTTTTCTTTATATGGAGCGCTATTATATGGGCAGAACATTTCACAGTTTCCACACTCATTGCACATTTTATCAAGATGAATTATTTGATGCATTTTATTACCTTTTACTTTTATAGTAACATTTGCACGGTTAGGACAGACATCAACACAAGCTTCACATATTGTTGAACACTCAAGACATCTTTCACACTCTTTAGGACCGCGCGTTTCCATTTTGAGTATCCCTTTTTTAGCTGTTGGTGATTCGCTATTTGTGCTTACTTTTGGCAAATTCATTGTCAAATCACAATTTTTCTCTTCTTTAACTACAGCTCTTGCAAATTTTGTTGCATCTGCTATACCCTCAACTACTGTAGCTGGTCCATGTAACCCATCTCCGGCAACATATACTTTTTCAATATTTGTTTCGAGTGTTGTTAAATCTACAATAGCTTGCGCCTTTTCATTTACTTTAATATTATTTTCTTCAAATATCTTAGTATCTATCTTCTCACCAACTGCCGATATAACAATGTCTGCTGGTATATCTACCATACCTCCGCTTGAAACTGGTCTTCGTCTTCCACTTTCATCTGGTTCTCCGAGTTTCATAACCTCACATTTAAGAACACCGTTACTAACTTTTACAGGTGATAATAATTCCTTAAATTCTACCCCTTCTTCAATTGCTAATTGCAATTCTTGGGTATCCGCTGGCATGTATTTTTTAGTTCTACGATATACTACATATACATGTTCTATTCCATCTACTCTTTTAGCTGCTCTAGCTGCATCCATAGCAGTGTTACCGCCACCTACAACTACTACATTTTTACCAATGTTTAATTTTTTATCATTATTCTTTAATCTCTCTAGAAAATCAATTACATTGATTACATTTTCACCTTCAATATTAAGTCTACCTGGTTTCCATGCACCAATCGCAAATAATATATATTTATATCCTTGCTTTTTTAACTCATCTACAGAATTCTGCTCTGAATTCAATTCAATTTTAACTCCCATGCTACAAACAAGTTCAATGTCCTTTTGAATAGATTTTTCTGGCATTCTAAATCCTGGAATAACATGTTTTACTATTCCTCCTAATGAGTTTCTTTTCTCGAAGATTGTTACATTCACTCCTTCTCTTGCAAGGAAATATGCTGCTGCAAGACCTGTAGTTCCTCCGCCAACAATCGCTACCCGTGCATTGCCTTTTTCTGTTATCTTAAGTTCCTTAATTAAACTTTCATATGCTTTTTCTGCTGCTCGTAATTTTATATTTCTTATATTAACAGATTCATCGCAGAAATTTCTGCTGCATTTACTCATGCAAACATGGCTGCATATTGTTCCTGTAATAAATGGAAGCGGATTTTTTAGAACTATTACCTTTAGTGCTTCAAGATGTTTACCTTCAGAAACAAGACGTATATATTCTGGAATATCTTGTGATATAGGACATCCCTTCTCGCATGGTGCAATAAAACAATCAACTAATGGTACTTTTTCATTTATTTTGCGATTAAGAATTGGTTTTATATGCTTTATATGATGAATATCTTTTACTGATTTATCTTTAAGCTCTCTTAATTTTTCATTATCCATAACATACTTATTAGTATATTCTGACTTGTTTAATTTTTCAGCAATTTGAACACATCTTTGATATCCACCAACTTTTAAAAGTGTTGTTGCTATAGTTATAGGCCATATACCCGTTTCAAATATATCATTTATATTGAAAACGTCCGCACCTCCTGAATAAGAGATCTTAAGTTTTCCATCAAATTCTTTTGAAAGCTTATATGCAAGTGCTATTGAAAGAGGATATAGAGATTTTCCTGACATATACATCTCATCGCCTGGTAATTCAGCATTTTTAATCTGAGCTGGAACTGTATTCGTTAATTTAACACCAAATGACAATCCTTTTTTACTTGCCAAATCTTGTAACCCTCTAAACATAGAAGTAGCATCATTAAATTGCAAGTCCTCATTGAAGTGATGTTCATCAAATGAAACATAATCGTATCCCATACTATCTAAAGTTTTACGTACAAATTTATAACCTAATAATGTGGGATTACATTTTACATAGGTATTTAGTCCTTTTTCATTTATTAGGTATGTTGCAATGCGTTCAATTTCATGTGATGGACATCCATGTAATGTTGATAATGTTATCGATGTACATACCTTAGGTGATATATGCTCAACATATTCTTTGTCAATATTTTTAAATTTATCCATATTTCCAAAGACGTATGACCTGCATTCACTCCATATATCACTTTTAGATGCATCTTTAAGACCCATAATAAATTCACCTATTTTAGGTGAATTTATTCCTTCAAAATCATATCCTACGCTCATATTAAAAATAAATCCATCAGGACTTCCTAGTTCAAGCTCCTTTGATAATATTTTTAGTGCAAACCACGCTTTAACATACTCCGCATATGCCTCTGAAACTCTAAGCTCAGTAGACCACTCTACGTTATAGCACTCATCTTCTGCTTTTATGCATGGCTTTGATACAGGTAAATCTTCACCGTCAAGAGTTTGTACTGTTTTTAATTCAAAAAATCTACACCCAGAAACGTATGCTGCAATTATATTTTGTGCTAGCTGTGTATGTGGACCAGCTGCTGGACCAAAAGGAGTTTCAATTTTTTCTCCAAATATTTCAAGAACCTTATTATCCCGCTTTTTGAAAAATTTGTTTACTCCAAATATCTTGACCTGCTTTTTATTTTCGTAAATTATCCACTCCATTAAGTTTTTAAATGGAATAGGCGTCATTCTATCACCCATAGGTAATGCCCCCTTATTTTTATTTGTTTTTTAACTATTGATTTTATTCCATAATTCATTTGATAATTCTCTTGATTTCGCCATGATTTGTTCAGAATCAACACCGATTATTTCACGGTCCTTCATAAGAACCTTACCATTTATCATTGTAGTTGTTACACATCTCCCATTAATTCCAAATAAAATATGAGCGTTTGCATTATTTGCATTAAATGGCGTTAGTGGATCGTATTCTGCTACTATGATGTCAGCATAAGCTCCTTTTTGTATAACTCCAAGAGGTTTTTCAAAAAATCTATTAGCAATCTTTGCATTGTTTTTAAATGTCATTAAAGGAATTTCACCCCAACCAACAGATGAATTACAGTTATTATGCTTATGCAAAATATTTGCAACCTTCATGGATTCAAACATGTCGCTTGTATATCCATCAGTTCCAAGCCCTACAATCAATTCTTTTTTTACAAACTCTAGCACAGGTGTACATCCTACAGCGTTACCCATATTAGATTCTGGGTTATGAACTACCATTGTATCTGTTTCTTTTAATAAATCCATTTCAGCAGGATTTATGTGTATACAGTGAACAGCAATAGTTTTTTCACCCAAAATATCAAGATCAAATAAACGATTTACTATTCTTTTATTATATTTTTTTAAAGAATCATATACATCCTCTATACCTTCTGCTGTGTGCACATGATAACCAGCACCATACGGCGTATTTCGGGCGCAATATTCAAGAGTTTTATTACTTAATGTAAAAGATGCATGAAGTCCCATCATACCCTTTTGCATATCAGAGGAATCCTTTTTAGCTGCATTCATAAATTCAACATTTTCTTTTACAGCTTGTCTCATTTTTCCCTCTCCATCTCTATCAGAAACTTCATAACATAAAGATGTACGAATTCCTAGCTTTTTAGCAACACCCGATATTTGAAATAAACTTCCTTCAATACTACCGTAACTTGCATGATGGTCAAAAACAGTTGTAACCCCATTTCTTATACAATCTAAGTACGTTCCATATGCACTATATTTTGTATCTTCGAGTGTTAATAATCTATCTATTTTCCACCACATTCCAGAAAGAATATCTAAAAAGCTTTTAGGGTTATTCCCTTTAATAGAAAGACCACGGGCAAATGCACTATATATGTGATGATGAGTATTAATCATTCCTGGCATAATTAAACCTTTTTTAGCATCAATAAACTCAGCGCCCTCATACTTTTTCTTCATTTGCTCTGTGGTTCCGATGTTCACTATAATATTAGCATCAATACATACACAACCATCCTCAATAAATGTATTGTCATTATCTCTAGTCAATAACCTACCATTGCCTATTAAAATCATAATATCCCTCCTGTAATATATTTTCAAAATGATATGCAATTAATTGATTGTTCTCATTGTTTTTACTATTCCAAATTTATTCTACCATTTTTTTCCGACTTTAGTCAATTTGTTATTTTAATTTTTTTGTAAACTTAAAAAATTTTTGTAATTTTTGTTGATTTATAAAAAAAATACTGATATACTGAATTTATAAAATATTTGTAAAATTTTAATAATTATGACTTATTATATAACTGATTGAGAGGTTTATTATGGATATTAACAGTAATTTAGATTTTTTAAAAAAATTAGCCAAAGGCATTTCATCCCAATTTGGGAGAAATTGTGAAGTGGTTATACATGACTTATCTTCCGGTAATCCAGATTACCCAATTCTCTTTATTGTGAATGGCGATGTTACAAAGAGAACAACAAGCACCAGTAGTGCTTCTCGCGTTGTATTAAACGCTTTGAAAAATAATTGTGAACAAGTTGAAGATAATTTAAACTATATTACCAAAACTCATGATGGCAGGGTTTTAAAATCAAGTACTATATATATACGAAATGATGAAAACATTCCTGTTGGTATATTTTCTATTAACTATGATATTACTGAACTAACTATGGCTAGTAATTGTATAGAATCCTTGATTAGTCATAAAGAGAATATTTACGACGGGAATAAAATTCCTCAAAATGTAAATCAACTACTAGATGATTTATTAGAGGAATCTGTAAAAAAAATAAATAAACCAGTTGCTTTAATGAGTAAAGACGAAAAGATACAAGCTATTCAATATCTTAATGATGCCGGCGCTTTCCTAATCACTAAAGCAGGCGATAAAATAGCAAGTTTTTTCGGAATTTCAAAGTATTCAATCTACAATTATGTAGATATAAAAAAATAAATTTTCCGGAGGTTTTGTTATGAATAAAATAAAATGGGTACGGAATGATCTCACTAAAAACAGTAATAAAATGTTAAATATAATGTCCCTTGAAAAAATTGATAAGGCATCTTCTTTCCATAAAAGCTTCCCACAGTATAGTCAAACACCCTTAGCTAAACTAGATAATATGGCTAGATTCCTTGGCCTTAAAAATCTGTATGTAAAAGATGAGTCTTATAGATTTGGCTTAAATGCTTTTAAGGTCTTAGGTGGTTCTTTTGCTATAGGTTATTACATTGCAAAAAAATTAGGCAAAGATATATCAACGCTTCATTATAATACTATTACATCAAAAGAACTTCTTAAAGAATTCGGACAAACAACTTTCTTCACAGCAACTGATGGAAATCATGGAAGAGGTCTTGCTTGGTCTGCTAACAAATTAAGCCAAAAATGTGTTGTTTTTATGCCAAAAGGCTCATCAGAAACTAGACTAAGGAACATTCAAAATGAAGGTGCTACAGCTACAATCGAAAATGCAAATTATGACGAGTGCGTCCGCATCGCAATAGCCGAGTCAGCAAAAACTCCTAATTCTGTAGTTGTTCAAGATACTGCATGGGAAGGTTATGAAGAAATACCTTCTTGGATTATGCAAGGTTATGGAACAATGGCAATGGAAGCTAATGAGCAGCTTCATGATGATAACTGTGATGCACCAACTCATATTTTTCTACAAGCTGGTGTGGGTTCTCTCGCTGGTGCAGTTCAAGGCTATTTTGCAAATGCTTATCCTGAAAATCCACCAATAGTTACTATAGTAGAGCCGAATAAAGCAGATTGTATATTCCGCTCAGCATCAGCAAAAGATGGAAATATAAGAATTGTTACTGATGATATGCAAACAATCATGGCAGGCCTTGCATGTGGTGAACCAAACACAATATCATGGGATATTTTAAAAAATAATAGTTCATTCTTTGTATCTTGCCCAGATAATATTTCTGCTAAAGGAATGAGACTACTTGCTGCACCTATTAAGGGAGATCCTACGGTTACTTCTGGTGAATCTGGCGCTGTAACAATGGGTATTCTCTTTAATATAATGAAAAATAATGATTTAAAAGATTTAAAAGAGGCTCTAAAACTTGATGAAAATTCAAAAGTACTCTTATTCTCAACAGAGGGAGATACTGACCCAGATGTTTATCGTAATATTGTATGGGATGGTAATTATTCATCATTATAATGCATATCACTTTAGCTAGAAATTTAATATTTATTCAAATTTAAGGGGGAATAAAAAATGGATTTTAATAGTATTAAGGAAAAAGCAGAGGGCTATAAAGTTCCAATGACAAAGTTCTTACGTGATTTAATAGCTATACCAGGTGAAAGTTCAGGAGAGGGAGGCGTTATACGACGAATCGCCGCGGAAATGGAGTCCCTTGGTTTTGAAAAAGTAGAAATTGATAAGATGGGAAATATTTTAGGTTACATGGGATCCGGTAAAACTCTTATAGCTTATGATGCCCACATTGATACTGTTGGGCTTGGTGAATTAAGTAACTGGACATTTGATCCATACATTGGTTATGAAAATGATGAAGAAATTGGTGGACGTGGTTCCTCAGATCAACTTGGTGGTATAGTTTCTGCTACTTATGGTGCAAAAATCATGAAGGATATGGGACTTTTATCTGACAAATACACTGTTTTAGTTACTGGTACAGTTCAAGAAGAAGACTGTGATGGATTATGTTGGCAATATATTCATAATGAAGATAAGATAAAACCTGAATTCGTTGTTATAACAGAACCTACAAACGGAAATATATATAGAGGTCATCGTGGTCGTATGGAAATACGTGTTGAAGTTAAGGGAGTATCTTGCCATGGTTCAGCTCCAGAGCGTGGTGATAATGCTATATATAAAATGGCTGATATTCTTCAAGAAATTAGAGGTCTTAACGATAATTTGCATTATGATGAGTTCCTCGGTAAAGGAACTGTTACTGTTTCTGAGATATTCTTTAATTCTCCATCGCGTTGTGCTGTTGCTGATATGTGTGCAATTTCACTTGATCGTCGTTTAACAGATGGTGAAACTTTTGAAATAGCTCTTGAACAAGTTCGTACGCTGCCTTTTGCTAAAAAATATAAAGCTGAAGTAACAATGTACAAATATGAAAAACCAAGCTGGACAAGTCTTGTTTATCCAACTGATTGTTATTTCCCTACATGGGTTCTGCCTGTTGATGCCCCCGCTACAAAAGCAATGGTTGAATCATACGAAGGTATGTATGGAACACCGATTGTTGATAAATGGACCTTCTCTACAAATGGAGTTTCTATAATGGGTAGATACAATATTCCTTGTATTGGTTTTGGACCTGGTAAAGAGGAGGAAGCTCATGCTCCAAATGAAAAAACTTGGAAAGCTGACTTGGTTAAATGTGCTGCTGTATATGCTGCTCTCCCAACGATTTATTGTAAAAATAAATAATATTAAATAATATTAAATAAAAAGGAGTTTTTTAAAATGGCTTTAATGGATAAATACATCAGCAAACTTAACTCCCTAGATTTCAATAATATGTATAATAATGATTTTCTTCTCACATGGGAAAAATCAAAAGATGAACTCGAGTCAGTGTTCACAGTTGCAGAAGCTCTTAAAGAATTAAGAACAAATAACATATCATCAAAGATCTTTGATAGTGGCCTTGGAATTTCACTGTTCCGTGACAATTCAACTCGTACAAGATTTAGCTTTGCTTCTGCTTGTAACCTTCTTGGTCTTGAAGTTCAAGATCTTGATGAAGGAAAATCTCAGGTCGCTCATGGTGAAACAGTAAGAGAAACTGCTAACATGATTTCTTTCATGGCAGATGTTATAGGCATCCGTGATGATATGTATATTGGAAAAGGTAATGCTTATATGCGTAAAGTTTCTAAGGCTGTACAAGAAGGTAATGATGAAGGAATTTTAGAACAACGTCCGACACTTGTTAGTTTGCAATGTGATATAGATCACCCTACTCAATGTATGGCTGATGCTCTTCATATTATAAATGAATTTGGTGGCATTGAAAATTTAAAAGGCAAAAAGATCGCTATGTCATGGGCGTATTCTCCATCCTATGGTAAACCACTTTCAGTTCCTCAAGGAGTAATTGGACTTTTAACTCGTTTTGGTATGAACGTTGTTCTTGCACATCCAGAAGGTTACGAAGTTATGAGTGAAGTCGAAGAAATTGCAATAAAAAATGCTGCGAAGTCTGGCGGTTCATTTACAAAAACGAATTCTATGGAAGAAGCATTCAAAGATGCCGACATAGTTTATCCTAAGAGCTGGGCTTCTTTTGTTGCTATGGAAAAACGTACAGATTTATATGCAAAAAATGACCAAGCTGGTATAAATACGCTTGAAAAAGAACTCCTTGCACAAAATGCTGAGCATAAGGATTGGCAGTGTACTGAGGAACTTATGAAAACTACAAAAGATGGGAAAGCACTTTATCTTCACTGTTTGCCCGCTGATATCTCCGGTGTTAACTGCGTAGTTGGAGAAGTTGATGCTTCTGTATTTGATCGTTACCGCATACCACTTTATAAAGAAGCAAGTTATAAACCTTATACAATAGCTGCTATGATCTTCTTAAGTAAAGTTAAAAATCCACAGGAAGTTTTAGCTACGCTTGAAATAAGCGATAAAGAACGCAAAGTAAAATAACCCAAATTAAATCATGGGGGGAAGTTTTTATGAGTTCTAATCAAAAATCCTTACTATTCCAATATGATGGTAAACCTTCATTTAAAGAAATTATACCACTGGGCCTGCAACACGTTGTTGCTATGATTGTTGGTTGTGTTACACCGGCTCTCATTATTGGTGGTGTTGCAAATCTCACCGCTTCTGACAAAATTTTACTTGTACAATCCTCACTGTTTTTTGCCGGCATAGCAACTTTAATTCAAATTTTCCCACTCGGTAAAGTTATTGGTTCACGATTACCTGTAATTATGGGAGTAAGTTTTGCATATGTTCCAACATTAACGGCTATTACTGGTGAATTTAACATTGCTACTGTTTTTGGAGCCCAAATAATAGGTGGTTTAATTGCTATACTTTTCGGAATGTTTGTGAAAAAACTTTTAGTATTCTTTCCACCGCTTGTTACTGGTACGGTTATATTTAGCATAGGATTATCACTCTACTCAGTCGCTATTATGTATATAGCTGGTGGTGCTGGTTCTCCAACTTTCGGCTCTCCTAAAAATTGGGCTGTTGCCCTAACAACACTTGCTGTTGTAATGTTTTTAAATTATTTTACTAAAGGAACTCTCAAACTAGCATCTATTTTAATAGGTATAATTGTGGGATATGTTATTGCTATGTTTCTTGGAATGGGATCCTTTGATGCGGTGGCTTCAGCTGGATTGTTTCAAGCTCCAAAGCTACTACACTTTGGTATAAGCTTTAATATTACAGCTATAATATCTATGGCTATAATGTATATTGTAAATTCTGTTCAAGCTATAGGTGATTTATCTGCTACAACAAGTGGAGGTATGGATAGAACTCCTACTGACAAAGAGCTTTCTGGTGGTATTATTGGAAACGGATTTTCAAGTATAATTGGTGCTTTCTTTGGTTGTATGCCAACTGCAACATATAGCCAAAATGTAGGTATAGTAATTACAAATAAAGTTATCAATAAGTGGGTATTTGCTTTTGCTTCTTTTGTTGTAATTTTAGCAGGTCTTATTCCTAAATTTGCCTCACTGCTTACAACTATCCCTCAATGTGTTCTTGGTGGAGCAACAATCTCTGTTTTTGCCACAATAACAATGACAGGGGTTAAGATGATTGCTTCAAATAATCTTACAATGAGAAACTCAACGGTTGTAGGCATTGCAGTTGCGTTAGGTCTAGGTATAGTTCAAGTACCCAATGCATTTGCTCTATTCCCAGGATGGTTTATATCTATATTCGGAAAATCATCTATTGTTGTTACAACTATAGTTGCAATAGCATTAAACCTTATCTTACCTAAAGATAAACCTGAAAACATTATTATTACTAATAATAAATCTGAATCAAAAAACATGTAAAAAAGAATTAAGCCACTTTAGTGGCTTTTTAATAAGGTGGTATAAAAATGAATAAGTTTATGAAAATCGCTATAGAAGAAGCTTTGGCCGGAATGGAGAACAATGATGGTGGTCCTTTTGGAGCCGTTATTGTAAGAAATGGTGAAATTATAAGTTCCGCTCATAATCAAGTTATTAAGACCAATGACCCTACTGCACATGCTGAGGTTACAGCCATTAGAAAAGCTTCCAGTACACTTGGTAAATTTGATTTATCAGATTGCGTAATATACTCCTCTTGTGAACCTTGTCCTATGTGTTTCGCAGCAATTCATTGGGCAAAAATAAAAACTCTTTATTATGGTTCAACTAGGCAAGATGCTGCAAACATAGATTTTGATGACCAATATATTTATGATGTAATAAACGGAACTGCAAAGATATTGCAAGTCGAAGTGCTACAAATAGATAGAGAAGAGAGCCTTGAAGCTTTTAAAAAATGGAAAATCAAAACAGATAGGGTTCAATATTAGAAATGAAAAACAAAGCACTTTCATCGCATTGATGGAAGTGCTTTGTTTTTCAAAATTTAATGACATTTCAGAAGGAAAGTCTCCCACTTCTTAACTTTCACAGTTTTTGCAGCGATGCTTTTTAACTTTTTCTACAGCATTCAATATATTCTCATAGCCTGTACAACGACAAAGATTACCTGAAAGTTCTTTTTTAATTTCATCTGTTGTATACTCTTTACTGTCTTCAAGAACAGGTATAGATGCCATAACAGCTCCACATGTACAAAAACCGCATTGGACAGCACCTTCATCAATAAACGCTTCTTGAATATCTGTTATATTTCCATCATCATCCATCAAACCCTCAATTGTACGAATTTCTTTACCCTCTGCCCAAATTGCAAGGTAAATACAAGAATCAAAAGCTTCACCATTTTAAGAACAGTACAAGCCCCACATTCTCCAACCTCACAGCCCTTTTTAACGCTTGTAAGATGAAGATGATTTCTGAGAACATCCGTAAGTGATTCTCTATCATCTATCATAAGTTGTTTAGGTTCATCATTTACTGTGAAATTTAAAATTGTATTAGCCATTGATCATACCTCCCGATAGTCTTATTGATTCCTTTAAAGCCCGTTTACATAATTCGTAAACAAGCTGGAGACGAAAATCTTTAGATGCACGCCAGGAAGTACGTGGATTAACTTCTGTCTTTGCTACTTCTCCAAAAATATTGAACATTTCATCAGATATTTTCATTCCCTTTATAGCTTCTTCAGCTTTTGGACATCTCATAGGAATAGGACCTGCAACCCCAAAGGCAAGATGTACATCGTAAACCACATCTTTTTGCACATTAAGTTTGCAAGTTACACTGCATCCAAGGGTTGCAATATCCATTGCATTACGCATAGAATATTTAATATAATTACCTGTAAAATCCTCATAATTTTCTTTTGTAATATATATAGCCGTAAGTATTTCACCATTTTTTAGACTAACTTTTCCTGGGCCTACATAATACTGCAAAATAGGAATAACTCTCTTCCCATTTGGGCCTTCTATTTCAAGAATAGCATTCAGTGCAAATAACGTCGATGCACTGTCGGCACTTGTAACACCATTTGAAATATTTCCTCCAATTGTGCCAATGTTTCTTAATTGTGGGCCTCCTATTTCATCAACCGCTTCTCCTAAAACAGAAATATATTTTTTAATAATACTGTTTTTGGTTATATGTGAAAAACTCGTAAGAGCGCCTATTTTTATACTACCATTTTCCTCCATCGATACTCCTCTTAGCTGATCTAATCCATAAATACTTATAAGAGAACATCCAGCAAGCTTTCCATGGCGAATCTTAATAAGTACATCACTTCCACCTGCAATAATTACAGCATCAGGGTCATCTACAAGGTGCTGTATTGCATCTTGAGTTGAAGTTGCACTGTATATTTTTCCGATATCATACATTGTTATGTCGCCTCCATCTTTATATCAAATTTTGATTCTTAAATTTTTCTACAAGTCTTTGTGGCGTTAACGGAGCAACATTAAACTGAACTCCTGTAGCATTTAGCACAGCATTTCTAATTGCAGGTGCAATGGGTATTGCAGGCGGTTCTCCTAGTGCCTTGTTACCAAAAGGCCCTGACACATCATATGTTTGCGCAAACTGGGCTTCCAAATGTGGTGTATCCATAATAGTTGGAAATTTATAATCAAGTAAATTGTCATTAAGTAATTTACCAGTCTTTTCATTAAACAATAGCTGCTCACTTAAACCATAACCGAGTCCCATGCTCATACCACCATGTACCTGTGCTTTAGCAAGTGCTGGATTAAGAACTTTACCACAGTCATGAACGTTAATAACTTTAATAACTTTAATTTTACCAACGGGAATATCAACTTCAACATCGACAAAACATACTCCAAAAGAAAATGTATTCGATTTACATTGGTTCGTTTCCTCAGCTGTTATATGAACTGATCTTTCTACATTGTAAAGTGCATGCATAGCAACTTCTTTAAGTGAAGCTAAAACTTCACCAGTTTCCTTATTTATAATGTTATTATCTTTAAGATCAATGTTGCCTGATGGAAGTTTTAAAATGAAATTTGCATGTTCGATTATTTTTTCTTTGAGCTTTATAGCTGTTTTTTTAGCGGCCATCCCCGATACATAGGATTGCCTAGATGCATAAGCACCTGTGTCAAAGGGGGTAATATCCGTATCTTGAGTTGATATCATATGGACATTTTCAATTGGAATATCTAGAACTTCTGATACCATTTGACTAAATACCGTATCTGCCCCCTGACCTATCTCTGTCGCACCCATTTGAACTTGAACAGAACCATCTTGATTAAGCACAATCCTGCAAGATGCTGTTTCGAGTGATATTGGATAAACACCTGTTGCATAACTAAATATTGCCATACCAACCCCTTTTCTTATGGGTCCTGTTTGATTTTGGTATTCTTTAAGTTTATTGTCCCACTCAATATATTTTCTACCTTTTTCGATGCATTCATTAAGACCATTACTATTGCATTTAACCTGATTATCAACAAAACCTACTTTCATAGCATTAAGTTTTCTTATTTCAATCCTGTCTAACCCAAATTTTGTTGCAATATCGTCCATATGGGATTCAAGCGCAAAAGTTATTTGTGGTATCCCATAACCACGCATGGCACCAGATGGAGGCATATTCGTAAATACTGAATACATATCACCTTTAGTTGCAACCGCATCTTGATATATCTGTTTAAATGCGTGGCCAGCTTTATTTGTTACACTATGTCCATGTGATGCATAAGCACCTTTATTCCCATATATCTCAACTTTTCTTGCAACAAATCGTCCATTTGGTCTTAGATAACTTTTTATTTTGATTTTCATGGCAGTACGCACGCGGGTATTAGCAAAATCCTCTTCCCGGGTCAGATCAAGTTTGACACATCTACCACCAACAACCTTACATAAATATGCATTAAGTGGTTCATAAAGAACATCTTGTTTATTTCCAAATCCTCCACCTATATATGGCTTAATAACTCTGATTTTACCCCAATCAACACCAAGTGCTTGACCAATTACACGTCTTGCAATATGAGGAATTTGAGATGATGAAACAACAACAATTCTTTTTCCCTCCTCATATGCATAGGAAATTGGATTTTCAATCTGGCAATGTTTGACGGTCGGAGTTTCGTATTCCCCTTCAAAAACAATAAGTCCTTGTTCTTTTATCGCATTATCATAATTACCCATTTCATAATTTGTATGCGAAAGAATATTATCAGGGTAATCTTCATGAATTGCTTTTGCCCCTTCTTTTAAAGCAGCTTCAATGGACATTAATGGTTTATATTCATCATATTCAACTTTTATAAGATTAATTGCTCTTATTGCCGTTACACTATCTTTAGCAACTACAGCTGCTATGTCATCACCATAGTATCTAACTCTTTGATTAAGTAACTTCCTGTCCGCAATATCCGCATGACTAGGGTCAATTGAAAAAGGATGCCCAGCTGTTGGAAATTTAATATTAGGAACATCAAAACAAGTTACAATTTTTACAACTCCTAGGAGCTTAATTGCCTCTGTAATATCAATAGCCTTAACAAATCCATTAGCTATAGTACTATGAAGAACCTTAGCAACTAGAGAATTATTTAATTGAAAATCATCTGTATATTGTGCACGTCCAGTTACTTTATCAAAAGCATCAACCCTTTTAATACTTTTCCCAATACTCATGTTTTACCTCCTTGTATACTAAATGTGTCATTATTATATTCAATAACCTCTTATTTGATTTTTTATTGTGAAATTGTTTTTGAATCTAAGTTTGAATCTAGCTTAGCTGGTAATTCTTCTTTTAATATAAAATTAAGTAATAGAGCTGACACTGTACCCGCACTTATACCTGAAGAAAAGAAACTTTTAACTGCTGACGGCATACTACTTAAAAAATCTGGCCTTACAGTAACCCCTAACCCTATTCCAATTGAAATAGCAAGAATAAGCATATTTCTATTGTTAAGTTCTACAGCTTTAATAGTCTTAATTCCCGCTGATACTATCATTCCAAACATTATAATACCTGCACCACCTAAAACCGGACTTGGCATAATTGCAATCAGGGCACCAATTTTAGGAAATATACCTAATCCCATTAAAATAATTCCAGCAACAGCAACTACAAATCTACTTGCAACTTTAGTAAGTGGTATAAGTCCCACATTTTGTAAAAATATTGTTTTTTTTCCTATTATACCCTTCGTTAAGATTACCATCTTGATAAATAAAAGTCAATGATTTACAAAATTTTTAACCCCTTAGCTATTTCTGCAGCCTTGGCAAATGGACAAGAAATGGAATTGTTGCATTCCAATATAATTAAGGGCTGTGGTGAATGTTTAAAGCTATGTACAAAAAATACTAAAATCTAAAAAAGCACTGTCAATATTATTGAAACTCAATAATATTGACAGTGCTTTTACTATTTTTAATTTAAAATATTAATATGATTTTAGTTATCCTACATAAATTTTACTTTTGAGGTAGCTCATTATTCCCTAACTTGCCCATCTCCATATATAAGATATTTTGTAGTTGTTAACTGCTCAAGCCCCATTGGGCCCCTAGCATGAAGTTTTTGATTGCTTATACCTATTTCTGCACCAAATCCAAATTCTGCGCCATCTGTAAATCTTGTAGAAGCATTTACATATACACAAGAGGCATCTACTTGCATTAAAAATCTCTGCGAATTTCTATAATTATTAGTTATTATAGCTTCTGAATGTTTTGTTCCGTATTTAAAAATATGGTCAATAGCTTCTTCCATTGACTCAACAACTTTAATTGAAAGTATTAAATCCAAATACTCAGTATCCCAATCCGCGTCGATCGCAGCCTTCGCATCTTTAATAATTTGAATTCCTTTTTCACATATTCTAATTTCCACACCTAATCCATAAAGTCTTTGTGCAAGCCTTGGTAAAAACTCACTAGCAATATTTTCATGTACAAGTAGTGTTTCTACTGCATTACATACTCCCGGTCTTTGAGTTTTAGCGTTAACTACTATTTCTTCCGCCATACCTAAATCAGCCTCTGAATCCACATATATATGACAAATACCTAGCCCTGTCTCGATTACTGGTACAGTAGCATTTGCTATAATGGCTTTTTTAAGTCCAGCGCCACCTCTAGGAATAATTACATCTACGTAATCATTAAGCTTTACTAACTTATTTACTAATTCTCTATCCACCATTTCAATAAGCTGAATACACCCTTCTGGTAGTCCTGCGAAAGTAGCAGCTTTTTTAATAACTTTAGCTAAAGCCATATTAGTATTTATAGCCTCTGAACCTCCTCTGAGTATTATTGAATTACCTGCCTTTAAGCATAAAGCTGCTGCATCTACAGTTACATTTGGCCTTGACTCATATATCATACCTATAACGCCCAATGGAACTCTTACCATGGAAATATCTAAATCATTTGGTCTTTTCCATCTTTTTATTCCGTCACCTATAGGATCAGGAAGTGATGCAACATTTTTAAGTCCCTCAGCCATATTTTCAATTCTCTGCTGATTAATCATTAATCTATCCAGCATTGCAACAGACAAATTATTTTTCTTACCTAATTCCATATCCTTAATATTTGCTTCAATTATAGCGTTTTCACTGTTTATTAAAGCTTTTGCCATATGTAAAAGTGCATTATTTTTCGCATTAGTGCTAGCAGTAACCATGATTCTAGACGCATCTTTAGCACGTCTGCCTATATTTATAATATAATCTTCAAAATTCAATTTTTCTCCTCCTTGGCGCTTTATAGCATAGATAACAGCTATGCTATTACAATGTGTATCCTATTCTATCTCCCGCTCATGGTTTTTGTATTTCTTTCGAATAATGTCCCTACTTCACGACCTTCTAAAATATCATTAATAATATTAGGTTCAGAGCCTTCCGCAATAATCATAGAGGCATTTGCAGCTACTACAATTTCTGCTGCCTTAATCTTAGTTGCCATACCCCCAGTTCCAAGATTTGACCCTACACCTTCTGCAGATTCCTTAATTTCATCAGTTATCTCAGATACATTATAAATGATTTTCGCATCAGAATTTGTCCTAGGGTTTGAGTCGTACAATCCATCAATATCAGAAAGTATTATCAATAAATCCGCACCTATTAGACTTGTTACCATTGCAGATAATGTGTCATTGTCTCCAAACATTATTTCATCAACGATTACAGCATCATTTTCATTTACTACAGGTATAACCCCCTGAGATAATAACGTCAAAAACGTATTATGGGCATTTAGATATCTTGTATTATCTACGATATCCTCTTTTGTTAAAAGAATCTGTGCTATAGTCTTTCCATACTCTGAAAAAAACTTTTCATACATGTGAATTAAAATGCCTTGACCTACAGCGGCCGCTGCCTGCTTTTCTGGTATTGTTTCCGGCCTAACCGTAAACCCTAATTTCCCCATGCCTGCTCCTATAGCCCCAGAGGTGACTAGTACAACCTGAATTCCTTGATTATGAATATCTGCCAATTGTCTTATAAGATTTTCAATACGTTTAAAATTTAATAATCCTGTAGAGTGGGTTAATGTTGAAGTTCCTACCTTTACCACAATTTTTGTTACACCTTTTAAATATTCTTTTCTACTGTTCATATAACCACTCCCCATCTCATTCTAATATTTAATTTAATTTTCTGTTTTTATAAATTTACCATACTTTTTAAAATTTTAAAAGATATTTTATACATAATACTAATTTAATTTTACACCATATAAATTACCAGGGTTAATTAATTTATAAAATTTTGATTTTTAGGATGAGGTTATTTAAGTAGAGTTTTGTATCATAGTGAATTTAATGATATAATTAATCTATTGTCATTAGCCATCTAAAAAATAGACTATCATGCTTACTAGTTATTTTTTTAAGATGCCTTAGTTAATGACTAAATAAAAAATGTAAAGTAGGAAGATTAAAATGAGAAATGCAAAATTAGAAAGAGCAATAGTTAGAATAGATAATGAGATTTCCGCTATGAACATAGCTAAGAAATACTTATCAAATTTAGATGAAATTAAAAATGTACAACACACTTTAAATAATAAAAGACAGCTACTCGCGGACGAATTGTATGTTGAAGACAAAAAATGTTATGAAAAGTGTTGTGACGTTATAGACGACATGCTAGATAAAGAGCTAGGAAAAGAAGACCAAATAGAATTACTTGAAATGATTAGGGAAAATTTCGGAAGACAATCCCCGAACGTAAGCAAGAAAAGTAGTGGCCTTAATGCCTGGTTAAAAGAACTTTGCATTGAATACCATTGGATTAAAAATGAAGAAACTGATTGGGATATGGTTGTTATTACCGGATTTGGGTTATATGAATAATTACCAAATTTTAGATTACAACTAAGTCCCTAATTATAATTAACCGCCATGTTGAGTCAACATGGTGGTAATTGATTTATAATAAAAAACTGCTTATAAAATAAGCAGTTTTTTATATTTCCTTTATTTACCTACCACTGGAACCCTTTTAGCATCGTCTTTCTTCATTTTCTTATTATTATCACCTTTAGGCTGAGCTTGCGGTCTACTCATTCCTTTTTTCGCCATAATTTTTCCTCCTTAAATTTATTTTAATATGCCTCATTACCTTTATTATCTTTTACATATTATTTTGTTTAATACTAATACATTTTATTATTTATTCTTTCCTCTAATTTTATCATTAATCTGTATGACTTCCTCTTCATTTAAACTTGTTAAGTTTAAAATTTCAATCATGCCCTTGCCTTCTTCAAGCAAATTTTTTATATTTTCAACTTCCTCTTCATGCTGACCTTTTGGCAATTTTGTTTTTTTCATAAACTTTTATTTACCTCCTCTAAACTTTAATAAAATATTGTAATATCTTATTTTTACCTAGAAGATAACTTTTATTCTAAAACTATTAAATATGAAGATAAAATGTGAATACATTATAATCCATATTTAATAATATGTAGACTATATTCTATATATTTTATAGTATTAATAATCTCATATTTGTAAAATATATTAACATATTATTAAAAAGGGAGGTCTTTTAATATGCGTGAAGGATTAATTCCAACTATGTTAGGTGCAGTTGTTACTACGGCTGGAGCATCATTTTCAAAAAACAGTATGAATAAAAAAAATAAGCTTCCTATGATTGAAGCAGGTGTTATTGGCTTCGGGCTTGCTCACATTGTGTTAGGAGCAATTGATTTGGTTGAGCACAGACGATAACTTACTTTGTTACATTTGTCTAAATATTAAAAAGTCTTTCTAATTTCAAAAAAATAATTTAGAATAAACGAAAAAGCTGATTAGAAATTTTACTTTCTAATCAGCTTTTTTATAGTATCTAATCTCTAAATTCCCCATAAAACCTTTTTACAATATTTACTAATTAATGTTATAATAGTATTAGTATAATAATTTCATTATAGAAATGTTAGTATATCTAATAATTGAGGAGTTGTTTATATGATTTTAATTAAAAATGCCAATATACACAGTATGGCAAATAAGGATTTTGAAAATGGAATGATTTTAATCGATCATGGTAAAATTATTGCTATTGCAAATGACGTAAATCCACCCCGTAACGCAGAAATTATCGATGTTAAAAATAAGTTTGTTATGCCAGGAATGATTGATGCACACTGCCATCTTGGAATGTGGGAAGACGGAATGGGCTTTGAAGGTGCTGATGGTAATGAGGCTGTTGACCCAGTTACCCCTCATTTAAGAGCAATCGACGCTATTAATCCTATGGACATATGTTTCAAAGATGCAATCGACGCTGGAATAACAACCGTTGCAACTGGTCCAGGTAGTGCCAATGTAATTGGTGGACAGTTTACGGTTATTAAAACCTATGGAAATAGAATTGATGATATGATTGTAAATGAGTGTCTTGCTATGAAAGTCGCCTTTGGTGAAAATCCTAAAAGGGTATATCATGCTCAGAAAAAATCCCCCAGCACAAGAATGGGCACTGCTGCTATTTTAAGAGAAAATCTTATTAAGGCAAAGATGTATATAGAAAAACAAAATAAAGCCTTAGAAAATCCTGATAAAATGCCTGAATTTGACATGAAAATGGAAGCTTTAGCAAAGGTCATAAAAAAAGAAATACCTCTAAAAGCTCATGCTCATAGAGCTGATGATATCCTTACTGCTCTTCGAATCGCAAAGGAATTTAATATAGATATAACCCTTGATCATTGCACAGAAGGCCACTTAATTATAGATTATTTAAAAGAAGGCATTCAAAAGGGTGTAATATTAGGTCCTTCGCTTTCTAATAGATCAAAAGTAGAACTTAAAAATTTAACTTTTAAAACGCCTGGAATTTTATCAAAAGCAGGTATAAAAGTAGCCATAATGACAGACCATCCTGTTATCCCACTTCAATATCTCCCAGTATGTGCTGGCATTGCGTCAAGAGAGGGTATGGATGAAGAAGAGGCCCTTAAGGCAATAACTATAAATGCTGCAGAAATACTTGGCATAGATGGCATTGTTGGAAGCTTGGAAATTGGAAAGGATGCCGATATTGTTATATATAGTGGACATCCCTTTGATTTAAGAAGTAAAGTAGCATTGGTAATGGTTAATGGTGAAATTGTAAAAAATGAAATTTCAAAGGAATTTTAAATGAATTTTAAAGGCTGTCAACATAATATTTATGTTAACAGCCTTTATTTTGTAATGAGATTTAAAAGAAATTTTATATATTAACGTTGCTTTTTAATTCTACCTTTTTTGATGCAATCAAGAAAATTACCATTGCTGCAATTGCTCCTATAATCCCGATCGTATATGAAATACTTTGTGAAAGTTTAAACCCCTCTGGGGCAATTAAGATGTAAGAAGTACATACGGCTGTCATAAATGTAGCCGGCACCGTTGCCATCCAGTGTTTTTTACCCATACTAACCATATACATACCTGCTGTCCATAATACTATAGTAGCTAAAGTTTGATTAGACCATCCAAAGTATCTCCATATTATTGCAAAATCCATCTTAGTTAATATGAATCCTACCACAAATAGTGGAATACTAATTACAAATCTATTTTTAATAGGACCTTGACTAAATTTAAATGCATCAGCCAAAGTTAATCTTGCACTTCTAAACGCTGTATCACCAGACGTTATAGGACATGCTACAACCCCAAGTATAGCCAAGATTCCACCAACTTTTCCAAGCAAACTAATTGAAGATTCGTTTACTACCCATGCTGCTGTATGACCACTAATCGCCATAGTAGCATTTAACTGGTCTACTCCTCCAAAGAAACTCATTGCTGCCGCTGCCCAAATTAATGCAACTATACCTTCCACGATCATTGAACCATAAAATATTTTTTTACCTTGTTTTTCACTACTTATACACCTTGCCATCAAAGGCGATTGAGTTGCATGGAACCCCGAAATAGCACCACAAGCAATAGTTATGAATAACATAGGAAATATTGGATTTTTATCTGAATTTGAATGCATATTAACCAAATTTGATAATGTTACTTCTGGAATATGGTACCCACCAAAGATTAAAGCAAAAGCAATACCAACTGCCATAATCAACAAGCAAAATCCAAATATAGGATATATTTTTCCAATAAGCTTATCTATCGGAACCATTGTTGCCAGTAAATAATATGCGAATATTATATAAACTAATAGTTGAAAATTCATACCTGTTAAATCTTTTAATATACCTGCTGGTCCAGTTACGAAAACTACTCCTACTAGTATTAAAACTATTACTGAAAACACTCTCATAAAGTTTTGAAATCCTTTACCAAGATATTTCCCTACAACTTCAGGAATACTTGCACCATCATGTCTTACTGATAGCATACCCGAAAAATAATCATGAACTCCACCTGCAAAGATGCATCCGAAGACAATCCACAAAAATGCAACCGGGCCCCACATTGCACCTGCAATCGCTCCAAATATAGGTCCTAATCCCGCAATGTTAAGAAATTGAATTAAGAAAATCTTCCATCCAGGCATTTCAACAAAATCTACACCATCCGCTAGCCTTACAGCGGGTGTTTTAATTGACTCGTCTGCTCCAAAAGCTTTTTCTACAATTGTACCGTAAATAAAATAACCTGCTATAAGAGCTATAATTGCTAAAATAAATGATACCATTTGAACTCCTCCTAATTATTTATCAACTAAATTATAATGTATTTTTAAGAATTGAATACGCTTTCAAACATGAAACGACAAAAAAAGCACATAAAGTGCTTTTATATACCCATTGTTTTGTAAATATGCAATATATGGTCTATGACTTAAAAGCTCGTTAATATACTATTTTGTAACAACCCTCCTTATTTTCATATGCCTTAAATCATCTCCTGCGGAGCTGCATATTAACGACTTCAGAAGGAGATTTATACTCCCACTGAAGTTTTCTATTTGTTAGGGCAAGTAACTCCTACTTTTAGTAGGTACTCCCGCTTATAGAAGTAGGAGACTTTCCTTCTGAAATGTCGTTAAACTAAGTGTTATATACTAACGTTACTTTTTACTTCTACCTTTTTTGCTGCAATCAAAAAAATTACCATCGCTGCAATTGCTCCTATAATCCCAACTGGGTATGAAATACTTTGAGAAAGCTTAAATCCCTCTGGTGCAATTAAAATATAGGAAGCACATACCGCTGTCCATAAGACTATAGTAGCTAAAGTTTGATTAGACCACCCAAAGTATCTCCATATTATTGCAAAATCCATCTTAGTTAATATGAACCCTATCACAAATAGTGGAATACTAATTAGAAATCTATTTTTAATAGGGCCTTGATTAAATTTAAATGCATCAGCTATAGTTAATCTTGCACTTCTAAATGCTGTATCACCAGAAGTTATAGGACAAGCCACAACTCCAAGTATAGCCAATACTCCACCAACTTTACCAAGTAACCCAATTGAAGATTCATTTACTACCCATGCAGCTGTATGATCTTTTATTGCCATAGTAGCATTTAACTGGTCTACTCCTCCAAAGAAGCTCATTGCTGCAGCTGCCCAAATTAATGCAACTATACCTTCTACTATCATAGCACCATAGAATATTTTCTTACCTTGTTTTTCACTACTTATGCATCTTGCCATTAAAGGTGATTGAGTTGCATGGAAGCCTGAAATAGCTCCACAAGCAATAGTTATAAATAACATAGGAAATGTTGGATTTTCACCTGGGTTTGAATGCATATTCATTAAATTAGCTGGTGTTACTTCTGGAATATGGTATCCTCCAAAAATTAATGCACCAGCAACACCAACTGCCATAAATAACAAACAAAAACCAAAAATAGGATATATTTTCCCTATAAGCTTATCAATTGGAAGCATTGTTGCCAGTACATAATATACAAATATTATATAAATTAATGTTTGAAAGTTCATTCCTGTTAAACCTTTTAAAATACTTGCTGGTCCAGTTACAAAAACCACCCCTACAAGTATTAAAAGTATCACCGAAAACACTCTCATGAATTTTTGAAAGCCTTTACCGAGATATTTCCCTACAACTTCTGGTATACTTGCGCCATCATGTCTTACTGATAGCATACCTGAAAAATAATCATGGACTCCCCCTGCAAATATACATCCAAAGACAATCCACAAAAATGCTGATGGCCCCCACATTGCACCTGCAATTGCCCCAAATATAGGCCCTAACCCCGCTATGTTAAGAAATTGAATCAAGAAAATTTTCCAGGCGGGCATCTGAACAAAATCTACACCATCTTCTAGCCTTATAGCTGGAGTTTGAGTTGTTTCATCTGCCCCAAAGGCCTTTTCTACAATGGTACCATAAATAAAATAACCTACTATAAGGGCGATAATTGCTAAAATAAACGATATCATTTTAACCCCTCCTCAATATTTATAATTATATTTCAATACATTAGCATAATTATATTATATTGACATAATCATAATATATTATTAAGAATTAAATACAGTTTTATACATAAAAAAACAAAAAGCGCATGGAGTACTTTTATATGCCCATTAGTTGTTTAAACTCAATTATATTATTTCTACTTACCGGTATATGTACTTTTTCACCTTGCAATTTTAACATAAAAGTATTGTTAAACCATGGAATTATTTCAGTTATTTTATCAGTATTTATAATATATGATCTATGACCTCTAAAAAAGAATTCTTCTGGAAGCTTTTTATAGAACTCAGAAATGCTACAATTTATATTGTATTGCATTCCTTTAATATAAATTAATGTTTCTCTTTCTCTTGCTTCACAATAAGAAATATCAATCATACTCCTCACCATCATTTTATTATCTTTCCAAAGTGTTATTTTATTATTTATACTTTTTTTATCGAAAAATTTCTCAATATTTTTTAATGTACTAACTATACGCTCTTCTGAATACGGCTTTAAGATATAATCATAAGCCTGAATTTCAAATGCATCTACAGCATAATCTTTATGAGCCGTAATAAAAATGATAAGGTAATTTTTCGGGAAGTGATTAATAATTTTACCTAATGCCATTCCATCTAATTTAGGCATATTGATATCCAAAAAAATAATATCCGGTTTGTTTTTCTCAATAAACTCTAATGCCTTAATAGAATCATCAAATTCATCCATTATTTTTATACTACTGAAATTGTTTATGAAATACTTTAGCTCTTCTCTTGAAGGATATTCATCATCAACAATAATACAATTCATATCATCACTCCCTTATTTCCCTCACATTGAAATTGATTCTAGTACCACTCGTAAGTCTTTCTATCCTTAATCCTTCACCATAAATATACTTTAATCTATTATGAACATTTGACATGCCTATTTTATTTTCTTCCATTCTACCTTCATAGACTTTTTCTATAATCTCTTTTGAAATTCCAACTCCATCATCTTCAATTACTATTGTAATGTCACCAGCCGCAACTTTTTTAATTTCAATTGTCACGCCGCCGTATCCTTTACCCTCTAAAATACCATGTTTAATAGAATTTTCAACTATTGGTTGAATAATCAGATTTGGAATCTTGACATCTAAATCGTCTTCAATATTATAAACTACATGAAGTTTTTCTCCAAACCTTGCTTTTTCTATCTCTATATATGCTTTAACCTGCTCTAGTTCACGGTAAATATCTACGAGATTTTCTCCTGTTTCTAAATTATACCTCAAGTAAGTGGATAAATTTATAATTAACTCTCTTGCACGGTTAGGATCAAGTCTAATAAATGAAATTATAGTATTTAGTGCATTAAATAAAAAATGAGGGTTTATCTGAGCTTGTAACGCCTTTATTTCAGCCTTATTTGCCATATTCTTTAGCTCTCCTAATTTACTAATTTCTAATTGAGTAGAAATTAGTTGGGATAATCCTACGGCTAAGTTTATATTTCTAAAGGAAATTGCATCCTCGCTGCAATAATATATTTTTAATGTTCCTATCATTTCGTCTCCTTCCTTCAACGGAGCAATGATTGCGGATTTCAAATTGCACTTAACATTAGGACAATCTATCTCTTTTGCATTAGTTAAAGAAAGTAAGTTTCCCTCTCTAATAACTTTTTTTGTAGCTCCTGTTACAATCCGTTTTCCTCTTATATGATGATCAGCTCCTACACCTACATGAGCTAATATATACTCCTTATTTGTTATAGATACTGCATCTGAATGAATTGAATCTTTTATTATTCCACATATCTCTTCAAATGAATTTTCTTGCATTTTTCTAAAATATGGCAATGTTTTATTAGCTATTTCCAAAGCTATTTGTGCTTGTTTTGCTGCGATTTCTTCCTTTTCCTTATGTATTTTTTGAATTATTAATATTAAGATTGCGATTCCTATGGCATTTGTAAAGCTCATAGGTAAATATATACTTTCCACAATTGTTAAGGCCCTACTAAAAGGATGTGCCATCACAAGTATTAAAATCATTTCTAACGTTTCAATTAGAATCCCACCAATTAGCCCATACAACCACTTGTTATTTTCATTTGATTTTTTATATATTATACTTACAACTATTCCTGAAATTATAGTTACGATTGTACAAGGTATTGATGTAATCCCTCCTACATCTACTAGTAGCCTGTGGATTCCAGCTATAACCCCTGCAAGTATTCCTACAAAAGGACCACATAATATTCCCCCTGCCATTACTCCAATAATTCTAGTATTAGCAATCGCTCCATTAAACTCTGTTCCCGTGTAGGTCCCTAAAATTCCAAATGTTCCAAAAATTATTGAGAGCATAATTAGATCTTTTTTTTTGAACTCATCTTTTTGAACGATCCTCTTAAAGCTCCCTATCCTAGAAACAAAAAAAGCAATAAGAATCACATACCCTAAATTATTAGTAAGATTTCTTAACAATTCGATCATACATATTAACTCCATTTCACCCAATATATCTAAAAATAACTAGCCTAGTCTATTTTTCACACATGATTAAAGAAGGCTTTATAAATAGTATATACAACATTCTATAATATATAAAGATATATTATCTATGCTATAATTACTATAAGGTTATTTTTAATTAATACGAAATGTTGGAATACTTTAAATAGCCTTTATACATTATTCTATTAATTGTAAATATACACCTAGGTGATAACTACAGGAGGGTCTCTAATGCGAATGATTTTTTTTGATACAGAAACTACTGGCATAAGGCCAGGGAATATATGTCAACTAAGTTATATCCTTGTTGATACTAATTATAAACCAACAAAAACAATAGGTAAAAATATCTTCTTTACAGTAGATTATATAGAGCCATCTGCGCAAGATGTGCATGGTTTCAGTGTAGAAGCTTTATTTAAACTAAGCAATGGCAAAACTTTTGAAGATTCTCACGAAGATTTTATTGATGACTTTTTAACCGCAGACATTCTTATAGGACACAATGTTAATTTTGATATAAAATTTTTAACTCATGAACTTGAAAGTTGTGGGCATAAGCTAAATCTTAGCCATACTTTTTGTACAATGAAATATTATAAAGATATATGCAAACTTCTTACTTCAAGAGGTGGATATAAAAACCCAAAATTATCAGAAACTATTAAATTTCTTAACTTAAATGAGACTCATATAAATTTAAAAAGCAATGAATATTTTGGAGATACTTCAAATTTTCACGATGCTAGATTTGATACCACTGCAACCTATTTGCTAGTTACAGAAGGTATTAAGAAAGGCTTTATCCCTAAACATTATTTTTCAAAGCTTGTTAAATAATTTATAATGAAAAGATAGAATAATCGTACATTATTCTATCTTTTCAAAGAGTTTTTCAAATCCACTCCACATCTCCATATTAACTTTTTTAAGATTTACAACTCTAAATTTTTCATTAACAAAAGCATGAGTTGTACTGCCTTTAGCTAAAATTTTCCCGTCATTTTCTCTAATAACATTATAATTGAATATTACCTTAGCCCCATTTAGCTCTTTCATGAATGTTTGAATTATAATTATATCTTCATATTTTGCACCTTCTATGTACCTACAAGAGCTCTCTACCACTGGTAACATAATATTATTTTCTTCCACCTGTTTATAGGTCATGCCTATTTCTGTTATATACTCCGTTCTACCTACTTCAAACCAAGCGTAATAATTTGAATGATGCACAATCGCCATTTGATCCGTCTCTACATACCTTACTTTTAATTTCGTTTCATTGATATACATTTTCATTTCTCCAGTCTTCATTTGTATTAAACTCTAAACATTATTAGAATTCATATATTATACCATCGCAAAATATCCTTTTAATAACCTTATTATATACATATATTTGAATTGTATCACCCTTTTTCAAGTATAACTCTACAGGCAAATTAAGATCACATACAAAATTTCCTGATTTTATTTTTAGTTTTGTCCTGTGAATATGGTTTCTTCCCGCCAAATCTGCAATGTCTGCCCCTAATAGCCACCCCTGTCCTGAGGTCATGCTATCAATTTGTATTCTTGGATAATCAATAATCTTTGCAACCATAGGAATATCATTTCCTATTTTTTCATTACTAACATATACTGTATCCTCATTCATAATTATTGAATCATTTTCAATTATAACATTATTAATATCCACCAAGAAATATGCATTGATCTCTTCATTTGGGATGCTTTTATAATGAAATTTTTCTTCACAACGTAATATTCTAAGATATACCAATTTCAACAATTCTTCATAAGTATTATCTTTAAATTTTCCAAATTCTTTTCTCATTACATTATCTATGCTTTTGCTTAATCTTAGTTCATTAATTTTCCCTAAAATGTTTTTACAGCCCAAAAAGCTAGCTAACTCCAATTTTATTTTGCTTTTATTAAAATCCTTCTCTTCCAACTTAATATCTGTGTTAGCAACCATAAATACACTTGTATATTGTGGATATGCAGATTGAATAAATCCTAAATATTTCCTATTTCTATCGTATACATTAAAAGGCATATTACGTCACTTCCTCCTAAATTATTTTTAAATCATATAAAAAATATTCCATCCTCTATTTAAAATTGTTAAATACAAATTTCACAAAATATTATTTTACTTAATTACTTAAAAAGGTAAAAATATCTCTACTATTTATAGTAACTTCCTCATGCAAATATTTTTATGATTATTAGGTTATATTATTATATAACCCTAATATAAAAGGAGGTAATACTTATGGACAATAATAAAAGTCACATGAAAACTGATAAAAAAACTAACGCCGAACTGAGAAAAATGTTCCCCCAAAGCGGTGGTGATATAGGAATTGAAAATGGCGTGAAAATTGATGCAAATAATGACAAATTGACTAAACGCTCTAAATTATCTCATAATAAATAATATTTTTATCGTTAGAAAAACTCCAGAATGTTTCTGGAGTTTTTTAGTTTGTAGTTTCCACTTCACTAGTTCCTTCTACATAAGGGTTATTCCTAGGTAAATTTAACTGTGACCTGCTCCAATAACAGATAACTTTGTGATAAGCATCTTAGTATTATGTTAGATTATACGAAAAAATAATATTACTTATTAATTTCACTACCTTATGCACTTTTACAATTCCCTAGAAAATAAGTGCAAAGCCCTATAAAACCAAAGTTTTATAGGGCTTTGCACTTATTTATACTATCTTCTAAAAGATGAATTATCATTTTGTTGTTTTCTTGCTCTTCTGCAATCAACACATCTTTGTGGTTCATTTTCAAATCCTTTTTCTTTGTAGAAAGCTTGTTCGCCCTCAGTGAATACGAATTCTTTCCCACAGTCTTTACAAATTAAGTTTTTGTCTTCCATTTTAAATATTCCTCCTTTTATTTGGAAATTAAAATCTAAATTTGATTAACAATAATTTCCTTAAAAGAGGATATGCTGTTTATCATATTAGATTCTCTAGATAGCAATTATTAATTACTATTATATACTTATATTAACATATTATGAATGCATGTACAATATTTTTTTACTTTTTTATACAATCATTTTTTTATATCATTATAAAATCATACCATAGTGAAATAATATTTATCTCTATCCTTTAAATCATCTCCTGGGTAGCTGCACAGCTTTGAAGAACTCCAGAAGGATATTTATAATCCCACTGAAGTTTTATTTTTGCTAGGGTAGTTACCTCCCGCTTATAGAAGTAGTAGACTTTCCTTCTGAAATGTGGTTAAAATGCAAAATTACCACTCTTAAATATAGGTATTTCTTTTCCATCTGCTGTAATACCTATTATTTGCAAATCTCCTGTGCCAACCATAAAATCTTCATGCACAAAGGAATCATTGACCCCTAGTTTTGCAAGTTCCTCACTACTTAAATTTTCACCATTTTTTATGCATACTGGATATGCTTTCCCAATAGCCAAATGGCAAGATGCATTTTCGTCAAAAAGCGTATTGTAAAATAGTATATTTGAATTTGATATTGGAGAATCATATGGTACTAAAGCCACTTCACCAAGATAATAAGATCCTTCATCGGTTTCAATAATGCTCTTTAAAATATCATAACCATTTTTTGCTTTAAAATCTACAATTCTTCCCTGCTTAAAAGTAAGTGAAAATTCTTCAATTAGATTTCCATTATAGTTTAAAGGTTTTGAGCTTACTACTATTCCATTAACTCCAGTTTTTTTAGGAAGTGTAAATACCTCTTCAGTAGGCATATTAGCTATAAACTCTATGCCCTCTGGGGTATAATCTGATCCTCCAAGCCATAAATGATTTTCTGGAAGCTCAATTTTAAGATCAGTACCCAATGAATTTTTATATTGCAAATATTTAAAGTTATTCAAATTTAAAAAGTCCATACTTTTTTTTAGATTGCTTTTGTGAGTTTCCCATGAAGCAACAGGATCCTCTGTATCAACCCTTACTGTTTTAAATATAGAGTTCCAAAGTTTTTCCATTGCCTTATCCTCTGATAGTTCTGGAAAAACTTTTTTTGCCCAGGATAAAGTTGGAATTGATGCAACACACCATACATTTTTATTACTCATAAGCCTATCTCTGTATTCTTTTATTGCAGTACTAGCTGCTTTATGTGCTTTTGACAATCTCTGCGGATTAACATCCTTCATAAGTTCAGGATCAGAGGCTGAAATACTTAAGAAAGCTGCGCCCATTCGTGCATTAGATAAGTAAAAATCTCTCTGCCATTCCGGATATTCTTCAAAAACCTCTTCTGGCGCATGCATGAATTTAATTTTTGAGGATAATTCATCCCTCCAATTTATAATTACTTCCCTAGCACCCTCTATATAAGCACTTCGAGAAACAATTCTAGTAAAAGACGCGCACTCTATAGGCGAGTTGATTACAAGTGTTTGATTCTTTTGAATGTTAATTCCTGTTTTTACCAATAAAAGAGCATATTTTTCTAATAATTCATTATTCATAATTTATTTTTAGCGAGTAAGTGTACAACAAGTACTCAAATTCACTAAATACTCACTTCCTTCCAATATCTCGTGTAGCCTTCTGCACGGATTGATTTTGCTTACTTTATTTATAATTTATTATTAGTACATCCAAGAAAATTATACCATAAAAAACAGCGTATGAAATCTAATGTTTAGTTTCATCTATCTGCTTTTCTATTTACTTCAATGATAATAATCTTTATAACCGCTATACTAGTAATATTATTATTATTATATAAAGATAATTATGAGAACTAAATTAAAACAATTATCTCAAAATAATCATATCTGACTTTTACTTAAATATAATTTATTTAAAAACATGAATTTTTATGATTTTGGTTATACTACATTTAAACCGATAATTATTTTACTAATAAGGAGGATTTTTCATGAAATCAAAAATTGTACTATTAACATCAGCTCTATTAACTGTATTGTTTGTAGGATGCGCTAAGCAACCTGCACCCCCAAAACAAACAACACCGCCAGAAACAACCCCAAATGTAGTAACCACAGCTTCAATAGTAAATACTACAGCTACTTTTGAAAAGGCTATAAGTAGCAAGGGGACATGGATTATTGCAATAACAAAGGATTTAGCTATTGATAAAGATCTTGTAGTTGATGGTGAGTATAAAAACGGTAAAAAAGATGATAGTGGCAAAGATATTATACAACGTAAGATAGCTCTATACAGCCAAGATGAGAATAAAAACATAACTGCTAGATTCACTTTAACTGTTCCAAAATTAACTATCAATAGTGTTAACGGCAGTATAGAACATGGGACTTTCAAAGGTGATCTTTATGTTTCTGCAAATAACTTTCAGTTAAAAGATGCTACCGTTGACGGAAATATATATTTTACTACTGATGAAGCTAAATCTACATTTAAAATGGATGCCAAAAGTAAATTGACAGGAAAAACGGAATTAAAAAAATAGTATAGTATCACAAATATTAAACCATTAAAAAATCGCGTTTTTTAATGGTTTAATTTTATTTTGAAATTTTGCAGGCATGTAGTTCTCTTTAACTACTTACAATTACTTATATATAAAACAATAAAGATTCCTTAGAAGTATGTTTTAAATTAGAAAAGGTAGTAACATAAAATGTTATTTTACATAATAATATATTGTGTATAACTTTTATAAGGAGATTTTTATGAAAAATTATTCAATGGACTGTAATAATATGAAAGAAATGAACCCTACGATGCCTATGAATCAAATGGATCCCATGATGCCTATGATGTCAATGATGCCTATGAATCAAATGAATCCTATGATGTCAATGATGCCTATGATGCCTATGATGTCAACGATGCCTATGAATCAAATGACACCAATGGATCATATGATGCAGAACTGTATGATGCATATGATGTGTATGATGTGTATGATGCATATGCATCATATGATGCCTATGCCCGATAAAGATAATGTAAAAAAATAATCTTTTACTTAGATCCAAGCAAAATCATATGATCAGGCTAAGTCACATAAATAATCTAAGTGACTTAGTTTTTTTGTTCTTCCATGTTTATTTTTCCATAATTACCTTTCCAAATTCTTATGAAACTGCCCCCTCATTCTCGCTGTATATCATATACTTTAAAGACATATCACATGGTTCCATTTCTAAGCACTTTACTTTCTATATTAAGCTTTATTGGCTCTTTAATTCTACTGTTTATTCTACTATGCTATACTCATACTAACTAAGCATATAGAATAAGGAGTGTATAAAATGAATGAAGAACAAAAAATGCTAAATGGTGAAATATATAATGCCTATGATGAAGATTTAGTACTCTTAAGAAATAAAGCTAGGCATCTTACAAAATTATATAATAATACAGACCCCGAGGAAACAATCGAGCGAATAAATATTATTAAAAAACTACTTGGAGAAATAGGCGACAATTTTGAAATAGAACCTCCCTTTCATTGTGATTATGGCACTAATATTAAAATTGGAGAAAATTTCTATGCAAATTTCAATTTTTTGGTTTTAGATGATGGACCAGTAAAAATTGGACATGATGTATTATGTGCTCCTAATGTAAGCATATTTACTGCAACTCATTTAATTGATCCAAAATTAAGACCCAAAAATGCTGATTATACAAAAGCTGTAACTATAGGAAATAATGTATGGATTGGCGGTGGCTCTATAATAAATCCTGGTGTAACCATTGGAGATAATAGCGTAATAGGTTCTGGTAGCGTGGTTACAAAAAATATTCCAGCTAATGTTATCGCTGTTGGAAATCCTTGTAGAATAATAAAAAATATTGATTAATTAATAAAAGTTTCCTAATATAGTACTAACAACTGTTGTATCAACATCTCCGCCTTTAAATTGAAATCCGATAATTAAATAAATTACAATTGATATTAAAAATGCTGGATATTCAAAAAACTACTGAAATATATATTTCAGTAGTTCACTATCTGGCTTTTGCCAATTTTTTTATTCACATTCTTTTGTAACCTAAGTTCAACTTCTTCTTATCTTAGTTATAATTGCATATTATAATATTTTACACCCAAATGTTCAAATACTTCAACTTATAGTATATACTCCCACTTATAGAAGTGTGAGACTTTCCTTCTGAAATGTCGTTAAAAGTTTTTAGAAACGTAATTTATCATTAACATCCCCTATTTTAAAATTGCTAATACACCACCCTATGATAATTTATTATCCCGATTGGATAATCACTCAGAATAATTGTTAGATTACTTTACTAAAAAAGCAAACTCACCCTCCACATTATTCTTTAATAAATTTGCGTTGATTTCTATTTGAACTCCTATTTTTCCAGCACTTACAATTATCGTCTCTATTTCGAGAGCACTTTTATCAATAAATGTTTTATACTGTTTCTTCATACCTATAGGGGAACACCCCCCTCTAACATATCCTGTAACCTTTTGAAGATCCTTTAAATCTAACATTTCTATTCTTTTCTCGTTAGTTACTTTAGCTACTTTCTTAAAGTCTATTTCTTCTCTAACTGGAATTAATATAATATAAATATTTTTAGAAATTCCATGTGTCACTAAAGTTTTATAGACATACTTTTCATCTCTACCTATCTTATTTGCCACAGACACTCCATCTATTTTATCATCTTTGATATCATAAGTTATAACATTGTATTCTACATTCCCTTTATCTAAAATTCGCATAGCATTTGTTTTTATCATCATCTTCCCCTTTATTTAAATGGATTTACAATAAAAAGTTAGTTTCAAAGCTTCCTTTATTATATCCTCTTTTCTTACCTTATGCACTATTTACCTAATCTCAATAGTATATAATGGTCTATTTTACAATTTTTAACTATAAATAACCCCTTTGCTATTGAATTTTTTACCAGTTGCTATATAATGATATTAACAAAGTAAATTAACTTAAATCATGTACATTAAAGGGGGAAAAAACATGTCGGTAAAAGTAAAAAGTACTAAACATTTAACATTGGTATCATTAGTTTTAATGATTTTTACTTCGGTTTATGGATTTAACAACATTCCCAGATCATTCTATAAAATGGGTTATGCTGCCATTCCTTGGTACATACTGTCTGGAATAACATTTTTTATTCCTTTTGCTTTCATGCTATCTGAGTTTGGTGCAGCTTTCAAGGATGAAAAAGGTGGAATCTACTCATGGATGGAAAAATCAGTGGGGGCTAAATTCGCTTTTATGGCAACGTTCATGTGGTATGCATCTTATGTAATTTGGATGGTTAACGTTGCCTCAGGAGTTTGGGTTCCAATATCAAATGCAATATTTGGTAAAGATACAACACAGACTTGGGCCTTATTTGGATTAACCGGGCCTAAAACTTTAGGAATACTTGGAATGCTTTGGATAATATTTGTTACATTTATATCAACTAAGGGATTAGATAAAATTAAGAAGGTAACTTCACTAGGTGGCACTGCAGTTGCATTGTTAAATGTAGTATTATTAGTCGGATCTCTACTAGTCCTTATAGGGAATCATGGCCAGTTAGCTCAGCCAATAACTGGACTTAGTTCATTCATATCCTCGCCAGATCCTGCTTATTCGGGAAATATGATTTCATCATTTGCTTTCGTAGTATTTGCTATATTTGCTTATGGTGGTATTGAAGTTGTTGGAGGACTAGTTGACGAAACAGAAAATGCTGAAAAAAACTTCCCTAAGGGTGTTGTTATTTCAGCAATTATTATCTCAGTTGGATACGCACTTGGACTATTCCTTGTTGGTATATTTACTAACTGGTCAAATGTTATGACTGGCAATGGCGTTCACTTAGGTAATGTTGGTTATGTAGTAATGAGTAACCTAGGGTATTCTCTTGGTAGTGCATTCGGTGCAAGCGAAGCAACATGTTTAGCTTTGGCGCATGGAGTAGCTAGATTCGTTGGGCTTTCAATGTTCTTAGCTTTAGCCGGTGCATTCTTCACATTAATGTTTTCTCCATTAAAACAATTAATTGAAGGTACTCCAGCTAAATTATGGCCTGGGAAAATGGCAGAAATGAAAAATGGAATGCCTCAAAGGGCTATGTGGATTCAGGCTACAATAGTTTGTGTTATTATTGCTCTTGTATCCTTTGGTGGAGAGAATATGTCAGGTTTTTTCGTTGTGTTAGTAGCTATGACTAATGTAGCTATGACTCTTCCATACATGTTTATAGCTTTTGCTTTTGCACCATTTAAGAAAAACAAAGATATTATTAAGCCTTTTGAAATATTCAAAACTGACAGAAGTGCACTAATATGGACAATAGTAGTTATGTTTACTGTTGGATTTGCAAACTTCTTCTCAATAATACAACCAGCACTGGAAGGAAAATTGAGCATAACACTTCAGAGTATAGGTGGCCCAGTATTCTTTGCGGCTGTTGCCTGGTTTATGTATAGCCACTATGAAAAGAAATATTTAAATAAAAATATACCCTTTGCAAATAAAAATTTTAAATAAGTCTATTCTGAATCAAAAAGATGATTTCTGTGTTCACAGAAATCATCTTTTTGCTTTTCACATTATATTATATAATTTCCTCAATAAATAATTTTATTATTATTCCATTTACCTGATTTCATGTAGATTATACACATTACAAGTGATGCGAATGTTGCAAGAGGAGAAGCAAATCCAATTTCATATAGCGTCATACCTACTATTTTACTTAAAACAAAAGATAACGGTATACGAATGATAAATGTAGCAATTAAACTGTGAATCATTGGAAATAACGAATTACCACAACCACTAAAAAACGAGTTCATACAAAATACAAAGCATACCAAAATGCAATCGATGCTGTATGATTTAATATATAATGCAGCTGTTTCTATGACCGCTGTATCCCTCGAAAACAATGCTGTAAGCGATGTTGGATTCCATTGTGCATATGCATAACATATTATTCCTAATATTAATGAGCATCCCGTGCCTATATACAAACATTGTTTTGCTCTTCCCTTCTTTCCTGCCCCCATATTCTGAGCTGTCATTGCTGCAATCGCTGAAGCAAATGCAATCGTTGGAAGCATTGTAAATACAATTATTTTTTCGACAACACCTACAGATGCAGAAGCAGTAAGTCCCATTACATTAATAACTGCTGTAATTATTATAAAAGAAATATTAATTAAACCATCTTGTAATGCTATTGGTAATCCTAGCTTAAATACCTTCTTTGCTTTTCCTGCTTCAATCCTAATATGACTACGATGAAACTCAAAGTTAAAACCTATCTTTTTTACATGCAGCACCCCAATTATGAAGCTTATAGCTTGAGCAGCTATAGTAGCAATTGCAGCTCCTGGCGCCCCCATATGGAACCCACCCACTAATATTAAATCTACCATAATATTAGTTACGCAAGCTACCGCAATAAAGAATAATGGTGCTTTTGAATTGCCTAGCCCTCTCAGAATACCACTCAACGCATTGTACCCTATAATAAATGGAATACCACAAGAACAGATAAAAATATATTGTTTTGTGTGTTCAAATGCCTCTGTTGGCGTATTCATTAAATTTGTAATAGTACCTGTCATTACCACCATAATTACAGTCAACACAGCTGCTATTATACCAAATGTACAAATGATAGTTCCAACTGACTCTGCAATATCTTTATATTTTTTTGCACCCAAATAGTTGCCAATTAAAATAGTACCTCCTGTGGTCAATCCAAGAATAACGCTTGTGATTGTCTGCATAATCTGACTTCCTGTCGCCACAGCAGAAACTTGCGCCGAATTATCAAACTGTCCAACAACCAACAAATCAGCTGCACCATAGAGTGCTTGCAGTAAGCTTGCTAATAGAAATGGAAATGCAAATCTTAAAAGCGTTGGGATAACCTTACCCTCTGTTAAAATGTTCTCTTGTTTCATAATAACCTTTCTGTTAAAATGTTCTGTTGTGCCATAATATGTGCCTCCTAAAATAAAAAAATGCCGGATAAGGCAGTTGGCTTTATCCAACCATCTTATCCAGCATATAATTACCTATATACCCTCCGATGAACAGTAGCAATCGTAACACATATGTTCAATATTGTCAAAAATAAAACAAAGACATTTTTACCTATTGACAATTGCTTTTACGAGTAATATACTAAGCAATAACAACTGAATACAACTTATCCAGAGCGGCAGAGGGACTGGCCCGATGATGCCCGACAACCAGCATTCTTAAGTGGAGTGCAATGGTGTCAATTCCATCAGATTATAAAATCTGAAAGATAAGGACGATAGCAAATTTTATAATACAATTTTATTGTTTATTAAAGTTAATCATGCTGCTTTCCTTATAGGAAAGCAGCTTTTTTTTATAAGATGCCTAATTACAAGGAGGATGTAAATGCCAATAAAAATACCTGACAATCTTCCAGCGTTTAAAACTTTAAATAAAGAGAACATTTTTACTATTACAGAAGACCGCGCATTTCACCAAGATATTCGGCCTTTAAAAATTGTGATTTTAAACCTTATGCCAACAAAAATCGATACTGAAACACAAATTTTAAGACTTCTTGGGAACTCTCCACTACAGATTGATATAGTTCTTCTTCACCCTGCAAGCCATGCATGTAAAAATATATCGAAGGAACATTTAATTAAATTTTATAATACTTTTGAAGAAATAAAGAATTCTAGATTTGATGGAATGATAATAACTGGAGCGCCAATTGAAAGTATTCCCTTTGAAGAAGTGGATTACTGGGAGGAGCTTAAAAAAATTATGGAATGGAGTGTTCACAATGTATACTCTACCTTGCATATTTGTTGGGGTGCTCAAGCAGGGCTTCATTATCATTACGGAGTGCAAAAACATAAACTTGATAGTAAAGTATTTGGAGTGTTTAAACATAAAATAACAAAGCAAAACGTTAAACTTTTTAGTGGATTTGACGATGAATTTTATGTTCCACATTCAAGACATACTGAAATAAGAAAAGTTGATATTGATAAAATAGATGAGCTTGAAATTTTATCAGAATCTGAGAAATCAGGAATTTACATTGTATCAGCAAAAAAGGGACGCCAAATTTTTATAACCGGACATTCAGAGTATGATCCATTAACATTAAAAAATGAATATGACAGGGATATAGCAAACGGATTAAATATAAATGTCCCAGAAAATTATTATCCAAAAGACGATCCATTAAAAATACCTATCGTGAAATGGAGAGGTCACTCAAGTTTGCTTTTTTTAAACTGGTTAAATTATTATGTTTATCAGGAGACACCTTACAATTTGGTGTACCTAGAATAATACATATAAAAGTTGGGCCCCTAGTAACTTAGGGACCCAACTCTTAATATTGAACTTTATTAAAATTTAATCTGTATTAGAAATACGTTTCTTAAATTCTTCCATGTCATGGAATGAACTTATATATACTCTATGTAAGGAAAGTATACCATCCTCTTTGGAAGACCATCTGCCGTCAGTGCTAAAAGCCATTGTATACCCTGCTTCTCGTACAGCCTCAATTGAAGCTTTGCTGTATCCACCATATGGGTAGGAAAAGAATTTTATTTGTTTATTTAATATTTTTTCCAAATCGTTTTTAGATTTAACTAAAGTTTCTAGTTGCTTATCCTTAGGCATCTCTTTTAAATTTTCATGCTTTACGGTATGACTCCCTATGTCCACTCCATATTTTTCCATCTCTATAAGCTGTTTCGAAGTCATATAGTTAGGACTTTTATCAATACTACCAGTAATAACAAAAATTGTTGCTTTAAAATTATATTTTTTCAAAACAGGGAACATCTCCGTATAATTATCTTCATACCCATCATCAAAAGTAAGAACTACAGATTTTTCAGGTATTGGTATATCCTTAATAAGATAATCATATAAATCAGTAAGTGTAATAGTATAATAACCATTATCTTTTAAATATTTTAGTTGCTCGTCAAATCTTTTAACAGGAAGACGAATAGGATTATCTTTTTCGTAGTCAATTGAATGGTACATTAAAACTGGAACACTCTTTCCTGAAGCCTTCATAACAGCAGTCTTATCAAAAGCGGGTATCGAAGAGGTTTGAGCGGGTTCAGCCGGTTTAATGGGTTCAACTGCAGTTGCTGGTTTAACTGGCGCAGTTTTTTTTATTGTAGCAGTCTTCGATCTTGAACACCCCGAAAGAGACATTAAAATAATGAGTGTAAATATTAAAAATATTTTTTTTCTCATAATAACCTCCTTGTATGTATTTTTTCGGAAACACATATTATTTTTTAATCTTCATCATCTAATATAAAACCCCTTAATAATAAATTCCCTGAGTATTTTGTAACCCTAATGCTAAATTGATCACCTTACATTTATTAACTTTATACCATCCAGATTATAAAATCAATCTTTTCCGGTATTTTCTTTATTTTATTATTTTCTTTTAATTCATAAATATCTAAAACAGGTTGTAAAATATAATATACTTCTATATAATTATATTATAGTAATAATAATAATATGTGCTAGGGGTGCCTAATGGCTGAGATATGAATATTTAATTCATTGACCCTTATACCTGATCTGGATAATACCAGCGGAGGAAAGCGGTTATGATGTATAAGTACATTAACTATATTCCTTTTGTGAATATAGTTTTTTTGTTTTTACCATAATACCTCTGTAGCACAATACATGGAGGCTATAAAAATGACTTTTAACGAAAGAATCACTGAAATTACAAAAACCCCCATTGCTCTTTTTGCACTATTAGGGGTTTTGTTATTAATCTATGCAGTTTTGAAAGTTAGGAAAATTAAATTTACTACGCAGATGATAACTTTAGTTGGTATATCTCTTGCATTATCTACTGTATTGCAGTTTATTACAATTATAAAATTACCACAAGGTGGTAGCATTACTGCTGGAAGCATGGTTCCAATCATACTTATATCCTTATTTTATGGTCCTGAAGTTGGGTTTTTAACAGGTTTTTTATTTGGAATTATTAATTTTTTAGTAGCACCCTTCGCACTCCATCCAGTGCAAGTACTATTTGATTATCCGCTTCCTTTTATGGCCATTGGAATAGTTGGTTACTTTAGATCACGTAATACTAAGGTCATACTTATTGGCGTAGTCGTAGCAATGCTAGCTAGATTTACATGCCATTTTATATCTGGGGTAGTGTTCTTCGGAAGCTATGCCCCAAAAGGAACCTCTGTTTATTTATACTCCCTTTTATATAACGGTTCATACCTAAGTGTGGAAACCATTATCACCTGTGTAATTATTGGACTCTTACCTTTAAAACGATTATCAAAGTTAGCTATAACCAAAGTTCTAAATTAACCTCAAAATATATCTACTACCTACTTCAGGTTTTTCTTCAACCAAAAATTATACTAATACATTATTCTGTTCATCATGAAGTTTACTGTATTATATTTAATGCTACGTAATATAATATTACGTAGCATTAAATATAATAACTTTGAAATTACTATCACTCATTCCTTAACTCTAGCCCACTAAACTCAGCAATTGTGTTAGATTATGTTTTAATCATTCTTTGAGATGAAAGAATACCCATAATACATAAACCAATTATAAAATAAAAGATATAATTATAATTCGCAAGGATATCCATTAGAAGTCCCGAAGCCAACACCCCGATAATGGCTCCTATACCATATGCCGTAAACACAACACCATAATTCTCACTATAATGTTTCGTTCCATACATATCAAGAGTTGAAGTAGGCGCTATAGCTAACCATCCTCCAAGATTAAACCAAAATATCGAAAACGCTATACTAAATAATGCTAAACTACCTTCATTTGCCACTAGCATTAATAATGCTGCAATAATAATTAGTGCGTAAGAAATTAGCATGGCATTTTTAGACGAGTACTTATCCGTAATCAATCCAAATATAGGTCTACCTATTCCATTAAAAACCGCAAATACGATCATTAATAAAGCTACTGTTTTGGGGGATAGCTTTATTAGTTCTACACCAACATTACTTGTCATTCCAATTAACATTAGTCCAATCATTGATCCAATCATAAAATTTACATATAGCCCTTTAAAGTTTTTTGATTTAATCATTTTAGCAGTATTCGTACCATTCATATGAATTTTTGTGCTTGAAGTTGTTTCAAGACTTTTACTTTCCACCTCAGACGGATATCTAAATGGATACGAAAGCAAAGGTATTATTACCCCAAAAGATACACCTAATATAAGGAAAGCTTTTGTTATTCCATAACTTTCTATTAAATTTCTTGCAAGTGGAGCTGTTATAAGTGGTGACAAACCAAATCCTATTAATACAATACCTACTACTAAGCCTTTTTTTTCTGGAAACCATTTTGCTACTACCGTCATCGGAGCTCCATATGCTATACCTACGCCAGCGCCAATTATTACCCCATATGTTACAGTTAAAATATATATATTTGGTGCATATGCAGATAATATCCATCCTAATGCTACAAGAAGTGCGCCCATAGAAATAATCATTCTTGGACTGTATTTTTCTAAATATTTTCCAGTTATAAACATAAAAAATGAATAAGCTGCTAAAGAAACCATGTAAGGGAAGCCACTTTGAGTAGATCCTATATTAAAAGCCTTTTCAATTGGAATCCTAAAAACACTCCATGAGTATACAGTGCCTAAGCACATCATAATTATAATTCCCAAAATCACATATATCCACCTTTGCTTAAATTTCATATTATCATTCCCTTCGTCTTTTATAATACTTCTCTAAAATTAAAATCAATAAAAAAGCCAATGACAAAAACTCCTCACTCAGAGTTATTGTTATTGGCTTACCCCTTGACTGGTCATTGACCCTTCAATGCGTCTTCCATAATTATTTTATTAATCGTTCTTCAATATCTTGGTCTACAATTATAGCTATAATTTTTTCACCTGTTTTGGTACTCACATCAGAATAAGTACTTACTATATTAACATCAATTATAGATTTTATAGTTTCTTCCAAATTTTCTCTTGCATTCTCAAACAAAGCAATATTCAGTCTTTTAATTAAATCGACGCCTTCCTTGCTTTGAGCCAAGCTTTTTTCTGATTTACTTAAAAATCCTTTAAGTCTTACTAATATTAAATCTTGAAATATGATTGTCCGAATTTTTTCTGGACCTCTACCCATGTGTTCAATCTCAAATTTACTAATTGCTTCGCTTAATTTCGCTTCAATTTGTCCTTTTGTCATTGAGCTCCGTTACGCAAAACTTATAAAAAGTTACAAAAACACCTTTAAGTTTACTTCCTCATTCATTGTGTCCGATTTTGTAATCCCAAAGGATACTACTTTCGTTTGATATAACACTCCAAAGGCTTAAATTCCCCTAATAACTTAGGGTACACAATAGCATAATTCGTTTAAGTGACCTATGCTACCTTATATCTCGATAAATTATAACTTGCGTTTTTATCTCTATCTATTATAGACCCACAACATTCACATATAAAATCTCTTTCTGATAGTGATAGTTTTGGCTTTATATGACCACACACACTACAAGTTTTGGATGATGGAAACCATTTCTCTGCTTCTACGAATTCAATTCCATATTTTTCACATTTATATTTCATCATGGTTTTAAATTCAAAGAATCCTTGTTTTGCAATTGCTTTTGATAAATGTCTATTTTTCATCATTCCTTTTACATTTAATGTTTCCATAACTACTCTTGACGGTTTGGTTTTCACTATCTCTGTAGTTATTTTGTGTCTATAATCAGTTCTAATATTATCAAGACTCTTGTGTAACTTTATAATGTTCTTTTCAAGTTTTATAATATTGCTTGTTTTAACGTAACTTCCTCCTTTTTTATTTAATAGGTATTTTTTAGATACCTTACGTTGCAATCTACGCAATTTCTTTTCTAATTTCTTAACTTTTTGACTCTTATTAATATTTTTATATGGTTCTTCTTTATTTGAGCATATAGCTAAATCTTTAATTCCTAAATCTATCCCTATACTCTCGCCAGTTAACTCTACTGGTACTTGACTTGATTCTATACCTACTGAAATATACCAATGAATACCATTGAAACTAACCCTTGGACTGCTGTATTTAACACCAGTGGGGATTCTATTATACTCTGACAACTGAACTTTGCCTAGCTTTTCTAATTGAACATGAGTTGAACTAAACTTAATTTTTACATTGTCATGATAAAAAGAAGGCTTTGACTTCCTTCGGCTCTTGAATTTTGGCTTATCAGCTAATTTCTTAAAGAACTTCTTATATGCTTCACAACCATCTTTAACTGCTTGTTTAGCTACATTGTTACTAATGGAATTTAGCCATTGGTATTGTTCTGTTTTTTTTAATTGAGTTATTTCCTTTCTTAAATCATTATCAGAAATAAATTTGCCACCATTCTTATAGTTTTCTTCTTGTTTTGCAAGTGTCCAATTATATATGAACCTTGCAGTACCCGAACATTGTAACAATTTAGAATTTTGCTTGTTGTTTGGCTCTAATCTAACTTTCATTGATGTTATCATTTTTCTCACCTCACTTTCTAATAATATTATATCGCATGCTGATATCAGTTGCAATCAGTATTCAAATATATTATAATATATTTAATGAGGTGATAAAATGGCAAGAACCGATTTAAAAACAAGAACACCATTAGGTAACGCAATTAAAACAGAACTCTATAAACAATTGAAAACATATTCCAAAGAGACAAGTATCCCAATGTCGAAACTACTTGATAAAGCAATAGAGTTGTTATTAAAGTCTACTGAAAAGTAGGCTTTTTTTAAACAGTTGCTAACCTCCATAAATCATATAAATAGAATCAAAGTCTTGATATAATCAGTAATTTTAGCATATCAATTGATAATTGTAAATAATAATATTTAAGGTTGTAGTTTGTTACTTTATCATACTTTGCTAAGGTCTAAATTTCCTAATCAAATTTATTTCCGCTCTAACAGGTGGTTTAGAATCACTTTTGCCTCGCACACTCACTTTATCTTCGCAAATATTCAGTTCTCTTGCAATTATAGCCTTAACTCTAGATCTACAAAAATTTCCTTGGCAAGTTCCCATTCCTGCTCTTGTACGTCTTTTAATCGCATCTATAGAGTTAATTGGTATATTTCTATGAAGCGCATCGATAATCTCTGCCTCTGTAACCTGCTCACATCTGCATATTATATTTTTTACTTTGTCTTCATGATTAACTTTTCCATCAAAACTATTATCCTTTTTTACTATTATTCCTTTTCTATAAGGATTAAAATTATTATTCTTCACAAGATTCATTCCTGAATTCTTAAGTATTTCTACCACCCTCTCAGCAATTGCTGGCGATGATGTAAGCCCTGGAGAATCTATCCCAGCCACATTAATAAAACTTTTAACTCTGCTTTCCTCAATGATAAAATCCCCCGTATTGCTACTAGCTCTTATCCCTGAAAAAGTAGTTAATGCGCCTCGCACATTAAAATCAGGTATGGACTTTCTAGCCGCCACAATAACATCTTTTAATGTTTCAGCGGTAGTTGAAACATCATCTCCATTACTCACTTCTTCCGCATTAGGTCCTATCATAAAATTGCCATGATAAGTTGTAGTTACTAATATCCCTTTTCCTTTATCTGTAGGCACTTGAAAAATAACAGTATTTACAAGATGACCTTGATCTTTTCCCATTAAAATATATTGGCCTCTCTTTGGTGTTATTTTAAAATCATCGATTCCTACCATGTTAGCTATATTATCACTATGCATCCCCGCAGCATTTATAATATATCTTGCTTTAATATCCTCCTTGTTAGTATGCACAATAAACTTATCTTCTAATTTTTCTATAGATATTACTTCATTTTCAAGCTTAAGTTCTACCCCATTAGTTATAGCATTTTCTACTAATGCAATTGTAAATTCATAAGGAGACGCTACCCCTACACTTTTAGCATAAAGTGCTACATTTACTTCACTATTTAAGTGTGGCTCTATTTCTTTTAGTCTCTCTCCTCTTATCACCTCTAAATCATTGCAGCCTAATTTTAGACCATTTTCATAAAGCTCAGTAATTTTTTTCTCGTCACCTTCATTAAATCCAATCACTAAAGCTCCTGTTTGTCTGTATCCAAAATTTAATTCTTCCTCAAGACTTCTATACATTTTGTTTCCTTTTCCGCATAATTGTCCTTTTAATGTACCGTGCTTTGCAGCATATCCACCATGAACTATGCCACTATTTGCTTTTGATGCTTTAGTTGCAACATCATCTTCTTTTTCTAAAACCCCTATTTTTAGATTATATTTTGAAAGTTCCCTTGCTATAGCTGCTCCTACTACTCCTGCTCCTATAATAATTACATCATACATAAATATCCCCTCTCAACATATTATTAATATTTAAAACCTTTTAATATTTAATCTTTGTTAATATCTATTATAATATAATTATTTGCATTATAATAGATATTTCAATAAAGTCGTTTTCTTTTTCATTTCAAATCCTTACAAAATCCCTATAATTGTTTAGTACTATAACCCTATAGTATATAAAATGATATATATGAATTCTTATACTGATGGTTCAGACGTACTAATAGAAATACCTGTATAGACCCATAACATTAAAAAAGATATAGCAAAACTTTGCTATATCTTTTTTTGTAATATTAGAAACGGAAATCTCGCTTTCCTTCCTTAAGCTCTTTTAAATGCTCTATTGCAATTGCACGAACCTTTTCATTTTGTATATTAGGAATCTCATTTTCAATTACCATTTCGCCCTTTTTCTTGGTATCAAGTGAAGCATAATCCTCTAAATATTCTTTAAGTGTCATTAGTGCATTGGGCTGACAGCAGTTTCCAATTTGACCTGACTTTACAAGGCTCATAAAACGGTCACCTGTGCGTCCTTCTCTGTAACAGGCGGTGCAAAAGCTTGGAATATACCCAAACTCCAAAAGCCAGTTTACGATCTCATCCAATTTTCGGGTATCGGTTACTTCAAATTGCTTCGAGTTATCTTCTTCCGTTTCATTCTGCGAATATCCGCCAACACTGGTGCATGAGCCTCCGCTTACCTGAGATATTCCCAGTTCCAGAACACGCTCACGAGTTATTTTCGATTCACGGGTGGAAACAATCATGCCAGTGTATGGAACAGCGATACGAATAATAGCCACAATTTTTTCGAACATCTCATCTGAGATTGAATTTGAAAACGCATTTGGGTCAATATCATCAGCAGGGCAAATGCGTGGAACACTAATTGTATGTGGACCCACACCCATAGATGCCTCTAAATGCTCTGCATGCATGAGTAGTCCAACAAAGTCATAACGGTACATATTTAAACCGAATAAAACTCCGATTCCAACATCATCAATACCGCCCTCCATGGCACGATCCATGGCTTCAGTATGATATGCATAGTTATGTTTTGGTCCTGTTGGGTGCAACTCTTCATAACTTTTTTTGTTATATGTTTCCTGGAAAAGTATGTAGGTACCGATGCCCGCATCCTTAAGTTTCGTATATTCTTCCACTGTAGTTGCAGCAATATTGACATTTACACGTCGGATATCTCCATTTTTATGCTTAATACTATAAATGGTCTTTATACTTTCAAGGATATATTCAATTGGATTGTTCACCGGGTCTTCTCCTGATTCTAAGGCCAATCGCTTGTGTCCCATATCCTGAAGTGCTATAACCTCTTGCGCTATTTCTTCTTGCGTAAGTTTTTTACGGGATATTGTTTTATTTTTAGCGTGATATGGACAATACACACAACCATTTACGCAATAGTTCGAAAGATATAGTGGAGCAAAAATAACAATACGATTGCCATAAAACTTCTGCTTAATCTCTTTTGCCAGTTTAAACATTTTTTCTTTTTCATCTTCCAAATCACATTCGAGAAGTACTGCAGCCTCCCTATGTGTTAGACCCTTACAGTCTTTTGCACGTTCTATCAGGCTATCAATTAGCTCACGATTTCTTTTATTTTCTCGAGCATAAGAAATGGTAGATAAAATTTCACCGTCATCAATAAACTCAGTTGCATTTTTAGACTTATTATCATACATAGCATAAACCCCTTTTTAATATTTATTATTTATAAATGGTCAAACTCTTATAGACCTTGATTTAATCATTCGTTTACTACTTTGCTATAGGTGGCGCCTTGGAATAAATCGTTTTGGTGTTTACATTTGGTAGCATTCCAAGCTTACCCGACAGGGCGCTGATAACATCATTCGGCGCATCAACAACGATACTTATTACCGAAATATGGCGTTTCAGATAGGGTACTCCCATTCTTCCTACTATGTATTCTCTATATTCGTGGAGAATAGAGTTAAGCTTTGGAGCAGCATCTGTGTTTTCAACGATAATTCCAATTAGAGCAATTCTTGTTTCCATTGGCAACCTCCTTTCTTTTAAACAATAAAAAAAACCCCTGCACCCGAAAAGGCACAAGGATAGTACGTCGAAACCAAAGGTACAACCAATAAAGATATGTTCTTTGGAGCATTCCAACTATTCTCTCGCCTTCTCATTCGGGACGAACCCTCGTGCATTCAGAACGATAACTTTGTTAATTTAAAATCAATCTAACCGTACCACTCCTGATAGTAAAAAGCAATACAACAATTTATTTACTTATTTTTAACTGCCCATCTGATTCCTTTTTCAATATATTCATTCCAAAAATCCCACGTATGGCTACCGGGACTTTCTACATATGTTACATCTATATTTTCTGAAATTAAAAAATCACGGTATTTATGATTTACATCTAACAAAAAATCGTTTGTACCGCACGCCATATATATTTTAGGAATTAGAGCATTTTTCTTCTTCAACTTAATAATAAGTGCCTCTGGATCTTTATCACTATCCAAAAGTTGATTCAGATCACCAAATACTCTAGTATAAAATTTATAGTCACGAACTTCGTCCTTAAAATCACTAGAAGCTCCAGCAATATTGTATGTAACTATAGCAGAAGATAATGCAATGATACGGCTAAAATTGTCAGAATATTTTAATCCATTTCGAATTGCTCCATATCCACCCATAGATAATCCACCTATAAATGTATCTTCTCTTTTCCTTGATAACGGAAATATCATGCGTGTAAATTCCACTAAATCATTTCCAACGAATTCCCCAAACAATTCACCTTTATCAACATCGTCTAAATAAAAATTATTTTCTCCAGAAGGCATAAATACTGCAATATTGTGCCTTAAAGATAGTTCCTCAATTTTACTATTACAAATCCAATCAGTGTAATTTCCAGTTAATCCATGCAAGAGATAAAGTGCTTTCATTGGTTTTTTCTTGATTATTTCTTGTTCCGGTATTTCCATTGTATCAATTGGTATAAGAGCATTAAAAGTAACATCTCTTTTTAAGGCTTTTGAAGCAAAGTTCACTTGTAAAAATGCCATTTTTTATTCCCTCCTCTAATGTATTTTTAGCATTAGTATAATACTATATACACTATATTCCAAATAGTTTAAAATAGAGGAATGAATGTAAAAACATACGTAATAAATGGCTTTTAGTCTGCTGTGAATCTTAACATTGAAAAGATGTTTTACTATCCTATGTTAAGATTCATACTCCAAGAAACTCCCCCAACATTTACACCAACATCAAAATATTTCTTTCCTGCATTAACCGCCATACCAGTAGCACAGCACCTAAAAGTAAGCAAAAACTATTCACTACGTTCCAGTTTTTACAATGGTGCAGGTATTCGGTCATAGCCATAAACCTAAATAGAATTCAGTCTCCCTTGAAATATCTGGTGAAATTTAATTCTCTTGCATCTAATCATGTTAAAGCAACTGAACATAAATCTTCACCCTTAAATGTACATAGATTTAAAAAGTTTTCGGCACTAAGTTTACCTTTCTTTTTGGTGAAAAGATGTTTTCAGCCATTCTTTTTATTGTATCTGAGTTGTACAAATTTTGTATATTTTTTATTATCATCCTAATTCTTTTGTGCATTTTACGATACCCCTTCTCTAATGTAGATTTTAAATTCACATTAGAAATCATACCATTTATACAATATTTGGGTTTCTTAGGTTTACGGCTATGCTGGACGCACCGACCCCATTATAGAAATTGGTAACCCAGTGGATAACTTCTGTTTGCTACTTTTTATAATAGTATAATTGATTTTTAGTTATATTATTTTCTTTACAGAAATCAATTACCTTTCCATTTATAAGTAGAAAATTTATTTATAATTTCTACCCAGTGCATATTGGTAAATTTCTTTGCCATTATAGACCTCCTTATAATTTTATATCAATAATTTTAGCAAAGTATAATTTTACTATCTAGCCGTCAATTCTTTTACGCTTACAATATTACCACTAATTATATTTTATTAAATGAATAAATTAATAAATATAAAAAAAGGAACTGCCTTCGTAAATGCTTTAAAGATCATTTACAAGACAGTCCCTCTATTTTCATTTCGTATTTTTACTAAATATAAATATAAAAACTGGTATTTGTGCAATCATAATCATTATCAATGGTATCATCATTGATAAATTATACTTTAATGATAAAAGTATAATTAAAAATGCAGCTAATAATATGAAAGACTGCATTACGATGTAGCTTACAAGTTTCATTTTCTTAGTCATAAATCCTCCTTAAAAAACTTTACTTAGCGCAAGCGCAACTAACCCTTTGAAACTCCAAATGTACCTCCAACTATAGTTGCAACTCCTGCAATTCCCAAGCTATTCACTGCAGCAGCAAAAGTAACTTTCATTATAGAAGCAATTACCCATACTTGACCATATGAGCATGCGACAACTAGTCCTGCTCCGGCTAGATTATTGTGTATAAATCCATAATTGAATGTTTAAAAAAATATTGACCAATAAAATTAATCACAAAAAATATCAAAAATACTTTTATAAATGAAACCATTCTGTCTTTCGTTGTAATTTTCATCACACACTCTCCATCCACTATCTAGCCATAGGGTCTGTTAACCCTTAGCAATCTCCATCATTCTTTTTTTGTTAATAGTAAACTTCCAAAAGAACCAGCTAAAGCTAAATAAATAATTTTATTTTTTTAATTTTAAAATCAGTTTCATTTCTAACCATACTTATTTCAGGTAAAACAAAACCAGGCATGTATTCTTTCAACTTAATATCTATTTTTATATTATATTTACCTTCATTTTTATAAACTTTAATTGAATAAGCATCAAGACATATATCCAATTCTATTAATTTTAAAGCCCAAAAATGAATTAGCTCGTGAATTATGTTCGCTAATAAAAAACTTATAATGATATATATAAACACTAAACTCATATGTTCCCCTTTTATACTTTATTATTCTATACTAACCGGAGGTTGTTATCCCTTTACTTAACTCAGCTTCATTCCCTTTTTTCAGGCGACTGTCCAAACCCCATAGGATGTAACTGAAAATCACCATAGAAGTCACTGAAAACAGTTCCTTCTATGGTGATGATTATAATTCAGAAAATCCGATTTATACACAAACTGCAGGAGTCGTAGTCGCATTCTTCACCTTGCTACAAATTCTTTTCTTTACAATTAAAATACAAATAAAAATTTTCACCTAAAATATCTTTAACTTTTGTATATCTAAGTCCTATTTTTCTATCAGTACATATTGTTGGATATAGTAATAAAATTCCAATCAATATAACCGCAGATTCAAGCAAAGTACCTATTCCAAAAAATCCAAATGCAGATATAAGAACTAATATATATCCAAGAGATGCATACAAAGCGTCTCTAACAAAAATTCTCTTTGCTAAAGATTTATCTAAATAAAATAAATCACACTTTTTATAATTAGCTATCAATGAAATATAAAGTTTCTTCTTTGGCAACAATCAAGCGAGATATCCGTATGACCAAAGTAAAACAAAAAAAATTTGTTTCATTTAGGAGCTATTATTTTTAGCATAGAAAGCTGTATTTTACAGACTTTTCTCACAGCCTCCTAATTTCTTCATAATATCTTCTAACAAATTTTTATAGTTACTACATTTTGAAAGTATTTGTCCCGCATCACAAATATATTCTTTGTATTTTTTATCAAAACCAGTACCGTCACTAAATAATCCTCTTAAACTTTCGTTTATCATGGCAAAATATTTAAATGTATTATAATTATTTAAGGTTAAAAACTTATCAAAACTTTTATAATTATCTAATTTAAGTTCATATTTTGTTAAAGAGTATTCATGCAGAAGGAATTTATAAGCAACTTTTATAATTTTAGCATCAAACATTATATTTCCTTTTGAAGACTTAAAGTAATAATTAAAAATCCATTCTTTAAATTTAATACACTGAATACTTAAATTCTCTTCTCTCCATTTATTATCTTTTGATCAATAATTCTGTTTATTAGTGCTACGACCATATTATTATATTCACACTTGGACAAAATTTTGTCCACAAACAGCTCAGATTCTTCAACTATAAAATTATTAATTGGATATTCAGATGAGAATTGAATAGAAAACATTAATATAACAAACTCAGGCTTTCTTTTGAGTAAATCAATTAAACAATAGTCACCATATACACTAATGCTGCTATAAAATATAGTTATAAAAATTGACCAATTTACAATTAATAAAATCATACAAATCACAGTAAATTTATTTTCTATTATAAACAGGGATGAAATGAGAATAATTACAAATGTAAATATCGGTCCCCCCTATAATATCTTTATATATTGGTTTGTATATGACAAGAGACTTTTTTTATCATTCATATATATGATTGGCCCTACAACAAATAATTTCAACTTTATACATACTAATTTACTCATTAAATAATGACCTAATTCATGCATGAAAATTGAAACAAAGTAGATTGAAATTCCCACAATAAAATACATTACCATTCTATTCAACATGTAATCATTTTTTAAATTCACTTTACCTAAAACTATGTTATATAAATTGGTTTTATACGCACCCTTCATTAAGATTATTAGTATAATAACATTAATTATTATTTTAGTGAATCTGAATTTTCTATGAAATATATTATTATTTATGTAATTAATTGATTCCCCCCCCAAAAAATTAAATAATACTAAAATTGAAATCTATTAACTATAGTTACTATTTAGTCACAAATCAAATTAGCTCCATTTGTCTAAAAATTTGAGTTAAAGTTACTTAATTTGGGCATTCAGATGAGAGACATTATTTCTCTCTTAAATCAAGATGTTAATCACCTACATCCTTGGCAACCACCTTTAGTTATTAGCCTGATTATCTTTTTCTCATAAAGCAGACCACCTCTTAACATAAAAGCATATACACTTTAAATCACAACTGCTCCCTAAGTGTTCTACATCATTCTCCTTTATCATTATGATACCAATGCCAACTAACATTAAATATAGTACTCGGTAGCAATATTATTAAAAATCCAGTAAAATTATATAAATTATAAGTACTAATAATAAGACCACATACAAATACTATTATAGACACTATCACATAATATTCTTTATCTAGTTTCATACCCATCCCCCCTGTAATATATTTTACAAAAATGGTTGAAACCATAAATAATCAACAGTTCCAACCATTCTTTATGATATATATAATTTAAATATATTAAATATTAATTGTTCGGCTTGAAACTAACGGAATATTACCTGTTGTAAAGGTCTTTCCCTTAAGTGAATTAATACCGGCACCTACCGCAAATGATGCTAGTGTTGGTACAATTTCACCCCAAGTTAATATAAATGCGCCTGCAATCAATGTACCCATTCCAGCTGTTCCTAATTCAACTGCAGTTGCGATAGTTACTCCCAAACCAGCTAAGACAGCTACTGCTCTTCCATATTTCAATGAAGTGCCAACTGCTGCTAAGGCTCGAATTATCAAACTACCAGAGCCAATTTTAAATGTAGCATATCCTCCACCATCAACATATTCCATCTCATCTTTGTCAACCTCAACATAATTATTCGGTAATTTTAAAGTCATTTCCATTTTTTAATCCCCTTGCCCATTATTATAATAATTTTAATTGTTTACTACAATTAATAATTACATTAATTGCATTATTTATATCAAAGGCACCTGCAGACACCTAAAATAGCTAATTCTATAAATGAGCGAATTAGTTAGAAATTTATTCCATTTAAAATTAATACCAACTATTCTAAGCTATCTTTAATGTTTTAAAAATAGCTTCAAGAGGAATTCCTAAGTCAGCTTGATTAAAAATCCAAGATACTCGTTCCTTTTTAGATTGGTTCCTTGCACTTTTAATTCCAGCGTTGAAATTCAACGTACCATTGCTTATCTCTAATTCACAGTATACGTAGGTAATCATTAGTAACAAGAAGTATCTGTTAATACTACGATCACTTCTTACTTGATAATGATTTAAACCAAGATGTTTTTTAGTTTCTCTGAAAAAAGTTTCAATTGGCCATCTATGTTTATAGTGATTTAGAAGTTCTTCAGTTGTAATAGTGGTATCTAGACTTATGAATGCTCTTAAACAACCAGGCTTGAAAAGAGCTTCTTTAGGCCAACAAAGGGCTATCAAAGAATCCTTTGCGTCATTAAGCTTGCCTCTATATGTGTAGACATAATATTCATTATTGCCAACTTTGACTAGGTCGACATCATCCTTAGTTAATATCTCGCACATATGATTAAGCTTAATTCCAAGTTTTTCACGACCTTTTGGATATACTACTCTATTTGTTCTTAGACCACCAATATAGGCGTAGCCTGCCTCTTTAGAAACAGCGAACAATTTTTTATTACTATACCAACTATCACATAAAACATAGCCTTTATTTACTGGTTGTGGTAAGGAGTTTATAAACTCAATTGCCATTTGGATTTTACTCATATTTTCTTTGTTGTATATCGCCATAGTATATGGCAGCACAAGAGTATCGCACAATAACATAACTGTAACTAATTGATGACCATAAACTGTTTTACCTTTTAAATGAGAATGGTGGAATCCACATTTTTCAGTAGGTTTCTTAGCCTTTGACGAGGGCACAGTCTTCTCTGAAATTGTGTCATCTATTACAATATAAATAGGACTGCCAGTTGTTTTAGACATCTCCCATATTCTCATAATAACACGTTTTTTTAGGGCTTTTTCAACGAAGTTTTCGTCCCATGGACTCTCCGATAAAAACTTTCCAATATTAGTCCGATGCCTAACCGGCATAAAGTCTGAGACGTCAGTTACTTTTCCACAGTAGCCTTTTGTCACCATAGAATTTATAAATAATATTAGATGATGAATTTGAGGCGTTGTGAGATAAAGAGTTATTTTTAATTCAATTAAAAATTTGTATATTGCCGATGATTTTGTTACAATTGAGTTGTTAAACATTTATGTTTTCTCCTTAGTTATGTTTTGTGTCGTGACTTAATTATAACAGGAGAATGCATAGATGTTTTTCTTTTTTAACATATGGAAATTAATGGGAACATTTTCGCTCATTTATAGCTAATTAAGTTTTATTCCAATCTGTTCCATATAATATTTCATATAAGTTATTTTTTCATACTTAACTCTTGTCTCTGTAACCATACCTAAAGTAATGTTAACCTTTTCTCCTTTTTTATCAGCAATGTATGTTTTATCAAGTTTTACTTTGACCTTGAAGTATACGCAGCTTTTACTTCCTTACCTTCTAATTCACTTACATCTACTATTGAACCAGATGCAGCAGCCATAATCTGCGACTTATTTTCTGTAGTTACTATTCCTTAGATTTTTACCATCCATTACCATTGTTACCCCTAAAAACATAAGTAGTAGCTCTTACTGAAGATATTGCGCATTATATAATTGGAGAGACCTCCTGTTTTAAATCCAATTCTAAGATTTCTTACATACTCTATTTTTAACTTTTCAAAGGCCTTTTCTTCAGCCACAACGACGAAAAAACCATTGAAGTATATTTACCTCACTTCAGTGGTTTTCCACTGGCTACTTCTAACTTTTTTTGTTTCTTTTCTTTCCAAACTCTCAATTTTTCTACCTAATTCAGCATCTAATAAATTGGAATCAAATGTACCATTTTCGCCTTGCTAATCGTCCATTCCCATATACTAGGTGGCTGATGCAACCTCATTCCATTAAATCGATGAGCGGAGCGAATCCGTTTAATGGTTGTTAATAAGTTTATACAGTTATCGTTTCAAAATAGAATGCACTTTTAGAAAACTCAAATAAATTATTGGTGGATTTCATTATCAATTTTGGTGTAAATAAATGCCGAAACTAAATACTTGCCAAATATACCGCTCCAACGATGCTTGTTAAGTCACCTTCCATTCCTGCCACAGTAATAACTACTCTATCACGGTGTATGCCTTCTGTTTGCTAATTACTATAATTGGAGATTCGTTCAATCATTCTTTCTATTTCAGCTTTTTCAAAAATATCTATTCCTTTTACTTCATCCTGATTAACTAAACTTAATCCACTCTGCCCAAATTCTAAAGCCTTTATAATATCTTTTTTAATATAAAGTTCATATGCCATTTGTATTCGAAAACCACCAATACTTTTATCATTTAAAAGTACTTGTGAAATTTGTGTATATATTTCTTTTGATTTGTTGATATCTTTTTTAATATAACAATAAGAATATAAAATTTCACACATTACATCTATCCTTACATCCTTAGTATATTCATCAATATTTTCTTCAATTATACCTATACATACTTGGGCTTTATCAAAATTTCCACTATCTGGGTAATAATAAAAATAATATAAGCTTATATATTCGTGAAAGCTTTTATCACTAAATATATTTCGATTATTTAGTACATTAAAATTTATATCTCTTGGTCTAATACCACAAAAAAGTTGCAATGATATTACCATTTCCATTAAATCAATATCATTGGAATCTGATGGGTTCATTATAGTCAATACATTTGAGCCATCTGTTTTCATTCCATTAACTTTACTTGGTATAACATTTTTAATTAAATTAAATTCACTAATAATTAATAAAAAACAAAAAAATATTTTTATGAAAATATTTTTCATGTTAGGTACCTTATAAATTATCAAAAATAGATATGCAATTACAAATATAAAGTTCAAACCTATGCCTCCAAGATAATATATTAACAACTCTTTAAATAATTTACTAAAAGTCTTGGGATACATCATACACGAACCTAATAGCCCATAATTGCCAGTGATTTGAAAAATGACTTTTTGATTTTGATTTCTTATTTCAAACGGAAAAATAGTAAAAGAATAGAATTTAAATCCAACTAATTTTCCAGCTATAAAGTGACCTAATTCATGAATTATTATATCGATATAAATACAACTTAATAATAAAACTAATAATATTAATATACTGTATTTGTGAACACTTTCAATATCAATAGATAAGTTTTTAATTTTACATAACGCTGTTAATATTATTATATATCTATACCTACAAAAAATGAAACAAGACCCATTATTTTTTTATTACTTATATTCATAATATGAAATCTCCACATGGCAACCTAATATATATTAATTTTATATTTTTCTTTTTAATTATCATATACACCTTCTTAAATTTTATATAAATATTATCATACTCCAATTTTTAGTAATATATATATCAGTTTGCCTTTTTATCAAAAATTGTGCTATAGAAAACCACCCCTACTGCAACACCAACTGCAACAGAAATATTTCTTGCTAAACTTATATTTGATGGTCTGAAAAAATAGTCAAACAAAAAATTAAAAAAACAAAATGACACTGAAAACTTTATACAAGTAATTACTTTTCCTTTTGTGACTTTCATATAAATCATCTCCTTATAATTTTAAAACTATACTTTTTATATCTCACATTGTGCATAATCGAGCTTCAATATTAATATTTTGTTATGCACTATTAAGTGTACCAAGATACAATGTTAAAGCTCGTAATACTTATTTTTTTACTATATTATAAAATTTATATTGATAACCAACCGTTTCCTGGTTTTGAATCATGATTATCTAAGTATCTTGCAACAGCGTTTCCAATATCAGCGGCATTTATTGCAAAATTTACTGCACCAACAAGGCTACCTGCTAGTGCTCCAGCACCAATAGAAAGTAATTTGGTTTTAATATTCCTATTAAATATTTTTTTCCCTCACTAACTCCTACCTTTCTAATATATGATGAGATAGCTCCTTCTCCAGCTACCCGAACTGGCATAACATCAACTCCTAACCATCCTCCATCAACATACTGCATCTCACCACTCTCAACCTCAACATAATTATTCGGTAATTTTAAAGCCATTTCAATTTTTTAATCCCCTTCCCATTATTATAATATTTTCAACTGTTTACTACAATTAATAATCACATTAATTGCATTATTTATATCAAAAGCACTTGCTGACACCTAAAATAGCTAATTAAGTTTTATCCCAATCTGTTCCATGAAGTATTTCATATATGTGATTTTTTCATACTTAACCCTAGTTTCTGTAATCATACCAAGGGTAACATTAACTTTTTCTCCTTTTTTATCTGCAAGGTAATTTTTATCAAGTTTTACTTTAACCTTGAAATATACATTCCCTTTTTCATTATCTATAGTCGCACCTTGATCTATATTTAAAACCTTACCTTGAACAGCTCCATACTCTTTTTACCAAACCGTCGCTTTATTCCTTTTTTAGGTGACTGTCCAAACCCCATAGGATGTAACTGAAAATCACCATAGAAGTCACTGAAAACAGTTCCTTCTATGGTGATGATTATAATTCAGAAAATCCGATTTATACACAAACTGCAGGAGTCGTAGTCGCATTCTTCACCTTGCTACAAATTCTTTTCTTTACAATTAAAATACAAATAAAAATTTTCACCTAAAATATCTTTAACTTTTGTATATCTAAGTCCTATTTTTCTATCAGTACATATTGTTGGATATAGTAATAAAATTCCAATCAATATAACCGCAGATTCAAGCAATGTACCTATTCCAAAAAATCCAAATGCAGATATAAGAATTAATATATATCCAAGAGATGCATACAAACCGTCTCTAACAAAAATTCTCTTTGCTAAAGATTTATCTAAATAAAATAAATAACACTTTCTATAATTAGCAATTAAAAACCATATAAATGCATAAATTGAAACAAATATAATAAATATTCTTAGTAATTTAATATCAATCTGATGTATTTGTGTTATACCCATTCCCAAACCCGCGAATATAAAAAATGAAGTCATTCCAAGTGTTGCCGCTTTACCTATTTCTCTTATATTTTGTTTTTCTTCTTCAGATATTATTTCAACTTCCATATTTTGTTTTTTAACAGGTGTATGTTTTTTTGCTTTTTTATACATCTTATATTCCAAATATACATTAACAATTAATAAAGAAGCTAATATGACTTGTTGTATAATAAACCCTGCTGATAAAAATTTGAAATTAAATCCTTGAAAAGCAACACAACATGACGCAACTCTTATAACCCAATCGATTATTGCTTCAATTTTAAACATTTTATATTCTTCTTTGTTATCAGTAGCTAATATAAATGATGTAGCGATTAAAAATACATATGGTGACAATACCCAAATCACTTCTATTGTTAAATTATTTTTCAATGCGATTTTATCGTATGAATATATAAATACAAATGCAAAATTACTTATATAACTCATTAAATTTAATAACATCAATAGCTTAACATCTTTTTTCATTTATAACATCTCCTATTTTTATAATTAGATTTTTTAACATGTATTTAGACGTATCTCAATGGTTTTTGTTAATTATCACTAATACAAAAATGTAATTAAATCTTCTTAGATTAAAGTCGAAGTGTTAGTCATTAGTTGTTCTTATGTAACCTTAATAATTAGCAAACTGTAAAGATCAACCCTGTTGGAAGCCCAGTAATTATAGCTATACCTTTATTTTTCACTACTGCATTAACGCATGCCCATGCAAATACTGTAGCATTTGCAGCTAATAATGCTACAGATACAGCAGCCATAATCTGCGACTTATTTTCTGTAATTACTATTCCTTGGCCTTTTACCATATAAGTTTTGGCTGATTTATTTGACCATACCAAAAACATTACTAAAAGTACTGTAACTAGCGCAATTATGTATATCATGAATTCGGGAGGATTTTTATCATAAAGAACCCTACTGTCAGTTAATTCGTTTAGATTATATACCTTCAAGCTCATCTACTCCTTATTTTAGCTCCATAAATACATCTGCCACAATTCCTTCTTCATTTTTACCTACGAGAACCGTGTAGCTGTCTCCTTTTAAATTACTTTGTATGTTTTTTTGAATATATATAAGAGCTGCACTAATAATTGTAAGAATCAACACTACTATAAACAACGTATTCATTATGTATAATATTACTGCTGAAAATAATGCTAAGGCAATATCCATAATTAGTGACAATGTTTGGAATCGGCCAAGTTTTTTTGTTCCTATTCTTTTTAAAGTTGCACGAGTTTCCTGCTTAAGTTTACTTCTACCTAATTCACATTAAATCTCCCATTTTTGATTAGCTTCCGCGTGCCCGGTACAACAAAAAAACACTGAAGTATATTTACTCACTTCAGTGTTTTTCCACTGGCTACTGCTATTTTTTGTTTCTTTTTTTATATTTTCAATTTTATACCTAATTTTACATCTAATAAATCGGCATCAAATGTACTCTTTTCGCCTTGCTAATCGTCCATTCCCATATACTGGGTGTCTGACGCAACCCCATTCCATTAAATGTATGAAGATCGAATCTGTTTAATGGTCGCTAAGACTTACAAATGATAATAAAATTTTAAAATAATTCCATCCCTACGAATATATGCTTTGACGTCCAACCCAGTCATTCAAGACCCCTTATCACGTCAGCTGTAGTTATTATAACTACAAAATTACTAACAAATAAACATTTGAATTGCCTACTACGGATTCCATATCCCACAAACATATTTTTAAGTATAATCAATTATTCCATTTAAAACTAACCATTAATAATCTACCTTTCCAAATTGTTTTGTATGACATATTATTGACTATATTATCTTTATAAAAATCAACATCTGCTCTTTTACTAAATATAAAAAACATATCAGTATTTTTTTGATCTCTTTTAAGAAATATAATATTTATATCTTTGCTTTTATTCATTAATATTTCATTACAATTTAAAAACTCTATAATACTATTAATATCTTTCTTTCCTTTTAAAAACCAACTACTTCCAATCATAAAAGGTATAGCTTTTGTTTCTGCCAATATATTATAGAGTTCAAAATTATATTTATCAAATAAGTAATAAAACCATATAACTATATTTAAACATTCTATTCCAAACATAGTGTAAAATAATTGTTCATTTCCTATAATTGTATAATCAATTATTATACTTAATATTAATACACAATTTGCAATAATTAAAATCAATTTCATTCTATAATTATAGTAAATTTTCAAAATGTAATACAATAATATTGCTATACCTGCAATTATAAAATAAGTAATTATATTCATAGGTGGCCTCCTCTTGCTAATTAATTACTAAACTTTAACAAATTATATAACATTGTTAAAGTTTAGTAATTTAAACATAGATTATATCAAATCAATCAATTAACTTATTTATACCACATTTAAAAACTAAGTGTTAAAGAACTATTTGTAAAATATATAGTTGCAATAGCTATTGATGCAGCGGCTATTGCACCACAACCTATTCCAAATGCTATTCCTGATATTCCTGCGAATGGTCCACCAGCTGCTGCTACTTTTAATAATGTACCTGCTCCTATATATCCTAGCGCACTAATTATTTTGGATCTATTAATAGTAATAGATGCCCCCCCCATCAACATACTCCATTTCATCGCTCTCAACCTCAACATAACTATTTGGTAATCTTAAAACCATTTCACTCATTTTTTAATCCCCTTCCCATTATTATAATATTTTTAACTGTTTACTACAATCAATAATAATTGCATTATTTATATCAAAGGTACCTGCAGACACCTAAAATAGCTAATTAAGTTTTATACCAATCTGTTCCATAAAATACTTCATATAAGTTATTTTTTCATACTTAACCCTGGTTTCCGTAACCATACCTAGTGTAAGGTTAACCTTTTCTCCTTTTTTATCTGAAAGATATGTTTTATCAAGTTTTACTTTAACCTTGAAATATACATTTCCTTTTTCGCTATCTATGGTAGCATCTCCATCTATATTTAAAACTTTCCCTTTAATAGTTCCATATTCTACTTGGTTTAAGCCTGCTACAGCAACTGACACTTCATCCCCTATATGTATCCTCGGTCTATCCCCAGAAGATAATAAAGTTTCTATTATTAATTCTTCTTTATTGTTAGTTATGCTACCCAGTACATTTCCAGCTTGTAGCACTATGCCCTTTGTTATAGTGGCGCTTAAATGTAGTTTACCATCCTTTGGTGCAACAGCTTTATATTCTTTTGCACTCTTTCCTAGGGTGGCCTTTTGAATTTCAAGTTTATCTCGTTCTAATTCAAGCTGCGTTCTTTCAGTAGTGAATTGTAAAATCGTATCGTAGTAATTTCCATCCAATTTAATTTTTTGTGTCCTTTTAAATTCTTTTATCTGATCCTCTGTACCACCCTGTTTTTTTAAAGCCTCTTCGTCTACTATGAATTCTTTTCTTTTTATGTAGCCGTTTCTTAATTTGTTATAAAACTCTTTTTCATCATCATATTTTTCAAATGTATTTGTTTGGTTAGTAGCATCCTTTTCTGCCCTTATAAGTAATGCTATTCTCTTATTAAGCAGTACAATTTGATCCTCTGCTTGTCCTGATTGCAGATTTGATTCTACCGGATTTAATGTAAATAGTACTTCCCCAGCTTTTACTTCCTTACCTTCTAATGCACTTACATCTACTATTGAACCAGATACAGCGGCCATAATCTGCGACTTATTTTCTGTAGTTACTATTCCTTGGCCTTTTACCATATAAGTTTTGGATGATTTATTTGCCCACACCAAAAACAGTGCTAAAAGTACTGTAACTAGCGCAATTATGTATATCATGAATTTGGGAGGATTTTTATCATAAAGAACCCTACTGTCAGTTAATTCGTTTAGATTATATACCTTCAAGCTCATCTACTCCTTGTTTTAGCTCCATAAATACATCTGCCACAATTCCTTCTTCATTTTTACCTACGAAAACCGTGTAGCTATCGCCTCTTAATTTCATATCATTTTCGAAGGCGAATAATCCTAATTTTGAATAAGCATACTGAAGATTTTCTTCTTTTTCAGTAAACCTTGCAAACAAGCAATTTGTTACTCTTATTTGATTCTTTAATTCATAAGGTTTTTCTATATTATGGATTGAATTTTTTAGCTGTATCATAAGCTTTATTGTTACTTTAGTCTGTCCATTTTCATCACCCTCCACAAATGAATAATTAATCATTGGACCCACTGTAGAATTCCCCTTTGACTTTATATAACTATCCATCATATATGTAATTTTGTTTATATCTATAAGTTCGTTTTGACTCACTTCTCTTATAAGTACATTGTTTAATTTCAGGATTTTATTTTCTTTTACTACTATTTTTTCAGTTATACTCATACTCTTCACCATCCTTAGTAACTTTTTTAGTATCTAATGTTTCATCATTTGTTTCTTTTTCAATATCCTTTACTATTATAGTCTCATCTAATTTTTCTATTCCTCCAACTTGACTTATATAAAGCCTATAATAATATCCTTTTTTATTTAAAAGTTCCTCATGGCTTCCCTGCTCCACTACCTTGCCCTTATCCATAACATAAATTATGTCGCAATTTCTTATGGTGGCGAGTCTATGTGCGATAATTAGCATTGTGTAACTTTCAAAACACCTAAAATCCATATTAATAATATATTTTGCCCCTAATATACCTTTTTGGCGGGATAGGCAAAACTACCCTAATACTCTATTTAAAGCCTCGCTCTAGAAATCACTTTCTATTTTGAGACGGCCTCTATTCAAAATACAAAAAACATCCATAGATTTGATTTACACAAATCTATGGATGTTCCCAACTCTTTATTAAATGTGTGATAATAGAATTATCTTGTTTATACTCTTTTATTCATTTTTTTATGATATATAGGAGCAATCCTGCTACAATCGCCATTATTTGTATAAATGCGTCCTTTATTTTGACATAAATGATCTATCATATTTACTTCTTACAAAAAGACATATAACCCAATAAACAGTATAAATTACTGCATATAATCCAATCAGAGTAGCAATCATATCTTTACTAAAATCAACATTTGTTGAATAAAAACCCAAACCTCCACTAGAAAACATTACGTTTACTAATTGATTTATTTGAAATGTATCTTTCCCTTTTTTAAGGTTTTTATTATACCTGAAAACGTCTGTTCCCAACCAAATCATATATGGTATAGCTGAATAAATTAAAATGCCCACAACAAAAACTCCTCAAAAATATTTTTTTCCTTTAGCTTACGCTAAATAAAGCAAACGGATTAGTAGTAGTTGTTATTGTAAATTTTCCTTTCCTACCCATGTTCCATAAAGCTGCCTCTCCAGCACTTGCCAGCTGAGAACTAACAAGAGCCATAGGTGCGAATGATATTGCTGCTGTAAGCCAACCTACAGCTCCAAATGGCAATAGCAAAGCAATCGCTCCTGAAGCAAAGCCTGCAGCACCAGCTCCAATAGATGCCATAGCGGAAGCTGCTCCCCAACCTTTAGCACCTGAATACGTTGCACCCCCATCAACATACTCCATCTCATCTCTCTCAACATCAACATAACAACTTGGTAATCTTAAAACCATTTCACTCATTTTTTAATCCCCTTCCCCATTATTATAATATTTTTAACTGTTTACTACAATTAATAATTACATTAATTGCATTATTTATATCAAAGGCACCTGCAGATACCTAAAATAGCTAATTAAGTTTTATTCCAATCTGTTCCATGAAGTATTTCATATAAGTTATTTTTTCATACTTAACTCTAGTTTCTGTAACCATACCTAGTGTAAGGTTAACCTTTTCCCCTTTTTTATCTGCAAGGTAATTTTTATCAAGTTTTACTTTAACCTCGAAATATACATTCCCTTTTTCGCTATCTATAGTAGCATCTCCATCTATATTTAAAACCTTTCCCTTAATAGTGCCATACTCTGCTTGGTTTAATCCCGCTACAGCAACTGCAACTTCGTCACCTTCGTGTATCCTTGGCCTTTCACTAGATGGTAGTAAAGTTTTTATTATTAATTCTTCTTCCTTACCAGTTATGCTTCCAAGTACATTTCCAGCTTGCAAAACCATGCCCTTTGTTATAGTGGCGCTTAAATGTAGTTTACCATCCTTTGGTGCAACAACTTTGTATTCTTTTGCACTCTTTCCTAGGGTGGCCTTTTGAATTTCAAGTTTATCTTTCTCAAGTACACTGTACGGACGACCTTTATCGGATACAGCGTTCCAACGTGTGAAATTATGAGCAGTTAAATAAATTTATGGTCATTATATGGTTATAACTTTACCTCTTCCATCCATTGTATTTAAAAAAAATAATCAATAAATCAACCATTTCATTGGAACACTTTACTTTCCGTATTGAATAGTCTCTTGTGTCTAATGATAGAGGATTATAATTTACGAATAAATTTTATATACATCACACGTCTAAGGCTCTTTCCTCTCCTATATTTCTTGATATAGGAGACAAATGGTACTACAGCATCGCTGTTAACCTATTCATAATCTTTCTTGTCCTACTCTTTCGGCGTGATCAGTCCCCAATTATTATTACCCCTTCCATTTGAACTAGGAATAGAGATTATTTGTTACGAAATTTAAATACAAGGAAATTCTAACCCTATATGACTGAACCCGAAGTGTGGCATTACTGCCAGTGTCTCCGACTTCACCTATGCTTCGCAACATTACATTACTACAAGGCTGGTACGAGCAGGAGTATTAGTCAGACTCAGCATCCATAAGATATTAGGCTCTCATTCTGGCCTCGAAAATATTAGCTACCTACAAATAACACGATTGCAGGTTTACATCAGTGCCACTCTACTATGAGAGTATTATGCTGTAATTAAGGTTGCACCAGCATCAAATATCCCATTTTTACCAAACCATCGCTTTATTCCTTCTTTAGGTGACTGTCCAAACCCCATAGGATGTAACTGAAAATCACCATAGAAGTCACTGAAAACAGTTCCTTCTATGGTGATGATTATAATTCAGAAAATCCGATTTATACACAAACTGCAGGAGTCGTAGTCGCATTCTTCACCTTGCTACAAATTCTTTTCTTTACAATTAAAATACAAATAAAAATTTTCACCTAAAATATCTTTAACTTTTGTATATCTAAGTCCTATTTTTCTATCAGTACATATTGTTGGATATAGTAATAAAATCCCAATCAATATAACCGCAGATTCAAGCAAAGTACCTATCCCAAAAAATCCAAATGCAGATATAAGAACTAATATATATCCAAGAGATGCATACAAATCGTCTCTAACAAAAATTCTCTTTGCTAAAGATTTATCTAAATAAAATAAATAACACTTTCTATAATTAGCAATTAAAAACCATATAAATGAATAAATAGAAACAAATACAATGAATATTCTTAGTAATTTAATATCAATCTGATGTATTTGTGTTATACCCATTCCAAAACCCGCAAATATAAAAAATGAAGTCATTCCAAGTGTTGCCGCTTTACCTATTTCTCTTATATTTTGTTTTTCTTCTTCAGATATTATTTCAACTTCCATATTTTCTTTTTTAACAGGTGTATGTTTTTTTGCTTTTTTATACATCTTATATTCCAAATATACATTAACAATTAATAAAGAAGCTAATATGACTTGTTGTATAATAAACCCTGCTGATAAAAATTTGAAATTAAATCCTTGAAAAGCAACACAACATGATGCAACTCTTATAACCCAATCGATTATTGCTTCAATTTTAAACATTTTATATTCTTCTTTGTTATCAGTAGCTAATATAAATGATGTAGCGATTAAAAATACATATGGTGACAATACCCAAAACACTTCTATTGTTAAATTATTTTTCAATACGATTTTATCGTATGAATATATAAATGCAAATGCAAAATTACTTATATAACTAATTAAATTTAATAACATTAAGATCTTAACAGACTTTTTCATTTATAATATCTCCTATTTTTATAATTATTTTTTTGACATAGGTATTTAGACGTATCTCAATGGTTCTTGTTTATCATCACTAACCCCAAAAGTAATTAGATCTTCTTAGATTAAAGTCAAGGTGTTAGTTATTAATTATTTTTATGTAACCTTATTAATCAGCAAATTTTGTAGCATTTGCAGCTAATTAGTAACTAAAAACTAGTCACTACGTTCCAGTTTTTATAATGGGGTGAGATGTCCGTTCTAAAGAATATATAAATTCCTAAATTGTTCAAATAATAATTTTTCTAATCTACTATTTACAATAGATGATTTAGGAATTGAGTTTAAAACCTCATTATAAGTAATCTCGTTAAGAAAATATTTTGTTCTACTAATAATGTATTTTTGATAAAAATTTCTCTTAGTAGAACTATTTCTTATTAACTCAAATAATTTTTTTGCCTCTTCTAATTTCCCCTCTTTAATTACCATATATATAACAATTACATTTATATATTCAAACAGATTTCCATTTAAATATTTTATTTGGGATAACTTTTCTATTAAATTCTCCATGTTTTTAATTATATTTATATTAAAATCATCAATACTATTAATTAATACATAATAAAGTATATATGTCTGTAAATTAATTTGATTTTTATTATGGCTGATTGACCTGGTCAAGCAAAATTGTAACACTTGTGTGTAATTAATTATTTAGAATATCTTTTCTCAAAAGGAGTTAACCCTCCCAGAGAACTATGAGGCCTTTTATGATGATAATATCTAAAAATATAGTCATTTATTAGCTCTTCTAAATGCAGAGCATCTTTAATACTGTAATGCTTAATATGTTCATTCTTAAGTTTTCCAAAGAAAGACTCCATAGGAGCGTTATCATATGGACAACCTGCTTTACTCATAGATTGTTGCATTTTTTTATTCTCACAAAAAGAAGTGAATGCCTTTGAGGTATATTGTGAGCCTTGATCACTATGAATTATTAATCCCGTAGGGGGCTTATGATTAGATATGGCTTCACTGAGTGTATCAATAGCTAGCTCCGCCGTTATATTACTAGATGTCTTAGTTGCTACAATACTTCTATCATATAGATCTAAAATAGAACAATTGTACATTATCTTACCGCTGGAAAGATGTATATAGGTGAAATCTGTACACCATTTTAAATTTTTAGCTACAGCTGTAAAATCTCTATTTAGAATATTAGAAAATACTTTATGTGAAGTTCCTTTTACATAATTAGGTCTTTTTCTAAATGAAACGGACTTAATATTTAATTCTTTCATATATTTATGCACAGTTAACAAGCTCAAATTAGTTCCTTGTTTTTCTAATGAGCGTTTTACCATTCTATATCCCATTTTCCCATTTTCACTGTGAAAAATTTTCTCTATATGTTTCAAAATTAATTTTTTTTGTTCATTATAGATACTTTTTCTGAATTTCAAATAATTATAATATGCATTGGGTGATAGCTCAAAACGGCGTAATAACCATCTGACACCAAATTCCTTATTGTTGGTAGATATAAACTGGTAGATTAATTGTCTATTTCCTTGGCGAAGAATGCCGCAGCTTTTTTTAAGAAAGCATTTTCCTTTTCTAATTCAATAGTTCTTTTTTTTAGTAATTTATTTTCCTCATAAACACTAGGAGATATTTTTTCTTCTGCTTCTTTGCATTCTTCGCAATAGCTTTTAATCCACACATTAAGGGTTGATCTAGATACACCATATTCTTTAATTAGACTTGGGATAGTTCTACTATTTTCTAGATTTAATTTTACTAGTTTTTCTCTAAAAATTTGATCATACATTTTTTTTGCCATTTGTAACACCACTCTCCTAATTTTATTATACTATTTTATTAGTACTAAGTGTTACAACTTTAGTATATCAGGTCAGATGTTGTGGAAAAATTTATCTTCCATATTTAATTCTTCACATACATCATTAGCATATTTGTAAATAAACAGATTCTCCTCATTCATATTTTGCTTTTGATTTGATAATATATTATTATAGTAAAATAAAGTTGATACGACAAACACTTTATCCTTGTATAGCCTATAAGACATTATCCCATCACTAAATAAAAGAGTAAGACCCCCTATTATCATTGACATAACACCAAAAACTTTAATAAACAAATTTGGAATATAATAATTATATATTGTATTAATTATGATTCCCAATACTAAACTTCCAAAAGAACCGGCCAAAGTTATAAAAATAATTTTATTTTTTTTAATTTTAAAATCAGTTTTATTTCTAAGCATACTTATTTCAGGTAAAACATAACCAGGCATGTATTCTTTAAGCTTAATATCTATTTTTATATTATACTTCCCTTCATTTTTATAAATTTTAATTGGATAAGCATCAAGACAATATATATCCAATCCTATTAATTTTAAAGCCCAAAAATGAATTAGCTCGTGAATTATGTTCGTTAATAAAAAACTTATAATGATATATATAAACACTAAACTCATATGTTCCCCTTTTGTAATTTATTATTATATGCTAACCAGAAGTTATCTCTTTGCTTAAATCAACTTCCCGTTCTATTAAATACATTATTATCTATATAATTTGCTTTCACAGACTTCTATTGTAATATGATTTAGTCAAATTTCATAAAATGCTTTTACTCATCGTGCTTGCTCCCTTGCTTGACTTCGAATACTTATTTCCATAATATATATTAATAGCTTACTAGTGAAATTAATGATTATATTTCCAAGAAAAATCACCACTCATTTGGTGTTAGTATAATATTGTAGACACGAAAAACCGAACACATTAAAATATAAATATGATAAGGATGTGTTTATAATTGCAAGAGGTCAAAAACAATATACAGCTGAATTCAAAAATACAATAGTAGAGCTATCTAACTCCGGAAAAAAGCTTAGCAGGGTTAAGCAGTGACTATTCCCTTTCAAAATCAACAGTAACAGATTAGATAAATAAAAGGTTGGTAAACCATAAAAATGATACATAGTAGCATTGGATATATTACTCCCCAACAAAGTGAATATTTGGCTAAATGCTCTGCGAGCTCTTTAATATTTAGATGATAATACGTTTTTCCTATTTTAGGTCCATATTCCGTGATCTCATTTCTGTATAAATATTAGTATTAATTTTTATCCTACCCACATAAAACACTTCTTGAGCATTAATAAAACTCTGTCACACCTGTTAAGTCCTAAAGTCTTTGCGATAGTAATTCCTCCTATATTTTCTTCTAAATACATATTTACAGTGTTTAGATTAACTTTAAGTCGATAATTTTTTTATTTTTTCAAAAAAATCATTCCATAAAATAATTTTTACAACTCTTTTTTAGTTGTGTCCATTCAATAGGGTGATACCAACTATGTTGAATGTTTTATCTAGGTGATTACTTCTTCCCCCTTAGGCTTGTGCCCGCATCCATGTTTTTACAGGCACCTAACAATTCTACACCTGTTAATCCTTTTTTTTTTAACAATACCGTAAAAATCTACTTATAAAAAACATATCAAAAATAATAAAAAAAGCTATTAACAAAAATTATAATATCATTTTTATTAAATTATTATTTATTAAGACTATTGATGTGCCTAAAAATAATACTACCGCCAAAAATAAATTACTTCCATTAGTTAATAATTTTGAGAGTATAGTGTCTTGCTTAACAAAGTCCTTGAATATATTCATTTATACCCACCTTTTTTTCTATTACTTTTCGAATATAATTAATGTTGTATTTGTTTTGTAGATTTACGAAGCCTTCCACTTCTAAACTAAGTATCGTTTTATTGGATAGCCTTTTTGTAAAATAAGGGTAATACCATTTAAATTCACCCATAAAAAAAACCATAATTCTACTTGCAAAATTCTTTATAGCTTTTGATTACAGCGCAAATAAATTTCAAATTAACTACAAACAATACTAAAAACATAAAATTTTCTAATATGCCTTCTGGCCAAAAGCTACTAATATTAAATTGGATAATTGAAATTATAATTAAACAAGGAATATATTTTCTAACATTAGCTGCATAATCGGACATAGCAAATTCATAAAATTTATTAATGATTTTCAAAATCTCACATCCATTTCCCCTACATATTTTCCAAACTTAATTTGCAATGATTTTTCTTCAATTTCTTCCTTATTCTTGTTTAATATTTTCGTTGCAATTAAAATACTTTCTTTTAACTGTTTATCAATATTATAATTTTTATCAATAAACTCTAAAACTCTTAGTTTATACTGAAAAACTTTAAATGCCATTTGTATGTGATTTGTCACAAAAATCATTTCACTTTTATAATCATCCAATTTCCTGATTTCTCCACCTAATGACAATCCATTTCTTTCTTCATTCAAGTTGATATCCAAAAGAATTGAAATTAATATCAAAATAAAAAAGATGAGCAATCAATAATAATTAATGATTACTTATCTTCTTTAAAAGAAATTAGTTTATTGGTATATTAATTAATAAAAATACAAATCAAATATGCCATACTACAAATAAATGCTTTTAGCATTTCCAATCTTCTCAAGAAGACGTTTCAAAATTAATGGAAATTCACCTAATTTTATCTCTTTAACGCCAATGTTATCCTTTTCTTGAAAAAAGTCTTCAATTTCATAATATATTTTTTTTGTAACTGCACTTTTATGTAAAAAACAGGGTTCTGAATCATTGAAGTATTCAATACTTTGCTCAATAATAATATTCTCTGCAACTGGTAGTTTATAAAGATTACCCTCATATAAAATGCAATTATCATTATCTGTTATTTTAATATTTCTCGGCATTTAATAAACTCCTTTATATTTACTATATTAAATTATAAAAACTATAAATAAACAAAATAGGAACATCACTATTGCGGTTAATAATTTTATTAAATACATTTTCTCTACAAGGAATGATGATACTTTGAACATATCAGTCCCTTTATCAATAATAAATACGATTATAATTGGTGGTATAATAAATACTAAATCATATAAGAATAAATAAGAAAAAGCCTTAAGAGAATAAATGCTATTTTTTTGTATCATGTAACTTATACTTGCAAGATATACTTGTCCTGTACATAAAAATTCTCCTAATGAAATAACTACACCTAATAAAAAACTTATAATAACTAATATTTTCCCACTTTTATTTTCCAAAAATCTTTTTATTACATTGTGATTAAAACGTCTAACTTTTCTTGGGAGTTGATTTTTAATTTGTCCAAATTTTTCCTTTCTTGCTTTTAAAAAATCATTTACATTCAAATAAATAATTATAGCAGAAAACAATATAAATATTTCTTTCATTATTGTATTATATATTCCTATATTTATTTTAGATAGATATGTGTATAAGACTGAACCTATTAATAAATATGCTATAAATTTACCTAAAATAAAACTAAAACCAAGCTTCTTTATTCCAACATTTTTGACACTAATAAGTGAGAGAAAAAATAAGAGCATGGATATAGAGCATGGGTTAAGTCCATTAATAAATCCTGTAAATATAAAACCTAAAATATCATAATTGAATGAATTTGCATTTATCTGAATTCCCTCCAAAATGGGTGTTTCCTTAACCTTCTCATTCTGTAATATTTCTATTATTATAGACTTTATTTCAGACGGCTCTTTTATATATCTATCTGATACGAATATAATTGGTGCTCCTCCAGTCTCTTTATTTAACTTATATTCATTATTATATCTAACAAGCATCTCATAATTTTGACTTTTACTTATATCATATTTATATATCTTAATATTTTTATGCTCTTTCTGTAATTTATTTAGTTCATCTTCAAACTTATTGCATGTATTACAAAGAGGCACATTGAAATAAATCAAATTTAACTCATTAGTCTTTGCCTGAATTGTATCGACCATTAAGAAATTAATGGCAAAGAATATTATTAGCAAAAATAATATTCTACAGTATCTTTTTACTACTTTATTAATATTCATACTTCTCATATTTTAACCTCACTTGGATTATTTATTATTTAAATTTCACTATGAATATGATAAAGTTCCTACCAATATTTATTTACGATTAAAACATCTAATCATAATTCTACCACAATTTATTTTCCTAATTGGAGTTTAATATACCTTCTACAATTTTTTTAAATTCATCTTTTTTATAAATACCAACCATTTTTTCATTACCTACATACATTGTTGGTATTGTATTAATCTTGAGATAGTCTATTTCTTTTTTTATTTCCTTGATATCGTTTTTCCTTTTATTATATAATTCTTCTCCCAAATATGATTTTAAGTACTGCTCCGATTTTGGATTAATATACTTTTCTTTTTCATTGAAAATCTTTCCAATTTTTTTATAATCCTCTGTACTAATTTTAGGCATATTTAAATGCATATTTTCATTAACATTCTTAAATATTAAAACAACTTTCTTATTAGCTATATATTCTAATAGAATTGGCTCAATATTTTCATTCATTTTTTTACAATCTGGACAATTAAAGTCCGTATACTCAATTATCTTAACAGGTGCCTTAATATCACCAAAAACAATTCCAGCATTAGATATAGTCTTAATATCATCTTTTTTACTTAAACCCTCAGATCTATTTATAAAAATACCCATAATCACTAATAGAACTAAACTTATTGTAATAACAACACATTTTTTCTTCCTTTTAAACTTCATTTTTCCTTAATCCTTTCAATAAAATATTAAATATTATTGATAAGACAATAGTCGCCAAAAATACAGCCAAAACTAATAATAAAAATGTAGTCTTTATATTAAACGTATAGCCATTGTTTCCAATTTTAAGAATCTCCATTGTGTTAAAAAGGATTTTACCACTTTTATTACCAAACATTTTAAGAAAGATTAAACTCATAGCAGTTATAGGTAAAATAATTATACTTAAAACAGCAGCTAAACCATATGTTTTTTCACTAATTTTTATCATCTTAATCTCCCCTAGTATCTAAATTATTTTTTTATTGTATATCATTAATAATATATAGTTAAGAATATTTTTACCATCACCTGTAAATGGTAGTAAATGTACTAATTGAATAACAAACATTCCCGCAAAAATATTGATATACAGAGAATATTGCCACTCTTTAAACATGGTGAAACTAATGATGTACATTAAAACTCCTAAGATTCCAGGAATTATTGATCCTGATAAGGCTATAATAATATTGTTATTAGAATTAGTTTCTGCCGGTCTTACAAATCTCACTCCCAATGGACTTATCCCTAAAAATCCTATATTTTTATTTTTCTTTTTTATCCATAAAGAGTACATGTGAGATAATTCATGTATGTTTGTGCTCAAAATTAATCCAACAAAAGCGATCAAAAATCCAAATGCTACTCCCGAAGCTAAACTATCACTAATTAAGACTACACTCAATATGTATAGAACTAATGTCCATATAAATAATATCCCTATTTTTTTAAAAATCACATTATTAATACTATTAAATACAGAAAAAAAGTTGCTGTTTTTTATAGTAACTCGTTCTTTATATCCTTTTTTATATTGTGAAATAAGGTTGATAAATATATTTTTTATCCTTATATTAGTTTTATATTTCCAGTTTAAAAGATAATTTGTATTTAATTCATAGAATAAATTATTTATATCATTATATAGAACATCATAATTGATTTTGATTTCTTTGTTTAAATATTCTGTAATCTCACTTACACTTTTAATTCCATCAACTAGTAATAATATTTTATAAGCCGTTTCATTTATTGGAATATCAGCATGTAGATTATGATCAAAAATGTGATCTTTATTAATCTCAATATTTTGAGGTATATATGGTATTCTTTTTAATTTATTCATATTTTATCCTCCATTTAGCCACTAAATAAAAAGCAGCAAATAATATAATTGTAAGTACTACCGCCACAATTATCAAAGACATATTTGTTGTAATTATTTGATTTAATATAACCACTATAGGAATCATTGTAAAAAAGAGAATAAAAAAAGCAAATACACCCATATAAGGGTTCTTGTTATCTACTGGAATTAATATTCCTAAAATATATAATGATATTATTGAACTAATAACTATTGGAATGCTAATCAATATTTGATATATATCCATATTAATTCCTAGTATTATTATAGTTATAAGTAGAAATAAACCATATCCAATAATACATAATCCTATTGCCTTTGAAATCAACACCTTTAACAATTCAACCCCATTAGCTTTATACATTATAAAGTAATTATTTTCATTTCCAAAGGAGTTTAGCGCCAACATACTAGAAACTAAACTTACTATCCCTATTATCATAATATTCGGCTCTAAATTTCCCAATTTAAATCTTACTAAAATTGACAACAACAAAAAAATTATTATATTTATGTAATTTTCTTCATTTCTAATTTGAACTTTAACTTCTTTTATAATTAATGATCTATTAAACCCTTTTGACATAGGCAGAAATTTTAATATTTTAGAAGAGTTGTTATTCTGAACTTTTTCATAGCAAAATAAAGTGCTTAAAGCTAAAAATGCAGTAATTAAGATATAAATACTTATTCTTAAATAGCTTACAGAATTAAATGCTGCAACCTTTACTGATTTCATAAGAACTCCACTAATTAAATAAAGTATATTATAATCAAATTTAGTGTATGAAGATAAAATCCCTTCCACCGAAAAATTTTCTATAAAATAATAAAATACTGACATTAGTAAAATTAAAAGCGTTATAAGTTTTCTATAAGGGAGTCCAATCATAGATATAATAAATATACAAAAGTCATATATTATTGTATTTAAAAAGAATACAAAAGTAATTTGTATAATAAAAGCTAATATACTGGCTAGCAAAAACCCTCCCTGTAAATCATTCATAACCAATGACGGTATAACTAATAAAGTATTTATAAACAATTCGCTGACAAATACAACAAAAAATATTGGAAGCTTGTATCCTAAATTCCTTTCGAATGTAGTAAGCGGAAACCAATTTAACTGCATTTCAAATTCACCGCGATCTTGTATTACAGATTTTACCAACACAAATAGTGCCGTTGTTACCACAGAAATATTTACTAATATACCAGAAAACAATAAATATAGTGACCTAGTATCCCCATTCACAAACATTACTATTATAGGATTTACAACACAGTATCCTGCTATTACGGATAAAAAGGTTATAAAAAATAGAAATGAAATTACTCCTACAACCTTACTTTTAGTATTCAATATTTTTGCTAGACTTCTCTGCCATATTTTAAAAACTAATTTACAAATTATTAATGACTTCGTCAATTTTATCACTCCTACTTTTATCAAGGGATGCTTTAATAAAAACTTCTTCAAGTGAATTACAGTTATATTCTTTTTTCAATATATTACTAGTATTTTCTGCAACTTTCCTCCCTTTAGAAATTATTACAATTCTATCACTCAAACTATCAGCTAAAAGAAGATCATGAGTTGACATTAAAATACTTTTTCCATCTTTCAAAAATTTTCTCAACATTTTTTTTGTTGTTATTATCGATTCTACATCTAATCCTCTAAATGGCTCGTCTAACACCATCAATTTGCCTTCTAACATAAATGCTGCAATTAATTGAAGCTTTTTCTTCATTCCATGTGAATAATTTTTTATTATTTGCTCCATAGCTTCTGCCATATTGTATATTTGTACAAGTTTTTTAATCTTTTCGTCATTTACATTTTGATACATTGATTTTACGAAGTTAATATATTCTTTACCTGTCAAAGACTCAATAAGTAATAGTTCGTCCGGTACATATGCAATATATTCTTTAAATTTCTTAGTATTATTTTTTTGACCGTATAAAGACAAAGTCCCTTTGGTTGGAGAAATAACTCCAAGTAAACAATTAATTATTGTAGTTTTCCCAGAACCGTTTGGACCAACAATTGAAACCAATTCTTTTTCTTTTAGTTCTAAATCAAAATTTTGAATGCCCCAAAAATTATTTGAATATTTTTTACTAAGGTCTTTAATTGATAACATAATAAAAGTTCTCCTCCCTAAATAGAATATTGTTTTTGTAAAATTTTATTTTGCAATCAACTATAAATTTAAATGAAACTTAGACAAGCTTATTATCCATTATAGGCTTGTCTAAGTTGAAGAATGATGCAATAAAATAGCTTTTTTATTGCATTTTATTCATTTAATAACATTCAAATTTGACTTTTAATCCCCATTCAATTATGCTATAATCTCCAGTGAAGCCACTGTAACCATTAGCAAGACACCACACTGACATACCTATGAACCATGTAACACCAATTACTAGTAATACTGCCATAAATATTATAATCCACGCTTGATCTTCAGTATATTCAACTGAAGTACAGTCAATTTTTGGACATAAATAAGTTTCCATACAACACCCCTTTTTTGTGGTATTGTCAAAAATACTAATCTATCTTTGACTTACCCAATTTTATTTTAATAATTTATATAAATAACTTGCTTCCAATTCAGGATTAGGTATTTTAGTTTCGCGAGAACTAAAATACCTAAACAAAAGAAAGGAACAAGATATCATCATGATTAATAATTCTTCAATTCAGTCAATCGTTTACATACAAAATAATTACTAACCTTATTTCTCTACTACCATATTATAAACCTTTAAGGGTCGTCCTTTTAATATTCTTACCTAAAATACAAACCCATACCAAATCTCTTTATAATTTTTTATCAACCTTATATAGTGATTTAGGCATCTTACATTCATTAAATGACCAAACTATACACATTGATGATGAAGCTTTCGCCACTGCCGATACACCAGAACAAGTTATTGAAGCTACTTTTTCTAATATTAAATTTTTCATTTTTCCACCCCTTATTATTAAGTTCTCCTATTGCTTTACTTGAATTACCATGATATTATTTTACCATATTGTGATTGCTTAATTCTACATTTTTTCCTAAGATGGGCTTTTTTGCACGTGAAATGTAATTAATATTAATTTTTATCAATAAATTATTGTTTAGGGTGGCGTTATATGAATATAAATGAAAAATTAAGCAACTTATACATGGAATTTGTCAAAAAAAATTTAGATAAGACAGAGGAAGAACTTGAAATACTCCATTATGGCACTCAAGTTATATTAATTAGTATATACAAATTAATTATTCTGTTTATAACATCATATTTTCTTAAAGTATTCACCTATACATTAATAGCATTTATAGTTTTTGGCTTCCTTAGATCTTTTGCTAATGGCGTTCATGCAGACTCTAGCCTAAAGTGTATTTTTTTAAATTATATAATTTTCTTAGGAAATGTGTTTTTAAGTCTAAATTTCACTCTAAATAGAACTTCAATAATTATCTTATTTTTAATAAGCTTAATTTTAGTTGTTAAATATGCTCCTGCCGATACAGCTGAGCGTCCCCTTGTAAGCAAAAAATTAAGAAAAGCTTTAAAACTAAAATCTATCGCTGTTGTATTAATTTCGTGTTCAGTAAGTCTATTATTACCAAATTCAATTTATAAAAATATAATTATTTATTCCATCTTCCAAGAATCCTTTTTAATTACTCCCTTTGCCTACTTTATTTTCAGAAAACCTTATAATAACTATAAAAATCTGCAACTTTAAAGCACTAATTATTAACAATAATTAGTGCTTGTGTAAAAACGAAGTTATCAATACTAATATTTAAATATACATTATTATATTTTTAATTCTAAATATCCTTACAGTATCCAAATATAGATTATAAATAAATCTTAGACAAGCCTAATTATAAGCTTGTCTAAGATGTTGCAATAATAAAATAAATTTATTATTACATTTTATTTACATTCAAAATTGACTTTTAATCCCCATTCAACTATGCTATAATCACCAGTGAATCCCTTGTAACCATTACTAACACACCACACTGACATACCTATCATCCATGTAGCACCTACCGCTAGTAACGCTGCCATAAATACTATAACCCACGCTTGATCTTCAGTATATTCAACTGAAGTACAATCAATTTTTGGACATAAATAAGTTTCCATACGACACCCCTTTTTTGTGGTATTGTCAAAATATTAATCTATCTTTGACTTACACCATTATATTTTTATAATTTATATAAATAACTTGCTTCCCGCTCATGATTTGGTATTTTAGTTTCGCGAGAACTAAAATACCTAAACAAAAGAATGGAACAAGATATCATCATGATTAATAATTATTCAATTCAGATAATCGTTTACATACAATATAATTATTAGTCTATTTCTTTAGCACTAAATCCAAACTTTTAGCACAATCTTATAAACCCTTTTTCCTCAGTTCTTCTATCGATTTACTTGAATTACCATGACTTTATTTTACCATGTTTAATTATTTGATTCTACATTATTTCCTAAGTTGGGCTTTTTTGAGCGTGAAATGTAATTAATATTAATTTTTATCAATAAATTACTCTCTTAGACTTCTTTATTTTCAGAAAATCAAATAATGACTATGAAAATTTACAACACAAGAACTAATTATTAACAATAATTAGTTCTTGTGTAAAAACGAAATTATCAATACTAGTATTTAAATATACATTATCATATTTTTCATTCAAAATATCTTTAACAGTTTTTAAGCCTATTCCTCTATTGACGCCTTTTGTTGAAAAATTTTTCTCGTATATTTTATGAATAGATGCAGTATTTTCCGGGCAAGAATTTTTTATAATAAATGTAGTACTATTATTATTTTTATATACTAAAAATTCAATAAATTTGTTATCGCATAATATCGCAGCTTCTATTGCATTATCAAAAACAATTCCGATAATCCTACAGATATCTATTAAATATATTGACAATTCATTAACATCGTCCACAATCTCTATTTTGACTTTTATGTTTTTTGATTGAGCCTTAATAATTTTAGAAGAAAGTAGTCCTTTCAACGAATCAATTTTTATATGCATAAGTGATGTATAAGATCGATTCTTTTCCAATATTTTTTTACTTTCAGGCATTAATTCTTTATAATAGAATTCCTTCAACTCTTTTATATTTTCTGACTCGATATATGCCCCTATTGTTTGGAATATATTAATTTGGTCATGTCTAAAACTTCTTAAGTCATTTGAAAGATTTTCTAAATTTATAGTATATTCTTTAAGATGGTCCAATTCTTTTTCTCTGTAATCCCATTCTAAATCTTTTTTAATACTTTCGTTATTTGTATTAGTTAATATTAATATCACAATAAAATAGCTAATTATCAAAAAAAGGTTTAATGAAATAAAAAATTTATTAGGCTTATTAAATATCATTTTTAATGATAAAGAATAAGAATATATAGAAATAAGTGATATTACTACAGTGGAGACTAAAATAGAAATATTTTTTGATTTTATATTCAAAAAATTTTTAATATAGTTATTTTTTAAAACTTTACATGAAAATTTACTTAGAAAATAACATACTATTAAAATTAATAAAGCTGTTAATAATTTAATTTTAGGATTATTTAGTATATCACAATATTTAATTTTTAAAATAAAAACTAAGATAACCCCAGTAACAGCATCACCAAAAGCAAAAATCAATTGTATAAAAATAGAAATTAATAGAGCATAGTATACTTTTTTAAAAAGTATATATAAGTATATAGTCATTATTATTGTTGTAATAGGAATTATCAACTTATTTTCATTATAATTATTCAATAATACAATTATAGAAAATAAAACACTATTAATAACTAAAAAGTTTTTTTTAGTTATTTCCATATAACTTATATTAATCATAATAATACCAAAATTTAATGCAATAATAAATATATATAATAACTCCACTATCATATTAAACATTTTTTAATTAATCCTTTTAGATATAATGCTGAGCTATAACAGATCTCATCATTAATCATATAGATAGTTTTATTTTTTTTATCAAGAAACTTAATTTTGGTGGTATTAACTATATAAGATCTGTGACATTTATAAAAATATGATGGTAATTTAGCTTCTAGATCCTTCATTTTTCCATAGAACTCAAAATGGCCATTAGTCGTATGGCCCCTTAATTTATGACCAATATCTGCTGTTTCAAAGAATAGGATTTCATTAAATAGAAAGTTTTCAATCCTATTCACTAGATTTATTGAAATGACTTCTTTTTCTTTAACATTAACATTTTTATAATTATTGTAGGCTCCACTTAAGCATTCTGAAATGCTGCTTTTAAGAGCCTCATCATCAAATTTTAAGATATAATCAAAAGCTCGTACTTTATATTTAAATGTTAAAAATGATAACTCAGCATGTGAAGTTATAAAAACAATATATCCTTTTGTATCATAATTTCTTATCTCTTTTGCAAGGTCTATTCCATTTGATTTAGTGCCTAAATCTACATCTAAAAAGTAAATAAAGCTTTTTTCTATGTTGTTCTTAAGATGATTAACTACATCTTTAGAATTATCAGCTGATAAAACTATCTTTAAATCAAGCTTTAAATCTATTAATTTATTTTTTATAATACATTCAATCTTTTCCCTTTGCATCTCATTATCTTCACAAATAATTATATCAAGCATTTTAGCACCACCTTAATAAGAATTCAAACTAAAACTTATAATAATATGACAATTTACATTATTATTATACCATTTCCAACAAAAAAACACTACATTGCTAATTAGTTACATGAGCTATGCCCGCGGTGGTTTTTATGAGCGAAGCTAATTTAATCCTTCTATGGCATTTTTAGTTTTTATATTATTCTATATACACGATATTTCGAATAGATTAAAATAGAGGAATGAATGTAATGACGTTTTCCTCTAAAATTAACTAAGGAGATGTTGCTTTGAAAAACAAATCTAAGCTACTATTTTGTATAATTATTTCAATAAGCTTTATTTCGCAGGGTTGTAGCAAAAAAGCTGAATCTATTGCTACGCCAAACCAATCAAACCCTAAAAAAACAGAATCCGCTGTAAAGACCTCACAAAAGTACTTCTCTCCTTATACGGGTGAAGCGGTAAAAAAAGAACTATTAGATAATATTGCTGTGCTTGTGGTAGTAGAAAACTCAGTAGCTGCAAGACCTCAATCGGGTTTGGATGCTGCGGATATAGTTTATGAGACCATGGCTGAAGGTGGCACACCTAGATTCATTGCATTATTTCAAAAAAACAATGCTGAAAAGGTTGGACCAATTAGAAGTGCCAGGCCTTACTTCTTAGATATTTCAAAAGAATATAACCTGCCCTTTGCTCATTGTGGTGGAAGTTCGGAAGCTCTTGTTAAAATAAAAAATGAAAACTTAATGAGTATGAATGAAATGACACATGCTTCTGCTTATTGGAGAGATTCGCTGCGAAAGGCTCCTCATAATCTTTATACCTCCACAGAAAAATTAAGAGAACTTGTTAAAAGAAAAGATTTTGTCAAAGCTCCTACTGTAAAATTAAAATTTGACAAAGGCTATTGGGATAACGCTAAATCACCGAAAGCTATAGATGTACTTTTAAAAATAAACAAAAATTACAACACTAGTTACAATTATAAGGATGGGCTTTACCTCAAAAGCATGGATGGAAAATCATCAACTAATAAAGAGAATAAGCTTCCACTAGCATTTAAAACCATAGTGGTGCAAATCACCTCCATTAAAAAACAAGCAGATGGACAACATTTAGACATTTCTCTTGTAGGTAAGGGGGATGGTTATGTTATTAGTAATGGCAAATTTATAAAAATGCATTGGGCTAAAAAAGATGCCACTTCGCAAACACTTCTAACTGATGAGGGTGGTAATAATTTGCCATTAAATCCCGGAAAAACTTGCTGGAACATTGTAGATAAAAATACCATTGTAGATATTAAGTAAATTATAAGGTTAGGCGGTTACTACTATAGTTGCTATATTAATTATTTAGATTGAATTTTTTTTTTTTTGAACCTTATAATATAAAAAAAGACTTGCCTCGTATAATGAGACAAGTCTTTTTGTTGTATTTCGATTAAGCTTTTTGAATTTTTCCATCAACTTCTTCCTGATTAGTTGTTTCTACAATATATTCCTCATCAAAATATTCTTCTTCAATATCTTCTTCAACAATATCATTGCAAACCTCAGCTTTAGTTAAGCATATTAAACATTTTGAAACTTTTTTGTTTACTACACCCACTCCTAATAGAAGAAATGCGATACCTCCATATATTGCAACTGGTTCAAATATTCCTGGCAACAATTGTGATGGCACTAACGCATCTCTTACAGTAGCGGCAGAATAACCCTGAGCTACTGCTTGATTAAAGTTAGTTCTATATAAGAAAACATTATTAACTAATAATGCAACTCCCATAATTGCAACAACTGAAGCGACAACATACAACGTAATTGAAATAGCAGATTTTCCTGATTTTTTAGACGCATTTTTTGCTTTGATTTTCATAGTAATTCGTCCCCATTTCCGCCATTAAAGGCTATATTATAATTTCGTTTTAATACTGATATTATTTTTCAGCACTTTTGCTTCTTTTAATAATAGTAACAAATAATTGTTGCATTTAAGTGTCAATATTGTGAACAATTTATAACTAGGGTTTCCAAGTTTTAAACCCATCCTCCATTAATAATACATCTAAGTGTTTTGAAAGAGATTTCCACTCACTTTTTAAACAATGATATGCTTCTTTACCGTCATCACTTAAAACGTAAAACTTACGTGGGCGACTAAAACAAACTCGATTTGTACTACAAAAAACAAAATATAAAATGTTTAAAACATAAATAACCTATATTCGGCCCCTACAAAAGACCATATCGCCAGTAATGGTACTATTATCTAGCATATGTTCCATTTTTATCCGTATATCACCTATACCCCAATATTGACAGACCTGTCACATTTATTCTCAATTTATGGAGTTTTGTAAACAGACAATCCTATGATACCATATAGGTTGTTAGTTTTAATTAATAAAATTTGACTGACATTCTATTATTTTATTGAGGAGAGGTTATATGTTAGAGTTTAGGAATATAAGGAAGGTTTTCAAGGGCAAAACCGTAATTAACGACATTAGTTTTACTGTAAATAAGGGAGAATTTGTAGTTATAGTAGGACAAAGTGGTTGCGGTAAAACCACAACCTTAAAATTGATTAATAGGTTAATTTCACCAACGTCAGGGAGCATACACTTGGATGGTAAAAATATATTAAAGGGTGATACAATTAAGCTACGACGGAATATGGGGTACGTCATACAGCAAACAGGACTTTTACCACATATGACTGTAGGAGAGAATATTGGAATAATACCAATGCTTGAAAAATGGCCAGAAGATAAAATACTTGACCGAACAACTGAACTTTTAAAGATGGTAGGAATGAAGGCAGAAGAGTATGTTGATAGATATCCATGTGAATTAAGTGGAGGTCAGCAACAAAGAATTGGGGTAGCAAGGGCCTGGGCAACAAATCCAGATGTAATTCTTATGGACGAGCCTTTTAGTGCCTTAGATCCAATTACGAGAAATCAGCTTCAAGATGAATTGTTTAATCTTCAGCAAGAGTCTAAAAAGACAATAGTTTTCGTAACTCATGATATGGATGAAGCCCTTAAGCTCGGTGATAGAATTTGTATTATGAAGGACGGAAACATTGTTCAGTATGATACTCCAGAAGAAATTTTAAATAATCCTGCTAATGATTTCGTTAAAGAATTTATAGGTAAAAATAGAATATGGCAGCAACCAGGGTTTATAAAAGCTAGGGATATTATGATTACAGAGCCAATTACAACTAGTGGCAACAGAACAGTAGTCCAAGCTTTAGAAATCATGAAGGCAAACAAAGTGGACAGCTTATTAATTATTAATAAAGAAGATAAGCTGGAAGGAATCATTACAATAAAAGACATTATAAGGAATTATATAGGTTCTATAAAGGTAAATACTATTATGGGCACAGAAATTAAAACCGTTAATTTAGATGACTCTTTAATAGATATATTAAATCTAATGAATGAACTTAAAATTGGATATGTTCCAGTTGTAGATGACAGTTCTAAATTAGTTGGATTAATTACTGAGAGTAGCTTGTTGATTGTTTTAAGCAATCAGTATATTAACCAGGAGGATGATGAATAATGGGCATATTAAATGGAATAGTTAGTTTTAAAGACTTCGTAGTTTCAAGGCAGAGTCAAATAATAGATTTAACACTTCAGCATATTGAATTAACCGTATTTGCTGTGGTTATAGCCATAATTATTGGAATCCCTTTAGGTATATTAATATCTAGAGTTAAGAAGTTATCGGGGCCCGTTATAGGTTTTGCGAATTTAATACAAGCAATACCTAGTTTAGCTTTATTAGGGTTTTTAATACCAATACTTGGAATAGGTAGTACGCCAGCAATACTTATGGTATTTTTATATTCACTACTTCCTATTATAAAAAATACCTATACTGGACTTATGAATATAAATCCAGATGTAATCGAGTCATCTAAAGGCATGGGTATGACAAATAAACAAGTACTTAAATTAGTTCAATTACCACTTGCGTTCCCAGTAATTATGACTGGTATAAGAATATCAGCAGTTACTGCTGTTGGACTTATGACAATTGCAGCATTTATAGGTGCAGGCGGACTTGGATATATGGTATTCTCAGGTGTGCAAACGGTAGATAATAATATGATTCTAGCTGGAGCAATTCCTGCATGTTTATTAGCACTGTTAATGGACTCTATTGTAGAGAAAATTGAACAAGGGGTAACACCTCCAGGAATCAGAAAAGCAGATGGAACAATTAAACTGTCTAAGAGAAAAAAACATAAGTTTAGTAAAACGCAAAAAATCATAGCTAGTAGTTTAGCCATGATACTGATAGCTAGCGGTGTGTATATGTCCACTAAAAAAACTGACACTATTGTGGTAGGTTGTTACAACAGTTCCGAACAAATTATATTAGGTAATATACTAGCAACACTAATAGAAAAAAATACAGATATCAAAGTAGAGACACATTTAAATTTAGGAGGATCAGGACTCGCTTATTCTGCATTAAAAACTGGTGAAATAGACATGTACCCTGAGTATACTGGAATGAGTTTAGTCGGTATTATGAAGAGGTCCCCAATTAATGATCCAGCTAAAGCTTATAAAATTGTAAGTGATTATTACATTAAAAACTACGGTATAACTTGGCTAAAACCCTTTGGTTTTAATGATACTTATACATTATCGGTAGGACAAGACACTGCTAAAAAATACAATCTAGAGACCATTTCAGACCTTGCAAAAGTAGGAGGCGAGCTTAATCTCGGTGCTACATTAGAATTTTGCAATAGAGCAGATGGTTATTCAGGATTAACTAAAGTATATAATTTGAAATTTAAAAGTGCTAGCGCAATTGATGGAGGACTTCGGTATGCAGCCTTAGATAATAAAAAAGTAGATGCTATAGATGCTTTTAAAACTGAAGGGTTATTAAAGTCATATAACCTTAAGGTTTTAAAAGATGATAAAAACTTCTTCCCAAATTATGATTGTGTACCCATAGTTAGTAGTAAAACTCTTGAAAAACATCCAGAACTTAAACCTTTAATTAATAAATTAGGCGGCAAGATTACGAAAGAAAAAATGATAGACTTAAATTATAAAGTTGATAAGCTTTCCGAAGAACCAGCAAAGGTTGCCGAAGACTTTTTGAGGGAAAATAAATTGATTAAGTAGTATATAAAGTTATAGAATATCTTTTATAAGAAGAGGTATAGCAAAATTTTGCTATACCTCTTCTTATAAAAGATTATTTAGACATGAAGTTTTTACCACGGTGCATATCAATTTCCTCTACCTTTATTACTTTGAGTGAATCGCTAGCATCTTTTTCTAACGCTAATTTTCCGTACTTATTTACTTCATTTTTATCTCGTGAACCATGTTTAAGGGATGCTGCTCCACCTATGCATCCACCAGAACAAGCCATGCCTTCTATGAAATTGCCGTTTGATCTATTAAATTTCAATAATTTCAAGGCTTTATCACATTCAATAAGGCCGTCACAGCTAATAGGTTTAAACTCAACTGAAACATTTTCAGCATCAACTAAGTGTTTTACTGCTTCGGTAAGACCGCCAGCTTTAGCAAAAATCCTTCCATAATAAGAAGCATTATTCAAAGGAAGTTCTTCACACTCTTGAAGATCTATTTCAAATGCCTCAAGCATTGCCTGAAGTTCTTCAAAAGTCATTACATAATCAGTAATGCCTTTTATATCTGATTGCTTTATTTCCATTTTTTTAGCCGTACAAGGTCCAATAAATACAACTTTAGCTAAAGGATCTGTATTTTTAATGAGCTTAGAAATTGCTATCATCGGAGAAACTGTGCTTGATACATGTTTACCGAGCTCTGGGTAATTTTTCTTGATATATGAAACAAAAGCTGGGCAACAAGAGCTTGTCATAGTTTTGAGCTCCTCGATAGTTTCTATAAATTCTTTTGTTTCATTTTGAACTACCATATCTGCACCAATAGCTGCTTCTACGACATCATAAAAGCCCATTTTTTTTATACCTGAAAGTACTTGACCAATCTTAACATCGGTAAATTGACTAGCGATTGCAGGCGCAACGACAGCATATACATGCATATTTTTATCTTCTTTTGATTTTATTAATGCATTAGTAATATCTACTACTGATGATTTATCCATAATTGCACCAAAAGGGCATTGATAAACACAAGCACCGCATTGTATACATTTATCATTATCTATTACTGCTTTTTTATCTTCATCAATACTTAATGCGCCTGCACTGCAAGCTCTACGACATGGTCTCATAACATCAGAGATTGCGTTGTACGGGCAAGCAGCTTCACATTTGCCACATTCAATACATTTTTCTGTATCAATGTAAGATCTACGATTTATAGAGTGAATTGCATCCACAGGGCATACTTGAATGCATTTGTGTGTTAAACAACCTCTACAAGCTTCGGTAACCGTGAATCGTTGTATGGGACATTCATCACAAGCAATACTTATTACTTCAATAACATTTTTGTTTTTTTTACATCCGCCCATTACAAGTTTTATTCTTTCCCCAATAATTGCTCTTTCCTTATGAATACAACAACGAGTTCTTGCTTTAGGGCCTGGAACAAGAACCTTAAATAGATTTCTACCTTCTTTTTTTAGAGTTCCTTTAATCGCAAGTTTAACTACCTCTGTTATTACCTCATATTTTATAAGTTGTATATCATTATCAAATTGCTTCAAATTTATCACTTCTCCTATTTTTATAATGTAAAGTACGAATATCAAATTCTAGACACTTTTAAAAACGTGTAAAAGATATTCAATTCCTATTATCGAGAATATATATATGTATTGTTCCTAATAATTGGTTTTAGTTACATTAAAATAATATCACTATGTTAAGAAATCAGCAAGTGGGCCCCTCAAGTACCCACAATACCTTTCCTTGACAAAACACCATTGTTATAATAAGTTCTAAACTTCTGGTTTATTTTTTATTAATTCCAATATACATTCTATATCCATAAATTTAAAATATAATTCTATAGTAAGCTCATCTAATACAACTACATCATATTCATTATTTTGTTTAATCCTAATTTTTTCTGAGTGCTTAGCAAGTAAAATTTAAACGTAATATGAAATATGTAATGAAATTGTAATAATTCTGTAATCTCTTAAATTAGAATAAGTAGTATTATAAATGTATAGATACGACAACATTTTACATATGAGATGATAATATTGCAAATTTTGGACAAGTTGTATTTGATTGTAATTTTATTCAGTGTTTATTATTTGCAAATAAGCTGTTAAGGAAGTGTTAAATAAGTGTTAAATATTAATGAAAAAAAGAGACTTAATAAAAGAACTATAAAAATAAATTTATTATCTGGCTGCATTTTTTTAATTTTAATAGGTGCTCTTATAATAGGTAAAAATTTTCTTAAAGAAGAAGTTAAAGCTGAACCAGTTACTGCTACAAATAATAATGCATTACAGCATAATAATGAAACCAGTAATAAACCACCAAAAAATTATACCGTAAATAAAGAAGGACAAAAGTACATTTATGATGCTACAAAGGTAAATGCCATAGTAAATTACAAAGAAAAAAATGATGGTAAGAAGATAGCATTTCTTACCTTTGATGATGGTCCATCTACCACTGTAACCCCCCAAATACTAGATATTCTAAAAGAGTATGACGTTAAAGCAACATTTTTTTTGATTGGAGAAAATATAGAAGAGAATGAAAAAAGTAAAGAACTTGTAAAGCGTGAATTTAATGAAGGACATGCAATAGGCAATCATACTTATTGTCATAGCCTGAATGTGTTGTTTCCTAACAACAAAATTAATATACCTGTTTTCATGAATGATGTGAAAAAAACCGAGGACGCTTTAAAAAATATTCTTGGCCAGGATTTTAATACAAATATTTTAAGGGTGCCAGGAGGATATATGTCCAGGACATATTATAAAGATCCAACTTTACCAGAGTTTGATACAATATTAAAGAAAAAAAACATGGTTAGTATAGATTGGAATGCTCAAATTAAAGATGCGGAAGGTAAGCGCAATAAAAGTCCAGAAGAGTTCCTTAGCATATTAAAGGAAGAGGTTGGGACAAAAGAAAAAGTAATTATATTGATGCATGATACTTATGGTAAAATAGGAACTGCTAATGCATTACCTCAAATTATAGAATATTTAAAGGGTCAAGGATATGAATTTAAAACAATAAAATAAGTGCTAACGCGACTAGTCGCGTTAGCACTTATTTTACTTTTTTTTGCCAATCATCCACATAACTACCCGTAGCCCAATGAGCCATTACTGGCAGTTCTCCTGATTTAAACTTCAAAGTTAATGATTTTTCTCCAAGGTTATATCCTTTTATAGTAAAAACCATTAATTCTGTATTGGTTAGAACAACAACAAAGTCTCTATTAGGTGAGGAATAAGCATCCACTGCACTAGGAACCTTTGTTTTTATTACGTTAAAAGAAGGAAATAAATTATCATAGGTAGTTAATGATTTAGGTGTAGCATAAGGAATATCAAAATCTATAAATGAATTCTTACTATTTATTTTCGTTTCCATTCTTCCCCTTAGTATCCATCGTCCACTCCTTCTTATTACACCCCAATTAGTATCCACTTTTTTTAGATTTTCATCTTTAATGTTTTTAGGTGCGTTTAAAAGTGTACCTGCCAAAGTAGACTTTTCTATTTCCATTCCCAGTATGCTTGTAAGTTTTATGGATTCTCCCAATAGATTATCCATAGGAAGAATTTTAAGCTGATTATTAGTGTATTTATTTTCTGAATAATTATTATTTACATCCTCTAAAGTATCAATTGAAACATAATTGCTACCTACAAATTTAATAGCCATACTACCTTCCGTTTTGGTATACTTTATTTGTTTTGAATTTGTATTTATCGGATTAATTGGATTAATTGGATAAGACCAAAGTACATCCTTAGCATCTCCATTTTCTATTTTCTTACTTATCCCTACCTTCCAAAATCCATCTTGCCTTGGAAGTAGCAAATCTTTAGTTTCCACAATGGGTAGAATTTTATCATTTACCGAACTAATCATTAAGGTTTTATATAAATATTTGCTAAGCCCATCTTCCGCTTTAGGGTTTTCATACCTTAGTCCAAGTAATAATCCTGACTTAGATCTTATTTCTTTTTCTGCCTTACTGATTAAAATTTTTGTGTTATCTTCTTTATCTTTATCATATGAAGGCGTAGTACTAGAATCTTTTACTTTATGAAAATATAATAAAATGCCCTCATAATTTTTTATTAAAGTTACCTCATCCAACTTTATGTATTCATCGAAAAAAATATTATTGGAGTTAATGGTTATAATTTGCACATCATCATTTTGTATTCCTAAACTTTTAGCACTTATTTTTACAGTATTCCAAAAATAGTTTTTAGTATTCACGGACTTAACTTTATATTGAGGATTATTAGAGATGTCACCATTAAAGTCAACTGTATCTTCACTAAAATAAGCACTCTTTCCAATTAATTCTTTTGCCTTTTTATCATCTATTGTAGCTCCACCAATAGAAACATATTTTTCTACTGTCCAGCTTCCTCCTATAGGAGACACCTTGAGTTTTTTATGTAATCCCTGAGAGTTTAAATTTAATCCTGCATACTGACTCCATATAAAAATTATAATAGAAAATAAAACAAAAAATAAACATAACGCCTTTTTCACTGCGAGCCACCTCTTATATATTTAAATTTTATTATTTCTTATGCCAACGGTAAGAATATTCTAACATCTGTACCCATGCCGTGTTCACTTGAAATCTCAAGTTTACCATTGTGCATTTCTACGATTTCTTTACAAAGAGAAAGTCCTATTCCATTTTGTGACATACTTGTTCTGCCTTTGAAAAATTTTTCTGTGACTTTAGGCAAATCCGCCGGTGAAATTCCTATTCCATCGTCCTTTATAATAATGCAAATATTATTACCGGCAATGCATGCTTCGAGTGTTACATTGCCCCCTTTTTTTGTAAAATTAAAGGCGTTATCTAAAACGTTAATAATAACTTGATTCACCCTTTTTTCATCTGCAAAAACTGGAGATAAAGCTTCTTGTATTTTAACAGTAAAATTAATATTGTGACGTATTGACTTGGGCATAAACTGTTTTTCTATATAGGCTATAATGCTTTGAATATTTACATATTCTTTTGTAAGTGGTACTTTTCCAGATATAAATTTAGAAAAGTCCAACAGTTCTTCCACCATTCCTGTAAGTTTATCGCTTTCCTTTTCTATGATGCTAAGTCCATCTAGTATTTCTTCCTTATCTTCTAAACTACCAGAACTAATAGTTGCAGCCCAACCTTTTATCGATGTCAACGGAGTTCTAAGTTCATGAGAAACCGACGCAATAAATTCATTTTTCAACTTTTGATTTTTTTCAATTTCTTCTGCCATAAAATTAAATGTATCGGATAGTTCTCCAATCTCATCATTTCTTATTTTTTCTAGTCTTTCATTGAAGTTTCCAGACGCAAATTTCTTAGCTAGGTTTTTTATTTCCTCTAAGGGTTCCACAATAGTATTAGATATAAATATACTAGAAACACCAGAAATCACAATTACAAGAGCCCCAACTCCTAAGAAAAGAAATGTTATTTTACGAATCAGTGCATCTACCTCAGATAATGAAGTAACAAAACGCAGTACACCCTCTATTTTATTAGAGGATTTTAAGGGGCATGAAACGTACATAAAATTTTCTTTTGTATACTTATCTTTCTTAGTAAAGGTCCCAAGTCCCCCCATCAATGCCTTTTTTACATCATCGTCTTCAATAGGTTTCTCATTAAAATTACCAATTGAATCCATTAGCATCATTCCTGAGCTATCAATAATTTGGACCTCAGCAGAGGTGTTTTTCCAAAAAATATCAGCATTATTCTCCACATTTTCCTTTAAACTTGATGAAGAAAAATAATTATTATAAAAATCAACAGACCCCTTAATTTGGCTCGAAAGCAAAGACTCCATGTTTTTGTAGTAATATTTCTCTATAGAAACCGTAAGAAAAACTTCTAAGGTAATTACCGTAAAAAAAATCACTAATAGATAACTCCAAACAAGTCTGGCTTTTATTCCTCTCAAAATATCACCTCTTTTTCCATCTATATCCAACGCCCCATACTGTTTCTATATATTTGGGCTTAGAAGGAGTATCTTCAATTTTTTCTCTAAGACGTCGTATGTTAACATCTACAATTTTAGAGTCTCCAAAGTATTCATAATTCCATACTAAGTTTAATAAATCATCTCTACTAAAAGCTTTTTCCTCATTTTCCATGAAGGCCTTCAGAATCAAGTATTCTTTAGGAGTTAAATCTAGAAGCTGGCGATTTTTATATACCTTCATTGAAACAGTATCTATGATGAAGCACCCAGAGATTAATCGCTCAGGATTTTTCTCTTCACTATGACTCATTCGTCTAAGTAGAGAATTTGCTCTGGCAATAAGTTCTAAAGGATTAAATGGTTTTACCATATAATCATCAGCACCATACTCAAGGCCCATTATTTTATCCATATCTTGTCCTCTAGCAGTAAGCATGATAATACCCAAATTCGGAAAATCAGCCCTTAACAATTCACAGGTTTTAAACCCATCCATACCAGGAAGTGTTATATCTAAGATTATTAAATCTGGTCGCTCCTGGTGGACTTTTTCTAAACCTTCCTCTCCAGATACAGCTTCAAGCACTAAAAAGTTATTTCTTTGGAAATTAATTTTAATAAACCCTCTAATAGATTCCTCATCTTCTATAATGAGCACTTTTTTTTCCATAATTTCACCTCTTACAATGAAAGCAATATTCTACTACAATCTGCTTTACATATTATTAGCTTTAATTATAACATAATGCAGCTATGAAATATTATAAGTAATAAACCTGTGAAAGTGTAAAAGATAAAAATACACCTACTGCGTATAAATGTAGAAGTAAATGAGCGTCAGCTTTAAACAAAATAATTAACATAGCAGCAGCTGACCCTAATACTATTATTCCATTTGAAAAGCTTAGCCTCTTTCCTCTTTGAGAAAATTGCCTTGGAGCATATCCATCCTTTACCATTATAGAGAGTAACAGTGGTAGACCTGCATAGGCTGTATTTGCAGCCATTACTAAAATTAATGCAGTGGTAACTTGAATAGTGTAAAACATAATGCTTTTTCCGAAAACTTGTTGAGCAATTTGAGCAGATACTGTCGCATCAATCAATTTAGCTTAAATCAGAAAGAGGTATAGCAACATCCTGCTATACCTCTTTCTTTGTAACTCTTGTATATAATCCTAAAAAGATAGGATGTCCATTTAAACAAACATCCTATTATAATTATTTATTTCATTGGCAAGTTATCTTTTATATTACTCTTAGCAAATATTTTTGTTAAATGTGTTATGAAAAACCCAAAAATTATAAATCCTACTGGCCCACCATAATTCTTTAATATTGGACCTATCGCTTCTTTGAAACTTGTAGCTCCTGCAATATCTCCCCAGCCAGCGCCAAAAAATGCTAATACACCTAATATGAAAACAACAGTTGAAGATGTAACTACAGCTGTTTTTGATTTTAGCATTACAAATGGAGGTACATTACCTTTAAGCCTAAATGTTAAATATGCGGCTGAAAGAACAATATAAGGTATTGCAAGGCATAAACCGGATAAATTAGTTAATGTGTTAAAAAAAGCATCTATTGAATTCAATCCTATTAGTGGTACTATTATTAATACTGATAGGATTCCACATTGAACCCAAAGTGCATTAACTAGTGTTCCATCTTCACGTTTCTTAGTTAAAAATTTAGGAAAGGTGCCACTCGGAACCTCTGAGAACATAGCCCTGATTGGAGATTCTAACCAAACCACAAATGCGGCTATTGACGATACGGTTAAAATAAAAGCATATATTTGGACAAATATTTTACCATTTAAGCCCCAGGTTTCTGCTAATATCTTATAAACAACATAACCTGCATCCTTAACACCAGCTTTGGTTATTAATTCAGGTGATGCAACTAAGCATATTGCAAGTGATCCTAGTACATACGCTCCAGCTATAAATGTAGTTGCTATAATAACTGCCCTTGGGAAAACTTTTTTAGGATTCTCAACATCTTTAATATAAGTTCCTGCCACCTCAGCCCCTGCAACAGCAAGAATCAGCCATGAGAAAGTTGAAAAATAATCAGCATCAAACTTGGGTATAACTGTTGCTTTTGTGAAGGTTGTAGCTGATGGTTGTTTGCCAACTAATACTCCAACAACTGCAAATAATATAAATATAACTGTAACTGCTAAAGTTAATTTCCCACCTAAATCACTAATTTTCGAAAATCTTTTAACTCCAGTTGTAGCTATATAGGTTAATAGTACTGCTAGTCCCAATCCTATCCAAGGTAACATATATGCATTGGCATCGTTGAATCTGTTTTCACCAAAAAGAGTCCATGATACCATGACTGGTATTCTTGCAAAAACCATTTGCAAATAGAATAAATTAGCAACAAAGTATGACCATGTACCTATAAACGCCCATCTTGGACCAATTGAGCATTCTATCCAGGTGTATAACCCTCCCTCTTTGTCTTTATTAGAGGACGCTAACTCTGCTATCATTACTGATAAAGGTAGGAAGAATAATAAGGCAACTATAAGCCATGACGGAATAGCTGCCGGCCCGAGTGCCACTGCATTTGAAGCAATATTGCCAAATCCAAATGTTGGAACAAAAATTAACATTACCAAAGTCCATAATCCAAGTTTTTTTGTATTATTCATAATTTACCTCCCTAATTTTAGAGGTTAGTGCAATCACTAGCCTTATTTTATACAATTATACCAATATTAGTCACATATAATCAACTACTACTTTCGCTTATAAACCAATTGTTTGATTTTATTGTAAAAAATGCACCTCTATAGTCCTTAAAATACGATAATAGCAACCATAATGGCCTCTGTCTTAGTCCTATAAATTATAATGTAATTCTTTACGCTAAATAAACTTTATGTTATATTTACTTTAGTTTAACATGCTCATTAACGGTACATAGATGCCCTACATATATATAAGTAAGAAAAAACAATTAACTCAGATATGGGAAATATTTCTAAGATTTTTCCTGAAAGACAAATTTAATTTTAAGAGGTGATATCGTGGTTAATAATAATAATAATAATAATAATAATAATAATAGGTCTATCGGAGTTATTGACTCAGGAATAGGAGGTTTATCAGTTGTTAAAGAACTTCGACTTCTCCTGCCTTATGAGAATATAATATATTTTGGAGATAATAAAAATGTACCCTACGGGAACAAAACAGTAGGCGAGATTACGAGTTTAACAAAACGTATGATTGATTTTCTAATTAGTAAAGACGTAAAGGTAATAGCAATTGCTTGTAATACAATATCCAGTATAATAGAACTATTTAGTATGGATTATGACATTAAGATAATTGGTATTATTAATCCTGTTATTGATACTATAAGCAAAAGTACAGACAAAGATGCTGTTGGTTTAATAGCTACATGTTTTACAGTAAATACTCATTGTTATAATAAAGCTCTATTAAAAGTGAATAGCAAAATAAAAATTATATCAGAGGGAAGTGCAGAACTAGCAGAAATTATTGATAGTTCTGATTATAAATCTGAGGCTGTAAAGTGTATAGTAAAAAATCATATCGGAACTATTATTACTAAAGAAAATGTTGATACTATTATTTTAGGATGCACTCATTACCCACTAATAATGGATATATTTAAGGAATGTTATCCCAATATAAACTTTATAAATCCTGCTTTACAACAATGTGCTGAGTTAAAGCAGTATTTACAAGAAAATAATATTATTAATAATGATAAGACTAACGGTTCATTTGAGATTTATACAACAGGCGATATTAAAAAGTATGAAAAAGGTGTGGATTTATTAGCACTAAGAAATCCTGACAATATCATAAAATATATTGAAGAGAATTAATTATATAATAGAAAATAAAACAGGCAAGTTCCTTAGGATCTTGCCTGTTTTTAATGTACCTTATAAAAAATTTGAAATTTTATAACTTCCATCACTGTTATCTTCACTCTCATCCTTCTTTGTTCTCACCTTACTCACACTTTCTAATGACTCAATATCAGAATGTTTTTTAAGAACTCGATCTTTTATACTATGACTTTCTGCTATATTATTTAGCACCGCTATCGCATTATCTTTTTGGTTTTTATCACGATCTTCATTATAATGTATATTATTATTGTGTGACATAAAAAAACCTCCTCTTTTTTTTAAATTTCATACTCTTATTTTAGGCTTTTTACCTTGTTGAAATACTATGAAATTCTTGGGATTTATATGAACTTGATAATGAAATAATGGTTATTGCTAAAAAAATTATAACCTAAAAAAACCCGTAGAAATCAATCTACGGGTTATCCTCTATTTTTTTCTTTGCTTTTTTTTTGTAGCTTTTACCTGCTTTTTTTTGTTTTTATTTTTATTCATCTTGTTAATTCCTAGCATATATTGAGACTTAGACTCAATACTCTCTCTAGGAAAACATCTCCAACACCCTAACTCTTCTATAGTATCCTTAAGAAATGAATACCCTTCCTCTTTTAACTTTGGAAATTTTTCTTTATCATGGATTTTAATAGCCCCATCCACTTCTTCTAAAGAAATGCACTCCTCATCTATTAGTCCATCTTTATAAGCCTTTTTTATGTGTTCATATAATTCACTAGGACCCGCTTCACAAGAATCATATATAAGTTCATTCCAAACTTGTGAAAATTCCCGTTCAAGTTTCTCTTCAAATAAACTTTTGTAATATTCAATAACTTCACTTTGTGATATAACTCCTTCGCCCAGAAGTACAATAAAGGATTTAATCGCAGCACTTCTAACATATTCATTAACACTGCTATCTTCTACTAATTTTTTTATTGGATCCATATCGCTTCCACAAACTGATGCTAAAATTTTGTGTAAATCCTCTGTAAGAAAATCACCAAAAATATCGTCTGAAATTTCATTTGGTAAACTAATTAAATCTATAATCGGCTCAATACTTTGCTTTTCTTTAAACTGTGCTAACAAGAAAATGGCATATATATGCGCAAAATAATTAGTTTTTTCTAAAATCTCTTGATAATTTTCTTTGGCATTCTTTAATATCTCAAGTAATTCAGGTATGAACTCTTCTTTGTGGTTAATTATTTCCTTCAATTGTGCTTCTGGGAATTTCCCATTATTATATTCAATTTCTTTAAGTAATTCATTCATAAAATAAAACTCCTTCTTCATTTTATTCGTTACTAATGTATTATCTTATAATTTCTTTATAATATCAATGCTTTTTATATTTTCAAGGACTCTCTATCACCAAGTACATTTTCACTTTCCCTAATAACTTGGATAAGGGCATCAGCAATCTCTTTATCGAACTGATTACCGCTAGATCTACTAAGCTCATCGATAGCGTCTTTATAAATTTTGCTTTTATTGTAAGGTCTGCACTACGAAAAAAATAATGAGGTCAGTAAAACTGACCTCATTTCTTTATTATTTTTCTCTTAGACATTTTGGTTCTACAGGCTGATAAGTAAACCACCAGCATGCTGAAGAAGCTACAGAAGTCGCCACAAATGTAGTTACCACTGCAATTAAAGTGAATAGGTGTTTATTTATTTTCTTCATACTAATTTTACCTCCTTTTCTTAATATTTATGATTTAAAAAGGTATCTACTTTGCCTATTAATAAGTGTGCTGGAGCTGTAAGCGTAAATGCTTGCCATAAGATGCCTGAATATATGCATAGAGCATAAAAAAGTAGATTTATTCCACCACTATTTATATACAACAGGATAATAAATACTGAAATGATTAAATAAACACTTAAAAGTATTGTAGATCCTTTTTTCATCCGCTTTCTTTTTTCTTCTTTTACTATAGGCTTTGAGGCACTGTCCACTGGGGCTAATTTGTAAATTATGTAATAGGACCATATAAAAATCAATGTTCCTATTATTATAATTAATTTTAAATTAACCACTGAGCTCATTAAAAGCGATATTAATACCGCTTCTCCTACACATACAATTGTTCCTATGAAAGTGCAAATTCCTGGTGAACTTGCATGAACTCCTCCAGAATATTTTCTAAGAATACTTGCTGTAAAGGAAATTATTAGAGCTTCAAACGCTACATGAAACAACAATCCAAATAAAAATACAATAATTATAGAAATAAACATCTGCATTAAAGCAAAAGTGCCATAGGCAATTACCTCTCTATTATCCTCATCAAGGGATAATTCTAATGCTACTTTATTAGCAATATTATCAGATAATTTCTCCATTTATTACCTCGCTCATCTTTTTTCTTCTAGCAACATATAAATAATATGTTGATACTATAATTGCAAAAACCAACAATGATGGAATTCCATATAATGTTTTTAATAAAGGTTCGCCTAACACATATATAAGATCTGCTTTAAAGATATTATCAATTATAAAAACATTAATTCCCTCACAAATAAATTCCAGAATTACTGTCATTATGCCTGCTTTTATGGATTTAATTATACTAATTTTATTTATATTAACCGTTAATACAATAATTACTATAATATTAAGAATAGCATGTACCCCATATTGAATTGGTAGTAATCTTATTAAATAAACTGCTATAATAAAAATAATACTTGATATTATATATCTTTTTATATTAATAACAGTCTTTGAAAATACATATACTGCGAAAAAAATTAGAACTCCTTCCGGCAGACCTCTAAATAAAAACTCTAACAACGTTATTTTCAACATATTTTACTTCTCCCCTAACACCCTTCTAAAATATCTATGTATATATTGCCAATTATATCATTAATATTACAAAATAGTATATAATTCTTAATACAATTCAATAAAACTTCAGATACTACTAGTGCAACCCTCAGACTTCATTATCTCTGTTTCATTAATGCTCTTTATGGTATTAAATATAATAATAAAGGCAAAAACTCTTATACATATATCTCCAATGCTCATAACGCTGTAACCCACATCAATTATATCTGTTAAAAATTTCAACTTAGTTACTTCACTCCCCATAATATGTATGTCATTGACTTTCATAAAAGAATCTGGTTTTGCATAACCAGTTAAGTATGCTAAAGTTGGAAATACTGGCATCTTCCCATTATTAGCTGCTATAGCAGTATTATTCAAAGCAGTTCCAATAAAAATAAATATTGACCCTATAATTGCACTAACATTAAGCTTATATTTAATAATCAAAATCAAAAACGTTAAAAGATAAAAGTAATGAAAAGTGCTAGCATACTTTATAAATGCATAATTACCATGAAATAGCATCACCTCTAAAATTACATATATTAGTACAAATGCTAATACAGGATATACTGCCCATGTCTTAAAAAGTGGCCTCACTTTGTACCCTTTTATTTTTGCAATAAAAAGAGCTAGAAGTATGGATTCAATCATATATATTCCTCACATTCAAAATCTCAATATTAAATCTATTTCTCTTTAAATTATACTATTTTTTCAACCAATCTTATAAATTCTTCCATGTTGTTTACAACATAATCGGGCTCATACTTAAGAATCATGTCCATAGGCAGTGCGCTCCACCCAACAACCACGGATGTAATTTTTGCATTTTTCGCACATAAAACATCAAATGAACTATCCCCCACAAAGATGGTCTCCTCTGGTTTCCCTTTCAATTCCTTTAAAGCCATAAGTGCTGGGGTAGGATCTGGCTTATGTTGGTCTGTATCGTCTGCCCCTATAATGCTTTCAAAATAATCCATTAATCCGAAATGTTTTAATCCTTTAATGGCCGAATCATTTAAACGGGAAGTTACGATTCCAAGATTATATCCTTGTCTATGGAGCTCTATTATTCCTTCCCTTACGCCCTTGTGGATTGTAATCAACTTTTCGAAGTTACCGGTTTGGAATCTACGATAGGTTTTAATGGCTTCTTCACTGTCATCACCAAATTCCCTATCTAATGTAATTTTTAAAATTTCTCCAAAGTTTTTAATAATCTCCTCTTTATCTACTTGCTTGTTCAAGTGCATTTTATAAGTATGCTGAAAAGATTGTATAATTAGTTCATTTGTATCTAACAAAGTCCCATCCAAATCAAACAAAATATTTCGAATTGCCATAAAAATCTCCCCCTTATCTACAATAACGGAGTTACTCCGCTAATTTCATTCTACCAAAATAACAAGCATTTTAAAAGAAAAATAAAACTATCTCTCCATATATTTGTATTAAAGTAAATTATATTTAAACGATAAAAAACCACTGAAATATATGTATATTTCAGTAGTTACCTTCGATAGCTTTCACTAAGTTTTTTGTTACTATTCTTCTCTGTATTCTAAAATATCTCCTGGCTGACACTGAAGCTCACTACATATAGCCTCAAGGGTAGAGAATCTTATTGCCTTTGCTTTATTGGTTTTTAATATAGACAAATTCGAATTTGTAATTCCCACTCTGTTTGCCAGTTCAGATAAAGAAATTTTTCTTTTGGCCATCATTACATCTAAATTCACTATTATTGCCATGTATTTCACCTCAATTTGTTTATATAACGCAAATATCTATACCGTAAAATCATTTTCTTCTTTAACTTCAATCGCCTGTTTAAAAACCTTAGAAAGAACTAATGTAAAACAACCTGCAAAGAAAAAAATTATAAACTCAATGTCTGTGTGAATCCCTTTAGCATCAATTTCTATTAACTTTAAATTTAAATATTGATTGTTAATAAAAAAATTGAGCACATAACAAGCAGCAATTATAAAACATGAAGCAGCAACAATTTTTAAACTTTCAACATTCTTCCATACAAAAGGGTTTGCTTTAACTAATGAATTCATAATGCACCTAAGATAATACATTATACAAAGTAATGCAAAACCACCTAGGACGAATAGAACGCAGGTGATAATATTTTTAAAGTTAAGTAAGTTTACTTGCTCAGTCACCAATGCTTTTCTAAGTATTAATAAATACACAATAAACCCTATAACAATTAAACCATCTAGCATTAACTTTAGTAGGGATGATAAAGAAGTTTTTCCATAATATTTCATAAAAATTCCCTCCATAACTTGTAATTTTATTTTTTTAAATTAAATGCTACTTTATATTAACAAGTAAGTATAAATCAATGTGATTAATTTCAACAATTTATGTTGTTTGCTTTTTATCTCCAGATTCTTAAATGATATAAAATTGTAATTTAACTTATATGAACTTTAAAACAATATTATCACATTAGTTTTTTTTTTACAATGCAAATTCACTGTTTATCAATGAATTTATATTGCAAAACACTAGTACCCTGCTATTATCGATAATAGATGGTATGAAGTCATTACTTCCAATTAAATTTAGCTATTTTCAATGTTTTCCTGTTTCGGTGGTAATATTTACGTTGAAATACATGGGTGTGATATAATAAAAAAGTTAGTGTGTATATTGGTGATCCCAATGTAATGATAGGGACAATGTACCTATCTGCAATAAATAAAAAAATGGAGAATCCTTGTATGTGGAGCATAAAAAAATATATATTCCTAACAATAATTGTAATAGAATTATAAGGAAAGAGATGATCAAATGATAAATGCAAATTTCAACGATTGTAAGTTAAGCAGTGAGTTATTAAAAGCAATTAACATGTTAAATTTCAAGAATTTCACAGAAGTCCAAAAGCAGGTTATACCAGCGGTACTCGCGCAAAAGGATGTAGTAGTAAAGTCCCAAACCGGAAGTGGGAAGACTGCCGCATATGCTATTCCTATTTGCCAATTAGTAGATTGGGAAGAAAATAAACCCCAAGCATTAGTGCTTACACCAACAAGAGAGCTTGCTATTCAAGTCAAAGAAGATATTTTTAATATAGGTAGATTTAAAAGACTTAAAGTATCTGCAATTTATGGAAAGTCTCCTTTCTATGATCAAAAAAAGGAACTTAAACAAAAAACACATGTAGTAGTTGGCACACCTGGTCGTATTATTGATCATTTAGAAAAAGGTACATTTGATACATCAAATGTAAAGTATCTTGTAATAGATGAAGCTGATGAAATGCTTAATATGGGATTTGTAGATCAGATAGAAACAATAATAGGTGGCTTATCAAAAGAACGTGTGACTATGTTATTGTCAGCCACAATGCCCAAAGACATAGAGACTTTATGTAACAACTACATGAAAGATCCTATATACATAGAAATAGAGGACCAGAATAAATTAAAAAGTAATATATGTCAAGAAAGATATAACGTAGACGAACTAGATAAAATAGACCTTTTAAGAGATATAACCATAGTAGAAAACCCTGATAGCTGTATAATATTCTGTAATACAAAACTAAAAGTAGATGCAGTTTATAATAAGCTGGTAAATCTCGAGTATACTTGTAAAAAAATACATGGTGGAATGGAACAAATTGATAGATTAAGAGTAATGAATGATTTTAAAAAAGGTTATTTTAGATATCTAGTGGCTACAGATGTTGCAGCTAGAGGCATAGACATAGATAGCATTAGCCTTGTAGTTAATTATAATATACCGGGCGACAAAGAAAGCTATGTCCATAGGATAGGAAGAACTGGACGCATAGGAAAGACAGGCCATGCAATTACCTTTGTAACCAGAAACGAAAGCAGATTTTTAAATGATATACATAAATATATTGGCAAAGAGATTATTTTAAACGAAAGACCTTCAACCGAAACCGTAAGTAATGCCAAAGAAGAATTTGCGAGAAAAATGAATACAAGACCTGAAGTTAAAGAAGCAAAAGGCGCCGAGCTAAGCAAAGAAATTATGAAATTACATATTAACGCAGGTAAGAAAACAAAGATGAGAGCAATGGATATTGTAGGTACACTTTGCAGTATTAACGGCATGACAAAAGATGATATAGGAATCATCAATATAATTGATATATCTACTTTTGTAGAAATATTAAATAATAAAGGTGAGTTGGTATTTAAGGAATTACAAGAAACACCTATCAAAGGTAGACTTCGCAGCGTAAGTAAAGTGATATATGAATAGAAAAGTAGCTATCAGTTAAGATGTTAGTAGTAGGGGTAAGGCTTCTTTTGTTCCCCTGCTACTAGTTTTTTTGTATAATAATTAACAACTTTGTTACTATTCTTATCTGTATTCTTAAACATCGCCCGGATGACAAATGATAAAGAGGTGTTTCCATAATATTCCATAAAGATCCCATCCATAACTAATTTCTTTAATAAGGTCCTGTATGCCACTTAAAAAATGAATCTACTTTTTATTTATTTTTTTGTTGTTCTTCTTTTTCTCTTCTTTCTTTTTCAACTTTTGGAAAAAAAATAAAATTAATATAAACAAATCCTATAATTAATATTCCAACAGTAACAATTACAATCATATCTTGAGAATTCATATCATTGCCTCCTTGTATTAGTATCTATAAATAATTTTTAATGTTTATTAATCAAAAAATAAAAAGGCGGGACTCAAATAAGAGTTTCCCGCCCTAGAAACAAAATTCTCGGAATCAAACTAAACTTCAGTTTGTCCAACCGCTAAAAAACATTAAAATATATTCTTCTATATAGTATATAATACTACATAGTTTAAATTAATTCAATTTCTAACTAAAAAATCCTTCCTTTGTAAAAAAGAATAAAATTTCTATGAATTTTCACTATTTAATTAAAAGCAATTTTCCATCATTTATTCCCCAAAGCTCGTCTTAACTGGATGTGACTTTTGGGGAATGGGATATTTTGAAGGTACAGTACATAAAAAGGCTTTTGAAAATAGTCATACCGTTGTATTTATTTTTGACGATGATAAGCTAATCGGTTTTGGTCGTGCAATTTCAGACGGAATTTGCCAAGCCACAATTTATGATATAGCAGTATTACCTAAATATCAAGGTAAAAAAATAGGTTCAACAATTGTTGATAGCATATTAAAACGTATCCCTCAATGTACTTTCATATTATATGCTTCACCTGGTAAAGAAATTTTTTACGAAAAACTTAGTTCACTTAAGAAATAAAGTAATACTTGGATGTTTAGCTTATGGTGGATATCTATAACACTATATCTCTTTTCTTTATAACCAATGAACTTATTAAAGAAAATACTATTATATATATAACAGCAGTTATTGCAAATAAAAATATACTGTGTGGTCCGCTCTTATTTATGTAGGGCGCAGCATACATTCCTCCACCTGGCATAAAGTAAATTACATCCTCTTGTAAGGTTATAAACATCATACTAAGTACAACAATTCCTATTCCTAAACCAATCATTGCACCACTATTATTAATAATCAATGCGAATAAACTTATCATAGCAGAGAAAGACAGTAAAGGAAGTATTACAACTCCATAACATTTAATATTGTAGACAAGATTTTTTAAAATATCCTCTTTCCCACCTAACCCAAGTGTAATAGAGCCTATAATATAGCTAAAAATAAAACTAATAGCCATAAATATTAATGCATATAAAGCTATAAATAAAAGCTTTCCAATTATAAAATCACTTTTCTTTATGGTTGTCATTAAAGAAAATTTCATAGTTCCAAGGCTATAGTCCTCTGTTAAAACTTCTGCTATAACCAGCACCATAAACATTGGCACTATAGGTTTCATCACCATACCATCTAAAGTTGCTATCACAAAATTATTTGCATTAATTCTAGGACCCTTTGCTGCACCCATGAGGATTATACTAAAAATCAATAAAGCACACAGTAAATAAAACTTTTTACCACTAACCATTTTTATTATCTCATTCTTAAAAACCTTAAGCATATTTTCCATCTCCTTCCATTAGATTTAAAAAGTAATCCTCCAAAGAGTTTTCCTTGCAGCAAATATTTTCAATATTTATTTCATTGGAAACTAGTAATTTATTTACATTCTGAAAATTACCCTTTGTAAGCCTAATTCTTATACCATTTTCAAATTTCTTAATCTTCATTGAAATGTCCATGTCTGTGAGAAGCCTTGCAGTCTTTTCCTCTTCTTTTGTATGAATTTCGATTATTTCCTCGTCGGTATTTAATAGTTCTTCTACATAACCTTGAACCCTTAGACAACCTTTTTCTATAATTCCTATCCTGTTGCATACAGCTTGAATTTCACTCAATATATGAGATGATATCAGGACGGTTACTCCATACTGTTTTGATAAATCATGTATTAATTTTCTTATGTCTTTTATGCCCTGAGGATCTAATCCATTGGTTGGTTCATCTAGTATAACTATATTGGGATTGTTTAAAAAAGCTCTTGCAATTCCAAGTCTCTGTTTCATACCTAAGGAATATTTTGAAACCTTTTTATTTGCAGCTTCAGTCATATCTACCATCTCAAGAACTTCCCTCACCCTCTCCTTTGGAAGTTCATAAAGATTAGCCATTAGAAGAAGGTTTTTGTAACCTGATAATCCGCCGTAAAAGCTTGGTGATTCTACCATGGCGCCTATTCTTTCAATAGCCTTTTCTCTTTGGATATGAACATCATACCCATTTATAATTACCTTGCCTGATGTAGGCTTTATAAGGCCCATAATACTCTTTATAGTTGTGCTTTTCCCCGCTCCATTTGGTCCAAGAAATCCGTAAACATCTCCCTCATATACTGCAATGCTTAGATTATTCACTGCTTTCCTTCCATTATATTTTTTAGTTAAACCCTCAGTTTCTAATAAATATTTTTGCGTCATATATAATCAGCTCCTTCATTTCGGTTTTATAATTATATATTACCAAGCTTTTGGTCCTATATTATCCAAGTCTTCCTAAGTGACATTTAATTGTTCATAAAAAAACTTACTTTTACGCTGAGGCTTAAAAAACTAACGGTTATGAAAACTATATAAAATCTCCAGTGCAATAAAAAAACATCCACATAGGATGCTTTTTAAATATATTTTATCCATAATTCTTGAACAAACATGTTACCTTCTATGCTTGTATTTAAGAATGCATTATGATATTTTTTATCTATAATCTGTTTTACGCTATATAAACCTAGCCCTCGTCTTTTCCCATTTGTGGAATAGCCTTCTTCATATATCTTATGAATCTTAGGTTTCTGTCCAAAAAAATTATTTTCAATAACTATGGTCACGTAGTTATCTTTGTTTACTAAGCAAACATAAAGCTTAGGATATTCACATTTTTGTGCAGCTTCAATAGCATTATCTATCAATATTCCTAGCATTCTGCATAAATCCATTATATTCATAGCTATATTCTTTATATCTTCAACTATTTCCACTTTTATATCAATATTAAGTCCTGCTGCCTTTATTAGCTTTGTAGATAGTATTGCTTTCACTCCATCCACCTTAATATATTTTAACTTATCAATATTGCTATTACTCCACTTTATATCCTTATCCATATCAATAACATTATCATAAAAAAATTCTCTTAATCCTTCTATATCAGCCTTATCTATGTATTCTTTAAGTGGTGTCAGCATATTCATATAATCGTGCTTAAATCTTCTGGTTTCTCCGTACATTTCTTCTATCATATTAGAATATTCCGCTATTCCTTGCTTTTCCTTAGTCTCTCTTTTAAGTTTAACCCTATATTCTAAACTTTTGTCGTAGTTATACACAATTAAGGTTATAAGAATAATAGCTATTAAAGGCAATACCGCTGGTATAAAGTTACCAGTAATAAAATGTATCTTATCATTATCTATTGCGTTAGCTGTTAAAAGAGGTAAAATTCCACATATCATTAAAGTTAAGGGTATACTAGTAATTAATATCATTCTAAATCTTAATTGATCTGCTGTAAGCTCCTTATAACCTTTTTTTCTTTTTACAATACTCCTTATTATGAAAAAACTTAAAATAACCACTGGCAACAATATAAGAAATTCTAAAAAGCTATATTTAAGTGGTATGTTTTGTGAATTTTTGCCTGAAAAAGTATATGCAAAAATGTATAGCGTATGTAGTAAATAAACCACATAAATTGTTATCAATGCTTTTATATTGCTTTTATTGTTTCTTAGCTGAAAAATAGTAATTATACAAAATACGGGAAGGATGATTAGATAAGAACCAGTACTAATAACTATTCCTATTATGATAGAAATAAAAAAATATTTCCTTATTTCTTCTTTCCCTATAAACTCGTTATTCAAAATATATATAGAAATGCAACATAAAATGCTCATAAGTAAGGCAGGTATAATCATATAAGTAAAAAATACCATTATAAAAGTTTCAAAGCTCATGTTAAGAGCCCCCTCATGTACCTAAAGGAAACATAGCATTCCTCTCCGTTTTCCATTACTATTTTATTATTTTTCTTGTCCACTTCTTTAATTTTATCCTTATTAACAATATAAGATTTATGACACCTGTAAAAGTTTGGAGTGAGTTTTTCTTGAATATCTTTTAAATTACCATAAAAGGCAAATTGCCTATCTTCTTCATGAACACAGATCTTATGAGCTACTCCTGTAGTTTCAATAAATAAGATATCATAAAGCTTTATATTTATTATTCTCGCTTCATCTTTTATGGATATGTGTCCCTTTTTATTTCCCGATTTATAATAAGCGTTATAAGCCTTTAAAATGCAGCTATTAACCCTATGTTTAAAATCTTCCTCGTCCTTTATTACATAATCCATAGCCTCCACCTTATATTTAAATGCCAAATAGCTCATCTCTAAATGAGTAGTAACAAATATGATAAAGCCTAAGGGATCCATTTCCCGTATCGTCTCACCTAGCCTTATGCCATTTATATTGTTTTTCAAATCTACATCTAAAAAGTATATACCTGTAGTTTGATTTTTTTGCACATAGCTTATCACTTCTTCAGGATTAGCTGTGCAAACTGCTACTTCGAGGTTCAGCTCTTCTCTCAAAATAGTATTTTCTATAAGATTCTTTAGCTTTTCCTTATGGACCGCATTATCTTCACAAATTATTACCTTAATCATAATATTTCTCCTTCTTGGCAGAGCTCATTATATTTTAGGTGGTAATATTTACTTATATCATACATCATCGCTTTTATCTTTATTATATCATAATTAACTTGAATTAAAGGAAATCCCTTCAGCTATAAACTACAACATATATGCACCAATGCATGTTAAATTATCTCCTATGGAGCTGCACAGCTTCAAGGAAGATGCATTAACGACTTCGGTGGATATGTAAATATAGTGCCACCCACGCGGAAAATAACAAGTGTGTAGCACTATCTCCTATTGTTATAATCCTAAAAACCAAGTAGCCAGTGTAAAGTACACCATCAATGCTACAGCATCCACTATTGTGGTTATTAGTGGACTTGCCATTACGGCTGGATCCAGTTTAAGCTTTTTTGCAACTATAGGCAAGATTCCTCCTATTACCGTTGCTAATAATATAGTTATAAACATAGTAATACAAACCGTAATCGCAATAAAAAATTCTACTTTTTCAAAATAAAATATTCTCAAAAAGTTAAATAAGGCTAGAACAATTCCAACAACGAAACTTACCCTAAACTCTTTAAATATAACTTTGAGTATATCCTTTAATTTTATTTCACCAAGTGCCAATCCTCTAATAACTAGCGTTGAAGATTGTGAACCAGCATTACCAGCAGTATCCATAAGCATAGGAATAAATGCTGCCAAAATTACTACAGATTGAATAACATCATCAAATTTTTTTATAATGTTACCTGTAAATGTTGCAGATATCATTAATACGAGAAGCCATACCATTCTATGTTTTGCATGATTCCACACGCTGGTTTTTAAGTATTCCTCCTCTGATGGAGCCATTGCAGCCATTTTTTGAAAATCTTCTGTATTTTCTTGATCTATAATATCAACTATATCATCTATTGTTATAATGCCTACTAATTTTTTCTCATTGTCAGTTACCGGAATTGATAACAAATCGTATTTTTTAAATAATCCAGCAATGTTTTCTTGATCATCCATTGTATTAACATAAATAACTGCTGTCTTCATAATATCTTTTATAAGTACAGTAGACTCACTTAAAATAAGTTTTCTTATAGATACAATTCCTTGTAAATATCTATTCTTTCCAATAACATAACAAGTATTTATTGTCTCTTTATCTGTTCCAACTTTTTTAATATGACTTATTGCTTCTTCTACTGTTATTTCTTTTTTTAAATCAACGTACTCCACAGTCATTATACTTCCAGCTGAACTTTCAGGATACTTTAATAATTGATTTATTATTTTTCTTCTTTTTTCATCTGTATTTGTTAATACCCTATCAACTACATTGGCTGGAAGTTCTTCTAAAAAGTCGACTGTATCATCTATAAATAAATCATCAATAATACTTGAAACCTCTTTATCCGTTAAGGCATCTATTACAAAAACCCTTTGTTCATGTTCCATATACGCAAACACATCCGCCGCTATATCTTTAGGAAGTAATCTAAATACCTTTACAACACTTTCTTTATTCAGCTCTTCAAATAATGCTGCTATATCAACTACATTTTTTCTTTCAAGCTCTCGTCTTGCTTCAATAAACTTATTTTCATCTATAAGCTGTAATACTTTTTTCATTATAGTCACCTCCAAAACAATAAAAAACCCCGTCAAACCTAACTACATAGTGATAGTATCCTTCTTTTAATTGCATGTCAATATTTTGTAAGAGTGTATTCTCATTATCATCATAGCAACTGAATTTTATGCTAAACATAAAACAATTAGTTAATATAACTTGCTTTTTATAATAAACTATGATAACATAAGAATTGACTTAAATGAATAGTAATTAATGTAGCACATATATATTTCAATTGGTACTTTTAAATATAGTATTTTAATATCGAAATTTTATTAGTGAGCTATTACAAAGCATTTAAGAAAATAAAATTTCGGAGGTATACATTATATGAATGGTACAGTTAAATGGTTTAATGGAGAAAAAGGATTTGGTTTTATTACAGGAGAAGACGGAGTAGATGTTTTCGCACATTTTTCTCAAATAAATTCAGATGGTTACAAATCACTTGATGAAGGTCAAAGAGTTTCTTTTGACATCGTTAAAGGACCTAAAGGACCACAAGCAGAAAACATTTCAGTATTATAATTAAAAAAAGACCATTAAATAGTTATACTATTTAATGGTCTTTTTTTATTTGTATGATTTACAACGTACGCATTTGTAGCTTAGAAAAGTGTTAACCATTACATTTGTTACTTATGCTTTCTTCCCACCAACCAAAAGCTATCCTACCTTCTGTTAAAACTCCTGGTGTTTCTGGATTTGATAGAAATATTAAGAAATTACCACCTTCGCCAATAATTATTTTACCATTTTCACTTTCCACCAATGTTGTTTCAGGCTGGGCACGTCTTACAAAGGCTTTGATTCCACCAGTTGGCTCACCTATAACATTAGATGCGTATTCTAGTTTCACCTTTGCTCTAGGTTGTGGTTTGACACTTAAATTTGTAGGCGTTACAAGTGCATACTTAACATCTGACTCAGGAGGAGTTGCGTTAAACCAAAACTGTGCACGGAAAGCTGACTCTGCAACATCAGTTACAGTCCAAACATTCACATGTAAAATAACACCTGAATTAATTGGATTGTATAATCTTGCCCAGGCACTTGTACCTTTTCCAAATACTAAGTAAGTAAACCAAGGGAACTTCACCCTTAGTTTCTCTCAGAACCGTACGTGAACCTCTCAGCTCATACGGCTCCCATCATTCAGTCGTTGGTAATATTCCCATTTTCCAGTGTGCAAACAAATTTCTATCTCTTTTCGCAATACTTCCCAACCAATATTCTGCCCTTCGTTTATGTTTTCGTTTCTTATACTTTCTTCGAACCCATTTTACTAAAGCATTATTGATATATCTTAATACTGAATACATTTCCGTTTTATAGAAATGTGTATAATAGTTAATCCACCCCTGTATCTTTTTATTAAACATACTTGATATATCCCACAAGTCTTTATCTACCTTCAACTGTACTCTCCAACTTCTTACTTCTTTCCTAATTCTTTTCTTTGCATTATCTGCTATCGCTGGTAAGAAACTTGTAAAATACTTTCCATATTTACTTTTTGCGCCTCTAGGCTTAAATGTATACCCTAGGAAGTCAAATGATATATTTGGATAATCTCCCTTTCTATCATCATCTTTACAGTATACAATCTTTGTTTTATCAAGGTTCAGTTGCAATCCGTATTCTTCGAACCTTTCTTGCAACCGTCTTTGTAGATATTTAGCCTGTTTTAGGGATACACAGTGTGCTATTCCATCATCTGCGTATCTTGCCCACGGAATTGTTTTGAATTCTTTTGTTATAAAATCATCAAACACATAATGTAAAAACAGATTCGCAAGTACTGGACTTATGACACCCCCTTGCGGGGTTCCAGAAATTCTTGGCACTAGTTTTCCCGTTTCCATTTGAAATGGTGCAGTTAACCACCTTTGAATATATAGAATAATCCATTCTTCATTTGTATGTTTCTTTACCATTTTAATTAAAATGTCATGTTTGATATTATCAAATAGTCCCTTTATATCAAATTCAAGGACCCAATCTTTCCTCCAACACCTTTTTCTTGTAACATCAAGTGCCTGTATTGCAGATTTATTAGGTCTATATCCGTAGGAATCCTCATAAAACATAGTCTCTACTTCTGGTTCAAAGTATAGTTTAACTAGCATTTGTGCAATTCTATCCTCAACAGTCGGTATCCCTAGTAATCTAGTTCCTCCACTTTTCTTTGGAATTGCAACTGCTTTTACAGGTTGGGGAAAGTAACTTCCTGATGACATCCTATTCCAGATTTTATATAGATTATTTTTCAAGTTCTTTTCAAAATCTTCAATTGACTGTCCATCAACTCCATATGTTCCCTTGTTTGCTTTCACCTTTTCGTAAGCTGTAACTACAGCTCTTTTAGAAATATTAAACGGCTTTGTTTCCATCATAAGCTCCTCCTCCTTTTCAAAGTTGACTTATTTCTGAAACTGAATAACTTGAAGTCCTTCGCTCCACTTCCATTACAGAAGTTTCTTCACTACTACGACCCAATCTGCCCCTATGCTTGCATCGATACTCTTTTCTCACAGTTCTTCTGCTTGAAATACTCTCTTAACATCAAGCCGTAGGTTCCCACGTTCCATACAAATGCCCATACTAAAGTCATGCCACCTTTATGCCGCCCACCGCCTAGCCAGTAAACAGGTTTCCTCTAGGCTTATCCCAAGTTAACGACTACCCCCTGGTTTTGATGGAGTCTCTACGCTTTCGACATTTTCGTAAGTGATTCACATGCTCGTTCATCTCTTTAGTACATACTTGACAGATTTACCTCTGCCTTTTCCTTAACGCTAAGCACCATAACTTTTGATTACAGCACCTTAAGGTAGTTTGAAATCTCCACCTGCATGGCGATTTCGGAGGACATTCCTCCATCATCTGTATAGCACAGCTATATTAATCAACTCTTGCGAGTTGATTACCACGCTTTCGTGGCGCACAATCATCAGCATACCCAATAAAATATTGTCCACGCATAGATTCGTACAGCTCTATAGGAATATCAACAGTTTTCGAAAGTGTTTCGTATCTATCTTTACAATTTTTTTGATTCATTAAATTACCACCTCACTACATTATATGTGCACTCTCGGAAACTCTTAAGGTACTGCTAACTCTTGATTCATTTTGCTCAAAAATCAACTTCACCTCAAAAATTCGTGGTGCCTCATATTGTACGAATAACCTAGAAAATTTAAGCTATTCGTATTACTTTTAATCTTTTTTACTTAAACATTGTGAAATAAGACTTGACAGCTAGTAAAAATTCGCAAAATTAAATATGTATATTTTTTTACATTATTTCATTTGCGAGGAGTGTTTTTATGTTAACTGTTAAGGTTTCTCATTCTCAATATCAATATTTTCTTGAAACATTTTTAGAAAAATTCTATATTCAAACCAATCAACAAATCACTTTGTTTGAGCGTAGTTCACAAATAACTAAAATCTGGTCTACCGACCTAACCGGAATTGTCCCTCTAATAGAAAGTACTTACTCTAAATCTAATCAAGGGGCTCCGCCCAAAGATGCGGTAGCATTACTCAGGTCACTTATTATCATGGCTTATTGTAAAGAAACTAGTATATCATCTTGGGTAAAAACATTACGTTCAGACCCTTTCTATTCAATTTTATCTGGCTTTATACCCGCTTGCTATTCAGACTCTAAAGCCGAAGGCATACATGTTGACCGAATTCCTGGTGTAGGTACTTTTTATGATTTTATGGATAGGCTGATTCATAAGGATAAGATCCTTAATAAATCCAAACTGCGTAAAATTAAACGTAAACCACGTAAAAAACAAAAGAAAAACCAAAAGATGAATAACTCCAAGTCTGGTGTAGTTGACCGTTTAGTTAAAAGAATCTTAAAATATGATAATTCAAAGCTCCTTGACAGAAGCGAATCCAAAATGAACAACATACTTAAAGAATTATTTGTTATTCCTTCTTTATCAATGGGTATTTTGGGCGATCCTTCTAAACTAAATATTGCTGGCGACGGAACCTGTATGCCAACACAGGCTTCGCCTTACGGTAAAAAAGTTTGTGATTGCAAACTTAAACCAGGAGAACATTGTGACTGTTATCGAAAGTTTACCGACCCCAGTGCTAGCTGGGGTTGGGATAGCTTTAATGAACATTATTACTATGGTCATACCTATCACGGATTTACTGCCTGTGATAGCTTTTACAGCCTACCTATCCATATTAAATTTGTTAGCGCGGCACGCCATGATGCTGTTACTGGCGTTTATGCACTTAAAGAACTTGTGGATTTATATCCTGAAATTAAATTTCATTCTGTAGCCTTAGATTCTGCTTATGATGCTAATGCTTTTTATCTTTTATGCATGCATTATGGAATAAATCCTATTATTGATTTAAATTCACGTTCTTCAAAACCTTCATCAAATAGTGAATTTGTTAAACTTGATAAGAATGCTATTCCACACGGAACTGTTTGTGGACATCAGCTTCGTAATTGGGGAATTATTAGTAAACAATATAGACATAAATGGTTATTCCCAGTTCAATGTGAAAACTGTGAAAAATGTCCTATGAAAAGCAATAAATCTTATTACACTAAAACATTAGACAACCCAAGGTATTTCACTCCAATATTAAGAGGTTCAAAACAATGGAAATCTCTTTATAAAAGACGTTCAACTACTGAAAGATGTTGGGATAGAATAAATAACAATTTTCATGCTGAAGATGCAATTATTTATTCTGTTGGGTGTAGAATAACAAGGGTATTTCTTGGTGCATTTTGCTGTTTCATAGATGCTTGGGCATCAGAAAGATTAATAGCCCTTGCCGATATTTTCCCAACTCTTAAAAATATAGCTGCGTAATTTAAAATAAATTTCAATTCAATAACCAGCCTACGGCTTTTTTAAAATAGTGTATAAAAAAGTCTTTTTGTCATGTCCGTAATTAATTCAAATATAACTTTTCATTCAAATAAGCACTTTTAATACTTAAATATGGAAATTGTTAATTATTGTTTTCCGACTATACTATTATATTTGCAATATTAAAATATCGTGACATGATAAGTTTTCAGAACAAAATCTCCCTACGGTCGAGTATTAAAGTGATGCTCCACAAATAGTGTGGCATCACCTCTTAATTATCATATCTGAACCACATTCTATACACAAAACAATAGGACTACCACTTTTCTTGTCATATTCTTCAGGCGTATAACATTCAAACGCAACAAAGTCAGGCACTTCTTCTTCAAACCCACATTTTTTACATTTAAAAAGTATCATTTTATCACGTTCTTGTGGTCGAAATGGTATGCTATCCTCATTCACTTTACCTTTAAAAATTCTTTTAATACGTTCCCATATCATATATATACCCATACTTTCTATGCCATATTTGCCACAATTCCATTAGCTGGCCGCATTTTAAACACTTTCTCGGATCTTTGGAAAAATTAATAATCATTAATTCTCTATAAGTCATTTTTCTTGTTTCCTTTTTCCAATTTATTTTTAGTGTGAACTGAATTGCCTTAAGACCACTTTTTATGTATTGCAAAAGACCAAAACACTTCCGAACTTTTACACTTATACTGCCTGAATATACTCCGTATAGTCTAACCATCTTGAAATATTTAGGGGTAATATGCATTAATAATCTACCTACGAATACTTGCGCTGTAACTGTTTCTTCTACTCTCTCATTGGTTTCATGACTCTTATACCAAAACGTTACATTTTTCTCATCATAACTAAGTATTCTATATTCTGCTATCGCAGGCCTTGCTAAGTATCTGCCTATATATCTTGCTGCACCTCTTGCACTTTTCATTCTTGATTTTGCATTTATATAGAATCCATCAGGATAATCTTTAAACATTTTTAAGTATTCTGCGTTCTTCTCTGGCTTTTTACTTATCATATAATTTATTAATTTAAACTGCCAAACTTTTCTGAAATATTTGTAGTCAAGGTATTCCATCTCCTTAACTTCATTGCCTTTTGTTTTTATTTCTGGAACCAATGCATGGACATGTGGATTAAAACCTACATTCCTTCCAAATGTATGCACTACTCCTATCATTCCACTTTGCCAAAGTACTCCTCCTTTTTTACCCCTTTTCTTTTTCTGATACTCTTCTCTATTTTTATAGTTTACACCATTCGCAAACTCGTTTATAGCCTCATATACCATGTCTTGTAAATCTTTTAAGCACTCCCTATTCCAGTAAAAATAATTCCTATATTCAGCTGGTATTGTGAATACACAATGTCTATGCGGTACATCTAAAATCTTGTTTACTTGTTTTTCTACCCATTCACTTATGTACTTTTTCCCACATTTACTGCAAAATCTACTTTTGCATGTAAACCCTATTTTAAATACTTCTAAACATTTTAAGCATATATACGCAACAAAACCTAATGAAATATCTCCACATCCTATCATTTTCATTACTTCGATATTCATATGTTCTCTCATCTTTTCAGGATACTTTTCTTTATTCAATTTCCAAAACTCTGGATAATTATCTTCAAATATTTGTTTTATAGTAATCTTATTTATTTTCATGATTTAATCATCTCATATTTATCTGATTTTTTCTATCTATTTTTTAGCTAGAATGTTATCCACAGCGGTTTCCGCAAGCTGTTTCCTATATAATAAAAAAAAGTAGTAAGAGTCACTCTTACTACTTTTTGAATGTTTGTTTTAATAATCTAAAACATCAATGTATTTGGCATTTACTGCTGGTATTTCTTGAGGTGAAAATGATGCCTATACCTTTACAAGTAATATCCCAAACATAATTATGCATAAAGATACCCTATGGAGCAGACTTTTTTTACTTGTCTACTCTATAGGGTATTTAAAAATTTCATTTATCATTATTATTTTATTTATACTACTTCATTATCTAAGTTTGCTCCACTAAATTGACTATTATAAAGATCTGCATAGAAGCCATTCTTAGCAAGAAGTTCATTATGGTTACCCATCTCAATAATACTTCCTTTATTCATAACTAATATTAACTCTGCATCTTTAATTGTAGAAAGTCTATGTGCAATTACAAAACTTGTTCTATTTTGCATAAGTTCTGTCATAGCTTTTTGTATATAAACTTCTGTTCTTGAATCAACGCTACTTGTAGCTTCATCAAGTATCATAATAGTTGGATTTGCAAGTATTGCCCTAGCTATAGTAAGAAGTTGTTTTTGACCCTGTGATATATTTGAAGCTTCTTCATTTAGTATTGTATTATATCCATCAGGAAGAGTCTTAATAAAGTGATGCGCATGAGCTGCTCTTGCTGCCTCTATAGCTTCTTCATTAGTTGCTCCATCTTTACCATACGCAATATTCTCCATTATAGTACCATTAAAGAGCCACGTATCCTGAAGTACCATCCCAAACATATTACGTAGTTCTCCACGCTTTATATCTCTTATGTCCACTCCATCAACTGTAATTGAACCTGCATCTATCTCATAGAACCTCATAAGCAAGTTAACAAGTGTAGTTTTACCAGCACCTGTTGGTCCAACTATTGCAATTGTATGACCTCGTTTTACATCAAGGTTCATATTCTTAATAAGAGGTTCATCTGATTTATAGCTAAAGTCAACATTTTCAAACTTAACTTCGCCCTTCGGAATCTCAATTACCTTAGAATTATTAGTTTCTACAATCTCCTCAACTTCATCAAGTAATTCAAAAATACGTTCAGCTGAAGCTACCGTTGATTGAATAATATTTGCAATATTTGCAGTTTGAACTATTGGTTGAGTAAACTGACTAGAATATTGAATAAAGGCTTGTATATTACCTATAGTAATTTTCCCTTGGGTTGCTAAATATCCACCAACAACGCAGACTACTACATAACCTATATTACTAACAAATCTCATCATAGGCATTATAACCCCTGATATAAACTGAGCTTTCCAACCTGCATTGTATAACCTATCATTAATATTTCTAAACTCTTCAATAGAATCCTTCTCATGTCCAAATGATTTAACTATTTTGTGTCCAGTATACATTTCTTCAACATGGCCATTAAGTGCTCCAATTTCTTTTTGCTGAGCAGCAAAATATTTTTGAGATCGTTTTGCAACAAACGCTGTCACAACAATATATAGTGGCAAAGTTAAAATAACCACAAGTGTAAGTAACGGGCTTATTGTGAGCATCATAATGATAATACCCATAATCGTAACAATAGCTGTAATAAGCTGTGTAAGACTTTGTTGAAGCGTTGTTGAAATATTATCAACATCATTTGTTACACGACTTAATATCTCACCATGAGTTCTTGCATCAAAAAATTTAAGTGGTAGCCGTGAAAGCTTATCTTCAACTTCTTTTCGCAAGTTATATACAGTTTTCTGTGCAACACCAGCCATTATATATTGTTGAAGAAACGCAAAAACTGTACTTACTAAATATAATGCAATTAATAAAATAATAATATTTCTAATATATGTGAAATCTATCTTTCCACCATTTACATTCATTATTTTAGAAATTCCAGTTTTAATTTGAGCGAGGCCCTCAATTACTTTGGGACTCTTTGCAGCTGCTGGATCAGACTTTATTAAATCTGCTATTTTGCCCTGCTGAGCATGTAGTTGAAGTAGAGCAAATTTATTCATTATACCTTGAACTAATCTATCTATAGCTTCTCCTGAGATCTTAGGCCCAACTATTGTAAAGATAGTACTTATGATCGCAAATATAAAAACTAGAATAAAATTAGTTCTCTGAGGCTTTAAATAACTTAAAAGCCTTTTTAATGTGCCTTTGAAGTCTTTGGCTTTTACTATAGGCCCTGCGAAGGATCCCATTGGTCCACCACCTTGGCGTCCCGAACCTCCGCCTGATTTGTTATTCTTGTTGTTTTCACTCATGATAATTCCTCCTCTGAAAGCTGTGAAGATACAATCTCATGATATACCTTACAACTAGTTAAAAGTTCCTTGTGAGTTCCCATTCCTGCAATTTTACCATCATCTATTACTATAATTCTATCCGCATCCATAACTGTTGCAACTCTTTGGGCAATAATTATTACTGTAGATTTTGCTGTTTCTTTTTTAAGTGCTGCACGTAGTTTTGCATCAGTTTTAAAATCAAGTGCTGAAAAACTATCATCAAAAATATATATTCCAGGTTTTCTAACTAAGGCACGCGCTATAGAAAGTCGTTGCTTTTGTCCACCGGAAACATTCGTTCCTCCTTGGGCAATAAGATGGTCATATCCTTCTTTCATTCCATTAACAAAGTCTGTAGCTTGTGCTACCGTAGCTGCATGCTGAATTTCTTCAATAGTAGCATTATCCTTGCCATATTTAATATTCTCAGCAATGGTTCCAGAAAAGAGTACAGTATTTTGAGGAACGAAACCAATCTTAGACCTTAGAGCTTCCTGACTCATTTCGCGTACATCCACTCCATCAACCAATACCTGGCCACTAGTTGCATCATAAAAACGCGGTATTAAGTTTATAAGAGTTGATTTACCAGAACCTGTACCACCAATAATTGCTGTTGTTTCACCAGGCTTTGCACTAAAGGTTATATTACTAATGGCTGGTTGATCCGCACCTGGGTAGCTAAATGTTACATCCTTAAACTCAACGTATCCACTTTGTTTATCAGCTAACTTAATAATCTTTGGATCAATAATTTCAGATTCCATTTCTAATACTTCATTTATTCTTATTGCAGATGCTTGCGCTCTTGGTATCATTATAAATACCATAGCAAGCATTAAGAATCCCATTAAAATTTGCATTCCATATTGTATAAATGCTATTAATGAACCAACTTCCATGCTTCCAGCATCTATTCTTTTAGCACCGAACCAAATAATAGCAACCGTTGTGACATTCATAATTAACATCATTACTGGCAATAAAAACGCCATAATTTTATTCACTTTTACAGCATTATTCATAAGATCAATGTTAGCATCATCAAATCTATTCTTTTCAGTATCTATACGGTTAAATGCACGTACAACCCTAATACCAGTAAGTCCTTCACGTAATACAAGATTTAATTTGTCTATCTTCACTTGCATTAATTTAAATAATGGCATAGCGAATTTAAGAGTTACTCCAATAATAATCCCAAGAAGCGGAACTACAACTGCAAAAATCCAGGTTAGTGATGCATCCTCTCTTAAAGCCATAACAACACCACCTAGGGCGGTTAAAGGGGCAAAAAGCATAATAGAAAAAATCATTACTGTTGCCGTTTGAACCTGAGTAACGTCATTTGTAGTCCTTGTTATAAGGGTGGCAGTACCTACCTTATCAAACTCATGAAGCGAAAATCCTTCGACTTTAGCAAACAATTTATTACGAATAATCCTACCAAGTCCTACAGCAGTTCTTGACGATAGGAATGCAGCTACAACTGAGCATATAACACCGCCTGCTGAGATTAATAGCATAAGTCCACCTATTCTAATAATATAATCAATTCCTTTATAAGTTCCACTAAATCCTAAAAATGAAATAGTTTGAACTACATCCTTGTGTACTATACCTTTATCAACTATATCAGCCATTAATGTTGGCAAATATAGGTTTGCAAGTACTTGAGTAAAAATCAATATAACTATTAGCACTATTTGCAATGTGTATTCTTTTAAAAATCTAAATAATTTAATCAAAAGTATCATCTCCATTCATTTGTTATTGCATTATTTTTATTGGTCATTTAAAAGCTTCTTAAGTGTATCTAAGCCTTCAAATATTTTATGAAGTTCTTCTGTACTTCCCTTACTCATTATATCTGCAATGTTTTTTTCAAATTGGTTATGAAAGTTTTTATGCATCTCTTTAAAGTTTGGTGACATACTTACGTAGACTACCCTCTTATCCACATCGCTTCTTTCTCTTACTACCATTTCCTGCTTTTCAAGCCTATCAATAATTCCAGAGACTGTACTATTTGATAAACAAAGCTCATTGCTAAGTTCTGTTATCTTAAGTTTCTTTTTTTTACTTAAAAGCCCCAAAACCATACCTTGAGGCGCAGAAATACCTGTATCACAAAGAACTTTACTCATATTATGTTTAAATAGCTGCATAACCTCTTGAAAAAGTCTTGCAACTTCTAAGCTTTCATTTATTTTTTTCACTTAATTACCCCCTTAAATGTATTTCGTCTACTAATATTTCGTATCCGTATATTTAGCTTACGAATTATATTATAATCCCATATATATTTTATGTCAATACATTTTCACATACCCTTAAATTGGATATGATTGATTTATGATAATGTCTTACTATACCACATTTGATTATGTCCCAAATATGAAAACATTGTATAATAAACCTCATGACTAGAAATGAGGTGCCGATAATGAGAAAGGTGAATTTAACTATGGAAGAAATAGATAAGTACTCTACTATAAAAAAATTAGTAGAAACAGATGGAAATAAAAAGCGAGCAGCTATAGCTCTCAATTGTTCAGTTAGGCATATTAACAGAATGGTTAAGGGATATAAAGAAAGTGGAAAGGAATTCTTTATTCATGGTAATCGAGGGCGGAAGCCCTCACATGCCCTCACTGTTAATACAAAGCAGTTAATCCTGGATTTATACCGTACCAAATACTCTGAAGCCAATTTTACTCACTTTTCTGAATTACTAAAAAAACATCACAATATAACGGTTTCTACTAGCACTATTCACTCTATCCTTATACAGGATTTCATCCTGTCCCCTAAGGCGAAGCGTGCTACAAGAAAAAGGATCAAGGCAGAATTAAAAGAACTACAAAAAACAACTAATTCTATTAAAGAAATTGCTGAAATTCAAAGTTCCATAATTGCTGCCGAGGATGCACATCCTAGACGTCCAAGATGTGCTTATACAGGTGAAATGCTTCAAATGGATGCTTCGGTACATCTTTGGTTCGGTAATGAAAAAAGTCAGTTGCATATCGCTGTAGATGATGCCACTGGCGCTATTATGGGGGCTTATTTCGATCCACAGGAAACTTTAAACGGATACTATCATGTACTACACCAAGTGCTTACTGACTATGGTATTCCCTACATGTTATTCACTGATAGACGTACTGTATTTGAATATAAACAAAAAAAATCCCCTTCAGTTGAAGAGGACACATTTACACAGTTTAGCTATGCGTGTAAACAATTGGGTATAGAAATTAGAACCAGTAGTGTTGCACAAGCCAAGGGACGCGTAGAAAGAATGTTTCAGACGTTACAATCACGCCTCCCCTTGGAAATGCGACTAGCTGGTATAAACACAATTGAGCAAGCAAACGAATTCTTAAACTCCTACATAAAAGAATTCAATGCTCAGTTTGCATTACCTGTTGATGATATCAAATCTGTCTTTGAAATGCAACCAGATAATGAAAAAATCAACTTAACTCTTGCCGTATTGACTAGTAGGAAGGTAGATAACGGAAGCTGTATCAAATTTAAAAAGAATTACTATTTACCTATAGATTCCAATGGTCATCCTGTACATTATCGCAAAGGAACATCTGGAATGGTAATTCAGGCATTTAGTGACGAGATTTTCTTGTGTGTAGATGAAAAGGTTTATGCGCTAGATTTATTACCAGGGCATAAACTTTCCTCTAAGAACTTTGATTTAGTTGTTCCAAATGACCAACCTAGAAAACGCTACATACCACCAATGAGTCATCCTTGGAAACAAGATTCTTTTGAGCGGTATCTAAATAAACAGGCTCACCGCAGCGATAATGTAGCATAGGAACACTAAAAATCTGTTCATTTTAGATCTTTGAAAAAGACAATCTTCTAAGGTTTATTAAGTGAACCCAAAACATATCTCAATAATAGATTAAGAAACTGGCCAATGGAAGCAAAAGCTAATAAAATCAAATTGACAAAAATAACTGGATTCCCATTCACTAGCTACGCTAATATAAATGGAAGGATTCTTGCATACCCTCAAAAACAATTTTTCAGTTTTAATGACATTTCAGAAGGAGATGCTTTAATGCATCAAAAATTATAAGCCTACGGCTAAAAGATATTTAGGAAAGATTTTAGGAGAAATTTCAAAGTAACTAAATAATCTTATATCCAGTTTGCACAACATGCATTAGGTAATCAAAATCAATGTAAAAGCACCAGAAAAACTGGTGCTAATGTTTTAAATATTTTGGGACATTTTCAAAAATGCTTGACATACATTTTCACATACCCTTAAATTGGACTTTAGGATATTTTACCTTTGCCAAGCCCTAGAGTTTAAGTTATAATTTTATAAATAATGGAGGTGTGTTTATGAATGTTGATTTTTCTAATATTAATCTGAATACCATTATTATGGTTGCATTAGCTATATTACTTGCTTATCTTGGTATTGCAGTATTTAAAATAATTGGAAGGATATTAAGCATTACACTCGGTGTCTTCCTTTTAATATATGTCCTTAAACAAATAGGTATTGCAATACCTGTATTAACTGATTTTCTTAGCTATCTTTTACAGGTGATAAATCCAATTATCGATAATATAAGACATTTAGTTACTTCTGTAAATTTTAAATAGGCATATAATTCAGTTAGGTTTTTTATGTTTCATAGTGAAATAAAAAAAGCGAAGAACAGATTATCCAAATTTCTTTTGATAAAATAACAATACAGGTTGTTTACAAACCCAGTATAATTTTTTTATTATACTGGGCTTTTTACATGCAATTATGCGATAGCATTTTGAGTTATGGATAAATTTAAAATAACAACTATGTTCTTAGTTAGAAAATCAAAAAACCTTAAAGATAGCAGGCTAGCTATCTTTTTCATATTCTGCACTGCTGCTGTAAGCAGACACTGCTCTTGCACATTTTCTAATCCACGCATATGGCAATAGCGAAGCCCATGCAGTTGTTTTGAATCTGCGAAGCTTCGCTCTATAGTTTCTTTTCTTCTTCTATATATATTTCTGCCTTTATCTGTTCTGGTGAACTTTACAACATCTTCTTTATACGTTTCCCAAACATGTCTTCTAATAGTTTTAAACTTGCTTTTTGCAGAAAAGCATTGAGCTCTGTTTGGACATATGTCGCAATATTTTGCATTACCAACATATTCTTTATATCCTTCTCTTGTTGTTGTTTTATAATGTAAAGCCCTTAAGTCAGGGCATACGTAAATGTCCTGCTCTTTAACATATTGGAATTTATTTTTTGTGTACATTCCTTTTGTATGTGGAGACCTACGGTATCCCATTACAGATTTTAATTCCCTCTCATATAGTTTTTTACATATAAGATTTGTAGCATAACCAGCATCTGCACCAACATATTTTGTATTAAAATTAAACTTTTTTATTTGCACATCTAATCTATCGATATAAGGATCAACATCATTTATGTTTCCAGGAGTAACATACACATCAGTAACATACACATCAGTAATTATATTATGTCTGCTATCGACAGTTCTGTGATCTAAATATGAGAAGCCTTCCGGCTTGCCATCTCTCATCATATATCCACTGTCGGGGTCGGTTGTGCTAACTTTAGTTTCTTTTATTTTGGTAACAGGTTCTTTTTCTTTTAAAGGTTTTTTACCATGGTTTATTCTATCTTCTTCCACTGCTTTATTAAGTTCAGCTACATATTCTTTCGGCGTTTTTTCAACTTCAATTTTCACAAGCTTTCGCTTATTAGCATTTGCTTTTAGGTGTGTAGAATCTGTGTAAAGTATTTTACCGGTTACCATCTTAAGATTTATAGCCTTAAATACTACTTTGTCAAATATTTTTTGAAACACATCTGTACCTTTAAACCGTCTACGTCTATTTTGGCTAATTGTTGAATGATCTGGAATAGGATCAGTAAGACTTAGTCCTAGAAACCATCTATAAGCCACATTTACTTCAATGTCCTTTACAAGTTGTCGTTCAGATTTTATTCCAAATAAGTACCCAATAAACAGCATTTTAAAAAGTATAATAGGATCTACGCCAGGTCTTCCATTATCTAAGCAGTAATATTTTTTAGTCAGTTCTCTTATAAAAGAGAAATCCATGTATTTATCTATATTTCTCAGAATATGGTCTTTAGGAACTAAATCTTCTAAATACACCATTTCTAGTTTTTGTTGTGTGAAGTTCTTTTCATTAATCATAATAATGCCCTCCGAATTATAAAGTTTGTATACTATATATATTCGACATTGATGTCCTAAAATCCTTTTTGAATATGAAAAAAACACTCCAATTTTAAATTAGAGTGTTTTACATTTTATGTTTGTCAACGGTCTGAAAAAAACATGCTAATTAGCATGTTTTTTTTATCGCTACTAGGGAATGATAATATTATAGAAATTAATTTTATTAGGAGATGACAACATTGGATGCTAGTCAATTTTTAAATTATAAAAACTGGGTTGTAGTTGGGGATGTATTAAACCCTTCCAAATATGCTTATAAAATATTGAATTCCTTAAAAAAACATGGGTTTAACGCAGTGGGGGTAAATCCATCTATTGAAAATGAAGGGATTTATATCACCCTAAGTGATATACCCTACAAGGTAGAAGTTTTAGATTTATGCATTAATCCATATAAAGGTATTAAAATTCTTCATGAAGCTCATGAGTTAAAAATAGATAAAGTCCTTATTCAACCAGGAGCTGAAAGCCCTGAAATAATTAATTTTTGTAAATCAAGTGGAATGCAAGTAATAGATGGATGTGCCTTAGTAGAATTATCAAAAATATAAACCAAATAAAATCTTTACTCCCCATATACCGTTTTGTAAACTCAACATAAATAAGTTTTGCACATTTTTAGAAATATTGCAGAAATTTGCAGAATAATTATTACCAATGATAACACAATATTACAAAATAATGTATTGCTTTGTGGTATAATTAAAATATTGCGGATAGGCATTTTACCTTTATATGTAAATTGTCTAACCGGCATTGTTTTATACTATAGCGGGAGGGGAATATATGGAATTAAATACATTAGAAAGCGAGATGCTAATTGACATTTACGATGCTGATATGTTGCCAGGAATGTCATTCGAAATTGAAAATTACAATTTAACAGAAGAAGATCCAAAAGAGAAGAATCAAGAATTTGCTTCTTATTTAGGAAAATTAAAAAGGTTAGGTTTTGTAAAATATGAAGAGATAGAAGCCTTTGTAAAATGTGGAAGTCGTAGCCCTAAATATAATAATAATGTAGTTATGATTTGTGAAGATAAAATACACATTGATTCCAAAGGAATAAAATTAGTAGAGTTGTATAATTACAGTAATTCCGAAATTCAAAGAAATCTGTATAGATGTGGCTAAATGATTAGCCCAAACAGTAAGAAATGAATTATTCGCTATGATATTATTTCAATTTGAATATTTTAAAAGATCCATATACAATGCAAGTAAACATTAGAATTCCAGTAATGGGATTCTTTTTTTTATTTATATCATAAGACATATCATAATAACACTATCCTAAAGGTGTTAACATGGTATAATAAGGTATTGGTATAGTAAAAAATAATAAACAGAATGGAGTGATAAAATTGGAATTCAATTTTAATAAAGACTTAAAAGTTACTATGGAGCAGACTATTAAAAGCAGTGACACCGCAATTTCTTATGGATCTGGAAATCTAGATGTTTATGCTACTCCAGCTATGACAGCGCTTATGGAGAATGCAGCAATGAATTGTGTTCAACAAAATCTACCTGATGGTTTCACAACCGTTGGTATAGAGATTAGTGTTAAACACATAAAGGCAACACCTGTTGGCGTTAAGGTTAGAGCTGAAGCTTTATTATCAAAGGCAGAAGGCAAAAAATTGTTCTTTAAGGTGGAAGCCTATGATGATATGGGTAAAATAGGTGAAGGAATTCACATAAGGTACATAGTAAATTCTGAAGAATTCATGAAAAAAACAGCACGTTAAATCATAACCTGCGGTTCTGTTCATCATCTTCGATGCTACAATATCACAATTAAGACTGTACCTAACAGGGCAGTCTTTTGTTATGTTAAAAATTAATACTATTTTTAGATACAATAGCAATATAAAAAAGCAGTAGAACTAACTACTGCAATTTTTTAGTTTTACTATATGATTTTTGCTGGCCTTTTGTATATACCACCAGCTTAAAAAAACTGTTAAATCTCCATAATAATTGGAAGAATAATTGGCCTACGCTTTGTTTTTTCATACAAATATCGCTCTGTGGATTTTTTTATATTAGATTTTAATACATACCATTCAATAATTTTCTTGTCTAAGCACTTATTAAGCTCGACCCTAACAATTTCTTTTACTTCACTAATTAATTCATCCGATTCCTTTGCATATATAAATCCGCGAGTTATTATGTCTGGTCCCGCAATAATACTATAAGATTCACGTTCTAAAGTAACCACAACAGTGAGCATGCCATCTTCTGCTAAGTGCTTTCTATCTCTAAGCACTATGCTTCCAACATCCCCAACACCAAGTCCATCTACAAATACAGATCCAGTGTGTACCCGTCCTGTTACTTTAGCTTCATCCTTTGTAAGTTCTAAAACCTGCCCTGTTTCCATAGTAAATATATCTTTGCCTTGCATACCTAATTTTTGTGCTAACTTAGCATGGTGACTTAAATGTCTGTATTCACCATGAACTGGCATAAAATATTTAGGATGAACTAATGCGTGAATTACTTTCAATTCTTCTTGATATGCGTGACCGGATACATGCACCTCTTCTAAATCCTCATAAATTACCTCTGCCCCTTTTTTGAATAGCTCATTGATTACTCTAGATATAAGTTTCTCATTGCCCGGAATTGGAGATGCAGAAATAACAAATAAATCCTCTGGCTCAAGGGTGATTTTCCTATGAGTAGCAAAAGCCATTCTAGCAAGTCCTGCCATAGGTTCGCCCTGACTTCCGGTAGTTATTATTGTAATATTTTTATTGTGGTAATTTTGCATATCATCTATACCTATAATGTAACCTTCTGGTACATGGAGATATCCAAGTTCAATAGCTACTTGTGAGATATTGTCCATACTCCTCCCACTAAAAACAATTTTTCTACCATGTTTCACAGAGGCATCTACGATCTGCTGTATTCTATGAATGTTTGAAGCAAATGTAGCTACAATAACCCTTCCCTCCGCATTAGAAATTATTCTAGTTAGAGTCTTCCCTATAGTTTTTTCAGAAATTGTATGCCCTTCACGTTCCACATTCGTGCTATCCGCCATAAGAAGTAGCACGCCCTCTTTACCTAAATTTGAGATACGTTCAAGATCCATGACCAATCCATCAATGGGGGTATAATCAATTTTGAAATCACCAGTATGTAATATAACACCTAGTGGTGAGTGGATGGCAATAGCACAGGAGTCTGCTATGCTGTGAGTAACCCTTATGAATTCAACTTTAAGATTTTGTAGTTCTATTGTTTCTCCAGCATTTACATTGTGAAGTTCACAATTAGATAATATATTGTGCTCCTTTAGTTTATTTTCAATTATCCCTAACGTTAACCTAGTACCATAAATAGGTACATTCAATTGTTTTAGAATGTACGGAAGCGACCCTATATGATCTTCATGTCCATGAGTTAAAAAAATACCTTTTACTTTTTCTGCATTATTTTTTAAATAAGTTATATCTGGAATTACTAAATCTACACCGTACATTGCCTCATCAGGAAAGGCTATACCACAGTCTATAACAATGATTTCATCCGCATATTCAATAGCTGTTATATTCTTACCTATTTCTCCAAGGCCTCCTAAAGGAATAACCTTTATACTTTCCTCGTTTTTCACTAAATTCTCCCCTTCATTTATATCAATTATATTATTAATATTATTTTCTTTATTTTGCCTTGAATTATAAAATTAATACCTTTATGGGAGAATTTTTTTTGCTTTTTTATAATCATTTTATTTATACCAACATTGTAATTTTATTTGAACTAAACACAGAATATACATAAACATTATAGTATAATAATATTATCTATATAAAAATAGATTTCATTATATTATAAATTTTATTTTTTGGAGGTTCACCATGAAAATAGCTGTAATAGACGCACAAGGGGCAGGTCTTGGTCAAACAATCATAAAAAAAATTCGTAAAGAAATTGACCTAGATATCTATATTGTTGCACTTGGTACAAATGCATTTGCTTGTTCAAATATGGTAAGAGCTGGTGCAAATATTGGTATAAGTGGAGAGGAATCAATTTGCTCATTTTGCAAGAAAAATAAAATCGATAGTATAATCGGTCCAATTGGAATAATATGTAGTGGTGGCATTAACGGTGAAATTACCCACATGATTGCCACATCAATATTTAATATGGATTGTACTAAATATATACTTCCACTACAAAAACATGGTATTTATATACCAGGCACAAGGAATATGCAAATCAAGGATATAATTGAAGAGATTGTACTTGATATAAAAAGTAATATAAAATATCATTTTATATAAGAAGGTTTATACATAATATTTAAAATACCAGTTCTTTATCCTCTGTAATTTTAGCATCTGACTCATACAAAGACTTTATTAATTCTTGGGTTAAGACTTCTGTTGGTATTCCATAACTAACAATCTTGCCTGCTTTCATGGCATAAATTTTGTTAATCCGCTCTATTAGCTATCTAAAATTTTTATTTAATGTTTTAAGGATTTAAACCCGTATCCAAAGACTTCATAAATATTATTCACTGTTACAAAAGCATCCTTATCAACAAATTTTATGAATTTTTTAAGTGTTATAAACTCCCTTCTTCCTACTATAACCACAACAACTTCTTTACTCTCATCTGAAAAATCCCCTACTCCGTTATATACAGTAGATGTTTTATCTAGCTTTTCTCTTATATATTTTCTTATCTTATCGCTGTTATTACTTATAATTGTAACTTCTTTGCACACATTTATTCCATCTATGATGTGATCAATAAGAAAACCATTAATTATAACTCCAAGCATTGCATATAATGATAGCTTAATTCCAAAGGCAAAAACCGCCATTAAAATTATAATTAAATCACACATTAAAACTCCTTTTCCTAAATTTATATGGAAAAATTCATTTAATATCTTAGCTAATATATCTGTCCCCCCTGTTGAAGCATTTTGATTAAATACTATCGCTGTACCTATTCCCGATATTAGTATTCCAAATATAAGTTCCAGTAAAATATCTCCTGTAATTGAATTATTAATAGGTATAAACTTTTGAAATACAATTATAATACCTCCTACACCAAAGCTTGCATACACACTTTTCCCACCAAAACTCTTTCCGATAGCAATAAATGCTATTACAAACAAAATAAGGTTTATTATCATCATTATCCAACCTACGGATAACCCCCCTGTAAATTTATTTATAACTATTGCTAATCCATTCGCCCCACCTGTCGCTAAATTATTTGGCATTAAAAAGAAATATAAACCTGCTGATACCATAAACATTCCTATGTTTATAAGCGCAAATTCCTTTATCTTTGTTTGCATAATATGCCTCCTTATAATTATCAATTGTATTACCTATCCTCTATAAAATAATCATAATTTCTTTCTCAACGAAAAATTAAGCCCTTTAGCATTTATGCTAAGGGCTTGATAATAATACCAACCATATTTGTAAAAAACGCAAAATTTAAAATGCATTTTCATACAAATATACGTCACACCCCCTATCACTCGTAGCGTTCTTGGTGTATTAATAAAGGCAGGTCTTCTGACTTTGGATCACAGTCGCTTTAATCCTTCCCAGCAAAATTGTCAGTGGTATAATTTAGAGCTTCTCACCATTACAGCGGCGGGACCGTTCAGGCTTTTCACCTGGTTCCCTTTTAAATGAAATGCAAAACATCTCATACCTTTAAATTCGATATTAAATTACTTTCATTTAAAAGTTTCTTTTAATCTCTTCCATAAAACCTTTTTTAATTGAGCTTTATTTAGTAACAGAGTTTTTATTAAATTCTTCCACAATAACCCTATCGGCTTTTCTATTTCCCGTTATATTGACAATAAATTCTTTGCCTAAGTTTTTGTACATATTCATAATAATTCCCCCTTCAAACTCTAAATATTATTAACTTAATTTTAAAATTTGAGGTGGTTATAATCAAAACTCTATACCCTCTCTAGATGGTATTCCTTCGTTAAAATAATGTTTAATATCCTTCATCTCAGTTACAAGATTCGCTTTATCTATTATAGCTTTAGGTACGTCTCTCCCTGTTAAAATCAATTCTATATTAGCAGGTTTATTCTCCATTAATTCTAGTAGTTGTTCTTCACTTATTAGTTGATTGTTCAATGCTCCCATTACCTCATCCATGATAAGTATGTCGCATTTTTCTTCTTTTAATGCTTCCCTGCAAAATTCATACCCCTTTTGTACTTCTTCTTTTAATTCATTTTTTTCCTCTGCATTTAATGTCCAAAAAAAACCTCTTTTTTTCTCAAACCTAAATATATTAAAAAAGGGAGCCAATTTTTTTGCACTTTCAATTTCACCAGTTTTACTTCCCTTCAAAAACTGTACCATAAATACAGTATATCCATTTCCTGCTGCACGTACAGCTATTCCTACAGCTGCAGTCGTTTTACCCTTGCCATTCCCCGTATAAATTTGAACATATCCATTTTTTAATTTCCCCATTATATTCATTTCTCCTTGTTTTAGCATATGCATACATATGCTTTATTATCTCAGGGTTATCTTATATTTTTTTATTTCATATTGCAAATCTTGTCTTGAAATACTTAATTCTCTTGATATTTTGCTAACATTGTTTTCGTTTTTATTCAGTGTTTTTTCAATAATTCCCTTTTCAATATCAGCCATATAGCTAACCAACTCGAACTTCTTTTCTACATTTACCACCATATTTTGAAAACACCTCCCTATCTCTCGTAGAGTTAACTGTGTATAATTATAGAAAGGTATTCTATAAGGCTGGAAAATCATTATTCAGTTTTATTCCCCTGATTTTCTTTTTTAGTTCTCTCTACGAATCTTCCCAGGAAAAAGAATAGAACACCAACTCCTATACCTGTCTGTAGACAAAAGAGTAAACTCTCAATTTCGCCTGGTAATTCTCCACCAATCCAAGTTTCCATAACAGGTTCAAACCAAGGCTTATACTCGGTACCTGTAATCTCGGAAACCACTTTGCTTCCTGCATCATCTGAGCCACCAAATTCAGCACCCTTTAACGTGAATAATGGTATAATGGCAATCACTGCAGCAATAATTAATAAAATGATAACCTTTTTTTTCGTCTTTACCATTAATTTTCGCCTCCCTTTAGGAATCCAAGTTCTGTTAATTCGGATTTTGCATATGTTTCAAGACCCATAATGATGACAACGGTCAGAATACCCTCGATAATTGCCAGCGGAAGCTGTGTCGGTGCAAATACTGCAAGGAACTTGACTACAGATGCTGCGATACCACCGTTTGCAGACGGATACGCAAGTGCAAGTTCAAAACTTGTTACACAATAGGTTAATAAGTCACCGATTGATGCTGCCAGAAAAATACCTACATATTTATTGACTTTGAGCTTCTGGCATGATTTGTAGATTACATAAGTAATAAGCGGTCCTGCAATAGCCATAGAAAACGTATTAGCACCAAGAGTGGTCAGTCCGCCATGAGCAAGCAAAATTGACTGAAAAAGTAGTACAATAATCCCCAGGATGCTGACTGCCATTGGTCCGAATAGGATTGCACCAAGTCCGGTACCAGTCATATGTGAGCAACTTCCTGTTACTGACGGAATTTTTAAAGATGAAAGCACAAAAATGAATGCGCCTGACATAGCAAGAATAGTGATGGATTTACGGTTCTTAGCTAATGTTTTCTTAATTGATAAGTAACCTGCTACCAAGAATGGAACGCATATAACACCCCATATAATACAGAATTTTGGTGGAAGGTATCCTTCCATGATGTGCATTGCGTTTGCTGCCGGAGCTACCCCGAGAATTAATGCGAAAGCAATCGCAATAAAGACAATTTTCTTTTCTTTCTGATTCATTTTTTTCCTCCTCTATTGTTTTTAATTTATATTAATCTAAGCTAACCTGCCTAGAAAATCCAACTATTTTTCAAACATTTCCTTAAATTCTTGCGTACTTTTCGGATAGGCACTAGTATCTTCCAGCAGATGTTTTTCTACAAGCAATTCATATATCTCCATCACGGTTGGCTGTTTTAGATTTGCTTGTTTTAAAATTTCTGTGTTTTGGAAAATTTCTAATGGTGTTCCATCTGCGATAATTTTTCCTTGGCAGAATACAAGGACTCGCTCCGCCCATCGATATGCGAAATCTACATCATGGGTGGAAATGAGCATTGTCTTGCCCTCCGAACCAAGCTTATCCAAAACTTCTTCTAGTATCAGTACATTTAAAGGATCAAGTGATGCAGTCGGTTCATCAAAGATAATGATTTCTGATTTCATAGCAATTATGCCCGCAATGGTGACTCGCTTCTTTTCACCGCCACTCAAATAGTGTGGCGGACGATCCTTGAAATCTGATATGTTCATGTATGCCAGTGCTTCCTCAACTCGCTTGAGTACTTCCTCTCTTGGAAGCTTTAAATTCATTGGCCCGAATCCAACTTCTGCCCTAACTGTAGATGCGATTATTTGATTGTCCGCATCTTGAAAAACAATCCCGATATTTTTTCTAAGTCCTTTTAAATTCTTCTTATTAACGACAGTACCCCGGTAAATTATTTTTCCCTGTTCAGGTGTAAATACACCGTTTATGTTCAAGAAAAATGTAGATTTTCCGGATCCATTAGAACCAATAACAGCGATTTTCTCACCTTCATTGATATCCACACTTACGCCGTCCAATGCAGACTTGCCATTTCCGTAGACGTAGTATAGATCTTCGACCTTCAATATTGATTTCCCCATAATCGCTCCTTTCTATCTTGTAACGCCCCATATCAGAATCAAAAAACTTATAAATGCTACCGCAGAGGCAATCTGTATTGTCTCTACCTTTTTATCTTCCTCCAAAAATATAAGATCCCCATCATAGCATCTGGCCTCCATTGCATCATAATAATCGTTTGCCTTTTTCAACGAAATAACCAGCATATTGCTTGCAATGCTTCCAAATGTATAGCATGAAGTCTTAAAATCACAGTAGCCCTGACGGGATTCTGCGGAATTTTTCATTTTAGTATAGACATCCATTAAAATGAAAATATAACGGTAAATGAGGTTCATCAGCTCTACAATAAGCTTTGGAACATGTGCCTTTCGAAGCACATATATAATCTCGGAGGACGGAGTTGACAGTGTCATCATTTGTAGGGCACTGATAGCTGCAAAAACTTTCAGAATCAAAAATGCCACTTCCTTAAGCTTTGCCTGAGAAGTAAACACATAGCAGAAGCCAAGATACAGGTTATACTGCCCCATTGGCTGCTTTGAAAAATCAATAGCAATTGTAAAAGTGCCAAGGAGGATAAAGATGATTGGAATCGCCAGTATTGACAAGTATTCGTTTACTGGAAGATCTCCTTTTACAATGGTCAGATAGCCCATTGCAATAATGACCACAACGGATACATAGGGATTTTCCAATACAATGCAAAGAATCAGTATCACAACAGAAAGAGATACTTTAAAAGTAGCATTCCAGTGTCTGATTTTAGAGGTATAAGCATAAAAATCAATTGAAAACCCTTCGCCGTGTTTATGTCCGGTTCCATGGTGATGATGATGATGTGTCCCATCCCCTTTTTTCCATTTGAAGAAAAAGCCCACCATTAGAAAAATGGCACATAAAATAATAATTTTTCCCATTTCACATCTCCTTTGAATTTTCACCCCATGGCAGCATTCTGGGAGATTTTAGAATAATAAAAATAGATGAAGCATAGTAAACAATTACACCTACAATCTGATTTAAAAATCTAAGGCCAGATAATGTAACTATAATCGCATTGAAGCACCCGGCGAAAACGATGATATTCTACCTAATGATGTTTAGGTTCGTTTTGACAATTTGTAGTATAGGCCTGTCTACAAAACAAAAAGCCTTCTAACTAAAGCGTTAGAAGGAAACGATTCAAAAATATGCTTAATCATATAAAATCAACAAACAAATTTTCATTATAAAGCCCTCTCTATCACTCGTAGAGTTTGTAGTGCGAAAATATGGGCCGGTATTCTGACTCAAGAATCATTATTTAAGCGCGCCTTCCCCGTTTTCGAGTGGCATAATGCACTTAAATTCATCTATTACAGCTACGAGATAGTTCAGGATTTTAACCTGATTCCCTTTTAATTAATTTAAACCTATATTTTATTATTTAATTTTTATAGTTCTTTCACACATGTACTCATTATATAGTAGCCTTATTATTACAAAAAATCAACTACTTTAGTTGTAAAAAGATAATATTTTTCAAATTTTCACAAAATAATACATTATACTATTTTCTCAAATTAATGCTACAGTAAAAAAAGGGACCCACTAGGGGACCCTATACGTACTTTCTCATGTGCTTTAATGCAGTTTTTTCCAGTCTAGAAACTTGAGCTTGGGATATACCTATTTCACCTGCTACTTCCATTTGAGTTCTTCCATCGAAGAACCTTAAATTTAAGATTAACTTTTCTCTAACATTTAATTTTTTCATTGCCTCTTTAATCGATATATTTTCAAGCCAATTATCATCTAAATTTTTGGTGTCACTTATTTGATCCATTACATAAATTTCATCTCCACCAGCGTGATAAATAGGTTCAAATAAAGATACAGGATTTTGTATAGCATCTAAAGCAAACACTACATCTTCCCTTGGTAATTCTAATTCTTTTGCTATTTCAGCTACAGTAGGCTCTTTATTGTCTTGATTCACCAATCTGTCCCTAACTTGTAATGCTTTATATGCAATATCCCTTAATGATCTACTAACTCTTATTGAGTTATTATCTCTTAAATATCTTCTTATTTCCCCAATAATCATAGGAACTGCATATGTTGAAAATCTAACATTTAGACTTAGATCAAAATTATCAATGGACTTCATTAAACCAATACAGCCTACTTGAAATAAATCATCTACGTTTTCTCCTCGATTATTAAAGTGCTTTATCACACTTAAAACCAATCTTAAATTTCCTTTAATAAATTTTTCTCTACACTCATACTCACCATTTTGTATCCTAAATAGTAGCTCTTTCATTTCCTTTTCTTTTAGTACGGGTAATTTTGAAGTATCTACACCACATATTTCTACTTTATTGAATACCATAAGGTCATCATTCCCTTCAGAGTAATTGCTTCTAAATTATGTCCTTATGGTTTGCTTTTTATACTACAGACAACCTTTAACATCTGAAAGGGTATTTTTATTTTAATCTTAATAATAGATTCATTAAAAATGTATCGCAATTTCTTTAATCCCGCCCATAACATTCCTACATATTAATTAAACTTATTTAAGCTATCTATTAATTCATTAAAATTCTTTTTAGCTACTATTTCTCTATTCTTAAAATCGCCCATTTTTTGTTTATTAAATTTTTCACTTTTATCCAGGTTTACTAGTTCCTCTTTTACAGTTTCTCTAAGCCTTGGAATAATATTTATTATTTTTTTTATTCCATAAATATATTCATCATCATAAAGCTTGAAACATTCAAATAAACCTGATATAAGTCTCCCATCTGAAAATATGTAAATATATCTATCACTCATTTCATCAGATAAATCGACTTCAATTTTATGCTTATACAGCCTAAAGAAAACATCATCTTTCTCAATGAAAACAGGAAATATCATAGAAAAAAGCACCTCTATTTCTTCTTCTTGCTCAACCAATCCTGAAAAATCGCTTTCATTAAGTTTTTTAACTATTTCATCTGTAAAAATATATTTCCTTATTTCTTTTCCCAATTTACTCCTTAGTTTTTGCTCTTTTTCATCGGATAATAAATTGTCTATTGAATCAATTAATTTATTTAGTGGACCTTTAATCTCATTTTTTTTCATAATGAAAAAACCTCCTTAATAATACATACACTACATATATAAACTTAATTTAATCGAAGCCAAAATGTAGCGTATTCCAAGAAATTATTTTAAAATTTCAAGAAACATATTCCATAAAAGAGGATATAAAAGGACAGCTACAATTCCTGAAATAGCCATAGTTATGCCACTCATCGCTCCCTCAGTTTCTCCTATTTCCATAGCCCTCGCTGTTCCCAGTGCATGAGAAGATGCTCCCATAGCAATCCCTAAGGCAACTTTATCATTAACTTTTAAAATTTTATATAAAAATGGTCCAACAATTGAGCCTACAACACCTGTCATTATTATAGCTACAACTGTGATTGAGGAAAGTCCCCCTAACTGATTTGACAATGCTATTCCTATAGGTGTTGTTATAGACTTAGGTATTAAAGATTCAATAAGTACATCGGAAATTCCAAATAATTTCGAAAGGAATACTACACATACAATACCAGAAATCGCACCACTGAAAATCCCTACAAGTATTGGAATAGCATTTTTTTTAAATAAAGAGAATTTCTTATACATAGGCAAAGCTAATGCCACTGTGGCAGGAAATAAAAAAAATGAAATTATTTTACCTCCGTTATTGTAGTCTTCATATTTAATATGTAGCTTTGTCAAAAAAAATATTAATATAATAATGGCTATCAAAAGTGGATTAAAAATTGAAAGTCTGCCTTTCTTCTTTATGTAAATCCCAATTTCATAAGCAATAAGGGATATTATTACACCAAAAACTGGTGAAGTAATTAAATCATTCATATAAACGTCCTTTCCTTAAAAATTTAACTACGAGCGCTGTTACAATCCAAACTAAACATGTGGAAAGAACAACTATAACGATAAATGGTATCCATTTTCCTTTTAACACACCAAATGCTGTCATTAGACCTACTCCAGCAGGAATAAAGAAAAAAGACATATTTGATAAAAGGAACTCACAAACTTCTTCTATCATTTCAACCTTAACTATACCTATTTGCAACCCCAAAAACAGTAAAATAAGTCCAATAACCGCTCCCGGAATCGGTAATTTAAACATAAGTTGCAATATAGTTCCAACAATATACGGAATCAAAATAATCATTAATTGTCTTAAGTACTTCATTGTTTCACCTACTTATTATAAAATGTTGTCATTTGTGTAATTTTCTTATTAAAGTATAAAATTCTTACCTATTTATATATGTAATCTCTTGTCAAAGGCAAATCATTATTTACACCTTTAGCAAACAATATCTGATGAAGATTGATATTACCGCGATTAAACGATGCAGCACATGAATTTAAATATAATCTCCACATTCTTATAAATGTTTCATCCTTACTCTTTTCTATTTCAGGAAGCGCCTTCTCAAAGTTTTGTGACCAACATTCTAACGTTTTCCCATAATGTCTCCTAATGCTTTCTATACCTATTAATTCAAACTCCTGCTCTGCTATATCAGTAATTATATTTTTAATTCCAGGTATATATCCACCTGGGAAAATATATTTATCTATCCATGTATTTGTACCACCTTCATTTACTCCTGTTATACAATGAAGTAGAGAGAGTCCTTTGTCCTTTAATAGATTATTTACTACATGAAAATATTCAGACAAATTTTCCTTTCCTACATGCTCGAGCATTCCTACACTAACGATCCTATCAAAACTTACGTTCTTCAATTCTCTATAATCTGAAAGCCTAACTTCAACTAAATCTTCTAGCCCTTCTGCTTTTATTCTATCATTAGCCTTTTGAAGTTGTTCTTCACTTAAGGTAATTCCAATAGCCTTTACTTTATATTGTTTTGCTGCTAAAATTATAAGTTCTCCCCATCCACAACCTATATCAAGCAAGCTTTGCCCTGCTTTTAAATTTAATTTTTTTAAAATATGATTCTCTTTATTTTCTTGAGCTTGATTTAAAGAATCTGTTTCATGCTCAAAATATCCACAGGAATAAGTCATAGTATCATCCAACCATAATTTATAAAAGTCATTACCAATATCATAATGAAATTGTATATTATCTTTATTTGTCTTTATGTTACTTTTTATTTTCTTTATTAATTTCATGTATTTTTCACTATTCTTCAAAAAGCTTTCCTTGTTATTATATAAGGATTCTATAACAAACTGTAAATTACCTTCTATGTCTATTTTTTTAGTCATATATCCTTCTCCAAGGGCTATTGAAGGATTATCTATAATGTCACCTTTCGGTATTGGCTCATTAAAAATAATTTTAAATTTAGACTCACCTTCGCCGTATTTTGCTACACTCCCATCGCAAAATTTAATTTCAAACGGATCAGAAAACATATTTTTTAATAAAGTTTTATAAAACAGTTTGTCAGTAACCAACATTTATCACTCCTTAATTATATTAATATAATTTACTAGTAATTAGTTATTTATTTCACAATTATAACAACTAATCTTCTTAGGTATACCATTTTTTTAACTAGAGGTCAAAAGCAATCCGTAGAAGACTAGTGCTTGGTAAACGATAATCATAATCTAATTGATATCAAACACTCCCATTTACTTACTTATACTATATACTTATACTATATATTTGTTTATAATTTCATTAAGTTCATATACATTTTGCTCAGTCCAACTAGTGAAATTTTTTTTATCATTAGTTGCAGCACTTGCAAGTTCGAATAAAAATTTTGGTACTTCTGCTTCCTTAATATCACCATAATATTTACCTAGCTTTGTTTTACCTATCCCAATCTCTCCCCCAAAATGTAATTCGAATACATTTATAAGCTCATCTTGGACCTTTTTCTTTTTACCGCAAAACCCAATTGTTCCTATTTCGTGTACAGAACAAGAATTAGGGCATCCTGATATATGAACATGAGGTAGTATATCTTTTGTTAAATTATTTTCTTTAAAATAGCTTAGTATTTCCTTTAAAGTGCGCTGAGTTTCTAAAATTCCCATCTGACAAGTAGGAACTCCTATACAAGCGATAGAACATTCCAGCGAAGTATTTCCACCCATTTTATCTGTTAGCTCAAGGATTATTTCAGCTTCTTTCCCATTCAAATTTCTAATGTATAATCCCTCTGACATAGCTAGTCTTATCTCTACTTCATTCATAACTTCTATTTTATCTATTATTAGTTTCAAATGCTCATTTTTTAATTGTCCGCCTATTGGATGCACATACACACTGTATAATCCCTTTTGTTTTTGAGTAAATAGTCTTGTATTTCGCATCGAGGTTTCAATTCCAACTTTGTCGTAGATTTTGGTTTCTACCTTTATTTTTAAATTTTCTCTAGTCTTAACTTTTTCCAAATAACTATTATAGCAGTTCACAAATTTCTCCTCGCCCATTCTTTCCATAATATATCTTATGCGAGCTCTTCCTTTGTTAATGTGGTCGCCTTCATTAATAAAAAGATCTGTTATTGCTTCAACATGATATAAAATATCTTCTGGCTTAATTAACTGTTCTCTCTTCACAGATAGTTTTGAATTATTCCCCATTCCACCACCTAAATATACTTTAAAATACTCTATGCCATTTTCTTTAACCGCTAAAAATCCCAAATCAGTAGCAGTTACATGTGCCTCATCTTTTTCATTACTTGAAAATGCAACTTTAAATTTTCTTGGAAGTTTATATGTATATACCTTACTTAAAAAATGGTCTCCTACAGCTGTTGCATAAGGCGATACATCAAACACATCTTTTTCCTCTACTCCAGATAGCGGTGAGACTGACACATTTCTAGGAAAATTACCGCCGGATCCCCTTGAATATAACCCTTTCTTTATACCTTCTTCCATTGAATCACAAACTTCATCAATAGTAATTCCATGTAGTTGTATTGCCTGACGAGTAGTTAGATGTATACTTTCTAATTTATATCTTTGTGCAAATTCATATATTAATTTAAGATCTTTTATAGAAGCTATCCCTGATGGTATTCTAAATCTTATCATAAATTTCTTGCCACTACGCTCGGCATACACGCCCATACCACCTGAGGCGCCTTTAAAGTCCATTTTACTTGTTTCCCCATTTAAAAATTTATGTCCAAGTGCTCTAAAACCCTCAACTTCCCCAAGAAGAATTTTATTTAAAGTTTTCATCTATATCAATCCTTTCCTATTGCAACATTATTATGACTATAGTATACTGTTTTTTAACCAATAAGTATAATACATGTTTTATATAATACTTATTAATATTTCTGATAGGTAGGGTGATAATTTTGATTGAGGAATTAAAAACCTTTATTGCTGTTGTAGATAACAAAAGTTTCACAAAGGCTGCAAAGAGCATCAACATATCTCAGCCAAGCGTAAGCTTACATATTGTAATTTTAGAAAAACACTTCAATACAAGGCTAATAGAAAGATCAAATAAACAGAGAAGTATATTAATTACACAAACTGGAGACATGTTGTACAAAAAAGCTAAACAAATAATCTCCCTAATAGATGACACAAAAGAAGAACTTAACAATTATCATAATTCCACCTCTGGCACTTTAAAGATTGGCGCAAGCATGACTATAGGTGAATTTTTACTGCCCTCAATACTAGGAGATTTTATTAAAGAATTTCCAAACATAAAACTAGAAGTTGCTATTGAAAATACCCATAATATTTATGAAAAATTTAAAAACTATGATATTGATATTGCTTTAACTGAAGGCAGTGTCCCTGTTCATAACTATACTTTCAAAAATTTTTATAAAGATACTATGGTTCTTGTAACTCCAAATTCCTTTACCTATGACCAAAATATTGGACTTAAAACCTATTTGTCAAATCAAACTTGGATGCATAGAGAAGAAGGTTCTGGCACTGGTGAATATCTAAATATATTTTTAAATACAGAAGGCATATCTCCAAAAAATTTCATTATTCTAGGAAGTAATTACTCCATTAAAGAAGCCGTTAAAAACAATTTAGGTGTAACTTTTATTTCATCTTTAGTCGTAACTGAGGCTGCTATTAACAATGAACTTAAAATTATACCTACCAAAACAAACTACAATAGATTTTTTTCTTATTTAGTTCATGAAAAAAATCTATCTAGGATTGCAACATTATTCGTTGAGAAATTAGAAAAGTGTAGCTGTATGAATAAATAATACTTAATGATTAATGATCAAGCATATGAATAATAGAAGTGCTTTTATTTTATAAATAAAGGAAGGACTGATATTATGTCAACAGATTCAATTAATGATGACTCGTATACCTATATTTATGCCACTCCTAACACAGGTAAAATAACTCTATTTGAACAAGAAAGAGTGAACTATGGAAATATATATATTAAATTCACTCAATATATTCACATTAGAGGTACACAATATGCAAACTACGCAGACAAAGATATAAGTTTTGAAACAACTAGAACCGAGTTAAATGATAAAGCAAGATTTATAACTTCACCATCTAATATATCAGATTGTCTTTTGTTAAGAGATTTAGAAGCACTTGTTATAGATCATATATCTAGAAAAGTTAAAATAGTAACAAGAAATCAATATAATTGTATTATACACACTTTATTACTTCTTAATGTTGCAGGCAAGGCAACTACAGGGCTTTTACTAGATATATATAATCAACAATATATTGATAATTTGCAACAGAACGCTCCACTTACGGGAGGATTACAACAATATGCAATTAATGATATTAAAGAAACACAAAAGAAAGTAGTTGATATTAGTACAAATGATACAATACAATTTGCTTTTGCAACAGACCTTCATGCTGATGATTATTTAAATTATTATGACCAAATTCAAAGACATTTAAAATCAATCGTAGATATTCAAAAATATGGAATATTAGATTTTATTGCTATAGGTGGTGATTTACATTCAGGTGTTTATCCAGATAAAGAAAATCCTAAAGAGAAATTAAGCGAACTTACTAAGACTTTAAAAGAGTCTAAAATACCAGTACTTATACTTCATGGAAACCATGATGATAATAGTTATAATGTTATTGCACCTGTTAATCCTATTTTATCTAGTCTAATAACTAAAAAGGAATGGTTCAACAGAATGATTAGACCTTTTATGAACGGAGAAATACATGATACATGCGATAGTATGAGCCTTTATTATTACAAGGATTTTTATGATAAGAAAATTAGAGTAATATGCCTCGATTCAACAGACTATCCAATAATTATAAATGATGATGGTACTATGAAATGGCACGGACAAAACTTTTGGGGATATGGAGCAAGACAAGTACAGTGGCTACAAAGTGAAGCACTTAATACATTAGAAAAAAACGATTGGTCAGTTGTAGTACTATCCCACATGGCTACAAGAGATACAGATTTAATGTTTAATGGATATGATCCATATAACGGTAATCTAGTTGAAGGATTGTTGAAAGCATTTATGAAAGGCTTAACATTTACAGGAACTACTACAGGTGATTATGGTGTTACAGTAAATGGAAACTTCACGAGCCAAGGTCCAAGGAAAATACTATGTTATGTCTATGGACACACTCACACTGATAATAATAATAAACCTATTAATTTGGGATGGAATTTTATTAATACTGCTTCTTGTTATAGTGCAGGAGTTGCAGGAAGAGCTATAGGTACAAATACGGAAGACTTATGGGATGTTATTGTTGCAGATAAAAGTTCGAGTGTTGTCGATTGCTTTAGGTACGGATATGGTGTTGATAGACATATGTTATAATCTATACTGAGAAATAATTTTAAGGCAGGATTATCCTGCCTTAAAATTATTTCTCAGTAGTTCCTTTAGATGCTTCTGAACGTGCATTTAATTGTTGCTTTTCTTCTGGAGTAGCATCACTAGGGCCACTAGTCATGTTGGACATGTTATACATACTAGTCACATCGCCGTTTGAAGCACCGCTAACACCTTTATTTGATTCCGATTGTTTATTCATTTTTTTTATTTCTTCTAAATCATTTTTATTCATAAATATTCTCCCTTCTAATGTACAAAATACACTGCACATATCCAATGCATTATATAGTTTACCCATTTTGTGATATAATATTATGGTTATAAATTGTTAACAATATTGACACTTAAATGCAACACTTATTTAGTAGTATTAATTTATATAGGAATATGTTGCTGCAACGATAGTATAAAACAATACACGCAAAATATAGCTAATAAGAATTTACATCATACCAGTATTAGATTGAGATTTATAGTATGGCCAATAATTGCTGAAATGGAGACAAATAATTATGAAACCTGAAAACGAAAATGTGTCTGAAATGTCGGAAAATACTTCTATTTTAATTACTCTGTGTGTTGTCGCCTTAGTTCTAGCACTTGTTGGGGTTAAAATAGTAATAACAACTATGTAACTCAAGGGTATGCTAACGCTACCATTATAAATTAATATTCTTGCAATTAACCCCAAGAATATTTGAACCACCTTTGGATCTAAATCAAATATATTTCACAATAAATTAGAACCATCCTAGATATTAAATTTAGGATGGTTCTTTCTACTTAAATACAGACCTTGCCTAAAGATAACTGTTTTGTTATAATTATGGTGATTTTACCTATTTAAGGAGATGAACATATGCTTACTGTACAAAACCTAAGTAAAAAATATTCTAAGGAATTAGTTGTAAACAATATTAGCTTTCAAGTAAATGAAGGTGAAATTGCTATTCTTTTAGGCCCAAATGGCGCTGGAAAAAGCACCACAATAAAATGCATTGCTGGACTATTAAAATATGATGGATATGTTGAAATTTATGGTCACAAAAATAAGAGTGTTGAGGCAAAAAAGTTATTCTCCTATGTTCCAGAAGTTCCAGCTATGTTTGATTTGCTCACAGTTTATGAGCATATAGAATACATGGCCGCCGCTTATGGGATAAATGGCTATAAGGAAAAAGCTGAAGAATTACTTAAAAGATTTGATTTAAGTGATAAAAGAAATAAGCTTGGAAAAGAGCTATCCAAGGGTATGATGCAAAAAGTAAGTATTTGCTGCGCCTTAATAATAAATCCTAAGGTAGTATTATTTGATGAGCCTTTAATGGGCCTAGATCCTAAAGCAATAAAAGAGCTAAAGAAAGCAATAAAAGAGCTCAGAGAAAAAGGTTCTGCTATTCTAATAAGTACCCACATAATAGATAGTGTTGATGATTTTTGGGACAAGGTATTGATAATGAAAAATGGAAATATAGTACTCTCCGGTACAAAGCAAGAGCTTATGAATAGGAATGAGACCTTGGAAGAACTCTTCTTCGATGTAACTGAGGATGACTTATGAAGCCATTATTTTATATAATAAAAAAATCTATAAGAAATTTTTTATTAGAACTAAAGCGAAAGCCAACAAAGCTAATTGGCTATATTATAGTTCTTATACTTTTGTCACTAACTTTTATTTTTGGCAGCAGTAATAGCAGCGAACAAAAGATTTTAGATCCAGCGTTGTACACTACTATTGTAGGAATTATTATTTTACTGTTCACCGCACCGGACCTCTATTCCTCAATAAATAATGGGGCCACTTTTTTTAGAGGCGCAGACATAAATTTAGTATTTACATCTCCTACTAGTCCTCAGAAAGTTTTAGTATATGGATTTTTAAAACAAATATATACTTCATTTATAGCAGTTTTTTTTGTTTCATTTCAAGGACCTAACCTTTATAGTTTTAGTAATATCAAGCCCTATGGAATTATAGTAATTATCTTTGGATTATTCATTATGCTCATTTTTAACTCAATACTAAAGATATTATTATATTCAATAGCTTCTAAATGTGAAAAAAATAAGATTATGTTAAGAAACACTTTTAAATTTTTAGGAGTATCTCTAATTATAGCGTACTTTGTAGAATTATATATAACTAGGTCACCAGCTAAGGCTATTATGTCATTGCTAAATAGTCCTGCCATTGCTTATATTCCTGTATACGGGTGGATAAAATCAATTATAATGTCTTCAATGAATGGCATACATCCAATATTTTTTGTTTATATAGCTCTGATTGTTGCGTCTGGAGGCCTTTTCAGTTATTTAATTTACTCTATGGAACTTGACTATTATGAAGATGTTTTAGCTTCAACTGAATTAAAAGAAACAGCTATCTCCGCCACGCGTAGGGGTGAGCGAGTATTTGTACAAACGGGTAAAAAAACTAAAGTAAGAAAAGTTCAATACACTAAAAAAGGAAAATTTGCCTCTGCTATATTTTGGAGACAAATATTAGAGTATAAAAAGACTGGTTTTGCATTGATAAATGTAGTGTCTGTTATTTACGCAGTTATAGCAATAAGTGCTGGATTATTTAGCCCTATAAAAGATTTAAAAATAGTCTTAGGTGGCATGATATATCTTCAATTATTTTTTACCTTTGCCAGTAAGTGGCAAAGAGATTTATCAAACCCATACATTTACATATTGCCAGCCCACGCCTTTAAGAAGGTTATCTATGCAACTGTAGTTGATAACCTTAAAAACCTTATTGATGGAACTATAGTGTTTGCAATAACAGGAATATTATTTAAAAGTAGTATCATTCTTATTCTTCTTAATATAATAGCCTTTGTTTCAATAGGTTCTCTTTTCATCTATGGTGGAATTCTTACTAGAAGAATTTTAGGCAGTGGTAATAACATAGTATTTACATCTCTTATAAGAATTGCAATCTTACTTTTAATACTATCACCTGGTATAGTTCTTCTGATAGCATTATATAGTTCTAAAGGAATGCTCATAGCCTACACCACGTTTATCAGCTATAATCTTATATTTAGCAATTTAATAGTGTTTTTGGGTAAGGGAGTGTTTGAAAATATTGAATTATAGTAATATTTTTTTTAGATTAATTAGGTACAGGCGACATATATATGTCGCCTGTACCTAATTAACCTCTATTTAAAATTGACGCATATACTCACTCTTTTTTATGTAAACCTTCAGTATTTCTGTTATCACAGATTTATCGGCTGCACCCCTTTAAACCTATAATTAATAATAGTAACACATAAATTATAATTATTATTTCAAAAATAAAATCCACTTTTTTGTTTTTATATTCTATTTTTTTAAAAAATTTATTTCTTAGTAATGAGGATATCGCCCCTACACATAAGATAATTACACCGCCAGAAAAGTTATTTGTATAACTAAGCCACGCACCTATTAAAAGCAATGCTAAGGTTAATATTGTGACAAACTTTTCAACAACGTATAATTTTTTCATATTCTTCATAATCACCTCAATAAAATTAATATAAACAGTCTTACTTAAGAATAAATTGTTTATATTTTTTATTCTACTCTTTATAAGAGTAATTATCTACACTTAAATTAACACTATCTTTTACTAATCTGCTTACATATAAACTAGGAATAACTGCATACATAGCTGCAGCATTTACTAATTCACGTTTCCAAGTTCTTTCATTTGGAGAATGTGACTCTTCTTCATGACCTGGTCCAAAGCCAATGCAAGGTATACCATATCTGCCCATAATAGAAACTCCATTTGTAGAAAATGCCCATCTGTCAACTAGAGGCTCCTCATTAAATAAACCTTTATATCCGCTTACTAATGTTTCGCAAACTGGATGGTCCTCATCTGTTATCCAAGCTTCAAAATAAGCAGCTGTAGGGTAAACAACTCCCTTATAGGAAGGTTTTTCGTAATCATACATGGAAACCTCAGCTTTCAAATCTTTCACTGATGAAAGATTTCTTATTTGCTCTAGGGCCTCATCATACGTTTCTCCATTGGTTAATCTTCTATCTATTGATATGGTTTGACTATCTACCATCGCACTTCTTGATGAAGAAGTAAAAAACACCTCAGAAACAGTTAATGTTCCTTTCCCCAAAAAATCATCATGATGTAATCTTTCATTAAGATCTTTCATCTCATTAAAAAAAGGTGCCATTTTATAAATATCATTTTCTCCTCGCTCTGTTGTGCTACCATGAGTAATTACTTTTATCTCCATTCTTCCTCTTTGCCCCCTATATATATTGCAGGAGGTAGGCTCTGTAATCACAACAAATTCCGGCTGAATCTTGTCTTCATTTATCATGTACTGCCAACAATTCCCTTCACATTCATGTTTTTGTAGCGTACCTGTAATAAGCAGAGTATAGTCACCTTGTAAGTTTAATTCTTTAATAATTTTCCCGGCATAAACCATAGAAGCCATACCACCCTTTTGGTCACTTCCACCACGTCCTATGATCACTTCCATATCTTCATAGCCTTTGTATGGGTCATACTGCCATAACCCCTTATCTCCTATGCCTACTGTATCTACATGTGCATCCATAGCAATAACATGTTTACCATGCCCTATAGTTCCTATTATATTCCCCATATTATCTATGTCTATCTTATCGAAGCCTACTTTCTGCATTTCCTCTTTTATTCTCTCAACGACTCTACGTTCATCACAGCTTTCACTAGGAATAGCAATCATGTCACGAAGAAACCTTGTTATGTCCCCTTTGTACTCTTCTGCTTTCTTTAATACTTTTTGAAAATCTAAATTCATAGAAAATCCTCCTTCTATTCCTCTATATTTTGTTATTTATTTGAATGTGCTTCAATCATAGTTTAAATCTATTACTATAGTCTCTGCACCTAATTTTCTAATAGCTTGGACATAGCTCATATTCTATTTTCATGTTATTTTACTACTACCAATATCATATTAATGAATATATAAAAAAATTACTAAACAGAGCAAATAAAAAAAAGCCTTATAATCTAAGGCTTAATAATTTTATTAGCAGCATTCATTTTTTCAACAATGTTATACATATTTGTGATTTGTCCAACAGACAGCTCATCTTCTAAATTATAATAGTTAAGGCATGTTCCGCAAGCTAAAATTTCCACTCCCAACCTTTCTAATTTTTGCAAGCTATCTAACACTGAAGATTGTTTGGTTGGAAGTTTTACTCCCCCATTATAGAAAACAATAGTAGAGGGGATTTGTTCTGCTTCTACCAAAGCATAAATAAAGCCTTTAATTAGAACTTGTCCTAATTCATCATTCCCTTCTCCCATTTTATCAGAAGATATAACAACTAATGTATTTTCCTTTTTCTCATTTTCTAACTCTTTAACAGATTCATCTGAACCTAACCCTTTTATAATTTTAACCTCATAATGATATTCACTAATAATTTTGGAATCACATTCATATCCCATTCCCTTAGCCATTTTTTCTAAATTTTTCTTAGCCATTTCATTATCTACAATAACTAATACGGTTTCATCTTCTTCAACTGCTTTAAGAGCGTTTCTGGCTTCTATAACTGGTATGGGACAAGTTTTTCCTTTAGCATCAATTCTTATCATATAACTTACCTCCCATGGTAACGTCAAGATTTTCAAGTTTAATTCCACCCTGTAAATGTTTTCTACTCCTCTTATCCATTTCATTATATTACCATTCTGCAAAATAAAAGTCAATAAAGTTCTCAGAATATTATTGCAATTAAAATAAATCACTTCCCTTCGCTAATCTGAATGGGAGTGATTTATTGGGAACATTATTTTAATACTTCCACATTAACACAAGTATCCGGCTTTTCACCATTCAATACTTTAATAATATTATTAGCTGCAGTTAATCCCATTTTTGTTCTTGTTTCCATCGTAGCCGAGGCAATATGTGGAACAATTGCAACATTGTACATATCGAGAAGCTCTGATTCAATGTCTGGCTCATGTTCAAATACATCAAGCCCAGCTCCCCATATTTCACCTTGCTTAAGGGCTTTAACTAATGCTTTTTCATCGATTACTGGACCACTACATGTATTAACAATAACTGAAGTGTTTTTCATCATAGAAAATTCCTTTTCACTAATATAGTGTCTGGTAGAAGGTGAAAGTGGTACATGTAATGAAACGAAATCCGCTCCCTTTAATAATGTTTCTTTATCCACATAAATAGCACCCAAATCTTTTTCCATTTCATAATTTCGCAGCAAATCAGTATAAAGTATCTTCATATCAAAAGCCTTGGCTTTCTTTGCAAAATTAAAACCAATTCTCCCTGCTCCTACAATTCCTAAAGTCTTACCCGTGATTTCACGTCCAAGAAACATCATAGGATCGCAAGATTGAAAAGCACCATTTCTTGTGAATTTATCTGCTGCAATGATTCTTCTAGATACAACCATAAGCAGTGTCCATGCTAAGTCAGCAGTCGCATCATCTAGTACCTGCGGAGTGTTTGTAATTATTACTCCACTTTGAGTCGCTGCAGCTGTATCAATATTGCTGTACCCTGCTGCGTAGTTAGCAAATATCTTACATTTTTCACCAGCTGTCTCAAATACCTCTTTATCAATATTATCAGTCAAGAGACATAAAACTGCATCCTTACCTTTTACCTTTTGAAGCAGCTCTCCTCTTAATAAAACTCTATCTTGAGGATTAATTTCTACATCAAAATGCTTTTTTAAAAGCTTAATAGCCTCATTGGGAATTATTCTTGTTACGTAAACCTTCTTCTTATCCATATATTAGTCCTCCTATAATTCTAAAATTGACCTCCGACTTGTAGTAATAGTTTTTTTATTAATCCTCAACTTTTTTATCAACATTGCTACAACTGAAACAAAAGAAAAATAAAATACGATAGTCGATGCTTTTTCTCTATCTCTTAAACATCGGATTAAGGTATAGGCTGATCCTGCACACATAGCAGATATAAATCCTAAAAGTGGAGGCAGAACTAAAAAATTGAATTGAGGTTTAATAATTAATAGAGCTCCTATAAATGCTAAAGCGAATATCAGCATAAATGTGATAGCTTTAGGTTTATTATCCATTCTTCACACCCTCTCAAATATAAGTTCATTTTTAATCTTTCCTACTTCTTTTATAATCTTCATTTTTCTAAAACAATAAGTAATTTTTCTTGCCTTGTATACTGTAACTTTTAATGTTTTCGCTAATTGTTTATTGGTAAAATTCACTGGTAGTTCTTGTGGTAAAAATTCAAAAAAATCTTTTACTTCTCTAAATGTTATTTTATCTACTACTTCTAAAAGCTTTCTATCCACAATGCTTATACCTTTTCTTCTCCAGCTTCCTTTACCATCCTTGCACCGTATCTCTTCTTCTTTAGTCATTAAGATTTCTAGTATAAAATTTTCTTCCGCCATTAAATCAGGTATTCTAATTAGCTCATCAAATAAATCAACCACTTTACCTTTTTTAGGAGATTTTCTTCTACTAATTACTTTATTAGGTTTTTCTGTTGTTACTATATATTTTTCAACAGCTATAGGGTGTACTAGCATAACCTTATTGTACTTAACCAATTCTCTAAGCTTATTGCCAATTGCGCCAAAATTTTTCGTTTGTATTTCAATTAATGAATCTTCCCTTACTAAATCAATTATATATTTATCTACTTTTACTTCTAATCTATCCCCTGACACCGCATACCATTGCTTAATGGATGAGTGCAAAGATCTCTCATTTTTTATATTTATCCCTGTTTGCTCTAACATTAAGACCGTGTCTTCTATTTCCCCCATTTTTTCTCCTTGCACTTTAATAAACATTTAAAACTTCACAACAAATGTAAAAATATACCCTTTTATTTATATAATAATTATAACAGAAATATCATATACCGCACATACTAATTATGTAGCAAATAATAATATAAAACACTATAATATTATAAGGTGATGAAATATGAAAATTGCGATATTATCTGATACTCATGCGAAAAAACATAATGATAAACTTTTTAAATTAATAAATAATATATTTAAAGAAGCTGACATGATAATTCATGCAGGTGATTATATTTCCTCAAGCGTCGTGTCAAAATTAAAAGAGCATAAGAACTTTGTTGGGGTATGGGGAAATAATGATAAAGGATACATCAGAGATTTACTAAAAGAAAAAGTAATTATATCTGTGGAAGGATATAAAATTGGTTTGTATCACGGCCATGGTAATAGCAAAAGCACACTAAATACAGCCTATGATAAATTTATTGATGATAAAGTTGATATAATCATCTTTGGACACACTCATCAGCCACTTATTTTGACTAAAAATAAAGTACTCATGATAAATCCAGGTTCACCCACGTGTAAAAGACGTGAACCATGGTATTCTTATGTTATTTTAGAAATACAAGATAAGAAAATAAATGTTCAATTAAAATTTTATAATTAATATTTTTATATTGAGTAAATAATTTCTTATAATTATTTACTCAATATTTATAGTTTCTACATATAATGGACATGAAAAAGTAGACAGAAAAAAAGCCTACCAATATTGGCAAACTTTTTATTTTTTTATATTAATCTTCTTCTACCTCAGTAACTTCATATCCTATTTCTTCAATAGCTTCCGTAATGTCATTATCAGTTGTTTCGTCTTCAAATTCTGCTACTGCAAATTTTTCTTCTAAATCTACTTTTAATTTACTAGCACCAATATCAAGTAATGCCTCCTTTACATGGCTTACACAATGTGAGCAACTCATTCCATCAATATATATTTTTTTCTTCATTTAAACTACCCCTTTCTATTGTTAATTCATATTATTATATATGTTACATTCTAAATTATATAATCAATAAGTCAACTTATTTTTTTAAATTCTTTTTATCTACCTGTATTTAATAATAATCCTGAACTAAAATTAATACATACTGTTGCAACCAAAAGTTAAATAGAGCACACCATTAATGGTTAAAATTTCAATTATTATCGGTATATTTAAAGTATTATATCCAAAAATTCAAAATAAATTCTCTTTTATCCCTTATTTTAGCTTTAATTTTGACAGCCTCTTCATTAATTCTAATGTAAGATTATCCAATTCATTTAATACAGGTTCCAAATTTACTAGCCGCTATTCCCACATAACTATATACCTCTTTGACTCTGTGTGCAACACCTTTATTCATTCCCTTTTTTGTCTTTATAGGTATATAAGTACCCATTGAGTATGTCCTACAATTACGTCGCCCTGAACATCTGAAATTGTTGATTTAAATTCAAGTTAAATTACCCCTATATTAATTTTATATAATACTTTTCAAAAAACTTTCTTTAAAAAGAATCTTCTTCAAACGCACTAAGTACTCTATCCAATATACCATTTATATGTGCTATAGCTATACCGAAATTGGTAATAGGTAGTTCCTCTATATTAGCCTTCTTAATCCTTGACATGAATTGCTGCCTATTAACCATACAGGCTCCACAATGAACTATTAGCTTATATCCGCTTAAATCATCTGGAAAACTGCTGCCGGCGCAAATCGTTATATCTAGCTTTCCACCTACCCTTTCCCCAAGCCATATAGGCAGTTTTTCTCGCCCTATATCTCCAACAAGTGGATGATGGGTGCAAGCTTCTGCTATAAGTACCTTATCTCCTGGTTTCAATGTATCTATAGCTTTTGCCCCTTTAACTAAGGTGCGTAAATCTCCTTTATACCTAGCCATAAGTATAGAAAAGGAAGTAAGTGGTACATCTTTTGGTACTATAGAATTGACTTTTTTAAATACCTGCGAATCCGTAATCACCAAATCTGGTTTGTCCTTTAGCGCGGCTAAAATGTCCTCTAGTTCACTATCCTTTACCACTAGTGCCATAACATCATTATCAAGAAGATCTCTTATTACTTGAACCTGTGGTAGTATTAGTCTCCCCTTTGGTGCTTGGATATCTTGTGGTGCTACAACTATTACTCTTGCCTTCGGATTTACTATGTCACCGACAATCGTGCATTTTTCAAAATCCTCTGGCGCATTAGCCATAATTACTTTTTTTAACCCATCAATATTGGTCTTATCTTTAGCGCTAACATTAACAAAAGTTAGATCTATTACCTTTTGAATATCCTTGAGTGATACTTCATTTTTGTCTACTTTATTGATGACTCCAACTACAGGTATTTTTCTTTTTTTTAAATCTTCATACCATGTTTTCTCAAATAATAAATCTTCCTCATTACCGTCAATAACCAAAAGTGCTAGATCAGTTTTGTCCATAACTTCTTTAGTTTTCTTTATTCTAAGTTCTCCGATTACGCCTTCGTCATCAAACCCCGCAGTATCTATAATAACAACAGGACCTATTGGAAGTAGCTCCATTGCCTTATAAACTGGGTCTGTTGTGGTTCCTGCTAAATCAGATACTAATGCAATATCCTGCGACGTAATTGCATTAATCAAACTTGATTTCCCTACATTTCTTTTTCCAAATATAGCTATATGAAGCCTATTAGCATTCGGCGTTTGTTGCATAGTATATCCTCCTCTTATCTTTTATGTTCAAATTTATAATTTAAAAATTTTATCAATTTATTTTTCCATACAAATTAGAAGATTCCAACTTTATCAAACAACATAATTATACAAAATTTGAGTATTGAATGTCAACAATTCATCAGATATGTTCTTGCCCTACTTTAACATAATTATCATCACCTGTGGTGATGATATACTAACTATCTATAAATCCCTATTACACGTTACATAAAAATTTTACATATAAAAATATACTGCTTTAATACATTTTTCTTTGGGTATACTAATTACGACAAAATTAAAGGTGTGTGATAATATGAGTTTTAGAAAAAAAAGTATTTTCCTTGTTTTTGCTACCACTATTATTTGTTTCTTATTATCTAACAGTCCACATATATCCAATATACAGAAAAACAGCCAGGCATTTATACCATGTAGTCCGTCATTAAAATCTGCTGGCGATATTGAAACTTCAAAATTTGTTTATTTAACTTTTGATGATGGTCCTACATACGTTGTTACCGATGCTTTATTAGATGTATTAAAAAAACAAAATGTAAAAGCTACTTTTTTTATAGTAGGAAAAGAAATTGAAGGAAAGGAATCAATTCTTAAGAGAATATATAATGAGGGTCATGGTATAGGTCTTCACACATACAGTCATAATTTTAAAAAAATATATAGAAGTACAGATGAGTTTATTTATGAAATGAAAAAAGATTCCAACAAAATTGAAGAAGTCACTGGCTTTGCTCCTAAGGTTATTAGATTTCCTGGCGGTAGCGCTAAACGCTTAAATGCTTCTAATTTAGAGAAACTTCATAAAAACAATTTTAAAGTATATGATTGGAATGTTAATTTATCTGATGGTATAAACCCTAATTTAAGTGTCTCACAACTTATTAAAAATTCAAAAATAATTAAAGGAAATAAAAATGTAGCCATACTCCTTATGCACTGCAATTTTAATAATAAAAACACTGTAAAAGCTCTACCTGAAATCATAAAATACTATCTAGATTCAGGTTATGAATTTAAGGTTATTACTGAAGATACCCCTGAATATTATTATAAATTTAGAGATTAAATCATCTCCTGCGGAGCTGCACATCTTCGAAGAAGATAAATTGACGACTCCAGAAGGTGATTTATATTCCCACTGAAATTTTATTTTTGCTATAATATGTGCCCCCAATTATATGCGTAGGAAACTCACCTTCTGAAATGTCGTTAAAAAAACCTCACTATAAAGTGAGGTTTTTACTATAATTGCGTTATAAATTTTTTTTCATTATAATTGTTTAACTATTGTTTTTTAAATTTTAATTTGCTTACCATTAAATAAGATAATATAACCATTAAAATCATAGTCGACCCTAAATTTGAAGCTTTGTTAAACATAAATAAAGCATACAGTGCTAAAAATGTGCCTGTAACAGTAATAGGAATTCCTGAAAAAACCCCATCAAAATCCGTAATATTATATTTCGCTAACCTATATGCGCCTGCTACTGGGAAAATTAAAACCATTAAATACCCAATTGACCCAAGCCCTGCGAAATTATAAATATTAAATATTAATATTGAAGGTGCCAAACCAAAAGATACTAAATCGCATAATGAATCTAGTTCTTTACCTAAATCGTTATCCACATTTAAAAACCTAGCTATTTTACCATCATATCTATCAAATATTCCTGCTAAAAGAATAAATACCGCTGCTAATTTATAATTTCCGTCAAAACTCATAAGTATAGATAAAATTCCACAAGACATATTGCTTAAGGTGAACATGTTTGGCACAGCGTTTTTTATTTTAACCATCTATATCACTCCTATCCTTATAATTATACCATATTATTAGCAGTTATTCTTTAGTATTATATAACATTATTATTAAAAGCTTCTTAAATTTTACTTAATCTTCATTTATATCAAAATTTTAAATTAAATCCTTACTTAATTAATATTCTGAATATTAATTAATAATTACTTTATTTTCTATCAACTAAAAAAGGACCAGCATTTTTTTGCTGATCCTTTTTTGCTATTATCTTTGAACGATAATCGCAGTTCCTTGACCGCCACCTATACATAATGTAGCAAGTCCTGTTTTAGAATCTCTTTTTATCATTTCATATATTAATGTAATAAGTATTCTTCCACCTGAAGCTCCTACTGGATGTCCAAGTGCTATAGCCCCACCATTAACATTTACTATTTCTGGATTTAAGCCTAAATCTTTAGCTACAGCTAATGATTGAGATGCAAAAGCTTCGTTAGCTTCTATTAGATCTAAATCAGCTACGGTCATTCCTGCTTTTTGTAATGCTTTTTTACTTGCTGGAACTGGACCATATCCCATTATTTTCGGATCTACTCCACCTGATGCATAAGATTTTATTGTAACTAGAGGTTTAAGTCCTAATTGATCTGCTTTAGCCCTTGACATTACTACAAACATAACTGCACCGTCATTTATTCCTGATGCATTAGCTGCTGTTACAGTACCGTCTTTTTTAAATGCTGGTTTTAATTTTCTTAATTTTTCTATAGTTGAACCAAATTTCGGGAATTCATCTGTATCAAATGTTATTGGGTCACCCTTTCTTTGAGGGATTACCACTGGAACGATTTCGTCTTTGAATTTACCTTCTTTTATAGCTTTTTCAGCTTTTAATTGACTTTTCAAAGCAAATTGATCTTGATCTTCTCTAGTTATGTTCCACTTTTCTGCTATATTTTCTGCTGTAACTCCCATATGATAGTCATTAAACGCATCCCATAGAGCGTCTTTAATCATAGTATCAACTACTTTTCCGTCTCCCATTCTTGCACCCCATCTATTGTTTGGTAGTGCATATGGAGCGTTGCTCATGCTTTCAGTTCCACCTGCTAAAACTACTTCCGCATCTCCACACATTATAAATTGTGCTGCCATGCTTACAGCTCTAAGTCCTGATCCACAAACCTTATTTATTGTAAGTGCTGAAGCCTCATCTGGAATACCTGCATGTATTGATATTTGTCTTGCAACATTCTGTCCAAGTCCTGCTTGTATTACATTACCAACAACAACTTCTTCTACAAGTTCTGGTTTAATTCCTGCTCTTTTTATAGCCTCTTTAGCTGCAACAGTTCCCATTTCTACAGCCGATACTTTTGATAATCCTCCACCAAAAGATCCTATTGCTGTTCTTGCTGCTCCTACAATTACTACTTCTCTCATATTATAACCCTCCATTTATTTATTTTTCTAGTATATTATTACCACATAATAGGAATTTATTATATGTTTTTGTTTTTTTCCTATATGTATATATTACTAGCAATTTCCATGCCAAGTGTACAAACTCTTACAAAGCTTACTATACCAACCTCTGCCAATTTCTTAAAACAAATTATAACTACGACTGTAAACTTAGTTTACAGTAATAATTCCATACACTTACTCATTTTTAGTTTGTTAATATTATAACCTAATTGTTAAAAAAATCACTAAAAGTATTTTCAACGTATTGATACACTTAAGCACATAGTTTTTTTTATAATTTCCATTTATGTCACCACAACTATTTTTTATATAAAAACAACACATGTAACCACAGTTTACATGTGTACTATTGTAGATTGGCTGATTTCATTAAATTATACCTGTTTAATTTCTTATACAAACCAGCTCTACTTAGTCCCAATATTCTTGCAGTTTCTTTTTTATTTCCCCCTGTTTTTTTTATACATTCCATGATAAGGTCTTGTTCAATAGTTTCAACAACATCTTTTAAATAATTATTTTCTAATGAATATTTTTTCACTTTACCATTAATTATCTTCTCTGGCAAATGGCTTGGCATTATAGAAATATCTGTATCAAGCAGGTTTATAGCTCTTTCTATTACATTTTCAAGTTGTCTTATATTGCCCGGCCAGTTATAAGATTTCAAACAATCAATAGCCTCCCTTGAAATGCCCTCCGAGTAGATATTATATTTTTTACATATTTTTACCCTTAATGCATTAGACAATTCATCAATGTCTTCTACTCTTTCTCTTAATGAGGGTAATTTTAAATGCATAACATCCAACCTATAATACAAATCTTCTCTAAACTTTCCATCTTTTATTAACTGTTCTAATGACTTATTAGTTGACGCAATAATTCTTATGTCAACTTTGATAGCATCATTCCCGCCAACCCTCACTAATTCTTTTTCTTGAATAACTCTTAGGAGTTTAACTTGCATATTCATAGGCATATCACCAATTTCATCTAATAAGACTGTCCCGCCATTTGCATGTTCAAACTTACCTTTCTTACCTGATCTTTTAGCACCAGTAAAAGCGCCTTCTTCATAACCAAACATTTCCGACTCAAAAAGCTGTGCTGGAATAGCTCCACAATTAATTTTTATAAAAGGCTTTTGGCATCTTCTACTAGCATTATGAATGGAGTGCGCGAAGAGTTCTTTACCCGTTCCACTTTCACCAGTAATTAAAACGTTTGAATCTATCTTAGCTACTCTTCTGGCGAGTTTCATTACCTCGCGGCTTTTAACACTATTGCCTATAATGTTTTCAAAAGTATATATTGCTTTTTGATCTGTGCTTAATTCATTTTTACAATATTCAGCATCTTTTTGTGAATTGTTTATCTTATTACTTAATATTTTAAAATTGTCTAAATCTTTAAACATTATTTTCCCAATGGCCCCTACAATTTTACCATCTTTCTTTATAGGAACTCTTATAGAAATTATCTTATGGCCATTAGTTTCTTGAATTTCTCCAAACTCTTGTTTACCAGTCTTCGCTATTATATGTAATTTTGTATTTTCTATAACATCAGTTACATGTTTTCCCTCTGGATTTTCGCAATTAATAAATTCTTTATATTCATCGCTCATCATAGTTATTATTCCATTTTGATCTACTACAACTACACATTCTTTTACAGCATTAAAAATTGTATTCAAAATATTTTCGTCTATTCTTCCATTTCTTTGTGAATTCATTAATATCTTATTTTCCGTTTTTTTACTAAATATTTGGAGTGCACCTATGACTTCGCCATTTTGGGTTATTACTTTACGGGTTATAATAAATTTACCCTCTTTTATATTTAATTGTTCTTCTCTATTTTCAATTATACTTAATAATTCACCATAAGGAAATATTTTTAAAATATGTTTCCCTATGCTACTTTCTGCATTAACCTTCAACATTTTTTCAGCAGCATTATTAATGATTTTTATGATGCCTTTCTTATCTATAACAATAACACCTTCATTAATAGTGCATATAACCTGGTTATAATAATCATTAATTGTACCCATTTGTCACCTTCCCTTAAGCTTATAACACAATTATAAAGTCCATAGTTTTTTTTATCAAGATATAATTAAAATAGCGAGATTTTTTCTCTCTATTTATGATTATTAGCTTAATTTTTAACTTACTAAAAAAAGCATGTATTTTAAGTAATACATACTTTTCTTCTGAAATGTCGTTAAAGTATAGAATTTGTAAGATTAAAAGTGTTTATTATTTAATAAAGAAATTCATAAATGTCGTAATGATTCCAACGTTAACAAAATCTACAAATAAACCTCCCACTAATGGTACAACAAAGAATGCACGTTCAGCATGACCATATTTTAATGTCATAGCTTCCATGTTCGCCATTGCATTTGGTGTAGCTCCCATACCAAATCCACACTGTCCACAAGCCATTACCGCTGCGTCATAATCTCTTCCCATAACCTTAAAGGTTACGAAATATGCAAATAACGCCATTAGAACTGTCTGAGCAAATAACATTATTACTAGAGGTAAAGCTAAATCTGCTAATTCCCATAGCTTTAATCCCATTAATGCCATAGATAAGAATAAAGATAATGAAATGCCTCCTATAACATCAATTTCATCTAAATGCACCTTATAAGACTTTGTAGCATCCGCTATATTTCTTAAAACTGCGGCCGCCAACATACCACCTATATATCCTGGAAAAGCAAATCCTGTTTTTTCAAAAAGAGCAGATATAATTGTACCTATTCCCATAGCTAACAAAATCTGAGATGCGGCACTCATAAAATTGTCAGGTATCATTGGTTTTTTAGTGTCTTCATTGGATACTGTTGCATCTTTAGAGTTTTTTGAATTAACCGTTTTCATAGGATATGAAAGATTATTTTTTTCAAGTAATTTTTTACCTATAGGTCCTCCAATCATACTGCCCATAACTAGTCCAAAGGTTGCTGATGCCAATGCTACTGTTGTGGCACCTGCTATACCTTTTGCTTCAAATAATGGACCAAAAGCAGCTGATGTTCCATGTCCACCTACCATAGGGACAGAACCAGTACAAAGACCTATAATTGGACTTAATCCAAATATCTTAGCAAGTGTAACCCCTGTAATATCTTGAAGAATTATAAGTACTGCAGTTATTGCTAAAAAGATTAAAACTTGTTTTCCACCCTTTTTTAATAATTGAAGACTTGCTGTAAACCCAATGGTTGTAAAGAATGCCGTCATAAATACTGCTTGAAGCGTTATATCCATATCAAAAGTCAATATGTTAGTTACTTTTAGTATTAAAGTAAGAAATACAAAAAGTAATCCACCAATAACCGGTGCTGGAATACAATACTTATCTAAAAATGTTAACTTGTTTTTGGTTTTTTGTCCTATAAATAAAACGATAACTGCTAATGCTACTGCTTGAATCATGTCTAATTTTATAACCATTTTTATCCTCCTTGTATTATATCATATTATATTATAGTATATATGATAATTATAATAAGCTTATACAGATAAAAACACAATACTACAAAATACTTCTTTTTAAAAATTAAATTTTCAGACTTTTATGTTTTTTCTTAACCAAGCAATATGCATTAAATAATTATGTCTATAATAATGTAGTATGTCCTATAAAATCCTTTTGATGTATGTGACAGTGTTAAAATATCTAGTGTATATGCTTGTACACCAATTGTTTTTTTACATATAAATTATCCCATAAAAACACTTCCACTATATGTAATCTTATGTTTCATAAGTCTCTGTTATGCTCTTATAATGCAATAAAAAAATAGCGAGATTTTTTCTCGCTATTTTTTACTATTATCTTAGGAATGCTCAAGCAAATAACCCTAGTTACTAAAAGCATTTAGAATCCTTATTATTTACAAAAAAAGTTCATAAACATTGTAATTACTCCAGCGTTACAAAAATCTATAAATAAACTTCCAACTAACGGAACTATAAAAAACGCTCTTGGAGCAATCCCATATTTTGCTGTCATAGCCCCCATGTTTGCCATTGCATTTGGTGTAGCGCCCATACCAAATCCACAATTACCAGAGGCCATTACCGCTGCATCATAATCTCTTCCCATAACATTAAACGTTATGAAATATACAAATAACCCCATTAAAATGGTCTGAGCAAATAACATTACTATTAGAGGTAAAGCCAAATCTGCTAATTGCCATAATTTCAATCCCATTAACGCCATAGATAAGAATAAAGATAATGAAATACCCCCTATGACATCGATTTCATCTATATGGATTCTATATGCATTTGTAGAATCAGATATATTTCTAAGAATTGCAGCTGCAAACATAGCACCAATGTATGGTGGAAAAGTTATCCCTGTTTTTTCTAGAAGTGTTGATATAATTGTACCTAGCCCCATAGCTAATAAAATCTGAGATACAGCTCCCATAAACTTCTCGGGAATTAGATGTTTTACAGTGTCTTCTTTGGTTGTTGCTGCCTCTTCATGCACCTTTGAATTAACCGTTTTCATAGGATATGAAAGATTATTTTTTTCAATTAATTTTTTCCCTATAGGCCCTCCAATAACGCTGCCCATAATTAAGCCAAAGGTTGCTGATGCCATTGCTACCGTGGTAGCACCTACTGCACCTGCTTTTTCAAATATTGGACCAAAGGCACCTGCAGTTCCATGTCCACCTACCATAGGTACTGATGCCGTTGAAAGACCTATAAGTGGATTTAGACCAAACATCTTAGCAAGTGCAACTCCTGTAATATCTTGAAGAACTACAATTACGACGGATAATCCTAAAAAAATAAAAACTCCTTTTCCACCTTTTTTTAGTAATTTAAGACTTGCAGTAAACCCGATAGTTGTAAAGAACGCTGTCATAAATAATTTTTGTAGCGTTATATCCATATCAAAAACCAATATATTACTTACTTTTAGTAGCAATGTGATTATTGCAAAAATCAATCCTCCGATTACTGGTGCTGGTATGCAATACTTTTCTAAAAAAGTCAACTTGTTTTTAATTTTTTGTCCTGTAAATAGAACGATAACTGCCACTGCGACTGCTTGAATCATATCTAATTTAAAATTCATTTCTTGTACCTCCTGATAATGTTTTTGTTATATACTATATATTATAAGCAAATTATACAAATAACTACACAAAACTACGAACTCTTGCACAAATAAATTAACTTTTTATATTATTAGTATTTTTTTGTTATCTATAGGACTATGTTTTGAATACTATGAGCTTAATTTGGTAATAATGCTTTCAATAAATTTTTTTGTATTTATTTTGCCGGGCTCATTTGTATTATTGTTTATATGTCTCATTTCCTGCCTTACTTGCTTGAAGTCAAATAATAATGTGCTATATTCCATAAAAATACTACTACTATAATCATCACAACCGATCTCTGCTATAGTTTTTAAGGCCTTTTGAATAGTTCTCCTAATCCTCTGTTCTAATGCCTTTTTATTTATGTTTACATCTCCATATTCCTCCTGTGCGATTTCACTGTATATTTTTTGTAGCTGATATGTAGATGATGGATTCCTTTTTTTAAAATCTATTATTTTATGTATAATTTTTATTAGCTCATTACTCCCTACAGCACCTGTAATACCTATATCGGCAAAAATATTAGTTATTTGATCATCCAAAAATAATTCCTTTGTTATACTTTTATCATTATTTAAGCTTGATACTGCACTTTTTATAAGTGCTAACGAATTTTCAAGCTCAATATTATGACATATCCCTCTTATAACATTAGTAACTTCTATACTGTTTATAGGTTTACTTATAAAAAAAATTATTCCATTTTCATAGGCTTTTGATACCAATAACTCATCCTCAACTTGAGATATCATAATAAACTTACCATTATACCCTTTCTTCTTAGCATCCTTAATTATTTCAATTCCATCCATTGTAGGTAACAAAAAATCAATAAGCACTATATCCGGGCTATAGAATATAATGTCTTGCGCAGCATCTTCACCACTATCTATTTCACAAATAACTTTTCCAAGGTTATTTTTCTTTATTAAAAGGCCTAGCATTTTTCTAATATTAACATCGTCATCAATAATCAAAAAACTTTTTCCCACAGTTATCCTCCATTCAATGAGTTCTTAGGTATTTTCAATATAAATGTAGTACCCGTCACTCTATCTGATTTTACCTCTATATCTCCTCCTAAGTCTTCAATAATATTTTTCACATGTGAAAGTCCGATACCCGTAGATGCTTTTCCTGTTATATTATCATACTTTGTAGTAAACCCTGGATTAAAAATATAAGGAAGAATCTCTTCATCAATTCCATTCCCTGTATCAGTTACTTCAAAATATATATTACCTTCATCTTCTTTTTCAGATATTTTAATGAACCCTCCATTTTCACAGTCATCTATACTGTTAATTATTAAATTATTAAGAATAATAAATAAATTATAATAAGCCCTAATAGTAAAATCATTTTTAAACTGGAATGCTATTATTATTTCTTTATTGCCTTCTTTTATATATCTGCTTGTATTATCATTAATAATAGTAAAAATACTTGAGAGTGTCATTTCATCTTGATTTTCAAAATTATCTATAAGTGATTCAAATCCTTTTAAAATTCTATAATGATCTTTTTTTATTTCATGTACCTCTCTTGCGATGTCCAACGTTTTTTCTCTTAAATCATCATTATACTTGTAAGTCTCATATAAACAATAGCTTTTTGACATCACCTTTTCAATATCTTTCATAGACTTCTTTAAATAAAACATTTCTGCATGTATATTCGAAATTAATAAATTGAGCTCTGTATATCTCTTCTGATGTTCACTATTTATGATAAATAATTTTTGTTTATTATAAGTGAGGTAAACAAGGTAAGATAAAACCGCCCTAATAAATCCTGCCAAAAATATGATTCTTATAATATATAAATTAATGCCATTTCGCATCATAGCTTCAAATATGTTACTTATCGAATCTATTAATGTTAATAATAAAATTGTATTAACTATACGGTCTTTATATTTTCTAACTTTAGTAAGCTTAATAAAAGCACCATAGATTAAATAATATACTAGCGAAGGAAAATTAGAAGCTATTATATCTATAATTCCATACTGTGATAATACTATTCCAAAAATATTCCTCATTACGAATATTATTAAGCCACATAAAAACGCCATTTTCACTTCTGACATATCGTCCATTATAAGTATGCTTAAGTTGAAAATAATTACCCCTACTGAAAATTTCAGTTGACTTTCTAATGGGTAAAAATATATTTCTGCGAATAGAGATACAATTAATGATATGACGATATATTTCTTTGTCTTTAGCATATATCCCTCCAAACAGGTAACTATTATAACCGATTACGATATTCCGTTAAATCATCTTCTGCGAAGCTGTAATATTAACGACTTCATAAGGAGATTTAGTCTCCACTGAAGTTTTCTCTTTATTATAGTATATAACCCCCTATTATAGAAGAGGGAGACTTTCCTTCTGAAATGTCGTTAAAGTACTCAAATATTCCTCTACAGAATTAAAGAATACAGTTACGGCTAGCAAGTCTGCTGATCCTCCCGGACTTATGTTGCTTTTTATAAATTCTTTGTCCAGTTCTTCTACTGCCGTTTTACCACTTTCTGTAGCCATTCCGCCTAAAGAAATTATATGAATTGCCTTTTTCTTTACTTCTTTTAACGTATCCATCGAATGTCTGTGAAGAACATTCGAATCCTCACAATGTTGCATAATGGATATGAGAGTATGTATTAATCTATTATTTAATTTTTGAGCCTTATTTTCCTTATATACTCCAAGCGAATAATCAAATACTAGTGGTATACCCCTCTCTACTTGCCCCCTTATTCCTTCTACATGATATTTTAAAAATAATTTTTCTCCATAGCTTGTGGCTTTATCTTTATTCATATAAAATAATTCATCCTGAACAATCCCTCTAGTCATTTGCTTTATTATATTTTGAATTTCCCCAAAACTTTTCTTATCATACATCACTTTGGTCACGGCTGCACAACTTATACCTAAGAGAAAAATCATACCTTTATGAGTGTTTACACCCTCGGTAGCCTTAAACATCTCTTTTTCGGCTTCTATTCCTATATTTCGAATAGCCTTAAATATTTCATTGGGAGTTCTCTTTGAATATCCTTCCTGCGCAAACAATACCATATACTTACTTAGAGCCGAGGTGCTTTTAATAAAAGAATAGTGATCCATATCTATATGGGCCCCTTTTGATATAGATGACACTAACCCAGGTGACGGATATGCCGCCACTTCACATAGCATTGCTTCAATTGCGTACCCTGCTATAACAAACGCTTCATGGGATATTAAATATTTATTATTCATAAAATTTCTCCCCATATTCTGCAAATCTACTTTTAATAAATCCCTCAACTTCTTCTTTGTTGTGTTTTTTGCTTCTTACACAATTATGAGCTACGTCTTCACAGATATAGCATTTTCTCATATCTAACCCGAAATCCCTTCTACTAATACTTCTACCTTTTTCATCATATACATCTAAGTCTACACATCTTCCTAAAATGTGATTATCTTCTAAATTAAGTGTCATCGATTTAATGTCCCTTGCTTTCTTATTTATGCACATAATCACAATGGGACCTTCTGCAGTTGTAACTATTTTTTTATAATTAATAGAATCAGAAAGTATTTTACAAATTATTTGATCCATTATCACAGTTATTTCTTGTGAGTAATGATTATCCTTGTTTATGCCTGGATAGTTAACCCTAACAACCAATATTGGCATTTTGTATCTCTTCACTAGTTCTTCTTGATATTCAATTCTTTTTTCTCTTGCTAGCAATATATCTTCTGCTGTATACATATCGTAATTAATGCGGAGAATCGCTGAGCCTTATTTTCCGCATTATCTCCTTCCCTACCAAAGTATTTAAAAATTCCCACGTTGAACTAGGTACAATATGTTCAATATGGCTTATTTGGTCTTCCTTAATTAATTTTCTAACCTTTGAAGCACTGATAATGTCTCCCATAAGAGCTTTTCTTTTTACCTCTACAACTTCTACCCCATAGGTGGGTAGTATTTCCTTTAAAGCCTCATTATAAGAATTTGTAACGATGCAATAAGGCTCTTCTCCTATATATCTCTTAGTTATATTTAAAGTTTCACAAAAATATCTTCCAAAAATCGATGCATCGAGTGTTGTATATGCCTTTAGTATTACATCTTCTTTTCTTAAAAAATAGGATGGAAAAGTAGCCTCCGAAATAATATATTCTCCCCCTTTAATCACCCGTACATTATGTAAATGGGAAACACCTTCTTTAACCATAGCATATCTATAGATAAATGGGAATGAAGATTTATCTTCTTCAACTATAAATACCAGGACTTCTGTGCTTTGCCTCGCAGCCTCTTCTATTAAATACTTATGTCCTAATGTGAAAGGATTACAATTCATAACGATTGCTGACTTGCGAGTATTTGCATCTATATCGTATTCCTTTTTCATATCATTTAAATACTTTTTTATATCATATATTCCACTTTCAAGTAGAGCTACATTTTCTATTTTATGTATAAGTTTGTACCCAAGTGACGTAAATATATCTGTGTTTTCTACCTTAGTAAATATAAAACTATGATAAATTCCTTCTTCAAAAAGCTTATCCGATAATGCTCCCATCAATATAGCGGATACCCCTTCTCCTCTTAAATCATCTGAAACTGCAAAACATTTAAACACGTTTTTTGACTTAGAGCAAGTTGCTTTAATCTCTTCATTTTTTCTAATAACAATGGTATAATCCACATTATCATCCAGTAGTAGCTCAAATGTTTGCAAAAAATCTTTTACTTTCTTTACCTCATCTTCATCCTTTAGATTAATTTTTTCAGCGTTAAATCCATACATAGAAATCCTCCTTATGAAAGCTTCTGGCACACCCTAAGACCTATTATTGCTACACTCTATTATATCTTTATTGCGCAATAAAATCCAATATATATAGTTTTACCATTTCACCATTTAATATAATCGAGTAGGAGCTAAATAATTAGTTTATTTAGCGACCTCTCACACCACCGTACATACCGTTCGGTACACGGCGGTTCAATAAGAATTAATGTTTTAATAAATATGTCTCAGATATAGAAACTAATCCTATATTTTTAAGGTATTTATTGGTCAATGTTTTGTTTAATATAGGGCTATTGGATGTTCTCCAATAGCTCTTCCTTGTGTTTGTATATTGCCAGGCTTTATTCTTGTTCAAGCCTAATTTAACAAGGTTTTTATATTTGGTTTTAATCTTTTTCCATTGTTTCCAAAAACACATTCTAATCCTTCGCCTTAACCATTCATCAAGTGTTTTGAGAATGCTTTTAATATCTGCGATAGCAAAATAATTTACCCATCCAACTATCACTTGCTTAAGTTTCATAAATCTATATTCCATGCTCATCGCATTACTTCTTGAAGTTAATTCCTTTAGCTTTGCTTTGAATTTACTTATAGGTTTTTGAGGAACTCTCATTCTGTATTCACCTTTTGCTCGGTAAAACGAAAATCCTAAAAATTTAAGTTTCCAAGATCTATCTACTGTACTCTTTTCTTTATTCACTTTAAGCTTTAATTTTTCCTCAATAAATCTTGTAATACTCTTCATTACTCTATTTGCTGATTTCTCACTTTTAACATATATATTAGCATCATCAGCATACCTACAAAAGTTTAGTCCTCGCTTTGTTAGTTCTACATCAAGTTCATGTAACATTACGTTACTCAATAATGGGGACAAGGGTCCACCTTGAGGTGCTCCTTCTTCAGTATTCATAAATACCCCATTTATCATCACTCCACTTTGTAGATACTTTCGTATCAGAGAGATTACTCTACTATCTTTAATATCTTCCGATAGTATCCTTATTAATTTATCGTGATTTATCGTATCAAAGTATTTAGAAAGGTCTATATTTACTGTCCATGTATGTCCAGCATTAATATATCCCCTACATTTTTCAACAGCTTGCTTTGCACTTCTTAAAGGTCTAAAACCATAGCTATTATCTGAAAATTTGTTTTCATATATTGGTATTAGAACTTGTGAGATTGCTTGTTGAACAACTCTATCTACTACAGTAGGTATTCCAAGTAGTCTTATTCCCCCATCAGGTTTGGGTATTTCCACCCTTCTTACTGCTTGAGGTCTATATCTGTTTTCCAGTAATGATTGCCTTAATTCTTGTCCATGCTCTTTTAGGTGTTGTAGAAGTTCATCTACCGTCAACCCATCAATACCATGACTTCCTTTATTTGCTTTTACTCTTTTATATGCTTTATTCATATTATCTCTCGACGATACTTGTTCGAGTAAATCATTACCGTATCTATTCACATCGTTTCTTCCTTCTTCTGACATAGGAGAAATACTATGCACTTCTACGTTACCTTTAAGTTCCACTTTATTCTCTCGTAGAGAGCCTTCTTTATGAAGTTGTCTGCTTTCATCATATTTCTTCGTATCTTTCAAAATTTCAAAACCTCCTATTGTTCAGTCCTTCCCACGCTAACGCGTTTAGCATGGTACTATGACGTCTGCTGACTTCTGATAGTTCAGCCATACATCACTGTATAGTTTGTTATTTCTAAATTCATATCCACAACTTACCTATCAGATCTCCCCGGGTAAGAACGCAATCTTTCACTCCATCTATCTGCTACATTTACATCGCCTGTTTCGAATAGTTTTGGGCTTCATTTTGTATTGCAAACTTACCCACAAGCATATGCCTTATATGTAGTTTCTGTTCGTCAGACCAGAGTTTCGCCGCCGACTTCCTTCAGATTCCACCTCGCGGTGGACACCCTTGTCTTAAGCTATGCACTTGGCACTATTAACCCGTGCTAGGGACTTTCACCCATTAGATTGCGCCCATGCCGGGCGCACAATAAAATAAAGCTGAAAATTATTATTTTCAGCTTTATCTTATGCCTTATAGTGGTCTTCTAACCACATCAATTACCGAACCATCTCTATATTCTATAACTGCAACTATTTCCTGCGAAAGTTCAATTGCTTTTGGTTTACCTGTCATTTTTTCAGCTATTGCTTTCATCTCTTCAATCGTCATTATAGGAAGATTAGTTTTCTTTAATTTCTCAATTATGTCCGTCCTCTTTGGATTAACGGCTATTCCTCTTTCTGTTACAATAACATCAATACTTTCTCCTGGAGTTGTTACCGTAGTTACACTATCCTTTATAATTGGAAGTCTTGCCTTCGTTAATTGTGTAACAATTATTGTAAGCTTAGCTCCTGCTGCTGTATCACTATGGCCCCCAGAACCACCCATGATAGCCCCATCTGAACCAGTGGTTACATTAACATTAAAATTTGTGTCTATTTCTGTAGCACCTAATATGACTATGTCTAGGTTATTTACAACTGCACCTTTGTTATCTGGATTTCCATACATGGAAGCAGACATTCTTTGATGTTTATGAGTACTTACATAAGATTGTATTGCTTGCAAATCAAAACACTGCACATCAAATAATGATCTAAATAATCCTTCTTTAAACATATCTACAAGATATCCAGTTATTCCACCTGACGCAAAGCTACCAACTATACCATTCTCTTTCATATACTTTCTTAATTCTGCAGCTACAGCTAAAGAAATCCCACCTGCGCCTGTTTGAAATGACATTTCATTTTTAACAAGCCCTGACGCAACCATAACATCACTTGCCATTTTAGCTATTTTAAGTCCCACTGGATCCTTAGTGATTTTTGTAGTACCTGATACTATTCCAGCTGGATCACCAATGGAATCTACCTTTAGAATATAATCTGTATATATTTGACTTATTTCTATAGGGCAAGTAGGGTAAGGTACCAAATTATCTGTTATTGCCACTACCTTATCTGCACACTGCGCATCTGATACTGCATACCCTAGGGCTCCGCAGGCTGATTTTCCATACAATCCATTAATGTTTCCATATGTGTCTGCTGTAGGTGCTGCAATGAAAGCTACGTCTATGTGCAAATCTCCACTTTCTATTGCTCTAGCACGTCCACCATGGGTATGCATTATAATTGGTGTTTTTAATATTCCTCTGGAAATTTCTTGTGCCACAGGACCTGACATATAATTAGTCACTATTTTAGTAATTACACCGTTTTTTATGTGCCCAATTAAAGGCACATTGTTTGGGAACAGAGAGCTTGCTGCTAAGGTAATATTCTTTATTCCTCTTTCTGCAATAGCATCCACCACCAAATTTAATACATGATCTCCATTTCTTAAATGATGATGGAATGAAATTGTCATACCATCTTTTAATGAAACCTTCTCTAAAACTTCCTCTATACTACTTAAAACTTTTTCGTCACTAGGAGTTACAGAGTTTACTTTTACTTCTTTTTTCATTTTAATGCCAACATGTTTAAATTCACCTTCGAAAGGGGTTACTTTTCCATAACCTTCTATATATTCTGGTATTTCTCTACCTAGTATATTTTTCATTACTATCACCTCAATTAACTAATCCACTAAAGTAGCTTAAAAAAAGCTTTTATATAATGCCTAAAAGCTTTGCTAATTCTACTGTGTTTTTAGCTCTATTTATAACTGGAGCATCTACCATTTTCCCATCTAGGGAAAATACTCCTTTTCCTTCTTTTTCTGCTTCTTCCATAGCCTCTAGGACTCTTTTGGCGTATTTTACTTCTTCTGAAGTTGGAGCGTATACAGAATGAATGGTATCAATCTGTCTTGGATTTATTGCTGCTTTACCTGTGAATCCTAGGCTTTTAGCTTTAAACGTATCTTTTGATAATCCCTCAAAATCGTTAGTATCTGTAAATGGAGTATCAATAGAATCCACCTTCATTGCCCTACATGCAATTGCTACTCGATTCCTTGCATAGAAAACTTCTTCTCCTTCTTTGGTTCTTTTTATACCTAAATCTGAAGTTAAGTCCTCTCCTCCAAGTAAAACAGCTACTATCCTATCACAAGATTTTATTATGTTATAAACATTTTCAACTCCATAGGCTGTTTCCACTATTGGAATTAGCTTTATACTTCCCTTTGCAAAACATTCCTGCGCTTCTATGTTTGTAAGTATTTCATTTATATCCTTTAGTTCTTCTTCTGTAGCTTTCGGTATCATCAATGTATCTGGTTTAACTCTTGCAATTATATCAATATCCTTTTGTGCAAATTCAGTAGAAAATGGATTTACCCTAACTACCACTTCTACATTACTATAATCTACATTTTTTATTGCTTCGCTTACCAAAATTCTAGCACTGTCTTTTTCTGTTAGACTTACAGCATCCTCTAAATCTAATATAATTGAGTCTGCGCCTAAAATTCCTGCGTCCTGAAGCATCGCTGGAGTATTACCAGGCATAAATAGCATAGTTCTTCTCAACCTTTTCATATACATCACCTCTTATTGAGCTCTTTTTGTAGCTGTTTCTATTCTAGCTTTTATTGTATAGTTTAATGCACCTTTATCTTGAGCATTTACTATAATATTTTCTACTTTTAATTCCTTAAGTGTATCTAGTATTACTCTTTCTATTTCTTCCCCAAACTGTTTCATAACAATACTTTGAAGATTTATTTCAATACCGCCCTTAGGGTTTGGCATAAGCATTACATATATATCGTTAGATTCCATTGTTCCGGCTTTTGCTGGTTTATTAATTTCCATGGTATCACCTCACACTATAACTTAAATCAAATTTATTTTACACTTTCCAAATAAGCATTTTGTCCTTGTTTATATAGATTGTTACCTTCCCTATCTATTACTACAACTATCGGTAAATCCTCTACTTCAAGTCTTCTTATAGCTTCAGAACCTAAATCCTCATAGGTTACTATTTCTGCTTTTTTTACACATTTACCTATTAGAGCCGCTGTTCCACCAATGGCTGCAAAATATACAGCACCATTTTTAATCATAGAGTCTACAACCTCTTGTGATCTTAATCCCTTACCTATCATTCCCTTTAAGCCTTTTTCTAAAAGCTTTGGAGTGTATGCATCCATTCTATAGCTTGTAGTTGGTCCTGCTGATCCAAGGGCCTTTCCAGGCTTTGCTGGAGTTGGTCCAACATAATATATGACTGAGTCTTTAATATCCATCGGAAGTTTTTCTCCCTTATCTATAAGGTCCACGAGTCTTGCATGAGCTGCATCTCTAGCAGTATATATAACACCAGATAATAGCACACTATCTCCTGCTTTTAAATCTTTAACCTTATCTTGCGTAAGTGGCGTAGTTATTCTTTTCTCCATAACATTTTCCTCCCCTCGTCCTTATTATAACTCTTTACTCGCATGTCTTGCCGCATGACAGTTTATATTTACCGCAACTGGTAGACCCGCTATATGAGTTGGATAGGTTTCAATATTAACAGCTAATGCGGTAGTTCTTCCCCCAAAACCTTGAGGTCCTATACCAAGCTTATTTATTTCCTGCGTAAGCTCTTTTTCAAGTTCTGCATAGAAAGGGTTTGAGTTTGCCTCTTCAGTAGGTCTAATCGCTGCTCTTTTAGCAAGATTAGCTGCCTTATCAAAAGTCCCACCTAATCCTATACCTACAACTATTGGTGGGCATGGGTTAGGACCAGCTTCTTTTACTACTTTTAGAATAAATTCCTTAACCCCTTTAAGACCATCTGAAGGTTTTAACATTTTAATCTGACTCATATTTTCTGAACCAAAACCCTTTGGAGCTACAGTTATTTTAAACCTATCCCCTGGAACTATATCATAATATATAACTGCTGGAGTGTTATCTTTTGTATTTACTCTGTCTATTGGGTCTTTAACTACTGACTTTCTTAAAAATCCATCTTCATATCCTGCTGCTACACCTTTATTAATAGATTCGTAAAGGCTGCCTCCTACTATATGGACATCTTGGCCCATTTCTATGAATACACAAGTCATCCCTGTATCTTGACACATTGGCATTTTTTCATTTTTAGCTATATCTGCATTTATTAAAATCTTATCTAAAACACCTTTAGCTATATCCCAAGTTTCCTCTTCTTTAGCCTTCGTTAATTTATTTCTCATGTCATCAGAAAGATAGTAATTAGCATCTATACATAAATTTCTTACGGTTTTTGTTATTTCAGCCACATTTATTTCTTTCATCGTTACTCTCCTTTTAAATCAATATTTCAATATAGGAAAAGGGGAAAAGGCAGTTTAAATAAACCGCCTCTGAAAATCATCCCATATTTATTATGCTTATTTTTTTCTATTAACTAGAGCTACAACTCTATTCATTTCATTGTTAACTATCATGTAACCTTCATCCACACCCATACCTGGTTTTGCTAAGCATTGATCTGCTCCACAAGCAATAGCTATGTTTGTGCAAACTTCTGCAGATCTGTTAGTTTCGTTACATGTTCCACCACAGTATGCTCCACGGCCCTGTTTTTTGCAGTATAGTATTGATTCAATTATGTTGTTAACTCCACCTAAGTCTGGAGTTTTTATTTGAAGCATGTGGCCTGCTTTCTTATCAGCAAATAATACTACGTCTTCATATGTGTTACACCATTCGTCTGCAACTAGTTCCACATTAATTTTTCTATTATCAAGTTCTGCTGTTAATCCAGCTAATGATTCAACTTGTCTTTCTCTATGCTCAACATCCATAGGTCCTTCTATCCTTAACTTAAATGGTTTTGCAGCTTCTTCGAGTGTTGCTATATAATCTGCCATAGCTTTTATATCATTATTAAAAGCTAGTCCTATTGTTCCATATACATCTATGTGGAATATTGGATTATAATTCTCGCTAGTTCTTATTTTTAATACTCTATTTTTTAACCATTCAACATAAGCGAGTAATTTTTCACCCTTAAGTCCTAATTTTTCTTCTACGTTGTTTATAAGTGCGTGAGGCATTACGTCTGCACCCTTAATTATCATTTTATCTGCACTAGCATATCTATCATCACCTGATTGTGTGAAAATATCAATTCTCTTGATATCTACTCCAGTTTTATATTCATCACGTACAATCTCTGCCATAGTTACTTTTTTAGCTTTTGCTACAGCGTCTAGAATAGCTTGAGTTATTCCGTATCTCATTGCTGTATGAAGTCTTTTACCGTTAACTAACATATGATCAAACTCTTCTGCAAGTGCTTTAAAGCTTTCTAATTCTCTACCTATTAACTTTGGTGCTATTTCTTTTTCTATAATTGGTATAAAATCTTTTGCAAGGAATAATGGATCTCTTCCACCTGCTCCTGAATATTGTACTGCTGCACAGTCTCCGTAAGCTACTTGACCATCTTCAAGTATAATCATTACTGATATTGATTCTCCCGCTTGTCTAATTGATGTAAATCCTTCTGTTACTGGCGCACCTACATATGTAAATCCATCATGGTCTGCACCTTTTTTTATAGCTCTTTGGTCGTCAAAATAAAATCCTGTTCTTCCTGTTGAACACACTACATCAATAATTTTCATAATATACACCTGTCCTTCTATAAATTTTTGTAACTTTGAATCATCTATACATTTATTTATTCTGTGGTCTTCCTATAAGTACACCTTTTCCTACTGCAAATATATCATCTATAGTCATTTGAAAGCTTATACCCCTGTTTTCAAATTTTGCTCTATCTTCAAGTTTTTTCATATTGAAATTTTTCAATTCTTGTGTAAATGGTAGATTCCCAAATTTCAGGTATCTTATTGCTCCATTATTATCTCTTGCAGGCATCATTTTACCAGCATTATATTTACTTGGTGCAAATGGTACATCAATAATCCCCATTTCAAATCCTTTAACTGTCGCTATAGCTAAATCGCCTTTTCCGATTTCATACATCTTATCTAACATACACTTTGTTTCAGCCTTTATTACTTCTATCTCTGTTTGCAACTCTTTAGACATAGGCATCCTTTGGCCTTTTAATAAGTTTAAAGTCATCTTTGTACATCTTATTCCCATAGCATTAGCTTCTTTAGTAGGAATCCCTATAGCCTCATGAGGAGTTTTAACTATTACTTTTGTTGCTCCTGCAAGTGCAGCTGTTGCAGCTCCCGTAGCTATAACTCCAAAAGCTTTCGCTTCATCTTCAGGGAAGCCTCCCATCCATTGATGTAATACTGTGGTTAAATATATATCTTTATATCCATTAGCTTTTAAGTATTCGTCGCATTGCTCTTCTAATGCTCTTATAGCTGCAACATCTTGTATTAAATTTCCACACTGACCATATCCAACTGTAATATTTTTAACTCCTTGCTCTGCAGCAAGTAAAGCTTCAATTATTGCAATTGCATTTGACGTACTAGGTGGCACTAAAGTTCCTGTTAATGGTCCAAAAGGCTCTCTATTAAATGAGACTCCTTGTTCTTCATAAAAGCCAACAAGTCTATCACAATATTGCCAATCTAAAACTGATTTTGCTAAAGTTACATTTTTAGCATATGGAATATTGTAAGAAATACCGCCTCCTTCATTTGAAGTCCAACCTGAAGCATGAGTGATTTCAGCTAATAATCTTCCATCTGGAGTTCCGTGTCTTGCTTGCAATGGAGAATTTACAGCTTCAAAAACTTTTCTACCACCTTTAACTCCATGATTAACTCCTGGGAATCCGTTTAGTAAAGATCTTCCTGCCTTTAAACTTTCTTGTATTCCAATTTCACATTCATCATATCTATTCAGTCTTGTATAACTATCTATTGTAGTTGGCAGTAAATCTGCTCCGCCTTGTTCCTCTAAGTGTTTTAATAATTCGATATGCTTATCAATTAACGCAACACCTGCTCTTGGTTGTGCGAGTGTTACTCCTTCTTCTTTAGCTTTTATTAATTTTTTTGCAAAGTCCTTATGCTCTGGAATTCTCTTGTTATATTCTACAGCTTCTTTTAAATCTACCTCTTTACCTGTTGGCCATTGACTTACTACTTCTTTTCTAACCTCAAAGAACTCTTCATCCGTCCATTTTTTATTTCTTAATTCCACTGAAATTACCTCCTAATTAATTATACTTTTACTAAATACTTTTTCATGATTCTAACAGCTTTGTCTGGGTAATCTTGAGACAATAAACCCATTGCAGATAATATATAAGTTTTATCAATCAAATACATTGCATCCCGCGGCTTTAAATACGTTGGATTCTCTGCACTAAAGGCTCCCGCTTTTAAGATTCCTTGTGGATTATCACTATGTATTAATGCTCCACCTGTACCTATCATATACTTTACTTCCATAAGATCTTTTCCTGTTTGAGTGTACATAGCTCCCATAGGAGTGTTTGTGTGTTCTATAGTACCTACATGTCTTTCCATAGATATATCTGTGGCTACTTTCGCCATAGCCTCATCAAATTCTATTTCTTCCTTAGTTGTAGGAACCATTTTTATATGCTCTATTCTATATTTACAATTTGCTTCAATATCAATTTTTCTTTCTGTGTCCCCTAAGTACTTTCTGATTTTTCTGCTACCGGCCGCTTCCCTCAAAGAAACTGCAGAGTATCTCATACCAAGGTCACCTTCGACAGTTCTTTTTGCAAAAGGTTCTTCTAGGCCTCTTATTGAAACGCCAGACTTTGTAGGTTCTCCCTCTGCTATAGAATGTACATCCGTTGTTGCTCCACCAATGTCGATAATTATTAAATCTCCTAGACCTTTTTCTTCATCACTGCCTTCACTAAGTATCGTAGCTGCCTTTAGAACGGCCGCTGGTGTTGGCATTAAAATGCCCTTCACTAAATCTTCTGCATTACTTAGCCCTTTAGCGTCAATAATTTTTTCCATAAAGACTTTTCTAATTTCTTCTCTAGCCGGCTCTACATTTAGTTTACTCAAAGTTGGCATTACATTTTTAGTAATGCTAAAATACATTTTAGCGTCAGTGAGTATTTGTCTTATTTCATCACTTGCTACTTTATTCCCAGCTACTACTATTGGTAATTCAACTCCATTGTCAGCTAACATTTTTGCATTGTGTATAATGCATTCCTTATTGCCACCATTAGTTCCACCTGCAAGAAGTATTATATCTAAGTCTGAATTTTTAATTTCTTCAATTTCAGTCAATGTTAATTCATAGCTATATACTTTTAATACTCTAGCTCCAGCTCCAAGTGCTGCTCTTTTAGCAGCTTCTGCAGTTAGATCTGGCACTAGTCCAATGGCTATCATCTTAAGGCCTCCCGCGGCTGAGGAGCATGCTAATTTATTAATAAGATTAGCATTTTTGTCTTTTAATATTGGTTCTATTTTTGCATAGGCTTTTTCATAACCGATCATTATATTGTCTTCAATTGTCGTTATGTCCTTAGCCGTAGCAATTATTTCTTCTTTTGCTATATCTACAACAGTTAATTTCGTATATGTACTTCCAAAATCTACAAGCAAATATGCATCCACTTATATCACTCCTATTGATTTTATAATATTTTCAAATCTTCTTTTAAATCATGTATTGTTGTTTCGAGTGTTGTTCCTGGTGGATATATTCTATCAAATCCCATTGCACTAAATCTACTGTGCACATCTTCCCAATTTTGTTTTCCTACAACTATATTTCCGCCTACAGTAAGTAATATACCCTTTAATCCTGCTTCATCACATTGTTCCCTCATGCCTCTGCAATCGATTTCTCCTTGTCCATAAAGAGAAGATACTATTATGGCATCTGCATTAGTTTCAACAGCTGCATTTATAAAATCTTCTTGTGGTGAAAGCACTCCTATGTTTATAACATTAAAACCAGCTTCCGTTAAAGCATAATCTAAAATCTTATTACCAACCGCGTGACAATCTGAACCTATTACTCCTAAAATTAAAGTCTTTTTTTCCATTTTTTAAAAGCCTCCTAAATAATTTTTTAACACATTATTTTTTGAACTTTATTTCAATAATCTTTGACTTAAGCGCTTTTACTGAACCCTCATCTAGACTATATAGAAATTCAATTATTTCCTTATTGCTGGGATTTTTACTTTTAACATCTTTATATCTGCCTGGTGATACTATCATCACATCTGATTCTCGAATTATATCTTTAAGTTCATTATCATCAGTAGTATTTGAGAATTTTATATTGGCATCAGCTAATCCTGCCTTTTCTAAAGCTCCTTTTATTTTAAAAATAAATTCTTCAGAGATACATACAAATCCAAATTTTGTATTCTCACCATATCTAGCTATTTTAACTATTGGTTCTAAATTTGGAGTAATTGCAACACCTAAAATCTCCTTATTAAGCCCCTCAGTTAAATTTGTAACTTCATTAATGTGATTAAATGTGGTTATTATAAACTCAGCACTTTCAATCTTATCTTTAGTTAGCTTGTCCATCTTTCGTAAATCATTTACCATTAAGAACATTACATCCATATTACTATTTTTACTAAGTTGCTTACTAAACATCTTAGCTTGTTCTATGTTGCACTCTATATATATTGCTATTACTTTATCCATTATTTGTTTTTTTTCATTTACCCTTTGATTTACTAAATCTAGAAATTCTTCTGGTTTCATTCCAATTTCTAGAGCTTCCTCTAATCCTAAATCAATGAATTTCATTATTTTATTTTCAATATCGAGATTTTCCCAAGATATAGATTCTTCAACTACGAAAGTTCCCTTTCCTTGATAGGATTTTAACGCCCCATCTTGTTCCAAGTCGTTATATGCAGTGCTTACAGTGTTTCTACTTACTTTTAATCTCGCAGACAATTCTCTTTCTGTAGGCATTTTTCTTCCAACCTTAAGAGTTCCTTTTTTTATTTCATCCATAATTTGTTTTTTAACTTGAATATAAAGCGGTATTCCATTTTTTTTGTTTATTTCGATATTAATAAAAATTCCTCCTAAAGCATATTGGATTAATGGACTAATCCATTACAAGATTTATTATACTATATGGACCAATCCACTTCAATCGTTGTTTTACGAGCATTTAGTTGCGTTTTCCGTATTTTAGAGCAATTAGACACAATTATCTAACTTGTTCTTAGATTTAATACTATTTCCATGTAAACGTAACACTATTCGTCTGTAAACGTAATAAAATACTATATCTAACTTTTTATATAATTTATTCTTATTTCTTTTTTTTAATAAGCATGATCTATTTGGGCAAAATAAATATTAAGGAGTTGATAATATGAATAGTGAAAACATTAAAAATTTGAATTCTATTCTGGAAGGCGAATACATGGCTGTTAACAGTTTTGATGACCTAATTGAGCATGCTAATGATGCTAATACCAAAAGTGAACTACAAAAAATACAACAAATTCATAAGCAACATACCACCCAAATTTCTACTAAAATACAGGATCTTGGTGGTAATCCATCAAATGGTATAGGAATCCAAGGTGTCGTAGCAGAAACTATATCAAATATAAAACATATTGGCACTACTGATACTGCTAGTTATCTTAAAGAAGCAGTCCAAGGAGAATACATGGGAATAAAATTTGTTAATGAATTACTTGCTGGTAGTGATGCTCATAACAACTTTGAACTATTAAACACTATCATAACCGAATATCAAAATAATATTAATTCAATAAATAATCTTATTAATACTTCAAACGATGTATAGTAATATTACAAAAAAATAAAATTGGCCTAATATACACTTAGTCCAATATTTCATATTAATAATATAATAGCAGAATTTAATTAGACTTTTTAAGATGACTTCTGCATTTTTTAGTAAATAACAAAAGGAGCACAATTGTGCTCCTTTTCAGGTTGTTTACAAACCCAGTATAATTTTTTTATTATACTGGGCTTTTTACATGCAATTATGCGATAGCATTTTGAGTTATGGATAAATTTAAAATAACAACTATGTTCTTAGTTAGAAAATCAAAAAACCTTAAAGATAGCAGGCTAGCTATCTTTTTCATATTCTGCACTGCTGCTGTAAGCAGACACTGCTCTTGCACATTTTCTAATCCACGCATATGGCAATAGCGAAGCCCATGCAGTTGTTTTGAATCTGCGAAGCTTCGCTCTATAGTTTCTTTTCTTCTTCTATATATATTTCTGCCTTTATCTGTTCTGGTGAACTTTACAACATCTTCTTTATACGTTTCCCAAACATGTCTTCTAATAGTTTTAAACTTGCTTTTTGCAGAAAAGCATTGAGCTCTGTTTGGACATATGTCGCAATATTTTGCATTACCAACATATTCTTTATATCCTTCTCTTGTTGTTGTTTTATAATGTAAAGCCCTTAAGTCAGGGCATACGTAAATGTCCTGCTCTTTAACATATTGGAATTTATTTTTTGTGTACATTCCTTTTGTATGTGGAGACCTACGGTATCCCATTACAGATTTTAATTCCCTCTCATATAGTTTTTTACATATAAGATTTGTAGCATAACCAGCATCTGCACCAACATATTTTGTATTAAAATTAAACTTTTTTATTTGCACATCTAATCTATCGATATAAGGATCAACATCATTTATGTTTCCAGGAGTAACATACACATCAGTAACATACACATCAGTAATTATATTATGTCTGCTATCGACAGTTCTGTGATCTAAATATGAGAAGCCTTCCGGCTTGCCATCTCTCATCATATATCCACTGTCGGGGTCGGTTGTGCTAACTTTAGTTTCTTTTATTTTGGTAACAGGTTCTTTTTCTTTTAAAGGTTTTTTACCATGGTTTATTCTATCTTCTTCCACTGCTTTATTAAGTTCAGCTACATATTCTTTCGGCGTTTTTTCAACTTCAATTTTCACAAGCTTTCGCTTATTAGCATTTGCTTTTAGGTGTGTAGAATCTGTGTAAAGTATTTTACCGGTTACCATCTTAAGATTTATAGCCTTAAATACTACTTCGTCAAATATTTTTTGAAACACATCTGTTCCTTTAAATCGTCTACGTCTATTTTGGCTAATTGTTGAATGATCTGGAATAGTATCAGTAAGACTTAGCCCTAGGAACCATCTATAAGCCACATTTACTTCAATTTCCTTTACAAGTTGTCGTTCAGATTTTATTCCAAATAAGTACCCAATAAACAGCATTTTAAAAAGTAGAATGGGATCTACGCCAGGTCTTCCATTATCTAAGCAGTAATATTTTTTAGTCAGTTCTCTTATAAAAGAGAAATCCATGTATTTATCTATATTTCTCAAAATATGGTCTTTAGGAACTAAATCTTCTAAATACACCATTTCTAGTTTTTGTTGTGTGAAGTTTTTTTCATTAATCATAATAATGCCCTCCGAATTATAAAGTTTGTATACTATATATATTCGACATTGATGTCCTAAAATCCTTTTTGAATATGAAAAAAACACTCCAATTTTAAATTAGAGTGTTTTACATTTTATGTTTGTCAACGGTCTGGAAAAGGAGCACAATTGTGCTCCTTTTTCTTTATTGGTGATGATGTTCACCGTGATGATTACATACTACATTTTTATCTTCTAACGTTCCATTAATATATTCCTCTATAACCTTTTTATATTCTCCAGATGCTCCTTTTATCACTTCAAGGCCATTCTGCTGTAGACCGCTAATTGCTCCCCCACCAATTCCTCCAGTAATAACTACTGTAGCTCCGTGCTTTGTAAGTAGGTCTGCCAAGCCTTGATGCTGATGTGCAAGCTCTACTGCAGATATTTCTTCAATGTTTACTATCTTTTTGTCCTCTACTGTCGCAATTACGAAACTTTTGCTCATTCCAAAATGTTGATTTACCATACTGCCATTACTAGGTATTGCTATTTTCATATCGTTCACCTCCATTTCTATTTTTTTATATTATTAATAATTTTATTAATAATATTTTCGGCTATTTCTGATAATTCAGGATTTAGGTTGTATTCTCCCTTGTTAGAAATATTAACAATTTCTCTACACATCGGAATTTCGCCAAGCAAATCTAGGTCATTTTTATTTAAGAATTCATCTATGTTATGTGATTCAAAGATTTTTATTTTCTCACTGCATCCTGGACAAATAATATAACTCATATTTTCTATTAATCCTAATATATTTATATTAAGTTTACGGGCCATATTGATTGCTTTCCCAACAATCATAGACACTAAATCCTGTGGCGTTGAAATCATTACTATACCTGTAATTGGTATTGATTGCATTACCGTCAAAGCAACATCTCCTGTGCCAGGAGGCATATCTATAATTAAATAATCAAGCTCTCCCCATATAACGTCAGTCCAAAACTGCTTAACAACCCCAGAAATTGCGGGCCCCCTCCAAATAACTGGATCCTCTTCATTCTCCACAAGAAAGTTCATTGAAATAACATCAATACCCTCAACTGTTCTAACTGGTATAATACCCGCTTCACTCATTACAGGTTTAACATCTTTAATACCTAACAACCTTGGTATACTTGGGCCTGTAATATCCGAATCCATAAGACCGACCTTATAACCTTTTTTATTAAGTTCATGCGCAATAAGAGCAGATATTGTTGATTTACCCACGCCGCCTTTACCACTCATGACGCCGATAATGTTTTTAACTTTGTTTAATGGATTGTTTTCTATGCTACATGTATCTTTATTATCACACTCACCATTTGATGGGCAACTTTTACAATCAGCCATGCATTATCACCTCGCTTTTTATTTGTCATATGCCATTTATATTATAATACTATTATTTATTGTTGTCAAATGCCAATAAACATAGATTTGTTTTAAGTAAAAACTTATAAAACTATTTATCATCTGTTGTCTGTTTATTACATTGTCCATGACAAAAACTGCTTCTTTTATTACAAGTAACTTGCTGCGAAGCACATGATGGACAAATTTTTCTATCTTCTTCATACTTTATTTCATAGGTATAACCGCAGGATGCACATTTGAATTGACATATATTCCTCGTATAGTTTCCACCACTTATATTTATTGCTTTTCCCTCTATTAAAGCTATAGCAATCTTTTTTCGTGCGCTATCAATTATATTTTGAAAAGTTTGTCTTGAAACTAGCATTCTCTTTGCACATTCTTCCTGATTTAGTTCTTCAACATCTTTAAGCCTCATGGCTTCAAACTCTTCAACCTTTATAATTATTTCTTCAATTTCACATTTCCTTCTACCTGCAGGTACAAAGTATGTATATTGCGGTAGATTTTCCACCCTTCTATCCTTAACTGGTCTTGCCATTAATATTCTCCTTATTTCATATACTTTTTTAAGTTCTTAAATGTTCTTAATTGGTGGCATATGCTAATAAATTTTACATCCTTTTGCCATTAATGTCAAATAACAATATTTAATATATATTTTTTTTCTTAACATGTTGAAGATACAATTAAAATACGAATATTTATAGGTTGAAATTACAATTAGTATAATTAAAAAAAGTATGATCATAAAAATAAAATGTATCTTATATGATAGACACTTTTTATATATTATTAAATAAATAGATTTACATTTGAATCTTCAGTTTGGCCTAGGTAATAACCAACTCCACCAATTTTCACTCCATCAATAAGTTCTTCCTTTGTAATTCCCATAACATCCATGGACATTGAGCAGGCTACCACTTCCACTCCACTATCAATCGCTGATTTTATTAAGTCCTCAAGAGAACTTATATTTTTATTCTTCATTACTGATCGAATCATTTTAGCTCCAATTCCCATCATGTTCATTTGTGAAAGTTTAAGTTTCTTACTTCCTCTTGGCATCATAACTCCAAACATTGAATCTATTAAACCTTTTTTTACAGATACTTTTTCAGGTTTCCGTATGATGTTAAGACCCCAGAAGGTAAATAAAATGGTAACTTTACTCCCCATTGCAGCTGCTCCATTTGCGATAATAAATGCCGCAATAGCTTTGTCTAAATCACCACTAAAAACTACCATTGTTTTATTATTTTTTTCCACTGTATCTGAGGAACATGATTTATTTATTTTTGTAAGATTATTATTGTTTTTTTTTATAAATGCGTAAACCATACCTTTTTCTTTTCTTAAATCTATTAATTCATTATTTGTTTTATTACACCAAGATTTAATGTCCTCATAAAATCCAGGGTCAGTTGCTGTTACTTTTAATATTTGATCTTCATTTAAATCGTCAATGCTAGCTTTAACTTGAATTAACGGTCCAGGACAACATAGTCCACAAGCATCGAGAGTTTTATCATAATTATCAACGCTTATAGCCACTTCATCCTTTATAACTTGAGTATCTGGATCTAAACTCTGATTTTTGGGTATATCCCTAATTTTAGCTTTATTTGGTTTAAAATTTAAACTTGAAGCTGATTTATATCCCCCAGTTAAGTTCTTAACCTTAAATTGTTTTTGAGCTAAAATTCTTGCAGCTACGTACCCTCTTAATCCTACCTGACAATACTCAATAATTTCTTTGTTTGTGTCAAGTTCACCAATTCTTTCTCTTAAACTATCTACAGGAATATTTATAGCACCTTCAATATGTCCATTATTAAATTCCATTTCAGTACGAACATCTAATACCGTAACATTTTCTTTATCGTAGTCTATAAACTGATCTGTGGTTAATACATCCACTCTTCCTGCTAACACATTTTCAGCGACAAACCCGGCCATATTTACTGGATCCTTAGCAGATGAGAAAGGTGGTGCATATGAAAGTTCTAACTCAGTTAAATCAGTTACTGTTCCACCAAGTCTAATAACTGTAGCAAGTACATCTATTCTCTTGTCCACTCCATCATACCCTACACCTTGAGCTCCGAGTATTTTACCTTCATCATTAAAAATAAGTTTTAATGTCATTGAAAGAGCTGCTGGATAATAGGAAGCATGACTCGCAGGGTGTACAAATATAACTTTATAAGGGATATTAAGTCTTGTTAAAGTTCTTTCATTATTACCTGTACTTGCAGCTGTTAAACCAAATACCTTTATAATTGAAGTACCCTGAGTTCCCTTATATGTAGTTTTTAAACCAGCTATATTATCGGCTGCTATTCTACCTTGCTTATTTGCAGGACCAGCTAGTGGTATTGCAGTATTTGTTTTGTTTATAAAATCTACAACTTCAATAGCATCACCTACTGCAAATACCCCCTCTGCACTAGTTTCCATTTTATTATTTACTAATATATGACCCTTAGCGCCTACTTTAATACCAGCTTCTTTCGCAAATCCAGTATCAGGAAATACGCCTATTGCCAATATAATCATATCAGCGCTTAATTTTGCACCACTATTTAAAGTTATTTCAACACCATCTTCAGTATCTTTAAAGGCTTTAACTCCATCATTCAAAATTATTTCTACACCGTTATCTGAAATTTCTTTTTCGACGGTTACAACAATATCCGTGTCAAAAGGAGCCATTATATGAGGTGCTGCTTCTACTAGAGTAACCTTAAGACCTCTTTCTTTTAAGTTTTCAGCCATTTCCACACCAACATATCCTCCACCAATAACTACCGCACTATTAATACCTTTTTTATCCACATATGTTTTAATGTTATCAGTATCTGGTATATTTCTTAAAGTAAATATTCTTTTATTGTTTATACCTTCGATATTAGGTTTAATTGCTTTTGCTCCTGGTGATAACACTAAATAATCATAACTTTCTTCATAAGTGCCTTTAGCCTTACTATTAACTGTTACAACCTTTTTGCCCGTGTTAATGGAAGTTACCTCACTGTTATTTCTTACATCTATGTTAAATCTAGCTTTCATACTCTCAGGTGTTTGTACTAAAAGCTTATCTCTTTCTTTTATTACCTCACCAATATAATAAGGTAGCCCACAATTTGCAAAAGAAATGTATTCATCTCTCTCAAACATAATTATTTCTGCATTTTCATCTAGTCGTCGTAACCTTGCGGCGGCTGAAGCTCCACCAGCTACGCCACCTACAATTAATATTTTTTTTATCACAAATATCCCCCTCTTATTCTTTTAATTGGTTTACTAACTTTATTATTATTTCATCTTTAATTTTATACTTAACATCATGTGGATATTATCCGAGCATCATCTAGTTAGACCGTATCTCCAAGAAGATATTCCACGACCTAGATGGTAAATATTTTTAAAATCATTGTTTTCCAAAATATCCACTGCTCTTGGGCTTCTTCCACCAGATGCACAATAAACTAGTACCGGCCTATCTTTATACTTATCAAATTCAGCAAGTTTCATAGGAAGAATCTGAACTGGAACAAGTTTTGCTCCTTGAATGTGACCATTATCATATTCCTCTTTAGTTCTAACATCTAAAATAATAAGTTCTTTATCACCACTTATAAGCTTATATGCCTCTTCTGCACTGACATTTTTAATTGAATTAAACATAGTTTAAGCCTCCCTAGAAAATTTATATTTATATATTATTATATCTTAATATTACGTTATAATAATACAATAACATATATAAAATAAAAAGCAATAGAAATTTCAAATTTCACTAAGTATTTATTTTTAACCACTTAATAAAATAAGATACACGAAAGTTGTTCGTGTACCAAACTATTTTTAAAATTAAATTTTCAAGTTAAAAAGAGAAATTTGCGGCATATTAAACAATCTAAATGGTACCTTTGTATTTCCCAGTCCACTATTAACATATATTTTTGTTCCTCTATGGTTGTCTAATTTATAAAAGCCCTTGGTATATTTTTCTGATAATACATTTTTCTTTAGTGGACCATAAAAAGGAATGTATACTTGTCCACCATGGCTATGTCCACTAATAACTAAATCAACTGGATAATCACTATATTTGTCTACTAAATCTGGTTCATGTAACAATAATAAATTTACAGACTTATTGTTAATTCCGTTCATTGTTTTATCTACACTATGATTTCCCATTAACCCATCATCTGCTCCAAAAATTTTTATATGCTTATCCTTAAACACAATGCTTGTCCCATCATTTTTCAAAACCTTAAATCCACCTTTATTCATTATATTCTCATAGTATCTAACAGCCCCTCCACCATAGTCGTGATTACCGTATATAGCATATTTACCTATTTTACATTTTATTTGTTTAAGAACCTCTGCTATATTGTCAATCTCATTATATGTTGAAGCATTATCTATTAGATCACCTGTAAATACCACTATATCAGCATCTAATCCATTAATTTCTTGGACAACCTTCTCTAGCTGATTTAAGTTATAAAATTCTCCAAGATGCATATCTGTAATTTGCACTACCTTTAGCTTTTCCTCCCCATTTTTATTAATTGTAACATTATGCCTTTTTACAATTAATAAATTTCTTTCTATATAAGTTGTGTATACTCCTAATAAGCTTACAAATAATATTATCCAAATAGTAATTTTTCTTTTCACTTTCATTTTTTATCATATCCTTTATCCTTAGTTTTAAACTATTCTAACATTAACATAACTCTTCTATGTTACAGTAATGTTTCATGTCTTTATTGTTTAGTCCAAAAAAACTAGCTTAGTCCTTTATGGGGTATATTTAATTTTATTGTTTCCATCAAATATAATAAGGGATTTTGCGGCAATTTTTTCCCCTTCAACATTAACTTCCTTATTAGAAAAGTTAGCTATTACCTTTAAATCCTCTCCATATTTAGTCATTTGGACTAATCTATCCTTTGATAGAATCTTAAAATCTGTCATTTCCTTAGTAATTGCCTTTTTACTAAAATCAGACCATACCTTTGTATGTTTTACAATAACGGCTTTATTCTTATTCCATTCATTTTTATCAATATGATAAAGTGGTGGTACATTATATAAAACCTCATATAGCATTCTATTTTCTACTTCATCTTTTATTTTTAATGTACCCCAGCCCCACCAATGAGAAGTAATAACTGAATCATTATAAACTAACTTGTATAGTGGAATTGTATATGCGGTATCCATAAATAACTTCTTATACTTATCCTTTATAGGTATCTGCTTTGAAAATAACTCTGGCGCTCCTCCATTACTTGAATAATATCTTCCCACATAATATTTACTATCCTTATTTTTACTCATATCCTTATCCATCCATGAAAAAGATGGTGTTTCTATGCCATGAGCAAATGCTATAGATTTGCTTGCAAAATCATTTCCTCCTTCACTTCCAACTACCATATTAAACTGTTTTTGAAGGTATTCCATTCTTTCTATTCTTGCCTTTATATCTCCTGCTTCTGTTGTAGGATGCTCTTTAGAATAATCATCCACCACTTCTCCTGTTGCATCTGTATCTAAAAACCACGAATTAAACTTTAAACCAGTCTTTAAAATAGATGAACCTCGCTCATTTACACTTGGCATAGCAAGTGTTGGATTTAACTTTCTTCCAGCCCCTTGGAACCCCTCTATCTTTTTGCCCTCTTTATTGGTTACAGTAGCATTTTCATAAAGAGATGTATCAGAAAATTTCGCTGTTGACCACTTTTCTTGTCCTGGCTTATGAATTGAATGATAAGAATCATAAGTACCTATTAAATATCCCAATTCATTTGCTTTTTCAACTAATTCTGGCTTTAAAAAGCCTTCTTGAAAGTCGTCTAATCCAACCCACATTTTATCAATACCGGACTTTTTCATATCGTAAAGTACATTAACAGTATTAGCATCTGCCCATTTTTCAATAGGATCTGCTACATCTCCTAAAGATGATTTTAATAAACCTTTATTTAAATCTATTAATTCTACTGGGTTTAATTTATTTATTCCCTTATCTATTAACTCTTTACTTTTTTTATCTAAATTCGTAAACACCTTAGGATTATAAAACGCCTTTAACTGTATCACAGAATTAAAACCTTTTATAATTCTATTTTTTGTATATTTATCAACATAATCTGAAGAATCTAAATCATTAAAAGCAGTAGCGAGCTCTCCACCATCCTCAACCTTTGTTTTTAATAACTCCTGCATCCAAAGTTTTAGATCTTTTGGAATGCTTCCTTTTATCTTATCCCATTTAACATTTTCCTCAGATATTGCAGACCTATCCCAAAAATAAACATGTGGCGCTCCATAAAGCTTTTCAATATTTTTATTATCCTTAGCCTTATCCTCTAGAGATTTAAAGTTACCCTGCTTCACAATAAAATTTTTATAAGTTTTAGCTACATCTACTGGATTATTCTTAGTTAAATAAATTCTAAATCCATAATCCTTGTTTTTATTTATTGAAGGATATTCATGATTAAAAGTAAATTTAATATTTTCTTTAGTATCAAATTTAACTTCATTATTATAAGGATTGTTAATTGTATATAATAGCGAATAATTCTTTTTGCTTGCTGCAAAAAACTGCATAGAAAAAGACTCTAAAGTTTTCATTTCATTATCATTTAAATAGTCTTTCCATACTTTATCATCCTTTGGAATATACTTACCCTCATTTAATGGAAGCATATATCCTTCTCCTGTTACTTTTGGCCATGAAAATTTATTTTCACCATCCTTATTACTAGATTTTATAGATACATCTAAATACTTATCTTTCTTTTGAATTTCTACATCAATATTTTTCTTTTTATAACTCCAAGATATTTTATCTCCATTGTCCTTTAAGTTTGATACCTCCGTTTTTTCTAAAGGCTCAGATACTGTTTCCGTGATTCCATTAGATTCTACCGTTACCTTAAAGGTAACAGGTTCTACTTTAAACTTAAAATCTAAATTTTCAACCTTAGTATTCATTTTGTTATTAATCGGATTAACTTTATTATTACTTGAAATAGCTTTATTATTACAACCTGAAAACAATGTTGTTACAGTTATAGCTACTAAAACTAATGATATTCTTTTTTTCAACTAAATCACCTCATAAGTAAAATACGTGCACTCTCGGAAACTCTTAAGGTACTGCTAACTCTTGATTCATTTTGCTCAAAAATCAACTTCACCTCAAAAATTCGTGGTGCCTCATATTGTACGAATAACCTAGAAAATTTAAGCTATTCGTATTACTTTTAATCTTTTTTACTTAAACATTGTGAAATAAGACTTGACAGCTAGTAAAAATTCGCAAAATTAAATATGTATATTTTTTTACATTATTTCATTTGCGAGGAGTGTTTTTATGTTAACTGTTAAGGTTTCTCATTCTCAATATCAATATTTTCTTGAAACATTTTTAGAAAAATTCTATATTCAAACCAATCAACAAATCACTTTGTTTGAGCGTAGTTCACAAATAACTAAAATCTGGTCTACCGACCTAACCGGAATTGTCCCTCTAATAGAAAGTACTTACTCTAAATCTAATCAAGGGGCTCCGCCCAAAGATGCGGTAGCATTACTCAGGTCACTTATTATCATGGCTTATTGTAAAGAAACTAGTATATCATCTTGGGTAAAAACATTACGTTCAGACCCTTTCTATTCAATTTTATCTGGCTTTATACCCGCTTGCTATTCAGACTCTAAAGCCGAAGGCATACATGTTGACCGAATTCCTGGTGTAGGTACTTTTTATGATTTTATGGATAGGCTGATTCATAAGGATAAGATCCTTAATAAATCCAAACTGCGTAAAATTAAACGTAAACCACGTAAAAAACAAAAGAAAAACCAAAAGATGAATAACTCCAAGTCTGGTGTAGTTGACCGTTTAGTTAAAAGAATCTTAAAATATGATAATTCAAAGCTCCTTGACAGAAGCGAATCCAAAATGAACAACATACTTAAAGAATTATTTGTTATTCCTTCTTTATCAATGGGTATTTTGGGCGATCCTTCTAAACTAAATATTGCTGGCGACGGAACCTGTATGCCAACACAGGCTTCGCCTTACGGTAAAAAAGTTTGTGATTGCAAACTTAAACCAGGAGAACATTGTGACTGTTATCGAAAGTTTACCGACCCCAGTGCTAGCTGGGGTTGGGATAGCTTTAATGAACATTATTACTATGGTCATACCTATCACGGATTTACTGCCTGTGATAGCTTTTACAGCCTACCTATCCATATTAAATTTGTTAGCGCGGCACGCCATGATGCTGTTACTGGCGTTTATGCACTTAAAGAACTTGTGGATTTATATCCTGAAATTAAATTTCATTCTGTAGCCTTAGATTCTGCTTATGATGCTAATGCTTTTTATCTTTTATGCATGCATTATGGAATAAATCCTATTATTGATTTAAATTCACGTTCTTCAAAACCTTCATCAAATAGTGAATTTGTTAAACTTGATAAGAATGCTATTCCACACGGAACTGTTTGTGGACATCAGCTTCGTAATTGGGGAATTATTAGTAAACAATATAGACATAAATGGTTATTCCCAGTTCAATGTGAAAACTGTGAAAAATGTCCTATGAAAAGCAATAAATCTTATTACACTAAAACATTAGACAACCCAAGGTATTTCACTCCAATATTAAGAGGTTCAAAACAATGGAAATCTCTTTATAAAAGACGTTCAACTACTGAAAGATGTTGGGATAGAATAAATAACAATTTTCATGCTGAAGATGCAATTATTTATTCTGTTGGGTGTAGAATAACAAGGGTATTTCTTGGTGCATTTTGCTGTTTCATAGATGCTTGGGCATCAGAAAGATTAATAGCCCTTGCCGATATTTTCCCAACTCTTAAAAATATAGCTGCGTAATTTAAAATAAATTTCAATTCAATAACCAGCCTACGGCTTTTTTAAAATAGTGTATAAAAAAGTCTTTTTGTCATATCCGTAATTAATTCAAATATAACTTTTCATTCAAATAAGCACTTTTAATACTTAAATATGGAAATTGTTAATTATTGTTTTCCGACTATACTAAAAATACTATAGAAGTGTTACGCCAATGTTACAAAAAACTTTATTTAAAATATTATGTAAAATTCAATCTTATTCTGTTTTACATTAAATCCAAAGTCAAGATTATGTTTTTCTAATATTTTTTTCACTATAGATAACCCTAATCCCGTACCCGAAAGTTCCTTACTTCTTGATTTTTCAAGCACATAAAATGGTGTCCATACATTTTCTAAATCTTCTTTACTACTTTCTTCTAATCCATTTTTTATAGAAAACATTGTTTTATTATCTTCTTTGACTATTTCTACTTCTACCTCATTATTATTAGTATACTTTATAGCATTTGTAATTAAATTATTTAATACAATATCAATGCCTCCCTCATCTCCATAAACAATATATTCCTCATCTTTATTTATATTTGATATAAAATTTATGTTAGCCTCATCTATAAGTAGTTTATATTTTTTTAAAACACTACTAAACTTTTTCTCCAAACTAAAGTTAACTTTTTTTAATTCTTTTTTTTCAAGCTTTGACAAAAACAAAAGATTTTCTACTAAACTATCCATATGGTCTATTTGCTCATTAATTATTCCCATATATGTTCCATCATCTAAACCATCCTCAATTCCCTGTCCATACGCCTTTATTAAAGCTAATGGAGTTTTAACCTCATGAGCCATATCTGAAATTAAAGTCTTTAACTTTTCATTTTGAAAATTAATTTCCTTATGTGCCATCTCTAGGCTTTCGCTCATACTATTTATACTTATAGAAAGCTCTTCTATCTCATCATTTGTTTTAATTTCTTCTTTCCTGAAGTTTAAATTAGCAATATCCTTTGATAATTCTTTTATAAGTTCTAATGGTTTTATTATTTTTCTAGAAAAAAATCCAACTAAAATTATAATTAAAATCAAAGAAAATATATTTAAATATATATTAAACTTATTTATAATATCTATAGTTTCTCCCATGTATGGTAGCGGCATCGCTATAGCAAATATATACTTATCAATCTTTATAAACTTTGTTAGTACCTTATATTTTGTTACTCCTTGGTCATATATCTTATTTACACTTTTACTATCTAACTCACTTAAAGTATCTTCCGTAAGCCAAAATTTATTTAGCTTTATTTTATTTGAACTAAATTTAGTTATTAAATCCTCATTAATATTGTTAATGTCTCTACTCACCTCCGAATAAACTATGGTTACATCATTTTTCTTTTCTATTTCTTTTATATTTTTAAAAATATAATCTGTTTTTTTTCTGCTTATTTGCTCAGAAATCTGGTCTAATGCCCTTGTCTTTTTAAATATATAAAATCTATCAATAAAAAATACATTTATCACCATAGAAATTATAGTTGCAAAAATTGTGACTGACGCTATAGACAATGTGAACTTTTTACTTATTTTGATTTTCATCCGCCTCCATACTATAACCAATTCTTCTATAGGTTTTTATACTATCCTCACCTATTTTCACTCGGAGTCTTCTTATATTAGTATCCACTGTTCTATGATCTCCATCGTAATCCATTCCCCAAACTAAATCTATTAGCTTATCTCTAGATAAAATAATCCCCCTATTTCTAACAAGAGAAATCAAAAGATCATATTCTATTTTTGTTAATTTTAATATTTCTCCATTTTTATATACCCTTTTCTCATCTGTGTTTATTTTTATATTATTAATGCTTATCTCATCATCAAAGTTTATAAGCTTTTTCGCCCTTATTAAAAGTATTCTAGGATCAAAAGGCTTTTTTATATATTCATCGGCTCCACAATCTAATGCTTCAATTTCATCCTCATTTTGTGTTCTTGCAGTTAAAATTAATACCTTTGTATTACTATTTTCCTTAATATATTTACAAGCCTCAACTCCACTAACCTTTGGCATCATCCAATCCAAAATTGCCAAATCAATTTTATGTAAATGAAACAAATCTAAGGCTTCCTCTCCATCCTTTGCTGTAATTGCATTAAACCCTTCGTTTTGAAAATAAGCTGAAAGGATTTTTACCATTTGTTTCTCATCATCAGCAATTAGTATATTCAATTAAACCTCTCCTTTTAGCTACTAACTATTATAGTTTTTATTTAGATTATACCCAAAGATAAGTATTTTCTCTATAACATTTATAACTTCTACTCAATTGATATCGTGTTATATTCAAAAAACATAGCAAAGCATTAATAAGACTGCAATCCTTTAAACTTATTTTAAAGGATTGCAGCCTTGTTATATGGAACAATGTTAGCATTCACTGCCTTTTACAGCAATTCCTTAACTTAACTCAGTTCTTTTATTAAGCTTCTTCAAATATTGGAGCTTCTATAAGTGTAGCAAATATTAATTCATGGCAATGGTCATCAACGACATTAGTTCTAGCCTTTACAAAATGAACATGCCTACCACCGCCAACAGGTATTGCTAAACCTGAAGTTGCTTCAAATTCATGAAAGTGGTCAAAAAAATCTGTTCTTGATTTAACTTTATGCACATGCCCCCCTTGAACTGGTATTGCAGGACTTGACACTCCAGCAAATCTGTGATTATGAGCATCCTCACTATCTAATTCTGCTAATCTAGTACTTCCTAAGAATTCATGGTCGTGGAATTGTTTTTCTTTTTTACAACAGTTATCCTCATGCTTTTTTTCACAACCACAGTTATTTTCAATATTTGACATTAACATCACTCCTTTTTATCTTCAGTTACTATTGTATGTATCTTATTTAAAAAAAGAACTAAATGCAAAAAAATTCTTATGTATTTTATTTCTAACGCTCTCTATACTCTCCTAAAATAATTTAGTATAATTTTTTATACATTACAAATAATAATTTATAATATAAATCGTTTAGGAGGTCGATATGAAAAAAAATTTGTGTTTCATATTTATATTAATTTTTTTAACCTCTATCCTTGGATGTTCAAAATCTATTTCAAAACCTATACCCATAACAAAGAAAGAGTCCACAGTTAATAAACCTTACGGTAAGAGTATTCCAGTCCTAATGTACCACTCAATTACCTCTGGAAAAAGTGATTCCAATTCTCTTCCTATTGAAACGTTTAAGGAGCAAATGAAATACCTAGAAGATAACGGTTACCAGACTATAACGCTTACAGATTTATATAAGTACTTTATGAATCAGAAGCCTCTACCTGAAAAATCTGTAGTCCTTACTTTTGATGATGGCTATGAAAATAATTATACTGCTATGTTCCCTGTTCTAAAAGAATATAATTTTAAAGCAGCAATTTTTGTTATTACTTCTCATATTGATAAAGATCATGAATTTATGACATCCAAACAGCTTTTAGAAATGGATAAATACGGAGTAGATATAGAAAGCCATACCGTAAATCATGATAAGTTAAAATCACTTTCTAAGGACCAGCAACTAGAAACATTAATTCAATCTAAAAAAGATCTAGAAAAAATATTAAATAAAGAAATAAACTTCTTTGCCTACCCTGGTGGTGCGTACAACAAAAGTGCCATTGAGGCTGTGAACGAAGCTGGTTACAAAATGGCTTTCACCATTGATGGTAAGTCGTCTAGTTGGTCCTCTAAAAATGATGGTCTACTTTCCTTACACAGGGTAGATGTAAGTTCTTTTCAGGACCTGAATGCCTTTAAAACTGGAATTTCTAATGCTGATTATAAATCTTTATCTCAATAAAAACAACCATCTGGGCTCCAGATGGTTGTTTTTATTGTTATTTTACCCGGCCATCATTATAGAAAACTTTTCTTTTACTATCCATTAATATAATTAAATTTAAGCTTCCACATATACATTTTCTTCCTCTTTATGTTCAGATTGATTTTTAACAATCGCATTTACTAACTTTTCTCCATATGGAAGGCAAAATTGTATGCATGGACCTGTTAACAATGCAGATATTATTGTACCTATACCAAATACTCCACCGAGTGTAAATCCTGTTATTAAAAAGATAGCATCTAAGCTCATACGAACCCAACGATATTCTAAATTAGTTTTATCTTTTATTATAAATGGAATAATATCATTTGGTGCAACGCCTAGATTACTTGCAGAAAGTATAGAAAATCCAATTGCAATTAGAACACAGCCGAATACAACTAAAAGTATTTTTACACCAATATTTAAAGATTCAATCGGAAAAAATGAAACAGCCTTTACTCCAAGATCCATAATGGGGCCTACCCCCACCACGCATATAATTGTTCCTATATTAATACGCGTTCTTTCAACTAAAAGTATTATACAAACCACTACAAATAAAATAATCATATTGGCGCTTCCAGGTGTTTTCTTTAATAAAAATGCTAATCCTTGAGTGAATAAAGTAAACGGATCAGAACCAATATTAGTTTTTAAAAACAAAGCTACCCCGATCTGTATTATACTCATTCCTATAAAAAATAGGATTAGTCTTTTAATTAGATTTAATTTTTTTGTCATTTTTTCCATCCTTTGCCTTATATTTTATAGTTCTCTCTATAATATTTTCAAATTTTTATTATAAACTACCAAAAAGGTCAATTTTAATTATACAATGATACAAATTTATATACAAGTATATATTATTTATGTAATTGTTTGAAAAATATAGTTATATTAAGTATATTTTGAAATTGTTAAAGAATTAGTTGGCGTTTGTCTACGGTATAACGTAAACGAGCTAAAAAATGAGCATTTCTGCTTCTAGTCTCTCACAATATATTTGATAAGTTAGATATTTCTTCTTCATTCGAAAGTGTTGTAAAAGACAGTAATTTGGTAATTAACGACTTCTTGTCACACCACAATATAAGAATATAGTACATTGATTTTGTGCCCCTCTGGGACACTTTTCAGCCTAAAACATACATTTATGGGTTTATGCTTTTCTTAACGTACGAAATATCATTTTTACGTATCTTCCCCCAGATACAACGCAGTTTATAATAATTTACTATCTAATTTTCTTGCTGCACAATTTTATAATAAGTCTTGGCTGTCAATCCATCCGCATATTTCTTCACTGTTTGACGAATAATGTTATGTAATGAATATAACTCTAATTTTAAGTCAGAGGACAAATTCCCCAGCCTTATATAATGCAACACCATCTCTACATATTGTTCAATTTTAAATAGCTCCTGCTCCATAAGTTTTTTTTCTATACCTGCCTGCATAGACTGAATAATCATAGAAAAAGCAGCAATAGGGGTCTTTATTTGATGTGTCCACATTGTATAATAATCAACCATCTCACTTAATTTATTATCAGAGTTATATAATACTTCTGATTTTTCCTTATATATAGTTGTAATAATACTCTGGTAGTCTTTTTCTATTAAGGTCTTAGCCTTTGGTAGCTTATCCAGTTTAAATTGTATCCCACTGAGAATATCTTTAAGAATCATATGCTTATCATAATATATGCTAAAATCATAAAGGCTAAACAAAAAAGCTAATGTAGCTGATAGTAAGGTTGCATATAAAATAGGCTCTAATGGAAGATGATATAAAAAATATACACTGAAAAATATCATTATAAAAATCAAAAATTTAATAATTGTTTTTATTTTCTCCTTGCAATAGGAACTTGCAATAGTCCAAAGATAATTTTTTTTCATCTTAATCACCCACTATATATCCTATGCCTTTTTTTGTCTTAATAAAATCCCTAAGCCCTATATCCTCTAGCCTTTTTCGAAATCTAGTGACATTAACCGTTATAGTATTATCATCAATAAAACTATCACTTTCCCACAGCTTCCTCATAATCTCATCACGGGAAACAACCTTGTTTTTGTTTTCTAAAAGAATCTGTAATATCTTGAACTCATTTTTACTTAAATCCAACTTATGATTTTTATATGTAAAAGTCAGCTCTCCTAAATTAAGAACAGCTCCATCACTTTCTAAAATACTTACTTGTCCTTGAAAAGATTATTTATCCATTAATTTACTATACTAAATGTTATATGTATTTCAGTCAAGTTTTTCCGAGGCATCACCCATAATTTTATTGCAAATATATAATTGATGGAGCTACCGGGGTACAGGTAGGAATGGAACTAAAAACAGTTCTAATGACTTAATGTTGGTAAACATGATATAATTACTTTAATTATAAAATGATTATAAAAATATTAGGAGAAGTTAGGAGTTGAGAAAATGGTTCAATCGATTATCTACATAGCTCTAGTTGTGAAGGATTATGATGAGGCGATAGACTTTTATACGAAGAAACTTAATTTTACATTAATTGAAGATACCTATCAGCCAGAACAAGATAAACGTTGGGTAGTAGTATCTCCACCTGGATCGATCGGTACTACAATATTACTTGCAAAAGCATCTAAATCTGAGCAAGATTCATTTGTAGGTAACCAGACAGGTGGTAGAGTTTTTCTTTTTTTAAACACTGATGATTTTTGGAGAGATTATAATGAAATGATTTCAAGAGGAATAGAATTTGTGAGAGAACCAAAAGACCAATCTTATGGAATGGTTGCAGTATTTAAGGATTTATATGGGAACCTGTGGGATCTGCTTGAGATGAAAGAAGATCATCCGATTTTGAAACGAATTAAGTAACTGTTTGAATTCATTTCAACTATATAAACGGATAATAATCTATAAGATACTGTATTATTCCGCGCAGGAGATGATTTGATGACTGTTTTATTAGTAGATGCGCTTCCTACCGGAATCGCTCTATTAATGTCTATAATGAACACGAACATCAAGTTTTACTAAAATCCAAGCAATAACCGATATTATGAAACAACAAAGACATGTAATAGACACTCTGCGTAAATTTTGTATGTACGTAGGGATATGAGCATTAGGAACCAGACCTATCCTAACATTATATTTAATACCTTTTTCAGTGGTAATCTGTTTTCCAATATAATTAAAGGTATCCTTATGTTTATATTGAATATCTTTTGGATAAGAATATTTTAAATCCTTTAAATCCTTGTACCATACATCTTCACCACTTGGCACACGATACATTGTTACATCTGTAATTTTTCTTTTAGATTTATTAAATACTGTACTAATATTTTTATTTATATTATCTATATTATTTTGATTATATGAACCCATTATATTAAATATTTTATTGTTCCTCGCTAAGTATTGTCTTATAGAAAGTTCAGTTCCAATTACAGAAACGGAAAAAGATATTATGGTCATTATTAGAAATGATACTGCTACAATTAATGTTTTCTTTGCTTTCTTGTTTACGAATTTAAATATACCAAGTAATTCATTTTCAATTTGCGTTTCTTTCCCAAATCTTTTAATTGCAATTGAAATACTTTCATCTTCAGCCTTACCTTCTGATTTTAATTCTTCTACTATTTGCAGTAAATGATTTCTCATTTCATTTTTTAATATTTCAATTTCTTCTTTATTGCCACCTATATGCCTATAAACCGATTTAACATACCTATCAATTTGTTCCATGATTTATACCTCCCCATAAAATGTATCAATAATATTCTTGAAAAAGAGCCATTCATCCTTCTTATTTTTTAAATAATTAATACCTTGTTTAGTAATTTTATAGTATCTACGCCTTCCCCCACCACTTTCTGTATCATCCCAATATGGAGAAATTAGGGCGTTTTGTTCAAGTCTTTTTAATACAACATACATTGTTCCCTCTTTGATTTCAAATCTTTCTTGACTTGTATTTCTTATCTTTCTGGCAATATCATATCCGTATAAATCTTCACCTACTAAAAGGCTCAATATTATACTTTCAATGTATCCTTTTATCATCTCTTTATTCACTTCCAACTTTTGTCACCCCCTTAATACTATAATAGCATAAACTACTACACAGTGTAAAGTAGTATATGCTATAGAGTTTAGTAAAATAAAAAAAACATAGACTTAATTAGATCTATGTCAAATTAAAAGTAATTCAATTGTATTGTGATACTATCAAAATATCAATACACGCTTAATAAAGTAACCACCTATCTAATTAAAAATGTTACTAAACCTGCTCCCATTTCTGGTTTTCTGATTTCTTCTACAATTTTACCTCCATATTTATTTGTTTTTCTTATGTTTAATAATCCTCACAACAATAACTATAGCAATGATGACTACGATTCCTTCAAAGGCTGGCGACCACCATTGAATAGTTTGAATAATTCCTTTAGACACTCCTAAATTCAATAAAAAATTCTCCATATTTACCTCTCCTCCTATATTTCTTTATTTTATCTTTTGTTCAACAATGATTTGTTTTGCACTTTCGTAAGTTGCAATGAAGTACATGATATACAAAACGATAATAATTGCAAAACTTACCCCCATATTTAGCCCAATAGACATCTGAAAGAATGACTCCACTTCATTTAGTACGGATCTAGTAATAAACATAGATAAGACCATTGACATAATGAGTGGCACAATAAAGTAAAATCCAATCTGTAGAAATAATGTGCTACGAATCATTTTTCCATCTGCCCCCATATTTGCTAATGTGTGATATCGTTCTTTATTATCTTGCGTTTCGGTTAATTGTTGCAGTGCGAGTACTGCCAAACAAATTATAATAAGCACAAGACCAAAATAACTACATATGAATGCGACAACCCCAAATGTTCCAAAATAGAAGTCCTGCAGAACATCTTTTGTGGTATAGGTAATGCTTCCACCTACTATTGAATCAGACCATGCTTTAATCATCTGTGCGTTCAATAATTCTTTGTTCGCGTTCGCCTTATAAAGACCGTTTAAAAAATATGTCTCTGGTATTAACTTTGAAACAATTTCATCAGGTACAATAATTGTTCCCGGATCATTTGCGCCTATAGGAGCAAATGCTATAATTGTCTTGTTAAGGGGTTCTGCCCTTTGTGGTGTTAATTCTTGACCAGCAACCTTAATCTTCCCATGATTCTTTAAAAAATGATCTACATAAGGTATTGTGTTCTTATAGGTTGCATTTATAAGATATTGATTTTTAGATAAGCTAATCTGTTTCTCATTTTGAAGAGTCATCTGTTTATTAAACTCCGTCTCTGACATGAAGTTAATTTTAGATTCTGGCATATCCTTATCCGTAATGGATAATTTTACGACTTGCCCCTCAAATATATCTCCATAGGTATAATCCGTAACATATAGAATACTCTCACAATAATCCTTCAAATTTTCTTGCAAAATGACTCCATCTTTTTGGGATTTTTCTAGTGGAGTTACTTTATTCTTGCTTATAGGTAACAGAACGGTAACATCATAAGGAATAGATTTTTTCATCAGATTGTTAATTTGACCACTAATACTAAACCCTGAGCTAAGGACTACAAGCGAGCACAAAAGCAATCCACTAATAACTGTTATGACAAGATAATTTGTCTGAAGCTTGCTACCAATTTGTCTAAATAAGAATGTATTTAATCCATGAAAGTACATACGTTTATTTTTTTGAACAAATAATATCATTACACTAGAAGCAGTATAATAAAACAATAGAATACCAACCCCAATAAGCACCATAACTTTTGGTAACGCTTCTTTGCTAAGTCCAGTACTAAATAATATGTATATACCTAAAATCATACAAAATGCTGATGTAGCAAGTAATAAAATGAAATCCATTTATTATGAACTCTTAATTCTTGATTCTTTCTGTCTGCCGTTAATAAATCAATTAACTTTAATTTAAAAATCGAACGCGTGTTAACTATCATAACAACCCCAAAAATAATTGCAAAATTAATAATTGTCTCTTTTATAGCATTAACAGACAAAACCAACTGGAATGAAGATACATCTGTTGCAAATAAATTTAATGCTATTAGTGAAAGTCCTTGAGATAAAAGCACACCTATACCTAATCCAACTATTAAGAAAAAAATACCAACCAAAACAATTTCCCCCACAAAAATAGATGAAATGCGCCACTTGTCCATGCCGAGAGTCATATACATTCCCATTTCTTTTTTTCTTCTTTTCATAATAAACTGATTTGCGTATACTACAACAAAAGCAAGAATCACAGCAATAAATTTTGATAGAATTCCTATATATTGATTCATAGTATCGGTCATCATTTTCATTGCAGAAGATAATTTGCTTAATCCTGGCTGAGATGCTATTGAATTAAACGCATAAAACAAACTAACCGCCAGTGCCAATGTTAAAAAGTAGACCACATAGTCTTTAATACTCCTACGTACATTTTTAAAAACAAGTTTAAAAAACATTATCACTCTCACCTCCTAAAACAGAAACAACTTCCATGATGCTATTAAAGAAGGTTTTTCGATCATGACTGCCTTTATATAACTCATTGAATATTTTTCCATCCTTAATAAAAATGATTCTTTTACAAAAGCTTGCATTATACGCATCATGAGTTACCATAAGAATTGTGGCCTCTTGATTACGATTTAAATCTTCCAAACTTTTTAATAGCATTTTTGCAGATTTACTGTCAAGCGCTCCTGTTGGTTCATCTGCTAAAAGTAAAGATGGATGAGCCACCATAGCACGAGCTGCTGCCACTCTTTGTTGCTGTCCTCCAGACATTTCATAAGGATACTTATTAAGTATTTTCTCTATATTTAAAGCCAAAGCTACATTATCTATTTCTTGTTTCATTTTATTCACAGGACAATGATTAATGGACAATGCTAATGAGATGTTTTCATATGCTGTCAATGTGTCCAATAAATTATAATCTTGAAATATAAATCCCAATTTTTCACGACGAAATTTGGAAAGCTTACTTCCACCTAAAAGAGTGATATCTTCTTCGTCTACATATACATGTCCTGATGTAATAGTATCAATGGTAGAAATACAGTTAAGTAATGTGCTTTTTCCGCTTCCACTAGAACCCATTATTCCCAAAAATTCACCCTTATTAACTTCAAAAGAAATGCCATTTAAGGCATGTGTAACTTTCCCTTTATTCCCATATACTTTTTCAATATCTTTAACTTTTAAAATCGTATTAATATTCATCGTTATCGCTCCTTTTCTCTCTCTTACACTACTTTATCATCTTTCTATTTTTCAAACTATCGATTAACCTTACCGTAGCATTACCATTTTGTAAGGTTAATCATCAATTGCATTGCTGTAACCAGCACCGTAAGTGATGATTGGGCTACTCTACTCCTTGCCATTATAACGAATATTATGTACAATATACCATATAATTCATTATAATTGTCGTATATGCAAAGTACTTCAATATAATATTGTGGTATCGTTTATTATATTTATATCGAAGAGGAGACTGTAAAATGAAGATATTTATCATAGAGGATGATCCAACAATTTCTAGGGAGCTAAAGAGTTTCCTCTCTAAATATGGTTATGAGTGTTTTGATAGCAATGATTTTGAAAATATTATTGAAATTGTATTACATTCAAAATCTAATTTAATACTTTTGGATTTAAATTTACCTTATCAGGACGGGTTCCACGTATGCCGTGAAATACGCAAACAATCTCCTGTTCCTATGCAGAAACACACCAATAGACGAATTGCTAAGCTTAAACATTGGAGCTGATGATTTTATCACTAAACCTTATAATCTTCAAATATTACTAGCTCATATTCAGTCTGTGTTAAAAAGAACCACCGATAATCCTGAGAGTATCTTACTTAGCCATAAAGACCTAACCGTAGATGTTTTAAAAAGCAAAATGATCTATGATGGCGGGGAAGTAGACTTATCAAAAAATGAGTTAGGTATAATTCGATTGCTCATACTGAATAAGGGCAATATAATTTCAAGGGATGATCTTATGAATGAGCTATGGCAAAATGGGGATTATGTTGATGAAAATACCTTGAATGTCAATATTGCAAGGCTTAGACGGAAACTTAAGTCTTTTGGCTTAACCGATTATTTAATTACAAAACGCGGTCAAGGGTATCAGATATGAGTGTCATAAATTATCTTAAAGAAAAATCAATTCAAATTATTCTTGTACTTTTATCCTATGTTATTAGTACTGGCATACTATACCTGTTTAATGTTAAAAGTGCTATTATTATTTTCATTTGTGGTATATTGCTTTTCTGTTATATTTCTGGATTATGCTTTGACTATTACAGAATGAAGCATTTTTACAGCGAACTGCTTTTAATTTTTCAAAATCTTGATGAAAAGACATATATCACTGATATTGTTGAAGCACCGCATTTTTTTAGTGGTCAGGTTTTTTATCAGATTTTGAAAGACTCAACAAAGGTCATGAATGATAATATCGCAAGCTTTAAAATATCACAGCGGAACTATCACGATTATATTGAATTATGGGTGCATGAAATCAAAACACCTATTACGGCAATCAATTTGATTATAGCAAATAACAAATCACCTATATCGCATCAAATACAATCTGAAATTGATCGAATTGAAGGTTATGTTGAGCAAACACTTTACTATGCCAGAAGTAATACGCTTTATGAAGATTATCAGATAGAGACGACTCGTCTCTCATCCATAGTCAATAGCACAATAAAAAGCTGCTCAATGAGTATCATACGAATGAGTGGCAAAATACAAATGAAAGATTTGGAATTAGATGTAACAACTGACCCTAAATGGATTATGTTTATTTTGAAACAACTCATTGATAATGCAATCAAGTATCGAAGTGATAACCTAATAATTTCATTTTATACGAGGCAAGTAGTATCAGGCACCATTCTGCATGTTCATGATAACGGCATAGGCATTCCCCCTGAGGATATGCCTCGCGTTTTTGATAGAGGATTTACTGGACATCATGGTAGATCATATATGAAATCCACGGGAATGGGACTTTATCTATGTAAAATACTATGCAAAAAATTAGGATTAGATATAACCGTTCAGTTTTCTGAACCTTCTGGAACTACAATGATGATTTTCTTTCCTAATAAACTGAAAATATTTGACGAGTAGTAACCTTTAGGGGTTCTTCCTCAAAGTATCCTGAGGTTACTATGATGTAAAATAAAATACAACTAAAAAATAGATAGAGCATCATAGAATACTATGTGCCTACCTATTTTCTATGAACAATATTGAGCTAATTTATATCTAATGTATTTTCGCTCCAAAAGGTATGAGCCCAAGTTGAGCAAATTTAAAATGCTGAAGTCCAAAAGGTATTCCTACAATTGTTATACAAAATATCACACCTGTAATGAGGTGCGCTATGGCAAGTTCCCATCCTAAAAAAATAATCCAGATAACATTAAAAATCAATCCTCCAACACCAAAATTACCAAGCTCTATTTCTTTTTCAAAAGGCCACAATACAAATATTGAAATCTTAAAACATTGAATACCAAACGGTATTCCAACAATTGTAACGCATAAAATTAGACCTGATAAAAACCATGCAATAGCTGAAATGATTCCACCAAATAATAGCCAAATAATATTACCTATAAAATTCATTATCCATCTCCATTCTTATTATATTCATAAAAATCTTTAAATCGAATACTTATTTATAAATAGATTTCTATTTCTGTACCACGTCCGAGCTCACTTAGCACCCTAATTTCTCCATCATGTGCTTTTACTATGTCCCTCGCAATAGCCATTCCAAGTCCCGAACCTTCATGTCCTTTCCCGGTATTTGCACCTCTGTAATATCTTTCAAATATAAGGTTTAGTTCTTCCGGTCTTATTCCTTTTCCGTTATCACTTATAACAATTTTTAAGTTATCCTTCTTTTCAACCAATACTTTTATATTTACGCCTTCTTTATTATGAACTATTGCATTATATACCAAGTTTTTTATAGTCCTCATTATTAGAATATTATCCACAAAAGCTTCTATAACCTCATTATCACAAGCAAAGTCAATATCTACATTAGCATTCTTAGGATCGTTTAGTATATCAATTACAGCATTTCGTGCCAAGCTAACCATATTTACTTTTTTCTTATTTAGCCTTAATACCTTATTTTTTAATCTTGTTGTTAAATTTAAATCGTCTACTAGCTCTTTTATATAATTAGACTTGCTCTCTATTATTTTTGAATACTGATTTATCTCTTCTTTTGATAAATCATACTCATCACTACTTAAAATTTCCGCATATCCTTTTATAGATACCAGCGGTGTCTTAATATCATGTGACATATTTGAAATCCATTCTTCTCTCATTTGATCAAGTTTTTTTCTTTCTATTTCATTACTTCTAAGCGTTAATGAAAGATTGTTTAAGTTCCTATAGACCCCAGTGTATATTCCCTTTTCCGATAAATTCAAATTATATTTTCCATCCGATAATATTAGAACTCCATTTATTATGTTACTTACAGGTCTAGTTAGTTTTCTTGAGAATAAATATGCAAAAAATAATGCAATTAATGCATCTAATATTAAAATACTGTAAATATATTTACCTATAATTGCTACAAAATTATTATTCTTAATAGTAATTACTTGTCTTTGAATCTTATCCCGCGGAAATCCTATTATATAACTGTATTTACTTCCTTCTATTTGTTTTTCACCCATGAAAATAGTTGCTAATGTTTTTTCATCTGCATATTTGTATTGATTAATCAATTCAAAAGGAGTATAACTTTTTTTTATACTATCTGGCTTTTTATAACTATATATTTCACTACTTTGCTCATCTAATATCTGTATCCATATATTGTTATTATCCAAGCTAGATTTTCCATCATTATCTATATATACAGTTTCTTTATTCCCTACAATATATTCACTAAAATTTCTAGTGTAATCCTCTACCCCTAAACTTTCTAATTTCCCCTTTATTAAAGTGCTTTTTGTCTCATTATTATAAATTATAAAAGAAAAAACTGTAATAATATTTATAATCATTACGATTATAACTACAGAAACCACAGTTGCCATGAATCTTGCCATCAATTTCCATTTCATATCTATTCATCCTTTACAACAAATTTGTACCCAAGACCCTTAATATTAACTATATATTTTGGCATTGAAGGATTATCCTCTATTTTTTCTCTGAGTCTCCTTATGTGAACCATAATTGTATTGTCAAACCCTATATAATCTTCTCCCCAAACCCCACTACAAATTTTTTCCTTGCTAAGAATTTGGTTCGGATTTTTTGCAAAGTATGCTACCATCTTAAATTCTTTTGGTTTTAACTCTATTAATTCCCCATTTTTTTTAAGCTCTACCTTTTCCTCATTTAATTCAAAGGGTCCAAAAACTATGATTTTGCACTTTTGATCAGGCTCTTCACCAATGTAATTATTTCTTCTTAGATGAGCCTTAACCCTATATGCAACCTCTTTTGGACTAAAAGGCTTTGTAATATAGTCATCAGCCCCTAAAGCAAATCCTAATATCCTATCTAGCTCTTCTGTTTTAGCCGACATAAACAAAATTGGTGTTCTAGAAGTACTCCTTATTTCTTTGCATACTTCATACCCATCTCTATCTGGCATCATTATATCCAAAAGAATAATATCTGGGTTTATTCGTATTACTATATCTAATGCTTCTTTTGCCGCTGATGCAGTGTATATATTTTCAAAACCTTCTTTTCTAAGCACAGTAGATAAAAGTCTTAATATATCCTCTTCATCATCAACTATTAATATTTTACTTTTATTAATTGAATTGTTCATAATTACCACCTCTTATATTATCACCTAAATGTTCCATATTAAATATTTCAGAAGACTAAACAATTATTAATTGTTTAGTCTTCTGAAATATCTTTGTATTTCTTACTTATATAATACCATAGAAACTATCTTGTCATATTTTTTATTCCTTTATAAATGATTTGTAAGTAAGCTTCGGTAAAAATATAAAACAAGCAATAACTATTGCTATTTGAATCATAATCAATGAGATTGGAACTTGATATTTTATTAATTCCATAGACATCATTCCCCAAAGTGGATTTACCCCAAAATATTTTGCGTACACCCCTTGCGATAATAAACCACTTAGTATATATGGCACCCCCATAAGCAATCCCCCAAAAACAAAAGGTATAGAAGCTGATTTACTTATTGCTGATAAATATAATCCTAACTGTGAGAAAAAGAACGAACCTATTATAACTGTTATTATAAGTATAATCATCATTTGCAATACAGTTATGTTTGTGCCACTATTTCCAAAATACCAAACTTTTTTTAATGGTAAATCTAGCCCTTTAAAATTAGATTTTATTAATCCATCTATACATACTGTAAGTACTATTGATAGATTACCTATTGATGTTGCTATTCCAGCCCCAATGGATTTTGCCATTACAACCTTTTTCTTTCCATTTTGGGTTGTATTTATAAGTTCATTCATATTAGAACTATATTCAAGGGTATATACAGCTGAAATTATCATAAAGGTTATTAGTCCTATTAATGGCACGATCCCAGAAATTTTACTAAATACATCTGCCCAAACCTCTACGCTTTCACCTGGCCTAATTAAAATTTTACTAAATAAAAGCAAAACAATCCAAGTTATTATAATGCTAGGTTTTAATAACATTTTTCTTATTTCTGATTTGATAAGAATTCCCATAAGTTACACCTCCCTAGTGTTTTCTAAATCAAAGTAAAACATATACACATCCTCGAAACTTGGCTCTATGCTTTCAGCTGATGCATATAAAGGCATTTTATCGCTTACTACTCTTAGCTGCGTAGAATCTGCCCCCCTTTGCATGTTGACCACTTTATAATCTCTTTGTATATCCATAATTTCATTTTCTTTATTCGTTGTAATCTTGTATACTTTTCCAGTCATGCCCGATAATATATCTTTATGATTTCCTTTTATTATAACGCTACCGTTTTTAATCATTATAGTTTCTCTTGCTACTGCTTCTATATCTGAAATAATATGAGTTGAAAGTATTATTATTTTGTCCTTTGATATTTCAGCTATAAGGTTTCTAAATCTTGCTCTTTCTTGTGGATCCAGGCCTGCTGTTGGTTCATCTAGTACAACTACTTTAGGATCATTTAATAATACTTGTGCAATTCCAACTCTTCTTTTCATCCCACCTGAAAATTTACCAACTGCCTTGTTTCTAACCTCATATAAGCCAACAAGGTTTAGTAGTTCATCAATTTTTTCAGATGCACTATTTTTGTCTATTCCTTTTAATGCAGCCACGTATTTCAAAAATTGCTTTGCTGTAAAATTTTTATATGCACCAAATTCTTGTGGCAGATATCCAATAATATTTCTATACTCATCCTCTTTATCGTAAATACTTTTCCCATTATAAATAATTTCTCCACTAGTAGGTTTTGTTAATGTTACTATTTGTTTCATTAGTGTAGTTTTACCCGCTCCATTTGGTCCTAAAAGTCCATATACACCATTTTCTAAAGTAAGTGTTATATTATTATTTGCATTCTTTTTTCCAAAGGTTTTTGTTAATTTTTTTATTTCAAGCTTGTTCATAATTATTCCTCCTCTAATTTTAATTATCTTACTAATACTTTTTTAAATGATATTATGCTTAATGTAATTGCTGCCACTATAGTCACTTCAAGTATTCCAATACAAAGATTTATTAAATCAAAATTCATACCAAAGAATTTTATATTTCCCCAATATGATCCAGCAAACATTTGAAAATAGACTATTAAATCTATAAAATTAACCTTGCTTAATACCTTTTGAACATTACTTGGAATTACTCTTACTATAGTTAACAGTTTTGGAGTAATAACAATAATTAAAAACGCACTTGTTGATGCTATTGAACTTTTTGTTATAAATGAACATAAACATGCAATTACACCTAAAGTAACTAGTATTAATATCATTATGATTATCTTAGATATTATAAATTGAATTATGGTATATGCATCCCTTACTAGAATAGGATTATCTATTATTCTTATTGCTTGTAGTTTCCCATTTATAGGCATGCCATATTGAATTGCTGTTATTGTGAATTGAATTGCTAGGTAAAATCCATATAGAACTGTTGGTATTAATATTCCAAGTCCTAATTTTGAATATAAAGCTCTATTTTTATTTTTTGATGTAAGAATCAAATTTTCTACCGTAGAAACAATTTCATCCGTATATGTATTACAGCAAACTATAATTAAAATTACCACCATACAGAATGCCATAAACGTATTGGTCGCTCTATAATCGAATACCTTCCAAAAACTAACTTCTTTATACATGGCGCCTTCCATACTTTTTAGCTTTTTGCTGGATATTTCTTTAATACCTTTACTAAAGCCATCCTTCTGCTGATTATTTGCGGCTTCCTTTATTGTTCCTATTTTTGCATCTAATTTTTCTTGTGCAATTACCTCTGCCTTCCTCGTATCTTTAATTAACTCATATTGCTGATTTCTATGTGATTTCTGTGTTTCCATCTCTGGTTTTATAACAGCCATTACTCCGCAAAGTAAAATAAATATCGCCGCTACAATTATTCCAGTTTTTAATTTTAATATTTTTTTAATTTCCCAGTGTATCATATTGTTCCTCCTTCTATCCCTCTTCAGTAATTATTTTTTTTCGGTAAGATAATAATTATGAAGTGACTCTTGCTATAGGTACATTATATAAGGTTAATCTTATCTCTTGATAACATTAACCTTAAATAAACCTTACAAATGTTTTATATTTTTAAAATAAGATAGAAAAAGAATTTTATTCAACTAGTTAAAAATATTTTGTAAACAAATTCTTTTAAATATGTTATTGATTGTAAAAATAAATGGCGATTTGCTAAATTCATAAAATATTCATAAAATTCTTTTAATTAATCATTTTATTGGCATAATGAGACACCATAATAAAAGGGGGGGGTAAATGATAAAATGAAATATATTTAAAATACAACAAAAATATTAGGAAGGGGGGGGGGGTTCTAATGAATAAAAAGCAAATAAAAGCAATGACCATTATCTTGACGCTATCCCCACAAACGAAAGAAAAAGCTTTTGGAGTATTACAATGGTATGGACTGGATTTGTCTTCGTTATAGCTAGTATGATGGCTGGAGGTGGATTATCCGCAGGTTTAAATATGAAAGATATAATTCTAGTAACAATACTGGGCAACATTTTTCTAAGCACTGTTGCAATTTTAGTAAGTAGAATTGCAACAAAGACTGGATTAAGTTTTGCTCTCATTAGTAAATATAGCTTCGGTGATAAAGGTTCAAGAGTTGCTTCTATATTTATTCCTATTGTTAATATAGGCTGGTATACCATTCAATCTGCAATCTATGGACATTTTATAGCATTGATCCTTAATCTAAATCCTACAGGTGAATATATAGCTATGATATTGAGTGCTTTAGTTATGGGTATATTTGCACTTATAGGTATAAGTGCTTTAACTGTACTTGGATTTGTGGCGATTCCTCCAATTATCTTCTTATCATTGGCAACTGCAATTAAGGCTACAGGAATGGCTGGTGGAATTAGTGCGATTATGTCAATAGAGCCAAAGATCCCAATGACCCTACTCGATGGATTAACAATTATTATTGGTACTTGGATTTTTTCAGCTTCTACCTGCATAGCAGATATTATGAGATATTCAAAAAATACTAAAGAAGCTACTATAAGTACTTTAACAGGATTAGTATTTGGAAATAGCCTACTAATAATTTGCCGCGCTATAACATCCTTTTCCCTACAAGATAGTGATTTGACAAGTGTACTATTAAAAATGGGATTAATAATTCCAAGCTTTATACTAATGACCACAAATATTTTTACAACCAATGGTGCTAATATTTATTCTACAGGATTAAATTTAGCAAATGCCTTTAAAAAGGAAAGTAGTAAAATAATAACTGTAGTATTAATAATATCAGCTCTCCTTACATTGACCAAACCTTATGAAATAGATTCATTATTTAAATTTTTGGGGTTTTTAGGTAATGCCATCCCACCATCCCACCACTTCCTGGGATTATATTAGCAGACTATTATCTAATTAATAAAGGCAATTATATAAATTTAAGCCATTGCAAAATAGCACCATGGAATATAATAGCTTGGATTGCATGGATTCTATCAGCAGTTATAGTTATGGTAGTAGATTTTGGATTTGCTCCGTTAAATGGAATCATATTAGGTGCACTAATTTATACTGTTTTAATGAAGCGTACCAAAACAAACGTAATTATGATCAAATAGAAATGTAATTTGATGTAGGAGGTCTTTATGAATAATAACATTAAAAAATATAAAACAATCGCCTTTATAGGAATATTCATAATGGGGATAGGTTCATTTCTCTCATGTCTTGCTCCCAATAAATTTTTAAGCGGAATAGGTTCAGCACTATTAGTATTGAGCCTCGTTATATCAAGTTATGGTTTTGCTTACTGGCAACCTTAAAACATTCGTTACAACAAATATAATTACTTTAACATAAGCTCATTATATTGTATGGAGGAGGAGTTAATTGGGCTAGAAAAGATCATATATTTTATATAAAAAAAAGCAATTGACATATCAAAAAAATCAAGAGAAAATGGAAATACTCCATTGGGAGCTATATTAGTAGATGGTGAAGGAAATATACTTCTTGAACAAGAAAATGTAGAATTAACTGAAAAAAGATGCACTGGCCATGCCGAAACAATTTTAATGGAAAAGGCTTCCACTAAATACTCAAAAGACTTTTTTTGGAATTGTACTTTATATACAACTGCCGAACCATGTGTAATGTGTTCTGGTGCAATATATTGGGGTAATGTGGGGAAAGTAGTATATGGTATAAGCGAAAAAAGATTACTAGAGCTTACTGGTAATAATGATATAAATCCAACCTTTGATTTATCTTGCAGATATGTCTTTGCAAAAGGACAAAAAAATATTAATGTTGAAGGCCCTTTTGAAGAAATTGAGCAAGATGTCGTAAATGTTCATGACGGTTTTTGGGATTAATTGAGTAAACAAATACGAAAGCTGTATTGGAATTTTCTAATACAGTTTTTGTATTGATGCTGCTACAGTTATAATCTTAATGAAACTACCCTTGTCACTACTGACCTATTTGATTATAATTAAGTATGATCATTTTTTTTTACAAAGGAGATAAATTATGCACTCACCACAATACTTTATTGACACATTAAATATGGAACCTCATCCTGAAGGTGGTTTCTACAAAAGCAGCTTTGACTCTTGTGAAAATATTAGCTCCAATGATTTAAAAACTAGCTTTGAAGGTGAAAGAATACTTTGGACTAGTATTTATTTTTTATTAAGAGATGGAGAAATTTCAAGTTTTCATAGATTGAAATCAGATGAAATGTGGTACTATCATGCAGGTTCCCCCCTTACAATATATATGATAAGTCCAGAGGGAGAACTTACTACTAAGCAACTAGGTCTTAATATAAAAAATGGAGAAACTCCACAATTCCTAGTACCTAAGAATTATATCTTTGGTTCTGCTATGAATAGTTCAGGTTACTCTCTTGTTGGCTGTATGGTATCCCCTGGCTTTGACTTTAAAGATTTTGAAATATTAAAAAGAGATGTTCTTTTAAACAAGTACTCTCAATATAAGGATATAATAATTAAGCTTACAAAATAACTATTGCTTTGTAATTAGAGACCCTACTAGAATCAATGATTCTAGTAGGGTCTCACTATTTTAATACTGTTTATTTATATTCTAAACATTTAAGCATTCTCTTAGCATAATCAATATATAACCATTTTTTTATTTTATAACCTCTCCATCATATTTCCAGTTCTTACCAAAGTCTTCACTGATAAACCTACATACCTGGCTTTTGCCTGCTCCATAGTCACCATCATCCCCTTGTCCAACATAAAGCTCACCATGGCTCCCCTTAAATACAGGTGCTACTGAATCATCATATATGCCTTTAAGTTCCTCTGGCATTGGCAACTCAATTGTATTCCAACTCTCTCCTCCATTAGTAGTCATATATATACTATTAATTTTAGTTGTTATAAATCCAATTTTGCTCGTTGAAAATGAAATTCCAGTTGCAAGACTTGATCCGTCTTTCATTAATGGGCCTTTAAAGTCCCAAGTATCTCCTCCATCTTTACTAATATAAATATCTATCATTTCAAAACTCATTGCTCTATCGCCAGCAATAATTGCATATCCAAATCCTTCATCCGTAAATCCAATGAATTGTCTTCTTATACCCATAATATCACTTTGTAAATTTACATCTTTCCACGTTTTCCCTTCGTCACTCGATATACATAAACTTCCAGTTCCATATATAAAAGCCGTTTTCTTTTCGGATATATAATAACTTCCTTTATTCAAGTCATCTGATTTTGTATCTTGCTTATCTTTATCCTCTAACGGCATAAGCGCTATTGGAATTTTAGTCCAATTTACACCGCCATCATAAGTTATACACACATCATCTTTTTCTATTTTATATTTACACTTATCCGCTGTTACTACTGGCTCTATTATATTACTATTTTTCTTTGATATACCTAATTTTTTCTTTACATCGCTGGTTTGTAAAACATCTAAAAGTTTATACTTATTACCTTTAAACTTACTTATAATTAAAGTCCAATCACAATGAATCATTCCATCATTATCTATTAAACCCCATTTACTTAGCTTGCTAAGGTCACCTTTATCATATGGCTCCACATCAAATATTGCCGATATTGCAAAAGTTCCACTATCCCCTGCAATAAGTTGACTGCTTTTATAAGTATAATAACTTATCTTTTCATTTACCTTATTCTTAGTATTAATTTTATATTGTCCTAGATATTTTTCAAGCATCGGACCTGCTATATATTGAAGTCTTGAAGTATCTTTATATTCTATAATCGGATGATTTTTACTGTAATTGCTTTTGATATTATATATATAATATCCACCTATAATACAAAATACAACTAAAATTATTGATGTACCAATTAATATCTTATTCTTTTTATTCATATCTTTCCCTACTTCCTGCACACCTTATCTTCCTAAATCCTTACCTATTTCAACTAGCTCATATGTAAATGGTTTATCTGTAGCCTTTATATGGAACCTTGTTCTAAATAAGGGTCTATTTTTACCTTCTATCATAGAATTCTTTAATAGATTTGCATCATCTTTTAAGTATCTTGTGTTAAAAGTAACTTCAATTAGAAAGTCTTTTAGATTACCTTTAATAATTTTATTACTTTCATACTGAAGCCCATCAAACTCCATTTCACTAATATTATTCTTAAGTGTATTTACCTGATATTTCTGGAATATACTACTTCCAATTGTTGAACAATCCGTTGCTGTACTCTCAATACTTGTTTTTATAAAAGGAAAGTTTATATCTATAACCTTTACTTTGTTTATTTCATTTTTTAAAGTTTGGTCTTTACCTTCATCATTTACTGCCGTCTTCATATCACTTAATACATATGTAATTTTATTTTTTCCCTTTACTGTTTCATAAAGAAAAAAAGCCATAATTATAGATGCTACTATCATTATAGAAGTTATAATATTTAATACTTTATTATTTCCCATATGCTTACTTTCCATATGCTTATTCTCCTTTTACTATTTATATAAGAAAAAATACCTCTTGCTATTTATTCTCTATGATTATGCTAAAATAATAACCTTAGTTAATACTAATATTCCAAGTATAATACCTACTACTATTCTATATATTGCAAATACTTTCATTGGTTTCTTTTTTAAATAATCCACAAATTTTTTCATAACTATCAAAGATACTATGAAGGCTACAACAAATCCTACTATTAATGAAATCCATAATGTTAGTGTCATTATAGAATAATCAAATTCAAATAAGTCCTTACCTGTTGCCCCTATCATAGCTGGAATCGCTATAAAAAATGAAAATTCTGCTGCTATTGGTGTTGATAATCCTGCAATCCATCCACCCATAATTGTAGAAGCACTTCTTGACATTCCTGGCCACATTGCAAGCAGTTGTAATAAACCGATCTTAAATGATTGTATAGGCGTTATGCTATCTATACTTTCTACTTTATGATCCCTATTTCTAACTCTCTTCTCGATTATTAGTAACAATAATCCACCAACTATGAATCCTACTATAACTGCCTCTGGTGTAAACAATAGTTTTATTTTATCGTATAATACTACTCCTGCAATTCCCATTGGAATAGATGCCGTAATAACATTTATCCCAAACCTGAATCCTTTCTTTCCCTCTTTTCCTTTAGTAAATATAAACTTAAAAAATTCTATTATACTTTCGCTAATCTTCTCCCAATACAAAACAACAACTGCCATTATTGCTCCAAGTTGGATTACAACTTCAAACATCTTTACAAACTCTCCCTCAAACCCAATTGCCCATCCAATCAATATCATATGTCCTGTAGACGATACTGGGATAAATTCAGTTACCCCTTCTACTATTGCTATTATAATTGCTTTTAATAAAAATATTATGTCCATAACTCACCATTCCTTCCAATCTAATTATTACTGTATATAGTTTATCATAATAATCTATAAGGTACCATCTTCAAAACTTACAGTAATATTACATCTATTCAAATTTTAGAAAACACTTTACCTGTCGTAGTAATTGTGTTATCCTTGAATTACCACGACAGACAAAGTACTACAGATGCAGTAAAAGCGAAGGAGGATATAATTTGATAAGCAGCGATGTAATTCGAGGATATAATGATACGATTATTCTTTTTATGCTTCAAGATGGCGAATCCTACGGGTATGAAATATCAAAAAACATCAGGAAATTATCAGAGGAGAAGTATGTTATGAAAGAGACCACACTCTATTCAGCATTCAACCGTCTTGAGAAGAATGGATATATCGAATCTTTCTATAAAGACGAAACCTTTGGTAAAAGACGCACATATTATAAAATCACCCCCGTAGGTTTAACCTACTATAAAGAAAAATGTGAAGAATGGAGCTTAACAAAAGAAGTTATTAATAAATTTATTAAGGAGAGGGATTAAAATGGAAACTATAAAAAATTATTTAGATAATATGTTTAAAGTCCTACCAAGAACAAATCAGACGATGAAATTAAAAAATGATTTATTATGGAATATGGAAGAAAAATATAACGAGAATAAGAATGATGGAAAATCAGAAAATGAGGCCATTGGTATTGTAATCTCAGAATTTGGCAATATTGACGAATTAATTGATGAACTTGGCATCGAACATATGAAAAAGGGTGCGATACTTAAAACCATTACACAAGAAGAGGCCGATAACTTTATGACTACAAAAAAAGAATCTGGCTTATTGATGGGTATAGGTGTTTTTTTATGTATTATAGCAACAGCTATATTAATATTAATTACCACTCTCATAGATGGTGGCATTATCTGTAAAGGCATTTCAAAAGATTTCAGCGATATGTTTGGCATTATTGCACTATTCTTACTGTGTGTACCTGCTGTAGCTTTATTCATTTATTCCGGTATGAAGCTAGAAAAATACAAGTATCTAAAAAGCGGTTTTGATTTACCTCTTCATGCAAAAGCAATTATAAATCAAAAAAATAATGCTTTTGCATCAACTTATATGATATCTATAATAACGGGTGTATGCATATGTGTCATATCCCCAGTTGCACTTTTCGTATCATCCGCTTTTGGCGACAATGCATCAAGCTACGGAGTAGTTGTTTTACTTGTGATGGTTGCTATTGCCGCTTTCATCTTCATATACTTTGGAAATATTAAGCAGAGTTTCAGTATTCTTTTACAGATTGGTGACTTTTCAAAAGAAGAAACTGAAGATAATAAACTTATTGGTGCAGTTGCTGCTATCGTATGGCCATTAGCAATCTGTATCTTCCTTGTCAGTGGATTAGTTTTTAATCTATGGCACATTAATTGGATTATATTCCCTATCGTTGGCATTTTATTTGGTATGTTCAGTGCAGCATATAGTATTATAAAAGGGCATAATTAAAATAACTTTATCTTTTAAAAAAGTATTGACAATTGTTTTTATGAGTAATATACTAAATACTAATAACTGAATACAACTTATCCAGAGTGGCAGAGGAACTGGTCCGATGAAGCCCGACAACCAGCATTCTTATTCGAATGTAGTGGTGTCAATTCCTGCAGATTGTAAAATCTGAAAGATAAGGATGTTAGCAAATTTTATGATACAATTTTATTGTTTATTAAAGTTAACTATTGCTACTTTCCTTATAGGAAAGTAGCTTTTTTTCTTCCCCAAAAATCTAAATAAATAATGTACTAAATACTAACAACTAAATATAACTTATCCAGAGCGGCAGAGGGACTGGCCCGATGATGCCCGACAACCAGCATTTTTAAAAGAAGTGCAATGGTGTCAATTCCATCAGATTGTAAAATCTGAAAGATAAGGACGATAGCAAATTTTATGATACAATTTTATTGTTTAATAAAATTAATCATGCTGCTTTCCTTATAGGAGAGCAGCTTTTTTTTGAAAAATAATTATAAAAGGAGAAATTAATATGAGTGAGCGAAAATTAAGTTTTGAAACATTACAGGTACATGCAGGGCAGGTTCCAGACCCTACTACAGGCTCGAGAGCAGTCCCAATTTATCAAACATCATCTTTTGTTTTTAAAAATGCAGATCATGCAGCAAATTTATTTCAATTAAAAGAAGAAGGAAATATATATTCAAGAATAATGAACCCAACTACAGACGTTTTTGAAAAAAGAGTAGCCGCTCTCGAAGGCGGAGTAGCAGGACTTGCTACAGCTTCAGGAATAGCTGCAACATTCTATGCAATACTTAATGTAGCAAATTCAGGCGATGAAATAGTAGCTGCAAGCACTCTATATGGTGGTACTTATGAACTATTTAATGTTACTCTTAGAAAACTTGGAATTAACGTAACATTTGTTGATCCAGATGATCCTGAAAATTTTAGAAAAGCTATCTCGAATAAAACAAAAGCACTTTATGCTGAAACAATGGGAAACCCAAAAATAAATGTTCTAGATATAGAGGCAGTAGCGGATATTGCTCATGAAAATAAAATACCCCTTATTATTGACAATACCTTTGCAACTCCCTTCCTTTGCCGTCCAATTGAGTATGGTGCAGATGTAATTATTCATTCAGCAACAAAGTTCATTGGAGGACATGGAACTACTATTGGTGGAATTATAGTTGATGCTGGTAAATTTGATTGGGCAGCTAGCGGTAAATTCCCTGATTTTACAACTCCGGATAAAAGCTATAATGGAATAGTATATGCTAATTTAGGTGCTCCAGCATTTGCTTTAAAAGCTAGAGTTCAACTTTTAAGAAACACCGGTGCGACGCTTAGCCCTCAAAGTGCATTTTTATTTCTTCAAGGTTTGGAATCATTATCGTTAAGAGTTGAGAGACATGTAACAAACGCTAGGAAAGTTGTTGAATTTTTGAGTAAGCATCCAAATGTTTCATGGGTAAATTATCCTGAACTTGAAGGGAGCAGATACAAAGATTTAGCTAAAAAATACCTACCAAAAGGAGCAGGATCAATATTCACTTTTGGAATAAAAGGTGGCCTTGAAGCTGGAAAAAAATTCATTAATAATGTAGAATTATTTTCGCTGCTTGCAAATGTTGCAGATGCAAAATCTCTAATAATTCACCCCTCAAGTACAACTCATGCAGAGCTTAACGCAGAGGAGCAAAAATCTGCTGGAGTTACTTCAGATTTGATAAGACTTTCAATTGGCGTTGAGGGTATCGATGACATTATATACGATTTGACGCAAGCTCTAGAAAAATCAGTTCAATAAAAAGTCAATAATTCTTTGGCAGCTGGTTTCAAAATAAGGTCTTGTTCCTAACTATATTCCTCCATCACCTTAGATGACGGAGGAATAACTTTAAAGTTTAGAAAGGAAAACTATTATGAAAAAGGTAAAAATAGCGATTTTAGGTTTTGGAAATGTTGGGACGGGTGTATGGAAAATACTTCACGAAAATAGAAAAGAAATAATGAAACGTTCAAATTATGAAATAGAAGTTGCTAAAATACTTGTAAAAGATATAAATAAAAAAAGAGATATCAAAGCACCTAATGGCCTATTAACAGATAACATTGATGATATTATAAATGATGAAAGTATAAAAATTGTGGTTGAACTTATTGGTGGATGCGATAAATCTAAAGAGTATATGATACGCGCAATGAAATCTAAAAAACATATTGTAACTGCTAATAAATTAGTTATCGCGAACTGGGGCGAAGAGTTATTTAAAACAGCGGAGAAAGAAAACGTATTGTTTTATTATGAAGCAAGTGTGGCTGGTGGAATTCCAATAATACGCGAGATTAATGAGAGCCTTACAGCCAATAGGATTGAGCAGATAATTGGAATTATAAATGGAACAACTAATTACATATTAAGCAAAATGACAATGGATGGGATTAGCTTTGATGAAGCACTAAAGGAGGCGCAAGAAAAGGGTTATGCTGAAGCAGACCCAACCTCTGATGTTGATGGCTTTGACGCTGTATATAAGCTTGCAATAATGTCTTCTCTAGCATTTGGAACTAAGGTAGATCATGATTGTATTTATAGAGAAGGAATAAGAAGTATTAGTGACATAGATATAGAATATGCTAAAAAACTTGGTTATTCAATAAAACTTTTAGCAATAGCTAAAGAAGTAAATAACAAATTAGAACTAAGAGTACATCCAACCCTAATACCTTCGAGCCACCCAATGGCAAATGTAGCCGATGCATTTAATGCTATTATGATAAAAGGAAATGCAGTTGGAGAGTTAATGCTATATGGAAAAGGCGCTGGAGCTTTTCCAACTGGAAGTGCAGTTGTAGGTGATATAATATCCATATTAAGAAATAATGTAAATCCTTATGACTTATTAGACCTAAGTGACAAGACTGATTTTAAAGAAGTGAAAAAATCAGAAGAAAATGAATCAGAATTCTATATTAGACTTAATGTTAAAGATACAGTAGAAGTTTTAGGAGATACAGCGAAAATATTTGGGGAAAACAATGTCAGCATTATGTCCGTTACTGGAGATGTAAGGCACGATGATCATGGACCACTAGGATTTATTACACATAAAAGTTCAGAAAAAAACATAAGAATTTCATTAGAAAAAATAAAAGAACTAGAAAACGTCAACAAAATAGAAAGTATAATAAGGATGGAATCATTTTATTAAACTTATTCTCCTTTTAGTATTTATATATAAAAACACCCCATCAAATGAATTTTACAACTTTTTTAGTTATAATCATTCAATGGGGTGAAGTTCACTACTTCGGTTCTATTACATTAAACCTTGATTTATACCTTTTTAACAAATTCAGATTTTAATTCCATAGCTCCAAACCCATCAATTTTGCAATCAATATTATGATCTCCATCAACCAAACGTATATTTTTTACTTTTGTACCTTTTTTTATGGCTAATGGACTTCCTTTTACTTTAAGGTCTTTGATTATTGTTACAGAATCACCATCGTTTAATACATTTCCATTTGCATCTTTGATAATCCTTTTCTCTTCACTACTTTCTGTTTCTAATTCTAAAGTCCATTCATGAGCACATTCAGGGCAAACAAAAATACTTCTATCTTCGTAAGTGTATTCTGAATTACATTTTGGGCAATTTGGCAAATCAGCCATAATTTCATTTCCTCCATTCGTTATTGTTAACTCTAATACATAAGAATTATTGTCAATTTTCTTTTTACAACTTCATAAGAATAGAAATTACAAAGTTAAAATTCACAAAAAAAATATAGGGAGTTCCTTATATGCTTATATACTATCATAGTCTCCTCATATTGACAAACCTTCCTCCACCCTCTCCTTAAAGTCCCTTTTTTCTATTAATCATTTTTTACATACAAGTTTTTTAAAAGCAAGTCTAATTTCAAAAATAAATATGGCAGTCATTTATCCTGCCAAATTAATATTTTTAATATTTTCCATTTTCCATAAATCTGAATATGCCCTAATATAAAATAATACATTACTTTCCTTATGATTTTTTAATAGTAAATCCCATTTTGATGTTATCACATTATCATCCATGCTTTTAGTAAATCCCCAGCTTTCCTCGGTGTCATGGGACATTACATAAATAACCATCTTGCTCTGGTTGGTTGCATCACCATCAGTTAACACATTGATAAAAGGTGTATACTTGTTTAATAGCTCTTTACTGGATTCGATACATTCAGCATAGTTGAACATATCTTTAAATTCACCAAATACCCTTGTCCAAAAGTAACTTCCTTCACTTTCTAATGCAAAATGCTTACCCATGTCGATTCTGAACCCACCCACTCCGCAATTCTTTAGTTCTTTTAAAAAATTTATATAAATTTTTTGTAATTCTACATCATTGTAATTGAGCATTGGTAATCCAAAAGCACCGTTAACTATTGCATTTCTATTGCCATAATCTACTGTATTTTTTGCGTTAGTCCAAAATTTAGGGTTATCTCGTAAGTTTTGATCTACGGTTTGACTTGGTATTAGCTTTCCACTCTCATCACCCGCTAAATGTCGTAACACTACGTCAACGATGATTTTAATTCCTATTTTATTAGCTTTATAACATAATTCTGTTAAATCTTCCTTTGTTCCACTTCTATTACCTATTTTAAATGATAGCGGTTGATAGTATGTCCACCATTCATCTCCTTTTTTGCAAGGTTGCACGGGAGTAACCTGTATAGATGTATAGCCACACTCTTTTACTTTATCTAAAATTTTAGTTATATCTGAGATTTTCCATTGAAAACAGTGTAATATTATTTCTCTCATATTATGTCCTTTCATTAATCATTTATTTTATAATGTATTTAAACATTTATTTACTTTCCAACCATTTAACCCATTTTCAGATTAAATCATCACCTTCGTAACTATTCATCTTGCTCAAGCTGCAACATTAATTAAATTATTACTATTACAATCAGATAATTTTTACAGGAACTAAATTTAACATAATGTAGTTCCTATAGATAATGATGTACTTAATTACCATTAAATATACATAGAATAATTTTTCAAAAAAATATAATACACCTGATGTATAACACCAAGTGCATTTTGCAGTGAAAAGAATTTAAATACAAAATTTATAGTGGACTATAAGAAAACCCCCGACTAAAATTAATTAGTCGAGGGTTTTACTGATGGAGGCGATGCTTGACCTTTAATACCAACCAATAATATAAAATTATTTTATTATATCCTCTTGCTCTTCTTAATCATACTTATTTAATAGAAGACATCCATATTTAATATTGATTATTAAATAATCCAGCCCCTTCTATGATTTCCTGCTCCGTAAATAAACTTAAGACAGCTTCATTATAATCACTTAAATTTTGTGACTTCTTTATTTTCTTAGCATATTTTTTATTATCTGAAAACATGTAAATCATATACCCCCATAGTTCTTTCATTCTAAATATTGCATTTCTATCTTCATCAAATAATTCTATATATTTATTTAAAATTTCATCATGAAAATCTTTTAGTACTTTTTTATCTATATTAGTATTAGTATTATTTTTAATCTCATTTATTAACCTTGGATTAGCTAGTATCCCTCTTCCTAGCATTACTGCTTTTACCTCTGGAAAAGCTTTCATTAATTTATTATGATCATCAATAGTGAAAATATCCCCATTATAACATACTGGATTGGTGCTTAAAGATAATGCATCTTTAAATACCTGTAAATTAGGTTTATTTCCATAAAAATCTTTTTGTATTCTCGGATGGATAATTAATTCTTCTAAAGGATATTTATTGTAAATTTTTATTAGCTCATAAAATTCCTCTGGACTATCTTTTCCTATTCTAGTTTTTATAGAAATTTTCATATCATCTATTTTAAATATTTCATCTAAAAACATATCAAGTTCTTCCCTTTTGGCTAGAAATCCCGAGCCTCTATTTTTTGAAACAACCGTTCCAGCAGGACATCCTAAATTTAAATTAACCTCCTTATAACCTAATTGTTGTAATTTTCTAGAAGTAATAATAAACCCTTCTGAATCGTTAGTAAGTATTTGGGGAACTATATTCATCCCTTTATTATTTTCAGGCAAAACATCTCTTAATTCTTTAGACTTAAGACTTCTACTTTTATTTGTAACAATAAAAGGTGTAAAGTATTTATCAATATTATTAAAAAATTTTTCATAAGAATTTCTATATATGTATCCCGTAATTCCTTCCATTGGCGCTAAATAATATTGCATTTAATAACCCCTTTATAACTATTCTAAAAAACATTATATCAGCATTCTTTTTTCTTATCTACTTAATATTAATTAATTATATTTTCTTTCCAGTAATCAAAGGCAAAACATAGCAAACAATTTTGCAGACATTGTCTGCAAAATCTGTTGATTATAAAGAGGTTTAAAAACTCCTATTACGTTAAATAAGTAGCTAGTAAACGCACTAAGTTTTACTAGTTACTTACTTAATATATTATTTGTCCAACTTGGCATATTTTTACCTTTCCAAATTAGATTACCATCCTTAAAATTAATTATTTCTTTAAACATTTCAGTATTATCGTATACATTAATTTCATCACATATTTCGATGGCATATTTTAAATTCTTTAATGAGGAATGGTACCTTCTTTCAATGGTATCCTCAGGTATTCCATGCCCGCCTTTACTAACTCTTATCTTAACTCTATCTTTTGCAACATCAGCATTTTCAACTCCTATATAATTCATAACTACAAAGAATCCTCTTTCTTTTGCCATTTTTATATTTTTGATTATGCTTTTACCAGATAACGTAGTCTCTTGATTAAATGATATTTCTTCTGAAATATAACTTTTTATCAGTTTAACTGCCTCTCTAGCAGACTTCATTTGAAGATTGTTATCTTTCCACGAACCTATATGAGCTACCATTTCATCGGTATTTATTCTTTTTACTTCTTTATTTTCATTATAGTAAATCGACTTATAAATTGATTTTTACCAGCACCATTAGCGCCTGCAAATATTGTGTACGTTGGCATAATTATTTACCTATTACCTTTTCTTGTTCCTTTTGTAGAACCATATTAGATAACATAATATAAAAATCATGCTCTTCTTTACTCTTTGCCTTCTTAAATAAACTTTTTAATTGACTATAAGTGAAGTTCAAAAAAATATCATATATTTCATTATTTTCATTTTCCATATCTAATACCTCCAATTCAAACTATTATATACCAATATGTTAAATTAATAAACTATTGTCTTATTATTTTGATTCTATTCATATAATTATATGTAATTTATTTTTTTGAACTTAATAATTAGCTTATTTTTTACAAACACAAAAGTCTTCCTACTAAAATAAAATCTGAGGCTAGATTCTATATATAATTAAATCATAAGAAAACCCCCAACTAATTTATTAATTAGTCGAAGGTTTACTGGTGGAGCCGAATCATGATAGGTTAAATCCACTATATAAATGTGCCTTCCTTAAATACAGAAGACATCTCTAATAACCAGTGAACTCTTGTGTCTCAGTAGGGGGTTGGGCATGAAACTAAAGAATAGACTTCAATATGTATAGCCTAGTACCATACCACTTTTCAAGTCTACCTTTTTAATATTATTTCACCCATTAACTTGTACCTCCCATACTCATCTCATTTATGATTTTAAGCTATCTGATACTCCTTTGAAGAAATCCCCAATAGAATCACATACACTTGAGAACCAACTTTTAGCCTTATCACTCTCTAATGTATTTTTCATTGTATTAGCTACACCCTCAAGCTGTCCTTTTACTTTGCTGTAATCCAAGTTTAATTTATTTACACTTTTCATTAATCCAACAATACCACTTACATCATCTTTAGACAGATTGTAATTGTAATTATTTGTTACATTATTTACTGTTTTTGTTATACCTGCATCATTCTTAGGTTTATCTTTTATAACTTCACTCTTTACTTCATTGATTAATCCCGCTGCTTTATCTTGTCCAATTTTTTCACCTAATTTGCCTGTAACTGCGACCTCTTCATTAGCTGTTTTCTTTGTACTTTCATCTAATTTCTTACCATCTTTACTATTTTCGAATCCCTTTAATATGCCAGTCATAGCTGCCGTACCTGATACGGTGAATGGTGCAGAAACTTTAATATTAGCATTCTCAACTCCTGCTGTAATTAGGGCATTCTTTATCATACTAGCATTTACCCAAATTACATTATTTGTATTCACTACTAAACCACCAGTACTTGTTGGCTCAATATAAGAACATTATATCGCCTTATTACCTAATTGAGCTCTAGATACTGTATCTCCCAGATATTTCTTCTCCTCACTAGCTGTAACTTCAACAACACTCGCACTATTCCTATCTACATCAAAATACTTTAGCATGTTTTCTTTCTCTTGATTCGTCAAATCATACCCTATAGTAACACTCTTATATGAATCAGCATATACATTTTTTATAGGTGTTGCAAGCAAACTTGCTGTTAAAATTACACCTAAGGCTAGAACCCCCACCTAATTTTTCATCTAAATGGGCTTGATAATGGATATTTTCTTAACATAAATTATAGACCCATAATGTCACGTCATATTTTTATACTATTTAAGTATCAAAGTAATCCTTTAATTTTCTTGGTCCTGCAAGTACTTCGCTGTCTACGAATAAAGTTCCGTCCTTCTTTGTGTTAACATACCACTTTACAAGTTTGATATTACCAAAATCAATTTCCATTGCTGTTATGCATCGAGGATGAACACAGCTTCCATCATTGAAATATGGAGGATCACCTACTTCAGGAAACATAGGCCTATGTGTATGTCCTGCGACCATCATCTGTTTTTCTTTTATTACCCATTCAATAAGCTTTTTTTCTACTACTTGTTTCTTATGATAATTCTGTGCTGTTCTAGTTGGATCATTTACTCCAAAGAAGTTAAGAGGTCTCCATAAATACCTTACTAAAAATCTGGTCAATCTCCACATTTTATCATTTGGACAGTCCACTTGATGCCCGTGTATTAGAAAGATTTTGTCATTAGTAACTTTATGCCTCAATACTATCCCCTCATGGAGCCTAATATTATCGAATAAAGGAATATACCTTTTCTTGAGTTCATCAAAATATTTATATAAATTATTTTTTACAAATTTATCGTTTCTTTTTACTATATCATGGTTTCCAAAAATAAAATTAAGCCTATCTTCATTATAAAATTTAGATAGCAACCAGAAAACATCGCTATGTACCCTCTTAATGTCAGAAAGTCTTTTATTCTCCCAAAGTTCATCTCCATCACCAATCTCTATATAAGTATAGTGTCCGTCATAGTAATGAGTTAAGGCCGCAAAATAAATATTTTGATTCTTTGAAAAATTATCTGACCAGTTTCCATCACCTCTATGGCAATCACTCATTAAAACAATCTTGGAGGAATCGTCAAAAATAATTTCCTCCGATGACTCAAAAACTTTAGATAAATGCTTTAATGTATTCATCTTTTCCCCCTCTAAGCCACAAAATTCTTTTTATAATTAAATATATTACAAAATTTACTCATAAAGAACACTTAGAGGCCCGTAAAAAAGGATATCGATGCTTTAGAAACGACGGTCAAGGAATTAATATTAACCTATCTTGAAGAAGTTATTATATTAGGTTCGTTACCTCATATAATATTTTAAAAAAAATAAGAGCCTTGGAAAAAGTCCAAGGCTCCCCTAAGGTGATTAACTGAGTAGTATCCATTTATCATTAAATTACAATACTTTATTATTAATAAAGTTAATGGAGATAAACCTAACATAGAGACTAACCATATTAAAATTATGCATTTAATTTTATTGTTTAATCCTTTAAATTTAAGGCATAACTTCTTCTAAAAAAATAATATATAGTGAAACAAGAACTAGGTTAAAAAAGGTATTAGTTACTATTTTCTGTTCCTATTGATCAAGTGGTAATTTTGTTTTAAATTCTGTTTTTTCCTTAGAGCTCGCAACCTCTATATTACCATTATGTAATTCTACTATTGTCTTTACAATTGCAAGCCCAAGTCCAGTTCCATCTTTTTTATTACAAGATTTTTCTACCCTGTATAACCTTTGGAATAAATTCTTCAAATTCTCTTCTTCTATTATATCTCCATAATTTACAAAGCTAACTACAGCCATATTATTTTCTTTCCCTATATTTATATCTAAATATTTCCCCTTACTACCGTACTTAATTGCATTAGATATTATATTTTCAAAGGCTCTAACTAATAAAATAGCATCTCCAGTTATTATTAAACCTGCATCCTTTGAATATATTTTATATTCCATTCCAACATTCTCAAAAGACGGTATAAATCCAATGATAACTTGTTCTATTAATTGATGTAGATTTATGTTAGATTTATTTAAATTTACATCTCCATTACTTATCTTTGTAAACTCAAAAAGTTGATCTACTGAGCTCTTTAATTCCTTTGCTTTACTTAACGAAACTTCACAATAATGCTGCAGCTCATCATCATTTTTATAACTTCTCTTTTTAATTAACTCTAAAAACCCAAGGACAGATGTAAGTGGAGTCCTTAAATCATGAGATAAATTTGTAATCAAGTTATTCTTCTGCTTTTCCCACTGTCTTTCTTTTTTCATAAGTTCTTTTATACTATATGCCATTTTATTAACATCTGAAGCTAATCTTCCTAGCTCATCCTTTGTTTTAACAGGTATATTTATATCCATATTTCCATTAGTTACTATATTTAAATTCTGTGATATTTCTTCTATATAATCAGTAATTTTATTCATTCTTTTTATAAATATTAAACACATTAGCACTATAAAAGTTACAAAAACTCCTATACTAAACCCTAACATAACTAAACTATTTGTATTATACTCATTAGTAAATTTCATATAAAGGCTTGGCCAGAAAATATGTAGCCATATAATCACTAAAAAAACTCCTACTAATGTTGATATTATAGACATTAACATAGCTATAAAGAAATTTATGAGTATATTGTATTTAATACTCGTACTCTTCAATCTTATATCCAACTCGCCACACTGTTTCTACTATTTTAGGCTCCTTAGGATTATCCTCTAATTTTTCTCTCAACCTCCATATATGCACCATAACAGTGTTATTTCCTTCAAAATATTTTTCCTTCCAAATCTCTTTAAATATATCCTCAGCACCAAATACTTTTCCACTGTTACTTGCCAATAATAGCAATATCGTATATTCTGTTGGAGTTAATTTTAACTCTGCACCAAATAAATTAACTTTATGATTTCTTTTGTTTATAGTAATCCCTTTTATTTCAATTACATCTTCATTATCAAAGGGTTTATGATTTTCATTAAGATATACATATCTTCTTATTTGGGCTTTCACTCTAGCAATGAGTTCCATTGCATTAAATGGTTTTACCATATAGTCATCTGCACCTGTAGATAATCCTTGTATTTTATCTATGTCTTGACCCTTTGCACTCACCATTATAATTGGAATATTGTACTCTTTTCTAATCTTCATGCAAACCTGTAACCCATCCATTCCTGGCATCATTATATCTAAAATCACAAGATGAATCTTTCCTTTATTAATTATATTAAGTGCATCTACGCCATTTGTAGCTTTAAATACCTTATACCCATCATTTAATAAGTATACTTCCATAAGTTCAATTATTTCTACTTCATCATCTACAATCAGTACATTAAACATAGCGCTTATTTCTCCCATCAAATATCTGTTTTTAATAAAATTATACCACATTTCAAAATAACTGATGTTCAGGTTTATATTTTAAATCCTAAAAAATTAAAGTAATATATAAACCATATAAAAATAAAATTAGCTATAGTTATGATTGTAAAATAAATTTTTTCTGCTTTTCTCCATCTCTTTTTAACCCAATTATATATTAAAATAATTAATCCACAAATACTTAAAACCGCTCCTACTATTAAAAACCCTAAAAAGGTATAAAGTAACCATGCAAAGGTAAAATCATTAGTACTAATCATAGTCATTGCCATTACAGTTGCACCAAGCATTCCAACTACATTAAATGTACTAATAACTAAGTTTGCTGTTCTAATTAATTTTATGCCCCTACAACTTTTGCACCCTGTTTGTTTAAACTTCCTTTTTATAAACAAAACTATTGTTCCAATTATATTAATAATGAACATAATCATAGCTATAGCAAATATAGATATATTAAAATTTGCTTCATCAAAAAAACTTATCTTTTCAAAGGAATTATGGCTTACATCATTAAATGCATAAGTTACTTTACCACTATCATTTATTTTAAATTCAAAATCTCCTCGTCCATCTTCCCTTGCAAATACTCCATCTTCCTTTTCAACAAGAGTTGTATTGATTTCCTCTTTAGCAGACGTATATTCATTAAGTGTTAATGTACCATCTTTGTTATCTTTAATTTTCATATTCATATCACGCATCATTAAACTAAAAATCTTCATAATATTACTTTTTGCTATTCCATCATAGCTTCTATATGTTCCTTCATATTTACTAAAATCCTTAGATGGATTTTTCTTTATTTCATTAAACTTATTATTAGTGGTAGGATAAAATTCATTTAAAAACTCTTCTTCAAAGTTAAATGGAAGTGGATTTAATGAATTAGTTGCAATATATATCCCTAAACCTTCCTTTGGCATTAAAAATAATGTAGTAGTACTACCTGCAATTAATGCACCTTCATGTTTTAATATTTCTTGTCCATTTCTATTGCTTCTTATGAATCCATATCCCATTCCAGGCAAACTATTATTATTTGAAAATTGTTTATTCTTCATTATTGTTGATGTTTTTTCATTTAAAATTTTATTTCCTTGAAACTCTCCATTATTTAAGTGAGCTATCATAAAGTTTTCCATATCTTTAACTGTTGTATTTATTCCTGAAGATCCGGAAGTATATTGATAATCTAAAGGACTTTCATTATAATCTCCGCCTATTCCTCTATACCCATAACACTTAACTGTATTATTATTTTTTAATCTAACTAAGCTATTATCCATTTTTAAAGGTTCTAATATGTTTTTCTTTATATATTCCTCATAACTAATACCAGCTACCTTTTCTATACCATACCCTAGAAGGTTATAACCTTGATTAGAATATCTACTAACAGTATTAGGCTCTCTTACTACCCTCGGAGTATGGTTATCAAAATAATACTCCTGTGATTTTATTGACTTTTCATCTCTCGTACCAACATTAAGCTCACTAGCTTCATCAACTCCACTAGAATGCGTTAATAAATTACCACAAGTTACTGGTTCCTTATAATTATTAATAACCTTATACGGTTTTATATAATTATCAATATTTTCATTAAGATCTATTTTCCCCTCTTCATACAGTTGCATAATAGCTGTTGCAGTAAACATTTTGCTTACTGATGCTGCTGGGAAAACAGTTTTATCTGGATCTACTGATATCTTTCCTGCAATATTACTATATCCATATCCCTTTTTAAACACTTCTTTGCCATCCTTAACAATCGCTATAGCTGCTCCTGGGATTGAATACTTCTCCATATTTTTCTTAAAAAAATCATCTGTGAATCGCTGTAAATTCTGACTGTTATTCACCGCTAAATGTTTCTTATTGACTTCCTTTTTCTTCTCTATTTCCTTTCCAAAACCATTACTATGTATACCTAAGCTTATTAACATAACACTTAATAATATTGTCATAAATCTTTTTGCTTTCATATTCACAAATTCCAACTCCTTAACTATTCTTTAGTTAAATTTTACATCAAAATAAATTTCTAATTTTAACTTTTTTCTTACGAAAAAATAACGTTTACGTTTTAAATTAAGGCATAAAAAAATCCTGAACATCTCTGTTCAGGATTTTACTGGTGGAGGCAAGCATAATGTATGAAATCCACTATATAAAGATGCCTTCCTTAGGTACAGAAGACATCTCATTCTCATCTCATTCACCTTTTAAACCATCTGATACTCCTTTGAAGAAATTTCCAATAGAATCACATACGCCTGAGAACCAACTTTTAGCCTTATCACTCTCTAATGTATTTTTCATTGTACTAGCTACACCCTCAAGCTGCCCTTTTACTTTGCTGTAATCCAAGTTTAATTTATTTACATTTGTCATTAATCCAACAATACCACTAACATCATCTTTAGACAGATTGTAATTATAATTATTTGTTACATTATTTACTATTTTTGTTATACCTTCCTCATTCTTAGGCTTATCTTTTATAACTTCACTCTTTACTTCATTGATTAATCCCGCAGCTTTATCTTGTCCAATTTTTTCACCTAGTTTGCCTGTAACTGCGACCTCTTCATTAGCTGTTTTCTTTGTACTTTCATCTAATTTCTTACCGTCTTTACTATTTTCGAATCCCTTTAGTATGCCCGTCATAGCTGCCGTACCTGATACAGCGAATGGTGCAGAAACTTTAACATTAGCATTCTCAATTTCTGCTGTAATTAGGGCATTCTTTATCATACTAGCATTTACCCAAGTTACATTATTTGTATTCACTACTAAACCACCAGTAGTTGTTGGCTCAATATAAGAACATGATATCGCCTTATTACCTAATTGAGCTCTAGATACTGTACCTCCTAGATATTTCTTCTCCTCACTAGCTGTAACTTCAACAACACTCGCACTATTCCTATCTACATCAAAATACTTTAGCATGTCCTCTTTCTGTTGATTCGTCAAATCATACCCTATAGTAACACTCTTATATGAATCAGCATATACATTGTTTATAGGTGTTATAAACAAACTTGCTGTTAACATTAAACCAAAGACTAATTTCTTATTCATTTAACAAGACCTCCTTATTCCGCATTATTTTACTGCTATGACTTAGATATATTATAACCCAAATTATATTAATTTGGTAAATGGTTTTTTTTACTATTAAGTATTAAAGTAATCCTTTAATTTCCTTGGTCCTGCAAGTACTACCTTGTCTACGAACAAAGTTCCATCCTCCTTTGTGTTAACATACCATTTTACAAGTTTGATATTGCCAAAGTCAATTTCCATTGCTGTTATGCATCGAGGATGAACACAGCTTCCATCATTGAAGTATGGAGGCTCACCTACGTCAGGAAACATAGGCCTATGTGTGTGTCCTGCGACCATCATCTGTTTTTCTTTTATTACCCATTCAATAAGCTTTTTTTCTACTGCTTGTTTTTTATGATAATTCTGTGCTGTTCTAGTTGGATCATTTACTCCAAAGAAGTTAAAAGGTCTCCATAAATACCTAACTAAAAATCTGGTTAATCTCCATATTTTATCATTTAGACAATCCACTTGATGTCCATGTATTAGAAAGATTTTGTCATTAGTAACTTTATGCCTCAAGACTATCCCCTCATGGAGCCTAATATTATCGAATAAAGGAATATACCTTTTCTTGAGCTCATCAAAATATTTGTATAAATTATTTTTTACAAATTTATTATTTCTTTTTACTATATCGTGGTTTCCAAAAATAAAATTGAGCCTATGTTCATTATAAAATTTAGATAGCAACCAGAAAACATCGCTATGTACCCTCTTAATGTCAGAAAGTCTTTTGTTCTCCCAAAGTTCATCTCCATCACCAATCTCTATATAAGTATAATGCTCGTCATAGTAATGAGTTAAGGCCGCAAAATAGATATTTTGATTCTTTGAAAAATCATCTGACCAGTTCCCATCTCCTCTATGGCAATCACTCATTAAAACAATCTTGGAGGAATCGTCAAAAATAATTTCCTCCGCTGACTCAAAAACTTTAGATAAATGTTTTAATGTATTCATTTTTCCCCCTCTAAACCACCAGATTCTCTTTATATTTAAATATATTACAATGTTTACTCATAAAGAACACTTAGAGGCTCGTACAAAAGACAGGGATTTAGCTCTTATCAAGATACACTTAATTAAAATAGCTTTTAATCTTATCATGATAGGATCAATATAGATATCAATTAAATCATCTCCTGCGGAGCTAAAATGTTGTTGAAAATTTCTGATAAAAAGGCTCTAGATTATCTTTTATGCTATCATCATTCAAATTCAATTAACTTAAAACATAATAAAATCCACAACTAATTAATTAGTTGTGGATTTTACTGGTGGAGGCGAAGCATAGTGAGCGAAATCCACTATTATTTACATAATAGCAATTATTAGAGCAAGTAAAGTTAGATTTAGCTCCTCCAATTTAATGTATCCCATTTACTATCTAATTTTCTTGCTGAACAATTTTATAATAAGTCTTTGCTGTAAGTCCATAAACTACAGTGTATAACACTGCAAAGATTACAACTGTGCCAGCTATTGCAAGTATTAATGTACTGGTACTAAATAGACCAAACAAAGATAATAGTTTAGATACAACGTTGAAAGCAACGACAATGTGCATTACTGCTACTGCTAGTGGAAGGAAAAACACCATAAGTATTTGCTTGTTTATAGTGTTTTTAACCTCTTTCTTGCTCATACCTACCTTTTGCATGATTTTAAATCTTTCTCTATCATCATACCCTTCAGACATTTGCTTATAGTAAATTATTAAAACTGTTCCCATTGTAAATAATAGTCCTAAAAAACATCCAATAAATATGAATCCACCATTAAGTATATAAAAATCTTCTCTAGTTGTATAAATGCTTTTAAAATCACTGTCTTTCATGGCATTTATATGGCTTTTTAATGAATCACAGAATTTTATAGTATCCTCTTTATTACCATCAATATCAAATGCAATACGATGAGTAGCATTTACAAATTCATTGGCATTTTCTTCTTCAGAGGTATCCTTTAATGTATTCATATCCTTAACTATAATTCTATATTCATCTATCATGTTATTTTTATTTTTATTCGCTATCTTTATTTTATTAAGATGGTCTTTCACTTTAAACTTTTTACCACTTATAACAATAGAATCATAACTAAATTCCTTCCCAACTGAAAAGATGAGTACTTCATTATCTTTTAAAGCTACAGCTTTACCTTCCATTTTGTTATAATCTTCTAAGGTACAAAGATGTATACTTTTTACATCACTCATAGCCGATACATCTGATTTAGCAATTTTGAATGAATTTTTATCTTGTAATGTTATTAATTCTTTATCGTCAAATTCTACTTGGTTTTTTAGTGTTACATGACTCTTAGCAGCTTCTTCTTTTATCATATTTGCTACTTTGTCATTTTCTTTTGCTGCTCTATTTCCTATAGATATTGATACATCTAATGGATAAGCAATTTTTAAGCTGCTTTCTTGTCCAGCATATAAAGCAACAGTTGTTGATATTGTTAGTAATACCGCTGTACTTAAAATGCAAATATTAGCCAGACCTACAGCATTTTGCTTCATACGATAAATCATTCCAGATACTGAAACAAAATTCTTTGTTTTGTAGAAAAACTTCTTATTTTTCTTTAATATCTTCAAAAACGCTATACTTCCAGCTATAAAAGTACTATAGGTTCCAGCAATAACTAAAATTACTGCTATAAAAAATGTAGTAAATGCTTTTAATGGTGATTCTATATACATAGCAAGGCCATACCCAACAGCTAATTCAATAACACCAGAAATAGCTAATATCCAAGATGTCTTTGGCTCTTTTTCCCCCTTTTGCCCACCTTTTAGTAATTCAATCGGATTGGTAATCTTAACTTGTAGAAGATTTCCTATTAAAATAACTGCAAAAATCATACTAAATAATTCTATGGTTTGTATTATTGCTGGCACTGATATTGAAAATGAAGATGAAATAGTAATATCCAGTTTCATTAAATTTATTAATATTAAAAATATTAATTTTCCAACTACAATTCCACCCAAAACACCTAAAACTAAGCTAATAGCAGCTACTATTAAGGTTTCAATAGAAAGAACCTTGGCAATATGCTTTTTTTCCATTCCAAGCACATTATAAAGCCCTATTTCCTTTTTTCTTCTCTTTATTAAGAAACTATTAGTATAAAATAGAAATACTATAGAAAATAGGCCAATGACTTTAACTGCAAATTTCAGAATCATTTTTAATGCATCTGCACCTTTAATCTTATCTAATCCTTCATTTAATACTATACAATCCATGGTGTAAAACATGATAATTGCACTTATACAAGCTAATATATAGGGCAAATAAGTTTTGCTATTTTTCTTTAAATTAGTCTTAGCAAATTTGAAATAAAAGGAACTATTCATTTTCACTACCTCCTGTAGTTAACAGGGTTAGTGTATTTGAAATCTTTTGATACATTTCATCATTACTCATAGCTCCACGATAAATTTGATTAAAGAGCTTTCCGTCCTTTATAAAAAGCACACGACTAGCATGGCTTGCAGCTATTGTACTATGTGTAACCATAACAATAGTTTGACCAGATTTATTTATATTTGAGAATAATTTCAGAATCTCACCTGCGGACTTTGAATCTAATGAACCCGTTGGCTCATCTGCAAGAACTAACTTTGGATTTGTAATAATAGCTCTGGTTATTGCTGCCCTTTGCTTTTGTCCTCCTGATACTTCATAAGGATATTTTTCTAATATATCTTTGATTCCTAGCTTATTTACAATTGGTTGTAGTCTGCTATCCATTTCTTTATAGTCTTTTCCTGATAACACAAGTGGCAGGAATATATTATCCTTTATAGAGAAGGTATCAAGTAAATTAAAATCTTGAAACACATAACCTAAATGATTTCTACGGAAGGCAGATATTTCACTTTCCTTTATGTTAACAATATTTTTCCCTTCTAATAAAACTTCTCCACTTGTAGGTTTATCAAGTGATGCCAATATATTAAGCAATGTAGTTTTACCTGATCCTGATTCCCCCATAATAGCTATATATTCACCAGCTTCTACTGAAAATGAAACATCATCTAAGGCTTGAACCTTATTACCCCCAAATCTTGTTGAATATATTTTCTTTAAATTTTTAACTTCTACTAATACCATGTTGACCCCTCCAATTTTTACTTTCGGAAATTGATTTATGTTATTTCCTAACTTACAAATTAATTATACAAAAAAAAGGAATGTTTTGCCTTAACTTAAGCTTACACTTCCTTCTTTAACCTTACATCTCTGTAAGGTTAGTCCTTACCTCTATGTAAGGCTAGTCTATATTTATTTTATCTGTATAAAAATCAATAGCTACCTTTGTTCCTTTTCCTACTTCTGAGGTCATAGATATTTTATGGGACAGTCTCGTAATAATTTCCTTACATAAATATAATCCTATTCCTGTTGATTTCTTGTCCATTCTGCCATTATATCCTGTAAACCCTCTTTCAAAAACTCTTGGAATATCTTCAGAGGCTATTCCTATGCCAGTATCCTCAATTATTAAGGTTTTCTCTAAATCCCCCTCTATATAAATCGAAATGCTGCCACTTTTTGTATACTTTAACGCATTAGATAAAATTTGTTCTAGCACAAAGGTAATCCATTTTTCATCAGTTATTACCTTGCAATCAAACTCCTTCAAATTTAGTGAAATCTTCTTATATATGAAAGTAGCCGCATATTTCTTCACGGTTTGACGAATAATGTTATGTAGTGAATATAGCTCTAATTTTAAGTCAGAGGACAAATTCTCTAGCCTTATATAATGCAACACCATCTCTACATATTGTTCAATTTTAAATAGCTCCTGCTCCATAAGTTTTTTTTCTGTACCTGTCTGCATAGACTGAATAATCATAGAAAAAGCAGCAATAGGGGTCTTTATTTGATGTGCCCACATTGTATAATAATCAACCATCTCACTTAATTTATTGTCAGTGTTATATAATACTTCTGATTTTTCCTTATATATAGTTGTAATAATATTCTGGTAATCTTCTTCTATTAATGTCTTAGCCTTTGGTAGCTTATCCAGTTCAAATTGTATCCCACTGTGAATATCTTGAAGAATAATATGCTTATCATAATACACTCTAAAATCACGAAGACTAAATAAAAAAGCTAATGTAGCTGATAGTAAGGTTGCATATAAAATAGGCTCTAAGGTCAGATGATATAAAAAATATACACTGAAAAATATCATTATAAAAATTAAAAATTTAATAACTGTTTTTATTTTATCCTTGCAATAGGAAATTGCGATAGTCCAAAAATAATTTTTTTTCATCTTAATCACCCACTATATATCCTATGCCTTTTTTTGTCCTAATAAAATCCTTAAGCCCTATATCCTCTAGCCTTTTTCGAAACCTGGTAACATTAACCGTTAAAGTATTATCATCAATAAAACTATCACTTTCCCACAGCTTCCTCATAATATCATCACGGGAAACGACATTGTTTTTGTTTTCTAAAAGAATCTGTAATATCTTGAACTCATTTTTACTTAAATCCAGCTTATGATTCTTATAGGTAAGAGTCAGCTCTCCTAAATTAAGAACAGCTCCATCACTTTCTAAAATGCTTACTTGTCCTTGAAAAGAATATGTCCTCCTGAGTAAGGCCTGTATCTTTGCAACTATTACATTTAGATCAAACGGCTTAGCAATAAAATCATCAGCTCCCATATTAATAGCCATGATCAAATTCATATTATCACTGGCAGAAGACGCAAAAATTATTGGAATCCTTGATATTTTCCTAATTTCCACGCACCAGTGAAAGCCATTATAAAAAGGCAAGGTAATATCCAAAATCACCAACTGCGGATCATATTTTATAAATTCATCTATAACATTATTAAAATCAGAAATAACTCCTGCCTCATAACCCCATTTGCACAATTGATTCTTTAATATACTTGATATAGTTGGGTCATCTTCTACAATTAATATTTTATACATATTCATCACCCCTTGCCATTATTTATCCATGTATTTACTATACTAAATGTCATATGTATTTCAGTCAAGTTTTTCCAAATTATCAGATGTAATTTTTCACAAATATATAATTGGCTTATTCGGGTTTAAATCTAAACTACTGGGTATCTATATTTCATACAATTCAATAGAAGAAAAATTCATTTAGCAAATTAGCATAATTTACGTTATAATATATCTAAGTCATAACAGTAAAATAATGTGGAATATGGATGTCTTGTTAACTGAATAAGAAATTAGTCTTTGGTTTAATGTTAACAGCAAGTTTGTTTGTAACACCCATAAACAACGTATATGCTGATTCATATAAGAGTGCTACTATAGGGTACGATTTAACGAATCAACAGAAAGAAGACATGCTAAATGGATTCGAAAATAGTAAAGACGATAACAAATAATTACAATTACAACTTGTCTAAAGATGATGTTAGTGGTATTGTTGGATTAATGACAAATGTAAATAAATTAAACTTGGATTATAGCAAAGTAAAAGGACGGCTTGAGGGTGTAGCTAGTACAATGAAAAATGCATTAGCTAGTGATAAGACTAAAAGTTGGTTCTCAAGTGTGTGTACTTCCATTGTAGATTTCTTCAAAGGAGTAGCAGATGGTTTAAAATCATAAATGAGATGAGCATGGTTGGTATAAATAAAAAATATACCCTTTTCAATATAATTCTTTACAATATTATAATATAATAAAAAATATTATTAATATTTATAGCCATTTTAAGGAGGTTCATGAATGAAAAAAATAATAATATCTGTTGTTATGATGCTAACAATAACTATCAATGTCAATACTTTTGCTGCGCCAAATACTAATGAAACATCTGAATTAGAACAAGTTCAAAGCAGCAAAAAAGCTTTACAGATAAAAGCAAATAATTTCGACATTGAAATTGATAAAGTATTAAATAAAATTGACGTTAACAAAGCTAAAATGAATGACATCGCTCAAGATATAAGAAAAACACAAACTAAATTAGAAATTGTAGAAAAAAACGCTATCGATCAAGAAGACTTGTTTGAAAAAAGAGCAAGAGCTATCTATATAAATGGTGCAGATAGTTATCTTAAGGTAATTCTAGATTCAACTAGTTTTAGTGATGTTATATCAAGAGTAGATACACTTGAAAGGATAATAGAGCATGATAAAAATCTCATTGCTAAAATAGAAAAACAAAGAAATTCTATAATAAAACATAAAGACACTTTAAATAATGAAAATGATAAATTATCAGCGCTAAAAGCAAATAATGAAATTATTCTAACAAAATTAAGTAAAGACATAAAAGAACACAAGGTGCTTATTAGCAACGCAACTAAAAAAGAAACTAAATTAATTGCTGACAAAAATGCAAAAGAATTAGCTGATGCAAGAATAAAAGAATTAGCAGCAGCAAAACAGATAAAAGAATTAGAAGCTGAAAAAAGAATAAAAAAAGCAGCAGCAATCAATTCCATTACTGTATCTAGACACTTAGATTCTAGTAAAAGTTCAACGCCTAAAGCTGCTGATATCCCTAGTGATGTATCAAAATCAACTAACTACTTCACTGTAGAATCGACCGCATATTCAACGGATGGTTTTACAGCATCAGGTTCTAGAACAAACAGAGATCCAAATGGATACAGCACTATAGCTGTGGACCCTACGGTTATACCAATGGGCTCTAAAGTTTATATAGAAGGCTACGGATATGCTATTGCATCAGATACCGGTTCCGCTATTAAAGGTAATATCATCGATGTGTTTTTAAATACAGAAGCTGAAGCACTTAATTGGGGCCGAAGAAATGTAAACATACGTATAATAAATGACTAATAAAGAGAGTGTAAATTGTTTGAACTGAGTCCACTTAATTGGACATTACGAGGGTGTAAATTATTTTGTGTATTCTCTTTCTTTAAGCAAAATAATTGAATTATTTAATTATGAAAAAATGTTAATATAGTTGATAAATGTTGTTACTTTGTAATTACTTTTCAGTATATCATTTCCATTTTTAGTTATTAATATACCCTCTAAATATTAGGTTAGGGCAGTATTGAAAAGTGATTTGAGTCGTTATTGGTGAATCATACATGAACGGACTGCCTCTGGGTGGTTCGTTTTGCTTGCTTAACGGGAAAATTCAAGCTATAACTCTTAGGGGTTTGGGGGACGGAGTCCCAAAGCTACGCTCCTTCATTTAAGACCTCACTAAATAGTATATTGAGCTGGCTAATAACAAGGTCCCAATTTGCATATACTCTAGTCCATTTCTTACTTACCTTTTCAGTTGCCAAATATAGCATCTTCATAAGACTATCATCGTTCGGGAATATAATCTTTGTCTTCGTAACTTTTCTAAATTGACTGTTAAGACTCTCTATAGCATTTGTGGTATATATAATTCTACGAATATAATCTGGAAATACAAAGAAAGTTATGAGATTATCCCAATTATCTTCCCAACTTTTTATTGCATTTGGATATTTACTACCCCATTTTTCTTTAGCAAAATTTAAATTTTCTAGTGCAAGATCTTCATTTACTGATCCATAAACAGCTTTCAAATCTTTAGCAAATGCCTTCTTGTCTTTATGTGGTATATATTTCATACTTGCTCTTAATTGATGAATTATGCATCGTTGTATCTTTGCAAAAGGATATACCGCGCCTATTGCTTCCTTGAAGCCACTTAATCCATCGACACAGAACACCAAAACGTTCTTAAGGCCTCTGTTTCTAAGGTCATTAAGCACTGAAAGCCAGAACTTACTGCTTTCATTTGCTCCTATCCAAATACCAAGCACTTCTTTTTCGCCATCCATATTTACACCTAAAACAACGTAGGCTGCCTTGATTATGATATGCTTGTCGTCGCGTACTTTGTAGTGAATTGCATCCATAAAAATAAAAGAGTACGTTTTTTCAAGTGGTCTATTTTGCCACTCTGTAACTACAGGCATAATTCTGTTTGTTATGTTCGAAACCATTTCAGCAGATATCTCAACCTCATATAGATTTTTCACTTGCTCTGATATGTCTCTTGTAGTCATTCCAGCTGCATAGAGAGCCATTATTTTATCTTCGATACCAGTTATATTCCTTTGATACTTAGGTAATATTTTAGGCTCAAATTCACCATTTCTATCACGAGGTATATTAAGATCTACTGCTCCCAACTCAGATTTTACAGTTTTTTTAGAATAACCATTTCTACTGTTAGGAGTTCGTTTTTCGGATATATCATACTTATCATATCCAAGTTGCGAATCCATTTCTGCTTCTAATGTCTCCTGAAGAATGTCTCTAAACATACTTTTCATAGCAGTTAAAACCTCATTTGGACTTGTAAACTTTTGCTCGTTGATATAATCCCTTAAAATATCTTTCGAAATGTTTGACATAAAAATACTCCTCCTTGCAATCTTTGATAATTAGCTTATCTCAATTATTGCCAAGAAAGAGTACTTTTTATTCTGTTTACACAAAATTATTTACAGGCCCGACATTACTCTAAAAAACAAGTTATTTCTAATCCACATTCCTATATTCAATAGGGGTGTGCTTTTTTAATTTTAAGGTATGTTATTGAAGTCTCTCATTCTACCTTTACAATGCGTTAATGCATAAGAAAACCCTTGAGAAAATTATTCTGTTTTCTACGCATATGAACGACTAAATGTTGACTTTTTCGGCTCGCTTACGACAACAATCGCTTCAATCATATATCAGGAACTAAGGAAATTTTTTTTAATCTCTCACGCCCATATTAGCGACTTGAATCGAAACTTCCTGTATGACCTGCATTCCCGAACTTTTTTACCTATGAATTTAAATCCCTTTAATAATTAGGCTGTGTTAATGTTCAGTGTTGTTTTATTGTGCTTAATAATGCAAAGGAAAGTATTGCTCTTGCTATATCCAATTCGGGATATATATTGTAATCTATCAAAATATAAAATCGCATAGATTCGCAAGCTAACCCAGTTTTTTTTGTTATGCTCGGAAACTAAAAAAGCATCAAGATTTCTGCCATAATCGGCTAAAATCTCGATGCTTTTTCATCTGCGCTGTTAAAAAACAGAAGCTGTCTCAATTTTCATTTGAGACAGCTTCTTTTTATGATTAGGATATGCGATTTCGCATTCACCGTCGGCATTAACAAGTAACTTTGATAGTTCCTGTATTTACAAACAAATGCCTGTTATGCTTTTGGAGGTGTTCCTTCAGCGTTTGCTACAACTACATCGATTTGGACTAAAGCATCTTTAAGTAAAGCTGATACGCCAACTGTTCTTCGTGCAGGAACACCGCTTGGGAAGAATGTTGTGTAAACTTCGTCTACAGCATCAATATCTGCAATATTTTTAAGGAAGATATTTACTTTAACCACATCGTCCATAACGTGATCGACACTTTCTATAATTGCCTTGATATTTTTTAAGCACTGTCCAGCCTGCTCTTTTACACCACCAGCTACCATTTCACCAGTTTTTGGGTCTAAAGGTAATTGAGCTGAAATATGATTGTAATGAGAAAAAGCTACAGTTTGTGTATATAGAGAACTTTTTGGTGCATTTTCCGTATTGTTTGCTTCTATGATGAGTCCATGCCTGTCTTCAACAAGTTGTGGTGGTGTACCATCTCCGTGTGACACCACTGCTTCAATTTGTACCAAAGCATCCATAAGTAAAGCTGAAGCTGCAACTATTGTACGTGCAGGGACATAGGCTACAGCCCTTGCGATAGCCGAGTCTGGGAAAAATGTTGTATAAACTTCGTTTACGGCTTCAATATCCGAGAGGTTTTTAAGGAATATATTAATTTTAACAATATCGTCAAAAGGAACGTCGATACTTTCTAAAATTGCCTTGATATTCTTTAAGCACTGTCCAGCCTGCTCTTTTACACCACCAGCTACCACTCTACCAGATTTTGGATCGATAGGTAATTGAGCTGAAAGATTATTGTAATGAGAAAAAGCTACAGCTTGCGTAGATAGATGACTTGTTGGCGCATTTGCTGTGTTATTTGTAAGCTTTATGATGTCGCCTGCTTGTGGTGCGTTTGGAATTGTACCTTCACCGTTTGAAAGAAGTGCTTCAATTTGCACCAAAGCATCCATAGGCAAAGCTGCAACTGCGACTATCGTCCGTGTAGGAACATAGCTTGGGAAGAATGTTTTATAAACTTCGTCTACAGCGTCAATATCTTTGATATTCTTAACGAATACAGTGATTCTAACAACATCGCTCATAACATGGTCGATGCTGTCTACAATTGCCTTGATATTTTTAAAGCACTGCTCAGCCTGCTCTTTTACACCACCAGCTACCAATTTATCAGATTTTGGATCGATAGGTAATTGAGCTGAAAGATTATTGTAATGAGAGTAAGCTACAGTTTGTGAATATGGACCGATACCTTTTGGAGCATTTTCCGTATTTCTTGCTAATACTGTGTTATAGTCGATCATGATAGTATTCCCCTTTTAGATAAATTTATTAATAGATAGATATATTTATTAATAGGAGAATTGTAATCCACCCTGCAGGAATTGTCAATCGTTTTCATAGAAAAAAATCTCGTGTGTAGATTGCAATATTAATGTCCGTATACTCAGTAACTCTTATTGAAATTTTTTTCGATTATTTCTTTTATTTCAGCCAGTATACTACTTTTTTCATTTATCATATTTAACTACTCCGTGTAAATCTCTATTGTTCATAAGATTAAGGTTCTTTATAATACACATTATAACAAATTTTTCAAAATATCACATGTATTATTCATGCAGTCACTCTCTATTTTTCAAATCTTTTACTTTTAACTCACCCATCTTTGCTTTAAATTCATAATAGGCAAATCCTTAGACAATCGCATTTACTATATTATTAATCCGGTTATTAATGTCCTCAAGCTCTTTGACTATCACATAAAAGTCTCCGTTACTTATGGTACGGTTCTGCTCACATTACTCTAATCCAACTAATTAAATCATCTCCTGCGGAGCTGCAATATCAACGACTTCAGAAGGAGATTTATATTCCCACTGAAGTTTTTTATTTGTTAGGGCATGTAACTCCCACTTATAGAAGTGGGAGACTTTCCTTCTGAAATGTCATTAAAGCATAAGAAAACCCCCGACAATACATTTCTGTATCGTCGAGGGTTTCACTGGTGGAGGCGAAGCACGTTATCTCAAACCCACTAGTTTAATAAAGCCTCTACAAGCTCCCCCTGTAATATGTTACATTAATGTATATTTAATCTATAGTAAATATTAAACAATTTCTTTATCAACACGCTCTGACTGATGCCTCTTATTTATGCATGTTCATTGACTAGCTATTCTCAAACCATATACTGATATTAAAATCTCCTTCTACTTTTGCAGCATCAACGCTAATATATTAAATGTAGTTGAAATCTTTGGTACTCAACTCATCCTTTACAATATCCGGCATAATATATTCAAACACTTCTAAAAATTTATTATTATAAATTTCTATATCCATCTTTTCTTTTATTTTTTCTATATTATATATTAAGTAATAATCACCATCATACCGTTTATTAAATTGGTCCAATTCCCTTTTCCCCTTTTTATTTATCTTACCTTTTTTACTCTCACTAATTACTCTATTCTTTAATTCACCATAACAATTTACAGTATCTATGATAAAGGGATTAAAATAATAAGGTATGAACAATTCAAAATCTGGAGTTATTATAGCGTTCTCAATATTCCATGCCTGAGGGATATATCCAGTTACTAAAAACCAAGTTTCAGGAGATAGTTGAATATATTCACAATTGTTATTTATAATAGAGAGTATACATCCTTCTGATTTAAAAAGATCTATTTCCTCTCTAAATTTTTCTAGTATAAAATCACACTTCGATACATGTACCCATTCTCTACTATCCTTTTGTATTAATAAAAGTACTTTAAAAATTAGATTGGCCTTTAACCCCTTCTTTCTAAAATAGAACATGTAAAATTCATTTAAAATATCTTTTGTGCCAATTCTCCATAACTTTAAAACATATTTATTTAGGCTTATATAATTATTTAAACCTTTAGAAATTATATTAACACCTTCCAAATAGTCAACCAGAATACTCATAGTTTGCTTACCCGCAATATTACAATTCATTAAGTCCTCATAACATTTGACTTGTTCCTTCTCAACATACCCGATTAATAGTATTAATTTCATAAACATTGATGTTTTTATTTGGACTGAGTAACTATCAATATTACTAACTAAATCTGTTCTCCATCCCTCAATAAATTTGTCTTTCAAATCGTCAGGTAATACTTTTCCTTCATATACTATACCTAAATCCTTTAATATAAATAAACTACCTTCCCTAATTGTCATATCATCAAAACATAATTTTTTTAAATCAAATACAACCTTTTCATCTATATACAAATTAGAATTTTTATTTTCTATTACATCCCACAAATATCTGTCCAACTCAATTGTAATCCTTTTAATGTATTCTCTCTTACTTCCAAAGGAATCATTCGAGTCAACACAATGTAACTTTTTCGCTATATTATCAAGTTGATTAATACTTAATTGGTTTAAGTGCTCCCTAAGTTTCATCACTTATATCCCCTTATTATAACTTCTATAGTAAATGATTTTAAACTTATATCCGTGCTTCACCATATCCTGACTACGCTTTTTAAAAACTCTATCCTCACATGTATTTTCAGAAACTAGCGCATAATAATAAGCTACTTTATGTTTATTTAAATTACTGCTCTTTAGCTTTCCTATTCTTAAGTATTCTTCACGTTCTGATTTCCCAATATATGATAATGATATAAGAACATCAATATTATTTATCTGTAACTTCTCAAGCAATTCTGATGCAATAAGTTTACCAACATTCTTACTATTATATTCCTCAACTAATATTTGTCTATTATTTGGGTTTGTTTTGCCAACAATTAATGTTGAATCACAAATTATGTCATGAAACTTATAAGCTACCTCTTTATAAGTACTAACCAAAACAATTTTACTATTTTTATGTTTTCCCTCTAAAAGTTTATATATTTCAATCTTATTTTGATTTTTCGCCTCCCTTAGTAGCTCCTTCTCATTAACTCTCTGGTTAAAGTCCCAATAATTCTGTGGTATTTTAACTTCAGTACAAATAACTTCTATTTGTATTCCCCTTATTTCTAGTTCTCTAAGTGTTAAGTTATATATCTTGGGGCCTACGGCTTTGTATATAATATAGTGCCTATTGTCTTCTCGTTTTAGAATGGACCCAAGTGCTAATTTATACCTGGATGATATATAACCTAAAATCTTTGATTTAGGTCCAGGTAATTTATGAGCATCATCATAAATTATAAGTCCCCAACGTTCTGTCTTAATTCTGGTAAGTAATTCTTGTGCTTCTCTATATGTTATTATGGATATACTACTGTTTAATTCATTATATTTAATTAATGATTCAGAATTTGCACCCAAATTTGTTTTATCTTTTAACTCTTCCAACCAGCAATTAAAACTTTCCTTATTTTCTACTAATATTAAGGTTTTTACCTTCATATATTCAATAATTTTTAATCCAACCAATGTTTTTCCAGAACCTGGAGGCATCGAAATTACACCACGACCTTTGATGATTCCTCTATTTCCTGAAATAAAAGCATTTACTGCCTCCACTTGATAGTCATATAAGTCAGAAATTACTTTTACTTTAATGTCTTTTATATTACCTATTATCTCATCGATATAAATATTGTTGTTTATCAAAAATTCTTTAAGCGAATAGATATCTTTACATTCTAAAACAACAGTTAACTCATCAACACTAATAATACTTATCTGAGCTTTTGATAGCTCAACTGCTTTGTCAAATCTGATTTTTATTATTAACTCTTTTATTGTTCTATTGTCATTAGCCTCTAAAATAACTTTATTATCACTTACATACTCTAATTTAATGGTCCAAAATTCCTTGATTTTGTTTTTAATATATATTTTAATTTTATCTGAGACTATATTTTTACAGTTATCCTGTAAAAATAATATTATATGATCATATTTCATACCTAATGCTGCAGAAGACCATAAAGAGTATTCATCCAATTCATATGTATGAATACCTTCAGGAACTTTTATTAATGACGCGAATTTGTTTAACTCCCTTTCAATTTCATAATTATTATCTAAAGATTCTATTATATATATTCTACGGTCATTATGAACCACTAGTGATTTTTTTTCAACATTAACAACCTCTTTTAAAAGTACTTTCTCTTAAATATTTTATGAAAACATAATTTAATGTATACCGGCATTATAGATATAGTTCTATGATTATTTTTAATTTCAATACAAATTAAATCGCGTGATGCAATTTAATATTATTATTTAATACACCTTTGGTAACAATACATCCCTTATCAAATGTTATCATCAATAAGGGCTTATGATTATATGTGTTAAAAAGAGTAGTCTTCTTTATAGCTTCCCTAACTTTATAGGCTTCATAATTCTTTAAAATAGTAAAGACCACATTGAATGTTACTTCAACATGGTCTTTGTTTAAATCCTATTTATCCTATAAAACTCCCTTGAGCATATCTTCTATTTGCTTCTATAACTGAGTATAATTTAATACTCTCGATGAATCCTTCTAATTTTTGATCTATCGCTTCATTAAACCCTGAGTTTCTTAATATATTCCTAATAGTTCTTTCTTTTGTTTGTACATCTTTAGAAAATATATTATTAAATCTTTTTATTTTATCTTCTTTTATATAATAATATATTACCTTATCTGCATATTTCACTCCGTCTAATTTTTCCAATAAAATATCATCTAATATGCATATGTACGCTATACTAGCCCTAATCATTGAAGCTACCTCTTTAAAACTTGGTTCTTTAGAAGTATCAAATTTAAATAACATTAGTTCTGTATCCAATCCACTGTAATTTTTGTTTATATATTCCTTTTTTTCAATCAAAACTGTTCTTGATGCATCCATTATTTCATTTTCCGCTTTATAATGAACTAGTCTATTTCTCCAACATATAATTAAATCAACAAATGCCTTTTCAATTCCATCAATATTATAATATTCACAAATAGCTTTATACTTATTATATACACTTCTACCACACTTATCAAACTTTTGAATTAATAAATCATCTTGAATTAATTTCGGTTGTTCATTGCACTTTATAAGGTACATATCAATATTATCTACTATCCATGCTAACGTAGATTTTTTAGCAAAATTTCTACTTCTTTGAGCTGATACTTTTTTATCCTTAGGATTCCAAGAAGTTCTGAATTCAGTTTTTAATTCTACTTTACCATCTTTTATTCCATCTAAACCTACTAATAGTGTAATCAAGAAATGATTAGCTTGTCCTATTTCTTTTTTAAATATTTTCAAATTCGTACTTCTATTCAAGTTCATACATTACCCCATTGGTGCCTCCGATGCGAATCGAACGCATATCTTTCACTTTAAAGATACCTAATTAGCATTATAAAGGTGAACGAGATACCATTAGTCCACAGAGACAAATTTTCCCTTTCTAAGTATATACTATAAATCTTTCAATTTCAACTTTTACCATCAATTTTTTGTTGTAGAATTTGATCTTTTATATATTCTTTATTTGCTTGACTAATTTCAGCCAGCCAGTGCTCCTTGACCACTTTTAACTACTTTCTTGAACCATATACTAAATCCTCCTTATGATGTCACTTTCGCCTCTAAATAAATCAAGACATTTACCACACTGCCTTCCCATTCTTCAAATGCTTTCTTAGCATAAGTTCTATAGTGCTGTTTAACCACTAAGAACTATAAAGATTTTAATATACATTTATATTTTGTTAATGCTGGTCTTTAAATACAACTACCTTATCGACATAGTTTTGATAGTACAAATTCCTCAATGTAATCCTTACGTATTTCCTTGTTATCATAATCCTTTTTTTTGCAATCTACTGCCACATCTATAGGAAATATACACGGTTTATTTACAGGTTCTTCCTGTTGCCTTGCATTGCTGAACCACACTCCCCACAAAATATTAGACCTGACAACAAGTATATTTATTTTGCTTTATTAGCCCAAAGAGCTCTTTTTATTGCTACCATCATTTTCTTAGCCTTTTGAAATGTTTCTTTAAATATTATAGCAGGCATTCCACCGTCAACTCATTTTCTTCACTGGCACATTTAGATAAATGACTCAACATAATATACCTAATTATATCTTGTATAGTCCTTGTACATTCCATGGCATAATAACCCAATCTCCATTCTCATCATATGGTATTGATATTTTATTATCTCTTCCTTGATAAGCTAATCCAAACTCTAATTTCTCTAACATTAGTTTTTCATTACATTCCCACTGTACTTCAACTAATACTCTTCTCATTGAACATGCCCTTTCCTCAATTTCAAGTAATCTAAATTCAAGAAATGCTTTATCTTGAAAAAGTTCTCTACATAATTTAGGTACTAATTTATCTACTTTCTCATAGTTAAACATATTTTTAAGTGACTTAGAAAGTTCTCCATAATTCCGATTAGCCCAATACTCAAACATCCTTACAATTTTTTGAATATAATCATAATCACCATAATCATCAACATATCCATTTTCAGGGATATCTTTGCCTATAATGACCTTTCTTGAATGCCACTCATCAATTCTCTTCTTGTCATCACTGTTTTTTTGAATACCCGCGGCAATTTCCTTCCATGTTTTTGTTTGTTGTTCTTCTAAGAATTTTCGCTTTCTATTTTCCTCATTTTTCTTACTGATTATCCAATCATGAATTGCAAACAATAATACTAAACATTTACTAGAAACAAATATATTATCATAGTTTAAATCTCTCCCGTGTAATATTCCATTTCTATATGGAAGATCTATCATCTCTACATTGGTTTTCTTCCGACCTTTGCAATATATACCTTTTAACTTTTCTAAACCATCACTACATCCTACTAGACAATCCCAAACATTGAGATCGGTACCTTCTGCAAAAAATCCCTTCCTTTTGGTATAATCATTCACCGCTCCATCTATGATCATCAAAAATAAAGGAACGCTAGCATAATATCTACCAGCTTTATGATCATCAAATGCCTTTAAGATTAAGTTATAACGTAGCGATAATTCTTCAGAACCATTTTTCAACATGAATAAAGAATCTTCAACTTCTGTAGAATAATATGTAGTCAATGCCTTCTCACATTCATCCATTCCCTCTTCATCATAAATTCTATTAATTTCCGCAATTAACGTTGAACTCATTTTATCATAAGCTATCCATCCTTTATCTGAAAAACGTTTATTAAATAATTCAACTTGCAAGACTATATCATTAAATTGAGTTTCAATATCTTTGACTAGTTTTCTGGTCTTTTTACCTAGTAAAAACGATAAAATTTTAACCCCTTTTATTTCATTTTGTAATTTAATAATGCTAGGCATTTCATTCCCAATTTTTTTCAATACACTCACCACCTATTAATACTAACTATACTAGCTATACTTTCTACACTTTATATTGCTTTATTATACCATATTGTTACTGCCACATCTGGGCTTAACCCATCCATTTTAGACATTAACCCAGACAATCATTCATTTATACAGTTCACCTTTTACAAATCTAATTAAATTAAAAAGGACATAAGAAAACCCTCAACTAAAATTAATTAGTCGAGGGTTTCACTGGTGGAGGCGAGGGGTGTCGAACCCCTGTCCGAAAGCCATAACACCTAGGCATCTACGAGCGTAGTCAGTACTTTAAAATTCCCGTTTCCTAACCCCTACTGACGGGGTTTAGGTTTCGGTAGCTTCATATTTTCCGTTCCTGGGTCAAAGCTTTCCCAAGCTCGGTTCACCGCTGTCGGCGCCCTATCCTAAGTCGCGGTATTCAAAGGTAAGACGTAGCAGAACTAAGCTGCTAGTGCTAAATTATCGTTTGCGTTTAAATTGTTCCAATAGTTTTTTAACGCGGGTCCATAGGTTCCCTCGGCTCGCTTCCTCGATGCAACGTACCCCCGTCGAAACCAAGTACGCCCCCTAATATGTCAAAAGATTAAACTAAAATCTTTTGTACTACAATAATATATAACTATTATTGCATGTAATTACGCAAATTTAAATTATTAAATTTTTATGACCCATAAATCAATTAGATATCAACTGCTAATCTAATTTCTTGTTACTTACTATAAACCTAATGATACACTATATTATATCCTTTATCAAGTGCTAATATCATGGAATGTATGTGCATTATTGCTAGTTATCTCATTCTCTCTTTTATCTGCCTATCCATGTCTCTCTTAGCATCTTTTTCTAGCATTGCATCTCTCTTATCATAGTCTTTCTTACCGCGAACAATACCAAGATTAACTTTTACCTTAGTATCCTTAAGATATAGGGATAATGGAACTAGTGTAAAACCCTTTTGAGACGTAAATGATGCTAGTTTATTTATTTGCTCTTTATGAAGCAATAATTTTCTTACTCTTAAAGGATCTGTATTAAATTGATTCCCATTTTCGTAATGACTAACATGCATATTTTTTATAAATACTTCACCATTTATAACATCTGCATAAGCATCTTTTAAGTTCGCTTTTCCAGATCTAATAGACTTTACTTCTGTACCAACAAGCGCTATACCAGCTTCCATTGCTTCTTCTATAAAATAGTCATGTCTTGCTTTCCTGTTTTCTGCTAGTGTTTTGTTTTCCGATTTCTTTGCCACAATTTCACCTGCTTTATTCTTATTAATATATATAAGAACACATTATATATATTATGTATAATACATATTATTATACTATACTATGTATTCTTTTTCAAGAATGCATGGATTATTTTTACAATATATTTTTTAAATATATTACACAGAAGAAGCTATTAACCTCTTCTGCATATTTTAAAATTATTCTATATTATATTCCTCTTATCTTTTTTGCTACTCTTCCTTTATAAGTTCATTTAAATCACTTACAGAGTATTCAACTTCTTGGTCTTCTTCTTTCTCTTCATCAGCTTCAATTATATCAAAATAAACTTCATGTGAAGTTAAATCAACTTTACTAACTACAATTCTTACTTCTTCTCCTAGTTTATACATTTTCTTAGTTCGCTCACCAACAAGGGTTAAATGTCTTTCATCGAAGACATAATAATCATCATCCAAGCTAGTCATATGAACTAACCCTTCTACAGTATTAGGAAGTTCAACAAACAATCCGAAATTAGTTACCGAGGATATAATACCATCATATTCTTGACCAATTCGCTCACTCATATACTCAGCTTTCTTTAAGTCATCTACTTCTCTCTCAGCTTCCATAGCTACTCTTTCCATATCTGATGATTGTTTTGACGCTATCTCTACTTCTCTACCTAATCTATCTGTTCTCGCTTGACTTAATCCTCCATTTATAACTTCTTTAATTATCCTATGGATCATTAAGTCAGGATATCTTCTAATTGGTGATGTAAAATGACAATAATACTTGGCTGCTAACCCAAAATGCCCAACACATTCTGGAGAATATTTTGCTTTCATCATAGAACGTAATAATAAAGTGCTTAGTACCATCTCTTCTTTTTGGCCTTTTACTTTTCCTATTACTTCCTGAAGCATTCTAGGATGTATATCCTTTCCCCACTTCATAGAATATCCTAAATTATGAGCAAATTCACTAAATCGCATTAATTTTTCCTCATCTGGATCCTCATGAATTCTATATACAAATGGCACATTTAGCCAGAACATATGCTCAGCTACAGTTTCATTAGCCGTTAACATAAATTCCTCAACTAATCTATTTGCAATAGCTCTCTCATAAGGTACAATGTCTACAGGTTTTCCTAATTCATTTAATATTATTTTACACTCAGCGAAATCAAAATCTATAGCGCCCCTATTCATTCTCTTCTTATTAAGAATTCCACATAACTCTTCCATATGTTTAAAATCTTCATATAAATAATCATATTTTTTGATAGTTTCAGTGTCTTTATCCCTTAGTATTTTAGTAACATCTGTATAAGTCATTCTCTCATTAGTTTTTATAACACTTTCCATTATTTCATGATCTACACATTTACCCTCTTTATCCATTTCCATAATACAACTAAGAGCTAGTCTATCTACTTTAGGATTTAAACTGCAAACCCCATTAGATAATTTTTTAGGAAGCATTGGTATAACCCTATCAATTAAGTATACTGAAGTTGCTCTTTTAAAAGCCTCTTTGTCCAAAGGATTTTTATCTTTTACATAGTGAGAAACATCTGCTATATGAACTCCTAAACGATAGTTTCCATTATCTAAAATTTCAATAGACACAGCATCATCTAAATCTTTAGCATCCTCGCCATCTATGGTTACCATACGTAAATCCCTTAAATCTGTTCTGCGCGTATATTCTTCTTGTGGAATCACTTCGGCTATATTATCGGCATATGCTTCAACATTTTGTGGGAACTCCTCTGGTAGCTTATGTTTTTTAATTATAGTTAATATATCAATGCCCGTGTCACCTTTGCTTCCGAGAATTTCTATAATTCTCCCCTCGGGATTTCTTTTTTGTCCTGGCCACTGAGTTATTTCAGCTATTACTATTTGCCCTGTTTTTGCACCATTTCTTTCTGATTTAGGAACAAATATATCCTGAGCAATCCTCTTGTCATCAGCTACTACAAACCCAAAATTACTACTGTCCTCATAAGTTCCTATTATTGTTTTATTAGACCTTTCTATTACTCTTACAATTTCACCTTCACATTTTTTCCCGCTATTTTCTTCCTTTAAAACTTTTGCAAGAACTTTATCACCATTCATTGCTCCATTTAAATTATCCGCAGGAATAAATACATCTGGTCTTTCTACTTCTGCTATTACGAATCCAAAGCCTCTTTGATGACCTTGGAATTTACCAATTACAAGACCCATCTTCTCTGGAATACCATAATATTCGGCATGTGTTCTAACCACATCCCCATTTGTTTCCATTTCAGCTAATAAATTAGAAAACCCTTTCATATCCTTTTTTTTAATATCGAATACTCTAGAAAGTTCTGCTATATTCATAGGCTTATATGCCTGCTCTGTCATAAAATTTATTAAATTTTCTTTTATCTCCATAAGATTTCCTCCTATCTAATTTTCATATTGATATATTTTTCAAATTTTAAAAAATATTTAGTATTGCTTTAGTTTCTCACTAAATGTTGTGTTAAATTATTCATGTGTTTCTATATTTACTCGCTTTTATTATAATCCAAAAAATACATCTAGTATATACTATGTGCTTATATACTTCCCTATTATCAAATAAAAAATGCTCACATTAAATAATGCTATTTAATGTGAGCATTTTATCGAAATATGTTATATCAAGAATTCTTCACAAAAATCGACTTTTTTATACAAAATAAAACAGCCCTTGGGGTTGGGCTGCTTTAAACAAATAAAAAGGGGGCTATTTATCTCTCTATTTAACTTTACTACTTAATTATATTAAATTTAACTAATGTTTGCAAGCGTTTTTTACAAATTTAATTCTAATAATATTTTAAAATAAAGACATTTTACTTATTTTTTTCATAAAAAATAATATTATTAACTAGATTAAACCTGTTTTAATAAATCCAACTCTTCTTCCGACAATTCTCGATATTGTCCTTCAGATAAATTTTCATCTAATTTTAGTGGTCCAAAACTAATTCTTCTTAAAAATGCAACATTTTTATCAACACTTTCGAACATTCTTTTTACCTGATGAAATTTGCCTTCTTGAATAGTAATCATTACCTCAGATCCATTTTCATTCGCATTTAATACTTTTAATATGGCCGGCATGCATTTATAACCATCATCTAATACAACACCTTTCTTAAAGGTGTCTATATCCTTTTGATCTACAAATTTATTAATCTCGGCATAATACGCCTTATCTATATGATTCTTAGGTGCTATCAATTTATGATTTAATTCACCATCATTAGTGATTAGCAATAACCCTACTGTGTCTTTATCCAATCTTCCTATAGGAAATGGATTAAAAGCATGGTATTCTTGATCTATTAAATCAATAACAGTTTCATCATACTTATCTACTGTAGCAGAAACTACCCCAGCTGGCTTATTCATGACTATATATATGTATTTTCTATATGTTATTTCTTCACCAGCTACCTTTATTACAGCCTTATCCGGATCAATTTTCATTGTATTATCAGAAACTATTACTCCATCGACCTCTATTTTCCCTTTTTTTAACAATGACTTCACTTCTTTTCTTGTTCCATGGCCTAAATTCGATAATATTTTGTCTATTCTTTCCATTTCTATTCATCTCCTTAACTATTTCTAAAACTTCAGGTAAATTATCACCTACGGTACTATTCATCTTCTTCGAAGCTTAACATTAAATCTTTTACTCATAAAAAAAACAGCCTTTAAAAGCTGTTTTAAAGTTATTCTTTTACTTCAATCTCCATTATATCATAATCTTCATATGAAATACTCTTATAAGAACTTTTTGATAATACTAGTATTCTGTAAATCCCTTTAGTAAAAGGCATAAAGATGTAATCATTTTTCCTGCTAAATTTTTGTACCAAACTCCAGTCTCCTTTTTCCATGAGATAGACCTCATATTCAACATTCTTGCCACCCTTACTTTGTGCTACAAATGTTATTGTTTCATTAGCCATAAAATTTGCCTTATCACATAGAATCTTTGTATCTCTTACAGGTAACGTCTCATGTATTTCTATTCTTATTTCCTTCTTACTATCATATGCATTCGTGCTCAATTTATTCTTTGCTAGAAGTTCTATTAAATAGTTTCCACTACATTTAGGTTTAATCTCATAATTTTTATGTTCCACAAAATTTGTTTGTTCTACTAAATGACCATCTATTTTCAAAACGTAATTCACAAGAGTATTTTTTGTATTTTCAGATATAACTTGGAGAGAAATAGTATCTCCAACCATAAAGTATTCTCTTGTTGGCATTAATACATAGTCTATTTTAGCTGGAATGCATTCTAAAGCTTGAATACATAGAACTTCGTGACAATCAAATTTCCTTTTGGAATATTTATCTTTTACTCTTACCTCCAGTTTGAACTTTCCACTCTCCTCTGGCGTAAACTCTAGAAAATCACGTGTTCCAAATTGTATTTTTTCTATCTCTTTATCATCTTTAGAAATTATAAAACTATATCTTAAAGAATTTCCTCCTGTTGCTTTAACTTTTACATGAACTATTTGGCCTATTAGTACTGTCTCTTTATTATCCAAAATTATATCATCAATAACCACATTTTCATTACCTATATCGTCAATTAGAAAATCTAAAGAACCTTTCTTCTCATATTCTCCTTTAAAAGATGCATCCTTCACCCATAAGTAAGCTTTATATTCTCCCGCTTCTTTTGGTATCCAAAAAAAATTATTTTCTCTAATGTAACCAGAATCCTCTATGCATTTTCCATCAATTTTGAATTTATATAATAACTCTTTCCCACCTCTAGCAATACACTTTAAAATTATAGGAGTGCCACATACTTGCGGTGAGCTTAAATCACTAGTGAAACTATGTATGTTTATTTCTTCATAAGGTTTAACGCTATAATGAATCAATGCTCTATCATCAAATTCATGAATTGAATACATATCCTTTGCCATACATAGTAGCTTATAATCACCCTTGTTTTCTTCAACATAACTAACTAATTTCTTAGTTGAATAATCTTGTATGCATTTGGTATTCCCCTTAGGATTAATTTTTACAAATTTGTACAAAACCATTCTGTTATCCCCATAGTTTGCCTCCACCTCAAAAACTAGTTCCGCACCTTCTACCATACCATCCGTCAAACATTTAAAACTTACAATTTCTACTGATTGTATGGCTTGTACATTAAATCGTATTTTCATAGAGTCATCAAATGTATTTTTTGAATCTAAATTCCTGCATTCTACCAAAAACTCTTGCTCTCCACAATATTTTGAAGTCCAAGTCAGTATATTTTCTGATGAATAGTCTTTTATAAGTAGCCAATTCCCCCTTTCATGTACCCAATATCTATACATAATAGGAATCTTTGTGGCATCTACTGTTAAGGTGACTTTTTCACCTGCCATTATTTCTATTTTATCTATGTATATATCATTTATTAACTTTTCGTAAGCCTCGCCTACCAGGTAATCTGTTTTTGACATATAATCAAAGGGCTTCTTACTTTCTTTTCTTTTAGCTTGTACCATTATGGAGTACTTACCATCTGCCTGTGGCTTCCATATAGCATCACTGGCTCCACTTAATTTTTTCAAAGTAGTCCATGTTCCATCAATCCCTACAAGAAATTTATAGTTCAAATTATCCTCTAATATATTTTCAACACTTATTCCGATTTCTTTATATTTTTCTTCAGGGTTTTCTAAGCTAAACGATATATTCATTTCATTCATTTAAATTCACCTACCTTTATAAATAAGCTATACAATACAAAAATATTATTAAAAAACCAATCTCTATACTGAATATATTATACTATAATTCCATTATTTGTAACAGCGTATATTCCATATTTTTTCTTTTATATATAGACATAAACTTTCAATGTTTTATTATAAAATAATAAAATTTAAAATTTCATAGCTATTCATGTATTAAATTTGTCATTATAATTTGAACGTTACACCCAAAAATTCATCTCATGACTGAATTCGCGATTATTCTTTTCAAAAATATAAAAATAGCTAGTAATTTTTATTACTAACTATTTCGTATATTCTAAGTGCATTATTGCGTTTTTAGAATCAATTTAATTAAATTGTTATAAAGCTTTTCATCATCTTCATTTGTTCGTTTTTTAGGACCAAAGGTTTTACCTCCGCTCCGTCTTAGTTTGCCGGATAAATGCCTCTCAAATAATAATTTATCAATATTATCATCATCATATATATGTCCTTTAGGGCCTATTGCATATGCACCTTTAGCTAAAACCATAGCAGCAACCCCAAAATCTTGAGTGATTACTATGTCATTAGATTTCGCCTCATTAGCTACTTTCATATCAACACTTTGAAATCCACTATCAACATACCTTATCGAGGCATAATCGCTACTCAAAACATGATTAATATCACAATACATAATAAGCTCTATAGAGTTTTCCTTAGCTGCCTTTTCTATTAGCTGTTTACCAGGGCAACCATCTGCATCTACAATAATTCTCATATGATTTTTCTCATTTTTTAAAGCCTTTTTTCGAGTGCTGCTTTGGTTTCTTCATATCCTGATTTTCCAAGAAGAGCAAACATATTTTTCTTATATGCTTCAACTCCTGGTTGATCAAAAGGATTCACGCCTAATAAATATCCGCTTATTGCTAAAGCCTTTTCAAAGAAATAAACCATATGTCCAAAATTATACGCTGTTAATGCTGGCACATTTAAAATAATGTTAGGTACCCCCCCATCATTATGAGCAAGTACTGTTCCTTGGAAAGCTTTTCTATTAACAAAATCCATAGTTTTACCTGCTAAAAAGTTTAGTCCATCTAGATCTTCACTTTCCTTTTCTACTACAACTTCTTTTCTTGGCTTTTCTACATTAATAACTGTTTCAAATATATTTCTTACACCCTCTTGAATATACTGTCCCATAGAATGCAAATCTGTAGAGAAATTAACTGATGCTGGGAATATTCCCTTTTGGTCTTTTCCTTCACTTTCCCCACAAAGTTGTTTCCACCACTCACCAAAATATTGAAGTGATGGCTCATAGTTAACTAAAATTTCTGTAACCTTGCCTTTTCTATATAGTGCATTTCTAGCTGCTGCATATTTATAACAATCGTTATTGTTTAAATCCTCTACACTGTATGCTTCTCTTGCATCCGCTGCACCCTTCATCATTTCATCAATGTCAATGCCCGCTACTGCTATTGGAAGTAAACCTACAGCTGTTAACACTGAGAATCTTCCTCCTATATCATCCGGAATCACAAAAGTTTCATAGCCTTCTGCATCTGCTGATTTTTTTAGAGCTCCTTTAGAAATATCTGTAGTAGCAAAAATTCTTTCTTTAGCTCCTTCTTTTCCGTATTTCTTTTCTAATAATCCTTTTAATATTCTAAAAGCAATAGCTGGTTCTGTAGTAGTCCCTGATTTTGATATTACATTTATAGAAATATCTTTTCCTTCTACAGCATCAATTAAATCTGCCATATATGTAGAACTTATATTATTACCTGCAAAGAATATTGCTGGCGCTTTTCTCTTATCGCTTGAAAGACTGTTATAAAAACTATGACTTAACGTTTCTATAGCCGCTCTAGCTCCTAGGTAAGAACCACCTATTCCAATTACTATTAAGACTTCAGAATTATTTTTTATCTTTTCTGCTGCCTGTTTAATTCTTTTAAATTCTGATTTATCATAATTTAAAGGAAGGTCCATCCATCCTAAAAATGCATTCCCCGCACCTGTTTTATCTGCAAGCATTTTGTGTGCAGCAGATACCATTGGCTGTAAATAAGAAACTTCATGTTCACCTAAATATGGAATTGTTTTGCTTAAATCTAATGATAAAATTTTTGCCATTAATATTCCTCCTTGTTTATATCTTGAAGCAAAACAATCATTGATTATTTTGCTCATCGCATTGCATTGCCTCGCTAAAACAATATACTATAATTTTAGTTTATTCATTTAAATAAATCAAGTTTTTTAATAAAATTTTGTATTTATAACAAATTTTGTTATTTTTTTATTAAAACTTTAAAAATTAAACTTAAATATAAAAGTCCCTAAAATTGGAGTCGCCTATACATGATAGCTATAGTATTATCTGTGAATGCTTCATTTATTCTAGTGACTTTCCCAAATAATTGACCGTGACTTTATTCACCATAAAAATATAGTATGTACTCCCTTGTATTGTATAGCATATATTAAATTATATTACTATAAGAGGTGTGATTTTTTTTGATTATTCATGTTGTAAAAAGTGGTGAAACCTTATATATAATTTCTAAATTATATGGAGTTCCATCTAATAAAATTGCTTCTGATAATGAACTTGCAAACCCAGATGAACTTGTGGTAGGCCAAACGCTTGTAATACTTCAAGGCACAAGAAAACACAAAATTCTTCCTGGTCAATCACTTTACATGATAGCTAGAATGTATGGTGTAACTATTTCAGATTTATATGCTGCAAATCCTAACCTTAAAAGTTCTATACTAATTTATCCTAGTGAAATTATTATTATACCACCATCAACGCAAAAATTAGGCTCACTTGAAGTTAATGGCTATGCACTTCCTACTACGGATATGGATGTTCTCGCAAAGACTCTTCCAAGTCTCACATACCTTAGTATATTCAGTTATCAGGTGCTACCTAATGGAACTCTAAAAGGAATAAATGATGTCCCCTTAATAGTTGCTGCTAGAAAAGCTAAAGTAGCTCCTATGATGGTAATTACGAATTTAGAAGAGGGTGGTGGTTTTGATAGTGACCTAGCCCATATTATACTTACAGATGAAAATATACAAAACACTTTATTAGATAACATAGTCAGCATCTTGGAAAATAAAAATTATTACGGTTTAGCTATAGATCTAGAATATATTTTCCCAAAAGATAAACAAAGCTATAATGATTTTTTACGCAAAACAGTAATCAAACTAAAGGCTTTAGGCTATATTGTTACTACAGCTTTAGCCCCTAAGCCAAATGGTGATATAAAAGGATTACTTTATGAAGCGCATGATTACCCATTTCACGGTGCCATAGCTTCCCATGTTATACTAATGACTTATGAGTGGGGTTATACTGCAGGTCCACCAATGGCGGTGGCTCCAATTAATGAAGTAAAAAAAATCCTTGATTATGCTGTAACCGTAATTCCAAGTAAAAACATCTTTATGGGCATACCTAATTATGGGTACGTTTGGACTTTACCTTATGTAAAAGGAACTAAAGCAACTGTACTCGGTAATGTAGAAGCAGTTGATCTTGCGAGAAAGGTATTTGCATCTATTCAATATGACTATACCGCTCAAGCACCGTTTTTTAACTATTACGATTCTAATGGCAACAGACATGTAGTTTGGTTTGAAGATGCTAGGAGTATGAACGTCAAACTTAGGACTGCTAATGCATATAATTTAGGTGGGGTTAGTTATTGGACTATTGGGAAATACTTCCCTCAGGCCTTTCTAGTTCAAAATTCATTATTCGATGTAAAAAAGGTAATTTAGTTAAGCGATTGTTATTTCAAATAAGAATTAAGAGTTTTTCTTTGATTATGCTATAATCAAAAGGATATGTTGCTAAGATGCTTTCTGCGCAACATATCCTTTTGGTTTACTTAAGAGTGCATTTTTTGTATTTTATTGTATTATAGTAAATATTGAATTAAAATTATTAAAGGTATATATTATAACTATACCATATATTTACATCAATTTTATGTAATTGGTATTTTCACAACAGATTTATCACCTCCCTATTTTATGGGATACCTAAGGAATAAAAATTAAGGGAGGTGAGAATTAAATGTCGGAGATTACCCAAATGTTCAAGCTGTTTTGTATTACCTCAATAGCTGTTCTTGGTATAACTTCCGCAGTAGTATTTTTTTCAAAAGATAGAATAAGTTTTAATATAAAAGCGCGTACCAAACTACCTGATCAGTCCGAAACAGAATTTGGTATCGAAGTTCATAAGGATGATAAAAAAACAAAATAGATAGTTATGCGTACTATCTATTTTTTACTACTAATTCTTAATCTGTTGTGTCCTCTGGTATCCCTATTTTATTAAATAAACTAATTGTATTATATGCAATTTATCCATAAAGTGTGCATGTTTTTAAGAATTCAGTATATATTTATTCGCCCATCGATTTTGCTTATATTATCACCATTTTAACTTAAAAGTTCTTGGCGCTACTCTATATGTTAAAATCAACGCAACTACCATATACACAATAGTTGTTATAATAATCCCTGCTGTGAAATAATATGAAGTCGTCTTAATTTGAAGACACGTATAGCTACCGATATACATAACCATGTTTACGACTTTAAATAAGGGACTTTTCACTGTTAACCCTGATGTATAAGGCTGCAATACATAGTACATGAACAAATGATGTATTGAGAAGAAGCAAGCTAAACAAATAATACACAAAAATAGTGGTATCATTCCAATAAGCTGCGAGCTATAACCACTAGCTAATATAATACAGATTATAGCAGAACATAAAGTTAAAGCCGGTATCAGGTTAAGAATAACTACCCTCTTAAGTCTTGAAGTGAAGTTGGATAAAATCACACTTGCCTCTCGGTAATAGCCTTGTCTTAATAGGCTTGCATCACAATTAAAAAACATAGCCTTGCAAATTCTTTCTCCCGTTGACATGCTGTACATTATAAATACCAATGGGGGAATGCTTTTTTTAATTATGTTCACTATATCCACCCTTTTACTCGGCATAAAAATCACAAAGTACATGGTAATTAGAAATATAAAACCTATAAAGACGACTCTTTCCTTTACAGGTTTTACCATTATTCTTCTGAAACGAAGAAAAAATAATGAGTTTAAATATTCATAGCCCTTCTTTTGGTCATATTTTTTTGTATTTAATTCTTCCTTACTCATTCTCTTTTCATCCAATTTCACAGTTGAAAAAGTCGCTTGATTTCTAATAGCCTCTACATCAAATAAACTATCCTTATTTAATAAATCTTTTGCTATTAAAGTATATTTCTTAAATTTCCATAAGTATATAAAAGCTGCCACGCCTAGAATTAATACAATAATCGCCACGAAAGCATTGAATAATATTAAATTAAAATCAATAGTAACTCTTAATAAAGGTAGTGCATAGGCAAGGACAAGTCCTCCTATGATTACTAGTGACATAAATAAATCTTTATGTTTTTGTATTATTTCTGTCTTATCATATATAAAAAGCTGTAGCCCTTCTTCTATCAATCTAAAAGCTATTATTTCCGCTACAAGCACCATAGCTTTTAATGGTGAAAATCCTATTATTAAACCTATAATTATTACTGGAAGAACAAAGTATATAAAGTCTGTTATATTTTTATATACTATTTCTCCAAGATAGTATTCTCTTGCGTCAGCTCTCATTAGTGTTATCATATTAAAGGCCGCTTTGTTGGTTTTATCAAAAATTACATTTTTCATAACTGGTCCCAAAATAAAGCTTAAAAAGAAAAGAATATGTAAAAAATAAGGTTGTAACTTTACTATATCCTTAGTCATTAAATAGGATGGCAAAATAATCATTACACCTAAATATATAGTTTTTCCTATAAATCCACCTAGCACTCCTAAAATTTCACGTATAACCCCTATAACCAGTTTAGCATGGGTTCTTTTATACAAATTTTCAGGAATTTTTTTACCCAAAATTGGTATCCTTTTAAGAAAATATATAAAAGTATTAGCCTGCTCTGCAAAAGATACCTTAAAACTATTTATAAATGTACTAATCATTTCCTCCCTCCTTTAAAATCTCCATAATTTTCTCTTCAAATTCAGGACTCTTTAGAACCTCACTATCCACTTCTTCTAAAATACAATTATTTAAAACCAATATTTCATCACATAAATCTGTAGCCAGCTGAAGAATATGAGTAGAAAAAATAATAATGTGCTCACTTTTCATTTTCTTTAACAAATTTTTAATTTCTAGGGCCACCACTACATCAAAAGAGGTTAAGGGCTCATCTAGCAAAATTACAGCAGGTCTAGTTATTAAAAGGCAAACCATTTGCATTTTGTTTTTCATTCCATGGGAATATCCCTTCATCAACCTATATCTGTCTTCATCCTTAATTTTTATAATATCAAAATACTCATCTATTGTAAGCAAATTTTCAATTTTCTCCTTATTAATATCAATATAAAATTTTAAGAACTCATATCCAGTTAAAAACTCTGGTATCACTGGATCTGAAAAAACATATCCTACCTTACTATAATCTATTTCCACTGATGCTTGTCCATCTTCTACTATACTCACGCTACCATCCTCATATTTAGTTTCCCCACTTATGCAATTAAAAAGGGTTGTTTTACCTGCTCCATTTCTTCCTAAAAGTCCATATATTCTTCCTTTTTCAAATGTAAATGATGCTTTTTTTAACACCTGTTTTTCTCCATAACTCTTTTCTATATCTTTAAGTACTAATTTCATTTTATTCTACCACCCTCATTTTTCTCTATTACCAAATTAACAATGCTCAGCCCTAGGCCAACACCAGTACTTGCCTTTTTACTTCTAGAGTCATCACACTGATAAAATGGTAAAAACACTTTATCTTTATCTCTTATGTTACACCAGTTATGCCAATAAATATAGTAATAATTGTCTTATTAACCATAATAATTCTCCCTTTCTCTAATTCCCTAATTTAAAATAAAAAAAGGTTCAGCCTAAGCCAAACCACTTTATATGCTAATTACTAATTATATGCTAATTACTAATTATAGGATAATTATTCTTTGTATTTCTCAATATATTCTAGAAGTGCCATGCTAACTAAATCCATACTTTTATACTCTTTATATGTCTCTGCAAAATCTTTAAAATCCCCCCAAACTTCTGAATATAATCTAATAGTAGTCGTCATCTTAAATTCTCCATTAAGTATATCTTCATCAATTTTTAATTCTTGTGGTTGCGGTATATCAATTATAGTTTTATGATCCTTTGTTTGCTTTGATGTTTGTGTTTGTGTTTGTGTTTCTGTTTCGATTTCAGTTTTATCTGCCCCTGTTTTCAGCTCTTTTACAAAGTAATAAGCTGAATCAATAGCTTCCTCTACATTATCCGCATTAAAACTCACACAAGGGATTGTATCCTGCAAAATCAAACAAAATTTAGCATTTGACTGAATTTCTATCTTATATCCTGCATCTATTAATGTTTCTAATTTATTCATTTTTTTTCACACCCTTTTCTTATCTATTTACTTTTCGAATAATTTCTTATTAACTCATTTTGGTGATATATTACATTTTGTTATTGCTCTCTAATATTTATAAAATTATTATGCCACAATTTAATATATATTATGTTTTATAATTACCTTACTATATATCAATTAAATCATTTCCTACGGAGCTACAATATTTTTCTTGTTTTAAACTTATATCCCATACTTCTATTGAAAAACATAAAAAAAGGTGTTTATGAAATACTAATTTAATAGTATATTTCATAAACACCTTTAATTAACTTATTTCATTAATATATATAGGTATAACAACGTTCATACCTATTCCCACTCAATAGTTGAAGGTGGCTTAGAAGTTACATCATAAACAATTCTGTTTACTCCTTTAACTTCATTAACAATTCTTCTAGAAACTATATCTAACACTTCATATGGTATTCTAGCCCAATCTGAAGTCATTCCATCTGAACTAGTTACAGCTCTTAGGGCAACTGTATGGCAGTATGTTCGTTCGTCTCCCATAACTCCAACAGATTGGATGTTTGGTAGACATGCAAAGTATTGCCATATTTCACTTTCAAGTCCAGCTTTAGCTACTTCATCTCTGAATATTGCGTCTGCTTCGCTAGTTATAAATAATTTTTCAGGTGTTATTTCTCCAAGTACTCTTATAGCGAGACCTGGTCCTGGGAATGGTTGTCTCCACACTAAGTAATGAGGAATTCCAATCTCTTCTCCTACTGCTCTAACCTCATCTTTAAATAATTCTCTTAAAGGCTCTATTAGTTTAAAGTGCATATCTTCTGGAAGTCCGCCAACATTATGATGACTTTTTATAGTAGCTGAAGTAGCAGTACCACTTTCAACTACATCCGGATATATTGTTCCTTGAACAAGGAAATCTAATTGTCCGAGTTTATTAGACTCCTCTTCAAAAACTCTTATAAATTCTTCTCCAATTATCTTTCTCTTTTTCTCTGGATCACCTACACCTTTAAGCTTACCTAAGAATCTCTCTTGGGCATTAACTCTTATTATATTCATTTTAAATTCGCCTTTGAATATTGTTTCAACTTGATCGCCTTCATCTTTTCTTAAAAGGCCATGATCTACAAATACACAAGTTAACTGATCTCCTATTGCTTTATGTACAAGCACTGCCGCAACTGAAGAATCTACGCCTCCTGAAAGAGCACAAAGTACTTTTTTATCTCCAACTAGTTCTTTTATAGCCTTGATTTTTTCCTGCGCAAAAGATGACATTGACCAATCGCCTTTAACCTCGCAAACATCATATAGGAACTTTCTAATCATTTCTTCACCAAAAAGAGTATGTTTTACTTCTGGGTGAAATTGAACTCCATAGAGTTTTTTAGAAACACTCGCCATAGCAGCTACTGGACAATCTTTAGTAGTTGCAATTATATCAAACCCTTCTGGCACTTTAGATATATGGTCTGTATGACTCATCCAGCATTGATTTTCTACTACTCCTGTAAAAATAGTAGCATCCTTGCATAGGTCAACTTCTACTTTTCCATATTCTCGAACATCAGGTGTTATAACTTCTCCACCAAACACTTGAGCCATTAATTGAGCCCCATAACATATTCCTAAAATAGGAACACCTAGCTCAAATATTGCTTTTTCTACTTTTGGAGCACCAATTGCATATACACTATTTGGTCCACCAGTGAATATTATTCCTTTTGGATTCATGTTTTTTATTTTTTCGGCAGAAGATGTATATGGTATTATTTCGCAATAAACATTATTCTCTCTAACTCTTCTTGCAATAAGTTGATTATATTGACCACCAAAGTCAACAACTAAAATTAATTCTCTATTAATCAATGTTTTTCCTCCTGTACACTTAAGCTTTATACTTAGCTATTTATATATATTTTATCTATTCTCATCTATACTAGTTGTTCACGCTATAATTTGGCGCTTCTTTTGTAATTGACACATCATGTGGATGACTTTCTCTTAGCCCTGCTGATGTTTGGACAACAAAGGTTGAAGTCTCAAATAATTGCTCTAGCGTTTCAGAACCTAAATATCCCATTCCTGAACGTATACCGCCTATCATCTGATATATAGTTTCTATAACACTTCCTTTGAAAGGTATTCTTCCTTCTACCCCTTCTGGAACTAACTTTTTATTTCCTTCTTGGAAATACCTATCCTTACTTCCGCAAGCCATAGCACTTAGAGAACCCATGCCTCTATATACCTTATAGCTTCTTCCCTGATAGATTTCCATTTCACCTGGAGCTTCCTCACAGCCTGCAAACATAGAACCCATCATTACCACTTTAGCACCTGCTGCTAATGCCTTAACTATATCTCCTGAGTATTTTATGCCGCCGTCTGCAATAACAGGAACTCCATATTTATTCCCCTCTTCAACGCAATCCATAACTGCTGTAAGTTGTGGAACTCCTACTCCTGCTACAATCCTTGTAGTACAAATTGATCCAGGACCTATCCCTACTTTTACACAATCTGCTCCTGCCTCAATTAAATCTCTGGTTGCCTCACTCGTAGCAACGTTCCCTGCTATTATTTGAAGTTCTGGGTATACAGCTTTTATTTTTCGTACTGCATCCATTACTCCAAAAGAATGTCCATGAGCTGTATCTATAGTTATTACATCTACTCCAGCTTTCACTAAGGCTGCTACTCGCTCCGCTATGTCTACAGTTACACCAACAGCTGCACCACATAATAATCTTCCTCTAGAATCCTTTGCAGCATTCGGAAATTTTATGGTTTTCTCTATATCTTTTATAGTAATAAGTCCTCTTAAATAATTTTCGCTATCTACTAAAGGTAACTTTTCTATTTTATGTTTTTTAAGAAGTTCTTTAGCTTCCTGCATACTTGTTCCTTCTGATGCAGTAATTAGATTTTCACTTGTCATTATATCTTTAATTTTCTTACTATAATCAGTTTCGAAAACTATATCCCTATTAGTGATTATTCCAACTAATTTACCATTTGTTGTAATTGGAACTCCTGATATTCTATATTTACTCATTAGTGCTAATGCATCTTCTAAAATATTATCTGGAGATAAGAAGAATGGATCTGTAATTACACCATTTTCTTGTCTTTTAACTCTATCAACTTCAATAGCTTGGTTTTCAATACTCATGTTCTTATGTATAGTTCCTATTCCACCCTCTCTAGCCATAGCAATAGCCATTCTAGACTCAGTAACAGTGTCCATACCAGCACTCATTAAAGGTATGTTAAGTTTTATTTTTTTCGTAAGGTAAGTAACTAAACTAACATCCTTAGGTAATACTTTAGACTTATTGGGAACTAGCAATACATCGTCGAAAGTATATGCTTGTTTTAATATTTTTGCCATTTAATTAACACCCTTTCACAATTTTATTTTACATTCGTCTTTATAATTAGCATAAGAATATTTATATATACGATATTTTAAAATAAGGTATAAAGTATAAAAAGGCATACTAATCCTACCTTAACTAAAGTAAAATTAGCATGCCAAAAATAAGCTCATACTAAGATTACTCATAGTCGGAAATTTACGGCTTCCGGTAGATACTCCTTGCCATATTCAAGGTATATATGAGTAGCGTAATTGTTCTTTGAATTTGTTATTACAATAATGATAGTTAATGTTTAAGCATTTGTCAATGAATATTTCTAGTATGTTCATGAACTAGTTCGCGAACATACTAGAAACATAATTATAAGGCTTAACAAAATAAAAAAAATTAACTAGGGCAAAACCCTAGTTAATTTTTTATTTGAATATACTTTATTTATAATAATTATTGTTCAAATTATTTTTAGTACATTCCATCCATTCCCATTCCTGGTGCGCCACCCATTGGTGCTGAATTCTTTTCTGGAATATCTGCAACTGCAACTTCAGTTGTTAAGAATGTTGCTGCAACAGATGCTGCGTTTTGAAGTGCTGATCTTACAACTTTTGTTGGATCAACAATCCCAGCTTTTATCATGTTTACCATTTCTCCACGTAAAGCATCATATCCATTTTCTCCAGCGCTTTCTCTTACTTTTTCTATTATAACTGAAGCTTCAGCGCCAGCATTTGTAGCTATTTGTCTTAATGGTTCTTCTAATGCTCTTTTAATTATGTTAATACCCACTTGAACATCTGGTGTATCTGATGATAATTTTGCAATCTCAGAAATAGCATTAATATAAACTGTTCCACCACCAGGAACTATTCCCTCTTCAACTGCTGCTTTTGTAGCTGCAAGAGCATCTTCTATTCGGAGTTTCTTTTCTTTTAATTCAGTTTCAGTAGCAGCTCCAACTTTTATTACAGCTACTCCGCCTGCAAGTTTAGCAAGTCTTTCTTGTAATTTTTCTCTATCAAAATCTGATGTAGTTTCTTCAATTTGTTTTTTAATTTGGGAAACTCTATCATGTATTGTATCTTTTTCACCCTTGCCATTTACTATAGTAGTGTTTTCTTTAGATATTTTAACACTTTCTGCTTTTCCAAGCATGTCAACAGTAACATCTTTTAGTTCTCTTCCTAATTCTTCGCATATAACTTCTCCTCCAGTTAGGATTGCTATATCTTGAAGCATTTCTTTTCTTCTGTCACCAAAACCTGGTGCTTTAACAGCTACACAAGTAAAAGTTCCTCTTAATTTATTAACAACTAATGTGCTTAAAGCTTCACCCTCAATATCTTCAGCAATTATTAATAACTTTTTGCCTTGTTGAACGATTTGCTCAAGTATTGGAAGTATGTCTTGTATATTAGTAATTTTCTTATCAGTTATTAAAATATATGGCTCATCAAGATTTGCTTCCATTTTTTCTGCATCTGTAACCATATATGCACTTAAATATCCTCTATCGAATTGCATTCCTTCAACAACATCAAGTTCTGTTCCCATAGATTTTGATTCTTCTACAGTTATAACACCTTCGTTGCCTACTCTTTCCATAGCATCAGCAATTAGAGCTCCTGTTACTTCATCACTAGCTGATATAGCAGCAACTCTCGATATGTCTTCCTTACCATTAACTGGTTTAGAAGATTTTTTAATTTCTTCAACAGCTTTATCTACAGCCATTTTTATACCAGTTCTTATTAACATTGGATTGGCACCAGCTGTAACATTTTTTAAACCTTCTCTTATTATAGCTTGGGCAAGCAATGTAGCTGTAGTTGTTCCATCTCCTGCTACATCATTTGTCTTTGTAGCAACTTCTTTAACAAGTTGTGCTCCCATATTTTCAAATGCATCTTCTAGCTCTATTTCCCTAGCTATAGTAACACCATCATTTGTTATTAATGGTGATCCAAACTTTTTATCTAAAATAACATTTCTTCCTTTGGGTCCGAGTGTTATTTTAACAGTATTTGCAAGTTTATCTACACCTCTTTGCATAGCTCTTCTTGCTTCTTCTCCAAACAATATATCTTTAGCCATTTTAAACCCTCCTATACCCTAATTATTATCTACTTGTCGAATTATCATTTAACTATTATTACATTAATCAAATAATTACCTGTGGTACTGAAATGTCGTTAAAGTTATTTTTCAATTACAGCTAATAGTTCATCTTGCTTTAATATGATATACTCAATACCATCATATTTTATTTCACTTCCTGAATATTTAGAGAATAATATTATATCCCCTGCCTTAACTTCCATTTTAATTACTTTCCCATCTTCAACTTTTCCTGGTCCTACTGAAACTACTTCAGCCTCTTGTGGTTTTTCCTTTGAAGCTCCTGCAAGAAGTATTCCACTTTTTGTAGTTTCTTCCGCCTCTAATCTTTTAATTAACACTCTATCACTAAGTGGTCTAATATTCATTTTAAACCCCTCCTTATATATTTTTGTTATTTTTGTTAGCACTCATCACATCTGAGTGCTAATGAGTTCTATACCTAATATTTTAATTAATAATCAGTATAATATCAACTTCACCTATTCCATATATTATACCATTTATACGCAACTAAACTATATTATGTTTAGTTATCACTGCATTATATAGTTTTTCTCTTATTTACTTACTTTTAATGAAATTATAATTTTAGTACATTTTTATTATCATTGAATATATTTTGATTTATTGTTAAAATCACTAATAGAGGTGATTTTATGAATAGTCTATATAAATGGTTTAATAACTATTTTTTTAGAGACTCCATTTTAAGAAATGTAAAAACGCTTATTAAATTTTCATTCAAAACGTTTTTTATCTTAAGTTTTACTTTTTCTTTTATAATTTTAAGCATAAATCTTACTTTGCTTTTTAAACCATTATACTATATGGATATTGATGTTTTAAAAATCGAAGAATCTTCTAATTTAAATAAAAAGGAACTAAAGACTAATTATGACTATGTAATCACATATTTAACTCAAAATAAAATTGAAGAATTCACTCTTCCGACGCTACCTTCATCCAATAATGGTAAAATTCATTTTAAGGAAGTTAAAATAATATTTGATACTCTTAAGGTAATGCTATTTTTCTCCATATTAATAAGTATTATAGGTATAATCATAAATAAGAGACACAAAACAATAAGATACTTGTTAACTAGTTCCATTTTTCTTATTATCGTACCTATAATATTACTTATACCCTTTTTAATTAATTTCGATAAAAGCTTCACAGCTTTTCATCATATTTTCTTTAAAAATGATTACTGGTTATTTGATATTAAATATGATCCAATAATAACGATCCTTCCACAGGATTTTTTCTTCCATTGTGCAATATTAATAATTATTTTGATTACTATAAGTAGCATAATATTAAGGTGTATATATAAATCACAATATAAAAAGCTACACTCTTTATAATATTTATAAAAAGCTACACTCTTTATAATATTTATAAAAAGCTATACTCTTTATAATATTTTATAAAACATGTGTTATCGTAACTTTTTAATAAGATTTTTTCTTTTTAATTACATTTTTTATTATAGTATTTCCTTTAAAAATCCCTACTATTGATATAATACTCATTGTTATGCCTATAGTTATTAAACTTGTAACATCCCATGCATCTATTTTTTGACCAAAATAAGAAGAAATAAAAATCCCTGGAATTCTACCGAGTGTTGAATATATAAAGAAATCTTTAAAAGAAACATCAGATACTCCACATATGTATATTAGAGCATCTTTAGGTATTCCTGGGATTAAAAAAAATATGAATATAACATTTTTTTTGCTTCCTATTTTTAATATTTTTCTAAAAAATTTCACTTTCTTTTTTAATAACAACTTCTCCACAAAAGGCCTACCATAACTATTAGCAATAAGATATACTATTATACCTCCTAAAGTAATACCCATTAAAGATATTATACCGCCTAAAAATGCACCGAAAATATATCCTCCAGCAATTTGTATAAATTCTCCTGGAATAAAAAAAACTACTACTTGTAAAACCTGCATAAGAATGAAAATTAAAACACTGAAATTTCCATAAGAAAGAATAACTTCTTTTAATATATTCGGATTTCTCAATATATATGAATACTTGAAATAATATTCATATCCTATGTATGCGAAAGCTAGCAAAACTGCTGATATTAATATATATTGTTTATATCCTGATACCTTCATTCTAATACTATTCCACATTGTTTTTCATCCTCTTCACTCTTGTATTTATTCAATAGTAACTCATAGTTTTATATAGTATTACTTACTTTGCTTAATTTATTCTATTTTAATATTATTTTCTCTTGCATAATAAAACAAATACTGCTGTGCAAAACCTGCTAAGTTTTCAAATTTGTCTCTAGCAAAGGTCCTTATTTTAGGTAGAGAAACATCTGGTGCTAAATAAAAAAATTGCATCGCCCTCTTAACCCACACATCCACTGGGAAAGCAGAATATTTTTGCATAGAAAATAACATAATACAATCCGCCACTTTTGGGCCTATTCCACTAAGTTTTTTTAGTTCTTCATGGCAAATATCATCTTCCGCGGCTTTAATAAGCTCCAAATTCACTTCACCAGTATATACCTGATGTACTGTGTTTTTTACATATTTAGATCTAAACCCCAGACTACAACTCTGAATTTCTTCTATAGTAGCTTCTTCTAAATCTGCAGGCGTTGGAAATGTGTAGTACGTTTTCCCCTTATATTCTATTGGTTTTCCCCATTTTTTGCTCAAATTGTTTATAGCTCTTTTTATCATTGGGATTCTATTATTTGAAGAAATTATAAATGATATGGTAAGTTCAAAAGGCTCCTGCTGCAATAATCTAATGCCATACCCGAAATCAACAGATCTTTTAAGAAGAGGATCCATCTTAAATTTCTCTTTGATAACTGTGTAATTTCTTTTAAGGTCAAAATACTCACACCAAATCTCATTAAATTCTTCCTCATTTATATTATATATCTTTACTTGCGTCCCCTTTTTTTCTACTTCTATTACCTTCCCATATGCTACCCCTATGTAATTGCCATTAGGCTCCTTGTCCCATCTAAAGCATTGTCCACATTCGAATATATGGTCTAATTCAAAGTTCTCTACATCTTTTATTAAAATGCCTTCATTAAATGATTCAATATTTTTGTAATCCATAATTTTTCCTTTCATTGAGTTAAATTATTAACTTTTAATTCGCGTATCACAATTTCATCTAATATTTCAGTAGCAGTTTCAATCATTACCTTGCAACTACCATCCTCTTTCTTATATTTTGCTTTAAGAGCCGCGCAATTATTCGTGCTTAACTTTGATTCAAATTTTTGGAAGAATTCCTGACATAGTCTTTTAACTCTATCACCTTCATGTGCTTTTTCTTTAGTAAATAGTATACCTATAACTGCCAAAGAACCTGTTATTGCTCCGCATACGCTCTCAATACCCATTCCTCCACCAAAGGATGACATGGTTTTAAACGTTTCGCTTTTTAATTTCATATTATATTCATCACTAGCAGCGTAAATCATCACCTCAGCACAACTTAAATCATATTCCTTAGTGTAATATTTATTTATTTTATTTATTAACATAATATACCTCCTCCTATGCAATATTATTATACCAAATAGTTGTTACCTGTCCTCACTTTTTTAAAACAAACTCCATAAACCTTTGTTTATGGAGTTTGTAATTTTAATTATTATTTTGTTAACATTTCATCTATAGCTTTAGCAGCTTTTTTACCTGCTTCCATAGCTAATATAACTGTAGCAGCTCCTGAAACAGCATCTCCACCAGCATATACATTCTTTTTAGATGTTAATCCAGTTCCATCTTCTGCAACTATGCACTTCCATTTATTGATTTCTAACCCTTCTGTTGTTAAAGGAATTAATGGATTTGGTGATGTACCTAGAGACATTATAACCGTATTTACATCCATTATGAATTCCGACCCTTCAATCGCTATAGGTCTTCTTCTTCCTGATGCATCGGGTTCTCCTAGCTCCATTCTTATACACTTCATGCCTATAACATTTCCTTTTTCATCTCCTAGGATTTCAATTGGATTCACAAGTAAATCCATTATAACTCCCTCTTCTTTTGCGTGATGCACTTCTTCGGCCCTTGCAGGAAGTTCTGATTCTGATCTCCTGTACACTATGTGCCCTTCTGCTCCAAGTCTCACTGCTGTACGCACAGAGTCCATAGCAACATTTCCTCCACCTACAACAGCAACCTTTTCACCTGTTCTTATAGGAGTCTGATACCCCTCTTTAAATGCTTTCATCAAATTGCTTCTAGTTAAATATTCATTTGCAGAAAATACTCCATTTAAATTTTCTCCTGGTATTCCCATGAACATTGGAAGTCCAGCACCTGAACCGATAAATACAGCTTTAAAATCTTCTTCTTCCATCAGCTGATTTATTGTTACAGTTCGTCCTACTATCACATTCGTTTCTAATTTAACTCCTAATTTCTTAACATTTTCAACTTCATGTTTAACAACTGTATCTTTTGGCAACCTAAACTCTGGAATTCCATATACCAAAACTCCACCAGCTTCATGAAGTGCTTCAAAAATAGTTACATCGTACCCAGCTTTAGCTAAATCTCCTGCGCAGGTAAGTCCTGAAGGACCACTTCCGATTACCGCAACCTTAATGCCATTTTTAGGTTTTGTTTCTGAAAGGTCAACATTATGCTCTCTTGAATAGTCACCTACAAATCTTTCAAGTTTACCAATAGCTATGGCATCTCCCTTTATTCCTAATATACATTTGCTTTCGCATTGAGTTTCTTGTGGACAAACTCTTCCACAGACTGCTGGTAACGCACTATATTTTGCAATTACCTTAACTGCCTCTGTAAATTCTCTATTTTTTACGTGAGCTATGAACCCAGGAATATCTATTGCTACTGGGCATTTTCCAACACACATTGGCTTTTTACAATTTAAACACCTTGTAGCTTCCTCAACTGCTTCGTCCTCTGTATATCCTAAACATACCTCTTCAAAATTAGTTGCTCTTACTTTTGGATCTTGTTCCCCTATTGCAACTCTGTTCATTTTACCCATTATTTAGCACCTCCTAAACCGCAGCCCGCTTTAATGCCTTCACCTTTAGAACTCTCTTGAGTTTTGTACATTGTTTGTCTTCTCATTGCCTCATCAAAATTAACTTTATGACCATCAAATTCTGGACCATCAACGCAAGCAAATTTAGTCTCACCATCTACAGTAAGTCTGCAAGCTCCACACATTCCTGTTCCATCAACCATAATAGGATTCATGCTTACAATAGTTGATATTCCAAGTTCTTCAGTCAATTTGCAAACAAATTTCATCATTATCATTGGTCCAATTGCAACAACTAAATCGTATTTTATGCCATCATTTTGAACTAATTCTTTTAATTTATTTGTGACAAGCCCCTTATATCCATATGAACCATCATCAGTACATGGATATACATTCCCCGCTACTTTCTTCATTTCTTCTTCCATAATTACATAATCTTTAGCCTTTGCGCCTATTATTACGTCTGCCTTAATACCTTGATCGCTGAGCCATTTAACTTGAGGGTAAACTGGTGCAGTTCCTAGCCCACCAGCTACAAATGCAATTTTCTTTTTCTTTAAATCTTCAATGCTCTCACTCATTAATTCAGATGCTTGTCCAAGTGGTCCTACAAAATCTGAAAATGAGTCACCAATTTCATACTTTTCCATTTCTTTTGTTGAACAACCTATTGTTTGAACTACTATAGTTACTGTACCTCTTAACGCATCATAATCACTAATTGTTAAAGGTATTCTTTCGCCTTTTTCATCCATCTTTATAATTATAAATTGACCTGGTCTTGCTGATTTAGCTACTCTCGGAGCCTCAATATCCATTAAGAATATCTGAGGTGCTAATGCTCTCTTTTCGACTATTTTATACATTTTTAATCCTCCATATTCATCTATTATTTTGGTCTGCCTATGTTCCCACACTAAAACCTTCGTTATTATATATTCATTTTACCACAAAAATCTAAATTATATATTTGTTAAAATACATTTTACATTATCTCTATTTTGTAAAAATAAATTACATGAGATTTTTATTAGAGTGAAAATAATAAGTCAAAATAGACAGGTAGTAAAGAGTATTAAATACTAATGCTCTTTACTACCTGTCCTCTTATTAATCATTTAATTATTGTCTATTGGTACAATTTCATAATGTGCCTAAGATTAAAATTTAACTTTTTCTCCTGTAAAGGTACAAGTTAATATTTTTTTCATTTCACAAGTATTTATTGGTCTTGGGTTAGATCCTGTGCATGCATCTTTTATAGCATTTTCAGATATAAAATCTACATTTGCATCAAACTCTTCTTTTGTCATTCCGTTTTCCTTTAAAGAAGTTGGTATATTCATAGCTTTATTTAAATCTCTTATCATATCAGTTAATGAATCAATTAATTCATCTTCTGTATTTCCAGCTAAATTAAGACTTCTAGCAATTGTAGCATATCTATCTCCACAAGATTTTTTGTTAAAATCTATAACATATGGAAGTAATATTGCATTAGCTAAGCCATGTGCAACATGAAATACGCCACCTATTTTGTGTGCCATACTATGAGATATTCCTAGTAGTGCGTTGGAAAATGCCATTCCCGCAAGACATTGTGCCATGTGCATTTCATTTCTCGCTTCCACATCACCTTCAAATGATTTTAATATATTTTCTCTAATCATAGTTATAGCTTGTATTGCAAGAGGATCTGAAAAGCTTGACCTAAGTCCTGCTACATAAGCCTCAAATGCATGTGTTAATGCATCCATACCTGTATGTGCTACTAATTTAGGTGGCATTGTTTGAGCTAGTGCTGGGTCTACTATTGCTATATCTGGTGTTAAGTTGAAATCCGCTAAAGGATATTTTATTTTTGCTTTATAGTCAGTAATTACTGAAAATGCTGTAACTTCGGTTGCTGTTCCACTAGTTGATGGTATAGCTATAAATTTAGCTTTTTGTCTTAAGTCAGGAATACCAAATGGTATAACCGCTTGTTCAAAAGTAAATTCTGGATACTCATAAAAAATCCACATAGCTTTTGCTGCGTCAATTGGTGAACCACCCCCGATTGATACTATTAAGTCCGGCTGGAATTCTCTCATTACTGCTGCACCGTTCATAACTGTTTCTACCGATGGATCTGGTTCTACTCCAGTAATATGCTTAACTTCAATTCCAGCTTCTTTTAAATAAGCTTCAACCGTATCTAAGAATCCGAATCTTTTCATAGAGCTTCCGCCAGTAACTATTACTGCTTTTCTGCCTTTTAAGGTTTTTAACACCTCTAATGAATTTTCTCCAAAATAAATATCTCTTGGTAACGTAAATCTATTCATTATATTTCCCCCCATTTTTAAAAAATATTATATTCTTTTATACGTTTATACTTAGTTGTTTATACCAACTTTTGTCATTTTTCTGTTATATTGTTAATGATATATCATTAACAATGCAAAGTCAACATTAAAACAAGAGCATTACAACCCTCTACAAGTTGTAATGCTCTCTAAATTCATTGTTCATATTAAAATAATATCTTATTTCGAATAATCAAATATTCCCTTTTTAGTTTTTCTTCCTAGCAATCCGCCTCTAACATATTTTCTTAAAAGACTATGAGCTCTGTACTTATTGTCTCCTGTTTCAGTATATAAAACATCCATGATAGCAAGACATACATCAAGACCTATAAGGTCTCCTAGTGCTAGAGGTCCCATTGGATGATTAGCGCCAAGTTTCATTGCTTTATCGATATCTTCTGCAGATGCAACACCTTCTGCAAGTATTCCTACAGCTTCGTTAATCATTGGTATTAATATTCTGTTTACAACAAATCCAGGAGCTTCAGCAACTTCTACTGGATCCTTACCGATAGCAATTGCAATTTCTTTAACTGCATCGAAAGTTTCAGTGGACGTACCCATTCCTTTAATTATTTCTACAAGCTTCATCATTGGAGCTGGATTAAAGAAATGCATTCCTATAACTTTGTCAGGTCTATTTGTAGCAGCTCCTACTTCAGTTATAGACAGTGATGATGTATTTGATGATAATATAGTTTCCGGCTTACATATTCTGTCAAGTTCTGCAAAAATTTCTTTCTTTATTTTCATAATTTCTACAGCTGCTTCAACTACTAAATCACAGTCTGCTGCTAATTCCATATCAGTAGTTCCTGTAATTCTTGAAAGTATTTCTTCCATTTGTGCTTCAGTAATTTTTTCTTTTTTAACTAATCTTTCTAAATTCTTTTTAATTGTAACAAGTCCTCTATCAACAAATTCATCTTTAATATCTCTCATTATTACTTCGCAACCACTTACTGCGAATGTTTGAACAATACCCGCTCCCATAGTTCCAGCTCCAAGTACAAAAATCTTTTTCATAATAACACACTCCTTTTATTTTTTTAAAAACTAAAAGTAATAAATATTTTTAAAACTTACTCTAATGCTAAATTTCAGCATTAGAGCAAGTTCATTTAAATACTACTTTAAAATCTAATTATTTGTTTCTTAATGTATTAATCTGAGCTATCATTTCTGGAATAACTTTTATGAAATCTCCAGCGATTGCTACATCAGCAGCTTTCATGATTGGCGCTGTTGCATCTTTGTTTATAGCTATTATGAAATCAGAATCTTGCATACCAGCTAAATGCTGAATTGCTCCTGAAATACCGCAAGCTATGTATACAGTTGGTCTTACAGTTTTTCCTGTTTGACCTACTTGAACTGCTTTATCTATCCAACCATTCTCAACTGCAGCTCTTGATGCTCCAACAACTCCGTCGAGGGTAACTGCCAGTTTTTCAAGTAACGCGAAGTTTTCTTTACTTCCAACTCCACGACCACCAGATACTATAATGTTAGCTTCTCCGATATCCGCTAAAACTGAAGCAACTTTTACAACGTCTACTGTTTTAGTTCTGATATCTGATTCTTCTAAGTTTACAGTTATTTTTTCAACTGGGCAGCTTCTTTTTTCATCTCTAGCTAATTTTTCAAAAACTCCTGGTCTAATAGTAGCCATTTGTGGTCTATGTTCTCCACAAACTATTGTAGCCATTAAGTTTCCTCCAAATGCTGGTCTTGTCATCATTAGATTGTTGTTTTCTATATCTATATCTAATGAAGTGCAATCAGCAGTAAGTCCTGTTGAAAGTCTTGCGGATACTCTTGGTCCTAAATCTCTTCCTAAATAACTTGCTCCTACAAATATAATTTCTGGTTTTCTTTCATTTGCAAGATCACATATTACTTTTGTATATGCATCAGTTGTAAAGTGGCCCAATAATGGATGACTAGCAACTATTACTTTGTCAGCGCCATATGCTACTAATTCTTTAACCATATCATCTGTTTTATCTCCAAGTAATACAGCTGTTAATTCTTCTCCTAATTTATCTGCTATTTCACGTCCCTTACCTAAAAGTTCAAATGAAATCTTTTGAAGTTCTCCGTCTCTTTGCTCAGCAAAGACCCATACGCCCTTGTACTCTTCTATATTCATAACTTAATCCTCCCTGCTTCTTAGATAAAGTGATTTTCTTTTAATTTTGAAACTACATATAAAGCAGCTTCGTTAGCTGGTAATTGTATTAATTCGCCTTTTCCCTTAGCTTCTTTAGTCATAGACTTTTTAACCTTTGTTGGTGAACCTTTAAGACCGAGAACAGCTATGTCTGCTCCGATATCTGCTGCATTCCAAACTTTTACTTCCTTATTTTGGAACATCTCAAAAATGCTTTTTATGTTCATATATCTTGGCTCATTCAACTCTTTTATTGCTGTTAAAAGAACAGGAGTCTTAACTTCTATATCTTCATATCCGTCTTCCCAAGCTCTTCTAACTTTTAATCCACCCTCAATCACATCGACTTTTTCAACATATGTTATTTGGGCAAGATTTAAATGTTCTGCTATTTCAGGTCCAACTTGCGCTGTATCTCCGTCTATAGCTTGTCTACCTGCAAATACTACGTCATAATCTAATTTCTTTAAAGTTGCTGCAAGTGCATGAGATGTAGCTAATGTATCTGCTCCTGCGAATGCTCTGTCAGATACTAATATTGCTTCATCAGCTCCCATAGCTAAAGCTTCTCTCAAAGCTTTTTCTGCTTGTGGGGGTCCCATGCTTATTACTGTTACATGTGCACCATGTTCATCTTTTAACCTTAAAGATTCTTCCAGTGCATTTTTATCATCTGGATTTATTATTGATGGAACGCCTTCTCTTATAAGTGTTCCTGTTTTAGGATCTATTTTAACTTCGTTTGTATCTGGAACTTGTTTTAAACATACAACTATATTCATTCCTTAATCTCCTCCTACTTTAATAAATTTCCAGCTATAACCATTCTTTGAACTTCTGAAGTTCCTTCATATATCTCAGTTATCTTAGCATCTCTCATCATTCTTTCTAATGGATATTCTTTAGTATATCCATATCCTCCGAAGATTTGAACAGCTTTAGTTGTAACTTCCATAGCTGTTTCTGACGCAAATAATTTTGCTCTAGCAGCTTCTACTGTATATGGTAAACCATTATCTTTATTCCATGCTGCTTTATATATTAAAAGTTTAGAAGCCTCAATTTTAACATCAAGTTCTGCAACCATCCATTGTAAACCTTGGAATGCTGAAAGTGGTTTTCCAAATTGTTTTCTTTCTTTCATGTATTTAGTAGCTTCATTGAGTGCGCCTTCTGCAATTCCTAGGGCTTGAGCCGCTACTCCGATTCTTCCTCCATCAAGGGTTTTCATTGCGATACCGAACCCCCTTCCTTCTTTTCCAAGCATGTTTTCTTTAGGAACTATGCAGTTTTCAAATACAAGTTCTGTAGTTGATGATGCTCTTATTCCTAATTTATCTTCGTGTTTACCAATTGAGAATCCTGGAAACTCTTTTTCAACTATGAAAGCAGTGATTCCTTTTGTTCCCTTAGTTTTATCAGTCATTGCAAAAACTACAAATGTATCTGCTACTCCACCGTTTGTGATAAATATTTTTGAACCATTTAATATATAGTTATCACCATCTAAAGTTGCTGTAGTTTGTTGACCTGACGCATCTGTTCCTGCATTAGGTTCAGTTAGTCCAAAAGCTCCTAGTTTTTCACCTTTTGCAAGTGGAACTAAATATTTCATTTTTTGTTCTTCTGTACCGAAAGCATCTATTGGGCCAGCACATAATGAAGTATGAGCTGATAGTATAACTCCTGTAGTTGCACATGCTTTTGATAATTCTTCAACAGCCATAATGTATGATACATTATTTCCGCCTGCTCCACCGTATTTAGTAGCAATTGGGATACCCATCATATGGTATCTAGCCATTTTCTCTACAGTTTCGCTAGGAAATCTTTCTGTCACGTCTATTTCCGCAGCTAAAGGTTTAACTTCGTTTAATGCGAACTCACTTACCATCTGTTTTACAAATTCTTGTTCTTTTGTCAATGCAAAATTCATGAACTTTCCTCCTCACTATTCTCTGAGACAAATAATAATCTTTAATTGTTATCTGCCTATTCTTTTTACAGAATACTTTTTATTACTTATTTTTAAAGCATTTTTCTGTTTTTTCAATAAATGCTGTCATTCCATTTTTTTGATCTTCAGTCGCATAACATTCTCCGAATATCTCTGACTCGTATGAAAGCGCTGAATCTATATCTATTTGTATTCCCTTATTGATTGCTGCCTTACAAAAGCTTACAGCAATAGGTGCTTGTCCTGCAATTGTATTTGCTAGTGCTTTAGCTTCTGATAATAAATTTTCTGGATCAACTACTTTATTTACAAGTCCAATTCTTAATGCCTCTTCCGCATTAATAATCTTTGCTGTATAAATTAGTTCTTTAGCCATTCCAAGTCCTACAAGTCTAGGAAGTCTTTGCGTACCTCCAAAGCCAGGAGTTATTCCAAGACCTACCTCAGGTTGTCCAAATTTTGCTTTTGAAGAAGCGATTCTAATATCACAAGCCATAGAAAGTTCGCATCCTCCACCTAGCGCAAAACCGTTTACTGCAGCTATTATAGGTTTTTCTAAAGTTTCTAGTTTTCTGAAAACTTTATTCCCTAGATTTCCAAATTTCCTTCCACCCATAACATTAAGATCTTTCATTTCGGTGATGTCAGCCCCTGCTACGAAAGCTTTCCCTTCTCCTGTTAAGATCACTGCGTAGATTTTATCATCTTCAGCAATTTCATCTATTGCTAAATCTAGCTCTTTTAATGTTTCTGTATTTAATGCATTTAGAGCCTTTGGTCTACTAATTGTAAGTATTGCGACTTTGTCTTCTTTTTGAAGAACAATATTCTTGTATTCCATAACAATCAACTCCTTACGAATTAATCCATTCATTAAATATTTGTTAATAATATAACAAATAAACCTAAATGTAATTGAAGCCCTTCGCCTCAATTACATTATATCTCTTTATAGTAATTATTTCAACAAGAAATATTCATAATCTTTTAAATCAATCTTGTTGATTTCATAAATTTTATAAACTTTGTAAATTTTATGAATATGATTTGTCATTCATTAAACAACTAAGTGTTAGCAAGCTCTCACTTAAATGGACATTCTCCACAATTGTTTCTACAGGTACCTCTAAATCCACAGGTGCAAAATTCCATATACCTTTAACCCCATTTGCTACCATTATGTCACTAACTTTTTGAGCACTAATATGTGGAACACATATTACGCCAATATCTATTGGTGTCGCTTTAAGGAAACGCGCTAATTCATCTAAGTCTATTACTTCAACATCTCTAATTTTTAATCCTATAAGCTTTGGGTTAACATCAAAAATACCCGCCAAGTTAAATGATAGCTTTTCAAAATTAGTATAATTGGCAATAGCTTGCCCGATATTCCCCGCGCCTACTATTACCATCTTATATTCTTTTGAGAGTCCTAGTATTCCACTAATTTCATTCAACAATTCTTTAACATTATATCCGTATCCCTGTTGTCCAAAATCTCCAAAACAATTTAAGTCTTGTCTAATTTGAGATGCTGTAAACCCAATCTTTTCGCCCAATTCTTTCGAGGATATCCTATCTACATCATTTCTTAAAAGTTCTTTTAAATATCTATGGTATTTAGGCAATCTTTTAATAACTGCCATTGATATATTCTTTTTTCTTTCCACAATATACACTCCTCTACGAATATCATAAATTACATACTATCTATACTAACACACTATTATAAATTAAAACTACTTTTGCTATAAATTTAGTAGTTATTGTGAAATTATTACCATTATATATATATATATACTATTATTAAAAATTAATCTATATATATTTCTTTTTTACTACAAAAAATTAAATATAAATAGTACAATAATATATGAAGCAACTTTAATTAATATTTATAACTAATTAAGTTGAATTTTTTTAATACTACATAACAGGGAAGGTGAAAACAATGATAGTTTTAAGTTGCAAGAATATTCACAAAAGTTACGGTATAGATGTTATTTTAGATAAAATAACTTTAAGTATAAATGAAGGTGAAAAGATTGGATTTATTGGTGCTAATGGGGCAGGTAAATCTACGCTTTTTAAAATACTCACATCACAATTGGATTATGATAATGGTGAGCTATTTATAGATAAAAATAAAAAAGTTGGTTATCTATCTCAAAATCTTGAATTAACTTTAAGTAATACTATATATGAAGAAACTCTTTTAGTATTCCACAATCTATTAGGCCTCGAAAAAAGACTTAAAAATCTAGAATCAAAAATGAATGAACCTTATGATACTTCCAAAGAAGAATATAATAATAGAATAATAAAAGAATATACATTAATCTGTGAACTTTACAATAACAGGGGCGGCTACACATATAAAGCTGAAATTAGTAAGGTTCTCAAAGGTCTTGGCTTTATGGAAGAAGATTATAATAAGCCAATAAACATACTAAGTGGAGGTCAAAAGACTAGGGTTGCACTATGCAAATTATTACTTAAAAATCCCGATATTCTTTTATTAGATGAACCTACTAACCACCTAGACTTAGATGCTATAGAATGGTTAGAAGATTATTTGAAATCTTATAAAGGAACTATTTTTATAATATCCCATGATAGATTCTTTTTAGATGCTATTACCAATAAAACTTTTGAACTTACTAACGGTCATGTAGATTCTTATAATGGAAATTATACAAATTTTATTGATTTAAAGAAAAAAAATTATGAAGTTCAATTAAAAGCATACAATTTGCAACGCTCAGAAATAAAAAGGCAAGAGGACATCATAACTAGATATAGATCCTTTAATAGAGAAAAAAGTGTAAGAGCTGCAGAGAGCAGACAAAAATCCTTAGATAAACTCGACCGTGTTGATTCCCCCGACACAGCTCCTAGGGAAACTAAAATCAAATTTGAAACAGAAATTAAAAGCGGAAATGACGTTCTCCATGCAGAAAATTTATCAAAACGATTTGGGGACAATCTTTTGTTTGAGAATTTAAATTTAGATATAAAAAGATCCGAAAAGTTCGCTCTTATTGGTGAAAATGGTCGTGGCAAAACCACTCTTTTAAATATTATAATGGATAAAATTTCAAGTGATACAGGTATAAAAATATTGGGCAAAAATATTTTTGTAGGATATTATGACCAAGAACAATCAAATTTGAATCCAGAAAAAACTATAATAGATGAGGTTTGGGATGAATTTCCTAAACTTACTACCACAGAAGTACGTACTGCATTAGCTGCATTTTTATTCATAGGAGAAGATGTATTTAAAAGTATATCCACATTGAGTGGTGGTGAAAGATGTAGAATTAATCTTCTAAAAATAATGCTATCAAAATCTAACTTTTTACTATTAGATGAGCCAACAAATCACTTAGATATTATGTCTCGTGAAGCTTTAGAAGACTCGATACTTGGATATGACGGTACTGTTCTTGTAATATCTCATGATAGGTATTTCTTAAACAAGGTAATTACTAAAATACTTGAATTAAAACAAGATGGTCTTAAAGAGTATTTAGGTAATTATACTTATTATATAGAAAAAAAGAAAAACCCTCTAAGGTTCCAAGTAGAAGAAGCATACGACGGCATGTCAAAAACTCAAATTAATCTTGATAAAAGAAAGAAGAGAGATGAACAAAAACTAGAAAAACAAAAGAAAATCGATTTAAAAGACCTAGAAGATAAAATTACCTTATCGGAACAGCGATTAGAAAAATTAAATAGTGATCTTTGCCTTGAAGAGATTTATTCAAGTCCTAGTCGGAGTGTTGAGACAAATAATCAAATTTCTAGTATTAAAACCGAACTTGAAACTCTTTATGCAAACTGGGAAGACTTTATATCGGAAGTGGACTAAAATTAAGGCTCTTAGCACACAATCAAACATTTGTGGTCTAAGAGCTTTTTCTTTTAGATACCTAAATTAATGCCCCTTCTAATAAAACTTTAATATTGTCCTTATAAATTTTATTAAACTGACTTATTGGCAGAGGATTTTTTCCAATTCCGACCTCAATGGTATAACCCGGCCTTCTATATTTTTCTATAAACCAATCCTTATATCCTGCATAGCTTGTGATTCCATAGGTTTCTGCTAATTCATAACCACTTAAAGAGGAAAATATCTCTCCTATTTTTCTAGCCTCAGCACTTGCCAAATTTTGAAAATCCCAGTATATTACTTCCCCTTGGGTGTGATACGCTATTACCAATCTAAACCCATGTTTTCTTGTAAAATCTGCTACCGCTTTAGACTCTGATTCTGATTCTGGCGCAGTACCTGAATATCTTGTAGGGCCCGGTCCATATACGCCATAACTTTTTTCCGCGTCCTTTGATTTTTGCCACATAGCATCATAGTTATGATTAAGGTCTACACCGCGAATATTAGCACTCCATGTTTTAGAAAAATCAGAACTCCCATTATTCCACTTAATTAAATCATTGTAGTATGGGTTACTCCTCTCTAGGCCATTAAGCACTAAGTCAATCCCATCTGGATTTACCATAGGCATAATGTATATAGTACTTTTATTCCAGATATCTAAGGCACTATACCCTTCTATATTTTCACCTGTTGCATAGGCTTTAGAAAAGTTTTCAATAAACTTCATCAAAAGCACAGTAGTTATCCATTCAATAGCATGATGAGATCCATTATAAAAAACTTTATTGGGTCCATTACCGAGTTTCACATAATAAAGTTCTTTTCCAAGCTCACTCTTGCCGCCACTAGCCACTTCAATAAATGGGTATCTAGCCTTTAGCCCTTCTAAATCTTTTTTCATAATATCATAAGTGTAATCAATATTTGTATAAACTACATCTAATGAATATGGAACTATGATCACCTCTCCAACTTGCAAGTTGTTAGGATTTATTTGAGGATTTGCAGTAATTATACTTTCTACGGTCACAAAGTACTTACTTGCTATAAGGTATATTGTATCACCCGGTCTAATTCTATAAGTATCATAACCCATTAAAAATCTATTCATAAGTTTATAAGTATCATCATTTACTGTGCCTGTAGGTGATAAGCCAAAATATCTTTGAAACATCAATACTGCCTGTGCCGTTTTATTTCCGTAAATTCCGTCTATTCCTCCCACATCATAGCCTAATTTATTAAGTAGTGCTTGTATTTCCATTACCGATGTTCCTCTTGAGCCTATTTTTAGGGTTTGCAACTTTTACCCTCCTAAATTTTTCTATAATACTATTATATGAATTTTTATAAAAATGTTGCAGGTTTTAACGAATAAAATACCACACCTATTTTTTTGCCTCCTCCTTTGTATACAAATTTTCACTCATAAAAATATATTTCTCCTTTTTTGACTTATTATATGATGTCATGTATAATTTTGTCATACATATTAATATTTATTCACAAAAAATCATAAATATGTTTTCTTGTATAGATTAATTTCACATAATAAAATAGGAGGAATAATAATGTTTAAAAAATTTACAAATGGTTGTGTTAATCTTGTCCAAAAGTATTTACCAGACCCATTCATATTTGCTGTAATCCTTACCTTTCTAGTATTAATTTTAGGGATGGTGCTTACTGGTCAAGGACCATTAGCTATGACTATTCACTGGAGTAAGGGTTTGTGGACGCTCCTCGCTTTTTCAATGCAAATGGCGCTAGTATTAGTTACAGGTCATGCGCTTGCCAATGCACCATCTTTTAAAAAGGGTCTTAAAATTCTTGCAAAAATCCCTAAATCACCAAGTCAAGCAATTATTCTTGTTACAATTATTTCTACTATAGCTTGCTGGATTAACTGGGGCTTTGGTCTAGTTATCGGAGCTATTTTTGCTAAGGAATTAGCTAAAGAAGTTAAAGGCGTAGATTATAGGCTTTTAATAGCTTCTGCTTATTCAGGCTTTTTAGTATGGCATGCCGGTCTTTCTGGTTCTATACCACTAGTAGTTGCTACAGGTGGTCCTGAGGTAGTAAAAGCTACTGCAGGTGTTGTTACTTCACCTATACCAACCAGCGCTACATTGTTTTCAGGTTATAATCTAATTATATTAGCTATACTTTTAGTAACCTTGCCTCTTATAAACAAAGCTATGCATCCTGACACTGAACATACTATTACTATAGATCCAAAGCTTTTGGTGGAGGAACCAATGATTATAATAGCTAAAGAAAAAATGACTCCCGCTGATAAACTTGAGAATAGCTCTATTATCTCAATGTTATTAGTAATTATGGGCTTTAGTTATATTATTTATTATTTTGTTAAAGGTGGTAGTCTTGATTTAAATATTGTTAATGCTATCTTCTTGTTCCTAGGAATTGCTCTTCATGGAACTCCTATAAGGTTTGTTAACGCAATTACATCCGCTGCTAAAGGAACTGCTGGAATTATACTTCAATTCCCATTCTACGCGGGTATTATGGGTATGATGATTGGTACAAGTGCTAGTGGAATTTCTCTCGCAGGAGTTATGTCTACTTCTTTTGTTAGTATATCTAATCAACATACCTTCCCTCTATTCACTTTCCTAAGCGCAGGACTTGTTAACTTCTTTGTACCATCTGGTGGTGGACAATGGGCTGTTCAAGCTCCCATTATGATGCCCGCTGGTGCAGCTTTAGGTGTGCCTGCTGCAAAAACTGCTATGGCTATTTCATGGGGAGATGCATGGACTAACATGATTCAACCTTTCTGGGCATTACCCGCTCTTGGAATTGCCGGTCTCGGTGCTAAGGACGTAATGGGCTTTTGTATAATCGACTTATTATACTCAGGTGTTATTATTGGACTAGGGCTAATGTTTATATCATAATAGCTAAGGGACTGTCTCAAACTGATTAAAAGTTATTTTAAGTTTATATCGATACCTGTAGATCGGACACTTTGATAAAAGCGTCTGATCTACAGGTACTTTTTTTGCATAATATAGAATATTATTATATAGGAGCACCTTAAATTTATATAGTTAATAAGGAGGAATCAAAATGTTCAAAAGATTTACAAATGGTTGTGTTAATCTTGTCCAAAAATATTTACCAGACCCATTCATATTTGCTGTACTTTTAACATTCTTTGTATTAATTTTAGGCATAGTTCTTACTGGACAAAGTCCTTTGGCTATGACTATTCACTGGAGCAAAGGTTTGTGGACATTACTTGCTTTTTCAATGCAAATGGCATTGGTATTAGTTACAGGCCATGCTCTCGCCAATGCACCATCTTTTAAAAAAGGTCTTAAGACCCTTGCAAAAATACCTAAATCACCGAGTCAAGCAATTATTTTGGTTACACTTATTTCTACTATAGCTTGTTGGATTAACTGGGGCTTTGGTTTAGTTATTGGGGCTATTTTCGCTAAGGAATTAGCTAAAGAAGTTAAAGGGGTAGATTATAGGCTTTTAATAGCTTCTGCTTATTCAGGCTTTTTAGTATGGCACGCTGGCCTTTCTGGTTCTATCCCACTAGTAGTTGCTTCGGGTGGTCCTGAAGTTGTAAAAGCTACTGCGGGCGTTATTACTTCCCCTATACCAACTAGTGCAACATTGTTTTCAGGTTACAATTTAATTATATTAGCTGTACTATTAATAACATTGCCTCTTATAAACAAAGCTATGCATCCTGACACGGATCATACTGTTACTATAGATACAAAACTTTTGGTTGAGGAACCAGTAGTTATAATAGCTAAAGAAGCAATGACTCCTGCTGATAAACTTGAAAACAGCACTCTTATCTCAATGTTATTAGCAATTATGGGCTTTAGTTATATTGTTTACTATTTTGTTAAAGGTGGTAGCCTCGATCTAAACATAGTTAATGCCATTTTCTTGTTCCTAGGAGTTGCTCTTCATGGAACTCCTAGAAGATTTGTTAATGCAATTACAGACGCCGCCAAAGGCGCTGCTGGAATTATACTTCAATTCCCATTCTATGCAGGTATTATGGGAATGATGGTAGGTACAAGTGCTGCTGGAATTTCTCTTGCAGGTGTTATGTCTACTTCTTTCGTTAGTATATCTAATCAACATACCTTTCCACTATTCACCTTTTTAAGTGCAGGACTTGTTAACTTCTTTATACCATCTGGCGGTGGTCAATGGGCTGTTCAAGCTCCTATTATGATGCCCGCTGGTGCAGCTTTAGGCGTACCTGCTGCGAAAACTGCTATGGCTATTGCTTGGGGAGATGCATGGACTAATATGATTCAACCTTTTTGGGCATTACCTGCTCTTGGAATTGCTGGACTTAACGCTAAGGACGTAATGGGTTTTTGTGTAATTGACTTATTATACTCAGGTATTATTATTGGGTTAGGATTATTCCTTTTCTAGGAAGTTTTTATTATAACAATTAAGGGGGTACAGCTTTAAATGATTTAATAAATCATTTAAAGCTGTACCCCCTATTTTTTCAATATAAATTTATTAAATTAAACCTCTCTCAACCATTTCCGTAACAGCAAAACTTGCTACGTCTCCAGCAAATTTTCCCGGTCCAAAACCTGCATCGTATCCAAGTTCTTTCGCAAGTTCGTGTGTTATTCTTGGGCCTCCACAAATTAATATAACTTTATCTCTAATTCCTTCTGCTTCTAATAATTCTACTAGATTTGTAAGGTTTCCGATGTGTACATCCTTTTGAGTTACTGTTTGAGAAACTAGAAGAACATCAGCCTTAAGTTCTATAGCTTTTTTGATAAATTCTTCATTTTCAACTTGGCTTCCTAAGTTTAAAGCTTCTATCATAGGGTATCTCTCAAGACCATAGTGTCCTGCAAAACCCTTCATGTTCATTACAGCATCTATACCAACTGTATGGGCATCTGTTCCTGTACTAGCTCCAATTATTACAACGTCACGTTTAATATTTTCTTTTATATATTCTCCAATTTCTTTCATATCCATTGTTTCTACTTCTACAGTTTGAACATGAATTTCTTCATAGTTTACAGTATGCGATAATGAACCATAAATAACATAAAAAGAAAATTCTTTATCTAAAGATGCATGATGAGCACAGTTTGGATTTTCAAGTCCCATAGATTTAGCAAGTTGAAGTGCTGCCTCTACTCCTCTTTCATTATCTTCTACTGGAAGTGTAAAGCTCACTTGAACCTTACCATCATTCATAGTATCTCCATAGGGTTTAATCTTTGTTAAATCCAAATTTTGATCATACTCTTTAACTTCTAATGAATATTGTCCTTCACTCATTATTTATTTCCCCCTAACATTAAATCTATAAATGGGTTAAAGTAAGCTTTTTCTTTTTCTACAACTCCTGCAAGTCCTTTTCCACCAGTATAAGGTCTCTTAATTCCTGCAAATTTTCCTTGCTGTATTGTACTGAATAAACCTTCTTTTTCAATTTCTCCAATTAAATCTGCTGCCTTATTTAATACTTCATCAACTCTTGTTTCCACCATGCCACCTTTTTTGAAGGTGATTTCTGATCCTAAATCCTTCATAGTTCTAAATATATATTGAGCATTGTCTATTGATAACGCTCTATCTGACATAAATGGAGTGTGTATTGCTTCTGTAAGCATTCCAAGAAGATGTAATTTTTGTCCTGTCATAATAGTAACCATGTTAAATAATGCATCTTGTACTTGTCCTTTAAATATATCCCCAGTCTTAAACTTAGTTGGAGGCATATATTTTAGTGGTGCTCTTGGGAAGATTTCTCTTGCCATTTGTGCTTGTGCTAATTCAAATACAAATCCATTTTCAACATCTGGACTTATTTCAAACGCATGGCCAAGTCCCATTTGTTCTTCTGGAATTCCAGCAACTAATGCAAATTGTTCATTTATAAATTGTGAAGCAAGCACAGTATGAGCTTCTTCTACTGCATCTGCAGTAGTTAAATAATTATCTTCTCCAGTGTTTATAATAACTCCAGCAAATCCGTTTATTACTCTTGAGAAATATTGGTCAACTATAGTTCTTTGCATGTTGATATCGCGGAAAAGTATTCCGTATAGAGCGTCATTGAGCATTACGTCTAATCTTTCTATCGCTCCCATAGCAGCTATTTCAGGCATACATAATCCAGAGCAGTAATTACAAAGTCTTATATATCTTCCCATCCCTTCTCCAACTTCATCAAGGGCTGCTCTCATAAGTCTGAAGTTTTCTTGTGTTGCAAGAGTTCCTCCAGTACCTTCTGTTGTAGCTCCGTATGGAACGAAGTCAAGTAAGCTTTGTCCTGTACTTCTTATTACGGCTATTACATCTGCACCTTGCTTTGCAGCTGCTTTTGCTTGGATTATATCTTCATAAATATTACCTGTAGCTACTATTACATAAAGGTATGGGCCACTCTTATCGCCAAATTTTTCAAGGTATGATTCTCTTTTACCTCTATTTTCTTTGATTTTAGCAACCATTTCTTTAGCTACTTTATCTACAGCCATTTTTATTTCGAATTCTTCGTGCATAGGAATTCTAGTTAAATCTATTTCACCTTTTGCTACTTTCTCAGCAACTTCTTGTGGTGAAAGACCAGTTTCAACCATAGCATTTCCTATAAACATCGAAGCACCAAGTGCTAATCCATTACCATTTTTAATATTGTCTACTACTACATTCGGAATTGGTACTCCAACTTCATCTACCCCATCAATACCTAAAAGTCTACACACAGTTCTTTCTACTGTTACTGTAGTATGTACGTCAATAAATTCTTGAGTATCTTTTGCTATATTTTTAGCTGATTGTCTAGCTTTTTCAACAACATCCCAATTCATATTTAATTTGCTTTCCATATTATTCCTCCTCATTATAAAACCCTTTTGCTATATCCACTATTTCCTTTTCAAGGCCTAGTAATATCGCTATATTAAGTGCATCTTTTGGTACTTCATTTTCTTTTGAAACCTTCTCTAGCTTATAATTCATATGTTGTTGTATTATTTCAACGGAATGAGTTTTATTTAAATCTATCTTATACTTTAACGCATCAAAGTCTACATTTTTAAGTCCCATTACTTGATAATGTTCCATATTATCCTCAACTACTCCGTCGTAATGAGTTGAAATTAAGCTTATTGATTGAAATTTAGTTAAGTATTTAGAAAGAGATTTCATAAGATAGTATCCTTCTTTTGGATTAGTACCTCTTGCAAACTCATCTAGAGCTATAAATCCATTTCCTATTTTTGCAGACTCTACCACTTCTTTTAACTTTATTATTTCTGCACCAAATGTACTTAAGCCTTTGGATATGGACTGCATATCATCTGAAACAAAATGAATAAAATTAAGAATTGGAAATTGTGCTTTTTTTGCAAATACAAAAAAACCCATTTGTCCAAGCAGTAAATTCAGAACAATAGTCTTAAGGGTAACACTTTTACCCCCCATATTAGCACCAGTTATAATAGTTGTACCACCAATTAGATCTATAGTAACTGGGGTAAATACCTTTTTACCTTTTTCTAATATTTCTTTGATTTCAGGATTAAAGCCTTCATCAAGATTAATCCTCATTTCTTCACAAATTTTTGGCCGAGAACCATTATAATCTATGGATAAATTCGCTTTGGCAATCAAAAAGTCTAATCTACCTATAGCTTTTATATTTTGGTTTATAATCTCAGTTCCTTTAGAAATCTGTAGTGTTAACTCTTTTCTAATCCTTAGTTCTTCCTCTTCCTCTTCTATAACTAAATCTAACCTTTGCTTCTTTAGTTCATTTACTTCTTCCTCGGTTTTTACAGTAAAAATTTCTTTTTCCTTTTGTTTTTTCTTTTCCCTTATATATTGCAAAGTTTTAGAATACTCATCATAAACATAAAAAGTAGACATTCCATTCTTCTGTGGGTCTAGGAGGGAGATAACCTCATCTAAAGAGTTTAGATGAACCTCTTCTATATCAAGCTGTAATTTATCCAAGATGTTTTTTAAATTTATTACTAATATTGAAAAATATTTTATTTCATATAATTCAATTTCATCTAATGTTTCTGATTCATTACATCTTTTAATAGAATTTCTAATATCTTTTAGTTTACAAAATATTCTTCCTATTCCATTATACTCTTGAGTATGAGTTCTCATTGATTTAATCATATTTTCTAGACTATTTAATTCATGGGTTAATTCATTTATTTGTGAATCTTTAAATGGTCTAATATTTTTTTTCTCCTCAAGCCCATAAGAAGTAGTTATCCCCAGTTTATCCATAACAAAAGAAAAACCAATTTGATCTCTCTGCTGCTTATCTAAAAATTTCATTTTACTCCCCTCCAATTACATCAAATACAGGTATATTTAATTTATCCCTAAGCCCATCTAAAAACTTATGCTTATCAAATTCATACCCATAAGGTGATTTTGGATTGGATGTAACACATACTATATTAATGGGATTTATTGTTTTTATAATTCCACCTTGCTTTTTAAATTTATAAAGGGTTTCCCTAGTTAAAAAGAGCTTTGTTCCATCTTCAACTAGGAAAATTACACCTTTATACTTATTTGTAGATGTCATAATATCTTCTAGTAGGTTATCTGAAACTACCCCTTTAATAACTACATAGGAGGCATTTTCATTTAAAAACTCAACAATTTCCTTAGAAGATCCCAATGCTGTAATTGCATCTAGCATTTTTATAGTATTATCTTTGCGAATAATACCTATCCTGCCAATGCGTAAAACTTCATTAGCGAGATTTAATACTTCATTATTCTTTTCATTTTCTAATGAAAGTAATTTAACAGTATGACTAGTTTCTTCTATAACCTTATCCATACTTTTTGACAGCGCCGCTCCAGTTGATAAAATTGTAGCATTTGTAATTGATGGAGAGGCGAAGGTTTTTCTATTAAGGGCACCATCCACAATTACAAGCTCACTTCCAAACCTTTTAAGATCATCACATATTAAAGTCATATAAGAATTTACGGATGGACCGCCTAAATCTACATATCCGTCACTTAATGCTCTGCATATAATTATTTCACCCATAGGAGTGTTAAAACCAGTAGTTTTTAAAATCTCCCTGGTAATATCACTATTTAATAAGCATTGTTTTGCAGTAGCAATTATAGTTCCTTCTTCAATGTAAATTTTAGGTTTTTCAGTAGCAGTTACTTGGTCCAACTCTTCTCCGTCTCTTCCTATAGAGGTAAGCCCAAGGGATATTTCCCCTCTGGCTTCTCTCAATATATGATTTAAGGTGGTTGTTTTTCCTACATTTTTATTCATTCCTATGATAGAAACACTGTCATATTTTTGAATCATATTGAAAATGCTTGGGTTGTTTATGCTGTCCTTAATTTTACTCGTGATGTCCTCTTAGATTTCTCTCAAGTCCAGCTGGTTCCATAGACATTTGCTGACCGTTTAATAGCCCTGCTACTCCTACTTTGTGAACCTTTTTCTTTCCTTCGCAAACTTCACAGTTGCAACCTGAAGTATAACTAGTTGGTTGTTCATAAGTAGTTATAACGCCTTCAAAGTTTCTAAGTACTACTTTTTCAGGACTTTGAGAAATAATATAAGTTGGCATTACTGGTATTTTACCACCGCCACCTGGAGCATCAACAACAAATGTTGGAACACAGAATCCTGAAGTATGGCCTCTTAAAGCTTCAATAATTTCTATTCCTTTAGATACTGGTGTTCTAAAGTGCTCGAGTCCCATTGAAAGATCACATTGATAGATGTAGTATGGTCTTACTCTAATTTTAACAAGCTCATGTACAAGGTCCATCATTATATGTGCACAGTCATTAACCCCTCTTAAAAGAACTGATTGATTTCCTAGAGGTACTCCTGCATTTGAAAGCCGCGCGCATGCAAGTTTTGCTTCTTCTGTAATTTCATTTGGATGATTAAAGTGAGTGTTTAGCCAAATCGGGTGATATTTCTTTAACATATCAACTAATTCTTTTGTAATTCTTTGTGGAAGAACCACTGGTACTCTCGAACCCATTCTTATTATTTCAACGTGTGGAATTGCTCTTAATTTTTTAATTATATATTCTAATTTATCATCTGAAACAAGTAGAGCATCTCCGCCTGATAATAATACATCTCTAATTTGTGGAGTATTTTTAATGTACTCGATTGCTTTATCTATTCTTTCCATTGGCATAGCACTATCGCTTTGACCTGCGAATCTTCTTCTTGTACAGTGTCTGCAGTACATTGAGCATTGATCAGTTATTAATAGTAATACTCTATCTGGGTATCTATGGGTTAACCCTGGTACTGGAGAATCTGAATCTTCATGTAATGGGTCCAATAAATCAGCATGTGCCTGATGTAATTCAAGCCCTGTTGGTATAGCTTGTTTTCTTATTGGATCGTTTGGATCATTAGGGTCTATTAATGCTAAGTAATAAGGAGTTATAGCCATTCTTAATGTTTGAACGCATTTCCTAGCTCCTTCTTCTTCCTCCTGCGTTAACGGTATATATTTTTTAAGTTGATCCACATTTTCAATTCTATTTTTAACCTGCCATTTCCAATCATTCCATTGCTCATCAGTTACATCTTTAAATAATTCAAATCTTCTATTAACTTTCATATTAGTACCTCCATCGTATAATAATTTTTAATTTAAAAATATGTAGTTGATATATCAATATGGTTTAGAGAGAATACAATATAGCTTTATATTGTATCCTCTAAATCACAATTAAATCATCTTCTTCGAAGCTGAAATATTAATGACTTCAGAAGGATATTTATGCTCCCACTTATAGAACTTCAATACTTTCCTTCTGAAATGTCATTAAACGTATAATTCTTCAAATACTTTTCTTAATGTTTCATTTTCTCTTAACTCTTCAAGAGTTATTTCAGCATGTCCTTTAGTGTATCCATTCCCTACGATCATAGTAACGTCTTTACCTACACCTTCAGCTCCAAGCGCCGCTTTTGTAAAGCTCGTAGCCATTGAGAAGAAGTACACTATTCCGTCATCTTTTACTGGTAAAATTGATGACATTTCAGTATTTGGAACATTAACCATGTTAATTGCTACATCTACTTCACATCCATTGTTGTGCTCTAGAGTAGTGTTCATTACATCAATAGCGTTTCTAGCATCTCCAATAACTATTTGCATTTTTAGACCTAATCTTTTTAATCTCGCTTTCTCTTCTTCATTTCTTACAATGCCTATAACGTTTCCTGTTGGTCCTACTCTTTTAACTGCTTCATAAGAGCAAATCATTCCTGATTTTCCTGCTGCGCCTAGTAAAAGAACTGATTGACCTGGTTTAACAAGTTTAGCAACTTGAGCTGGTGCTCCTGCAACGTCTAACGCTGCTAATGCTAGATTTTCATTCATGTCTTTTGGAAGTTTTGCATATAATCCACTTTCAAATAAAATAGCTTTCCCTTTTATTTCAACTCTATCGATATCTGGTTTTATATCAACAATTTTTTCTATTTTTAAAGGAGTTAACGATAGTGAAACTAATGTAGATATTTTGTCTCCAACCTTAAGATCTGTTGTTCCTTTTAAAGCTTCGCCTATTTTTTCAACTGTTCCAATAAGCATTCCACCTGAACCTGTTACAGGATTTTGCATCTTTCCTTTTTCAGCTACAATTTCCATAATTTTAGCTTTTATTTTTTCAATGTCATGTCCTGCTTCTTCCTCTATTTGAGTAAAGCTAGCTGAATCTATGTTTAAAGCCTGAACATCAATTAAAATTTCATTATCAAATATATTCATATCATTTGATATTTTAGTTGCTGGTTGTGGCAATGCACCTTTTGGTTCAAGTGACCTGTGAGTTCCGTATTTACATCCTTTGTTCATAATAAATTCCTCCTATACATCCATTATTTTTAGATTTTCTGATATTATTAATTCAGCTTCAGTAAGTGATTTAACTTCTTCAACTGTTGTATCTTTATGAATTTCAGTAAGTACAAGTCCCTTTTCAGTAAATTCCATTACTCCAAGTTCTGTAACTATAAGGTTAACTTGTGCCTTTGCTGTTAATGGTAGCGTACATTTTTTTAATATTTTAGGAGTCCCTTTAGCTGTATGTTGCATTGCAATAATAACCTTTTTGGCTCCTACTACTAAATCCATTGCTCCACCCATACCAGGAACCATTTTACCTGGCACAATCCAATTAGCTAAGTTTCCTTCCTGATCTACTTCCAATGCTCCAAGAACAGTCATATCAACGTGCCCTCCTCTTATTAAAGTGAAAGACATTGCGGTATCAAAGTATGCTCCGCCAGGAAGTATTGTAGTAAATTGACCACCTGCATTAGTTACATCCTTGTTTTCTTCTCCTTTTGCTGGAGAAGCTCCCATTCCAACCATTCCATTTTCTGATTGGAGAGTAACATGGACGCCTTCTGGAATATAATTCGTAACTAATGTTGGAAGCCCTATGCCCAAATTAACAAGTTGTCCATCTTTTAATTCTTTACCAATTCTTTTTGCAATAATTTGTTTTGCAATCTTGCTATCTGTAATCATATTAGTTAGCCTCCCCTATAATATAATCAACCAATACACATGGAGTCACAATATTATCTGGATCAAGTTCGCAGACTTTAACAATTTTTCCAGCTTCCATTATTACGATTTCTGCAGCAGTAGCTATAATTGGATTAAAGTTTTTTGTTGTTCCATAATAAACTGCATTTCCAATTTCATCTACGGCGCTTGCATAAACAAGTGCTAAATCAGCTTTAATTGGAAGTTCTAATAGATATTCTTTTCCTTCTATTGTAAGTTTTTGTTTTCCTTCTTCTATCATAGTACCAACTCCTGTAGGGGTAAGCACTCCACCAAGCCCAGCTCCCGCTGCTCTTATTCTTTCAATTAGTGTTCCTTGTGGCACAAGTTCTACTTCCATTTTCCCTTCTGTCATAAGTCTTCCCGTTTCAGCATTTGTTCCTATATGAGATGCCACAACTTTTTTAACTTGACCGTTTACTACAAGTCTTCCTATGCCTCTATCTACATAGCTTGTATCATTTGCTATTATAGTTAAGTTTTTTACATTTGTTTCTATTAATAGATCTATCATCTTTTCAGGTGTTCCACAGGCTAAAAATCCACCTATCATTATTGACATTCCATCTTTGAGTAATGGCCTAACTTGTTCTAAAGATACAACCTTATTCATTTATTTTACCTCCTCTTATTTATCTTGAAGATATAACAATTATCAGTTTTATATTTTCTTTAAACCCAATATCTCTCTTGCTTCTTGTGGAGTGGCAATTTCTCTGCTAAGTTCTTTCGCAAGTCTAACTACTTTTTCTACTAATTCTGCATTTGATTTAGCTGGTATACCTTTTTCAATATATACATTATCTTCAAATCCAACTCTTACATGACCACCCATTACAATAGTCACCGCTGCCATTTGAAATTCAAATCTACCAATACCTGATACAGTGTAAGTACTTCCCTCTGGCACGCTTCCTGCCATAAATACTAAATCTCTTGGCGAAGCAGTTATCCCACCATTTACACCCATAACAAAATTAAAATGCATTGGTGTTTTTATAAAACCTTTCTTTTGAAGTCTTATTGCCATATCTACCATGCCCTTATCAAAAACTTCAATTTCTGGTTTTACACCCATTTCAATCATCTTTTTACCAAATTCTTTAATAGTGTTTTCAGTATTTACGAATACATCATCGCCACCAAAATTACAAGTACCTGCATCTAAAGTTGCCATTTCTGGTCCTAAATCAACTGGTTGTAGTCTTTCTGCATTACTCATTCCAACAGCTCCGCCTGTTGATGGTTGAATAATTGCATCCGGGCATCTTTCTTTAATAGCTTCCATACAAGCTCTAAATCTTTCCCTGTCTTGAGTAGGTGTTCCATCATCTTTCCTTACGTGTAAATGAATGATGCTAGCTCCTGCTTTATAAGCTTTTTCCGCTTCTATTGCCACTTCCTCAACAGTATAGGGTACGTTTGGATTATGTTCTTTTGTAACTTCCGCTCCAGATATAGCTGCAGTAATTATTAATTTTTCCATGTGCTACCTCCTTATAGTGCTTCGTGGTACAAAAATAATTACTATCTACCATAATATTTATGATAAGTTATATATATTATGATAATTTTTCACAAACTTATTTAGCAACTAAAATATTAACCACTAGGTGAAAAAGTTTACATTAATTCTCTTGCATATTATTTTCTTTGGTTTTCTTTTAGAACTACGCAAGTTCCGCTTGCCTTACAAACTATTATTGGTTCCTCTAATACATCACAAGCTGAATCATTTATATCTGGTCTTGGTACTATAACTTTTCTTGCTTCGAAAATCATTTTTCTTGATGAATTCCCTATCTTCACTATTTCTCCAACAGCTTCTATATAGTCTCCTGCATAAACTGGTGCTAAAAATTCTACAGCATCGTATGCTTTGAATAATCCTTCATCACCATCGTTCATAATTAAAAGTTCTGTAGCTACATCCCCAAATAATTGAAGCATTCTTGCTCCATCTACTAAATTTCCACCGTAATGTGCATCATGTGCACTCATTCTTAACCTTATTAAAGACTTCATTTTATTTTCCTCCTCGTTTATTGTAGTTATTTACTTTGTAATTTTCAGGAATTTTGTAAAAAACAACAAATCTGTATTGTGTATCTTTTAGAAAATGCCTTATGTCAATTTATTTTGAAATAAAAAAAGGCACTGAATTTTCAGCGCCTTAATTAACCAAAGTACTAGGTCTATTAATGCAATGAAAAAATATCTTTTCATTACATAAATAGCTCTCCATAAGAATTCTTATGGCAGTGATAGAAATACTACTTTCTATCCCCAAGAATATATTGAAGAACCAAAATATTCTTTCGGCAAACAAATACTTCATTTTTGACATTGGATGTTCATATCCTTATCATTCAAAAATTACCTCTTTATCTGCACCTCTATTTATGTGAAACTATTAAATTTTATTTTTAACTCTTAATTAATTATAATACGTAAACGTTTCAAATGCAATATTTTTTTAAAAAAATACTTTTTTAGTAAAAAATATTTTTTCTTAGTTATTATTTTCTTTTTGCTTTATTTACTTCCACTATCTTGCTTACTATATAGTCATATCCATTTTCAGAATGCGGAATCATGCAAGTTGAGCAATCTTTAACACCATTTACGAATTTCCCATTACCACCACACTCCTCTAGAAAATATAGTGGACAATAGCAAAATAGACAATTAAATTTTTCATCATTTTTAACCTCATGGCATGGGAAATATTCGCAATCTTTATTTCTGAAAAATTTATAGTTATTATTCATTTTTACCCCTCCTTTAATTTTTAGATTAGTTTCGCAATCTAAAAAGTTACCACATTATATATATCTATATCTTCTAATACTGTTTGTTCTAAAATAGATTCTTCGGGGAATTGCTTATTCAAAATTTGTTTAAACTTTTTAAGTTGCTCCTCAGAAAGTTCTGCTTGCTTTGGCAAATTATTTTTTTCCTTAATAATATTGCCTGCTTCTAATTTATATATAAATTGGTCCCCTATAATATTTATATTATTTTTATCATCAAATTTTAAATCTCCAGTTATGTCACTATTTATGCTTGTCTTCTTTAAATCACTTATTGATTTTCCATCATTATTAATTTTAGCTACATTAATATAAGCATTTACTTCACCATTCGAATTCTTTGAACCTGAAAGCAAACTTCTAAAGGCAAGCATTTTACCATCTTTAGATATCACTCCATCATATATTTCTTCCTTATCATCTGTACTTTCAAAAATTTTATTACCATTAATATATAGATTGGCCCTAGGTTTTGGAAATATATGAGGTGTTACGCTATAAAGAATGCTTTTTTTATTTATAATAATATCTCTTATGGTGCCTTCGCATGATATTAACTCCAATTTGTTTTTTATGTTATATACCGCATAACCTGAAGCTGACGGATTAATATGACCCGTAATCAAAATATTTTCATTATCTATCCACTTGAGTTCAATAATTTGTTGAACATTTTTATTATTTATGTTAATCTCCGTTGATTTTTCAGTTTTAATATCATAAACAATTATATGCGGGGGATTTATTTCTTTTTCTTCATTAAAAGCTCTAAAAACTATTTTTGTTTTATCTGGAGAAAGCTTTAATAGATCTTTTGAATTTGAATTATCCCCTAAAGATTTAATCTGTTCATTTATTTCATCATAAAGATAAACATTATTATTCTTCTCGAATGCTATCTTTGTTAGCTTAGCATTTTGATCCTTACTTTTAATTTCGGTATCTTTACTAGATATAGCCTCTATATTTTTGCTCGGATTTTTATTAATTTTATTTAAATAAGCCATCAGTGTCCCTATGCTTAGAGATAAACACATCGCTATAATGAGTAACTTTAATTTTTTTTTCGTTATTTTTTTATGGCCCGTCATAATTTTGCTCCTCGTTTAAATTCATAACAATTAATATTTTAAATAATTGAAACATAGATTATTATACTCCACTTATATTAGTGTATCAACTGGAATTTTTTAATGTTTTACACTGTTATTTATATGTTTACAATTTAAAAATATACAATGTTTATTTTCTCTTTGAGTTATGATTTTTTTGTAAATATTAACAATGATTTATCCGTACAAAAGTAATAAAAGGCATTAGTTTAAATTTAAACTAATGCCTTTTATTACTTTTGAAATGATTTTCGCATTTGTTATAGATACTTCCCATAAATTCTACCTTCCGGTTTAAACAGGTATCTATCTTCATTTTTAAATTTATTATTATTTTTTTACTTGCTCATTGCTGCTAAACAAGTTCTTTGCCCATGTTAAAAAGCCCTTCTTTTCTTCTTTTATCTCTACAACTTTTTTATCTTCTTTAGTTGCCTCGATCTTTACTTTTATCCCATCAGTTTTCATAACGAATTTAACTTTACCATCCATCTTATCGCCTACACCTGAAAATGTACCATAATTATTAGATATTTTTACAAGTTCATCTTTCACATCAATAACATCTCGCACATCTCCCATTTTACTGTCAATTTCGCCACTTATCTTTTGAATACCCTCTTTATCGAATTTTTTCATATTTTCATCTAATTCTTTATTTCCATTTGCTAATTTATCGGCACCTTCTTTTAATTTTCCTGACCCTACAGAAAGCTCACCCACTGATGAATTTAATTTACTTGCTCCTTCTGTTAATGGTTTTATTCCCTCATTATTTAATTTCGTTAAACCATCTGCAACACTTTGAGATCCTACCACTAATTTATTAGTACTTTCTCCCATAACTTTTGTTCCTGCACTTAAATCTTCAGCTGCAGTACTTAACTTATTTGCTCCACCTGTGAGTCCCTGGCTACCCGTTTTAAGCCTTCCTGCTGCCGAGCCTAATTGTTCTGTGCCTTGCGCAATCCCTCCTGCTCCATTAGCTAATTCACCAGTTTTATCTGATATTTGTTTTGTGGCCTTAGCTAATTCTTTTGACCCTGACGCTGCATTCTTTTGACCTTCTTGAAGCTGACCCATACCTGTATCTACTTGCTGTGAACCGGTTTTAATTTTTTCTATGCCTTCCTCAAGTTCATTTAATCCTTGTAACAATTCATTGCCGCCATCCTTTAAAGCTACAAGACCACCTTTTTCATTTTCTAATCCACCATTTAAATTCCCCGCTATTTCACTTGTACCAGGAATTTCCCCAAGGATCCCAATAAGTCCCTGTAATTTTTCAATTCCTGATATTAAAGAATCAGTAGCTTTTATCTCTGACTCTTTACCTTTTTTTAGTTTATCTATACCTTTTAAGCTTTGATCTGCTCCATCTGTTACCTGCTTTTGGCCTTGCTGTAGCGATACTGTAGAATTCACCATTGTATCTAGTCCCTCACTTAGTGATTCCATTTTAGTCGACACTGTATTAGTCCCTTCAGCTAACTTATTAGCTCCATCTGAAAGCCCTTTAGAACCTGTAACTAATTTGTCTGTTCCATATGCTAGCTTACCTGCTCCATCTGCAAATGCTTTTGAATTTGCAGCAAATTCTACTGTGCCTGATCCAAACTGCTGTGCTCCACTACCGAGCTTTGTAGTTCCTGCCTCAAATGCTTTTAATCCACCTGCCACCTTCTGGGCGCCGCTTTGTGCTGCATTTGCACCGTCACCAATCTTTATCACACCGGTATTTAATCCTGAAGCTCCAACGCCTAGCTTAGTTACTCCACCATTAAATAATGTCATATTATCAGCTAAAGCCTTTTGACCAATGTCTAATTTGCCTGTTCCCTCAGCTAGCTTGGTACTAGCATCTTGTATATCATTAATGCCTTTAGTTAAATCTTCTAAAGATGAGGCACTTTTAAACTCTTCCATATCAGGAAGTTCTGGAGTCCCTGTTATCATTATAGGACCCATTTCAAAGTTTTCTACCTGTGCAGTAATTTCTAAATTCTCTTTTAAGTCTAAAGTAGTCTTTTCTAAATCCAAGCTTTCCTTCATACCTGGAAGAGAAATGAAAGTGACTATTTGATTATTCCCATCATTAATCATTTTCCCACCGCTAATTTTAACATTTCTAAAATTATCTATTGGCAAATCTAGTACAGTTACAGTGCTAAATGGAGTATATAATTTTCTGTTTTTCCCTTTAATATTAACCATATGGCTTTCATTATTCTTATAATCAATTTTTATTTTCACTTCTCCACTTTTGCCTGCCAAATCCTCTGGTTTAATTTCTTTTCCGTCAAGCAAGTATTTAACATTTACATCAATAGGAAGTTTTTTATCAGTAGTACCTTTATAATAAACATCATTACCACTTATTTTCCAATTTAAACTCTCACCAATACCATTTGGTTTTTCTTCACCCTTTACATTTTTTATATCCTTTAATATAGATTTATCATGAATTTCAATATTTTTTTCGTTAGAATGAAGCCAATCACTTACTATTTTTTCTTTAACCCCACCTTGCTGATTTAACGTAACATAAACAGTCTCATCCTTTTGAATTAATTCAGTAGCATAAGTCGTATTTGGAATAATTAATGCACCTGTTAACACGATACTTAATAATCTTTTTGACATACATTTATTTTTCACGTTAATACATCTCCCCTATAATTTAGCTTTCAAAAGTTCTTCTTAATTTTCTGATTGTGATTCTGCTTTTAGTTCGCTACTTGCTTGTGGTTTAGATTTAAAATTTCTACTCGTAATTATTATTAATTTTTCACTTACTAATAGTATAGATGGAAGAACAAAAAGGATAATTCCCATACTTATTACTGCTCCCCTTGCCATCATTGTGCATAGTGAACTTATCATTTCCATGTCAGAAATGATTGCTACCCCTGCAGTAGCTGCGAAAAAGGTTAATGCACTGGTTACAATAGATTTAGCAGAGCCCTTAACTGCGATTTCCATAGCCTTGTTTTTCTCGTATCCATTTCTCATTTCTTCTCTAAATCTTGTTGTCAGTAATATTGCATAGTCAACTGTAGCCCCTAACTGTATAGTTCCAATAACTATAGATGCCACAAAGGGAATCACATTTCCCATATAACATGAAATTGCCATATTTATGAATATTGCTAATTGTATAGCTAAGACCAGAATTACTGGCAAAGATACAGATGCAAATACCAGAAGTATTATAGCGAATATCGCACCAATAGATGCTATGCTAACATGTTTAAAGTCAACATCTGCTATTTCAGTTAAGTCCTTAGTAAGAGGTCCTTCTCCTGAAACCATTGATTTCGGGTCATATTGTTTTGTAATTTTAATTACTTCATCTATCTGATCATTTTCTTCTTTTGTAGCTGCTTTATATTTAGAATTTGCCATTATTAGTTTATAACCACCCTTTTGAACAATGGCTTTAATATCTTCTGGGATAAAGCTTTCTGGAATAAGTGGTCCTAAGTACTTATCTGAAGCAAGTACCTTGTCAATTCCATCTACCTTTTCTATTTTCTTTACCATTTCCTTAACTTTATCAGTTTCAAGCTTATCATTTATGACAATAAAGTGTGTTGAAGTCATATTGTAATCTTTCTTTAGTTTATTTGTTGCCACAATAGAATCCAAATTCTTTGGTAGCGATTCATCTAAGTTGTAATAAACCTTAGTGTGGTTATTTCCATAAATAGCTGGTATAAATGCAAGTAAAAATACTATAGTTATTACTTTATAGTGTTTGGTAGCCAGTTTTGATGTTTTATCAAATTCAGGTAATATGGTTTTGTGACTAAATCTATGAATAGGTTTATCAAATACTAAAATTAATGCAGGCAATACTGTTACCGTAGTTATAACCCCAAGCAAAACGCCCTTTGCCATTACTAGCCCAATATCCTTCCCTAATGCAAGCTGCATGGTACATAATGCTAAGAAACCTGCTATAGTTGTTAGTGAACTTCCTGATATAGCAACCATGGTATTTGCTATAGCATCTCCCATTGCCCCTATATGATCATTTGGCATAAGTTCTCTTTCCTCATCATATCTATGAAGTAAAAATATTGAATAATCCATAGTTACACCAAGTTGAAGTACTGCTGCTAATGCTTTTGTTACATAAGAAATTTGCCCTAAGAATATATTTGTCCCCATATTATATAATATGGCATACCCTATCCCTAACAAGAAAATAAATGGAATTATAACCGATTGCATTGTTAAAGATAAAACTACGACTGATAGTATTACTGCAATCATTACATAAAATGGTGTTTCTTTATCCGATAAATCTTTAGTATCCTTTACAATTGCCGATATACCACTTAAATAACATTGTTTATTTGTTACCTTCCTTATATTGGTTATACCATTTTGTGTGGCTTCTGAAGATGCTGATTCTTTAAATTTAATTATTAACATAGTAGAATTGCCACTATAAAAAGAACTTTTAATTTCATCTGGCAAAATCTCCTTAGGTATAGTAGTATCCAAAATATCATCTACCCAAATAATTTTTTCTACACCTTTAACCTTTGAAACCTTTTCTTTTATTTTTAAAACATCCTTGCCTTCCATATTATCAACAATAAGCATTGAAGTGGCTGCGTTTGAGAATGTTTTATCTAAAATATTTTGTCCCTTCATGGAATCAAGTTCTTGTGGTAGATAGGTAAGAAGATCATAATTTATTTTTGTATTTACCATTCCAATTACGGATGGAACCAGTAGCAATGTAGAAATAATTAAAATTATTATCCTGTTTTTAGCTATAAAATGTCCGAACTTTTTCAATTAGGTCATCCCTCTCTTAGAAAATTAATTTTGTAATATTTTCTTAATAGTTTTAAATAATACAGGTTTCATATTATCTATAGTATCCGGTTCCTCTAAAATAATTGAGCTATAGCAAACCGAACCTGTTAGTTCAATAATCATAAATAATATTTTTTCAGCTTCTGCTATACACATCGTTTCGCTCACTATATTATCCATAAATACTTTTGCGATTTCCTTCATTTCGTTGTACTCCAAAGGTTCTGCTATCACCTTTCTATAAATACCCCAAGAAAGATTTTTATATATAAGCCTTAAAAGCTTTTTATCTTCCCTTAGATATTCAATTATATAATCTACAAAGAAGATTACTTTATCATTAAATTCTTCAAACTCCTTATTCATAGATACCTCAATAGCCTCTTTTAAAACTTTTGAACTCTTTCTTAAGACTATCAAGTCAATAATGTGATATTTGTCTTTAAAATAAAGGTAAAAAGTTCCTTTAGCAACTCCTGCTCCTTTTACAATATCGTTTATAGCAGTGTCATTAATCCCTTTAGTTGTAAAAAGTTCATAAGCTGAGTCGTATAAGCTCTTTTTCTTCTTTAATTTGTTCATTTCCGATTTACTTTGTTTTTCTTTAATAATTTCAATTTTTTTCATAGTGCATTTACCACCTAGTTTTTAATTCTAATTTATGACCATCGGTCATTTGTTCACCACACTTACTTATTATATACTTTTATTACCATTAGTCAATAATAACATTGTAAATATATTGTAAATATCCATAATATCGTTATTTGTTAATTGCTAACTTTAATACTTATTAACCATCCCGCAAAAACCAAAAATATTCACTATAAACCTCATAGTGACCTGAAATATGTTATAATTATTCTTTAATATTTATATTTATGATATAATTACATCATCGTATTATTTTAAAATAATTATTAATTAAGGAAGTGAATTGAGCTTGTTCAAAGATAAAAAAATCCCTTATTTAAATTTAATCCCTATAATCTTATTATCGCTTATTTTATTTCGAATAGTATACCACATAGAATTAGTTACCAATGCCCTTAGTATTTTTATATCATATATAAGTTCATTTATATGGGCATTCGGTATAGCCTACTTATTAAACCCCGTAATGGTCAATATTGAAAAAAAGTTTCATACAAAGCGTAATCTAACTCTACTTATTATTTACATATGTGTTTTAGGCATAATAGTTTTTAGTATCACTATACTAACGCCTAGTATAGGTGAAAGTATTCGCGAACTAACAGTTTCAACTCCCGAATATATATCTAAAACCCGAATTTGGTTTTATGAAAATATGGATAAGGTTCAATTGCTTGATAAATATGGTATAACTAAATATTTAGACGAAACTACCTTAACACTTATGTCTAACTTAAGTAAATATCTAAATACCGGTATCAGCGTTGCCTTGCTAACAGCCGTAGGTTTTACATCTTCTTTTATGAAATTTTTGCTTGGGTTTGTTGTATCTTTGTATCTTTTAAAGGATAAAGAATCCTTAATATTAAATATAAAGAGACTAATTTATGCTATCTTAAAAAAAGAAAATGCAGATGGTTTTATAAAATTTAGCAAAGAAGCCAATTATATCTTTTCAGGTTTTGTTATCGGAAAATTTATTGACTCTGTTATTATTGGTATTATATGCTTTGTAGGACTTAGTATTCTTAGAATTCCTAATGCTATGCTTATAAGCTTAATAGTTGGAATTACAAATATGATTCCTTATTTCGGACCATTAATTGGAATGGTTCCTGCTTTTTTTATTACTCTATTCTTTAGCCCTATAAAAGCTTTTTGGGTGCTTTTATTCATTATTATTCTTCAGCAATTTGATGGATTATATTTAGGGCCAAAGATCCTTGGGAAATCTGTTGGTTTAAGCCCTTTACTTATTATCCTTGCAATACTCATAGGTGGCGGAACCTTTGGGGTTCTTGGAATGTTCCTTGCAGTACCCACAATGGCGATTATTTTACTGATAGTTGAAAGATTCATTAACAGGAAGCTTGCGGAAAAGGATATTGAATTATAAGGATATTTTCAAAAAGGAATGCAGATATATTGTAATATATCCGCATTCCTTTTTTATATAAAATTCACTATGTTTGTTCTTTAGTAACTCTATATTTATATTATCCTATCTTTCTCCAAGTTTTAAGTTCGGTATCGCATTTAGCGTTAGCGGTGAAATTCTTCCTTTAATTAATTCAAAGTAAGCTGAACTTCCAATCATAGCTGCGTTATCAGTGCAAAGTATCATCTTCGGAAACAAAACTTTTATGTTCTTCTTTTGCCCTTCTTTTATCATTGTCTCTCTAAGGCAAGAATTTGATGCCACACCACCCGCTATTGTTATTTTATCTACGCCTTTAATTTCACATGCCTCTAGAGCATTATGAACCAAAACATCAACCACTGCCTTTTGAAAAGATGCGGCCACATCAGGTACATTAATAGTTTCACTTTTCATGTTCATTTTATTCAGATAATTTAGCACCGAAGATTTAACTCCACTAAAAGAAAAGTCTAAAGTAGCTTCATGAAATTTAGCTTTTGGAAATTTTATAGCATCTGCATTGCCTTCTTTTGCTATTTTATCTATTTTAGGACCACCAGGGTATCCTAGCCCAATTGCCCGAGCCACCTTATCAAAGGCTTCTCCTGCTGCATCATCTCTAGTTTGAGCCATAACCTCAAATTCACCGTGGTCCTTCATATATACAATAAATGTATGTCCACCCGAAACTACCAAACACATAAATGGTGGTTCAAGTTCTTTATATTGAATAAAATTGGCACTTATATGACCTTCTATATGATTAACTCCAATTAAGGGTTTATTCGTTGCATATGCGAGCCCCTTAGCATATTGAACTCCTACCAGTAGTGCTCCTACTAGCCCTGGGCCATAAGTTACTCCTATTGCATCTATATCATCTAATGTAACTTTAGCTTCGTCCAATGCCTCTTGAACTACAGCACTTATTGCTTCTATATGCTTTCTAGATGCCACCTCAGGAACAACACCTCCAAACTTTTCATGTATATCAATTTGTGATGCAATTATATTTGATAGAATCTCACGGCCATTCACGACTACTGCCGCCGCTGTCTCATCACAACTCGATTCAATTGCAAGTATTTTAATATCCTTTTCCATTGCTTTTACCACCTTTAATATAGTTTATATAATTTTTTCTCTATATTCATAAAAACATTCTAAGAACTTTATGTTCACTGAACCTTGTGTTCAATGAATGTTTACATCTGTTAACAACATAAATTAATTATACTTTATTAACTTTAGCACATCAAGTGCGCATAAATACATTTAAGCTTAGTATCTCTCTTTCTATGATATAATTGTATGTGATTATATTATAGAAAGTTTAATTAATAGATCCTAGGAGGAACATATGAGTAACACCTACGCAAAGGTCATAATAAAAGGCTCACCTATTTCAAAATCTAATTTTAAACTTTTCAACATGAATGGCAGAGCTATTTTACCTTATAATTCCGGGAAGTACCATGATAGATACGCTCTGTATGAGGAAGAGATTGCTTATCAATGCAGAATCCAAAACTGTAATATTTTTTTAACAGAATCCCTTATTGCTGTTCTAAAAGTATATTATAAAAGTATAAAAAGGCATCCTGATACAAACAACATAACTAAAAGCATTTTCGATGGTATAGAGAAAAGTGGTCTTATAGTAAATGATGCCCAAGTTACAAGACTTATTATTGAGGAGTTTTATGATAAAGAAAATCCTAGATTTGAATTGGAACTTTTTGGTGAAAGTACATATGCTATGAATTACGCAATAGTTGAAAAAAAAGAAAAACAGCAGTCCATAAATTACGATCCACCCTCAAATAAAAAAAACACCATAGGCGCTAACGTAAATAAGCCAAAATCTGTGGCTCTTAACAGTTCTACCTCAAAACTAATATGTGAAATATGTAGAAAGCCGGTGTCAAAGGATGAATGCATTTCGGCCAATAAGGGTAAAACTACTATATGCAAAAACTGCTTCAAAAAATTATTTTAGTAATAGTTCAAAACATTTTGCAAGTTAAAATGGTTTGAACTTTTTCTATTTATATAATACATATTACAAAAAAATCTGGCTATGCTATTAATATACCCACTGCAAAATATGAAGGGAGATATAACTCATGAACAGAAATAAAAAGACTAAAAGCAAAAAGGTTAATGACGCAATAGCTAATATGGAAAACAGCACAGGTTTTCAACCTATAAATGATATTAATAGCAATAAGTGTAAAGATAAAAATAATATTCCCGAAGGTTCAAATTAATAACTTACTCATCTCAAAATAACATATAAATAATCAATAAAAAGTTGCATTAATGCAACTTTTTATTCATTTTATAAATATTTTGAATTTAGTTTATTAAAATACTGAAAATGCTATTGCCGTGCATATTTTATGTTACAATAATACTCATATTCTATCTTATACGAGTTTTTACAACATTTAGAATTTATTATTATCTTTCTACTGTTGTATAAAAAATCTTTTAAATAAAAAGCAATTACAAAATAGGGGGATTAATATGACCGCAAATGTTAACATCGATTGGAATAAATTAGGTTTTACTTATAGCAAGACAGACTTACGTTATATTTCGATATGGAATAATGGCAAATGGGATGACGGAAAACTAGTTGAAGATAACAAACTTTGTATAAGTGAAGCTTCAACCGCTCTTCATTATGGCCAACAATGTTTTGAAGGATTAAAAGCTTATCGTACAAAAAAAGGCAATATCCAATTGTTTAGACCTTACGAAAACGCTAAGCGTTTGATGAACAGTTGTTCACGCGTTCTCATGCCTGAGATCCCCGTTGAAAAATTTGTTAATGCATGTATCCAAGTTGTTAAAGCAAACGAAAAATTTGTTCCACCATATGGAACCGGAGCAACACTTTATCTTAGACCTTATATGATAGGTATTGGGGATAACCTTGGCGTAAGTACAGCTCCTGAATTTTTATTTGGAATATTCTGTTGCCCTGTAGGCGCTTACTTCAAAGGAGGACTAGCCCCAGTAAACTTTATGACATCTGATGACTATGATAGAGCCGCCCCTTATGGAACAGGCAATGTAAAAGTTGGAGGAAACTATGCTGCAAGCCTTCTTGCCTATGAAAAAGCTAAAGAAAAAGGATTTGCTGACTGTGTCTACCTTGATCCAGCAACTCATACCACCATCGAAGAAGTTGGTTCTGCAAACTTCTTTGGAATTACAAATGATAATATATTTGTAACCCCAAAATCACCATCAATACTTCCTAGCATAACTAAGCGCTCATTACTTTATCTTGCAAAAGAATATTTAAAAATGGAAGTACAAGAAAGAGATGTCCCAATAAGTACTCTTAGTGAATTTAAAGAAGCAGGTGCTTGTGGAACTGCTGCTGTAATAACGCCTATTGGTGGTATAGAATATAACGGTAAACTTCATGTTTTTCACAGCGAGACAGAAGTGGGCCCAGTTACTACAAAGCTTTATGATACTCTTCACGGAATCCAATTTGGAGAAATAAAATCTCCTGAAGGCTGGATTGTGGAAGTAGAATAATCATTTCATAACAAAAAACAACTTCAAAAGGGCCTGTAAGTAATTTTGTGTAAACAGAATAAAAAGTACTCTTTCTTGCCAATAATTGAGATAAGCTAATTATCAAAAATTGCAAGGAGGAGTATTTTTTGTCAAATATTTCAAAGGATATTTTAAAGAGGACATATTTATTCATAATCCTATAGATACGTTTTAAACTATATACAATGTTATTACAAACCCTTTTGTATCTCATTATTTATTATTATTGTTTAACAAATACCTACCGAGATATACTGCGCTTGCAGCCGCCTGTGATAAAGAATAGGTTGTTCCTGAACAATCTCCTAAAACATAAAGTCCCTCTTGTTTGGTCTCAAAATATTCATTAGTACTAATTTCAGGTTCATAAAATTTTGCATCAATTCCATATAATAAAGTGTCTTCAGAAATCTCTTTTCCTATTATATCTTCTATTGATTTAATAATTTTTAATAGTGCATCTATATAAATCTTCGGAATTTCATTATATAGATTTCCACCCTCACCTTCAATCGACGGCTGAATACTATTTTTAGTAAGTTGTTCTTTTGTAGTTGCCCTATTATTTATTAAATCCTCAAATCTTTGAAGTACTATTCTTTCTCTATCTTTATTTATAGATTTTATTATACTTGTGGCATATTCGTTCGCCTCAATAAAACAAGAAAAATATTTTGGTACAAGAATAGAAAAATTTAAGTTACAACTCGGACTGTCTGTTTCAAGATAATTTTGACCATCAGCCATTACGATGCCTTTTTGAAACTTTTTGATTACTTTTCCTTTAGGATTCATACAATAAGTTGTAGCTTCAAATCCATCACCTTTGTAATTAATCTTAATTTCAAAAGAATCTTTAAGAATAGAGTCTAACTGATCACCCTTCATTTCAACCCTTACCCCTAAATCCAGCCTTTTTCTATAGGGCTCAATATTAAAAGCTTGACAATATTTCAGAAATTCCTCTCCTCCACTTATACCTGTAGCTAATATAACTATCTTAGACTGGAAAACATTTTCTTTACTATTCAAGTTAAATACATTATTCATTTTATCTATAGAAGTTATATCTAACTCAAACTTAATATCTACCTTATCCTTAAGATGTGAATACATTTTATTTAAAATTCCATAAGACAATGCTGTTCCTAAATGTCTTACTTTTGTAGTTAGTATATTATAATTTTTCTCTTTTACTCTTCTACTAAGTTCTTCATTCTCTGTACTATATAATTTAACTGTATCTGCACCAAATAAACATAAGATATTATCAATACATTCCATTAATTCTAGTGCAGTTCTGTTTCCTATTTTTTCACCTAAATAACCACCAAAATCATTAGTGTAATTAAATTTTCCCTCAGACCTACCCATACCACCAAAACCTTGAAATTTATTACATGGTTTACAATGGATACATCTTTTGCTTAATCCGTTTTCCATTGGACATACCCTGTCTATAAATTTTCTCCCCTTTTCTATCATCAGTATTTTTAATTCTGATTTTGTCTGTACCAGAGTATATGCGAGGAACATCCCACTAACTCCTGACCCTACTATAGTAATATCATACATATATTTATTCCTTTCATATCTCTTAAAAATATTTTAATATTAGGGGGTTATACCCGATATTGTCAATTAGGCACCAATTATACAGTTAAATTTTGGTTTCACGGCATCTAACTTTTCTTTGTTTTTTAGATATATAAGTGTAAACTAAGTAGACTGAGACTATACATATATAGTATGTATCGTTTCATAGAGGCCCCCCAATGCAAATTAAAAATCATGTTAATTTATAAATCCCTTATTTATATTAACATGATTTGATTTATAAAGTAATATTTTCAAAGGATTATAGAAATTAAGTGTGTATTGATATCCTGAAAGTAACACAATACCAATTGAGTTACATTCACATTGGGTCTATAGCCTATTCTTTAAAGAAATAACTATACTGGGTGTTTTTGCCCATCCCGCCGAAAAGGTGGAATAGACAAATTACTAATTCGATATTCTCTGAAATATAGCCATTATAAAACTAATTACCTATATTTATATTTCTGACATATGTACTAACAATTTGACATATGTCAGAAATAAATAAGATGTTAGGATTTGTGTGTATTTAGGTCTAAATATCATATGAAATATTCCGTGAATTAGAAAATGAAGCTGATGCAAAGAACTGTTTTACCGAAGGAGATGCTAGTTGTAATGAATATGGGCTAATATGGTAATTATATTGCCGTTTTGGTTCCATTGCTACACATACCCCTTATAACAGGAGAATCCATAGATGTTTTTCTTTTTGATATATGAAAATTTATGGAATCGTTTTCGCTCATTTATAGTAATATAAATAAAGTTAAAATTAAAATAAATTTATTTATATAGAATTTGGAAAAGTTTAAAAAATAAAGTTTCATGGAAAACGAGAAAACAAAAAAAGAGTGTACCTCATGAAAGTAATTAATTTCACTGGATACACTCTTTTTCGTTTTAACTATTCCTTAAATCGTAAAATAAGAGGGGTTTCAGTACATATACTAATATTTTTTACATTACTAATGAACTTACAGTCTTAGTTTCTTAGTATAATATTGTTTAACTCTATGAGCTAAATAATAGAACGCAAATCCGATACCACATCCAACTGTATTTAAAATAAGATCATCAATATCAGATACCCTACTAATAAATGGAAGTTGCATTATTTCAATGATTAAGGAAGTAATAAAGCCTATTGTAATCACTTTTGAAAAACTGTCTAATTTTGAAAATGTAAGAGGTATTATGATACCGATAGGGATAAACATAGCAGTATTTCCAATTACATTAATCAATGTATCTCGGATAGGGCCTTCATAATCAAAAAGATTAACTAATGGAATAAAATTTATTCTGAATGGATAAATTTTATTCATTTCCAAAGTAAGTGGCTGTATATGACCATTGACTAAATCAAAAGGAAAGAAAGTAAATCTTAGTATTACAGCTACACAAAAGAATATAAACGCTATTTTAAGTTCATATTTCCAATTAATTTGCTTATTTTTAGAATTAATTATAATACTACTTATTATCCAGGTTGCTATAATAATCATAACAATCGTATAGTAATATATTTCTATCATAGTTACTCCTATCTATTATCTAAACAATTCTTGTTATATTTATATATCCTTAAATTAGGAATAACAAAAATTTTATTTATTATTTAAACGCTATTATTTTTCTGATAGTGTATATATTACAACAGAGAAATGCATTTTGCAATAGTTGAAGAATATATTACGGTAGTAATGATTTTTATATACTATAAAAAATCATTAAAAATGGATTAAAATAGAATTATATAGTAATATTCTTAAGTTTCTCTCTATCCAAAGTTGCTCCAGATATTTTTTCTTGATAAATAATATCTACTCCAATTTCATTTAATTGTTTAATTTGCATTTCTTCATTTTGGTCCTGTGAGCTTACACGAACATATCCTATTTTTCTCAAATGTCCGCCTCCATTCTGATACAAGTCTTATGGGACAGTTGAAATACTTATTTTCCCATTACTAATCAATTATACCAATAGGCCGTACCTAATGACACTATTAAAATATGTTTCACTGGGGTTATAAAAAGGATATATGAAATGTTTCAAATAGAAATAGGCTTGTTGCAACACTTATAAAACAATATATAGCCACATGTTGGATATTACTTCCATCATGTGGCCTATTTTTACCCGTATGTTGGCTGTACCCGCCCCCCCCCCGAAAAGGTATATTAGCCTGTTAATATGAGGCAGTACGGCATCCCTGTGTACTTAAAAGTAATATATTACATAATAATATCAAATATTAGTATTAAGTAACATTCAAACTGAAAGTAACACAATACTAATTGTGTTACTTTCACAGACCGTTGACAAACATAAAATGTAAAACACTCTAATTTAAAATTGGAGTGTTTTTTTCATATTCAAAAAGGATTTTAGGACATCAATGTCGAATATATATAGTATACAAACTTTATAATTCGGAGGGCATTATTATGATTAATGAAAAAAACTTCACACAACAAAAACTAGAAATGGTGTATTTAGAAGATTTAGTTCCTAAAGTGTATATGTTAATCTAAAACTGGTTCTTTCCAATGTTAGTTGATTTTACGTCTTTTTTCAAGCCATAATATTTTTTTATACAACATTCCAAAGCTATTACGACCATACATAATTCTTTTTATAACTTTTAATTTATTCACACTGCCTTCTGCTAACCCATTATTATAATCATATATAATCGCATTTTTAACTGCTGAAATGTCTCTGGTTATTCCATTTATAAATGAATTAATATATTTATTGTTTAAAGAAGATGCTTGTTCCATCCACTTACTAATTTTACTTATTTCTTTGTTCTTTAGAATTTTTCTAAATTCACCTACTAAATCGATTATCTCTTTATATAATGGATATTTTTCATTTACTTTATTTACATAGTCAATAGACAATCGTTTTACTTTAATTAGTGGTTTATACAATAATTTTAGTAATTGACCTCGGTCAACCAAATCTGTTGTAGCAGGCGAAGTTTTACTATTTTTATAAGTTTCATGAATTGATTTTTTTAAGCGAGATCTATAATTACGAATAGTACTGTCAGAGCCATTATAACCTTTTTGACGAATTACATTTTCTATGTCAGATGAAGTATGTCCTTTATCTATTAATTTATTAATCTCTTCTAAAAAAGGATCTAAAATACTTTTTCTTTTAACATTATAATTCCCATTTATAGCAGACACATTATCATCTAAGTATTTAGTAATTGTCTTTCGTGACATTCCAAGTTCTATAGCAATTGATCTTACTGAATGATTATTGTTGTGCATATCTCTTGCAATATTTATTATTTCATTTTTTTTTGCAACTTTACCTTCATGTGATATTTGTAATGGACTTTTTAAATAGAATGAACGCTCATTATCATTCATAGACAATAATTTATCAAATACTCTGATGTCCATATTTAATTGCTTGCAAATTTGGCTTTTGCCAATACCATCATGCAATAATTGAATCGCTTTCATTATTTTTTCTTCTAGTGTTACTTTTTTATTTTGAATGGGTGATTTCGTAGTCACATTGCTTGATTCCATTTTGACTACATCAATTATTACTTTTGGTTTTAAATATTTCATCAGATAATCTTTGCAATAGGATGTTAGATTTTTTAAAATATGAAACCTATCGCTTACTTGAATCGCTTCGGGGTGTGCTAAAGTAATAGCCTTTTTATATGTAATAGAACCATCTCTAGAAACAACTTGAAGATTAGGATATGATTTTAACCACTTTACTACTTCTTCACAATCACGTGAAGGAATTAAATCTATAACTCGATGCGTTTCAATATCTATCATGATGGTCCCATATGATTCTCTTTTTTTAATAGCAAAATCATCGATACATATTTTTGTAAATTTCCACTTATCAATAATCGGGGTATCTTTTTTTTAAAAGATTGCAAATCGTACTTTTACCTACGTCAGCAACACTATTTCTTAAAAGATCTGTAGCTGTAAGTGAACTAACGTTCATTGATATATTTATAATTTTACTCTCTAATCTTTTTGTTTTTTTTGATTTAAATTCAAGGAAATCAAAGCTTTCCGCAAAAGTAGTATGGTTACAATCGGGGTTGTTACAAAACATTTTTCTATTGCTTAAAATGACCCTAACCTTTTTTTCTTGTATAGGTAAGTCTTGAAAACTTTTTTTATAATGAGAATGTGTTTTTGAAGAAGGTTTTCCACAATGAGGACATGTAACTTCTTTGCGATTAGATACTACATTTATGAAAATCGTATCATCTATAATTTTATGACTTATGTAATCTAAATTTTCATCTAATAATTTTATAATTTCATCCATAAAATAGCCTCATTTCTAGTATTCTGATCATACTATTATATTACATTTTACGAGGCATTTCAACTAACTTTGGAAAGAACCAGTTTTCACTTGACAAATACATAAAGACCATATTTTGAGAAATATAGATAAATACATGGATTTCTCTTTTATAAGAGAACTGACTAAAAAATATTACTGCTTAGATAATGGAAGACCTGGCGTAGATCCCATTCTACTTTTTAAAATGCTGTTTATTGGGTACTTATTTGGAATAAAATCTGAACGACAACTTGTAAAGGAAATTGAAGTAAATGTGGCTTATAGATGGTTCCTAGGGCTAAGTCTTACTGATACTATTCCAGATCATTCAACAATTAGCCAAAATAGACGTAGACGATTTAAAGGAACAGATGTGTTTCAAAAAATATTTGACGAAGTAGTATTTAAGGCTATAAATCTTAAGATGGTAACCGGTAAAATACTTTACACAGATTCTACACACCTAAAAGCAAATGCTAATAAGCGAAAGCTTGTGAAAATTGAAGTTGAAAAAACGCCGAAAGAATATGTAGCTGAACTTAATAAAGCAGTGGAAGAAGATAGAATAAACCATGGTAAAAAACCTTTAAAAGAAAAAGAACCTGTTACCAAAATAAAAGAAACTAAAGTTAGCACAACCGACCCCGACAGTGGATATATGATGAGAGATGGCAAGCCGGAAGGCTTCTCATATTTAGATCACAGAACTGTCGATAGCAGACATAATATAATTACTGATGTGTATGTTACTGATGTGTATGTTACTCCTGGAAACATAAATGATGTTGATCCTTATATCGATAGATTAGATGTGCAAATAAAAAAGTTTAATTTTAATACAAAATATGTTGGTGCAGATGCTGGTTATGCTACAAATCTTATATGTAAAAAACTATATGAGAGGGAATTAAAATCTGTAATGGGATACCGTAGGTCTCCACATACAAAAGGAATGTACACAAAAAATAAATTCCAATATGTTAAAGAGCAGGACATTTACGTATGCCCTGACTTAAGGGCTTTACATTATAAAACAACAACAAGAGAAGGATATAAAGAATATGTTGGTAATGCAAAATATTGCGACATATGTCCAAACAGAGCTCAATGCTTTTCTGCAAAAAGCAAGTTTAAAACTATTAGAAGACATGTTTGGGAAACGTATAAAGAAGATGTTGTAAAGTTCACCAGAACAGATAAAGGCAGAAATATATATAGAAGAAGAAAAGAAACTATAGAGCGAAGCTTCGCAGATTCAAAACAACTGCATGGGCTTCGCTATTGCCATATGCGTGGATTAGAAAATGTGCAAGAGCAGTGTCTGCTTACAGCAGCAGTGCAGAATATGAAAAAGATAGCTAGCCTGCTATCTTTAAGGTTTTTTGATTTTCTAACTAAGAACATAGTTGTTATTTTAAATTTATCCATAACTCAAAATGCTATCGCATAATTGCATGTAAAAAGCCCAGTATAATAAAAAAATTATACTGGGTTTGTAAACAACCTGTGAAAGTAACACAATACTAATTGTGTTACTTTCACATTGAGTCTATTTCCCATTCCTTAAAAATTTCATTTTGAAGAGACGTAAATAGTTTTAAAGTTGTTTTTATATTTTATTTTATATACATCTTGTTATAGTATTCGTCTAACATTCTCTCTACTGAAAATTCATAGCTTGTAGTTTTAATACTTTCTTTCATCATCTCTATCCACTTTTCTCTATTTTCATAATAGGTAGTCATAACCCTATTTATTAAAGTATCATAAAGAGCTTCTGTATCATGTTTATCTAATTCTACTTCTGATAAATCATCAAGACCCACTGCATCTCCAAACTGCCATCCATTTACACCGTCCTTGCAAGCTTCCGGCCACCACCCATCTAGAATAGAGCAGTTAAGTACACCATTCATCGCAGCTTTCATTCCCGAAGTTCCGCTAGCTTCTAAAGGTCTCCTTGGATTATTCAACCAAACATCCGAGCCTCTAGTTAGCATCCTTCCTATATTCATGTCATAATTTTCTAAAAACACTACGCTATTTGGATACTTCTTCATCATCCTTACAAGCTTTGCTACTATTTCTTTTCCAGTATCATCAAGTGGATGAGCTTTTCCTGAGAATACGATTTGAACTTTTCCACTTTGGAGTAATGGAGAAATAATTTCTTCATCAGTAAATATCAAATCGCTTCTCTTATACGGTGCAGCTCTTCTTGCAAATCCGATAAGTAACTTATCCGACTCAAGCGTTATGGCCGTTCTTTCTTTAATAAACGCTATTAATTCCTTTTTAACAGTTATATGGGTACCCCATAGGTCTCCATTATTTTCATATGCCTTAGTGATTCGATCATCTACCCAAGTAGGTTTATGAATTCCATTAGTTATCCCAATAATAGATGGCCTTCCAGCAACTGTTTTCCACATTTTATTTGCAGTTTCCATGTGGAGTTGAGCTACGGCATTAGCCTTTCTTGAAAGCCTAAGTCCTGCTATTGTCATATTAAATGGTTCTCCACCAACTCTAATCATTTGCTGCCTAGTTAATCCATTAAATGCCCCCATGTACTCTAATTTGGAAACATCATGAGATTCATTGCCTTCAACTATTGGAGTGTGGGTTGTAAATACTACTTCCTCACGTGTTTTACTCCAAGCCTCCTCAAAACTATATCCTGATTGCATTTTTTCTTTAATAAGCTCTGTAGCCGCGAGTGCCGCATGCCCTTCATTGAAATGGTATACATTTATAGGAATTTCCAATGCCCTTAAAGCTTTTACTCCACCAATACCCAACACCATTTCTTGAGCAATTCTTTCTTCTCCAAACCATCCATACAACTGTCCAGTTATCCAATTGTCACCATTTTCCGGTATATCAGTGTCTAAAAGATATATTGGGTTATTCCCAAATTCCTCTAATTTCCAAACCTTACACACTACATCCAAATTTCTGATTTTAACAGTTACTTTTACCCCTGTATCCTTTAAAAAATCATAATTATAATTATGATATGTATCGTATACTTTTCCATTTTCATCTACAAGTTGCTCAGTATATCCTTGTTTCCACTTGAGACCTATTCCCACTAGTGGTAGATTTAAATCTTTAGCTCCTTTTAAATGGTCACCTGCAAGTATTCCTAGTCCACCTGCATAAGTTTTAAAGTCTGATTGTAGTCCATACTCCATACAAAAATAAGCAACTCTTGGAAGATTGTTAATATCCATTAATTTTCCCTCCTATACTTTTTTAGCACTAACCAATTAAAAATTAAATTTATTTTCTAATTGGTTGTTTTCTTTTGTATTTGTTGTAATTGTATCTTTTATAATCATTATACATAATTTTTCAGTTTAATGCACGCGTTTGCATAAAACATATTTTCCTAAAAACACTTTGTTAAGGTTCCTCATTTATTTAAAAATTATCGTTTTTTTGAATTTCTAGTTTTAAAACTATGCTTTAGTACCATATAATACAATAACTGTACTTATTATTTATTTAATTGTAAAATCATCTTTAATCGTTATCACCGCATATTATAAGGAGTTGTATTAGTATGAATTTAAAATCCGCCTTTAACCCCCTAAATCGTAAAAATAAATTTATTTTTTTAATTTTAATAATCGGGGTAATAATGATTAATTCGATTATAATCAAATTTAATAATGATAAATCTATAACTTCTACCCTTATTTCGGAAAGATTGTCCAAAATTTCAGAACTTTCTACATTAAGGTATAATTATTCAAACATAATATCTCTAAGAGATAATAAAAAATTAAAAGATTACTCTATTCCATTTACTGAGAAATCATTTTTAATAAAATACAATGGCTATATTAAAGCTGGAGTAGATTTAAAAGATTTAGCTGTTCTTGTCACTAATGATAGTGTTACTATAACTTTAAAAAAATCTAAAATCTTAGATCATGTAATAAATAGTAAAGACTTATTCATTTATGATGAAAAATCCTCAATGTTTAACAAGCTTAGTATGCAAGATATGATAAACGAAATCAGTAATGAAAAAGTAAAGGTTGAAGCTGATTTAATAAAGACAGGATTTTTAGATAGTGCTAATGCTAATACTAAATTACTTTTACAAGGCATTCTATCAAATATGGGTTTTAAAAATGTAACAATAATTTTCAAATGAAAAATAAAAAGGATACATCCACATGAAGCGCATATGAGACTCCTAAAATTTAATAGTAATTATTTCTAAATATAAAAAAGCAGAAAACACATTGTTTTTCTGCTTTTTAATGTTTAATTTTACAAAATCATTATATTACCATCCTCCAGAAGATCCTCCCCCACTAGATGAACCGCCTCCGAAGCCATCACCGCTTCCTATATTACGAACAAATTGAAAAAGGCATAATACAAAAAATCCTATTACCAGGCTTTTCTTACCCCTTTCAACAAGATCTGAGCTTTCAAAGACATTTGAGTCTCCAACATATTGTGGAACATTAACGTCCTTATCTAGTTTTACATTGTATTCTTTAGCTATATTATCTGCTAGAGCTGAATATGCTGCACGAAGACCTTCTCCATATTGATTTTCCTTGAATTTTGGAACTGCAAAATCATTCATAACACTTGAGGAATATATATCCGTAGTAAAATTAGAAAGATACGAAACAACTTCTTAGTTTGTAATTTCTATTTATAAGGTTTGAACTTGTGTTAGATTAATCCAATATTCTCTTAAAATTGCATAATGAACAACGTCATAAAAAGTACCTTTAACCTTTACTTCCTGTAGAGCTGTTCCTTCATATTTCATTCCACATTTCTGCATAACACGACCCGAACCTTCATTTCCTACATAATGTGTAGCTTCAATGCGATTCAATCCCAATTTTGAAAATGAAAGGTCTAATATTAAACTTAACACCTCTGACATGTAATTATTGTTCCAATATTTCCTATTCAATACATACCCAAAACTTGCTTTATTATGTTCAATACATAGTCTTAAATCAATACATCCAATACATTTATGCTCTGATTTTAATTCAATTGCAAAAACTCCAATTTTACCTATATAAATTTTTTTTACTACGTCCTCAGTTTGTGATATATCCTTATACGACGGCCATGTTAAATATTTTGTTACAATATCATCACTGGTATATAAGAATACATCATCTACATCCTCTATAGAAAATGGTCTTAAAATTAATCTGTTTGATTCTAAGATAGAGTTCTCTTTTATAATTTCACTATAATCAATCATGTTCTGCACCTCCTTATATATAATTTGTGTTTTTCTACCATTATTTAATACCATAATACCAATCCGACATAGCTTTCAAGAATATTATACCATTATATACTATTTTTACAAACCTATAAACGTCACAAAAGTAGACCTTTTGCGTTGGCATTATTTGGTGTCACAAAACTATAGATTTTATATTTTGTGATAGTATTTAAAGATAATTATCAAATTTTTACATGTGCGATGTTTGAGTATAGTATGATATACTTTTATTGGGGTTCCTTTTGGTATAACATGTGAGCAGGCTTTTGAAAATGGGTTAGTTGAAAATAATGAAATAAGTGATGAGGAGCTTCCATTTTAATAAGAAAGAACATGAACCAGGTGGGTGTAAGATTAGAGGAGGAGAGCTTTGCAGTATAAAGTGATTCATAAATTGAAAGAGCGTAGGTTTATTAATAAAATTTCTAAAAGTGAAGAGGCCGTATTTGACTATTTAGAAAAGCATTTTAATTCTATCCCTCGGTTGTCAGTTATAGAACTAAGTGAGAAAAGTTTTACATCGCAAGCGACCATTAATCGTGCATGCAAAACTTTAGGGTTTAATGGTTATAGTGAACTGAAGTATGCAATTAAAGAAGATCTATCATTTATCGAAACTCACAGTCAAGAGCGTATTAATAAAACAGAATTTTTTCTAGAAAAAATAAATTTCGAAAGTGCAAAAGATATTATTAAATATTTCAAAGGAAGTTATGTGAAATTATTGATTTATGGTCTTGGAGGATCAGAAATTTCAGCTAAATATTTTCAAAGACAGCTATTATACCTCGGAATTCCTACAGTATTTGTTAGCGAAATAAAAATGCTTGATCAATTTAAGGATTATGTAATTGTTATTTTTTCAAGCTCTGGGGAAACTCTTAGGATAAATCAAATAGCAAGGAAAGCTAAGAGTTACAATATGCAGCTGGTATCAATTACTAAAAAAGATAGTAGCCTTGCTCAAATTAGTGATGGTGTTTTTTACCATGAAGTAAATATGGATAAACTAGATGGTATTTCTAGGGAACAACAAATTCATATGATTATTATGGTAAATGAGCTTATTGATCAAATAGCCAAGGTATTATAAAAAAATGAATTGTAGTCTTTTCACATAGTAGAACCACTACTATGTTTTTTTTTGCACAATTTTATGTATAATTATCCGTAAACTTGGAGATAACAAGGTAATAAAACGTCGTATAATGAAAATGTAAAGAATTACATCGCAGTAGGGAGGGTCACAATGAAAAGAGATATAAAGATACTTATGCATACGCATTGGGATCGTGAATGGTATTTTACAAAAGATGAAACACAGGTGCTACTCAGAAACCATTTCCAGGAAGTAATTCAGTTTTTAGAGGAACATGAAGATATTATATATATATTAGACGGTCAAAGTGTCATGATAGATGATTTTTTGGAGGTGGCACCTGAATGGGAAGATCGGTTAAGGGCGGTAGTACAGTCAAATCAGCTTCGCACTGGACCATGGTACACCCAAACAGACTTACTTATTGTCCATGGAGAATCAATAATTCGTAATTTATATTATGGGATTAAAACCGCACTTAAATATGGAGACGTGATGAAAGTTGGGTATGCGCCAGACACTTTTGGGCATTCCAGTCAGATGCCACAAATTTACAAACAGTTTGGTATTGAAAGTACAGTCTTTTGGCGAGGGTTCAGTGAATTAATGGCCCCAAAATCAGACTTTATTTGGGAAGGAATTGATGGAAGTAGAATTTATGGAATTAATCTTGCCACTGGTTATCAAGGAGCCAAATATTTAGAGTCTGATTATGATGCTTTGAAGCAGCGTACGGGGAAAATTCTAGAGGTACTAGATAACTACAGTGCAGGTAATGCCAGGCTTGTTATGAACGGTCACGATCAGATGCCTATCCAAAAAGATATACATCTTATTATAAAACACTTAAAAAAAATATATCCCGACGATAATATAAGCGTTAGTGATTTTGAGAGTTACGTAGATTCTTTAAGGGATTGTAATCTTGAAGTTGTAGAAGGAGAGCTTATCCACAGCAAGCATGCACGAATTCATCGAACCATCAATTCTACAAGAATGGATATTAAGCTACTTAATACTGAAATTGAATATAAAATGTACAATATTTTAGAACCTTTAGCAGTTTTAGCATCGCATTTAAAATTAGACTACCCTCATGCACTATTCGCTAAATGTTATAAACAGATGTTTGGGGCTCATGCTCATGATAGTATAGGCGGTTGTAATTCAGATTATGTAAATCAAGATATTAAGAAAAGATTACTAAATGTGAAAGAGGCTGTGGATACACAAACTGAGTTGTATATGAGGTTAATCTCTTTAGGAAATAAGAATCAAGATGAAAAAACCATTACAATTTACAACTTTTTACCGCATTTAAGAAAAGATCAATTTGTAGAAATTGAATTGATTACGCGTTCAAGTAATTTCGAGATCCTAGATGAAGAAAGTAATCATATTGAATATGTGTTATTAGAACAAGAATTGGTTGATGCGGGACTTATTGATCGTCAAGTGGCTGCTCGCTTATTGGATATAAAAGTCTATAAAAGTAAAGTAAAAGCAAAAATAAATGAAATAGATGGGCTTAGTATTCGCTATTTAAGTTATAAAGACCTTGAGGGGAATAAGCAGGTAAATATAAACAATGATGAATCCATTGAAAATGAATTTTATGAACTGCTAGTTCAGGAAAATACAATATCATTGAAAAATAAATCTACCGGTCAAGTTGTACAAAATGTAATTTCCATTGAGAATAGTGGTGATGCTGGTGATAGTTATGATTATTCACCGCCACACAAAGATATACTTATAAATCATCAAAACGTTAACATTACAAATATTACCACCATTAAAGGTAGTAATTTAGAAGTACTAAACTGTATTCTTAATTATATTGTACCAAATGACCTTAAGGAAAGAGCAGAAGGCAAGCTTAGCACAGAGGTATGTTTTGAAGTTAACTTAACCTTATATAAGGGTGATGCAAAAGGTTATGTGCAAATAAGGCATACCAATATGGCCATGGATACCAGATATCGATTGGTATTTAATACAGAGATTGTTTCCGATACAGTCCAGGTAGATTCTCATTTATCTGTTGTTAAAAAGCCTGTGTATAACCATAAAGAACTTTCAGTTTGGAAAGAAGAAAAATGGGTGGAAAAACCTGTCTCTATTGAAACTTTTCAATCCTATATTTCTTTAGAAAATGAAGATAAGCAAGGAACTATTTTTGCTTATGGATTAAAAGAATATGAGGTTTACGATAAAAATATTTATATTACACTCTTTAGATGCTTTTCCCACCTTGGAAAACGTGAACTTATAAATCGGCCAGGAAGACCTTCAGGCATTGAAATTGAAACACCTGATAATCAACTTCAAAATCAAAAATTTACATTTAATTTAGCATTTACTTTCCATAAGCCAAAGGTTAATAAAGCTTTTGAAGGAAAAGAATTTTTAACTCCTATTATGGGGTATCAATTAAAGGAATTTAATCGTTTTAATGTTAATGTACCTAGGTTTACAACCAATATTAATACAAGTTTAAATTTGGAATTAAATGGATGTATTGTATCTGCATTAAAACTTACAGAACAAACAAATGATCTTTTTATACGGATGTTTAACCCTAAGGATGAGAATGTTTCACTTGTTTTCACAGAAGAAACTTACTTAGCAACTCCAACAGAAAACAAATTAGAGAAAATAACCGCCTACACTATTAAACCACAAGAAATTTTAAACATTATAATTAAAAAATAGAATTCTTTTAGTTATAACTAATTAATAACATAATTTTAAAATTAACCTAAATATTAGGGGGCTATCAAATGTCAAATTTTAAGAAGAATTTTCAAAGCTTTGGGAAGTCATTATTATTCCCAATTTCTTTATTGTCCTTTATGGCAATATTTTTGGGGCTGGCTGCAGCGCTTCAGAATCCAAACATTATTAAAGCGATACCTTTTTTAGGAAATGAGCCATTACAAATCTTTTTAGGACTTATCCGTAAAGTATCCGGACTGCCATTTGCACAACTTCCTTTATTATTTGCTATGGCAATCCCACTTGGAATGGTAAAACGTGATAAAGAAGTTGCAGTGTTTTCTGCAGCTGTTGGCTATATTGCAATGCTTGTTGGTATAAGTTATATTTTAAGCGTGCAAGGACTTACACCATTAACAACAACTGTTGAATATTTAACGGCAAATAAATCAATGAGTCAAGTGGATGCAATCTTGAAGAATTCATTATTTACAAATATGCTTGGAATATTTGTCTATAACATGAATGTGATTGGCGGTATTATAGCAGGTCTTATGGGAGTGCTAATCCATAATAAATTCAGAAAAACGGAATTACATCCAGCCTTATCATTTTATAGTGGTAAGCGATTTGTTCCAATTATCTCTGCACTTATCATGGTAATTGTGGGTATGATACTAGCATTTGTTTGGCCAGCGATTAATGCAGCAATTATTTCCACAGGAAAGCTTATCAGTGAAGCAGGATTATTTGGAGTTTTTCTTTATGGGTTTACAGAAAAAGTCATCAATCCTACAGGATTACATCATATTTTAAACCAAACATTCCGTTTTACGGCATTAGGTGGGATAGAAACTATCGATGGGAATAATTTAGTTGGTGCAATGCAGATTTATCTTTATCAACTAGATAACAATTTACAGTTTTCAACAAATGCAACACAGTATTTAGCACAAGGTAAAATCTTACACATGGCATTTGGAATGCCAGCTGTAGTATATGCTATTTACCGTAAAGCTCTTCCAGAGAAACGAGACAAAGTGATTAAATTCTTTTTAGCTGGTTTAACTGCGGCTATTCTAACAGGAATTACAGAACCGATTGAATTTACATTCATATTTATTTCTCCTATCTTATGGATTGTGAATTCTGTTTTTGCAGGTCTTTCATTTTTAGTACCTGCTATGTTTCATGCTGCTATTGGAAATATTCAAGGTGGAATTATTGACTGGTTTGTTTTCGGAGTATTACAAGGTGCACAAACGAAATGGGTTATTTACTTGTTTTTAGGCCCGATTTTCTTTGCAATGTATTATTTCTCATTTAGCTTTATTATTTCTAAATTCAACGTAATGACAATTGGAAGAAGTAAATCTGACTTTGAAGATTCTGAAGAAGAAACGGGAACTGGAGAAGCGTTAACTGGTGATGATAAAATTTCAGCACGTAATATCGTTGAAGGCCTAGGCGGTCTTGACAATATTGTGGATGTAGATAACTGCATTTCACGTTTGCGTGTTGAGTTAAAAGTTGGTTCAAAAATAAATAAGGATTTAATAAAAAAGACAAAACCAAATGGTATAATTATTCCTGATCCAAATACAATTCATATTGTTTATGGGGGAAGAGTTACAAAAATACGAAACATGGTAGATGATTATATTTACAATTTAAAATCAGTAAAATAATATAAATAGGAGTGATTCAATTGAAAAAGTTTAACGTAACGCTAGTTGGGGGAGGAAGTACATGGACTCCAGGACTATTACAAAGCCTATGTAAAATGAAAGAAACATTCCCAATGAATAGGTTAGTCCTGTTTGACATTGATGAGCAAAGACAATCAATTATTGGTGAATTTGCAAAGGTGTTATTTTCAGAAAACTATCCAGAATTAGAATTTTATTATACAACAGATGTAGAAGAGGCTTATAAAGACGTGGATTTTGTGTTTATGCAGATGAGAACTGGCGGATTTAAAATGCGTGAAAAAGATGAAAAAATACCATTAAGTATGGGGCTTGTAGGACAAGAAACTTGTGGTGCAGGTGGATTCGCTTATGGATTACGTTCTATAGGTGATATGATAAAAACTATTAATGATATCCGTAAATACTCAAAAGATGCATGGATTTTAAACTATACAAATCCAGCAGCTATAGTGGCAGAGGCAGTTAGAAGAGTATTTCCGGATGATAAAAAAATATTGAACATGTGTGATCAACCTGTAAATTTATTAAGATCTTACGGTAAAATTTTAGGAATGGATTCTAGTGAGTTTGAACCAGTTTACTTTGGATTAAATCATTTTGGTTGGTTTACACATTTATTTGATAAAGATGGAACAGACTTATCTCCAAAGTTAAGAGAATTAATATGTGAAAATGGGTTTAAGCCTGTTGATGCAGAGCAACGCGACAAATCTTGGCTTGCAACTTATGAGAATGTTTCAAAGATGCTTAAAGACTTCCCAGAGTATCTTCCAAATACCTACTTACAATATTATTTATATCCAAGCGAAAAAGTAGCACACTCAGATCCAAATTATACTCGTGCTAATGAAGTAATGGATGGTAGAGAAAGAAAAGTGTTTGAAGAATGCATACGAGTTACACAAGTGGGTACTTCAAGAGGTTCGGTACTTGTACACAATGATGCACATAGTGAATTCATGATAGAAGTTGCTCAGTCTATTGCTTATAATAAACAACGTATATATATAGTAATAACTGAAAATAATGGTGTGATTTCAAATATTCAAGATGATGCAATGGTAGAAGTAGCAGCTGTAATGACATCTAATGGACCAAGACCCCTCGCTGTAGGAAATATATCTACTTTCTATAAAGGATTAATGGAGGGTCAATTAGCTTATGAAAAGCTAACTGTCGATGCATATATGGAAGGTTCATACCAAAAAGCTTTGCAAGCTCTAACTTTAAATAGAACAGTAGTATCTGCTGAAAAAGCACGTAAAGTACTTGATGCGTTAATTTTAGCAAATAAAGGATATTGGCCAGAACTTAAATAAACTTTGCAATTGATTTATAAGCGATTTATAAAGAGGGGATATAATGGAAAAACTTAAATTTGTGATTGCACCTGATTCTTTTAAGGAAAGTGTAAGTGGATTTGAAGCATCCCATGCTATGAAAAGTGGCATAAAGAGTATCTTTAAAGATGCAGAATTTGATATTATTCCTATGGCAGATGGTGGAGAAGGGACCTCTGAGGTTATAGTAAATGCTCAAAAGGGAGAATTTAGAAACGTAATAGTTACAGGTCCTTTAGGTGAAAAGACAGAGGCTAGATATGGATGGTTAGTAGAAGAAAAAAAGGCAGTAATTGAAGTGGCAGAAGCTTGTGGGCTGTATTTAGTGGAACACTCTAAACGAAATCCAATGTTTACAACAACTTTTGGAGTTGGAGAAATGATTCTTGATGCTTTGAATAAAGGAGCAGATCACTTAATAATTGGACTTGGAGGATCTTCTACAAACGATGGAGGTCTAGGGATGTTACAAGCATTAGGAGTGATAGCTCTAGATACGGAGGGTAATGAATTAGGACTTGGTGGAAAAGAGTTAATTAAAATTCATAAATTAGATATTTCTAAGATGGATACTAGACTAAAAAAAATAAGTATAGAAGTAGCCTGTGATGTCCAAAATCCTTTTGTTGGGGAAAATGGGGCAACTAAAATTTTTGGACCTCAAAAGGGTGCCAAAGGCGAAATTGCAGATGAGCTCGAACTTGGAATGATTAATTTTGCCAAGGCATTAGTAGAAACCTTTGACTTTGATATTTCTAATATACCAAAGACCGGTGCTGCAGGCGGATTAGGTGGGGCTTTCCTTTTATTAAATGGTAGTTTATTAAGAGGTGTAGATTTAGTTATAAAGCACACTAAATTTGAGGAGAGAATTAAAGATGCAGATTTTATTATAACTGGTGAAGGAAGTATAGATGGCCAAACAAAGTATGGTAAAACCATAGCTGGAGTTGCACACATTGCTAAAAAGTATAATATACCAACCATTGTGCTCGCTGGCAAAGTTGGCGATGATATAGAAGAATTATACTCAATGGGAGTAACTTCAGTTTTTGGTATAGTAGATAAGCCTAAAAACTTAGAGGAAGCGCTGAAAGATGGATATAATAGCATTAAAAAAGCATCTGAAAATATTGCTAGATTGATAAAAGTATTGTATTTTAACGAAGAAAGAGTAAATTATAGCAGAACCAACAGTTGTTGTGGGGGAAAATTCGAGTGGAATAGAATGGGGAAGTCTTAATGAAGAAATAATTGAACCGGTAATTTGATGGAAATCTTTTACATTAAATTACCGGTTTTACGCGTATCTCGGTTGCCCTTATTAATATTTGCATATTTTTACTATCAATATCTTCAATTTTCAAATTACAAACTTCGCTGGCCTTTAATCCTGCGGAGTAAACCGTCGTGAGAATTGCTTAATACTTAACATTTTCGGTTGCATATCCATTTTCAATCTTCTCTTAATTCTGACATAAATAATAATACTCCCTTATTTCTTATTTCGACAATAAAAGTATGTAGGAAGTGCACCTTCTAATAAAGAATTATCTTAGTTACTTAAGATAATTCTTTATATTCTATTTAAGTAAAAATTAAATTAACGTATTAGCACTCGTCTGCCACCGCTGTTAGCGGTTTAATTCAATTTTTATTTCACGCCATTTGTCTCTTTTCATGGTTATTTATTAATTTTGTTTTTTATATACTCTTTCATAGATGCGATGGCTTTTGTTATTCTACTGAATTCTAAAAGCCATCGTTATAAATGTGACTATTTTGTAAACTTTTATATTTTTATCCTATATCGTACCACAAAATAAGGAAAATTTCAAGTCTTGTACTGTTGATAATGAAATGGTATTAATTATTAGAGGTGATAATTTTATGGATCAAAAAAGCATGACCGCATTGATAAGCGCATTTTCAAGGGCATATCATTCAGTACAAAATACAGAAAAAGTATTTGATGATTACTTGGCAAAAGACATTTTAACTGAGAATGAATACGAACAAATTTCAAGTAACATGTCAAAAGGAATCAATTTTTTCAATCCATTATTTGACGGTACACAGAAAGAAGCATTACATTGGATTGTAGATAATCAGTTATCTCCAACTCCACTTGGTAGATCAGCATTTGCGGAGAAAGCACTTGAAAATGCTGTGAGAGTTGGCGCAAAACAATATGTAATTTTCGCTGCCGGCTATGATACATTTGCATATCGTCAGCCTGATTGGGCATCAAACATTCAAATCTTTGAACTTGACCATCCGGCCACTGGTTCTGACAAACAAAATCGTATTCAATCAGTATTATCAGAAAAACCTACCAATCTGCACTACGTATCAATTGATTTTACAGAAAACAACTGGGAAAGCAATTTAATTGACTGCTTTGAATTTGATCAAAGTACAATCAGTTTTTGCAGTTTGCTTGGGATAAGCTACTATTTGTCTAAGCGGACTTTTGCTGAAACACTCTACACTATTTCATGTATTGTACCAAAAGGCAGTGTTATTATTTTTGATTATCCAGATGAGGATTCATATACCCCAAAAGCAGGAGAACGAACAAAAAAACAAGTAGCACTGGCTGGTGGGGCTAATGAGAAAATGCTTGCAAGCTATTCCTATTCAGAGCTTAAAAATTTATTAGCTGATAGTAATTTCTTGATTTATGAGCATTTGACACCAAATGAAATAACAGAGCAGTATTTCAAAAAATATAATAAATTAAATCCAGAGCATCCTATAACAGCCTTTGATAATGTAAATTATTGCTTGGCAGTGAAAAACTAAAATGAGAATAACCTAATAATAGGTTGAACTTATGTACAACAAATATCGTCTCAAGTAATCCCACATCTAACGATGTGGGATTTAATGTATTTAGATTATATTAATATTTTGAATGTAACACAATACCAATTGAGTTACATTCACATTGAGGCTATTACTGATTTTTTAAAAATTGTAAATATACTTTGTTTTTTTTACTTTCTTTTAAATTTTGAAGTTCTTATTTTTGTGATAAATAATGACCTATAAAATATAAAGCAATCCAAATAATAAGAACTATAATTATATTTACTCTAAATACTAATATTTTTCCTAAAAACATGACACAAGCAATCATTATACAAATCCATAGACAGCTTAATATCCAGAGTTTAAAAAACTCTTTTTTTGTACTACCTTTTACAGTTTCCATAAAACAGTTTTTTTTGATGTAAGCCATAATAGCAATAATACCAATCCCTATAATCAAAAATTAAGATATTATTCCTAAATTAAGATTTAGATAGAAAGTGAGATTATTAACACCATATTTTGAAATTATAGTTACACTTTGTGTAATATAATTAAATATTGATAATATTGTTATGATCATACCTGTGTACATAACATATTCGCTACATAGTGATGAGTAATGATAGTTTGATTTATAGGTATTTACTATTTCTTCACAGTAATGCTTAATATCCGTTGTTCCTAGTACATTTTCAATGCTTACACCTTGCTGCTCTGCATTTAAAAAGCTGTCTAGTATCTGTTGTAGAAATTCTTCAGCGTCCCTTGTTTTTATATTGGATGTTCTTACATAGACTACAATGTCATCAAATACATCTTTGCTTTCTAAAGATAATTTTTCAGATGCTTTATTTAATTGCATTATTAATGACTTTGTTTTAATCATTTAGGTCGTCCCCCAATATCTTATTAACTGATTTTGAAATTTTACCCCAGGAGCTACAAAAGTCTACAAATTCCTGTTCCCCTAATTTAGTAAGAGAATAGTATTTTCGTTTTGGTCCCAGCGGTGAGTCCCTGCTTACCGAGGACAATAACCCATTTTTTTCCAACCTGATTAGCAAAGGATATAAAGTTCCTTCAGATAAGTCATCAAAACCACTAATTTTTAATGAACTATATAATTCATATCCATAGGTTTCTTTTTTTAAAATTATTTTTAATATACAACCTTCTAAAATTCCTTTTAATAATTGAGAATAATTTGCCATTTTATATCACCTACCATGTAATGTAACAACCTAGTCACTATGTTGCTATGGCAAGTACATGAATACTTGATACACCTTTAGTAAGTACAGGAGATAACAAACTGGACTACACTATAAATAATATGCTCATTAACTTCTAATCTTATATAGCAGATAAGGTAAAATTAAAGCATAGGAATTCGTTTGCTTATTCTCCTTTATGGATGCAGAGGTTGCGAATAGCACTTGTGAACCTGATAATTATCCCTTCGATACCAATAGCACTCATAAGCTTTCATAGTGATTATTTGTAAATATTAAAAAGCAGAAAACACATTGTTTTCTGCTTTTTAATATTTAATTCCACCAAATTATTTTATTACCAACCTCCAGAAGATCCTCCTCCACTTGATGAACCGCCTCCAAAGCCTCCAGAACCACCTCCGGAACCTCCGAAGCCACCACCATTTCTGCCACCACGTCTACCGATTGAACTCCAAAATAGCAATGTAATAATAAATCTGGTTATTCTTCCTCTATTAAGAACAAAGTCAAGAAAAACTAATACAATAAATCCTATTGCTAGAATTCCACTTCCCTTTTTAGAGACGTTTGAACTTTCAACATATTGTGGAACATTAACGTTCTTATCTAGTTTTACATTATATTCTTTAGCTATATTATCTGCTAAAGCTGAATATGCTGCCCTAAGACCCTCTCCATATTGATTTTGCTTAAATCTTGGCACTGCAAAATCATTCATAACCCTTGAGGAGTATATATCCGTAACAGCCCCTTCTAGACCTGTACCTACCTCAACTCTCCACTTTTTTTCTTTCATTGATAATAAAATTAATAGCCCATTATTTTTACCCTTTTGTCCAATACCAAAACTTCTAAAAATCCCAGTAGTATACGATTCTATAGGCTCTCCTTGCAGCGAATCTATAACCACAACAGTAGCCTGTGCACCTGTTTTAGCTTCTAATTCCTTACCTACTGACAAAATATATTCTGTAGATTTACTATCTATCACTCCAGCGTAATCATTAACATATTTTAATTCTGTAGCTTTAGGATATTTGGTCTCTGCATTCACTATATTTATAACTGTTACTTGACTCAGTAAAAATACGCTTATCATAACTGCAAAAATAACTTTTGTGCTGATTTTTGCTTTCGTAATCATGCTTGCTGAAAAATTATGAATGTTCCTAATTAATTTCATTAAATAAGTCTTCATATTCTATCTCCTACTTAGTAAAGTCAACTTTTGGTACTACTTTAGCTGATTCACTAGCCTTATAATATGCCTTTTCATCAAATCTAAAAATCCCTGCAATAATGTTCGTCGGGAATTTTTTAATTGTGCTGTTGTAACTTGAAACATTTGTGTTATAATCCTGCCTCGCTGTTCCTATTCTATTTTCCGTACCTTCTAGAGCTACCGTTAAATCACTAAAATTCTGACTAGATTTTAAATCCGGATAATTCTCTACAACCACTAAAAGCCTTGAAACCGCACTTCCAAGTTCGCTATCCGCTTGCGCTTTTTCTGGCACCGTTTTTGCTCCTGCAAGTTTAGCCCTGGCATCTGCTATTTTTATAAATATATCTTTTTCCTGAGATGCATAGCCTTTCACCGTTTCTACCAAATTAGGAATTAAATCAGACCTTCTTTGCAATTGTGTATCTATGTTTCCTTCTGTAACTTTTACCATTTGTTCTAAACTTACAATCTTATTGTGACCTCCAATAATAGGCATTGTTATTACTAGAAATATTGCTGCAACAATTGCAATCGTTCTTAATGTTTTATTCATTTCTATACCACCTTTTTGTTTTATAGAATATATAATAGTTATTAACTATTTCATGTATCTAATTATAATAGATATAATTATTAAAGCAAATTAATCCTTATATAATAATTTATGAATTTATTAAGCGTACTATACTAATTTGCTATTTATTCTTTAAAATTATGTATTATTTCAAAAATATATTATTTAAATTTACCCTTTGGTTAACAACCTTTTATTTAATTTTAAATAATTGTAAAATCTGATTGGAATATAAAATAAAGGAACCCATTATGGCCTCCTTTATTTTACTAATTTATCTAGCATTCTTAAACAGACTCTAAATTTTCACTCTCCCAATGCACTACTTTCAATAAACGCAAAGGTCTTCTTTATGTATTCTTCTGTTTTGTAATTTCCTAATCTAACATTCATTCTCACTAAAAGAGAATTTAACTTTAAAATATCCTGCGAACTAATCTCTTTCAATTCTTCAAAGATTAATAAAGTTTTTTGATTCTTGTTATAATCTTCTATTATTAACATTTCACCTTGCTGAGATATATCTAAGTAATAGGCATTTTTTATTAGAGCTTTTTCTTTATGAATAAAATGCTTACTATTTAAATTCTTTACTATTACATGAACTGTAGAAGGTGACCAAAAGCTAATTTCACTTAGTTCACTTGATGTAATACCTGGGAATGCAGCAATTATCCACAAGGCTCTAAGCTGAGCATAAGTTACATTAAATTCCTTAAGTGGTTCGCTATGATTGCTTTTAATAGTTAATATGAATGTTCTTAAAAGATTATATACACTAATGGTCTTTTTTATAATACTAACTTCATTTGTATCAAAATCTGTTAAATCAATCTTTAAATTCATTTCATTAAGCTTCTCAATATAATCAAAAATAAACTCTTTGTTTTCTTTTATTATAATTCCAGTAAAAATTTCTATAATAAAATCTAATTCCTTATGTGAAAATAATCCTATTAAGTCAAAAAGATAGATCTTTGTTTTCTTATCCTGTTTATTTATATAAATAAACCAATTACCCGTTTCTGTTAATTGAAATTTATATGCCTTTTTATTATTAGCTTCTTCTTTAAATATCAAATTTTTGCTTATCAAAATTTTAATCATATTACTAACAGTAGGCGAAGTCCAGCATCCAATCCTTGCGACGCTACTAAGTGAAATTCCTGGAAACACTTTGATAATCCAAAGAATTCTAAGTTGTGGCAAAGTTATACCTGAAGTCTCTACCATCCTTGCGTAATTAGATTCAATTTTTAAAAAAGCATATCTCGCTAGATTATATAACGAATGTATATTAAACAAATACTCATTTTGTTCCATAATATGTCCCCTTATATGTTAGTTTAGCATTAATAGGATTTATTATTTCACACGCCTATCTAACATTCAATATTGTATCAAAAATGTTATACCAAATCAATAAAAGGATTTTCTCTTATAACAAAATATATATTTTTTGTGTAAAATATGATATAATAAATACGTTATATAGTATTTATTATCACGTATACTTAAATACAGTTTTGTTGTTTATAAAATTTTAATATCAAAAACTAATATATTTGGAGTAAAGTAATATTCAAGTATAATAATATTAAAAATAATTATATTTGGAGTAAAGTAGTACTCATATGTATCTATTTTTAATATTCGAATGCTAATTAAAATAATACTCTTTTATAGTTATTTTTAATATTCGAATGCTAATTAAATTATCTCCTGCGGAGCTGCAACATCTTCGTAGAAGATGTATTAACGACTTCAAAAGGAGATTTATACTCCCACTGAAGTTTTTTATTTGTTAGGGTATGTAACTCCCACTTATAGAAGTGGGAGACTTCCCTTCTGAAATGTCGTTAAAATAGAGGAGTGAAAATTATGTTCGTCCCAAAACTATTTACCTGTTTAAAAAATTATTCTAAAGAGCAGTTTATCAAAGATTTTGTTGCTGGAATTATTGTTGCTATTATTGCTCTCCCCTTGGCTATCGCTCTTGCCATAGCTTCTGGTGTCTCTCCCGAAAAAGGGATTTACACAGCAATCGTTGGTGGATTTGTAATCTCTTTGCTTGGAGGAAGCAGGGTTCAAATTGGTGGTCCTACTGGTGCTTTTGTAGTTATTGTATTTGGTATTGTTGAAAAATATGGCATCGATGGCCTAATTGTATCGACAATACTCGCAGGCGTCTTTCTTATAATAATGGGACTTCTTAAATTTGGTGGTATGTTAAAATTTATTCCCTACCCTATTACCACCGGATTTACAAGCGGTATCGCCATTATTATTTTCTCCACTCAGATTAAAGACTTCTTTGGGCTAACCATGCAAACCGTGCCTGCAGACTTTGTTCCTAAATGGATTGCTTACTTTAATAATTTAAACACTTTAAACATGCAAAGTATGATTATTGGCATTCTTTCACTTTTAATAATTATATTTTGGCCTAAAGTAAATAAAAAAATTCCAGGGACGCTTGTCTCGATAGTGATAGCCACTATATTAACCCTTGTATTTAATTTGAATATAGAAACTATTGGAAGCCGTTTTGGTGAAATTTCAAGTTCATTGCCTAGTATTTCTCTTCCTCATACTTCTTTTAGTATGATAAAACAACTCATGCTTCCAGCTCTAACAATTGCAATTTTAGGTGGAATAGAGTCCTTACTATCTGCAGTAGTCGCTGATGGTATGATTGGTGGTTCACACCGATCTAATATGGAACTTGTAGCTCAAGGGTTTGCTAATATTTGTTCTGGTCTTGTGGGAGGCATTCCTGTAACTGGTGCAATAGCACGAACTGCCGCTAATGTAAAAAATGGTGGTAGGACTCCTGTTGCGGGTATTGTTCATGCTTTAGCATTACTCGTAATACTTTTATTATTTATGCCATATGTAAAACTTGTACCTATGTCGTCTTTGGCCGCAATATTAATTATAGTGTCATACAATATGGGAGAATGGGAATCTTTTAAGCAAATATTCAAAGCTCCTAAAAGTGATTCTTTAGTTCTCTTAGTTACCTTTTTTTTGACACTCTTCTTCGATCTAGTAATCGCTATAGGAGTAGGCTTACTTCTTGCATCATTGCTATTTATGAGAAGAATGGCAGATGTTACAGATGTACGATTTATTCTTGATGAACATAAAGACGAAGACCAAGTAGAGCTTATAGATAGCATAAAGACTCCAGAAAATGTATCTCTATATGAAATTAATGGACCTTTCTTTTTCGGTGCAGCAGATAAATTTGTACATGCTATTAGAGAAATAGGTATTCCTACTAAAATTTTAATTGTAAAAATGTCCAATGTACCTGCTATAGATGCTACGGGATACCACGCTTTAAAAATGCTTTACTCCCTTTGCACAAAACATCACACTCAGTTAATAATATTAAATCTTCAAGAACAGCCTACTAATGTTCTTGAAAAATATGGATTTATAGATATTCTAGGAAAAGAAAATTTCTGCAGTAATGTTGAAGAAGCTATTGATAGGGCTAATTTACTACTGATAACTCCTAAAGTCGCATTAAAAAATCAAATTTTATAAAATAGTAAGAGATATCTTACCTATACTAAAAAGTACATTGGCATAAGTCAGTGTACTTTTTATTGTTTAAACCCTACCTGTTTCAAATACAAGCACCCTCCAAAAGCATATTTTTGTAAATTAATCTATATTTAAAATAAAAAAATATTTTGCTTTAATATTACAATAATCTATATAAATGTATTATACTATTAACTGTAGCCTTTATATTAAATGGGCTACCCCAATAGAATTATTTCCATTATAAAGGAGAGTCAAAAATGATATTTTCTAGTGAGACACCAATTGATACTATAGAGGAAGATTTGAGATATGTTAAGTTGTTGGCTAGCAAGTATCCCACAATTCCAGATGCTTGTACCGAAATAATAAATCTACAAGCTATCTTAAACCTACCTAAAGGAACTGAGCATTTTCTTACAGATATTCATGGCGAATATGAATCCTTCAACCATGTTCTTAGGAATGCCTCTGGCGTAATCAAAAGAAAGATTAATGATATTTTTGGTAATTCACTGAGAGATAGTGAAAAAAAAGAACTAGCAACCCTTATATATTACCCTGAACAAAAGTTAGACCTAGCGCTTAAAGAAGAGGATGATATAGACGATTGGTACAAAATCACTCTTCATAAACTTATTAAAATTTGTAGAACCATCTCCTCAAAATATACTAGATCTAAAGTCAGGAAAGCACTGCCTGTAGATTTTTCGTACATTATTGAAGAATTACTTCACGAACAACAAAGCACTTTTAATAAACAGGAGTATTACAATGGAATTATTCAAACCATAATTAAAATTGGGAGAGCTAAAGAATTTATAATTGCTATTTCAAACCTAATTCAAAGGCTTACTGTAGATAGGCTACATATTTTAGGTGATATTTATGATAGAGGACCTGGAGCTCATATAATCTTAGATACCCTTATGCGTTACCACTCTATTGATATACAATGGGGTAACCACGATATACTTTGGATGGGAGCAGCCTCCGGATCTGAAAGTTGTATTGCTACTGTTCTTCGTATTTCAACGAGGTATGCAAATTTAGATACTATCGAAGAAGGTTATGGTATTAACTTATTGCCCCTGGCAACCTTCGCTCTACATTTTTATAAGGATGACCCATGTAAATCCTTTAAGCCTAAAGTTCTTTCTGAAGATAATTATGGAGAAAAAGATCTTAACCTAATGTCTCAAATGCATAAAGCCATTTCTATAATTCAATTTAAGCTTGAAGGTGCGATAATAAAAAGGCGTCCTAATTATGAAATGCAGGACAGGCTACTTCTTGATGAGATAGACTATGAAAAGGGTATCATTAAAATTGAGGGAAAAGAATATACGCTAAACGATACTAATTTCCCAACTATAGATCCAAGTAACCCTTATAAATTATCTGAAGAGGAAAGGGAACTTATTGACAAACTTAAATCCTCTTTCTCAAATAGTGAAAAGCTCCAAAAGCATATACGTTTCTTATACTCTAAAGGTAGTATGTACTTAAGATATAACTCCAATTTGCTTTATCACGGATGCGTTGCACTGACTGATGATGGTAGTTTTAAGAAAATGAAAATAGATAACATCACTTATAGTGGAAAATCCTATATAGATAGAACTGAACGTGTCGCAAGAGAAGCCTATTTTGGGAAAGCAAATTCAGAATCTAAGCTTTATGCTTTGGACACCATATGGTATTTGTGGTGTGGTTGTAATTCGCCTTTATTTGGAAAGGATAGAATGACTACCTTTGAGCGATATTTTATAAATGACAAAAGCGCTCATACAGAAGTTAAAAATCCATACTATAAATATAGGGATGATGAAGCAATATGCAATAATATATTGGCTGAATTTGAGTTAAACCCCCATGATTCACATATTATAAATGGTCATGTTCCTGTAAGAACTATACAAGGAGAGAGTCCTATAAAAGCTAATGGTAAACTTTTAGTTATTGATGGTGGTTTTTCTAAGGCTTACCAACCAGAAACAGGCATCGCAGGCTATACACTTATTTATAATTCCTATGGATTGCTTTTAGCATCCCATGCACCTTTTGAATCCACGCAAAAGGCTATCGATGAAGGTAAGGATATTCTTTCTTCTACTATAGTTCTAGAAAAATCTACGTATCGTATACGTGTAATAGATACGGATGTAGGTCTCGACATTCAGGAGCAAATTAAAGATTTAGAGTCGCTTCTTACAGCATACAGAAAAGGACTTATTAAAGAACAACGAGTAAACTTATAAAAAGAGTTTTATAAAACTTAGAATTTAAAGCCACCTGATGCTCAATGAGCCAAGTGGCTTTACCCTTGTTAATTATCACTTTTAGGGCTGCAATATAATATGAGTTATAAGTAACTTAATTTAAAGAGCTAATATTTCTACTTTCCGTCATGCACATTTAATAATTCTTGCAATTTTTGAGCTTGCATTGCAGATTGTTCTGCAAATTCCCTAAATGTATTACTTACTGTTTCTTCCGATACTTCTCTTGCAAATGATTGATAATCTCTAGTGTTTTCTTGTGCATCTAATAACTTTTTCATAATAGTGTCTCTGGTGTTCATTTCCATCTTCATCACTCCTTCACTGCTATTTTCCCACAAAAAATATTTTTTATGTGTTTTAAATTTAAAAATTTGTTAATAAATAAAAGAAGCAGAGAATCGTATGATTCCCTGTTTCTTTTATTTATCCTATACATTAAATCATCTCCTGTGGAGCCGCGAATTTCTGTCGTTAAATTTACTCAGAAAGTGTTAAATTTACTTTTATCGTCGTTCCTTCTCTAACCAATTCTATTTTAATTACGTCACCTGCTTTATGTGTACCTTTAATCTTATTTATTTCTTCCACAGTTTTAATCTTTTTACCATCAAATTTAATAATTGTGTCCTCTACTCGCATTCCAGATTTTTCTGCGGCACTAAACTCTTTAATTTGTGCAATGTATACTCCCACTGGAATATTGTATTCCTTTGAAATATCTTCAGTGATGTCTCTGCAAGAAATTCCTATGTTAAGAACTGGTTTAAGCAAACTCTCAATTTTAGGGTTTATTGTATTAATCGGTATTGAAAAACCCAATCCTTCTACTCCTTCTTGACCTATTTTAGCAGTATTTATCCCTATAACTTGTCCCTTAGAATTCACAAGCGGGCCACCACTATTACCTGGATTAATTGCTGCATCCGTTTGAATAAACTTTAAATCTTTATTTTCAATACTTATTTGCCTATCAACTGCACTAACAACTCCTTTAGTAACAGACCCCAGTAATTCTTTCCCTAAAGGATTACCTATTGCTACCACAGGTTCCCCTACCTGAAGCGTATCTGAATCTCCAAATTCAGCCACACCTGGAACATTAGTATTATCAGCTAATTTAATTACAGCTACATCAGCTGTAGCATCATAGTTGATTATTTTTGCAGAAACTTCCTTTCCATCACTAAGCATAACTTTAATATTCTGAGCCCCGCTTACGACATGATAGTTAGTTAAAATATATCCGTCTTTACTAAATATTATTCCAGTTCCAACACCTTCTTGCTGTTGATCTTGCCTCCTAACATCCTTACTTACACTAGATGTATTTGTAGAAATTGCAACTACAGCGGGACCTACCTTTTTTACAATTTCAGGTGTAGTTAACTCCTCTGTACTATTAGCAGTAGTAAGCTTTACATTTGAATTACTAGACGCTGGTGTATTAGTTGCAGGTGTACCAGTCGTTCTTGTGTCCTTCATCATATTCATTGTTACAACAGCAGAACCTACACCTCCAAGTGTAGAACATATTATACCTACTATTATGTAAGATAATATTCTCTTACCCATCCCACATTTATTTTTTTTCACCTTTTTATTGTTTACTTCCGTATAATTAATATTTTCTAGCTTAAGATTAGTGTTTTCACTTTCTTTTTCGTTATACCCATCATTATCTGCATTTACCGTAAGTTTTTCGTTAACCCCTTCACTATGGATTATGTTTTCGTTCGTTTCATTGTTATTTGTATCGTCGCTCATATTATTTTCCTCCTCATTTACCCCGGTGTATAGATATTAGTCATTAACTATTATTCCCTCAAACATTATAATAAAACTTGATTTATATATACTTTTTTTTATTTTATCTTTAATTACATTCTAAGACCTTTATGTTACAATTTGGTGACAAATTTGTTAACAAATTTTTAATTAATATTATTTGTTTAACGACATTTCGGAATGGAAGTCTCGCACTTCTATACGCGGGAGTATAAATCTCCTTCTGAAGTCGCCACTGCATCTTCTTCGAAGATGTTCATCTCCCGCAGGAGATGATTTAATAATAAAGAAACCATTATATTTTTATATAATGGTTTCTTTATTATAAATTTTGCAGCTCCGAAGGAGATAATTTAACTTTAAGGCTTCTTTAATTTGTTATTTATTTTCATTATTTCAGATGATTCACAGTGTTATTTACCAGCATATAACTCAACTATTTTAAGTATCACTTCAACAGCTTTTTCCATAGCAAATGTTGGAATGAATTCATATTTACCATGGAAATTATGGCCACCTGCGAATATATTGGGCGTTGGAAGTCCCATAAAGGAAAGCCTTGCACCATCCGTGCCGCCTCTAATAGGTTGCGTTATAGGATTTATTCCTACTTCTTTCATAGCCAAGAATGCTGTATCTACAATATGTTTAACTGGCTCTATTTTTTCTTTCATATTGAAATATTGGTCCTTAACATCTATTTCAACTGTTCCATCACCATATTTTTTATTTAGTTTATATGCTACATCCTTGATAAATACCTTCCTATTTTCAAATCTTTCACTATTAAAATCCCTTATAATATATTGAAGTTTTGATTCCTCAACTTCACCATTAAGACTAATCAAATGATAGAATCCTTCATAACCTTCTGTATTTGAGGGTGTCTCATTTCGTGGCATTGAATTTACAAATTCGTTTGCTATAAGTGTAGAGTGAATCATCTTTCCTTTCGCCGAACCCGGGTGAACATTTCTTCCATGAATACAAATTTTTGCTCCTGCGGCGTTGAAATTTTCATATTCTAGTTCTCCGATAGTTCCTCCATCCATAGTGTATGCAAAATCTGCATCAAATTTTTTCACGTCAAAAATATCTGCACCACGGCCTATTTCTTCGTCTGGTGTAAATCCAATACGAATAGTACCATGTGGGATATGGGGGTTTTCTATTAAGTATTCTACGGCAGACATTATTTCTGAAATTCCTGCTTTATCATCAGCCCCCAGTAACGTAGTTCCATCGGTGGTTATAAGGGTTTTCCCTACGTAATTCTTTAGTTCCGGAAAATCTTTTGGAGACAGTACTATATTATTTTCTTTATTTAATATTATGTCTTCGCCATCATAGTTGTACACAAATTTAGGGTTAACATTTTTTCCTGATATATCTGGAGCGGTATCCATATGTGCTATAAATCCTATAGTTGGTATGTTTTTTTGTACATTTGCGGGGACAGTCGCCATTATATATCCATTATCATCTACACTTGCCTGTTTTAGCCCCATTGCCTTTAATTCCTTAACTAATTCTGTCGCAAGTCTCATTTGGCCAGTTGTGCTTGGAACCGTAGTTGATTCCTCATCAGATTTAGTATCGTAACTAACATACTTTAAAAATTTTTCTACAACTTTTGACATATGCTCATCTCCTTATCATTCATAAACTAATTCACTAGATATATACCATTATATTACAATTAGCTCGAATTTTAAACACTTTTTATAAGCATATTTAAATAAAATAACTGTTAATAGTTTATTTTTCATTACTAAGTTTTATATCAGAACTCCATAAATGAAATATGTACAAAATTTATTATTTTTTTTTCAAAAAGTTATCAATTAATTTTTCCGCCATTCTCTTTTGCATATTAGCTTTATTAATAAGTAGTAATATCATTAATATTAATTCTATTAACTCCCCATCTTTTTTTCCCATTTCTTTAATTCTCTCTTTTATAAATTCGGTATCTTTATCTATATCTTCTGCAAACTCTTGATTTTGAACTTCTTTAATTGCTAAAAAATTATTATATAAATCTTTTAATGGAATACTCATACTTTGAGGAGCTTTTATATCAATAATAGGATCAAATATTGTATTAATATCATTAATTGATATAGTCTGCTTCAAATTATAGATAAGTGTCAGCAGAATCATATGTTCATTAGTATATTTTTTATTTTTTGCTGGCATCAAAACCTTACCTTTAGTATAATTATTAATCATAGTTTTTGTAAGAATTTTATCTTCTTCATTTCTTCTAAGACTTCCAAGCTTTTCATTAAAAAAAGTTGTAACCTGATCCATATATAAATCTACGCATGGTATTTCCATTAAATTGATATCTTTTGTTCCTATAATCTCTTCAACTAATTCATTTAGACTTTCCTTGTTATAATCCATTTATTCCACCTCGCCTTCATTATATAGCATAGATTACTCATAATCCACAATTATGAATAATCTACAATTATAAGCACTCTATACTTATGACTTTTGTTTGATGGTGTTTGTAATAATTAAATCATCATCTTAGATGTTACAATATTAACTATAAATTTAATATTATTACTATTGATTTTTATCACTTTATAATGTAGTATTAATACATAGCTAATCTAGTTTTAAAAACTAGATATAGACTTACTATAACTGAATAACCTATATTTAACTAGTAAATGTTACAAAAAGTTTATCCTTATTTTTTAAAATCATTAGATTTAAATAATAAATTTTAATTTTAAAGGAGTGAGTGATTTGTTTTCAAAATTTAGAGAACCTGTAAGCAGCCTTACACACTTAGCTGGCGCTTTTTTATCCCTAATAGGTTTAATTCTTCTAATTAAATATTCCTTAATCATTTCAAATATGTATAACACTATTATACTTGCAGTATTTGGGGTAAGTTCAATCCTCCTTTATTGTGCGAGTTCAACATATCACCAGTCCTTATCTTCACAAAAGGTTATAAAAATACTTAGAAGAGTAGATCATTCTATGATATATGTTCTAATAGCAGGAACATATACTCCTATATGCTTAATCGCTTTAAAAGGCACCATTGGAACCCTCCTTTTTTTTGGTATTTGGATTTTAGCTCTTATAGGAATTGTTTTGAAGATAGTTTGGTTTGATGCCCCTAGATCGCTATACACTGGATTCTATATTTTAATGGGTTGGATTTCTGTCATTGCTATTGTCCCTATTATAAAGGCTATATCCTTAGGTGGATTTATCTGGCTACTAGCCGGTGGGCTCTTTTATACTGTAGGAGCTGTTATATACGCTACTAAACGTCCCAAAATAAACCTAAAGCTTTTTGGATTTCACGAGATATTTCATATTTTTATTATGCTTGGAAGCCTTTGTCATTTTATACTTATGTTTAAGTACATAATGTACATTAACTAAATTTAATATAGTAAGAATTTTAAAAATATAATTCCATAAGTATATTCAAAAAATAAAAGCTCTTTAATATTTTCAAAATATAAAGGGCTTTTATTTTTCGATTTTCAGCTAGCTAAAGTTTGCTACCTATTTTCCTTTTCCATTTAGAAATTCACAATAAGGAGCTATTGGACACACCTCGCAATTAGGTTTCCTAGCTTTACATATTTTTCTGCCATGCCATATAATGTAATGATGAGCATCGCTCCACATTTTTTTAGGAATATTTTTCATAAGCTTCTGCTCTACCTCGTAAACGTTCTTTCCTGGGGCAAGCCCTATTCTGTTTGATACTCTAAAAACGTGAGTATCTACAGCAATTGCCGGAATACCAAATGCATTAGATAAAACCACATTAGCAGTTTTTCTCCCGACTCCTGGTAGATCCATTAATTCTTCCATCGTGCTTGGCACTTCTCCATTATATTTTTCTAATATTAATTTTGTAGCTCCCAAAATATTTTTACTCTTATTATTATAAAATCCACAGCTTTTAATTTTTTCACCTAGTTCTAAGTCTGATAAAGCGATCATGGATTCTGGTGTATTATATTTCTTATACAACTTCTTTGTAACAATATTTACTCGATCATCTGTGCACTGTGCTGATAGTATGGTTGATACTAAAAGTTCATAATGCGTTGTAAAATCCAAGCCACACTTTGTCCCCGCATACGTTTCGTTAAGAATTTCAAGCACTGCTTTTATTGTTTTTTTATTCATATAAGTCACCTACTTTTCATTACTCAGCGCCAATTCCTTTAGCTCTTAATTTTTCGAGCATATCAATAGTCATTTTAGGCAAATTATATTCAGCAGTAAATCCCCATTCATTTTTAGCGCAGGTTGAATCCATTGAATTTGGCCATGAATTAGCTATTCCTTGTCTTACTGGATCTACATTATAATCCATTTTAAATCCTGGAATATGTTTTTTAATTTCATTAGCTATTTCTTCTGGTTCAAAACTCATAGCCGCAATATTAAATGCATTTCTGTGTATTAATTTTGATGCATCAGCTTCCATTAACTTAATTATTGCATTTATTGCATCTGGCATATACATCATGTCCATTTTTGTCCCGCTGCCAATGAATGAAGTGTATTTACCTGACCTTAATGCTTCATAATATATATCAACAGCATAATCTGTTGTCCCTCCACCTGGAAGAACTTCATAAGAAATTAAACCTGGGAAGCGTACTCCTCTTGTATCAACCCCAAATTTCTTATAGTAATAATCACATAATAATTCTCCTGAAACTTTATTTACACCATACATAGTTGTTGGTCTTTGGATTGTATCCTGAGGAGTATTATCTTTAGGTGTAGATGGTCCAAACGCCCCTATAGAGCTAGGTGTAAAGAACTTGCATTTAAGTTCTCTAGCAACCTCTAAAGCATTTACAAGTCCACCCATATTTATATTCCAAGCGAGTAGTTGTTTTGCTTCAGCTGTTGCTGATAATAAGGCTGCTAAATGAATTAATGAATCTATTTCATATTTTTTGCAAAGCTCAAGCATAGCTTTATGGTCAGTTACATCCAGTATTTCAAAAGGTCCTGAAGTAACTACTTGACTATCCTCAGATTTCCTTAAATCTGTAGCTATTACATTATTACTGCCATAAATTTCTCTCATTTTCATTACGAGTTCAGAACCTATTTGTCCTAATGCCCCTGTTACTAATATTTTTTTCATTTTACACCCTTCCTCTCTACATTAAATAAATATTCCTAATATTTAATATTAATTTAGGTATAACACCTAGTAATTATGTGTTATACCTAAATTAAATCAGCTCCTGCGGAGCTGCATATTCCTTATTTTATTATGTTCATTTCTCTGCCAACTTTCGCATAAGTAGCTAAAGCTTCATCTAACATTTCTTTTGTATGAGCTGCCGTGGGCATATTTCTTACTCTCCCAGTTCCCTTTCTAACAGTTGGAAATACTATCGATTTTGCGTAAACGCCTTCGGAAAATAGTTTCTTACTAAATTCTTGAGTTTTAACTTCGTCTCCTATTATACATGGAGTAATAGGAGTTTCACTATTTCCAATATTAAAGCCAAGTTCTTTTAAACCATTCTTTAAATAATTTGCATTTTCCCAAAGCCTATCATGTAACTCAGTGCTTTCTGTAAGAATATTAATAGCTTCAATAGCCGCACCTGCAGCTCCTGGAGTTAGTGATGTTGAGAATAGGAATGGTCTAGCACGAACCATGAGCCAATCAATTAGATTCTGCGATCCAGCTACATATCCACCTACAACTCCAATAGCCTTTGATAAAGTCCCAATTTGGAAATCTATTTTATCTGACAATCCAAAGTGATGTACAGTGCCTGTCCCTTTTCCAAGGACTCCTGAACCGTGAGCATCATCAACATATGTTATTAAGTCAAACTCTTCTGCTATCTTGACAATTTCCGGAAGTTTCGCAATGTCCCCATCCATAGAGAATACGCCATCGGTAATAACCATTATTTTTTCATATAAACCCGATTCTACTGCCTCTTTTGCCTTATTTCTTAAATCTACCATATCAGAGTGTTCTACTCTTATGATTTTCGCACCAGATAATCTACATCCATCTATTATTGATGCATGATTCAATGAATCTGAAAGAATTGCATCTTTTTTATTCATTACTGCTGAAATTGCGCCCATATTACAATTAAACCCTGACTGAAAAGCAATAGCTGCTTCTGTATGTTTAAATTTAGCAAGTTTTTGCTCTAATTCGATATGAATTTCTAAAGTACCATTTATTGTTCTAACAGCACCTGCTCCTGCACCATATTTTTTAGTTGCTTCAATAGTAGCCTCAATCATTCTAGGATTAGTAGCGAGACCTAAATAATTATTTGAAGATAAGTTAATTAATTTTTTATCTCCAATTGTAATAACAGGCCCATTTGAACTCTTTAGGGTATTTATCACATTATATAAACCTTTACTTTTCAAATCTTCTAAATTTTCTTTTAAAAATTTCCCAAGTACTTTACTTCCCATGTAACATACCTCCAACTTTTTATTTTTGAAATTCTCATTATAATCCATGAGAATTTCATATTTAATCATAACTCTATTATATATCATTTAATAGTAAAATGCCTTTAATTTATAAAATTTATTCCAATTTAATGTAAAAATTGTTTTTTATATACTTTTCGATCAAATAAAATCCATCATAAAGTTTTTTTCTTCATTTTTTTATACTAATGAAACTTTTCTTTCATTTACAATCGGAATATACTCCCCTATACTGCTCTGGTAGCATCACAGCTATACTTGACATTATTTCATGCATAACCCTATCATAATACTCGTTTTTATCCTCATCTTGGTTTTTACTTGGGAGTAAAACAGGCCCACCAATATTAATGTTTACATCTGCATAATTAAATCTTTCTGACGCCATGTCATTGTCATTAATTGATAGTAACTTTTCCGTTCCCCAAATACCTATTGGAACAATTGTTGCCTTTGATAATTTAGCCATTAATATAAGACCCTTCTTACCCTCTATCATTTTTCCATTTCTACTTCTAGTACCCTCTGGAAAAATCATAATGTTATTGCCTTGTTTTAGCGTACTAACAATTTTAGATATAGCTTCCTTATCTGCTGAATTAGGTTTTAACTTTATTGTCTTAGCAACGTGAAACCCTAATTTTGTAAGCTTATTATCTGTTAGCTTTACGCCGGCAACAAAAGTTACATTGTGGTCCTTTAATAACTTATTCATAACTATACCATCTGCATTGCTTAAATGATTGCATATGAAAATTATAGGAGATTTTATATCATTGATTTTCTCTATTCCGTGAGTTTTAATGTTTGCGTATTTATTAATATATGAATCAATTAGTTTATTTGCTATAAAGGATACAACTTTATCTGGCAAAATGTCTATTATTCTTAACACCGCTTTAGAAACCATCACAATTCCACCTTTCATAATAAATAATTATAACATTATTATAATTTTAAAAGCTTTAAAAGTCTATAATAATAATCTCTTATATAAGGCGATGTATCCTTCTCTATAGTTATAATTTTACATTTTTCTGTAATAACCTCATTAATCATTGCATTCCTCTTAAGTATATTTTTACCTCTCCATCCACAAGAAGTTATCTTGTACTTATCTTTAAATAACCGATTATCAATATTCATTAATGCTTGCACGTCGATTCTCTCCATATGTTCATAAGGTTTAAATTCTTCAATAGAGCTAAATTCAATTTCTTTATTAAAGTGACATACTCTCTGACAGGTATCACAGCCAAATAGTCTGCCATTTAATTTTTCGAACCAAAAATCCTCTATATCTTTTTTCTGTGTTATGTAGGATAGACATATATTTGAATCATTATTTATTCCTACTCTCCCTTTGACTATAGAATTTGTAGGGCATGCTGCTAAACACATCTCACAATCACCACATTTTTGCTTAAGTGGCTCGTCTGGCTCTATTACTAGATCTGTTATTATTTCTCCTAAAAAAACATATGAGCCGTACTTTTCAGTTATCAAAGTATTGTTTTTTCCTATGAATCCCACTCCACTACTGCACGCAATGTATCTTTCCGGAAGCGCATTGCTATCCACAAAGCACATAGCTTTTGCACCCATGCCTTCAATGAATTCGCAAATTTTTTCCATATACTCAATTGTAACAACATGATAATCTCTACCCATGGTATATTTTGAAAAATGCGTTCTCTGATTAAAATCTAAATCATATAGATATGGAAACGCAATAGAAATTATAGTTTTCCCACTGGGCATATATATAAATGGATTTATTCTATTATCTACAATTTGCTCCTCAAACTCATTTTCTAGCCCTAGTTCTTTTCTTTTCTCAAAATAAGGACTTAGCTCATAGAAAATTCTACATTTGCTAAATCCTATTACATCTAAGCCATTTTTTTTACAAAACTTTATTATTTCTTCTTTAATATCCATATTGTCTTTCCCTTTTATATTACCATATCGTTGTACATTCTTTTAGTTTCACCTGCATAATCCTTAATTTCTATTATAGTTGAATTCTTTACAAAAATTATTCTAGCAGGAATACCTACAGCAGTGGCCTTAGCTAATACATCTTTTAAAACTACAGCATTGGCACCAATCTTACTACCAGTTCCTATTTTAATTGGTCCCAAAATCTTTGCACCAGCACCCACCACCACATCACTGCCTAAAGTAGGATGCCTTTTTCCTGTATCCTTACCTGTTCCACCTAGTGTAACTCCTTGATACAAGGTCACATTGTCCCCAATTTCTGTAGTTTCTCCAATTACTACTCCCGTCCCATGATCTATAAATAATCCTTTTCCTATTTTAGCCCCTGGATGAATTTCTATTCCAGTAAAAAACCTAGCTAATTGAGATATAGATCTAGATATAAAATAGATTTTATGATTATATAATAAATGAGCTATTCTATATATTATTATAGCATGGATAGACGGATATAATAATATTACTTCTACCCAATTCTTAGCTGCTGGATCCTTTTCTAATACATTATTAATTTCGTATCCTAGCAATTTAAACATTTTAAACATATGATAATTCCCTCCTATAGAATTACATTTTGTGAATATCGAAATTCATATTCTTAGATATAAATTTCCATATATGTTAACCCACAGACTACTTATCTATAGAGTAGAAATAAATATTTTCACCTTGTTAAATCATCTCCTGCGGAGCTGCACCATCTTAGTAGACGATAAATTAACGACTTCAAAAGGAGAATTATACCCCCACTGAAGTTTTCTACTTGTTAGGGTAGTAACTCCCACTTATAGAAGTGGGAGACTTTCCTTCTGAAATGTCGTTAAAAATTTAATCATAGATTCCCATTGAAATATATTTTTCTCCTCCGTCAGGTGCAACAGTTACAATCTTTCTACCCTTGCCTACTTTACTCGCAATTTTCATAGCTGCTGCGATATTAGCCCCTGCTGAAATCCCTACTAATATGCCTTCTTCTTTAGCTATTCTTTTTGATATTTCGAAGGCCTCTTCATCAGAAATTTTTATTATTTCATCAACTACACTACTATCATAGATATCTGGCACAAAACCTGCTCCTATTCCTTGTATTTTATGAGGTCCAGGTTCCCCTCCTGATAATACGGGTGAGTTTTCTGGTTCAACCGCAACTACTTTAATTCCAAGTTTAACTTCTTTTAATCTTCTTCCTATCCCAGCAATTGTTCCTCCAGTTCCTACTCCAGCTACAAAAATATCTACGTCCTCTACATCTCTAATAATTTCTTCTGCAGTAGTATCATAATGTTTTTCTGGATTTGCTAAATTAATAAATTGTTGTGGCATAAAAAAGCTAGAATTCCCCTCCGCTATTTCTTTTGCCTTATTTATAGCACCCTTCATCCCTTTTATCCCCTCTGTAAGTACAAGTTGTGCTCCATATGACTTAATCAAATTGCGTCTTTCAACACTCATGCTATCTGGCATAACAATAATTACTTCATACCCTTTAATTCTTCCAATCATAGCCAAAGCTATTCCCATATTTCCACTGGTTGGTTCAACTATAGTAAATCCTTCTTTTAATATTCCTAGTTTTTCAGCTTTCTCTATCATTCCAAGGGCAGCTCTATCTTTTATACTTCCAGCTGGATTGTATTTTTCTAATTTCACAAAAATATCAGCCATATCACCCTTGACTAATTTATTTAATTTTAGAACCGGTGTTGCTCCTATCATATCTAAAACATTGTTATACATCATAATAATATCCCTCCAATTTTAAAATAAGTAATCCACCTTCAAAAGCTATCTATATTCCTGCATTCTTAGTATTTTAAATAAAAATCATCACGTATATAATTATACTTTTAATATTCCAAAAGTTTTTTGGGTACAAAAAAAACTCCCTCTAATTTAGAGACGAAGTTTTACTTCGTGGTCCACTCTAAGTTATAATCACTAAATTGATTATAAAGCCACTTTTTCAAGCACAGCGCTATGCTCTATCACTATAACGGGCGAATCCCGATGCAGCCTACCAAAGACACATTCATGTGACTTTTTCGGTGCATAACTCCAAAGGGCACTTCATATAAGTCGACCATAAGAATCCTCTCAGCTTTAGACTCTCTCTCTGTAAATTCTTCTTATATTACTTTCCTTCTTCTACGTATTTCCTAGTATTTCAGTATGAATTACTTTTCTTTATTATATTCTTAACATTAAAATATGTCAATACTATTTTTTTATTTATGTCATCATTATGATTGATTTATGATAATGTCTTACTATACCACATTTGATTATGTCCCAAATATGAAAACATTGTATAATAAACCTCATGACTAGAAATGAGGTGCCGATAATGAGAAAGGTGAATTTAACTATGGAAGAAATAGATAAGTACTCTACTATAAAAAAATTAGTAGAAACAGATGGAAATAAAAAGCGAGCAGCTATAGCTCTCAATTGTTCAGTTAGGCATATTAACAGAATGGTTAAGGGATATAAAGAAAGTGGAAAGGAATTCTTTATTCATGGTAATCGAGGGCGGAAGCCCTCACATGCCCTCACTGTTAATACAAAGCAGTTAATCCTGGATTTATACCGTACCAAATACTCTGAAGCCAATTTTACTCACTTTTCTGAATTACTAAAAAAACATCACAATATAACGGTTTCTACTAGCACTATTCACTCTATCCTTATACAGGATTTCATCCTGTCCCCTAAGGCGAAGCGTGCTACAAGAAAAAGGATCAAGGCAGAATTAAAAGAACTACAAAAAACAACTAATTCTATTAAAGAAATTGCTGAAATTCAAAGTTCCATAATTGCTGCCGAGGATGCACATCCTAGACGTCCAAGATGTGCTTATACAGGTGAAATGCTTCAAATGGATGCTTCGGTACATCTTTGGTTCGGTAATGAAAAAAGTCAGTTGCATATCGCTGTAGATGATGCCACTGGCGCTATTATGGGGGCTTATTTCGATCCACAGGAAACTTTAAACGGATACTATCATGTACTACACCAAGTGCTTACTGACTATGGTATTCCCTACATGTTATTCACTGATAGACGTACTGTATTTGAATATAAACAAAAAAAATCCCCTTCAGTTGAAGAGGACACATTTACACAGTTTAGCTATGCGTGTAAACAATTGGGTATAGAAATTAGAACCAGTAGTGTTGCACAAGCCAAGGGACGCGTAGAAAGAATGTTTCAGACGTTACAATCACGCCTCCCCTTGGAAATGCGACTAGCTGGTATAAACACAATTGAGCAAGCAAACGAATTCTTAAACTCCTACATAAAAGAATTCAATGCTCAGTTTGCATTACCTGTTGATGATATCAAATCTGTCTTTGAAATGCAACCAGATAATGAAAAAATCAACTTAACTCTTGCCGTATTGACTAGTAGGAAGGTAGATAACGGAAGCTGTATCAAATTTAAAAAGAATTACTATTTACCTATAGATTCCAATGGTCATCCTGTACATTATCGCAAAGGAACATCTGGAATGGTAATTCAGGCATTTAGTGACGAGATTTTCTTGTGTGTAGATGAAAAGGTTTATGCGCTAGATTTATTACCAGGGCATAAACTTTCCTCTAAGAACTTTGATTTAGTTGTTCCAAATGACCAACCTAGAAAACGCTACATACCACCAATGAGTCATCCTTGGAAACAAGATTCTTTTGAGCGGTATCTAAATAAACAGGCTCACCGCAGCGATAATGTAGCATAGGAACACTAAAAATCTGTTCATTTTAGATCTTTGAAAAAGACAATCTTCTAAGGTTTATTAAGTGAACCCAAAACATATCTCAATAATAGATTAAGAAACTGGCCAATGGAAGCAAAAGCTAATAAAATCAAATTGACAAAAATAACTGGATTCCCATTCACTAGCTACGCTAATATAAATGGAAGGATTCTTGCATACCCTCAAAAACAATTTTTCAGTTTTAATGACATTTCAGAAGGAGATGCTTTAATGCATCAAAAATTATAAGCCTACGGCTAAAAGATATTTAGGAAAGATTTTAGGAGAAATTTCAAAGTAACTAAATAATCTTATATCCAGTTTGCACAACATGCATTAGGTAATCAAAATCAATGTAAAAGCACCAGAAAAACTGGTGCTAATGTTTTAAATATTTTGGGACATTTTCAAAAATGCTTGACATACTATTTTTTTATTTATGTCATCATTTTTCACGTTTACATTTACGCAAATAAAAAAACCCATTAAAATAGGCTAACAGTTTTAATTTCACTTATATTGGTAAACCATAAAAGCTTACGTACTAAATGTTAGAATTCTTTATGTATTGCGAAGTGCTAACACCTATGTTATAACTTTGCTTTACCACATTTTCAGAAGAATCATAACCAATAGCTACGCTTCCGCAGGCAAAGACGCCAGCTATATTAGTTTGTGAACTTTCATTTAATTCAATTTTTCCTGTTGATTCATTAATTAGTATTTCTACTTGTTTTGCTAATTCATTGTCTGGATATAAGTTTACAGATAAAAGTAACGCATCACAAGAAATATATTCCTCACTATCTTTAATAACTTCATTATTTTTATTAATCTTTACTAAAGTTATCCCCTCAAGCCTTGTTTTGCCTTTGATATCCGCCACCTTCTGTTTTGTTCTTAAAGGTATATTAAAATCATTCAGCGAATCAATGAGCTCTTTGTCAGTTGCCTCAATAAAATCTTTACTTTCAACTACAGCTTTAACATTAGCTCCTTCAATTGCTAGCCTACTTGCTACTGTTAATGCAATATCTCCTGTACCCAATATAACTATTTCTTTTCCTGGCATATACCCTTCTATATTTATAAATTTCTGTGCACACCCCACCGTGTATATACCTGCACATCTACTACCTGGCAGATTTAAAAATCCTCTTGGCCTTTCTCTACATCCGGTCGCAATTATTATAGCTTTCGCTCCAATTTTAAAAATCCCATCACACGCATTCACTGCATTAATTTCTTTAGTATTACTTAAATCTAAAACAGTAGTATTTAATTTATATGAAATACCCAATTTATTAACTTTATCTATAAATTTCTGCACAAACTCCGGTCCTGTCAATTCTTCACTAAAAATATTCTTGCCAAATCCATTATGAATACACTGATTTATTGTTCCGCCTAATTGATTTTCTCTTTCTAAAATCAAAATTCTACATTTATAGTGCTCTTTAGCTGAAATAGCTGCTGCAAGGCCTGCTGTACCTCCCCCAATTACTACTATGTCATATAGTTGCATTACATACCCTCCAGTTTTTTTCAGATGCCTAACATTAAAATTTAATGATTCATTATAATGCATATTTAAATAAGTAACGTAAAAACCCGTGAAAATAATTTCACAGGTTTTATTTGGCAGGGGTAGTAGGACTCGAACCTACAACCAATGGTTTTGGAGACCACTACTCTACCAATTGAGCCATACCCCTTTATTAACTTTTAAAATGCAAAAATGTAAAAATGGCAGGGGTAGTAGGACTCGAACCTACAACCAATGGTTTTGGAGACCACTACTCTACCAATTGAGCCATACCCCTAAAATACATCTGAATTATATCACGTGTTATAAATAAAAGCAAGATTTTTTTATATTTTAATCTCTTAGGAAACACTGAGGCCTTTTCTTTTTCTATGTTTTAGGATAAAATATTTAGTGAGGTGAAACTTATGGAATACATAGTAACTACAGTAGACGAAACTTATAAAATAGGCGAACTAATAGGTTCACGTGTAAATTCAGGGGACATAGTTTGCTTAATTGGTGACTTAGGCACTGGCAAAACTCATTTAACAAAAGGAATTGCAAAAGGCTTAGATATAAAAGATCATATCACAAGCCCTACATTTACAATTGTAAATGAATATACAGGTCGCTTGAAATTATATCATTTTGATGTCTACAGGGTAAATGACCCTGACGAAATAGCAGCTATAGGCTTTGATGAATATATATTTAGTGATGGCGTTAGCATTATTGAATGGGCTAATTATATTGAAGAACTGATTCCACCCAATAATTTATCCATTACCATAGAAAAGCTTCCTAGATTGGGAGATGATTTCAGAAAGATTAACATCCGATATTCTGATAAAAGATATGATTATATAAAGGAGATAAAACTATGAAGATTTTAAGTCTGGATTCTGCTACACAATCAGCAACTTGTGCTATCCTTGACGATAACAAAGTTCTTGGTGAAATAACTTTTAATTATAAAAAACAACATTCTCAAATACTTATGCCTATAATTGACGAATTATTAAAAAATACAGGAATAAACATAAGTGATATTGATGCCTTTGTAGCATCAAAGGGGCCCGGTTCCTTTACAGGCCTTAGAATAGGGATGGCTACCATTAAGGGATTAAGCCAAGGCTCGAAAAAGCCTTTTGTAACTGTATCTACCTTAGATTCTTTAGCATATAACTTAGCATATACAGATGGACTTATTTGTCCTTTGCTAGATGCTTTAAGAGATAATGTTTATACTGCCTTATATACTTTTAATAATTACGAGCTCACCCGCATCAGTGACTATATTAATATTTCCTTAGATGAGTTAATAAATATGCTTAAAGAGAAAAATTGCAATATTTCCTTTGTAGGAGATGGAACCTTCAAATTCAAAGAAAAACTTATAGCAAATTTACCTAAAGCCAATTTTGCTCCAGCGCATTTAAACTTAGCTAAGGCTTCATCCCTAGGAGAATTAGGGCTCAACCTTTTATCTAATGGAACATTCGATGATATATACTCGTCAGTGCCTATTTACCTTAGGCAGCCGCAAGCTGAGAGGGAGTACCAAGAAAAGATGAGACAAATAAAAAATGAATAGCGATTTTAAAATTTTCCCAATGGACGCATCATCTATTAAATCCATACTCAATATTAGCGAGTTAAGCTTTCCTATTTCATGGAGCTACGAATCACTCCAAAGTGAACTAGATAATAAATTTGCTAAATATGTTGTATTAAAAAAGGGCAATTCTATAGTAGGCTACGGAGGAATGTGGCTAATTATAGATGAAGCCCATGTTACTAATGTTGCAGTTCACCCTGATGCCCGTGGTCATGGCGGCGGCGACCTCATAGTGGAAGCCTTATTTAAAATTTGCAGGAAACTAAAAGTTACAGCAATAACATTAGAGGTTAGAAGTTCAAATTTTGCTGCTATAAACTTATATCAAAAGTATGGCTTTGAAAATGAAGGCATTAGACGTCATTATTATGAAGATAACGGCGAAGATGCAGTAATTATGTGGAATCGACACCTATAGCAGATAGCGTAAAAAGACTAGCTCTTGCCAGTCTTTTTTTTATTCTCTACTAAAAATTTAGCAAGCACGAGAATAAAATGGTATAATGTGGGTGAACTGTTTAAAATATATTAGAGTAAGGGGTAATATTTATGACCAAAAAAATTATATTAGCACTATTTTTTGCATTACTATTGGTTGGATGCAATTCCTTAGCTAGTCCAACTTCCAGTAAAAGCACAATAGTTTCAGATGATTCTCAGAGTAAATCACCAAAACCAGTAGATAATTCGTCTAACATCCCACGCTTATCAACAACGCTTAAAGATCCGATTGTTAGAACATTTGATCAAACTGAAGGTGTGTCAAAAAAAATACCAATATTGATGTATCATCATCTACTAAAGAAAAAAGAAAACACATTTACAAATAATGGTGTAGTATTAAATCTTGAAAATTTTCAGCAACAAATGGACTACTTATACACTAATAAATACACTACAATAAATCTAACTGAATTAGAACAGTGGCTCTTAGGGAATATGGAACTACCTAAAAAATCAGTATGTATAACATTTGATGATGGATATTTAAGTAGCTACATTTATGCCTATCCTATTTTGAAGAAATATAATTTTAAAGCTGCACAATTTTTAATTACATCTTATGTTAAGGATAATAGTGTTGAATTTAACCCTAAAACACAACAATTCCTAAGTTGGAAAAATATTTCTGAAACTACTGATGTATTTGAATATTCAAACCATACCCATAATTTACATAAAACAGAGAATAACAAGGGTTATTTAATTACAAAACCTTTAGATTATGTAAAAAAAGATTTAATAAAAAATACGGAACTAACCGGCAGCCATTATCTTTCTTATCCTTATGGGCACCATAACGATGATGTATTAAACCTTCTGCCTAAAATAGGAATACGAATGGCTGTTACTGTTAATAATGGAAGCGTAAAGAGAGGAGATTCTTTACTAGAGCTAAATAGATATGGAATATATCCTAAAACATCCATATCTACATTTAAAAGCATGGTTAATTGTGAATGGTGAACAATTAAACTAAAGGATGGCTTCTGCATTGTGCAGAAGTCATCCTTTAGTTTGTTAATACCCTTTTTTTAAAATCTTTGAAATAAGTCCATATTTATATACCAGTGTTTTTTATATTTTTTGTTCTCTACTTTTGTATTCTCTCTCCATATTCTCTTTATGAAGTATAGGCGAAACACTCTTATATAAAGCTAAAGTCATTGCTGATAATACCATTCCTTTAAGTAAATTAAAAGGAATAATTGACCAAATAATGAAAGAATTTAAATCGACAATGTTATGATTTATTTTTGATCCCATTTCTATAACGGTAGCTACTGGGAATCCTAATACTTTTTCATATAAAGGTAAAACAACAAAATAGTTTAATATCCCTGCAAAAATCGACATACAAATTACTCCTATTAATAATCCAGCAATAGCTCCACCTTTACTTTTGCGGGTCTTGTAAATATATCCGGATACTAATACTAAACATGAACCCACTAGAAAATTTGCTACTTCTCCAACGAAGGCTGTTTTAGTAGCTAGCATTCCATGTAATATATTTTTAAAGAGTTCAATAACTACTCCAGCTATTGGTCCTAATGCAAAGGCCCCTAAAAGTGCTGGCAGGTCGCTGATGTCAATTTTTAAGAAATCAGGGAAAATCGGTATTGGTAACTCAATGTACATCAAAAGAAAAGCCATAACAGATAAAAGTGAAATTTTGATTAGTTTAACAAGTTTTTCGTCTCTCATTTTTAGTGCCCCCTAATTAACTATATCTCCTAGGGATGGATATAATACAAGCCCTGACATAGTACTATGCCAGGGCAAATTTATATATATCACATCTTCTTTTATCCAGACTATACTGTCGGCTTCGGAATCAAATCATCACCCAAGGGTGCTGTCTTAACGACTTCGGAAGGAAAACTGTCTTCCAAAATGTCGTTAAACCGAATCAGCCTTACGGCTCGCGGGCTTTACCGCCGGTGGGGAAATTAGCCCCGCCCTGAAGATTATTAAATTTTATTTTATAATTTAATTATATATAAGTACAGTAAAATAAGCAACATATTAATTAATTATTTTTCATTGATAATGATATTCTTTTTCTTTTCTCATCAACTTCTATCACACTAACCTCTACTATATCGCCAACCTTAACCACATCCAATGGATGCTTTACAAATTTATCTGATAACTGGCTTATATGCACTAACCCATCCTGATGAACTCCAATATCAACAAAAGCTCCAAAGTCAGACACATTTCTAACAGTACCCATAAGTTTCATTCCCGGTTTAAGATGGGACATTTGAACTACACCCGTTTTTAATATCGGCTTCGGTAGTTCTTCTCTTGGATCTCTACCAGGCTTTTTAATTTCTTTAATAATGTCTCTAAGAGTTGGAACACCTATCTCCAATATTTGTGCAAGCTCATCCATATTAATATTAATATCTTTTAGTCTATCATCCAAATCTTTAAAGTTTAAAGATTTAAGATCTTCTTTTGTGTACCTTAAAAAATCCAATAATTTTTTAGTAGCATTATACGTTTCTGGATGAATTGAGGTGTTATCTAAAAATTCATTACTCTCCATAACCCTTAAAAATCCTGCACATTGCTCATATGCTTTTGCTCCTAATCTTTTCACTTTTAATAATTCTTTTCTAGTTTTGAACTTACCATTTTCTTCTCTATACACTACAATATTTTGAGCTATAGCAGCATTTATCCCTGATATATAAGCTAATAAAGAGGGTGTTGCAATGTTAAGATCTACGCCAACAGCATTAACACAATCTTCAACTACTCCTTTTAAGGATTCATCGAGTTTTTTAGCTGCTACATCATGTTGGTATTGTCCAACTCCAATAGCTTTCGGGTCAATTTTCACAAGCTCCACTAATGGATCTTGAAGTCTTCGCCCTATAGAAATAGCTCCTCTAATAGATACATCTATATCTGGATATTCTTTAGATGCAAGCTCTGACGCTGAATATACTGAGGCTCCCGCTTCCGAGACTATAACATAGTACAAATCTTTTGAGCATTCATCCTTAAGTTCTTTAATTATCTGCTCTAAAATTTCTTCAGATTCACGACTAGCAGTCCCATTACCGAGTGACACTACTTCTACATTATGCTTAATTACCAATTTTTTAATAATATCTATAGATTTTTGAATACCGTCCTTACTGCCCGCAGTAGCGTATACTGTAGCTATATCTAAAAGCTTACCAGTATCATCAAGCACCGCTATTTTGCACCCTGTTCTAAACCCAGGATCAAATCCAAGCACTACCTTTCCTTTTATAGGTGACTGCATTAAGAGTGCCTTTAAATTAGCTTTAAATATTTCAATAGCGCTAGTTTCACCCTTTTCTGTGAGTCCGGACCTTATTTCTCTCTCAATTGATGGGAATATAAGTCTTTTTACGGAATCACCTATACTTAACTCTATATACTTATCAGTTTCATTATTCCCTTTTAAACATTTAGCTCTTAAGTACTGGGTAATCTTATCATTATCGGCTTTGATTTTCACAGAAAGTATCTTACTATTTTCTCCTCTATTTATAGCAAGAATTCTATGCGGTGGAATAGATTTAACCCCTTCTTTATACTCATAATACATTTCAAATGGAGTAGTATCATCAGAACCGCCTTTAGTTTCAACGTTTCCTTGATTATGCACTAATGCTCTAATCCACTTTCTGTAATCAGCTTCATCTGAAATCATTTCACTAATAATATCCCCAGCACCTTGAAGTGCGTCCGAAGTACTATTTACTGCCTTTTCTTCACTTAAGAATTTCTCTGCATACTCATTTATATCACCCTTAAACTCGCCGCATACAATAATTTCAGCTAAAGGTTTAAGCCCTTTTTCTATCGCAATGATAGCTCTAGTTCTTTTCTTAGGCTTAAAAGGTCTATATATATCCTCTATTTCTGTCAATGTCTCGCTTTTTCTTATTGACTCCTCAATTTCCGCTGTTAATTTTTCTTGTTCACCGATAAGACGTACTACATCTGTTTTTCGTTCTTCTAAGTTCCTAAGATATATAAGCCTCTCTGTAAAGTTTCTAAGGATTATATCATCAAGTCCCCCAGTTCTCTCTTTTCTATATCTAGCTATAAAAGGAACTGTATTCCCTTCATCTAATAATTCAATTACACTTTCCGCCTGTTCTTTAGTTATTGAAAATTCTTTAATTAATCTGTTATTTACATTTCCCATGTTTTTTAGCTATTTTTGTAAGTCACATTCAAATAAATAACAAGTCACTATGATACTTTATTTTCATGTACCTAAATAGCTATTCCTCCTCACATAATTTATATTTTAAATTTAATGGACTAAAATCAACATATTTAATCATACCACGAATTCTATCCTCATATCTATACACTATATAGAAATTTTTAGGAGAAATATTTGAAAGGTTAATATGGTCTTGTCTTTTAACCCTTTGTCTTATATTGTTTTTTTATAGTTAACACATATATTATACCCCTATAAATGAGCGAAAATGATTCCACCAATTTCCATATATCAAAAAAAGAAAAACATTTATACATTCTCCTGTTATAATTAAGTCACTACACAAAATACAACTAAGGAGAAAACATAAATGTTTAATAACTCAATTGTAACAAAATCATCGACAATATACAAATTTTTAATTGAATTAAAGATAACTCTTTATCTCACAACTCCTCAAATTCATCATCTAATATTATTTATAAATTCTATGGTGACAAAAGGCTACTGTGGAAAAGTAACCGACGTTTCAGATTTTATGCCGGTTAGGCATAGGACTAATATTGGAAAGTTTCTATCGGAGAGTCCATGGGACGAAAACTTTGTTGAAAAAGCCCTAAAAAAACGTGTAATTATGAGAATATGGGAGACGTCTAAAACAACTGGTAAACCTATTTATGTTGTAATAGATGACACTATTTCGGAGAAGACTGTGCCCTCGTCAAAGGCTAAGAAACCTACTGAAAAATGTGGATTCCACCATTCTCATTTAAAAGGTAAAACAGTTTATGGTCATCAATTAGTTACCGTTATGTTACTGTGCGATACACTTGTGATGCCATATACTATGGCGATATACGACAAAGAAAATATGAGTAAAATCCAAATGGCAATTGAGTTTATAAAATCATTACCCAAACCAGTAAATGAAGGTTATGTTTTATGTGATAGTTGGTATAGTAATAAAAAATTGTTCGCAGTTTCTAAAGGATCAGGCTACGCCTATATTGGTGGTCTAAGAACAAATAGAGTGATATATCCAAAAGGTCGTGAAAAACTTGGAATTAAGCTTAATCATATGTGCGAGATATTAACTAAGGATGATGTCGACCTAGTCAAAGTTGGCAACAATGAATATTTTGTCTACACATATAGAGGCAAGCTTAATGATGCAAATGATTCTTTGATAGCTCTTTGTTGGCCTAAAGAGGCTCTATTTAAACCTGGTTGCTTAAGAGCATTCATAAGTCTAGATACTACTATTACTACTGAAGAACTCCTAAATCACTATAAATTTAGATGGCCAATTGAAACCTTTTTTAGAGAAACTAAAAAACATCTTGGTTTAAATCATTACCAAGTAAGAAGTAACCGAAGTATAAACAGATACTTCTTGCTGCTAATGATTACCTACGTATATTGCGAATTGGAAGTAAGCAATGGCACGTTAAATTTTAACGTTGGTATTAAGAATGCAAGAAACCAATCTAAAAAAGAAAGGGTATCTTGGATCTTTAATCAAGCTGACCTAGGAAATTCTCTTGAAGCTATTTTTAAAACACTAAAAATAGCTTAGGACAATTGACATTAATTTATAATGGAATAATTTGTTATAAAATTCGCTCGTTTATAGATACCCTATATAGATTCAAAAAAATGGTTTGGTAACAAAGAGCTAGCTTTCGATTATCTCTTTGTTAACCTCACAAGCGGTATTAATAATCCTTACGAATTGTTTTCTTGACATATTATTATTTTTATTCTATGATTGATTTTATAGTGCCCTTTTACGGGTTTTTTTGTATTTATTTTATAATATTTTATTGAATCGGAGGAAAATAATTATGGCAAAAGGAAAAAAATTTGTAGAATCTATTACCTCTATGGAAGAAGATTTTGCAAAATGGTATACCGATATTGTAAAAAAAGCGGAACTTGCTGATTATGCGAGCGTTAGAGGTTGCATGGTAATAAGACCTTATGGCTATGCAATTTGGGAAAATATTCAAAAAACTTTAGATCAAATGTTTAAAGATACAGGTCATGAAAATGTATATATGCCAATGTTCATTCCTGAGAGCTTACTTCAAAAGGAAGCAGATCATGTTAAAGGCTTTGCACCAGAGGTTGCTTGGGTAACACACGGAGGCAACGAGCTACTAGCAGAGAGACTTTGCGTTAGGCCAACTTCTGAAACATTATTTTGTGATCACTATTCAAAAATAATTCAATCTTACAATGATCTTCCTAAATTATATAATCAATGGTGTTCCGTTGTGCGTTGCGAAAAAACCACAAGACCTTTTCTTAGAAGTTCAGAGTTTTTATGGCAAGAAGGCCATACCGCTCATGCAACGGCGAAAGAAGCAAAAGAGGAAACTCTTAGAATGCTTAATATATATTCAACCTTTTGTGAAGAAACCCTTGCTATTCCAGTTATAAAAGGTAAGAAAACAGAAAAAGAAAAGTTTGCAGGAGCAAATGAAACTTATACAATTGAAAGTTTAATGCATGATGGAAAAGCACTTCAATGTGGTACTTCTCATAATTTTGGAGATGGTTTTGCAAGAGCATTTAACATACAGTATTCAGATAAAACTGGTAAACTTGCTTATGTTCACCAAACTTCTTGGGGAATGTCTACAAGACTTATCGGGGCTTTAATTATGGTTCACGGTGATGATAATGGTCTAATACTGCCACCAGCAGTAGCTCCAATTCAACTTATCATAGTTCCAATTGCACCTCATAAAGAAGGCGTAATTGAAAAAGCTACAGAACTTAAAAATATATTATCAAAGCTTTCACGTGTAAAAATGGATATTAGCGATAAAATGGCTGGATGGAAATTTAGCGAATACGAAATGAAAGGTGTTCCGCTACGTTTAGAAGTTGGTCCAAAAGATATAGAAAATAATCAAGTAGTACTTGTGAGACGTGATAGTCGCGAAAAAATAATTGTTCCAATGTCAGAACTCGAAACAAAAGTACCTGAGATTTTAAAAGATATTCAAAAATCTTTATTTGAAAAAGCTAAAAATGCACAAGATACCCGAACCTTTAACGCAAGCACCGTAGAAGAATTAAAAGAACTTCTTGATGAAACTTTAGGATTTGTTAGCGCTCCATGGTGTGGAGAGCTCGCTTGTGAAGAAAAAGTAAAAGAAGTAGCCGGTGCGTCTTCTAGATGCATGCCATTTAATATGCCAGAAGAAAAAGGCGTTTGCTTATGTTGTGGAAAACCATCTAAAGCTACAGTTATTTGGGGAAGAGCTTATTAAATTTAAATATAAAAGCGATTGGTTTATGCCAATCGCTTTTAATTTTTTAAATTTATACCTTAATAAATCGCGATATACTTCTATCCCCTCTTGGTAAATTGATTAAATCGTTACCTGTAGCAATGCAATATTAGCAACTTATGGTTATACTTTTTATTGAATACCTGTATTATTTTGTTATACTAATAACAATAGATGAAATGCTTATAGGCTTAATTTAAATTTTTTTAAAGTAGGTGATGACAATGGATTTAATTATAGCTTTTATTGTTACATTTGCACTTTTAGTTTTGAGTGTTTTAAAAGGCATATTTCTTGCATATCCATTAATATCCGGGCTAATCCTCTTTATTTTAGTGGAGTTTAAAAGAGGAATTCCCCTAAAACGCTTGTCAAATATGTCTTTTAATGGGGGCAAAAAATCTCTCATAATTATAAAGATTTTTATTCTTATTGGGGCTATTACATCTATATGGATTGTCTCTGGCACTGTACCTGCAATAGTTTATTATTGTATAACCCTAATAAGGCCCAATATGTTTATTTTATCTGCATTCTTAACCAGTTGTTTCGTATCTTTTTTAATAGGTACATCTCTCGGAACGTCCGGCACAATAGGTGTGGCCCTTATGGTTGTTGCAAGAAGCGGTGGTGTAAACCTTGCTTCAACAGCTGGCTCAATTATTGCTGGAGCATACTTTGGTGATAGGTGTTCTCCTATGTCTTCTAGTGCAAGCCTTATTGCATATCTTACAGAAACAGATATATATAAAAATATAAAAAACATGTTTAAAACCTGCATAGTTCCCTTTGGTATTTCAATTATTTTCTAAACTATAGTGTCAAGTATATTTCCCTTGCATAGTTCTGCAAACGGAATAAATAATGAAATAATTAATGCCTTCTCTATAAATATAATTGTTTTGCTTCCTGCTTTGGTTATACTTGTTTTTTCAGCATTTAAGATAATGTTAAAACATCTATGATTGTAAGCATAATAACGGCTTTTTTATTGAGCATCTTTATACAACACGATACTTAAAGGCGGAGGAATCATTTCTATGCTAAAATCATCCCTCGTGATATATATAGGCTCTGCATTTGCAGGTTTAATAGAGGGAAGTAAAATGTTAGACAGTGTTGAAGCTATAACTTTGAAGGCAAATTCTAGGTATGGGGTCTTTCAAAATATAGTCATTTCAAGCATATTCACCGCTACTGTAGGCTGCAGCCAATCCGTTGCTGTTATGTTAACTCATATGTTAAATAAAAAGGCTTATGAGAAAAATGAACTAGATAACTCATTCTTAGCCATTGATTTAGAATACATCAATAATGATTTCCGCTTTGATTCCTTGGAACATTGCTTTACTTGCTCCACTTACGATTTTAGGTGCTAATGTTTCCTGCATGCCATACCTCTTATATATATATATGGTACCTATAACAAATTTGATCTTAATCCGATTTAAATCAAATACTAGCAATATAGAAATAAATATCAGTCGTTAAATCATCCTATTGCAGTCTAATTTTTTTACGTATTACTATGAAGTAATTGAATAGTTCTACGTAATTCTACTACAGCAATTTGACCTGGTGCAGAAGCCTTCTTGACTGCGCCAAATGTTAATGCGGAGCCAAATAATTCACCTGATAGTCTACTGATAATCCCTTTTTCCGCCATAGAAATTGTAATAATAGGACCATCCGCATATCTTTCATTCATAATACGCGTTGCATCTAACAGTATAATCACATCCTCTGCACAAGTAGGCATTACTGCGATTTTAGGAATATCTGCGCCTAATCCTTGAGCCTTACGTAATCGAGATATAATTTCTTCTTTCTCTGGTGTATTATGAAAATCATGATTAGATATAATAACCGCTACGCCATTTTCATGTGCTACTTCAACTAATTCTTTTACATCTTTTTCATTGTTAAATAATTCAATATCTATAACTTCAACAAGCTTTGTTTCAGAAATCAATCTATTTAATTCAAAATAAAATGCAGTACTAATCTCCTTTTGTCCACCCTCTTTAGCACTACGGAATGTAAAGATAATAGGCTTATCAACTAGCACTTTCCTAATTGCTTGTAATGCTTTCTTAACTCTATCTATATTGGTAGCGTCCTCGAAGAAATCTACACGCCATTCTACAACATCTAAATCAATCTTTTTTAAAATTTCAGCTTCTTCTATAAGCTGTGGAATAGTTTTTCCAACCATTGGAACACAAATTTTAGGTAGTCCTTCACCAATAGTAACAGTTTTAATAGTAACTACTTTTTTCATTAACACCCATCCCTTCATAATAAATTGCGGCACTAATTCTTTTCTAGATATAATACCAATCATTACTAATATAGTAAAGGTTTCTTATTTTTTCTTCCAAGTATAAACTATGAATAAATCACTCAAAAATCAAAGGGCGGTAAATCCCCCGCCCCCTTAAATAAGCTTATTTATAATATTAGATACGCAATAGGTATAGTTATTATTAATGTAAATACTGTCCTTTCAAACCATATGATAAGTATTTCACGTATACTTATTGGTATATCCGTTGACAATATGCATGGTATTGATGCAGAGAAAAATAATATGGATGAAATTGATACCACGGCAACTACAAATTTTGTTACAAGAGGAGCCCCAACAACTAACAATGCAGGCAAAAACATTTCAGCTATCCCCACTGCACATGCCTTTGATGCAAGTAATGCTTCAGGTAGTTTAAATAGTGAAACTATTGGGTAAAAAACATACCCTATTATATTGAACACAGGTGTATATTTCGCAAGAATTAATCCTATTAATCCTACAGACATTATTGATGGTAATATTCCCATAGCCATAATAAATCCATCTTTTAAATTTTCAACAATGTTTCTTCCTATTGGTACTGAATTTTGGGCAGCTTTAAGACCTGCTTCCCATGCGTTTTTAAATATATTCCCCTCTTTAGATATTTCCGGATAACCATTCTGATTATTATAGTATTCATCAGATTTCTTACTTAAAGGTCTTATTCTTGCAGTTATGGCTGTAACGATAAATGTAACTACTAATGTTACCCAAAAATATTCAGACCATAAATTCATTATTCCTAATGTTTTGGCAACTATAATCATAAAAGTAGCAGATACGGTGGAAAATCCTGTAGCAATTATTGCGGCTTCTTTTGTTGTATATTTCCCCTCTTTATAAACCCTATTCGTAATTAACAATGCAATAGAATAACTTCCCACAAAAGAAGCAACTGCATCAACAGCAGAACGTCCTGGTGTTTTCCATATAGGTCTCATAACTGGTTTCATTAAAACGCCTATAAATTCCATAAGTCCATAACCAACTAAAAATGCTAAAAATACCGAACCTACAGGAACAATTATCCCTACTGAAATAACTAATGAATCAAATAAAAATGGAATCATATCTTCTTCGAATAGCCAACTTGGTCCAATCTTAAAAAATGCCATAAATCCTATTATGATACCTAATAATTTAAGTAAAGAAAATACTGTTTTAACCTTATCTTTATTCCATGTTTTTTTATAAAAAGGATATACCCCCCCTAAAACAATAACTACTAATCCATAAATTCCAGCACCTTTCGTGGATAACCCTTTTAGTCCTGTAACTATGTGGTCTATGGGGATAGTTGTTTTCCCGTTTATAGTTAGTGTTATAAAAAACATGAATATCCCAATTATACTATAACCTAAAAATTTAAATACATTGGCCGTATTGTTTACTTTTATCTTTTCTGAATTATTCATCATTTACCTCCCATGTTTTTTTAATTTTTTAGCATTTTCAAGTAGAAAATGCATTTATAATTATTGATAATTCTTATGTAAGGAAGTAAAAAAGAAGGATGGAAAGTTGCATCTTTTTCAAAGTTCTTTCATGAATAATGTATGTATAAACTCAATAACTAATGCTAACTTACTAAATTTACGAAACCAATTCATTATATGCGAATAAATAATTCACAATAAATAAGGAAATTCACGCTACACTCCCGCCGCTCCGATTTAATTAATTGTTATTTAATACAATAATCCCCTTATAGATGCCTTCTTGGGATTTAATTATTTTTTCTGTCTCACATCATCACCTTTTATATATCGATATTATGAACATTTTGTAAATAAATAATATTGTTAACGATTTCAGTGCGATATTATGATGAAAAATAAGTTTATATGCATAATTATTAACGAAATAATTAATAATATATAGGCTATGTAACCTTTATCTAGATATTACTATACATTTATAGGTATAAATAACCAAAAAAAAGTTTTATGAATGTTTATACCTTATTTCTAGCATTATGCATAATAAACTAAGACATTGTGAATATATATTCACATAATCTAATATTCTAAATTTTCAAGCGTAAACATCCACAGTATTACTGAGTAAAATAAAGCTTAGCATAAATAAGCAGTGTTAAATCAATAACAAAGCTTACATGTACGATATATATGGGATTACAGTAGAATCCTGGGTTTTCCTTATATAATTGTACACTTTATAATAATGGCATAAACAAAAACGAATAGGGGGCTAAATTAAATGAAGTCATTTATAAATGTAACTTCTGAAATAGGAAAACTTAATAAAGTAATGCTACATAGACCCGGTAGAGAAATAGAAAATTTAGTACCAAATCTTCTTGAAAGATTACTTTTCGATGATATTCCTTATTTAGAAGTAGCGCGAAAAGAACATGATATATTTGCAAAAATATTAAAAGAAAATGATGTGGAAGTTCTTTATTTAGAAGAACTTGTTACAGAGGCTTTAATTGAGGATCAAACCAAAAAAATATTTTTACAACAGTTTTTACTTGAAAGTCACATTAATAATAAAGAAATATATAAATCTCTTTATGATTATTTAATGTCAAAGCCTACAAGAGAAATGATTGATATACTTATGGCCGGAGTTAGAAAAAACGAAATAGCTGTTAAGGAGATTCATTCCTTAAGAGGACTAATAGGAACTCAGTATCCATTTTACTTAGATCCTATGCCTAATCTTTATTTTACTCGCGATCCAGGCGCTTCAATTGGAAATGGTATTACTATAAATACTATGCAAACTGAAGCTAGAAGACGTGAGACTTTGTTCCTAGAATTTATTCATGAATATCATAGTTCCTTCAAACAAAATGAAGTGCCACTTTGGTATGATAGAAGCCTTCCAAGTAATATCGAAGGTGGAGACGAACTTATATTATCTGCCACAACCCTTGCAATAGGATGTAGTCAAAGAACTTCACCTGAAGCTATAGAAGTTGTAGCAAGAAATTTGTTTGAAAAACATACTACTTTTGAAAAAGTATTAGTATTAGAAATTCCATCTAGTAGAGCATTTATGCATCTTGATACTGTATTTACTATGGTTGATTATGATAAATTTACAATACACCCAGAGATAGAAGGACCACTTAATGTTTTCGAAATTACAAAAGGTGTCAATGGACAATTGAATATTAAGCAAGAAAAAGATATATTACAAAATGTATTAAAATCTGCATTAAAAGTGTCTTCAGTTGATTTAATAAGATGCGGCGGTGGTGACGCTATTGTAGCGGCAAGAGAACAATGGAACGACGGATCAAACACTCTAGCTATTGCACCAGGAAAAGTTATAACTTATGAACGAAATTATGTTACTAATGAAATTTTATCAAAACATGGTGTAACAGTACTCACAATGCCAAGTGCCGAACTTTCAAGAGGAAGAGGCGGCCCAAGATGTATGAGTATGCCACTAAATAGAGATAACTTATAAAAACAACAATATTAGGAGGAATTTATTATGTTTAACTTAAGAAACAGAAACTTTTTAACTTTGATGGACTTTACTCCAAATGAAATAAACTACTTTTTAGATTTAGCTAGAGATTTAAAAAGAGCTAAGTATGCAGGTACAGAACAACAGAAATTAAAAGGTAAAAATATTGCGCTAATATTTGAAAAGAGTTCTACAAGAACAAGATGTGCTTTTGAAGTAGGAGCACTAGACCAAGGGGCTCATGTAACTTACCTTGGACCTACAGGAACTCAAATTGGCAAAAAAGAATCTGTAGCAGATACAGCTAGAGTTCTTGGAAGAATGTATGATGGAATAGAATATAGAGGATATGGCCAAGAAATAGTTGAAGAACTAGCAAAATATGCAGGAGTTCCAGTATGGAACGGATTAACAACTGAAGACCACCCAACACAAATTCTTGCAGATTTTTTAACTATAAAAGAACACTTTGACAAGCCATTAAGCGACATTGTGTTTGTATATGCTGGAGATGGAAGAAACAACATGGCAAATGCATTGATGATTGGTGCTGCTAAAATGGGTATGGACTTTAGAATAGTATCACCAAAGAGCTTATTCCCAGAAACAGCATTAGTTTCAAAATGCAATGAAATTGCTAAAGAAACAGGAGCAAAAATTACTATTACAGATAGCGTGGATGCAGGAGTTAAAAATGCAGATGTAATCTACACAGACGTATGGGTTTCTATGGGCGAAGCAGACGAAGTATGGGCATCAAGAATAGAATTATTAAGGCCATACCAAGTTAATATGGAAATGCTTAATAAGACAGGTAACAAAAACGTTAAATTCATGCACTGCCTACCAGCTTTTCATGATTTAAAGACACTTGTAGGTAAAGATATATTTGAAAAATATGGTCTTGAAGGTTTAGAAGTTACAGATGAAGTATTTGAAAGTACACATTCTATAGTATTTGATGAAGCAGAAAACAGAATGCATACAATCAAAGCAATTATGGTTGCTACACTTGGAAACTAGCCTAAAATAATTATAAAATTAATTGGTGAGGGCAATATTATTGCTCTCACCAATTTAAAATATGGCTAATACATTAATCAAAAGGAGATTACAAAATGGAAAAGGATAAAGATAAGAAGCTAGGCTTGTCTCTATTAATTGCTCTTGGAGTTGGTTCCATGATTGGTGGTGGCATCTTTAATAGCCCAACTGATCTTATCGGTAAAGCAAACCCTCAAGCAGTAATTATTGCATGGGTAATTGGTGGACTTGGCGTGGCATTTTTAGCACTAGTATTTCAATTACTTGCAAACAAAAGACCAGCGCTTACAGGGGGCATATTCACTTATGCAAAAGAAGGCTTTGGAGAATTTGTTGGATTCAATTCAGCCTGGGGATATTGGTTAAGCGCTTGGCTTGGAAACGTTGCATTTTTTATTCTTATATTTAAAACTTTTAATAGTTTAGTAGGTGACGTAAAACCTATAGTAACATTTTTATTAGCATCTGCACTATTATGGATAATTCATTATATACAAATGCGTGGAGTTAAGAGCGCCGGAATAATAAATGCCGTTGCCACAGTTGCAAAAATCATACCCTTATTAATGGTAATTGTATTTGGTCTTGCAATATTTAAAACTAGAACTTTTAATGTTGATAATTGGAAAACAATATTAGCTTCTACGGGGGGTTCTACCACCGTGTTCTTGCAAATTAAAGGAGCAATGGGTACAATTTTGTGGTGCTTTATTGGTATCGAAGCTGCAACAGTGCTTTCTGAGAGAGCGAAATCTCAAAAGACTGTCGGAACGGCTACAATAATAAGTTTAATTATAACTTTAGTGCTTTATATACTGGTTTCAACAACCGCTATGGGAGTAATTTCAGCTAATACTCTTGCTAGTTCACAAACCCCTCTAGCAGATATGTTATCAATTACTGTACTTGGCAGTATTGGAGCTGTAATCGTTAAAGTTGGTTTAATTATTTCACTTATAGGCTGCCTAATTAGTTGGGTTATGCTTGCAGCAGAAATTCCTTATGTTGCGGCAAAGGGTGGCACAATGCCAAAATGGTTTATTAAACAAAATGACAATGGTGCTGCAGTAAATTCATTATTACTAACTGATGGATTAACTCAAATATTTTTACTTTCGCTACTTTTACCAGCACTTCAGTCTGCATATGGTAGTGTGTTTTTAATTTCAACAACATGTATTTTAATTCCATATTTGCTTTCATCACTATATGCAGTTAAAGTTGCATTTACAGATGTCCTAGGAGCTAAAGATAAGATAGTTTCTATATTAGCCTGTACCTATTCACTATATGTAATTTACGCAGTAGGAATAAATTATCTAGGAGCAGCAGTAATACTATATGCAGTGGGTATATTTGTATATCTAAAGGCTAGGAAAGAAAAGAATGAACCTATTAAAATAAACGAGAAAATAGGAATGGTAGCCATTATGGTAGTTGCAATCTTAATGATTATACTGCTTTCAATTGGCAAAATTCAACTTTAAACATCATTTCAATGAAATTTTATAAAATATTTTTAAGTTATTAAATAAATTATATTTTATATATAATATAAAAGGAGAAATATATATGTCAAGAATAGTAATAGCACTTGGTGGAAATGCCCTTCAAGCAAATCCAAAGGATACTACATCAGAAGCACAGTTAGTAACAGCAAGACAGACGTCAGAAGCCATTGTAGATTTAATTGAAGAGGGTCACGAGGTTATTGTTGCTCATGGTAATGGACCTCAAGTAGGTCAACTTGTAGCTACTTATGAAGCAGCCGCTTCTATAAATGAAAATAGCCCAATAATGCCTTTTCCTGAATGTGGTGCTATGAGCCAAGGTTATATAGGCTATCATCTGCAACAAAGCATTAGATCAGAGATGAGAAAACGAGGAATAAATAAGGACGTTGCAACAGTAGTTACTCAGGTAATTGTTGATCAGAATGATCCAGGATTTAAGGATCCAACTAAGCCAGTAGGTTCTTTCTTTACGGAGGAACAGGCTAAGAAATTAATGATTGAAAAAGGATATATAATGAAAGAGGATTCAAATAGAGGATGGAGACGCGTAGTGGCTTCACCACTTCCAATGGCTATAGTTGAAGAACCTATTATCAAAACATTAGTTGAAGCTGGACATATTGTTATAACTGTTGGCGGTGGCGGTATACCTGTAATTGATAATGGAAATGGAAACCTTGAGGGCGTTCCAGCAGTAATAGATAAAGATTTTGCTTCTTCTAAAATAGCTGAATTACTAAATGCTGATGCATTAGTTGTACTTACAGCCGTTGAACAGGTTGCTATTAACTTTGGTACTCCAAATCAAAAGAATCTTTCAATAATAACTGTTGAAGAAGCTAAAACTTATATTAAAGAAGGACATTTTGCTCCTGGTTCTATGCTTCCAAAAATAAAAGCGGCTCTTGCTTTCGTTGAGGCACAAGAAGGCAGAAAAGCAATTATAACATCACTCGAAAAAGCTAGAGAAGCTATAAGCGGAACAGCAGGAACAGTGATAACAAAATAATAAACTTTACATGTAAGTCATAAGATGAAAATGCTTATGACCTATACATAACAAAAATAAAATATCCAGCAGGATATACAATATATTCTGCTGGATATTTTAGGTTCAAATAGAAATGTGTCTACATTTCTATAATGGTACCGACCTTCTTTATTGTAGATATACCTGAAGTTATTTATTGTTCTGCCTTAAGTACGCCTCAATGAAAATATCAATATCCCCATCCATAACTGCATCTACATTGCCCATTTCTGTATTAGTCCTATGATCCTTGACCAAATTATATGGATGAAATACATAAGATCTAATTTGACTTCCCCAACCATTTTCTTTCAAATCCCCGGTTAAGTCTTCTATCCTATCTTTTTTAGCTCTTTCCTTTAAATCCAATAATTTTGCCATAAGCATCTTCATCGCAGTTTGTTTATTACTATGCTGACTTCTTTCATTTTGACACTGTACTACTATACCCGTAGGTATATGGGTAATCCTTATGGCTGAGTCAGTTTTATTTACATGTTGACCTCCTGCCCCTCCAGATCTATAAGTATCTATTCTGAGGTCATCAGGCTTTATTTCAACATCTTGATTATCGGTAAGCTCTGGAAGTACTTCACAAGATGCAAACGAGGTTTGCCTCTTACCATTTGCATTAAAAGGTGAAATTCTTACTAACCTATGCACTCCCTTTTCGGCCATTAAATATCCATAGGCATATTCGCCAGTTATTTTTAATGTCACTGCTTTAATACCCGCTTCATCAGATGGCTGATAATCTAAAACTTCGATCTTATATCCCTTCTTTTCACACCACCTTGAGTACATTCTATAAAGCATTTCTGTCCAATCTTGAGCATCACTTCCACCTGCACCGGTATGAAGCGTTAAAATCGCATTATTTATATCATATTTCCCAGATAATAAAATTTCTATCCTGAACCTATCTGTATCCAGCGTTAAGTCTTTTAATTCACTTTTCATTTCTGCTATAGAGGAATCATCTTCTTCCTCCTCACTTAGTTCAATTAGCACTTCCAAACCTTCTATCTTACTAATTATTAAATTAAATCTATCAATTCTATCTTTAATACCCTTAGCTTTTTGAGTAACTTGTTGTGCCGTTTTTATATCCTGCCAAAAGCTCGTCTCCTGCATTGTGAACTCAAGTTCTCTTAATTGTTTTTCCATAGATGCTACGTCAAAGAGACACCCTGATCTCTTCTACATTACTTTTTAATACGTTTAATTCACTTATTACTTCTTCGATTAGTATTATCAATTATAGCACCTCTTTCATTATATTTGAAAAGGGATAAGCAGAATCAATTGCTCATCCCTTCCCAGTTGAAAATTGACAGTTATGTATTTCCAACTATTATTATCCATTGCGCGGTCGTCTGAAGTTATTAATAGATATTAACCTCTGCCACAGCAATTTTTGTATTTTTTCCCTGAACCACAAGAACATTCATCATTTCTTCCTTGTTTAGTTACTTTTTTAATTGGCTCATTTTTAATGGAATTATCATGATTTGTTGATGTAATCTTAGAAACCATTTCTCTCTCAGGTGCTTTTTCTATTTGCACGTGAAATAAGTATTTAACAGTTTCCGTCTTTATAATTTCAATCATTTCAGCAAACATATCGCTACCTTCCATTTGGTAGGCTTGTGATGGATCCTGTTGCTTATAAGCTCTAAGTCCAATGCCCTGCTTTAAATGTTCCATCTCATCGATATGATCCATCCATTTACTATCCACTACCCTTAGAAGAATAACCCTTTCGACTTCTCTTATTTGTTCGTCACCAAAATTTTCTTCTTTTTGATCATAGATTTTTTTAGCTATTTCTAAAAGAGTATTTTTAATTTCCTCATTAGATGTTTTAGAAAGTTCTTCTATTGAAACCATACCCTTTGGAAGATATATTTCTTCAAGATAGTTAATAAGTTTTACTAATTCCTCATCAAAACTTTCCTCAATTCCACTAATATGTGAATCAACTGCAGTGAAAACAACATCTTGTATCATTTCTTCAATTTGATCTTTTATGTTTTCACCTTGAAGAACCTCTGTTCTTTGTCTATAAATTATTTCTCTCTGTTGGTTCATTACATCATCATATTGAACAACATTTTTTCTTATATCAAAGTTATTTCCTTCAACTTTCTTTTGAGCACTTTCTATAGCACCACTTACCATCTTGCTTTCAATAGCGTCCTCATCAGTTAATCCTAATTTTCCTACAACCCCTTGAAGTCTTTCAGACCCAAATATTCTCATTAAATCATCTTCGAGTGATATGTAAAATCTTGAGCTTCCAGTATCTCCCTGACGACCAGCACGGCCCCTAAGCTGATTATCAATACGCCTAGATTCATGTCTTTCAGTTCCAATTATCTTGAGTCCACCAACTTCAACAACGCCTTCTTCAAGCTTAATATCTGTACCACGACCCGCCATATTAGTTGCTATGGTAACCATGCCACGTGCTCCTGCATGAGAGACTATATCCGCTTCTCTTTCATGATATTTAGCATTAAGTACTTGATGAGGAATTCCTCTTTTTTTAAGCATATCAGATAATAATTCTGATTTTTCTATACTAACAGTTCCTACGAGAACGGGCTGCTTGTTCTTATAAGTTTCAACTATTTCATCTACTATAGCTTTATATTTCCCATTTACAGTTTTAAACACTAAATCTGCGTTATCAATTCTTGTTAATGGCATATTCGTAGGTATTACTATTACATCCAATCCGTATATTTCTCTAAATTCATTTTCTTCTGTAAGCGCAGTTCCAGTCATACCCGATAACTTATTATACATTCTAAAATAGTTCTGGAAGGTAATGGTTGCAAGAGTTTTTGACTCTTTTTCAATTTTGACGCTCTCTTTCGCTTCAATAGCTTGGTGAAGCCCATCGCTATATCTTCTGCCTTCCATGAGTCTTCCAGTAAACTCATCCACTATGATAACTTGACCATCCTTTGCCATATAATCTTTATCTTTTCTCATGATGAAGTTTGCTTTTAAAGCTTGAACTGTATGGTGCTGTATACCCATATTTTCTGCATCAGCATAATTCTCTAAATGAAAATATTTTTCCGCTTTATCTATACCAGCATCAGATAATATGACAGCACTAGCTTTTTCATCTATAGTATAATCTTCTTCCTTCACTAGACCCTTAACAAAATAATCTGCTACTTTGTAGAAATCCGTAGATTTTTCTCCTTCTCCAGATATTATAAGCGGTGTTCTAGCTTCATCTATTAATATAGAATCAACCTCATCCACGATTACAAAGTTTAATTTTCTTTGAACTCTTTCTTCTTTATAAACAACCATATTATCTCTTAAATAGTCAAACCCAAATTCGTTATTTGTCCCATATGTTATATCTGAATTATAGGCCGCTTGCCTTTGTGTTTGATCTAAATCATGAATAATTACGCCTACAGAAATACCTAAGAATTCGTGTATTCGTCCCATGTCATCGCTATCTCTTTTGGCAAGGTAGTCATTAACTGTAATTATGTGAACACCATTTCCTGTTAACGCATTCAAATATGAAGGAAGTGTAGCCACTAAGGTCTTTCCTTCACCAGTTTTCATTTCTGTTATTCTTCCTTGGTGCAGTACTATTCCACCAATTAGTTGTACTCTAAAATGCTTCATGTTAAGAACTCTCCATGAAGCTTCTCTAACCACCGCAAAGGCTTCAGGTAATATATCCTCTAAAGTCTCTCCTTTATTTAATCTAGTTTTAAATTCTTGTGTTTTTAATTTAAGTTCTTCATCGCTTAAACTAGTCATCAACGGATCTAATTCTTCTATTTTATCTACTGTTGAAATTATTCTTTTTATTTCTCTATCACTATAACTACCAAATAACTTTTCAAAAAATTTCATACTTTTCATCCTCACTATTCATTTTAATAGTCCCTAAATATATACTTAAAATTATACCACTTAATTTGTTACTGTTCAACTTATACGAATTTATAAATTTTGTAAATTATCATTAATAATTTTTCACTATACTTTTTTTAAAGTTAAAAAAAGATTAAAGTAAGTAAATTTACTTTAATCCTTTAAATTCAATATATTTTAAAATTCTGGTTCTATCAAACCATAATTTCCATCTTTTCTTTTATATACTACATTTACCTCTGAACTACCATCACTCATATATACGAAGAAACTATGACCAACGAGTTCCATTTGAAGTACTGCTTCCTCTGCTGACATAGGTTTAAATGCAAATTTTTTCATCTTTACTATCTTAGGATCTATACCATCATCTTCGTTCTTATCATATTTTGGTATGCCTTGAAATTTAAGAGACGTTCCCCTATTCCTTTTTTCTAATTTTGTTTTATTTTTTCTAATTTGTCTTTCTAATTTATCAACAACAATATCTAATGAGGTATACATATCTTCATTTTGCTCTTCTGATCTTAAAATAACTCCATTAAAAGGGATTGTAACTTCTATTGTATGTCTATTCTTACAAACGCCTAATGTTGTCTGTGCTTCCACATCTGGACTAAAATACTTATCCAATCTTGCTATTTTCTTGTCTATAATATTTTTCAAGGCTTCTGTTATCTCTATATTTCTTCCTATTACTTTGACTTTCATACTTCCAGCCCCTCTCTAATATCTACATACTGCTTAATTACTAAGCATGATATATGTTTTATATTTCAATTCTATTACTTTAAATGCTAAATAGCAACCATTAAAATCAGAATTCACACAATATTAATACAATTTAAATTATATTCGATATTTTTAGGTACCAATAAAATAAAAACTCCTAATATAATATTAGGAGTTTTTATATATTAAGTTAGTTGACCTGGTCTTTGACCCCACACTCGCCTGCTGGAGCTTTTGCTACCCAGAATTACCCTCTCACTACTAACACTCTCGTCTACTAAACGGCAGGACTAACCTCTAAGCCGCACCATGCTCACTAAACTTTGTTTAACTTACGTGGATCGTTTCGCCTGCGACTGGCATCGACTTTCAACCACAAACCTAACTTACTACAATAAGTATTATACATTACTTTTGGCTATTGTCAATATATAAATATTCTTTATTCCACTTTCTTTCAGTTTGTGAGCACAATGAAACGCTGTAGCCCCAGTAGTTATAACATCATCAATGAGCAAAACATTTTTATTTTTTATAATTTCACTTTTTTGGATGTCAAAACATTTATCCATATTGTTCCATCGTTCTTCGCCATTGAGACCTATTTGATCTTTAGTATCCTCAGTTTTAATCAAGTTGCAACTTACTGGAATATTTAAAAATCGCGATAAATAGCTTGCCAAAAACTCGCTTTGGTTATACCCCCTATTTTTTAAAGCTTTTTTAGTCATAGGTACATAAGATATTAAGTCAAATTGTAATTCATTGCTTTTTACAAGTTGTAACATGTATTCAGCTAAGATCTCACCGCATATAAAATCGCTTTTATATTTAAGCCTAATAATTAATTCTTTTACTATATTAGAATAATAAAACACTGACCAAACAAGATATTTTTCTTCATTGCGACCTATATAAAAGCTTTGTGCACAGCGCTTCAATTTTTCTCTGCATTTAGTACACAAAGCTTCACTTTCCTCACTATATCCACTACAGATTACGCACTGTTCATCGCCTGAATATATGAGCTGAACTAAACAATAAAGTATTTTTCTTATATATTTAATAATCCTCGCTCCCACGCTTTCTCATTAAATTTTCTAGCTATATTTTTAGCTTTATCCATTTGCACAGTTTCAACATTAGCTAAAAATATAGCCTCTCCCCTTTGTATACTTTCATATCTCCCAACCTTACTTGATAAATATAATAGTTGCTTATGATTATATTTATCATTATCAGCAAAATAAACTATAACATCAATTGAATGAAATTCTAAATAACTTTCTTCAAAGTCATTAGTGACTATTATCCCCTCATCTTCATTCATGAACTTTACCTTAATATTAGCATCGCTTTTTTTACTAATAAACAAAAATATATTTTCACTTAACTTTTCTTTGAAATTACTTAGATACTCAAAGACCGCTATAGTTTTTTCCTCATCTGGTGTAAATATTATTACCTTTCTATTAGATATAATTGACCAATTCAAATATTGATAAACAACCAAAGGTATATCCATACTAAGATTTATTCTTGTAGTTATGATTCTAGGCTCTATAATCGGAATATTATTGTTTTTTAACGGAAACATTATTGGTGTGCCCTCGCTTAAAACATTCTCTACAGAATAGGCTATAGCTACACTATTTGCTCTACACATTCTTAATAATACTTTTTTTATTTGTTGCTTAGTGTATTTAGGAAAACTTCTAATATCATTATAAATAATCAAATCAAATTTTTCTTGGAGTTTTAACGCATTTTCATGATTGCATATATGTAAATACTCATTCACACTGCCATAATTCGTTTCAGGTGAATATACATATTGACCTAAATTGCTAAATTTATTTATGAAGTAAATAATATCAATACTCCTCTGGTTTTCATTAGTTATATACAATATATTTTTCTTTTCATTAACATATGCAATTATAGTTTCTAACAATATATCAGAGGAATTGTAAAACATAGATACAACATCAATTCTTTTTTTGCTGTTTAAAGAACATTTTAAAATTTCTTTGCTAATTTCATCTTTTTCTTTACTAAGGTTTAATTTTGCGTAGAAAAGCATGTAAAATCTCCTTTGCAATTTAATATTTGTTCTAAACAAATCAATCTAATTTTCATCATGGCTCACATTTGTATCTACTATTTGTCTTATTCTCCAGCCCAAAGCGGAGTACCGCTCGAAACTTCTGTTGTTATCTTTCATGAAATTAACAGCTTTTATTGCTCCCACTAAAACAACCATATTCTTTGCTCTAGTTATCCCTGTATAAAGTAAATTTCTGTTCATTAAAAGTGGGGGACCCATAAACATAGGCATAATTACAACTTCAAACTCACTGCCTTGACTTTTATGTATTGTAATAGCATACGCTAAAGCTAGTTCATCTAAATATACACCTTCATATTCTACCCGTTTGTCATCATCAAAAATCACAATAACATTTTCATTATCTTCATCAATATCTTCAACATACCCTACATCACCATTAAAAATGCCCACTCCATCTTCAGCTTTTGCATTAATTTTTTTCCATTTTATAGAGTAATTATTTTTAATTTGCATAACCTTGTCGCCTACCCTAAATATAGTATTCCTATATTCCTTTTCCTTTTTATACTTAGATTTAGGGTTCAATATTTGCTGAAGCTTTCCATTTAGATTTTCTATACCCAATATCCCTTTTCTCATAGGAGAGAGTATTTGAATATTCTTCATCTTATCCCATTTTTTGTTAAATTTTGGCAATCTGGTATTAATTAAAGCAATTATACTGTCCAAGATTTTCTCTGGCTCATTATTTTCAATAAAATAAAAATCTTTATCCTTTTTATTTAAAATAGGCATCTCGCCATTGTTAATTTTATGAGCATTCACAATAATCATACTTTCTTGTGCTTGCCTAAAAATCTCCTTAAGCTTAACTACTTTAACACATTTACTGTCAATAATATCTCTTAGTACATTACCCGGTCCGACAGATGGCAATTGGTCAACATCACCAACAATTATAAGTCTAGTTCCTACGCTGATAGCTTTTAATAAACTATTCATAAGCATTATGTCTATCATAGATGCTTCATCAATAATTAGCACATCACAATCTAAAGGCGATTCCTCACTTCTAGAGAACTGCGACCCATCATCTCTGCCTACTCCAAGTTCTAATAACCTATGTATGGTTTTGGCTTCGCGACCAGTAGCCTCTGTCATTCTTTTGGCAGCCCTTCCGGTGGGCGCAGCCATATAAACTTTCATTCCTGCTTCTTCAAATACCTCTATAATGCAATTAATTATAGTAGTTTTGCCAGTACCTGGACCTCCAGTTATAATTTCAATACTATTTTCTGCAGCACCACAAATAGCAGTCTTTTGAGACGTTGCAAATTTTATGTTTTTTTCTTCTTCGAAGTCATTAATCTTTTCTTGTATGTCTATTTCTAATTCATCATACTTTTCTATAGATAAGGTTATAATTTTTTTAGTAATAGCTAATTCACAATAATAGAACGGCATAGTGAAAACACAGTCTTCTTCATCAATATTTTCGACTTTCAATTTTCCCTGCAATACATTATCATAAACATTTTTTTCAATTTCTTCAGCCGTAACCCCAAGAATATTTTTAGATTCTTTGTATAATTTGTTTAAGGGCATATAAGTATTTCCCATAGCGCAAAATTCATTTACCACATAATTAATTCCACTTTGTATTCTAAAAGGCGACTCTTTGTCAATGCCTAAACTTTGTGCTATCTTATCTGCAATTTTAAATCCTACTCCAGAAATGGTTTCAGTTAACACATAAGGATTATCCTGCACTACCTTTATAGAGTCTCCTCCATATTTTTTATAAATTTTCACACATTGGTTAGGTGTTACTCCATATGTTTGAAGAAATATCATTATATTTTTAACTTCTCGTTGCTTAGAATATGATTCAAAAATTAATTGAATCTTTTTTTGTCCTACACCATCAATCTCTTTTAATCTTTCAATTTCATTATCTAATATATTCATGGTGCTTTCACCAAAGTGCTGTACAATTTTTTTAGCAGTTATTGGTCCAATTCCTTGAATAACTCCTGAAGCTAAATATTTTTCTATACCTTCAAGTGAACTCGGTATTATTTCCTCACATTGTATTATTCTAAATTGCTTGCCAAATTGAGGATGAGTAACCCACTCCCCCGTTAATTTCAGGTTCTGCCCTTCACTTATATATGGCACAATGCCTACCACAGTTATCTGCTTTTTATTATCATTCAAATGAGCAATTATATATCCATTTTCTTCATTATGAAATACTACATCTTCGATTATCCCTTGTATTTCCGGCATAAAATCTCTCCTATTTATAAATTCATATAATAACATTAATAATAATATTATTAGCAATAATATTATTATTAATGTTATTATATCATATGTATTTTACATCTCTTATGTTCAGTATACCCCTATCTTAGGTTTTATCAAAATGCTACTTAATAATCACATGCACTAAAAAGAGATAACAATTAATAATTGTTATCCCTTTTTTTATATTATACGTATTTTTTTATTTCATCAACCTTGTTTAGTTTTTCCCATGAAAGATCTAAATCAATTCTTCCAAAATGTCCATAGGCAGCTACTTGTTTATAAACAGGTCTTCTTAGTTCTAATTCTCTTATAATTACAGCTGGCCTTAAATCAAATACTTTTTCAACTATTTGAACTATTTTATCATCGTCAATTTTTCCTGTTCCGAAAGTTTCAACCTCTATAGATACTGGTTTAGCTACACCTATAGCATAAGCTAACTGAATTTCCAATTTATCTGAAACTCCTGCAGCAACTAAATTTTTAGCAACCCATCTTGCAGCATATGCAGCGGATCTATCAACTTTTGTTGCATCCTTTCCTGAGAATGCTCCACCGCCATGTCTTCCATATCCACCATAAGTATCTACTATTATTTTTCTTCCTGTTAAACCAGAGTCTCCTTGCGGTCCTCCAATTACAAATCTGCCTGTAGGATTTATATAATATTTAGTACTTTCATCTAATAATCCACTTGGAACTACAGGTTTTATTACATGCTCTTTTAAATCATTTTCAATTTGATCATGAGTCGCTTCTTCTGCATGTTGAGTTGAAATAACAATAGTATCTATTCTTACTGGCTTATTATCTTCATACTCTACAGTAACTTGAGTCTTTCCGTCCGGTCTTAAGTAATCTAATGTGCCATTTTTTCTTACTTCGCTTAACTTTCTTGCTAATCTGTGAGCCATAGCAATTGGTAGTGGCATGTACTCTGGCGTCTCATTAGTTGCAAATCCAAACATCATGCCTTGATCACCAGCACCTATTGCGTCAACCTTATCAATCTCGCCTGCTTTAGATTCTAATGCCTCATCTACTCCCATAGCTATATCTGTTGATTGTTCATTAATAGACGTAAGTACAGCACATGTGCTAGCATCAAACCCGTATTTTGCTCTAGTATATCCTATGCCTTCAATGGTATTCCTGACAACCTTAGGAACATCTACATAACAACTAGTTGTTATCTCTCCCATTACTAAAACCATTCCTGTAGTAACCGCTGTTTCACAAGCAACTCTAGCATAAGGATCTTGTTCTAAAATAGCATCAAGTACGGCATCTGAAATTTGGTCACAAACTTTGTCTGGATGTCCTTCTGTAACAGATTCTGATGTAAATAATCTTTTCATTATAATTCTCCCTTCTACTCTCTAAAATTTCCTTATAAAAAAATAAAACCTCTTCCAAATATAAGAAGAGGTGATTTAATCATCTCCCTTATCTTGCAGATTATAACTGCAGGAATTGGCACCATGGTGCATTGCACCGGTTGCCGGGTTTCATAGGGCCTTTTTCCCTCCACCTCTCTTGATAAGAGTTATCAATTATTAACTTTTAATTATAATACCATATGCATTCTATAGTGTCAACAGAATCTAAACTCTGTAAAAAATAAAAAAAGACATCTATAGATGTCTTTTGGTGGAGGAGGACGGATTCGAACCATCGAAACATTACGTAACAGATTTACAGTCTGCCCCCTTTGGCCACTCGGGAACTCCTCCATATGTGGAGCTGGCAATAGGAATTGAACCTACAACCTGCTGATTACAAGTCAGCTGCTCTACCGTTGAGCCATGCCAGCATGCATTTTATTCTATTTTAAAAAGAGTATTATGGTGGGAACAACAGGGTTCGAACCTGTGACCCTCTGCTTGTAAGGCAGATGCTCTCCCAGCTGAGCTATGCTCCCATAATTTATTTAAACCATAATTTATTGTAAACCATTATAAATGGTGGAGGAGGACGGATTCGAACCATCGAAACATTACGTAACAGATTTACAGTCTGCCCCCTTTGGCCACTCGGGAACTCCTCCACTTATGGAGCTGGCAATAGGAATTGAACCTACAACCTGCTGATTACAAGTCAGCTGCTCTACCGTTGAGCCATGCCAGCATATTATGTTTTATTATTTTGCCGTTTTACCGTGTCGACAAGAATTATTATACAACTTTAATTAATTAATTTCAAGTCTATTATCCTTTAATAAACGACTTCTTCTCTCCATAACTATACTATTCGCATATTTGCTTAATATTAAGCATTGATACAACTTACTATTTTCCAAATAATTCATTATATTTTTTATTTGGTTTTCCTTCATATAGTTAATATACTTATATATCATTTTTTAATAAATCATTTTTTTATTCTTTATTATAATAATACACGGGATTTATTCATATAAATTATTCATAGGAAACTAATAATTTTTCCCCAGCGCAATACAAGGAGGTATATTTCTTGAGTAAAGCTAAAACCCATTATAAAGATCCTTTAGCATACTATACACTTTCTAATTTTCTAAAAGACTATATTGACAAAAATACTTTAGTTGTTTGCATAGGTACCGATAGATGTATAGGCGATTGTCTAGGTCCTTTAGTTGGTACACTTTTAAAAAATAGTTCCTTTCCATTACCTGTATATGGCACTATAGATAATCCAATTCATGCCTTAAACATAGATAGTAAATTATCTAAAATAAATGCTTTGCACCCAAATTGTACTATAATAGGTGTAGATGCTTGTTTAGGAGACATTTCAAATATTGGAGAACTCCAAGCTAGAAATTATCCAATTCATCCTGGCAAAGGTGTAGGGAAAACCCTTCCTAAGGTAGGCACTCTTTCATTAATAGGTATAGTAGATTCAAGTGATGATAGTGAATTATTTACAAATAGAAACATAAGATTGAGCTTGGTAATGGATATTGCTAATGTTTTAAGCAGGGCCCTCTTGCATTCATATTATTTGCACTCCCTTACCAATGAAGAAAATAATTTAAGCCCTGTTTAACACGATTTAATTAGTTTTAAATAATTATCCGCAATTTAAATTTACAAATCTTATATAATATAAAAATAAGCAATACAATTAAACTAATAATTGTATTGCTTATTTTTATAGCTTGCTTACACTTTTTATTCTGTTAAGCATAATTCCCTTCCATTGAATGAATTATCTAACTTATCCATATAATCCAATACTTTACCTGTTCCGAGTGCTACGCATGAAATCGGATCCTCTGCTAGGTATACCGGAACTTTAGTAACCTCTTGTATGAGCTTACCTAAGCCTTTTAACAATGCACCTCCACCAGTCATAACTATACCTTTATCAGCTATATCTGCTGAAAGCTCAGGTGGTGTTTTTTCTAATACTGAATGTGCACATCCTGCTATTAAATATACCGCCTCTTTTAAAGCTTCTCTCATTTCTTCTGATGATACTTCTAAATTCTTAGGAAGACCTGTAATTAAATCTCTCCCTCTTATCTCCATGCTTGTCTTTTCTTCTTGTTTATAAGCACAACCTATGTTGATTTTTAAATCCTCTGCAGTCCTCTCACCAATCATTAATTTATGTTTTTTTCTGATAAATTTTATAATCTCTTCATCAAACTTATCACCAGCTACTTTAACTGATTCACGTACAACCATGCCTCCTAAAGAAATAACTGCAATATCAGTCGTCCCTCCACCAATATCAATAACCATATTACCACTTGCTCTAGTAATATCGAGTCCCGCTCCGATTGCCGCTGCTAGTGGTTCTTCTATAAGTTGAACTTTCTTAGCTCCGGCATTTCTACCTGCATCTTCCACCGCTCTTCTTTCTACTTCCGTTGCTTCGCAAGGTACACATATTACAACTTTTGGAGAAGACAGCCTTCTTTTCCCACAAGCCTTCTTTATAAAATGATTTAACATTTTTTCAGTTATGTCATAATCCGAAATAACACCGTCCCTCATAGGGCGTATTGCCACAATATTGCCTGGTGTCCTTCCTATCATTTGCCTAGCTTCTTCTCCTACTGCCAATACCTTATTATTATTTCTATCTATGGCAACAACAGAAGGTTCTTTTAATATAACACCTTTTCCTTTAATATATACAAGCACTGTAGATGTACCCAAATCTATTCCCATATCTGTACCCATTCTAAAAAAAAACATTTCAAAACCACTCCTGCTCTTTAGTATATTCAATATTTAAATTACACTAAACTCTATTCTATAAAGCTATAAGAAAACCCTCTTTTAATTTTAAAATTTTTTTATAGTTTTTAGCTTCGAATGTTTTTATCCTTGTGCTTCTTTATATTTCAATTTAGTTGCTCTTCCGCCTCTTATATGTCGCTCAGCTTTATTTATATCCAAAATTGTTTTTGCATCGCTGGCAATTTGAGGATTTATTGTGGGTAATCTTTCCGTCATATCCTTGTGTATAGTACTCTTGCTAACGCCAAACACTTTGGCAGTTCTTCTTATTGTAGATTTTGACTCGATAATGTACTTAGCAACTTCTAGTACTCGATCTTCAATATAGTCTTTCAAGTGTTGCCTCCTTAACCCTTATATATTTATAAATATGCATTATCTTGCTTTTAAATTCCATTCCAATTAGTCATCTTCCAATATATTTTTAAAAAATGGCTAATTGAGATGGTTATTGGTTATTTTTTAGTTTCTTCAGGTTGATATTTCTCATACTTTACATATTTAGCAGGATCAACATTCTTATTACTCTGCAAAACTTCAAAGTGTAAGTGAGATCCATATTCTTCCTTAAATGAATTTAAACTAGTGTTTCCCACTGTACCAATTTGCTGTTTTTTAGTTACTTTATCACCTTTTTTTACTAATATTTTTTCATCTAGATTAGTACTGTTAGTAACAAATCCATTTTGATGATCTATCTGAACCATCTTACCTTTTTGGCCATTAACGTCAGTACCAACTTCTTTAACTATTCCATCCATAACTGCTACAACTGGCTCCCCTATTTTTGCTTGAATGTCAACGCCTAAATTTGTTCTATAGCTTCCATCAGTCTTCCACACTACTGAATCAATATCTTTTGAATATGCCCTTGCGAGTAATCCATTCGCTACGGGATTTTCAAATTTAGCATTAACTGATTTGGAAACTGCTGATGCTGCTTTTCCTGTTGTAACTTTTTTGATGTCTGGTACCGCTTTAATCGCTTCAGCCTTAGCTTTCTTTTCTTCTTTTACTTGAAGAGCACCCTCATATTCTTTTTGTTGCGCTTTTATAACATCTCCTGCATTTGCTTGTTGTTTTTGTAATGCTTCTTGCTTGCTTGAAAGCTTCTTATTATTATTTGCTGTTATAGACGCCACTGAAGCTACTATACATAAACAAACAAATAAAATTACATAGAATCCTTCCTTCTTAAAAAAATTTAATGTCTTATTGTTTTCGTTCTTATTCATACAAACACCTCCATTTGTATTTTTGTCCATATTTTATTAAAACATACATATTTCCTAAAATTTATTTAACTTAATCTGCATTTTAATAATATTTATATCTTATAGTTTAAAACATATTTTAAATTTTAAATTACTCACCCTTAGTTTTGCTTAAATCATATTCAAGTTTATTTTTATAAAAAGCAAAGCTGATTATCCATTTTTTTATAGGATAACCAGCTTAGGTGTATTTTTTCATTTGGATATAACAGTCCCTTGATAATAATGAGTTAATATTTCAATATAGGTTTTCCCATCTTTCGCCATCGCATCCGCACCCCATTGACTCATCCCTACACCATGACCATATCCGCTGCAATCTATTTCTATGTTGCTTAAATTAAACTTCATTTCAAAATTCGATGATTTTAAACCAAGCATTGTTCTAAACTTACCGCCTGTCATGGTTATATCCCCTACCTTAATACTCTTAACACTTCCTGCCTCAGTCCTATCAATTACTGTTATTTGTTTCTTAACATTAGTTGAGGTTACCTTAGCATTATTATAGTTTTTATTTATAATTCGACTTAGATCTTTATACTTTAAAATTTTACTACTCTTAAAGCTTCCTGCTCTTTCTTCGCCTGGACTTTCTACACTCCTTAAATAAGGTATGCTATCGCTAAATACCTCTTCGGAATTTTCCGTTTTTCCACTGCTAGTTGCAAAATAATAAGGCTCCATTACTAAGTTGTTGTTATATGTTAAAACTTGTCCTAACGTCCCTTTAACCGCCATTTTAATCTTATTCCAATTTTTTTGACCAGAAGTTCCCCATTCTTTTATACGTTCTTCTTTAGTCCTATAAACTTGACAGTGGACTGTATCGCATAAATCAGCTCCATTACCATTTTTACATGGGGTTCCTCCCATTTCTGTGACATGAGCTAAAGCATAAGTCCTAGCCGCCACTGCTTGAGATTTTAAAGCTTCTATTCCAAAAGTAGCTGGCATTTCTGCTGCAACAACTCCCGTAACATATTCTTCTAAATTAAGTTCTTTTATAGTATTCCCTTTTGACATAAAAACTTTAACTTTAGTGATTTTGGCTAGTGAACCATATTTTATAATATTTTCATTGTCTTCTACCTTAATTGCAGAGTTTTTACCCTTATTTATACTTTTATTATTTCCTACCCCCACTATTAAAACAGATGTAATAACTATAAATGCAATAAATGCAGTTATTAATAGAAGGATATTTTTTAAATGTACTGTAATAAAAACTCTTCTCATTTTTTTCTCCTCTCGTTATAAAACAACCTTTACATTATACATATTAAATAACTATAAAAAATATTACTTTTTTCCATTGACTAAATCCCTGTAAAATAATAGTGCATACTATTATGTATTTATTAATAGAGCTAGCGGATAAAAAGATTTAGACCAGTTGTAACCAAAAGGCACCCAAAAATAATATACTAGTCATTGTGCTAGTTTATTATTTTTAGGTGCTTATTATAAAATAATTGGAATATAACACTTATATATTCCAACTATCCAAGTTTAAATTATAAATGAACCGCCATATATTTTTATCGATTATTGAATTTCCCTGTTATTTATGAGAACTCACTCTTTCTATGTCTGCTCCTAGTCCCTTTAATTTCTCCTCAATAGAAACATAGCCTCTATCAATATGATATATATCATTTATTGTAGTTGTGCCCTCTGCTGTAAGTCCTGCAAGTATTAATGCCGCTCCCGCTCTCAAATCTGTAGCTGTAACTTCTGAACCTGTAAACCTATCTATACCTTCTATTACGGCACTTCTACCATCTATTTTTATATTTGCTCCCATTCTCTTTAATTCTGTGGCATGCATAAATCTATTCTCAAAAATAGTTTCTGTAATTATACTCGTTCCTTTTACTGTACACAGTAAACTCATCATCTGAGCTTGCATATCTGTAGGGAACCCAGGGTATGGCATAGTTTTTATATCTATTGGGCTTAACTTTTTCCTACCATCAACTACTATGCTATTTTTATTAATTTCTATTCCTACTCCCATCTCTGTAAGTTTTGCTATTATTGGTTTTGAATGAATTTCATCAATGCCATTAATTTTAAACAAGCTTTTCGTTATTGCAGCAGTTATCATAAATGTACCCGCCTCTATCCTGTCATATATCGGCTTATAAACAACTTCTTTAAAATCTTTAACGCCTAAAATTCTTATAGTGTCTGTTCCTTCTCCATATATTTTTGCTCCCATGGCCCTTAAGAACTTTGCTAGGTCTACAATTTCTGGTTCTTCTGCTGCATTTCCTATTATTGTTTCTCCCTCAGCTAGCGTTGCTGCCATCATTATATTTTCCGTAGCCCCAACTGACGGATAATCTAAATATATATTGCTGCCTATTAATTTTTTTGCTTTCGCTTCCACATACCCGTGACCTACTGATACTTCTGCACCTAAAGCTGCTAATCCTTTTAAATGAAGATCGATAGGCCTAGTTCCAATATTGCATCCACCCGGCAGAGAAATCTTGAAGTTTCCAAATCTTCCAAGCATAGGACCCATTATTAAAAAAGATGCTCTCATTTTTCTAACTAATTCATCATTAGCCCCATTATTAAATAAATTAGTAGTATTAATTTTCACCATTTTAGTAATTTTATCTATATTAATATCTGCTTTAAGAGATTTTAATACATCGCAAATTACAAATACATCTTCAAGCATAGGAGCATTTTCAATGGTACAACTATTACCGTTTAATATTGTTGCTGCAAGTATAGGAAGAACCGAATTTTTAGATGCACTTATATCCACTTCACCCTCTAATTTTTTCCCACCTTTTATAACTAATTTATTCATTTACTTCCTCCATTATATTGTTATTTTTAATAAGTTGTAATTATTTCAGGTGTACCAATGATAATGTATCTTCCAGATGAATAATTACATACAGCATAATTAAAATCGATTAACTTTTTATTGATTACCAGCTCATCGTATTTTTTAGTATATGCTATAGTACTTAGTCCATTGTTTATACTCACAGTCTCAATATTGTAAGTCCCATGGGATTTCAAAACTTTTATTATCCTATTATTAACACCATAAATGTCTTCATTTTTAACACTTGAACTACTCTCTACCATTTTCGCCTTTAGGTATTGAAAATATTTGATGTTTTTACCTCTATAGCCAATACTAGTGCTAACTTTATTTTTAAGAGATACTAGTCCATTTTCGTTACCTATCTTACTTATGTTTATAGTTATATCATTCTCACTTTTGTATTTTAAGGCTTCTATATATCCTTCAACATTTTCATCAGAAAACTCTATACAATAAGAATTCTCACTTTCGGAAATGTTTAATTTTGTTTTTTTGTTATTAAGTTCTAAAGACCTAATTAAATAGTCACAAAATTGTTTTGGTTCTTCTCCAGTTTTAAAGCATGTTTTCAATCCATACTCCACAGTTTTGCTTTTAGTTTGGAGTAATATTTCATCGAATAAATTAACTACCTCCTGTGCATTTGAGATTTTAACATTAATTTGTAAAATAATTAGACTTAATACTATACACAAAAGTGCGATACTTTTTCTTTTCATTTTAATCCCCCTACCCTTCAATTAAATTCTTGACCATAATTTATTTTTTTATTCTATAAATAATGGTTTTTTAATATTCATGTTATTAATAAATTCATCCCCCAGCACAAGTGTGAAGAGGGCTATTTGATTCATTATATAGGCAGGGTTATTGTAAAAATTGATATTTAGTATATATATCCATTCTTTATATTATTAATATATAAAATTTTAGTGGAAATGTGCTAAAAAAAATCAAATGCATTTTTAAGCAAAAAAAATGAAGATATATTAATATCCTCATTTTATAATCTCTATCCTTTTGTCTTGATTCTTTCAAGCGCTCTTAAAATAGCATTCTCTGTTCTCATAAAACCAATTCCATGCTTATGTCTCAATCTTTCTTCTGCTCTTTCTTTAGCCTGCCTTGCTCTTTCAACATCTATATTCTCTGGCCATTCACAGGCACTACATAACATTTCTACCTCACCTTGAATCACTCTTAAAACTCCCGTTGATGTAAAAGCTTTTAACTTTTCACCACTTATATCTGTAAATGTTGTCACCGTAGGTTTTAATGGAGATATCATAGGAACATGATTGGCAAAAATACCAAATCTGCCATCATCACTCTCCGTGTTCAAACTCAGTATTTCACCACTATAAAACTCCTTTTCCGGAGTAAGTATAGTAAGCTTTATATGATTTTCCATATAAATACACTTCCATTTCTATGCACATATTCTTAAAATACTTTATTAACCAGCCATAGTTTTCGCTTTTTCTACTGCCTCTTCTATAGATCCAACAAACATAAATGCCGCTTCAGGTAAGTCATCATGCTTTCCTTCAATGATTTCTTTAAATCCTCTTACCGTTTCTTTTACTGGTACAAATTTACCTTTCATTCCTGTAAATTGCTCCGCTACAGTAAATGGTTGAGATAAAAACCTTTGAACCTTTCGCGCTCTTAATACTACCATCTTATCCTCTTCAGATAATTCATCTATCCCTAATATTGCAATAATATCTTGAAGTTCTTTATATCTTTCAAGGATACGTCTAACTTTTATTGTAACATCATAGTGTTCCCTACCAACTATTCTAGGATCAAGCATTGTTGAAGTAGATTCTAGTGGGTCTACCGCTGGATAAATGCCCAATTCAACTATCCCTCTAGAAAGCACTGTAGTAGCATCAAGATGACTGAATGTAGTAGCTGGTGCAGGATCAGTTAAATCGTCTGCCGGTACATATACAGCCTGAACAGATGTAATAGATCCTTGTTTTGTAGATGTAATTCTCTCTTGTAATTGTCCCATTTCCGTAGCAAGTGTTGGTTGGTACCCGACCGCACTTGGTATTCTGCCAAGTAGCGCAGACACCTCTGAACCTGCTTGTGTAAATCTAAATATATTATCTATGAATAAAAGTACATCTTGACCATGATCTCTAAAATATTCTGACATGGTAAGCCCTGTTAACGCAACTCTCATTCTAGCTCCAGGTGGTTCATTCATCTGTCCAAAAACTAAAGCCGTTTTAGATATAACTCCTGACTCTTTCATTTCATTATAAAGATCATTACCTTCCCTAGTCCTCTCACCAACTCCGGTAAATACTGAAAGTCCATTATGTTCTTTTGCAATATTATTCATAAGTTCTTGAATAAGAACCGTTTTACCAACTCCTGCCCCACCAAAAAGACCAATTTTACCACCTTTTTGATATGGCGCTATTAAGTCTATTACCTTAATACCTGTTTCAAACATTTCTGGCTCAACAGACTGTTCTGCAAATGTTGGGGCTAACCTGTGAATAGGCATATATTTATCTACTTTAACTTCTCCCATTTCATCCATAGGCTTTCCAAGAACATTAAACAGCCTTCCTAGTACTACATTCCCAACTGGAACTGATATTGGACTACCTGTATCAAATGCCTCAAGACCACGGCTTAATCCCTCTGTGCCTTCCATAGCTATTGCTCTTATAATATCATCACCGATATGCTGTTCAACCTCAGCTACAACCACTCTATCATTCATCTGAATTTCAATACTGTTGTAAATATTGGGAAGACTATCTGAGTCAAACTTTATATCTATAACAGGCCCTATTATTTGAACTACTTTTCCTATATGTCCTGGCATTGTTTTCACTCCCTTTTACCTTTGAGCTTCCGCTCCTCCAACTATTTCTGAAATCTCTTGTGTAATTGCACTTTGTCTAATCCTATTATAACTTAAATTAAGTTTATCAAGTATATCATTGGCGTTGTTAGTAGCCGATCCCATAGACTCCATTCTAGCTCTGTGCTCACTTGCTTTTGAATGCAGCATAGAATTCAGCATTTTACCACTTAAAAATAATGAGGTAATCTCATATATTGCGTTTTCATCTATTGCCTCAATATCTACATACTCTTTACTACCATTCTCTTCATCATCAGAACTTAGAGGAAGTAACTTTTCAATTATAACTTCATTTTTCAATGCCGAAATTAGCTTTTTATAAACAATGTAAACTTCACCAACATCTCCGCTACTATACATACCAAGTGCACGATTACTAATAGTAGAAGCTTCCTTTTGAGTAGGCACATCTAAAATTTCAACGTATTCAGCCACAGTTTCAATATTAATTTTTTTAAGTAAAGCTCTACCTTTTTGACCTACAATTATTACATTGTAATCTTCTTTATTGCTTTTTATGCTATTAGTTAGTCCATTAACTACTGACCAATTAAATCCACCACAAAGACCTGTATCTGATGTCAATACAACATACAATTTTTTGCTGTTATTATTTCCTCGTGTATAGATACTATCATCTTCATAATTATCTTTAACCTGTTTAACAATTTCCTCAAGCCTATATAGATAATTATTGTTAACATCCACCTTATTTCTTATTTTTTTATATTTAGATGTGGCAACTAATCCCATGGCTCTGGTAATTTTTGTAGTATTTGTTATGGATTTTATTCTTCGCTTAATTGCAATAAGCCCCATACCTGCCATGTTTCACCTCTCTTTAGTCTTGATAATATATTATCAAGACAAATTAATTATCACCTAAAGGCGCTATTAATCATCACCTTTAGGTGCTACACTAACGACTCGCTTCTAAAATGTCGTTAATATTTTTCAACTAAGAACATTTTTTTAAATTCATCTATAGCTTCAATAAGTTGTTGTTTTATTTTATCATCTAGTACCTTATTATCCATTATTGCTTTACCTACTTCTCTATGATGTGTGTCCATATACTCCAAAAACTCACTCTCGAATCTCGTTACTTGATGTACCGGAATATCCATAAGATGGTTATTTGTCCCAGCAAAGAAGATCATAACTTGTTTCTCTACTGACACTGGCATATATTGATCTTGCTTTAATATTTCAATTAATCTTTTCCCTTTTTCTAGTCTCATTTTTGCATCCTTATCAAGATCCGTACCAAATTGAGCAAAAGCTGCAAGCTCCCTATACTGAGCAAGTTCTAACCTTAAAGTTCCAGTAACTTGCTTCATGGCTTTTATTTGAGCATTTCCACCAACTCTTGATACAGATATTCCAGCATTAACTGCCGGTCTTTGCCCTGAATGAAACAATTCAGCTTCAAGAAATATTTGCCCATCCGTTATGGAAATAACGTTAGTTGGTATATATGACGTAACATCGCCTGCAAGAGTCTCTATTATAGGAAGGGCAGTTAATGAACCCCCACCTAATTTTTCTGAAAGCTTTGCTGCTCTTTCGAGTAGTCTTGAATGAATATAAAATATATCTCCTGGATAAGCTTCCCTACCTGGCGGTCTACGAAGTAATAGAGACATAGCTCTATATGCCACCGCATGTTTAGATAAATCATCATATACTATTAACACATTCTTACCATTATGCATAAAGTATTCTCCCATACTACATCCAGCATAGGGTGCCAAATACTGCAATGGTGCCGAATGAGAAGCTGTAGCCGCTACAACTATTGTATAATCTAGTGCTCCCATTTCAGATAGGGTATTAACAATATGTGCAACAGTAGATTGCTTTTGACCAATAGCTACATATATACATATAACATCTTTGCCCTTTTGATTTAAAATAGTATCTATAGTTAAAGCTGTTTTACCTGTTTGCCTATCTCCAATTATAAGTTCTCTTTGACCTCTTCCAATTGGCACCATAGAGTCTATTGCTTTTATTCCAGTTTGAAGTGGTTCTTTAACTGATTGTCTTTCAATAACTTCAGGCGCTTCGACTTCTACTGCTCTTGTCTCCGTAGTCTTAACTGGGCCTTTACCGTCTATTGGTACACCTAGAGCATCTACAACTCTTCCTATTAAAGCCTCACCTACAGGAACTTCTACTACTCTACCAGTTCTTTTTACTATGTCCCCTTCTTTGATGCCCTCTTCTGGTCCTAAAAGTACACATCCTACATTATCCTGTTCTAAATTTAGTGCCATACCAAATATTCCATTAGGAAACTCTAAAAGTTCATTTTCCATGCATTCATCTAACCCATATACTCTGGCAATTCCATCACCTATTTGAATTATTGTTCCTGAGTCAACAGTGTCAATCGTCTTTTCATATCTTTCAATTTCTTTCTTTATTATGGATGTTATTTCTTCTGGTTTTATATTCATAAACTCACCTCCATTCCTATTTAAACATTAATTTTTTCATTTCCTCTAATTTACTTTTTATCGTGCCATCAATAACGTCATCGCCAACCCTTATATACACTCCGCCTATAACGCTTTTATCTAATCTTTCATCAAATATGATTTTTTTATCATACATTTTGTATAATTTCATGCGCAAGTTTTCTCTTTCGGTTTCCTTGAGAGGTATTACTGTTTTAACCACCACCATTAAAGTGTTATTACGCTCTAAGTGGATTTTTTCCATCTGCTTAAGTTTTTCTGCTGTAAACAATATTCTGTCTTTTTCTATAAGAATAAGTAAAAAAGATAAAAGATCTTCATCAATTTTGCCCTTAAAAACCCTAATAAACATCTTCTTTTTTGCAGAAGTACTTATTTGTGGGTATTTAATAACTTTTAGGAACTCAGAGTCATTCTTCATAAGTGAAACTATTTCTCGCAAGTCATTTAAATATTCTTCAACTTTCCCTTTTTCCTCGGCAACTGTATATAGTGCAAGTGCATATCTTTTATCTAAGTATTCATACATTTTAGCTACCTACCTTAAAAATAAAATCCTCAATCAGTCTTCTGTGTTCTTCTTCACCTATATGCTGTCCAAGAGCTTTTTCAGATAATACTAAAGATAAATCTATGACTTGCTTTTTAATTTCACTTTGCGCCTTTTCTCGCTCTCTATCTATTTCGACTCTTGATCTTTCAATAATAAGCAAAGCTTCTTTTTTTGCATCTTTAATTAATTCTCCAGATATCTTTTCTGCTTTTTGTTTGTATTTTTCAACTATTTCCTTACCCTCTTTTTTTGCTAAGTTTAATTTTTCACCATTTTCTATTTTCAATCTCTTAGCTTCTTCTTTATCATTCCTCGCTTGTTCAAAAGAAGAGTTTAATTCTTGTTTTCTTGTGTCTAAAATCCTATTTACTGGTGTAAATAAATAACGTTTAGCAATAAAAAGTAGTATAAGGAAATTTATCATTGCAGCTATAATATTACCTAAGTCCATCCCTATCTCCATATATATAAAATCTCGGTTTATAAATTTCTTTTACCATTATGAAACCGAAACTTTCACCTACCTTCCCTTTACCTATTTCTTTTTAACCTTTTACACCGAATAAAATTAATAATAACGCTATTAGGAAACCATAGATAGCTGTTGCCTCCGATAGTGCACCACCTATAACTAACACTCTTGTTATTTTATCACTAGCTTCTGGTTGTTTTGCAATACCCTCCACAGCCTTCGCTGTAGCATTTCCTGTTCCTATACCACCACCTATAACCCCAAGTGCTGCTATTCCTGCTCCTATTGCTGACATTCCTGCGACAAATCCTGTTGAAACCATAAAATATTCCTCCTATTCATTTTTATTTTACTCTTCTGAAGTTATTACAATATTAATCATTGTTAACATTACAAAAATAATCATTTGGATAGTACCATCAAATAAATCAAAATACATGTGTAACGGTATCGGTATTCCGAGTTGCGCCACCCAAGTAACGCTATTCAATGCACTATAAACTAATTCCATAATTATAGTTGCCGCAAACATATTTCCAAATAATCTTAGACTTAAAGATACCGGCAACATAATTCTCTCCATTATATTTACTGGAAGTAATAAAGGTAATGGTTTTGCATAGCCAGTAAAATACTGTATAACACCGGATTTCTTAATTGTATAACCCTGTATCACTATAAATGTAATTAAACTCATTCCCAAAGTTACACTATAGTCTGTAGTAGGTGGTTTTATTCCAAGTATACCTACTAAATTCATTGATAAAAGATAAATTCCTAATGTACCAATAAATGGAACAAAAGCCTTAAAATTTTTACCCATGGTCTCTTCTATTGTTTTTTGAACAAATTCTACAAAAATTTCAACTACACTCTGTTTTTTGTCTGGTATTTTTTTTAGATTTCTATTAATAAATGCTATTAGTAATATCAATACCAAAACTATTACCCACTGTGTTATTAAACTAGCTGTAATTTGAAAATTATATCCAAACAAATTCACACTAGGTAGTTGTGCGATCGTTGCCACTTACTCACTTCCCTTCACACTCTTTAATATTAATTCCGTAAAGTACTAGAGAAATCAATTGTGAACTATACCCCAATATAAACGCAATTATAGCAAAATTAGAATAATTAAAAACCATCAAGCCTGTTACGCATACTATAATCACCCTAAATACAAAGCCAAATAAAGTAACAACTCCACATTTGTTTTTTACTTTGCAAAATATAAAATTAACAGATATTAAATTAAATAACAAATTAATACTTGCCAATATTAAACCTAATAAAAAAAATACTGCGTATTCCTTATTAATAAAATAAATTACTACAGTCCCAATAAGTGCTATAAAAAAGTTAAAAAAATTAATTTTTTTATACATCTGTGCTGATTTAACATTCACTTTTTTCTTCCTCTCATCATTCGCTAATATTTTTATATTATAGTCTACTAATTTTCATAAACAAAGCCTAGTATTTCTTAATTTTCAAAGCTATATAGCTCTATAAGTCGATTTTATATTAATAATCTTATGTTTCTTCTGTATATCTCTGTTTTAAGATATTTTAAGGCTTAAAGAATAATGCATACTTATTTTATTCAATTAATCTATTTCTTTCAATGTGCTCAATGTACTAAATGTTCGTAATATTCTCACTGTTCTTCTCAATATTAGTGGCTTTATTAACTTTTAAGAACTTTAAAATATAAATTCTGTTCAGTTAAACATTTACAAAAAATCTATTAATAGATATATCTTCTATTATTTTTTTTCAATTCTTAAAACAATTGCAATATATATATTCTTTTAATTCAAAAATTTTATGCTATTTTACGTATTTCACCTTATAATTATCATCTAACGGTAAAAATATACATTGTATTTAGATATTTTAGTAGTTATAAGCTTTTAAATACCGTATATTATAATAAACGATATATTTAAGTCTACTTCGTTGTTATACATGCATTTGATTTTTTTCACTTCGTAAACTGTTATTTTAAACTTATTCACTTGTAAAAACCGCAAAAAAATAAATCTAAGAATTTAATTTCTGCCTCCTTAGACTTAGTTTAAAAATTATTTATTAGTACCTTAATTGCATTTCCCATATACCTTTATGTTTTATCTTTATCAAAGTAATTCACTAGTTCATCTACTATTTTAGCAGAAGCATTTCCATCTCCATAAGGATTAATTGAATTACTCATGTGATTATACTCATCTGCATTTCTAAGAAGATTATTAGCATGCAATACAATTTTATCTATATCTGTCCCAACTAGCCTTACAGTGCCAGCATGCTGCGCTTCTACTCTCTCCGTAACTTGCCTAAGAACTAAAACTGGTTTACCTAAATGAGGAGCTTCTTCCTGAATTCCTCCTGAATCGGTCATTACTAGATAACATTTTTTTATTAAATTATGAATTTCTTTTGTATCTATAGGCTGGAGTAAATGTATCCTACTTACGTCTTCTAAAATGCTGTAAACCGTATCTTTCACTACTGGATTAGGATGAACTAGATATAATACTTCGACATTTTGATTTTCTTCAACAATAATCCTCAAAGCATTACATATATTTTCAATTCCAATTCCCCAATTTTCTCTTCTGTGAGCCGTAACCATTATGACTTTTTTGTTTTCATAATCAATTTCATTTAGCTCACAATTTTCAAAAATATACTTCTCTTTAATTGTAAACTTCATAGCATCAATAACTGTATTTCCCGTAACAAAAATAGTACTTCCCTCTATTCCCTCTCTTAATAGGTTTTCTTTAGAGGTCGTTGTAGGTGCAAAATGCAAATCTGCTAAAGCGCCAGTTAACTTCCTATTAATTTCTTCTGGGTAAGGAAAAAATTTATTATGACTTCTTAGACCTGCTTCTACATGACCAACAGGTATTTTTCTATAAAAAGCTGCCAGAGATGCTGCAAATGTTGTTGTTGTATCTCCATGTACAAGTACTATATCCGGTTGTTCTTTTTCAAAAATCTCCTCTAAACCTTGAAGAACAGAACATGTTATCCCTGTTAAGCTTTGTTTCGCTTTCATTATGTTTAAATCATACTGAGGTACAATATCAAAAATTTCCAAGACTTGATCTAATATTTCTCTGTGCTGCGCTGTGACACATACCGTGCATTGTATTTGAGAATTTTTTTCTAATTCTTTAATAAGAGGTGCCATTTTTATAGCCTCAGGTCTTGTACCAAATATTACTATAACCTTAATATTTTCCACCAGATACCTCCTAATTTTAATTTATAACCACATGTTAACTAAATTACTCTTTTTGCTGAAAAATCCCATATTTCCAAGCCACTAAAACTATTATAACCATTACTGATGCTAACAAAAAATATGCCCTTTGATTACTGATTTGCATAGCTATAATGGCAATCCCGCCTAAAACAGCGCTTATAAAATACATGATAATAACTGCTTGTTTTTGGCTGAGTCCCATATCCAAAAGCCTATGGTGCAAATGGCCTTTATCTGCTTGCATCATAGATTTCCCATTAACTTTCCTTCTAATCATAGCGAAAAGAGTATCATAAATAGGTAATCCAAAAGCTAAAATTGGTACTGCAATAACAAAAGATGTTGCAGATTTAATAGCCCCTTCAATTGAAATAGCTGCCAGAAGAAACCCTAGTAATTGAGATCCCGTATCCCCCATAAATATAGAAGCTGGATTGAAATTGTATGGTATAAATCCTAAAACAGCACCACTTAAGACAGCAGTCAAAAATGCTGCTTCGAGTCTTCCATTAAGCAAAGAAACTATCATTAAGGTAACAGAAGATATAAATGCTATACCTGCTGCTAAACCGTCTAATCCATCTATTAGATTAAAAGCATTAGTCACACCTACAATCCATATTATTGTTACCGGGATGTAAACCCATCCTATACTTAGATAAGGGTAAAATTCTCTAAAAGGGTTAGTTACAGTTGATATCCTTATACCTGATACTAAAAGGCATATGGCCGCTATAACCTGTATTAAAACCTTATATTTAGGACTTAAATCTTTAATATCATCTATAATGCCCCCAATAACAATAATAGTTGCTCCAATAATTATACCTATTTGGGAAGTTGTTAGGATGCCGTTATATAAAATTGTTCCTATAACAAAGGCTATGTATATAGCGAGCCCTCCCATAACTGGAATAGGCTTATTATGAACTCGCCTTTCATCTTTAGGAATATCTATGGCATTCACCTTTATTGCTAATTTCTTAACTAAAGGGGTAATTATAAAAGAAATTAAAGCTGTAATTATTGCTAAAATATACCTATTACTCATAAAAAACCTTTCTTTCACAAAAATATTGTTTCTATTTGATAAATATAGATTAAACTTTATGAAACTAATTTACTGAATTTCAAAATTAATATCCCCCATCACCTTGAATTGAGTCATCATTTTCTATCCATTCCTCTACATATACAATTTTATATTGCGTTTTGTTATCTCTAATTATTACCTTCTCTATACCCGAATTAATTATAAACCTCTTGCACAAAGAACATGGAGATGCATTTATAACTAATTCACCGCTATTAACCTCTTTCCCAACTAAATACAAAGTCGACCCTAACATATCATTCCTTCGGGCTGATATAATTGCATTTTGCTCAGCATGTACTGATCTACAAAGTTCATACCTTGTCCCTCTTGGTACTTTTAATTTTTCTCTTCTACAGACCCCTAAATCACAACAATTCGCTCTTCCTCTAGGTGCTCCTGAATATCCAGTAGACATAATTTCATCATTTTTCACTATTATAGCTGCAAAATTTCTACGTAAACAAGTACCTCGTTCAGATATTGTTTCGCATATATCCAAATAATAATTATGCTTATCAATTCTTTCCATAATTATACCTCATATAAACATATTTTAATTATATAGATTAAAAATTAAAAACTAAATTTATAATCTAATAATCAATCACTGTTATTTTACACTAAAACAACGATGATTTAAAGTGTTTAATGAACTATATATGTTAATTTACTATAAAACACGTCAAGAAAAGCATATATTATATGCCTTCCTGACGTGTTCAAGTATAGAAAAAGCGTGGTTTGCAGCCCCCTATAGCAACACTAAATTATTACTCCGTTTATGCCAATAGTTACCTCTTTGTATGGAACCATTATTCCAGCTTGAAGCATACCTTCCTTTACAGAATTAACAATACCCGCGCAACAAGGTACCTCCATTCTAACTACCGTAATACTCTTAATATTATTATTTTCTAATATCTCTGAAATTTTTTGTCTGTAATAATCATTGTCATCGAGCTTTGGGCATCCTATTAATGTTACTCTTCCTTTAATAAACTCCTCGTATAATGTAGTTGTAAGCATTGATAATAAATCAGTCATAATAACTACGAATGTTATCACTAATCTCTTATCTAATATTCGCAACTCATAATTTTACTTTGTTTAATCTTGTCTCAATTCTGATTACTGATTACTGTCAATTACCAATATTGGATACTAGGAACCAGTTAGTCCACAATGATATAATATCTCCTGAATAGAGAAGATAGATGTTTCACTCCTGAGCGGTAAGTAATTACCAATACTCGTAAAAAAGCGTATCATTCCATCAGTGAGTTTTCTGTGTTTTAGCTGGTTGGGTTTCCAATTTTGGAACTACCCGTGTCACAAACGAGGTTACAGCCTCATTGATAGAAGTGGAATCTTTATTCTATCTCACTTTTACAAAAGGAGATGTTATATATGTCAAAATACTTAAATAGTCTTGTAGTAGGCATTGATGTTGCTTCTGAATTCTCTTTTGCAGCATTCCTTGCGCCTGACGGCAGTAAATATCGGAAGCCTTTTAAAATCTTCCATACTGCTGAGGGTTTTAAATACTTTATTGAGCAAATAAAAAAAGCAGAAGAAGAGTTTTCCACAAAGCCTGTGTTCTTTATGGAGTCCACAGGCGTGTATCATCTAACTCTTTTCCACTTTCTAAAGGATAACAATTTCGAAACCTTTGTTATCAATCCTCTTGTTACTAATTGTAACAAAAATAAAGACATTAGGAAAGTGAAAAATGATAGAAATGATGCATTATCTATCGCAAGTTTAGGAAAATTTGAAGATATCAAGGTATCATCCGACTCTGACATCAACATTCTCACTTTAAAGCTATTAGTACGCGATTACTATAAGCTTATTGATACTAGGTCAGTATTTAAAAAGAAACTTAGTAGTTCTTTGTGCATAACTTTTAATGGATATCAAAATGTATTTTCTAATACCTGTGGATTAGTTTCAATTAACATATTGAAAAAGTATCCTAATCCACAGGCAGTTATTTCAGCTCCAAAGCAAGATATTATAGATATTTTGATTAATTCCAGAAAGGGTATTAAGTGGGCTGAAAAAAAATACACTAAGCTCATAGAATCGGCTGAGAATGCTCAATTTGTTAGTTTAACATCACCATGGTTATCAGTTTCTATTACCACTTCTATATCTATCTACGAGGCCATTGATGGTGAAATAGCTACGCTTTTAGCAAAGATTGAAGGGTTCATAAACAGTGATCAAATGTCTCCTGCTTTTCGTAAAAATATATTATTACTAATGTCGATACCAGGTATTGGATATAATACAGCAATAACAATATTAGCCGAAATTGGTGCCATTGATAGATTTATCACGCCTAAGCAGCTTGTTGCTTTCTTCGGAGTTGATCCTGCTGTTAATGAATCAGGTAAGTTTAAGGGCGATAGAGTTAAAATATCCAAACGTGGTACAAGGTTTGGTAGACGAGCTCTATATGCTGTTGCCTTAGCTTCTATTAGGATGAAGCGTAATGGAGAAGCTACTAATCATATTTTACTTAAATATTACAAAGAAAACTTAAAGGGCAAGAAGGCAAAAGTAGCTTTAGTAGCAGTTATGCACAAGCTTATCAAATATCTATTTGCGGTTTTAAGAAATCAACAAGAGTACCAAATTAGAGACCCTAAATTACACCAAAAGATGTTTTTAGAAAATAAAACTGTTCTAGCTGCCTAATTAACTATACCACCTCCCTTTTTTTACCATCATTCGTGTTTCGAAATGGTCTTTTTGTTGAGCCTAAAATTAAACTAAATAAATTTCAAATTAATAGTTGACTTTAACTAGCTGGTCTTATGAAAATCCCCATAAGCATACGCTGTGCAATCTGCAGCAATTAATATATCTGCACCTTTTAAAAATCCTGCCTTTGAATTAACTAGCTTTAACTGTACTGGCCATTGATTTAATTCTGAATCTAGCGATGAATCATCGTAACTGCTTATTTTAGTTGCCGCTAGTTTAACATTCAAATTCGCATTTCTTTTTATTGATTTTTCCATTGTACCAGGGCATCCACAAGGCGAATTAGGTTTAGCATCATTTTGTTTCTTTTTTATTTCAACGGCCTGCACGTCATACTCTACAGCATCTCTTTGGCTTATTTTAATAGCATCTGTTGGGCACTCTGGCAAACAATCTCCCAGCCCATCACAATATTCATCGCTTATTAATTTAGCCTTGCCGCTCACGAGCTCTATGGCTCCTTCATGACAAGCATTTATACATAATCCGCAACCATTACATTTATTTTCATATATACTGATAATATTCCTTTTCATATTTTAACTCCTCCATTTTTTTATATATTCACATTGATGCCCGTTCAAATAAATAACAATTCGTATACCATTTTATTTATCTTCATGTATCTAATTAATTTTTTAATTGACTGTATACGTTAATTATATTAAAATTACTTATACTAATATGTAACTTACGTTACCAAAATATAAATTCGAGGGTGATTTGATGGATAAACTGGTAAATCATTTAAAACATTGTATTTTATTTAAAGGTTTAACTTGTGAAGAATTGCAAAATTTAATTAAAAGTATAAACTATTCGATTTCCGATAACTGCAAAAAATGCACCGAATGCCAAACCTGCATTGTTGCTCTTGAGGGTGAAGTCTGCGACTCTTTAGGCATTGTAATTGAAGGTATACTAGAAGTACAAAAACATTATGCTAGTGGAAAAGTTGTTACCCTTGCAAAATTAGATAAAGGAAAAATTTTTGGAGAAGCAATTGCTTTTTCAGAGACAAATATATACCCAGCTACTATAGTATCTTATAGAGGTTCAATTATACTTTATATTTCAAAAAAAGATATTATAGCTATGTGTAGCTCCTACCCTAAAGTACTTAACAACTTCATGCAATTATTATCAAGTAAAATTCTTTTATTAAATAGAAAGATTAAAGAACTCTCTTTTGAAACCCTAAGGCAAAAAATATCTAATTACTTACTTTCGCAATATGAAATTCAAAAAAACTTAGCACTCACACTTCCTATGTCTAGAAAAAGCCTCGCTGATCATCTAGGTGTACAGAGACCATCTCTTTCAAGAGAGCTCGTGAATATGAAGGCTGATGGCTTAATAGATTTCAACAAGAATTTAATTCAAATAAAAGATTTAGATGGCATTGAAACTATATTAAATTAACCACTTGTCGAATATACTCGAACTTTTTCTGATAAGAGATATTAAATTTTACTTGATAATTGTTATCCGTTAGTGTATAGTAGTAATTGTAGCAAAGGTAAACACATATTTTTATTTATTTAGTAAATTATATAACTAATATACGAGGGGATACAATTTATAATTGTTATCTTACTCAAAAGAATACGAGGGGGAAATTAATATGAAGAAATTTGTTTGTACAGTATGTGGATATATTCACGAGGGAGACTCCGCACCTAGCGTTTGTCCAGTTTGTGGTGCAAAAAGTGATAAATTTATAGAGAAGACTGAAAATGATATGTCATGGGCAGATGAACATGTAATTGGAGTTGCTAAAGGCGTGGATGCAGAAATTATAGAAGGATTAAGAGCTAACTTTGTTGGAGAATGTACTGAAGTTGGTATGTATTTAGCAATGAGCCGTCAAGCTGATAGAGAAGGCCTCCCAGAAGTTGCAGAAGCTTATAAGAGAATAGCTTTTGAAGAAGCTGAGCATGCTTCAAAATTCGCTGAAATGCTTGGAGAAGTAGTAACCGCAGACACTAAGAAAAACCTTGAAATGAGAGTTGATGCTGAACACGGAGCTTGTCAAGGTAAAAAAGATTTAGCTACTTTAGCTAAAAAACTTAACTATGATGCTATTCATGATACAGTACATGAAATGTGCAAAGATGAAGCACGTCACGGCTGCGCATTTAAGGGATTACTTAATAGATATTTTCAATAAAATTTAATTAAGTAAAAAAAGCAACTTACAGATAATTTTCTGTAAGTTGCTTTTTAAGTTTTCATATATAAATTGTAATAATTAACTATTTAGTTCCGAATAATCTATCACCAGCATCACCAAGACCCGGTACAATATATCCTTTTTCATTTAATTTTTCATCAATTGAGGCTACATATATATCTACATCTGGGTGCGCCTCCGTAATAGCCTTAATTCCCTCAGGTGAAGCTATAAGACACATAATTCTTATATTTTTTGCTCCTCTTTTCTTAAGAGCTGAAATTGCATCTATTGCAGAACCTCCTGTAGCAATCATAGGGTCCGTAACAATTACATCTCTTTCACTAATGTCCTGAGGCAATTTACAGAAGTACTCAACTGGTTGCAACGTTTCCTCATTCCTATACATTCCTATATGTCCAACCTTAGCTGCCGGTATAAGATTTAGCATACCATCAACCATTCCTAAACCCGCTCTTAATATAGGTACTATAGCCATTTTCTTTCCAGCCAAAACTTTGCATTTAGTAATACAAATAGGAGTTTCAATTTCTACTTCTTCTAATTGTATATCACGGGTAACTTCATAAGCCATAAGCATTGCGACCTCTGAAACTAACTCTCTAAAATACTTTGAACCTGTGTTTTTGTCTCTTATGTATGCCAATTTGTGTTGTATAAGTGGATGTGTGATTTGCGTTACTTTACTCATATGTAATTCCTCCTATTTTTTTAATGTTTATTTAGAATATTTTTTCTCAATTTCACTTATTTTATCAATTCTTTTTTGATGTCTGTCCCCTTGAAATTTTGCATTGATAAAAGCATCTACGATATCTAGCGCTAACCCAGTGCCAATAACTCGCTCGCCAAGCGCTAGTATGTTAGCATTATTATGCTCGCGCGTTGCATGAGCGCTAAAAGTATCGCTGCATAGTGCAGCTCTTATCCCAGGTACTTTATTGGCAGCAATACTTATTCCAATCCCTGTACCGCATATTAGTATACCAAGTTCAAAATTTTTAACTGCTATTTCCTGTGCAACTTTTAGTGCATAATCTGGATAATCACAAGACTCCTCAGTATAAGTACCAAAGTCCGCTATCTGGATGTTTTTACTCTCCAGATGTTTAATAATCTCTTTTTTCAAACTTAAACCACCATGGTCACTACCTAATGCTATTTTCATTATGAAACACCTCCAAGGAATATTTTATTATTTAAAGATATTATGTTACAAAAAAAGAAGATATCGGTATTTAAACAAACTATTTAAATACTATTATCTTCTTTATCTTATCCAATAAAAAGAATACATTATTCTTTAATCCACTAAATTTTTTCGAATATACTAAGGAATCTTTAACATATGGGTCTATAATATTTATAGTATATATTCTACTATAAATAGCTTCTAGCATATAGCTTTTTCGCATTTTTTCATTACAAACATACGATATACCCATAGTTATCCTCCTCATATTCATCTGGAATAGATATCAACTATAAATTGTTACCTACTATACTTCAATCATATCAAAGCCTGCAGATTTCTTAAGCCTATTCATTATAGCAACACCTATACCCTTTTCTTCAAACGCTTCTGATAATATTAAATCTACATCAGTATCATCAAAACTTCTTAAAACTTCAAAAAGGTTTTTGCCCACACTATCTAAGTGCTTTCTGCTTCCTAAGGAAATAACCGTGCCGTAACGATATTTAGCTTTAGTTTCATCTGTCGCTATAATTCCTATTTTTTTATTGCCCATATTAGTCTGCACTATTTCATTGATTTTTGCAACAGTTTTTTCTAAATCTCCGCATATTATTTTAACTGGAGATTTTGGTGCATAATGCCTATACTTCATACCAGGTGCTTTAGGTTTAAAATCGTTCTTTGGTTTAGACATTATATTTTTATCAATATATATTTTCTCATCTATCTCTCTTAACATCTCAATGGTTATAGCCCCCGGCCTTAGTATACATATAGGGGTACAAGTACAATCAACTATTGTTGACTCAAGGCCTACTTTACTTTTATCTCCCCCTAGAATATACTCTATCTTTCCATTTAAATCTTCAATACAACTTTCTACATCAGTTGGACTGGGTCTACCAGATATATTAGCTGATGGGGCTGCAATAGGTGTTCCAGCTGCCTCAATAAGTTTTCTTGCAATGAGGTTCGCTGGCATACGTATACCTACAGTATTGAGTCCCGCACTTGTAGTTATAGGGATCAAATCAGACTTATTAAAAATAAGTGTTATTGGCCCAGGCCAGTATCTATTCATAATTTCTTTGGCTATATATGGTATTTCTTTAACTAAATAATCTATATTAAAATCTGCCACATGCACAATAAGGGGGTTATCCTGTGGTCTTCCCTTTGCCTTAAAAATTTTTTCTACAGCAATCTTATCTAAGGCATTCGCACCAAGACCATAAACTGTTTCCGTAGGAAAAACAACTAATCCGCCTTCAGCTATAACGAGCCCAGCCTCATTAATTATATTTTGTTCAATATTATTTTCATCTATTATTGTTATCTTCGTTTTCATCCTTACACCTCTTAATTAAATCATCACCTGCGGTGCTGCACATCTTCAAAGAAGATGCATTGACGACTTGAGAAGGAGATTTATACTCCCACTTATAGAAGTGGCAGACTTTCCTTCTGAAATGTCGTTAAAGCACATTAGTCACTATTAATCCAACTATTATCCCCAAAAGTATTCCCAATGTGTTTGTGATTCCTGACCAAAGCTTTTTAGACTGTGGGATCATCTCTCCGTAAATCACATATAACATAACACCTGACGCAAATGCTAGAGCACCACCTAATATATTTACAGATATGCTGCCAATATAAATTCCTATCCAAGCGCCGATCGCAGTAGGCAATGCTGTTAAAAATGCATAAAATAATATTTTTCTGCTTTTCGTACCTGAAAGCATTAGAGGTGCTGCCACAGCCAACCCTTCCGGCACATCATGTATTGCAATTATAATGCTCATTTTAAGTCCTAAGTTTTCTCCGTTAACAAATCCAAATCCCATTATTAGACCTTCTGGAAAATTATGAATCATTATCCCAATGGCAACCATAAAAGCCACCTTTGTATATTGAGAATTTGCATTGCCACTTAAATTGCTGATTTTATCTATTGTTACAACAATAATAATTCCTAGGATTAAAAATAATAAGGTTCCTAGCAATCCTGTTTTTTCTGTAGCTTCTGGAATAAGTTCAAAAACTACAATAGAAAGCATAAGTCCTGATGAAAATCCTATAATATTTCCTAAGAATTTTTGTGAAGGTTTGTTCATAATAACGCCTAAAAACGCCCCTGTCATAGTACCAATCAAAGCTATTACTCCTGAAAATATGATTATCAAAACAATACTACTATTCAAATTTATACCCCCACTTTTATAGAATTATAATCATATATGCTACAATTCCATATGAGAATAAAGTATAGAAGCGTTTAGCTTTATGCTTATTTCCCTATACACTAATTTTATTTGTGTCAGTGGGGGTTTATGCCGCAATCTTTAATTTTTTCTATATCATCATCAGAAAAGACTGCTTGAACACAATGTCTATATAAGTCATCTAGTAAAATATATTTCTTAAATCCACCTTGATTAATTATAAAATAGAAATAAGCTTCCTCTAAATTTTGAATTTGAATTTTGTTATGAATTACTACAAACGCAATCATCAGCTCGATGCAAACTAAATATATTATAAAAAATATATTTATAATCTTTGATTTATTAATATATTTAGCAATAAAACAAAAATAAAGCACATTGATAGCATAAACATTTGTAAGTCTTCTTTTGCTTTCTAATGGCTTTATTTATATTCATAATTTCACCTTTCACTTATAATAATAAGAGTCCTTATAAAACACAAATCAATATGCTAGTCTATTTTCATGTGCCTACACTAAATTCTAATCATTATTACCCATGGATTTCATCTTTTCTGCTTGATCAGCAGTTATCAAGGTATTTAGCATTTCATCTATATCTCCATCAAGAAAAGATTCTAATCTATACAATGTTAACCCTATTCTATGATCTGTTACCCTTCCTTGAGGATAGTTGTAAGTTCTTATTCTCTCACTTCTATCTCCCGTACCTACTTGACTCCTTCTATCTTCAGCTATTCCTGCCGATCTTTCAGCCTCAGCTTTATCAAACAATCTAGATTTTAATATTTTTAGTGCTTTTTCTTTATTCTTTAACTGAGACTTCTCATCCTGACAAGAAACTACAAGTCCTGTAGGGATATGTGTCATTCTTACTGCTGAATCTGTTGTATTAACACACTGTCCGCCATTACCAGATGCTCTAAACACATCTATCCTTAAATCGTTAGCACTAACTTCAATGTCTACATCTTCAACCTCTGGCAACACTGCTACAGTAGCCGTAGACGTATGAATTCTTCCACTCGACTCTGTATCTGGAACTCTTTGAACCCTGTGTACTCCACTTTCGTATTTAAATTTACTATATGTAGATTCACCTTTTATCATAAATACCACTTCTTTGAATCCGCCAATATCAGTTTCATTAGCACTCATTACTTCAACTTTCCATCTATTACGCTCTGCATATCTTGTATACATTCTGAATAGATTTGCTGCAAACAATGCTGCTTCATCTCCACCTGCTCCTGCCCTAATTTCAACAAATACATTTTTATCATCATTTGGATCCTTTGGCAAAAGTAAAATTCTTAATTCTTCCTGCATAGTTTCTTTAGTTTGAGTTAAGTCCTTCATCTCTTCTTGAATCATATCTTTCATTTCTTTATCTGATTCTTCTCTAAGCATTTCTTTGTTTGATTCTAAATCCTGCTTAGCTTTTTTATATATTCTATATTTTGTAACGAGTATTTCCAATTCTGCATGTTCTTTGCATAACTTTTGCCATTCCTTTTGATTAGCTATAACCAACGGGTCGCAAATTTTAATTGAAATCTCATCGTATTTATTTTCTGTAAAATCAAGCCTATCCAACATATTTATCACTCCGTATATATATTTTCACATCATACTATTTTATCACAATTAGATTCAAAATACAAATTGCATCTAGCTAATACACCTTCGTCGAAGCTGTGTATCTCCGCAGGAGATGATTTAACATTTATTACACTAAAATGGCTTTAATAACCCTGTCATTCCCAGCCAAATCTTTAATACATTCTATCTTCTTAAATCCTGATTTTAAAAGAATATCGCTAACTTCTTCTCTTTGGTCATATCCTATTTCAAAAGCTAAGAGCCCTCCCTTTTTCAAAACCTGTAAACTCTCTTCTGTAATCCTCCTGTAAAAATCTAACCCATCTCTTCCACCACTAAGGGCTATATACGGTTCATATTCCTTTACATCATCCATTAAAGTTGGTATAATATCTTCTCTTATATAAGGTGGATTGGAAACTACCACTTCAAATTTCTTGTTTTGTTCAATAGGAGCTTTCAATAAGTCACTATTCTCCACGTTAACTCTAATAGCCAAGTCAAATCTTTCTATATTCAATTTTGCCACAGTTAAAGCGTCATCAGCTATATCATACAGCGTTACCTTCGTACTTTTAATGAATTCAGCTATGGCTATGCCAATAGCTCCACTTCCACTGCACACATCACATACTTCAGTATAAGCTTTTTCATTTATATGCCTAATTACTTCTTCAACTAAAATTTCAGTATCAGGCCTTGGTATCAAAACTCCTGGCCTTACTATAAAATCCATTCCCATAAATTCGCATTCACCAAGAATGTATTTTATAGGCATTTTACTTTTTCTAATCTGAATTAACCGTGAAAATTCCTTTTCCTGCTTTTGATTAAGATTAAAATCTCTATTAATCATTATGAACAATTTATCCTTATTTAAAACCTTAGCAAGCAAGAGTTGTGAATCTAATAAATAACTTTCAATCTGAACTTTTTTTAAAATTTCATACGATTCTAGAAGTACTTCTCCTATATTCATTTCCTACCACCTTCATTTATAATTACCACAGGATGAATATATTTGTTTTTTATATTAGACACATTCAATACCCTCAGCTACTTTAAGCGCCTTTATTGCCACCTCTATCTGAGATAAATCCGGTTCCCTCGTAGTTAGGTTCTGCAATTTTAGTCCTGGATAAGAAAGGATTTTAGCTAGGGTACCTGTGCTTCTTCCCATCCATTTAATAATTTCATAGCTTCCACCCGAAATCAAAGGAAGAAGTACTATTCTATACATTATTCTTTCCCAGATTGAATTCCAACCAGTTAAAGAAAACATTATTATACTAACTATCATAACTAAAAACAAAAAATTCGTACCACATCTTGGATGCAGTCTTCCAAACTTAGCTGCATTCTCTGGAGTTAATTCAACATTGTTTTCATAACAAAATATAGTTTTATGTTCTGCGCCATGGTATTGATATACCCTCTTGACATCTTCCATTTTTCCTATTAAATATACGTATATTAAAAATATTAAAATTCTAATAATTCCTTCTACAATATTCATACCCATTGTGCTTGCGCCAACTTTACTAAAAAGACTAGCTACAATAGTTGGTAAAATAAAAAATAAACCTATAGATATAATCAATGAAATGACAAGAGATATCCCCATAATTACATCACTGCTTTTTTCCTTGAATACTTTTTTTATCCATTTATCTATTTTCGAAGGTTCTTCCTCTTCTTCAAAAAAAGAAGCTGAATAATTTAAAGTTTTTACACCTATAACTAAAGACTCAATTAAAGAAACAAACCCTCTTATTATTGGAAGCCCTAAAATTTTATTTTTTTTAGTGTAAGCTGTGTATCCTTTTTTCTCCACTACAATTTCCCCTTGCTCAGTTCTCACCGCGGTGGCAATTCCCGCGCTTCCTCTCATCATAACCCCTTCAATTACTGCCTGACCTCCGACATTTATGTTTTTAGCCATAGTTATACCCCTTCTTTTGGAACAATGTGACACTTTCTACATCGCGCTTCATAGGATTCCGTAGCTCCAATTAAGACAATGGGATCTTCATATTTAGCCGGTTTCCCATTAATTAAACGTTGAGTTCTAGTAGCCGGATTGCCACACACTACACAAATCGCCTGAATTTTGTCAACAAATTCCGCCACAGCCAGAAGTGTAGGTATCGGTCCGAAAGGTATCCCTCTAAAATCCATATCTAAACCCGCGCATATAACCCTTTTATTGCTATCAGCTAAGGTAGTGATTACATCAATTATACCTTTATCAAAAAACTGTACCTCATCTATAGCAATAACTTGTGTATCCGCATCTAAGAGCTGCAACATCTGCGCGCTATCCTTAACCGGAACTGCATCTACCTTAGTTCCGGAGTGAGACACCACGTCTCCCCTGCTGTATCTATTGTCAATTTCAGGTTTAAAAACCTGCACTTTCTGTCTTGCAATTTTAATTCTTCTTATCCTACGTATAAGTTCCTCAGACTTCCCACTGTACATAGGCCCTATAATAACTTCCACCCAGCCATGATTTTTTGGTCCGTACATATTTTTCCCTCCAATTTGTTAATCCATGTTTTAAAAGCACAGCTTTAAGTATGCCTTATAATTCTATGGCAAATCTTACACATGTTTTTTACTTTAATATATTTTTATTCTTATTGACTTAATTATTAATTATATGATAAAATTAAAGAGTTGACAATACGGGTATATATTTTTTTTTGAAAGAGGTGAAAAATATGCAAGAAGCAATACATCCAGAATACCATCACGACACAGTTGTTAAATGCGCATGTGGAAACACTTTTACTACAGGATCTACTAAACAAGAACTTAAAGTAGACGTATGTTCTAATTGCCATCCATTCTACACTGGTAAGCAAAAGAATATTGATGCCGGTGGAAGAGTTGATAGATTCATGAAGAAATTTAACATAAAAAACGAAGATGCAGAATAATATATTAATGGAAAAGATTTAATTATCTTTTCCATTTTTTTAATTATACTATTTAAAAATTATGTTATCTAGCTAATAATTCAAAATTCTTATTTATCATCTCAAAAAATTCATTATTACTCTTTGTTGTAGCTAATAAATTTAGGAGTTTTTCTGTTACACCTAATGCATTGCCTTCTCTATACATTATCTTCCTTAAATTATATATAGTCTCCATTTCAATCTTAGTAAGCAATAAATCTTCTCTTCTTGTCCCTGATTTATAAATATCTATCGCTGGGAATATTCTTCTTTCTTGAAGTTTTCTATCTAAGTGAACTTCCATATTTCCTGTACCCTTAAATTCCTCAAAAATCATATCATCCATTCTACTTCCTGTTTCTACCAAAGCAGTAGCAAGAATTGTCAAACTTCCACCCTCTTCTATATTTCTAGCCGCTCCAAAAAATTTCTTTGGCATCAAAAGTGCACTAGGATCGAGTCCTCCGGATAGAGTTCTTCCTGAAGGGGTCACAGTTAAATTGTAAGCTCTAGAAAGCCTAGTTAAACTATCTAATAGAATAACTACATCTTGGCCTTGTTCTACCATTCTTTTAGCTCTCTCAAGAACCATAGAAGCTACTTTTGTATGATGATCTGGTTCTTCATCAAAAGTTGAATAAATAACTTCACCATTAATAGATCTCTGCATATCAGTAACTTCCTCAGGCCTTTCATCTATTAAAACAACAATTAGTTTTACTTCTGGGTGATTTATAGAGATACTGTTAGCGATTTTTTTAAGAAGTGTTGTTTTTCCCGCCTTTGGCTGTGCTACAATTATGCCTCTCTGCCCTTTTCCTATAGGAGAAATAATATCCATCATTCTCGAAGACAAATCAGTTGCACATGTTTCTAGTGTCAATCTTTGAGTTGGATAAATCGGGGTTAACTTTTCAAAAGGTCTTCTACCTACAGCTCTGTCAGGATTTTCTCCATTTACTTGTTGTACATACAACAGAGCTTTAAATTTTTCACCCTCTTTAGGCGTTCTAACCTTACCTTCTACTTCATCACCTGTTTTTAAGTTAAATCTTCTAATTTGAGATGGCGAAACATATATATCGTCAGGGCCTGATAAGTAATTATTCCCTCTTAGAAACCCATAACTATTGTTTTCAATTATTTCCAGAACTCCTCTTGCCGATCCCGATTCATTTATCATTTCTTGTAATTTTTCTTTTTTATTTTCATTTTGATTTTTAAAACCTGTATCATGTTCTGAATTATTGGTAGTTTGAGTAGTTTGAATTGGGTTAATTTTGATTTGCTTCTCTGAATTTCCTATAATATTATCTCCAGCTGTAGAAGTGTTTTTGGGACTTATTTTTTCTCTTAAAATAACTCCATCCTTTTGCATAGAAACTGGCGTTATCTTCTTTATTTCCTCAATTAATTCACTTTTTTTAAGTTTAGAAATATTTTTAATGCCGAGTTCTTTGCAATGTTCCCGCAGCTCGACTACTGTCCTATTATCAAAATCTTTATTTATCAAAAATCTGCACCTCCGAAGGGTATTTCATATATAATATCTATTTAATAAATATCATGGGAATTTTAAAACGAGTCTACTATCCAATGAATTTTCTTGAAATGATATATTCTTTAAATTATATCCTATTTCACAATTTTAATCCACTATATTTAAATTCCCCAGCAACCTATATAGTTCCATGTCCCGCCTAATTACTTGCTTTTTCTTTTATATCATAGCGTAAATTTTCTCTATAGTCTGTCTATATTCATTTACTTTTTCAATAACTTTTTTATTCTTGCCAATTAAAAATATAGGTAAGGCTAATTGTTCACATCCTCCTATAACCATATTTATTTTAAAAAACTCCTTAATATTATAATGATAAAAATGAAATTCCTCACATAGCGAACACTTAACCTTAATTAATATTTCAGTACCTTTATGTAATTCAACGTTTAAAGAGGGAAATACAGTTTTCATGTTCTCTATTTCAAATATTGTCAGTTCGCAAATTTTATACTCACCATTAGGATTTTTCAAAGCCATAGCAATATTAGTATCAAATACCAATTACTTCACCTCCATATTTTATACTTCTTATGTGAATTTTTTTTACATAAGGATTAATAATCATCATATGCAGTGCTGAAATGTCGTTAAATCATCTCCTGCGGAGCTGAAATATTAACGACTTCAGAAGTAGATTTTATACCCCCACTGAAGTTTTCTCTTTGTTATAGTATGGAACTCCCACTTATAGAAGTTGGAGACTTCCCTTCTGAAATGTCGTTAAAACAAATCCATTTTTCTTGCCTATAGTGTTTAATACTAAATTCTATAAATTTAACTAAATTCCTGCTAAATTTAAATTGAAACTATTAGTAAGTTTTATATAAAAATTATTATAATTTAAAATTGTTTAATAATTTGTTATGGAGTAAAAAAATAAAGGGCTGCTTGTGTTACTCACAACCCTTTAACTATATCATTTATTAAGCGAGGCCTTAATAAATGCACTAAATAATACATGTGGTTTATTAGGTCTAGATTTAAGTTCTGGATGAAACTGAACCCCAACAAACCAAGGATGATCTTTAACTTCAACTATTTCTACTAATTTTTCATCGGGACTTGTTCCTGTAAGCAAAAGTCCTGCATCAATCATTTCTTTTCTATACTCATTATTAAATTCATATCTATGCCTATGTCTTTCATATATTACTTCATCTTTGTACGCTTCGTAAGCATTAGAATCTTTTGCTAATTTACATGCATATAGCCCTAGTCTCATTGTACCTCCTTTTTCATCTAAATCTTTTTGGTCTGGCATTAAATCTATTACTGGATACTTCGTCTGCGCATCGATTTCTGAACTATTAGCGGTTTTGAGTCCCGACGCATTTCTTGCATATTCTATAACAGCGCATTGCATACCAAGGCATATCCCAAAGAACGGCACTTTATTCTCTCTAGCATATCGAGTTGCCTGTATTTTGCCTTCAATTCCTCTATCACCAAATCCGCCAGGCACCAATATTCCGTCAACATCTTCCAATATTTCACTTGCATTCTCTGAAGTTACATCGCAGGCATTTACCCATTTAATTTCTACATTGCAATCATTAAAAAGACCTCCATGACTCAATGCCTCAACAACAGAAATATATGCATCATGAAGTTCTACATATTTTCCTACTAAAGCTATTTTTACATTTCCAGATAAACCCTTTAATTTATCTACCATATTAATCCACGCACTATTATCTATTTCATGACAAGTAAGTTTTAATTTTTTACACACTAGGGTATCTAATCCTTCTTTGTGAAGCATAAGTGGCACTTCATATAAATTCTCAGCATCCAAGTTTTGAATTACGCAGTTCGCCTCCAAATTACAGAACAGACCTATTTTAGACTTCAAATCATCAGATATCTCCTTCTCAGAACGACATACTATGATGTCTGGCTGAATGCCTATACTTCTCAATTCTTTTACAGAATGTTGGGTTGGCTTGGTTTTAAGTTCTCCGGCCTTTCTTAAATATGGCACTAATGTAACATGGATAAAGCAAACATTCTCTATTCCTACCTCATATTTCACCTGCCTTATAGCCTCTAAAAAAGGTAAAGACTCAATATCTCCAACAGTTCCACCGATTTCAGTTATAACAACATCTACGTCTTTTTCTTTAGCTACTCGATAGACCCTTTCTTTTATCTCATTAGTTATATGTGGGATTACTTGCACTGTACCACCTAAATAGTCCCCTCGCCTCTCTTTTGATATGACTGACCAATATACTTTCCCTGTGGTTACATTACTACTCTTGCTTAAGTTCTCATCAATAAATCTCTCATAATGCCCTAAATCTAAATCTGTTTCCGCACCATCATCCGTAACAAAAACTTCACCATGCTGATATGGACTCATGGTGCCCGGGTCCATATTTAAATATGGGTCAAATTTTTGAATAGAAACCTTTAACCCTCTATTTTTTAAAAGCCTTCCTAACGAAGCTGCTGTTATTCCTTTCCCTAAAGATGACACTACTCCCCCTGTAACAAATATGTACTTAGCACTCATAATTACTCCCCCTATGTTTTATTGCTCATTATAAGTTATTTAACTATTATAAAAAAATAACTGTCAAGCATTTTTGAAAATGTCCCAAAATATTTAAAACATTAGCACCAGTTTTTCTGGTGCTTTTACATTGATTTTGATTACCTAATGCATGTTGTGCAAACTGGATATAAGATTATTTAGTTACTTTGAAATTTCTCCTAAAATCTTTCCTAAATATCTTTTAGCCGTAGGCTTATAATTTTTGATGCATTAAAGCATCTCCTTCTGAAATGTCATTAAAACTGAAAAATTGTTTTTGAGGGTATGCAAGAATCCTTCCATTTATATTAGCGTAGCTAGTGAATGGGAATCCAGTTATTTTTGTCAATTTGATTTTATTAGCTTTTGCTTCCATTGGCCAGTTTCTTAATCTATTATTGAGATATGTTTTGGGTTCACTTAATAAACCTTAGAAGATTGTCTTTTTCAAAGATCTAAAATGAACAGATTTTTAGTGTTCCTATGCTACATTATCGCTGCGGTGAGCCTGTTTATTTAGATACCGCTCAAAAGAATCTTGTTTCCAAGGATGACTCATTGGTGGTATGTAGCGTTTTCTAGGTTGGTCATTTGGAACAACTAAATCAAAGTTCTTAGAGGAAAGTTTATGCCCTGGTAATAAATCTAGCGCATAAACCTTTTCATCTACACACAAGAAAATCTCGTCACTAAATGCCTGAATTACCATTCCAGATGTTCCTTTGCGATAATGTACAGGATGACCATTGGAATCTATAGGTAAATAGTAATTCTTTTTAAATTTGATACAGCTTCCGTTATCTACCTTCCTACTAGTCAATACGGCAAGAGTTAAGTTGATTTTTTCATTATCTGGTTGCATTTCAAAGACAGATTTGATATCATCAACAGGTAATGCAAACTGAGCATTGAATTCTTTTATGTAGGAGTTTAAGAATTCGTTTGCTTGCTCAATTGTGTTTATACCAGCTAGTCGCATTTCCAAGGGGAGGCGTGATTGTAACGTCTGAAACATTCTTTCTACGCGTCCCTTGGCTTGTGCAACACTACTGGTTCTAATTTCTATACCCAATTGTTTACACGCATAGCTAAACTGTGTAAATGTGTCCTCTTCAACTGAAGGGGATTTTTTTTGTTTATATTCAAATACAGTACGTCTATCAGTGAATAACATGTAGGGAATACCATAGTCAGTAAGCACTTGGTGTAGTACATGATAGTATCCGTTTAAAGTTTCCTGTGGATCGAAATAAGCCCCCATAATAGCGCCAGTGGCATCATCTACAGCGATATGCAACTGACTTTTTTCATTACCGAACCAAAGATGTACCGAAGCATCCATTTGAAGCATTTCACCTGTATAAGCACATCTTGGACGTCTAGGATGTGCATCCTCGGCAGCAATTATGGAACTTTGAATTTCAGCAATTTCTTTAATAGAATTAGTTGTTTTTTGTAGTTCTTTTAATTCTGCCTTGATCCTTTTTCTTGTAGCACGCTTCGCCTTAGGGGACAGGATGAAATCCTGTATAAGGATAGAGTGAATAGTGCTAGTAGAAACCGTTATATTGTGATGTTTTTTTAGTAATTCAGAAAAGTGAGTAAAATTGGCTTCAGAGTATTTGGTACGGTATAAATCCAGGATTAACTGCTTTGTATTAACAGTGAGGGCATGTGAGGGCTTCCGCCCTCGATTACCATGAATAAAGAATTCCTTTCCACTTTCTTTATATCCCTTAACCATTCTGTTAATATGCCTAACTGAACAATTGAGAGCTATAGCTGCTCGCTTTTTATTTCCATCTGTTTCTACTAATTTTTTTATAGTAGAGTACTTATCTATTTCTTCCATAGTTAAATTCACCTTTCTCATTATCGGCACCTCATTTCTAGTCATGAGGTTTATTATACAATGTTTTCATATTTGGGACATAATCAAATGTGGTATAGTAAGACATTATCATAAATCAATCATAGTTATTTAACTATTATAAAAAAATAACTTGACAAATGTTCTTTATAATTCTATAATAGGAATTACCCTATAAATTGAATAGTATGGTATAATGGCGTATTTATTATTAAAATAATAATAATATTTTAGCATATTTTTTTGTCATTCACCAGTGTTTTTTTGTTTTTTTTTTTTTGGAGTTTTGTTATGTAAAATCTCAAATATTTATATTTCTAGTTTTCTCCATCTAATATGTTTTCTATTTCGAAATACCTCTCTCTAAATTCTTTATTAATGAAAAATCGTTCCTCTGCTTTTTTTAACCCATAATTAGCAGCTCTTTTGTTTGAAATCAGAAAATTCTTATAAGCGCTTTCTTCATCTCCACATTTATACTTTTTTAATAATAAGAATAAAATATACTTACACTCTCTGTCTTTTAATATTTTTAATGATTCATGACTTTTTATGCCTTTAACGTAACAAATAGCTTCTATTATCTTCTCATAATTAATATTTTTTAACATTAAATCACTCCTAGATTTTCTATATATTATGTTGTCACTTAAATTATTGACACTTATACACAAAAACTATACACATAACTTTAACTTGTTTTAAAAAAAAAAAGTGTATCATGTTAATAAAGGCTATGTTCTAAAATTAGAACATATCCTTTATTTTTATTGTGCTTTAATGTTAATTTGCAAAGTCGTACTTAAAACTTGTTGATTCCCTATTATCATATCATAATCTATAAATACATCTCCGCCGTTATCGTCCACATTCATCTTTAACTCCTTAGTATCCACAGTAAGATCTAATGCTCCATGGGGCGTATTGTATAAAGTTAAGTCCCTTACATACTTTTTAAATTTCATTTCAGTATTAGTAGTTCCTGTTCTTATAAGTGTAAACTTTTCTTCATCAATTTTTAAAGTAGTAGTAGTTCCCTTCATTCCTGAAATCTCGGTCTCTTCATATACTGCATAATAGCAATCATCTTCTTTATAAAATTTACCCGGTGTCACCACCTCAATTGCTTCACCATCATCTTCATTGTCAGCTTGTTTGCTAACAACTGAAATTATTGCGTTTTTCTTCATAACCTTACCCCTCGCTATTTTAAAATGTAGTTGTTTATTTCTTCATCAGTTGCAGGTGTTATATCTATAAATTTATTTAAAGGCTGATCATAACTGCCATAACTAATAGATATATTTTTTTCATCCTTACCCTTACAATATCTCCCCGCAATTTTAGCTGCAAATTCAATATCTTCATTTGTCTCTTTTCCAATTATAGCAACAGTAGACCCATTATAATCCGCAGATAAGAATACTAAATCTTCCTGCGTTAAAAGTTGTTTTAATAATTCCCCCTCTTCCTGGGTTCTTGTAGATATAATCCTAGCTTCCTTAGATACCTTAAAATGTCTTCCTATTTTTAATAATTCTAGATCTTTTTTTGATATATCTTCTTTGTACTCGAAGAGGTCCTTAAGTCTTATAGAATAGTTAGGCTCCGTAAGTTTACATCCACCAGCAGGTGATGGATACTCTAGAATACCCCACATTTGTGCTAGTTCCATTTGAGTCTTTCTGCTTCTCCCTTTTATATCCAAAAGAGCATTTCTATCTATCAACCCTTCAATCTCCATTTGAGTTGGATTAAGATTCTTAGCGCATAATGGCCTTAAGATTTTATCTCCTATGCCCGATTCATTTTTCACTATATCTAAAGCTGATCTATTTTGCGACATAGGTCTTTGATTTAACACTTCTCCTGTTATAATAAAATCCGCATGAAATTTCTCTAATAGCTCTCCACTATATCTCATCATCATAGCATGGCAATCGATACAAGGATTCACATTCTTCCCATATCCATGTTTTGGATTTCTTACCATTTCAAAATGTTCATTTGAAAAGTCTATAACTTCTAATGGTATATCTATTTGTTTAACGATTTTCAATGCATTTTCCTCATTGAAAAAGTGTGATTTAAAGCATATCCCAATGACTTCTATTCCCTGATCTTTTACAAGTTTTGCTGCTAATATACTATCAAGGCCTCCAGAAATCATAGCCAAAGCTGTTGTCATAAGCAATACCTCTCTTTACTGTATTTTAATAATTCCTATTATACCATCTCCTGCGGAGCTGAAATGTCGTTAAAACTACTATTTATTGTTCCTATTGATAGCCAATTCAATAAGTTCATCAATAAGCTTCACATAAGTTTTCCCTGTAGCTTGCCACATTTTAGGGTACATACTTATTTGAGTAAAACCCGGTATAGTATTAACTTCATTTAAATAAACATCTTCTGTTTCTTTATCCACTAGGAAATCCACTCTTGCCATTCCAGCACAATCTAGTATTTTATAAATTTTTATAGCTTCATCTTTAATGGTCTGTAGCTTAGCTTCACAGAGCGCTGCAGGTATTAAAAGTTTAGATTCCTCGTTTTTATATTTAGCTTCATAATCATAAAATTCTTTTGCGGGGATTACTTCTCCCGGAATAGCCGCCTCAGGATAATCATTCCCTATTACAGCAACCTCAATTTCCCTTGCATTAATGGCCTGTTCAACTAAAATTTTTCTATCATATTTTAGAGCTTCTTCTACTCCAAGCATTAATTCATATTTGTTGTGTGCTTTTGTTATACCTACAGAGGACCCTCCATTAGACGGTTTAATAAATACTGGATAGCCCAATTTTTTTTCTATCTTTTCTATTAATATTTCTTTGTCTTTTGCATGTTCGCTCGAATTTATTACCACATAATCAGCTTGCTTTACATTGAATTTTTCTAATAAGTATTTTGTATATACTTTATCCATGCAAATAGCAGAGGACATTACTCCGGGACCCACGCAAGGAATATTGGATAATTTGCACATACCTTGAATAGTTCCATCTTCTCCAAACGAACCATGCAATACTGGGAATACTACATCCACCTCTTTATTAAATATAATTTTTTGTCCCTCTGGCCTCTTATAATATTCGTCCTTTTCCCATTCACCATTCTCTATGTTATCTAATTCACCAGTATATTCAAACCATAGCCCATCCTTAGTTATTCCTATAGGGTATATATCATATTTTGTTTGATCAATATTTTTCAATACTGATGTTGCTGACATTCTCGAAACCTCATGTTCTGTGGACTGACCACCAAATAACACTGCTATCTTCTTTTTCATTAACGCTCACTCCTTATAACCATAGTAACCATTTTCCAAATAAATTTAGTATTAAAAACTAGTTTTTTAGTATGTAATACTAAATTTTTTTAGTATTATATCATATTATATCATTTTTATCTATTCCTTTGTATTTTAATTTTCAAAACTGTAGATTGCAATATAAAATGTCCGAAATTTTCAAGAAAAATATAATGTTAAGTTGTAATGGTTTTCCGTTCCATCATATTAGCAGATAGACCGTTAAAAATCCTTCTTGGATAATTGTTGATCCAGTGCTGTATTTGCATAATTTGTTTTTTAGAGAATGCTGAAATATCCACACCTTTTGGGATAAATCGTCGTATCATTTTATTGATATTCTCGTTTGTGCCTCGTTCCCATGAACTATATGGATGGGCATAATATACTTTAGTTCTCTTTTGTTTATTCCTTACTGAGGTCTCAATACCCTCGAAATCAAGGTTCTCACAGCCGTTATCACAGGTGATTGTTTTAAATGTTTTTGAGAATGCCATTCCCATTTTACGCTCCAATTTGTCCAATTCCTTCACAACAGCGACCTGTGATTTAGAAGGTATTTTAAAGATTAACTCCTTGCGAGTTACTCTTTCGCTTAACACCATTAATACAGTCTTTGTACCCTGCTTTCCTACTACGGTGTCCATTTCCCAGTGCCCTATCTCATCACGTGCAGCTACCGCTGTAGGTCTTTCTGATATGCTTGTCCCTTTGGTATTGTTATACGCCGGCCTTATTTTTTTATAGTTTCTCTTTTTGGCATTCTTTTTAACAGGCAGATCTTTGTTACTTATGTTTAAGAATAAATTATTATCCAAATAGTTATACACAGTTTTGAAGCAAATAGTTGTTTCGAATTGTAGATCTTTATTTGTTATATTTTGAATAGCTGCATACGGAGATTCGCCATATTTACCAATGGCTTTTTCTAAGTACTTCACCAATTTGTGATCTTTCCCTATTTTCAATGCAGGCCCTTTTGCTGTGCCTTGTCTGTCATGTTCTGACTGCCCAATTTCTGCGCTATATTCCATTCGAGTGGTTAAATCACTATTCAATAATTCTACTATTCCTTTAGCAATTTCACGCCTTATTGTACGCTCTGAACGTCCACCTATTTGCTCCGCAATACAGCTTGAATTTAGCCCCATTTTGTATAATGTCTCTATCTTTATACGATCCTCATATGTTAGGTGTTTACCTTTTTTGTTCTCTGTGATAAAATTTGATTGACTCATTTGAAATCCTCCTGTACTTGTGTTGGTTTAGTCACTTAACATTGTACAAGATTTTTTCTCTTGAGTCTTTATTTTTTGTTCTATGGTCATTTCATTTTACAACTTACCTTTAATTTTCAAAACTCACTTTCTCTAATAACGCCACTTGAAATTATAATGGCAAATTAAATCATCTCCTGGGTCGCTGCATAGCTTCGAAGAAGATGAATTGACGACTTCAGAAGGAGATTTATACTCCACTTATAGAAGTGGGATACTTCCCGTCTGAAACGTCGTTGAAACAACTTAATTAAAGAGAGGATATACGTGCATAAATCGCACATATATCCTCTCTTTAATTGACTACATGTAATATTTTCGTCCTCTTAACCTTTTATTATACTAAATAGTTAACTTGCCATTAGGCGTGTCTATTATTTCCATTATTCTTTCTTCATAACCAGTATCAGCATTAATGTACACTATAAAATTTTTCTCCTTATATAACCCTAAAAACTCATAGCACAATACTTCTTTATTAGTCTCCGTTGGTATGACAGCCAAACTACTTTTATTTATTTTCAGCCTTTTACCAACCTTTTCTTGCGCTTTTGCTGCTGTTACTTTTGGTTTAACGTTCTTCCTTTTTTCAACATGAGAAATTAGAAATTTTTCAGATTCAATTCCTATAATACTACCATCGTCTAGCGCAATCTTAAGCTTTACTTGATCTGGGTAAATCGCCACTTCTCCTTGTTTATACACATAACTTACCACTACTGTATTATCATAATTCAGCACGTATGTAGACTCCATATTTTTATATCCTATTTTACTAATAAACTTACTTCCACTTTGTATTGCCTTATCAGCATTCAACGTTGGTTTTCCTATAGCCCTATTATCTAATAAATATACTATTCTACCTCCATTTTTACTTACTTCTATTACTGCTTTACCATCACCTTTATCTCTACCTTTAAATGCTACATGAAAGTTGTAAGCAGGTATTTTAGTCTTCCCTTCTTGTGGGTTACTTTCAATGCTTTCAATTTTGTCTTCTCCAAATATATTTTTTATTATCTTGATTGCTTCTTTTTCGCTTACTTCCTTTTGGGACATTATTTTAGGCTTTATTTCTAATACATTATCTGAGAAAGGCCCATCATAAATTAATGCTGGATACTGAACTATTTGTTTTTGTATACCCGTGAATTTTTCAGTCACAAGGCTCTTACCCTCTTTTGCAAATACTCCACTACTTTTTTTCCTAATCTCTCCCCATTTGACTTTACCTTCATTTATTTCAGAAAGCACTCCATTTAATTGTTCCTGGAGCGTATACGATTGTATCTCTAATTTGTCAATTAATTCATATTCCTTATCATTAAGTTCCTTTCCTTCTGATGATGCTTTGCCTAAAGTGTAGCAGAAATCTCCTACTTGAGTTAAAAATTCACTAGTATCCGAAATAACTGATTGTTCGAGTGGCAACGAATGTAATTTATCATTTGCGGTGGCTGAATGTCTAAATATTTCTTCAAAGACTACTATGCTCTGTTCCCTAGACCCCACAATAGCAGATTTACCTAGGTTTACCCTTATATTTTGTACAGAACTAACAAGTTCATACATATTTTTACTATATTGACCTTGAAGATAATTTCTATAATCTAATCTTTCCAAAAACATTAGTATAGCAAAAGTAGTTGAAAATACAACAATTATAGTTACAACACTTGTATACAAAATTCTTTTCTTTAGCATTTTCATATGTTTCCCTCCCGGTATTCTTCATAAGGGGATAATAATTATTATCCTCCTAGTAGTCTTCTAGATATTTTTTCAACTAAATAATTTGTTAAAAATCTCGCCAATTTTAAATTTAACAACTATTTTTTTATTATTTACAGTATTATCTACCAAATTATACTCATCATCCGACAATACTGTTTTCATTTCTTTTTCCGTTTTTTCATATGATACATTTCCTTTAGTAATATCTACAAAACATAATGGCGGAAACATAACACACCACCAGTTTTGGCCTGTGCCAGTTCCAATAATAATTCTGTAAGCCTCATATTTACCTTGAGGCAAAGTTATATTTCCGTAGGTTTTAACTGGAAAGTTTTCCTCTGAAAGTGTCGACGCTACGGAATATTTAAACCCATTTTTCTTTATAACCGTTTCCGCAATTTTTTTAATGTTTTTATTTTCATTCTTTATAATCTTTCTTGATTCTTCTATGCTCTTGCAATCCTTAAGTTTTGGTGATATATATTTTAAAACAGAATCTCTTACTTTTAATTTTAACTTTTGATCTGTTTTGTCATCACTATTAGCTATTACATGAAACCTTATAAGTTTACCAGCAACATCACTTTGGTTTACTTTTCCACTCATATTATTTGTATTTAAAGCTATGGAAATTAAAATAATTATGGTAATGCTTGTTAATATAAATTTTTTCATGTTTATCCCCCCCGGATATAATGATTCACATTAAAAGTATTAACATATTATGCAATTTTATTCATTGAACTGCTCCGATTCTTCGAATTTTAGTATTAACAGTCACATTTACTGTTGCATTTTTATATTTCCCATCCCAATCCTTTTCTATTTTGTTCCATAACGAAGGGTTAAATTTTTCAATATTTTCACGGGTTCCAAATGGATCTATCTCAAATTTTTTTATAGCAATTCCCATGTTTTTTTCACATTCTTCACTAATTGACTTATTAAAAGTATTTTGCAGTCTTTGCAACTCACCTTTTTCAAGTATTTTTTTACCTACATAATAGCCACCCAGCTGACCCTCAAGGCTTATATCTATATCAATAGCTAACTTACCTCCTTCCTGCGTAACTTTCATTTTCCTTTCATATCCGTCTATTATATAATCAACAGGGTGTCCTTCCATGTATATAACTTTTTTACCAGCTTTAAACTTCCCACTTAACAATTGGATATCCATCAGCTCAATTGGCGTAAAATATCCTTTTAATTCATAATCTTTAATTATAGCAGCGCCAGTTAAAATCAATTCTTTTTTTCCCTTATCTAAAGTAATTCTAGGTAGTAACGCACTTCCATTTTCGCTTAAAAGAATAAGAAATTCATTTAAATTTATGCTCATAATTCTAGAATTTCTCTTACTGTTATCCATAAGTCCAGAAATATAATATTGGGTGCTATTTTCTGTCATAGGTTTAAATTTTATATAGTCTTCAGCTATGCCTTCCGAAACAACTACCTGAAGCATTCTATTTATGCTAGGATTTCGTTGCATATAATCCACAATTTCTTTGACAGTATCTTTATATTTTAATACATCATCGCTTAATATAAGTAACTTAGCATGCCCCATATATATCTCTCTACTACTTTTAGCTATGGCTTCTGACGCAGCATCCTCCATAGAGGATGCCTGAGTATTAATGTATTTTTCCTGTGGACTCCCACCTTTATCCCCCCCTATCACACTCATGTCTGGAAATCCATAAGTTACATCAATTTTTTTAATCTTCGCCTCAGCAAATGGTTCTTCCGGATTAATACTTTTTAATTCCTTTTCTTTATCAATATCTTCCCCTGCGTCAACAGCTATAGTAGATATGAAATTAAGCCTATCTATTTCTACTTTATCCCAGCATCCGCTAAGCAACATACAGCTTAAGATAACCGGTAAAACCTTCTTAAATTTCATCCGCACTTTTCCGCCCCCCTTTACCCTTACTTTTACATTTACCTACCAATAAGATGAGTATCGGCAAGAGTAGAAAAAGAAATATCGCCGTTAATATAACTGGTGTCGTTTTAAATTGCAAAGCATAAAGTTCTGCTATATTTTGTGGATATAGTGCTACGACATAAATAATAGGCATAATTAAAAGTGAAGATAGTTTAATATCTTTCAATTTAAATACATTTTTTACAATCTCCCCTGAAAAGAAATAAGCATTAACAAAGGTGGCGAAATAAAAAAATATCCAGAACGCCATTACTATTCCTTCCCACCGTTCTATAAATGAACCTGGTATATATAATGATCTTATCATGGAAATAGTTGGCCATAATAAAATTCTACTCTGCGATTTAGAGAAAACCGCTAAAACAAGTATCATTACAATTAGATAAAAGATTGTTACAAACATAATACTCTTTTTTAACACACGGGGTAAATTGCTCTTATTCTTAACATAAGGGAGGATAAGGTAGGCTATTTCAATCCCACCAAAACAGAATAAAATATACCTAGAAGCCCTAAAGTAATCGGACGGTCTATTATTAAGTACTGGTAATAAATTTGTAAAATCTGCATTTATTGCGATAAGTATGAAAACTGTAAAAGCGGGAATAAACATAATCCAAAATACAATTTCATTAAACTTAACTAAATCACATATTTCACCTCTAACTAAGTAAGTTCCTGTTAAAATAGTAATCATCAAAATAAATTCTGTAGGAGTTCGCCTTAATAAATGTAATTTAATTACTTCAGCAAACTCCCTCATTCCAAGAGAAGCAATAAATATACTATAAATTGCAAATGTAATCCCAAATATGCCTCCAAGAAGCTTTCCAAAATTATTCTGCAATATATTTGTAAGTTCTTCAAAATCGTTTTTATCCATAACCATGTACATAAGATACAGTAATAAAAAAACAACTATTCCGCCGGCTAAAGTAACTATCCACGCGTCACTACCTACTTTATCTATGACTTCTCTTGGGCTGGAAAATATCCCTACGCCTACTATAGCTACCACTACAGTAGTAAACAACCCAAAGTCTCCAATTATCTTTTTATCTCTCATAATATCCCTTTAGCCTCCACATAAAAGATGTACAAATTATTTTTGTCTTATCTTATCTCCCGTTTTCATATATTTAGGCCTCTCTTTTAGAGAAGATATTGGCGCTCTAATATACATGTCTTTTAAATCCTTAATGTTAATATCCACCGCTGGCGCTAAATAAGGTATTCCAAAACTTTTCATCCTAACTAGGTGAATTAGAAGTATAATGAGCCCAATCATTATTCCATAAAATCCTACAATTGCCGCCGCAATAATAAGCAGAAACCTGACAAGTCTAAAAGCTGTAGTAACTTCATAATTAGGAGTTACAAATGTAGTAATAGCTGTAATTGCCACAATAATTGTCATAATTGGACTAACTATTCCCGCACTCACTGCAGATTGCCCTATAACAAGTCCTCCTACTATTCCAATAGTAGCTCCAATGGGCCTCGGTAATCTAACCACAGCTTCCATAAGAAGCGCTAAAAATAATTCCATAATTATAGCCTCTACAAATGCAGGAAATGGCACTCCTTCCCTAGAAGCTGCTATAGCATAAGCTAATTTAGTAGGTATTATAGCTGTATGAAAAGAGGTAATTGCTACATAAAGTGCTGGTGCAGTAAGAGAAATAAATATAGAAAGCATTCTAATAACTCTAACCATAGAACTATGCATCCACCTTTGATAATAATCATCTGGGGATTGAAATAAATTAGGTAATGTAGCTGGAACAACAATTGCAAAAGGAGAATTATCTACAACCAATGCTACTCTACCTTCATATAAAGCTGCTGCTACTACGTCTGGTCTCTCTGTACTTTGTATTTGAGGAAATGGAGAATATTTATTATCCTCTATTAGCTGCTCGATGTAAGCACTATCAAAAACTGCATCGATGTTTATTCTTTCTATTCTATCCTCAAGTTCTTGAAGTACTTCTTTATTTACTATATCGTCAATATACATAATAGCCACATCGGTTTTCGATCTAGTTCCTATAGCTTTAGGTTTAATTCTTAGCTTTGTATCTCTAATTCGCCTTCTAATTAATGCCGTATTGAATCTTATAGTTTCTGTAAATCCTTCTCTCGCTCCTCTAATTACCGTTTCACCAGATGGATCACCTACCCCTCTAGCAGGCCAATCTCGGGTAGCAATAACATATGCGCAATTTAGTTCATCTATAAACATTAATGTGTCCCCAGAAAGGGCAGCATTAACTCCTTCACTTAATTTTTTCACTTCCCGCATATCAGTCACTGCAAGTACAGTGTCTTTTATTTCCTCTACATTCTCTATCCCCTTTGACCATAACATTAATGGCTCTAATACATAATGATTGAGTAGCTGGTTATTTGCCATTCCATCAATGTAAACTAATGCGGCTTTCCACTCTCCCACATTAAAAATTCTAAAAATAACATCCGAATTATCTTGTAAAAGTTCTTTTAAGTACTCTATATTTTTTCCTGCATCAAGTTCAATTTTATCATTAATGCTCTCTTTCATATCCTTCACTTCCTTATATGTATTGATCGACTATAGCCTTAACTCATCTCCTGGGTCGCTGCAACATATTCGTAGAAAATGCATTAACGACTTCAGCAGGAGATTTATACCTCTACTGAAGTTTTCTATTTACTAGGACATATAACTCCCATTTATAGAAGCGGGAAACTTTCCTTCTGAAATGTCGTTAAAATATCCACCTCAGTGTAAATAGAACGATAGCTGTAATAATTGCAAGCCATCCTAAGACACGCGCTTTTTTACTAATAATTCCCATTCCAGATTTCTTAAAGTTTCTCACATCCACAGCAAGTACAACGGCGCCTTGAACTACCATCATTATAAGAAAATAGATATCAAACAACTCTAAAACTCTCATACTTCTACTCCCTATTTTAGTATAATTATCAAAACAATATAAACTTTATGATTAAGCAACTTGACTCTACTTTGTTTTAACTAGCTTTTACGACACTGGTAGAAAATATTCACTTATATAAATATAAAAACGCGCAAAAACCACAAAGGGTTTTTACACGTTCTTATATTTCACTATAAAATTATATTTATATCGTTCTTGTTATATATACTTCTTTATATTGAATTTTAAATTTATCATAGCATCTCTGAGCTTTTAACATGTCATCAAAAAAAGCAAATATCGTCGGTCCGCTTCCGCTCATCATTGAACCCATTGCACCCATTTTAACCATATCTTCTTTTATTCTTTTGAGAACTGGATATTTTCTTAGTGTAACATTTTCAAGTAAATTTTTCATACTACTGCATACATCTGCTAATTTTTCTTGTTCCATAGCTTTTATTAATGCATTTGTATCTGGATGCTTAAAAATTTTACTAATATCTAAGTTTTTAAAAACCTCCCTAGTAGATACTCCAAAATTTGGCTTAACCAATACTAAAATATAATTTTTAAAAGGCGCGAGCGGGGTAATAATTTCTCCTATGCCTTCACACAAGGCAGTCCCCCCTGTTATACAATAAGGGACATCTGCACCTATTTGGACACCTAACTTCATAAGTTCATTGTCATCTACATCTATTTTGAATACTTGATTCAATGTTTTAAAAACAGCTGCTGCATCCGCACTCCCACCTGCCATACCTGCTGCTACAGGAATATTTTTCTTAAGATATATATTTATACCTTCGCTAATATCATAAGTGTCCATAAAAAGTTTTGCAGCCTTATATACTAAATTCTTATCATCTGTAGGTATGTACGGCTTATTGCAGCTTATATTAATACCCTTGTTACATTTTTGAAAGGACATAGAATCATATAGATCTACATTTTGCATAACCATTTTCAGTAAATGATATCCATCTTCTCTTTTACCTACTATATCTAAAGATATGTTTATTTTTCCATAAGCTTTTACTAACATGATTTTCCTCCAACTCTTTATTGATAATTCACAAAAGCAATTCAATTAATAATTGTTCAGCCCCCCCTTAAGGGATTCCAAGGTTTATATAAGATGAATCATTTCTTGTGAAACATTGTTAATAAAATCAGTATATTACAACAAATTTAATATTGCTACCTATAATTTAAAAAATGCTATGCCAAACACAATAAAACCCCTATGTGTTATTTATACCACATAGGGGTTAGGGCTACTTGAAAACTAATTTATAAAATCAATTTTCAGTCAGCCATATTATTTTTTATATGATTATTCTACCTGGTATTATAAGTTTTTGTGAAACTTTTATAATATTAGGGTCTTCTATTTGATTCACTCTTGCAATTTCTTGCATTGTTGTATTATATTTTTTAGCTATTTTCCACAAGGTGTCTGACGATTGAACTACATAAATAGTAACACTAGCTTTTTTCTTAGGCGCCTCCCCTTCTATTGGATAAACATCAACTAAAAATTTTTTCTGTACCATATAATTTACTCTTACATATACTTTCACCACAGCCCTAACAGCCATATTCGCTGCCTCAATATCTACATTTATATTTTCGAGTGAAACTTTACACATGCTGCTCATATTTATCTTAGCACCTAATATATCCGCACCACAGCTGAAAGGGATCTCATCAGTCACAGCGGAAAGATATTTTTCTTCATCATCACTTCTATATAATATAGTTACATTCATTATGCCATCAATTATAACCTTATCCTCAATCACCTTTTTATCTGTTACACAAACGGTGGCATTACACATAATGACCTTGCTAGGCTTACCCTTGCTGCTATCTAGTTCTATATCTCCTTTAACTAATGTCTCCGTTAATAATTGTCCTTGCATTACATTAAGTCCATAATCCTTTTTATCCATCTCAAGCTTTGTAGTCGGTGAATATACATCTTCAATCATATCCACTTCCTCTTTGTGCATGCCTCTCGTATTAGTTTTTATCAAAAACTCTACATCAATAATTCTTTTTTCTCCCAAATCATCTTCCTTAATATCATATTCCATAGCATCTACCTTAAAGTCTGTATACTGATCCATGTAAGGATTCACATCTTGAAAATCTAACTCTTTATTTAGCATAACCTCATGCCCAATATAAATTAATTCCCTGCTATCTTTGCCCTTATATATCATATTAATAACTGCATAAGCATTTATTTGAATTTTTCCTTCGTACAATTTCACTTCTTTCTTATGAATATTAACATCACATTTTATAACTTTAGCAATTTCTGGGTTCTCCATTGGAACTTTTATATTAGCCTTTCCAATAAGCTCACCATTAAAATTCCTTATGACTTTATCTATACTCGTAGGATTTTTTAAATATTGAATATCCTTAACTGCTTCAATATCCTTAACTATTTGGAAATTGAAATTTTTATATACCTCAGATTTTGATTTTAAAATACCCTCTAGACATATTTTCCTCTCATTAACTATTCTACACTCCATATGTTCTACAAAACATTCAGCATCACAAAGCATTTCAGGCATCGCGCCCATTATATCTATTGTATTTGAGAACTTTGAACTATATACAACGTTCTCCACATCAGTACGTTCTTGACCTTTTGTAATATAAAGTACATTATATTGAATTTCGCCTTCTAAATATACCTTATCTTGAATTATTTCTTTAGAATTTATTAAGGCTTTAACATCTAACATAAGAATTTCCTTAACATCAGGATGAGTATCCGGTATTACATATTCTTCTTTCACTACTGTATCAACAGAATTTTCTCCTAACAATTGTTCATACTCTATGTTTTCTCTTTTCAAATTTATTTCCACATTATGCCTCCTCGTATTTCTATTGGGGTACCACTTATAGGTTGTTACCCTCCTAAAATACCTACTATTAATATATATAGAAATAGTCACTTAAATATGATATTTAATACTTTTATTCGTATTGCAAAATTCAACATAATTCTCTAATAAAAAAGAAAAAAGTATATATTACTATTTTTTGCGCAAAATCGGTAATACATTTTAAACATAATAAAAAACCATATATTAAAGGGAATACATAGTTATTAATAACCCAATGCATTCCCTTTAATATATGCTCTGTTAATCTTATATCAGTCACATGAAAATAACTCCCAAGCTAGTATTTGTTATTTGTTATTTGTTATTTGTTATTTGTTATTTGTTATTTGTTATTTGTTATTTGTTATTTGTTATTTGTTATTTGTTTTCATATGCCTATTCTCTATTTATAAATATAAAAAACGATACTATGATACAGTATCGTTTTATCCTGCAAAAACTATTTGAACTGTTTTTGTCAAAACATCTGAATAACTATACGTCACTGTCCTGTGGGTGTCTTTTTCTAATCTAATAACAAAAATATTTGGATAAGTCTTTTCAATAACTCCATTATCCACAAGAATCTTTCTTCTTCCACCATTAGCTTTTAATGTTACTCTTTCGCCAACATGACTTTCAATTTCATCTTTTATTGAAGTCAGTACATTTATTTTTTCCAAAGCAAACACCCTCTTTCCACACTTTACATTATATATCATATATTCCTCTTTGTCAAGTAAGCTTTATATTTTATCACTACTATAACAATTTTGTCAATGTTGATTTTATGTTAACAAAATTCATTTTCATCGATTATTCGTCGCATAATTAATTATTATCTATTTTATGAGCATTTACCTTATAAATCACTAATGTATTATACTTACCTACCATTTTTAATACAATCTATGATAGTTTGTTTAAGTACTTAAAATAAAATAACTAGCATTCTAGTAAAATTTTTGAAGATAACCTACGCACCTATATATACTTAGACTTAGGAAACCCCTCTCTATACTTTCCTCTAGTTTGTAATCCACCTATCCCATCTAATCCTGTTATAGTGTTCTGTATAACATCTTCTATAGCTACAACATTTTCTATATTTGTATAGGCAATCTTCTCAGAAACTAAAACGGGGTCTAAACAATGGATTAAGACGCGATTTGGAGAACTAGCAAAATTAGCACCAGCATCTAAAATTGCCTCATAACAGGATTGACATGCCCCTGCAAATATTACTAAATCATCATAATTGCTATTATAAGATCTAAGAGCCATAACCGCCTCTACAAAGTACTTTGAATTTCTGTAGTTATTTAAATTCATATAATCATTTATTCCTTTTACCATACCATCATGTCCTGTTATTACTACTATATCCGGCTTAACTTCTTTTACTAAATTCACTATTTCATTTGGTTGATTTTTTTCTGATATTATCATCCCTACAGCATTTAATGATAACTGCTTATAAGTTTTTAAGCACACTTCTAAATATTCTGCATCACCATCAACATGTAGTATTTTTCCGGGTCTCCCAAAAACCATATCTTTATTTTTGTACTCTTTGTATTTTTCTTGTTTTAACTGCAAGTCTTTAATTTTCCCTTTAAAATCTATAGCCGCTCCTCCGTCTCCCCTGCTCCCTTTAATTCTATTCATTAATACTCTTTTAATAGATGCATTTACCTTTTTATTAAAAACCTTATCAATTTCATAAATGGCATCTTCTTCTACTAATTCTAAATCCTCACTTAAAGAGTCAGCTTCTATTCTTAAATTTATTCCCTTAAGTAAATACACATCATCATTATCTCCTGGCACAATATCTATTATTTTAAATGTAATGTCTCCGCCATAAGATTTTCTTACTACGATGTCGCCTATTTTCACAATACCACCTCCATATTTAAACCCATAATATATATTATGAAAATATAGTGAATAGGTGAAATCAAAAAAAGTTATGTAAACATTATATCTACATAACTTTAATAAATACTATGGTTTATTCTACCTCTGATTGAAGACTTTTTTATATTCTTCAATAAATGCCATATACTTTTCTTTTTCAGAAATTAACTCCTCCATCTTCTTGTTAAAAGTATTTTGAATCCAGGTAACTTCATTATAATAGTATCTATTACAAAGCCTCCAATATCGTTGTGGAAATACTAAAAATGCATATATGAGTCTGTACTCTTCTTCTAACAGAGGATTTACACTGCTATACGCCTCTAATACTATTTCAGCATATTTTATGTCCCAATCCTGCTTTTTAAGCATCTTGATCAAAAAATTAGATAAATCGTATGCTTTTACTTCTCTTTTGCAGTAATCAAAATCAATTATATTAACATCATTATTTTTATCTATAATAATATTATGATAAGTATAATCATGGTGGCAAAATCCTTTTTCTTCTTCTGTTTGCCTACATATGTCAAAGTACCTAGAGTCATCGAGTATTGCCATAGCTCTTTTGGCTAATTCTTTTTGATCATCAACACTCCTGATATAATTCATATCAAAATCTGTTTTAAAATTCTTCTTTTTTCTAATCATACCTTGCATTTTATCAAAGGACTTTATTCGTTTTTCCATCAGATGTGGCCATCTTCCAAGATCTGTTTTTAACTTACTATTTTCTGGTGGATCATATCCTTTGGATGCAATATGCATATAAGCTAATTCTTTTGCGGCCTCAACTAAATCCTCCTCATTGTGAAAATCACATTCGCGACCATCTATCCAGGTTGATAGTGTATAAATATCTTCATTAACTAGTGCATAAGGATTTCCTTCAGTATTTAAAAAATATCTATCAACCTTGTCAAATCCATTTTTTGCAAGATGCTCTTTGGCTCCATATACAAACAAAAGTTTTTGTGTCCCGTAACTGATTTTCTTTAGACACTTAGCTCCGTCATCCGTCTTCAAAAAATACACTCCCTTATTGGGACGTATACTTTCTATCTTAATACCATATTGTCTTTCAATTTCAAATTCCCTCATCATGTTACTCACCCCCCCTATAATTTATATTACTAATATTTCATTTTAGAATAAATTCTTGTATGTTTTAACAACATTTATGCTTTCGCTTAATATAATAAAATATATCCATCTATTAAATCAGTATTTAAGGAGTCTTAAAATGAAAATTGGAATTGATGCTAGAGCTGCAAAATGGTATAGAGGAACTGGTATAGGAACTTATTCTTACCAGCTAATTAATTCTTTAAATAAAATAGACAATTTTAATGATTATTCGCTTTTTGTGCCTGACGACTGTAAGCTTGCCATACCCTTCAAAGAAAATTTTCATATAGAAAGCATTAAGCAAGATAGTCAAAATAACTTTTGGAATGAGGTGAATATTCCTAACAAATTAACAGATAAATCTTTGGACATATATCACGTTCCCCAAAACGGCATTGGGCTGCCGTCAAAGAAAACCTGTCCCTTCGTTATTACGCTACATGATGTTATTCCGTATAAAATGCCAGATACGGTTGGTGAGCAATATTTAAAAATTTTCAATGAAAAATTGCCCAATATCATTCCCTTATGTGATGGCATAATTACCGTGTCTGAATATTCAAAGGAAGATATTATTAAAGCTTTTAACTACCCAAGAGAAAAGATATATGTCACTTATTTAGCTAGTGAAGATATTTATAAACCTTATGACAAAGCTCTTAGTAAATCTATAATCGAAAAAAATTACTCTATTACAGGAGACTATATTCTTTATATTGGAGGATTTAGTCCCAGAAAAAACATTCTCGGATTACTAAATTCCTTTAGTCTGCTTTTACCAAAATTAAAAAAAGATATTAAATTAGTCATTGCAGGTAGCAAAGGTAAATCATATGATATATATAAAAAAAGAGCACAAGATTTACACATTGATGATAAAGTAATTTTCCCAGGTTTTATATCTATGACCTATATTCCCTTCATGTATAACGCTTGTGAGCTGTTTGTATACCCTTCATTTTATGAAGGTTTTGGATTACCTCCAATTGAAGCAATGGCTTGTGGCGTTCCTGTAATCGCCTCTAACGCCACCTCTATCCCTGAAATAGTTAAGGACTCAACTTTACTTGTAAACCCATATGATATTAATTCCTTAAGTGAAAAAATGTATAATGTGCTCCTTGATAATGACCTAAGACAATCCCTAATAACTAGAGGATTAAAAAGAGCCTCTACCCTAACTTGGGAACATACAGCTGCAACTACTCTAAGTGCTTATCAAAATATATTAGGGACACTTAAATAAATGTCTTTATTATCAAATTATCAAAACAAAAGCCCCACATAGTGTATTTACAACTATGCAGGGCTTTTAAACTAACAATTATAATGATTCTTAAAGGCCTCTAAAAACCCTTCTCTGTCTTCTCTGCCTTCCACCTTCTTCTTTAATCTGCTTAAAAACACCTCTTCACTCCACTGTTTTTTCCTTGTATAATAATCTCTAGCTATACTGTAAAAGTCCTCTGGAAAGCTAAGCATGCCATACAATACCTTTAATTCCCGATTATCTAATGGTAATACTTTGATATATTCATTTAAAATGCCATTGGCCTTTTCTATATCATAAGCAGAATTTTTGATGGCTTTATTTGTAAAGTTACAAATATCATGCACCTTTAAGTCTATAACTGCATAATCAAAGTCTAAGAAATATACATCTTCCCTATTAATCAATATATTATGGTGAGCTAAATCATGATGGCAAAATACAATTTTTTCTTTTTCCTTGCATAAATTGTAATAATCTGATTCGCTTAGAATATCTATACTTTGCATTATATTTTTCTCATAATATTCTTCATATTCTAGAAATATATAATCAAATTCATTTTTATTTTCATTTCTCGTTGCTATGCTTTTAAAGAACATAAGATCATTTAATTTTTTTTTAAAATTTTGTATTATTCTACCACATAAGTACCGTTGCTCATTTTTTGCGAGTAAACTTTCAAATGGACCTTCATATACAAGCCCTTCCGATGCCTTATGAAGCTCAGCTATTGCTCTAGACGCGAGCATTACATCCACTGGGTTACTATACTCGCACTCTCTCCCTTCTACTAAATTCATAATACAATATATATCATTTTTCCAAGGGACATATATGAGTTTGGATTTTGTCTTTTCGAATTCAATAATCCTATTAAAATTATTATTTCTAATATACTCAATCCCATAATTAATAAATTCAAGTTGGGAAATGCTATAGTTTACTTTTTTTAAAACCTTATCACCTTTATCAGTATTAAGTATGAATACTTTTCTTACTGGAATAACATCATCAACCACTAGATCGAATTCGCTAAATAAATCTACATCTAAATCATATTTACTTAAATAAGCCTTATCTTTAAATCTAACGTCTAACATGTTCTCACCTCTTTTATCATTGCATTAATACCTTAAATTAATGAATCCCCATCTTGAATTAAAGCTTTTATAAGTTTCTCAGAAAACCTTTCTTCATTCCACTTCTTTTTGCCTGCTCTATGCTTATTACAACATCTCATGAATTCATGAGGGTAAGAAATTAAAGCTATTAAAAATTTTGAACTACTTGTGTCTAGCCCTTCAATGTAGCAGAACTCTTGAGCAAGATTATGAAAATCAAGTTTCACTCCTTTTCTTTTTAATTTACTAAGCAAAAGGAAACAATCCATTTCCACCATATTGTAATTACAGTCTTTAAAACTAACCACTTCAATAAAATTATTTTTTCTAATATTTTTAAAATCTGTATTTCCTAAGCATATTTCGCCTCTTCTCATGCTTCTTGTTATAATCCCTAAATAATCGGCTTGGTATACTTCTCTTATACACTGTTCCCCTCTATCTATAACTTCCTTCCCATATTTAACAATTAATTGTTCAAATGAATTTTTCGGTTCATATCTTATAATATTATTTATATCTCCGGCCAACTTTTTAATAGAAATTTTATAATCCTCTATGATTTTCCCTGTATTGTTATTTAACTTATTCCTTAGGTACCCATTAAATCCAAGAGATTTTTCATGTAAAGCATAAATAGCACGAAATTGTTCTATTATTACTTCTTCAGTTACGTCTATGTTCTTAGATTCAATTTCACCTACATTTTTAACACCTTTAAACATCATATAATCTGAAAATTCATTATAGATGCTTATCGCCACTCGCACCACCTCAATTTAAATCTATTAGTCAATTGTTATATAATAACCAAGTGCTATCTGACCTTTTTATAATTTTTGTCCATTTTCTTTAATATCTCTCTTTGCTGCAATTCAAGCTCACTAATTTTCTTTTTCCTTTTTCTTATTTTTTTCAGTTTTTTAACTTCCTCTTCCATGTTCTCGAGCCTTATATCATATTCCTCTACAGTGGATTCCTGCGGATCAATTACGTCAATTTCAAGCTCATCAATGCACCCATCCTTTTTGTTTTTCCCCACAATACTACCTCCCATATTTTATTTTTATGAATTTCTCAATAAAAATTTGCTTATCCACTCTATCCTCACGCATTTTTTCGAGTTTCCTTAAGAAAAACTCTTCTCCCCAATCCTTTTTTTCCCAATAATATTGAATTCCTATTTGCCAATATTCCTGAGGAAATTCCATAAATGCTGCCATTACTTCTATATCACTTTTATATATTGGAAATGCATCATCATACGCTTCCATTATAAAAAGCGCATTTTCAGGACTCCATTTGCCATTTTTCATTCTCCGTATTAGAAGGCTACTTAAATCATGTAAATGAGTGTCTAGAATGCAATAATCAAAATCAATAATATTCATGCCCCCACTTTTATCTAATAATACATTATGATGAGCATAGTCATGATGGCAGAATCCCTTATGTTTAATTTCTTCTTTCATCTTACTTATATATTCACTTTTACATAAATTTTCTATGGACCTATTGCTCCGTGCAAGCTCTTCCTCCATTATTCTTAAATAATCGCTGTCGAATTCCGTAATGCATTTTTTTTTACTTATTCTTCTTTTAAAATCTAATATTTCTCTTTCTCTAGTTTTAAAAGTTTCTATCCATTTAAGCCATCCTATTCTGGGCGACATGTCCGGTGTAACTTTAAAATTCAAACTTTTTTTATGGAGCTCTGCCAGCTTTGAGGTACATAATTTTATTTCCACTGGATTATCATAATTGCATTCTCTTGCTTTTAGCCAAGGTGTTAAATAAGCGTATTTATCCTCAATGGCTATATACTCCTTGTTATCGATAGTCTCAATAATTTCCGGTATATTTTCAAAACCATTGCCCTGCAAATGTTTTATTGCACCAACAATAAATAAAAAATGCTTAAAGTCATAATTAATGCTTTTCAAGCAATACATATCATTTTCAGTTTCTATTCTGTAAACATTTTTTATTTTCACTATATCATTAATACAAAGAGAATAATTATCTTGAACCGTCTCCTTTACTTCCTGGATTTCCAAATGCATGCCTCCGCAATATTGTTCTATTGCAGTATATGAACTTTCTCAATAATTTGTGCTTAATTATATTTTTATAATTAGCACACTTTTTAAGTAAAAACAATATATTAATATATATTGCCTTTCAAATGAAATTTATAATTATAAATATAGGGTTTTTATAATAATTTTAAGGAGTGAAACCTATGAAGATTGCAATTGATGCTAGAGGCATCAATTTCTATAGTGGAACAGGTATAGGAACTTATACGGAAAATGTGTTTAAAAATTTAATTAACATAGATAATGTGAATAACTACCACGTTTTTTGGTCAGGCAACAATTATGAAATTATAAAAAAAGAAAACTGCAAAATAGTAATGACCTCTAAAAAGCATCAAAGATTTTTTGAAGATTACTATTTTCCAGAAAACATTTCAAAAGAAAACATAGACATATATCATATGCCCCAAAATGGTATAGGTTTTTCTCAGGAAATAACTTGCAAGAAAGTAGTCACGATACATGATTTAATTCCATATGTTATGCCCGAGACAGTAGGACGAGGATATTTGCTGAAATTTTTAAAAGAGATGCCAATGATTATAGGAGGCTCTGATGGGATAATAACTGTATCCGAATTCTCTAAACGCGATATTTTAAAATTTTTCCCAGTAGACGAAAGTAAGATTTTTGTAACTCCTTTAGCTGCAGATAAAAAATATGTTCCTTTAGATAAGGTCCACTGTAGGAATTTCCTAAAAGCTGTATATAATTTAACAGATCCCTTTATACTCTACCTAGGAGGATTTAGTGAAAGAAAAAATGTGGCTTCTGTCATAATTGCTTTTTCTAAAATATATAAAGATTTAAATAAAAAGTATAATTTAGTTATTGTAGGTGGCTATAAAGATTCCGGTCAAAAACTCATAAAACTTGCGAATGAATTGAAAATAGGCTCGCATGTTATTTTTATCGGTTTTGTACCTGAAGATCATTTACCACTTTTCTATAATTGCTGTGATACTTTCATCTATCCATCTTTTTATGAGGGCTTTGGACTCCCCCCTTTAGAGGCAATGAATTGCGGCACTCCTGTAATAGCTTCTAACCTTACTTCTATTCCCGAGGTAGTTGGTGACGGTGGGATTTTAATAAATCCATATGATATCTCAGAGATGTCTTTCGCCATAGGTAACTTATTAAGTAATGAAGCTCTAAGATCAGAATTAAGTTCTAAAGCATTAATAAGAGCCAAAAAATTTTCATGGCATAACACTGCACAATGCACTCTCAAAGTCTATGCAGATATATACAATCGCGAATCCCCTGCTCAATAAGAGAAGTATATATTACTGCAACTATATTTTACGTAATATACACTTTTCAAACACACCATAATTAAGGCTTGCATAATGAATATGCAAGCCCCCTTTTTAAAAATTAATTTATAATTTATTGATAATACTTGCTAAATATCCTGCGCCAAAGCCATTGTCAATATTAACAACACTAACTCCACTAGAACAGCTATTTAACATTGATAGCAATGCCGAAAGTCCTTTAAAATTAGCTCCGTATCCTATACTAGTTGGAACAGCTATAACTGGTTTATCCACCAAGCCTCCAACTACACTAGTTAAAGCGCCTTCCATTCCCGCCACAGTAATAACTACCTTCGCGCGCCTTATAACATCTAGATTTTCAAACAACCTATGAATACCCGCTACTCCTACATCATAAATTCTTTCAACTTTATTCCCAAAGATTTCTGCTGTAATAGCTGCCTCTTCCGCTACTGATATATCAGAAGTTCCTCCTGTCACTAATGCAATATATGTACTTGGAGTCTCTACGTCCTTTTTTTTAATTACAATTGTTCTTGCGAGTTCATTGTACTCAGCATCATCACATACCTCTTTTACCCCTTCATACATGATCCTAGAGGCCCTTGTACCAAGAATATTTACATCCTTAGTAATCATTAAACTAACTATACCCTTTATTTGATCCACAGTTTTCCCTTCACAATATATAACCTCCGGGTACCCAACCCTAAGTTCTCTATGATTATCGATTTTTGCAAATCCTAAATCTGAATAAGACAAATCTTTTAACTTATCTACACCATCATCAATGGATATGTTACCATTTTTAACGGACTTAAGGAATTTCTTCATTTCTTCTGTATTCATATATTCTCCACCTTTTTTAATTTAAGCTTACAGTTTTATGTTTTTATATCTATAATGCTATATTTCATTCCTTAATCTCTCATATACTTCGCTTATAGGGAGTCCCACACTTCGGGCTATTTTCTTACACTCCTCATATTCTAACTTATTCTTTATTCTTTCACCTTTGTAATAAGCTTCTTTCACAGTAACTTCACCATAGCTAGTGTTCATTTTAGTAAATTCTCTTTGGAGCATTGTTTTATGTACTTTAAAACTTCTTACTCCAAATGTAGTAGTTTCTCTAAATAATACTTCTTTCATCTTTTCAATTTTATCTTCTTTACATAAAACACTTATTTTTACGCCGGGCCTGCCTTTTTTCATTATAATTGGAGTTAAATATGCATCCAAAGCACCCTCAGTAAAAAGCTTATCAAGAATATACTCATATATCTCTGGATTCATATCATCTATATTACATTCCACAATTTCTTGAAATACTTCCCCTTCATTTTCTGTCTTTTCTGTATCAGACAAATTATTTACCTCTTCTACTAACATGACCCTCAGTACATTAGGAATTTCAGTATCTCTGCTACCTACGCCATAGCCGATCTTCTTTATAATAAAATCGTTATCATCTTTGAATTCAGAGACGTTAGCTGCAAGAATTGCAGCACCTGTAGGTGTTGTAGTTTCAAAAGGTACAGCCCCCATTTTTACCGGTATCCCCTTCAAAATTTCCACAGTAGCAGGTGCTGGTACTGGTATAAGTCCATGAGCACACTTAACAAACCCACCACCAAGTTCTATAGATGAGCTCATTATTTTATCAACATTTAAATGACTTATGCAAATAGCAGCTCCTACTATATCCACAATAGAATCTATTGCACCTACCTCATGGAAGTGAACTTCATACAATGTTTTTCCATGAACCTTTGCCTCAGCTCTCGCAAGCCTCATAAACATTTTTTTGCTTAATTCTTTCACTTTAGAACTTAACTCACTACAATCTATAATTTTCTCAATATCTTTAAGGTTTCTATGTTCCTCATGGCTATGATTATTGCTCACATGCCCATGAGAGTGTTCTCCTTCACTTCCATCCTGAGTATGTTCATGATGATGCTCCTCTAAATCTACATCCACCTTAGTGCCCTCTATACCTTTTCTACTATCTCTCGATACTTTTATTTCATACCCATTTATATTTAGCTTTTTTAATTCCTCGATTAAATATTTCTCGTCTATACCTAAGTCTAGCAACGCTCCTAAATTCATATCACCACTAATACCTGAAAAACAATCATAATAAAGTATTTTCATTCTCATCCACTCCATTTCTTTTGTATTTATCTCATTGTACCAAATAAATAAATATTATAGGTTATATATATATAAATTATAAAAAAATATGCACTTATTATTATTATGCGATTTATTTATTACTATGTCTGATTTTTTTATTTAAATTCTAAAACAAAAGCCTTAATAATTGAAAAGAAATAGGTATATCTGCTTTGATATACCTATTTCTTTTCAATTATTATAAAATCAAACTGATTCAATTTCAGCCCATTTTCTATACTATTGCTACAATATAAAACTTGCCCAATGCTATTTTCTATATATACCTTAATACCAAAGTTAATTACAATTCTAATTACTTCATTATGAAGTTCTCTTTCTAAAATAAGTATATCTTTCTTAAAGAAAATAGTTTTATATGTTCCATATAATAAACATGGATTATTATACCTTATTTTAATAAGGTCTTTATACAAGTATAATAAACTTTTTTTATTTTTTTTACAAATTTCTACTGATATGTCATCTACCTTATCTTCTATGTTTATCCAAGATTTACTCTTGCTAAATCCATAAAACTCCGAATTTTCCCATTGCATTGGACTTCTTGACTTATCTCTAGAACTCTTATTTGCACTAGCTAATGCTTCTTCTCTACTTTTCCCTTTTGAAATTTCTATATTATATTTCATAATCCCTTGAACATCATTCATTTTGTTTATATCGAGGCAAACCAAATCCTTAATCCCAATTTCCTCTCCAAAATACATAAATGGAACACCATAAGTTGTTAATAATAAAGCTGCCATCGCTCTTTCAATTCCATTTTTCTCTCCATTTTGATTAAATCTTGAAACACTTCTTCCCATATCATGACTATTAAAAAATATTGTTGGTATTTGCTCTGAATTGTATTCCTCATTCATAGCTTTAATTTCTTTATATATTTTCTCCGCTGAAAATTCCTTCATACTACCTAAGTTGAAATTGAATACTACGTCTAATAAATTCTTACCCGAGTAATTTTTCAGTTCAATTAACTCATCTGATCCAATTTCTCCTACGAGGAAAATATCTTCTTTTATTTCTCTTATATCTTTTACTAAAGTTTTTATAACGTCTATAATTCCATCTTGATCTTTATCATTTCTATGTATTTGTTCACCTTTTTCATCATATGGATTATCTTTATTAAAGTCATTTTTTATTGTTAAAAAGTTAATTACATCAAATCTAAATCCATCTACTTCTAGGTCAATCCAATATTTAAGTACATCTTTCATTGCCTTATAAACCTTAGGTTCTGCCCAATTCAAATCTACTTGCTCTTTTGCAAATGCATGATAGTAATATTCCTTTGTTTTCTTATCAAATTCCCAAGCATCTCCACCAAAAAATGACTCCCAGTTGTTAGGTTTGTCTTTTTTCCATATATAAAAATCTCTTTTTTCATTATCTTTAGAGCTTCTTGATTCTTTAAACCATGAATGTTCACTTGATGTATGATTTAAAACTATATCAACTATTACTTTTATTCCTAAATCATGTGCCTTATTTATGAATCCTTTAAATTCTTCTAAAGTACCATAACATTTATCAATATTATAATAATCTGATATATCATAACCATTATCAACTTTAGGAGATGGATAAAATGGTGTAAGCCAAATCCCCTTAATACCTAATTCACTTAAATAATCTAATTTAGATGTTATTCCTTTAAAATCCCCAATTCCATCGTTATTTCCATCCATAAAACTTGACATATATATTTCGTAGAACACACATTCTTTCCACCACTTTTTATCCATGCTTTTTACTTCTCCCTATTTGAACAGATTATCAATTAATCTATACTTTACTCTTTTACACCTACTGAATCTCTTTCAATTACACTTACACTCATAATTATATTTTCATTTAGTTCGTTTTTATGATCTAACCTCCATAATAATTTATTTAAAGCTTTACGTCCCATTAATTCCTTTTCTACTCTCACTGTTGTAATATTAGGCACAACAATTGAGCTTAACACTATATCATCAAAGCCTACAACTGCTATATCTTGTGGAATTGAATATCCCATTTCCTTAAGTGATGAAATTAGAATAATAGCAGCATTATCATTTGAGCATACAAATGCTTCTGGCATATCCTTTAAGCACTTTATTTTTTCTTTTACCCATTCTAAATCTTGTCTTATTACATACCCCTCTAAATTATCTAAAACTGAATATCTATTTATAAAATCAATCATTTTATTTTCTTCCTTGAAATTTATAAATTTCTTCATAGCTTCTTGATATCCAAAAAATCTTTCCTTTACACTTAGAGAATATTCTAACTCTCCAAAAAAACCTATTTTTTTATATCCACGATCTAAAAGTAATTTCGTAATCTTAAAGCTTCCGAGCTTGTTATCTGTCAAAATACTATCTGTACTTTCTAATAACGATGTATGATCTACTAAAACTACTGGCGCCTTATAACCTTTTAGCTTTATCAAATAATCATCATCTATTGCACCTATTATAACTACTCCACATACCTTCTTATGTTCAATGCAACTTGGAATATTTTCCTCATTTTCATCAATCATACACGTAATTATGTCGTATCCATTTTTTCTCGCTTCCTCAACTATCCCCATCATTATCTTAGAATAAAAATAATTATCTTCAAAATATAATTTTCTTATTAAAACACATATATTTTTACTTGCATAAGACAGAATGAATTTAGTTGATTTTTCCAAATAACCAATCTGCTCTGCCACATCAAGAACTGTCTTTCTTGTTTCTTCACTAACTCCTGCCTTTCTATTTAATGCTAATGATACTGCATTAATAGATATATTTAATTTATCTGCTATATCTTTCATTATTACTTTTCTCATCTAATATCTCCTACCATAAATATACTATAACTCTATCAGTTAATTTTATCAAATTATCTCCTGCGGAGCTACAATATTAACGATTTATGTGTTATTTATCCATTAAAGTGAATATATCCTCTATTTTTATATCTGCTCTACAAACTTTATCATCTGCTGCGCCATAATATATTTTAACAATACCATCTTCAAATAAACATCCACATGTAAATACCACATTACCAAAAAAACCTTCTTTTTCATAAGTAGCTTTTGGTTCTAATATAGCTCTACTTGTTTTGGCTAATATTTTGCTAGGATCATTTTTATCAAGTAAGAATGCTCCTAAGCAATATCTATCATTTCTATCTGCTGCATGATAAATTTTTATCCAACCTTTTTCTGTTAAGAATGGTACTGCACCTCCTCCAACCCTTCCATTTTCCCATGCTCCTTCATTTGAACCACCATAAAAATGTTTTTGTTTTCCCCAATGTACTAAATCAGGTGATTCTGCTATCCACATATCTGCTCCGCCGATTGCACATGGAACGGGTCTATTAAATGTTATATATTTCCCGTTTATTTTTTCTGGGAATATAGTTACATCTTTATTTTCTGGGGCAAATATAATTCCATGTCTTTCATAAGTTTTAAAATCCTTTGTAGAAACTAACGAAGTGGCTGCACCATTTCTAGTCACAGATGTATAATTCACATAATATATATCCTCTATTTTAGTTATTCTTGGGTCCTCCATTCCCCATTCTTCTTCTGAAGCTGTAAGTTTAATAAAAGCTTCATCTTCTATGATGAAATTTTCTCCATCCTTTGATCTTGCTATCCTTATATGTGATAATGAAGTTAAACAAGCAATTTTTCTTACTCCTCCAATATGCGTAATCCATAAAGAACGTGCATCTGAATAATCATATTGCGTATCTATTTCTTTATTAAATGAAACTATGTCTATTACATCTTTTCCATCTATGTTTACTACTACAGGTATCTTTACTTCATCTTCCTTATCAACTTTAACAGATTCTGCAACTCTACATAATAATAGATATTCATCATCATATTTACAAACACCACAGTTAAATACGCCATCAACTTTAAAATCTTCTCTACTTGGTTTCACGTCACTTGGTTTTATTAGCGGATTCATATCACTTCTTTTAGCAAAACTCATTATTACCACGCCCTTTTGTTTTTCTTATTCCTGCTACCTCTAATGCTGTTATTGCAAATACATTCCAAGAAAAAACCCTTATAGATTTCCATAAACACCCTTCCTTAGATAAATCCGTTGGTAAAAATTCATGACTTACCGGATCATCTTTAATTAGGTTTATCTCTCTATCCATTCTATTTAAAATCCTGTTCTTATAGTCATCTAATCCATATCTCACTCCAACTGCATATGCCATTATCTCTTCTCTAAGCCAGCTACCACCATTATAATATACTCCATCACTCCAGCTAAACTTTTCATCAAAAGGACTATCAGCCCCACTAAAATACTTGTTATTAACATGTCCTATAAAAGTTGCGCAATCATTAATAACCGGTATTTTTTCAAGTGTATTTTTTACAATTTCCTCATTAAGTAACCCTTCATTAAAGAACCATAATGAAACAAATTCAGGCATCAAATCGCCTACTGATATAGCATCTTTATAGTCTAAAGTATTTAATAAGTATCCTTTTTCATTGCTATAAAAGCTTTTATACCCAATAAGGCCTTAGCAACTTTTAATGTCACTGCAAATACACCCTGATTAACTGATACACTTGATGTTTTTCCACCTTCAAAATATGTTTGAACATCATTTTGACCTAATACAAAATGTGATTTTGATATACCATCACCATCTTCATCAAACTCATTAATACAATAGTTATAAGCTTTTTTAACTTTGCTCATATTAGGTTCTATTCCATACTTGATTTTATTTATATATGCCCACCATATCCATTCACAAGTAGCTTCGTTACCTTTTACTTCTAAGCTTCCCATGTATGGGGTTATTATGGTTCCTATTGTTCCATTTTTATTTTGAGTTGAACCCCATTTTTCCCAAAGTTTTTTGCTCAATTCCTTATCATTTACCCCCGCTACACTCCAAAAAGAATCTCTATTATACATATCTGGGGCATAATTTAAGCTAGGTACATTTAATGGCAAAAAGTCATATGCACTAGTTATCCATGTTAACATCTGCATATCTGCAAAAAGAATTTTTTCAACATCACTTCCATTAAACCCTAACCCATCTGCTAATAACACTTGGCTGTAGTAACGTATATCTCTAAGCCCATCCATTTGCTTAATAAGTATGAATAACTTCTTCTCACAACTTTTACCTTGTTCCAACCTATGAAATGGTTTTTCTATACCATTTACCTTAGTTACCTTTAAGTTTTTTATATCAATAGATTCATTATCATTACTCTTTATCACTAAGAGGCTCTTTTTATTTTCCGTATTTGATAGTATTAATCCATCTTGGAAGCTAGTCCATGTTTCCTTATAAGATGGTATATTATTCTGATAATCAAAACCATGTACTTCGTAATTATCTTTTGTTAATTCTTTCAAAACAACTACACTTAATTTTCCATTTATCCTATGATCAAAACTTATATCATAATACCCATCTTCAAGATCTAGTGTTATGATTAAACTTCCTTCATTATCTTTATTTATAAAATCATTATCTACTTCAACAACTTCTTTTTTCCCGTTATTAAAATCTATTAATTCTCCTAAAGTTATCTTTACATAATGATCACCTTTTTCTCTATCAGATAAAGTTGAAACTCTATAAAGATTAATATCACAAGCCTCTTTTATTGCTGTAAATCCTAGTTTGTTATAATGTGGCCTTCTTCTAATATTTCTTGTCCAATAATTTCTGTGTCCAGCATCTGTCAGCAAGCCAACATATGCTTTTCCCACTACATATCCCGCTGCTGGAAATACTTCTCTCACCACACCACCATTGTTATTATCATTATCAAAACTCCAATAACATTTTGGCTCCTCACTTGGAATTATAGAGTTCTCTATACTATAAAACAGCATAGGTATATTTGTTTGCTCCAATATTATTCTTTTCTCCACTAAGGCCTCATTAACTACTTTATAAACAACTTGAATATCTATATACGTTTCTAGCATCTTGCAGTAATATCTACAATTACAGATAATTTCATTTTCATAATAACCAACAGTATCAATATCTATATTACTTATAACCTCTCTATATGATCTATCTTCATTTTCTATAGTAATCTTTATATTTTTAATATCATCCTTTGCTACAACTTTGTTACTATTCAACAAACTTACTGTGTATTTCTTGTTTTCATCTTTACTAATGTCTATAGAAATTCGCTCCACCGTAATAACACACTCCTATTTGCTATATTAAATCATCCCCTGATGAGCTGAACTGTCGTTAAATAGTTTCTGCATGGTGACATGCAACAAATCCATCCCCAAGTTTTCTTAGTTTTGGTTCTTCTTTTTCACATAATTCATTTGAATAAATACATCTTGGATTGAACTTGCATCCACTTGGTAAATCTTTAAGACTTGGAATATCCATTGTCTTTAACGGTAAGTTTGAAATCATATTTTTATTTCTTGGATTTGCAACTGGAACCGCTTTTAATAAAGCCTTAAAATATGGATGTTTAGGATTTGTTATTGCATCATTTATATTATTTAATTCCACAATTGATCCTAAATACATAACCAGAACTCTCCCCTCATTAGCTATATATCTTGCTGTAGCTAAATCGTGTGTTATGTAAACAAAAGAAATTCCATGTTTTTTGTTCATCCTTGCCATTAAATCTAATAACGAAATTCTTAATGATACATCTACCATCGATACTGGTTCATCTGCTACTATAAGCTTAGGTTTCACTAATAAAGCTCTTGCTAATAATATTCTTTGTCTTTGTCCTCCACTTAATTGATGCGGATATTTATGTAAAAACTGATCAACTGGAGTTAATTCTACTTCTTCTAGATATTCTGTACATAGATCTAAAGCTTCTCCATTTGTTTTAACAATTTTATGTTTTAGTATAGGGGCGCTTAATGATTGGAAGATAGTTTTATTTGGATTTAATGCTGCAAATGAATCCTGATGCACCATTTGCACCCCCATTCTAAAGTCCTTATAATCCCCCCTTTTTAAAACATTTATATCTGTTCCTTTATAAAGTATTTTCCCCTCTGTCGGTTTATGAACATCTGCGATAATCTTTCCTAAAGTAGTTTTACCACAACCACTTTCCCCTACTACAGCTAATATTTCACCGTCTCCAATTTCTAGATTAATATCCTTTAATACTCTAACCTGTTCCTTTCCTTCTCCAAAACTTTTACTTACACCCTCTATTTTTATTAAATTACTCACTTTAAATTCCCTCCCAGTACTTACATCTACTATAATGATTATCCTTTACCTTGATAAGCTCTTTACTATTTTCATCCGACCCATCACAGCCAACCTTTCCCTTATAAATACACCTATTTTTAAATCTACATTCACCTTTTAAATCTAACATATTAATAGGTGCCCCTTTTATAGATCTTCTTGTAGTTACATCATCATATAATGAAGGTATTGCAGCTAATAATGCTTTTGAATATGGATGCTTCGGCGTTTCGTATACATCTAAAACATCACCAATTTCTACTAATTCTCCTGCGTACATTACAGCTATTCTATCAACCATAGAGCCTATTATTGATATATCATGAGTTAAAAACACTATAGAAACTCCATTTTCTTTATTTATTTTTCTTAATATTTCTAATATATACCACTGCGTTATTACATCTAAAGCAGTAGTAGGTTCATCCAATATTATTAACTTTGGTTCAAGTAATAAACTTAATGCTATTAATACACGTTGCTTCATTCCACCACTTAGCTCAAATGGATAAGAATCTAGAACTTTTTCATCTAACCTAACGAAGTTCAATAACTCTTTTATACGGTTCATCATTACTTCATTAGATACTTTATCTAAATGTGCAGTATAAGTTTCAACAAAATGATCTTTTATCGTTGCTATTGGATTAAGTGAATTTTGTGCAGCTTGAAATACTGTTGATATATCTTTCCATCTATATTTGTTATATTCCTTTTCCGAAACGGCTAATAAATTTACACCATTAAAATAAACAACTTCTCCGCTTGATATTCTACCTGGCTCTCTTACTAAATTTAACATGGCAGAAGCTAAAGTTGATTTACCGCTTCCACTTTCTCCTATTATCCCTAACATTTCACCTTTATAAATATCTAAAGTAATATTATCTGCTGCCTTTAAAACTTTATCTTCATTAAAATATTTAACGTCAAATTCTACAGTTATATTTTTACATTCTAATAATTTTTCCATACTCTCACCCCTAAACTCCCATTACTTTTGTTTTTCTTTTTATAGCTATAGTAGTTTTTATTCTTGGGTTAAATGCATCCTCTAACCCTTTACTAAACATGAAGCATCCTAATTGGAATAAAACAATCCCCACAATTGGTGTTAATAGATATATTATCGCTTTTGAACCAAATAATGCTCCTGTTTTGTTCAATGCCATATCTAGCATTATTCCCCAGTGATCTCCTTTAAACGGAGCTAATCCTAATACCATTAATCCAACACTTGCTAGTATTGATGATTTCATTATCATAATAAAGTTAACTGCTATGTATGATATAATATTTGGTAAAATATCATTTATAATAATATAAATCTTACTCATACCTAAAATTCTACTTGCCTCAATAAAATCTCTATTTTTCAAAGATAATGTTTGTGACCTTACTGCCCTTGCAAGTCCCGCCCACGACCATATACTTAATATAAGCCCAAACTTTAATGAACTATCAATATTTACTATTAATGACATAACCATTAATACAGGAAAATTAGGTATTGTCTGAACTACATTAGTTATCATCATTAAAATATCATCAACTATTCCACCAAGTAATCCTGATGTAATTCCTACTGTAACCCCAATACTCAATGTGAAAACACCTGCATAAAGAGCTATTGTTAAAACCTCTCTTGAACCTAATATGAATTGTTTCAATGTATCTTTTCCTGCAAAATCGGTACCTAATAAATGTTGAAATGATGCTCCTTGTAATCTATTTACATAGTTAGCCTTATCAGGAGTTAACATAATTGGTCCTAATATTGCCATCAATGTAAATATGATTAATATAAAAGCTCCAAAAGTTGCTTGTTTATTTGTAACTATTACTCTCGAGAAATTAACTATCCCTTCCCATAATGAACTTAGCTTGTTTTTCATTTATGCTCTCCCCTTCCTTCTTAAACGAGGGTCTACAAACCCATATAATAATTCTACTAAGAAGTTACATAAAATAACTGTTATTATTATTACAAAGAACATCCCTTGCATTAAAGTAACATCTCTATTTGCTGTTGCATTATTTAAATAATAACCAACCCCTGGATATGAAAATAAATTTTCTATAAGTGGTGAACCGCCTACTAATAATCCAAAAGTAGTTGCTAATGATGTAACCATTGGCAACATTGCATTTCTACCTACATATTTAAAAATTATCTTTTTGTTAGTTATTCCTCTTGCCCTTGCATATTGAATATAATCTTCACTTAATATTCCAACTGCTATTGATCTCATATTTACTATCCAGTTAACTACGTTAACAATGAAGAATGCCAGTATTGGTAAAATAGCATGTTTTGCAACATCTGCTATAAAAGCCATGTTAAATCCGACATCAACCATTGTTGAATAGGCACCTTTAGATGGTAGCATCCTTAAATTCACTGCAAATATTAATATTAAGAAAAACCCTATAATATACTCTGGTATAGCTCCTAAAACCGATGCCGAGGTATCTAATAAAAGATTTAGCTTTTTACTTCTTTTCCACGCAGCAACCATCCCAATGCTTATACCTACTGTAAATGCTAGTATTGTTGAAACACCGGTTATAAGCAATGTCCATGGTAATGCTGACATTACTATATCTTTAACATCTGTTTTAAACTTTAATGACTGTCCTAAATCTCCATTTAATATTCCTTCACCAAAATCTAAAACCCTTTCAGCCAGTGGAACATTTGGATCATAATTCAACTGCATAACAGCTCTTTTATATGCTTCCTCGTAAGGCACTCCTTGTGTACTAACCATTTCCCTAGCTAATACATCTACAGGATCTCCGGGCATAAGTTCTATTATTAAAAATGTTACTATAACTGCAAATATAACAGTTAAACATAACATTAAAATTTTCTTCATCATAATGATCCTCCCTTGAAAAAAGGTGTCCTATAATATGTATAAGACACCTTTAATATTATTTTCCCAAAATTATAGTCTTTTCTTTTATTAAAGTTGCAAGTAGATTTTCTCCTACACCAGAGTATCTAACATCTTTTATTGTTTCATCATTTCCAAACCCTAAAGTAACATTATCTTTTAGAGTTCTTATCGGGAATCCTTTTTCTAAATAAGGAATAAAATATGCTTGCTCATTAGTTATTTTCATTAATTTCTTAGTTATTTCTTGTACTTCATCACCTTTGGCTGTAAATAGTTTCTTAACTAAATCAGTTACATTTACTTCTTCACCTTCTGACTCAATAATTATATTTCCTTCTTCGTTTGTCTCTAATCCCATTAAGAATGGTCTCGATCTATAAATTGCTTCGTAACTTCCATATGGATGTGCATATAGTACATTTCCAGTTGGGGCAAATTCAATAATTACAGTGTGCTCTTTCTTAGTAAAGTAATCATTAAACGCTGAACCTTCCATTGGCCTAAATTGAACATCTAATCCAAACTCTTTAAGTTTTGTTGCAATTGCTTCACCTGGCAACATAGCTGAACCCCACCCATTGTTACAAGCTAATTCAAATGTTACAACTTCGCCTTTTTCATTTCTCCAAGTACCAGCAGCATTTCTATTCCAACCAATCGATGTTAGTAATTTTTCTGCCTTTTCAGGGTCAAATGAATAATCTGTTAATTCATTTTTCGCAAAATCTTTTACTCCCCAGCTTTCTTGTAATGTAGCTGGAAGACCTGTTAATGTAGTCTCACTTTTTAAACTACCTGGTTCTGTTAATGGCATTATTTCTTCTCTATTAATTAAATAAGCCATAGCTTGTCTAAATTCTTTTTTATTTGCAGGATATTTTTGTGTGTTAAATACAACTGACATTTGACTAAATTCTGAAACATACTGCGCTTTATATGTGTCTAAACCCTTTTTAATTTGTTCTTCTACATCTCTAACAATACCACCACTGTGCATATCTAGCGTTCCATCCACCATAGCTGTTGCCGCTGTTTCCGGTGTAACTACTCTCATAACTCTTAATTGTTTAATATCTAATTCTTCACGGTAATTTTGATTTTGAACTAATAACGCTCCTGAAGTTGTAATATTTTTTGCAGTAAATGGGCCTGATCCAATAGTTCCCTCTACTTTTGGCTTAAATCCTTCTAATTCAATATTTAAGTCTTGTAACTTCTTATTAGACTCTTCTAAATACCAGAAAGTTAGTGTTTCTGGATGATACTTTCTTCCTGTCATTGCTATTTCTTTATATTTTTCTGCCCACTTACCATATACTGATGTAGGTGCATTAATTTTAATATCAAAGGCCATATTTATTATTAATGGACTTTCTGTTTTAAAGTTAAACTTCATAGTTGTATCATCTACAATTTGTATATTTTCTAAAAATTCCCAAACCTGTCTTCTTCCAATATTCATATAGAAAGTAGTCTCAACATCTCTAGTAGTTAATGGTGACCCATCACTCCACTTTAGTCCATCTTTTAATTTAACTGTTAAAACTTTATTTTCAAATGTATAACTTTCCCCTAAATGAGATTTAAATTTTGCTGACGGAAATGGTGCATATACAAATAGATTATCTTGCATATACGGTTCGATACCGTTTACAAATCCCCCTATAAATGGATTGCCATGTGCAGCTGGAGGCACTATGTAATCACCATTAATAACTAGTGTTCCATCCGGATTATTACTTGAGTTCGCTTTATTGCTTCCACCACACCCTACTAATAATGACGTTCCTAATAAACAACTCATTAAAACTGCAACTACTTTATTTTTTCTCATTTTAAATTTCTCCCTTACTATTTTCTCATTAAATCATCTCCTGGGTAGCTGCAATCGCTTCGCAGAAGATGCATTGACTACTTCAGAATGAGACTTATACCCCCACTGAAGTTTTCTATTTGTTAGGACAAGTATCTCCTACTTATAGTAGGTACTCCCACTTATAGAAGTGGGAGACTTGCCTTCTGAAATGCAGTTAAAATTTAAAAGGATCTCTAATTAATATTTTGTGAGCTTCTGCATCACTTACTCCACAGTAAAGTTCCGCTTGTCCGTTTTCTTTTCTTATTAATCCGCCACTAAATATTACATCTATTAAATCAGGTCTCTTTGCTGCCCCTTCTTCAAAATTATCTCTTATTGCAATTAACTTCATTTTGCTATATTCTGAAGTTTCATGATTAAATGTAAATACTGATGAATAGTAATGTCTATTTCCCTCATTATCAAACTTAGCTATATGAGATAAAACTCCTATAGTACCATCTTCAAGTAAATGAAGCTCATTTGCTCCACCCCATTCTTCTTCATAAAACATATTATCTAAAAGTTTCGCACTTTCTATGTTTTCTATAGTAAGCTCTTCTAAACTCCTCATAATAAAGTAACCTATAGTACCTCTATTCCCAATTTCACCTTGTGGTCTTGTAAATACTAATATTTTATTATTTGATAACTCGAGTAGTCTTATATCCTTCATTCTGTCTGGTCCAACAGCAAATCTTTCTAATTTTTTTAATGAATTTCCTTTTAAAAATACAGTTCTATAGCATATAGGCATGTCTTCATTTCCTGTTTCGTAAATCTCTACTCCGCCTAAAACTAATTCTCCATTTATTTTAGTTACAAATGGATCTTGCAAATCAAAAATCGGGGTTCCCTCAATTACTCTCCACTCATTTTCAATCTCTTTAAAGAACATTATTTTCGAATGTTCGGAATCCCTTGATTCAACTCTTCCTGCTATAACTACTTCATTATCAATTTCAAATGGTGCTGTTATGTTATATATATCTTTATTGTCATTTAAAACAAATTTTAATTTATTAGCTTTAAATTCAACTTTTTGAAGTTTGAATTCATTTAATAATTCATCACATTTTTTTCTTTTCATATTAGTCTCCCTCCTTTTGTAAACCTTTCAATTGTTATTTTATCAACATTTTACTTTAATTTCAATATACTTTTACTTTAATTTCGGTTTTTTTCAATTTATTCTTACAATTATAATTACTTGAAATAAATTAGAATGCAGGTAGTTTATACCAAATGATGTAAAGCGCTACTACCCAAATACTTAGACCTTAACATGTGTGACAGCATTTTATTATGGGTAAGAAGATATATTCATTGGTATAACTACGAAAATTTTCAGCTGACATTAAAAAGCCACATTCCTATAGAATATAGGAATGTGGCTCAGACCGTTGACAAACATAAAATGTAAAACACTCTAATTTAAAATTGGAGTGTTTTTTTCATATTCAAAAAGGATTTTAGGACATCAATGTCGAATATATATAGTATACAAACTTTATAATTCGGAGGGCATTATTATGATTAATGAAAAGAACTTCACACAACAAAAACTAGAAATGGTGTATTTAGAAGATTTAGTTCCTAAAGACCATATTCTGAGAAATATAGATAAATACATGGATTTCTCTTTTATAAGAGAACTGACTAAAAAATATTACTGCTTAGATAATGGAAGACCTGGCGTAGATCCTATTATACTTTTTAAAATGCTGTTTATTGGGTACTTATTTGGAATAAAATCTGAACGACAACTTGTAAAGGACATTGAAGTAAATGTGGCTTATAGATGGTTTCTAGGACTAAGTCTTACTGATCCTATTCCAGATCATTCAACAATTAGCCAAAATAGACGTAGACGGTTTAAAGGTACAGATGTGTTTCAAAAAATATTTGACAAAGTAGTATTTAAGGCTATAAATCTTAAGATGGTAACCGGTAAAATACTTTACACAGATTCTACACACCTAAAAGCAAATGCTAATAAGCGAAAGCTTGTGAAAATTGAAGTTGAAAAAACGCCGAAAGAATATATAGCTGAACTTAATAAAGCAGTAGAAGAAGATAGAATAAACCATGGTAAAAAACCTTTAAAAGAAAAAGAACCTGTTACCAAAATAAAAGAAACTAAAGTTAGCACAACCGACCCTGACAGTGGATATATGATGAGAGATGGCAAGCCGGAAGGCTTCTCATATTTAGATCACAGAACTGTCGATAGCAGACATAATATAATTACTGATGTGTATGTTACTCCTGGAAACATAAATGATGTTGATCCTTATATCGATAGATTAGATGTGCAAATAAAAAAGTTTAATTTTAATACAAAATATGTTGGTGCAGATGCTGGTTATGCTACAAATCTTATATGTAAAAAACTATATGAGAGGGAATTAAAATCTGTAATGGGATACCGTAGGTCTCCACATACAAAAGGAATGTACACAAAAAATAAATTCCAATATGTTAAAGAGCAGGACATTTACGTATGCCCTGACTTAAGGGCTTTACATTATAAAACAACAACAAGAGAAGGATATAAAGAATATGTTGGTAATGCAAAATATTGCGACATATGTCCAAACAGAGCTCAATGCTTTTCTGCAAAAAGCAAGTTTAAAACTATTAGAAGACATGTTTGGGAAACGTATAAAGAAGATGTTGTAAAGTTCACCAGAACAGATAAAGGCAGAAATATATATAGAAGAAGAAAAGAAACTATAGAGCGAAGCTTCGCAGATTCAAAACAACTGCATGGGCTTCGCTATTGCCATATGCGTGGATTAGAAAATGTGCAAGAGCAGTGTCTGCTTACAGCAGCAGTGCAGAATATGAAAAAGATAGCTAGCCTGCTATCTTTACTGTTTTTTGATTTTCTAACTAAGAAGATAGTTGTTATTTTAAATTTATCCATAACTCAAAATGCTATCGCATAATTGCATGTAAAAAGCCCAGTATAATAAAAAAATTATACTGGGTTTGTAAACAACCTGAGCCACATTCCTATAGAATATAGGAATGTGGCTTAGAATTAATTCTCTTTTGTTAAATTCATTATGTTACTTTTTGATTTTGTAGCATACAATTTTGTTTTTCAACTTCCATATAAACTTTCTCAACATTTTCTCCAAAGCACTTAGACGATAATGGTTCCATTCTATCATAAGCATTTTTCACCATTAATGCAGATTCCTCTTTGTCCATTAATATTTCGAATAATATTTCAGCTAAATTTTCGTCTTTATAAAAAAATCTTCCATTAATTTTATCGCGAATTATACCATCTAAATTTTTATCGTATTTAGCTACCACAGGAATTTGTGCCGCCATAGCTTCCTCAAATGTTAAGCCTTGCGTTTCAGTTAGTGAAGCACCTACAAACACATCTCCCATCTGATAATACCTGCCAATTTCTTCCCAAGGTTTTTCTCCCGCGAATACTACAGATTTTTCAATGCCCAATGCCTTAGCTAAATTTTCTAGATTTTCACGTTCTGGTCCATCACCTACAATGAGCAATTTACAATTCGGTATTCTCTTAGTTAGTTCTTTCATACTATTTATAATTATATCTATACTTTTTTCTTTTGCTATTCTCCCAATAAATAGTACAACTGGTTGGGTTTCATTTATTCCAAAAGATATCTTTTCATCTTTGATAGTCTCTTTATTGTAATTACTTCTTTTGAATGGTTCAATGTTAACTCCAGTTGGTATTACATCTATATGCCTTGTTAATCCATAATTTTCCAATGCATCCTTCACCTTTATTGTAGGAACTATTATAGCACTACAATCTCTACAATATAGCTCACTTACCTTCTTAGCTAATTGTGAAGCAGGCTTAAGCATTATGCCATGAGATATATAATGGATATAATCCTCATACATAGTATGATAGGTGTGAACTACAGGAATATCTAATCTTTTAGCAACTATTCTTCCAAATATTCCTATGCTAAATTCAGTTTGTGTATGTATTATATCTAGGTCTATTTTTTTTATCTTATTCATAATTTTACGTGAATATATCATCCCAACTCTTTGTGAAGGCAAAAGAAAAAATGGTATGCTAGGCAATCTAATGATACCCTCCTGCTCCTCTACATCTGGGTGTGCAACAGTAATAATGGTTACATTATGTCCAAGTCTAATTAATTCATTTTTCAATATAATAGTAGAAGTAACTACCCCACTTACTTGTGGATAATAAGCATCAGTAAAAATTCCAATATTCATAATCAATCCCCTTTAAACACTATAATTTCCTTATAAAATTTTCTTGCTTAATATGCATTAAATCATCTCCTGCGGAGCTGCAACAGCTTCACAGAAGCTGCATTATCGACTTCAGAAGGATATTTATACTCCCAATGAAGTTTTCTATTTGTTTGGGCAAGTAATTCCTACTTATAGTAGGTACTCCCACTTGTAGAAGTGGGATACTTTCCTTCTGAAATATCGTTAAAGACCACTTTCTAATTTTTTACAGTAGCATAAAACCCAAAAATTATACAGGAATAAAATGTAATTATCCTCCATAATAATATAGCAGCCATTATATTATTAGATACGAAAAACAAACTAAAAAACATATAGAAAGCACCCTCTGCTCCACCAATAGCTCCAGGCAATGGTATAAACGCTGTGAGCATAATTACAAACGCGGTTGCAGCTATCATACTGCCTATGCTAGCACCCTTCATTCCAAAACTAAGATAAATAAAATAAGGGATGCTAAAATATATTGTCAGTTGAAATACTGTATAAACAACAGCTTTAAGCATCAATCCCTTGCTATGCTTTACTATCTCCATATTATCATGAAATTGATCTAAATTCTCATTAATACGTATTTCTAGCTTTGATATATTCTTTACCACTCTAAATTTTCCTAATACTTTAGAAAAAGCTATTATTAATTTTCGTGTTAATTTCCGATACTTAGAAAATATAATTAAGCATATAATCACGCTGGCATTAACTGTAAATCCAAACCCTATTAAATAAAATAAATTGCTCATTTTACTTTTGAAAAAAGCTGCTTTCCAAAATATAAGAATTAAAGAATATATAGTCAATATCGTCTGATAGATAATAAATTTAATCATCAGCGCTGAACCAGATTTGCCAGCTCCCAATTTTTGTTTTGTAAGTGAATATAGTTGCATTGGCTGACCCCCAGATGCAAATGGAGTAATTGAATTAAAATATTGCCCTACCATAGTAACTTTAAATGCTTGTTTGAATTTATAGTCTTTTTTCATTAAAAGTATAATACTTTGCAAAGTTTTAGCTTCAAAAATCCAATATAGCATCATGGAAATAACTGCTACGAATATCCATTGAATTTGCAAATTTTTCATTTGATGAATTAAATCCATCCAACCGTTTGTGAAAATGATCAACAAAACAAATATAACCCCAGAAGCTATCCCCAAAATAATATTAAATTTATATTTTTTCATTAGATTACCTACCCTTTATTCTATATACCTTTTCGTAAAATTTTTTCCACATAGCAAGTACATTCTCTCTAGAATAAAAACTGTGCCCTCTTATAGCTTTTTCTTTAGCCTGCTTATAATAAGTTGCATCATTTTTTAATTTTTCTATAGCCTTAATGAACCCTTCATTATCATGTTCTTTTAAGTAATAATCAAATAATATGTCCTCATATAGTTCCAAGTCTCTTAGCAGTACTGGAGTGTGAGTATTCATTGCCTCAAGTATTGACATAGGAAAAAGCTCGTTATAAGATGGCATAAAAAGAACATCTGATACATTATATATATCATTCATCAAATCTCTTTCAACTATCCCTGTAAATAAGATATTTTCAGGTGCATTTTCTATTTCATTTTTTAGTTCTTTATATCCGTCCGTAATATTTCCAAAAGAAAACCCACCAGCCCAAATAAATTGTACTTCTGGAAGTTTTTTTGCGATATCAATAAAATCAATAACACCTTTCCTTGTTTGTATTTGTCCTACTCCAAGCACAACAAAGGCATCCTTTGCAATTTTCATTTTTTCCTTTGCTATGTATTTATCCTCAATTGAAAGATTATAAAATTTTTCAGTAGAAACAAAATTAGGAATGTAAGTAATTTTCTTTCTATCAATATTATAGGATTCAAGTTTAGTTATAAAATTAGGATTTACTGTAACTAAATAGTCCATACTATTATAAAAACTTATTATATACTTATAAAAAATCTTTTCAACTAACTTGGGTAATTTAATACTTCCTTCAATAGTCTCAGGCAAAAAATGCACATAGCCCACTGTTACCCCTTTTCTTTTAGCAAGAGGTATACTCAAATAATGCTTAAAATCAATACTATGATAATGCATTATTTCGGTTCTTGCTATTTTATTTATTACAACTTTATATTCTTTATCTAATCCGTTTTGGACTAAATTTACTTGCTCTAAATAAGCTGAGCCTACTCCTTGACCTTTGACTTTATCAGCTGTTGACAGCATATTTATAGTAGGCATAATAGTCACTCCCGTCTAATCTAACTTTCTTATTATATATATATTGTACTCCATTTTTATTAAATATTGATTAATGTTACCTTAAAATTTTCTTAATTTTTATTAATTTTCAATAAAAATCTATTTATAATAAATTTTTCTTTAAACACTTTTGTTATAAATTACCTTTATTCGATAAGTTAATTCTACATTATTATTACATTAATTTACCAGTTATATTTTAATACAAAAAGCAGATAATACTCTTGTTCCGATTTAAATAAAAGACTGGAGGTAATAAATATGATGAATGCTGAAAATAAACAAATTGAAAGCAACAACCTAAAAGTTATTAAAGACCAATTAGGATATGAATCATTACTTAATAAAAAATTTAATGAATATGGTTCACAATGTACAGATCAAAATTTAAAAAATCTTTGCACTGAAGCTAGCCAAACACATAAACAAAACTTTAATACATTAAAAACTTACCTTGATTCTCATCAATAATATATAAATGGAGGGATATTATATGAATACAAGTATGTGCGAAAAAGATTTGATGCATGATTTACTTGCTACAGAAAAACAGGTTATTTCTGCTTATAGTACAGGAATAACTGAATCTTCTTGTACAAATTTGAGGAGTACCCTAATTGACAATTTTAAAAACGATCAAAACATTCAATATATGATATTTGACGCTATGAAACAAAAAGGATGGTATCCTACAAAAGATGCTGCAGATAATGAAGTTCAACAATTAAAAGATGAAGCTAACCAAATGATGAATGAATTAAAATAATTAATTATAATATAATAATTTTTCATTAACTATAAGAAGCCTCTAACAGATTAAGTTGTTAGAGGCTTCTTTATGTATATATTTTCATTTCACCTATTTTTCTTTTTAACAAAATAACAATATCTATATTTCTATAACTTGCTTATATATGCCTGGTTTGTTTTTAATTTTATTATGATTATGTCCACTACAAGCTATAACTAAAAGTATGACCCCTACAGTCAAAAACATCCCATGAATTTCCACAGCATATTTCCCTCCTATTAATGAAAATAGCGGAGAAACCAAAATAGCCAGAATATTATTTACGAAATGTGCAAATATGCTTAAATAAATTGAGCCCGTTCTTAAATATATAACTCCAACAACTAATCCTAGTAAAAATGCATTTATGCCTTTAGGAATGTTCATATGAACTAGAGCAAACAATAATGCAGATGCTACAAGAGCTATAGTTGGATTTATTTTTTTAGTCATTCCTTTCAATAATATTCCTCTAAAAACAATTTCCTCATATATAGGTGCTACGACAATATCACTAAATATTGATATAATTGGCGAACTAGGTAGTTCTTCGAATGATTGTTTTATAAAATTTGGCATCGATATCTTGCTAACCCACAAAGTTACACTGTTATCAAATAGCAGACGGAAGGCTATAATCATGAGGGCTGCATAAATAAAATCCATCCAATCTAATTGTTGTTTAGGTTTTTGATCATTTGCTTTATTACTAAGCCACTTGAATAAAATGATAATAACATACAATTTAACCAATACCCCAAAAATAAAAATTATATAAGGCACTACTTTTTCAAATCTCCCAGAGAATAAATTTAAAACTTCTACAGGTAATTGCCCTAATCCCTCCAACAAAATTGATAGAAACATGACAAGAAGAGCTTTAATGATTCCCATTTTTTTAATATTTATAGCTCCATTTTCTATGTTTCTTAAAAAATTCATTCGATCACTCTCTCTATTTTAATTAATGTAGTTTTTTTCCTTTGTTCTATTTATATATAATCGTCCCTCTTCGGGCTATATTCCCTTATAAACTCCATTAGATGCTCATTGTTTTCATCATATATTCACTATCCTTTCTCATATTATATTTTTAAGTGTAACATAATTTTATAAGATGATATATGAACATAATGGCAACTTTGGTTATGTATAATCAATATTATTATCTAGCTAGAATATTTCATTTAACAAAAAAAATCTGAGTTTCTAAATATTGTTAAAACTCAACATTTAAAAACACAGACCATATTAAATCATCTCCTGCGGAGCTGTAATATTAATGACTTCAGAAGGAGATTTATACTTCTACTGAAGTTTTATTTTTGCTAGGGTAGTTAACCCCCGATTATAGAAGTGGGGGGTTTTCCTTCTAAAATGTCATTAAATTATTTATTTTCCTATAAACTGTTGAGTCCAATAAATCGTTCCACTTTTATCTTTTGCTACTCCAACTCCTATTTCAGTAAAATTCTTACTTAAAATATTAGCTTTGTGTCCTGGAGAATTCATCCAAGACTTCATTACTGAAGCCGCCGTTTGCTGACCCATTGCAATGTTTTCACCAGCAGACGTATACTTTATGCCGAAGTTTTTCATCATATCAAAAGGCGACCCATAAGTTGGTGATGTATGAGAAAAATAGTTTTTATCTCCCATATCTCCTGACTTATATCTAGCTACCCTCGATAGTTCCCAATTATCCTTTAAGGGAGCTAGTCCTTGTTTTGCTCTTTCCTGATTAACCAATGTTACTACTTCTTTTTCTAATTTTTTATCCTCAGCTAAGTTTGGTACTTTTATGATTTGGCTAGGGATTATTTGACTAGGATTTGTTATCTGAGGGTTAATAGCTAAAACCTCTGAAACTCCAACCTCATATTTAACACAAATATTCCACAAACTATCTCCTGACTTAACTGTGTAATTAAATGTATCTTGGGCGTACACGACTGAACCTATTCCTGTTGTTACTAAAATACCTAAAGTTAATACTAATGCTCTTACCGTTTTTTTCATCTTTTGTACCTCACCTTCCGAATTTTAATATGTACATCAAGTTTTTTATTTGCATGTCCATTCTATCATCTAAATGAGGTTTTTACTTTTTTTATTAGTGGAATTTATGTCGTAATATGTCATAATATCATGTAATTACACTTATTGTGTTAGTTTAACTATCTTGAATTAACACAATAAGTGTAACTCCTTAGGTGCTTAGCAAGGAATTTGAGCACAATTTTTATGTAGTTGACATAGCAACATACTTGCCATACATTATAGTTACTAGGTTACATTACACGGTAGGTGATATGGATTGTATAATTCACTAAAAACCACTGGCTTTGATGATTTATCTGAAGGGACCCTCTATCCCTTGCTAATTAGACTAGAAAAAAACGGTTTGTTATCATCAATTAGCCGAGACTCACCTCTTGGACCAAAACGAAAGTACTATTCTCTTACTAAATTAGGAGAAGGAGAATTAATAATCTTTTGCATGTCATGGGATAAAATTTCTAAATCAGTTAATAAGATATTGGGGGATGATCTAAATGATTAAAACAAAATCATTAATAAAACAATTAAATAAAGCAGCTGAAAACTTATCTCCAGAAAATGAAAGCATATTTCTTGACATTGTTGTCTATATAAGAACATCAAATATAAGGACAAGAGATGCAGAAGAATTCCTTCAACAGATATTGGACAGCTTTTTAAATGCAGAGCAGCAAGGTGTAGGTATTGAAACTATGCTAGGAACATCTGATATTAAACAATATTGCGAAGAAATAGTAAGCACTTATAAATCAAGCTATGATTTCTTGTAACTTTGTAGCGAATACATTATGTATACAGGAATGTTCATAATTATGTTGTCAATTATTAATTATATTACACAATGTTTAACTATAATTAATAAATATGGGGTCAATGATTTAACATTTTATATAAACTTTAATTTAGGAATTATTTCTCAATTTTTGCTTATAGTTCTTATTATCATTGCCGTTATGGCCTATACCAAAAAAAGTTGTTTTGAGGGGAATGTTAAACGTGGTAAAGTAAAAGAGTTTTTTATACTTTGGATATTAGATATATTATGGATTTGTATAATGCTAGCTTGTGTCACGTTTTTAGATAAATTTTTAGTCTTTAAATTAAATATAATTATAGTTTTAATTGTTGGGATTGTTTTATATTTTGCAGGTAATTATTTCTCTGAAAAATAGAAAACGCTAGATTTTAATGTAACACAATTATATACTTACCCTACTCCATTAATAAAGAAATCTAATAAAAATACACTAGAGGCAAACAACATCATAATCCCTCCAACTAAATACAGTTTATTTTCTGTTTTGTTTTTATATTTATAAAGAGAAGCAATTGCAATTTGAATCCAAAGAATCGCCATCAAGTCGTTATAGGGCATTTTGTGAAAAATCTTCCATAATGTAACTAATACTAATATAAGATTTCCTATTGAGGCTGCATAGTTTTCTGATTTAATTTTAACTTGCTTGACCCTCTCATCTTCCCATAAATTTTCACGTTTGCTTTTTCCTAAAATCTCTTCTTTTTTCATGATTAACAAACTCCTTTACTATCGCTCATTACCCTACTCAAAGTAAAATAAATCTTCAAATTTTTTATCTAATGCAATGCAAAATATCAATGCTAACTTTGCAGTTGGATTAAATTGACCTGTTTCTATTGAGCTAATTGTTTGTCTAGAAACGCCGACCATTTCCGCTAAATCTCCTTGAGACAGATTGCTTTCTGCTCTAGCTACTTTAAGTTTGTTTTTTAATATTAATTCGTCTTTCATGAAGTCACACGTCCTTAAATTATTATCAAAATATACTCAATTGTAAATCTAAAAGCAACCTGTTCTATTTACAATTGAGGTATAATTCTTAAATCAAAATATATGCCAAGAGGTTGCATCTCGGTATACAAAAATATTGGCATGTGTCAGTCTTTTGTTTTACTAACATTCAAAATTACATATTCTATAAGAGTTGGCGGCAGAATGGAGGATATATGTCAACGTTTTTCACCTATGAAGAAAGGCTTGAGATACAAAAATTCTTAAAAGAAAGTCTTTCCTTTAAAGAAATCAGCCGAAGATTGGAAAAAAATCCAACCACCATCTCCAGAGAAATACGTAAGCACAGTTCAGAGGTTGCAACAGGTTATCCGGGATATCCGTACAATGCCTGTAAAAATCGTTTTAACTGCAGGTATAAGGATGTATGCGGTAAAAATTGCACAAGAAAAACAACCATCTACTGTAAGCTTTGTCAATCCTGTAATGATAACTGTCCTGATTTCATTTTGGAAATCTGTACTGCCCGCTTTAGGGTTCCCTATGTCTGTAATGGTTGTGAAACGCTTGGGAAATGCTCTTTATTAAAAAATATATACAATGCGGAGCATGCCCATATGAAAGCTCACGAAGCCATTTCACAGTCCAGAAGTGGATTGTGTGTATCGGAAGATGAAGTAGCCAGACTCAATAAAATAATTTCTCCACTAGTTCAAAACGGTCAATCTGTTCATCAGATATATGTTACGCATGAAGATGAAATTATGTGTAGTGAAAAGAATATTTACAACTACATAGATGCCTGTCTTTTCGATGTGCGAAATATTGATCTTCCGAGAAAAGTCAAGTTTCGCGAAAGGTATAAAAAACCGGAATTCAAGGTAGATAAAGGCTGCCGCATTGGGCGCAACTATAATGACTTTCAGGCATTCCTTGCTAAAAATCAGGATACCACTGTTGTACAGATGGATTCTGTGATTGGAAGTAAAGGTGGCAAATGCCTTTTAACGATTCACTTTGTAGATACCAGCTTGATGTTAGCATTTCTTAGAGATGCAAATACTTCAAAATCAGTAACGGATATTTATGAAACACTTTATGAAACCCTTGGGAAGGAGGTTTTTACAGCCCTTTTCCCTGTAATTCTTACAGACAACGGGAGCGAATTTTCGAATCCAAAGGCAATTGAATATGGTACTGAAAAATTCTCAGGACATCGTACCAATGTATTTTATTGTGATGCTGGAAGTCCCTATCAAAAGGGAGCCATTGAGGTTAACCATGAGATGATTAGGCGCATTCTTCCGAAGGGAAACAGCTTCGATCATCTGACACAGGAAAATATCAGCCTAATGATGAATCACATTAATTCCTATAAAAGAAAAAAACTGAACAACCGTAGCCCATACGAAACGTTCAGCTTTTACCATGGAGAAGAGATTTTACAAAACCTAGGGTGTACACCGGTAGCAGCCAGCGACATCATGTTAAAACCAATTCTTCTCAAAAAATAAAAATATAAAACAGTGCCGCCAGATATCCATACAATCCTAAAATAGGGGTGGATTCTCCGATTACAAAAAAATCGAGAGTGAGTTGACCTCTATTTGGCATGCATATTTTCTATTATCATACATCAAAAAACCGAAAAATCAAACTGCATTTGGATTACAAATGTGGCTTTTGGGTTTCAAAACTGGCTTTTCAGATACAAAGGTTGCATTTCATTTACAAATATTCAATTGTCAATTACAAACGTTGCATTTCAATTTACAAAGTGGCATATCGCTTTACAATTGAGTATTATCAAAATATAGTATACTACCATTTAGTTTTTATGACAAGTTATATTGTCATTTATATAATATAACTTGTCACTAATATATCAATACTTGTCCTATTAACTATGTTTATTAACAGAAAAAGATAAAAAAGAAATTACTGAGGTACCCTCCATAGTTTTTGGGAGGGTATTTTATATACTTTATCCCATAAAAAAACAACAGCATTTATAAAAAATGCTGTCATCTTATCTCATCAAGAAAATATAACTGTTCAATTTTGCACGCCTAATAAAGAGAAAATAGTTATTGTATTGTGTTAATTATAAACATAAATTATTTTGTTGTTATTATTTCTCTAAACTTCTCGCAGAGCCCATTTTTTATGCAATGGAATAAAATACACAATTACAATTCCTATACAAAGAACTATGGTTGCTGCCATACCGGCTTCAGGACCAAATGATCCACCAGTGAACCATTCTGCGCCAGTTAACTTTAAATTCATCAAACTACCTGTTGGTACTTTTAGTCCACTTACCTCAAAACCAAAAACATTTCCTTGAGTCCAGTTCCATGCAGCATGAAGTCCACACGCCCCCCATAGATCCTTAGTTTTTATAACATATAGGCCAAAAAAAAAGCCTACTAAAACAATATTTATTATAGCTAAAATACTTACATTTGGATTTCCGAGGTGCATAAATCCGAAAAATGTAGAGGAAACAACCAAACCTACAGCTACATTATATCTTGCACCTAAAACATTCATAAACCATCCTCTTGAAAGAATTTCCTCTGTACCACTTTGTATCATCCAACCTGGTATAACAATTAGCACACCACTTAAAGCTGCTATACCTGAAAGACCTACTGGATTACTATTTACTACAGTATGCCCACTAACACTAAGCAATAAAACCACTATTGAAAACATTAAAATCCCTATGCCAAAACCTATTAAATACCTTTTTATAAACCCTTCTTTTTTTAAGCCCATACTTGAAATACTTCTTTTTTCTCTAAACTTTACTCTAGCAAATACTAATAATGTTATAAATATAAAACCACAAATAAGTTGATTTAGTAATAAAACGTAAGGATTATCGCCAATAATTTTCTTTGTAAAATGAGCCAATATTTCGCCTATTCCTTGCCCTCCAATTAGAAAAAGCAATACCCAAAATAAACATAAAATAATATTAGGAAGTACCTTCGCTTGTTTTGCTTCTCTAAATAAACCAGTTTTATTCGAAAACATATTATCACTCCTACTCTATTTGATTAAATCATCTCCTGCGGAGCTACAAATTAACGACTTCAGAAGGATATTTATTCTCCCACTGAAGTTTTATTTTTGCTAGGGTAGTTACCCCTCACTTATAGAAGTGGGAGACTTGCCTTCTGAAATGTCGTTAAACTGCATATTGTAAAGGTAAGAATATAATCCTTCTTGACTTATAAGCTCGTCATGTGTTCCTCTTTGGTTTACTCCTTCATCAGTAAGTACAATTATTTCATCCGCATTTTTTATTGTACTTAATCTATGCGCAATAACAAACGTCGTCCTGTTTTTTGTAAGGTCTTCTAATGATTTTTGAATATATTGTTCATTTTCATTATCAAGAGCTGATGTAGCTTCATCAAGTATTAAAATTGCTGGATTCTTTAAAAATACTCTTGCTATAGACATCCTTTGCTTTTGTCCACCAGAAAGTTTTACTCCTCTTTCACCAGTATAAGTATCATACCCATGTTCAAGGCTCATAATGAACTCATGAATATTTGCCTTTTGTGCTGCTTCTATTATTTCATTTTCTGATGCTCCCGGTCTACCATATGATATATTTTCTTTAATGCTTCCAGAGAACAAATAAACATCCTGCTGAACTATCCCAATAGATTTTCTAAGTGATTTAATTTTTATGTCTCTTATATCCATGCCATCTATTGTTATTGAACCATGGTTTACCTCATAAAATCTTGGTATAAGACTGCAAAAGGTTGTTTTACCACCACCTGATGGACCAACAAGTGCAATATTCTTACCTGATTGTATTTTTATATTTATATTACTTAATACATTATGCCTATTATTATAACTAAATGACACATTGTTAAAGGATATCTCTCCCTTTGGATTAACTAATTCAACTGCATCTTCTTTATCGATTATATCGGGCTTTGTATTTATGACTTCAACAAATCTTTCAAATCCTGAAAGCCCTCTTTGAAACTGCTCCGTAAAATTTACAAGCTTATCAATAGGATTTAGAAATGTATTTATATAAAGTATGTAAATTACAAGGTCAGATACTTTTAATGAACCGTCACTTATAAATATGCCTCCTACAAGTATAGCGCTAAGATAAAGTAATCCTTGAAAAAAGCTGTTACCACTATGGAATCTGCCCATTATAAAATAACTTTCCTCTTTTGTCTTTAAAAATTCGTTATTACCTTTAGCAAATTTAGTATTCTCTATATTCTCATTAGCAAATGATTTCACCACGCGAATACCTGCTAAACTGTCTTGAATTTGGGCATTTACACTTGCTATCTTTTCCCTATTTTCCGAAAAAACATTTCGCATTTTCCGATTATAGAAATATGAAAAATATAACATTACTAGTGTAAATAAAAGAAGTATAAGTGTTATTCTTGAATTTATACTTGCGAGTATAACAAAAGACCCAACTATTTTTAGCATGGATATGAATACATCCTCAGGCCCATGATGTGCAAGTTCTGATATATCAAAAAGGTCTGTAACTATTCTCGACATGAGCTTTCCGGTATTCGCTTCATCGTAATAAGAAAAAGATTGTTTTTGAAGATTGTTAAAAATGTCTTTTCTCATATCCGCTTCCATTTTTGCTCCCATTATATGTCCCCAAGATGTTATGAAATACTGACAAAAATACCTTACAATATACATAAGTAATAGTGCTATCCCAACATATAAAACATATTTAAATATCTTATTTCCATCATTTAATACATAAACATCATTTAGCAAATATCTAACTATTAAAGGAAACACCAAATCAATTACAGATAAAATTAATGCACAAAACATATCTGCAAAGAACAGCCCCTTGTATGGTCTATAGTAACTTTTAAATTTTTTAAAAATATTCATTTTTCTTGTAACTCCTTTTCATTAAAGTTTGTTTATTATTATATCACTAAACTCATTGAGAATGATTATTTATTTCATTCTCAATGGCCCTTCTTAAAATCATTCTTTATATTACTATATTATTTAGTGTAAAATATATTTTATAATATTATTTCCTGCGCTAACAAAGGTTGATTCTAAATTATTTGTATATATTTAATGAACCTTTTATATTTTGACGCGTAGTAAATAGTGAAGGGGGGCAAGGTTTTGGATGATAAGTTTATTTGGATAACTTTTGATACTGATAAAAATCAAGGACTTGAACTATTTATAGAAAAATATAAAACTCCTCTTTATAAGCTTTGTATACATTTGCATAAAAATAGTACTAGTGCTGAAGATCTATTTCAAGATACTTGGATAAAAGCTTTTAAATATATGGACGACTTTAACAGAATTAAGAATTTTAAGCCTTGGCTCTTTACAATTGCTATTAATCTATATAAAGATAATTATAGAAAAGTAAAACGGTGGTTTTCAAAGTCTATAGATTTTTTTGATATTAATGAAAAAAACATCGTAATGGAAAATATAAAGTCAACTACCTTTCTTCCTGAGGAGTCTTATGATAATAACCAAAATAAGCAACAGTTACGAAATAGTGTGAATAATTTAAAAGATGAATTTAGAATGGTAATAATACTATTTTACTACAACGGATTAAAGCAAAAAGAAATTTCAGAAATTCTTAAGATTCCTGAAGGAACTGTAAAATCCAGATTAAATAAAGCTAAAAAGTTATTAAAAGAATATATGGAGGATAATAACTATGGAAGATAAACATTTAGAAGAGCTTCTCTTTGAACTAGGTAATGAAGATATTAATCTTCCTAACAATTTAGTTCAAAATACTAAAGAAAAAATAAGTAACATACACTTTTTGCCCATTATTTGTATGTCAGTTTTTTTAAATATTATTTTGCTTATAAGTTTAATTATTATTATGTATTTCAAATTTAATTTTAAAGGAATTATAGGTCTATATATTTTGTACAGTTTTATTTCAAGCTTATCAATATTACCTCTAATATTTTTTAAAGAAGAATTTAAACTAAAATTTTCAACTACTATTTAAAGGAGAGATTAAAATGAAAAATTCAAAAAAAATATTTTTTACTCTTATAACAATACTCTCGTTACTATTTTTATCTTTTATTATTTTCATATCCTTCGCTATAGCCTCAGACTATAGACATGGGAACACAAATATCTCTGCAATAGTTCCACCTCTCATAATACTCCCTTTAATACTTTTATTAATCTTTGGAGTAATTTATTTAATTGGTCATTTTGTATTTATGGATTCAAAGAAAAGGGGTATGGACCCTTGGCTTTGGACAATGGTGGCACTATTTGTTCCAAACCTTATAGGTTTAATAATCTACCTAGTTGTAAGGAATTCCTACACTAAAAAAATCTGCAAAAGCTGTGGGAATCCTGTAGATGATCACTTTATGAATTGCCCCCTCTGTGGATTTAAGCTTAAAGATAATTGTAGCTCTTGTGGATTCCCAGTAGAACCTGAGTGGAATATTTGTCCCAAGTGTGCCTCTAAATTAAAGTAGGGTAAAATCGCCTTATTAATTAAATATAAGAAAAAAAGATAATACAGTGTGTATTATCTCAGACCGTTGACAAACATAAAATGTAAAACACTCTAATTTAAAATTGGAGTGTTTTTTTCATATTCAAAAAGGATTTTAGGACATCAATGTCGAATATATATAGTATACAAACTTTATAATTCGGAGGGCATTATTATGATTAATGAAAAAAACTTCACACAACAAAAACTAGAAATGGTGTATTTAGAAGATTTAGTTCCTAAAGACCATATTTTGAGAAATATAGATAAATACATGGATTTCTCTTTTATAAGAGAACTGACTAAAAAATATTACTGCTTAGATAATGGAAGACCTGGCGTAGATCCCATTCTACTTTTTAAAATGCTGTTTATTGGGTACTTATTTGGAATAAAATCTGAACGACAACTTGTAAAGGAAATTGAAGTAAATGTGGCTTATAGATGGTTCCTAGGGCTAAGTCTTACTGATACTATTCCAGATCATTCAACAATTAGCCAAAATAGACGTAGACGATTTAAAGGAACAGATGTGTTTCAAAAAATATTTGACGAAGTAGTATTTAAGGCTATAAATCTTAAGATGGTAACCGGTAAAATACTTTACACAGATTCTACACACCTAAAAGCAAATGCTAATAAGCGAAAGCTTGTGAAAATTGAAGTTGAAAAAACGCCGAAAGAATATGTAGCTGAACTTAATAAAGCAGTGGAAGAAGATAGAATAAACCATGGTAAAAAACCTTTAAAAGAAAAAGAACCTGTTACCAAAATAAAAGAAACTAAAGTTAGCACAACCGACCCCGACAGTGGATATATGATGAGAGATGGCAAGCCGGAAGGCTTCTCATATTTAGATCACAGAACTGTCGATAGCAGACATAATATAATTACTGATGTGTATGTTACTCCTGGAAACATAAATGATGTTGATCCTTATATCGATAGATTAGATGTGCAAATAAAAAAGTTTAATTTTAATACAAAATATGTTGGTGCAGATGCTGGTTATGCTACAAATCTTATATGTAAAAAACTATATGAGAGGGAATTAAAATCTGTAATGGGATACCGTAGGTCTCCACATACAAAAGGAATGTACACAAAAAATAAATTCCAATATGTTAAAGAGCAGGACATTTACGTATGCCCTGACTTAAGGGCTTTACATTATAAAACAACAACAAGAGAAGGATATAAAGAATATGTTGGTAATGCAAAATATTGCGACATATGTCCAAACAGAGCTCAATGCTTTTCTGCAAAAAGCAAGTTTAAAACTATTAGAAGACATGTTTGGGAAACGTATAAAGAAGATGTTGTAAAGTTCACCAGAACAGATAAAGGCAGAAATATATATAGAAGAAGAAAAGAAACTATAGAGCGAAGCTTCGCAGATTCAAAACAACTGCATGGGCTTCGCTATTGCCATATGCGTGGATTAGAAAATGTGCAAGAGCAGTGTCTGCTTACAGCAGCAGTGCAGAATATGAAAAAGATAGCTAGCCTGCTATCTTTAAGGTTTTTTGATTTTCTAACTAAGAACATAGTTGTTATTTTAAATTTATCCATAACTCAAAATGCTATCGCATAATTGCATGTAAAAAGCCCAGTATAATAAAAAAATTATACTGGGTTTGTAAACAACCTGAGATAATACAGTGTGTATTATCTTTTTTCATTATATTTAATGTTTCCGCCATGGGCTTCTACAATATACTTGCATATATATTCATCATTATTTTAATTGTGATAAATCTATTGTAAATTTATCTCCTACTTGTTTAGATTCACCATCCATTCTACCGCTTTTATCTGGATATTTAGCAGCGTAGGGAGTAAGGGTTAATGTTTTTGCATTCTTATTAAGATTTCCATCTATATTTTCTATTTTAAATAATGCTCCCTCTTTATCTGAGTGAGATGCGTAAAATGTAACTTTATTACCTAAATCATCAATTCCTTTTAAATCCACTGCATATGTTGATTTTGCTGTAAAATTGGATATTGAAGCATAAATTTTTTGACCTACGGCATTACTTGTATATTTTTTTAGAGTGTATTCTTCACCGTTTGGAAGTGAAAACTTCTTATTAAGTAATATTTCTTTAGTATTTATTTTTAATTGATCACCATTGGTCTTAAAATTAAAATCCCAAGAACCCTTGGTTTCCTTATCATTCAAATTCATAGTATGAGATGAGATTTTTATATTTAAATCTCCACTTACATCTACTTTACCTAAATCATAAGCCATAACTGTTTGTGTAGTATAGTCGTCAACATTAAAAGCTCCTCCTCCGGCTCCTCCATTTACACTTTTCCCGTTTACATAAATATCGTTTAAACAAAACCAGGATTGATTTTTTTCTAACTTTTTATTAGAACTTATATTATAAGAAACATTCAATTCATCGCCATCCAATATCACTTCATTTAATTTAACTGTTACTCCATTATCAGTTATAGTTTTATTTACAACGGTATTATATTCATCCAAATTCTCTTGTATTCCTAAAAAAGCACCTATATTACTGCTAAACGTTGATAGTCCCGCTACTGGTACATTACTTCCAAGTATTCCAACAGTTAATGCTACAACTGCCACCGCTGCCACTATTTTTCTATTATAGAATTTCTTTTTATTAATTGATTTTCTAAAATTATCCTTTATGTTTTTCTTTTCTATATCATTAAAATTTTCTTTCTTATAATCATCTAAATTTATATCTGCTTCATTTAATACAGCGTATATATCATTTTTCATATTTAACACCCCCACTTTCACTAATCTTAAGCATACTTTTTATCTTTTTCTTCCCTCTAGATAGTCTATTGTAAATAACTTCTCTCTTAATACCTGTTTCTTTACTTATATCATCCATTTGTTTTTCCTCAACATATAACTTATAAAACAAGTTCTTATCCTTCTCTTTTAAACAATTTAACATATCATTAATATCATCCTCTAATTCATTTTTAATAATCTCTTCATGAGTAGTATCTGGAATTCCTAGTTCTAAATCATCTATATTTTCATGTCCTATTGTTTTTAGATACTTTCTCTTATAGTCGATGCATTTAAATCTAGCTATTCCAGCTACCCAATTTTTAAATTCATTTTTACTTTTATCAAAACTACCACTGTTATTCCAAATTCCGAGAAGTATATCATTAATACATTCACCTTGAACACTCTGCAAATTGTAAAGTTGTTTTTTTACAATGCATTTAATAATCCATCCATAATTGTCTACAACATAGTCGAGGGCCCTTTCATTCTTATTTATTAACTGAATAACAAAATTTTCTTCTTTGATTTTCATTTTAAACCTTCTTTCTAAAGCAAGCTTGCATAGAGTATATCCCTCTACACTTAATACTTCGCTTGTTAACTTAGGATATCTATCAATAATTTAAATAAGTTATATTTTTTATAGAATTAATATTGTATTAGAAAGGGAGAAGTAGCTTTCTATAGCAACTTCTCCTTTTCTTCTTTCACTAAAAAAAATGGATAAAGGAATGTTAAATTTAATTAACGCATTCTTTTATCCATTTTTATTTTAGGAGGTCAATCCATCCCATAGTAATATTCTTATATTTCCATACTATTCAAAATATCTTTAAGTTTCTTTAAATCTTCTACAGATAAAGTAATCCCTTTACCCATCTTCTTATGCTCGCAGTCCCAGTCTCTAATATCATATTTAGGGTCTTTATCATTCCAAGAGACAAGATTTAGTTCCTTTGTCCAACCCTTTGCCGACTCGGAAATCACCCCTGATTTTTCTTTTATTTCAAATTTAATATCTGCCATTTAAAATCCCTCCAATAATAATTTTTCTATTTATTTGGAAATCTATTCCCCAGAATTGTTACAAAGCTTATTTACTATTTTTACATAAATGTAAAAATAAACACCCCAGGTATGTTTATATAGTACTCTCGGAAACTCTCAAGCCATTGCTAATTCTAGGTTCATTTTTATTCATATATCAACTTCACCCCAGAATTTCTTCGAGTTTTATATCTTTCGGGTAGCATAGATAGTCTAAGCTATCCCTAGTATTATCGATTTTTTTTAATTAAATAGTTTTAAATAAGACTTGACAGCAGTAAAAATTTCGCAAAATGAATTTTGTATATTATTACCATTTTTCATTTATAAGGAGTGATTTTTATGTTAACTGTTAAGGCCTCACATACTCAATATCAAAATTTTGTTGAAACATTTCTAGAAAAATTCTTTATTCAAAATAATCAAGAAATTACTTTGTTTGAGCGTAGTTCAATAATAACAAAAATCTGGTCTGCCGACCTAACCGGAATTGTCCCTCTAATACAAAGTGCTTATTCTAAATCCAATCAAGGGGCTCCGCCCAAAGATGCGGTAGCTTTACTCAGATCACTTATTATTATGGCTTATTGTAAAGAAACCAGCATATCATCTTGGATAAAGACATTACGTTCAGAACCGTTTTATGCAATTCTGTCAGGCTTTATCCCTGCTTGCTACTCGCCTTTTAAAGCCGAAGGCATAGTTGCTGATCAAATACCTGGCATAGGTACTTTTTATGATTTTATGGATAGGCTGATTCATAAGGATAAAATCCTATATAAATCCAAACTGCGTAAATTGAAACGTAAACCAAGTAAAAAACAAAAGAAAAACCAAAAGATGAATAACTCCAAATCTGGTGTAGTCGAACGTTTAGTTAAAAGAATCTTAAAATATGATAATTCTAAGCTTTCTGACAGAATAGAATCCAAAATGAACAACATACTTAAGGAATTATTTGTTATTCCTTCCTTATCAATGGGCATTTTGGGTGACCCTTCTAAACTAAATATTGCTGGTGATGGAACTTGTATGCCTACACAGGCTTCGCCTTATGGTAAAAAAGTTTGTGATTGCAAACTTAAACCAGGAGAGCATTGTGCTTGTTATCGAAAGTTTACCGATCCCAGTGCTAGCTGGGGTTGGGATAGCTTTAATGAACACTATTACTATGGTCAAACTTATCACGGGTTCACTGCCTGTGATAGTTTTTACAGCCTACCTATCCATATTAAATTTGTTAGTGCAGCACGGCATGATTCTGTTACCGGTGTTTATGCACTTAAAGAGATTGTAGATTTATACCCTGAAATTAAATTCTATTCCGTAGCCTTAGATTCTGCCTATGATGCTAATGCATTTTATCTTTTATGCATGCATTATGGAATAAATCCTATTATTGATTTAAATTCACGTTCTTTAAAACCTTCATCAGGCAGTGATTTTGTTGAACTTGACGATAAGGGCATTCCTCATGGGAAAATTTGTGGACATCAGCTTCGTAATTGGGGAATCGTCCGTAAGGAATTTAGGCATAAATGGTTATTCCCAGTTCAATGTGACCACTGTGAAAAATGTCCTATTAAAAGCAAGAAAATTTATTACACTAAAACATTAGATAATCCAAGATATTTTACTCCTATACTAAGAGGTTCAAAGCAATGGAAATCTCTTTATAAACGACGTTCAACTACTGAAAGGTGTTGGGATAGAATAAACAACGACTTCCATGCTGAAAAAGCGATTATCTATTCCGTTGGTCGCAGAATAACAAGAGTATTTCTTGGTGCATTTTGCTGTTTTATAGATGCTTGGGCTAATGAAAAAGAGGTAACAATTGCTGATATCTTCCCGGTTTTCAAGAAAATAGCTGCCTAATTTATAATCAGTTTTAACTCAATAACCAGCCTACGGCTTTTTTAAAATAGTGTATAAAAAAGCCTTTTTATCATGCCTACTATTAATTCAAGTATAGCATTTCATCCAAATAAATACTTTTATTCCTCAAATATGGGAATTGTTAATTATTGTTTTTCGAGTACACTCGTTTATATATCAATGGTAAATATAAATTCGGCCCCAGCTACTGGGTTGCTCTTACATTTAATGTCTCCGCCATGGGCTTCTACAATATATTTGCATATGGATAATCCGAGTCCAGAACCTGGAATGCTCATACTTCTAGATTTTTCTGCTCTATAGAATTTGTTAAAAACATATGGAATATCTTCTAAACTGATGCCACTTCCATTATCCATTACAGAAAAAGCTATCTTATTTTCAGTTTCAAGATAAAAAACTGTAATTTTTATCTTCCCATTTTCATAATTAGTATATTTTATACTATTCTCTATAAGGTTGTAAATCACTTGTGATATACGACTCCTATCCATAGAAACCATTATATTTGCAGCATTGCACTGATATTCAAATATAATTCCATGATGTTCCACTAAAAGCTTTAACTCTAACATTATCTTTTTTAAATATGCATCCAAATAACACTCACTTTTCACAATTTTCAGTTCATTCAATTCTGCATTAGAATGCTCTGACAAATCGTTAATCATTTTAGTAATTACATGGGTTTTTCTAATAATAACTTCCACATATTTTTTACGTTTTTCCTCAGTGTTTGAAACACCATCCCGCAACCCTTCACTGTAGGCTTTAATTGTTGATATAGGTGTTTTTAAATCATGAGAAATGCACGAAATAAGTTCCTTTTGGGACCTTTTTAATTGCTTTTCTTTTTCTCTCTTTTCCTTTAATTGCTCTCGCATTAATTCGAAACCATAGCTTAATTCAGCTACTTCATTATGCAACAATCTATTTCCTCTTGCGCGTGCTACCGGAATGTCATAATCACCTTCAATTATAGCTTTTGAGGACTGGTTTATTTCAAGCATAGGATCTAAAACATGGTGTTTCATATAAATACTTACGGCAATTAATATAAGTATCACAAAGATAATTCCACAAATAATTGGTGCAAATAAATAAAACAAATTTTCTATTTCTGTACGTTTTAATATCTTCTCTCTTGGTATGATAAACACAGCAAATTTGTCGACCTTTCCCTCACTTAACAAAACAAAAGAAACTTTAATTTGTTTGTTATTCTTTTCATAAAAACTTTTATCAGATTGGAGAATCTCTTTAATATTTATAAATTCCCCTTTTTTATAATCATTTTTGTCACTGGTATAAACAACCATTCCAGCTAAATCAAACACCGTATAAGAAAATTCATCTTGTTTATATTGTTTTGATTCTATTTCATGCACCTGACTTGCTACTAGCATCCTGGCCTTATTATAAAGAAATTTCTCTTTATTATTTGAATATCTTATCATAGACATTAGTGTGGATATCACCAAAATGAGCACTATAAAAAAATGCAACTCTATTTGTTGTTTAAAAATTCTATTTTTCATAATTTTATACGGATAGCTTGTACCCTACTCCCCATACTGTCTTAATATAACCAAGTCCAAAATTATTCAACTTTTCTCGAATTCTTTTTATATAAACTGCCACACTACTAATATCACCAAATTCATTCATACCCCAAACCTCTTGGTATATTTGCTCCTTTGAAAACACTTGATTTACATTCCTTGCAAAAAAATATAAGACTTCAAATTCTTTTGTGGTAAAATCTATAATTTTTCCATCTATACTTGCCTCATAGCTTTCCTTTCTAATTTTAATCTTACCAATAGTAATAATCACAGAAGGAGCTTTCGATTGTTCGAGCTCTTTATACCTTCTTAAATGAGCTTTTACTCTTGCCACAAGTTCCAAAGGACTAAAGGGCTTTGTAACATAATCATCTGCTCCAATTCCAAGAGAAATCACTTTATCCATCTCTCCACTTTTGGCGGATACCATTATTATAGGTATATTAGAATTATTTCGAATTTGCTTACAAACTTCCATACCATTTATCTTAGGGAGCATAATATCAAGAAGTACAAGTTCTGGTTTCTTGGATTTAAAAAGCTTTAATCCTTCTTCACCATCAAAAGAAATGAATACTTTGAAACCTTCTATTTCTAGATAATCACGTAATATTTCAGCGAGTTCTCGCTCATCTTCAATAATTAAAATTGTTTTTTGCTCCATAATATCTCCTGTTTTTCTTATCATCCTCGTTTTTTTAAAAATTCATAAACTATTTTTTCTCTTTCATCAGCTGTTTCTTTTTTATATTCATCTAATCTTAAATCTCCATCAAAATAGCCATCTTTTAAAAAGATAATTCGATTGCCTCTAAGTGCAGCTTTTAAGTCGTGGGTTACCATAACAACTGCTTGACCGCCCTTATGAATATCAGAAAAAACATCTAGCACATTTTCTCCTTGAGCTGAGTTAAGTGCACCTGTGGGTTCATCAGCAAATAATAATTCAGGCTCATTTATAAGTGCTCTGCAAATCGCTACCCTCTGACTTTGACCACCAGATAATTGACTGGGGAATTTCTTTCTGTGATCTGTTAGCTCCATTTTATCTAATAACTCATCAATTTTTTTATCAATGTCAAATTTCTTTTTATTAGTTTTGTAGGTTGGACTTACAATATTCTCATAAATGGTTAAATCAGGTATTAAGTTAATGCCTTGAAATACAAATCCAATTTTATTTCTTCGTAAATCAGCCATTTCACTTTCCTTATAATTTGTAATATTTTCATCACCTAGAAATACCTCTCCACTAGTTGCTCCATCCATGCCGCTTAAAAGGTACAGCAAAGTGGATTTACCAGAGCCGGAGCTTCCCATAACTACTGTAAAGTCTTCTTTATTTATCTCAAGGTTTAAGTTTTTAATTACATTATTTACTTCACCATCGCTTAAAAAACTTTTACATAATAAGTTTGTTTTAATTATAACATTATTCATAAAATTCTACCTCACTATCCTTTTATTTTTTTATTCTTGTCCGAGCTCTCTTATATGATTACTAAATAATCCAATTGACGATAATACAGTACTTAGTAAAAGCACAAGCAGTACACTAACATTTCCCACAATCAAAGTTTTAATATTATAGGTCACCAGATATTGTGCAAATCCAAACATAGATAAGGACATAACCATAGTTTTAGGAAATGTTACAATAAAGATTGGCACAGTTACTAAAATTGATAATAATGCAATAATCCCAATGTAGCATAAATTCGTTAGTAGTAAATGCTTTCCGCAGTAGCCAATGGATTTGAAAATATTATGCTTCTTTCGCTCTTTTATATTTTTTAAATATACTATGCAAAAAAGATTCATTGCACCACTAATCATAACCAATACCATAAAGGGGACAATTGCCTGTTTTTGAGGTCCACATATCATATCCATAATATTACTGTATTTATTTGATCGATCTATTATTTTCAAATCATTTTTCATTTTATTATTATATTTCACAATAAACTGATTTTTATCTACATTCTTATTTAGATAAATGGATGCTTCATCGAAAGAAAACTTTACTCCATTTTTTTCCAAGGTAGAACTTAGAAGTCTGCAGGTTCTCCCAAGCTCATAGTACCCTTGGCTAGTTCCTACAATAAGAAGGCTTACTTTTTTATCTGGGGTTAAATAGATATCCACATAATCGCCTACATCCTTTTTCATTTCTTTCGCGATTAAATTTCCTAGCACAATTTCATCACTGTGTATTGGATTGCGTCCTTTCACTACCGGCATATCAATGTTTTCATAAGTCTCATACACCATCCTTGCAATATTGGGGTCTCCCATCCCTTTGGTCCATTTCATCATAACATTTGAATTCTTAGTTGTTTTAATAACACGCTTAACATCTGAATCTGTTAATAAAACACGGCAATTTCCGTCAAATTTCACCTGATTTTCAGAAACGGCTGCAACATCAAATTTATCAAAACCTATCCAATAGTAATTGTTATCCTTCATGGTATCTAATACGGAAATGGATGATAACGCAAAATTTACACAATAAATAGAAATCACACAAGTGAGAATAATATAACAGGTGTTTTTTTTATCTCTTTGCATATTTCTAACTGCTATTCCTAGTGGAGAAAAACTTAATTTTTCTGTAAATGGATGATTTTTTGTTTTCCCAGCACCAAGCTTACTTTCTCTTCCATTTAACACAATAACCGGTTTTATATCTTTTAATTTATTTATTACTAAATAAATTTGAAGTAATACAAATCCATTGATTAATAAAAAACATAGTAATGCAGGAATTAATATGCTAGTGTGATTAACTTCACTAATATTTTCAAACATTTTCTTAGTAAATTTACTTGAAATAAATGAAGAACAAATAATTCCTAGGACACTTCCACTGGCTACAATAAATAAATACAATTCCATATAAATTCTCATAATAGATTTTGGTGAATAACCAATTGTTTTATAAATAGATATGGTTTTACTATCTTGAATTAGAGCATTTTTAATCATATAACGAATCATCATGCTACTTACTAAAAGTACAAGAATGCTTGCTACAAAGAGTATACCTCTTAAAATCTTCTCTGATATAGCACTGTTACTCATACTATCTTCTATGGTCATGGCTCTTCCTTCTAATACGCCATGATTTTTCACGCGGTATTCGCTAACAATATCATTTCCAGTAATATTCTTATCGCTAAACACTGCTATAACCTTTGATGTTTCTAACTCTTCTGGAATTTCACTCACAAGAAATTCACAATTAAATGCTAAAGATATAGAGTATGGATCTGCATAAATGGCTGCTACTTTGTAAGTATAATTTCTACTGCCACTCCATAAAAAAATTTTTTCACCAACTTTTATATTATATTCATTTGAGAGTGCAGCTGGAATAAAGCACTCTCCATCCTTAGGCACATCAACTTTATTGCTAATAGATCTTATCTTCCCATATACATTTTCCTCATATTTAGTTAAGCTTGCAAATGTTTCTACATTTTTACCTTTATAAGATATTTTTTCTGTTATCCAATGTCTGTTAATTAGTACTGTTTTTGATACAGAATCTAATCCTTCAATTCCATGAGATAACTCACCGATTTCTTTTTCTCCTTTTTCAATAGGCAATACTTTTACTTTCGGAGATTGGCACTCTTTTTGGAGATCTTCAAAGGGTTTTTGTAATGATGATATCATCATTATAGAACTTGACATTAGCATGGTACAAATTAATATGATAAAAAAAATCATAATGCTCTGCATTTTTCGTTGTCTTAATTTTTTAACCCACATAACTTACAATCGTCCTTTCTTTTATTATTAATGAATAACTTATTTTTCATCATAAGATTATCATACAATTCAATTGTTAAATAAAAATAGGATAATTATGAATAATTATGAATAGAATTAAGACTCCCTAGTAATTCTGTAGATTTAGTTTTACTCTTACCATTTATACCTGTGAAACGTTCATCAAAATTGCTGAAGAACTATTTTTAAATTCTAACTTGCTATAATGGATATTCTATAAATGTTGTAAATTCCCCACTTTACAATGAGAAAACCACTGAAATATTTATAAATATTTCAGTGGTTTTCTCATCCCATAAATGCCGCCTATCTTTCATGTATTCTTATATTCTATTTTATCTCATAGAACTTATTCCTTACAGCATTGGGACACTAAACGGACAAACTCTATAAGAGCCAAATTGCTATTGAATACTATTTTTCACTACATCCTTCACATATTCAACATCAAGATCATTTATCTCTGCAATATATTCTATAGACAGTCCCTTACTATATTGCTTAAGTACTAATTGTTTTCTTTCTTCTTCAATCCCTTTCTCTATTCCTTTTTCCATGCCTCTTTGTTCTACAGCCGGATCATATAAAGTCTTAGTCATACTGCGCACCTCCTCATTTAATTTTTCATCCTCACCATATTTTGTATTGAGATATTCAAATAAATTTGCTACTGCTAGTAATATTCTGTGTAAATCATCCCCGTCTATTTCTCCACTATTAAATAATTGACTTCCTTCCTTAGATATTATTTCTGATATCTTTTTTGCTTCCATTATAGTTTCTCTAAGTTCATAACTTTCTTCGCCATGTTTCTTTTTTATTTGTTCCATTTTGTACCTAAGTTTGAATACTTGCAATGGGAGCAGTGGATACATCTTATCTTGCATAATATCTCTGTCATTATATTCCCAATATTTCATTGTTGGTACAGTATATTTTATTTCTTGCCCATTTGGAAAAATTAATTTCATTTTTAATTCATCTTTGATATTTTTATTTTGCTCTACAAATATCACCAATTGCTTTGGAATAAAAATAACTGTTTCTTCGTCATCAGTTCCATGACATTTTGCTAATTCCTTCGCTTTTTTAAATCCATATTCAAACATTCTTATGACCATACCTAAATCATTTTTAGTTTGCAGTTCTATATGATAATGGTATGGTTTATTTCCCTTAGAAATTCTTAAAAATAAATCTCCACGTATAATATCGTAATCATCTGAAACAAATTCATTATTCTCAAATGATATTTCTGTCATTTTCACATCAAAATTTTCTTTAAATAAGCTATTCATCATTGTAATTAGTACTTTCTTTGATACCGAAAACAGTGATTTTAGTATCTCATCTAATTTTACTCGTTGTTCCTTCTCAGTGTTTATCAAAAGACTCACCTACTTTCTATCTTACTTTCATTTTATCATTTTTATATGCGCTTTACAATTCCATTATATAACATTTATATGAACACTATAATAGTTATTTATAGCTATTGAATACATTATTGACGAATTTGAAATTAAATCATGTCCTTCGGAGCTATACTATATTCATTTTGTTAAAAAAATTTCTATTAATTCCTTTGCTAAAATGATAAACTGAATATGTTATATCAGAAAATAAGCAACAAAAATATGCAGTGATTATTATATCTTTTTCTACTGTACTTGCTGTATTAACCATACATTTCAATGATAGGGAGGATTGGTCAATTATGAGAAAAGAAGCAAGTTTAGATCAATGGAGATTGCTCTATGAAGTAGCAATTAAATTTAAAAAGTTAAAACCGTGGGATCATATATGGGATGTAGATTTGACTAAAATATTACTGCCGGAATACGAGGAACCTTTTTTCTGTAGTGTTATGGGTAAGTCAGAGGAGTGTATCGCTATTGGCATTTATGCAGGGTTTGATGCCATAAATGGTTTTTACTATATTATCGATAACCAACAAATTTCTCCAACACAAATTATTCGATATCAAAATAATTTAATGTGCTATTTTGGAAGTCGTAATGAATTGACAAGCAAAGAGCTAAAGGTCATTAAGGATTTGGGCTTAAAATTCAGAGGTAAAGATGAATGGATTTATTTTAGATCCTTTGAAACTGGATATGCCCCCTATATTTCAGATGCACTCCAGGTGGTTCAGCTTACAGCTGTACTTCAGCAGCTTTATATGGCCTTAACCCATCTTGTTGAAAATAAAACAAAAGTGAACTTTGAGAGTGGAAATATTCTTTGTAGAAAATATGATACTGAATCAAAGTTATGGTTAACTTATGAAGCTCCAAACATTATCCAACCAAGAATTCGTATGACTACTGTTATAAACGACGAATTATTACTGGTAAAATTAAATAAGCTAAAGGCCACCAGAAATGAAATTGAATTAGATACTTTATATTTAAATATTGTCGTTAATGATAAAGAATTTGAAAAACCTTTCTTAGGTAATCTGCTAATTATTGCAGATCGTAAGAGTGGCATGCTCATTGATCAGAACATGCTATCGCCTAAAGATAAAGTTGCTCAGAATATTCTTGAAATTTTTATTAATTATTTGATGCAAATTGGTAAACCGAAAACAGTTTATATCAGAGATGAATATATTCAAGATTACTTGAAGGATTTGTGTGATAAAATTGGAGTTTTACTGAAAATAAAAGGAAAGTTAAAAGCAATTGATGCGTTTGAAAAATCATATTTGAGGAGACCTTAAAAATTATGTCCAAAAAGAAGAAATCTAAAAAAAGTAGTAACAGTAATGTAGAAGTATGGACAGATGAACAATATCAGGAATATATGAAGGACCTATATGATATGGAATTTATAGCTGGATTCACTGAAAATGGTGTACCTTACGGTATATTTAACAATGAAGATAAAGAGAATGAAAAAATAGACATTACCGATATTTATTCGAATATTCCAGATAATGATGATTTACCATTTTAAAATTGTAGGTAAGAATTCAAGAAAATTCGCTATGCTCATGACCTTTTAAGGCTCCCCATAGGGAGTTTTTTTATTTAGATTTGTTGTAAAATTACACTATTTTTTTATATAATAAAAATCAACGGTTACTGTTTCTAATTTACCATACCTAACCTTTATCTATTACAGAACCATACACTATAATCATCTACTAATTCTTTTACTTTTTTATCTTCACCTAAAGCTTCAAGTAAACATAATTCAAACGCATATTTCCTTCTTCCTTTTCTTACATCAACAATTATTCCATGCAAATCCTCTATCATACTAATAGCACTAACTTTTAACTTATCGCCTTCTACAATAGGCGAACCATAATCACTATCCATTACTTCTGCTTCAAATGGAAATTTAAGTTCCTGATTTAAATAATCTTCCCATGCTTCTAATGCTTTTATATCATCTTTTGGAATGTCTTTTATTATATTAAAAATCCTTTTGTCTTGTTCAGAATGAATTTCCCATTGCAAAAATATCACGCTCCTACTATATATTTTTTCCACAGCACCTTTTATATTTCTTTCCACTGCCACAAGGACACACAGAATTCCTACCTATCTTGTTCTCATTCCTTATAGTAGTTTGAAGGATTTCATCCTCATAATTTTCTTCTAATCCCTCTTCCCTTTCTTCATCCTCATACTCTAGTAACTTATATAATTTATTACTATACCGTTCTTCATTAAATGGCTGTTGATTTTTCATAATATCATACATTTCTTCTATTAAAACTGCTGCGATAATTTCCTTTGCCTTATTTTCTGTATAGCCAACACTTATTAATTTTTCAAAAACTTCATTTGTACATTTAGGATCGTTGTCCCTCATTTGATTATCAATAGTTTCTAAAATACATCCTTTTAATTTATAATTTACCAATGTTTCACTTCCCCTTTACGTTTTTTTAAACTAGATAATTGTATTATTTATCCTTAAAGAACTATTTTCTTGGCGCAATCCAAATTAGCCTTACTCTTTTAGTAAAACCTACTTTAATTTTTATTTTTCATAATAATTTGAGTATATACCAATTCGCATATTTTTATATTCTAAATGAATTCACTATATATAAACAAAAGTCTTATTGTCTCCATCTTCTTGTGGAACTACCCCTATTAGCTGTATTCCTTTTGAGGTTGAGAATATATCTTTACCTCTTCTCTCCATATAAAAGATGTTATACCTTTTAGTATAAATTTTTCTTTAAATTCAGATAGAGATATTCTCTCAAGAAGTCTTTCCAACATATAGTTTCTCAAAAGAATTTGTGCATTGATATTCTTGTCTCTACTCATATTATTTATTAAGTCTTTTATTTGTCTTAAATTTTTCATAGTAAAATCTCCATATAATTTCTTATAATATTTTGAATATCTAATGCTTTAGCATATCTTAATAACAATGGAATATTCTTATCTTTACTGTCTAGGTATCTCTTAATTCCTTCATTCAAAATTGCAACATCCATATTATTACGGTTACGAACAATATCACAAATAGTCCTTTCCTTGTCATATACTTTAATAGGCCTTCCATATAAGGTTTTTAACTCGGTAACACCCATTAAATGAAGTTCCTTTTTAACGGTATAGACTTTAATTCCCGATTTTCTTAAATTTGACCCATTATATCCGTATGGAATGGTAACCGACCATTCAAGTGGATCTCTATCTGTCAATTCGTGTAAATATAGCGCGGTCTCATGTGAGAAAATAACCCTTTTACTTTTAGCTTGAAGTGTATACATATCATCCTCAAATGCCTCACGTGTCAGGTATACACCATATGTGGCTCTTTCAAGCTTATTTTCTCTAGTAAAGCTCGTTAGATAATAACGTGGAATACCTGCCTCTTCAACCTCTTTAGTAATAATCAGACCTTTTTTTTCAATTATTAATTTTTCCAATTGTTCTCGATAACTCATACTATCAACCTCTTTTGCATTTATGCTCTAATTATACACCATCAGAGCATAAGTGCAAATGTTTTTTATCATCTAGTGACCTCCTATCTTCACCACGCACTCAACGTCCCTTGTCACACTAACCCTAACTGGTTGTCTAAAAGTGCACTACCACTGATATACATTTAGGAAAAAGAACACAACGTATAAAATTCTTATACATTGTGTTCTTCTTTATTATTTTAAATTAAACTTAGCAAAAGCCTCAGCCATAGCTGAATTACCAGTGCCTTCATCTTCCTTATTCTGCTGATTCAAAAATCTACTAACATCTTTTTTATTTAAAGCACTTTTTTCTGAGTCTCGACGTTTGTTAAAGGCTGAAAGTTTTTCTCTGTATCCACAACCACAAACAAATATCTTATTGTCTCCATCTCCTCTAATCTCCATTTTCTTATGACAAGTTGGGCAACGTGCATTAGAAACCTGTGATACACCCTTACGATATCCACATTCCCTATCTGGGCATACGAGCATCTTTCCCCTTTTGCCGTTAACTTCAAGAAGATATTTACTACACTCAGGACATTTAACTCTTGTAACGTTGTCATGCTTATATATTTCGCTTGAAGCTACAACGTTCTTCACAAGCTTCACTGCATACTCCCTCATATCTATTACGAAATTCATGGAATTAGCTTTTCCTTTGCTTATAAGTTGAAGCTGTTTTTCCCATTTAGCGGTAAGTTCAGGCGATTTTAATTCTTCAGGAACTAAACCTATTAGCTGTATTCCTTTTGATGTTGGAAAAATTTCTTTACCCCTTCTCTCCATATAAAAGATGTTGAATAATTTTTCAATAACATCTGCCCTTGTAGCGGGAGTTCCAAGTCCTGAGGTGTTATCCAAGGCTTCTCTTAAACTCTTGTCATCTATATTTTTCCCTGGATGCTCCATAGCTGTAAGTAATGTTGCTTCATTAAATCTAGCTGGTGGCTTTGTTTTTTCATTCTCGAATTTAACTAAAGTAAGTTTAACTTCTTCACCTTTATTTATCGGTGGTAGAGATTGATCTTTGTCTTCATTTTCACTAGAACTGCTTATTTCTTTCCAGCCTTTCGACTTAACTATTTTTCCTTTTGCAGAAAATGTCTCACCCTTAACATTTATTTTCACAGTAGTTTGCTCATACTCAAAAGCTGGACTTAGAACTTCTAAGAATCTTTTTACAACTAGGTCATAAATGCTTTTTTCTTCTTTGTTAAGGATTGATAAATTTACATGCTGCTCTGTTGGAATTATAGCATGATGATCCGATACCTTGCTATTATCCACAAGTCTACTTGTAGTATGTATTCTACCTTTTATTATGCTTCTAGCAGCTTTCTCATATGGTCCTATCGCTATACTCTTTAATCTATCCATAAGCGTAGCCACTATATCTGTAGTAATGTACCTAGAGTCTGTTCTTGGATAAGATAATATCTTATGATTTTCATATAGTTTCTGCATTATATTAAGAGTTTGCTTTGCAGAATATCCGAATTTTCTATTAGCATCCCTTTGAAGCTCTGTTAAATCATATGCAAGTGGAGGCAATTCTTTTTTAGATGCTTTATTTAGCTCTACTACGATTCCCATTTGATTATTTACCTTAGTAGCTATATCTTCTGCCTTTTGCTTATCAAATGTACGAGCTTCTCCATTTCTACTTGACCAATTAACTGTAAAATTATTCACTTTACCATTTACTGTCCAGTAATCCTTTGGGATGAATTTTTTAATTTCGTTTTCTCTTTCAACAATAAGTGCCAAAGTTGGTGTTTGAACTCTTCCTGCTGATAATTGAGCGTTGTATTTACAAGTTAAGGCCCTAGTGACGTTGAGGCCTATTAGCCAATCCGCCTCTGCTCTTGATTGCGCTGCCCAAAATAGGTTTTCATAATCTTTTCCAGGTTTAAGATTAGCAAATCCATCCTTTATCGCTTTTTCAGTTTGGGAGGAGATCCATAACCTCTTTATCGGTTTTCTAAATCCTGCTTTTTGAATGATCCAACGCGCCACTAATTCTCCTTCACGCCCTGAATCTGTCGCAATAATGAGTTCATCTACATCAGCTCTCTTAAGAAGTTCATGTACAATCTTATATTGCTTTGATGTTTCTTTAATAACTACCAATTTTAGATCCTTTGGCAGCATAGGAAGATCTTCCATTTTCCAACTCTTGTATTTTTGATCATAATCCTCAGGACCCGCAAGTGTTACTAGATGTCCTAGTGCCCAAGTTACAATATACTTTGATCCCATTAAATACCCATTTCCACCTTGAGTGCAATTTAAAACTTTCGCTAGTTCACGGCCTACAGAGGGTTTCTCTGCAAGCACCAATATTTTTCCCATATATAAAACTCCTTCTCTTATATATCACGTGTAACATAAACTACACGGATTGATTTCACTTATTTTATTGATAATTATTCTTTTATAGATATCTTTTCTACTAATAATTATACTCTTAGTTGCCATATGTCCAATTTTTACTAAAAAATGATATCGCCACTATACTCATTATAAACTACTTTATATACAATTTCAAAGAAGATGAATTAACTACTTCAGAAGGAGATTTATACTACCACTTATAGAAGTGAGAGACTTTCCTTCTGAAATGTCGTTTAAAACGTAACAGTGGAGGTGTTTTTTACTATTATAAATGATATAATAATATATCGTTATGTACTATAATATTAAATAAGTTTAGAGGTAATTAAATGAATTATATAATATTTGACTTAGAATTTAATCAAGGCTACAATTACACAAAAGATACTAAAAACATAACAAATCCTAAATGTCCTTTTGAAATAATTCAGATTGGCGCCGTAAAGCTTAATGACAATTTTGAGACTATTGGAGCTCTAGATGTATTAGTAAAACCGGAAATATATACTATAATCAATCCCTTTGTAAAAGAACTTACTGGAATAACAATGGATGAATTAGATAGAGGCAAACCTTTTAAAGAAATGTACAAAGAGTTTTTAGAATTTATAAATGCTGACTCAAGCATATTGTGTGTATGGGGAGTAGCAGATATAAAAGAATTATTTCGAAATATAAAATACCATGAATTAGATACTTTGATTGTACCCACAGAATACATCGACATTCAATCCTACGCTTCTAAAGAGCTTAATTGCCAAAAAGGAATTAATATTGGGCTAGGTAACGCAGCGAAACTTCTTGACGTGCCTATTGAAAGTACGTTCCATAATGCTTTTAATGATGCTTACTACACCGCAGAAGTTTTCAAAAAAATTTATAACAAAGGAATTAAAGCTAAGGTATATGATCCACATAAACATACAAAGTTAACCAGACCTAGCACTGAAAATTACAAACTTGATTATAATAATTTAATAAAGCAATTCGAAAAAATGTTTAAGAGAGAAATGACAGGTGACGAAAAATCTATAATAAACCTAGCTTATATTATGGGAAAAACAAATCAATTTCAAGTTGTTTCTAACCCAATAGCAAAAAAATAAAAGCGGTATAGAATTATCTTCTATACTGCTTTTACAATGCTTATTAAATCATCTCCTGCGGAGCTGGATTAAACTTCTGTTTCTTCAGTTGGTTTAGCAAATTCTAAATCAACTTTTTTATTTTCTAAATTAGCTTTTCTATTATCTAATGTATTAAGATTTATAGGATGAGTAACCATATCTTCAGTTGTAGCCATTATAAATCTATTTAGATAAATTTTTCCTTCAGGAATGTTTGCTACAGCATAAGGTTCTGTATCTTTCTTAAAGAGAACCCATGTATAACTATTATTAACCACTCTGCTTAAATCCTCTTTATCGATTATAGTCCTAGATTTTTCTTTACCGTATCTATCTCTTAATATTATAGCAACAGTTTCTTCATCTAATTCTTCATAATCATTAATTGAATTTTGATTATATACTTCTAAGTTGCATTTTCTATTATCTAGAGTATCTCCATTGATATGTCTTACAGGTGCTTTTGGATGAACATCTAATATGAATGACTGCAAACTCTGTTTTCTTCTATATTTCTTTTCTTCGATATAATAACTACCTAGGTTTTGTGCTAAGAAATTATTAAAATCTTTATTCCATTCTGCAAACCAACGACCTTTTTCTAATACCCTTTGTAAATCTTCAGTATCTATTTTACAATCAACGGTTGTTTTATCTTTTTTAACTATTTTTAAAAATGTAATTTCTTCTAGCGTCTGGTATTTGTTTGATTTAATTTCCACTTTAGTAGTTTCTTTTTTATTTTCATTTTCGTTTTTTATGATAGGACACCTCTTTCTTCTATTTAGGCATCTTCAAAAAAATAACCAGTCAGCACGCTAGTCTATTTTTTTCATATGCCTTGTAAGGGATTTAAAATTATATATAACTTTAATATTTCCCTAATTTTCTAATAACAACTCAATTTTCTCTAAAACACACACTTTTATTTTACTGCATTATTCTAATTATATCATATTTATTAGAGTAGTGGCTCTTAATTTTACGATAAACTTAAAATTTATTTTTAAAAAAACCATGTATGTCGACTGTATCCTAAAAGGGCTCTGAAATCCCAGAGCCCTTTTAGGATTTTAATAAACTTTTAAATTCATTACTTTCAAAACTATATATAACCTATAATGGTAATCTTTTGTATCTACCAGTTCCAGGTATAGGAACCTCCCCTTGTAGGAACAGTATAAGATTGACTGTTGCCGCTTTCCCATGTTACATTTTTGCTACCATCTTTCATAATTGCTTTAAATTGGTAGGTACGACCTTCACCAAGATATGTAGTTCCTGTGTACCTTCCATTACTATTAGTAAGTGGTAAAGGATATACTCCTGTAGTCCAATTAGATAGTTCCCATTCACTTCCACATAAGTATACATTTTGACCACTGCCTGGATTAACGTTATTCACTGTAAAGGTTACAGGAACTGGCTTCATAACTAAAGCATCTGCAAAAGGGGCCATTTCAGAAGTAGCTGTTCCATCGGTGTTAACAACATTTGCAAATCTCAAAAGTGTAAAGCCAGAGAAATTATAATTAAATAACATTTCAGCAGCATTTTGATACGCTTGATTATTATTAGAAATAGCTAGTGCATTCTCTCCAAAGTGTCTTATACCTTTTGATGTAGCCAAATTGGCAATATTTATAACGAGACTTTTAGGAGCTGAATAGAATGGACTAGTATATGCGTTTGAATCATCCATCTCAAGACATGTAAATGTTAAATCTACATTTGATGTCTTAAACTGGTCAAGTAAAGTACTGTAATTATAATAACCTGCACCGTACTCTGCAGCATGTGGCATAGTAGGACTATTCATTAACCAGTGTATACCTGCTATTTTCGCTCCTATTCTAACACCCAAAACTGAATCAAAATCGTTATGTGCTATATCCGTTATATTCGACAAGTGTTTTGCAAGTACACTTTGATACCAAGTTAAAAAATCTTTACCATAAGTTGACTTATAACCCTCTATAAAGAAATTATCACCATCTGTTGGAGGCATAATTTGTGTAAAGCTTGTTAGGCTTGCATTCCATGCACTATTAACTGCAGAAATAGTGCCGTATTTAGTTTTCATCGTATTTTGAAAATCTGTTTTAGCTGTTGTACTGTAGCATTGTAGAGATCCACGACCTGGATATGACCAACCTAATGATGGATTGTAAGAAGGAAATCTTAATTCACCTGATGGACCACCGGAAAGGTAAACTTTAGCTATAATATCTTTATAACTGCTAAAGTTTTCAGCAAAAGACGCATAAAGTTCATTATACTGTTTATCTGTACCAGACCACCATGGACTAAGAGATTCCTTATCATAATTTCCTTTTTCATCCTTAAACTGCATATTATCAGCAGTATCTTTATTCCATAACCATGAAGGTAATGGTATATTTACTGTGTTCCCTACAGAACCACCGCATTGGTGAGTGGACATAATAGGCACCCACTTTAATCCTGCAGCACGAACAGTATCTGCATAAGTCTTATAGTAACTCCAGTCAAACTGGTTGTCACCCGCACTTTCAACATCTCCCCACCACACATCTGTGGTAAGGGCATAGACTCCGTTGTTCTTAATGGTTATTAATTGATTTTTGAATGCATTCCAATCTGTTATTTTTTCCAATGGAGCCATTACAAAGGACTTGTAGTCAGACTGTATAGTTGATGCAGACGTTTTAAATGAAAAAGATAGCATTAAATTAAGAGCTAGTACTAAAGATAAAGCAAAGCTGCCATATCTTTTTAATGATTTATTAACATAACTCATAAATTTTCCCCCTTCAATTTTTTGATAGTGTTAACACTATTTTTGTCTTATTTATTTAAATCCTTGCAATAGCAAGGGTTCAAGCTACTTTATTAGATTAGAAAATGCCATGTTAAAACTTTATTAATCTAGCTATCAAATATTTAAAAGCACCTTTTGCACTCGTTTTCATGATAAAAAAACAAGCGACAATAGATATATATTCCCTATAATCGAATAATTTTGCATATCTCATAATATGTATATTGTTACATTTTTTAACTTAAATCTGATTATATATGAAAATACAACAATCTTCAAGATGTAATCGAAAATATATTTTCTACAAACTGTAACTTTTAGGTTATGCTCTAATACGAAAGTTTGGCTTAAATAAAAGCTTAATTATACGACAAGGAATATTAGGATAATAATTATTATATAGTAAATGGCATCACTTATTTGGATGGTAATTTTGGTATGGATTATTTCATATATAAACTATTATGATACTAGGAAAGTGAACTCTGGAACATACTGTTTTAAAAAATCTATCAAATAGAAATTTTAAACAAAACTCCTATTATAAATATTTTCTCTTCCTTTTGGTTAAACTTCTTAGTAGATACACTAAGGAGGAGATATAATGCCAAAAATCAACTGTAGCGTTTCAAATTGTTCCCATAATGATAAGAACACATGTTATGCTAATATAATAAATGTTGGTGGAAAAAGTGCTAAAAAAGATTCTGATACTTGTTGTGCTTCTTTTTTAGATAGTATTGCCTATAGTTCTCTTACAAATATCATTAATTCCAATAGTAATGGATGCGACGTAATTGCTTGTAATGTATGTACTTGCACCTATAACTCTAATCAGCTCTGTAATGCTAAATCTATAGACGTTAGTGGCGAAAATGTTAATCTCTATTCAGAAACCGATTGTTTGACTTTTAAAACCACATAATTGAGTAGTTTTCATAAAAAACAAAGGGTACCTTAACATTTCTACTAAGGTACCCTTTTAACGACTTCAGAAGGAGTATAAATCTCCTTCTGAAGTCGTTAATACAGCATCTAAGGTGATGATTTAACTATTCCTTAATTCTATTACCTCTTTATCTGTGAGGTGACGCCACATGCCAATATCTGTCTCATCAATTTTTATATTAATAATTCGAATTCGTTCTAATCTTACAACTGTATATCCAAAAGTTTTGCTCATTCTACGAATTTGTTTATTTAGTCCTTGTGTTAAAATAATACGAAAAGTATCATCGCTAACTTCGATAACTTTGCAAGGTCTTGTTTTAACCCCACAAATTTGAACACCCTCAGACATTGCTTTGAGAAAAGATTCATCAAAATGCTTATTCACAGTTACTATATATTCTTTCTCATGTTCATTTTCAGATTCTAAAATATTATTTGCCAAATCGCCATCATTAGTCATAAGTATTAATCCTTGAGATGCCTTATCTAATCTACCAACTGGAAATATGTATTCTGGGTAGTTCATGAAATTAATTATATTGCTTTCTACTGTTTTTTCTGCAGTACATGTAATTCCCACGGGTTTATTTAGCGCAATATAAATCTTCTCTCTCATCGAAATATTCTCATTATCAAGAAGAATATTATCCTCTTTTTCTACCCACTGCCCGGTGGTGCAAAGCTTCCCATTTACCATTATCCTTTTTTCATCTATAAGTCTATTAACATCAGTTCTTGAGCAAATACCATAATTGCTAAGAAGTTTATTTATTCTCATAATAAATCTTTATCCTTTCACTAGTCATCTAAAATGATTTAATCTCTTTGTATCATTATACCAAATATAACTCATGAGCAAATTGCTCATGAGTTATTTATCGTTAATTATTTTGTTTTCCCATTTTTACAATTTGTTATCTGCATCTCTTTCATTTATTATCCTCCTTGTTGTATACCCTATCTCCATTAATTCTGAGATCTTTGAATTTTATATGCATTAAACTTTCAATTTATTCATTATTATATAGTTTTGTTTAATTAATCCGTCATTTTTTTTGTTCATATCAATATTCCCCTATACCCTTAAGTAATAATTGTATCTTTCTTTAAAGTAATAAAATGCACAAAATCCTCCATTATAAAGATAATTATCTTTATAATGGAGGATTTTATTTTGTGGCCCAATATTATATTTCTATAGATTCTTTGTATATATCTAGCTTATTTCCTGGTTTATTTTGATTAAGCCATCTGTAGGCAACAATTAAAATTATGCTTCCTACAATAAAAGCTGTACCATGAATTAATGTAGCATACTTTCCGCTTATTAATTGGAAGGCTCCTGAAATTGAGATCGCCGTAGAATTATTTATAAAGTGTGCAAATATACTTAAATAAATTGAACCTGTATTCAAATATATAGATCCAATAATTAATCCTAGCAAAAATGCATTTATGCCCTGAGGAATATTCATATGCATCAACGCAAAAAATAAGGCTGATACTATAAGTGCCAATGTTGGATTTATTTTGTTAGCCATACCCCTTAGCAATATCCCTCTAAAAACAATTTCTTCATATATAGGTGCTATAACAACAGCACTAAGTATCATTATAATAGGTGACATCGCCAGCTCCTCAAATGCTTGATTTATAAAATCAGGCATAGGTATCTTATTAACCCAGTAAATTAAACTATTATCATATACTATACGAAAGCCTATAATTATTAAAGCAACATAAATAAAATTCTTTCTATTAAAACTTTTTTTATGAATTTTTTCACAGGAATCTTTACTATGCCACTTTAATAAAAGAGTAATAATAAAATATTTAACTAACACTCCTGTAACAAATTTCAAATAGGGGGCTACTTTTGTAAAACGTTTAAAAAATAAATTTAAAATTTCTATGGGTATTTGACCTAATATCTCCAATAAAATTGCTGTAAGCATTACAAGAAAAGCTTTAATTATAGTCATTTGTTTAACAGTTATCGCTTGATTTTCTATATTTTTTAAAAATTTCATACATCACACTCTCTAACTTATTATATTTTTAACATATTTTCAGTTTATACCATTCTAAGTATACTATATATACTGTCGTTAAATTACACATATTATAATCTTTCCCTAATTTGTTCATACTTTGAGTCACTGTCTATTATAGGAACCGCTATCCACAGAGGGGTTATTACCAATATCTTCTGACAAAAATTTGTTATATTAATAAGGAGTTCATTATTTACTCCGAGTACTATAAACACGCTCCCTAAAAACAAAACTAATATAATAAATTCTGCTATAAATGCAAGAATAACTGTAGCTACAATCTTTGATAAAATTATTTTACTTCTTGGAACTCCAAAAACACAACATTTCTAAGCGTTTCATTTTTGTTTTCATCCGCTGTAATAATATCTATAAATCCCACTAATATCAATACAATACGTGGAGCTCCAACATTTTCTGGGTATGCAACGATTCATACAAAAAAACATAGTCTGAGTAAAATAATATTTATTTTTACAATTTTTAACACAAATCGTTTCCATACCCATGTAACATAGATTCTTGAGTAGTCCATTTACAGCTCATAGTTAATCATCATCACTTATTTTACTTTTTTATAAATATCTTTTAAAATGTCCTTTGAGATTCCAGTATCTGAAAGTGCATCAGCTAAATTTTCAAATTTTTTTTGATTAATTTCTTTTTCATTTGGCTATGTTTAATAATATTGTTGAAAAACATGACAATTTTTAAGGAAAGCCGTTTGGTTTCCCTTAATTAATATTTTATAAATAATTTTTGGCGAACTTAATGTAACTCTTGTGTGAGTCAGTACAAAGGGTTGAATTATCTTCAATCCTGCCTGTAAAAAGTCTTTCTAAATCTGTATGCTTCATTCTACCTTTACAGATTAGTTCAGTTACAATGTTTCCTACCCTATCAATTGCACAAGCTATGGCTATTTATATTTGAAACATTTCATATATTCTTTTTATAACCCCAGTGAAACATATTCTGATAGTATCATTAGGATATACCTCATTATGACAGTCTTTATGTTAAAGTTTTGTATATTATTAAACTATATAGGTTGTATCTAATGGTATAATATAGGTAAATAATTAGATTATAATAGTAGGATATTATGTAATTAAAAATTCTGATAAAACAAAACTTACAAAAGGAGATGGTGCTATATGTATTTAGTAAGTTCATGTTTAGCAGGGGTTAATTGTAGATATAATGGAACCAATATAGAGAATAAAGTTATAGCTGATTTAGTGAAGAAAGGAAATGCTATTGCTGTATGTCCAGAACTCTTAGCTGGACTACATACTCCAAGACCAAGTTGTGAAATTATCATAGATGAAATGGGTAATAAAAAAGTAATTAGTAAGGATAAACAAGATTTTACTAAAGAATTTGTTGAAGGATCAGAAAAGACTTTGAGAATTGCGAAAGTCATAGGTATAAAAAAAGCAATACTACTCTCTAAAAGCCCTTCATGCGGTTGTGGATTTATATACAATGGGGCATTTTCAGGTGGACTAATAAAAGGATATGGTTTCACTGCAGAACTATTACTTAAAAATGGTATTGAGGTATATACAGAAAATGATTTAGATAAATTATAATAGTCATTTTATTCATATGGCTGTTCCCCAACTACTGATGCCCGTACTATTAGAAAATTGTTAAATATGAGTTTTAAAATGGTAACAATAATATCCTTAACTGTTTTAAAAATGAACCCTCTTAGGGATTTCAAATAAAATAACAAGTCAAAGTTTCTGAGGCTATTTTGTATAAATTATTATATCCCCTACTCCCCCATATCTATTTTTCATTAACATACTTTAAATCTTTCCACCTTATTATTATGCTAAGCTTTCCTTCCACTAGTTCCACTGAAATTTCATGCCCCATTTGTTCAACTAATTGTTTTGTTATAGCAAGTCCAATCCCTGTACTTTTCGCCGTTCTTGCTCTATCTGCTGTAAAAAAGCGCTCAAATAAATGTTTCGCATCTTCATCATTTAAATTTGGTGCGGCATTTTGAAATATTGTAACAATGCAATCATTACTGCGTTTTAAAGAAATAGCTACATATCCTTTACCATATTTAATGATGTTTTGTATTAAATTTGAAAACACTCTCTTTACTGCAACTTCATCTCCTATAATAAAATAAGGTTTTTCTTCTATATCAATTTTAGGTTCCACTTCGCAATTTAAGAAATCATTATAAGATGAAGCCACGCATTCACACACTATATTGTTTAAGTTTAAGGATTTCATATCAAATTTATATTCATTACCTTCTAGTCTTGATAAATCATAAAAACTAGTTATTAAGGTTTCTAATGATTTTGTTCTGTTTTTTACTATATCTATATATTTCTTATTTTCATCTTCAGATAAACTATTATTATCAATTAATTGCATATACCCCCTTATTGAAGTTAATGGAGTCCTTAAATCATGAGATATATTTGCAATGGCTTTTCTAAGCTCTAAATCCATCTTTTTATATTTAGCTTCTGACTTTTGTTTTTCTTCTAGATTTTTGTTTATTCCCAAAGCTAACCCACATAATTGCTTATTAGAACAAGATAATAGTATTTTCGAATTAGTCTTAGTTTTATTAATTTTGTTTAATTGATTATTTATACTTTTAATTTCACTATACAATAAAACATATAGGGTAACAGATATGACTACCACAGCCAGTAATAAAATTATTATTAATCTTTGCATAAACATTACCCCTGCCTTTAATATCTAGCATAGCTTATGCTTATGCTAAACCAATTTATTTAACTTCCTTTTTCTCAAAATACACTATGGTTATAACTGTAAATACTACTGTATAAATAACTCCCATTAAAACTGAAGATATTATAATTTCACTTGTTAATGATCCCGTTGAAATTTCATTTATTTTTTTTGTTATAAGAATATTTCCCACGTATTTAAAATTTTTAGAAACAAAGAATGAAAGTAATTTAATAATCTTGTCTGTAAATATAAATATTCCAGAATAGACAAATGCAAAAATAGTATTATTTTTAATAATAACAGCTAAGAAAGTACATATTGCTATAGCTGCTATCCATAGAGGCGTGGCTACTAATGTTTTTTGACAAAACCTTATTATAGTAGCAATTAGTTCATTATTTACTCCAAATACTACAAATGCGCTCCCAAAATACAAAACTAATATAATAATTTCTGCTATAAATGCAAGGATAACTGTAGTTATAAGCTTTGATAAAATTATTTTACTTCTTGTAACTCCAAAAACCACAACATTTCTAAGCGTTTCATTTTTGTTTTCCTCCGATGTAATCATATCTACAAGTCCAACTACTAGAAATATTGGAATAATAAGGGTTGACATAATGAACTTATCAAACATACTATTAATACTATCAGTGGGAATATGACAATGTACATTTAAAATCATAACATTAGCCAATATAGCTAAAATACCTATAGAAGCTGTATAAGCCCAAAAATATACTCTATTAAAACTTCTATAAAGTTCAGCTTTTATATAATTAATCATGCTTATTACCCCCAATTAAATTTACAAAATACTCTTCTAAATTCACACCACTGTTATTAATTGAAAATAGCTTAATTCCATTATTAATAAGCGCCTCTGACACTCTCTCTGGAGTATCTATATGATGATATAATCTAATTTCATTTCTATTTAACACTTCATATTCCATAGCTCCTAGCTTATTTTCTATTATAACGGTGGCTTTTGAGGTATCATCTACTTTAATTAATAGGTACCGTCTACATTTTTCTTCTAGATTCTTTGCAGCTATTTGCTCTACAAACTCGCCCTTATTAATAAATCCATAGGTATTTGCAAGTTGAGATAGCTCACTTAATATATGGCTAGATATAATTATTGTCGTATTTCTTTCTCTATTAAATCTTAATAAGAGTTCTCTTAATTCTATTATTCCAGTAGGGTCAAGACCGTTGGTAGGCTCATCTAAGATTAGTAAGTCAGGACTTGTCATTATAGCTAGTGCGAGTCCTAATCGTTGTTTCATGCCAAGTGAAAAATTTTTGAATTTTTTCTTGCCCACATCCTCAAGCCCTACCATTTTAATTGCCTCATCCACGCATTCTTTTTCTACAACGCCCCTTTGCAATCTATAGTATTCCAAATTTTTCTTTGCTGATAAATACTTGAAAAAACTTGGTGTTTCAACCATGCATCCAAGCTTTGCCCTTGAATTATTTAAACCAGCTTTTGATATTTCATTAAAAAGCTCTATCTCTCCGCTTGTTGGTATAGATAATCCAGATATCATCCTAAGTATTGTTGTTTTTCCTGCACCGTTCTTGCCTACGAGTCCGTAAATATCCCCTTGTTTTAATTCTAAATCAACATTATTTACGGCAAAGTCCTTACCATACTTTTTAGTTAATTTTTTTGTTTTTAAAATTATATCCCCCATTAAATTCCCTCCCCTTATGCCTTATCTTATATATTTATAATAGTACTTAAAGTATAAGATACCTTAAGGAAATCCTTAAGAAAGTATTAAGATTTCTAACTCATCTTATAACCAATTCCCCATACTGTATGAATATACTCACTATCTGGATCAATCTTTGCTATTTTTGAGCGAAGATTACTTACATGAACATTTACAGTGTTATCATCACCCAAAAACTCATCATTCCATACAGTCTCAAATATATTTGCTTTAGTAAACACCTTGTTTGGGTAAGACATTAACATCTCTAAGATATGAAACTCTCTTGGTGTAATGTTAATATTTTCTCCTTTAACTAGTGCCTCTACTGCTTCACTATTTAAAATTAAATCTCTATACTTTAAAATATCTTCACTTTTACTTTTATTAGAAAATATCATATATCTTCTCAATTGTGCCCCAACCCTTGCTAGAATTTCATTTACATCAAAAGGCTTGGACACAAAATCATCTGCACCTAGTCTTAGTACCTCTATTTTTGTATCCTGTGCTGTCTTTGCAGATAACACTATTATTGGCATAGTTTTAATTTTTCTTATGATTGATATAAGCTCCTCTCCGGATATGCCCGGTATCATTAAATCTAATAAAATAATGTGAAAATCATACTGATTTATACACATTTTTGCTTCTGATCCTGAATATGCAGTTTTTACATGATATCCATGCCTTCTCAATATTTCACATAACAAATTATTTATATCTATATCATCTTCCACCACTAATACACTTATATTATCATTCATCGAACTCACCCTTTATAAATTAATTTCATACGTTTTCTTATATATGGAATTTTGTACAAATTTATATATTTTAAATTTATACAATTATAGTATACTTTTATTTGATTAATTTGTAAAATTATTAAAGTGTTTCCTTTATTATATCTATTATAGGAATCGTAATCTTGATAATTAGCAAAAATAGATTGTTCGCTACGTTATCAATTTTAGTAATGGCTTCTCATATTTTCATCATGGTTATGGTATACTATCGTTTTAAGGTGGTGATAATAATGGACATAATAAAGGGTCTGATTCTTATTGTTGATGATGAAAGTAGAATTAGACGAATGCTTAAGGACTTTCTCGTTAGTCATAAATATGAGATACTTGAAGCAAGCAATGGAAAAGAAGCGATGGAAATGTTTTATTCTAATAACAGTAAGATAGATTTAATTTTATTAGACGTAATGATGCCAATGAAAAATGGATTTGATGTACTTTCTGAAATTCGTGAAGACTCGATTACTCCAATTATTATGCTTACTGCTAAGGGGGAGGAATATGATCAATTGGCTGGATTTAAATTTGGTGCAGATGATTATATATCTAAACCTTTTTCGCCATCATTACTTCTTGCACGACTTGAATCTGTATTAAAAAGAACTGGTAAGAGAAAGTCCGAAAATGTTGTTATAGGCAATATATCAGTTGATAAGTTAAAAAAAGAAGTAGTTTGTGCCAATGAAAAATTAGACCTTACACCCAAAGAATACGATTTACTTTTATACTTTATTGAAAATAATGAACTAGTGTTAGCCAGAGAACAAATTTTAGATGCTGTTTGGAATTATGATTATGTAGGCGATGCAAGAACAGTTGATACACACATAAAGCAATTAAGAGCAAAACTTGTATTCAATTGTCAATATATCAAAACCGTCCATGGCGTTGGTTATCGCTTTGAGGTGAAAAATGAACAAAACAATAAAAACTAAAGTTACTATATTTGTTGGGCTAATTATTTTTTCAATTGTAATATTACAAGTAATATTCAACATATTTTTAGCAAATCCATATTTCAAGGCACAAAAAAGCAATGTAATTGAACAACTATTTAGTCAAATCAAGCAAAATTACAGTGATGATGAGCCAAAGTTATATAAAATTATTAACCACCGCGAAGAAACTGACAATTTACAAATTACTATTTTAGATGAATTAACTAATGTTATTTATAGTAGTTATGGAAAAAATAATCCATTTCCAGCAAATGCACCTTTTCGCTTTAAAAATGAAAAAGGTAGAGTAATATTTTCTGAAAATCCAAGTGCTATGTTGCAGGTGAACTATAGAACAAATGAAAAAAGCTTAATGCTTCACGGAATAATAAATTCGGAAAATGGAAAACGATTCATTGTAATTGAAACACCCATTTCTGGAGTTGAACAGAGCGCAAAAATTCTAGCTAAATTTAGTGTGTTTATTTCTATTTTCGCATTATTATTTGGTGGATTTGCAGCATATATATTTGCTTCAAAATTCAGTAAACCTATTAAACAAATTGATGAAGTGGCACGAAATGTTGCTGTTTTGAATTTTACGAAAAAAGCAGATGAAAATTTGCCTGATGATGAAATAGGACGGTTAGCTAAAAACATTAATATCATGTCGGATACACTTTCACAAATGATTTCAAAGCTTACAAGTGCAAATCAAGTCCTGCAAAAGGGTATTGATTATCAAAAACAAATAGAAAAAATGAGAAGAGAATTTATTGCCAATGTATCCCATGAATTAAAAACTCCACTTTCATTATTGTTGGGATATTCCGAAATGTTAAAAAATGATGTAGAGGGTATCGATAAAAGCTTTTATTATGATGTAATTATTGATGAAAGCCAAAAAATGGATCAGCTTGTTAGGAGCTTGCTTGATATTTCAAGTATTGAAAATAATTTGGTTAAACTAAAAAAAGAAAATATTAAATTGGGAGAAGTTGCCTCACTGCTTACTGCAAAAAACTATGTATTGTTTGCAAAAAAGGGTATTATCTATAATACGCATTTTGAAAATGATTGTTGCGTTAGTGGTGATAAAATACACTTAGAGCAAGTGATGAAAAATTATATGATAAATGCAATTTCACACACAAAACCAAATAATATGGTTAAGATATCTGTTAAGAAACAACAAGAAAATGTGGTGTTTTCAATATATAACGAGGGCGAAAATATTCCTATGGAGAATATCGACAAGATATGGGACAGCTTTTATAGGACAGATCAAGCACGAACAAGAAATGACGAAAACAATGTTGGACTAGGGCTTTACATTGTTAAAACAATTATTAACGCTCACGAAGGCAATTATGGTGTGATAAATCATGACGGTGGCGTTGAATTTTGGTTTTCTTTGAAAATCACAAATTAGTAATTTAATCTGCTTAACGCTAAGGCGTTACGCAGATTATTTTTTTAAGCTCACAAAAACATCACAACTGTTAAATATAATTAGAATTAAAGAAGGAGATGATTAATCACTATGTATATTTTCAAAAATGCACTTAAAAATATTTCGAGAAATCTAGCGAGAAATATATTAATAGGAATTATTGCGCTTGTAATCGCAGTTTCTAGCTGTGTTGCTTTATCTATTAAACAAGCAGCAAAAACTGCCCAGAATGAGGGACTAAAAGACTTATCAATTACAGCTACAATTGGAGTGGATATGACAAAACTCCAAGAACAAGCTAAGGATGACAGACAGACATTACGTCAGCTTATGCAAGATCATCCGGCAATTACCTTAGCTGAAATGCAAAAATACTCAAATTCAAGCTATGTTAAAGATTTTAATTACTCATTAGAAAGTTCTATTTCAAAAAGTGATGGCATAGAGCCATATACTGAAACCGAAACCACGACAACCGGAGATACAAATGAATTTAAAGTTGTCACTGGTGACAAAAAAGACTTTGGAGGTATGGGGCAACAGGGTGATTTCACAATTATGGGGTATAACACAGAAAATGCAATGACATCATTTGTAGATGGTACAAATAAAATTGCATCCGGTGAGATTTTTTCATTTGATAAAGCAGATAACTCCTGCCTAATAAGTGATACACTTTCAACTTTTAACAAGTTAAAGGTTGGTGATAAAATAAAGTTATCAAACCCTAATTTAAGTACGGAAACATATGAACTCACCATAAAGGGCATTTATAGCACAACCGCTACAAGTGATAATAAAATGATGAGATTTTCCGCATCGCAGGATCCCGCAAATTATATTTATACAAACTACAACACACTAAAAGCAATTACTAATAACTCAGAAAGCAAGGCACAAAAGGCTACTGCCCAAAATGAAAATGAAACCACAACAGCTTTAAGAAGCCAAACTAGTGGTATATATTCTTTTTCAAATGTAGAACAATTCAATAACTTTAAAACTGATGTGGTATCACGCGGACTGTCAAAAGACTATACTGTTACCTCAAAAGATGTAACCAATTACGAACAAAGCTTAGTTCCACTTAAGAATTTAAACAAATTTGCGGACATATTTCTTTTACTTGTTTTTATAATTGGTGGAACAATTTTAGTTGTACTTAACATTTTTAATATTCGTGAACGTAAATATGAGGTAGGCGTATTGACAGCTATTGGAATGAAGAAAATAAAAGTTGCATTTCAGTTTGTTATAGAGCTGTTTTTAGTTACTTTTATTGCAATAATTATTGGGACATCAATTGGAGCAATAGCTTCTGTACCAATTGCAAACACATTACTTGAAAGCCAAGTGACATCAGCTCAAACACAGAAAGCCACCCAAAACGAAAATTTTGGAAGACCAGTAATGGTTCAAGGTGGAGGGAGTTCCCAAATTGGAAATTCTAAACAGAATAATGATGTCAGCTATATTAAAAATATAACAGCAGCAACTGATATTAATGTAATATTGCAGTTAATTGGTATTGGTATACTACTTACAATAATTAGTAGCTGCGGAGCGATAATTTTCATCTTACGCTATGAACCGCTTAAGATATTATCAAATAGGAATTAGGGGGAGAGGTATATGAGTATATTAAAACTTGAAAGTTTGTCTTATTCTTATGATGGTAATAATCAAAAGATTTTAAATGATATCAATTTCGAATTTGAAAAGGGCAAAATCTATTCAATTGTAGGCAAATCAGGTGCAGGCAAAAGTACACTTTTATCTGTACTATCGGGGTTAACTACTCCAACTGAAGGGAAGATTTTATATGATGGCAAAGATATAAAAACAATAGATAAATACCAATATAGGAGCAGAATGGTGGGAGTTATATTTCAAGGATACAATTTGTTGCCTCAACTGACAGCACAGGAAAATGTGGTATTATCACTTGATGTATCTGGAAAAAAACTAGAAAATAAAAACGAAATTGCTCTAAATATGTTATCAAATTTAGAACTTGATGAAACAAAATCAAAGCGTAGAGTCCTAAAGCTTTCTGGTGGTGAACAGCAAAGGGTTGCAATAGCAAGGGCATTATCATATAATCCGGATATAATTTTAGCTGACGAGCCAACAGGTAACCTCGATAAAGACACAGAAGAAGGCATAATGAAGATTTTTTTAGAACTAGCAAGGCAGCAAGACAAATGTGTAATTATCGTTACTCATTCATCAAAAGTAGCTTCATTCGCTGATAAAAAAATAATGATTGCTAACGGAAAATTTGATAAAAACGAAGATAGCGAGCTATCTTCGCTGGAAAACCACCGCCAATGATTCCGTGAATGACTTCCATTTAAAATGAAATTAAACCCTCCTATTTGATTAGGAGGGTTTAATTTCGTATCCACCTATAGGTGGCGCTTATTAAATCATATATACTTTTCTGTTTCTTCATACTCTTTAAGTTCATTAACCAAATGCTTAATCTCCTGATCCTTATTCTTGTCCATTACGAGTATTACATCTCCTGCATCGACAATTATAAGATCCTTTACACCAAACCCAATTATAAGTCTGTCCTTACCAAATACTGAACAATTTTCACTCTCTTCCATAAACGTGTTACCCAAAACATTATTACCGCGTAAATTACTTAGAAACCTTGAAAGTGCTGCAAAAGTTCCTATGTCATCCCATACAAAGTCACATTTTATAACAAATGCCTTTCTAGTTTTCTGCATTATGCCAAAATCCACTGATATTCCATCTATTTCGTTGTACTGTTCTTTTATTACTTCAGTTTCTTCATCGGTCTCTAAAGCTTGATATATAGTCATTAATCTTTTATACATCTTTGGTAAATACTTCTCCATCTCTCGTAAGTACACATCTGCTCTCCATACAAACATACCACTATTCCAAAGGAAGTTTCCTTTTAAGAGCAAATCCTTGGCTACTTCGGTATTCGGTTTTTCTAAAAATCGTTCTACTTTGAACGTAGGCATATCAGCGTTTACCCTATCTCCCATTTCTATATAACCATACCCAGTTTCTGGTCTTGTGGGCTGTACACCTATGGTGACTAGTCCTCTTTTTTTATTTGCAATTTCAACTCCTTGTAAAACAGTTTCTTTAAACTCCTTTTCATTTTCTATATAATGATCAGAAGGTAAAACTATCATGGTTGCTTCCTTGTCCTGTTTCACTAGCTTGGCAGCGGATAGACCTATACAAGTAGCAGTTTCTTTATTACTAGGTTCCACAAATATATTTTTTTTATTAATTTCTGGAAGTTCTTTACAGATCTTTTCAAAATAATCTTCATTAGTAACTACATAAATATTTTCATTGCTAACTAAACATTTTATTCTATCCACAGTGCTTCTTAAAAAGCTCTTATTATTGATAATATTTAAAAACTGCTTTGGGTTTTGTGCACGAGATAGAGGGTAAAGTCTTGTTCCCTTTCCACCTGCTAAGATTAGTACGTATAGCAAAATACCACCCCAAATTATTACTCATTTCATTTTATGATTTATAAGTCTATGTTGTGAGAACAATTTATAATATTGTTTAAGTATTTAGTTTTATATATTTGAAAATTGCTTATACTTCTTATCATATTTAAAAAAACAAAAAATGTGCAGGATTGAAAACATATTTTTCATCCTACACACTTTTTGTCTAAATATTTTTATTTCTCATCCGAGATAATACCTTCTTTATCTAAAACAATACTCTCTTCATCCAAAGGCGAAACAAATTCGAATCTGTCTGTTGACATTTTGCCTCCGCTTTTTTCAAGTAATTCTAAATCATCGTATTCGTCAATATTATATTCCTTTAAAACAGAGGTCATATCCTTTTCTCCCTGGCATGGTAGTCGCTTCACAAATGAACGAAATAATTCTTCGCTGAAATACTTTGAATTTACTATAGGAAAACACGGCAATGGAGAGAATCCATATGCTTCAGCCTTTTTAACACCCTCAATATCATATTTGAAATAATATTTTTCCGTTCCTTTACTTAACTCTCCTACTTTAAATGTTTCTTCTTGTTCATTTTTCCATATCATCCATATTACGTTCTTCACTTTGCTAGTCATTCCTCTCACCCTCTTATTAAAAATCATACTATTATCATACTCCGTCATTATACTTATTATAACTTAACTGGAATAATATGCAAACAAAAATTTAACTAAGTAAGGTTTTATGTTTTTTCTAATTATTTAATTTTTGTGATAATCTATCCATAACTACACTAGGATTTCTATAAAATTCACTGGCACGTATTTTATAAAACTCCCATCCAACCCTTTCAAGACACATTTGCATTTCATACTGATTTTTCCAATTATAATTTTCATCTTGTGGCATTCCAATGCATTTAACTGCTATTTTTTTACAATGACCTCCAGTAATATCCAAAGATAAATCAGTTTCTACAACAAAGTCTATAGTATATTTTCCTACTTTAACCTTTGGTGTAATCTTATATCCATTTTCTTTTATGCATCTTTCTATATGTTCCTCAAAATCATTTAATAATAAATATTGTTGTGATTTAATTTCTTCCTTAGATTCATTCTCCTCAAGGCAATATTTTAATAGTGAGTATCTAACACATTTATTATTGAGGTTATCTAAATCGACTGAGTGAAATAGCCACATTTGATTCCTTGCACGGCTTGCCGCTACGTTAAATCTTCTTATATCTGATCCCTTAGTTAAAGCTGTAAATTTAGCATTATTTGCAATAACCATCGATAGGAACATTACATCTCTCTCATCCCCTTGGAAGGAATAAGCATCTCCACATATAAGTCTTCTTTGCAGTATTTCCTCCATGCCAAGTGTCTCTACCAACATGCCCAGTATTAATTCAGCTTGAGCGTCCCCTAGTAACGATACAACTCCCATTGTCATGCCATTATACCTCTCATCACTACAACACTCTATTATCTTATCTACAATGCTTTTTGCTTCGTTTGCGTTTATAGCCTTAGTTTCATCCCTACACCCCTGAGTAACTTTAGAGGTTACTATAAATGGGCCAACTATCTCTTTAGCGTCTATTCTTCTTAAAGGTATTATTTCGCCCGAATAGCACAATTCATTACTAAATCCTATTATCTCTGGAACACACCTAAAGTGTTCCTTTAATAATAATCTATTTGGGAATACCCTTAGGGCTGTATTGTACAAGCTAGTTTTTAGATCAAACCATTCTGCATGTGGAATGTCTTCTAAATATGTGTTTATTAAAGTTTCTACAGCAACATGGTCCTTTCCAATGGCTTCTGGGCTTATTTGCTTTTCATCTCCTACAATAATTGCCTTCTTAGCCCTCATTAAAACTGTTATAGCTGATATATCGCTTTGACTGCTCTCGTCCACAATTACCACATCGAATAAATTATCCGTAAGCTTTAAATTCTCCATGACTCTATTTATTGGCATAATCCATACAGGAATTACATCCTTACAATTTTCCATTTCCTTTTGTGCAATTTTCCTATACTTCACTGCCTGAGTTCCTGTGCCCTTTCCTATTCTTTTTATAGCTTCCATCCAGGTAAATAAGCTTCTTTTTTGAGCCTCAGTAGTACGCTCTATTTGATTAAACCAACTTTTTTTAGAAACAAGTTCTCTTATAATATATTTTTCTTTAATTTTTTCCTGGGCTATATTTTTCTCTAAAGCCTCTACATCAATCTCCTCTAATTTGCATAAAAAATCATTCCATTTTTTCCACTTCCATGCCTTTTCCCAATTTAAATTTTCTAAACTCTTCATGGCCTTTTTATTATCATTTGTGATATTTTCAAGTAATATCGGACAGCATTTTTCTATCTTTTTGCTTAATTGTGTTAATTCTAACACACTACTCGCCACTTGCATTAGACTATCAATCTCCATATAAACAGAATGCAAACTATCAACGTCTCTTGTTTTTATAGCATTGTGTAATTTTTGCATGCACCCTACATTATTAAATTTTTTCTCTATTTCTTCCATTTCTAGTTTTAATTTATTATATTTATTTATAAGCCTTAAACTCTCAAATCCATTTTTTAGATAGATATATGATTCTTTTTCATACCAACGTAAACTAATCGTCAGGTTTTTATCTGGTAAAAAATTAATTATATTATTTCTAAAGTCTTTGTCCCAGTTAATAATCGTTTCAATACCCCTAATGCCACCCGCGACTTCATTTACATAGTTTAATTTCGAATCATCTATGATCTTTGCCCCATACTCTTCTACTGTATTGTTCCAAATATTTTTAAGTTCTCTTTCTAATAGCTGTAGCTTTATATATAAATTAACTACCCTTATTTGTTCACTATTATTTATAAACTCATAATCTACCTTGCAACCCACGAATATATATCTAAACTTACCATGGATCATCTTAAATACAATTCCTAGTTTGCCTTTTTCATTTATTGTTTTTGATACAACATCAAAGTCATTTTTAAATTTGTTTAAATCAACATCAGTCGGTATTTCTAACTTGTGATCATTTAATTCTTGCTTGATTTCACTTATACTTCTTATATATTCATTACACTTATTAACTAATTGTTGCCAAACACCTTGTGATTCGTTATTAGAATAATAATGTGTCATAACATTATTTAGCCAGCTATTTTCAAACCCTTTTAGTCTTTCTATTGCATCATCTACAAGTTTTAGTAATCTTCTATTTCCATAATCTATAGACTTAACATTATTCCAGTCTTTAATATTATTCTCATGAATATGTTGATACTGTTCTAATTTAAATAATTCTAATATTTTATAACATAACTCGTCTTCTTTAGGCAATATCGCTCTGTACTTATCTATGTTATTTATTTCATGTATTTGCTCTTTTGTAATTATACTTGATAATGTAACTAACTTATTAAATTCTTCATGACCTAAGGGATTTTGTTTATTAAAATCAACCTTATCTACTAGCCAAGAATGAGCCTCTTCATTATCTTTAACCCACTTAGCCATATGCATTAATGTGTATTTTTGCCCTTCATACTCTACCTTGTCGTTTTCTCTATCTTCAATGCATTTTAACCCTTCATATAATTTTTTTTGAGTTTCAATGCACTTACTAAGTTTATATTTTAAGAGTTTTATGTCTTTATGTAATTCTTTAGTGTCCATTGATAAATTTTCTGTTATTTTTCTAACAGACTCGTCCAATTCTTCTAGTGATTTCGTATCATTTCCCAATATACTTATACATAATGCCCTAACTTCTTCGGGGATTTTATTAGACAAAACCCTTAATGCTCTATCTGTTTGGCTTGTCACTAGTACCCTCTTGCCATGTGCCAAAAGATGGCATATTAAATTAGCTATAGAATGGCTTTTACCAGTACCTGGCGGTCCCTGTACAACAATCCCAAAGTTTTCAGCGAGTCTCTTAGTTATTTCCATTTGCTCCTGATTTGCAGGCAGAGGAAATAATACATCTTGTCCTACTTCCGTCCACTCATTAAGTTCCTCGATATCTTGCACCATATCTTCCTCTGAAACCAAAGCTTCTATAGTTTTAGGAATAGGAAATCCCGCTCTTATTTGCGTTAATACATCATTTAGTTCCATATTCCAAAGTCTTGTGTCAACCTTACGAAGTATGATGCATGGGGCATTGTAAAATTGCATGTTACTTTGAATCTTTATATCTGATTCACCGCTTAGATCCTCAATATAAAAACCCGACCTGTGAGCTTTTAAAAGCATAGCTATCTCTTCGAATATTTTCGAAGCCATTTCAATATTTCTTACATCCAGAGCCATATCTTTTGCTTTATTGCGAATGCTTAGTAAACTATCTAAGTTCACTTCGAGGTATTCATTTAAAAATTCAAGCTCCACATTGGTTTGGTTATTATATGGTTTTAGGGTAAATATTTTTTTCATTGAATCAAGCTTTATTTCTATTTTAGTCGTAAAAATAGGATGGACTACTTTTTTGCCCTCTTTTTCCCAAGTTAAAAGCCCATTTGACCAAATCACCTCTAAATCTTCACTGTTTTTTTCTAGTTTTAAATATGTTTTCTGAAACTGAGCGTATAATTTTCCTGCTCTCTCATCTATAGTTAACCAATAGTCCTTATTTTCATCAACATTAAAAGTGCACCCACTAATATTTTGGAGTTCCTTTTGCCAATGTACATTTTCATATTCATTAATATTTCTTATAGTTTTTTGATTCATATTTTTTATACTTAGTAAATATGAAAATATTTTTTCTACTTTATTATTAATATTCAAAACGTTGTTACCTCCAACTTGTTAATTTGACATTTATAAAATCACCTAATTGTATATTCAAGGCTCATGAAAATAATGTAAAAAGTCTTATTAAAACTTATTTTGTTTTAATAAGACTTATATTTATTTACAGGAATCTCTCTCCACTATTCTATACGGTAATACAAAATGTTTTTCCTCAACTTCTAAATTATTTATAGCTTTTATAAGCATTCTCATACTTACAGATCCCATGTCATACATTGGTTGAGCCACTGTAGTCAATTTAGGATAGAATATTGAAGCTGAATAAATATCATCAAAGCCCATAACATCTATGTCCTCCGGAACTTTAATAGATTTATCTCTTAATGCATTTATTACTCCCATAGCAATTTCATCACTAGCACAGAATACTGCGTCTATTTGGACACCTTTATCTAATATCGCATTAATCCCCTTGTACCCATCTCTAGCCTTAACTCCGCCAAGATAAATTAGCTCTTTATCAAGTGTTATTCCCATTTCCTCAAGCCCTTTGATATAGCCTGTGTGCCTTTTAGCTAGCGCATTAACTTTTTCTATATCAGTACCTACATATGCAATTTTCTTGTTGCCCCTATTTATCAAATATTTTACCGCATCAGCTGCTGCCCTTACATTATCAATAGTAACACTAGGTAATATTCCTCCAGCATCTGTAGTTTCTACAAGAACCGTCGGCATTTCGAGCTCTTTTATTAAGCTTATAACATTATTCTCTATGGAATTACTCATGTATATAACCCCATCTATCATTTTCTCTTTAAGTATTCTTAAAGATTCCATTTCTTTATCTACGTCTAAATCCGCGTTGCAAAGCATAATGTTGTATTTATAAATATTAGCTACATCCTCACAGCCTCTAACAATTTCAGGATAAAATTGATTTGATATATCCGGTATAATTATCCCTATAGTACTAGATTTTTGAGTTTTTAAGCTTCTTGCAACTATATTAGGCCTATACGACAATTTTTTTATAGCATCATTTACTTTTTTCTTAGTGTCTTCATTTACCACATCTATATCATTTAAAACTCTGGATACTGTGGCAATAGAAACTCCCGCTTCTCTTGCAACATCTTTTATTGACGCAGCCATATTTCTCAACTCCTACTATTTTCTTATCTTATCATTATACTGATAAAAGCCTGTCATTTCAAGTTATATATGAACTTGCTACTATTAGTATAGTTATAGTGTTCCCATTAAATCAAGTTTACAATGATATTTATAAGTATATCTCATAAAGTGTACCCGCACATTATTATTACTAAAAAAGAAAGTATGTGCTTAATATCACATACTTTCTAAATCATTAATTACAATTTTTCTAAATCTAGTTTTAAATCTTCACCATTTATCTTAACCGTCGTATATTCTCTTTCACCATTATATACAACTTCTACAGATAAAGTATCCCGTTTGATTTGTTCCTCAAATCTCGAAATTACATTTTGAAGCATTTCATTTCCAGATACGTAAATTCTAATCTTATCAGCAACTTCAAAACCACTTTCTTTTCTCATGTTTTGAATCTTGCTTAAGATCTCACGTACGTTTCCTTCTTCTTTAAGTTCTTCGGTGATGTTAGTCATTAAGACTACTCCCATTTCACCTTCCCCAGCAAATGCATAGCCTTCAAGCCCTTGCATTGTAACAAGTAATCTCTCGCTATTGAGTTCTATTTCTGTTCCCGCTACATTTATAGTAACTATGCTCCCGTTATTTATAGTTTGAGCAAGCTCCATTTGGTTCATAGCTCCTATTGCTTTCTTAATTCCTGGTATTAGCTTACCATATGGCTTACCTAGCACAGGTAGATTTGGTTTAATTTCAAATTTAACATATTTAGAAATATCAGCTCCTAGCTCTACTTCTTTAATATTAAGTTCTTCTTTTACTATATCTCCATAATATTCTGGAAGAGATTTAGAACTAACTAGCATTTTAGAAAGCGGCTGTCTATTCTTTATATTAGCAGCATTTCGTGCACTTCTTCCTAATTTAACAGTCTTATAAGCCATATCCATTTCTTCTTCTAATACTTTATCCACTTGATCCTCTCTATATTCAGGCCATGCACATAAGTGAATACTTTCTGGTGCACTTTTGTCAAATGCAACTACTAAGTTTTGATATAACTCTTCTGTTATAAACGGTATAAATGGAGCAGATATTTTGGCAAAAGTTGTGATAACTCTATATAATGTCATATAAGCGCCTATCTTATCATCTGTAAGTGACTCTACCCAGTATCTTGCTCTATTGCGCCTTACATACCAATTAGAAAGTTCATCTACAAAACCTTCGAGTTCAAGAGCACCTTGAGTTATTCTATAATTTGTCAAATGGTCATCTATATTCTTAACTAATGTGTTTAGTTTTGACATCATCCATTTGTCCATAATATTCTCAGATTCAAAGCAATCATATTTAGTTGGGTCAAAATTATCTATTTCAGCATATAGAATATAGAATGAATATACATTCCAAAGAGTTCCTATGAACTTCCTTTGTGCTTCAATTACCGCGCCTTCATAAAATCTTGAAGGTAACCATGGCGCACTAGCAGTATAAAAGTACCATCTTAGAGCATCTGCTCCTTGATTTTCTAGCACTGTAAATGGACTTAGCACATTCCCTTTATGCTTAGACATTTTAATTCCGTTTTTATCTAATACATGCCCTAGTACAATACAGTTTTCAAATGGGTTTGTATCAAATACAGTTGTAGATACCGCAAGTAACGTATAGAACCATCCTCTTGTTTGGTCTACTGCTTCTGAAATAAATTGAGCTGGGAAATTAGCTTCAAATAGTTCTTTATTTTCAAATGGATAGTGATGTTGCGCAAATGGCATTGATCCTGAGTCAAACCAACAATCTATAACTTCTTCTACTCTAGTCATAGATTTGCTACATTTTGGACATTTTAAATTTATCTTATCTATAAATGGTTTATGAAGCTCTATTCCTCCTGGCACATCTATTCCCTTTTCATTAAGTTCTGCTATACTTCCTATAAGTTCGCGATGACCGCATTCACATTCCCAAATTGGAAGTGGAGTCCCCCAATATCTAGATCTACTTATACTCCAATCTATAACGCCTTCAAGGAATTTACCCATTCTGCCTGTTCGCACGTTATCTGGAATCCAATTAATTTTATTATTATTATCTATAAGTTTGTCCCTTACTGAAGACATTCTTACAAACCAACTTTCTCTTGGATAATATAAAAGTGGTGTATCACATCTCCAACAGTGTGGGTATGAGTGTTCAAATTTCTCTGCTTTATATAAAACATTGTTTTCTTTTAAGTATTCTAATATCTTAGCATCAGCCTCTTTAACAAAAATGCCCTTCCATGGAGCAACGCAATCTACAAATTTTCCTTCTACATCAACTAAATTAATAAGTGGTAAATCATATTTTTTACCAAGCAAATTATCATCTTCACCATAAGCCGGAGCAATATGGACTATCCCTGTACCATCTGAGAGTGTTACGAAATCTCCGTGTACTACATAGAAAGCTTTTTCTTTTGGAGTATAGAAATTAAACATTTGCTCATATTCAAGACCTATTAGAGCTTCTCCTTTAAATTCACGTACTACCTCATACTCTCCCTCGAGTTTACTTAATAAATCTCTCGAAAGTATTAAAGTCTCACCTTCTTGGATTACCTCAACATAATCATATTTTTTGTTTACTGCAAGTGCTACATTACTTGGAAGTGTCCAAGGAGTTGTAGTCCAAACAAGTATAAATTTTTCTTCACCCTTCACTTTAAATTTTATATATGCTGACATTTCTTTTACATCTTTATATCCTTGAGCCACTTCATGAGATGATAAAGATGTTCCACATCTTGGACAATAAGGCATTACTTTATGACCTTTGTATAATAGATCCTTATCCCACATTTGCTTTAATGCCCACCAAACTGATTCAATATAATCATTATGATAAGTTACATATGGCTTCTCCATATCTACCCAGTATCCTACCCTATCCGACATCTCTTCCCACATATTTACATAGTTAAAAACACTGTCCTTACATTCTTTCACAAACTTTTCCACACCGTAAGCTTCTATTCCAGGCTTACCATTAATTCCAAGTTTTTTTTCTATTTCAAGTTCTACCGGTAACCCGTGGGTATCCCACCCAGCTTTTCTAAGAACATTATATCCCTTCATTACCTTATATCTTGGAATTAAATCCTTCATAACTCTTGTTAAAACATGCCCGATATGTGGTTTTCCATTAGCCGTTGGTGGACCATCATAAAAAGTAAAGGACTCCCCTTCCTCATTTAAATCAAAATTCTTTTGAATAATATCTTTTTCTTTCCAAAGCTTAAGCACATCTTTTTCTATATCCATAAAACTTTTTGAAGCATCATTTTTCTTATACATAATAAAACTCCTTTCCCTATTTCATTTAATAATTACTATTTGTATGTGGGGAACTTTCCTTCTGAAATGTCGTTAAATCATTACCTGTGGTACTACAATATTTTTAAATATAAAAAAACCCCACCCTAAATAGGACGAAGTTAAATTCGTTATGCCACCTATATAATACATATAAATTCAAGTACAATAATACCTTATTCTTTAACGCAGAAATACGGATAAGCTTACTAAACATTCAGCTCTCAGCTCCTAGGTGATTTTCTCTAAACCTTCACTATGGGTTCTCAACCTGGCCCATTCTCTGTAAGTTACTTGCTTAAATACTTTTCCTAATCAAAGCTTTTTATTAGTCATAATCAATAATTACTATGAACTTCTTATCATTATATTATAATGAATTTTCATTGTCAATTTCTTTTTAAATTCTCTTGTATTTACCATAAAAAAAAGAAGTCTATATCTAAAAATTAAAATTTGTGTTATAAATCCTATATCTTGATATTTTGGAAATACTATTCTACAAACCTTCAATAACACTTTGATTATTTAAATATCACCTTTTCATAGATGTATGTGATATAATACTAGTTAAAAATAAACTTTGTTATGATTTGAATTTATAAATGAATTTTCATTTGTAATAACTTGCAAATCAGCAGCATTGGTTTATAATTTATTGTGTTTTGTGATGTTTTTTTATTGACATACTTGCATTTTCATAATAAAATCATTTTATTTACAAATAAAATTTTGTTGTATTTCTAAAAAAAGCTCTCTACTCCTATATGTGGTAGTCTTGTTACAGGCAATTCAAGTATTCTGCTAAGATCATGATTCTATTTCTAAAAAGGTTAATCAAGTCACTTTAGTGGCTTTTAAGCAATTTATATACTTTAAAGGAGGAATATTATTTTGAAAAAATTATTTTATGTAATTCCTAAAGAAAAGCATTCTGAAAAAGAAATTAAAGAAACTTTACTTGCTCACTCTGAGGTGAAATTCGTCTCACTAGTTGGTATTGACTTATCCGGTAATGACACTGACGAGAGAATTCCAATGAAAATATTCTTAAATGATATTAGTGGTTTCGCGGAAGGTGCTATTCAAACTGATGGTTCATCTGTAGTATTGCCAGGTATTGCCACTCTAAACAATGCTAAATTAGACATGCTAGCAGATTTTGACTGTAATTGGTACGTCGACTACAATTATGAAAACATTGACCCTGAAACAGCATTACCTATAGGTACATTAAAGATCCCATGTATATTATTACATGATAATCTCCCAGTAGATTCAAGATCAATCTTAAAAAGATCCATTGAATGCTTTAAAACAACCCTTCTTAATTTATTCAAAGAAAATCCATCATCTTTAACTTCTTTTAATTTTGAATATAAAGATATTGATGAGCTAATGCTCACTTCTGCTACTGAGTTAGAATTTTGGGTAAAAACACCTAATGATAAGGCTGATATAGAAGAACTATCTACTTCGCAAGTACTAAAAGAGCAATATTGGAGTAAAACTAAAGGAAATGTTCGAACAGCTCTCGAGCAAACACTTCTTTTAATGGAAGAGTATGGTTTCGAACCTGAAATGGGCCATAAAGAAGTTGGTGGGGTAAAAGCTCAAATAGGTGAAGCTGGTACTCTAACACATATCATGGAACAACTTGAATTAGATTGGAAGTTTTCAAATGCTCTTCAATGTGCAGATAATGAGCTATTTATCAGAAATTTAGTAAAAGAAACCTTCAGACTTAACGGTCTAGATGTTAATTTTTTAGCAAAACCTGTACATGATGTGGCTGGAAGCGGTGAACATATTCATGTTGGAGTAGCTGTAAAATTAAAAAATGGAAAGAGAGTTAATTTATTCAATTCAAATAAAAAACATTTTTTAAGCACTTTAGGTTATGCTTCCGTGATGGGAGTACTTAAAAATTATGAAGTAATAAATCCATTTGTTTCTTCATCAAATGATTCTTTAAGAAGATTAAAAGTTGGTTTTGAAGCTCCTATTTGCATAGTAACTTCACTTGGTCACAGTGTAGATATTCCATCGAGAAACAGATCTATACTTTTAGCCTTAATAAGAGACCTTGATAATCCACTTGCTACAAGGTTTGAGCTTAGATCTCCATGTCCACATACTAATGCCTATTTAGCTTTATCTACCCTATATATGACAATGCTCGATGGGATTGTATATGCCATAGAAAACAATAAATCTGAAGATGACCTTTTGAAAGAATTATCTAAAGCACCAGGAGACGACAGCGATTATTTAGAAAAAGATAGAGCTTACAGAAGTGAAGAAGATGTATTCGAATTCTATACAGAAGAAGAGCGCGCAAAATATTTTGGAAAAGCACCAAAAACTGTTTATGAAAATGTTCGTACATTAGAAGAATATCCTGAAAAGCTTAAGATTCTTACGACTTCCAATGTATTTACTACTAGCATAATAAATAGTTTTAAAATGGCAATAACCAGTAGATGGGTTACTGAAATAAATAATAGGTTATTAAATAATTATGCAGAAGAGATTCGAAAATCTGAAATGATTCACACTGCTGAAAAAGCTTTAGATTTAGATTTAGCAAATTGGCAAAAAATTAATGATCTTAGACATTCTCTTATGAAGGATACTTATTCTAAGAAAAGCCTATTTACTAAAATAAAAGAAGCCTCTAAACTTGAAAACTATGAAGAACTTTCATCATTACAAATACAATTAGATGCACAAATGGAAGAGCTTAGACTTTATTATTCTAACTATAAAAAGAATTTATTAGATATTTAATAAAAATCAAAATTATATATTGTGAGTCATGAAATGACCGTATAAAATGTTCTTTTACTACACAATATATTAATTTTAAAGGCATTTCAGAAGGAAAGACTCCCACTTCTATAAGTGGGGGTCACATACCATAACAAAGCGAAACCATTTAACAAAAGGAGAATTTACATGAAAATAACTTGGTTAGGTCATTCATGCTTTCTTTTGGAAGATTCAAAAGGTGTGAAGCTTTTAACAGATCCATTTGACAATACTTTAGGGTATGATATTTATAAAGGCAGTCCAGATATTGTAACTATAAGTCATCAACATTTTGATCATAATTATATCAAAGAGCTAACTGGCAATTATAAAATCATAGATAAAATTGGCATTTCCACTTTACATGATATATCTATAAAAGGTACCCCTTCTTATCACGACAAAAATAAAGGTGCAAAACGGGGCGATAACATAATATTCACCTTTAGAATGGATGGGTATTCCTTATGTCATTTAGGAGATCTAGGCCACACTCTTTCAAATGATGATATGTCCTCCCTTGGAGATGTAGATATATTGTTTGTTCCAGTAGGGGGTAATTATACAATTGATGGCAAGGAAGCGTCGGAAGTCACTAAAAAAATGAACCCCAAAATAGTTATACCTATGCACTATAAAACTTTACGACTATCTCTTCCATTAGAGGGAGTAGAAACATATCTTATGCATATGAAAAACGCATCGAAAATAGATAGTAATACTTTAGTGATTAATGATGAAATAAAAGAATCCATGTCTGTCAAAATATTAAACTATATTTAGAAGAAAAGCCCACCATTTTTAAATAAGTGGTGGGCTTTCCTTTTTTATTTCACATTGGATCAAATTATTAATAATGAATTTTATATTTGCTTATTCCATAACACAATTTGATTTTCTAAAATACTTTTTTGAACATCAATGATTCTCTGATTAGATGATCCAGTATACTTACTAGCGCCTTCCTTTAATTCTTTATCAAATCTGCCATCAATAAGTACGTCAATACAACTTAGTAGCCTTAGTTTGTCACTATCTCTGCTATGTATTAGTTCTTCGAAAGTGTATCCACTATAACACCAAATATTTAATCCCTGGCCCTTTAATTTCTCTGATAGTTTCGTTAAAGCTATCGCACTCTCAAAAGGCTCTCCTCCTGAAAAGGTAACCCCTTTTATTATAGGCATATTATTCTCTATTTTTTGTGCAATATCATCTATTGAAATAGAATCCCCATAATTAAAATCTTGCATAAACTCATTTTGGCAACTTTTACAGTTATGCATGCATCCAGACACAAAAATTACAGACCTAAGTCCATCTCCATTAACTAATGAATTATCTAGAAATCCGCCTATTTGAAGTTTCATTCAATCCACCACCTTTTATAAAATAATCACATGAAAATGATGGGCAATTGTTTAATACAATTGCCCATCATTTTCATCGTACTTAGTCGATTTTTAATATGTAGATACATGACCCGCAGTATGAGATATTCTATCGGCTCTCTCTGCTGTCTTCCCGTTACCGAATCTCTCATCCAAACTTAAGTAACCTGTTACTCTTGAAATCCCTTGTATATTACTACTTCCACATTTGCTACATTTATGTGCTCCACTTTGGAGATATGTTCCACAGTCTTTACAATATCTTATATGGAAATTTATGCCCATATAACTAATGTTCGTTTGCTTATATGCATAATCTAATATGTCCATTATAATTTCTTCTGTTGGATAATCGTCAAGTTCTATATAACTAATATGTCCACCATTACATAATTTATGATAAGGCGCCTCGATATCTATTTTTTCCTTAATTGATATTGGATACCCTACTGGAATATGATAACTATTTGTATAATATTCTTTATCAGTAACCCCTGGTATTTCACCAAATACAGCCTTATCTTGAAGTATAAATCTACCACTTAATCCTTCAGCCGGCGTAGCATAAGCACTCCAATTAAGCTTAGTTTCATCTATTAGCTTGTCAGTATAATTCCTTATATAAGATATTATATCAACTCCTAATTTTCTGGAGTCTGCGCATTCTCCATGATGTTTTCCAGTTAGCGACGCTACCGTTTCTGCAAGCCCTATAAAACCAATACCCCATGATCCATTTTTTAAAATAGGTTCTATGGAATCCTCAGGTAATAACCCTTCACTACCTACCATAAGACCTTGCCCTGCTACAAAAGGTAGATCCTTAACTCTTAATTTTTTTAAAACATCATATCTATGCATAAGTGCTTCTCTAGAAAGTTCTAACTTACTATCAAGTAATTTATAAAACTTATCTACCTCTCCCTTCGCTAATATACCAAGTCTAGGAAGATTTAAAGTTACTGGAGCAATATTTCCTCTCCCTTTTGTTCCTGCCTCTCCATTTGCATTAGAACAAATATAAGTACGGCATCCCATGGTAGCCGGAGTAATCCCTTGATCATAGTAGAATTTATTAAAATCAGCATCCAAGTTCATAAAGGTAGGATTCATTCTCCTACTAGCAACGCGGCAAGCAAGCTTATATAAGTAGTGATATGGGTCAGTCTTTTCTCTATTGACCCCTTTTTTAACTCTAAAAATTATGTTTGGAAATACAGGTTGTTCCCCTTTTCCAAGTCCTTTTTCGTATTCAATTAAAAATATTTCACATACGAGTGCTGCGTCTTTAGATTCCGGTACTCCAATATTCATCGAACTAAAAGGCACTTGTGATCCAGCTCTGCTATGCATTGTGTTTAGGTTATATACTATGCCCTGCATAGATTGTTCTACAGCTCTTCTTAATTTACGTTCCGCAAATTCGCAAATTTTGTGCTCATCTACACCAAGTTCTCTAATTTCTTGTCTAATTTCTAGCCTTGTATATTCTATAAATGCCGCCATGTCATTGTCAAAATCCGGATGTGATTGACCTCCAAACATATCATTCTGCGTTGATTGAAGTAAAATGCATGAAAGTTCTGCTGCAGACTCTATCCTTTTTGCTTTTCTTATATATCCATATCCTGTATTAAACCCTCTTTCTAAAACTTCTCTTGTTGGTATATGCAAACAATTTACAGTTAAATTATAGCTATCTAGATCATGGTAATATACGTCACCATTTTCATGTGCTTTTGATAAATGCTTAGGCATCATAGATAAATTATGCCATTTGTTTGATTCGCTAGCAATTCTAAGTAACTTAGAACTAAAGTTATTACCCACATTAGCATTATCTCTATCTGTCTCTACGCCTATTTTTTCTATAGCTTTCATAAGGTCTGATTTTATTTCTCTAATCTTGTTACGTTCGCGTCTGTAATTAGAAAAAGCTACTCCAATAGCCTTATGACCATTTTCTAAAAGTGTACCTTCAACAATATTCTGTATTTCTTCAACAGTTAGTTGCTGTTTCTCCAAATCCTCAATTTTTTCTATGACCTTTTGAGTTAGCTCTATAACTTCACTTTCTTTTAAATTAAAAGCGATCTCATCCATCGCTCCCTTTATGGCATTTGTAATTTTAATTGAATTGAATTGAACCTCTCGTCCATCTCTTTTGACAACATGTAGCATATTTTGACCCCTCCGAACACAGTATCTTTTACTTTGCTTATTATACTCTAGTAAAAAATTTATATCAATTTCTAAATTAACTTCTATCATATAATACAGCCAATTAATTTTTAGTTACCTCGATATCCTTTGATTTTTTATAGTTATCGCCTTATTAACATAATTAGTTAACCTACCCACTCAATTTTGATAATATCATCCTGATAAAAACTTTAAAAATAAAATAGTATAAAAAACATATTAAAAGCCAAACTATATATACAATTTAAATTAAAATCTATTATAAATTAATAAAGTGTTGTAGGTGAATATATTTTTATAAATAGCTATGATATTATAATATAAGTTGTGTTTAGATACATTTCAGTAAAAAAATAGTATAAATACATAGATAATATTATTATTTTCAAAAAACTATTTAAAAATTCACCAAAGTGTAGTATCATAATAGTTATGTTACAAATGTTACAAATTTTTTTATTCAGGAGGAAAGTTATATGAAAACAGGTACAGTTAAATGGTTTAATTCAGAAAAAGGGTTTGGTTTCTTATCCGTAGAAGGAGAAGAGGATGTATTCGTACATTTTTCAGCTATTCAAGGAGACGGATATAAATCTTTAGAAGAAGGACAACAAGTTCAATTCGAAATAACTACTGGCGCTAGAGGCCCTCAAGCTTCAAACGTTACTAGATTATAATTCAAAATCTAATCTATAATATAAATTAATTATAGAAAAAACACCTATCACTTTGTGATAGGTGTTTCTTAGTTTATGGATAATATAAATCATACCCTCTCGCACGCAAGTCCATTTGTTCATATTATACATAAAAACATTATCACTTTCATGAATATAATAGTGTTCTTTGCTAAAACTATAATAAATATAGTTTATATATTATGAAAGGATGGTTTTATAATGTTTGGTAAAATAATAGATATGAGCAATACTGATGCTTTTATAAATTTTTTAAATGGAACTAGTATAAACGTAAGTGTTTCCCGCTTACCTAAAAATTCAAAAATAGGAGATACTATTGATTTAAATATTGATGCTCCTACTAATATGCTTAACGATACAATGATAAATTTTCTCTAATTAAGTTTAATAATAAAAACTGCATTTATTTTTAAATACAGTTTTTTATTATTTTTTGCAATATTATTAAAATTCATTAGGTTTTTCATCTTCAAAAATTTCAATATTCCATCCTTTATCATATTTCGCTACTACGTAATATTTCTTTTCCTTCTCATTCGCTTTATTCTTAATCGTCACAGAAGATTTGTATATAGTGGATTTGTATCCTTCCGTTTTAACACTTACTAACTCATCATATCCTGTATTTTTATCTTTTACCAATAGTGCATTAAAATTATTTAATAGCTTACTTTTAAATGATTCTAAATCAGTTGATAATATAAATTTAGCCACTTCATTATCTTCACTTATATCGACAAATATTTTTTTGCTTTTATCATCATCCTTTATATACTTATCTAATACCTTTAAAATCGAATCATAATATACAGTTTCAAAATCTATAGGCTTTCTAATATTCCAAAAGTTTTCTATGATATCATTGTCAATCCTTTTAGATACAATATAACTTTTATCTGCACTATATAAATTAGCTCCATCTTTTTTATCAAGTCCCGCTATATAACTAAATTTATGGACTTTATCGACACCTTCATACATTTCAAAAATATAATCAGCCTCTAGTGCTGACTTTTCTTTAACTTCCTTAGCTGACGATAAAATTTTATGTAAATCTTTTATAGCTATTTCATCCGTGACCACAAATCTAAAGCTTTTATCTCTAGTACTTTGTATTATTATTTTTTTAATTCTTCCCTGCTCAATATACTCAAAATCAACATTTTTCACTCCAAGCTTTACTTTAATTACATCAAAGCTTTTACATCCCGTAAATATAAATGAAGTTATAATTATAAAACAAAATATAATTAGTTTGTTTTTATTTTTAATCATTTGTTATCCCCCTAGCTAATCTCTGCAGGAAATAACAATTATATATTGTTATCCTAACTCTCAAATATTATTTCCACAAAGTTTCTTTTATTCTTTTAAAATTCATCTCCTTTTTATTGCTTTATTTAAGCTGCTTAGCACAATAAAATACTAAGAGAAGCATAACTGATCCTCTTAGCTCTTAGCTCATAACTCGTTAAATCATCACCTTCAGTGCTGCAACAGCTCCGCAGGTGATGACTTAACGACTCACAATATAGTAATGGACTGTCTTTTAGATATCATTAAATAAATTATAATACTTTAAAAAGTTTTAAGCAACTCTAATTAATTTCATACGACATTTGGAGAAATATCTAAGCCACCCTATCGAACTTTCAAAGTCTCAACTATACTTTCAAAAATAGCTCCATAAGTCTCTTTAAAATTAACATTTCTTGTAAAAAATGAAATTCTATAAAACTCTTTTCCATCATCAATAAAATATTCATAGGCCTTGTACCAATTATTATCGCTTACATCAATTAAGTATTTCACTAAGTATGTCTTTTTCCCATTTATAATAGTGTCATCTATTTTATAATTTCTAATCGCATTTTGCTTCTGTGATATCTCTTTGCTACTATCTAAAAATGCTTTTAAGTCCTGTTTACCTTTCCAAACTTCTACAAAGCCATGAATAACTGCATCATTTGATTGAAAATCATTATGATACATAATCTCACCACCAGAAATTTTTTTTTCTGTAGTCGTCCATCCAACCGGCAATTTGTAACTTACCTTTCCGTCTATAGCTGTATACTCATTAAGCAATTTAATATCATTCTCCACAAGAATAGTAGCTTTTAGCTTGTCATCAAATTGTTTTGATATCCCCAAAAGCGTGATCATCAGTCCGAGGATTATTACTATAATTCCAACTTTTTTTCTGTTTATAAGTATAACCTTCACTGTACCCCTCCACATATTAATGTTAATATACTATATGATATATATTAAAAGAATATTAAAAAATTAAATGTGCGACTAAATTATTTAGCCACACATTTAATTTTACATATATTATTTTTTTAAAGGTACAACAATTGTAGAATTTTTAAAATCATAAAACATCAGCCAATATCCCATTTCATCATTCTCTTTATCTGAAATCCAACTTACAAAACCAGTTTTCCCTCCATAAGGTTGATGAGTTTTAGCTTTACTTCCCGGTATTCCATAAACAATATATTTCATTTTCCCGCTTGAGTCACATTTATATCCTAACATAAAAGATTTATAATTTCTAATATACGGATAATACGAAATCATAGGATAATATGCTATTGTATATTTGTTATAGTCACTCAAATCATACATATTCTCTAAATTACTAACCGGTACCTTATACCATTTACACCATTTAATTTCATTAGAAAAATCAGGTACTTCATCAAAATCTTGCGCTACTGCCTTAAAGAATTCTCCCATATTGCCTTTAGGATATTCCTCTTTTGAATAATTTTTCTCCTTATAATTACACTCATCTTTTTTATTTTCTTTATGTTGCTTTTTATCCTTATCTCTATTTACATCAAAATCATCTTCAAGTTTCTTAACTTCATTTTTTCCTTTTAGTTCGTCTGAAACCTCAACATCTTCAATATTAATTCTTTGCACAGTATCTACCTTGTCTACTTTATCGACTTTATCTTGAGCTTCTAAAGGTCCAAGATCTTCGGTATTACCTCTTTTCATTGTTTCTACCTTTTTATCCGCTGCTTCATCCACCTTCTCATGAGTCTCTAAATGTTCGACTACTTCATCAGCTACTTTATCTTGAGCTTCTAAAGATCCAAGATCTTCGATATTACCTCTTTTCTTTGTGTCTACTTTTGTATCCGCTGCTTCATCCATCTTCTCCTGAGTCTCTAAATGTTCGACTACTTCATCAGCTACTTTATCTTGAGCTTCTAGAGGTCCAATATCTTCGGTATTACCTCTTTTCTTTGTGTCTGCTTTTGTGTCTGCTGCTCCATCTACCTTCTCCTGAGCTTCTAAATGTTCGACTACGTCAGCATTTTTCACTTTAATTAATTCAATGCTTTGTTCATATTTATCAAATTCATTACTTATATCATCTGCTCTAGTTTCCTTCTTTTCCTTATTACAATCCGCTAGTTTATAGTTTTTCCACTCATTTGGTTTATCTGTTGTTGAAAATCCACTCATTATTGAAATCACATTAACATCTAAGAATTTTACAATTGCAGCTCCAATAATTTTTTCAGCAGAAATGCCGGTATCCGCTATATTGTCCATATCATATTCATGGGAAATGTCTACCCTACCGTGATCGTCTATGTTCAATTTGCCAACTTTTATAATTTTGTTTACATCTTTTTTGCCGCATATTAAAATCATGTAATAAGGTTGTTTTTCCTTCCTTAGGTTTTGCACGTAGTATGAAACCTTACATTTACTGTTTTTCATTTCGAGCTTTGCATATCCAGATGGAATCTTGTCAGCTTCTAATGAATAGCCTTTTTCATCTTCTTGTAATATAATAAAGTACCTACTATAATTTTTTTTAGGTGTCACCTGCATTTACCTCCATATAAAACTTATTCATTATAATATATGAACTATATTATAAAAAATGAACACTATATGGAAATTTATTTTACAAGTCCTATTTCATCCGAAAGCGTTGCAAACTCTTGCAGTGATAAAGTCTCGCCTCTCCTCTTAGGATCAATGCTTGCTCTTTCAAAACATTTTAGTAAATCTTCTTTAGGAATTCCTATATCTTTAACAGAATTCCATAAGATTTTCCTTCTCATATTAAAAGATTTTCTAACTATAGAGAAGAATAATTCTTCATCCTTCACCTTAACTTTAGGCTCTTTTAATCTATCTAATCTTATAACCATAGATTCTACTTTAGGCTGCGGCAAAAATGCTGAAGGCGGCACGAGCCGAAGTATTTTCGTGTCACAGTAGTACTGAACTAATATTGAAAAGGCTCCGTAAGCTTTGCAATTTGGCTCTGAATCTATCCTCTGCGCAACTTCCTTTTGTATCATTATAGTTAAAGATTTAAAATTATAACCCCCAGTAAGTAGGTTAACAATTATTGGTGTCGTTAAGTAATATGGTAAATTAGCAACTAATTTTACAGATTTTTCATCCTTAATTAATTCATTAAAATCCACTTTTAAAGCATCATTATGTATAAGCTCAAAATTATCGAACTCTTTTAGTTCATCTTGCAAAATCGGCAAAAGTTTTTCGTCTAGTTCTATAGCACAAACTCTTTTAGCTCTCCTTAAAAGTGCTCTAGTTAATGTACCGAATCCTGGTCCTATTTCGATAATAAAATCTTCTTCATTAACTTCTGCCCCCTCTACGACATCGTCTAACACAGAGTCATCTATTAAAAAATTTTGGCCTAAACCTTTTTTGAACCTAAATTCATATTTTTTGCTAACCTCACTAATCGTCAAATCTGCCATAATTCATCTCCTTGTTTATTTTTTGTACAGCATTTATAAATTCTTCTTTTATAATTCCATAATTGTTTAACCTAGTTATAAATTGCGCCGAATTACCGTATCCTATACCTAATTCGTTTCCTAGCGCATGGCGTCTTTCCTTAGCTCTAATATCTGCTGTTAACTTGAAAAATATCATATCTTGCACGTCAAACTCTTTTCTTTTCTCTTGGACTTCAAATTTTGCAGTTTCGAGAGCCCTTAATATTGTTTCAGGTGATGCATTTTCAACACCTATATCTCCGTCCTTAGTACCTTCCTTTTGAGATATGTACGCATGTTTTACATTTGCTACTCTTTTAGTAATAATCTTTCTTATTTTTTCTCCAGCAAAGTCTGGGTCTGTAAATACTATTACCCCTTTTCGCTTTTGCGCTTCCCTTATTTTACTAATTACCTTTTCGTTGATTCCAAAGCCTCCTACAGAAATTAGTTCAGCGTCTACCGCTCTTTTAACTGCTGTAATATCATCTCTTCCCTCAACTACTATCACTTCTTTAATCATATTGTCCTCCTAATTCTTCATACCGCAGGGCACCACTTATTATGTGGTTATCGACCTGCTATGATAAACTAAGGCATTTTCCTTATTATATAATCATAAAAAACAAAAACATCCCTTAGTATTTCTTTTTATTGCTGTATCTATAATACCATTTTACTTATTAATAGTGAACTATAAAACAAAAAAGGAGCTTGCGCTCCTATTTCACAATATAGATACTTACATTTCGTGCTCCCCAACCCCACATTTCATCACTGGAGTCGTAATACAAATCTATATGATTACCCTTTATAGCCCCACCTATATCTTCTGCAATACCATATCCGTACCCTTCTACGTAAATCTTGCTTCCTAATGGAATAACGCTAGGATCAACGGCTATAGTACTATACCCATCTGAGTTTCTTTTTGCCCTCACCCCAGTGCTAGTTATACCAAAGTCAGGGTCGCCTGCACTCTTACCAGTGCAACTATAATCAGCAGTATATGCTGTTGCCCTAACCTTCAATTTTCTAGTATAACTAATATCGCCTCCACGGGATGGGGTATATACACTAGTATTACCTAATGCAATTATTTCCTTAACGGGCTGTGCTTTAAATTCTTCATTAACTAATTTTCTAGATACCTCTTTGCCATTTTCATAAACAACAGCTGAAGTTATAACCTTCTGACCTGTTATGCCTTTTTGAATAACTTTCTTAACACCTTTATTTAGTTCATCGCTGCTTTTAATTTCGGTTGCAAATTTAACTGCTTTAGTTTCCTTCACATTCTCAGTGTTTACCCTTGTTACCTTTACTGCGAGACCTGATTTTAGCGAATCACTTTTTAATGGGGTAATCTTGTCTTCATCACCTAATACAATTTTTTCTGCTTTCAGCATATCTTCTACCGTTTTTTCAGCAGTTTGTATATTTAATTCTTTCCCATCAACTGTTACTTTGACATTTACAGCTTTTTTTATATATATTTTATCTCCGTCTTTTACTTTACTGTCTAAACTAACTGTTATTTGGTCTTTTGACCCTAATGCTATATTGTTACTTTTTAGTATTTGAGTAACATTACTTTTTAAAGTTATAACTTCTATAGACTTTCCATCAACAATAACAGATATAGCTTTTTTCATGTTAAACATAGTAACTGAAATGCATGTTAATAATAGCATTACTACAAAAAATGTCTTGGGACCATTTGAAAAATAGTTCTTAAAATTATTTTTCGCGTTTTTTATCATATAAATTCCCTCCCTTAGTCAAGAATACTTGGGTATTATACCTTGAAGCATTAAATATGTCAAATTTCGACCCAATTATTCTTAGTTTCGACTTTTAATGCATCTTTTTGCATATAATTATATTCTTAAACCATCTCAACTAGCCCATTCTTGAGGGTAACCCGGCAAATTAATATTCACCATTAAAATCATATGTTGGAAATTTAATTTTAATTACCAACAATTCCGTGTAAAATTATCACACTAATCGTATTAATAACCATTCTACACTATTTGTAAATTTTTAGCAATTGTTTTATATTATATATTGTTGCATTTTCAATTTCTCCTATGGTTTTACCCTTAACTTCTGATATTTTTTCTATTATGTACTGAATATAATCCGATTGGTTTCTTTTCCCTCTATGCGGTACAGGCGCCATGTATGGACAATCCGTTTCTACTAGTATCCTGTCCATTGGTACGATCCTTGCAATCTCTGCCGTTTTTTTTGCATTTTTAAAGGTTATAACACCAGTGAAGCCTATATAATACCCTAATTTTAAACACTCCTTAGCAAATTCAACACTTCCTGAAAAGCAGTGAACTACCCCTACTACTTCCGGAAATTTCTTTAATATATCTAACGTATCTTTATGGGCGTCCCTATCATGAATAACCACTGGTAATCCAAGTTCTTTTGCAAGCTCCATTTGAAGTTCAAAAGCCGCTTTTTGAATTTCTCTATCTGGGTTTTCGTCGTAATAATAATCTAATCCTATTTCTCCTATAGCTCTAACCTTTGGATAATGTGTTAAATTCCTTAATTCTTCAATAATTTCCTCATTAACAATATTTGCATATTCAGGATGTATTCCTACCGCCGAGTATATAAAATCATATTTATTGGATAACTCTACTGACATTCTTGCACCGTCAAGTGATGCACCGCAGTTTAAAACCCCTATTACTCCTTTATCGTTTAACCCCTTTATTACTTCTTCTCTATCTCCATTAAAGGCCTCATCATCATAATGTGCATGTGAATCAAATATCATAATCTATACTGTCGTTAAACCCGTTAATTTCAAAAGTTTAATTACAGTTTTCACCATCCTTTCTATGTAATAATAAATTCTTTAATATAATTCAAATGTCTGTTTGATATTATATCACTAATATTCAACTATTTGCAAAATTGTATAATCGACAATTTAGTTAAATCGAGTAGGAGCTAAATAATTAGTTTATTTAGCGACCTCTCACACCACCGTGCATACCGTTCGGTACACGGCGGTTCAATAAGAATTAATGTTTTAATAAATATGTCTCAGATATAGAAACTAATCCTATATTTTTAAGGTATTTATTGGTCAATGTTTTGTTTAATATAGGGCTATTGGATGTTCTCCAATAGCTCTTCCTTGTGTTTGTATATTGCCAGGCTTTATTCTTGTTCAAGCCTAATTTAACAAGGTTTTTATATTTGGTTTTAATCTTTTTCCATTGTTTCCAAAAACACATTCTAATCCTTCGCCTTAACCATTCATCAAGTGTTTTGAGAATGCTTTTAATATCTGCGATAGCAAAATAATTTACCCATCCAACTATCACTTGCTTAAGTTTCATAAATCTATATTCCATGCTCATCGCATTACTTCTTGAAGTTAATTCCTTTAGCTTTGCTTTGAATTTACTTATAGGTTTTTGAGGAACTCTCATTCTGTATTCACCTTTTGCTCGGTAAAACGAAAATCCTAAAAATTTAAGTTTCCAAGATCTATCTACTGTACTCTTTTCTTTATTCACTTTAAGCTTTAATTTTTCCTCAATAAATCTTGTAATACTCTTCATTACTCTATTTGCTGATTTCTCACTTTTAACATATATATTAGCATCATCAGCATACCTACAAAAGTTTAGTCCTCGCTTTGTTAGTTCTACATCAAGTTCATGTAACATTACGTTACTCAATAATGGGGACAAGGGTCCACCTTGAGGTGCTCCTTCTTCAGTATTCATAAATACCCCATTTATCATCACTCCACTTTGTAGATACTTTCGTATCAGAGAGATTACTCTACTATCTTTAATATCTTCCGATAGTATCCTTATTAATTTATCGTGATTTATCGTATCAAAGTATTTAGAAAGGTCTATATTTACTGTCCATGTATGTCCAGCATTAATATATCCCCTACATTTTTCAACAGCTTGCTTTGCACTTCTTAAAGGTCTAAAACCATAGCTATTATCTGAAAATTTGTTTTCATATATTGGTATTAGAACTTGTGAGATTGCTTGTTGAACAACTCTATCTACTACAGTAGGTATTCCAAGTAGTCTTATTCCCCCATCAGGTTTGGGTATTTCCACCCTTCTTACTGCTTGAGGTCTATATCTGTTTTCCAGTAATGATTGCCTTAATTCTTGTCCATGCTCTTTTAGGTGTTGTAGAAGTTCATCTACCGTCAACCCATCAATACCATGACTTCCTTTATTTGCTTTTACTCTTTTATATGCTTTATTCATATTATCTCTCGACGATACTTGTTCGAGTAAATCATTACCGTATCTATTCACATCGTTTCTTCCTTCTTCTGACATAGGAGAAATACTATGCACTTCTACGTTACCTTTAAGTTCCACTTTATTCTCTCGTAGAGAGCCTTCTTTATGAAGTTGTCTGCTTTCATCATATTTCTTCGTATCTTTCAAAATTTCAAAACCTCCTATTGTTCAGTCCTTCCCACGCTAACGCGTTTAGCATGGTACTATGACGTCTGCTGACTTCTGATAGTTCAGCCATACATCACTGTATAGTTTGTTATTTCTAAATTCATATCCACAACTTACCTATCAGATCTCCCCGGGTAAGAACGCAATCTTTCACTCCATCTATCTGCTACATTTACATCGCCTGTTTCGAATAGTTTTGGGCTTCATTTTGTATTGCAAACTTACCCACAAGCATATGCCTTATATGTAGTTTCTGTTCGTCAGACCAGAGTTTCGCCGCCGACTTCCTTCAGATTCCACCTCGCGGTGGACACCCTTGTCTTAAGCTATGCACTTGGCACTATTAACCCGTGCTAGGGACTTTCACCCATTAGATTGCGCCCATGCCGGGCGCACAATAAATAAAAGCCACTTTGCGACGAAAGTGACTTTTACCTATTAATTAATAATGTACTAAAGCGACCCTAATACAGGTGATAATAATCCCATAATTGCGCCGAGCAGTGCTCCGAGCCAAGTTATAGCTCTTAACTCTTTGCTAGCAATGTCTAATATAATTTTCTCTGAAAAAGCTACATCAAATTCATTGATTTTGTCTTCAACAATCTTAGCTACATTCAACACTTCAATTACGTCAGCAGACTTATTCTCTACGAATTTATTGTATAGCTCAAGAGCTACTTTGGAAACAGATTGGGGTATTTTATCCCCCTTTCCATTAAATATTGATTTAGTTCCCATATGTAAGAATCTATTAATCATTACAGATACTATTTCTGTAATTTTTATTTTTGCAGAATTGCTTTTTGCCATAGCTTCTATTCGATTTTTTATAAATTTTTCTATTTCATTTTTATAATCTATGCCTATTTTTTCGAGCAATTCCTCAATAGACATGTACTTATTAAATTTACCCTCTAACTTATCAAAAGTGTCGCTAATAAATTTTTCATCTACAACCTTTGTTGTAAATAAATTAATCAAAGGCTCTATACCGTCGTCTATCCCTTCTCCTGGTAATTCAGAAAACACAGTAGACATTGAATTTTTGAGCAACTTGTCTATTATATCATTAATACTTAAGGCAATATCATTATGATTTTTCGTATCATCTAAGAATTCGTCTATCCCAATTGCAACTTTTTCATAAACACTATCCACATTCATAAACATTGCTATCATGGGGCTTAGTTTAGTACTTATTGTTTCCCCTACAATTTTTCTTAATTTCTGACTGTTTTTTTCTTCTTTCATTGTTTTTTTTATTTCCATGGCAATATTATATCTTTTCCCATAAACATATACTTTTAAATTGCTTATCATCGTACTAGGTATAACTTCCTCAAAATTCTTGTCTAAAACCACTAACTGAGCTACCTTATCTTTTAATATTTTTTGAATTTCCTTATAAAATTCTTCCGAATTTTTATACTCAATAACCATGTTTAACGCTTTATTTTTTATTGAATTATATAATTCACTTTCACAAATGGTTTGTGGTTTAACCTTTAGTTCTAGCATTATTTGTGCATATGCATATTTAGCAATACCTTGTTTAACATCTTCTTCATTTATATACTCTATAAGTAATTTAGAAAGATTATTGTTAGTATTCTGCAAAAAAGCACAATATTCATCGCCTAATAGGGATTTTATCTCATCTTCTACTACATTCTCGCTATTCCCCATATCAGACACCTTACTTTGCACCCAAGAATCCAATTGCTTATTCATATCTTCACTGCATAAAGACTCCATAATTGTTTCCTTTGTCAAAAGATGTTGGCCTATAGACTCACCCACACTTTTAGCAATTCTAGATTTTTCTTTTGGTATAAGACCTGGAGTAAATGGAACTTTAAATTTAAAAAGTCTAATCTCATTGTGAGGTCTAAACAACATCTTTATAGCTAACCAATTGGTTATATACCCGATAACAGCTCCGATTAAAGAACCTATAATAAATTTCATATTATTTACCTCCTTGTAATTCTTAGTAGTATTTATAACACCTAATTATAAATCTATCCTTATTAAAGTTCAATAGGTCGATGTTACCCTAAATAAGGCACATTCAAATGCAAAAGCATGAAGTCTAATTTACTAGCACTTCATGCTTTCTAAACTCAAATTACCTTACTGCACTTCCAGTAGGTAATTCACCCGGCACCGATATTGCAAATAGCTTGCTATCGTCTTCTGTAGCTGCTGAAATTATCATCCCCTGTGATAATTCTCCCCTTAAAGTAACAGGCTTTAAATTAGCTACTAATACTACGTACTTTCCAATTAGGTCTTCTGGCTTATAGTGCTGAGCTATTCCTGAAATTACTTGTCTTACTTCTCCACCTAAATCTACTTTTAGCTTAAGAAGCTTTTTAGCTTTTTTCATTGGCTCGCACTCTAATACTTTAACCACTCTCATATCTATCTTGTCGAAATCTTCTATAGTAATTTCTTCTTTTAATTTCTCCATAGTGGGCTTTTGCACCGCTTTTCTTTGTGCTTCTACAAGTGCATCAAGCTCCTCTATTTTAGCTTCTACATCTATTCTTGGGAACATTATATCACTTTTATTAACTTTTGTTCCTGCACTTGTTCCATCGAAGGATGCCAAGCTGTCCCATGTAGTTATTTCTGCATTTATTTGAGCATTTATTTTCTTACTTGTAGTTGGTAAAAACGCCGATATCAATACTGATGTCATTCTTAATGATTCTACTAAATTGTACAATACTGTACCCAGTCTCCCCTTTTGCGATTCATCTTTTCCAAGTATCCATGGGGTTGTTTCATCTATATATTTATTAGTCCGTCTAATAAGTGTCCAAGCATGGTCCAATGCTTCAGAAATTTTCAAATCTCCTATAGCTTTCTCTACCTTACCTGGAACTGCAAGCGCTAGTTCTATTAGTTCATTATCAACATCAGCTTTTTCTGATGGTGCTGGAATAACGCCGTCAAAATACTTTTCTACCATTGTTACTGTTCTTGATAATAAGTTTCCTAAATCATTGGCTAAGTCTGAATTTGTTTTCCTTATGAATATTTCACTAGTAAATATTCCATCTGAACCAAATGGTATTTCATGAAGTAGATAATATCTTACTGCATCCACTCCAAAATGATTCACTAGTGTTACCGGGTCCACTACATTTCCTCTGGATTTAGCCATTCTTACTCCACCGTCAACAAGAAGCCATCCATGGCCAAATACTTGTTTTGGAAGCGGTAGGTCTAATGCCATTAGCATAATTGGCCAATAAATTGTATGGAACCTTAATATATCTTTACCTATTAAGTGTACATCCGCCGGCCAGAATTTCTCATAAAAAGATGTATCTTCGCCATTATATCCAAGGGCTGTTATATAGTTTGATAAAGCATCTACCCATACATATATAACGTGGCCTGGATCAAATTCTACCGGTATTCCCCAGTCAAAGGTTGTTCTTGAAACACATAAATCTTGAAGCCCTGGTCTTAAGAAGTTATTTAACATTTCATTTTTTCTTGATTCTGGTTGAATAAACCCTGGATGGGTCTCTATATATTCTATAAGTCTTTCAGCATATTTTGACATTTTGAAAAAATACGCTTCCTCCTTTGCTTTCTCCACAGGCCTCCCACAATCAGGGCATTTCCCATCTACTGCCTGAGTTTCTGTCCAGAAAGATTCACAGGGAGTACAGTACCATCCTTCATATGCACTTTTATATATGTCACCTTGATCATATAGCTGCTTAAATAATTTTTGAACAGACTTCTTATGATACTCATCTGTAGTCCTTATAAACTTATCATAGCTTATGTCCATAAGCTCCCACAATTCTTGTATACCCGCTACTACTTTATCTACATACTGTTTTGGAGTAACCCCTTTTTCCGCGGCTATTCTTTGAATCTTTTGACCATGCTCATCTGTTCCCGTTAAGAACATTACATCATAGCCTGTAAGTCTCTTAAATCTAGCAATTGCATCCGCCGCAACAGTTGTATAGGTATTACCGATGTGTAGTTTTGCTGATGGATAATAAATTGGTGTAGTAATGTAAAAAGTTTTTTTAGTCATAGTTTTATCCTACCTCTCGTATTGAAATTATTTATAGTTCTCAGTCCCATGAATATAAATATATTAACTAGCTTTAATAATCCCCAAAGATTATAATTTCCCGGAAAATAAAAAAAATCTCTAAACAGAAAAAAATTCTGTTTAGAGACGTATTTAACGTTTTACCACTCTAATTTATCTTTACATCACTATAAAGACCTCAATGGGTGACCATCATCACCTGTCAATATAACGGTTGCTCCCGTATTATCCTAATAATTAAATTTAAAAGTATATTTTCACAATAAACTTTAAATTTTTCACTTAGATAATATGCTTAAAGGCCATCTTCATAAGCTACCTTGCTACTGATTTTCACCCTTCTCAGCTCTCTTTTAACAATTAGGCTTATTACTCTTCTCATCATTGCATTTGTTTAATAATAATCATATTGCAAATAAATCACTATGTCAATATTTTTATCCTAAAATCAATAAATTATACTTAGGTCAACATTATTTTATATTTTACGACTCTATTTTTCTTAATATTTCTACCCCTTTTGTACCTAACAGGTAATACAGCACTACATCTATAATCGCATATGAAGATGCTATTATAGCAAATGTAGTCCATTTAGTTAGTTCAAATTTGATAACCATAAATACTGTAAGCCCACCTAAAGCTATGCAAATAATTATACTAATCATAACATTAAGATTCCGTTTAATTGCCTCTTGCTCTGTACTCCACTGAAGTTTAGGGAAATTCAAATCAATAAATATCCCTATAAAAGATGTAAATACTATTCCAAAAAAACCAACTATAATCATTAATAAAACTAAATCTATCGGTATCTTAAGAAATATTAAACCAATTATAGTTACCATAAGCATACCAGCTATTCCTAAAACTACTGCAGATAATACCTTTGCCATAAGCTGATCTTTATATTTCATAGGTATGTATTTTAATATAAATACATTTTTACCTTCTCTTGATATTGCTGTAGTTGCAATTGCATTACTGCAAGATGCAAAAATCATAAATGCAAAGAAGCCGCCTAATGCTACGCCTGAACTTTTGTTGTTTTGTAAAAACTTAGCTAACATATTAAGTTGAGAACTAGCACCTTTTTGTGCAAAAATTGGTATAAGCAAAAATACTGGCCATAAAAAATACATAAGTACACAATTCATAAAATAAATCGGTGTCCTAAATAAAAGCTTTAACTCTTTTATTATATATACCTTTAGTGAGGAATTTTGTGCCGTATTTTTTATAAGCTCAAGGCTACTAAGAGTTTTCCTTTTTGAGGTTGTTTCAGATATTCCCATAACACCTTTAAAATACAATGCTTCACCCAACATTATAAATATCATTAATGCAGCTAATGTTATTACTATAAATAAAATCAAATTGATAAACCCCTGAACATTAGTAGTATTAATTAAACTATTTACAGCTATCTTAGTACTAGGAAATAGCTTTGTTGCCAAACCAACTAAGGAATTATTTCCCTGTGCAAACATTTTAGTAACTTCTGAATGGCTTAGATTTTGTGAAAACCTTTGGATATATATGTTTATTCCTACACCAAAACACATAGCCATAAGTCCACCCACTAATCTAAACCTATCCTTGTTTTTCGCTATATTAGTAAATCTCATTATAATCATATTAATTACAGATGCAATTACTAAAGGAACTATAGGCAAGAGTAAAAATATAATAACTCCATAGCCATAATACAACACCCCTGCATTACTCTTTATACCGTAAGCAACTATTGTAGGCAAAAAAAATATTATTTCTGTGAAGTATTCATAAATTAATACTACAGCAAATTTAGCTCCCATAATGTGCCAAGGTTTAAAAGGTAGTGGTAATAAATTTTCTACATCCATAGAAAAATAAAATATACTCATAGCATAAAAAATACCAAAAAAGAAAATTACAACGCTAACAATAGATAATCCAAATCCCAATATAACTGCTTCTTGACCAATTTGATGTAATCCATCATAGGCCGTAAATATAAACTCTCCAAACCCTATAGCCATAGGTGTGAATGCTAGTACTAAAAGTAATCCAAGCAATATTCCTTTTATCTTTTTTTTATCTTTCTTACTATTAGGGGATCCAGTTCCTGTTTTTAATAATACCTTAGTTAGCGCTATAAATTTATACATTTTCAGTCATCTCCAAGAAGATTTTTTCAAGTGACCCACTGGCTTTAAAATGTTCCCTTAGTTCTTCAAGGGTTCCACAGAATAATATTTTCCCCTTATTTATTACAGCAACCCTATCGCATACTTTTTCAGCTACTTCTAGAACGTGAGTTGAGAAAAATACGGTTTTTCCGTTATTTGCATGCTCTTTCATCATTTCCTTCAAAACATATGAAGATTTAGGATCAAGGCCCGTCATTGGCTCATCTAAAATCCAAACTTCTGGTTCATGAAGAAGTGCTCCCATAATAATTATCTTTTGTCTCATACCATGAGAATAACTTTGAATTTGGTCCGTTAGCGCATTGCTCATTTCAAATCTATTTGCTAAAGCTTCGACCCTATCTTTTCTAATAATACTTGGCACATCATAAATATCTGCCATAAAGTTTAAATACTCAATACCCTTAAGTCTTAAGAACATGTCCGGATTGTCTGGTACAAAGCCAAATAATTTTTTAGCCTCTAAATCATTTTTTTCAATATCAATTCCATTGATATTGATTCTTCCGCTATCAGCACTTAATATTCCAGTAATCATTTTTATGGTAGTAGTTTTACCTGCTCCATTTGGGCCTAAAAATCCAAATATCTCTCCGTCCCTTATATTTAGACTTATATTGTCTACAGCTTTATTCTTACCATTATAGCTCTTATTTACGCCAGTAATTTCAATCATATTATATCCCCCTTACATTCTTCTAATATAAATAACAATTATATCTGTTATCTACCTTATTTTACTCCAGTATATTTATAATATCATACTTTTTCTTTCTTTTACAATTTGTGTTATAAGTTTAATCTTCTTGGAAGCTGCAACATTAATAACTTCAGAAGGAGATTTATACCCCACTGAAGTTTTCTCTTTCTTATATTATGTATCTCCACTTATATAAATGGGGAACTTCCCTTTTAAAATGTCCTTAAAAGAAGAACTTAGCCAGGTTAACTGCCATTATAATTGCTGTAATATCTGCTAATATTGCCGCTACTAGTGTATGCCTTATTTTTTTTATATTTACCGCTCCAAAGTATACTGTCAAGGTATAAAAAATGGTTTCTGTTGATCCCATTATTATGGATGCCACGCGTCCTATGTAACTATCTGCTCCATATTGCTTTATAATATCAGTGAATACTCCTAAAGCTCCACTTCCTGAAAGTGGTTTTATTAAAACTAAAGGAACAACTTCAGGGGGGAGTCCAATAAACACAACAACTGGTTTTACTAAATAAATAAAAAAGTCTAAAGCCCCGGAAGCCCTAAATACATTAACAGCTATAATCATAGCCAAAAGATACGGAAAAATTTTCAGGCAAATAGTTATTCCGTCCTTTGCGCCTTCAACAAAACACTCATATACCTTCACCTTCTTAATAACTCCATATATTACCACAAGCGTAATGATAATTGGAATTATTCCCTTTAAAATATACGATACTAAATTAGCTATAATCATCCTATTTCACCTACCCCATCTAAATTTAAACATTAATATTTCTATATATTTAAAAATACCTTTGTAGAATTTTACAATAAACCGCGCCTAAGACTGCAGCAGTACCTGTTGCAATTATTGCAGGTATTATAATAATTGCTGGATTTTGAGAGTTATACGCAGCCCTAATAGATATCACCGTTGTAGGCAGAAGCTGAATGCATGCAGCATTTAAAACTAAAAATAAAGCCATGTCATCACTAGCTATATCTTTTTCATTATTAATTTTCTGCATCTCTTCCATAGCCTTTATGCCAAAGGGTGTGGCTGCATTAGAAAGTCCCATCATATTGGCTGTTAAATTCATGGTAATACTAGCCATCGCCTTCTGGTTTTTTCCAGCTTCTTTAAATATAATTTTTAATATTGGCCTAAGCAGCCTTGCCAATTTATCAGTTAATCCACTTTTTTCAGCAATTCTCATTATCCCACACCAAAGACACATCATCCCAACGAGTCCCATTACTAATTCCACAGCACTAGTTGTTGATGAAACAATAACTTTTGATAAAATCTCTCCTTTTCCTGTAACAATACCAATAATTGTCCCTAATGATAAAATTAAAAACCAAATAATATTTATCATGTATTTTCCTCCTAGAATTCAAATTAATTATCATTGCTTAATTAATATATATGTAGTTATTTCTATAAAATTGCATATAATAATATTTATTCATCCCATATACTATAAAAAAAACGATTTTTGTGTTATCATTTTCTTATTCAATGTACAATGGGCTAAAAAAAAGGGAGTTAATCTATGATTAATATGACTTTGTTAAATTCTAGCGTATTTACGCTTTTTTATTATTTTATTATCTATTCCTTTATGGGATGGTGTCTCGAAACAGTATATGCTACAGTTAAGAAAAAAGAATTCATTAACCGTGGCTTCCTCCATGGTCCCTTTTGTCCTATTTATGGTTTTGGTACTTTGGCAATAATTATTTTACTAAAGCATATTGAAACTAATTATATTTTTCTTTTTTTAGGTTCAGTATTCTTAACCTCTGCTCTAGAGTATATGACAGGTTATATTCTAGAAACTGCATTTAATAGTACTTGGTGGGATTACAGTGATGAGCCATACAATCTTAAGGGTAGAATTTGCTTATCCTTTTCTATAATATGGGGCTTTGTTTCCATATTTATTTTGAAGGTAATTCACCCCTATATTATTTATATAGTAAATTTAATACCAGCTATCCCAGGCATAACACTTTTTTATATTCTATTCCTATATTTCTTCATTGATTTTATAATTACTGTGAATACAATATTTAAATTAAGGTCTCTATTAACCCAATTAAATACAGTATATTCAGATTTAATCGATAAGCTTCCAGATTTTAAATTAAATTTAGGGAATACTAAGGATATGTCTGAATTAAAAATTAAATTGGACCAGTTAATAGAAAGTGCCGAAATTAAGATGAGTAAGAAAAAATCTGACGTTGAGACTATCATAAAAGAATTGAAAGTAAAATATGATTCTTTGGTTTTCAAAAAATCCCCCGATTATTCAAGACTTATAAAAGCCTTTCCTGACGTAAAATTCAAAGGTTTCGATTCTATTTTGAAAGATGTTAAAAATAAAATTCTTAAGAATAAGAAAAGTTAATTTTTTCGATTTTACATAAAATAAAAGTCATTCTTAACTTGAAATTAGTAATTACTAATGTTAGGGTTTAAGTATATTTAATGAAATAACATAAGTTAAAGGAGATTAAAAAATGAAAAAAGCTAATCTAAAACTAGCACAAAAGGGCATTGATGATGCACTCGACACTATAGACGTGTTAGAAAAAACTATAAAAGAAACTCCTCTTCCAAAAAATATATTAAAAGATAGTTTTTATATTCTCTCTAGAAAAGTTGATGAAATTGAAGCTATATTAAAAAATGAAGGAATACTGTAGTTTGGTATATATAGCTGCACAAGGTATATTCAAATAAGATGCTCAGCTATACAGGAGATGTTTTAACTAAACATAAAACTAAAAAAAGGCACATAAGTTAATACTTATGTGCCTTTTTTAAATCATCACCTTTGGTGCTGTAATATTAACCATTTTATTGGTTTCTAATAATTAACTTCTTCTAAAAACAAGCCTTTTGCTGGTGCAATATGTCCAGCATATTTTCTTTCTTTTTTATCTAAAATATCACTAATTTCATTTACGGATTTTTCACCCAGGCCCACTTCAACAAGTGTTCCAACTATTAACCTCACCATATTTTTCATGAATCCATTTCCTTGAACACTAATTTCTATATTTCCATCATCATTTACAATATTTATTGTATAAATATTTCTTATAGTAGACTTTTTCTTTGTTTTAAGCGTTGTAAAGCTTTGGAAATCATGTTCTCCTATTAAAATTTCTGATGCTCTTCTCATATTTTCAATATTTAGAGGTTGTGGCACATGATAATCATATTTTCTAGTAAAAACATTGTGTGCTTTGTTATTACAAATATTATATACATATTTTTTAACTTTAGCATTATATCTAGCATGGAAATTGAGGTCCACTTCTTCGACCGTCTTCACTACAATGTCTTCTGGTAAATATTCATAGCAATAACTACGCATTTTATGATCTGGCATTGTGCATTCTGTTCTAAAATTTGCTACTTGGTTTGTTGCATGTACTCCTGCATCTGTTCTTCCAGACCCAATAATTTCAATATTTTCTTCTGCCATCTTACTTAAAACGGCTTCTACTTTGTGCTGAACCGTATTATCGCTATCTCCAAGTCTTTGCCATCCTTTATACCTAGTACCATCATATTCTATTACAATTTTTATATTTCTCATATTTATTATTTATCCTACTTTCTGTTTTAGAATTTAATCTAATATTTTAACTATATTTTTTAATACTTAACTATATTTTTAATACAATGCTTATATTATATACATATATCACAATTAATAAAACACACCATATAAAATAATTTTTAATTTTGACAATGCTGCATTTAATTTTACTATAGGATACCTTATTTCTGTTTTTAAAATAACCCTTCTCCTTAACATTCTCCACTTAGATAGCTTCCAAGTTATTTTTAAATCATTTTCGCTTTTCCTTATAGCTTTTCTTTCTCTTTCACTACCATCATAAAATATTACAAAATCAAATTCTGCATTTTCACTATCAAATTCTGAATCAAATTTTTTAATAATATTATTAGGTGAAAGTAATAGCCTGCCAGCTTTTGCTTCTAAGTTAAATGTAAGCCCTTTCTTATTCCTTGAACATAAATACGATTTATAAATTAATTCACTACAAAACAAAGCGTTATCTGTCATAATGTCAAAATTATAATCATATGCCTTCCCTAAAGATTCAAACGCTGTAAACAATGCTTTTAATTTATCCTCTTTAGGTAATTTAGGACGTAATGCAGAAAAATAGTCAACTTTTGCAATAGCATCTAGAGGATTTATTACCACACCAGGGGCAATAACTTCTATAATATATTCTCCATTATTTTGATTGCATAAACTATCATATACTTTAGGATAAATTACTTTTACATACTCTGAAACACACAAACAATCCCCCAGTGGGATGTCGTTAAAATACTTGTCCAATTTTTCTAAACAACCTATATAAATCCCAGTATGAGTCCAAAATCCTGGTAATCCCAGGTTGGTTAGCTGATAATTGTTTCTCTTTAAAAGTATATCCCCTGGTAGCAATTCTTCTTTTATAATATTAATATCTTCATTACTAACATATTTCTCTTTTCTACTAGAGTAATCAACTCCAGTAATACTTATAGCGACCCATTTTTGAAATGGGAACCAAAAATCAAAAATATTTTTTCCAAAAAAATTAATCATATTATTTTTAACTATATTTCTATGATTTTTAACAAGTTTTATAACATTCAAATAATTGTAACTTGCGTAATTTAATAATTCTTCTTCGTTTTCATCTCTTTCATATCCATAAACTTCATAGTGATGTACCATAAAATCAAAGTAATGCTTATTCCTAAACAAAGATATCATATAATAAATTTCTGTAATTTCTTGTGTAATATAATAATATTGTTTTTTGTTAATATTATATTCGGGCCTAGCCTCATTTAACATTGACTCCAAATACTTATTTTTTTCTATAATGTTAGCTAACAATACAGCATTTTTACGTATCGCTATAGTTGAGGCATAAATTAATAATATATTTTTATATTTAGTGTGTGAATCTTCTGTATGTTTTAATATAAGTTTATTTTTATATTTTTCCCGAGTTTCATTCAATTCATTATAACATCCTACATAACTAACCCACTTATCTAATATACTTTGTTTGTTAGTTAAAGACATATTTTGAATATTAGAACTAAATAGACTTTCGCTACTTTGAATCTCATTCATCACAAGTTCTAATTCTTTTATAAGTTCTAAGGATTTGTTTATTTCCTCATCAACTATTCTATGAACTAACCCCATATCCTTATCCCCGATTCCATCTTCATTTTTAAAGTAGCATTCTAGTATAACCCTTCATGCACAAATAAAAAAAACAATACATATTATTAATATATTCATAAATTCAATTCAAAACATACTTCTTCACATAAGTTGATTTCAGCAATTTAATTTTATTATACCATAAAACTTACTATTCCTTTAATAATATAAATTATAATATTGAAATATTTCTATTTTACTCAAAAATATTTAATAAAAAAATATTCTATTTATGCGTATTTTTAATGTTTTTTTATACGCTTTTATATGTATACTATCATTATAAGATAAAATGAATTTTTGGAGGCACATATGTTTACAAATGAACTATTATTACATTTTTTAAATTTATTATTTATTATCAATATCCTCTTCGCCTTGGCAGTTGTATTTCTTGAACGCAAAAATCCTGCAAGTACTTGGACTTGGCTTATGGTATTACTATTTTTACCTACCATAGGATTTATTCTATACTTATTTCTTGGTCAAAATTTAAAAAGAAAAAAATTGTTTTCTCTAAAAAAAGAAGAAAAAGAGAATCTTACCTCAATTATTGATAAACAAAAGGAGTTCTTAAATAATGAAGACTTAATTAAAACTAATCCTTTTTTAAGTAAATACTCTGACATTATGACACTTAATCTTTGCAGTGATAATTCTTTTTACACTAATAATAACAAGGTAACCATATTTACTGATGGCAAATCAAAATTTGATCAACTTAAAGAAAACCTTAAAAATGCAAAAATATATATCCATATGGAGTATTATATATTTCAAAATGATAATTTAGGAAGAACTATTCTTGAAATTTTATCCCAAAAAGCTAAAGAAGGGGTGGAGGTAGAATTACTCTATGATGGTATGGGATGCCTTAAAGTGCCTAAGCGCTTTTTCGCTCCACTAATTGAGGCTGGCGGAAAAGTTGTTTGTTTCTTCCCACCCTTTGTTCCTTATATAAATCTAAGGGTAAATTTTAGAAATCATCGTAAAATATGTACTATCGATGGTCAATATGGCTTTATAGGTGGTTTTAATATTGGTGATGAATATTTAGGACTTTCTAAAAAATTTGGATTTTGGAGAGATACCCATTTATTCATACAGGGCGATGCAATAGATGCATTAGAATTGCACTTCCTAATGGATTGGAGATTTGCCGCCAATGAAAATTCAATTTTTGATAATAAGTATTTCCCTCACAGGACTCACCTTGGAAATACAGGTCTACAAATAGTTTCAAGCGGTCCTGATTCCACTTGGAAGTCTATTAGAAATGGATATTTAAAAATGATTAGCAAAGCTGAAACCAACATTTTTATAGAAACTCCTTATTTTATTCCAGATGACAGTATATTAGAAGCTTTAAAAATAGCATCCTTATCCGGAGTCGATGTTCGTATAATGATACCTAGTAAACCAGATCATCCCTTTGTGTATTGGGCTTCTACATCTTATATGGGAGAGCTACTAGAATCAGGCGTAAAATGTTATACCTACACTAAGGGCTTTCTTCATAGTAAATTTCTTTCTATTGATAAGTCTATAAGCTCCATAGGCACCGCTAATTTAGATATTAGAAGCTTTACTTTAAACTTCGAAATTAATGCTTTTATATATGATAAAGAAATAACTTCCGACTTAGAACGTTTTTTTATGGACGATTTAAAATTTTGCGATGAATTAACTCTCGAAAAATATGTCAATAGAAGTTTTAGTGTTAAATTTAAGGAATCTATTTCAAGATTACTTTCCCCTATATTGTAATAAAAACTCTCACAAACTTTTTAATGTTCGTGAGGTTTTTTATTATAATATGCCTTAATTTATTTTGACCCTAAAATATATACTAAATAACAAAAGAGAAGTCATTAGCCCTCTTAATTTCATTGTATGCTACCCTTTTATGATTTAGCATTATCACTAATCCATATTTCTTATCTTTATGAACTAATGGAATTATTAATAAGCTTCTCATGTGATATAATAATAATTGAAACTCAGTGCATACTTTGTATATCATAGTTTCCTTAAATCCTGAATATAATGCTTATCAGCCTCTATAATTTAAAAAATTAATTTATTACATTTATTCTCCTGTAAATAATTACTTAGGTTTATCTCCTCGCCATAACCCTGGCAGGCATAAATTCCAATCCATTATCATTTTTAAATATACTTACAGCATATAAATAAAATCAATGGGTATTATCATGAGTGTACTCGAAAAACAATAATTAACAATTCCCATATTTGAGGAATAAAAGTATTTATTTGGATGAAATGCTATACTTGAATTAATAGTAGGCATGATAAAAAGGCTTTTTTATACACTATTTTAAAAAAGCCGTAGGCTGGTTATTGAGTTAAAACTGATTATAAATTAGGCAGCTATTTTCTTGAAAACCGGGAAGATATCAGCAATTGTTACCTCTTTTTCATTAGCCCAAGCATCTATAAAACAGCAAAATGCACCAAGAAATACTCTTGTTATTCTGCGACCAACGGAATAGATAATCGCTTTTTCAGCATGGAAGTCGTTGTTTATTCTATCCCAACACCTTTCAGTAGTTGAACGTCGTTTATAAAGAGATTTCCATTGCTTTGAACCTCTTAGTATAGGAGTAAAATATCTTGGATTATCTAATGTTTTAGTGTAATAAATTTTCTTGCTTTTAATAGGACATTTTTCACAGTGGTCACATTGAACTGGGAATAACCATTTATGCCTAAATTCCTTACGGACGATTCCCCAATTACGAAGCTGATGTCCACAAATTTTCCCATGAGGAATGCCCTTATCGTCAAGTTCAACAAAATCACTGCCTGATGAAGGTTTTAAAGAACGTGAATTTAAATCAATAATAGGATTTATTCCATAATGCATGCATAAAAGATAAAATGCATTAGCATCATAGGCAGAATCTAAGGCTACGGAATAGAATTTAATTTCAGGGTATAAATCTACAATCTCTTTAAGTGCATAAACACCGGTAACAGAATCATGCCGTGCTGCACTAACAAATTTAATATGGATAGGTAGGCTGTAAAAACTATCACAGGCAGTGAACCCGTGATAAGTTTGACCATAGTAATAGTGTTCATTAAAGCTATCCCAACCCCAGCTAGCACTGGGATCGGTAAACTTTCGATAACAAGCACAATGCTCTCCTGGTTTAAGTTTGCAATCACAAACTTTTTTACCATAAGGCGAAGCCTGTGTAGGCATACAAGTTCCATCACCAGCAATATTTAGTTTAGAAGGGTCACCCAAAATGCCCATTGATAAGGAAGGAATAACAAATAATTCCTTAAGTATGTTGTTCATTTTGGATTCTATTCTGTCAGAAAGCTTAGAATTATCATATTTTAAGATTCTTTTAACTAAACGTTCGACTACACCAGATTTGGAGTTATTCATCTTTTGGTTTTTCTTTTGTTTTTTACTTGGTTTACGTTTCAATTTACGCAGTTTGGATTTATATAGGATTTTATCCTTATGAATCAGCCTATCCATAAAATCATAAAAAGTACCTATGCCAGGTATTTGATCAGCAACTATGCCTTCGGCTTTAAAAGGCGAGTAGCAAGCAGGGATAAAGCCTGACAGAATTGCATAAAACGGTTCTGAACGTAATGTCTTTATCCAAGATGATATGCTGGTTTCTTTACAATAAGCCATAATAATAAGTGATCTGAGTAAAGCTACCGCATCTTTGGGCGGAGCCCCTTGATTGGATTTAGAATAAGCACTTTGTATTAGAGGGACAATTCCGGTTAGGTCGGCAGACCAGATTTTTGTTATTATTGAACTACGCTCAAACAAAGTAATTTCTTGATTATTTTGAATAAAGAATTTTTCTAGAAATGTTTCAACAAAATTTTGATATTGAGTATGTGAGGCCTTAACAGTTAACATAAAAATCACTCCTTATAAATGAAAAATGGTAATAATATACAAAATTCATTTTGCGAAATTTTTACTGCTGTCAAGTCTTATTTAAAACTATTTAATTAAAAAAAATCGATAATACTAGGGATAGCTTAGACTATCTATGCTACCCGAAAGATATAAAACTCGAAGAAATTCTGGGGTGAAGTTGATATATGAATAAAAATGAACCTAGAATTAGCAATGGCTTGAGAGTTTCCGAGAGTACTATATCATATAAAAGGGGTGCCACTATGCAAAAATCCGGTAAAATAATTAACATTGAAAAAAATAAGGTCTATATCATAACGCAAAATAATGAATTTGTAACCCTTGAAAAGCATACGGCTAATCCTAAAATAGGCGAACTATATGTAGGTAAAGAATTTCGAAGCATTTCCGTTTGGAAATACTTATTGGCTATTTCTTGCATCCTATTACTTTTATTTTCAATAAGAAAATTATATTTGGATAATAGATATAATTTTTCTGTTATAGTCGACATGAATTGTTCTCTAAAAATGGAGGTAAACGGTTCAAATAAAATTACAAAAGTAGAAGGCAGAAGTCCTGGAGGCTATAAAATAAAACAACTTGTAAATTTAGAAAATAAATCCTTGGATGAAGCACTTCATTTAATTTTAGATGAATCGCTTAAACAAAAATACCTAACTAAAGCACATGCGGATGACGGTTTAAAAATTTATATATTTGTTTCTGAAAATAAAAATAAAACTCCAATTAACTTAACTGAGTTTAATAGGTATGCTGGTACACATAATTTCAAGGTATCACTAAATAATAATGGTCAAGCTGTAATTGACTAAGGGTATCCCGATTAAGATACCCTTACAACTATTTGTATGATTATTTAACGACATTTAATCTCCGCAGGAAATGATTTAACCATATAATATGAGTTGTATACATTAATCTTATTTTATAATCCCAAAGGACGGTGCAAAATGAAAACCACACCTAATGAAAAAGAGAAAAACATTATTCAACCCTATGAAAATAGTGCTTTAAAAATTAGATTAAATAAATTTATAAGTGAAACGGGTTTTTGCTCTAGGCGTGAAGCAGATAAACTGATTGACAAAGGCAACGTCACCTTAAATGGCAAAATCCCTGAAATGGGCACCCAAGTATCTGCAGCTGATTACATTGAAATAAATGGTAAACCATTAAAACATAAAGTAGAATTCGTCTACTTAGCTTTCAATAAGCCCGTTGGAATAACCTGCACTACAGAGCATAAAGTTAATGGAAATATCATAGATTTTATAAATTTTAAAAAAAGAATTTTCCCTATTGGTCGCCTTGATAAACCTTCTCAAGGTCTTATATTTCTAACTAACGATGGAGACATTGTGAATAAGATTTTACGTTCAGGTAATAACCACGAAAAAGAGTATATTGTTACTGTAGATAAACCTATCTCCCCTAATTTCATAAAGAGTATGGCAAATGGTATTCCTATACTAAATACTATAACTAAAAAATGTTTTGTAAAAAAAGAAGGCAAATATGTTTTTAAAATAATTTTAACAGAAGGACTTAACCGTCAAATACGAAGAATGTGTGAGCATTTAGGGTATGCTGTTGTGAAACTTGAAAGGCTTAGAATTATGAATGTTTCTATAGACAACTTACCCCTTGGGAAATGGAGATATCTAACGCCAAAAGAACTAGTCGGTATTAATAAGTTAATTTCTGATTCTATTAAAACTGAAAATGCTTAAACATCATATTCTATGCTTAAATGCAGTTAAAAAGCACACAAATTTGTGTGCTTTTTGGCTTATATAAAGGTTATCAACATTATTCACACAGAAATTGTGGATAACTTGTTAGTCTTAGTTAATAATAACTATCTTATTTAACTTCTGCCTTTTTCTGTAAATACACTTTAAAATTATTAGTAATTATTTATTTATTTCCCTTAAATTCAAATATTTCTTTAGTCTTTTTCTATGAAATATTATACAATATTTTTCGTACTGACTCAAAGGTAATTTCTTTTATGGGACTCCCGACAATTTCAGATTTTTTTAATTTTTTACTGTTTTATAGCTATTACATTTTAATTACATTTCTGATGCTTAGGCACGCTACTAGACAATTTGTTATAGTTATCACTAAAAAACTTGATAACTTTTTCTCAACCTTTTAAAATTCTTTCTAAGTAATTAATTTTTATTTTTCTATAAATATTGTGTTATATTTCACTCTATCATTTTCATAAATTTACTAATAATTTGAAATTTTTTACTGTTTTTTATTTAGACTAACAGATTATACACATTAAGATTTACTAATCCACAAATGCACTAAAATTATGTATGTTTTTGTAAATTTTTATAAAATATTTAAGGCTTATACACATTATCCACATCTTTTTTGTGGATAATGTGTGGGTTTGATGTTAATGAATACTTTATAGCATTAATTATAGACGTTTTTAGTTTTTTTTTGTAAATACTTGCATTTTAAATAAAATATTTCAAAATTTTATTATTAAGTTATGCACACTATCCACAGTTTTGTGTATAACATGTTAATAACTTATTGGCTATTTTCTCATCATGTTTCCTATTACTAAATGCGTGAGTGCCTCACTACATATTTTAATATGTTGCGCGAATAAATTTTCTTGATTACCTTCTCATGAAATGCTATATTATATAAAGAAAAGTATATATTCCTACTGTTACATTTCTATATATTTAAAATATTTATAAATTAAATTGAAAAGAGGTAATTCGCTTGAGAATTGGAATGGGCTATGATGTTCATAAATTAGTTAAGGGTAGAAGTTTAATACTTGGTGGAGTAACCATACCGCACGAGGCTGGATTACTAGGGCATTCAGATGCAGACGTTCTTGTTCACGCTATCATAGATGCTCTTTTAGGCGCTGCGGCTCTTGGTGACATTGGAAATCACTTCCCCGATACTGATGCTAAATATAAAGGCATGTCTAGCATTGTCCTACTTAAATATGTAGGCAGTTTAATAAAAAATAAGAATTACATAATAGAAAATATTGATGCTACAATAATTGCACAAAACCCTAAAATGGCACCCCATATAACCCCTATGGTAATAAATATTGCAACTGCTCTACAATTACCTATAGATAAAGTTAACATTAAAGCTACTACAGAGGAAGGCCTTGGGTTTACTGGCCGCCTAGAAGGAATCTCATCTAACGCCATCTGTCTTTTAAAATAAAATTTTATTTTCTGTTTGTTAGGGGCTATAACTCCCACTTATAGAAGTGGGAGACTTCCTTCTGAAATGTCATTAAAATTCTAAAATCCTTGTTCCCAAATTCCATAATCTGCATGATCAATAAGCATAGCTGAAGAAAAATACGTACCTTGTCCATATTCAACACCTAATTCCATTAGCTTTTCCTTTTCTTCCAAGGTTCGTATTCCCTCGGCTATAATCTTCATTCCTGTTTTTATCCCCATTTTAACCATATGTTCTATCATCAATGCTTTTATTTCATCTTTATGCACATCTTTTACTATTTCCTGAGAAATTTTTATAAAATGCGGCTTCATTTTTATTAATTCTACCATATTAGAGTTACCTTCTCCAAAGTTATCCATAGCTAATTTGAATTTTAATTCATCAGCAAAATTGCGCCAAAATGCACTTCTTGGTATACGTTGTGTAATTTCTAAAACTAAGTTTGTCCCTTCCAATTTCTTTATAACTTTTTTTATAGTATGCCTAGTTGTATCCGATTGAAGCTTAAAAAATAATCCTTCTTCAATAAATGGTTTAAGTTTGTTTAGATAGTTATTTAACTTGTCACAAGCTAGCATAGTAAGGTTTTCCAAATCGCCGGTAAGTCTAGCTTTTTCAAACATTTCATCCGGAAAAAATTCTAATCTTGAATCCCTAACTAGTATTTCTAATGATTTAACCCTACCACTGTTTAAGTTTATAATAGGCTCAACTGTAAGCTCTATAGATTTATTTTTTATTATACCCGAAATGTGATATGCCTTTTCGTCAATTTTATATATTGAATCATTATCTAGATACTCACTTATTGAAGCTTCATCTAAAAACCATTGAACACTAGTGCTCGATAATAAACTAGGATTATATAAATCTATAAGTTCATGCTTTAAAACTTCTCTTAAGTTATACATTGTATATATCATTGCTGCCATCCTTTTATTTTCATCCTTTGCTTTACGGATGAAATTCAATCCTGCAGAAACTCCAGCTAAATAAAAAGATGGCTCATATAGTTTATTTCTAGAATCCGAGAGCAAATAGTCTATACCATGTCTTAATTCCGGTATTATATCTCTCAATATACTAGCTCCCTCTCCATCTGGTATATCAACATATTTAACATTTCTTGTTAATTCCTCGCATAAACTAATCCAAAATTTTCTTTGTTTATTGTTATCGAATTTTAAATAGTCCATTAAAGAATGTATTTCTAAATACCTTGTATCATAAAAAACATTACTATGAAGCTGGTAACTTCCAAAATCAATAATAGACGGTTTTTTCACCGAAACAATTATATTTCCTCCGTGCAAATCACCATGTATGCATGAATCTAAATATTTTATTTTACGACCACACCACATCTTTTCATCTGCAAAAAATTTATATGGATTCGGAAAAAATTTATCAACTCCATCAATTACTAGCCATTTTTTATCCTCATCAATCATTAATGTTTCAAAACCCTTTATAAATTTCTCATCCATAAATCTATACCCTAAGGAAGTTTTCATTATATCAATAGGACATTTAATTTCAGAGGTATGAGGTTTATTCCAATTATATAAAAATTTAGCTACTTGTTCTGAAGTTTGCTTAACTAATGCTAATTCATTTTCCATTGAATATTTCAATGTTTTAATTCCCAGTACATTATCCCCGCCTAATTCATATAAAACTCCAAATCTCTTTAAATTATTTTCACATTGTATTTCCACTTCATCAATAATTTTAGGAATATATCCTTCAATTCCATTCTCTATCGCTTGTAAGAATGCTTTATTATGTAATCCGCTTTCATTCATTTCCTGAATTTTTAGAACTCCTAATTTACGCGATTCACTAAATTCCACAGTATATACCGCCGCCTCAGATTGTCCATCATTTAATTTATTTATTATTTCTATAGGTTGATTTTCTTCTGCAAAATTTTCTAAAATCATTGCTTTCTCTTTCTGGCTTAGCATATTTTACCCCCTACACCAATTATTATTATACTATAGCTAAACATACCTTTATCCAGACTTATTGCATTTCATATGTTAATTTTATAAATTATAAACCATCTCGAGTTAAGTTAACAGTGTATAAACTATTAATTTCACTAGAAATATATGATTTACACTATTTATCGATTAATTCACCCTTATATTTATAAAGAGTATTTTCTATTTTATAAGCTAAAATATACTTATCATTATTTGATTATACTACAAATATATAATATTACTATAAACGCAGAAAATCACACAAGCTTTATTAATTATAAAGCTTGTGTGATTAAATAAATGACGTTAAAACTATGTTCAAAAATTTAGTTAACTAAACAATTTCCTAGTACAATAATACTTATCTTCTCTTTTCTCTAAATCAAATTCACTTATAGATGTAACTCTATCATGTTGCTCTACATGAAGCACATAACCCTCTTCATTCTCATTTTCAAAAAAAACTTTCGTGTAATTCATAACTTCTACTTTGTCCCCACACAGATCATAAATTAATGTTGGCATCTTACCAATCATATCCATCTACCCCTTTAATATTTATTAACTATAAGTTAATAAATATTATGGTGTACTACTATTTATGCTAAAAATGCTATTAATTCTGATTTATTTTTTTAAGACTTGGCATTGGCTCCATTATAAATGGATCTTCATTCCTATTTCTGAATAAATATTAATTTTTATTTTCTGTTATCACCCTGCTTAAAATAGTTAATATACACTTCTATATTTTTTAATTTTCATAATCATCTACAATTTTTCTTATTAATTTTTTTATTGCACTAGCTTGTGATACCAATGTCATTACAACTACAAACACTGTTATTCTTTCCTCGTCACTTTCTTTTAAATCTAAAGCATTAATTATACTTTGTAATTTTGATTTATCACAAAACTGATTTTCTACGAAATGATTAAGGCTTTCCTTTTGCATATCAGAGAAAATTTTATAAGCTTTTTCCCATGAAATAATATCATCATCTCTATCATTAATTTCATTGAACGCTAGCCTAAAGACTTTTTTAATTTCCTCTGACGTAAGTATAGGTCTCATGTAGCTAAGTAAGACTAATTGGGCAAGGTGTAACTTTGTATAGCCTCTTTTTTTACTATCTTCTGGCTTAGATATAACTCCGCCTTTTATATAATTCTGTACTATATTATTAGTGTAATTATCAGCATCAAATTTATCATTTAAGTAATCAATCACTTGTGATAAAAACAAATCGTACTGAGGTAATTCTTCATACAGAATTATGCTGTTTTCGGATATCGATTTTGATAATGAACTTATATTATCTAGAGTAAATTTAGCCTTATCCACCATTTGTCACCTTCCAAAGATTAATATACTAAATAAAATATATTTTATAGTCTTGATCATATAATTATATTATATTATATGTATATCCTATTACAAGTTATTTTCTATTTTTTTATAATTCGCATTATTTCTGTAGAGATTTGAAAATAACTAACCTAAGATTTGCATATAAAAATATACTCATATATATAGTATGTTTATATAGAAATATTACCATATTAATGTTATTTTTTCTTCGTTCTGTAAACTTTAATAATAAATAGCGGTTAATATAAATTATTATTAGTTTGAAAACCCACTAATTTTTAAATTATTTATAATACGCAATATAATCTACGTTTTTACAAGATTCTCGTTATGCAATTTGATTTAATTCACAGTTAATATTGCAAACATCTAAATTTCAATCATTATAATTAAGTTATCCACTGTTTTCAACATTTAATCAACAGAAGCTGTGGACAATTTAGTTTACACGGAAAGCCTTGTTTAAAAGCATTTACATATTAAAAGTAATTTTGACAAGTTTCTTATCCACATTATACATTATTACCTGTTCATAAATTGTTAATCGTTGTGTGGAGAAAAGAGTATCAAATTATTTTTCTACTTTCAATTTTTATCTTTTTCTGCCATTTGATTTTTATCTTATTTAAATAAATTATTATAGTTTGCAAGTGATTTTAGCTATATCTGAAATTACTTGCAAACTAACCCTTCCTATACTATCTAATCTCCCCATAAAACAGCTGACTAATCTACTCCTGCTTTAGTCAGCTATGTTTTTACACTCAAACTTATTACCGCCCTCAGCAATACCACATATCTTTTCTATTCCTTCTTTTGCTATTAATATAGCAATTTTTCTTGAATTCGTTTATATTAGTATTCGATAATTATCCACAGGAAATATAATCCATCTTGTATTTTCTGTGGTTAACTTACTGTTTTATAAAAATCAAATTTTACAATTTTCTCGTGAAGAACAAAATCTCCCTACGGTCGAGTATTAAAGTGATGCTCCACAAATAGTGTGGCATCACCTCTTAATTATCATATCTGAACCACATTCTATACACAAAACAATAGGACTACCACTTTTCTTGTCATATTCTTCAGGCGTATAACATTCAAACGCAACAAAGTCAGGCACTTCTTCTTCAAACCCACATTTTTTACATTTAAAAAGTATCATTTTATCACGTTCTTGTGGTCGAAATGGTATGCTATCCTCATTCACTTTACCTTTAAAAATTCTTTTAATACGTTCCCATATCATATATATACCCATACTTTCTATGCCATATTTGCCACAATTCCATTAGCTGGCCGCATTTTAAACACTTTCTCGGATCTTTGGAAAAATTAATAATCATTAATTCTCTATAAGTCATTTTTCTTGTTTCCTTTTTCCAATTTATTTTTAGTGTGAACTGAATTGCCTTAAGACCACTTTTTATGTATTGCAAAAGACCAAAACACTTCCGAACTTTTACACTTATACTGCCTGAATATACTCCGTATAGTCTAACCATCTTGAAATATTTAGGGGTAATATGCATTAATAATCTACCTACGAATACTTGCGCTGTAACTGTTTCTTCTACTCTCTCATTGGTTTCATGACTCTTATACCAAAACGTTACATTTTTCTCATCATAACTAAGTATTCTATATTCTGCTATCGCAGGCCTTGCTAAGTATCTGCCTATATATCTTGCTGCACCTCTTGCACTTTTCATTCTTGATTTTGCATTTATATAGAATCCATCAGGATAATCTTTAAACATTTTTAAGTATTCTGCGTTCTTCTCTGGCTTTTTACTTATCATATAATTTATTAATTTAAACTGCCAAACTTTTCTGAAATATTTGTAGTCAAGGTATTCCATCTCCTTAACTTCATTGCCTTTTGTTTTTATTTCTGGAACCAATGCATGGACATGTGGATTAAAACCTACATTCCTTCCAAATGTATGCACTACTCCTATCATTCCACTTTGCCAAAGTACTCCTCCTTTTTTACCCCTTTTCTTTTTCTGATACTCTTCTCTATTTTTATAGTTTACACCATTCGCAAACTCGTTTATAGCCTCATATACCATGTCTTGTAAATCTTTTAAGCACTCCCTATTCCAGTAAAAATAATTCCTATATTCAGCTGGTATTGTGAATACACAATGTCTATGCGGTACATCTAAAATCTTGTTTACTTGTTTTTCTACCCATTCACTTATGTACTTTTTCCCACATTTACTGCAAAATCTACTTTTGCATGTAAACCCTATTTTAAATACTTCTAAACATTTTAAGCATATATACGCAACAAAACCTAATGAAATATCTCCACATCCTATCATTTTCATTACTTCGATATTCATATGTTCTCTCATCTTTTCAGGATACTTTTCTTTATTCAATTTCCAAAACTCTGGATAATTATCTTCAAATATTTGTTTTATAGTAATCTTATTTATTTTCATGATTTAATCATCTCATATTTATCTGATTTTTTCTATCTATTTTTTAGCTAGAATGTTATCCACAGCGGTTTCCGCAAGCTGTTTCCTATATAATAAAAAAACAGACTATTAAAATAGCCCGTTTTTTTATTCATAATTACTTAACTCTTCTTGCAGTAAGGTAATCTCCTCGTGTCAATTCAGATATTTTAATCACATCTCCCGTACGAGGTGCATGAATATATGAGTTATTTCCTACATACATTCCCACATGATGTGGATCTGACGCTGAACCAAAGAAAATCAAATCTCCTGGTTGCAAAGCTTCTCTAGATACATATGATCCTTCATTTATCTGTGTATATGTAGTTCGGCTTAATGAAACTCCGAAATGGTTATATATATGTTGCATAAACCCAGAACAATCAAAATATTCAGGACCAGCAGCACCCCAAACATATGGTGTTCCTAAATAATTACTTGCATAAGCAACTATCGCATTAGAGCTAAGTGACGCTGATCCTGATCCTCTAGATGGAGTAACATTAGATTGAGCAGTCTTAGCTGCATTATCTCTTATTTGTTGTATTTGCTTCATAGTAGCATCTACGGTAGCTTGTCCATCACTAATCTTGCCAGCATATAATTGTTTTTTCTTTTCAGCTTCCTTGATTAATGCATCTTGTTCTTGCTTCTTTTCTTTAAGCTTGCCTATCTTATTTTCATTATCAGTTTTCAACACTAATAACTTAGTTTTTTCAGCTTCAAGCACAACCTTTTTATTTTCAATTTTACTCTTTTCAGCTGTTAATTGTCCAATAATTTTATTATCATATTCCACAATTTTTTTAATGTTGTCAACCCTTGAAATAAGATCTTCTACTCCCTCGGAATCCAATAAAACTTCCAAATAGCTATCCGCACCATTCATATACATGCTTCGCATTCTCTTATTAAATAAGTCCTCTTCTTCTTTAATATTAGCCTCTGCAACTTGTATATCCTTTGTTGTTTTTTCTATTTGCTTCTGGGTCTCACCTATTTTATCTTTTGTTTTATCCACTTCTATGCCCATTTTTCCTATGGTCGAATCCAATTTTTCAATTGAAATTTCTATATCCGCAACATTATCTTGTATTTTCTTGTACTCGTTTTTTTGCTCCTCAAGTCGGCCCTTTTGATTACTAAGCTTATCCGATAATGGATCTGCCAATACCTGTATATTTATTGTAGCAGCCAGTCCAATTGTTACTATAAGCGATATTATTTTTTTTCGCAACTTAATCCCCCCATATCAAAAAATATATATATATATGTACTTTTATAATTTATTCACTCTTAAAACGACATTTTTATTATAACACTATTTTGCGCAAGTATTCATTGGGAACATAGGTTAAATTTCCAATGAATGCTTGTATACTTCTGATTTAGGCATATTTCTATCTTTTGCAACTTTTTTCATTGCATCTTTTTTATTTATTCCCTCATCCATATGTTTTTGTATATGTTCTTCTATAGTTAGTAAATCCCATTTAGCTCTTTCATCTTTATCTATATCTTCCTTACTCTTACCTTCAACTACTAATACATATTCTCCTCTTGGGGCGTTTTGTTTATAATATTCCACAGCTTCTTCTAAACTCAACCTAATTATCTCTTCATATAATTTTGTAAGTTCCCTGCACATTGATATTTTTCTGTTTCCAATACTTTCATATAAAAATTCTAAAGTTTTTAAGAGTCTGTGAGGAGCCTCATAGAAAATTAAAGTTTCACTCCTATTTATTAAATCATCAATAATAGGCTTTCTATCTTTATTTTCCCTAGGTAAAAATCCTCTAAATATGAATTTTGTAGTATCAAGTCCTGAATATACAAGTGCAGTAGTAATTGCAGTGGCACCAGGAAGCACTACGAATTCTATGTTCTGTTCTATACACTTTAAAACTATTACGCTTCCCGGATCTGATATTCCCGGCGATCCCGCGTCGCTAATTATAGCTATATTTTTACCTTCTTTTATCTGCTCAATTATATTTTGACTTTTTCCTTGTTCATTATGTTGATGATAGCTTATAAGTGGCTTTTTTATATTAAAATGATTTAGTAATTTTAAGCTTTGCCTCGTATCTTCTGCCGCTATTATATCTACATTTTGTAACACTTCTAATGCTCTGAGCGTTATATCCTTTAAATTGCCTATAGGGGTTGGAACTAAGTATAATTTTCCTGACATTCTTATCACCCTTTACTTTAATATTTGCATTAATTGGCTCTACCTTTAAATTATTTAATATTCTATTGTATTTGAATTATACATATCAGCAATTTCCTGAGTATACCCACCATCCTCAGTGTGAACATAAAGAGGGGGCTCCCATTTTAAAAAGGTTCCTCCATCTCTTTGTCCCTCGATGAGTACAATGTTAGGCGCCTTATTTACACTAGGATGCACCATTCTTATACGTTTAGGCTCAATTCTATGTTTTCTCATAGCGCATAAAATATCAACTAATCTATCAGGCCTATGTACCATATACATCCGTCCATTATCCTTCAACAAAGCTCTACATGCAATAATTACATCTTCTAATGTGCAACAAATCTCATGTCTTGCTATAGCATTCTTATCATCTAAACTTATTAATCCTGAATTTTGAAGTTTATAAGGTGGATTAACTGTAACAATTTCTGCCTTGGGAATGCTTTTAATGAGCTCTATATCCTTTAAGTCTCCATTTATAAATTTAATTTTATGTTCTAAATTATTATATCGTGCAGATCGATTCGCCATATCAACAAATTCCTTTTGAATTTCCACACCAATTAGATTACTTGCATATGTTTTACCTGCTAATATGAAAGGAATTATTCCTGTACCAGTACATAAATCAACAACTTTAGCATTTCTTCTTATTTTAGCAAAATTAGCAAGTAATACTGCATCCACCCCAAACCGGAAAGCATGTTTTTTTTGAATAACATGAATTCCCTTTAAATTAAGATCATCTAAAGTTTCATCATCTCCTAAAAACCCCATTATGTATCTCCTTTCTATGAAATCTATATTTACTTTATACATAACAACAACAGAAGTATACCTCAATTTTTGTTGCTAAATCAAGAGAATACAGATTATAAAATAATAAATATATTTTATTTTATTTATCACCAATCTAATTTATTATAAAACTACTATTAGTAACCATTGTTGAATATACATTAATTATATAATAATCGATTATAATGAGGTTAAAAATGCAATTAATATTATATCCTTTTAAAAATATAGTTTTCAATAAGAATTCTGTTTTATTAGATGCATCCTTCTTGCTCAGCTTAATATATGATGATGATATTAAGCATAGTGATTGTTTATCATGCTTAAAGCAACTTTCTGAAGGAAGTTGTGAGTTTTACACTACCAGTATCATCTCTGCAGAAGTTTTAAATAAAATACTTTATAAATTGTTCATTAGTGACATCCAATGTAAAATAAGCAATAATAGACCCTATAACTCAGCCGTCAACATTAGATCTATAGCAAATAGCTTTAGCCGTCATGATACAAAAATATTAAAGGAAAAGAAAAAAGACAGACTTATTCATATTCCATATAAAAGGTATTTTGATAATATTTCTAAAAATTCTATAAAAAGAGATTTATTGAATATCTATTACAATAAGTCCGTAGAAATAATTTCAGAACTAGAAAAAATTATAAATATAAAATATCTTAACATTCCTGAAGAGTGTATATCTCTAGTTAAAAAATTCATGTGTGAAAACCTATTATCTGTAAATGATGCTTTCCACATAGCTACTGCGGAGTACAATAATATAGACTTTTTACTAACTTTGGATGGTGACTTTATTTTTGCTGAAAGTAGTAAAATGCAAATACTTAGGATTTAACAAACTAATATTTGTTTCAACTTTACCGTCGTTAATTCATTTTTTTCGAAGCTGTGTAACTCCACAGGAGATGATTTAATGCATCAATTACTTGCACTATAAATAAAGAAGTGTATTTTGAGAGACTCAAAATTACACTTCTTTTTTATAGCTATTATTTTGGAATATTAATAATTGTGCCTTCTTTTATAGCATCCTCATTTGTAATTTTATTTGTTTCTTTTAACATTTCTATCGCTTTTTTCACATTATATGAAGTCATATTATTTTTGGCGATTGAAGTTAATGTATCTTTGCTTTTAACAGTGTAGTCACCAGTTTTAGATTTTTTAACTACAGCTGTTTTAGCTGTTTTAGCTGTTTTATCTGTTTTAGCTTTTTCAACTACAGCAGTTGAATCTTTAATTGCTTTTTCATAAGGAATTACTATTTTCTGACCCGCTGCAATTTTGTAAGATTCATTTATACCATTCCTACTTTTAATAAATTCAACCATTTTGCTTTTGTCCTGACTAGGTGTATACGTTTTTACTATACTAAACACTGTGTCATTTTCTTTAACAGTATACATTCCAACGTTAGTTTTGTCATTTATATAAGCAGCATCCATTTCATTAGTGCTTTCCCCTTGAGTATTTTTATTTGTTACCGTCTCATTATTATCTGTAGGTATTATTTTATTGCTTTGCACTATACTATCATCTTGTAATTTTACATTAGCAACATTTTCTCTTCCTCCAATGAACTTCATAGAAAAAAACACTCCTAACATTACTACAGCAATCGTAGATATACTAATTATTCCTTTTTTCATACTCATATTTAAAACCCCTTTCATATTTATTAGTCAATGATTTACATTTAAATTATTGACTTAATTTAAAATTCTCATACCTCCAAATTATTTTATTGTTGTTTAAAACTAATTTATATTTTTGCAAAAATTATCAGTATATTTTAAATGTATTTCAACAGAAAAATAGGCTGTTAACCTTTGAATGTAAGTTAACAGCCTCTATATCCCAATATATTACTTTTTGTTAAATACTATTTTTTTTCTATTTGCATCTTAACTTCTTCACCCGTCATTCCAGTTGCATTAATAATTGAAGTTTTTGATATAGTATTCTCTATACCCATAATATCTTGATTCTCGCCCGTGACAATAACAGCATCATATTTATTAAAAAAATTACCTGCATTTTTTTTTCTATTATCAAACTCTTTGACTGTATATCCCTCGTCACTCAAGTAATCCTTAATTGGGTTTAATCCCTTTTGCACTGCTAATTTTTTCATATTTTAAGCCTCCCTTCAAAATTATTATCTCCAATTCTAAAATGCGTATTCATATGAATCCATTTATACTTTACTTTTTAACATAGCAAAAAACAAAGAAAAGAAACCAGAGAAAGTTTCTCTGATTTCTTTATATAACTGTATACCCGACTACCTCAATTGCCTCAATTAAATTATCCAATGAAACAAAATAATCATCATATATTATTTCTATTTCTTTGCTTACACTATTTATTTGGCAAGCAACTACCCCTTGATTATTAGATATTGCTACATTAATGTTACTAATATCCTCCGAAGTATTCATATTGTATACTTTTATAACCGACTTCATCTTCCCCCCCCCTAGTTATCTTTAAATAGTTCTTTTACAACATATGAATCTTCCTCATTTCCATCTAACTCCAATTTAATATTCTCCACGATAACAGAATCTTCATATCTTCCAGAAATTAATGTTAAGTCTTCGATTTTAACCTCTACTATTTCTTCATCGCTCCCATTAAGTTTTATCTTAATTTTCACAGTTTCTTTTACAACACTATTCCCAATAACTTCTGCTCTACCATAAGGTGTGTCTACTATGGATCCTAAAGTAGGTAAAGTTTTTCTTATTCTTTCATATGTGTCCTGCTCATAGTTTAAACAGCACATAAGTCTACCACAAATACCTGAAATTTTTGTAGGATTTAATGATAAATTTTGCTCTTTAGCCATTTTTATAGACACTGGTGCAAATTCGCCCAAAAAAGTTGAACAACACATAGGTCTACCACACGGTCCAAGCCCACCTATCATTTTTGCTTCATCCCTAACTCCTATTTGTCTAAGTTCTATTCTGGTTCTAAATACCGCCGCTAAGTCCTTTACTAATTCACGAAAATCCACTCTTCCATCTGCTGTAAAGTAAAATATAACTTTATTATTATCAAAAGTATACTCTACATCTATGAGTTTCATATCTAGTTCATGTTTATGTATCTTATCTAAGCATACTTCATAGGCTTCCTTTTCTTTTCTTTTATTTTCTAAGTCTTTTTCTGCATCTCCATCTGTAGCCTTTCTGATAACGCATTTAAGGGGAGATACTATATCATCTTCTCGTATTTCCTTTATGCCAATAACACATTCTCCGAATTCTATCCCTCTTACGGTTTCAACAATAACCTTATTTTCCTTTTGAATATCTATACCATTTGGACTAAAATAATATATTTTACCAGCTTTTTTAAATCGTACTCCTATTACTGTAACCATGTTAAATCATCTCCTTCGCAGCTGCATATTAACGACTTCAGAAGGGGATTTAACTACCACTGAAGTTTTATTTTTGCTAAGGTAGGTAACTCCCACTTATATAAGTGGGAACCTTTCCTTCTGAAATGTCGTTAAACCTCCTGCATTTTAAATAGCATTACTTCAAACGTCAACCCCGGGTTAACGTTCCTAACTAAATTCTCCCTAGTATCATTTATTATGCTTATAATACCATTTAATTTAATAAATGAAAATATATTAGCCAATTCTTTTATACTTAATAACTTATCTATGTTAAGAATTAAATCTTCTTCTTCAATTTCTTTATATATTATGGTATCCCTAATATACGAAAGAAATGCAGTTAATATTTCTTCAAAATTTTCTTTTTGATTAGATAATTTTTTTTCATATTTAATTAGCTCTTCAGTTCCAACTTTATTAAGATTAAGCAATATTTCCAAGGTAATATTTCTAATATCCTTGAAATTATTATCTTGAATAAACTTTTCAGCTTTTCCTGGTATTCCATCACTAAAAGCTATAACAACCCTTATCTCCTCTAAAGATAAATCATAATAATTTATTTTTAAAAACTCTTCCATCTCATCTACGTTTAAATTCTTTAGTTTATGTATTTGGCATCTTGATTTTATTGTGTCCAATATAACTTCAAGATTTTCACATAATAAAAGTATAATCACGTTTTTAGGTGGCTCTTCGATTGTTTTTAAAAAAGCATTTTGAGCTTGCACCGTCATTTTATGGGCATTGTAAATAATAATAACTTTCCTATCACCTTCATAAGGTTTTTTGTTAATTTCTTCAATTAAAGCTCTTATAGAATTAACCCCTATAGTACTTTTGTTTTTTTCTATTCTCCATTCTACCAAATCAACATATTGTCTATCTTGATTTTTTCCTAAAACCTTTAACCCTATATTCTTAGCTACTATACTTTTGCCTATTCCATCCTCTCCAACTAAAAGGTGAGCATGTGATAACCTATCCGATTCTATAGATTTACTTATTTGATTTTTTATACTATTATGACCTATTATGCTCTCAAAATTCATTTTGATCCTCCATACATAGAAGCAAGTATAGATTTATATATACTTGCTTCTAATTAGTTATACCTTTATGTACTTGTCTACGTCAACTACAAATACATTTGCTCCACCTACCTCCACTTCAATAGGGAATGGCATATATACTCCAGTAGAACCAGCTACAGGTGAAGGTGATGATATTATTTGCTTTCTTTCCTTACATACTTCCTCGATAATGGCTAAAACTTCATCTACCTTTTCTTTATCAACACCCATTAGTAATGTTGTATTGCCTGATTTCAAAAACCCTCCGGTTGTAGCTAATTTTGTAACCCTAAAACCCTTGTCTGTTATTTCCTTAATTAAATCATTTGCATCATCATCTTGTACTATTGCAATAACTAATTTCATTTAACCCCACCCTTTTTATAATTTTATTTTTTTTATTCTGTTTATTATATCTTTATGTATTTCATCTACATTCCTATTACCATCTATTACTTCTATTTTACCATATTTCCTACAAATTTCTAAGTAACCTTCAAAAACTTTTTTATGAAATTCATTCCCGCCATTTTCTAAACGATCTAAAGTCTTTTGCATTTTTTTTCGATTTAATCCTTCTTCATATGGGATAGTAATCATAAATATTAAATCTGCTTCTAATCCATCTAAAGCGGCTTCATTCATGCTCTTTATTCTTTCCAATCCGAGTCCGCGGCCAATGCCTTGATACACCATTGAAGAATATACAAAACGGTCGCATATAACTATCTTACCCATGTCTAAGGCTGGCTTTATAACCTCGCTAACTAGTTGAGCCCTAGACGCAGCATAGAGTAATGCCTCGCACATATAACTCATATTACAATTATCATTATCCAATATTATTTCTCTGATTTTCTCACTAATTTCTGTGCCACCCGGTTCCCTAGTTCTTACTACTTCAAATCCCAATTCTTTTAGATGCTTTTCTAGTAATTGTATTTGAGTAGTTTTCCCTGAACCATCTGGGCCTTCTAGTGCTATTAGACGCCCTCTTTCCATTCAATCCCCTCCACCAATATTAATAGTCTATTTTTCTACTGTTGCTACTTTCCCATCATTAATTCCAAGTACTGTTACATTGCATTGCAAGTAATATTCTATAACAGCTATAGTATCCTCATCTAGTCTTTCTCCAGGCATTACAATAGGTATTCCTGGTGGATATGGAACTATTGCTACTGCACTTATTTTCCCCTGTGAATTTTTTAACTCTACCATAGTTTTTTCTCTATCCATTACTTCATATGGGTACATAATTGGCATTGGCATACCATAATCTATTAATTCTACATATTTCCCCTTTAAATTGTTCATATCACAGTTTTTCAGGGCTATGTATAACACTTCAAAATCCTGCTGATTATTAAAGGGTGAAAATATTAAAACTACATTTCTACTATCACTCATTTCAGCTTGAATATTGTTTATTCTTAAATATTCTAATAACTTATGTCCACTATACCCCTTAGGTACATTTAATATATATCTAGTTAAATCCATAGTATACTTATTATCATATTTAGTGGAATTCTCTGATACAACTAATAAATCTTCCTCACCTATAATGTGAAATTTGCCTAATCTATTGATTCTCTCTCTATTAAATTTACATATTTTAATTAACTCTTCATAATCATTTTCACCACACTCTTGAAGATAAAATCTTGCATAATCCATAGAACACAAAAGCATATAAGATGGACTTGTACTTAAAAAGGCACTTGCATAGAAATCTACCTTACTGATATCCGTGCCTTTCCCTACATGTAAAAAAGCTGTTTGCGTTAGGCTAGGTAGAGTTTTATGCGCACTCATAACTACCATATTAACTCCCATTTTCAAAGGGTTTTCGGGTAATAACTTATTGGCACCAAAATGCGCACCATGAGCGGCATCTACTAATACCTTAATATTATATTTTCTAGCAATTTCAGTAATGTATGATAAATCAAAGCATATACCATAATAATTAGGGTAGGTAACAATAATCCCTTTAGCATCTTTATTTTCATTAATTAAAGTGGAAAAATGCTCCTTATCTAAAGGAAAAGGAACATCATATTTGGGATGAATTTCATTTTTAATATATACTGGCTTTAGTTTTCTCATAATAATGGCATTAAATATCGAGCGATGACAATTTCTCTCTACAATGATTTTGTCACCCTCATTGAAGGATGAAAAAATCATAGCTAAGTTCCCACTAGTACTACCATTCACTAGAAAATAAGATTTAATACTTCCATAGTATTCACTCAATAACTGTTGAGACTCTTTTATTATTCCTTCTGCATGGTGGAGATTATCTAGTCCATCGACCTCAGTAATATCTCCCTTTATAAAATTTTCGTAAAGCTCCTTGCCTCTTATCGTTTTAAAAAAACCAAGCCCTCCCTTATGCCCTGGCATACAAAAGGAAACATTTTTTTCTTTTATATATTTTAACACTCCATCTACAAGTGGTAATCTTGACAATCCTTAGTCACTCCTCTTGGTATAAACTGCACCAAAGTCTTTCTTATACAGTTCTTGTAATATTCATAAAAATCAGTATTAGCCTTTGATTCTATAATTCTTCCTTCGCAATTATTGCAAATCCCTCTTCCATTTATTATTATACCATCATTTAGAGGCTTTCTACATATAATACATTTTTCTTTTTTCATAATTTCCCCCTTAAACTTGCTAATTAAAAATTACCTACAGTATAGCCTCTTATACTATATTTTATTCAACTAAGTACGGTTTCTTATTTTGTCCACTTAATAATTTAAAATATATTTATCTACATTTTATGCCATAAATAGCTATATAAAATTATTATTTAAACTTATAAAATATTATTTATTATTATCAATATATTTATGTACCTTTGGTTATACTAAATGTGTTAATAGGTATGAACATTTTGAAAGGAGCGAAGGCTATGAAACAAGAAATTATAAGTTATATAAGCAGTATAAAAGAAGATATCCACAATTTATCAAATTATCTTTATACTAATCCAGAAACGAGTTATAAAGAGTATAAAGGTTATTCTTACATAATAAATATGTTAAAAGCTCATGATTTTGAAATACAAGAAAATTATTGTAATATTCCTACTTCTTTTTATGCTCAATATGGAAATGGCCACCCTAAGATATGCTATATATGCAAATACACATCTACTGAAAATGTAGGTCATATTTTTGGTAATAACGTGAATGCTAGCATTTCTATTGCGGCAGCATTAGGATTATCAAAAGTAATATCTAAAAGCGGTGGGAGTGTACTTCTATTAGGATGTCCAGGCGAGTACACAAATGGCGCAGAATTAGCTTTAGCAAAGGAAAAATATTTTGATGATATGGATGTTATTATTGCTCCTCACTGTGATACAAGCAATGCGGAAAGCGGCACCTCCATGGCTACAATTCCACTTAAACTTAAATGTACCCAAACTATTAATAATAACAATGAAGCTCTTAGTAACCTTTCATCTTTGGATTCCTATTTATTTATACTTAATACATTAAGTCAATTATTAAAAGGATTGCACAACAGGTATTTTATTGATAGCATTTCTATAGAAAATGCCTCTTCACGCATTAATGAATTTTCTGAATCAGAGGCCAAATTTTATTTAAAAGCTCCTAGCCTAAAAGAAGCTAAATCTCTAGAAAAAACTATTGTAACCTTTATTCAATCACTATCTCAAATAATGAATATAACCGGAGAAATAAGCATATTTGAATTGCCTTCACAAGAGCTTTTGACTAATAAATCTTTATCAAGAATATTTACACACAACTTAAAAGAATGCGGCATCATCAATATTGCTTGTTGTAAAAATACTCTATATGGTCTGGGAATAGGTTCTATAAGTCATATTACTCCATGCATATATCCATCCATATCTATTACAGAAGATTCCTCGTTGAGTTGCCCCTCACCTGCATTTGCTCTAGAAACTCAAACAGATTTTTGTAAGAATAATATGATAAAAGCTGCAGAAGCTCTTGCCTTAACAGGCCTCGATATTATTGAGAAAGAAGAGTTATTAAAAGAAATTGGACTTGAATTAAAATAATATGCAATTAAAACGTTTCTTTAAAGTATCTTTTGTTAATGAGCGACTCATAATTGGGCTGTTGGAGCTTCTCCAATAGCCCTTTCTCATCTTGGCAATAGATTTTGGATGTATTCTACACCCTAACTTAATCTTTGGACCTATAAAATGAAAGCTCAAGAAACTTAATTTCCATACTCGGTCTACCTTTGTTTTCTCACCCTTTACTTTAATAAATAGTTTCTTTTTCTACAAATAATACAGTATTATCCATTAAATATTCGTATTCCTTAGGTTGGAACCCTACCTAGGGCCTCCTTCAGCTCACACCTCACAGTTGATACCTTGTCTTCAGCTAGTGATCGGCAACTACAGACCCACACAGTGGACTTTCACAACCTAGTTAATTCCCTGCCTGGCACATATAAAAAAGAAGTATAATCATAACTCAATTATACTTCTTATATATATCTATTATTTATTTTTAAAATATGCTTTTTCTTTTAGTAATTTAATTTTATTCATAAACCCATCACTAGGCTCAAAATAAAATTTTTTAAAGTTATCTCCTACTTTATATATACAACAAAACTTACTCCCAATAAACGTAGAACAAATATACTTTTTACTGCTACTAATATGAACACCTGCACTGTAGTTTTTATATTTACCAATATAATCTATATCCTTTAATTTAATATCTTCTAGTATTTTAACCTCTTCACCTTTTATCTTATGGATAATGAATTGATCTGCTACGATTGAATACTTATACTTAACCTTACATTTTGAAAACTCCATATAGCAAAGAGCAATCATTAGTGTATTAAAGAACATAGTTACAAACGTCTTAATATTTATTCTGCCTATACTTACTTTAGTGAATACGTCTGATAAGCATATAAATACAATTAATGTAATAAATAACAATACTATAGCTGGAAACTTTTTTCTTTGAACCATCTCTTTATACATAAAAGCCAGACCCCCTAAATCAATTAAAAATACTAGATATAAATAGTTTTGTGACCAACATATGTGATTATACTAGCATTTCATATATTAATCTACTTGTACTAAGCTCCCTATAGTGCGTATACCATAATATATGCCCATATATGTTATTTATACTAATCCATATGTATCAATATAGGTATTTCTAGCTTTTTCGCTATATTTCTTAATTTAAATAAAAGTTATAGATATTTTATTTATTTATATCCACTAAAAAATTAACTGAGCATATCTAAAATAAGCAAAACTTTACCATTTACTATAACAAATAATGAAGTAGGTAGACATCGTGTAATTAGGTTCAAATATTTATTGTACAACCCTCCGTTAGTTAGGTTAGATAGACCCTTTTCAGCCTATTGGCTCCACAAGCCTGCTGGGCACACCACAAAAAAAACACTTTGTAATATTTACAAAGTGTTTTGGAGGCGCCACCCGGATTTGAACCGGGGAATAAAGGTTTTGCAGACCTTGACCTTACCGCTTGGCTATAGCGCCATAACTTGGTGGCTAGACCAGGAATCGAACCAGGGACACGAGGATTTTCAGTCCTCTGCTCTACCGACTGAGCTATCCAGCCACATTACCTGGCGACAACCTACTCTTCCACAAGGTCACCCCTGCAGTACCATCGGCGCATTGAAGCTTAACCTTCGTGTTCGGTATGGGAACGGGTGTTACCTTCATGCCATAATCACCAGATTGAGAATATAAATATTCTCTGAAAATTGCACAGTGAATTAGTCTTCTTCCTTACGTCCGAAGCTTCGCGTTATTTCTAATTATTTAGGTCAAGCCCTCGACTTATTAGTATTAGTCAGCTGAACATGTTACCATGCTTACACCTCTAACCTATCAACCTGGTGGTCTTCCAGGAGTCTTACTAACACCGCACTTACGTGCGAGTTATGGGAAATCTCATCTCAGGGTGGGCTTCACGCTTAGATGCTTTCAGCGTTTATCCCTTCCAAACATAGCTACCCAGCGATGCCACTGGCGTGACAACTGGTGCACCAGAGGTTTGTCCATCCCGGTCCTCTCGTACTAAGGACAGCTCCCTTCAAATTTCCTACGCCCGCGACGGATAGGGACCGAACTGTCTCACGACGTTCTGAACCCAGCTCGCGTGCCGCTTTAATGGGCGAACAGCCCAACCCTTGGGACCTACTTCAGCCCCAGGATGCGACGAGCCGACATCGAGGTGCCAAACCTCCCCGTCGATGTGGACTCTTGGGGGAGATCAGCCTGTTATCCCCGAGGTAGCTTTTATCCGTTGAGCGATGGCCCTCCCACGAGGTACCACCGGATCACTAAGCCCGACTTTCGTCCCTGCTCCACTTGTAAGTGTCGCAGTCAGGCTCCCTTCTGCCTTTGCACTCTTCGCGCGATTTCCAACCGCGCTGAGGGAACCTTTGGGCGCCTCCGTTACTTTTTTGGAGGCGACCGCCCCAGTCAAACTGCCCACCTAACAATGTCCTGTGACCAGATTCATGGCCTCCAGTTAGAACCTCAGTACTGTCAGGGTGGTATCCCAAGGATGACTCCACACAGGCTGACGCCCATGTTTCTCAGTCTCCCACCTATCCTGTACAGACAATACCGAAATTCAATGCTAAGCTACAGTAAAGCTCTACGGGGTCTTTCCGTCCAATCGCGGGTAGCAAGCATCTTCACTTGCACTACAATTTCGCCGGATGTGTTGTTGAGACAGTGCCCAAATCATTACGCCATTCGTGCGGGTCGGAACTTACCCGACAAGGAATTTCGCTACCTTAGGACCGTTATAGTTACGGCCGCCGTTTACTGGGGCTTAAGTTCATACCTTCGCTTGCGCTAAGTAATCCCCTTAACCTTCCAGCACCGGGCAGGCGTCAGCCCCTATACATCAGCTTTCGCTTTAGCAGAGACCTGTGTTTTTGCTAAACAGTTGCTTGGGCCTATTCTCTGCGACCTACTTACGTAGGCACCCCTTCTCCCGAAGTTACGGGGTCAATTTGCCGAGTTCCTTAACAACAATTCTTCCGATGGTCTTAGGATTCTCTCCTCACCTACCTGTGTCGGTTTGCGGTACGGGCACCAATATCCTCGATAGAGACTTTTCTTGGCAGCGTGGAATCAGATACTTCAGGAATAAATTCCCTTCCCCATCACATCTCAGCGTTAAGAGCAAACGGATTTGCCTGCTTGCTCCGCCTAAATGCTTAGACACACATCCAATAGTGTGCACATCTTATCCTCCTGCGTCATCCCATTTCTAATAACGTCCATTGGTGGTATCGGAATATCAACCGATTGTCCATCACCTACGCCTTTCGGCCTCGGCTTAGGTCCCGACTAACCCTGAGAGGACGAGCCTTCCTCAGGAAACCTTAGGTTTTCGACCGTTAAGATTCTCACTTAACTCTCGCTACTCATGCCAACATTCTCACTTCTGTACCGTCCACCACTCCTTACGGTATGACTTCAGCCAGTACAGAAAGCTCCTCTACCGCGTACACAATTGTGTACACCCATAGCTTCGGTGGTAAGTTTTAGCCCCGGACATCTTCGGCGCAGGATCTCTTGACTAGTGAGCTATTACGCACTCTTTAAATGAGTGGCTGCTTCTGAGCCAACATCCTAGTTGTCTTAGAAATCCCACATCCTTTTCCACTTAACTTACACTTTGGGACCTTAGCTGATGGTCTGGGCTGTTTCCCTTTTGACTACGGATCTTATCATTCGCAGTCTGACTGCCGAAATAAAAGTATATGGCATTCGGAGTTTGATAGGGTTCAGTAACTGTTGTCAGCCCCTAGCCCATTCAGTGCTCTACCTCCATTACTCAATTAATCGACGCTAGCCCTAAAGCTATTTCGAGGAGAACCAGCTATCTCCGAGTTCGATTGGAATTTCTCCGCTATCCACAGCTCATCCCATGGTTTTTCAACACCAACGTGGTTCGGACCTCCACGGAATTTTACTTCCGCTTCATCCTGGCCATGGATAGGTCACCCGGTTTCGGGTCTACGACATGCAACTTCGTGAACTTGCGTTCACAACGCCCTATTCAGACTTGGTTTCCCTTCGGCTCCGTACCTTAAGTACTTAACCTTGCTACATATCGTAACTCGTTGGCTCGTTCTACAAAAAGCACGCCGTCACACATATAAAGTGCTTCGACCGGTTGTAGGCACACGGTTTCAGGTTCTATTTCACTCCCCTTCCGGGGTTCTTTTCACCTTTCCCTCACGGTACTTCTTCACTATCGGTCACTAGGTAGTATTTAGCCTTGGGAGGTGGTCCTCCCAGCTTCCCACAAGGTTTCACGTGTCTCGTGGTACTCTGGATTAGATCTGACTGTTTTTCCTTTTCATTTACAGGCCTATTACCTTCTGCGGAGCAGCTTTCCAGCTATCTTCAATTAAGGAATTGCAGTATTTATGATCTATCCTCAACCCCCAGATCAAAGACCTGGGTTTGGGCTCTTTCCCTTTCGCTCGCCGCTACTTAGGAAATCGATGTTTCTTTCTCTTCCTCCGGGTACTTAGATGTTTCAGTTCCCCGGGTCTACCTCTGCATACCTATTTATTCAGTATGCAGTACATAGTTGTTACTATGTGGGTTCCCCCATTCGGAAATCTTTGGATCACAGGCTATTTGCGCCTACCCAAAGCTTATCGCAGCTTAACGCGTCCTTCTTCGGCTCCTAGTGCCAAGGCATTCGCCATGCGCCCTTTGTAGCTTGACCTTGATTCTGTCTATTTACATAGACGGTTATATTAATTTTGCGAAATTGTATTAAATTAATTTATAAACTACTTGCGTAGTTTTAATTTTTTTAAAACAACTTTTTTCACTGTGCAATTTTCAAAGAACATTTTAAGAAAAACTATTCATTATCTAACTCCTAAGAGTTAGATAAAATTAGTCTCTCAAAATTAAACAGAGAACTAGGTACGATTAATTACAATAGATATTTTTGAAGAACAAATTAATATTCTTCTATTGCATCGACCGAAGTCAATACATCTACTCCCTAGAAAGGAGGTGATCCAGCCGCAGGTTCTCCTACGGCTACCTTGTTACGACTTCACCCCAATCATCAATCCCACCTTCGGCCGCTGGCTCCTTACGGTTACCTCACGGACTTCGGGTGTTACCAACTCTCATGGTGTGACGGGCGGTGTGTACAAGGCCCGGGAACGTATTCACCGCGACATGCTGATTCGCGATTACTAGCAACTCCGGCTTCATGTAGGCGAGTTGCAGCCTACAATCCGAACTGGGATGAGTTTTTGAGTTTGGCTCCACCTTGCGGTCTTGCATCTCTTTGTACTCACCATTGTAGCACGTGTGTAGCCCTAGACATAAGGGGCATGATGATTTGACGTCATCCCCACCTTCCTCCCGGTTAACCCGGGCAGTCTCACTAGAGTGCTCAACTTAATGGTAGCAACTAATGATAAGGGTTGCGCTCGTTGCGGGACTTAACCCAACATCTCACGACACGAGCTGACGACAACCATGCACCACCTGTCACCCTGTCCCGAAGGACTTCGCCCATCTCTGGGTTATGCAGGGGATGTCAAGTCTAGGTAAGGTTCTTCGCGTTGCTTCGAATTAAACCACATGCTCCGCTGCTTGTGCGGGCCCCCGTCAATTCCTTTGAGTTTTAATCTTGCGATCGTACTCCCCAGGCGGAATACTTAATGTGTTAACGGCGGCACCGAGGTTCGACCCCCGACACCTAGTATTCATCGTTTACGGCGTGGACTACCAGGGTATCTAATCCTGTTTGCTCCCCACGCTTTCATGCCTCAGCGTCAGTTACAGTCCAGTAAGTCGCCTTCGCCACTGGTGTTCTTCCTAATCTCTACGCATTTCACCGCTACACTAGGAATTCCACTTACCTCTCCTGCACTCTAGACACCCAGTTTCAAATGCAGCACCCAAGTTAAGCTCGGGTATTTCACATCTGACTTAAATGTCCGCCTACGCATCCTTTACGCCCAGTAAATCCGGACAACGCTTGCCACCTACGTATTACCGCGGCTGCTGGCACGTAGTTAGCCGTGGCTTCCTCCTCTGGTACCGTCATTATCGTCCCAGAAGACAGAACTTTACAACCCGAAGGCCTTCATCATTCACGCGGCGTTGCTGCGTCAGGGTTTCCCCCATTGCGCAATATTCCCCACTGCTGCCTCCCGTAGGAGTCTGGACCGTGTCTCAGTTCCAATGTGGCCGATCACCCTCTCAGGTCGGCTACGCATCGTCGCCTTGGTGAGCCGTTACCTCACCAACTAGCTAATGCGCCGCGGGTCCATCTCAAAGTGGAATTTTCCGAAGAAAAATCCTTTGATGTTTCGATCATGCGACCAAAACATATTATGCGGTATTAATCTCCCTTTCGGGAGGCTATTCCCCTCTTTGAGGCAGGTTACCCACGTGTTACTCACCCGTCCGCCGCTAATCCACCCCGAAAGGTTTCATCGCTCGACTTGCATGTGTTAGGCACGCCGCCAGCGTTCGTCCTGAGCCAGGATCAAACTCTCAATTTAAAAGTTTACACTTTTTTAGTTGAAATGATTAATCTGCGACAACTGTTAAGTTGTTACGCAAGCTCATTACATACTTTTAGTCTTACGACTAAATTTTACTTTATACTAAAGTAATTAACTGGTTTAACGAAATATTATTTCGCTATCTTTACCTATTTCTCTGTTTAATTTTCAAAGACCAATTTGTTATTCGTATCTACCGTCATGTGACGACTTCTACTATTTTACTGTTTAGTTTTGATTTTGTCAACACTTTTTTATATGTTAACATCCTCAAACCCGACATCATCACTTTCTTTCGACGACAAGAATTATTTTAACACAACAAAATAATCGTATATTTGAATTATGGCTCATATATTCAATTTATTCTCATTTTTCTCCACTATTCACTATTAATTCTAATAATATCACATATTGATACACTAGGATAAGTATATAGTTTTTTAACTATATTTGTAGATTTTGAAGTTCCTATTATATTTTATTTTCTTATTAACAACAACTAACTTTTTTAGACTGTTATACTATAGTTAAGGAGTTGAGCTTATGTGCTATGGATTATTAAAAACAATTATAAAAAACACTGCTAGTATAGTTTTTTTTGGAGGTGCAGGCGTATCTACAGAAAGTTGTATTCCTGATTTCCGTTCTGCAAAGGGTCTATATAATATAGAAACTGATTTCAAATTTCCTCCTGAAGTTATTTTAAGTCATTCTTTTTTTATAAATCATACCGAGGACTTTTTTAAATTTTATAAATCCAACATGATTTTTGAAGATGCAATTCCCAATGATGCGCATATTGCATTATCTACCCTAGAAGAAAAGAATAAATTAAAAGCTATAATCACTCAAAATATTGATGGTTTGCATCAAATGGCAGGATCCAAAACTGTATACGAACTTCATGGATCTATACGTAAAAATTACTGTATGAAATGCAATAAATTTTTTAACTTAGATTATGTGTTAAATAGTAAAACCATAGTTCCTAACTGTAATGTCTGTGGTGGTATTATTAAACCAGATGTAGTTCTTTATGACGAAAGTTTAGATATGTCTGTCTTAAACAGCTCTATTAAATCGATAAGTATTGCTGATACACTAATTGTGGGTGGCACTTCTCTTGTGGTATATCCCGCTGCAAATCTTATAAAATATTTCAGAGGAAATAATTTAATTCTTATTAACAAGTCTTCTACCCCTTACGACAAACAAGCAAATTTAGTAATTCATGATAGCATAGGTAAAGTTTTAAGTACAGTATGTAAATTTTAATTTAGTCGAATATAAATTCAGTTTTTTAACCAAATTAAAAACCGCTAAGTATAACTTAGCGGTTTTTTCTTACCTGGCGACAACCTACTCTTCCACAAGGTCACCCCTGCAGTACCATCGGCGCATTGAAGCTTAACCTTCGTGTTCGGTATGGGAACGGGTGTTACCTTCATGCCATAATCACCAGATTGAGAATATAAATATTCTCTGAAAATTGCACAGTGAATTAGTCTTTTCGCTCACGCTCAAAGCCTCGCTTCTTTCTTACGAAAGAAGTATATCGCATTACTTTTAATTATATATTTAGGTCAAGCCCTCGACTTATTAGTATTAGTCAGCTGAACATGTTACCATGCTTACACCTCTAACCTATCAACCTGGTGGTCTTCCAGGAGTCTTACTAACATCGCACTTACGTGCGAGTTATGGGAAATCTCATCTCAGGGTGGGCTTCACGCTTAGATGCTTTCAGCGTTTATCCCTTCCAAACATAGCTACCCAGCGATGCCACTGGCGTGACAACTGGTGCACCAGAGGTTTGTCCATCCCGGTCCTCTCGTACTAAGGACAGCTCCCTTCAAATTTCCTACGCCCGCGACGGATAGGGACCGAACTGTCTCACGACGTTCTGAACCCAGCTCGCGTGCCGCTTTAATGGGCGAACAGCCCAACCCTTGGGACCTACTTCAGCCCCAGGATGCGACGAGCCGACATCGAGGTGCCAAACCTCCCCGTCGATGTGGACTCTTGGGGGAGATCAGCCTGTTATCCCCGAGGTAGCTTTTATCCGTTGAGCGATGGCCCTCCCACGAGGTACCACCGGATCACTAAGCCCGACTTTCGTCCCTGCTCCACTTGTAAGTGTCGCAGTCAGGCTCCCTTCTGCCTTTGCACTCTTCGCGCGATTTCCAACCGCGCTGAGGGAACCTTTGGGCGCCTCCGTTACTTTTTTGGAGGCGACCGCCCCAGTCAAACTGCCCACCTAACAATGTCCTGTGACCAGATTCATGGCCTCCAGTTAGAACCTCAGTACTGTCAGGGTGGTATCCCAAGGATGACTCCACACAGGCTGACGCCCATGTTTCTCAGTCTCCCACCTATCCTGTACAGACAATACCGAAATTCAATGCTAAGCTACAGTAAAGCTCTACGGGGTCTTTCCGTCCAATCGCGGGTAGCAAGCATCTTCACTTGCACTACAATTTCGCCGGATGTGTTGTTGAGACAGTGCCCAAATCATTACGCCATTCGTGCGGGTCGGAACTTACCCGACAAGGAATTTCGCTACCTTAGGACCGTTATAGTTACGGCCGCCGTTTACTGGGGCTTAAGTTCATACCTTCGCTTGCGCTAAGTAATCCCCTTAACCTTCCAGCACCGGGCAGGCGTCAGCCCCTATACATCAGCTTTCGCTTTAGCAGAGACCTGTGTTTTTGCTAAACAGTTGCTTGGGCCTATTCTCTGCGACCTACTTACGTAGGCACCCCTTCTCCCGAAGTTACGGGGTCAATTTGCCGAGTTCCTTAACAACAATTCTTCCGATGGTCTTAGGATTCTCTCCTCACCTACCTGTGTCGGTTTGCGGTACGGGCACCAATATCCTCGATAGAGACTTTTCTTGGCAGCGTGGAATCAGATACTTCAGGAATAAATTCCCTTCCCCATCACATCTCAGCGTTAAGAGCAAACGGATTTGCCTGCTTGCTCCGCCTAAATGCTTAGACACACATCCAATAGTGTGCACATCTTATCCTCCTGCGTCATCCCATTTCTAATAACGTCCATTGGTGGTATCGGAATATCAACCGATTGTCCATCACCTACGCCTTTCGGCCTCGGCTTAGGTCCCGACTAACCCTGAGAGGACGAGCCTTCCTCAGGAAACCTTAGGTTTTCGACCGTTAAGATTCTCACTTAACTCTCGCTACTCATGCCAACATTCTCACTTCTGTACCGTCCACCACTCCTTACGGTATGACTTCAGCCAGTACAGAAAGCTCCTCTACCGCGTACACAATTGTGTACACCCATAGCTTCGGTGGTAAGTTTTAGCCCCGGACATCTTCGGCGCAGGATCTCTTGACTAGTGAGCTATTACGCACTCTTTAAATGAGTGGCTGCTTCTGAGCCAACATCCTAGTTGTCTTAGAAATCCCACATCCTTTTCCACTTAACTTACACTTTGGGACCTTAGCTGATGGTCTGGGCTGTTTCCCTTTTGACTACGGATCTTATCATTCGCAGTCTGACTGCCGAAATAAAAGTATATGGCATTCGGAGTTTGATAGGGTTCAGTAACTGTTGTCAGCCCCTAGCCCATTCAGTGCTCTACCTCCATTACTCAATTAATCGACGCTAGCCCTAAAGCTATTTCGAGGAGAACCAGCTATCTCCGAGTTCGATTGGAATTTCTCCGCTATCCACAGCTCATCCCATGGTTTTTCAACACCAACGTGGTTCGGACCTCCACGGAATTTTACTTCCGCTTCATCCTGGCCATGGATAGGTCACCCGGTTTCGGGTCTACGACATGCAACTTCGTGAACTTGCGTTCACAACGCCCTATTCAGACTTGGTTTCCCTTCGGCTCCGTACCTTAAGTACTTAACCTTGCTACATATCGTAACTCGTTGGCTCGTTCTACAAAAAGCACGCCGTCACACATATAAAGTGCTTCGACCGGTTGTAGGCACACGGTTTCAGGTTCTATTTCACTCCCCTTCCGGGGTTCTTTTCACCTTTCCCTCACGGTACTTCTTCACTATCGGTCACTAGGTAGTATTTAGCCTTGGGAGGTGGTCCTCCCAGCTTCCCACAAGGTTTCACGTGTCTCGTGGTACTCTGGATTAGATCTGACTGTTTTTCCTTTTCATTTACAGGCCTATTACCTTCTGCGGAGCAGCTTTCCAGCTATCTTCAATTAAGGAATTGCAGTATTTATGATCTATCCTCAACCCCCAGATCAAAGACCTGGGTTTGGGCTCTTTCCCTTTCGCTCGCCGCTACTTAGGAAATCGATGTTTCTTTCTCTTCCTCCGGGTACTTAGATGTTTCAGTTCCCCGGGTCTACCTCTGCATACCTATTTATTCAGTATGCAGTACATAGTTGTTACTATGTGGGTTCCCCCATTCGGAAATCTTTGGATCACAGGCTATTTGCGCCTACCCAAAGCTTATCGCAGCTTAACGCGTCCTTCTTCGGCTCCTAGTGCCAAGGCATTCGCCATGCGCCCTTTGTAGCTTGACCTTGATTCTGTCTATTTACATAGACGGTTATATTAATTTTGCGAAATTGTATTAAATTAATTTATAAACTACTTGCGTAGTTTTAATTTTTTTAAAACAACTTTTTTCACTGTGCAATTTTCAAAGAACATTTTAAGAAAAACTATTCATTATCTAACTCCTAAGAGTTAGATAAAATTAGTCTCTCAAAATTAAACAGAGAACTAGGTACGATTAATTACAATAGATATTTTTGAAGAACAAATTAATATTCTTCTATTGCATCGACCGAAGTCAATACATCTACTCCCTAGAAAGGAGGTGATCCAGCCGCAGGTTCTCCTACGGCTACCTTGTTACGACTTCACCCCAATCATCAATCCCACCTTCGGCCGCTGGCTCCTTACGGTTACCTCACGGACTTCGGGTGTTACCAACTCTCATGGTGTGACGGGCGGTGTGTACAAGGCCCGGGAACGTATTCACCGCGACATGCTGATTCGCGATTACTAGCAACTCCGGCTTCATGTAGGCGAGTTGCAGCCTACAATCCGAACTGGGATGAGTTTTTGAGTTTGGCTCCACCTTGCGGTCTTGCATCTCTTTGTACTCACCATTGTAGCACGTGTGTAGCCCTAGACATAAGGGGCATGATGATTTGACGTCATCCCCACCTTCCTCCCGGTTAACCCGGGCAGTCTCACTAGAGTGCTCAACTTAATGGTAGCAACTAATGATAAGGGTTGCGCTCGTTGCGGGACTTAACCCAACATCTCACGACACGAGCTGACGACAACCATGCACCACCTGTCACCCTGTCCCGAAGGACTTCGCCCATCTCTGGGTTATGCAGGGGATGTCAAGTCTAGGTAAGGTTCTTCGCGTTGCTTCGAATTAAACCACATGCTCCGCTGCTTGTGCGGGCCCCCGTCAATTCCTTTGAGTTTTAATCTTGCGATCGTACTCCCCAGGCGGAATACTTAATGTGTTAACGGCGGCACCGAGGTTCGACCCCCGACACCTAGTATTCATCGTTTACGGCGTGGACTACCAGGGTATCTAATCCTGTTTGCTCCCCACGCTTTCATGCCTCAGCGTCAGTTACAGTCCAGTAAGTCGCCTTCGCCACTGGTGTTCTTCCTAATCTCTACGCATTTCACCGCTACACTAGGAATTCCACTTACCTCTCCTGCACTCTAGACACCCAGTTTCAAATGCAGCACCCAAGTTAAGCTCGGGTATTTCACATCTGACTTAAATGTCCGCCTACGCATCCTTTACGCCCAGTAAATCCGGACAACGCTTGCCACCTACGTATTACCGCGGCTGCTGGCACGTAGTTAGCCGTGGCTTCCTCCTCTGGTACCGTCATTATCGTCCCAGAAGACAGAACTTTACAACCCGAAGGCCTTCATCATTCACGCGGCGTTGCTGCGTCAGGGTTTCCCCCATTGCGCAATATTCCCCACTGCTGCCTCCCGTAGGAGTCTGGACCGTGTCTCAGTTCCAATGTGGCCGATCACCCTCTCAGGTCGGCTACGCATCGTCGCCTTGGTGAGCCGTTACCTCACCAACTAGCTAATGCGCCGCGGGTCCATCTCAAAGTGGAATTTTCCGAAGAAAAATCCTTTGATGTTTCGATCATGCGACCAAAACATATTATGCGGTATTAATCTCCCTTTCGGGAGGCTATTCCCCTCTTTGAGGCAGGTTACCCACGTGTTACTCACCCGTCCGCCGCTAATCCACCCCGAAAGGTTTCATCGCTCGACTTGCATGTGTTAGGCACGCCGCCAGCGTTCGTCCTGAGCCAGGATCAAACTCTCAATTTAAAAGTTTACACTTTTTTAGTTGAAATGATTAATCTGCGACAACTGTTAAGTTGTTACGCAAGCTCATTACATACTTTTAGTCTTACGACTAAATTTTACTTTATACTAAAGTAATTAACTGGTTTAACGAAATATTATTTCGCTATCTTTACCTATTTCTCTGTTTAATTTTCAAAGACCAATTTGCTTTGTCATCATGTGACGACTTCTACTATATTACTAGGTATTTCTTGTTTTGTCAACAACTTTTTAAAACTTATTTTCATTTGAAAACATATTAAATAGTTATCAACACTTAGTTTATCGTGCACTCGTTTGTGACGACAAGGAGTATTCTATCATATAAATAAGAGTATAATTTCACAACATAGGTACTCTAGCTAGATTATATTCATATTTCTACATATAAGTCTAAATAATTCAATATTCCGCATCCTGATACACATGGGTAAGTATCATTTATACTAATAGTCATGTTAATATATTTACATGATTCTTCATAATAACTATTCCACTTATAAAAGTAAATAGCTTCTCAATCAATACTCCGAGTATTCCAACTTTTCCAAAACAAGTAAGTCCATTTCGACTTCCAAAACTCTGATAGACTAAATATATGGGGTATTGAAACGATTCGTGAAAAAACAGCTACAAGATATTACTCTCCATTTTTGATGAACTATAAATCAAAAACAGACTACTATTTTATGGCTGGTATGGAATGACATAAAATAAGAAAGATACGACAGAACTGAATCTAAACTTATGTTACATTAACTCTACAAATTGGAATTTGACGTGGAGATTATACTTATATACTTTTTTCTTTATCTAATAATGGCAGCAGATAATTTTTTATTAATTTCATTCTATCTTTTGGTAGCATCATAAATTTAGAAGCAATAGCAACTACCATATTTCTTTCTGGTAAGCAACAAATCACGTTACCTCCATCCCCAATAGCACAATACGCAAATTCATCTTCTTTAAATAGCCACCAAAGATATCCATAATGATTTGAATTATCCTGTAGAGATTCCCCAATCCATTCTCTTGAAATTATCTGTTTATCATTCCAATTTCCATAATTCAAATAGAGTTGTCCAAATCGAGCCATATCAACTGCTGATAAAGTAACTCCCCAACCACCGGTACTGTTCCCCTTAGGATCAGATACCCATCCACAAACATTCTTACCCTTAATAAAATCCATATAGGTAGCAGTAGTCATTTCATAATTTGGCGGTTGTTTCATTCCAATTGGTTCAAATAAATATTCATTTGCAAATTCTCTTGCTGTCTTTCCGGTTGCTTTTGTAAGTATTACAGATAATAAATGCGCTCCGGCTGTAGAATACTTGAATGTACCGCACTCATCTTTTCCGCCTAATAAATCAAGCGCATATTTTGCCCAATCTGAACTACTACATAATTCTTTAAAAGGTTCTCGCTTATAAATATATGGTGCTGTCATTGTAATAAGATGTTTTATCGTTATTTCTTGCTTTTTACTATCTACGAGTGTGCTATCATACTCTGGAAAGAAATCCAGCACCTTTTGGTTTACACTCTCTATAAATCCTTTATCAATAGCAATTCCTATCAGTGCAGATAATACACTTTTTGTTACCGAAGCAACATGAACTGTATCTCCTCTTCTATAACCATTGAAATAATTTTCATAAATCGTGTTGCTATCTTTCACAACAACAATACCTGCTATATTTTTATATTTCTTTGCTATTAATTCTTCTAGATCACCATGAAAGTATTCTTTTTTAAACACATTATTTCCTCCTCACATTAATCAAACCTTCTTCACGGGTAAATACACATCTGTGATAAAATCTTTCGGTCTCTCAGTTTCCAGAGGATTTGTTACATAAACATCAAATGGAGGTTTTGCCACACAATATCTTTCTTGTTCTACCCATTCATGTTGCTTTGCATATACTGAAGTAATTTCTGAATAGGCTCCTTTAAGTCGGGTTTTAATGCACAATCCCGGATTAAAATCTTTTGTACCGGTGACATATTCTTTAATTGGAATTGCAAATTCAATATCATACCTTTCAAATAAATATTCCTCACTATGATATATTGTCATTGGCGGACCTATCATTGTAAGACCATCTTCTGCTATTCTTTTATACAATTGATTAAAAAATACGTCATATCCTAAATTGCATTCTTCTATACTTACTAATTTACGAATTGATAAAATATACATAGCCGGTACTTCTACAAGCATAATATCTAAATCTTTTATATTGCTAAATACAGATTCACCTTTTTGAAGATTTTGTATATCATTACTTAGTTGTTGCAGCATTATATCATAGGCTGTTACCTTTGCTTGAATATCATATTTCTTTTTATTCAACAACACTATTAATTTTTCTTCAAACTGATCTTTTTCTAATTGTAAAAGGGTTTTTATTTCTTCTAATGAAATTTCATACGATTTTAAACGCTTAATAAGAAGCATTGTTTCTAACTGTTTTATAGAGTAATATCGATATCCATTCTCTGGATTAATTTCTTCCGGATTAATTAGACCAATCTCTGCATAATACCTAAGTGTCTTGGTGGACACTTGACATATCTTCGAAAACTCTCCAATTGAAAGCATAAATCCAACTCATCCTCCTTTCATATTCATCTATCCTCAAATACAATAATAAACCTTCCCCTAAGGTTAAAGTCAATTACACTTATAAAAAATAAATAGTTTCTGTTACTATGAATACAGCCAGATTATTAAATAATCTGCCTGCTCCTAATTACTTTACTCTAGTTCTTCAATCTCAAGTTCTATTTTATAGTTGAGAATTATATCAACTATATGAATTGCATCTCTTGAATTTGTATTTATAATACCTATTCCAAATCTTAAATACTGATCACTTACAGCTGAGTACATTGTCACACCTTTCTCTAAGCCATAATGAGGGTTATAGCATTCATTTAAAGCTTCAATTGCCGATTTAACTCTTACACCATCTGACGACGAAGTACTGCCATTTCCCCAATATTTAGCATAGGGCTGTTTATGTTGGCAGTTTATAATATCCGTCATAGCTTTTTCATAGATTGATTTATAGGAAAAACTTTTTGTTTATAGTATAATCTCTTAAATTTTTCCGGATAGATAATTTTTTACTACCTGGGTTTCTCTTTTACTTTTTATTGGATCTACAATTTTCCTTCCTTTTATCATTTTCCATTTTTATCCCCCACTTAGTTAGTATTATCAATACTATAATTGTACTTTAGCTAACTTATTTTGAGCAAAAAAATAAGAGCTTTATCATTTAGTGATTAAACCCTAGATATATCAATACTTTACACCGATGCTATATATATTTTCGAGTTAGAACTATTGTGTATTAGTTCTAACTCGGAATATTCAAATATTAATGCTTAACTGTAAATAATTGGCTTAACGTTGTGAATTTACGCTTTGCGAGCACTGCCCCTTAGAGATATCGATATCTACTGCCCATGTATATCCAGCATTGATATATCCCCTACAATTTTCTATCCAGAGTTTTGCTGCCGACTTCCTCCAGATTCCACCTCACGGTGGACACCCTTATCTTAATCTAACGGTTGGTACTATCACCCCCGCATCGGACTTTCACCGACAGGTAAGCGCCAATTTCAGGCGTACAAATAAAAACCGCTAAGTATAACT
>NZ_JBSJEN010000005.1:0-1236 GCF_055081095.1 Clostridium sp. CM037
GAAGTATCTGATTCCACGCTGCCAAGAAAAGTCTCTATCGAGGATATTGGTGCCCGTACCGCAAACCGACACAGGTAGGTGAGGAGAGAATCCTAAGACCATCGGAAGAATTGTTGTTAAGGAACTCGGCAAATTGACCCCGTAACTTCGGGAGAAGGGGTGCCTACGTAAGTAGGTCGCAGAGAATAGGCCCAAGCAACTGTTTAGCAAAAACACAGGTCTCTGCTAAAGCGAAAGCTGATGTATAGGGGCTGACGCCTGCCCGGTGCTGGAAGGTTAAGGGGATTACTTAGCGCAAGCGAAGGTATGAACTTAAGCCCCAGTAAACGGCGGCCGTAACTATAACGGTCCTAAGGTAGCGAAATTCCTTGTCGGGTAAGTTCCGACCCGCACGAATGGCGTAATGATTTGGGCACTGTCTCAACAACACATCCGGCGAAATTGTAGTGCAAGTGAAGATGCTTGCTACCCGCGATTGGACGGAAAGACCCCGTAGAGCTTTACTGTAGCTTAGCATTGAATTTCGGTATTGTCTGTACAGGATAGGTGGGAGACTGAGAAACATGGGCGTCAGCCTGTGTGGAGTCATCCTTGGGATACCACCCTGACAGTACTGAGGTTCTAACTGGAGGCCATGAATCTGGTCACAGGACATTGTTAGGTGGGCAGTTTGACTGGGGCGGTCGCCTCCAAAAAAGTAACGGAGGCGCCCAAAGGTTCCCTCAGCGCGGTTGGAAATCGCGCGAAGAGTGCAAAGGCAGAAGGGAGCCTGACTGCGACACTTACAAGTGGAGCAGGGACGAAAGTCGGGCTTAGTGATCCGGTGGTACCTCGTGGGAGGGCCATCGCTCAACGGATAAAAGCTACCTCGGGGATAACAGGCTGATCTCCCCCAAGAGTCCACATCGACGGGGAGGTTTGGCACCTCGATGTCGGCTCGTCGCATCCTGGGGCTGAAGTAGGTCCCAAGGGTTGGGCTGTTCGCCCATTAAAGCGGCACGCGAGCTGGGTTCAGAACGTCGTGAGACAGTTCGGTCCCTATCCGTCGCGGGCGTAGGAAATTTGAAGGGAGCTGTCCTTAGTACGAGAGGACCGGGATGGACAAACCTCTGGTGCACCAGTTGTCACGCCAGTGGCATCGCTGGGTAGCTATGTTTGGAAGGGATAAACGCTGAAAGCATCTAAGCGTGAAGCCCACCCTGAGATGAGATTTCCCATAACTCGCACGTAAGTGCG
>NZ_JBSJEN010000002.1:0-100304 GCF_055081095.1 Clostridium sp. CM037
CCAAGCCTAAAAAACTTACTGAAAAGAGAGTGCTTTTTTCAGTGGCCTCTATCTTACCAGGGGCATTTTTATTTTCAATATATAAAACCGTTCAAGATAATATCTTATTATAGGGGTAGGGCCATCATTTCCGACAATGTTGGCCCTACCCCGTGTAGAAAAAATAATGATATAAGATTTATATATAGTACAATACAAGAGCAATGGAAGTGGTCAACTAATATATTAATGAATTCCATTATATTAGTTGACAAGGTGTCCATTGCTTTTGTATTGTCTTTCTTAATATTAATAATTAAAATCGAATTTAACTTGTGTGATTTCTAACTTTAAAGAAGCATCAAACTTTTTGCCAGCCTTACTTTTAAAACCTTTTATTTTACTCGTCTTGCCTTTTTCAATAAGTTGTATTGCTTGCTTTTCTGTTAGCTTTTTACCGGCTATAGTCTTCCAAATTGTAAATTTGCAACCTTCTTTCCATTGATTACAACCATATGCCTTAGCATTTTCAACTATATCTCCACCACAAATGGGGCATTTGCATATAATATTTTTTGTGTTAATTTTTTCTATTACTACATCTGAACTTTTATTTATCACTTCAAAAAGCTCGTTTTTAACCTTACATACAACATCTTCAATTTTCTTTTCATTTTTATAAATTTGTTTAAGCTCTTTACCAACTTCAACAGTTTTCTCTTTACTCATGTTTATGTTTAACTTGTCCAATATTTCTATTAGTTTTATGCCCTTTAAATCGCATATCAGCGAGTTTTTATTGATTTTAATGTAATCATACCTTTTAGCATTTTCAATGATGTTGGCTCTTGTAGCAACTGTTCCAATTTCTACACCAGATAAGATGTCTTTATATTCATCATCATCATTAATGTTTTCAAGTTCGTTAATTTCTTGCTTTTTAAAAGGATGTTTCAAAAAGCTATTTAAATCTGCTTCTGTTACCTTTTTGGGTTTCTGTGTTTCTTTTTTATCAACTGCAAATACACAATTTAGTTCTTCACCTTCTATAAATTCTGGTAAAGTATTTTTATTATCCATGTCATTTTCATATTTTAGAAATCCTTCTTTTACAATAACATTCCCTTTAAGCTCAATAGTTTCATTTTCAATTTTAATTAATACACATGTTTCCTCAATTATAGTTTCTTCACTTAAAAAATTGCTTATGAATCTGTTTTTAACAGTATTATAAACCTTTAATTCATTCTCACTAAGAGTACTTTCATTTGGAACTTTTAAAGTAGGGATAACAGCACTATGCCCCTCTATTTTACTACTATCAAATATTTTAGTACTCTCTTTAAGTTGTATATTCACATTAAATTTTTCCCTTATAATTTCAATTATTGTTTTAACTTTATCTTTTTCATTTTCAGCTAAATACTCTGAATTTGTTCGAGGATATGAAACATAACCTTTTTCATATAAAGCTTGTAGATTTTTCAATGTATCATTAAGTGATATTTTTTCTTCTTTAAAAAGTTTATTTTGTAATGTGTCTAAAGAAAATAATTTTTTAGGTTGCTTTTTAATCTCTTTTTTCTCGACTTTTGAAACTAAAGCTTTTTTATTTTTAAGTATATTTAGCAAATTAGTAGCTTTTTCAGATCCATCACTTGAAAATTTTCTATCCCTTAACTTAGCTTTTATTTCTAAATCTTCTTTTTTAATAAGTGCAGCTATTTCATAAAAAGTTTCAGACTTGAAATTTTCAATGAGTTTATCTCTATCATACACAAATCGTACAACTGGAATTAATACACGTCCAACGGGAAGAAGTGAACCGGCTTTTAAAGTTGTATATCTCGTTAAATTTATTCCATAAAGCCAATCAATATAAGTTCTAGCTAATCCTTCATTGTAAAGATTTTTAGTTAACTCAATATCTTTTAATTCTTTTAATTCTTTTAATATTGTTTGTTCTGTTTGTTCTGGTAGCCACAATCTTTTAATCTTCTTTTCTATCTTTTCCTCATTAAAAATCTTATAAATTATATTATTTACAATAACCTCGCCCTCGCGATCAGCATCACCACAATTAATAATTTCATCAACATTAGGACTTTTCACTAAGCTTTTTATTATCTTATATTGTTTTTTAATACCAATATCATCTGTTAACTTGAATTTAAAGTTTTCTGGTACAAATGGAATTTCTTCTAAATTCCAATATGTTTTCGCTATATCAAAATAATCATCGACATCATATAGTTTTAAAAGATGCCCAAAAGCAAATGTTACTATATATTCTGCATTCTCAAAATATCCATCATTTTTTTTCATATTTCCAATACTTTTCACAATATTCATTGCTAAAGATGGTTTTTCTGCAATTATTAATTTTGCCATATCTATCACTCGCTTTCTTTTATCTTCATTCTATTTTTATCATTTTTTTATTTAAACAAACTAATAAGACTACACTTAAAATCAGCGTAATCTTATTAGTTGATTAATTTCTTTCGATTTCATTTTTCGCAATTTCATTTTGTAATTTTTCATAATCTCTTTGATTTTTAGAATGTTCATAACTATTATCCATGATTCTATCAATTTTTTTTAAACATACAGCAACAATTGAATTTTTAACAAATATTTTCCTCTCTGTTTTACTAAAATTCTTTTTAATTTTTCGACCATTCAAGTTATAATCATATTCTTTAATTTCTTTTAAAATTGTGTTTCCCATTCTAGTTTTTAAATCTTTCATTTTAGTGTCATAATATTGTTTATAAGAATTGTTTTTTCCTTCTCCATAAGCTTCTTTTAAATTCACTTCTTCTTTTTTTAATTCTTCTTTTAATTTTAAAAAATCTTTTTTATGATATTTTTCTATATAAATATCCGTCATTTTATCTATTAAAGGTCTTACATGCTTTATAGTATTATAATTGTAAGTCCATTGTTTTCTATCATCTGGTAACTTACTATGTATTTCAAGAAATAATTTTTTGAGTTTTATATTATCTAAAGATTTTACTTTCTTTTTATTTTCAATTATATCTTTTCTAATTATGTCATTTATTTTTTTATATTGTTCATTGTTATTTGTAATTCCATTTACAATTTTAGATTTCATTGCTAATATAGATTTTGGTTTTCGTTTTCCTCTTGTTTTACTTGGATTTAATTCAACAGTTGAAACATGAACATGAATATTATCGGTATTATAATGAATATCTGCACACCAAATTGCAGACTCGTTTAATTTCTCTTTTTTAAGCATTTCATTGGCCGAAGCTCTTACTACTTCTTTTAATTTAGTATTATCTAATACTTTGTTTTTGCTATCATATATTCCATGCTTTTCAAGAAATTTATTATCAAAACTTATTACATCATGCCACATAATTCCACCATTATTTTGACATTTATTAAATAGGTTTTTTAATTTATTTTTTTCGGTTAAATCCAATAGATCTTTATTATCTGTAAACAAACCTATATCTTCTTTTGAATTAGTACTCTTAGCTTTTTTTCTATCCATGTAATCAATCATTCCAGAGTATTCTAATTTATTTATAACTGAATATTTTTCATCTACTATTTCTTTTTCTCTTTTAAATTCGTCAGATTTTAATTCTAAATCTTTAATTTCTTCTATAATGAATTTTCTATGTGGATTTATAATTTTATCTTCGGCAACTAACCCTTTTCCTGTTATTTCTAACTTACCGTTTTTTTCTTCAATATAACCAAATTTAATATTATTATTAATTCTTTTATTAATATAATCATAATTATATTTACCTTCTTTAGTTCCAATATCTAAATCATTAGATAGTTTAGTTTGTATGGATCTTAAATATTTATTATCTCTTACTAGCTTTAAAATTTTATTAGAATCATAAATTGTAAACTCAAACCCACTAAAATTTTTCATTTCTTCTTTTGCTTTTTTATTGAGTATATAATTGTTATCTTCATTTTTCGCAACATAATTTAAAGACTCTAGCTTCTTTAATCTTGTATTAATTCTTGTTTTCTCTTTTTCAAGTTCATTAGTATCTACATTTTTGCGGGTCTTGCTAAAACTTTTTTCAATATTTTCAATTAAAAACTCGCCATTTTTATTAAAAAACTTTTTAAAAATATAATTTGAATCATATCTTGTTAATTTTTCTTTTTTATTAAATAATTTTTGCTCAAAACAAATCATATTTTTTAGCTTTTCATCTTTAACTAATGTATTTATATCTGTACTTCCAGTACTATTAATAACACTAAGTAATTTTCTTTCTATAATATTAAGTTCCACACCTTTAATAGATAATGAAATATTATTATTTGTTATAGCTTCTTCTCTATCCATATAATCAACCATTCCAGAAAACTCATTCGCATTTTCATGTGTAATAAATTTTGATACTACAACTACACCTACCATTTTGCACCTCTATTTACTGGATTTTTTAATGTTACTATTGGCAATTTGTTTTTCTACTTCTTCATATGCTTTTGCAACTAGACCAGATTTGAATTCTGTTGTAGATACAAAATCCTTTTCTTGATAACCTTCTTTTAAACAAATTGAATTACTAATCTCTAATTGTATTTTAGATAACTTGTTTAAATTATTTATACCTAATAATATTTTTTTTAATGAGTTCTCTAATATGTTAGACATATTTTCATGTTCATTAATGATTTGTGACAAAGCATCACTTGGTTGAAGGTTATTTTCTTTAGAAATTATATTTATATAATTGATATCCTCATTTAATAATCTAAATTCTTTTCGTGTTCTTATTACTTTAATACTCATAATTTACTCCTCCTCGTCTAATATAAAATCAGTTCGAATTTGCGTTAATACATTAGTATTTTCTTTAATTAAAAAAGATAATTGATTTACTAAATCTACATACTTAGTTTCACTTTCCTTAATAACACTTAATACACTTAAAGTTTCAATATAATTTTTTAAAAATTGTTGGCGAGATAATCCTTTTTCTTTAGAAATTTCATCTAATTTTTGTACTGACTTTACATCAAGATTTCTAATTATAATATCCATAACTTCTCCTTTTTTTCGGGTTTTTATTAACCTAAATTTTGATACAACTTTTAGGTTAGGGGTTACCCCCAGTTCTCTGTATGAGCATAAGGGGTTTTTGCTATCACCTATGGTGAAAGGTTAGGCAAAGCCTAACGAAACAGTGATATCATCTTTTTATATGTTTTCGGATACCTTTACGTATCTTTTCAAGTGCATTTTTTACAAATTATAGTGGTTTTCGTATACCTTTACGTATCTTTAAATAACCTATTTTATTAAATTTAAGCTGTTTTTTTATAATATTATTGACCATTTGTAACATCATTAATCTTTTGTTCTACCTTTGCTATCTTGTCTATAAGTGAAGCTTTAGTCATTTGCATAGAAGCATTTTCTACTCCACTAGCATCTATTTTTGCTTTGTAACTATTGATTTTTTGATTCGTTTTATTCTGTTCTGCTTCAATTTCATATTTCAATTGACTATTTAAACTATTGATTTTTTCGTTAGCTATATTGATTATATTATCATTACTTTTAATTTTATTATCAATTGTAATTACATCATTATTTATGTTTTTAATTTCAGTTTTTGACATATTAATAATATAATATTTTTGTGTTTCTGATTTAAGATCATTGTTTATTTTCACTTTTCTATAATCACAATATAGTGTAATGGAGTCATTTTTAATTGCATCATCATTGTTATTATTTATACTTTTATCAATCGTACTTGAACTAAAATCCTCCGTAGATATATCACTCGTATCTATATTTACATTTGAATTTGAGCCTAAATTTTGGCTAACTTTTAATGCAATGGCTTCATAATTTTTTGGTATGTTTTCAATTTGAACAATATAAATATTATCTGTATTTAACATTGTTTTTACAGCTAATTGCTTTTTTACATTAACTTTAGCTTTAGCCGAAAAATCAAATTTTGTTGCAATATAATCTCCAGAATCTTTATAAGATAATTCTATTTCCATGAAATTTTTGTCTTTATTATACTCCCATCTGTTTATAGAAAATTTTGTAGAACCAATATTTACTTCCTTACCTAAACTGCTATTCATAACAGTAGAATTATCTGGCAATATACTATTTGCATTGAAAAATATAAAATACACAATTATTATAAAAATGAATGAAACATAATAAAAAGTTGATTTATTATGTTTCACATTTGTTTTAGAATAAGCTAAATTACCAATCATATTTCCACCTCCAATTAATCAATAAATGGCATATTTTTTAATGGTTTATTAATTAATAAATCATCAACTAGCCATTTATTATCAATATTTCTTAATTTTAATTCTATTAATATTGGTGTTGTACTATCTACTTTATTAACTAACATTCCTTGGTCAGCAAGTATTAAGACGCTAACATTATTGTCTTGTATTGTCTTAGAATATACTCTTATGTTTTTAATAGAAATTTTATAATTAACATCACTTTCTAGTTCATTTTCTTTTACTGGTTTTAATTTATTTACTAAAGAAGGAGTTGAGTAAGGTTTTATATTGTCATAAATTTTATCCTTGCTTAAAGCATCATAATTAAAAAAAGCATTTAAAAACTGGTTTGAAACTTCATTTATCTGCGCTATTTTATCACTATTTTTTGTATTGATTTTCTTATTTAATTCACCTATTTTGGTATCATAATTTTTCACTTTATCTTTTGTAGTTGCTAGGTTTTTTTCACTTGTTATATAGTTTTTATAATTTTTATAGTTCATATTAATTACTGTTATTAATGATATTATAAAAACTATATTGCTTATAATTAAAAATTTATTTATTTTTTTCATATTTATTCCCCCTGATTTTAGTTCAATTATATTTTCCAAACCCAATAAGGTCAGGTCTTTCATAACTTTGGATTTTAACAATGTCATTGCTCTTAGGTGCATTTAGCATTTTACCATTACCAATGTATATTCCTATATGATGTACATCCGAAACCGTACCAAAGAAAACTAAATCTCCAACCGCTGGTGTAGTAGTTTTTGCTGAACTATTATAATAACCTTGTGCTGTATCTCTCTGTATTTTATATCCTGCGTTTTGATAACAATAAAATACTAATCCACTACAATCAAAAGTATCTGGTCCAGCTGCTCCCCATATGTAAGCTTTACCTTGTTGTTTTTGTGCTATTTCTATTACTTTTGCTAATTTTCCTGAACCACCTTTTATATCTGTATTTGTATTTGTTGTACTTTTATAATATTGAAAAACATGAGTTACATAATTCACATCTCCATAACTTGACCATCCAACTTTTTTGGCTTGCATGTTAGAAAATTCTTGTGCAACTGCAAGTGAATATCCCCCTTTTGATTTGGCAAACCCAATAAATCCTTGACCGAAGTTATACGTTTGAAGTGCTAAACTAATGTTTTTAGTGTCATTAATATCTTTAACACCAGCCTTAGTAATAGCATCTTTAAATTCTTGTACTCCACAAAAAACCGAGTAATCGGGGTCGGTTATTCCATTAGGTGATTTTGAATATTTCGTATTAAATGCTCCTTCACTAGATTGCATTACGTCAATTGAAGACCCTCCACTCTCTTGCTGAATTAATGCTAAAATCAAATTTACATATTCACTTATTTCAAATTGGTTTGCATATTTTTCAACAAGTGGTTTCCATGCTAAAACTTCCGCTGATACACTTGCCGTCCCCATACTAACCCCACTATTTTCATTTGTATTACCATTACTACCTATAATAATAAGTGCTGTTACCGAAACAATTATAAGTAATAAAAGTAATGGCAACATAGTCACCATCACTTTCATTAATACTTTTTTCATTGTTTTTTTTATTGATTTTTTAAGCATATTTTTTAAGCACCACCTTGGAATATGTCCAATTCTTTTCCACTTGCCTCGACATGAAAAGCTATATTACCCACACTATTTATTGATAAAATACATTCACCTTGTGACAAAAGTGGTATTTTTTTAAATTCACTTTCCGAAAGACTTCCATCAAAAACTGTACGTAAAGTTTTTAGAGCGTTATTGTCTTGTTGCATAATAAATTTATATTGAGTTAATTCAAATAATGTTTTTATTTCATTAACTCCTTCAGTACTTGTCCCCTCTGGTATAAAATCTCGTATAGATTGCGATACAAATACAAGACCTCCAAAATATTTTCTCGCTTCTCTTTCAAACTCAATTAAAAATTTAACAGCTAATAAGTTTTCAGGGTTTATTATTCTGTGAGCTTCATCAATAACTATTAAATATCTCACAATATCTTCCCAATCAATTGATTTTGTATCAAATAATTTCTTGTATTTATTCCCATTCTGTAGCATATTGTCCCACAATAAATTCAAAACATTAAACATTTGTGCATTAAAAATTTCTTTTTTCATAGAAGTTAAGTTTCTAATACTAAAAAATACAAGTTGCTCATCAACTATATTTTCGATAGTTGAATACCCATCGAATAAGTACCCATAGTTATTTACCATACTTTTTAATGTTAACTCTATACTTTCTAATCTTTTTAATTTTGTACTAGATAATTTTTTTCTTATAATATTATTTTTAACATCTTCATACAATTCCTCTTTAACTAAATTCAAAAGGTCACTAAAAATAGGATATTGGTTTTCTGCCAGTCTAGTAAGATTTAATTTTTCTACATCCGTATTTTCTTTGTAAATCCCAAATTTAATATATAGTTCTCTTGCAAGCAATTCAAACTCTTTACATGTTTCATCATCCGCTTGAGGTGCAATGAATTTATAAAATGTCGTTAATTTAGATAGATGTTGCATAAACGAAATTCCTTCTTTATCGGATGTTCTTAAAATTTGCAAGGGGTTAATAATCCCATTGGTACCATCCAGAGCAATCATTTTACCATTAAGTTCTTTTATTAGATTTTCAAATTCCCCAGTTACATCTATTCCTCTTATAATATTCCCTCTACAAGCATTATCCAACGTTATTTTTTTTAAAAGCGTTGATTTCCCTGAGCCCATTGTTCCAAAAATAAGTGCATTGTAATATTTTCTGTACTTATCTTTATGGAATATATCAAAAATCAAACTACCTCCAGTTGTTGTGCCACCCAAATAAGTACCATTTGGATCATCAAGCTTCGTAAAGTGAAAAGGATATCCCGCTGCTAAAGTTATTGAACCCATTTCTTTACCAACTCTTTTATTGGGAAATTCTTTTATTTTACTATTGCTTGTAAAAAGAGCTTTCCATTCGTATTCAGTTTCATTTAAAAAAATAGTTCCTTTGAAACTTAATCCTTCTAATGTTTCTAATACACTTCTTATGTTTTCTTCAAGTTCAGAAATTGTTTTTCCACTTACATATAGTCTTACATTTACAAGCTTAACTACTTCACCAGACCTTGAAATTTGATTAAATATTTCCATCAATTCATTGTATTTAGTTTCAGCCGAAATTTTTTCTATTTGGTCTTTTTCATTGTAAAATCGGTCCAATTGTTCTCTTAAAGATTTATTTATATTGCTTACCACCTCCGTTTCCTTAGTGGAAGCAACATCAATTGATGTAATCACATTATTAATATTTAAAATATCATATAGCCAAAATTCGTCTACATGAGTTGGAAAATCATAAATCTGTATGCAAGTTTCATAGCCATCACCTTTCTTTGTATAACTTTCTTTAAAAGATAATCCCCCAGAAGGTTGTATATCGTATATAAAATCAGCATTATATTCATTAACTTCATTAATTTTTTTTAGCTTTTCATTTTTCAATTGTAGTATTTTATTTTTTAATTGTATTACTTTATTAATCACTAAATTTCCTCCCTGTATCAATTTTTGCATTTTTATTATTTAACTTATACAATATTAATTTCTTTTTTTCTATTGTTAAATTTCTTGTATTAAGAGCATTAGATATAGTTCTCTTTACTGTGTTTTTTACTGCGTTCAAAATTTCTTTATTTGGAGCAAATAAGAATAAATAATACTCTTTATTTGTTCTATTTTTCTCTAAATACTCTAGTTCATTTTTTTTATCCTTTAAAAATACTTTATAAATTTGATTATTTGTTTTACTTATTTTGTAGTCAATATAATCTTTTTGTTTTTGAGCATTAACTGGGAAATTCATAGATACTAATTTAGTATCTATTTTCACCGTTTTATAAAACGTGTGAAATATATTAATATCTCTTTCTAATTCATTTACAGTTAAAGATAAAATATCCTTACCTTCAATTTCTATAATATCCATTACTTCATCCTTTTGAATAATATAATCGTTTTTTATATCTAAAAAAGGTAACACATCTGTTACCTTAGAAGGAATCTGTTTAATTTTCTCTTTTTCTTTCTTAGAAGCTTGTTTAATTTCCTCTTTTTCTTTCTTATTTTCATTTTCACTTTTTTCCTTCTTTAAACTCTTAAATTTAAACATTTCAACCTCCTATTTTATTGTTTTTTTGAATTTTTAGTTTCATTAATCGAAATTGCATGAAATGTTTTTTTATTTCTCGTAAAAGTATAATATATAGCTTCATAATTTGACCTTTCCGGATTATCTTTTGCGGGCGATAATAAGAATATTATTACTAAAGTTGAGAATATATAATATACTAAAATCAAGCTAGAATAAACTAAACTATCTAAGGCAAAAACTAATCCCATTCCTATTAAAAACAGAAAAAATTCTTTTAAATATAGATGTTTAGTAATTTTTATTTTACTATTTAATTCTTTAGGAATTAGATACATAAGTATGCCTCCTTTCTATTTATCTAATAAAATCCACATAATAAAGAGTCTGTATTTTTACAGACTCTTTATATTTATTTTGTTATTTCTACTTTAAAAGCATTATCATCAGTATTACCATCACTATCAGTTACTTCATAATTTAAAGTTTGTTCTCCTATTTTAGTTAAAACTTCTGGATTTTTTAATTTTATCTTGCTTGTTACATCACCATCTTCTGAATCTGTTGCAGTTACTTTTACATCATCTACAGGATTTAACAAGTTAAATTTATTGGCCATAGAATATTTATAAACATAATATTTCTTTTCAATAGATATATCCGGTGAATATCCTATAAATATTTTACCATCTCCAGTGTGTCCAATTAAAACATTATCAATATTCTTCAATTCTATACTACTTGGAACAGTAACCTTAAAATTCTTCTGTGCTTTTGATTCAATATCTTTTATTAGTTTTGTTGCTTCTTTTCTATTAACATCTTTTTTAGTCGTAAATGTTGCTCTTACATTTCCCCAATCTAAATTAATAGAACTCAAGGAATATTCATCACTAAAAACTTTTTGAACATTTTCCTTTGTTAATGCTAATTTTTCAGTTTTAGTATTACTGGATGCAGAGCTACTACATCCAGTAATACTAAATAATATCGCAACTACTGCTATTATTAGTATTACTTTATTAGTTTTATTTTTCTTCATTTTTTCAACTTCCTTCTACTTGTTTTTATTATTTATATTTTCTCTTATACTTTGACCTGTGTTTTTTCCTCGATTATACGATTCTCTAGTTTGCTTAACAATAGGATTATTTTGAAATTTATTAACGATTTTCTCTTTTTGATGCTGACCAATTGTTTGATAAGGAGAATTATCATTATTCGATTGTTTAGGTTGTTGTATAGGCTCAGGTGTATTATTCGGTACAATATGTCCGCTTCCTTCATTCCCCCCGTTATTGTTCGCTTTTGTTCCATTACCACTGCTATAATTAATTGGTTCAGGGGTATTATTTGAAATGTTTCCATTTGCACTAGGTTGTTCGCTTATTCCATTCCCATTGCTATTAGGAGTGGATTGTATAGGCCCTGGTATATTATTTGGTGCAATATGTCCACTTCCTTCATTCCCTCCGTTACTGTTCACTTCTGTACCATTACCACTGCTATGATTAATTGGTTCAGGGGTATTATTTGAAATATTTCCATTTGCACTAGGTTGTCCGTTTATTCCATTCCCATTATTACTAGGAGTAGATTGTATAGGCTTTGGTGTATTATTTGGTGCAATATGTCCATTTCCTTCGTTACCGTTTGTTTCTGTGCCATTACCACTATTAATTGAACTAGGTTGTCCACTTTCTCCATTAGAATCATTCATTTCATCATATAGAGATTTATGTCCCTGACCATCATTGTCATTAATATTGTTTTTTTCATTATCATTACCCATTTTATCATAAATTGATCGATGCCCTTCATCACCATTTCCTTTAGTATCAACTTCTGGACTACTAGTATCGTTCTTCTTATTAGAATTTCCAGTGTTTGCAGTACTACCATTAACAGTATTTCCCTTACCTAAATTCCCATTTGCTTTAGCCTTATCTTTAGCCATCCCAGGATATATAGATTTTTCTTTATTCGTATCTGCATTTTTCTTTTCTTTATCCTTATCCATGTCTTTGTATAAACCACTTGCTATACCCGCACTTGATCCAAGTACAGCTCCTGTCATTTTACCTACACCGCCTGCAATACTCTTAGAAGTCTTACCAATACTCTTAGCACCTCCCATAGCAGTTTTACCTATCATGTATGCTCCTGCCATTGTTTTAAATCCACTTCGAAGTCCAGCATCTATTCCAAATAATTTTTCAACTAAATTAGGTCCGTCTATTACTGCAAAAGAACCCGCTACGAGTAAAACTACGCCCTCCATACCCGTTACTTTTGTACACACCGCTACAAACAAGACATAAAATTTAAGCAACACAGCTATTAAAAAAGTCACAATAAAAGTTGACGTTATATTTTGGAGTATCTGTTTTGTTTTCTGTCCATTATTAATATCGATTGGAGCTATAAGAATAGCTAAAAATTTATTGTAACCAAGTTCAAAAATCATCTTAGCAAGTTTAAAACAAGTAAATGCTAAAGTTGCACCAAGAACACCAAGTGATACTATGATATTTAGAAAATTAATATCGAATCTATAATAATATTCTTTCCAAAATGTCAACCACCCTTGATTAAGATCAGTTGTATCTAACTTCCCATCTACATCTGTTGTTAATCTTTTACCAAATACCTCTTTGTTTTTAATGCCTGCCGTATTAATAAAATCTGGTTCTATAATTGATGTTTGGTCTATATATCTAATATTTTCAAGTTTAATGTTATTACCGCTTTTTAATTGTTTTATTACATTATCGTCAAAGTTTAATTTATCGTAAAGCAAAATATCCGTTACATTGCTTTTTATTATTTCATTAGTTAAATTACTTGGACTGCCTTTTACTGCATTTACTCCAAGATTAGTTAATTCATTCATTTTATTCATTCCCATAGGTAATACTAAAATTACAGCTATAGCTACAAGAATATTTGTACCGATTTTTCTGAATTGTTTGGTTTGAGAAAACATTAACTGATACCCAATTCCGAGTAACGAAATTGCAAACAATACAACTATCAGTGGTTTAACACTATTAATAAAATCTATAACTTTAGGGTCGTTATAAAATTTATCTAGTACGAATAGTTTGTCTGTTACAGCTGAAATAGCATCTACGAAATAACTTAAAACCTTTACTATACCCCAAAGTAGTTCCCGCATTGTTCTACCCAATATTGTATCTAATTTGAACATTTCTGAATATGTTTGTAAAATCTTCACTGGATCCACTTTATTAGCTCCTTCCTATTATTTTTTTTAATTTTATTTTATCTTCATCTGAAAATTTATCTTCATATTCTATAAGCAATTGTTTTATTTCTTTTTCACTAGATTCTTTTATATTAACCTCTCCAATATCCTCATAATTTCCAGTTATCTTTTCTATTAAAAATTTATCATCCCCTGTTAACTCTTTTTCTTTTATTATATTTTCTATATTTTCTATATTTTCGGTTTCATTTTCCGCTGTAGATGTTTCAACGAATTCATCATTTTCATCATCATCATTAATTTCTGAATACATTATAAGTTTTTTTACATCTACATCTTTATGCAAACTACTAATACTCAAATCGTTTATACTCTTACTTGTATCAAATTCAGCATTTAAGTATTCGTATCTGTACTTCAAAGTAGTTTCTCCAGTATTATATATTGGTCTAGGTGTAATTCTGTTTTTGTTGTTATCCTGTCGTTTAATCACTCTTATAACTACACTTTCACCTTCTCTTAAACTCATTAATTCATTTTTGTTCAACAATTCTCTTTTATCAATACTTGCAGTTGTAGATTTATTAAATAGTTCTTTACCACTTAAAGAGTTATTTATTAAAGTCCTATTTCCTAACATTTCCGAAAAACTTTTTGCAGTTTCTTCGTCTGATGTAAGTATGTATATTTGATTTCCACAATTACCCACAACAGTATCTTTACTATCACCATATAATTTTTTAAGTTGCGAATATGATTGTATAATTAGATTAAATCTTATGTTTCTACCTAAGCACACCGTTATTATATTAGAAAAATCTTCTATTGGTGGCATATTACCAAATTCATCTAATAAATAAACTATTTCTCTTTTACACTTCCCACTATTTGATAGAGAAGCTTTCTTTGCTGCCATGTAATATGTTTGTCTTATAAAAATAGAAGCTATAACATGATTAGAACTATCATAATCGGGTGTAACCATAAATATTGCTACTGGTTTTTTATTAAATCCTATTTGCTCTAAATCATACGAATTTTTAGCTGTCATTTTAGCTATTTCATCAAAAGTAAAAATTTGAATTTTTGACATTGCTGTTGCAAAAATCCCACCTCTTGTTGTACCTTTTGCAAAGTTACTAGTGGCATATTGCATTTTCGAAATATCAAAAGGGTCTCTAATCTTAAAAAATTCATCCAATTCGTTTTTTCCGTCTTCATCCTCTGCACTTCCCTTATTAGCAAGAAAATTAGCAACAGTATAAAGTGTTATTTTTTCTTCATTCCCACTTTCTACACAATCTTTTGTTATAGCTAAAATTAAAGCATTTACTAAAGATTGAGCGGAAATAAGCCAAAATTTATCTTTTGCTGTTGGGTCGTTATACAATGAAAATGTTAAAGTGTTACAAAGCATTTGAGCCGTTGAATAATCTTTGTTTTTATAGGCATTTATAACAAGTTGCAAAGGGTTATAACTCATACTCTTCATCGGTTGTAGGAGATTTAAAATTTGAATATCATACCCTCGTTTTATTAAGGTGTCATAACATGCAGAAGCAAGCTCTCCCTTTGGATCATTTATTATCATTGATGGTTTCTCTTCTGCTCTCGAATACACATCAATAGTTGGGAATACAAATGTTTCACCTTTACCACTACGAGTTGTCCCAATTACTAAATTATTTACTGCACTGTCATCTATAAATATTTTATCCTTATACCGAGAAATCACAACACCTCCACGACCTTTGTATGTTTCTTCTTTTTCTGGTACTGCTTTATATTGTTGTTGTAATTCTTTTAAAGTTGTAAATTCGCTTGTTCCCTTTTGTCCTTTATTAATCTTTTTAAAATTCATTTTTGTAGCATAGATAACTTTAATATCTGTAAATATTATTAATGCAAATGTAATTAAATAATAAGTTTTATATTTAAATTGAAAATTAAATATATCTTCAATAATAAAAACACCCTTTGATTTATTTTTTAGGTTTCCTAACGACTTAAATACTGCAGCCAATAGTAAATTTGAAAACATCGTCAATACAACTGAAACTAATGCAATTAATAATATGTAAATATAATTTTTTAAACAAAATTTCTTAATATAATTAAAGATTTTTATAATGATTTTTTTACTCATTTTTCACTCCTTTCAGGAACAATAAAAAAAGCTAGAAAATATATCTCTAACACATTTTTTATTCACCTCTCTAACTCACATTCCTTTTCATTTTTAATTTTTAAGCAATTTTTTTTAAGTACTTTTAGACTTTCTTTATCAAGTTGTTTTTCACAAAATTCTTTTAAGTCTTTTGCATAATTATCCCCTATGTCATATCTCATAGTTTTTTGTGTTTTATTATCTATATTTAAAATAATCTTAGTTTTTAAATAAGGATAATACCCTTTGTTTTCTTTAGCAGTTTCTTTTTTCTGCCTGACTTCCTTTTCCGCTTTCCCAAACCTTTTATTTGCTTCATCGAAAGATATTTTTTCACCTTCACTAAAATACTTTTTATCTTCAACTTCTGAAAATACAATTTCAACAGAAGGTGCTTTATCAGAAATTATTCTTTCGTCTTCTTCATCAAATTGTTGCTTTCTTTCAGTTGGCACACTAAACTCTTTTAATTCAGACAATAAGAATTCATATTCAGCAGTTTCATTAGTATATTTGTTTTCGCGTTTATCACAAAAATGCAAAGTATATTTGTTATTTTCAAAACCTTCTTCTTTAAAAGATGTCCCTTTTTTAATATGAGTACCATCTTCCAAATTAACTTCTTTAGTTGTTTTAAAAAATTCATATTCTTTTATATTTTCATCTGATAAATTAATTTTACTAAGGTCTTTTTCTACTAATTTCTCTTTACTTAGTTTATCTTCTAGTTTATCTTCTATTTCACCTATAAGACTATTAGATTCCTTTTGTATAGTTTTTAATGATGCTTCAAGTTCTTTTAAATCCTTGTCTTTACTCCAAGATGCCACATATCCAAAACTATAATCATCTGTATCTATTCCAAAGTGTTTTGCTACAACAAAAGCTGTACTTTCTGCTTCTATCTCTTTAGTATTTCTTTCAATATCGTTAATATCTTTCTGTTTATCTACACTGTGAAGCCTACTATGTGTTGTTTCATGTATTAGAGTTTTAATTGTTTGCTCTTCACTCATACCTTCTTTAATTGCTATCCTGTTTTCTCCCAAATGGTAATAACCTTTACTAGCATTTTCAATATTTTCAAACTCAACTGGTATTTTTGCTACTTCAACTAAAGCACTTTTCATATTCTCATAATTATCTACAGTGCCCTCTAATTCATTAACTAATGTTGGTAGTTCTTTACCATTTGTTTGTGATATATCAAAAACTGGCACTGCCTTAAAACTAATCCACTCTACTCTCTGTTTTTCTCTAACTCTATTACCACTCTTATCTACATATGCAGTATTTGTTTTAGGATTTAATTTGTCCATCTCAATTTCTTTTTTATGTTTGTATGGTGCTAAAATTCTTAATGCTTTTTCTCCCTTAGTTATTTTTCTACCCAAGCTATTCCATGTTTTTATCCCAGCAATTCGCTTAGCATTAGGGTTTTGCATTTGCAACCATAAAATATTTTTCACACTATAATTATGGAATTTAGACATAGTATTAAGGTATTCTTTAAATTTATTACTTTCAAAAACATCTTTTACTCCTTTTTCTAGCATGTCCATTGTATTTTTTAACTCTTCCTTTTTTTCCTCTAATGTTTTCACACCTAACCCTCCTGTTTTCGGGTAAAATAAAAGAGATACTTATAAGTACCTCTTAAACATTAATCTATTGCCATTATTAAGTTTTCTATTTCAGATTGAGAAAATTTTTCTAATTTTATTAATAAATCTTCTTTTACTTCTTTAAGAGCTTCACTGTCAGTATTAATATTTTTAATTTTCTTTATCACTTGATCCTTTTGCAAATTTTTGATTCCTTTTAGAAATTGTTCTTCCTCAAATGTTAATTTCAAATAACTCGCTCCCTTCTTTATAAAAATATTTTTAAAAGGTTATTTTACTTCCTAAAGATGTTGCTAGTGCATTTGCTCCTTTAATTATAATAAAAGCTATTGTAGAGCTTATAAATACTTTTTTTGCATTAGCACTTCCTTGTTGACCACCTATAAATAGCATTTCATACCCTCCAAATAGTAGTGCCAACGCATAACATACAACTGCGGGTATTTGTAACCATGTTATAAAACTTGTAATTCCAGTAACTAATTGTTCCATTTTTTATCTCCCCTTAAATATTATTATTTTTGATATCTTTAGTATCTTTAATATCTTCAATGTCTTCAATGTCTTGATTATCTTCACTTTCTTGAGGCTCATTTTTGCTTGCCATTTCAATTAAAAATGATACATTATCATTAATAAATTCATTTTGCTTCTCAAGAAGCCACTCTTCGTATAAACCACCTTTTATATTTAATATTTTTTTAACTGCTTCTGTTTTTTCCTTGATTTCTTGTTTAGATATTTTCCTTACTCCCATTTCACTTATCCTCCTTTATTTTTAATAGATTTTTGGTACTGCATAAGTTCTTAATCCTCTGGTTTCATCAAATATTAATTTTTTACTATTTTTACTCAGCTTATAAGATTGTATATTTACCTTTAAAAAGCCATAATCACCAATGCTCTCATGAGGCAGTATTCCATAACTTTTTTCTTCTCTTATTTCCTTTAAATCATCAATTCTAAGGAAATGACTATGTTCTAATTCTAATTCACCGTCACTGATTTTTATTTTCTTTTGCTCCTTTACTTTTTTAAGTTCACCTGCTGCTTTTCTTTTATAAAACATTTTTAATGTACTTTCTTTAATATTTAATTCCTTTGCTATATCTTTTTGTTTAAATCCTTTCTTTAGCAATTCTATAGCTTTGTCTGTATCAAAAGTAACTTTTCTACCTGCCATGAATTTCCTCCTTCTTTCTATTTGTGACTTTTTTCACTTATTTTGAACGTACTTCTAACCCTAATTATTTTCTTTTTATAATCTACCTTATCAAGTAAATCATCTTCAAAATAATTTAATATTTTTTTAAGTTTTAAGATAGTTTTATAAGGTGGAATAATTTTTCCGTTTTCATATGAAGATAATGTGCTTCGACTTTTTCCTATATATGTTGCTAATTTTTCTTGTTTTAAATTTCTTTCAATTCTTAACATTGTTAATTTCAGCATTTTTTATTTATATTCCCCCTCCTTTTAGCTATATTTTTATATTTATTTAGAATAAACGCTTGTACATAATATTATGCTTGTTTTTAGCTTTATTTAAGTTAGTTAAACTAACATTGTATAATCATATGTTATTTTAACTAACATGTCAACCGTCTTATTATTTTCTAAAATGAAATAAAAAAATAAAGGCCCTCAAACTGAGAGTCTCTATTTGCTATATATAGGTTTTACCCGTATTTTAATTTCAGTAAATAATATGCCGATTATACAAAAACTTATTAACATTATAATGAGTTTTTTTACATATATTTGTCTATATTTATCTGCATTTGTCTGATGTTTATTAAAAAAATACTTTATATCTTCTATACACGTATACCACAATATCAAAAAGTTTTATACATTTTTGAAACTTAAAATGTACTGCTATTTTCTGTACCAATTATATAATTGTTATTTAAACACACATATAAAAAATAGCATACGAGTTGTATGCTATTTTTTATATTAATCCCATTGCTATTCTATTTTTTTAACCCTTTAATAATATTATTTTCTATGTTTAATTCATAACAAAGAATATAATCAGTTGTGACATTATATAATTTAGCTAATTTTATAATGTTTTGAGTTGTTGGAATTATCTCACCCGACTCATATTGGGTCACAGTTGTTCTATGTATATCTAAATATTTAGATATATTATCTTGCGTTAGCTCATTATTTTTCCTGAGTTTTTTTAATCTTTCAGCAATTGTACATCTTTTATTATTAAAAAAATCTAATGATTTAACTATGCCTTCAATAAATATTATTAGTTTTTCAAAATCAGCATTTTTTTCATAATAATTTTGTATTTTTAAATTTTCTAGTGACTGTATTCCAGTAATTTCTTCACCATGTCCAGTTAAAAGCATTATATATAAATCATTATTATATTTTCTTATTTCCTCTATTACATCTTTTGCAGTAAGCTCATCTATGTAATAATCTAATATTAATATATCAAATCTTTTATTTTTTAATTGTTTAAGTCCTTCCCTGGAACTCGTATACCCTTCAACATAATATTTATCCCCCAGAAAACTTTTTATAGAATCAACTATTCCAGGATCATCATCAATAACCATTATCTTTATACCACTATTATTCATGTATTTACCACTCCTTATATTAAAAAGGTATTTTCACAAAAAAAGTTGTTTCCTTATCATTTGTCTCAAAGCTTATTTTACCATTAAATCTACCCGTTATTATTGATTTAGATATATATAACCCAAGTCCAGTTCCTTTATTACCTTTTGTAGTTACCATTTTTTTAAATATATTTTCTTGAACTTTAGTAGGTATTTTCTTTCCTACATTTTTAACATAGAATATAATTTCTTTGTTTTTTTCATATGCACCTAAAGTTATTATATTTTCATCCTCATTCTCTTCACTCGCATCTATAGCATTAGTTAAAAGAATATTAAAAACCTGTAAAAGTGAATTAATACTGCCTTTAATTACTTTGTCATAACTAATATCTATTTTCTCAACTAATGTACAATTATATTTTTTAAATTCATAGCTCATAAACAATTTAATTTTATTTATAACTTCTTCTATAGAAAATTTATCTTCGCCACTCTGTTCAAATTCCTTTACTTGACCTTTCACTGTAGTAATTACATCAGACATATATATTAAGTATTCTGATATTCTGTTTTGCCAGTCATTAACTTCATTCATCAATTTAGTAACATACTCAAAATCAGTATATTCAGTTCGTATGGATTCATAAATCTTTGTCGTATTTTTCTTAATTATTTGAATACCACCAGCAGAACTCAGCAATGGAGTTTTTAAATTATGAGCTATCCCTCCAATTAATTGATTTAATGATAATAGTCGTTCTTTCTCAATTATTTCAAATTGATTTTGTTTAAAGAGTTCTAAATTCTTTTTATATAAAGTAATATCTTTAAATAAGAGAACTATACCGAAATATTCATGATTAAGAATTATAGGATTAGTTTGCACCTCAAAATTTTTTTCATCAGACTTATTTTCTATTATTATTTCAATGATTTTAACAATATTATTAGCTTTTGATTCATCGATTAGATTTATTAATTTATTCTTACACTTAATTAATTTACTACAATTCATTATGTCATAAAAACTATTATATTCTCTATCTTTTATTAAAAAATTTCCTGAAAAAGCTTTATTAACTTCTATAATATTCAATTTTTCATCTAAAACTAAGACTGAATCTGATACAAGTTGTAATACATCCTCAAATTCGAACATATATTTATGAAATTTTAATCTTACACCAAATATGCCATATTTATATGCAAAATATATAAATCCTGTGAATTGAACAAAAAATACTATTGGATAAACTCTCAAAGCTTGATCTATGCCAAAACTTCTTAATATAAAATTCGCCAAAGCACAATAAACGAAAAATGGTGCAACAATACTTGCATTTACTAACTTATATTTTTTAATTGAATATGATTTTTCTTTTAAATATGAGTAAACTATAAAAAAAGCTCCACCTAAAATGTATGGAACACACCAAATACTAAGTTGTTTAAAATATAACTCTAATTGACTCGGTGTTTTTAAGTGATTACCCACTATAGGAAAACTTATAAAGCAAATAATTGAAGGTATAAATAGTATAATATATATTGTCTTTTTATTTTTTTTAATTATATCTGCATAAGCTAGGCCATAAATCAACATAAAGTATGGACCCATATAATGAGCAATATTAGACAGTAATGCACTGATATAAGTAATTAATTTAAAAGTTTCTTGACTAGCACCTCGAGTTACTAAATATTCCTTTATAGGTTCTTCACAGACTACAGCAAATATACCTAATCCTGAAAAAAAGCACACTGCTGCCATCAATTTTGTTGATTCTGTTTTATAATCTTTTATAAGAATAATAATTGCCACTAAAAATAAACCAATACTTGTTAATATCATAATACTACACTCTCTTATCTATAAATTCTAAAACATCTTTTTTAATTTTGTTTTTGGAAAATACAATTCCGGAATGACCGCAACCATACACATATCTTTTTGGTTTCCCCCAATTTTCCCATAAAACATCTGTATCCTTGTCTATAACATATTTATCATACTTACCTGATACAAGAAGTATTTTACTAAGGTCTATTACTGGTTTCCTTAAACTTGGATTAATAATTTCCCAACTTTTTTTTAATAAACTATAATTAAAATTATTTTTTAAAAAATCTTTTTTAATATACTTCCCAGCCTCTGTTTCAAATATTGTATATGATAAATTATTAGCATAAAACAAAGATATTAGTACATCAATATTTTCTTCGACTTCACTTAATAAGTTAGTAGTTATTCCACCTAAACTCAAACCAATAATTATAACTTTACCTTTTTTTTCAGTTTTAATGTAATTTATTAAAGCTCTAATATCACTTACAGCTTGTTGTTCAGACTTTAGGGTTCTGTTTACATCTGCACTTACAAAGTATTCTCCACTATATAAAGATGTATCTGGCGATCTTTCCATATGAAAAGGTAAGACATAATTATAAATGTTATACCTTCTTTCAATAAAACTATCTAAAAACACTTTTCCTAATCTATTTAGATCATCTGCTCTCCAACCATGTACAAAAATAACATTTATATTATTATCTGCAACTAAATTTTTTCTATAATGAAATATAGTGTCTTTATTACTGTATCCATTTCCCACTTCACTTAAAAATTTTATTTTGCCTACTTCATAATCCTTTTCAATTTTATCTTTTTCATAATATATTTTTGGTAAAGTTGGTTTCTTATAAAATTTCGAGAAATCACTATTAAAAGTAATGACCTCTTCCTCCACATAATTAAACTGATCCTTTTCACTATATTTTTTATGAAGACTATATAAACCGTAACTATCGGCTATATTTGAAATTATTTTCATTTTGATATTACCCTCCTGTTATATATATAAAACTCCCTTATCAAGGATAAAGCAATTTAAACTCTTTATTTTTTCATCTAATTAATTCATACTGATCTCAACGTAATAAACTAAATTTATTAGTACAATTATAGACACAAACTATTTTCACAGTCAACCAATTGATATACAGCCTCTCTGTCATTATGTTAAGAACATTTCATTGAATAAATAGAAATATAATGATATTGATGATTAGACCGACTGAAGGAATGGTACCCCTATAGAAGGATAGTAACAAACAAAAGTTCGTTAGTGTTTCAAACGCTTCAGTAGTTTCATGCAGCGGCCAATGAATCACATATTCACCTATTTCTATCAACGGCTAGAATATAAATAGAGAACACCCACAGTTGTTGTTTTAGACTATATCTAGGTATGTTTTTGTTATACTTATATGATAAAAATCCAACAAAATTTTATCCACAACAACTTCCTCGCTTTTATATCATAAAAAACAATAACTTACCTTTTGAGAAATTTAACTCAACACATTCCTACCTTTTTAAATTAAAATAGGTCATACACAACAAAAACCTACCTTTTTAATTCATTATGTATCAAAATACATATAAAACCGAATCTTAATAGGTAGGTTTTTGTTGTGTATAAATTGTTCAAACATACAAATGCGAGGATTCTGTTGGGTTACTCTTCATCTGAGGCTACTTTGAGAGCCTGTACCAACATTAAACATCCCATCCTAACAGCTTTTTTTCTAAATCATCAAAATCATATTCTCTTTGTTCATAATCATTAAACCCACCCTTAGTTTCTTTATATGTCAAAGTCCAATTTCCTTCAATTGCTCTCATCATAGCACCTAAATAAGATTTTATCTCATTATTTTTTCCATACTCATCTATTACTAATTTTTTTTCTTTTATGTACTGTCTGATAGATACCTTCAACTGATTTTTTTTAATTGAAATAGATGTCTTTTCAACAAGTTTATCAATTTGTTTTGGACTTATTGTAACTCCTAAAAGTTCTCTGAACTCTTTTACAACGTTATATTCATTATATTCCGAGGGAACTGTATCTGCATTATCAAGGAAACTTATTTGTTCCCTTCCTTGGAAGTTTACTGATTGTTTTACCATTTTAAATTTTACCTTCTGAACCTTTTTATTCACTTTATACAGGCTGTCATCTAATTCGATATATAAATCTGTAACTTTGTTAATCTGAATTACAGAAGGTTTTAAAATTCTTTGTTTAAAATTAGAGTACTGAGGATATTCAGTATCTTCTATTCCCAACAAAAACCTCAGTTGTCCCACTTCAAAGATTCTTTGACCAAATGTTTGATACTGCTTTAATAATTCGTATATTCTACAAGCATAGTAACTTCTTATATATTTCTTAACATCAAAATCGAATCTTGTATAATCACTTTTAAATACTAATAAATCAGAAATTAAGTCTGGGTGAAACTGAAGGGCAACTGCACTTCTGTCTTCAGCTATCTTGCAGGTTATAACCCATCTTTTCTTAATTAAATCATTGTTTTCAAGATATGTAATATTCCTGTTATATAACCTATTTGCAGTCTCTACTAACTCCGAGTATATAGTATTATTTTTAATATTATATTCTTTTTTGTAATCTGAAACATATACATAAAGTAATTCAAAATCCTTTTGTTTTATAAGTGACCTTACATCTTCAGCAGATAAATTTTTATCTAACATGACAACTTCAAGATTAGATAATGCAAGGTCTATCAACCTATTCTCAGATGTTGTTAGTTTATAGCTACCTTCAATTAGATTATTTGATTTTACAATTTCTCTTTTCACAATTTCTTGTTTTTTAATTATCACTGCTCCACTCCTCCTAAGTTTCCTGTAAGTTATTAGAATATTCTAATAACTAGTAGGTTTTTGTTGCGTATTGGTATTTTTTTGTTGTAGTTTAGTAGGTTTTTGTTATTAAAAGGTAGGTTTTTGTTGCACATTAGTAGGTTTTTGTTGTGGACACGCCAGTTCGTGCCACTCATACCAACTGTCCGATTGAAAAGAAACTCTTTTAAACTCTTTTAAACTTTTTTAAACCTTCTTAAACTACTACACGAGGATTTTGTTGTGGTTTAAGAAATCTGTGGATAACTTATAAATTAGGCCTATATATTATTAATAAGATTATACCGTATTCTTTTAGAAAAATAAATATATGCTTATTAAATACAGCATATATTTATTTGAGTATCTTTTCTACTCTTCCTTATTAAATCTTAAGGCGTTTATAGCCTTTACAATTATCAAATCAACAAACTCCGACTTATCATACCCTGTCCTATCTTTCCCTGCCCCACGACCTGCATATTCAGCGATTAAGGCTATCGTAGATTCCCTCATAAAAAAAGTTGCATATTTTTTCTTATCTCTATTCTGTGTCTTCAATTTAAGTTGTATTGGAGAATTATCATCAACCACCTTGGTTTCCTTAGATTCGTCCTTTCTTTCAGTCGTTTCTTTTTTTGATTTAGTTTTATTAATTACTTTTTTAGGGACTGTATCTCTCTTAGGTTTAGATTTAGAAGGGTCACCTGCCACGATGTCAGTTTTATTTACCTTTTCTACCTCAGGTGCAGAGGTAAGTACTTCTTCTTTTTTTTGTAATAGCGAATTGTGTTCTTTTAAGCCTAGAACATTTTCATTAGTAAACATACTTTTAATTTTAGTTCCTTTTTTTATTGCCATCTTATATCGCCTCAATTTCTTTTAATTCTTTTACAAATTCTACATATGCTAGATAACCTGCATTCTTCACATCATAGTAGCTAATAGGTAAATTCACTAACGATGTTTCTTGTAATCTTATATTGTTTGGAATTATAGTGTCAAATGATAATTCTTTAAGTATAGGGTTTTGATGAACATAATGTATAAAATCTTTTGAAATCTTAATCCGTTTATCATATTTATTTATTAACAAGCCACAAATATTATTTTCTATTTCAAGTTCATTACAGAGAGAATCCCATTGACTCATTATATTCATTGCTCCTTGAATGCTGTGCATTCCAATCTCTGTGACAATAATAATACTGTCTGAAATAAATAAAGCATTCAAATTGGAAATACTCATAGCAGGAGGAGTATCACAGATAACATAGTCATATTTAGAAAGATACTCTTCGTTCTTCTTCATCCATTTTTTCATAATTCCATGTCTCAGCGTTACAGATATAAGTTCCATTTCTGTAGCGGTAAGTCCTTTGTCACTAGGTATCAAATCTACAGTAGGCATATCAGCAATAGGTTTTTCTAAAATTACATTTATAGGAGCAATATCATTTTTTAGAACATTACTTATGGAATCGTACCTTTCTGTAAATTGACTTATATTGAAATTACTAGTCATATTTCCTTGAGAATCGAAATCTATTACTAGAACTTTCTTATTTTCCTTGGCAAGGAAACCTACTAAATTAAATGCAACATTGGTTTTACCTGTGCCACCTTTCATGGTTGTGAATGATAATATCTTTGGATTAACCATTAATTTCTTCTCCTTTATTATAAATGTATTTTATTATTTTATTTTAACATATTTTGTTATAAATTAAAATGGTATTTTGCCTTAAAATAATTAATATAAGTATATTACAATAGTATATACAATACAAATAAAATATATTATATAAATAAAATACAATATAAAATATTTTATACAATACAATTAAAATACTTTATAAAATAAAGATATATTTTTATTTTATAAAGTGTTTTAATTTAGTAATTATTATATTATGAAAAAAATGTAATAATACATTTATATTTTAAGGAAGCCTGGTAAGTAAAAGGTTACTTGACATTATATTGGTAACTTTATATACTCTAATTATATTAACTAGTAGATGGTGTAAAATACATATGAGGTTAAAATTTACATTTAAAAAGAAGGGTAAATATATAACTGTTAGACCAGATAGTTTAATTTAAGCTATCTATGATTTATCACCAAAACAGAATGGTATTTTGGATATAGTAAGCGTGAATATGATTTCAAGGAGAGCTAGAGAACAAATTATTGGGATGAAATTAGAGCGTAGTTTAATATGTACGGATATATGTTTAAAAAAAGGTGGTGGTTAATGTAATGAGTGATTTAGGTGGTGTACGTAATAGACAGTCGTCAAAATTAAACAGCACTAATATATTAAAGATTTTAATTTTAGATTTTTTAATTAAAGATGGGAGCTGCTATGGGTATGAATTATCAGCTAAGATAGAAGCTGAAATGAATTACATGTGGAAACCCAGTAATGGATTAATATATCCATTACTGCGCCACATGGAAGAAAACATGTGGTTAGTGGGTTGGTGGGATGAACCTGATAAAAAGACTCGCAGAAATTATAGAATTACAGATGAAGGAATAAAGCATTTTAACTTTATAAAATTAATGTATAAGCCGTTATTAGATGAATCTCTTGCTATTACACAAGGAGTATTAAATAAAATTTATACTAGTAAATAAAATACAAAAAACAGGTTGTCAATTATGACAATGTCATAATTGACAACCTGTTTTTTGTTTAAGGGTAGTTTTGCCTATCCCACCAAAAAGGTATATTAGGGGCAGGCAAAATATATTACTAATGTGGATTTTAGGCGTCTTATATGGGGTAGCATACGCAAAAATGATATTTCGTACGCTAAGAGAAATACAACTCCATAAATGTAAAAATATTACTTCTTAATTTAAAACTTAAATTATTATGTTAAGCATGTAATATTTGGGGTAAAATTATATATTAATAACAAAATTATGTAATTATTTAACAATTAGTTTATTCATAAAGTAATTTATACCATCATATATATTTAATAATGATGTAGAATGGAGATGATTTTTATGAAATTTAAATCGATAACAATGATATTAACATTACTTTTATTTATTCTTGGTATATCTGAATTTATGATGATATTTATGAAAATAGAATTACCAACAATAATGGTAATAATATCTACTATACTTTTATTTATTATTAGTATGACTGATTATATAAAAACTAAAAAACTACGAAAATTAGCATACCCTTTAATTATGATTTATTTTTTCGTAGGAATGCCTATCATAGAGGGATTTATAGAAAATAAAGTTCTAAATATTGGTTTTGGTGTATTAGGTTTTATTGTCACTATTATATTTGTATATAATGACTTGATAATAAACAACAAAGCAAAGACCTTACAGCCATTAATAAATATTTCAGGAGGATAAGTTAATGGAACGAGAAAAGAAATGTCCAGACTGTGGTTGTGAAAAGATTGCACAGGCTAAACTTGATATTAATGCAAAATTATATCCTATTGATGCATTTTTCAAAATTATGAATGGGTCAGAAGTGAGTGCAGAGGTATGTACAAGATGTGGTTATATTTTAAATATGAGAGCATCAGCACCAGAGAAATTTAAGTGATAATTCACCTTTTTCTTAAATTACGTTGTAACCGAATGTACGATTTTACTTAAAACCTTACATTCGTAAAAATAGCATAAAGCGTTTATATATAAGGGCTTATAGTAGATTTAACTAAAGCCTTTTTTCTTATTGTATATTTGAATGTATTGTTTTATATGATATATTATAAATATAGTACATTGATTCTGTGCCCTTTGGGACACTTTTTAGGAGTGAATTTATGATAGTAGAACCCTTAAAAGATAAAAAGAAGATAAATGATTTACTTACTTACCTAAAAGGAAAAAATGAAAGGGATTGGATCATGGCCAAGTTCCAGTTGAACACTGGACTTAGAATAAGTGATGTAGTTAAGGTGAAGGTAAGTGATATTTTAACGGAAAAGTTTAATTTTAAAGATTACTTTGTGCTGCAGGAGCAAAAAACAAATAAAGAAAAGAAGATAAAGCTAAATGACAGCATTAAAAAAGCGTTAAATGTCTATATAAAACAAAATAAGCTCGGACACGATAATTATATCTTTAGAAGTAGAAAGGGCTTAAATGAGCATATAAGTGTTACACAAGCCTATAGATTATTAAAAAATGCAGCTGTAAGTATAGGTATAGAAAACTTCGGTACCCATTCTTTAAGAAAGACCTGGGGTTATTGGACCTACAAAGTAAGCAGATATAATATAGGGTTAATTATGGACACATTCAATCACAGTAGCCAGAAGATCACATTAAGATACATAGGAATAGATCAGGTGGCTAAGGATGAACTTTATAGCTTAGTTCAATTTTAACAAAGGAGTAATTTTTATATGATTTTAAACAGAAGAGAGTTGCTTACTCAGCAACAAAGAGAAGAACTTATAAGTATTCCATTTGAAAAAAATGAACATCAAATGAGTGTATTTTATATGTTATCAATTGATGATATTGAAATAATAAACAAACACAGAAAAGATTTTAACAAATTAGGATTCGCTCTGCAACTAGCTTTGCTTAGATATCCAGGCTCTTCTATTTCTAACATAAAAAATATTCCTTATTCAGTTGTTAAATATATTGCGGATCAATTAGATTTAGAGCCTAAGGTATTTAATTCGTATGCTGAAAGAGATACTACAAAAAGAGAACACTTAGAAGAAATATGCATTGAATATGGATATAAAAATTTCTTAAAGGATGAAGATAAATTTTTATTTGAGGAAATCTTAAATTATGCTATGGAAAATGATAATTCAACTTTTCTCATAAAAAAGGCTCTAGAAATATTAAAGAAAGCTAAAATAATATTTCCTGCAATGATAACTATAGAAAGTATTGTTTGGTTTGCTCGTGAAAATGCTGATAACATTACATTTAAATCTTTAACAGAAAACATAACATTAGAGCAAAAAAAACGTCTTAATGCTATATTAACGCCAATGAACGATACGATAACAACATATTTATCATGGATAAAAAGTGCTCCATTAAATCCTTCGGCCAAAACATTTAAAGAAATAATTGATAGAATAAACTATATAAAAAGTCTTCAAATAAATATTAATATAAAATCAATACATCCAAACAAATTACGCTATCTATCAAGACTTGGATATAAATATGATGCATATGCATTACGTCGTTTTGAAGAAATTAAGAGATATTCGATATTGGTAGTTTTTCTAACTGATTTAAATGGAGAATTAATTGATCAAGCTATTCAAGTACACTCAAAGCTTATGATTTCACTACATTCTAAAGGATTAAAGCTTAGGGATGAACTGAATGTAAAAAGTTCAAAATCCGCAAATGAAATAATGCAGCTTCATGTTAAACTTGTAAAAGCTATAGATACTGCCCTTTCAGAAAAGAAAGATATTTCAAAAGAGTTAGAAAATCTAGGGAAATGGGAAATATTTAAAGAATCTGCGTATAGTGCTGAAAAAATAATACGACCATCAAACAACGATTATCTTGATTTGCTAGATAGTAGTTTTGGGAATTTAAGAAAATATTCTCCAATTCTTTTTAAAAATTTAGAATTTCATCCATCAAATAATTCTACCTCCTTAATAAATGCTGTTAATGTCATAAAAGATATGAATGATAACAACAAACGGAAAATTCCTGACGATGCTCCTGTAGAGTTTATTTCAAAACGCTGGAAAAATCATGTATGTAATGAAGATGGTACAATAAATAAACGCTATTATGAAATGGCAGTTCTAACTGAATTAAATAATGCAATTCATGCAGGTGACATATGGATTAGTGATAGTAAACGTCATAAAAATATAAATGAATATCTTATTAGCGATGAAGACTGGAAGAGTTCTTGCTTAAAAAATGAAGTAGGTATTTCTGTAAGTTTATCAATAGATGATTATTTAAAAGAACGGAAAGAAACGTTATTAGACAAGTTACAATATGTATCAAAAAACGCAAAAAATCTTGAAGATGCAAGTATTGATGGCGGTAAAATTTCATTAAAAAGATTGGAAAAGAATGTTTCAGAAGAATCTGAAAAGTTTAATTCTATGATTTATGGAATGATTCCTAAAATAAGTCTTCCTGAATTACTTTTAGAAGTTTCAGAATGGACTCATTTTGAACAGCATTTAACCCATGCATCTACAGATAAGCCTCCTAAAAATGAGGAAATATCTATATTGATGGCAGCAATAATGGCACTTGGTACAAATATAGGAGTTCAAAAAATGGCAGATTCAACATCAGATATTACATATGCTCAAATGGCGAATATATCAGAATGGAGACTCCATGACGATGCTTTAAAAAAAGCTCAAGCTACCCTTGTAAACTATCAGCACCACCTTGACCTATCTCAGTATTTTGGAGATGGATCAACTTCATCCTCAGATGGTATGCGTGTTGAAGTTGGAGTTTCCTCCATTTATGCTGATAAGAATCCGCACTATGGAATAGGCAGAGGCCTTACTATGTATCGTCATGTAAGTGACCAATATTCTGCTTATAATATAAATGTAATTGCTACTAATACAAGGGATTCGCTATACTTGCTTGATGGTATATTGGGACATGAATCTGAGCTCCAAATAGAAGAACATTATACTGATACAGCTGGATATACAGATCAAATATTTGGATTATTTCATTTGTTTGGAATTAAATTTGCTCCAAGAATAAGAGATATATCAGAATGTGTTTTGTTTTCTTTTAAGGATACTGAGGAGTTCTATAAGACAATTAATGATATTGTTAAAGGTCGTATAAATGTTAAATCAATAACTGATGATTATGAATCTGTATTAAAATTAGCACATTCAATATCTATAGGTAAAGTCTCAGCATCCTTAATTCTAGAAAAACTAGGCTCCTACTCAAGAAAAAATAGTATGGCAAAAGCATTAAGGGAAATGGGTAAAATAGAGAAGACAATATTTATATTGGAATATATATCTGATAAAAACTTTAGAAGACGCATTCAAAGAGGATTAAATAAAGGTGAAGCTATGAATGCATTAGCAAGGGCTATTTTCTTTGGCAAATTTGGAGAATTTAGAAGAAGAGCTTTACAAGAACAACTACAAAGTGCCAGTGCTTTAAATATTATAATTAATGCAATAACTATTTGGAATTGTGTTTATTTAAATAAGGCAGTTGATTATCTAAAGAGTAATGGTGGATTTGACGAAAGTCTCTTAAATAACCTATCACCACTTGGATGGAAGCATATAAATTTTCTAGGAGAGTATAAGTTTAATTTAAATCAAAATGGGGATTTAAAAGATTTAAATCTTTAATAAAAACGCTTTTGAGCCTAAATAATTACATTTATGGGGCTGCATTTTTCTTAGCGTACGAAATATCACTTTTGCGTACGCTACCCCTGGTTGTAATCAGTGGAAGGAAGGTTGTAAATTAACAATTTGGAAGACCATAGCAGGTAAAAAATTAACAGAAAATCAAGCAATACAGCTTATTGAAAAAGGTAAGACAAATAAAATAAAAGGTTTTAAAAATAAAGCTGGAAAAAAATTTGATGCTTCTTTAAAGTTAGAAATTACACAAGTTAAATTCGATTTTAATAATTAAGTGTGGTAATTAAAGAAGAAAAATTATTTGATGTTTTTGCTTTATTTTTTTGTAGCCGTGGTTCTAATTATTTCATCTAATATTAGGGTAAATAAAAAGACTTACTAATTTTGAAAGTACTCTAAAATCTAAAATAGCGACTATAAACAAAAGATTAGTTTAAATTATATACCTATAACATACCTTAACTTTAGGTATGTTATAATAACTATTATAGATATTATTTAGGTATGGTTTAGGTGTTAAATATCAGTATTCAGGTATATTTACTAATAGAATAAATGTATTTTTTGAAAATATACCTAAGTTTAATGAAATTTATTTTGAATTTAGGTATACAGCTATTGTAATTATTTTGGTTTCGGTATAATATAGGTATATAATAAATTTTGAAGCGGGAAAGGGGATTTATAAAAATGGGAAAAACTATAATTATGGCATTGGATGCAGGAAAATACGATTTAAAGGCAATTGGGAGGAATACGGAAGGTAATCCTGAGGATATTAAAAGAACAAAATTTAGGGCTAAAATGTATGATATGGCAAAAGGTTTTATTGAAGCGGAAGGTAATTCTTACAAAGTTGAATTAGATGGAAAAACTTTTATTGTAGGTGAACAAGGTGAGCAGAGTAGTAACGAAACTTCTAAAACTTCATTGCTACATAAATTATGTGCGTATGTTGCTATAACTAAATATTTAGAGCCAAACACAGAGGACAATCATATTAAGATAGTTCTAGCTTGTCCTATCACAATTTTAAAGAACGTTGAAGCAAAAGAAGAATATAAGAATTTTATCAAAGGCGATGGAGTTATAAAAATTAATGTTAATGATGAAAATTATGAGTTCTCAATAGATGAAATAACAATTAAAGCAGAAGATAGTGGGATATTATATCTTAATCCTGAATGGTTTCAAAATAAGAAAGTTGCGTTACTTGGGTTCGGTGGTCTAAATATGAACTTTACAATTTTTGAAAATAGTGTTGCAGTACCTTCTTCAAGATTTTCTATTGAATTTGGTAGTAATAGATTAATAATAGATTTAGCGGATACTTTAGCGGTGGCTTTACGAGGTAAAAATGTTTTATTCGAGGATGCTGAAAGAGCGTTAAATGAAGGTGTATTAACAATACTAAAAAAACCACAATCTAATACAATATCAGTAATTGAAAAATTCAAAATTGATTTTATAATAAAAGCGAAAGAAGAATTAAAAATGCGTGGTTATAACTTAGATCTAATTGAAGTTGTTGCAGTTGGTGGAACTGTTCTTAAAATAGAAAGTGCATTAAAAGAAGTGATTGGAACTGAAATAAACATTCCATCTGAACCACAATGGGCATCTATAGAAGGGTTATACAGAATAGCTTATGTTAAATATGTAAAAAAACAATAGAAAGAAGGTGTTGTAATGCCGAGTGTAAAGCAGGGTGGAGGTTATACATTAACTTTTTCTAGAAAAAATCAAGTTGTAAAAGATTTACTAGATTCTAAAAAAGCTGAGGGGTTAGTTGTAACAGAATATATTTGTAATGCAATAAAATTTTACGAACAATATAAGGATAGTATTGAAAATGCTATGAGTATGAATATGGTTGAGGAATTGGTTAATAAAAAAATGGAATTGTTAAAAAAAGAACTTTTATCAATCCCATTAGCAATAGATAAAGAAGAAATTAATTTTAATTTAGAAGATGTAAGCCCAAACTTAGAAACTTCAATTAACATTGAAGATGATTAAATTAAAAACAAATAAAATAAGGTATAATCCCGAAGGGCGCCACCTAATTCGCAATTAAATTGTATCATTTGGGGTTCCAAAAAGGTTTGGAAAAAGTCTAAACAATACATACAAAAGTATTACAAAAGTATTTATATGTTTAGGTGATATCCAAATATATGATTTTTTTATAAAAAGACAAGAAAGACAGGACGAGAGCAATGGACACCTTGTCACTAACATTCTGTAGTTATTTACTATGTTAGTTGACCACTTCCATTTCTCTTGTCCTGTAGTACGTAAAAAAACAGGTTATTTTTTTGTCTGCTTAAATTCATCCAATGGTGATTTATCTCTTTATTAGGGGTATGAAGAAAATAGCTGTCACCAGATAAGTATTATTTTTGTATTGCATTTCTTGAAAAAGTACTAAATCAAATTTACAAAACATGGAGTGCCTATTTCAGCAAATTCACATCAAATATACATATGGTAGACTCCTTCGCCTCTTTCTCATAATAGTTTTGTTATTAATTATTTTTATTATATCTACTATTTATAACCGGACTCTCTTTCAAATCCGCCTTTTGGTGGATTAATTAAACAACAATATTTTATATAATCACTTATAGTAATATTAACAACCGCTGCCTTTTCTAAAAAAAAATTTTAACTTCATTCAATCTAATCCTTAAATCTGCTATACCTATAAATTTATTGAACTCACATCTTTTATATAGCTAGTTTTATTCCACTCTTTATTTTATGTGTTATTTACGGGTAAAGCCAACATACATTGTACATAAATGTTAACTCAACTGTTAGAGTTTGAGTGCCGAAGAATTAATATTTATTCTGAAATTACTACCCCTCTTATTATTTATAATTTTTTTGAAGTATTTGTTTTTCAATTTTGCAACTTAAACCCTTCCCTAAAGAATGTTGGGGAACTGGAATAGATTTACCTTCAAAATTAGAATATATTTTATGTGAACCCTTTTGTCTTACTGGTTTAAATCTACTAGTTTTTATAATTCTATCAATTTTTTTATTATGGGTCTTGATGGTTACTTCTAAAGGCTCTTTGATGCTAAAAAAATTATATAAAGCAACTTTTTCAGCTACTATTAATCTTATTGGTGAAATTGATTTTTCGGCTTCTCCTTCATATGTATATGTAGTCCCATGAATAGCATCATTTAGAAGATATTTTATTCTATCAAATAATATTTTAATTTTAAAATTAAGAATATCAGTAGTTTTACCTAACCCTAACTCTTTTGACACATCGATTATAGAAAGTAAGTAGTGTATTTTATTTTTTGTTAAATCGGCTGCAATTTTTGCAACTTCAGCATAAAAACCTCTAGATATATATAAACATTCATCTTGTTCTACTATTTTAGAATTCAAAGTAATTAATTTTGTATCATAGTCTATCATGTTAATGTTAAAGCTTTCAAACGTGGTCATTTTAGACATTGTTTTTTTAGGTATCACATAACTTCTTGATCAAATTATAGTGTTCTTTCCCTTTCTTATCTGCAAATTCCGCTATTATGTCACTCACATTTTCAATTAAATAATCTTCAATTTCAATTTGTATAGTTTTAAAATCTTTTACTAATTTATTTTCTAGACCTATAGTGTTTTTCGTAATATAACCCTTTTATGTAATCATATTCCTAATTATATCAAAGAAGGAGTCATTATGATAACAATGGTATAAGCAGAATGGCAATAATAACTAAACAAGAGAACATTAATTCAATGAAGATTCAAGAAGAACTAAAAAAAGCGCTAAAAAGGATACATTATTTGGAAGTTTTATATATTATTTTCACTCTTTGCTAGCTAAAAATTCTCCATATTTCAATTGGTATACCCTGATTCCAGGCCATAAAGCAAAAAGTAGTACTCATACTATGGGTCCCTATATGAGTACTCAGCTTTACATTATCCAGTATGTCTTTAAATATTCTTCAGGCCATTTTTACACCTAAAGGGTTATTGCCTCCTTGTCTTGATTTAAATATATATTCATCATCAGATGGCTTATCTATATACTCAAAATACTCTAAAAGAGCTTTTTTTATAGAGTGATTTATAGGGAAAACTGTTTGTTTGTCTTTTTTCAATTAGCCTAATTTCTTTTTTTAGTTCCCCAATTTCATAGAAAACATCCTCCCATTTTAATTTTACAATATCGATTACTCTTAGAGCTGAATTTATACCTACAACAAATATAGTATAATCTCTTGAATTTTTTACTGCCTGAATTTCTCTTTTACTTTTATCGGATCTACTGTTTTGCTTCTTTTTTTCATTTTATTATTTGCCATTTTTAGCCTTCATTTAGTCAGTATTATCAATACTATAATTGTACTTTAACTAATTTTTTTTGAGTGAAAAAGTAAGAGCTTTATCATTTAGTGATTTAAACCCTAGATGTATCAATGCTTTGCAGTGATGTTATATACTTTTTCGAGTTAGAACTATTTAGTATTAATTCTAAGTTAGAATATTTTGAAAAAAATATATTTTCGGTAATAACCGTCTTAACGTATATTTTACGCGTTATTCGTATTATATCATAAGTGCTACGTCTGGAAGTAATTATAAGCTTTTGTGGGATAATAATAAAATTAAATTATAAAAATCGCGAAAATTTCTTTTCAATAAACAAAATATGACATTATATTCTCGGAAAGGGATTATTTGTCGAAAAATTATGCAATATTAATACAAATTATTACAAAAAAAACTATTAAATAGGCGTAAGGTATAATAAGAACGAATTTGCGAACAAAAAAGTGAGTATTTAAATATTAGGTATAAATAAAAATGTATAATGGAGCGATTTATGAAAATCTATGCTGTGAAGACTTTAGATATTAGCGAAAAAGAGCTAGGTAATATATCTTTATTTATTGATTCAGAGAAAAGATGTAGAATTGAAAAATTTATTAATAAAAAAGATAAGGTTAGAACACTAATTGGGGAAATATTGATAAGAACTATAATTGCTGAAGAGTTGAATATTGGGAATAAACATATAAAATTCGAGAAAAATCAATATGCGAAACCATATTTGAAAGGGCAGCCCAAATTCAATTTTAATATATCTCATTCTGGAGATTTTGTGGTATGTGCAATTGATGATAAACCAATAGGAATTGATATTGAAGAGGTAAAGTACATTGAGTATGAAGAGCTAGCTAAAAACTTTTTCTCGGTGATTGAATTTAATTATATTGTTAAAGGGGATTTAGGTATTCAATTAAGTAAATTTTATGAAATATGGACGTTGAAAGAAAGTTACATTAAATATTGTGGACAAGGTCTATCAATACCATTAAAATCATTTTCTATTGGTATAGATAAATATGAGGATATTAAAGTGAGTATTAATAATGAGTGTAAGGAACATGTATTTAAGCAATTTGAGCTTGAGGCAGGTTATAAAATGGCTATTTGTTCGCTAAATAAAGTTATTCCAAATGAAATAATAGTAATAGATCAGTTTGTTTTAATTGATGAGTATTACAAACTAGGTGAATAAGGGGGTGAGATTAATAATGAGATTATTTTGTTTACCATATGCAGGGGGATCAGAAAGCATATATTATAAATGGAAAAACAACTTAAATCCTTTAATTCAAGTAGTTCCAATAGAGTTAAAAGGAAGAGGAAAAAGATTTAATGAATTTTTCTATGAAAGTTTAGAAGAAGCAGTTGATGATATATTTAAAAATATTAAAGAAAAAATAGTAGATGATGAATTCGCCATATATGGACATAGCATGGGGAGTCTTTTAGCTTATGAATTGTATTATAAATTAAGTGAGTTAAAGCTTAGAAAACCAAAACATATATTTTTTTCAGGATACGGAGCACCAAGTATAATAAAAAAAAGAGAAAACATATACACTTTGCCAGACTATTATTTTATGAAAAAAGTAATGGAGATTGGTGGAACACCAGAAGAGTTGATGAAAAACAAAGGGTTACTTGAAATATATCTTCCTATAATTACAAGTGACTTTAAGATTTTAGAAAACTATACCTATAAAGAAAGAGAAGAAAAAATTGAGTGTGCTGTTTCAATTTTAAATGGAAAACAAGATTCTATTAATTTGGAAGAGATATTAGCTTGGAAAAATCACGTGTGTAGAGGTTTCAAAGTTTATAGCTTTGAGGGGAATCATTTTTTTATAAATAACAATATTGAAAATATAACTAGTATTATAAATGCTACATTGGCTGAAAAAAATCAAATAAAACAAGAATAGGGTACGTAGATCAGATGAAAGAAAAAGAAAAATCATGAAGCTAAGAACGCGAAGGTAGTGGAAAAAAATGAAAAAATCAGTCTATAAAGCACAGTTTTATAAAAACAACAAGCTATATTTTGTAGCTACTATATTATTGTCAATAATTCTTATGGCATTTAATGTATATGTGGCAATTCTATTAATGAATTTAATTAATGTAGCAACGAAGGGTACGATGGATGATCTAATTCGAATGTTAATAACTGGTGTAATATTTGTTGTACTTAATGTAATTGTTGGATTCATTGAGAAACATTTCAGAAATATGTTTTATTATAGGGCATTGATGGGTTATAAAAAATTTGTTTTTGAAAGAATGCTTTGTAAAAATGTTAATGCATTTAATCAAAGCGCTACAAGCAAATATATTTCTGCACTGAGTAATGATGTTAAATCAATTGAAACCAACTATATCGAAGCCATCATATCATTAGTGAAACAATTTTCTTTACTAATTGGTGGTATGGGCGTAATGCTTGTATTAAATACTATACTGTTTTTATGTGTGGTAGTTGCATCTTTATTTCCAGTAATAGTATCTGTATTATTTGGAAACCGTGTAATTAAAGCTGAAAAAGAACTTTCGGACAGTAATGAAGGATTTATCGGTTGTGTTAAGGATATGGTTTCAGGTTTTTCAGTAATAAAGAGTTTTAAGGCAGAGAATGAGATTCAGATAGTGTTTGACAAAACAAATAAAGGACTTGAACAAGTTAAAAAGAAGAGAAAAAGTTCAGAAGATACGATAGGTATTTTATCAGGCATGGCCGGGACAATGGTACTGTTTGTGGTGTTTGCAGTAGGAGCAGTGTTTTGTATTCGTGGTGTCATGACAATAGGCACGATTATGGCATTTATTCAGCTTCTTAACTATGTAATAGGTCCAATACAAGTGATTCCTACATTACTCAGTAAAATTGGTGCAGCAAATAAGTTGATTGATAAGATAGAAAACCAGATTGAAGAAGATGTGGGAAGGGGTGGCGAAATAGAACTATCCGAGTTTAAAAATGAAATTCGATTTCAAAATGTGTCATTTGGCTATCAAGAAGGAAATTCTGTTATTTCTAACTTGAATTTACTTATTGAAAAGGGAAAAAGTTATGTAATTGTAGGTATTAGTGGAAGCGGTAAATCTACACTGCTCCAGTTAATCCTTGATTATTATCCTGAGTTTCAAGGGGATATAACGATTGATGGAGTCAATATAAATGATATAAAGTCGGAAAGTTTATACGATTTACTATCTATTATCCAGCAAAACGTATTTATATTTGATGGAACGATTGAAGAAAACATTACCATGTATAAAAAATTCAATGAAGATAAGGTACGGCTTGCAGTTGAGAGGTCAGGGCTGGTTGAGCTTATACAGGCGAAGGGGATTGACTATATGTGCGGCGAAAATGGAAGCAAGCTTTCTGGCGGCGAACGGCAGCGTATTTCAATAGCAAGGTGCTTATTAAAAGAAACGCCAATACTAATGATGGACGAGGCAATGGCTTCTTTAGATAATACTACCGCAACTATGGTTGAAAAAGAGATTCTTCAGTTTAAAGGAATAACAAAAATTGTTATAACACATAAATTAAATGAAGAGTTACTTAGGCAATATGATGCAATCATTATGATGGGGAATGGAAAAGTAACAGAGGTGGGAAGCTTTGATGAATTATTAGAAAAACGGGGACAGTTTTATTCTTTATATAATGTATCAGAAATGTGATAAGGCAATGAGTAATGTACGAAAAAGTTTAATAAATGAAATATTATTAATTGAATAGAAGAAGGAAGGAAATGTATTATGAAATATGAATTATCCAGACCACAGATGTAGAATTTTAATGTGGAAAATTATAGGCGGAACTGTTACTAACATTACAGCAAGTGCGTTAAAAAAGGGCAATGGAAATGAGAACTTTATGAGATATGCGATTAATCAGATATGTAAAAAAGGGCAAATAAACTTGCACATCAAAGAATTGAGCTAAGCGGAACATTATTGCAAGCCGTCAAAAATGCCTTTAAGCTAAAAAAAACTACTAGCCCCTTAATATGTCATAGTGATATTGGTTGCCAATACACAAGTTTAGAATTCAAAGAATATATCTTAAACACAAAAATAATAACTCACTCTTTTAGTAGAAAGGGCTGTCATTATAACAATGCTAGTATAGAGTCTTACCATGCTTCGATTAAGAAGGAAGAAGTACAACTTGTTACTTATTATGACTTTAATACTGTTAAGTTAGCTATATTTGAGTACAAAGAATCTTGGTATAACAGAAATCCATAGCAGTATAGGTTATATTGCTCCACAAAGAGGTATATATAGAGGAAGGAATGGTTAGGAAAATGAATTTTATGACTTTAACAGAACTTATAAAAAGCAAAACTTTAGAGTTTGAAAAAGGTATCGTATTTATTAAGGAATATAATAAGGAAAAAAAAGTATCTTATAAAGATATATTTACTAAAAGTTTAAATATTCTAGGTTATTTACAAGCTAAAGGTGTTGGATACAAAGATGAACTAGTAATTCAATTTGAGGATAAAGAGGACTTTATTAATCAATTTTGGGCAGGGATATTAGGTGGTATAATACCTGTTCCTGTCAGTGAAGGTAATAATGATGAAAGTAAATTAAAGCTTTTTAAGGTATGGGAGAAGTTAAATAACCCATACCTTATATGTGATAACAAACAATACAATGGGCTAGTGGAATATGCGATCAATAATGGTTTTGATATTACAAAAATATCAAAAAGAGTAATAGACATCAGTGAAGCAGAGAACTATAAAATAGAAGGTAATATTTATGATAGTAAGGCAAGTGATATAGCATTTATTCAATTTTCATCAGGTTCAACTGGAGACCCAAAGGGAGTTGTATTAAAACATTGTAACGTTGTGGCCAATGTAGAGGCAATTATAACAAGTGCTAATATGAATCTGGATGACAATTTGCTAACATGGATGCCTTTAACACATGATATGGGATTAATAGGGTGTCACTTAGTCCCTATGGCCATAAATATTAATCAAGTACATATAAATACTAGTGATTTTATAAGAAACCCTAATATATGGTTAGAAAAAGCAAGTAAACATAAGAGTACAATTCTTCAGTCACCTAACTTTGGATATAGATATGTATTGTTACACATGAAGAAGGTACAGTTAGTGGAATGTGATTTATCAAATGTAAGACTCATTTTCAACGGTGGAGAGCCAATTTCAATAGATTTATGTGAACAATTTTTAATTGAAATGAGCAGATTTAATTTAAAATATTCCTCAATGTATCCAGTATATGGACTTGCTGAGGCTAGTCTTGCAGTTACGTTTCCTAATTCATCAGAAGAAAAAATGACTGTTTGGAATATAGATAGAAGGAAAATGAATATAGGCGATGAAGTGGTATATTTGAATAATAAACAATCAAATTATTCAGCTAAATTAGTAGATCTAGGTTACGCTGTTAAGTTTCTTAATATTAAAATAACAAATTCATATGGAGAAATATTAGGCGAAAATATTATAGGATTTATTAAGATAAAAGGTATTAATGTAACTAGTGGATACTACAATATGGAAAATAAAACCAAAGAAGCAATTGATGCAGATGGATGGTTTAACACTGGTGATTTAGGATTTATGAGAAATAATAGGTTGATTGTGGTAGGTAGGCATAAGGATGTACTATTTTTAAATGGTCAAAATTTTTATGCTCATGATATAGAAGTGATAGTAAGGCGGGCGGCGGGTATAAAATTAACCGATTTAGATGTTGCTATTGTAACTGTTTCAAATTATGAGAAACAAATAGAAGATGTTGTAGTTTTTATTGTGTATAGAAATAAAATTGAGGACTTCTTAGAGTTTCAGGTTAATATAAAAAGAGAAGTGAATATGCGTATAGGGATTCAAATTACCCATGTTGTACCTATAGAAAACCTACCTAAAACAGCAAGTGGAAAGGTTCAACGGTTTAATTTAGTAAAAAGGTTTAACGAAGGTGAATTTAATTCAGTATTAAAAGAGATGAACGAACTGAAAAAAAGAAAGAAGCCAGACAACTATGAAAACATTAGTGAAATAGAAAAAAAATTAACATCAGTATGCAAGGAATATCTAGAGATAACCGAGCTAGGGCTAGATGATAATTTTTTTGAAGTAGGAATTAATTCTCTAAAGGCGATGAAGTTGGTAGCAAAAATTGAGATTGAATTTAATAAACGAGTATCAATAAAGGATTTATTTGAACGCCCAACAATAAGGACGCTGTCAGAAGTTTTAAATTTTATGGATATAAATAATAATAATACAATATTAAAATTAGACCATAAAGAATATTATGAATCATCAGCAGTACAAAAAAGAATGTATGTGCTTCATAAATTAGATGCAGAGAGTTTAAATTATAACGTTCCATTTATAATGATAATAAATGGTGATTTGGTTAAAGAAAAATTAAACCATACAATAAATAAAATTATTGAAAGACATGAAACTTTGCGGACTTACTTTGAAGAAATTGACGGAAGAGTAATATTGAAGATAGCTAAAAATTTTAGGATAAAAATTAATTATGAGGAAAAACCGGTTAATGATAACGAAAAAAGTTATTTAAATAGAAAAATAACAGAATTTGTAAGAACATTTGATTTAAATAAGCTTCCACTTATAAGAGTTGAATTATTAAAAGTTGAAGAAAAAAAACATTTAATATTATTTGATTTTCATCATATCATATTCGATGGTGCTAGTTCAGCAATATTTACAAAGGAATTTATAACTATATATAACGGAATAGAAATTCCAAAGTTGGAAATCCAATATAAAGATTATGCAGCATGGAGTAATAGCTTTTTTGAAAGTGAATACACAAAAAAACAGGAAGAATACTGGAAAAATATATTTAATGACGGTGTTCCGGTTCTGAATCTACAGACTGATTTTAATAGACCTATAAATCAGACCTTCAAAGGAAAAAATTTACAATTTAAAATTAATGAAGAAATTAGTAAAAAGATTGATGGGTTTTGTAAGGTTTATAATGTAACACCGTATATGTTCTTTTTAGCAAGCATTAATATATTATTGTCAAAGTATTCGAGACAAGAGGATATAATAGTCGGAACAGTAATTGAAGGGCGAAATAACATAGAAGTTAATAAACTAATAGGAATGTTTGTAAATACTGTACCTATGAGAAATAAACCAGTGTCAGACGAAACATTTATTGAGTTTTTGAGTGATGTTAAGAAAAATACTTTAGATGTATTTGATAATTCAGATTATCAATTTGATAGTTTAGTGAAATTAATTGATGCACCAAGAGATTCAAGCAAGCATCCATTATTTGATGTAATGTTTGTATTCCAAGACGAACAGATTAATGAGTTAAAGACTAGAGACTTAGAAATAAGTGGTTATGAAATTAAAACGGAAAGTTCAAGATTAGATTTATCATTTGAAGTAACAAATGACAAATCTAATTATAAATGCAGCATTGAATATAACACAGACATTTTTAAGAGTAAAACCATTGAAAGGTTAAGAATACACTTGGAAACCTTATTAGGAAACATATTAGACAAGTCAAACGAAAAAATCTATAAATTAGATATAATAAATGAAAAAGAAAAAAATAAATTGTTATTTGAATTTAATGATACAAAGGCTGATTACCCCCAAAATAAGACATTACAACAGTTATTTGAAGCACAAGTAGAGAAAACTCCCAATAATATTGCAGTAGTATATGGTGAAGAAAAATTAACTTATGAGGAATTGAACTGCAAAGCAAACCAATTAGGCAAAGTACTCAGAAAAAAGGGAGTTATTTCTGGCAGTATAGTAGGTATAATGGTTGAACGTTCTATTGATATGATAATAGGGATAATAGGGATACTTAAATCAGGTGGAGGGTATTTACCTATAAATATAAACTATCCAACTGAAAGAATAGAATATATTTTAAAAGATAGTGGAGTAGAGATGCTACTTATTAAGGGAGACATGCCTTATGATATTAGGTTTAATGGTGAAGCAATAGACTTAATGGATAAAGAGATATGTAGTGAAAGTGAAGTAAATCTTGTAAATGTAAATAAACTACAAGACGTTGCATACATAATTTATACATCGGGAACTACGGGTAAGCCTAAGGGAGTAGTGCTGGAACATAAAAATGTTGTAAGGTTATTTTTTAATGATAAAGCTTGTTTTGATTTTAATAATAATGATGTTTGGACAATGTTTCATTCTTATTGTTTTGACTTTTCAGTATGGGAGATGTATGGCGCATTACTATACGGAGGTAAGCTCATAATTATTTCGGAAGCGGCGGCACAAGATACGAAAAAATATTTAGAAATCTTAAAAAAAGAAAAAGTAACAGTATTAAATCAAACTCCATCAGCTTTTTATAACCTGTCAAGTGAGGAAATGCAGCAAAAAGATAATGAGCTTGTAATAAGATATGTTATATTTGGTGGAGAAGAGTTAAAGTTAAAAAAGCTTAAAGAGTGGAAAAACAAATATCCTTATACCAAACTCATAAATATGTATGGTATAACTGAGACAACAGTTCATGTGACATATAAAGAAATAAAAGATACAGATATAGAAAAAAATGCAAGGAATATTGGAGGACCTATACCAACTCTTAATGTATATATAGTAGACAACAATATTGAGTTATTACCAATAGGAGTAGCTGGAGAACTATGTGTATCAGGAGAAGGTTTGGCTAGAGGATATTTAAACAGACCTGAATTAACAGAAGAGAAATTTATACCTAATCCATTCATAGTTGGGGGGAGAATGTATAAATCGGGAGATTTGGCAAGATGGTTGCCTAATGGGGATTTAGAGTACTTAGGACGAATAGATCAGCAAGTAAAAATAAGAGGTTATCGTATAGAAATTGGAGAGATAGAAGCTGCTTTGAATGAATATTATGGCGTAAAAAATAATGTAATTACTGTAAAAAAAGGTATATCAGGACATACAAGCTTAGTTGCTTATGTAATACCTGAAACCAATGTGGACAGTATTATTAATAAACAAAAGCAAGAAAAAAGTCTAGAACAAGTAAAACAATTGAGAGAAGTTTTTAATGGTGTAAATATTAAAGAAATAGAACTAATAGACAATGTGTTGAATGTTGTTAGTTGGGACAAAAATTTTGTGGGAAATCTTAAGCAATTTTTAAAATTAAAATTGCCTGAATATATGATACCTTCATACTTTATACAGATGGATAAGTTTCCTATGACATCAAATGGAAAGATTGACAAAAATATGTTGCCGAAACCTAATAATAATAGAATTTTAACTACCAAACGTGAGGAAGCAAGAAATAAAATAGAGGATAAACTAGTCAAAATATGGTGTAAGGTACTAGAGGTTGATGCAATAGGGATAAGTGATAATTTCTTTGAATTTGGAGGGCATTCTCTAAATGCTACAGTTGTTATTAGTGAAATTCATAAAGAATTAAATGTAGATGTTCCATTAAAGGAATTATTTATAAAACCAACCATTAAGGAATTAGGTGCTTATATAAAAAATAGCAGTGAAACCTTATATGAAATTATAGAAAAATGCGAAGAAAAAGAATATTACGAGACATCATCTGCACAAAAAAGAGTATATACGATGCAACAAGTTAAAAAAGAAAGTATAGCCTATAATATGCCAGCTGCTTTTAAACTTGAAGGAGACGTAGATGTAATTAGAATGGAAGCAGTTTTCAAAAAACTGATAGATAGGCATGAGGCGTTGAGAACATATTTTGAAATGATCGATGGTGAAATAGTACAGAGAATAAATAATGAATATGAATTCAATATAGAAGTAAGAAAATATACAGAAATAGATATTCAAGTGATTGCAGAAAATTTTATAAAAAAATTTGAATTAGATAAATCACCTTTATTTAGGGTGAGATTGGTAGAATGTAAAGAGAAAAGTGTATTGTTAATTGATATGCATCATATAATATCTGATGGAATATCAGTAAGTATACTTATAAAAGAATTTTCAATGATTTATAACGGCATTGAACCTAAGCGCTTGAGGCTTCAATATAAGGATTTTGCAGAATGGCAAAATAAATTCTTAAAGTCGGAAAACATTAAAAAACAAAAAAAATACTGGATTAGCAGGTTCGATCATGAAATACCAATACTAAATTTGCCATATGATTATGAGAGACTGACAGTGCAAAGTTATGAAGGTGATAATGTAAGCTTTTCATTAGATGAAGAAATAACTAATAATTTACGAAAAGTAGCTAAGGAAAGTGAAAGCACTATGCATATGGTAATACTTTCAATATTTAACATATTATTGTCAAAATATAGTATGCAAGAATGTATAGTGGTAGGTGTGCCAGTTGGTGGAAGAATACATTCTGATCTTCAAAATATGATAGGTATGTTTATTAATACACTGGCTTTAAAGAATAGCCCAAATGCAGATAAGACATTCAAAGAATTTTTAAAGGAAGTAAAAGAAAACTCAATTAGGGCATATGAAAATCAAAGCTATCAGTTTGAAGAATTAATTGAAGTACTTAATGTGAAAAGAGAGCAAGGAAGAAATCCTTTGTTTGATGTTATGTTTAACATGGTAAATGCTGACTGTAGCTCAGATATTGAATTGGACGGGCTTACTTTAAAGGCATATACAATGGAGAACAAAGTATCAAAGTTTGATTTGACATTATCAGCAGTTGAAACAAATAAAACAATAGAAATGAGCTTCGAGTATTCTTCAAAGCTGTTTAAAAGACTTACTATAGAGAGGGCAGTAAAAGATATTAAGTTAATAATTGATATGGTGTTGAAAAATACGGATATTGAGGTAGGTAAGATTTGCATGTTAAGTGAAGAGGAAATTTGTTGTGCTCTAGAAGAAGAGGAAGATATAAACAATATTAAAAAACAGGATTTTGCTTTTTAATATTCATAAAAGCAAAAATATTGTAATCATACAATATACTGAGAAGTAGACTGACACAGCTTTATTTAGGAATAAGTAAATGGGGGAATAATGATGAAAGATAGTAGTGAACTAGATGGCTCGGTGGAAAAATACGATCTATCTAAAAAATACTGGGAAGATTTGAATTTAAGCAATGAAAAAAGAGTGGAAATAACGCATGACTTTATTTCGGTTAATAAATATGAAAAGAACATACTAGCTTTTTCAATAGATAAGGTTTTGAGTGATAGGTTAATATCCATCACTCAAAACAATGATTTTCCTTTATATTCTATATTTTTAGCTGGTTTTATAATACAGTTATACAGGTATACAGGTAAAGAAGAAAGTATAATAGGTGTTCCTATGTATGTATCTAATATGAAAGATAGTGATATTGTTAAAAATATGGTTTTACCACTTGAGAATAGTTTAAACGTAGAAATGAATATTAAAAGCTTTATTATGAAGGTACGTGATAAATTAATAAAGGCCTATGAAAATAAACAAATAAATTTAGAAAATATTTTAAGAAGATTAAACATATGTAATAGTGTAATGGAACTAACACCAATTAGTATCACTATGAATACCTTGCATATTGATAAATATGTAGAATACATATGCAACTCAAGTAAAAATGAAATATTGGTAAAAATAAACAAAAAAACTGATAATTCATTGGAATTATTAATAGTAAGTAATGCCGCTTTATTTAAAAGTGAAACTATAGAGTTATTTGGAGAAAGATATATAAAAATAATAAATGATATTGTAAATAATCTCGATGGTTATGTTAAAGATATTGGAATCATGACAGAGGAAGAAAAAAATCAAATATTATATGATTTCAATAATACTAGAACTGACTATCCCAATAATAAGTCTATAAATGAATTGTTTGAGGAAAATGTAGAAAAGACACCGAATAATACAGCGGTAGTATTTGAAGATAAGAAATTGACATATAAAGAATTGAATGATAAATCTAATCAATTAGCAAGTTTTTTAATAAACAAAGGCGTACAACCTGATTCTATAGTAGGTATAATGGTAGAAAGGTCACTAGAAATGATAGTGGGAATACTTGGAATATTAAAGTCGGGAGGAGCCTATCTTCCAATAGATTTAAGCTATCCAAAAGATAGAATAGAATATATTTTAGAAGACAGTGGCACAAATATAATTCTAACGGATGCTGAATGTAATGATTATGGAACTGAAAGAGCTTTAACATGCATAAATCTAAAGGATAAAAATATTTATACGAGAAATAATACTAATCTCAATAACGTAAAAACGTCAAATAGTCTAGCATATGTAATATATACATCTGGGTCTACAGGGAAACCAAAAGGAGTAATGGTTGAGCACAAAAATGTTTTGAATTTAGTTACAGGGTTATATGAAAATGTGTACAAGGATTATAATGATAAATTAAATATCGCACTTATTGCTTCATATGTTTTTGATGCATCCGTGCAGCAAATATTTGCATCACTATTATTGGGGCATTCACTTTATATATCATCTAATTCTGAAAGATTTAATGGGGAAAAATTGCTGGAATTCTATATTAAAAATAGTATTGATATCTCAGACGGTACGCCTATACATATAAGTATATTAAATGCTGTTGATATCAAATTATATAGAAACCTAAGCTTGAAACAATTAATAATTGGTGGGGATGAACTTCAAATTGGAATTGTAAGAGAGTTTCTAAATAAGTTTAATGATAGTAAGCCTATTATTACAAATGTGTATGGACCTACTGAATGTGCGGTTGATAGTACTTACTACCATATAGATACAAATAATTTCAATACTTTAAGTAGCTTGAGAAGAATTCCAATAGGAAAACCTCTTAATAACTTTGAAATATATATATTGGATAAAGATAAGAACATTGTTCCAAAGGGAATAATAGGTGAAATGTACATATCCGGAGAAGGTGTATCAAGAGGTTATCTAAATCGAAAGGATTTAACTGAACAAAGTTTTATTTCAAATATATTTGCACAAAAAACAAGGATGTATAAAACAGGGGATTTGGGAAGATGGCTTACTGATGGGAATATTGAATTTTTAGGTAGAATAGATGGTCAGGTAAAGATAAGGGGCTTTAGAATAGAACTTGGAGAAATAGAAAATAAGTTATTAAGTTATGAAGATGTAAAAGAAACTGTTGTATTGGCGAGAAACAATGATGATAATGAGAAGTATTTGTGCGCGTATATAGTAGGCAATAAAAATATTGATATTTCAGAAATAAGAAGATACTTAAAACAAAGATTACCAGAGTACATGATTCCTTCATACATTTTTAATATAGAGAAAATGCCATTGACGGCTAATGGCAAGATAGATAGAAAAGCTTTGCCTAAGCTAGATATAGACCTCCTTACAACTGAAAAATATGAAATGCCAAGAAATGAAGTAGAAGAGAAACTTGTAAAAATATATAGTGAAGTATTAGGGATAAAAAAAGTAGGCATAAATGATAATTTTTTTGACTTGGGCGGAGATTCAATAAAAGCTATAAGAATAGTATCTAAGTTGCAAAAATTTGGATATAATCTGGATGTAAGTGAGTTATTTAGTGATGGAAAAATAAAATCATTAAGTGATAAAGTTACAATTAGTCAAAGTAAAATATGTCAGGAAGAGATTACTGGAGAAGTAAAATTAACGCCTATACAAAAAATATTTTTTGAGAAGAATTATACAGATACGCATCATTGGAATCAAGCTGTAATGTTATATAATAACGAAGGGTTTAATGAAGATATAGTAAAAAAGGTTTTTGAAGAAATAGTGAAGCACCATGATGCTTTAAGAATGGTGTATAAAAAAGAAGAAAATAAAATAGTACAAATTAATAGAGGATTTAAAGAAAAACTATTTGATCTAAAAGTAATGGATTTTAGATATTGTGATAATTATGAGGGAGCCATAGAGCAACAATGTAATGAATTACAAAGCAGTATTGATTTAGAAAATGGTCCGTTGGTAAAACTAGGATTGTTTAAAACCAAGCAAGGGGAACATCTTTTAATAGCGATACATCATTTGGTAATAGATGGCGTATCTTGGAGAATACTGTTTGAAGATTTTGAATTAGGTTATAAGCAAGCATTAAACGGAGAAAAAATATCGTTCCAAGAAAAAACAAATTCATTTAAAGATTGGGCTGATTATTTATGTAGGCAAATTAATAATGATAGATTACAGGAGCAATTTGAATACTGGGATACTATAGAAAATACGCAAGTAAAGAAATTACCTACAGATAAAGAGTGTGGCGAACAGGAAAATAAGCTGAAATTTCATAATAGTTTGAATTTGTATTTCAATGAACAAGAAACCGAGGATTTATTAAAGAGTTCAAATAGGGCTTATAATACCGAGATAAATGATTTATTATTATCAGCATTAGGGTTGACAATGAATGAATGGACAACAGAAGAAAATATACTTGTAAATTTGGAAGCTCATGGAAGGGAACTATTGGGAGAAAATATAGATATCAGCAGGACAATGGGATGGTTTACTACACAGTATCCATTATTACTCAATGTAAGTAAGAGTGAGGATATAGCATATACAATAAAGAAAGTAAAAGAAACCCTAAGACACGTACCTAATAAGGGAATAGGTCATGGTATATTAAAGTATATAGATTGTAAGGCACAATGGAAAATCAGTGAACCAGAAATAAGCTTTAACTATTTAGGGCAATTTGATGAAGATTTAAAGAAGGACATATTTGAAATTTCTAGACTGCCATTTGGTGAACCTATGAGTCTTGAAAGTGAAAGTAATATTAAGATAGGCATAAATGGTATGGTATCAGAGAAAAAATTAAGTTTGACAATAGCTTATAACAGCAAAACATATAATGAATATACGATTAAAAAAATAGGAGAAAATTATAAAAAGAATTTATTAGATATAATAGATCACTGTAAAAACAAGAAAATAACAGAGGAGACTCCTTCAGATTTTTCAGACAATAATTTAGAAACAGAGGAACTGGAAGAATTAAGAGAAGTTTATGAAAAAGAGAAAAAATTAAAAATAAAAGATATATACTCCCTTACGCCAATGCAGGAAGGTATGCTTTTCCATTCACTAATGGATAATAAATCTGCAGCATATTTTGAACAGATAATGTATACGCTTAAAGGAGAGTTAGATATCAAAATAATGCAGAAAAGTTTTAATATACTTCTAGAGAGATATGATGTATTGAGGACGGTGATAGCTCACAGAAAACTTGAAAGTCCTAAACAAATAGTTTTTAAAACAAGGACAGCAGATGTTTACTATGAAGATTTGACTCAATTAAATAAAGAAGATATAGAAAAACACACAAAAGATTTTGAAGTAACAGATAGAAAAAAAATATTTGATTTAAGTGAAGACATTTTAATAAGACTATCAATATTAAAAACGGATATATATGAATATAAAGTAATTTGGGATTCACATCATATTATAATGGATGGATGGAGTATTTGGATAGTGATTAAGGATTTCTTTGATATATATTTTTCATTAATAAAAAATATAAAACCAGAGACTAAAGAACCAATACAATATATAAATTATATAAAATGGTTAAATGAGCAAAGTAAGAATAATGCAAAATTATATTGGGAGAAATACCTAGAAGGATACAATACGGTAGCTCAAATACCTTTTATGAAAATAAAAACTTCAAATGAGTATAAAAACAGGGAATTAAAATTTACTATAGGTATAAATCAGACAGAAAAAATAAAGAGACTAGGACAGAACACTCAGACAACAATAAATACTATAGTACAAACTATTTGGGGAATAGTCCTTCAAAAGTATAATAATACTAATGATGTAGTATTTGGAGCTGTAGTATCTGGTAGAAATGCAAAAGTAAATGGCATAGAAGAAATGGTTGGATTGTTTATAAATACTATACCAGTAAGGGTAAGAATAGATAAAAACAGTATATTTACGGATATATTAAAAATTGTACAAAATAGTTTTCTTGAAGGAAGTAATTATGATTACTATCCATTAGCAGATATACAATCGATGACAGATGTTAAGGATAAATTAATTAATAATAAAATTACATTCCAAAATTATTATATTGATGAAAATTTAAAGAACTTGGATTTTTGCAAGGAACTGAATTTAACTATTGATGACTTAAAGGGGTTTGAACAAACTAATTATGATTTTAACGTTAAAGTCATACCTGATGATAACCTGACTGTTTTATTTTCTTATAATGAATGTGTATATGATGAAGCATGTGTCAATAGCATAAAGGATCATTTTAATAAAATTATAGAAACAGTAATTGAAAATCCTGAGATTAAAGTCTCGGAAATAGAAATTACGACAGATAATGAAAAGAAGCAAATACTATATGAATTTAATAATACAAAAACAGATTATCAAAAGGACAGTACAATATATGAATTGTTTGAGAAACAGGTAGAAAGGACGCCGGATAATATAGCAGTAGTATTTGAAAATAATAGTTTGACTTATAGAGAGTTAAATGAAAAATCAAACCAATTAGCAAGAATATTGATAAATAAAGGGATACAAGCAAATACGATAGTAGCACTAATGCTTGAAAGCTCTTTGGAGATGATAATTGGGATAATGGGAATATTAAAATCAGGCGGGGCATATTTGCCTATAGAAATTACACATCCCAAAAATAGAATAGAGTATATGATAAAGGATTCAGGTGTAAGTCTATTGGTTACATCGAAGGAATATAGTGATGAATTAGAGTTTAGTGGAGAGACAATAGATATAGAAGAAAAAAATGTATTTAAAGGAGATAATAGTAATTTAGATATAATAAGTAAAAGTGATAACTTGGCATATGTAATTTATACATCAGGAACTACAGGAAATTCAAAAGCTGTAATGATAAGACATTGTAGTTTAATAAACTACTGTAAATCTATTATTGATAAGGCTTCTATAACATTAAAGGATGAAACAGCACTACTATCCTCATATGCTTATGACTTGGGTTACACGACTTTATTTACAGCATTACTTAGTGGAATCAAATTAAATATGATTTCTGAAGACAACTATAAAGATCCTAAAAAACTAGTGGAATGTCTAGAAAAAAACATTACTTATATTAAAATGACTCCATCATTGTTTAATATGATGCTTAATTACGAAGATAACAAGAGGATATTTGAAAATGGAAAATTAAGATTAATAGTACTAGGCGGAGAGTCAATAAACATTAAAGATATTGAACAATTCAATCTTATGGATAAAAAAGATAAGATAAGCATAATGAATCATTATGGACCTACAGAAAGTACTATAGGATGTATTGCAACAATGCTGGATAAGGATAGATTGAGTGAGTGTGCTAATGTAATCGGAAAGCCTCTTAACAATATAAAGATATATGTTTTGGATAAATATGATAATGTTTCAGCTATTGGAATACCTGGAGAGTTGTGCATATCAGGTGAGGGACTTGCTAAGGGGTACTTAAACAGACCAGAGTTAACGAAGGAAAAATTTGTAGATTGTCCATTTAATCCTAGAGGAAGAATGTATAAAACAGGGGATATGGCAAAGTGGCTACCAGATGGAAAAATAAACTTTTTAGGAAGAATGGACAGCCAAGTAAAGATAAGAGGATTCAGAATAGAGCTTGGAGAGATAGAAAATCACCTATTAAGCAATGAAAGTATAAAAGAGGCAGTCGTGATTGCACAAAACAATGAAAATAACGAAAAATATCTATGTGCATATATAGTATGTAATGAAGAAATAGAAAAATTAGAAATAAAAAGATATTTAAGAGAAAGATTACCAGAGTATATGGTGCCGACATATAATATGTGTATAGAAAAAATGCCACTGACCGCTAATGGAAAGATAAACAGAAAAGCGTTACCAAAGCCAGATATGGAAGGACTTATAACTAGTGAATATGAAGCACCGAGAAATGAAGTTGAGAAGAAATTGGCGCAAGTATGGTGTGGCGTATTAGGAGTAGAAAAAGTAAGCATAAATGATAATTTCTTTGAACTAGGAGGACACTCACTAAAAGCTACAATTCTTATAAGCAAAATACATAAGTGCTTAAACAAAGAATTAACCTTAAAACAGTTGTTTGAGAGTCCAACTATAAAAGGGATAAGCAAATATATGAAAAATAATAGTGAAAACATATATGAAACTATAGAAAAATGCGAAGAAAAAGAATACTATGAAACATCATCAGCACAAAAAAGAATGTATATGGTACATCAGCTTGAAAAGAATATGGTATATAACATGCCAGTAGTGTATGAATTAGAGGGCATTATAGAAATAGAGAGAATAGAAAAAACTTTTAAAAAATTAGTGAAAAGACATGATGCTTTAAGAACATACTTTGAAAATATTAATGGTGAAATAATTCAAAAAATTGATGATAACTATGAATTTAAGATGGAAATAAGGGAAGAGAATAAAAAAGAAATTGATGAGATTGTTAAAAGATTTGTAACAACTTTTAAATTAGAAGAATTACCATTGTTCAGAGTGAAATTGTTGCATAATAATAATAAGTGGTATTTATTAATTGATATGCATCATATAATAAGTGATGCTGTATCTATGACTATATTAATAAAAGAATTTACTGAATTATACAATGGATTTAAACTTGAACCATTAAGACTTCAATACAAGTGTTTTGCAGAATGGCAAAATAAGCTTTTAAAATCCAATGAAATGAAAAAGCAGGAAGAATATTGGATAGGCAAGTTTAATGATGAGATTCCTGTACTGAATCTTCCTTATGATTATGAAAGACCAACAGTACAAAGTTTTGAAGGAGATACAATTAGGTTTTCTATAAATGAAGTTATCACAAGTAGATTAAGAAAACTGGCAAAAGAAACTGAAACCACCATGCACATGGTAGTATTATCCGCATTTAATATATTATTATCAAAATATACCCGAAGTGAAGATATTATAGTAGGGGTACCTATAGCTGGAAGGCCACATGCAGACCTTCAAAATATTATGGGGGTTTTTATAAATACTTTAGCAATGAGGAGTAAAATAGATAAGTCAAAGAGCTATATAGAGTTTTTAAGTGAAGTAAAAGAAAATTGTTTAGATGCTTATGAGAATCAAAGTTATCAGATTGAAGAGTTGATAAATAAGATTAATATAAAAAGGGATATAAGTAGAAATCCGTTATTTGATGTAATGTTTAATACTGTTAACGTAGGCTACGAGAAAAAAATAGAGATGGATGGGCTTATTTTGAAACCAACTATAACGGAAAGTAAAATAACAAAATTTGATTTATCATTGAGATTAGAAGAAAGTAAAAAAATATTAGAATTTAACTTGGAATACTGTACGAAGTTATTTAAGGAAGAAACTATCAAGCGATTTGGCAATCATTTTGTTGCTATATTAAATAATATATGTACAAATATAGATGCAAAAGTCTCAGAAATTGAAATTATGTCAGAGGAAGAAAAAAATCAAATATTATATGACTTTAATAGTACTAAAACTGATTATCAAAATAACAAGACTATAAATGAATTGTTTGAGGAACAGGTAGAAAAGACACCGGATAGTATAGCGGTAGTATTCGAAGATAAGAAATTAACGTATAAAGAATTGAATGAGAAATCCAATCAATTGGCAAGAATATTAATAAATAAAGGCATACAATCTGATTCTATAGTAGGTATAATGGTAGAACGATCACCAGAAATGATAGTGGCAATAATTGGAATATTGAAATCTGGAGGAGCATACTTGCCTATAGATCCTAAGCATCCCAAAGATAGAATAAAGTATATGCTAGAAGATGCAGAAGTCGATATAGTGGTTACATCTAATGAAATTAGTGGAAATATAGACTTTAATGGAAGTGTAATAGATATAACGAGTGAAGAGCTTCATAAAGCTGATAGCAATAATTTGGGAAAAACTAATAACTGTAGCGATTTAGCATATGTGATATATACTTCAGGCTCAACAGGAAGGCCTAAAGGTGTAATGATAGAACATAGACAGGTCACTAACTTTATACATGGAATAGTTAGAGAAACAGGGTTGTCACAATATCAAAGCATATTATGCGTTACAACAATCTCATTTGATATATTTGGCTTGGAAACGTTAGTTCCATTAACTTTAGGAATGAAAATAACTGTCTCGAGTGATGAAGAAAATATGGAATATGGTAAGTTGGGACAGGTTATAAAGAAAAACGATATAGAGGTAATGCAAACTACACCATCAAGATTCAAGATGCTTTTAGAAAGTATAGAATTTAGGGATTCATTGAGAAGCTTGAAAGCAATACTTGTTGGTGGTGAGGAGCTTCCAGCAAGCTTGTTAAAGGAATTGAAAATGTATAAAAACTTAAAAATTTACAATGTATATGGTCCAACAGAGACGACAATTTGGTCAACGGTTAAGTTAATTGATGACGAAGAGAAGATAACAATAGGAAAGCCTATAAGTAATACAAAAATATACATTATAGATGCAAATAAACAAATAGTACCTGTAGGCGTTCCAGGGGAATTATGTATAGGCGGAGATGGATTAGCAAGAGGATATTTTAAAAAAGAAGAACTAACAAAAGAAAAGTTTATAGATAATCCATTTATACTTGGAGAAAGGATATATAAAACAGGAGATTTGGCTAGATGGCTATCTGATGGAAATATAGAATTTTTAGGAAGAATAGACAATCAAGTTAAGATAAGAGGTTACCGTATAGAGCTAGGAGAAATAGAAAACAGATTATTAAGCCATAAAGGTATAAAAGAAGCAGTAGTAGTAGCGAGAGAAGATGGAAATAATGAAAAATACTTGTGTGCATACGTAGTATGTAAAGAAGAGATAAGTAAATCTCAAATAAGAGAGTATCTTAAGGAAAGTATGCCTGAATACATGATACCAGCATACATTGTACACATGGACAATATGCCACTGACACCTAATGGAAAAATAGATAGAAAAGAAGTGCCAAGGCCAAATGTAAATGATCTTATAACTAGTGAGTACGAATCACCAAGAAATGAAGTAGAAGAAAAGCTTGCAAAAGCATGGTGTGAAATATTGGGGATTGAAAAAGTAGGCATAAATGATGATTTCTTTGAATTGGGAGGACATTCTCTAAAAGCAACAATGTTTATTAGCAAAATTCACAAAGAGATAAATATAGAATTACCGCTAATAGAGTTATTCAAGAGTCCAACTATTAAAGAAATAAGCAGCTATATAAAAAACAGGAGTGAAAGTATATACGAAACCATAGAAAAATGTAAAGAGAAAGAATATTATGAAACGTCTTCGGCACAAAAAAGAATATATATGGTACAACAGCTCAATAAAAATAGTACAGCATATAATATTCCAATAGTATTTGAGTTGCAAGGAGAGGCAGATGTAAACAAAATTGAAATAACTTTCAAAAAGTTAATACAAAGACATGAGGTTTTGAGAACATACTTTGAAACAATTGATGGTGAAATAGTTCAAAAAATAGTTAATGAATATGAATTTAAGATTGAAGTAAAACAGGTAAAAGAAAAAGAAATCGATGAAGTTGCAAAGAATTTTATTAGAAGTTTTGAATTGGATAAATTACCATTATTCAGAGTGAAACTGGGTGAGTATAATGGTAAAACTTATTTGTTGATAGATGTACATCACATAATAACTGATGGGGTATCGATGGAGATATTAATAAAAGAATTTGTAGCGATATTCAATGGCGTTGAGATTGAAACATTAAAACTTCAATATAAGGATTTTTCAGAATGGCAAAATAAGTTGTTGAAATCGGAAAAGATAATAAAGCAAAAGGAATACTGGATTAATAGATTCAGTGATAAAGTACCGGTATTAAACTTGCCTTACGATTATGAGAGAACTTCTATTCAGAGTTTTGATGGTAGAAAAAAGAATTTCTCTATAGACGAGGAAATAACCAATAGGATGAGAAGTATAGCAAAAGAAACAGGAAGTACAATGAACATGCTAGTACAAGCAGTATTTAATATATTGTTATGTAAATATAGTGGACAAGAAGATATAGTGATAGGAATGCCTATAGCTGGAAGGACACACATAGAACTTAACAATATTATAGGTATGTTTGTAAATACACTAGCTTTGAGGAATAGACCAAGCGAAGAGAAGACATTTCGACAATTTTTAGAGGAAGTAAAGGAAAATTCCCTAAAGGCATATGAAAATCAAAGCTATCAGTTTGAGGAGTTAATTGGAGTGCTTAATGTGAAAAGAGAAATAGGGAGAACTCCTTTGTTTGATGTTATGCTTGATATGACAAATACTCACTATGATTCAGCTGTTGAATTGAATGGACTTTTATTAAAGCCGTATCCAATTGAGAATAACATATCAAAGTTTGATTTAACTTTAAAAGTAGCTGATAATGGTAAAAACTTAGAAATGGCTTTCGAGTACTCATCAAGGTTATTTAAGGAGAGCACAATCGATAGGGCCGTAAAAGATATCAAGGTAATAATCGACACTTTAGTAAAGGACATAGATATTTTGATTAAAGAAATAAATGTTTTAGATGATGTTGAGAAAGCATTAATCTTAGAAATATATGAAGAAGTATCTGATTTAAGAAATGATGGTTTTACGTTCTAAGAGTTTCTTATATTAAAAGGATAAACTATCTATATAATCAAGGGTCAGTGAAAGGACTTTAGTTACCCTTGATTATTTAAATAAGAGTTACTACACTTTAAGGTAAAAATCAACTACGGTGAAGGCATATGTAGATACTATAGAGGGGTTTATACCGTACACATGAAATATGAATAAAAGGTTTGAAAGGATGAACTTGAGTATGAAAAAAAATAATGTAAATGCTAGTATAAGTGATAAAATAATTATATCATCCAACTATTGGAAAAATGCTGGGTTATCAAATGAATATAGAGAAACTATACCTCATGATTTTTTATATGAAGGAAGTTATGAAAAAGAAGTAGAAGTTATTCATTTAGATAATATACTAAATGAAAAATTGGAACTAATTACAAATAAAAAACAATTAGCTTTATATATACTTTTTCTTTCCGGGCTAAATATAATGCTGTATAAATATACTGGGAAAATAGAAAATATAATAGGTATACCTGTATATATAGGTAATGTAAAAGATGATAATGTTATAAAAAATAAGGTGTTACCTTTAAAAAATTATTTGAGTAATGAAATTACTGTAAAAAATTTATTGAAGAGCATACAGGAAAACTTATTTAAGGTATATGAAAATCAGTATTGCGATGTAGAAAATATTTTAAATAATTTAAATGGTTGTAGCAGTATAATGGATTTAACACCAATAAGTATAGCTATAAATAAATTGCACAATAATACGTGTATTGAATACATATGTAATTCTAACAAAAATCAAATAACACTATGCATAGATAAAAATGAGAATAATTCAGTATGTATATCTATTGTTTACAATGCACTTATATTTAAAAAAGAAACAATCGAGCTACTAGGGGAAAGATATATAAAAATATTAAATGAAATGGTAAATAATATTGATATTACTGTTAAAGATATAAATTTGATATCTGAGAAAGAAAAAAATCAAATATTATATGAGTTTAATAATAATAAAATTGAATATTCAAAGGATAAAACTGTTCAGGAATTATTTGAAACTCAAGTAGAAAAGTCACCTGATAGTTTAGCGGTAGAATATGAAGATGAAAAATTGACTTATAAAGAATTAAATGAAAAAGCCAATCAATTAGCTAAGCTATTAAGAGATAAAGGAGTACAAGCTGATACTATAGTAGGAATAATGATGAATGGGTCTATAGAATTGATAATAGGACTAATGGGGATATTAAAATCGGGAGGAGCCTATTTACCTATAGATATTAATTATCCACAAAACAGAATAGAATACATGCTTAATGACGCGAAAGTAGATATATTAATTTCATCAAAAGAGCTTGTGAAAAATATAGAGTTTAAGGGAAATATAATCGAGATTACCGATGAAAACATTTTTAAACAAGATGCTAGCAATCCTGATATAATAAATAAAAGTAATGATTTAGCTTATGTGATATATACATCAGGAAGTACAGGGAATCCTAAAGGCGTTATGATTGAGCATAAATCTTTAATTAACTATATAAGTTTCTGTAGAAAAAACTATCAACAAAATGACATTGGTGATTTTCCATTATTCACATCTATATCATTTGATTTAACAGTGACATCTATATTTGTACCATTATTGTCTGCAAAAAAAATACGTATATACGATAGTAGAGATAAATCTTCTATTACCCGTATAGTTAAGGACACATTAGATATAATTAAGCTTACTCCGGCACACTTAAGTATTGTTAATGACTTAAATATAAATGAAATTAACATTTCAAAGTTTATTGTTGGAGGGGAGGAATTATCAAGTAAATTAGCTGAGGAAATATACAAAAAATTTAATGGTAAAGTGGAAATTATAAATGAATACGGACCAACAGAAGCTACGATTGGATGTATTGTATATAAATATGAAAGCAAGAAGAGAAGAGAAAAAACTATACCGATAGGAAGGCCAATCAATAACACGAGGATATATATATTGGATAAACATTTAAATATAGTTCCAAAAGGAGTTATAGGGGAACTGTGGATATCTGGAGATGGATTAGCAAGAGGATATTTGAATAACGCGAAATTGACGGTGGAAAAATTTATTAATTGTCCGTTTAATCCAGAAGAAAGGATGTATAAAACAGGAGATTTGGCTAGATGGCTACCAAATGGAAACATAGAGTTTTTGGGTAGAATAGACAATCAAGTGAAGATAAGGGGATTTAGAATAGAGCTTGGAGAGATAGAAAACAAGTTGTTAAGTTACGATGGTGTAAAAGAAACCGTTGTATTAGCTAAAAACAATGATGATAATGAGAAATATTTATGTGCTTATATAGTAGGCAATAATAATATTGATATTTCGGAAGTAAGAAAACACCTAAAACAAATATTACCAGAGTACATGGTTCCTTCATACATTTTGAACATAGAGAAAATGCCATTGACGGCTAATGGCAAGATAGATAGAAAAGCTTTGCCTAAGCCAGATATAAACTTACTTACAACCGAAATATATGAAATGGCAAGGACTGAAGTAGAAGAGAAACTTGTAAAAATATATAGTGAAGTATTGGGGATAAAGAAAGTAGGTATCAATGATAATTTCTTTGATTTGGGCGGAGATTCAATAAAAGCTATAAGAATAATATCCAAGTTGCAAAAGTACGGATATAATCTGGATGTAAGTGAGTTATTTAGTGATGGAAAAATAAAATCATTAAGTGATAAAGTTACAATTAATCAAAGCAAAATATGTCAGGAAGAGATTACTGGAGAAGTAAAATTAACTCCTATACAAAAAATATTTTTTGAGAATAACTATACTGATACGCATCATTGGAATCAAGCTGTAATGTTGTACAATAATGAAGGGTTTAGTGAAGATATAGTAAAAAGTGTCTTTGACGAAATAGTGAAGCACCATGATGCTTTGAGAATGGTGTATAAAAAACAAGAAAATAAAATAGTACAAATTAATAGAGGATTTAAAGAAAAACTATTTGATCTAAAAGTAATGGATTTTAGATATTGTGATAATTATGAGGGAGCCATAGAGCAACAATGTAATGAATTACAAAGCAGTATTGATTTAGAAAATGGTCCGTTGGTAAAACTAGGATTGTTTAAAACCAAGCAAGGGGAACATCTTTTAATAGCGATACATCATTTGGTAATAGATGGCGTATCTTGGAGAATACTGTTTGAAGATTTTGCATTAGGTTATAAGCAAGCATTAAACGGAGAAAAAATATCGTTCCAAGAAAAAACAAATTCATTTAAAGATTGGGCTGATTATTCATATAAACAAGTAGAAAAAAATATGTTGGAAAATGAGTTTGAATACTGGGGTAAAATAGAGAAAGTAGAATTTAAAGAGCTTCCAGCTGATAAAGAGTGTAGTGAGGAAAGTAGCAAGTTAAAACACTATAAAAATATTAAAATAGAATTGAGTAGAAAAGAAACAGAAGATCTATTAAAGAATACAAACAAGGCATATAATACGGAAATAAATGATATTATGCTAACATCATTGGGATTAACAATAAGGGAGTGGACATCAGAAGAAAATACATTAATAGATTTAGAAGGTCATGGAAGAGAAAAATTACATGGAGAAATAGATATTAATCGAACAATAGGATGGTTTACCACCCATTATCCAGTTGCGTTGAATATGAAAAAAGGAAAAGATATAGGGTATTTAATAAAGAACGTAAAAGAGACACTAAGGCATGTCCCAAACAAAGGGATAGGATATGGATTACTAAAGTATATGGGAGAAGAAAAGAGATGGAACAAATTGCAGCCACAAATAAGCTTTAACTATTTGGGTCAATTTGATGAAGATATAAATGGAGAAGCATTTCAAATATCTAAAATAGCAAGTGGAAATTCAGTAAGCTTAGAATCAGAAAAAATATTCGAAATAGACATCAATGGAATAATTTATGATGACAAATTAGAATTTACAATATCGTATAATAGTCAAAAATATGATGTAAGTAGGATATCCCAAATAGCAGAAAACTATAAAAAGAATTTATTAGATATAATAGATCACTGTAAAAACAAGAAAATAACAGAGGTGACTCCTTCGGATTTTTCAGACAATGATTTAGACATAGAGGAACTGGAAGAATTAAGAGAAACTTACGAAAAAGAAAAAAAATTAAAAATAAAAGATATATACTCCCTTACGCCAATGCAGGAAGGAATGTTGTTCCATTCACTTAGGGACAAGGATTCTATAGACTACTTTGAACAAAATATGTTTGTAGCAGAAGGCGAAATAGATTTAAAGATATTAGAGACTAGCTTTAATAAATTAATAAAAAGGTATGATATATTAAGAACAATAATAGTGCATGGAAGCCTTAGGAATCCAAAGCAAGTAGTTATAAAAGATAGAAAGGCAAATATATGTTATGAGGATGTAAGCTTATTAAATGAAAAAGAAATGAAGGAATATATAAATAAATTTGAGATTAAAGATAGAGAGAATGGCTTTAATCTGAGTGAAGATATACTAATAAGATTGTCAGTATTAAAGATAAAGGAAGAAGAGTCTAAAATAATTTGGAGTTTTCATCATATATTAATGGATGGATGGTGTAATTCAATAGTAATGAAAGATTTCTTTGAGATATATTCTGCATTAAGAAAAAATCAGAATTTTAATCTAAAAGAACCTGTACCTTATGTAAACTATATAAAATGGCTTCAAAATCAGAATAAGGCTACAGCAAAAACGTACTGGCAAAAATATTTGGAAGAATATAACACCATAGCCCAGATATCTAGCGACGGTAATAGCAATAGTAAAGAGTCTAAAAAACAAGAACTGTGCTTTAGTATTTCTAGAAAATACTCAGAAGAATTAATGGAAATAAGTAAGGATGCACAAGTTACTGTAAATACAATATTACAAGCAGTATGGGGAATACTGCTGCAAAAATATAACAATACAAATGATGTTGTGTTTGGATCAGTAGTATCAGGTAGAAATGCAAAAGTTGAAGGCATAGAAGAGATGGTTGGACTATTTATTAATACTATACCTGTAAGAGTGAAAAGGGATAAATATAGCACATTTATAGATTTATTAAAAGAAATACAGGAAGCTTCATTGGAATCCAATAAATATAGTTACTATTCTTTGGCGGATATACAGTCATTGACTGATGTTAAACAAAAATTGATAAATAATATTATGGTATTTGAGAATTATTACATTGATGAGAGTATTAAAAATTTAAATATGGAATTAGGTTTTAAAGCAAAAGATAGGACGGTATACGAACAAACTAATTATGATTTTAGTATCACTATTATACCGCACAGTGAATTGATTGTTAAATTTGTTTATAATGAAAATATATATAGTAGTGAGTATATCACTACTATAAAAAGACATTTTAATAAAATCATAAAAACAGTATGTGAAAACAGTATGATTGAATTATCAAAAATAGAAATTATGACAGAGGATGAGAAAAATCAAATATTATATGATTTCAATAATACTAGAACTTACTATCCCAATAATAAGTCTATAAATGAATTGTTTGAGGAAAATGTAGAAAAGACACCGAATAATACAGCGGTAGTATTTGAAGATAAGAAATTGACATATAAAGAATTGAATGATAAATCTAATCAATTAGCAAGTTTTTTAATAAACAAAGGCGTACAACCTGATTCTATAGTAGGTATAATGGTAGAAAGGTCACTAGAAATGATAGTGGGAATACTTGGAATATTAAAGTCGGGAGGAGCCTATCTTCCAATAGATTTAAGCTATCCAAAAGATAGAATAGAATATATTTTAGAAGACAGTGGCACAAATATAATTCTAACGGATGCTGAATGTAATGATTATGGAACTGAAAGAGCTTTAACATGCATAAATCTAAAGGATAAAAATATTTATACGAGAAATAATACTAATCTCAATAACGTAAAAACGTCAAATAGTCTAGCATATGTAATATATACATCTGGGTCTACAGGGAAACCAAAAGGAGTAATGGTTGAGCACAAAAATGTTTTGAATTTAGTTACAGGGTTATATGAAAATGTGTACAAGGATTATAATGATAAATTAAATATCGCACTTATTGCTTCATATGTTTTTGATGCATCCGTGCAGCAAATATTTGCATCACTATTATTGGGGCATTCACTTTATATATCATCTAATTCTGAAAGATTTAATGGGGAAAAATTGCTGGAATTCTATATTAAAAATAGTATTGATATCTCAGACGGTACGCCTATACATATAAGTATATTAAATGCTGTTGATATCAAATTATATAGAAACCTAAGCTTGAAACAATTAATAATTGGTGGGGATGAACTTCAAATTGGAATTGTAAGAGAGTTTCTAAATAAGTTTAATGATAGTAAGCCTATTATTACAAATGTGTATGGACCTACTGAATGTGCGGTTGATAGTACTTACTACCATATAGATACAAATAATTTCAATACTTTAAGTAGCTTGAGAAGAATTCCAATAGGAAAACCTCTTAATAACTTTGAAATATATATATTGGATAAAGATAAGAACATTGTTCCAAAGGGAATAATAGGTGAAATGTACATATCCGGAGAAGGTGTATCAAGAGGTTATCTAAATCGAAAGGATTTAACTGAACAAAGTTTTATTTCAAATATATTTGCACAAAAAACAAGGATGTATAAAACAGGGGATTTGGGAAGATGGCTTACTGATGGGAATATTGAATTTTTAGGTAGAATAGATGGTCAGGTAAAGATAAGGGGCTTTAGAATAGAACTTGGAGAAATAGAAAATAAGTTATTAAGTTATGAAGATGTAAAAGAAACTGTTGTATTGGCGAGAAACAATGATGATAATGAGAAGTATTTGTGCGCGTATATAGTAGGCAATAAAAATATTGATATTTCAGAAATAAGAAGATACTTAAAACAAAGATTACCAGAGTACATGATTCCTTCATACATTTTTAATATAGAGAAAATGCCATTGACGGCTAATGGCAAGATAGATAGAAAAGCTTTGCCTAAGCTAGATATAGACCTCCTTACAACTGAAAAATATGAAATGCCAAGAAATGAAGTAGAAGAGAAACTTGTAAAAATATATAGTGAAGTATTAGGGATAAAAAAAGTAGGCATAAATGATAATTTTTTTGACTTGGGCGGAGATTCAATAAAAGCTATAAGAATAGTATCTAAGTTGCAAAAATTTGGATATAATCTGGATGTAAGTGAGTTATTTAGTGATGGAAAAATAAAATCATTAAGTGATAAAGTTACAATTAGTCAAAGTAAAATATGTCAGGAAGAGATTACTGGAGAAGTAAAATTAACGCCTATACAAAAAATATTTTTTGAGAAGAATTATACAGATACGCATCATTGGAATCAAGCTGTAATGTTATATAATAACGAAGGGTTTAATGAAGATATAGTAAAAAAGGTTTTTGAAGAAATAGTGAAGCACCATGATGCTTTAAGAATGGTGTATAAAAAAGAAGAAAATAAAATAGTACAAATTAATAGAGGATTTAAAGAAAAACTATTTGATCTAAAAGTAATGGATTTTAGATATTGTGATAATTATGAGGGAGCCATAGAGCAACAATGTAATGAATTACAAAGCAGTATTGATTTAGAAAATGGTCCGTTGGTAAAACTAGGATTGTTTAAAACCAAGCAAGGGGAACATCTTTTAATAGCGATACATCATTTGGTAATAGATGGCGTATCTTGGAGAATACTGTTTGAAGATTTTGCATTAGGTTATAAGCAAGCATTAAACGGAGAAAAAATATCGTTCCAAGAAAAAACAAATTCATTTAAAGATTGGGCTGATTATTCATATAAACAAGTAGAAAAAAATATGTTGGAAAATGAGTTTGAATACTGGGGTAAAATAGAGAAAGTAGAATTTAAAGAGCTTCCAGCTGATAAAGAGTGTAGTGAGGAAAGTAGCAAGTTAAAACACTATAAAAATATTAAAATAGAATTGAGTAGAAAAGAAACAGAAGATCTATTAAAGAATACAAACAAGGCATATAATACGGAAATAAATGATATTATGCTAACATCATTGGGATTAACAATAAGGGAGTGGACATCAGAAGAAAATACATTAATAGATTTAGAAGGTCATGGAAGAGAAAAATTACATGGAGAAATAGATATTAATCGAACAATAGGATGGTTTACCACCCATTATCCAGTTGCGTTGAATATGAAAAAAGGAAAAGATATAGGGTATTTAATAAAGAACGTAAAAGAGACACTAAGGCATGTCCCAAACAAAGGGATAGGATATGGATTACTAAAGTATATGGGAGAAGAAAAGAGATGGAACAAATTGCAGCCACAAATAAGCTTTAACTATTTGGGTCAATTTGATGAAGATATAAATGGAGAAGCATTTCAAATATCTAAAATAGCAAGTGGAAATTCAGTAAGCTTAGAATCAGAAAAAATATTCGAAATAGACATCAATGGAATAATTTATGATGACAAATTAGAATTTACAATATCGTATAATAGTCAAAAATATGATGTAAGTAGGATATCCAAAATAGCAGAAAACTATAAAAAGAATTTATTAGATATAATAGATCACTGTAAAAACAAGAAAATAACAGAGGTGACTCCTTCGGATTTTTCAGACAATGATTTAGAAATAGAGGAACTGGTAGAATTAAGAGAAGTTTATGAAAAAGAGAAAAAATTAAAAATAAAAGATATATATTCCCTTACGCCAATGCAAGAGGGTATGCTTTTTCATTCACTCAGGGACAAGGATTCTATAGATTACTTTGAACAAAGTATATTTATAGGGGAAGGGAAAGTAGATATAAGGATATTAGAGGATAGCTTTAATAAATTGATAAAAAGGTATGATATATTAAGAACAATTATAGTACATGAAAGTCTTGAAAAGCCAAAGCAATTAGTTATAGAAGATAGAAAGGCAGACGTATATTATGAGGATATAAGCTCATTAAATCAAAAAGAAATAAAAGAATACACAAAAAAATTTGAGATTAAAGATAGAGAGAACGGCTTTAATTTGAGTGAAGATATACTAATAAGATTGTCAGTATTAAAGATAAAGAAGGAAGAGTATAAAATAATTTGGAGTTTTCACCATATATTAATGGATGGATGGTGTAATTCAATAGTAATGAAAGATTTCTTTGAGATATATTCTTCATTAAGAAAAAATAAGACTTTTAATCTAAAAGAGCCTGTACCTTATGTAAACTATATAAAATGGCTTCAAAGTCAAAATAAGGATACAGCAAAAATGTACTGGCAAAAATATTTGGAAGAATACAATACTATAGCCCATATACGGAGTGATCATAATAGAGATAGTAAAGAATCTAAAAAACAAGAACTGTGCTTTAGTATTTCTAGAAAATACTCAGAGGAATTAATGGAAATAAGTAAGGATGCACAAGTTACTGTAAATACAATATTACAAGCAGTATGGGGAATACTGCTGCAAAAATATAATAATACAAATGACGTGGTGTTTGGATCAGTAGTATCGGGTAGAAATGCAAAAGTAGAAGGTATAGAGGAGATGGTAGGGCTATTTATTAATACTATACCTGTAAGAGTGAAAAGTAATAAATATAGCACATTTATAGATTTATTAAAAGAAATACAGGAAGATTCATTGGAATCCAGTAAATATGATTACTATCCTTTGGCTGATATACAGTCATTGACTGAGGTTAAACAAAAATTGATAAATAATATCATGATATTTGAGAATTATTACATTGATGAGAGTATTAAAAACTTAAATATGGAATTAGGTTTTATAACTAAAGACAGGACAGTATACGAACAAACAAATTATGATTTTAGTATTATTATTATACCAGGCAGTGAGTTGATTGTTAAATTTGTTTATAATGAAAACATATATAATAGTGAGTATATTAATAGTATAAAGAAATATTTTAACGAAATTATAAAAGTAGTAAGTGAAAACAGTGAGATTAGAGTCTCAGAAATTGAAATTATGTCAGAAGAAGAAAAAAATCAAATATTATATGACTTTAATAGTACTAAAACTGATTATCAAAATAACAAGACTATAAATGAATTGTTTGAGGAACAGGTAGAAAAGACACCGGATAGTATAGCGGTAGTATTCGAAGATAAGAAATTAACGTATAAAGAATTGAATGAGAAATCCAATCAATTGGCAAGAATATTAATAAATAAAGGCATACAATCTGATTCTATAGTAGGTATAATGGTAGAACGATCACCAGAAATGATAGTGGCAATAATTGGAATATTGAAATCTGGAGGAGCATACTTGCCTATAGATCCTAAGCATCCCAAAGATAGAATAAAGTATATGCTAGAAGATGCAGAAGTCGATATAGTGGTTACATCTAATGAAATTAGTGGAAATATAGACTTTAATGGAAGTGTAATAGATATAACGAGTGAAGAGCTTCATAAAGCTGATAGCAATAATTTGGGAAAAACTAATAACTGTAGCGATTTAGCATATGTGATATATACTTCAGGCTCAACAGGAAGGCCTAAAGGTGTAATGATAGAACATAGACAGGTCACTAACTTTATACATGGAATAGTTAGAGAAACAGGGTTGTCACAATATCAAAGCATATTATGCGTTACAACAATCTCATTTGATATATTTGGCTTGGAAACGTTAGTTCCATTAACTTTAGGAATGAAAATAACTGTCTCGAGTGATGAAGAAAATATGGAATATGGTAAGTTGGGACAGGTTATAAAGAAAAACGATATAGAGGTAATGCAAACTACACCATCAAGATTCAAGATGCTTTTAGAAAGTATAGAATTTAGGGATTCATTGAGAAGCTTGAAAGCAATACTTGTTGGTGGTGAGGAGCTTCCAGCAAGCTTGTTAAAGGAATTGAAAATGTATAAAAACTTAAAAATTTACAATGTATATGGTCCAACAGAGACGACAATTTGGTCAACGGTTAAGTTAATTGATGACGAAGAGAAGATAACAATAGGAAAGCCTATAAGTAATACAAAAATATACATTATAGATGCAAATAAACAAATAGTACCTGTAGGCGTTCCAGGGGAATTATGTATAGGCGGAGATGGATTAGCAAGAGGATATTTTAAAAAAGAAGAACTAACAAAAGAAAAGTTTATAGATAATCCATTTATACTTGGAGAAAGGATATATAAAACAGGAGATTTGGCTAGATGGCTATCTGATGGAAATATAGAATTTTTAGGAAGAATAGACAATCAAGTTAAGATAAGAGGTTACCGTATAGAGCTAGGAGAAATAGAAAACAGATTATTAAGCCATAAAGGTATAAAAGAAGCAGTAGTAGTAGCGAGAGAAGATGGAAATAATGAAAAATACTTGTGTGCATACGTAGTATGTAAAGAAGAGATAAGTAAATCTCAAATAAGAGAGTATCTTAAGGAAAGTATGCCTGAATACATGATACCAGCATACATTGTACACATGGACAATATGCCACTGACACCTAATGGAAAAATAGATAGAAAAGAAGTGGCAAGGCCAAATGTAAATGATCTTATAACTAGTGAGTACGAATCACCAAGAAATGAAGTAGAAGAAAAGCTTGCAAAAGCATGGTGTGAAATATTGGGGATTGAAAAAGTAGGCATAAATGATAATTTCTTTGAATTAGGAGGACATTCTCTAAAAGCAACGATGTTAGCAGCCAAAATACACAGGGAACAAAGCATAAAAATTCCATTAAGGGAAATATTTCAAAGAAATACAATAAAAGAAATGTCGAAATATATAAGTGAAAAAGAAGAAAGCACATACAATGCTATACAGCCTGTAGAAAAAAGAGAATATTATTCAGTATCCTCAGTGCAAAAAAGATTATATATATTAAGCCAATTAGAAGAAATTTCAAATGCGTATAATATGACACAGATAATGAAATTAGAGGGACACTTGAATAAAGAACGATTAGAAGACACATTTAAAATATTGATAAAACGGCATGAATCACTAAGAACATCTTTTAATACTGTAGAGGATGAGATTGTTCAAATAATACATGAAGAAGTAGTTTTTAATATAGATTATTTTGAATGCAAAGAATCTGAAGTAAATAATACGATAAATAAAATTATAAAACCATTTAACTTAAAAGAAACACCATTACTAAGAATAAGCATAATTGAAATAGAAGAAGATAGACATATAATGATGGTTGATATGCACCATACAATATCTGATGGTGTCTCAATGGGTATTTTGATTAAAGAGTTTATCAAGTTATATAATGGGGAAGTATTACCTGAATTGAGAATACATTATAAGGATTTTTCAGTATGGCAAAACAACTTGATAAAGTCGGGTAAAATAGATAAACAGGAAAAATACTGGTTAGAGGTATTTGGAGATGAAATACCTGAATTAAATATGCCCACCGATTATAAGAGACCACTAATACAAAGCTTTGAAGGAAACTGTATAAGCTTTGAAATAGATACCGTTTTAACCAAAAAAATAAAAGAAATATCAAATAATATAGGATTAACAATATACATGACATTAATGGGGGCATACAATATATTGTTATCCAAATATAGTGGACAAGAGGACATAATAGTAGGATTACCGATAGCAGGAAGACATCATGCAGATTTAGAAAATATCATAGGAATGTTTGTAAACACTCTAGCAATAAGAAATTATCCAGAAGGAAGAAAAACTATAATAGAGTTTTTAGAAGAGGTAAAAGAAAATGCACTAAAAGCATATGAAAACCAAGATTATCAATTTGAAGAATTGGTAGAAAATTTAAATATAAAGAGAAATCTAAGCAGAAATCCATTATTTGATACTATGTTTGTATTTCATAATCAAGAAATGAATGAATTAAAAGTAGAAGGGATAACATTTAAGCCATATAAAAAGGAAAGTAATATAGCTAAATTTGATTTAACACTAAATGCAATAGAGGTAGAAGATAAAATAATATTAAGCTTTGAGTATTGTACTAAATTATATGAAAAGCAAACTATAGAAAAACTAGCGGAACGGTTTATAAAAATTATTGAGAGTGTTGTAAATAATATTGAAGGAAAAATAGAGAATATAATAATTTTGAAAGAAGAAGAAGTTTATTCTATGGAATCAAAAGGTATAGATATAGAGGAAAGTATAAATTTCGAGTTTGATTTTTGATTTGAAGAATTACGCTATATTTAAAACAATATAGCGTAATTAGAATAAATTGATAATAATTTTCTTTAATGTAAGATTTTGCACGACTTTAAATACATAAAAAATAAAGGAGTTGTTGTATGTGGAAAAAAATATAAATATTATACAAACTTTAGATAAGTATAAAAAAGCAAAAGACTATTGGTTAAAAAAGCTTGATAGTTCTATGGAAGAAATAGAGTTACCTTATGATTATAAAAAGTCTTTAGTATATAAAAGAGGGGAAATCATACAGACTATTGATAATAGTGCTGCAAGGAAACTGTTTGAGATAAGTAGAAATGAAGATGTTGCAATTTATGTGGTTTTGGTCGCAACACTAAACACATTATTATTTAAGTATACTCAAAAAAATGATATAGTTATAAGTTCACCAATATACCATATATTACAAGATAGTGAAGTTGCATATAATTATAATGTTATTTTAAGAGAAGAAATAAATAAAGATATGACTTTTAAAGATTTGATTATAGCGATAAAACAAACTGTAATTAATGCATATAAGAATCAGCATTATCCTATGCAAGAAATACTTAAGGAATTAGGAATTAACGAAGATAATAGGCTACTAACAAAAATAGTATTACACTATGAAAATATTCATGGTAAGAAATATTTAGAAAATAATGTAAGTTCTATAATGAATGATATAACATTTTCAGTAATCAAAAATGAACAAGAGCTAGGTTTTAAAATGATTTATAATGCTAATTTATTTACCGAAGATACAATCAAAAAACTTTTTAAAGATTATTGTAATATATTAAGTCAAAGCCTTTTTTCTTTGAATGTAAAGATTGGCGAAATCGATATAATAGATGAAGAAGAAAAACGGAAATTATTATACGATTTTAATAATACAAAAACGGATTACCAAAAGGAAAAAACAATACACCAATTATTTGAAGAGCAGGTAGAAAAGACACCTAATAGCATAGCTGTAGTATTTGAAGAGAAACATTTAACATATAGTGAACTGAATAGGAAATCAAATCAATTGGCTAGGATAATACAGAAAAAGGGAGTGAAACCAAACGGTATAGTAGGGATAATGGTAGAACGTTCCTTAGAAATGATAGTAGGATTAATAGGGATTTTAAAAGCAGGAGCAACATATGTTCCTATAGATCCCAAATGTCCCAAGGATAGAATAGAATATATGCTAGAGGATAGCAATATTAAGCTACTTATCACACAATCATGGTTAACTAAAAGTTTTGATACAGATAAAACAATATTAGATCTTAATGATGAAGCCATACATAATGAAAAAATCGAAAATTTAGGTAGTGTTAATAGTTTTAGCGACTTAGCATATGTAATATATACTTCAGGAACAACAGGACAGCCTAAGGGAGTTGCGATAAAACATGAAAGTATTATAAATACATTGCAATGGAGAAGGAGATATTATCATTTTAATGAGCAGGATGCCATTATGCAGATACCTAACTATACGTTTGATAGTTCTATTGAAGACATATTTACTCCACTTATCAGTGGTTGTAAACTAGTAATGATAAAAGAAAATGGTATTACCAATATTAAATATTTAGAGAAGGTTATTCTAATAAATTCAATTACTAATTTTATAATTACACCAAGGCTATATGCAGTATTATTAGAAAATAGCAGTCAAGAACTAAGTAGTTTGAATAAAATAACAGTTGCGGGAGAAAGTTTAAGCAAAGAACTTTCAGAAAAACATTTTGAAAAATTACCCAACACTAGGTTGTTTAATGAATACGGACCAACAGAAAATAGTATTTGTTCTACAGTTTATGAAATATTAAAACACAGCGAAAAAATATTAATAGGAAAACCGATAGATAATGTTAAATGTTATGTGTTTGACAAGGATTATAAATTATGTCCAATTGGTATAGAGGGGGAGTTATGTGTAGCAGGAGTTGGTCTATCTGTTGGTTATTTAAATAGAGAAAACTTAACAAAAGAGAAATTCATACAAAATCCATTTATATCAGGGGAGAAAATATATAAAACAGGCGATTTAGTAAAATGGAATGTTGATGGAAATTTAGATTTTATTGGAAGAATAGATCTTCAAGTTAAAATAAGAGGTTTTAGAATTGAGCTTGAAGAGATAGAAAATCAGATATTAGGATATGAAGGTATAAAAGAAACCGTAGTATTAGATAGAGTAGATTTTAGTGAAAGTAAGTATTTATGTGCTTATGTAATATCAGATAAGGAGGTCATAATAGATGATTTAAGAAAGGATTTATTAAAAAAATTACCGGATTATATGATTCCATCTTATTTTATACAACTAGATAATATACCATTAACATCAAATGGTAAAATAGACAGAAAAGCATTGCCAGAACCAGATGTTAATAGTCTAAGAGCATTAGATTATGTAGCACCTAGAAATGAAATAGAAGAAAAATTAGAGAAAATTTGGTGTGAAGCATTGAGGCAAGAAAAGATAGGTATAAACGATAACTTCTTCGACTTAGGTGGTCATTCACTAAAAGCAGCTACTGTGATTGCTAAAATACATAGGGAGTTAAATGTAGAAATAACATTAAGTGAACTATTTAAAAACATTACAATAAAAGAACTGTCAAGTTATATAAATGAAAAGGAGGCTAGTGGGTATAAGTCTATACAACCTATAAAAGAAAAGGATTATTATTCAGTATCTTCAGTACAAAAAAGATTATATATATTAAATCAAATAGAAGAAAATTCTATTACATATAATATGACACATATAATGGAAGTAGAAGGGCAATTAGATAGAAAATGCTTAGAAAATACGTTGAAAAAACTGATAAAAAGACATGAAACCTTAAGAACATCCTTTAATACTATAGATCATGAGATTGTTCAAATAATACATAAAGAAGTTGATTTTAATATAAATTACTTTGAATGTAAAGAAGTTGAAATAAATAATGTGATAAATGAATTTATAAAACCATTTAACTTAAAACAAGCACCATTGCTAAGAACAAGTATAGTTAAAATAGAAGCAGACAAACATATAATGATGTTTGATATGAACCATATAATATCTGATGGTGTATCAATGGGTATTTTGGTTAAAGAGTTTATAAGGTTATATAATGGGGAAATTTTACCTGAAATGAAAATACAGTATAAGGATTTTTCAGATTGGCAAAATAACTTGATAAAGTCGGGTAAAATAAATAAACAGGAAAAATACTGGCTAGAAGTATTTGAAGGTGAAATACCTGTATTAAATATGCCCACTAATTATAAGAGACCACAATTACAAAGCTTTGAAGGAAATAGTATAAGCTTTGTAATAGATACAGTTTTAACAAAGAAGCTTAAAGAACTATCTAATAAACTAGGAGCAACACTATACATGATATTACTTGGAGCATACAATATCTTGTTGTCCAAATACAGCGGACAAGATGATATAATAGTAGGCTCACCAATAGCTGGAAGACCCCATGCAGATTTAGAAAACATAATAGGAATGTTTGTAAACACTCTAGCAATGAGAAATTATCCAGAAGGAAGAAAAACTGTAATGGAGTTTTTAGAAGAGGTAAAAGAAAACGCACTGAAAGCATATGAAAACCAAGATTATCAGTTTGAAGAATTGGTAGAGAAATTAACCATAAAGAGAGATCTTAGCAGAAATCCATTATTTGATACAATGTTCGTGCTACAAAACATTGAAATAGATGAATTAAAATTAGAAAATATAAAATTTAAGCCATATAAAAAGGAAAGTGATGTGGCTAAATTTGACTTAACACTAAATATTATGGAAATAGATAGTAAGATAGGTGTGAAAATTGAATATTGTACAAAATTATTCAAAAGAAAATCAATAGTAAGATTAATGGAGCACTATACAAACATACTTACTAATATAATTGATAACCTGAGTGTAAATATATCTGAGATAGAAATGTTGTCTGAAGAAGAAAAAAATCAAATACTTGTAAATTTTAATGATACAAAAACAGATTATCCAAAAGATAAAACAATTCAAGAATTGTTCGAAGAACAGGTAGGGAAATCACCAGATAATATAGCAATAGTATATGAAGAGAAGGAGTTAACATATAGGGAACTAAACGAGAAGTCAAATAGTTTAGCGAGGGAGTTAAGAGAAGAAGGTGTAAGAGCAGATAGCATAGTAGGAATAATGGTAGAAAGATCTTTTGAGATGATGATAGGAATAATGGCAATATTAAAAGCAGGTGGAGCTTATTTGCCAATAGACCCAGAGTATCCGCAAGATAGAATAGAATATATGTTAGAGGATAGCAACACAAGCATATTGCTAACACAAGGTCATCTTATAAACGAGGTAATATTTAAAGGAATTATAGTGGATTTAGAAGATGAGGAACTTTATAAAGGGAATAAAGATAACTTAAAGAAAATAAACAAAGCAAATGATTTAGCATATGTAATTTATACATCTGGATCAACGGGAAAGCCTAAGGGAAGTAAAGTAATACATTACAATGTAAATAGGGTTGTTAAAAATACAAATTATATAAATATAACGGAAGAAGATACAATTTTGCAATTATCAAATTATGCTTTCGATGGATCTATATTTGATATATATGGAGCACTGCTTAATGGGGCAAAGCTTATATTGATTAAAAAAGAAACGGTAATTGACATAAGTAAGCTTGGTGATACTATAATTGATAAAAAGGTGAGCATATTTTTCATAACAACAGCTTTATTTAATATTCTGGTAGATAATAAAATTGAATGCTTTGAATATATACGAAAGGTTTTGTTCGGCGGTGAAAGAATATCAATTTCACATGCAAGGAAGGCTCTAGAGTATATGGGTCCAAATAGAATAGTACATGTATATGGTCCAACAGAAAGTACAGTTTTTGCAACCTATTATAATATAAATGATATAAATGAAAATGATGAAAATATTCCTATAGGGAGTCCTATTGCTAATACCAAGACTTACATTATACAGAAAAATAATATCTTAAGTGCTATCGGAATACCTGGAGAGCTATATATAGCAGGAGATGGTTTAATAGATGGATATTTAAATAATGAAGAATTGACAGCAGAGAAGTTCGTAAAAAATCCATTTATATGTGGAGAAAGAATATATAACACAGGAGACCTTGCAAGATGGTTGCCCGATGGTAATATAGAGTTCTTGGGAAGAATGGATAATCAGGTAAAAATAAGGGGCTTTAGAATAGAACTTGGTGAAATAGAGAATCAATTATTAAAGCAGGAAAATATAAGAGAAGCAGTAGTAGTTGATAGAGAAGACAAACAAAGCAATAAATATTTATGTGCATATATAGTATGTGATAAAGAAATGACGACACCCGAGTTAAGAGTTGAGTTGTCAAAAGAACTACCGGACTATATGATACCAGCATACTTTATGCAGGTAGAGAAAATGCCACTAACACCAAATGGGAAGATAGATATTAAATCACTACCAGAGCCAGATGGAGAAATAAATACAGGAGTAGAATATGCACCGCCAAGAAATGAAATAGAAGAAAAACTGGTTAAGGTATGGAGTGAAGTACTCTGTCTAGAGAAAATAGGAATAGATAATGATTTCTTTGCTGTGGGAGGACATTCACTAAAAGCAATGAAGGTAGTGTCAATGATACATAAAGAACTAAATGTGGAAGTACCTGTAGGTGAAGTGTTTAGTAATCCAACCATAAGAAAGATGGGAGAATCTATAGGTAAATCTAAGAAAAGTATATATTCAACAATAAAAGTAGTAGAAGAAAAAGAAGTATATAAGGTATCTTCAGCACAGAAAAGATTATTTGCACTAAATCAGTTTGGAAAAAGAGATACAAACTATAATATACCATCAGTAATGGTAGTAGAAGGAAAATTTAAAAAAGAAAAAGTAGAACAAGCATTTACAAAGATTATTGAAAGACATGAAGCATTTAGAACTTCCTTTGAATTAAGAGATGAAGAAATAATACAAAGAATACACAAAGAAGTAGAATTTCATGTAGAATACACTGAATTAAATGAATTAGAAGAAAAAACAATAAGTGAAGTAATAAAAAACTTTATAAAACCATTTAATTTATCAAAAGCACCACTATTAAGAGTGAAACTAATAAAAATCCAAAAAGTAAAACATATATTAATGATAGATATGCATCACATAATATCAGATGGTACATCTATGGGTATAATTAAAGAAGAATTCTTAAAGATTTACAAAGGTGAAGAATTAGAAGAATTAAAAATACAATATAAAGACTATTCAGCATGGCAAAATGATGCTTTAATCTCAAAAAACATGGGAAAACAAGGAGATTATTGGATGCAGATATTCAGGGATGAAATACCTGTATTAGACATGCCAACAGATTATAAGAGACCTACAATACAAAGCTTCAAAGGAGAAAGTATAGGGTTTAAGATAGATAAAGAATTAGCAAAACAGATAAAGAAAATAGGAAAGAATAATGAAGCGACATTGTATATGACATTACTTACAACATACAATATATTGTTATCAAGGTACAGTGGACAAGAAGATATAATAGTAGGTTCACCAATAGTAGGAAGACCACATGCGGATTTACAAAAGATAGTAGGAATGTTTGTAAACACTCTTGCAATGAGGAACTATCCAAAAGCAGATAAAACCTTTAAAGACTTTTTACGTGATGTAAAGAAAAATGCTTTAAGCGCATATGAAAATCAAGATTATCAATTTGATGAATTAGTAGAAAAGTTAAATATAAGAAAAGATTTAAGTAGAAATGCACTATTTGATACCATGTTTGTATTACAAAACACTGATGCGGAAGATATAGATATTGATAGCTTAAGATTCAAACCATATGACTTTGAATATAAAATATCAAAGTTTGATATTACATTGTCAGCGGTAGAAGTAGGAGAAGAAATAGCATTCAACATAGAATACTGCACAAAGTTATTTAAGAAAGAAACAATAAAAAAAGTAATAGAACATTTTATAAATATACTAAGAGAAGTAACAGAGAATCCAGAAATAAAGATATCAGAAATAGAGATGTTATCAAAAGAAGACAAGCAAATAATATTAGTAGATTTTAATGATACTAAAGTAGAATACCCTAAGGATGAAACAGTATATGAATTGTTTGAGAAGCAGGTAGAAAAGGCACCCGATAATATAGCGGTAGTATTTGAAGATAATACGCTAACTTATAGACAGTTAAATGAAAAAGCAAATAGCTTAGCAAGAATATTAAGAGAAAAGGGCGTTGAGTCAGATACTATAGTAGGGATAATGGTAGAAAGATCTCTAGAGATGATGATAGGAATAATGGGGATATTAAAAGCAGGGGGAGCATACTTGCCAATAGATCCTGAGTATCCACAAGATAGAATAGAGTATATGTTAGATGATAGTAATACAAACATATTGTTAACGCAGAATCATCTTTTAGGTAAGGCAAAATTTGGTGGAATTATAGTAACTTTAGAAGATAAAGAATTATACAAAGGAAATAAAACTAACTTAAAGAAGAAAAATAAACCAAATGATTTAGCATATGTAATTTATACATCGGGCTCAACAGGTAAACCTAAAGGTACTATGATAGAACATTATTCTTTAGTTAACAGATTAAACTGGATGCAAAACAAATATCCAATAGATAAAAATGATGTTATATTACAAAAAACTCCAATTACTTTCGATGTTTCTGTGTGGGAGCTATTTTGGTGGGCAACTCAAGGAAGTAGAGTATGCTTGTTAGCACCAGGAGCACATAAGAACCCAGAAGATATTATGAAAACTATATGTAAAAACTCTGTAACAACCATACATTTTGTACCATCTATGCTAAATATATTTCTAGAATATATAAAAAATGAAGATGCAATACAGAAAATCTCAAGCTTAAAAAAATTATTTGCAAGTGGAGAAGTTTTAAATACTAAGCAGACAATGTTGTTTAATAATATATTTAAAGAAGTTGATGCGAAATTATATAATTTGTATGGGCCTACTGAGGCAACTGTTGATGTAACATATTTCGATTGTCCAAAGCAACAAGAGATTGAGGAAGTGCCAATTGGTAAGCCAATTGATAACATTAGAATATATATACTGGATAAAAATAATAAGATTCAACCAATAAGAGTAGCAGGTGAGATATGTATAGCAGGAGATGGACTTGCAAGAGGATATCTAAATAGAGCTGAGTTAACAGAAGAAAAATTCGTGAAAAATCCATATGAACCAGGAGCAAGAATGTATAGGACAGGAGATCTTGGAAGATGGATGACAGATGGGAATATAGAATATTTAGGAAGAATAGATAATCAAGTAAAAATAAGGGGCTTTAGAATAGAGCTTGGTGAAATAGAGAACGAGTTATTAAAAAATGATGAAATAAAAGAAGCCGTAGTTATAGACAGAGAGGATGAACAAAGTAATAAATACTTATGCGCATATATCGTATGTCATAGAAAAATGTCAGTGACAGAACTAAGAATATATTTGTTAAAAGAGCTACCAGACTATATGATACCAGCATACTTTATGCAGATAGAAAAGATGCCACTAACACCAAATGGAAAGCTAGATAGGAAATCACTACCAGAGCCAGATGGAGAAATAAATACAGGAGTAGAATATATAGCACCAACAAATGATACAGAAGAGAAGTTAGTAAAAGTATGGTGTCAAGTACTAGGAGTAGAAAGAATAGGTATAAATGATGACTTTTTTACATTAGGAGGACATTCACTAAAAGCTATACAGATGTTATCAATAGTGCATAGAGAATTAAATGTAGAAGTTCCTATAGGTGAAGTGTTTAGCAATCCAACCATAAGACAGACAGGAGAATATATAGGTAAATCCAAGGAAAGTATATATTCACCAATAGAAGTAGTGGAAGAAAAAGAGGTATACAAGGCATCTTCAGCACAAAAGAGATTATTTGCATTAAATCAGTTTGGGGAAAAAGAAATAAATTACAATTTACCATTAATATTGGTAATAGAAGGAAAACTAGAAAAAGGAAGAGTTGAAGAAATCTTTATAAAGCTTGTTAAAAGGCATGAAGCCTTTAGAACCTCTTTTGAACTAGAAAATGGAGAAATACTACAGAGAATTCATAAACAAGTAGAATTCAATTTAGAATTTATGGAATTAAATGAAGCAGAAGAAAAAACAATAAAAAAAATAGTGGAAAACAATATAAAACCATTCGATTTATTAGTAGCACCACTATTAAGAGTTAAACTAATAAAAATGGCAGAAGAAAAACATATTTTAATGATAGATATGCATCACATAATATCAGATGGTATATCTATGGGAATTATTATTAAAGAATTCTCAAAGATGTACAAAGGAGAAGAAATAGAAGAATTAAAAATACAATATAAAGACTATTCAGCATGGCAAAATAAAGCTTTAAGTTCAGAAAATATGACAAAACAAAAGGATTATTGGATGAAGGTATTCAGGGATGAAATACCTGTATTAGACATTCCAATAGATTTTAAAAGACCTAAAATGCAAAGCTTCGAGGGAGAAAGTATAGGATTTAAGATAGATAAACACATAGCAGAAAAGATAAAGAAAATAGGGAAGAATAATGGGACAACATTGTATATGACATTACTTACAACATATAATATATTGCTATCAAAATATAGTGGACAAGAAGATATAATAGTAGGTTCTCCAATAGCAGGAAGACCACATTCGGATTTACAAAAAATAGTAGGAATGTTTGTAAATACTCTTGCAATGAGGAACTATCCAAAAGCAGATAAAACCTTTAAAGAGTTTTTACAGAATGTAAAGAAAAATGCATTGAGTGCATACGAAAATCAAGATTATCAATTTGATGAATTAGTAGAAAAGTTAAATATAAGAAAAGATTTAAGTAGAAATGCACTATTTGATACCATGTTTGTATTACAGAACAACACTGATGCATGCGATATAGATATTGATAGTTTAAAATTCAAACAATATAACTTTGAATATAAAATGTCAAAGTTTGATATTACCTTAACAGCAATAGAAGCAGGAGAAGAAATAGCATTCAACATAGAATACTGCACAAAGTTGTTTAAGAGAGAAACAATAGAAAGAATAATAAAACACTTTATAAATATATTAACAGAAGTAACAGAAAATCCAGAAATTAATATATCAGAGATAGAGATGATATCACGAGAGGAAAAGACAAAATTATTAGTAGATTTCAATGATACCAAAGCGGAATATCCAAAAAATAAAACAATACATGAATTGTTCGAAGAACAGGTAGAAAAATTGCCGGATAATATAGCAGTAGTATTTGAAGATAAGAAGTTAACTTATAGAGAACTAAATGAAAAAGCAAATAGTTTAGCAAGAATATTGAGAGAAAAGGGTGTAGAGCCGGATACTGTAGTAGGAATAATGGTGGGACGATCTCTAGAGATGATAATAGGAATAATGGGAATATTGAAAGCTGGAGGAGCATACTTGCCAATAGACCCCGAATATCCAAAGGATAGAATAGAATATATGATAGAGGATAGTAATACAAAGATATTGCTAACGCAGAATAATCTTTTAGTTAAGGCGAAATCAGGTAAAATTATAGTCGATTTAGAAGATAAAGAGTTATATAAAGGAAGTAAGGTTAACTTAAAGAAGATAAACAAATCAAATGCTCTAGCATATGTAATTTATACCTCAGGTTCAACTGGCAAACCTAAAGGGGTTATGGTTGAACATAAGGGAATAGCTAACCTAAATGAGTACTTTAACCTGGGATTTTGTATAAATGATAAAGATAGGATAATTCAATTTGCAAGCTTGTCTTTTGATGCATCGGTGTGGGAAATATTTATGGGTTTACTTTCAGGGGCTTCATTATATATAGTTTCAGAAGAAACTAAAGCCAATACTGAAAAATTTCAGGAGTTTTTGAATAAATCCCAGATTTCGGTTATGACTCTTCCACCTATATATCTTGCAAATCTCAATCCTGATAGTATTAATACTGTAAAGAAAATTATAACAGCAGGTTCTGCAGCTACTATTAAACTTGTAAAACAATGGAATAGTAAATTTGTATATATTAATGCTTATGGACCTACGGAAACTACTATATGTGCTACTTCATATTTAGTTGATGAGAGCGTAGAGAATTACAATGTAGTACCTATTGGAAAATCAATAATTAATAGTTGTTCTTTTATTTTGGATAAAAACAACAAACTTGTGCCCATAGGAGTAGCAGGTGAACTATGTATAGCTGGGGACCTATTAGCAAGGGGATACATAAACAAGCCAGAACTTACAAAGGAGAGATTTATACCCAATCCTTTTACTTTTGGTGAAAGAATGTATCGCACAGGTGACTTAGCAAGATGGCTGCCTGATGGAAATATTGAATTTATAGGAAGAATAGATAATCAAGTAAAAATAAGAGGATTTAGAATAGAACTTGGTGAAATAGAAAATCAGTTATTAAAACAGGAAAATATAAAAGAAGCAGTAGTAGTGGATAGACAAGATAATCAAGGAGATAAATACTTATGTGCATATATATCATGTGATAAAGAAATGACAGTGCCAGAATTAAGAGAAGGATTGATAAAAGAACTACCAGACTACATGGTACCAGCATACTTTATTCAGGTAGAAAAGATGCCACTAACACCAAATGGAAAGATAGATAAGATAGCATTACCCGAGCCAGATGGACAAATAAATACAGGAGTAGAGTATGTAGCACCAACAAATGAGACACAAGAGAAGCTAGTAAAGGTAATGAGTGAAGTACTAGGAATTAAAAAAATAGGTATAAATGATGATTTTTTCATACTAGGTGCTCATTCATTAAGTTTGATAAAAATATTATCGGAAATAAGAAATATATTTAATATTAATTTAGAGCTAAATAGTATATATAAAAATGCTTCAATTAAATTAATTTCTGAGTATATACTAAAAGAAGAGTATATGCGTTCATATGAAAATAATGTAATGAAAATACTAAATGAAAATAAGGGAAAAAGCATATTTGCTTTTCCACCTATTGGGGGGTTAGGTATACATTATAGAGAATTAGCACAGTTAATAAGCTCTCATTCTTTCTACTCATTTGATTTTTTAGAACATGATGATCGTATTAATACATACATACGATTAATTACAAGTATACAAAAGGAGGGCCCTTATCTATTGTTTGGCTATTCCGCTGGTGGTAACTTGGCTTTTGAAGTGGCTACAGAATTGATAAAAAGAGGATTTAATGTTTCAGATATAATTTTGTTGGATAGTTATAAAGTTAATAATGATACTATGAAATCAGTTTCACAAGATGAAAATATATATGAAAATATTTTAGAAGGAGCTAAAAATAATCAATTTTATGCAAAGTACTTGGAAATAGAATACGTACAACAAAACATTATGAATAAAATGAAAGTATATTTTCAGTATCTGAATAGCCTTAGCAATGAAAATACAATTAATGCTAATATTCATTTAATAAAGGAAGAAGCTAAAGAGGGAAAAAAGATACATCATGAGAATAATTGTAAGTTGTGGTGTAGCTCTACTAGCAAGAAAGTTAGTCTATACGAGGGGTTTGGAGAGCATGCTACAATGTTTGAAAATGGAAATTTACAGAAAAACTATTCTATAATTGATAAAATTTTAAATTCTATAATAGAATAAATATTATTTTTACAATAGATAGCATACGAACAACTCACTAGGCTTAAAAATTAAATGGTATACCAGATAATAGATATACCATTAATTTTATTTAGGATTTTAGATAATATAGGTTAATGTTACAAGAATGTAACATTAACCTTTGATAATGTAACTGAAATCTATAGAATCCTAATACCACTATAGATTATAATATTGGTAGGCTAATATTTAATTAAGGATATATTCACAATTTTGAATTTGGATAAAAATATTTATCAAAAATTTAAGATTAAACTGAATACCACAACCATTAGTAATAAAAGCTATAATAATATGTAGGAAAAAGAAATGATTTTAATAAGAAGAAGAGATAATGGATTTGTATTTCAATTTTGAAACTTTATGAAAAAAATAAATGTATAGGATAATGTATTATTGCCATTGCCATTGCTTTTGGATTTTAAAAAGCCTAAGAGTTATGAAAAAGAGATAAATAAAATATTAAATATTATAATATTGGCTAATTGAAAAAAACACTTCAAGGTCATTTTTAGGAGGACGACAGCAAAGCGTTGCTATTTCAAGATTATTATATTATAAGTATGATATAATGTGTGTAAAAAATAAACTAATTTAGTAGGTGAATGTTATGAGCACTATATATAAGATACTTATTATAGAAGATGATATAGATATGGCTGAAGTAGTAAAAACGATACTATCAAAGTGGGGTTTTAACGTATTTATATGTGAAGATTTTGATAATATTGTAAAAATATTCATAGAAACAGAACCTCATATTGTACTTATGGATATTAATATCCCAGCATTTGATGGTTTTTACTGGTGTAAAAAAATAAGAGAAATATCAAGCGTTCCAGTTGTTTTTGTTTCATCAAGAGATAGTAGTATGGATATCATTATGGCGGTTAATAATGGTGGTGATGATTATATACAAAAACCCTTTGATAGCAATGTATTAGTATCAAAATTACAGGCAATTATTAGACGTGCTTATGAATATAGCACAGTTGCAAATCAGGTTATAGAATATAATAATTTGATTCTTAATATAAATAATATGAATGTTCATTACGGAAATGAAAGTTTAGTGCTTACAAAAAATGAGTTCAAAATTCTAAAAACTCTAATTGAAAATAAGGGGAAGGTTGTTTCTAGAGTGAAGTTAATGAAACAACTATGGAATGATGATATATATGTCAATGAAAATACTCTTACTGTAAATATAACTAGGCTAAGGAAAAAGATTGAAGATATAGGTGCCAAGGATTATATAAATACTAAAAAGGGAATAGGATATATTTTATATGAGTATAAGTGATTATGCAAAGATAAATAAGTTATGGATTATAAGTTCTATAATTATAGTAATAATTATTAACTCCATTGTAATTAGTAGTGTAATTATAAATAAAAGTTTAAACGATGTCTTATATATGGATAGTCTTATACTAATTATAGAGCTGTCATTTATAACTTATGGCTATAAAACACACAAAAAAAAGTATAGTAATATTTTGAAAAATATATCAAATATAAAAAATATTCAAGATAAACATAATTATGAAGAAGATTTCTATTTAAATACGTTATTTAAGGTTTCGGAAAGTCAATGTAAGCAATTTAATCAAATAGAAGGTGGTTATAAAGAAACAATAAATTGCATACAAGAAGATATTACTCAATGGGTACATGATATAAAGGGAAATATATCAATATGTGATTTGTTGATTGAAGATATAGAAACGGAAGTAGAATGTGAACCTGTTAATAAACTATATTATCAAATGGAGCAAATTAAATTTAGAGTAAATCAAGTTCTTTATGTAACGAGAGCAAATCATTATAATAAAGATTTCATCGTAGAAGAATTCGATGTGTCTACGGAAATAAAAAGTGCAATTAAAGATAATGCTTTATTTTTTATAAATAAAAGCATTACAATAGACATAAAAATTGACGAAATTACTATTGTAAGTGACAAAAAATGGTTTCACTATATAATAAGTCAAATTCTTAATAATAGTAGCAAATATACACGTAATAATGGACAAGTAAGTATTATTACAAAAGAGGATGAATGTGCTTATTATATACATATAAAGGATAATGGAATGGGTATTCCTAAGGAAGATATAAATAGAATATTTGATAAAGGGTTTATAGGCAGCAATGGAAGAAGCATTACAAAATCTACTGGTATGGGATTATATTATGTGAAAAAAATTGCGGGAAATCTGAGTTTTGGAATTGATGTGAAAAGTGAAAAGGACAAATATACAGAATTTACTATAACTCTTCATAAATTATCTGATTATTATAATATTGCAAAAACATAAAATCAAAATATACTTATTGTAATATTATAACAATAAGTATATCAACTTTAAAAAATGCGAAAATTTAATAAATTTAAAGAGGGTGTTAATATTGAGAAATATAGTTGAAGTTGTAGATGTAACTAAGGAGTATGGTGAAAAAAGTGGAGTATTTAAGGCATTAAAAGAAGTAAACTTGGAAATTAGTAAAGGTGAATTTCTTGGTATAATGGGACCTTCTGGATCTGGAAAGACAACTTTATTAAATATTATGTCTACCATTGATAAAGCTACTTTAGGAAATATAAGGCTAGATGGAATTGATATTACAATGGTTAAAGAAAAAGAAATAGTTAAATTAAGAAGGGATCTTATTGGATTTGTTTTTCAAGATTTCAATTTGCTGGACAATATGACTATAAGAGATAATATTGCTTTACCTCTTACTTTAAATAATGTAAAGGTAGATATTATCTTAAAAAAAATAGATGAGATTGCAAAGATAATGGGAATTACTCAGAAGTTAGATAAATATCCTTACCAATTATCTGGAGGACAGAAACAAAGGTCGGCTATTTGTAGAGCATTAATTAACTCGCCAAAGATTATTTTTGCAGATGAACCAACAGGAGCACTTGATTCTAAGGTATCTTCAGAAGTCTTAGAGTGCTTTAAACGTATTAACAAAGAATTACAGACAACTATTGTTATGGTAACTCACGACGCAGTGGCAGCAAGTTATTGCAGCAGGATTATGTTTTTAAAAGACGGAAAAATTAATGGTAGATTGGATAGTGACGGAAATAAGAAAGAGCTTTTTAAGAAAATATTAAATATGATTGCCGTTATGGGAGGTACGTGTGATGAGTTGCTTTAAATTAGCAGTAAAGCTTTTAAAAAATAATTTTAAAATATATAAGCTTTATTTAATGGTTATTGTGGTAACTGTAGCTACATATTATAATTTTGTAGCTATGAGATATAATGATACATATGCACATTTATCCAAACAATTACAAGCCACCTCTATCGTTAGTATGACATGTGGATTTATATTAATTTGTACAGTCATATTTTTTATGTGGTATTCAAATGATTTTTTTCTAAAACAACGACAAAAAGAAACTGGTTTGTATATGCTTATGGGAATAAGTTCTTCCAAAATAGGAAAGGTCTTTGCCATTGAAAGCACTTTATTAGGAATAGTATCTTTAATTGTAGGATTATCTATAGGGATAGTATTCTCTAAGCTTTTTTTTATGTTATTAGGCAAAGCAATGCTTTTAAACACAGAAATCCCATTCAATGTTTCACTTAGAGGAATAGTAAATATTGTCATAGTTTTTTTTATTATTTTCATGATTCTAAGTTTTAAAAATTACATTGTAGTAAAGAAAAGTCAATTAATTAATATGCTTAATGCTACCAAAAAAAATAGTTCTATACCAAAATTAAATTATCCGACAGCTATTTTAGGAGTTATATTAATTACAGTAGGATACATTATTGGAATAAATATAAGAAAACAAGAATTTGATTTATTAATTGCTTCAATGTCAACTCTTATAATGGTATGCCTAGGTACATATTTATTATTTGGAAGCTGTCTAACTATTATTCTTAGTAAATTAATAAGAAATAAAAATGTGCTTTACAAAAATGGAATAATTGTTTGTATAAGCAATATTTTTTTTAGACTAAAGTCAAATTATAGGACTTTAGCAATGACAGCTATGTTAGTAGCGTCAGCAGTTACTGCACTGAGTATTAGCTTATCATTTAAGAGCTTCGCTGATGATAATGTTATTATGGAGTCGCCTTATAGCTTTAGTTATATAAGTAACGATGTAAGAACTAAAGATAATGTCTTAAAACTTATTGGAGAAACAGAACATGAATTAACTTATATTAATGAAATGAAATTTTTTATAGGTACTACTGAATATTTAAGCAAGGATAAAAAAATTGACTATAAAAATCAAGCGATTGTTACCAGTTACTCACAAATTGAAAAGACTTTAGAAAACTTGAAGTATGAAAATAGAGAAAATATATTATATAAAATTAAACCAAAAGAAAATGAAGCTACATTCATGTTAAATGCTAATACAATAGCAACACCTTTTTCTGTAAAAGGTGAAGAAGTAAAGCTTAATGACAATATATATAAGATCAAAGAAGATAAAAAGGTATCTTTTACAGGGAATATACCTAACTTAGGTAATAGAAATATTTATGTTTTACTTGATAGTGAATACCAAAAACTAAAAACAGATATGACAGAAATAACTCTAAATGGAGTTAAAATCACAAATGAAAAAGATAGTGATGAGCTTGTTAAGAAAATTGCAGAAATTGTACCGGGTAAATTTGAAAATACTTTTCCTCATATAACAGAATATGTTTGGGAATATTATGCACTGGGAATTTTCTCATTTGTAGGACTATTTATGTCTATGGTTTTTATACTTGCTATTTTTAGCACTTTATATTTCAAAATATTGAGTAATGCATTAATGGATAAGGAAGAATATAAGATACTTGAAAAAATAGGTATGAGCAAAAAAGAGGTAGGAAAAACCGTTTACATTCAAGTGGGAATCGAATTTCTTCTACCCACTACTGTAGGGATAATTCATAGTGTAGTTGCTATGGTTATGGTAGAGCAGCTATTGAATGTGAAATTTACATTGCAAACATTGATTGGGATAGGACTGTTTACATTTGTTACTATGATATTTTATATAAGAATAAGTAAGAAGTATATAAAAATGGTTTATAAATAAAATCTCTTATATTTAATGCTTATATTAGTAAGCTTTACAGTGTATTTGGAAATATGTATATAGCTGTAAATAAAATAAGAGAATGCGGAAAGTGGGATATCTGATATTTTAACCATAAGCTAAAGAATTTAGTGTTATATGGAGCTAGTGGTATATGCAGTATGACTTGCGATTGTTCTGAGAAAAAAAGGAGGTTATTTCGAACAGCAGCACTAGTTAACCAATTGAGGGATGCAAATGATAAAGAAAAATTAGTACGGTTTATGTGTCAGTTTGCGATGGGTGAGGGTATATTGCGGTTGATAGAAATACTATAAATACAGTGTGTATAATGATAGTAACTATAATAATACCAAATTGAGTATAGGGCGTGTTTTCTGCCATATATGAAATGCATTAGTATATTCAAGTAATATATTAAGTATATTTATTCAATGTAAAAATTAGATGCTGTAAGGGCTTAAAGGCCCTTAGCACTAGATATAAAACGAAGGAGATTAATATGATTTTGTTTTGTTTACCTTATGCTGGTGGTTCAGAAATAATGTACTACAAATGGAGAAATTATTTAGAACCATCAATAAAATTATATCCTATAGAATTAAATGGGAGAGGAAAAAAATATGATATGCCTTTCTATGAAAATATGCGTGAAGAAATTGATGATATATATAATATTATTAAAGATGTAATTGATAATTATGATTATGCTATTTATGGACATAGTATGGGAAGCCTTTTAGCGTATGAACTATACTATAAAATAGAAAAAATGGGTAAGAGGCAACCAAAACACATATTTTTTTCTGGATATGGGGCACCGAACATTGTTAAAGAAAGAGATATAACTTATAATTTACCAGATTATGAATTTATGAAAAAGATAATAGAATTGGGAGGTACACCAGAAGAAATTATTAATAATAAAGAATTATTTGATTTGTTTTTACCTATAATTAAGAATGACTTTAAAATATTAGAAACATATAAATATAAACAAAATGAAAATAAAATTGCATGTAATATCTCAATATTAAATGGTGATAAAGATACATTAAAATTAGAGGAGATAATTGAATGGCAGAGGCATACTTGTAAAAAAGCCAAGATATATACACTGAATGGAGATCATTTTTTTATAGGTGATAATGTTAAAAACATAACAAATATTATTAAATATACGTTATTGGAAGAGTAAGATATAAAAAGGCAAGAAGTAAGAGTGCTACGAGTTATGAAAAAATAGTTTGTTACAATTTAAGCTATCGCAAGGATGCTCAAATATATATTAATCTGTGATGGAGGAGGTGGAATAACTTGAGGTTATCGTATAGAATATGCATATTTCATGAATGATAGTAGGACGATTTTTTTATTCGGAAAACAATATAATTTTATTAAGTAGGGGGAAATGATGTGAGAATATTTTTTAAATATATAGCCAAAAGCATGTTAGAAAAGAAAGCTAGATTTTGCTTGTTGGTTTTGGCTATAGCTATTAGTACAGGAATATTAGTAACGGTGTCAGGAACAGTTAAAATAGCAATTAGTAGTTTTGAAAAACCAATGACTGAATCTTTTGAGGGAAAAGAAATAATTATATCATCTAAGGAAGCTGAGACATTCATTAAGACGAAAGATATAAAGGAATCTGGGGTTAAAAACATAAGCGGTGAGATTGATTTATCAGCAATAACTAATGGTGATGAAATAAATAATGTAACCATTAGAGGTAAGGAAAATAAAAACATAAACAAGGATAATTTAATTGAAGGCAATTTAAATGATTTCACTGGAGAAAAGTGTATAATTTCAAAAAGAACATCTGAGAAAAAAAACTTAAAGATAAATGATGAATTAGAATTAATCATAGCAGGAGAGAATAAAAAGTATAAAGTTGTAGCCATAAGTTCGAATAAGGCAGTTTTCTATAAGGATAATAAAACTTCATATCAAATAATAGTTCCTTATAAATACATAGCAAAGCAATATAAAGTAGAAGGAAAATATAATTATGTAACAGCAAATAAGACATTAGATAATCTAAAAGACAGTGTAAAGAAGTTTAATGATAACAATACACAATTTGAAGCCAAGGAACTTTTTGATGTAGCATCTATTGAAAAGGAAATGGCACCCATTACTCAAATATTATATGCAATGTTAGTAATAGTATTATTTATGAGTTCAATAATTATATATGGTTCATTTAGATTAACTATAACTGAGCGGCTACATGTAATAGGTACATTTATAAGTCAAGGTGCAACAAACTGGACTGTAGAAAAGATACTTATTTTAGAGAGTATAGCCTATGGAATAATAGGAGCGATTTTTGGTAATATTCTTGGATATTGGGGGTTGTATTTAATTAATTATATTATATCACCATTAAAGGATTATGGAATAATTGAAAGACTTTCAGTAAATCCAATATATTTTGTATTAGGAGCTATATTTGCAATAGTATTCTCTTGCATATCAGCTTTAGTGCCAATAATAAAAATAAGGAAATTAGAAGTAAAGGAAGTTATACTAAACAATGTGAATATACCAAAACATATAGGATGGGTAAGATTCATCATTGGGTCTACTATATTAGTAGCTACAATATTTATAAATTCTATAGATGCTGCTTGGGTCAATTCAATAAGTGGTATATTAATAATAGTATCTACAATAGGGCTTGTATTTACGTATCCTAAGGTAATAGATGTAGTAACTATTGTATTGTACAAAACGTTTAGAGGGAAAAGTAAGGTCATAGTATTTGCTCTTAATAATTTAAGAACATCAAAGGTGATTATGGGAAATATTACACTTATAATAATTTCCATGCTGTCAATATTTATGATTACATCCATAGGCACAAGTATGGGGGAGCAGGTAGCTGGGACATATAAACATATGAATTTTGATGTTTCTGTAACCGGAATTCAAGGTGTATCTGGAATTCCGGGTGAAAGTGTAACAGATAAACTAATTTCTAAAATAAGAGAAAATAAAAATGTGAATAAGGATAGCATTCAAATAGTTAAACAGGGGTATGGCAGCGCTAACAAAGATATAACGATTGGTCTTGAAGGGGTAGATAGCAAAAAATATATGAACTATAATAAATATTTAGAATTAGATAGTAATAAATATAGTGAGATGTATAAAAAGTTTGATAAATCTACAGATAGCGAAATTATTATAACTGACAAGCTTAAAAGAGAACTGAATGTAAATGTAGGAGATAAAATTACAATTGAAGTAAATGACATAAAAAAGAATCTTAAAATAATAGGATCAATAGATGGAAAATCATATAATCAGGGTAAAGTTATATTAATAAAGAATGATGCAATGAGTAAAGAATTTAATATTGAAGAGGCTGATAAAATAGTATTTAAAACTACTACATCACCAGCTGATGTTAAAAAGGAGTTAAAGACCGTTGTTAAGGAATTTGGCGCAACTGCAACTACTAAGGAAGAACAGCAAGATCAAAATATGGATACAAATAAAATTATAGTTACTGTTTTAAGTATGTTTTCATATTTAGCAATTTTTATAGCGGCATTGGGTGTACTTAACAATATTACAATTGGGTTTTTACAAAGGAAGGGAGAGTTTGCTGTTTTAAGCTCAGTAGGAATGTCAGATGGTGCTAGAAATGGAATGCTACTTACGGAGTCAATATTGTCAGTAATTTGGTCAGTAGTAATAGCTATTCCTTATAGTTATTTAGGACTGTCATTATTGACTAAAACTATGACCGCAATGGAAATGCCAATGCTTATAGTTTTAGATATTAAAGCTGTGCCAATATATGCAGTAGCATCTTTAGTATTAATAGTATTAGGATCATTGCCTATATTGCTAAAGAGCAATAAATTATCAATAATAAATGAGTTAAAGTATGAATAAAGGGGGAAGTACTATGGATATAATTGAAGTTAATAATTTAAATAAATCTTTTAAAGTAGGAAAAGAAAGTGTCGAGGTGCTAAAAGATATAAACTTTAACGTTAAAAAGGGGGAGTTTATCTCAATTATGGGACCATCTGGGGGTGGTAAGTCGACCCTCTTATATCTATTAGGAGGATTAGATAAACCAACTTCAGGAACCGTAAGCATAGAAGGAAAAGATATTAGTAAAATAAAGAAAAAAGAAATAAGTTGGATGAGAAGAAATAAGATGGGATTTGTATTTCAATTTTATAATCTAGTGCCAAATCTAAGCGTAGAAGATAATATATTGCTCCCAATAATATTAGATGGCAAAAAACTTAAGGATTATAATAAAAAACTTCATGAAATATTAGACGTAATTGGTATGCAAGATAAGAGGAAGCTTACTCCCAGGGAATTATCGGGAGGACAGCAACAGAGGGTTGCTATAGCAAGAGCCTTAATTTTTGAACCTGAAATAATATTCTTGGATGAACCGATTGGAAACCTTGATTCAAAAACTGGAACAGATATAATGAAGCTATTTAAAAAAATAAACAAAAAGTACGGAAAAACATTAATACAGGTAACTCACTCAGCAGAAGCAGCAAAATATGGTACATCTATTATAAAGTTAAGAGATGGAGAAATAGTAGATAGGGAGGAACTTGTGGAATAAGTAGTGTAAAAGAATACTTGAGGAAAATATAATTAAGAAAATGGAGAGTAATTTTACTAAACTGGTTCATATGTTAAGGAGATTCTAAAAATAGGTGTTAACAAATCAGGCCTGTAAATAGCTTTCGTGTAAACAGAATAGAAATTGCTCTTTCTAATAATTGAGACAAGGTAATTGTCAAAGATTGTAAGGGGGGGCGTTTTTATGTAAACTATTGCGAAAGTTTTTAAGAATGTATATCAACTGAGGTTCTAACCGCTATTAGGGTGCTTTTGCCTATCCCCCCAAAGAAATGTTATTAAATACCGAGTTAATAATTTCGCTATGCTTATATTCAATAACAATGATTTTATTCTATTCTTTCATAAGTAATAATTATGTGAAGATGGTCTATGAAGAAGGTGATAATAATGATTAAAAAGACACTAAAGATATTAAAAAACATTCTTATTGTGATATTAGCATTGTTAATAATTATGTCTACAGTAGGTCAAGTTCGAAAATATCTAGAAAAGGACGATGTTAATCCTTTAGGTACATTAGTTGAGGTTGATGGTAAAAAAATTCACGTATATTCTGAGGGTGAAGGAAAGAAAACAATCGTTTTAATGCCGGGTTTAGGAAGTGTTGCACCTTCAATTGATTTTAAACCTTTAATTAAAGAATTTAAAAAAGACTTTAAAGTAGTGGTTGTAGAACCCTTTGGTTATGGATTTAGTGATGAAACTTCAAAGGAACGTAGCGTAGAAAATATTGTTGCTGAAACCAGAACGGCATTGAAGCAAGCAAATATAGATGGACCATATATACTTATGCCTCACTCTATATCAGGGATATACGCTCAGTATTATGCAGAAGTTTATCCAAAAGAAGTTGAAGCAATAGTTATGATGGATACAACATTAGTTAAGGCATGTCTAGAAGAAGCGGATAAAATTGATTTACCCATGGGTAAAAAGCTATATATGGCAGCTACTGTAGGAAATTTTTTAGGTATTGATAGGATATACTATAATAACATTTACAAAGATGAAGCTTGTTTTTCAGAAGAGGATAAAAATAATTTAGTAAAAATGGGAGTTCAAAATACATTTAACAAAACTATGAAAAATGAAGTTAATATGATATTAAAGAATTGTGAAACAGTGAATAAAACTAAAATGTCAAAGGATTTGCCAATACTTAAATTTATTGCAATTAGATCTATGAAAGACATACATAATGAAAAATATACAAATATAATGAAGGGGAATTTAGATGAATTTAAGGAGTATAATAAATTTAGTTATTCTGCTATAGAAGGAAGACATTATATTTTTTATACGAAATCAAAAGAGATTGTGAAAGAAACTCGAGAGTTTTTAGGCAAATATGATAATTAATATTCTTAAGAAAAGAAAGGTGGGGTAGTGGATTTTAAAGGTCGTTTAGATACTGGGGTAGTAACCGCAAAACGCGGATTTTATACGTTAAGACATATATTACCAAAACACTGATATATTCAGAAAATACTTTGAATATATCGGTGTTTTAATTACTCTAAAATATATTATAAAAATATTCCTTAAAAATGAAAAAGGTAGGATTTGATTCACACTACTAAAAAAATTGCGACATAACTATAAGTAAAGAGCTTAATCTCATAAAAACTCAATTGTAAATCTAAAAGCAACCTGTTCTATTTACAATTGAGGTATAATTCTTAAATAAAATATATATGCCAAGAGGTTGCATCTCGGTATACAAAAATATTGGCATGTGTCAGTCTTTTGTTTTACTAACATTCAAAATTACATATCCTAAAAGAGTTGGCGGCAGAATGGAGGATATATGTCAACGTTTTTCACCACATTATCATTAAAGAAATAAGAAATATTGGAATTAAATTTAATAAAGGGGATGATTTGGTTGAACATTAATTCTAAGAATAAAGTAGGCGGACATATTATTACTGTTTCAGTTATATTATTGATGGCATATTCTGTTTGTATAGCTTGTTATTCATTTATATTATTAAAAGGTTCTGCTCTTAGTAATGAATTTAAAGAACATGGAATTACAATACCTTCATATTTATTTATGAAATTATCTGTAATTTTATCTGTAATTGGAATATTCTCAATTGTATTAATTCTTACTAAAAACAGGTTAGGTATTTATTTGTATTTCACTTGTGTAATAGCTAATATTATTATACATATATTAATTGAAGGTTTTTCAGCTAACATTTTAACAACTTTAATATTACCTCTTCTTCTGGCCTTTTTTATAACAAAAAAGAAAGAAGTATTTATTAGCTATAAATAAAATCTTTGAAAAAACATCAAATTAACAAGGGTATATTTAATAGTCCACTAATTCCATCGCCATTTTGGTAATAGGTGTCTTAACGTGGTAAATTTACGATTTGCGATTACTACCCCATAGTAAGAAAATAGCAGAAATTTCTGCTATTGATGTTTGTTTGAGGCATGCCGCAAACGAACCCTTTAATACAATAAGTGTATCATGTAGTTTGATAGTAACCCCAGAGAATAATTTCTCTGGGGTTACTGCTTGTGGTGGTAATAATGGCTAAGATTGATTTAATTATTTAAGGAGGTACTTATTTTAGACCATACTTTTATATTATCTGCTAACCTAATTTTTTGAATTTTATAAAAGTTCGTGTTTCACCCATAAAGCGAACTTTAGCTATATTCCTAGGCTTGAAAAGGCATAACACTGAATTTGTATATAAGACGAACTTACAGTTGACAAAACACGAACTTATTCTATAATTATATTAATGGCTAATAAATAAATTACAGAAATTGGGTGGTATTAAATGGTAGCATTAACAACCGAGCAATATAAAAATATAATAGAAGTTATGAAGCAAGGATTTAAAAGTGAAGATAAAGAATTTCGAGGTAATAATAGAATTGCAACCATATTAGTAATTCAAGCTAATTTAGGGTTAAGGATTGGAGATATATTATCTTTAAGATTAAATGATATTATTAAGGATGGAGATAGATATAGATTAAACATTATCGAGGATAAGACAGATAAGAAAAGAACCTTTACCGTTCCCAAGGAGATATATAATTATATAAAAATGTATACTTTAGAGAATAGCATCAAGTCAACTTCAAAAATATTTGATATAACCGTTAGAGCAGTACAGAAGCAATTAAAACTTGTCACACAGTATTTAGAATTGCAAAATATAAGCACCCATAGTTTCCGAAAGTATTTTGCTACACAGATATATATAAATAATAACTATAATGTGGCATTGGTAAAGGAATTACTTCAACACTCTGACTTGAAAACCACACAAAAATATATTAATATTGGTACAGAAACAATAGAAAAGGCTTTAAATAATCATATACAACTATTGTAGAAGGCTATAAAGTATTGATTTATAATGCTTGTTAAGCATTTAGTTAAATTTAACTAAAATAAAACAAATAATATTTTTAAATATTAAGTTGTAATTTATAATGATATAATATAAAAATGAGGTGATGATATGGATAAGGAAATAGAATCTTTATTAAACAAACTATTAGAAGGTCAAATAAGGATTGAAAAAAAATTAGATAATGTAGTAGAACAAACCGCAGACTTAACAGAATTTAGAAATACAGCACTTAACCGATTAGATGATATTACAGAAAATTTAAATAAGGTTGAATCTATAACGGCAAGTAACTGGAAAGATATTACGAAATTAAAATCAGTTAAATAATAAAAACCTCTGGTATCTTACGAGGCCACTGAAAAACTATATGAAAAATCGTCATCGAATTAAAGATGGCGATTTTTTTTATGTAAAAGACTAAAAACAAAAAGGAATTTTAAAAGATATGTCGAATTAGTATAGTAGACTAAAATAAAAGGGGCTATACTATTATGCTAAAAGGACAATTGGAAATAAAAATAAATACATACCATAGCTTATATTCGTTAATTATTCCGGAAGATAACATTTTAAAGCAAATTAATGACCTTGTTGACTTTTCATTTGTTTATGATGAATTGGTGGTTAACTATAGTTCATCTATGGGTAGAGGTGCTATTAACCCCATAATGCTATTTAAATATTTACTTTTGAAAGTAATATATGAATTGTCTGATGAAGATGTTGTTGAAAGAACTCTTTATGATATGTCCTTTAAATATTTTCTAAATTTAGCCCCAGAAGAAACAAATTTAATAAACTCAAGTACATTAACTAAATTTAGAAAGCTTCGCCTTAAAGACATGAATTTATTGGATTTATTAATAAACAAGACTGTAGAACTTGCTATAAAAGAGGGAGTTTTAAAAAGTAAAGCAATAATAGTTGATGCTACGCATACCAAGTCACGTTATAACCAAAAGTCAGCAAGCGAAGAATTATTGAAACGTGCAAAAAACTTAAGAAAAACATTGTATGGAGTACATCCTGGTATTAAAGAAGAGTTACCTAATAAAGTTACAACTGGAGTACTTGAAGATATTCTTGAGTACTGCAAATTATTAATTGATAGCATAAACGAGAAGCCAGAAACTGCAGCAAATCCAGCTGTGAAAACTAAATTAAACTACTTAATGGAAGCTATTAATGATGACTTAGAAAATCTAAAACTATCAAAAGATGAGGATGCAAAAGTGGGGCATAAAACTGAAGATAGTTCTTTTTTTGGATATAAATCACACCTTGCTATGAGTGAAGAACGTTTAATTACAGCAGCTGTTATTACAACTGGCGAAAAAAGTGATGGAAAGGAGCTCATAGCCTTAATAGAAAAAAGCCGTGAGGCTGGTATAGATGTTAATGAAGTAATTGGAGATACAGCTTATTCTGAAATGAAAAACTTAAAATATACAAAAGAAAATAAAATTGTATTAATTTCAAGACTAAATCCTGTAATTTCACAAGGAATGCGAAAAAAAGAAGATGAATTTGAGTTTAATAAAGATGCTGGTTTATTTGTATGTCCGGCAGGCCATATGGCTATTAAAAAAGCAAAACAGGGAAAGAAGAATGTTGGTAAAAATCAAGTGCTAACTTACTATTTTAATGTAGAAAAGTGTAAAAATTGTGTTCATAAAGATGGGTGCTATAAAGAAGGTGCTAAATCTAAAACTTATTCGGTTTCAATAAAGTCAAATACTCACAAAGATCAAATAGAGTTCGAAAAAAGTGAGTATTTTAAAAAACGTGCTAGAGAACGTTATATGATAGAGGCTAAAAACAGTGAACTTAAGCACCAGCATGGCTATGATGTAGCAACATCGTCAGGTTTAATTAGCATGCAAATGCAAGGTGCGTTATCAATCTTCACTGTGAATCTAAAGAGAATAATCAAGTTGAAAGGCATGAAATAAGGCTTTTTTAACTTAAATATAAAAATATAAAAAGAAAAAGCATGAAACATCCAAAAATATGGGTATTTCATGTTTTTTCTGT
>NZ_JBSJEN010000003.1:0-28567 GCF_055081095.1 Clostridium sp. CM037
TGGGGGAGAACCATTAATGAATTTCGATTTGTTGAAAGAGTTAATCCTATATTCAGAAAAAAAATCTAAAGTTCCGATTACATATAGTATGACAACTAATGGATCTTTATTAACTAATGAAATAATGGATTTTATTGTTAAACATAATGTACATATAGCAATAAGTTTTGATGGTACAAAAGAAAATCATGATAATAATCGTGTTTATACTGGAAATAAAGCAACATTTGATACAGTTTATAAAAACATTAAGAAATTCCAACAGAGACATGTTAATTATCCTTATTTGGGTATAATTTCAGTATATAACCTTAAAACAGATTTATATAAAAATGTAGAATTATTTGAAAAAGATGATTTACCCCCAATATATTTTTCTAATCAAGTAAGTGATGTGAATACGGATTATTATGACCAATTTAAAAAAGAAGACTATGACCAATTTAACAAAACATACAATGAATTAAAAAAAATATATATTCAAAAAAAGGAAAGTAACGGTGAGATGTCAAATTATTTATCGACATTAATTGAGCCAATGCTTACTTCAATTATATTAAGGCGAAGGCACTTGGATTCAAGGACTTCAATCATTCCATATACTGCTGCCTGTATTCCAGGAATGAAGATGAGTGTACGTGTCGATGGAACAATTGACATGTGTGAAAGGGTAAATCAAACACTTCCTATTGGTGATATAGATAAAGGTTTAGATTATGACGAAATAGAAAGAATTATAAACTTGTATAATAATAATTTCAGAGATGAGTGTGAAAATTGTATAACAAGGAATACTTGCCCATTATGCTTTTGTCATTGCAATAGAGATTCTGAATTTGTTATACCTGAAAATTTTTGTAATACGTGGAGAGAAAGAAACAAAGAAATCTTATCATTAATTTATTCAATTCTTGAAAAAAATCATGAAGCTTTTGATAATATATCTAACCTGCTTTCAACTTCATTTCAATTTAGATTTTAATATTATGTACTAAAAAAGGAGGATGAATTTATGCCATATTTTAAGCTATATCCAGATATAAAATATATAGAAGGTAAAAAAAGAGCTACTCTATATTTATTAGGGCATTCTAAGACAGTACATTTATCAGTTCAAGAAACAAGAATAATACATTCTCTTATTTCAGAAGAGTTAGATGCTACTATTTCAAAAATAGGTAATACTGCGGAAATAGCACTCAAATATTTATTGGTAAATGGGTTAGGTGCTGTATATGAAAAGGATAACTATACAGAGGGATATCTACCATTTATGCCATTTCAAATAAAGGGATATAATGAACCTGAACTTATTCTTGAAACATTATACATACAAATTTCTGATGAATGTAATGTAGGATGTGATTTTTGTAAAAGTAATACTTATTTAGGTTATGAAGGATGTAATTCTTGTTTACGATGGAAGAATACAACAGATAGTTCGATTGTAAACGATGAGAAATTAATTCAGCAATTAGATCAAATGGATGGAGTAAAGATAAAAGAGACAATATTTTCAGGTGGTGACCCATTTTTACATTGGGAATCTTTAATTAAGATCATTAAAAAATTACGTGTATATAATCAAGAAAGTATTTGTGTATATTGTCCGCAAAACACTTTAACTATTGAAAAAGCAAAAATACTACAACAATACAAAGTGACAGTTATTTTAAATATTTTTAGCAATACAAAACAAGGACAAGAGTTAAATGAGAAATTAGATGATACTATTAGAATATTAGAATTATATAATATTAAATATAACTTTAATCTAATGGTAACATCTGATGATAAAGTTAACTATGATGCGATGATTAATAAAAGTAAATTATATTCACCTAATAGAACAACATCAACTGAGTTAATTCCATTAGATAATAGTCAGTATAAACTCATTTCTTTACCTACTGGAGTGGAAAGAATTGAAAATGTAAAGATGCTTCAATTTTTTGATCATACTAAATTCAGTACATGTATGAATAAAAAAATTGCTATCTCTGCTGAAGGTAATATTTTACCATGTCCATTTTGGCCTAAATTCATTGGTAATATTAATGATGTAGACGGAATTAGGGGTGTGTTCAAAAACGATAGTTATGCTGATGCTTGGGAAACTCCAAAATCAAAAGTAGTAGTTTGTGAAAATTGTGAAAATAGACTTGCATGTGTAGATTGTAGTTGTCTAGAAAATAAATTAAAAAATGATCCGAAATTATTAAAACTTATTTGTGATTATGATACAGAAAATGGTTGCTGGGAAAAAGAATCTGAAAGGGATGATTTCGACTGGAAGTTATAAGCGTAAACTCAATTTCTAAAAATTACGAAAAAAAAACAGCTTTAGATAATGTATCATTTAATGTCTGCGAGGGAGATATTCTAGGATATTTAGGTCCAAATGGATCAGGAAAAACTACAACTATTAATGCGATGACCTCATTATTAAAAATTGATGGTGGCTCAATTAAAATGTTTGGGCATGATATTAATAAGGATTATGGCAAATTTAATGGTGACGTAACTGCAGTATTCGAAAACCATGGTTTATATCTAAATTTAACTGCTGAAGAAAATTTAACGTTTTATGCTAAGCTTAGAGGATATTCTAATGTTAATACAAAAAACAAAATTGATAAACTATTATTTCAATTTGATCTCGAAGATAAAAGAAGGTCCAAAGTAAAGACATTTTCCAAAGGCATGCAACGTAAATTAGCAATTGCAAGAGCCTTAATATTACAACCACGTTTTATAATTCTTGATGAACCATTTGATGGCATTGATATTGAAAGTAGAGAAAAGATACTTGTACTAATTAAAAATTTAGTTCAGAAAGAAAAAACAGCAATATTCTTAACATCTCATGTAATGTCTGACATAGAAGAATTAGCAAATAAAATATGTATTATAAAAAATGGGAAAATTATTAAATCTTCTACCTATGAACTTATGCAAAAAGAACTAGATAATGAATCAATAGAAGTTGTTTTTAATGAAAATTATGATCCTGAAAAAATTAAGAATATTTTCAGAAATTATGAAAATATTCTTAATATAAAAATGGATAATAAAAATTTAGTTTTAACAAAAAAAATTCAATCTAGTTTAAAAGTAACAGATATACTTATAAATAATAAGCTTTCATTTTCACAAGTATCTAAACGAGTTGATTCTTTGAGTGAAATATATTTAAAGTTGGTGAAATAATAATTATGAATGTTGAATTTACATGTTTTAAAGCTGTGTGTTGGAAGGAAACAAAAGAAATATTACGAACAATGAAGATTACTATAATTTCTATTATTTTTTGTTCAAATCTACTTCAATATATGACAGTTAGAGATATTATGAGTAATAAACTTCTATCATTAAATTTAAAACAAATACAATTAGGTGCTGTAACAATATACATTCCATTGTTAGTTATTTTATTTTTAGGACAAACTCTTATTACTAAATTAATAAATGAAGAAAGAAAAAATAAAACCATTATGGTTTTATTAGCATCTGGTATAAATCAAACCATAATATGGTATGGGAAATTAGCCATAACAGTAATATGTTCAATTATAGTTTTTTTAATAACTATCCTTAGTCATATAATATTTATCAAATTATATTATGGTGTTTTAATTAAGTTTACATCACTTACAGCGATAATCACTTTCATAACAATGCCAATATTAACAATAGGTATACTTGCACTAATATCAATTTGTTATTGGTATTTTAACAATATGTATTTTTTTACATTGCTGTTTCCGATTGCTGCATATCTTGGTATTTGGAAAACATCTTCCATTTTACGCAATAAATATCCAATCCCATTAGTTGGAGTAAGTTCTATAATTATAGGAATTATTTTAATAGTAATTTCAGCATTTTTTGTAAGCAAAATATCAAAAGGACATATTTCAACAGTAGAATAGTACAGTCAGAAAACAATAATTAACAATTTCCATGGAGAAAAAGTTCTTTAAATTAGTTATGGGCATATTAAAAGGGCTTTTTTCACACTATTTTAAAAAACGGGCTGGTTATTACAATTCCGATTAGGTCGTCAGACCAGATTTTTGTTATTAACGACGCTCAAACAAAGTAATTTGTTGATCATTTTGAATAAAGAATTTTTTTGGAAATGTTTTAACAAAATCTTGATATTGAGTATGTGAAGCCTTAACAGTTAGCATGAAAATCACTTTTCCAAAATGAAATGATGTAATTAATATTCATATTTCATTTTGAAAATTTTTACTGGGGTTTAAGTCTTATTTCAAAGTGTTTTTTTTGAATAAAAATGAACCTAAATTAAGCAAAATATATGAATTATTAGATAAATATAAGTTTTCTTCAATATCAACTAGCATTATATTTGATGAAAACTTATCGTCTGAAACAATATTAAAAAGAAAACTTAATGATAGAGTTTTGAATAGCAACTTTGATAAGTTAAAAGAATATCATCCATGTTTGAATGGAAATATAGCTATTACTTCAGATAAAAAAATTATTCCATGTCCGGTCATGTATCAAGATGTATTAGTTGATTTAACCAAAGAAAATATTTTAGATTGGAAATTATCATTAGATAAGATAAATACATGTCATGAATGTAAATTCAGATTTTCATGTACAGATTGTAGAGCACTAGAAAAAAATATAAGTGGAGATTTATATAGCAAACAATTATGTGAGATGATATCAAAATAAAATTAAGTAAAGGTGCTTAATGAATGTTAGAGGTAATGAATTTATGAAAAATTTAAAGAGTATTATTAAATTAAAACATTATATTAAAAAGTGCAAGTCTTGGTTAATTCTTGGTATAATAGGTATGGTAATTTGCTCACTAGTATATGTACCGATGCCCTATTTAACAGGATATATAATAGATAATGTTTTATTGAAACACGGAAGTTACGTGGAATTAGAAAAGATTATTTCCATTTTGGCTTTACTTTATATATTAAGGTATGTAATATCTATATTCTCTAAAAAACTTTTTATAAAAACAGAAAATGTAATAGTAAATGAAATCAGACTGTCCATGATGGATAAAATAATTGATTTGCCTATGAGTTTTTTATCTGAAAATGAAAAAGGATATGTATTAAGCAGAATTTCTGAAAGCTCAAATATAGGAAGCTTGTTTGCTCCTGCGTTTGCAGGCACTTTTATAAGCTTTTTTGATTTGATATTTGCACTAATTGTGATGTTTGCTCTAAACTACAAGTTAACTATTGCTGTATTAGTTTTAATCCCGATATACTATTTTTCAGTCAGAAATTCTTCAAAGAAATTAACTGCTAGTACAAAAATACTACTAGAAACTTCGGCAGTTTTAAGTGGAGAAATCTACGAAGTGTTAAATGGTATAGAGGAAATAAAAATATTAAATGGTAAAGAAACTCAACTAATCAAATTCAGAAAAAAACTGGAGACGATGGCCCAAAGTGGAATCAAGCAAAGCAAGCAGATTCTATTTTTTATGGAAAACATTACTTTAGTAAATGAATTAGCTACATTGATGCTATTGCTATTCTCGGGTGTACTGATTTTAAAGGGTGAACTAACTATAGGAATATATACAGCTTTTGCAACTTATATGCGTAAGGTATTTGGAAGTACAATGTCTTTTGCTAATTTAGGTATGACACTAAACCCGGTATGTGTAAGTATTGAAAGAATTTATGAATTTTTAGATTTAACAGATGAAAATGAGACTAAATTCGAATTTATAGAGGAATCAATTGAGAGCATTAACATTGAAAATTTAACCTTTAAGTATGATGAAAATGGAAAAAACATCATTAATAATTTAAATTTTGTCATTAATAAAGGAGATATTCTCTTCTTAAAAGGAGAAAATGGTGCAGGTAAATCTACATTAATAAAAATTCTTTTAGGCTTGTACGAACCATTACAAGGTGAAATTTTTCTTAATAATAAGAAGCATTCTAAGTTAAATAAGAAAAGTATAAGAAAAAGAATAGGAGTTGTTTCCCAAAGTATATTTTTATTTAAGGGAAGTGTTTTAGATAATATATTATATGGTCAAGTAAATAAAAATAAAGAAGATGTAATTAAGTTAATTAATGAATATAATCTGGATAAGTACATAAGTAGTTTTAATAAGGGTTTAGACACTGAAATCATTCAAAATGGTACAGGAATATCAGGGGGACAAACTCAAATCATCGCATTTTTAAGATCAATAGTGACTAAAAAAGATATTATTATATTGGATGAAGCTACTTCAAATTTAGATACTGAAACAAGAGAAGTAATTCTTGAAATACTTAGGAAGAAAAATATTGCTAATATAATAATTATTATTTCTCATCAAGAAAAAGGTATGGAATTTACAAATAAAACACTTTATTTAAAGAAGTAAAATACTATTTCATCTGTATCACTTATTGTTTGGGCAATACTATTTATTAGTAAAGGTAAAAAAAACACTATGTAATGAACCCGGAAGACTCAATCACATTGAGATAGATAACAATCAACTTTAATATATACTTATTGTTATCTAACATAGCTAAATTAACAAATATAAATAACACCAAGTATTAATATATATGCGGGTATATTGGGGGCAGACGAATTAAAAAAACATTTATCGCCTTTATTGGATAATACATATTATACTGATACCTATAGACTAGGCACATTGAAAAAAAGTGTTTAAGTCTATAGCGGGTACAGCCGACATACTAGTAAAAATAGGCCACATGATGGTATTAATATCCATAATATGGCTGTTTCATAGGTGTTGAAACAGCCATATCTATTGCATTTGGTATATTTTTTAAATCAATTACATAATCACCAAATCGTTTTATGTGCCTAGTGAGGTATGGTGTTATTGGCAAGTACTTTTGGAGAAATTTCGGCAAACAATTTTACTGAATTATTCCCAGTTGATTTTTTGCAGTTGATTCTAAAATATAGATTTTCTATGTTCAAGTCTATAGCTCTTCCCAATCATGTTAAACAGTTCACATCTGTAAGAAATTCTATCCAATACGGCTGTTGTTAAAGCTGAGTCTCCTAAGAGTTGGGGTATGTGTAGCAACGGAACCAAAACGGCAATATAAAATACAATTTATACAATTTTAGTTCAATTAATCATTTTCAAAATCTATTAATGTCCTCAAACCACCTTTTGCAAGTTGGGTGTTTTTGCCTATTCCCCCGAAAAGGCATGTTAGTATGCTAATGTGAGGCAGTACCAGTATTCCACGTACTTAAAAATAATATTTAATAATTTTAAACCATGAATGTTACATAGCTTAAATATTGGTATTGATAAGTAACATTCATTTTGCAATTTTTATTTAAACTCTTGTAAAGCGTTGATAAATCAAGGAACCGAAAGTTACACAAGTACATTGTGTAACTTTCAAATATTTTAAAAAGGTTAAAATAAATACCTTCAACAGGTATTCCATCCGCCTAACTTACCTTTTCGGGGGGGGAGGCAAAAACACCCTATTTAGGCTTGTCATATCATATTTCGGAACCATTAGCGGTATATTTTTAGCAATAAAAATAAGTAATTGTTTAATTTGAGAACGTAATATTTGATTATATGTAACTAACATTGATATAATTGGGCTCACAATGACACATTTTTTCGGAAATTTTTGTTGAGTTAAGATAGGGGGTTGTGTAGTAATGGGACAGAAACGGCAATAGAATTGCCATATTAATACATATTGTTTGTAACTATCATAAACGTATTCTACCTATATGAGACGGTAAATCAAACGCTCGTTTATTTTACCGTCTCATTGAGTAAATATAAAGCTTTAGATAAGCCATTTGAATAGTAAATAAACTTAGTAAATAATTCATAGTAAATATATTGACTAAGTTAACCGTTTAATTTACTATATTAATATAGATTACTATGAAGGGATGTTTGAATCATGGTATTTGGATATGCGAGAATAAGCACTCAGGAACAAAAGTTAGATAGACAATTAGATTCTTTAAATTCTGCAGGCGCAGAAGAAATAATACAAGAAAAAATAACTGGCACAAAAGCAGATAGACCAGAATTAAATAGACTGCTAGATAAATTAAGAAAAGGTGATGTTATATTAGTATCAGATCTTACAAGGTTAAGTAGGAGTACAAAAGATCTATTCAGCTTAGTTGATCAGATTGAAAGGAAAGGTGCTAATATTAAAAGCTTAAAAGAAAGCTGGTTAGATACCACAACACCTCAAGGAAAATTGATGTTTACTTTTATGGCTGGAATAAGCCAATTTGAAAGAGATTTAATAAGCCAAAGAACAAAAGAAGGATTAGAAGCAGCTAGAGCCAGAGGAAGAAAGGGTGGTAGAAAACCCAAACTTGATGATAAAAAAAAAAGAGTTCTATATGAGTTGTATCAACAGAAAAAAACAACAGTGAAAGACCTGTGTGATATGTTTAGTATCACAAAACCGACTCTATACAAGGTAATAGAAGATATCAGTATCAACGTAAGTAATGAAAGTCCCTATATAAAACAGTGATTTTATGGAATATAGTGGTGCAATTTATTTGAAAATTAATTCAGATTCGTTAAATACTACGTAGCAATACAATAAAACAAAAATCTCTGTTTTATTAGTGGTGGGGGGATAGAATGCCTTACTTGGAGTTGTCCAATAATGCAGAAAATAAAAATAATTTAAATAAAAGAATAAAAATAATGATATTCACAGAAGGTACAATTTTAGGGCCTCAAAGTATATTTCAACATTTTAATCATGCTTCATATATTCCAATAAAAAATTGTGTGGACATAATAAAATCATGGGAAGAACAAGGTGCTGAAATCATATATTTTACATCAAGAAAGAAATTAAAAGAAGTACATGAAATAAAACAACTACTTATAGAACACAAGTTTTCAGGAAATTATCTATATTATAGGGAGAAGGAACAAAAATATAAGCATATAGTAGAACTGGTTGTACCTAACATTTTAATTGAAGATGATTGTAGAAGTATAGGTGGTAAATGGCAGATGTGCATAACATATGTTAATTCAGAAGTGAAAAATAAAGTTAATTCAATTGCGGTAAAAGAGTTTAGTGGAATTGATGATTTACCACTATTACTTTCAGATTTATTAGAGTGGAATCAAACTAAAAAATAATTCATATCCTTCTTTTAATATTCATTAACTAAATAAGGCAGTAATTTCTAGTAAAATTACTAATTCTCAAATAACATCATTTTTGACAGGAGATGTTTTAATGTCTGCGGATTTTTTGACTTGTGAACAAAAAGCTCGATACGGTAAGTTTACTGAAGAACTTGGATCAGATCAATTAGCAAAACACTTTTGGTTGGATGATCAAGACAGAATGATTATTTTTCAACTGCGAAGTGATTCTAATCGTTTGGGATTTGCCATACAACTTGGAACGGTGAGATTTTTGGGTGCATTTTTATATGAACCGGCAAATGTTCCCGATAATGTTTCTGTATATGTGGCTCAGCAATTAAATATTGATGTAAACGTTCTGTCTGATTATTGCAATAGCAGAACTATTAGAAATCACACACAAGAAATTAGGGAAATATACGGATATCATGATTTTATGAAACAGCCTCACCATTTTATGTTAGTACGTTGGCTATATAATCACTTTTGGCTAGCACCCGAACGTCCAAGTGTTGTTTTAGACCTTACTGTGGCCAGGTTAATAGAACAAAAAATATTATTACCTGGTGCTACAGTTTTAGAAAGGCTTATATCTCAAATTCGTGAACGTGCAACCTCAAGGTTATGGCATAAACTAGCTTTTCTTCCGGATGCTAATCAACGAGAAATGCTTGAAAATTTGCTTATAATAGATGCTAAAAATAAAACCGGTTTAGAAGTGCTTAGACAGGCTGTAACCCATGAGTCTCCTATTGGATTTTTAAAAGCAATTAAACGATTTAAAATGATTTATTCAATAGGAGCTTATCAATGGAACATATCCAGAATATCTATAGGAAGAATATCTGTTTTATCCCGGTATGCTTCATTGCTAGAGCTCAAACCATTGAAAGGATGCCAGATGAACGTCGCATAGCAACATTAGTTGCGTTTGCTATAACATATACTACTAGTTCCCAAGATGATATCATCGACTATATGGAACGATATTTTTCAACTTTATTCAATGGTGCAAACAGAAAAGGAGAAAAAGAAAGACTACGCTCTTTAAAAGATCTGGACAGCTCAGCACGGGAACTCAGTAGAGCTTGTTTGTTGTTATTGGATGAAAAAGTACCTGATGAAACAATACGAAAAACCATATTTTCAAGCATAACCAAAGAACAGTTAAAATTGGCCATTGGAATGATAGATACTCTTACGAGACCAATAGATCAGACTGTTGAGTATAAAGAACTCTTTAGGTATTATACTTCCATCCGTAGATTTCTTCCAGCACTTTTAGCCACTATTAAATTTAAGGCATCAGCAGCAGGACAACATGCTCTTGCTGCATGGGATTTTCTTTCGAAAGTTGAGTCAAAGACTGGAAAAAATAAATTTGTGAATGCACCTACTGATGGAATTTCAACAAGTTGGAAAAGAGTTGTTTTTAAAGGGGATATGATAAGCTCTTGCCCTTATACTTTCTGGGCAATAGAAAAAATGCTTGAAGGTATTAAAAATTATGATATTTATCTAGAAAAAAGTGATAGATACAATGATCCAAGAAGCAAGCTTTTACAGGGATCAGCTTGGGAAAGTGTTAAAAGTAAGGTATTAAGCACATTAGGTTGGTCGGCGAATGCGGAAGAATCATTGAATCCATTAAAGAAAAACTTGGATACTGCATTTAAGAATACAATTAAAAATTGGGATGATAATCCAGACATTCGAGTTGATATAGTTAAGGGTAAGGAAAAGATTGTTCTCTCTCACATTAACCGACTTGAAGAGCCAAAGTCTTTAGTATTGTTGAAAAAGCAGGTTGAATCTCTAATGCCCAATACAGATTTACCAGGATTATTAATGGAGATAACTGCATTAACCAGATTTACAGACCAATTTACTCATATAAGTCAAGGTAATTCTAGAATCAAAGATTTGTCTGTTAGCATATGTGCTATTTTCATAGCCAAGGCATGTAATATCGGACTTGGCCCCGTAGTTCAGCCAGGCATACCTGCACTGGAATATGACAGATTAACATGGGTGGAACAAAACTATTTTCGTACAGAGACAATTGTGCAGGCAAATGCTGTCCTTGCTGATTATATCTCTAAGATGACTTTAGCTAAATCATGGGGTGAAGGGGCTGTTGCATCTGCAGATGGAATTAGATTTGTTGTACCACCAAAAACTATTTATGCAGGTCCAAACCCACGATATTTCGGCATTGGACGTGGTATAACAAGTTATGATCTTATCAGTGATCAATTTGTTGGACTAAATAAAATTGTTATTACAGGAACTATCCGTGATTCCTTATATTTACTTGAATTGGTTTTAGGTCAACAGACAACATCTAAACCTCGTGAAATAATGACAGATACCGCCGGCTACAGTGATATTATATTTGGATTATTTGCATTATTGGGTTATCGCTTTAGCCCACGTCTTGCTGATATAGGAAGTACAAGGCTTTGGCGATTTGATCCAAATGCAGACTATGGTGTCTTGAATAGTCTATCTAAACACAAATTACGCGAAGACCTTATAATTAAGTCCTGGGATGATATGCTTAGGGTCGCTGGTTCACTTAAACTTGGAACTATAAATCCTACAAATCTTATAAAAATGCTACAAAGAGGCGGGAAGCCAACTATGCTTGGTCGTGCAATGGGCGAATTCGGACGAATTTTTAAGACCACTTACGAACTGTCATTTTTGGATGACAAGAATTATCGCAGGCGTATTTTGACACAGCTAAATCGTGGAGAATCGGAAAATGGGCTTAAAAGAGTCGTTGTATATGGCAAGAAAGGAGAGATTCATCAACCTCACCGTGAAGGTCAGGAAGATCAATTAAATACATTAGGGTTAGTTACAAACGCTATTATCCTCTGGAATACAGTCTATATGGAACAAGCATTAGATGCTATTCGAAATGCAGGGTATATCGTGAATTCGGATGACGTAAAACGACTTTCTCCTCTTGGCTATGATCATATAAATATTGTAGGTCATTATTCATTTGACTTAGCAAAAAAAATATTATCTGGTAAGCTGAGACCATTGCAACCAATGAATAAAAAAATTTTTGGTAATAAACGGTAATTCTATTGCCGTTTCTGTCCCATTACTACACAACCCCCAGATACAACAATCATATCAGATAGAGGGCGTCATTGTTTTTTTGTTAAAAACATCTACAATCCTTGCAATAGCAGGGTTTTAAATAAATAAAACAAAGATAGTGTTAACACTATCTTTAAAAAGAAGGAGATTTGAATATGAAAAAATTAAAAAAAGCTACCGTAATAAACATATTAGGATTGTTTTTAATTACTTTCGCTGGCATTATCACTAACTCTACCAGCCTACTCTTAATCGGAGAAATAACACCCCCCAAAAGCTTATTGGATAAATAACTTAAAGATCGTAAGATTGTCTTCTAAGGATAGTTGAACTTTACCACCGTAGCGTTCAACTATCTTTTTTGCATTGTAAAGACCATATCCTCTATTATTTCCACACTTTGTTGAGAATCCTCTCTCAAATATCCTTTTAATATTCTCTGATTTTAAATTTATTCCACTATTTATAATTTCAATGATATTTGATTCACCATCTAAATATATCCTAATGGATACTGTGTTTTCACTTTCTTGCCTCTCCACCGCTTCAAATGCATTCTCTATAAGATTGCTTAATAGTTCTGATAATTCATAATCCTTTATATTTATATTAGTTAGTGAATTATTTACACTGTATAAAAACTTTACATTTTTATTATTTGCTTCATTTATTTTGCTATATATTATTGCTCTTAATATTGGGTTTTCTATATATACAATGTCTTCTATTTCTATCATAGACTTGTTTAATGTGTATATATATTCTTTTAACTTAGACTTTAATTCAATTCCATTTGTACTTTCAATTAATCCATTCATAACATTTAAATGATTTTTAAAATCATGCTGTCTTGCACGAATCTCTTCAGTTATATTCTTCAAAATCTCACTATACTTACTTTGCACTTTAGATTCTTTTTTTTCTTGTTCAACTTTTACTATATAAAAGTACAATAATATATTAACGGACAATACTGAAATTATTGTAAAAATAATTTCTACTATATTATTAAAAACTAAATTTATATCATAATCCCATATAACTTTTAAAATTAATATATAGCTTAATAAGTTTATTATAAAATAAAACAAAATTTTTATATCTATATCATAATTTAAATGTTTTTTTAATATGGGTATAAAATAATATAACCCCCATGAAAAAATTAATATTATTGACTGTATAATAATGCTAATGGAAAACTCACCCTGATATTTACTAATGTATTTATTATATAAAAACATACTGATTAGCTGCATTATCATAATGAAAGCTGAAATAGCAAAAAATTCTATAATTGTTATAATAATTTTTTTTTTATAATATACACAAACTAACAATATTATAGTTAAATAACTAATGACCATATTAAAATATATATTAAATCCAGTTATTGATGTTACTAATGCTCCAATAGATATTATAACTAAATTTTTAATGAAAATATCTTTATCACTTAAACTAATTTTGGACCATATTATAAAAATACATACTTCCTCAGTAAAAGTAAGTATAAATGTTTGAATTATATCCATTATCACTACCTCCACTAATATACTTACAATATATCAAATTTATTATTCTTAAAATTCCCCATAATTATATCTTTACATTTGTAGCTTAAAAGAGCTGTTTTTTCATGGTTTTCAAAAAATATTTCATACGATTTTGTATTTAGTTTTTTAATTTTAGTTATATAATTAATATTAACAGCGAAAGATTTATGGCATTGAATAATATCTTTGCTATTTATTAATTTCAGAGAATTTTTTAATGAAAGCCCTTTTATTTCATATTTACTATTTAGTGTATAGACTGTGCTTGTCCTAATATTAACTTCAATAAAAATTATTTCGTCTACATATATCTTTATGAAAATGCTATCCCTTAAGTCAAAAATAACATACTTTCTTTTAATAACAGAATTGGTGCGTGGACGTGAAAGTATAAGTTTACTTATAGCTACTAATGCTTTTTTATCATATGGTTTTAAAATATAATCATAGCAATGAGCTTCTTTAAACGCCTGAGTTATGTATTCTACATGAGTTGTTAAAAAAATAATCCAGCTTAATTTATAGTTATGTATTTTTCTGAGTTCTATTGCTAGGTCCAGTCCTGAAGAATTTTTCAAAAAAATATCTATGTAGAAAGCATCTATGATATGATCTCTTAATATCGTTAACGCATCCCCTTTATCCTCTGCTATAAATATTTCTAAATCCTTATCCATGTCCTGAAGCATTTGTTTTAGATTTTCACTTTGTATGATATCATCCTCTACTATTAGTACTTTCATCCAAATAGGCTCCTTTCAAATGTCTTAACTCTTCTTAATTAAAAAATATATTAGAGTTACTTAGGTTTACAAAGATGATATTAGAATAACCTTCATTTCCAAACCATATTTTTATAAATATAAATATAATTATATCATAATTCCTTATTTTTTTACATATTCATTCATATTCATTCATATTTATTCATATTTGTACATAAAATTTATTATATGTTTATAATAGGGGTATGAAGAACATAGCCGCTGGCAACCGTATTAAGACTTGGTACTGTTGATGCAGAATCTATTTTAAAAAAATTCACTAAAAATAATCTTCAGCATCCCACATACCAGGCATTAAGTGAGCTTGGAAGAGCAATAAAAACTATATTTATTTGCAGATATATTATGTCAGAAGAAATGCGAATAGAAATTAACCAAGGATTAAATGTTATTGAAAATTGGAATAGTGCAAATAATTTTATTTTCTGCGCAAGAGGTCGTGAATTTTCAACTAATAATATTGAAGACCAGGAAATATCAGCTTTTGCTCTCCATTTGATACAAAACTGCATGGTATATGTTAATACATTATTGATTCAAGATATTTTATCTGAGGAAGAGTGGTTTAATAGCGGGTACAGCCGACATAAGTGCAAAAATAGGCCACATGCTGATAATAATATCCATCATGTGGCTATATCTTGTTTTATAGGTGTTTCATCAAGTCTATTTATATTTGAAACATTTCATATATCCTTTTTATAACCTCAATGAAACAGCTTTTAATAGTGTCATTAGGGTATACATTGTGAAATATATCGTTAATTTTCAAATGAAATTCTTTAAAAGCCACACCATGGAAACATTATCCATGGTGTGGCTCATTTTTACATGTATGTCGGCTGTACCCGACTATAACTATATTTCTCCAGATTATTCTCACTTAATTCTAACTGTTGAGAAATATAGTGAATAATATTAGAAGGTATTTTTAGTGGATTTGGCAAAAAAGTACCAAGGAACCTTACTGTCCCAAGCTGTATTGCAAAACCGATTCTATTATAATCGCCCCTATGACTATGTGCAGCTTTTTTGTCGGTATCATCAAGTAAAAAATACACTGCTAATTGCTCATTTGTAGGCTCATCAATAAAATTCCCATATCTATTCCTTTGTTCTTTTGTTAAAAATTCAACAGGCATTATCTACTCCTAAATTATATTTTGGCAATCTAACGCAATAAATATTCTACTGAATTCTTTAAAACACTTGATATATAACTGTTTTAAAAATTCTATGACTTGTAAAATACAAGTATTATGATTATATCTCATATAATATATATTTTATCATATTTTACTAGAAATGTTAAGTGGATAAAAGATGTGATAATCGAAATGATTGGCAAAATTTCAAATTTTATTGTATTAATGATACTGTGATGTATATTGAAATCACTTAGGAAGAATATATAGTACTTAAATTAAGTTTAAATTTATGAATATCATTATTTTTTGTGCTTATACCGGTTTTCTGTTCCATTACTACACGACCCCCTATTCATATATCATATTTTACATAAAACAGCACTAAATACCTACAAGGCATGTGCTTCTACACTAAATGACTGTTTTTGCTTAAAATTTCATTTTATGCACATATTTTCACCTTTTATGTTAAACTATTTACATAATTATAAATAAATTTTAAAAGGTGAATTCCAAATGATAAATAAACTTGCATTTAAACTTACATATTATATAAAAGACAATAGCAAATTTAATAAATCAGAAGAATTGGAACAAATACAATACTCAATAATTACTATACTAAATGAAATCTTTAAAATAACAATCTTACTTATTTTATTTAGTATAATTGGAAATTTAGATTATCTGTTTTTTTCGATGATAATTTTATTATCAACTAGGATTTTCTCGGGTGGACTACATGCAAAAACTTTAATAGGATGCTTAATGTGGACAATATTATTTTTTATTCTTACCTCAATTATTGCACCACTAGTCCCTAAATTAGAGACATATATTTACTATATATTAGGCTTATTGAATCTTGTAATAATAAGTACAAGAGCTCCATACCCCAATCCAAAACGGCCAATAAAAAAGAAAAAAAGAAAACAGTATTTAAAAATACTAGCTATCTCTTTTTCAATGTTTTGGACATACATTTTACTTTTCTATATAACAAATTCAACATACTTAAATTGTGGCATAGCCACTATTATACTGCAATCATTACAATTAATACATATAAAAAGCTAGTGTTAACTAACTTATGAAAAAACACTAATTAAAAAAATTAGGATATATGATTTCGCTTGAAAACTGAAAATATACTTTAGCACAGAAAATATTGGTAGGAATATCTCTAAGTAAGCATGTGTATTAATTAAGGGTTTTGTTACATGTGAATAAAAAATGGCAGCAAAAATATACCTGTTCAGATTGTTCCTTTTTTACGGAACCCCGCCGGGTAATAAACATTTAACTATATTAAAAGATAAATTCACCTATACAACCTGTTTTTCTATTATAAGTTGTTGTGAAATTTCAATTAGTTTTTGCCATTTTCCTGGTATAGTAGAAATCTTTTCAAGCTCAGGGATGAAGTTTAATGGTGCCCAATAAGGGGTAGTGCTCTCTTTTCGTGCAAAAGTACCGCCAAGGGAAATCAACTAACATATTTTAAAATTACTGTAAAATCAAGTGCTGAATAAGGCCTTTTAATATGCTCCAAGATATATTTCACATAAAAATAGTACATTAATATTTTATGTAGTAAATTATTAATGTACTATTTTAGTTACAGTTTGGACTAAAACATTACATTAGAATTTTTAGAGAACCTACTATATTTACTATATATTTACTTAAATGTTAATCAAATTTTTTTAACGGTACTTTTGCACAAATTGCGAGCCCTACCCCAATACAACAAAATATAAGAATATGAAAGGTATAGAGAGTTTAATTGTTGATTTGATACTACAGCTACTAAGTTATATGGCGGAGGATGAACGTACAAGAATAAAAGAAAGACAAAAGGAAGGCATTAGCATTGCTATGAAAAAAGGAATCAAATTTGGAAGAAAGAAAATACCCATTAATGAAAACTTTAAAGCTGTTTATATGAAGTGGAAGCAAGGTAATATAACTGCTGTAAAAGCTATGGAGCTTGTTGATATGAAAAATAATACTTTTTATAGAAGAGTTAAAGAATATGAATCAATTTGAGAATATTTTAAAAATTCCTTGGATAATTTGCTTATTCCACCTTTTCGGGGGGATGGGCAAAAACACCCAAAATATATTTTAGAGTAATTAAAATACCGATATATTCAAAGAACTCTTTGAATATATCGGTATTTTGGTAATATATGTCTTAACGTATAAAATCCGCGTTTTGCGGTTACTACCCCCTTATGCAATAATGCTCTATTCCACTGCATAAAAGGTGTCTAATTGAGAATATACACTCCATTTATGCACTGTTTTTCGCTTTGTAATACATTTAATGTAAAAGTTAATTTTACATTATTTTTGATATTTTCTAAATATTTTATGCTAGGTGCTAGCACCTAGCACCTACTTGGCAGCATACCTTTTATTGCTTTCCATACTTCTTTCTTTACTTCTTTACTCTTTTCTTTACTAAAAAAGTAAAGAATATGTACATTTTTCTTTACTTCTTTACTTATTTCTTTACCAATATTGCATTATCCATGTCCATTTTATCAACAACCAGTAACTAATTCTTTACTTCTTTACTCTTTTCTTTTCTTTACTTTACATGTTCATTATGTATGTCTTTAAACCACATTGGTATTTCTTCAGCTTCATAAATTATTTTATTATCTTTTACTACAAATAATGTTTCTCTTTCTTTTTGATCCTTTGAATTATCATATATTCTAATCTCATCAGCAAGTTTCATAGCAAATTTTAAATTCTCAAGACTTTTATTATAACGCTCATAGATAAGTGCTTTAGAAATATTATGACCACCATTCTTTACCCTTTCAGCAACCCTTTTAACTGCTAATTCTTTATTTTCTAATCCAATATACATTAACCTTATTCTATAGCCTTCATTTTTCAATTTTTGCATTTGTACTATTGTGCTTTTCCCTGATAAAACCGTTTCTTGATTAAAATTAACCTTCTCTTTTATACAAGCTCTTAGTGTTTCTACTGCTATTCTTCCTGCTTTCAATTGCACTTTAGGATCATTAAAATCTCCTATCTCTTTCGCAATTTCATCTGCATTAATTCTTATTCCTAAAAGTTCCTTATCAACTTCTTCATATAAAGTTGATTTACCCGCTCCATTAATTCCAGCAAAAACTGTATAATTAGTTTTTTCATTTTTATTGTACATACTTTAAAATTTCCATTCGTATTTTTTCTACTTCTGCTAATTTATCAACTCTTTGAAATTTCTCAAATAAATTCCTACAAGTAAAAATGTCATATTTTCTAACCCATTCTTTTTGTTCCCCACCTGTTGTTGTCATCATTTTATCATCAATAAAATTACAAATTTTAATATCAGTATTCATATTCATATTCTCCTTTTTCTATTATTTGCTTTCTATATTCATTCAGAGCCTTTCTAATCCACTTTAAAGCATCCAGGCTATAATTGTTTGTTCTTTCAAGTTTAACCCAATCTAGGCACTTCAAAGCTATTATTAATACCTTTTGTTAAATCTAATTAGAATTTAGTTAAATTTAAAGAATTCCCGTCGAAGACATAGCGAGTGGGTTTGTATAAAGTGGAATCTGAAACCCTTATACGAGCGTTACATGCTAACTGGCGTACAGTCCTCTAAATCTTGCCACCCTAATGACAACCCCTCCGTTGCCAAAATTATAACACAACCACATTCCTCACAGATATATGTCCCAAACTTCTTTCAACATTAATATTTATATTTTAAATGTCATCAAATGTCATCAAATGTTAATACCTCATGTGAATATTTTATAGAGGTATCAATCATTTTAAATTCTTTTTCTAATTTGTTTTGCCATTCTCTAATTTTTTTTAATTCATTTCTAAGATTCTCAACATCAATTTGATATACATTGTTTTCTGTATTACATTTATAAGCTATTTGATTTACATTCGTGGCTATCCCCATGATTTGATAGTTAAAATCATCAAAACATTTAGGATCAATTTTAACAAGTATTTCACTTTCTCCTTTTAATACCATTAGCTTTATGAAATCCGTTCTGCTCATATTAAATTCTTTTGCCTTTTCACTAAAAACTTTTTCTTCTTTTTCACTCAATACAATTCTACTTTTATTAGTATTTTCTTTTTCTTTTTTCATGTTGTTTTTGCGTTTAATATTATGACACTTTTTACAACGCACTTGAAGCTTTTTCCCATTATTATAAAAGTATTCTATAGTTGCTGGATATTCTTTATTACAATCAATACATTTCTTTAATTTAAGTTCATTCATTTTTTAAATTACTCCTTTTTGGTTTAAATTTATTTAGAGTTTTTTAAACATGGGGTTTTAGGGGGAATCCCCTAAGTTATCAAGGGTCTTAGGGAATTTTTTTCCCTAACAGGTCGGGTAAGAGTAATCTTACCATAATCCTGCTAGTACTAAAAACTACACAACCAATATAATCATAATAGAGCTTTTTTAAACTATGAGATTCTCATAGTTTTTTCTTTTTATTTTTTTCTAATTACTAGGTTAACATCATCATTTTCAACATCAAAAATCAAGAAATTTGCATCATCATAAACGCATTCTTTTTTATATGTAAAACTCTTATCTTCCAACATTTCAAACCATCCAGTATTTATATTTAATTCAAAAACAGGGCATTAATTATGTTTAACATCACCAATATAAATTGCTCTCATTTTTTTCATGCTTTTTCCTCCTTATTCCAAACTGATAATTTTTTTCTAAGTTATCAAAACTATGAGAAGTTCTTAGTTCTATCTTTTTATATTTTAAAACATTTCTTCTAAACATATTAAATTAATAAACTGTGGATTATCAAAAACTTTACTTTCACTATAAACATATAGAAAAAAGGATTAATTTATATTAATTAATCCTTTAAAATTTTTATGCTTTTAAATTAACTTTTTTTGTTACCGGCTTAGCTTCTTTAGATTTTAACTTCTCTATTATATTATTTAATTTTTCAATTTCTAAATTCTTTTTAGCAACTTCTACATCATATTTATCTTTTGTTTGCTCATGTAAAGCCTTTTCTTGTGCTTTTAATGCCTTTTCCTGGTCTGCTTTAACTTGTTCTATCTGCTTACTATATTTATCCTCTAATGACCTTGTATCATTCTTATATGTATCTATGTCCTTCTTTAATTCTGTATTATTCAATTTGTAGAACTCGATCATATCAGAATTATTATTAATTTTGTCCTGATGTTGCTTATTTTCATTGGTTAAATTATTAATAGTATTATTTTTGTTACTATTATCGGCTTTAAGTTGTTCCAGTTCTTGTTGTAACGTCTTGTATTGTTCTTTATATTGTTTATACTCTTGTAGTTGCTCCTGTAGTAAATCATTGTTACTATTCAACTTATCAATGCTCTTATTTTTATCTATATTATCATTATTAGCCTTTTGGAGTTGCTCTTGAATTTCTTTGTTCTTATCACTTATATCTTTAAGAGTATTATCTGAATTAATCTTATCAGCTTTTAATTCTTGTAATTGCTCATACATTGTTGAAATAGTATTATCTTTTGTTTGTAGCTCCTTGCTTAATTCTTCTCTTATTCTTTCTTCTGATGTTTGATTAACATTAAGACTATTTAAAAAGTAACTCATTAAATCATTAATTGTGTTCTGAAATACCTCAACTTCTTTTGCTCTATCCTTAATTATATTCTTTGCCTTTGCCATTTCTACTGTCTGCATAACGCTTTTAAATGCCTCTGCTTGATTATATCCCTCTTTTTCTGCAAATTCTTTGAATTTTGCTATATCCTCATCACTTACTCTGAAACTTGTTGCCTTAACATCTGCCATATATACCGCCCTTTCATGTATTTAATATGTATTTAAGTGTATTGTATTTGTATTCACTTTATTTAAAGCTTAATTATACATCTAAATATTATAACACGCAATAATTATTCGTTATATTTTCATTGTATTTTGTTTGTAATACAAAAAATAAACATAAAAAGTCTAAAGATACTAAACAATCGAGGTCTGAATATTATCATGCTAAAGACAAAAGAAAACGAACTAAAGAAAAATAATTAGATAAGTTTTGGAATTAATATATACAAACTTTTTTCACAATTAAATAAAAGGGTAATCACTATTAGTAATTACCCTTTATAATCTTTATATTGAATTTTAAATTATTAGATACTCTTACATCACTTTAATTGTAAATTTACTTAGAATAATTACCAATAGGATTAAACCTTTAAACTGGTCTACGCTTTAATATTTCAATATCTATTTGATGACGACCTATAACATCTTTCATAACATCAACACTTTCCTTGACCTCTTTTACATCTTTGGAAACACTCTTTACAGCAACTCCTAATAAGTCAGTTTTTTCATCAATTAGTGCATTCGTATTTTCAAATGAGAAGTCGTGCTGCTCTTTATGTGCAGTTTGTACTTCTACAACTATATTTATATTTTTCCCTATAGTTTCAAGCTCCATAGAATTCTTTTTTACTTCTGTTTTTATATCAGCTACGTCTTCTAATAACTTAACCAACATATCTTTTATTTCATTATCCAATACTATCACCTCATTTTTTTAATTATATCATATTTAAACTTAAAATTATAAGCTTTATTTTCTATACTGCCGCCTTCCACAATGGACACCTTGTTATCAGCGACAGTACATTTGGATGAAACCACGCCACATATGCACCTTTGTAGTGTACCTCTAACCAAAGACGGAAGACTTTCTGCTAAGATTCTTTTTAATCGTAAATCTTTATTGCAATTACAATCTGAATTGCCCAGTCATTTACAAAGTAAAGGTTTTGATGTTCAAAGAGGTGAATCAGGTAGTAAAAAAACTCATTTGGATACTCAAGACTTTAAAATTAAAACTAAACAGGACGAGTTGATAAAAAGTGAATCTGAACTTAGTAGGGTCTACAACAAACTTAATATCAAATCTAAGACATTAGAAAAGTTAACGACTAATATATCCAATCTTGAACAAACAAACGTTAAAAAGAGCCTTATGGGGTCTAAAATAACACTTCAAGAGGTCGACTTCAATAAAATAATGAGTTTAGCTAAAAAAGGTGTGCTAAATGAAAACTCCTTGAATGAATTAAAAAAAGTTAATATCTCTTTGAAAAGTGATGTTTTAAGTTATCATAAAGGTTTTACGGAATACTTTGATAAACATGAAAAGTTCAACAAAAAATTAAAAATGAAAAAGAAGCCGCGACGATCTCAAGAAGAAATAAAAGAGAAGATTTAGAATTATAAAAAGAGAACAACTACAGTTGTTGTATAGTAAAGAGTATAGTAAAGAGTATAGTAAAGAGTATAGTAGGAATCTGTAAGCCAAGTCATATCAAGGATTTGAATGGCATAGAGGTGTAAGGAATGTCGGTAAGAGGTGTAAGGAATGTCGGTAAGAGGTGTAAGGAATGTCGGTAAGGGGTGTAAGGAATGTCGGTGTAAAACGTATATTGACTTTACACTTTACACATGGTAATGTATACCTATATTAGGTATTGGAGGTAATGCAAGTAATGGAAAATAAAAAAGGTGGAGAATTAATTGGCAGAAGACCAGAAGCAATAATTGAAGCACGATTTAAGTTAACAAAAAAGCAAAATGATATTGTAGATATGGTTTTTGCTTCTATCGAAGATGATGGCAAACTTGAATATCAAATTGATGTGGCTAAATATGGTAAATTATATAACATAAAAGACAAGAGTAATATTTATAGAGATTTAAAAAAAGCAGTTGCAACATTTGAAGGCAAAGGATTTTCATTATCTACAAAAAACAAAGATAATAAAGAACATAGAATTTATTTTTCATGGTTTTCTAGTATTGATTACATTGATGGTGAGAGCAAAATATCACTAGAATTAGGACAAAAATTAAAAACACTTATGTTAAGTGCGAAAAAAGCGTGCTTTTATAAATTGAAATATACATTAAATTTTAATAATATTTACAGTAAAAGGCTTTATTATTACTTAAAGAGTTATGAAAATAGCAGTAAAAACGGGACTGGTTGGCGAGTTGACAATTTAGATGAACTTAGAACTAAACTTGAGTGTCCTAAAAGTTATCAAAGATATGCAGATTTTAAAAGATGTGTATTAAAACCTGCGTATGAAGAAATAAATGGAAGTAGTGATATTTCGTTTGAGTATGAGGAATCTAAAATTAAAGGTAAGGTCACAAATTTGAAATTTTACATAAAGGTTAATCAGGTAAATACAAAGCCTATAGACGAAGTCTGTGCAACAATAGAAGATAAAACACTTGAAGAAGAAAAACACTCTATAAGCCCTATAAATGAGATTAAAGCTATAATCAAAGAGGACATAACAAGTTTAGAAGCTAAATCTATACTAGATATTGCCAAAGGAGATATAAGTATCATAAAAGAAAAATATGTTTTAGCTCAAAATGTAGCTAAAATTGGTAGTGTGGTCGGTTGGATGCTTAGAGCCATCATGAATGATTATCAAGATCCTAAAGGTAAAACTAAAACTGGTACCTTTAATGCTTATGAACAAAGAAAATATGATGGTAAAGATGGTGGAATGACATATAAAAGTTTAGAAAATAAATTATTAGGTTGGGAAGATAATGAAAAAGATGAGGTTGGAGAAGAATTTCAGCAAGCGAAATATTAAAATAAGGACATATTTTGCTATACATAAGAGTATTTAACTCTATATAAAATCTATTATTTGAATTATTTATATTTATCTGCATACTCAATCAATGCCATTGAAATCAGATCTTGCATTTTGTACTGCCCATTTTCTAAACAGAAGTCTTTAAATGTGTTAAATGCACTTAGGTACAATTTTACACCTCTAGTAATTGCCTGTTCATTTTTGAACTTTTGCGAATCTACTTTTATAATGGGTATCTCAACATCTATAATGTTTTTTTGATTTTTGTACCATTCGAGCATCTCATTAATTTCTGTTTTTATGTTACTAAATTCTTGAACTTCTTCTTTTATATTTTTTATAATAACAGAAGTTTCATTTTTGTTTTTTTTATCAATTGATATGTTTCCTAAGTCTTTTATATTATTAACTTTTGTTACACTTTTATTAATAACAAGAGTTTCACTTTCGTTAAAACCTTTATTTACAACTGGTTCAGTACCTTTTATGGATTCGGGTACATCATATAAAAAAGTTGACTTATTATAATTTATCTCAGTCAACTTTATAGTTTCTGAAAAATCTTTTCTGCTAATTTCAAACTTTCTAATAAATTTATCGGTAGGTATTTTTTCGTCCTTTAATCTCATTTTATTCTCAAGTGTATTTTCATTTATTGCCACTGCTATGTATATTAATTCTTTTAAAGATAAATTTAGATTTCTTGCTTTGCTCATATTAGTCACCTCACATAATAACTTTAGTTTAACTTTTGTTATTATGCATTCTATACTACAACAAAAGAATCCTCTAAAAAAGAATAAAAACTTGAAATTTAAATTAATAATATAATTATCCAGGAGATAATAGGGTTAATAGGGGTATGAAGAACATAGCTGTAACCAGAAGCAATAGGAAAATTTCAGATTTCATTTGAGATTACTGGTCTAAAAATACTTTTTTAACGATTCTATACCAATTTCCAAATCACTTTTCTCCATAACTTTTTCAATAGTTCCCATTTTCAATTCTTCTGCCAGGGCTATAATATCTTTTAAGGTTTTATATGAATATTTCACTTGAGCCTGTAAACGGCATAGTTCAGTTTGTAGAATGGGTATCAAATATTCTTCCTTTTCCCATTTTAAAAGCTGTTTTTCAAATACCTGAGTAAAATCAAGTTGTTCTGTATAAACTTTTATTGTACGTTGCACAATTGAATCATTCAAAACATGAGGTTTATTACGAGCTTCCAAGAGTGTTGTATATTGTTCTTTAGCATCTGTTAACTGACTGTCTATTAAATTTGCAATCATAGGCATGTTTTTAATAGGTTGCCAATTTGGTTGTGGTTTATTATTCATAAACATTTTGTCCTTTCATCATATATTTCGTAATAGGGGTTTTTAAAGCCTTATGTATACTCATTATATTGGAAATTTATTAATCACTGCATCATAAGCCTCTTGAGCTTCAGCAATTGATAATTTAGAATATATTTCAAGGGTTTTTCTGCTTTCATGGCCTGAATATGGTTGTATCAAAGCATCGTCTATGCCTTGTTTTTTTAGCCAGGTAAACAAGAAATGTCTTAATTTATGTGGAGAAATCATTGTTTTTAAACCAGCTTGCACAGAGTATTTTTCTAAGATTTTTCTTATGCCCCTGTCGGTATATTTCTTTTTCCATGAGGATTCAAATAAATAAGTGGCATTATTTTTCAGATTATTGTTACAATGTATACCAAGCACCTCTTTAAATCCCTCTGGGAAAGGAACCACACGATCCTTATTACCCTTGCCTTGATTAATTCTTATCTGACAATTAAATAAATCTATATCACTAATCTTTATGCTAACTAATTCACTGACTCTAACACCCGTATAAATCAAAACCTTGATAATTAACATGTCCTGAAAGTTTTTAGAGTTCCAAACTACTTTATAATAATTTTTTATTTCATCCTCTGTTGGCACATATGGTAATTTTCTTGCGTTTCGTGGAACCTCGATTTCTAATTCTTCTCTAAGATACTTGAATAAACTTTTCAAATAATTATAGTCAGGTTTAGATTCATCAGCTGATTATGGAGTTTTAAACAACATCTCAAAAAATAAGATACGTATAGATTTGATCATTCGTTACTGGGAGGATATATTGAAAGTAGTAGGGTCTTTGAAAACTGGAAAAGTTAACCCAGCACAGCTTATTCCTACTTTTAAACGTGGAAATAAAATTACAATGTTGGAGCGTGCATTTGGAGAAGTAGGTCGTATTTATAAGACTCAACATTTGCTTTCATATATTGATATTGAAGATTATCAGCGTAAAATATTAACGCAATTAAATCGTGGTGAATCTCGCCATAATGTTGCTAGATCAGTTTTTTACGGTAAAAAAGGTCAATTATATCAATCTTATCGTGAAGGTCAACTTGATGCATTAGGTTTTATAGTAAATGCTATTATTGTGTGGAATACAAGGTATATGCAAGAATCTATTGAAAAACTTAGAGCATCTGGTGCAGTAGTAAAAGATAATGAAATTCAAAGATTATCAGCATTAGGATATGACCACATCAACATAATGGGTAAGTACTCATTTGAAATTTCAGAGGCAATTGATGGTGGTAAGTTAAGACCACTGGTTGATTTAGAAAGTCAAAATGATTTTAATTAATTGAGCAAAATATTAGAATTTAAATAATTGTAAATAAATGGGTTTTTGTTGTAATTTTCTGTTCCATTACTGCACAGACCCCATATATAGGTGAATAATATATAAATATACAGCATATTCAATATAAATTCAATATATTAGCATAAAACATACAAAAATAGACATTAAAAGTAACGATAATGCAAATATAACGTTATTGTTACTTTTAATGTCTATTTTTGTATGTTTAGAGAGATATCTATTTACTTATTTTAATAATTATGTAAATATAGTTTTATTGGCAAGCTTTATATCCTAGGACAAGCTGGTCGTGAATTAAAATGGGGTTGATAACGCTGACATATATGCCAATCGCATGGAGTGCCCGGGCTACAGGCGCAGAGAACCTGCCGGTGTATTCAATGATGTACAAGCAACGTAGGGAATAACTAATTGATAATTGAAAAATAATTCATTGGTTAGTGTCTAAAAAGGGCATTTATGTAAATGGTTTTATTAGCATGAATCTGAAATATTTCATTAACTATAATTAGTGAACCTGTAAATTTAATCATATAAACTACTAAATATTACTAATACTTATATTCTGTAGTTTTTTGATATAGCTTATAAACTTAAATATTAATTTTATGAAAGGAGATGATATTATGGCTGTTACTACACCTAGAAATGATGCTTGTGTAGTTGGTTGTGGAGTTGCATGCGTAATTGGTTGTGTCGCATCTGAGCTTCTTGGTACAGCTCTTGCTGCGATTGCTGGAACAACTGGTGGTACTGCTGGTGGTATGTAGTTTATTTATACTTTTCATAGTATAAGCGTATAGTACACGCTTATACTTCCCAAATAATATTATTAACACTTATATATTTTTTAATGCAAGGAGGTAATGAATTTTGGAGAAATTAATAATAGAAAAATTTCAAACCAATAGTGGTGCTGAATATATATATGACGGTATTACAGGAACTGTGATTGCATCAAATAAGATATTAGATAAAGCAATTAATAGCTATACCTCTAATAATACAGAAAATGTAATTGATGAACTCTCACAAGAATTTAATAGAGACGAAGCTATAAGTGCAGTAAAGTTTATTTCTAGATGGAAATCCAATTTCAATGGAATTTATAAAGAGACAGAATCTTATAATAATATAGATAAACAAAATCAAAATGTTAATGCTAATACTATTAAAGAATTCATAGAGACTAGAGCAATGTTTTTATTAGTTCTTACATTAACGGAAGATTGTAATTTTAGATGTAAATATTGTTACTTGTCAGAAGAGTATAATTATACTCGAAATAGAACAAATACTTATATGTCACTAGAGACAGGTAAACGAGCTATAGATTTGTATTTAAAATACTTAAATACCATTGAGAGAAGCACTCCTGCTAAAAAGGCAGGCATAACATTTTA
>NZ_JBSJEN010000004.1:0-6448 GCF_055081095.1 Clostridium sp. CM037
AAAAAGTACTTCTTTATGAAGTGCTTTTTTTATTTTTAAATAACATTTTATTGATTGTGTTTTTTCATTATTTTTATGGTATCATGATAATGAAGATATATAATTATAATAATTTTAAAGGAGAGTAATTATGGAGAATAAAGTTTTAGCTATAGTAAATGGAAGTAAAATAACTGAAAAAGATATAAAAAGATCATTATTAAGATTTCCACAGGAAACGCAAGAGCACTACAAAACAGAAGAAGGTAAAAAACAATTTTTAGATCAAATGATAAATTTTGAATTAATATATAATTATGCTCTTGATAATGATATGGAGAAAGATGCAGACTATATAGAACAAATGAAGTTGATAGAAAAAGATGTTTTAATACAAGCAGGCGTCAAAAACATAATGGCTGATTTAGATATAACAGAGGAAGAGATTCAAAAGTACTATAAAGATAACAGTCAAATGTTTAAAAGTGGCGAGACTGCATCAGCTAAACATATATTAGTAGATACCCTAGAGCAAATGCAAGAAATTAAAGTGGAAATAACTAATGGAATGTCTTTTGAGGAAGCCGCTAAAAAATATTCTAAATGTCCATCATCAGCGCAAGGTGGTAGTTTAGGTAGTTTTACTAGAGGTAGAATGGTTCCTGAATTTGAAAAAGTAGCTTTTGAACTACAGGTTGGTGAAATAAGTGAACCTGTTAAGACTCAATTTGGATATCATTTAATACAATTAGATGAGAAAAGTCTAGAAGATGTGAAATCCTTGGAAGAATCTAGGCCTATGATTTTGGAGAATATTTCACACCAAAAACAAAATGAAAAATATACAAGCGCCATAACGGAATTAAAAAACAAATATGATGTAGAAATAAAATAAAAGGTTATATCCATAGTTTTAACGGCATTTCAGAAGGAGACTTATACTCTCACTGATATAAGCGGGAGTATAAATCTCCTTCTGAAGTCGTTAATATTACAGGAGTTGTATTATGAGATTAATATAGGAATAACCATAGAGAGAGTAATAATCATAAAGAATAAATACAAACCATATATTATTAGATGTTTTTACTTACTAGTTACTATTGTTACTTCAAATGGAAAGAAAGAGATTTTTAAAATTAAAAATATAAAAATTTTAAATATCATATAAAAGTGTTGACAAAACAAGAAATACCTAGTAATATAGTAGAAGTCGTCACATGATGACAAAACAAATTGGTCTTTGAAAATTAAACAGAGAAATAGGTAAAGATAGCGAAATAATATTTCGCTAAACCAGTTAATTACTTTAGTATAAAGTAAAATTTAGTCGTAAGACTAAAAGTATGCAATGAGCTTGCGTAACAACTTAACAGTTGTCGCAGATTAATCATTTCAACTAAAAAAGTGTAAACTTTTAAATTGAGAGTTTGATCCTGGCTCAGGACGAACGCTGGCGGCGTGCCTAACACATGCAAGTCGAGCGATGAAACCTTTCGGGGTGGATTAGCGGCGGACGGGTGAGTAACACGTGGGTAACCTGCCTCAAAGAGGGGAATAGCCTCCCGAAAGGGAGATTAATACCGCATAATATGTTTTGGTCGCATGATCGAAACATCAAAGGATTTTTCTTCGGAAAATTCCACTTTGAGATGGACCCGCGGCGCATTAGCTAGTTGGTGAGGTAACGGCTCACCAAGGCGACGATGCGTAGCCGACCTGAGAGGGTGATCGGCCACATTGGAACTGAGACACGGTCCAGACTCCTACGGGAGGCAGCAGTGGGGAATATTGCGCAATGGGGGAAACCCTGACGCAGCAACGCCGCGTGAATGATGAAGGCCTTCGGGTTGTAAAGTTCTGTCTTCTGGGACGATAATGACGGTACCAGAGGAGGAAGCCACGGCTAACTACGTGCCAGCAGCCGCGGTAATACGTAGGTGGCAAGCGTTGTCCGGATTTACTGGGCGTAAAGGATGCGTAGGCGGACATTTAAGTCAGATGTGAAATACCCGAGCTTAACTTGGGTGCTGCATTTGAAACTGGGTGTCTAGAGTGCAGGAGAGGTAAGTGGAATTCCTAGTGTAGCGGTGAAATGCGTAGAGATTAGGAAGAACACCAGTGGCGAAGGCGACTTACTGGACTGTAACTGACGCTGAGGCATGAAAGCGTGGGGAGCAAACAGGATTAGATACCCTGGTAGTCCACGCCGTAAACGATGAATACTAGGTGTCGGGGGTCGAACCTCGGTGCCGCCGTTAACACATTAAGTATTCCGCCTGGGGAGTACGATCGCAAGATTAAAACTCAAAGGAATTGACGGGGGCCCGCACAAGCAGCGGAGCATGTGGTTTAATTCGAAGCAACGCGAAGAACCTTACCTAGACTTGACATCCCCTGCATAACCCAGAGATGGGCGAAGTCCTTCGGGACAGGGTGACAGGTGGTGCATGGTTGTCGTCAGCTCGTGTCGTGAGATGTTGGGTTAAGTCCCGCAACGAGCGCAACCCTTATCATTAGTTGCTACCATTAAGTTGAGCACTCTAGTGAGACTGCCCGGGTTAACCGGGAGGAAGGTGGGGATGACGTCAAATCATCATGCCCCTTATGTCTAGGGCTACACACGTGCTACAATGGTGAGTACAAAGAGATGCAAGACCGCAAGGTGGAGCCAAACTCAAAAACTCATCCCAGTTCGGATTGTAGGCTGCAACTCGCCTACATGAAGCCGGAGTTGCTAGTAATCGCGAATCAGCATGTCGCGGTGAATACGTTCCCGGGCCTTGTACACACCGCCCGTCACACCATGAGAGTTGGTAACACCCGAAGTCCGTGAGGTAACCGTAAGGAGCCAGCGGCCGAAGGTGGGATTGATGATTGGGGTGAAGTCGTAACAAGGTAGCCGTAGGAGAACCTGCGGCTGGATCACCTCCTTTCTAGGGAGTAGATGTATTGACTTCGGTCGATGCAATAGAAGAATATTAATTTGTTCTTCAAAAATATCTATTGTAATTAATCGTACCTAGTTCTCTGTTTAATTTTGAGAGACTAATTTTATCTAACTCTTAGGAGTTAGATAATGAATAGTTTTTCTTAAAATGTTCTTTGAAAATTGCACAGTGAAAAAAGTTGTTTTAAAAAAATTAAAACTACGCAAGTAGTTTATAAATTAATTTAATACAATTTCGCAAAATTAATATAACCGTCTATGTAAATAGACAGAATCAAGGTCAAGCTACAAAGGGCGCATGGCGAATGCCTTGGCACTAGGAGCCGAAGAAGGACGCGTTAAGCTGCGATAAGCTTTGGGTAGGCGCAAATAGCCTGTGATCCAAAGATTTCCGAATGGGGGAACCCACATAGTAACAACTATGTACTGCATACTGAATAAATAGGTATGCAGAGGTAGACCCGGGGAACTGAAACATCTAAGTACCCGGAGGAAGAGAAAGAAACATCGATTTCCTAAGTAGCGGCGAGCGAAAGGGAAAGAGCCCAAACCCAGGTCTTTGATCTGGGGGTTGAGGATAGATCATAAATACTGCAATTCCTTAATTGAAGATAGCTGGAAAGCTGCTCCGCAGAAGGTAATAGGCCTGTAAATGAAAAGGAAAAACAGTCAGATCTAATCCAGAGTACCACGAGACACGTGAAACCTTGTGGGAAGCTGGGAGGACCACCTCCCAAGGCTAAATACTACCTAGTGACCGATAGTGAAGAAGTACCGTGAGGGAAAGGTGAAAAGAACCCCGGAAGGGGAGTGAAATAGAACCTGAAACCGTGTGCCTACAACCGGTCGAAGCACTTTATATGTGTGACGGCGTGCTTTTTGTAGAACGAGCCAACGAGTTACGATATGTAGCAAGGTTAAGTACTTAAGGTACGGAGCCGAAGGGAAACCAAGTCTGAATAGGGCGCATAGTTGCATGTCGTAGACCCGAAACCGGGTGACCTATCCATGGCCAGGATGAAGCGGAAGTAAAATTCCGTGGAGGTCCGAACCACGTTGGTGTTGAAAAACCATGGGATGAGCTGTGGATAGCGGAGAAATTCCAATCGAACTCGGAGATAGCTGGTTCTCCTCGAAATAGCTTTAGGGCTAGCGTCGATTAATTGAGTAATGGAGGTAGAGCACTGAATGGGCTAGGGGCTGACAACAGTTACTGAACCCTATCAAACTCCGAATGCCATATACTTTTATTTCGGCAGTCAGACTGCGAATGATAAGATCCGTAGTCAAAAGGGAAACAGCCCAGACCATCAGCTAAGGTCCCAAAGTGTAAGTTAAGTGGAAAAGGATGTGGGATTTCTAAGACAACTAGGATGTTGGCTCAGAAGCAGCCACTCATTTAAAGAGTGCGTAATAGCTCACTAGTCAAGAGATCCTGCGCCGAAGATGTCCGGGGCTAAAACTTACCACCGAAGCTATGGGTGTACACAATTGTGTACGCGGTAGAGGAGCTTTCTGTACTGGCTGAAGTCATACCGTAAGGAGTGGTGGACGGTACAGAAGTGAGAATGTTGGCATGAGTAGCGAGAGTTAAGTGAGAATCTTAACGGTCGAAAACCTAAGGTTTCCTGAGGAAGGCTCGTCCTCTCAGGGTTAGTCGGGACCTAAGCCGAGGCCGAAAGGCGTAGGTGATGGACAATCGGTTGATATTCCGATACCACCAATGGACGTTATTAGAAATGGGATGACGCAGGAGGATAAGATGTGCACACTATTGGATGTGTGTCTAAGCATTTAGGCGGAGCAGACAGGCAAATCCGTTTGCTCTTAACGCTGAGATGTGATGGGGAAGGGAATTTATTCCCGAAGTATCTGATTCCACGCTGCCAAGAAAAGTCTCTATCGAGGATATTGGTGCCCGTACCGCAAACCGACACAGGTAGGTGAGGAGAGAATCCTAAGACCATCGGAAGAATTGTTGTTAAGGAACTCGGCAAATTGACCCCGTAACTTCGGGAGAAGGGGTGCCTACGTAAGTAGGTCGCAGAGAATAGGCCCAAGCAACTGTTTAGCAAAAACACAGGTCTCTGCTAAAGCGAAAGCTGATGTATAGGGGCTGACGCCTGCCCGGTGCTGGAAGGTTAAGGGGATTACTTAGCGCAAGCGAAGGTATGAACTTAAGCCCCAGTAAACGGCGGCCGTAACTATAACGGTCCTAAGGTAGCGAAATTCCTTGTCGGGTAAGTTCCGACCCGCACGAATGGCGTAATGATTTGGGCACTGTCTCAACAACACATCCGGCGAAATTGTAGTGCAAGTGAAGATGCTTGCTACCCGCGATTGGACGGAAAGACCCCGTAGAGCTTTACTGTAGCTTAGCATTGAATTTCGGTATTGTCTGTACAGGATAGGTGGGAGACTGAGAAACATGGGCGTCAGCCTGTGTGGAGTCATCCTTGGGATACCACCCTGACAGTACTGAGGTTCTAACTGGAGGCCATGAATCTGGTCACAGGACATTGTTAGGTGGGCAGTTTGACTGGGGCGGTCGCCTCCAAAAAAGTAACGGAGGCGCCCAAAGGTTCCCTCAGCGCGGTTGGAAATCGCGCGAAGAGTGCAAAGGCAGAAGGGAGCCTGACTGCGACACTTACAAGTGGAGCAGGGACGAAAGTCGGGCTTAGTGATCCGGTGGTACCTCGTGGGAGGGCCATCGCTCAACGGATAAAAGCTACCTCGGGGATAACAGGCTGATCTCCCCCAAGAGTCCACATCGACGGGGAGGTTTGGCACCTCGATGTCGGCTCGTCGCATCCTGGGGCTGAAGTAGGTCCCAAGGGTTGGGCTGTTCGCCCATTAAAGCGGCACGCGAGCTGGGTTCAGAACGTCGTGAGACAGTTCGGTCCCTATCCGTCGCGGGCGTAGGAAATTTGAAGGGAGCTGTCCTTAGTACGAGAGGACCGGGATGGACAAACCTCTGGTGCACCAGTTGTCACGCCAGTGGCATCGCTGGGTAGCTATGTTTGGAAGGGATAAACGCTGAAAGCATCTAAGCGTGAAGCCCACCCTGAGATGAGATTTCCCATAACTCGCACGTAAGTGCGATGTTAGTAAGACTCCTGGAAGACCACCAGGTTGATAGGTTAGAGGTGTAAGCATGGTAACATGTTCAGCTGACTAATACTAATAAGTCGAGGGCTTGACCTAAATATATAATTAAAAGTAATGCGATATACTTCTTTCGTAAGAAAGAAGCGAGGCTTTGAGCGTGAGCGAAAAGACTAATTCACTGTGCAATTTTCAGAGAATATTTATATTCTCAATCTGGTGATTATGGCATGAAGGTAACACCCGTTCCCATACCGAACACGAAGGTTAAGCTTCAATGCGCCGATGGTACTGCAGGGGTGACCTTGTGGAAGAGTAGGTTGTCGCCAGGTAAACATGGTTTACTAGCTCAGTTGGTAGAGCACATGACTTTTAATCATGGTGTCCGGGGTTCGATTCCCCGGTAAGCCACCA